>CAVWKE010000003.1:0-3021333 GCA_963755555.1 Vulcanimicrobiota bacterium | reverse complement strand
CAAACAGAGTGAGTTGCGCCTTCGGATGATGAAGCCTACGCCGCACGCAGCAGCAGACCACGGCACGAAGCTAATCTAATGGTCAGCGAAAAGATAAGCACGGCCCTTCGAAGCCGCAGAATCTAGTCACTGGTGCTTCCGGGAATGATATACCGCATCGATACCGACAGCACGTAGCGAAAAATGCAAACGAGCTCTCGGGCCAGAGCAAAACCGTCTCCTCAGGCAAACACGACGCCGACGAAAGTAGCAGTACAGGCACACCGTCTGGTCTAAGGACTTCCATTGAACTGACATCGAACGTTAAACTGCACACCCTGTTGTCTCTGCACGAGTGACTGCTTTGGTTCCAATCCCTCCTGTGAGTATCAGATGAGCAAACGTAAATCGGCAACGCATCAAGAGCCCGCGCGCAGTCCGAATAACCGCGAAAGCCCAGCGGACCACTCAGGCTACTGTCAGAAGCTCGAAAGGTGACCCTACGCACTCAGTTGCAGCAACTCGGCTCATTAGCCCCCCAGTGCATTCAAGACCCAAAACCAGTGGCTACCTTTGTTATCGAAAATCCAGTGGACACCCTACAGAAGATTTCAAAGACGATGACGGTTAGCCAGTTGGAGCAAAGGATTTGATTTATTTTCACCGCAAAGTACACACTTACCAAGCAATGCTGCTGGAAATGTCGCAAGCTAACATGAAATTTATTTTGAATTCAGCCGGAGGCAACGATCGATTAATCACCCTTAGAATTTCTCAATGTCATCGCAGAATTCGCAAGCGAGCATGGGTAAGCATCCCATATAAAATCGGGAAGGAAGGTGCTCGGCATGAAAATCGATGTAGTCATCGTTGGCGGCGGACCTGCCGGATTGAGCGCTGCCCTGATCCTGGGACGATGCCACCGGCAGGTTCTGCTTTGCGACATTAACCAGCCGCGCAACCGCGCTTCGAAGGCGATCCATGGGCTGCTGGGACGTGAAGGCCAGCCTCCCTCCCACATTCCTGAAAGAAGCCCGGCAGGAATTGACACGTTACAAGTCGGTTTTATTTCGAGAAGCGCGGGTGACTGACATCAGGCCTGCCGAAGGCGGCTTTGCGTTTGACTGTGCCGGGGGTGAAGGCGGCGTCGCTTCCAAGGTGCTCCTGGCGACCGGCATCGTGGATGAACTTCCACAGGTAGCGGGGATCGAGCCTCTCTACGGAATTTCGGTCCATCACTGTCTGTACTGCGACGGCTTCGAATATGCCGGCAAACCGGTGGCCGCATTCGGCAAGGGGGACAAGGGGGCGGACCTTGCGGTCATGATGAAGCACTGGATGGGCGGATGTCGTGGCTTGCAGCGACGGCACCGAGGTCAGCGCGAATGCAACTCGAAAGCTGAAGCAACACGGCATCCCACTGCGCGGCGAACCGGTCGTGGCCCTGGAAGGCCGAACGGAATTCTCACGAAGATCAAGTTCGAAAGCGGCCCCGAGCTGGAACGGGCAGGTCTGTTCTTCGACCGGTTGCCATCAGGCGTCTGACCTGTCCCAGCGCCTTGGCTGCAAACGCGATGAAAAGGGAGGTGTCGTCACGGATCCGGCTACGGAGGAGACCAGCGTGCCGGGCGTATATGTGGCCGGTGACGTGTCGCGCGACGTTCTACTCGTATCGGTCGCCATCGCGGAAGGCGCCAAAGCGGCGGTGGCGATCAACAAGTCCTTCCTGCGGCGCGACGGATTTTGCGAGTGAACTGCTCTGACGTTACGGCTTTGTCTCCAACGATTGTCACAGGGTGATGATTTCCTGGGCGCGAATGACGATTTCGTCTTGGGAAAGTTCGCGTTCGAGCCGCTCACGCAGCGACCGCCAGAACTCAGGGACAAGGCGCTCTGCCATAACCTCGACGACCGCGATATTGTCCCGCTCCGTTACGCTGCCGCTGCGCCACAGGCCTTGGCCGGGAGCCCCGGATGAAACTGGTCACGCCGCCAAACTCGCCAGTCAGTTCTTCAAGGAGATCCTCAAACCAGCTCCCGCGGGACAGGCTGCCCGTTGCCCGTCTCCTTCGGCAGGAGGATTTGTACGAGGTATGACGGGGCCTCGCTCATGATGCCCTGCTTGCCCGTGTACCGCGGGGCCAGCGGTCCAACAAAGTCTCGGTCGTGACGGTCTCGACCTGTAAACCGAACCGGTTAGATGTAGATATTCATCATCACGTGGGTTTCGTCCGCCGAGCTGCAGAGGGCGTCCGTCACGAGGATGACGCGGAAGCCCCAGTCGATTGCGCCGAGCATCGTACTCAGGACGCATACGTCAGTTTCGCCGCCGGTGATAATGACGGTCTCTATCCCGGTGCTTCGCAGCTGCTGATGGAGGTCGCTTCCCGTCCAGGGAGAATAGACGTGCTTGTCAAAAACGCGGGCAGGAGGAACGAATGCCGCAAGCTCGGGAACAAGGCCGACCATCTCGGGCCCAATCTGATCAATAGTCATCGATGCCCATCTTTCATAGTAATGCCGCCACATCCCGACACCTTGTCCGGGTTTCCTGGCCGGGATGAAGCGCGTGAGGATCGTCTTCTTCTGGATGAGCGGACGTGATGGCAGCTATGTTCGGCAGTACGTGCTTCAGCCACGGCATTTTCCCATTCGGTGTCCTCGGCAAACATCTTCTGCATGTCGACGCAGAGATGAACGGCGGTATCCCCGGCGCGCCGTACCGCAAATCATCGCTCTTTGGCACATCGGCACCTCCCAAAATTTAGTTCCAACATTGTTTCCCGGACATTGAGCTTACGGTGGGCTGGCTGGCGAGCGTCTTACGGCAAAGAAGCCCCACCGCCGCCACAACTGAGCCCTGGCGGTCCGCATAGCGTTGTCAAGGTGGTGCAGTCATGACGATGCCGCGCAAGGGCGACTTCATCACTGCTTCCGGTGGCCCCGTCGAGGATCCGAGGCGCGCTAGAATTTTCAAAGGTAAATTTCTCACCAGCGATGCGACAGGTCATCCCGTGAAGTTCAATAAGGCGATCGGTCCGTACTCCGCCGAACAGGTCGCTGCCGGCACCGACGAGATTGTCCGGCGGTTGAATTTCGTCAAGCAGCAGCTGAACGCTTACAGGGCACGCCAAAAATGAGGGGCAGTGAGCTGAAACGGCGGTCGATGCAATTGGTGCAACGGCATAGCATCAAGCCGATGGGTGTGATGGGCACAATTGGTCTCGATGTCGGAATCACGGCAGGCGGGGTCATGGCGTGGGGCGTATTTGCACCCACCGCAGGTCCGAAACGCGGAGCTCTTGCCGGCACTTATGTGGGTGCGAGCGGCGCGATTGGCGTAGGTGTTGGGGTTGGTGCCAACCTCCTGTTCGGCGGAACGGGACGTTCGATCGCCTTGCAACCGCTTTCTGTCGAGGGTTCGGTTGGTGTCAATCTGTCTCTTGGAGTTTCAAGTCTCACGCTTTCCTTGGCTCAATGAGGATAGTGCAAAAAAACATCCCTTAGCCCTCCATCGCGACACCGCGGCGACTTTGACAAAGATGCGCGGTTCGGAGCCAGTCATCAGAGGACGTTCGATGAAATTCACCGTGAAATCGCTGGCCAAACTTGGACTGTTGCCCTTGCTGGTCATTTTGTCAGTTGGCTCAAGTTCCGCGCAGACAGATCTCAGGAAGACGATTTTGGAGAAGCTGACGGCCAAGGTCACCAGGCTCGAGAGCGCCTGCGCCGAAGACATCCAGAAATATTGCAGTACGGTGACGCCCGGTGAAGGCCGCATGATCTACTGCATGCAAGCTCATGAGGACAAGATTAGCATCAGGTGCGCGTTCGAGCTGGGGAAGCCGCGACCAGCGTGCAAACCGCGGCTGACGCCCTGAAGGATGCAGTGATTGCGTGCAAGGCCGAGATAATCGGAGCGTGCGGAAAGATAGTTCCGGGCGAGGGGCGAATCGCTGCTTGTCTGCTGTCGAACAAATCGACAGCATCAGCCGGTTGCGTTGAAGCCATTCAGAAAATCGAATCCATGGCCGCTCAATAGCGGCGGCCGCTGCCCGCCCGCGCCAATGAGGTGATCAACAGATCACTTCCGGTATTGGCAGCTTTCGAACGTGCCCTTCCGAGCCGACCATGTCCGTTGATAGGGTGCGTAAGGCGGACCTTGCTGATGGGCGCCGCCGTGCCGTTGTCCGTCTTCCTCGCTAACGGAATTGACGCGAACGTCTTCGCCTTGCGGCTGTCAGCCGTCGAGAACTCTTCGCGCTACTGTCTGCGTTCATATCCTCTCGTCGCCCACCGGACGGATCAGGACCAGGCTCGGGTCCACGCCTCTTCCCAGCTTTCACTGCTGGCGGGGCGGGAGCACGGCCGGATCCCAATTAGCGAACAATAGGCGCTGCGGCTTAACCTAACCACCACCACCTTTCTTGAACTGGGTGATATTCGGTGCCGGTGGGTTCGGATATTTTTTGAGTGTTTCCAAATATTCATCGACCCCTTTGAGCGCGGGTTCCGACACCCAGGTGAACAATCCACCGACGATCAAATCCTCGTGCGGGTCCATCTCGATGTTGTACACCTTCGGATAGCCCGCCATTTGGGCGCTGGCTGAGAAAAAGCCGGGCTGCCGTTGCGGTCCGATGCCGGTGGGGTGAACGTCGGTGAAATAGATGCGCCACTGCTTCCAACGTGCTGCAACCAGATCGGCACCGATGAAGCTTAAGAGGTTCTCACGGTGTCCCATTGCGCTATTGCCGAGCAGGACGTCGGTTTGATCCACGCCGTCAATTGGCCGGTCCGTCGGCAGCTTGCTGCCAACAATACTGGCGAAGGTCGGCAAAAAATCCATGATTGAGAACATGGCATATGTGGTTGTGTTCGGCTTGACCTTGCCGGGCCAACGGATGATCGCCGCTGTCCGGATCGAGCCTTCTGTCACTTCGCCAAGCTCGCCGCGAAATGGGCCAGAATTGCCCATGTCCGGCGTTCCTTGGTTGCCAAATTCGCGTACCGTTTCGCCAGACGGCCCGTTATCGGAAGCGAAGACGACAATGGTATCGTTATCAATGCCGAGTTCCTTCAACGTGTCGAGGATTTGGCCGACGTGATAGTCCCCCTCCATTATCTTGTCGCCGAAGTTTCCGATTCGCGACTTGCCCTTGAATTGCTTGGATGGAAGATTGGGCGCGTGGCCCATTGAGAACGGCAGGTAAAGGAAGAAAGACGTTCCCGGCGGCCTTCTGCCGGCGCATGAAGTCGATCGATTTATCCACCAGCTCATTGTCAATGTTGGCGCGCACCTCCGGTGTGAATGGCTTCACAGTCTGTAGTGGACCGCCGGCTGTTGCCTGAACAATCTGCGGTCCCCGTTCCAGAAGCACGTTAGGTGGCGCTGGAATAGAGTGGGTCAACTCAATCGTGTCGACGTAAGTTGCCGCATCCCAGGTAAGGTTCGGTGGTATGCCGTAAAACTCGTCGAAGCCATGCGCGGTCGGAAGGCTTTGTGGCTCGCTTCCAAGATGCCACTTGCCGAAAATTGCCGTGGCGTAACCAGCACCCTTGAACAATTCACCCATAGTGAAGGCGCGTGCCGAAAGCGTATTGGGACTGCCTTCGACGGCAATAAGCGAAAGTCCGCTGCGGATCGAGTACTGGCCCGTCATCAGCGCGGCTCGCGACGGCGTGCAGGCCGGTTCGACCAGGAACTGGGTGAGCCGCAGTCCCTCGCGAGCCATTTGATCGATGTTCGGCGTCGGTGCACCGCGATGCTCTCCGCCGCCGTAGGGTCCCAAATCGCCGTAGCCGACGTTGTCAGCGAGGATGAAAACGACGTTTGGCTTCTGTGTCTGCTGCGCGGCGGCTGGCGTGCCAGCAACCGTCACAGCGGCAACCGAAGCCATCAAGCCGAGCAAAAGGCGTCTGTTCACATGCATCTTTCCAACTCCCTTGTTGGCGATTTGCCGCGTTGTGCTCTCGGCTTAGTCAAACCGTCTCAGCGACCTCTGTCTATGCGAAAACGGCACGGATTTGAAGTACCAGGCCAACATGGAATGTCGCCTCATGAGACTCGCGTCGGCTTTTTGCGTAGTCGCGGCATGCGCGTCAACCGCAGCCTCGAACGAACGTGCCAGCGGCCACAGGTGCGGCAAAGGCAGACACTACGAACGATGGCGGCGATCGAGCGCTGCTGCACTTGCGATCAAGACCTCCAGCGCGCAATCGTACGGTGCCTAACCGAGCTGCGGACGCCGTAGCGGTACGTTCCTAGACCCCGGCCATATCCCTGCTGTAGCGCCTGTGGCTCTTTGGTCGCAGTATTCATCTTTTTCCTGGCAAATAAAATCTCTGGCTGAAGTTACATGGTGAGTCCCGCTTGCTCCAGGGTTACGATGTCGCCGAATTCTATTGGAAGGCGACCCACTTACGGGCCCAACATGACAGCGAGAATTGCACTGGCCGCGGCGAAAAGCGGGCGGCCTATCTCAGCACATCGACGCAGACTTGGCGTTGCTGCAATCGTTCTGGCGTCCGCGATGATGTTTTCTTCCCATAAGGCGTTGGCCGACGAAAGCGGCGTGAGCTTCTGGGTACCTGGAACCTTCGGCAGCCTCGCGGCCACGCCGCTGCAGCCGGGTTGGTCGCTGGCGACCATCTACTAGCATGACTCCGTTTCCGCCGGTCGCGACGTCGCGCGTGCGCGCGAGTTCTCGATCGGCAGGATCCCGGCGAATGTTACCCTCAACACCAATCTGAACTTGAGTGTCAACTCCACGCCAATGTTGGCTTTGTGGTCCCGTCCTACATATTCGAGACGCCAGTGCTCGGCGGCCAGGCGCAGTGTCCCTCACGGGAATCTATGGCGTCGTCGGCACCAGCCTGGCGGGGACGCTTGCCGGCGTCGCTACGACGCCGTTCGGCGGCAACATCTCCCTTCGCGCGGTCCGACACCATCAGCGACACGACATGGGGCTTTGGGGATCTGTATCCGCAATTCGCATTGCGCTGGAATGCCGGCGTCCACAACTACATGACCTACATCACGGCGACATCCCGATTGGGGCCTACCAGTCCACGCGCCTCTCCAACATAGGTATCGGACACGGCGCGATCGACGCCGGCGGCGGCTACACCTATTTCAATCCGCAGACCGGCCACGAAGTCTCCGGCGTGCTCGGCTTCACCTACAATTTGATCAACAATTCGACGCAATATCAAAACGGCGTCGACCTGCACTTCGATTGGGGTGCATCGCAGTTCCTGTCGAAGCAGGTCATGGTTGGCCTCGTGGGCTATGTCTACAAGGAGATCGGCTGCGACAGCGGTTCAGGCGACCGTGTCGGCTGCTTCCAGTCCCAGGTGTTTGGCGTCGGTCCCCAGATCGGGTTCCTGTTTCCGGTCGGCGACATGCAGGGCTATCTCAATTTGAAGGCCTACGGCGAATTCGACAATGCAAATCGGCCAGCGGGCTGGAATACCTGGGTCACCTTCTCTATCTCGCCGCCCGCACCCGGAGCGCCTCCGACGACAAGACCCATCGTCAGGAAATATTAGGCCAAGCTGCCGGCCTACGCGAAGCGCCTTGCTGTTCCCGCGGATGCAATCCTGACCCGCCGCTGAGCAGTCCTCATCGCGTTGATCTGCATCCGCGGATGCCTAATTGCATAGCCCGCACGCCGCCGACCGTAAAAGCGAAGCCTTCAGACGGTGCGCCGAGGTAAAAAACATGGCGCCGGTATCGGTCCCTTATTGGGCCAAATCGCCCCCGATTTCAGATTGGGACCTTCTCCACCATGCGAACGAGATCCGCCACGGTTCGCACCCCCAATTTCGTCATCACCCGTTTGCGATGGACTTTGACGGTTGTTTTCGCCCTACCCAGATCGCGGGCAATCTGCTTGTTGGGCAACCCTGCGACGACCTGCGTGAGGACTTCCCGCTCGCGCGGGGTCAAAGTTTTGATTTTCGCCTGGATCGATTCCAGTTCGGAGAGGCGCTGACGGTCCTCAGCCTCACGATTTTCAGCGCGTCGTATGGCTTCGAGCAGGTCTCTGTCCTTTACGGGCTTCGTTAGGAAATCTATCGCACCAGCCTTCATGGCGCGCACACTCGCGGGAACATCACTCTTTCCCGTAATGAAAATGATCGGCCGCTGAGAGCCTCCAGCGCTCAGTGCCTGCTGGAGTTCTAAGCCGTCGAGCCCGGGCATTACAACATCCAGTACGGCACAGCCAAGAACCGTCGGATCGTGCTGTTCGAGAAATTCCTGCGGACGCAAGTATGGTTTGACCTCATATCCCTTGGCACGGAGCAATCTCGACAGCGCCTTCAGTACGCCAGCATCATCATCGACGAGATAGACAGTATAGTTATCCATCACATCACCCAGATTGCCGGGGAGCCGCCCTTCTAGTGCACAGTCGTTCTGGTGTTGACCGGAGTAATCTGTCGCTCCGCGCCGGGCTGGCAAATCCAAGATCTCAGTGGAGTATCTTGGATAGGAGCCTCGCCGCGCGGCCAGCGGGACGGCAGACGGCCAAAGAGTTGCGGTAATGTGACAGCAAAATGAATGGACGAATATTGGACCTGAGCCCAATAGGTCTTGGGTTCCTATTGGACCACGGTCCAATAGCGGCGCTGGATTCTCCTACGTAGGGTGCAGGTCGATAGTCAGTTGGGAGGTCACACTTTGATGACGGTGCACCCTGCTGCCAAACTTAACTCCGACGTCACCAATTGTGACAGTCCTGCCGATATCGAACAGATGGTCTGGATTCCCGGCGGCACTTTTCGCATGGGGTCGGACAAGCATTACCCGGAAGAAGCCCCGGTGCATCGCGTCACCGTGGACGGGTTCTGGCTGGATCGTCATCCCGTCACAAACCGGCAATTCCGCGCATTCGTGAAGGCGACCGGTCACGTCACCGTGGCCGAGATCGTGCCCGATCCCGAAGGATTATCCCGGAATGCTCCCGCACATGGTCTATGCGGGATCGCTGATGTTCTCGCCGCCCAACCATCCGGTCAACCTGCGCGACTTCAGCCAGTGGTGGACGTTCGCCAAGGGCGCCAACTGGCGACACCCCTACGGCCCCGGAAGCAGCATTCGTGGATTGGACGACCATCCTGTCGTGCATGTCGCCTTCAACGACGCGCTCGCCTACGCGAAATGGGTCGGCAAGGATATCCCGACCGAGGCGGAATGGGAGTTTGCGGCGCGCGGCGGCCTCGACGGCGCCGAGTTCGCGTGGGGCGATGAGTTCACGCCGGAGGGCCGCCACATGGCCAATACCTGGCAGGGCGAATTTCCTGGCCAGAACACCAGGGCGGACGGCTTCGAGCGCACCTCCCCGGTCACCGCGTTCCCGCCGAACGGTTACGGGCTGTACGACATGATCGGCAACGTCTGGGAGTGGACGGCCGACTGGTACTCGCCGCGGCACCAGGCCGACGCCGCAAAAGCCTGCTGCATTCCGCAGAACCCGCGCGGCGGGCGTGAGGTCGACAGCTACGACCCCAGAACGACCAACGTGAAGATTCCACAAAAGGTCATCAAAGGCGGCTCGCATTTGTGCGCGCCGAACTACTGCCGACGCTACCGGCCGGCCGCGCGACACGCCGAGCCGGTCGATACCTCCACAAGTCATCTTGGCTTTCGATGCATCAGGCGAGGAGCCTCTGACGCATCATAAAAGGGAGAGTGACGCCATGTCTGATTGCATACCAAAGGACAAGCCGTTCGCTATGCCAACCGCGCCACGCAAGACGGCGGGCTGGCACAAGGGGGCCTGCGCCTCGCTGCTTGGCGCGACGATGTTGATGTCGTTGTCCGGACCGGCTATCACGCCCGTCGCGGCGCAACAGCAGCAACAGCAGGATCAGGTTCAAAACCGCGTTTATTGGATTGGTTGCCGCGCGCGGTGTCCCGGTTAAAATTGAAGCCCGCGAATCGTACCGCGTCCACTTTGCGGGAAGCGAGCAAGATCCCAACCGCGAAGGGAATCGGAACCGTCGACCAAGCGTTCCAATAGATCGCAGCCGCTTTGGCCTCGCACAACCGCATTTCGTCGATTGAAACGGCACGATCTAGTGCCTCGCGCATCGACGATCGAACGACTGTAGATCGGCAACGCGAAGCCGGTGAGGTTCGCGCGTTGGCCGTCGAGCTTCCAGTGGATCAGCTCGCGCGCGAGGTCGATATCGAGGCCGGTCGCGATTGCGAGTGCCTGCGCGCGCCGGATCGGGTGCCCGTCGTAACCGAATGGCACCGAATGCGTGAGCACGTGCCCGTCGGCGCTAAGGTGAATAAGGCCCGCGCCGATGGCGCGCAGCCATGCGAGGCTCTCCAAGGTAAGATCGTGCCGCTCTTCCCAAGACAGCACGAGGCGTTCGAGGCCGGAACCCGCCCGGTCGAGTGCGAGGCAGCGGCGGTGCGTGCCGATTCCGTCCTCCACGCGTAGCTTACCGTACAGAGACGCGCAGGCTAATACCGTAGCCGTCGACGACGAGCACTGCCGGCGCGGACTTGCAAAGGGGGATAGGGGAGCGTAAACTTCTGCTCTGGCATTGGGAGTGATACCTCCTGGTGCGACGCCTCCGGCTCGTTGACGCGGGCCGGGGGCACCTTTATGCGTCTAAGTCATCGATGGCTTCAGGATATCGACCATCTTTTTACGAGTTTCCTCAGGAAGCGCGGCGAGGCGCTTTGCGTTCTTTTGCAAGAGTAGCTTGCGATATTCCGGGAAAGCGTCGGCAAGCGTTAAAAGGGCCTTAGCGCGAGGGAGAGCGTCTTCTATCTGATCGAGCATTCGGATCGCGTCCAATGT
This sequence comes from Vulcanimicrobiota bacterium, assembly GCA_963755555.1. Classification (GTDB taxonomy): domain Bacteria; phylum Vulcanimicrobiota; class Vulcanimicrobiia; order Vulcanimicrobiales; family Vulcanimicrobiaceae; genus Tumulicola. The sequence goes on along the minus strand of CAVWKE010000003.1, from coordinate 3,010,531 downwards.
CCCTCGTTTGCGTAGCGCCCAGGCCATTCCGAGAACCCAGGTAGCCTTAAATGCTGCCGTCGCTGTGCGGGAAAAGGCTTGGAGAATTCTCGTTGCGGAATGCCTTCCCATTAGCAGTCCGTAACTCTCGTAGATCACTGGCAGGTCTTCAAGGACGGCGCGCACGCATTTGCGCGACATCGCAAGTTCCTCTTCGGTGAGACCAACGGCGAACTCCGTCAGCTTATAACGATCTGCAAATATGTGGAGAGCGCCAAGCATTTCTTGCCCTTCGCTTTCGGGGTCAGCACCAGGTCGAAAGTCGGCGAACCCAAAGGCGCGAAGTACCAACGCTGCCAGCGACGCCTCCCCTGTGTGCGACGCTCCGAGGAACAGGCTGCCTCCGAGCGCACCTGTGAGCACAGTTATCATGACGGAGACCATGTCGCTGTTCTTTCGCCCAAGGTTTGCAAACAGCGTTCGAAACAGCGGACCGCGTTGACCCTTGTGTCGATATTGTGCAACGTTCGCCTCCGCAATATCAAAAGCGGGGTCTACGTCACCCGATCCGCCATTGACGACTTGGCTGCCACCTTCAGCCTGAACGCGGCCCAAAGCATCGAGAAACGGCGATGCTAGGCGCAGCAGCAACGTCGGGACCGGCTGGACGATCGCCTTGCCCGACCACCAAAGGAGGAAGGCTCGCTCGTCCAGGCGCCGATCAGTTGGGCCGTTTGCCTCGCGGTCAGGGTGGCCGGCATCGTAAAGGGCTGCCGCCTGGGCAAATGCCTCTGACGGAAAGACGCTCACCGAGCCGCGGACGCCGGGAACGTGCTCCCGGCTAGGCCGCGACATCCCCTCGTGCTTCCACCAGCGCTCAAGCTGGCGGGCGGTCACCGGCCTTTTCGAGGCACGTAGCCGGCGCAGGAGCTCGCCCTTCGTCAAGTTGTGAGCGGCCATAAGATACCGTTTATCATCCGGCCGCGAAGCCCTGTCAATTTCAGCTCATGTCCTCTCTATAATCAGCGGCATGCAAACGCGAAAAACCTCTAGACCCTTTGCCGACGGCGAGCGCGTCGCCATGCTGGTCGCCCTCCCGATGTGGGTTTGGAAGACGATTCGAAACGAGGCACGCGATCTTGGCGTCGGACCTTCCAAGGTCATCGAACCGGTTTTGCTTCAGGCATTTGGCGCCGACGAAAACGGCGGTACGTAATGCGCAGCTCGGTTAACCGTGAGCTCGTTTTCGATCTCCTTTAAGATCCTTCATTGAGTTTTCGTGAAATCGCGCGACAGGCCGGGTGCTCGGACTGGTCCGTAAGATCGATCGCCATGCAGGTGAACCACCTACAAGAACCGGAGCCTTGTTCCGATCAGGAAGCCGACTTCAAAGGTTGGCCGTTTGTTATCGGTGTTGGTGTTTTTACTGGCCTCATCATTTGGGGCGTCGTGCGGTCATCGTCAGAAGGTGGTGCGATGTAATGAAAGAGAAGACCCGCGGGGTAAACGCGGGTCGCGGAACTGTCTTCCTATATATTGCAGTTCGGCGAACCGCCGTCGTCCCCTGTTTCACATCCCACTCCCCGTTCAACACGATCGCGTTCGACGCTCCGCGGTCCGCGGGCGCTTCGGCACGGTATTGCGCTAGCTATGGCAGAACGCAAGCCATCGTCTCCCGCGAAGTACCGCGCGGCACGAAAACACCTCGCATCGCTGGAAAAACAGTTCCAGAAGCTTGACCGCTCGCGCCCACGCACGCGTGGGAAGAAAGGTGCCAAGACTCGCGCGCTCAAGAAACTCACGCTACAAGTACGCGCGGCGCGAGGACGAGTCACGAAAACGCGAGGCGGAAACAGAAAATCGACACCTCGCACATCTTCGAAACGGGCGCAGAAGCGCTCACGTAGCGACGCGGCAAAAAAGGGGTGGGAAACTCGACGGGCGAGACTCGCACAACCGAGCGAAACCGCGGGGTTCATGCCGATGCTGACCCATGGGGGCGTCGTGTGGATCAATCCAGCTGGGGAAGACCGGAGCTTGCTGGCAACCTATTGGATTACCGTCGAATGGGCGCTCGGTGGTTCGACGTTCCTCCTGACGTTTTTCACTGGGAAATCCGTCCTCGACACGGAGAGTGGCCAGCGGTTTCCGTTCATTACAGACCTCGAAACCATCCTCGTGTACCATGAGCAGCTCGACTTTGGTTCCTCCTTCTATAAGACCCGCGGCGATATCGCGAGGCCAGCTGCGTGAGCTTGAGGGCAGAGCGCCTCCGCCGCGCGGCGATGTTTCCCCCGTACGTTCGCTGCGAGGCTTGCGGGGAGTCGGATCCGATCGTGCTCGATGCCTTCGACGTGCGTCGGATTCTCTGTGCCGACCACGCGGCGCTTCGAGAAGGGCGCGCGCCGTTCGAAAATCACCACGTCGCCGGCCGGCGGTATAGCCGCGTCGCTATTAAGGTGTCGGTGAATATGCACCGTCGCCTGACCGCCCAACAGCGACTCCGCGCCCGAGCGCGCGAGGCCAAGGTAGCGGTATGAAACGACCAGCTTCCGAGAGGATACAGCATAGACGCGCGCCGGTGTCAAGGAAACGCGCCGCTATGCTAGAGGCTCCGCCCCCGAAGCCGCGGGCTCCTGATCCGCGCGATGTCCTCAGCGTGGAAGCAAATATCGAGTTCTTTACCGCGCTTGGTGATATCTGCTATGAACGAGCCGCCGAATTGCAGCGTGCTAAATCCAAGGAGAATGAACCGTGACGCCAGATTCGACATGTCACCAACGACAGTTGCCGGACATCGCGGAGGATTCGGTCGCAAGGAATATCTTTGTCCGTGCTTATGCTGAGCCTCGACAGCAGCGTCGCCACCGTGCCCGTCAAACCCTCAAGGAGGCGAAGCGGCGCACACGATCAACATCGCAGAAGAAGGGCTTTGACGGAACATTCTATGTTCTCGATACCGAAACGGTGGCCCATAGACTGACGTTCGGAGCGTTTGAAGAATGGCGTAAACGCAAACTGGTAAGCCGCGGAGTTTTCTACCGCGACTCACTACCAGTTGAGGACCCGCCTGGCTTCGAGCGGCTCCGTGGGATATGCCGAGCGCTGGAAGTGCGGCTTGTTTCCCTGGAAACGGTGTACCAGCAGTATATTTGGCCCATGCGTAAACGTGGTGGAACGCTTTCTTGCTTCAACGCCCCATACGATGTTTCGCGGCTTGCAACCACGTGGCACCCGGCAACCAAGACAGATCGCCCCGGCACGCGATATTGCAACGGCTTTTCGTTTCAGCGTTCGTTTAGGGTGCTCAACGAAGCAACGGATGAAACAGAAATTGCGTCGCCGATCTTCGCTCGAATCAAGCGCGACGACCGTCACCATGTGCGCTACGATTTTAAAAGCGGCCGTATTCTCGACCTTCAAACCGTCGTGTTTGCGCTGGTCGATCGGAACCACTCGCTAACAAGCGCTTGTGCTGCCTTTGGAATTCCATTCGAGAATCGTCCGGGCGCTCACAGCGGACTTATTACCGGAGAGAATGTTGCAGGCTGCCTCTACGACGTCGCAAAGACCTCTGAGCTTCTTTGGGCGGTCGCCCGCGAATATGAAAAGCATCCGATTGCTTTGCCGCCCCACAAAGCGCACTCCGGAGCGGCAATTGCGAAGGCCTATCTCGATGCCCTCGGCATTCAACCACGCCTCGCTGTCCAACCGTACTTCTCAAAGAACTTTTTAGGGTATGCCGCCCAGGCGTACTTTGGGGGATGGGTTGCGTGCTACATCGCCCATACTCCCATCCCGTGCGTGTATTTAGATTTTACGTCGATGTACCCAACGGTGTTTTCCCTCCTAAATTTGTGGTTCGATCAGGTCGTTCCTGATCAGTTGGACGTCGAGGAGGTCCCGCCTGAAGAGATTGAGGCCTTACTTTCCCTGATCCGCGAAGACCCGGACAAACTTTTTGATAGGGCCCTCTGGCCGAGCCTGGCGTTCTTCGCTCAAGTAGACCCCAACGGCGCCTTGCTCCCCACTCGGGCTGAAGTTCCGACAAAGTACGCAAAGTCGCTACGGAATATTCTGCTCGGGCCGGTCGAGTCTCAGACGCTATTGTGGTACGCAGGACCCGATCTCGCAGCGTCGGCTATTTCGGGCCTCAGCGTTCCCAAGGTAAAGCGCGCTTGGCGCTTGCGGCCAGTGGGGGGCCAGAAGACGCTGAGGCCAGTGGAGTTTCGCGGTGAGGTCCTGGTCGACCCACGCGTGGATGACTTCTTTCGCGTCCTCATCGAGCAGCGCAAGCGCATCACGAACAATAAAATCGACGACGACCTTCGAAAAACCGGCTATAAAACGATCGCCAATTCGGGCGCCTACGGGTGTTTGGCTGAGACTTCACCCTCCGATATCGATCCGGACTCAGAGCCTGTTCCAAGACCGGTTCACGTCTATGGCGATCGCGAGTTTGCGACCTATGTCGATCGTCCAGAACATCCAGGTCGATTCTGTTTCTTCCCGACCGCTTCACTGGTCACGGCCGGTGCTCGTTTGATGCTGGCTCTCGCGTTCTTTGAGATAAGGCGTCGAGGCGGTGAGGTCGCATACTGCGATACCGACGGCGTTATGGTGGCGGGAGCAGCGGAAGAGCGAATCGTGCCTTGCCTTCACGGGCCGCACCGGACTGAGGACGGGCAGTCGGGAATTCGTGCACTATCTTGGGACAAAATTGACGAGATTCGTCGCCGATTCGATACCTTAAACCCCTATGGGACAGGCGTGGGTGACTTGCTAAAACTAGAGGACGAAAACTTCAACGACGATGGGTCTCGGTCAAATCTGTGGTTCTACGGTGTGTCGGAGAAAGCATACACCTTATTTACGCTGGACAAGAATGAACCCACGATTCGTAAGTATTCGGCCCATGCACTGGGGCAATACCGATCGCCGATCGCCGGCGATCGCGGTCACGAATGGATCAAGTTGGCTTGGCAACGGAAGGTGCGTGTCGCATTCGGGCACGATCCCCAACCCTTCGAATGGGAGTCGTATCCGGCGATTGCCCAACTCACGCTGACAACGTGGTCAGTCATGAAAGCCTACGCAGGGAATCCGAACATTCGTCCGTTCGATTTTATTGTGGTTGCGACGCCAACGCGTTCATTCAAGGACTATGCCATCGGATTCATGGTTTGTTGCAACGATCCACGACCGTCGTGCTTCCTTTTCGAAAACCCGGCCGATTGGGAAGCACAAGATTGGCGATGCCTCCGCTGCGCAAAGCCCATTCCCTCCTTGCGTCTTCGTACATACGAGAGCGTTCTACGCGTTACGCTGGACGGGTTCGAGGTTAAGCGCCTGTGCGGCGATGGAACCGAGCCGGGACCACGCACAATGCGTGGTCTTACTATGCCACGGCCCGTGCGCGTTGAATCGGTAACAAAAATCGGCAAAGAAGTGATCGTCGACCCGACAGACACGGACGAAGGTTTGACCGCGGAAATGATGAGCGCGACCAGCACCGTGGAATATCGGGATCCGGAGGAGCGTACAGACCGGCTACGCGCGGCGATCAAGCGTGCCGGCGTCAGACCGATTGCGCGGGCGAGCCGCGTCAATCGCGGGGAGCTGCAAAGGATCCTCAATCATGGGAGTACACCACGCGACACGACCATCGAAGCTTTGGAGGCATGCTTTGGGAATGGAAAATTGCCTCGCCCACCCTGATCGGCAAGGGCCCGCTCGACTCGTGAAGAAAACGAGCCTCGGAGGGCTATCTGACCGAAGTGAACAAGGATCGGTTGGCGTCTCCCGTTTGGGACGTAGCTTCAATCCTGCTGCTATTTCTAGCGGCCTGGAAGCTTCATGGCGCGGGGGACTTCCATCGCTACAGCTACTATACCGAACTGCGAGATACAGTGTCATTGGCCTGGCTCGCGGCAGGCTTCCGCTTTTTTTACTACCGGTGGTTCCCGGTCGTTGTGGTCAGCGGCGTCATCGTGGTTCTCTTCAATCCGCTCTCGCCAATAGAGATGCGTAAATGGCAATGGCAGCCCTATGACTTTTGGACGATGATCTTTTCAATTGGCGCTAGCGCGTGCCTCGGCTTCTTGGCGTACACTGCGCATCATCGCGCGATCGGTGCGTCGAATGCAGCGCCTCGACGTTAACAAGTAAGATGAAGACGTTTGGAAGTCGATACTTAGAAAATTGGCTGCGATGGGGAGTTTGGATACTCTTCCTTGGCGTGGGTTTCCATGGCGGACAACTCACAGCCATGATACTGCGCAACGCGGCAGCTACAGGTCTTGTTATTTTTATAACGGGAGTAATCGGCTACCTGATCGGCGGAGTTGTTTTTGGTGCGCTGGTGGCGTTGATCCCGACCGCGCTACCAAAGCTGCGGATTCTGCCCACGACTATACCTGTGGGCATGCTGCGCGTCTTCGTGATCGGTTTAGTCTTAGGTTTGGCGTCAATCTATTCCAACCCATCACAATACCTAAGTGGTAGTGACTCGGCTCAAGCTTCCTCAAAATCATCTGGCTCTATTGCTTCGGTAGCCCATCCGACCGCACCACCCACAAGTAGGCTTGGCGGAGACCCTCAAAAGGCGGCATGCTTTGATGCATATGCTCAGGGGAAGTATCAAGACGCCTTGGCAGGGTGCAAAAGCCTGGCGTTTGTGTATGTCCCTCGGCTTCGAGAATTGCGAAGCACGAAAGATGAGCACGTAGTCCTGAACGATGCCTATGACCTGTTAAAAGTTACCTACACGATGTCGTTGGCATACGGTAAGGTGCAAGACACGGAGAACGCTCGACAGTCGGCGCTACACTGTATAGGTTGGGGGCTCTTCGTTGTCGCTGCCGTTGACAGTATAAATCCAGATCATTCGAACGTCAACTATGTTGCCATGCGATCTGAGGCAATGAACGATATGAAAGTGCTCGATACCCTCTATCCTGGTACCCTACAAGAAGAGCGCAAGGCGTTCGCTGAAACTACGAGCCATTAGCCAATGCTGTCGAAGATCGGTAATGCAGTTGGGACGGCAGGACTTACCGTCCTTGGCTTTGCCTTCTTTGGGGTCATACTGGTGGGTCCATATTTAATCGCCCGAGTTTTCCCGGTCCAGGCATATGCAGTTACGGAAATCGCCGGCGGCGTCGCGTTCGTCAGCAGCGTGATTGCCACGCTTGCCGGCATGCTTAGACCGGCGCGCCCTGTGGCAGGGGCGGTACTGGTTATTAGTTCCTGGATCTTGTTCGCGTTCCTTTGGGTGTGGTCGGTTCTGATCGTCGATGCCACGTGGGGTCTCGTCACACTCTATATCGCAAACTTCTTTTTGGCGGTTGGTGCAATCGTGGTAGCGTTTGTTGCGACGTTGCTTACCGCGCAGTGGTCCACTCTGATTCAGATAATCCTTATTGGCGTAATAGGAACCGGAATGCGTGTTTTGGGTGAATTGGGCCGGAGCGCGGTCAGCCGTGGATACAGACTAACATGATTCCGCTTCTTGCTATACTGATCGCACAGGGTGGCCCCACGTTGAACAATCCAGCGCCGCAAACGGGGAGCAAAGGGACGCCGATAACGGTCAATGACTGCTCATTTCTGTACCGGACAAGTGATTTCATCACCAAAGTGGTTAAGCTTAAGATAGAGTTTACAAATGAATCCGCGAAGATCGCGGACCTTGTAACCTTCTCAGTAACGAGCGACATAGGAGATGCAACTATCCGCGATGTTGGCAGCTATGATCCAGGTGTAGAACTTAAACACGAGTATCGGCAGTATTACGGGAGACGCATGTACTCTACAGATGAGAATCTCCACTGCTCGGTTCAGGCGGTTCATTTCACGGATGGCACTGTATGGCAGAATGGCGTACCTGCTGCTGCCACCCAAGACGTTGATCCAAACCTAGGACTAGCGCTTGAAAACCAGGCGTCTGGAGTGTTCGTTCAGTTCGTTGCTCCGGGTGGCCCAGGCGACGCAGCTGGCGTCCGCCAGAACGACCACATCGTTTCTATCGGCAGCAACGCGGTCTCGTCCATTGAGGACGTAAAGACCATCTTAGGGATGACGCCGGCCGGAACAGCTGTACTGCTCGTTATTAACCGAAATGGAGCGCTGATAAATGTGAAGATCAAAACGGGAGGCTCAGCGACCTTGCCACCGTGACAATTGGAGGTTAGACAGAAAAGATGACGCACGATCTATAGTGCGCGTCAATTAGTTGAACTCGGGTGAGAGGGGCCAATTTCACTAAATGATAGACGAAAAATGAGGGGCGAACACGGGATCTGGAGCAGAAGGCAGACTTTGTGCCGCCGAAAGTCCCACGAATTGCGTTCCTCGGTCAGCTCGCCTCGCGTGCACCGCATTCCATTCGAACAATGTTCCTCGTCGAAGACTGGTGCAATACTTCCCAGCCCGACACCTCCAAAACTGCGAGGTACAGAATGTTCAAGCGCCTCCTCAAAACGCCACAGAAGCGACGGAGGGGAGAAATTGTCAAGCTTCTAACAGAAATCGCTGTAACTCCTATAGCTAAGCCAGCGTTTGAGAACCAGAACGCATTCACGCGGTCTTATGCAGTTGCGCTTGGACTCGTGATTCCGACGTATACTGTCGCGGCAGCGTTTCCACAGGACGTGTTTCCACGCTGGGAGGTCACGGTTTACAAGAAATCTGATCAAGTTTTTATCAACCTAGCTTCTATCTTAGCCTGGCGCGCATGTCTCGCGGCCTTTAGCGACCTGGACAAAATATTTGAGCCAGAAAGAATCGAAGCAGCACGCCATTCTCTAATGGGCATAGCCGGAACCGTCCTACCAACATCTGAACGTGCCGACCAACTCATGAGAAGGTACGATCAGCTTGAGCGCGATGTGAGCGCACGGCGCGAATTGTTTGACGCTGGATACGTGCTAAACGAGTCGTACCTCGCGCACGTGGGGCACTTGGAGATCCATGCTTGGATGGTCAACGAAACGCTGGATGAAGCGCCATTGTCGCACTACTTGGACGATCCTATTAACGTCATTGCGTTACAGATGTACTTGGCAAACCTTGAGATTGAATTTGTGCCGGCGTTTAAGGAGAAAGCGCTTGAATTAGTGGGTAAACATCTTGCCGCGGGGCGCCCCTAGACGGGTTGCGCTTTTCCCGAAGTATCATCGGGTCCTAAAATGCCCCTCGATCGCCGCGCGCAGGGGTGGCCCGGTTTTCAGGAGCCCTCGGCCAGGATCATTGGAGGCCAGGGATGTGAGGCGCCGTCGCGTGCAGGACAACAGCAAGCCAGCGTCCGAAGTTTCATTCTTTGATGCACGCGTGCTGCGCGGAGAGTACTATATGTTTAACATACTTCAGGGCAAGGCGTTCTTTTTTAATTCACTATCGGTAAAAGCTGTCGTCACGATTACGTTCACCGCTGGCAATTCCGCTCAAACCGTAACGTTGCCTATCTCAAATGTTCCCCCCGGCGCGAACAGTGGTCCCACCGTGATCACTTTAGTGCCGGGGCAGACCGCTACCGTGGTCTTTGATGTGGCTGCAAACGGTGGGTATCTCGTCAACGTCGGAAGCCAGGCGGGGCAGCCAGCCAACATGACGTACCAGATCGAAGACATTCTTTGGGGGCACGGCTAGTCGGTCCAAGGCGTCAGAAAAAACGCGAGCGCTAATCGCGACACTTAAAGCTCGTTTTTTGCTAGCCCCTCTGTTAATTGCCCCCCGATCGCCGGCCGCAGCGGGTGGCCCGGTTTGAGGAGCCCTCCTCTATCCCCCTACGCAGCGGCGCCGTGGCATCTTTTGAATTTTTTACCGCTACCGCAGGGGCAGAGTTCGTTACGGCCGACCTTGGGCGCGTCGCGTTGGATCGGCTTCGGTCCGGATTCGTCGTCTTTGTTCGTGTGCAGCCGTTGCGGTTTGCGTTCGGCACCGGGCATCGGGCCGAGCAGCTGTTCCACTTCTTGCGGGCTCAGGCGCCCGTGCGCGTCGTTCGGCTGCGGAACGAGTTCGCCGGTGGGAATTTGTTGGAACTGCGGATTGGCGACGACCCCCTGCTGTCCCATTCCGGGTGGGCCCTGCTCGATCACGACGCGGAATACGCCTTTGATCGCTTCGTCCGAAATGTTGTTCTTGAGCGATTCGAAAATCTCGAACGCTTCTTTCTCATACTCGACGCGCGGGTCTTTTTGGCCGTAGCCACGCAAACCGATGCCGGTCTTGAGGTGGTCCATGACGTAAAGATGATCTACCCATTGCCGGTCGATAATCGGCAACAGCAGATAGCGCTGTTCGACCAAGCGCAGGATCTCGGGCGTGACCTCGCGTTCTTTTTCTTCGTACGCTTCGAGCGCCTTGGCGCGCAGCAGCCGTCGAATCTCTTCGCGGTCCTTCTTCTCCAGGTCTGAGACTGCGACGCTCCGCCGGACCGGGAACACGGCATCGAGCTGCACGAGCATCTCTTCGAGATCCCACTCGCCCGGATGCGAATTTTCGGGCGCGTTTTGCTCGACGGCTTCGTCGGCCTTCGCTTCGAGCGTTTGCGTCATGAACGTACGTGAGTCGAACTTGCCTTCTAACGTTGCCCGGCGATCGGCATAGATGATCGAGCGCTGCTTGTTCATCACGTCGTCGTATTCGAGGACGTGCTTGCGGATCTCGTAGTTGTGGTTTTCGACTTTACTTTGCGCTCGCTCGATCGACTTCGTCACTAAACCCGATTCGATCGGCTGTTCGTCGGTAAAACCGACTCGATCCATAATCGCGGTCATCCGCTCGCCGCCGAAAAGACGCATCACTTCATCTTCGAGCGAGATGTAAAAGCGAGTCGACCCGGGATCGCCCTGACGCCCCGATCGACCGCGCAACTGATTGTCGATCCGGCGCGATTCGTGCCGCTCGGTTCCGATGATGTGCAGGCCGCCGTTTCGGGCTACGCCCTCGCCCAGCTTGATGTCGGTGCCGCGGCCGGCCATATTCGTAGCGATCGTGACCTGCGCCGGCTGGCCGGCGTCCTTGACGATCTCGGCTTCCTGCTCGTGATACTTGGCGTTGAGGACGTTGCACTCGACGCCGCGGCGCCGTAGCATCGCCGCCAGCAGCTCGCTCTTTTCGATCGAGCGCGTTCCGACCAGCACCGGGCGGCCCTTTTGGTGCTCGCCGATGATCTCGTCGACCACCGCCTCGAACTTCGCCTTTTCCGACTTGAAGACGATGTCAGAGTTATCTTTTCGAATCATCGGCATATTCGTCGGAACGACGACCACGTCCAAACCGTAAATGTCGCGGAACTCGCGTTCCTCGGTCTTGGCCGTTCCGGTCATTCCGGCGAGGTGGTCGAACAGGCGGAACAGATTCTGGAACGTGATCGTGGCGAGCGTCTGGTCTTCGCCCCGTACCTTGATGCCTTCTTTGGCTTCGATCGCCTGGTGGATGCCGTCGGAGTAGCGCCGGCCGTACATCAGACGGCCGGTAAACTCGTCGACGATGATCACTTCGCCTTCTTTAACGATGTACTGCTGATCGAGATGAAAGAGATTCCACGCTTTGAGTGCCGCGTTGAGTTGATGCGCGAGCTCGATATTGCGCTGATCGTAGAGGTTCCCAACGCCCAGCATCTTCTCGACCTTGGCGACGCCCGGTTCCATGATCGGGACGGCGTGCGCTTTCTCGTCGACGGTGTAGTCCTCGCCCTTTTTCAAGCGCGGGATGATCTGCGCAAACTTTTCGTACAGTTCGCCCGACTCTTGAGAGGGACCGCTGATGATCAGCGGCGTCCGAGCCTCGTCGACCAGAATCGAATCGACTTCGTCGACCAGTGCGAAGTACAGTTCGCGCTGCACGAGGTCCTCGACTTGCCAGGCCATGTTATCGCGAAGGTAGTCGAAGCCGACCTCGTTGTTCGTGACGTAGGTCACGTCGCAGTTGTAAGCGGCGCGTCGCTCGGCGGAGTCGAGACCGTGCTGAATGATTCCGACGCTCAAGCCTAGGAACTCGTAAAGAGGCCCCATCCACTCGGCATCGCGCCGGGCCAGGTAGTCGTTGACGGTCACCACCGTCACGCCTCGTCCCTCGAGGGCGCGCGCGTACACGGGCAACGTCGCGACGAGCGTCTTGCCTTCGCCGGTCTTCATCTCGGCGATGCGGCCTTCGTAAAGGACTTGGCCGCCCATGATTTGCACGTCAAAGTGGCGCATGCCGAGCGTGCGTTTTCCGGCCTCACGAACGACTGCAAAGACCTGGGGCAATAAGTCGTCGAGCGATTCGCCCGCCGCCAAGCGCTCTTTGAACTCCGCCGTTTTCGCCTTCAAAGCCTCGTCGGAAAGCGCGGCCATCTGCGACTCGAGCGCGTTGACCGCCGTAGCCGTACGCCGCAAGCGCGCGACTTCTCGCTCGTTGCCGTCGATGAGTGCCTTTAGGAATGCCATGGGGACGTTATGCCTTCTCCATCTGAGATTGTGCCCCTCGACTGCTCGCCGAACTCCGTTCGGCGCGCTGCTCGGGGCGACAGGTTAGCGGGGCAACCGGGCTGCGCTTGGGTGACGCGGCTATCCCCGGCAGTCGGGTTCGCTAGGGCGACACGCTTTCCGGCGCTCGGAGGTTGCGGCCAGGTACGCCCTGCCGGCCGCGCGTGCCACAGCCGGCACGCAGCCGACGCTCGCCGGGCTGGCGGCAACCCTGCCGGCGGCTAGGGAACCAGACCCAGCCCCGTAATCGCACCCGGCGACGTATACGTGGCCGTCGGCTTCACATTTCCGTTCGCCGTGATGGCAAATACGAGAACTTCGCCCGAGTCGGCTACGTAAATCAAACCGGCCTTCGTATCCACCTTCACGTCGGTCGGCGTCGTCAGCAGGGTCAACTTACCCTTAATCTGGCGCAGCGGCTTCACGTTGACGACGCCCTTGTTCTTCGGCGGCGCGAACACGAGGATCGACGCCGAGTTCTTGACGCCGAGCGCCCCTTCGTCGGAGACGTAGATGTTGCCGTCGGTATCGACCGCTACGCTGGTCGGCGTAATGACCATCGTGTTCGGCCCCGCGATCGTGATTCGTGGCAAAATGTTGATCGGCGTCGGTGTCGGCGAGGGCGTCGGGGTGGGCGACGGCGATCCGCTCGGCGAGGTAGTTGGTGACGGAGTCGGCGAGGGTGACGGCGATCCGCTCGGGGTTGGCGACGGCGACGGCAGCACGAACTCCTGAACTTTGGCGCCCTGCACGTTGGCGACGTAAATCCGCTCGCTCGAATCGATCGCGACTCCACCGGGCACGCGCAGCGCGGGCTTCGGTCCGGCGATCGACTGGTACGGGATCGTGCTAGCACCCGAGAACAGCAGTATCTGGCTCGTATATTTCTGCGTGGGAATGACGTCGGCAACGACCATCAACGGGTTTTGGCCCTTGACCTTGGGGGAGATTGCGATACCCCGCACGTGCCCGACGAGTGCTTGAGACTGCAGCGGGATGACGTTTCCGGTCGCCAGCGCCTGGATTTCGACCAGCAGCGCTGCGTTGGTGGAGGCGTTGAAGTTGGTCACCCAGAGATTCTGCGCGGAGTCGAAGGCGAGGTACTGGGGGCCGTTGAGCGTCGTGCTCGATCCGCCGATTTCGAAGGACGGCCCGGTTCCGGTCTTCTGCCCCTTGTTATAAATACTGATGGCGTTCTGATTGCTGTTGGTCGCGTAGAGGGTCATTGCGGGAAAATCCGGTCCTACGTTTACGGTGCTCCCGGCGCCGTACGAGCTGCACGCCGCAACCCCGATGGCCGCGCTCAGCGCCATGAACCCTATGGTCAGCCTAGGAAGCATTCTCTCTCCTTGGGATTGCGAACGTCACCGGAACCGGTGCCAGGTTCCCGGGGCGCGGGAAGTTTCCTTGAAACGGCCGGCCGGGGCGAGCTCGAAATGGCTCCCAACCCAGGCGGGCACCCGCAGGCTAGTGACCGGCGGGCAGGAGATGACGTCCCCACACCAGCAACGCGACGCCCGCGACTGCCGCTACCACGACGATCGTCGTGGCGAGGGTCACAAGGCGCCGCCGCAGGTAGGCGGGGCGGCTGGACTCCGTATCGATAATTTGTCGAGGCATCCCGGATATTCCAGCGACTACAGCGACCGGCGCAGCGGGTGGTCGAGATCGTGAGTGCTGACGTGGGCCAGCAGGTCGCTGACCGTCACGAAACGGTATCCGGCGCGCTCGAAGTGGGCGATGACGCTCGGCAGGGCCTCGATCGTCGCCAACTTCCCGTTGTGCAGCAGCACGATCTCGGGTGCGGTGGCGTGTTCGAGGAGGTGGTGCTCGATTTCCGGCGCCGTTAGGGTGCGCCAGTCGCCGCTGTCGTCGGTCCAAAGAACCACCGAATATCCCAAAGACTGCGCGATCTTCAACGTACGTTCCGTGTAGCGGCCGTGCGGTGGCCGCATCAGCGTGCGCACGGCCGGGTCGGCGGTCAGCCGCCAGAGGGCGTCGCGCCCTTTCAGAATTTCACTTCGTACCTGGGCGTCCGACTCCAGGTCGAGGTCGGGATGCGAGTACGTGTGATCGGCAATCTCGTTGCCGTCCGACTCGATCCGCCGGGTGATCTCCGGCCACTGTTCGGCATCCCTGCCGATGAGAAAGAACGTCGCCGGCACGTGCGCGTCCCGCAGAACGTCGAGCAGCATCGGCGTGAAAATCGGATAGGGTCCGTCGTCGAACGTCAGGGCGATCAGTTTGGGCCGGCCGGAACGGTCCTCGAGCGGCGATTCCTGCGAGACGCGGTACAGGCGCGCGGGGAGGTCTTGTGAGATCGCAAAATGCACGTTCGTCTGCGGCGTTACCAGGGCCGGCATCACGCTGCTCTTGCGCGCGAAGGCGTCCCAGCCTCCGAAGGCCAGGCCCAAGATCAGCACCAGCGCGGCCACGATTTTCATTCTTGTCGTCACCTGTACGCTATCGGTCGATTGTGGTCCCGGACGGCACCGGGGCCCGGGCAATGTCGGTGCCGACGATCACCGTAACGTCGCTGGTCGTCGCCGTTGACTCGGCTTCCGGCGAACCGGCCGGCGACGGGTCCGGCACGACGGTCGCGGTTTTCTGCATGAAGGCGGGCAACGACGCGCGCACCCTCGCACCGGCAAACGTAACCGTCGAGTGTTCGTGGATTTCGCTGGTCGCATAGTCGGAACGCGGTGCGTTGCTGACATCGCCGACCGTGAAGCCGGCCCGTCTCAGCACGTCGGCGATCCGACGACCGGCTCCCGCGATTCCGCTGCCGTTTTCAACGTCGATCCGAAGCGTCGAAGGCGCGATCGCCGCCAACGCCAAAGCGTCGGGCGACGGCTCGGGAACCGGGGGCGCGAGCAGCATCGTATCGACCAATCGCTGGCGGGCTTCGACGTCGGGGACGAGCGAGTCGCCATACGGCGGCAAATCGATGTCGTCGGTGTACGGAACTTGGCCGGCCACAATGGCGTTATCGGAAATTCCCTGATAGTCCGTTGCCAATGCGAACAGTTCCGCGCTGGTGAAATCCGTTTGGACGTACTTGCGGAACACCGCGAGCAAATCGCCGAGATGCAGCACCGTGTTCACGCGGTCGGAGCGCAGTTTGGCGGCCATCGCGTGGAGTACTTGCTGCTGACGCATGATCCGGCACGGATCGCTGCACCAGTCGTGACGGAAACGCATGTACGCAACCGCTTTCTCGCCGTCGAGATGCTGCAATCCCTCGTTGAGATGGATGTGTAGATGCCCCCATGAATCGTCGTAGTCGAGCCGCTCGCCGGTGCAGCCCGTCTTGTGGCGCAGGCAATCCGACGATTTCACGTCCACCTCCACGCCGCCGATCGCCTCGACGAACGCTTTGGTCGCATCAATTCGCAAGATGACGTACCGATCGAAGCCCGGAATTCCAAGGAAGTCCGCGATGACGCTCTTGGCTTCTTTGACGCCGCCGTCGGATTGCGCCTGATTGATCTTCGCCCGCGAACCGTTGGGCATCGTCGCGATCATGTCGCGAGGAATCGAAAGCTGATAGATGCGTTTGGTAACAAAATCCAGGTTCACCGCCCAGATCACGTCGCTGCGGGAGTTCGTCGAAAACTCCTCGTCCTTGGAGGTATAGTCGTAGTCGAGACCCTCGACGAGCACCAAGATGTTCGGTTTTCCAAAGACCTGCTGCGGCGTGGGGACGAAGATCCGAGTAAAAGCCATCACCGGACTTTCGTGTTTGAAGAAGGCGTACGCCGCCAGCGCCGACCCTGCGCCGAGAGCGATCAACCCGGCGATCGCGGCGACCAAACGCCAAACGTTGCGGCGCGGCCGGTCTTCCGGCGCGGCGAGATGCTTACCCAACCCCGGCGGCCTCCTTCGCGGCAGTGCGACCGAAAGAATCGAACGGTCCGAGGCCATCCAGCGTGACCGTCACGAAATCGCCGGCCCGCGTGCGACCGCTTTCGTCGGCGAAATAGATGCCTCCGTCGACGCCCGGGGCTTCGCCTTGCGAACGTCCGTACCACGCATGCGCGCCGAGCCGCTCGCGCATCGCATCCCCTTTGCGGAGGTAGCGCCGCTCCTCGGCCAAGACCCGAATCGAACTCCCCAGCCGTTTGCTGCGGGCGTGCTCCGAGGCTATGCGCTGCGCCTCGCGCAGCGCGATGAGACGCCGGCGGCGCTCGCGGGCGCTCGGGCGCGCGGGCAAATCCGCACTCGGCGTGCCTTCCTCGGCGCTGTACTCGAAGAATCCGACTCGGTCGAGTTGCGCGCGACCGATCCACTCCAGCAGATAGTCGACGTGTTCCGGACGCTCGCCCGGAAATCCGACGATGAAGGTCGAGCGCATGGTAATTCCGGGAATGCGCGCGCGAAAGCGCTCGAGGATTTCGAGATAACGCTCGCCGTTTCCCGGCCGGCGCATCGCGCGCAGCACTTCGGGATGCGCGTGCTGCAGAGGCATATCCATGTACTTGCAAACCTTCGGAAGATCGGCGATCGCGTCGACCAGCTCCGGGTCAACCGTAGCGGGATAGAGGTAGAGCAAGCGAATCCACTCGAGTTCGTCGATCTCGTGCAGCCGCTCCAGCAGCCCAGCGAGACCGCCGCGCCGTATTCCCCTATCGCGCCCCCACATCGACGTATCCTGCGCGATCAAAATCAGTTCCTTGGCGCCGCCCTTGGCCAGAGCGCGAGCCTCTTTGAGAATCGACGTTTCGCTGCGGCTGCGAAACCCGCCGCGCAGTTGCGGGATGATGCAGAACGTGCACGGATGATCGCAGCCTTCGGCGATCTTGAGATACGCGGTCGCGCGCGGCGTCGTAACGAGGCGCGGCAGGAAGTCGTGCTCGGGCTCCGCCTCGAAGTGCAGCCGCACAGGACGATGTCCGGCGCGCACGTCGTCGAGCAACTCCACGATGCCGCCGTAGGCGCCGGTGCCGACGATGCCGTCGATTTCGGGGACGAGCGCCGCAAGCCGCTCGCCGTAACGCTGCGCGAGACAGCCGGCGACGATCAACTGCTGACCGCGGCGCTTGAGCGCCGCGTGTTCGAGGATCGTCTCGGTCGATTCGGCCTTCGCCGGATCGATGAAGGCGCACGTGTTGATGACCACCGCGTCCGCGCTGGCGGCGTCGGGTTCCAAGTTCCATCCGGCCGCCGCAAGGCTGGCGATCATCACCTCGGTATCGACCAAGTTCTTGGCGCAGCCCAAACTCACGAACGCGACCGATTTCATTTCGTCGTGGAACACTAGCGATAGTTGACGAACTGGAGCGGCAGATCGAACTCGAACGCTTTCAAAGCGGCGATGACCTTTTGAAGATCGTCCCGATTTTTCCCCGATACGCGAATTTGCTCGTCCTGGTATTGGGCGGTTACTTTGAGCTTGAGCGACTTGATCTTTTCCATCAGCTCTTTGCTCTTGTCCTTGGGAATGCCCGCGCGCAGCGAAAGCACTTGACGGACCGCGCTGCCGGCGGCCGGTTCGACGGGGCCGAACTCGAAGGCTTTGACGTCGACGCCGCGTTTGATCGCCCTCGCACGGAGGACGTCGACGACGTTACGGAGTTTCAGTTCGTCGTCGGTGACCAAGGTGATCTTTTTTTCGTCGGATTCGATCGACGTCTTGCTGTGCCTAAAATCAAACCGGTTTTCGATTTCTTTGCGAGTCTGATTCAACGCATTATCCAACTCTTGCCGGTCGATACGGGACACGACGTCGAACGATGAATCGGTAGGCAACTAAACAAACCTCTACAGCGTAAAAACGCGTTCGACGACGTCGCCCGATTTGCCGAGCTTTCCGACGTCCTTCCCGTCGACGTAGATCTCGACCCCGCCGGCGTTGCCGAGGCGCACCAACGCTTTGCGGCCGTGGAACGTCTTGGTGGTTCCGGCCGGAAACGTACCCTCCATGCTAACACTGCCGTCAACGGTCACCCTGAGCCAGGTTGGAGCGGAAATGACCAAGGCCAACGAACTGGCGCCGCCCCCCGGGGGGCTGGGCGCCGTCGAGACGCCGAGAGCCGAGCCGGCCGTCGAGGCCGGCGCGCCACCGGCGGTGGCCGTTATAGAAGGAAGCGGGCTGGGTGAGAAACTCGCCGCCGCCAGCGACGAGGCGCTCTCGCGACGCATCGTCAGCTCGTTGTACACGACGAACGCGACCAGGAGGACCGCCACCAACGCCGCGACCCAGACCAGCAACGAGCCCCGTTTGGAGACTCGGGGGCGCGCCGGCAGGGCGTCCGCGCTCTCCGATTCGGTTGACGGCGGCGGCTCGGTCGCGGCGTTGAAATCGCTCACGACCTCCTCGGGGTCGAGCGCCAGGTAGCGGGCATACGTTCGCAGGAAGCCGCGGACGTAGACGGGAGGGCCGATCGCCGTCCAGCGTTCTTCCTCGATTGCGGCGAGGTAGACCGAGCGAATCCGGATGGTTTCGGAAACTTCGGAGAGGGACAGGCCGCGAGCCTCGCGTGCGGCGCGGAACCGCTCACCCAACGCTGGCATTTGGGCCTTTTGTTAGCCTCGTCCAAGTGTTATCCTGTCCTGTAGTCCATGACAAAGGAACGTGTAATTGCGGCGATGAGCGGAGGCGTAGATTCCGCCGTCGCGGCCGGGCTCTTGCTCGAAGCCGGCTACGACGTCGTTGGCGTGACCATGAAGATGTACTCGCCGACGCGACCGGCCCATGCCAAAAGCTGCTGCGGCACCGACGATTTCGACGACGCACGACGCAGCGCCGCGGTGCTCGGCATCGCCCACTACGTCCTCGACTTCGAAGCGACGTTTCGTCGAAACGTCGTCGACCGTTTTGTCGAAGACTACGCTGCCGGCCGAACGCCGAACCCGTGCGTTTCGTGCAACAACTTCGTCAAGCTCGGAACGCTCTCGCAGTACGCCGACCGGCTCGGCGCCCGGTTCGTGGCGACCGGACACTACGCACGCATCGAGCGGCGGCCCGATGGCCCGCACCTATTTCGCAGTGCTCACGCCAAAGATCAGGCCTACGCGCTGGCCCAGCTGACCCCCGCTCAGCTCGAGCGGCTGCTTCTGCCGCTGGGCGCATTGGATAAACCCGCGACCCGCGCGCACGCCAGCCGGCTGGGTCTGCCGGTACACGACAAAACTGAATCGCAGGACATCTGCTTCGTGGAGGGCGGCGACTATCGCGACGTCGTCGAGCGGCTGCGTCCCGGCATAAATCGACCCGGCAACGTGGTGACGACCGGCGGCGAGCGGATCGGAGCGCACCCGGGCATCGCGCGCTACACGGTCGGACAACGCGCCGGGCTGCCGGCGCGCAGCGACGGCGCCCGGTACGTGACGCGGATCGACGCAACGACCAATACGATCGTCGTCGGCCGCGAGGACGAACTGCTGACGCGAACCCTGAAGGCCGACGATCTCAACTTGATTCGGCCGGAACGTTTTGGGACGAGTGAGACGCGGGTGCTGGCGGCAGTGCGCTACCGCGCTACGCCCGCGCCGGCGCGCGCGCACGCTGGCGGTGACGGCACGCTGGAGCTGTCCTTCGACGACCCGCAGCGGTCGGTGAGCCCGGGTCAGTTGGTCGCGCTGTTCGATCCGGCCGGCGAAGAAGTGCTCGGCGCCGCGACGATTCGCGCCGAAACGCCCTAATCGCGCCTTTCCCTACGACGCGGTCGCGAGGGCGATGTCGTCGCGGACGTTCCAGTACGTGTCGCGAATCACGGGCGTGAAACCGGCTTTGACGATGAGCGTCTCCAAATCGCTTCGGGTCGCCTCGTTGGTGCTGCCGGCGTCGTGGACGACGCGTTCTTCGAGAATCGTTCCGCCCATGTCGTCGCAGCCGTAAAAGAGCGCCAACTGCCCCAGCTTCACGCCGGGCGTCAGCCAGGACGCCTGCAAATGCGCGAAGTTGTCTAAGAACAGGCGCGAGACGGCCAGGACGCGCAGGTATTCGAGGCCCGTCGCTTCCTTGCCGCGCAACGGGGTTTTGAACGGCACGTAGTACCAGGGAATGAACGCGGTGAATCCCCCGGTTTCGTCCTGCAACTCGCGCAGAACGTGCATGTGCTCGATGCGCTCGCGCGCCGTTTCGATCGATCCGAACATCATCGTCGCCGTGGTCGGCATACCCAGGCGTTGCGCCTCCCGCATCACGCCGAGCCACTCGTCCGGCTTAACCTTGCGCGCCGAAATTCGCTTGCGCACCCGCTCGACCAAAATCTCCGCTCCGGCGCCGGGCAGCGACTTCATGCCGGCGTCCTTCAGGCGCGCCAGCACGTCGCGGATCGTCATTCCTTCCACGTGCGCCAAGCCGACGATCTCCGACACCGAGAGAGAATGAATGTCGACCCGGGGATATTCGCGACGCACCCGGTCGAACAGCGTTTCGAACCATTCGATCCCCAGTTCGGGATTCACGCCGCCCTGGATCATGATCTGAGTAGCGCCCAGGTCGGCCGCGTACTTGACGCGCGCGAGCACGGTGTCGTGCGACATCGTATAGCCTTCCTTGTGTTTTTCCGGGCGGAAAAACGCGCAGAAGGTACAGTGCACGTTGCAGACGTTCGTGTAGTTGATCGTCGTGTCGATGACGTAGGTCACGACGTTCGACGGATAGAGCTGCATGCGGCGCGCGTGCGCGGCGGCCCCGAGATCGTGAAGGTCGCCCTCCTCGTAGAGCCGCACGCCCTCGTCGAGGGTAAGGCGTCCCCCGCCGGCGGCCCGGTCGAGCAAACTAGCTAGCGAGGACACCGATGGCCTCGGGCAGCGACGATGGAACCGCGGGAAGCGCGCCGAGCGCAAACAGCTCGCGGCAGAAGGCTCCCAGTCCGTTCTGCGCGGCGCTGTGGAACGTAAAGTTGAGCTTTCCGTAGTAGCGTTCGTAGAAACCGGGCTGACGGGGGAACGCGCGTTGGGCGCGCTCGACGACCTCGTCTACGTGTGAACGGGACCACGTATATGCGTCGGTCAGCGCATGCATGCAGGCTCGAACGCCGTCGGGATCGCGCCGATAGGCATCGCGGCGCGCGGCCCAGACAGCGAAGACGGTTTGCCGGCCGGTCCACTCGTGCCACAGACGGCCCAAATCGTAGACGTGCTCGGGCGGCAGCGCCTCGAGCGCGTCGATGGCGGCGTCGCCGATCAGCAGCGTCGGGTCACCGCGCCGGGCCCGTTCGAGCGGATCGGGCTCGACGACGTACGCAGGCTGCACGCCGTAGCGCCGCTCGAGGAGCACGCGCAACAAAGCGCGCCCGCTCTCCGATTCAGGCGTAACGTGCACCGTAGCACCGTCCAGCAGCGCGGGCGGCGTCGCCGAAACCAGGACGACCGAGACGACCTCATCGCGAGCGCCGATGCAGAGATCGGGCAACAGCACGAGCTCGTCGCAATGCCGGGCCCACGCCACCGCGCTAATTGGGCTCAGGTCCAGTTCGCCGGCCAGCAGCATGGCGTTGAGCCGGGCCGGCACGTCGGCATGCAGCGAACCCGGATAGGCGATCGCGCCGGCGTCAAACGCCGCATACACCGGCAAATCGTTGGTGTAACGGATTCTTCCGCAGTGCAAGGTCACGCTTCCACCAGTTCCCGATCGGGCGCTGGGGGCGTCCAATCCCACGCGAACTCTTGGTACGTCGAGTTGCGCCGCACGGCAACGTAGCCGGCACCTTCGATCAGTCGCCGGAACTCGCGGTCGTCGACGTATTGTCCCGACTGCGTTCCCGCCGAATGATAGATCATCTCCTCGTCGGTCGATCCGTGGGTTCCGTCCATGTCGTCGGCGCCGAACTGCAGGGCGACTTGGCAAACCTTCAGCCCCTGAATCATCCAGTAAGCTTTGATGTGATCGAAGTTGTTGAGCATCAACCGTGCGACCGCGAACGTGCGCAGGTCGTCGAGGCCGGTCGTCCATCCGCAATACGACAGTTCGTTGCCGTCGGGATGAAATGCGAGCGGAATGAAAGCGTTGAAACCCGGCGAACGCTCCTGCGACTCGCGCAGGCGAATCAAGTGATCGACCCGGTCCTCGAGCGTTTCGACGTGGCCGTAGAGCATGGTGGCGTTGCTGGCCACGCCTTGGCGGTGCAGTTCTTCGTGAATCGCGACCCAGTTCGCGCTGGAGACTTTGTTGGGGCAGATTTTCGCGCGCGTCGCTTCCCCCAAAATCTCAGCCGCACCGCCGTTGACGTTGTCGAGGCCGGCCTCCTTGAGCGCGCTGACGATCTCCGGAAACGACAGACGGTGGCGTTTGGCCATGTACTCGATCTCGGCAGCCGTAAAGAGCGAGAGCTGGACGTGCGGCAGCGCCTGCTTGAAACGGCGCATAAGCGGCAGCCAGTAGTCGAGCGATAGCTGTCGAGGATCGTGACCGCCGACGATATGGATCTGATTGAAGTTCGTCCCGGTTTCCACCGCTTTGGCGAAGACTTGGTCGGCGGTCATCCGGAAAACCCGTTGCGGCTCTTTAAATTCATCGGCCGCAAACGAACAGAACGTGCAGGCGGCGAAGCACACGTTGGTCGAGTTGATGTACCGGTTGAGCACGTAGAACACGCGATTCCCGCTCTTGCGCTCCTTGCGCAGACGCGCCATCCGCCCTAGCGAGTGAATATCCGGCGTGCGGTAGAGCACGAGTCCGTCTTCGAATGAGAGCGGGATCTCCGAATCGACTTTGCGTTCGATTTCGGCGAGAGCCGGGTCGCGGTAAGCCACGCCCGGTTATACTCCGGCCGCCCGCACGAAGCCCTTTCGCAGGGTTGGGAGCGGGAATGCGGCCAAGCCCGTCGAGACGATCGCGACCGCCAGCAGCGCGCCCCCGGCAACGTCGGTGAGGTAGTGAGCGCCCAACGCCAAACGCGACCAGCAGACCGCAACCGCCAGGACGGCCAACAGGGCTGGAACGACGGCCCGCACGCCGCGGGGCAAATCCGAAACGGCGATCATCCAAGCCCATAGTAAATAGAAGCCGATAGCGATCGCCGCGTGCGAACTCGGATACGAAAACGCAGTTTCCCGTCGCACGACCCAGTCGAAGCGGCGCGGCCGCATGAAGAGATGTTGGAACAGGTCGGCCGCTTGCCAGCACGCGACGAGCACCACGACGCTGAAGACGATTCGCGCGCGCCACGAAGGAACGCGCCAGGCTACCAACAGCAGCGCGACCCCAACCGGCAGAAGCGCTTGCGGATAACACGCCCAGGTCAGCCACCACGCCACCAACGTGCTGTGATTTTGGAGCGAGACTTCCCAGCCGAACAGCGCCGCCGGTTCCCCACCGCGGACGACGGCGAAGCCGAGCGCGAAAAACGCTCCCAACGCAACGATGGCGACGAGCAACGCTTTCACGGACCGCTCGCAAAGAGGTCTTGCTGGCCGCCTTCGCCTTTACCCAGCCGCGACCCCATCATCTCCAGCTCCGCGAGACCGAGGAGAAGTTTGCGCGGTTTGGTTCCCTCGTGCGGTCCGACGATCTTGAACTCCTCGAGCTGCTTCATCAGACGCACCGCGCGCGGATGGCCGATCGAGAATTGCGACTGCAGCTGAGCGGTCGACGCGTAGTTCGTCTCGATGATGAACTTGGCTGCGTCGTAGCAAAGCGGATCGACGACCTTCGCGGTCTCGTCATCGCTCACCGGGACGACCTCGACGTCGAGCAGGTTATGCGGCCGGGCCTGGCGCGCCCAGAACTCCACCAGCCGCGCGACCTCCGAATTCGTGATCAACGCGCCTTGGGCGCGAACCGGCTTCGGCGCGTCGATTGGGAGATAGAGCATGTCGCCGCGGCCGAGCAGCCGCTCCGCGCCGTTCATGTCCAGGACCACGCGCGAATCGGCCTGCGAACTCACCGCAAAGGCGATCCGCGAGGGAATGTTGGCCTTGATCAAACCGGTGATGACGTTGACCGACGGCCGTTGGGTCGCAACCACGAGATGGATTCCCGTAGCCCGCGCGAGCTGGGCCAGCCGCATGATCGTCGCTTCGACCTTCGCGGGAGCCACGAGCATCAGATCCGCCAGCTCGTCGATGACGATCACCACGTACGGGAGCGTCTCGTCGGGGTACTTGGCGTTATACTCCTCGATTTTGCGAACGCCCGATTTGGCAAACCGCTCGTACCGCGAATCCATCTCTTTGGTCATTTCGAACAGTGCTCCGGCCGCCAGACGAGGATCCGCAATCACGTCTTTAATCAAGTGTGGAATCCCGTTGTAGACCGTCAGCTCCACGCGTTTGGGATCGATCATCAGCATCTGCACTTGATCCGGCGTCGCGCTGACCAGCAACGAAGCGACGATCGTATTCAGGCACACCGATTTTCCGGCGCCGGTCGCTCCCGCGACGAGCAAATGCGGCATCTTGCACAAGTCCCCGAAGACCGGGCGGCCGGTGATGTCTTTCCCGAGCGCCATCCACAGCGGCGGGATTTGTCCGCGGTTGGGTATCGCGTCGAGAATCTCGCGAATCGCCACGATCGACACCGTTTGGTTTGGAACCTCGATGCCGACGGCGGACTTTCCCGGAATCGGCGCTTCGATGCGAACGCTGGTGGCCGCCAACGCGAGCGCCAGGTCGTCGGCCAACGAGGCGATCTTGGAGATCTTGACGCCGCGCTCGGGTTTCAGCTCGTAACGGGTGATCGACGGACCGCGCTCGATGTGTACGACTTTTGCACCCACGCCGAAGCTCGCCAACGTGTCTTCGAGCACGTGGGCGCGGTTCGATTCGTCGACGAGCACGGCGGGAGGCGGGTCGAAAATCGCAAGATCGGGGAGCCGGTACGAACGTTCGGTTGCCGGCGGCAGGGCGCCCGGCTCGTAATCGCCGTTGACGACCGCATCGCCGGCGTCCGAATCGCCGGCTTGCGCGGGTTGGACCGGCAGGGGCGGCGGGACGACCGGCAGCAGCGCGTTGACGACAAACCGTGCCGGCGAAGCATTCTCGACGTTGACCTCTGCCGTCTCCTGGTCGAATGCGGGCGGGGGCGCGCGGCGATCGCGTTCCGGCAACGCGAAGGCTTCACGCAGCGAAGCGTGGCCCTCCGGAACCTCGACGCGCAAGCTCGGCATTTTCGGGACGTTTGGAAGGCGGAGCCGGCCCGCCAGCAGCACGAGCCGCCCGATCGACTGTTTCAAGTTCGCGCCGGTCAGCCACAGCGCCAGCGACACGGCCGCCACCGCGAGAACGACCCACGCGCCGACTGTGCCGACGAGCGCGTGCAGGGCCCACCAGATGTTGGCGCCGACGGCGCCGCCGCGACTCGAGCCGCCCGATCCGAATGCCGCGTTGACGATCAGGAAGTAGGCCAGTGCGCTCGTGCCGGGACCTGCGATCGTGCTCCGCACGTTGATTTCCAGGAACGCGATCGCCCCGAACAGAGCCACCAGGACCGGGAAAAGCGGAGCCGCACCCCCAAACAAGCCGCGGAGCGTGTCGGAAATCCATCGGCCGGCGCTCCCGGAATGGTGCGGAACGGCCAGCGAGATGACGCAGAGGACCGCTAACGCGATTGCGGCGATCCCGACGATTTCGAGGTTGAGCCGCCTCGCAGTCGCCTTGCGGCGCGCGCGTGCCATGGAAACTATCGTTTCGTCGTAACGTGAGGAGTTCATTTTGAGCGCGCCGACCCTCGTCGTCCTCGAGGGCGACCAGACGGGACAAGAGCTGCTGTTGGAAGCGTTGCGCGTCCTCGATCGCAGCGTCATCGACCTCGAAGTCGGATTCGAACGTTACGACCTCTCGCTCGAGAACCGTCGAGCGACAAGCAATCGCGTCGTGCTCGACGCGGCCGAAGCGCTCAAACTTCACGGCCTGGGATTGAAGGCCGCGACGATCACGCCGGAGGACCGCGACGACGTCGGTTCGCCCAATCGTATTCTGCGCGAAGCAGTTGACGGCAAAGTCATCGTGCGCACCGGGCGAAAGCTGCCCCGCGTACGTCCGGTCGCCGGGATTCACGCTCCGATCTCGGTCGTGCGCATGGCGGTCGGGGATGCCTACGGTGCGCGCGAGTGGCGTGAAGGCGAAGGCGTCGACGAGGTGGCGCACCGGACCGAGACGATCTCGCGAGGCGTGTGCCGTTACGTTTCCGAGTACGCGTTCGTGCACGCCCGCAAGGCCGGCGGCGTCGTCTTCGGCGGTCCCAAGTATACGGTGAGCCCCGTCTACGAAGGGATGCTCAAAGAGGAGATGGACGCGGCCGCGCTGCGCCACCCCGACGTAACCTACGACCCCCAGTTAATCGACGCGACCTACGCGCTGCTGCTCTCGAACGCCGGGGACTATCCGCTCGTGATTCCGTCGCTCAACCGCGACGGTGACTGCCTGTCGGATTTGGTCATGCAACTGTTCGGCTCGATCGCGGGCGCCGAGTCCGTGCTGCTTGCCTTCGAGTCGGCTTCTCCAAGCGTCCGGCGACGCCGCCGTCACGAACTTCACGCCTTCGGTAGTCATGGCCGAGGCGCCGCACGGCACGGCGCCGCGCCTGCAGGGCAAAGGCGTCGCCAATCCGCTGGCAATGATTCTCGCGGCAGCGGCCGTGCTTTCGTACGTTGACGACCGGCGTGCGGCCAACGCGTCGCGGGCAATCTACGAATCGGCGCTCGAAACGCTTCACCAGGGGACCGCGACCGCCGATCTGGGCGGCCACGCGTTGACCACCGAGTTTACCGACGCGGTTCTCGAAAGCGTCCGGCGCAAGCTCGACGTTTGGTCGAGCCTCTAAATCCTAGTTCGTCGGGCTAAACTTCCATGACGACCGGAATCACGACCGGGCGCCGTTTGGTGCGCGCGAAGACGGCCTTGGCTAAACCCGTGCGGATGTGCTCTTTGACCGTATCGACGTCGCGCATGCCTTCGACCGAGATCTCCGCAATCGAGGCGATCAGCTCCTGGCGCAGTTCGTCGAGGACGCCGCCGGCTTCGGGCAGGTAGAAGACGCCCCGCGAAATCAAGTCGGGCCCGGCGGTAACGCGCGCCTCCTCGCTGTCGATGGCGACGACGACCATCATGATGCCGTCGTTGGAGAGCGCTTTTCGGTCGCGCAGCACCGCCTCGCCGACGTCGCCGATCCCCGACCCATCGACGAACACGTGGCCTCCGTACGTCTTGCCGACTTTGTCTCCGTATTCGGAAGTAAATTCGAGCACGTCGCCGTTTTCGACGACGTACACGTTTCCGTCTTCGACCCCGGTCTGCACGGCGAGCCGCCCGTGCTGCATGAGCATCCGGTACTCGCCGTGAATCGGGACGAAGAACTCGGGGCGGATCAAGTTGAGCATGAGCAAGAGTTCCTCTTGCGACCCGTGTCCGGAAACGTGCGACCTCCCGTCGGTACCGTGAATCACGATGGCTCCGAGTTTGGAGAGGTTGTTAATCGTCTTGTAAACGCTGCGCTCGTTGCCCGGAATCGGCGTCGCCGAGATGACCACCGTGTCGCCGGGGACGATCCGAAAGTTTTTGTGATCGCGTACCGACATGCGCGCTAGACCGCTCATCGGCTCGCCCTGCGACCCGGTCGTCATCACGAGGATGCGTTCGGGCGGGTAGTCGTTGACGTCTTCGATCTTGATGACGGTATCCGATGGAATGCGCAGGTGGCCGAGTTCGCTGGCAAACGTCACGACGTTGCGCATCGAGCGGCCGAGAAACGCGACCTTGCGGCCGAAGCGGACCGCGTGGTCGACGGCCTGCTGGATCCTCGGCACGTTCGACGCAAACGAGGCGATCAGGATACGGCCCTTAGCCCGCGAGAATATCGTCGTAAATGCTTCGCCGACGATCCGCTCGGACAGCGTGTGCCCGGGACGTTCCGCATTGGTCGAATCGGACAGCATGCAGAGCACTCCCTCGTCGCCGATGCGGGCGATACGAGCGAAGTCGGCGGGCTTGCCGTCGATCGGCGTCTGGTCGAACTTGAAGTCGCCGGTGTGGAAAATCGTGCCAACGGGCGTGCGCAGCGCCAACGCGCAAGCTCCGGCCACCGAATGATTGATGTGCACGAACTCGGCATCGATCGAGCCGTAAGTCACCCGATCGCCGGGCCGGACTTCCACGAAGTTCGCGTCGGCGATCCGTTGCCCGCGGGACTTGGCCTTGATCAGCGCGAGCGAAAGCGCGGTTCCGACGACCGGCGTCTCCGGAAACTCACGCAGAAAGTACGGAATCCCGCCGATGTGGTCTTCGTGGCCGTGGGTAACCAGCAGCGCGCGCAGTTTCCGGCTCCGCTCCCGCACGTACGTGAAATCGTTGATCACGACGTTGACGCCGTACATCTCGTCGTCGGGGAACATGAGTCCGCAGTCGACGACGACGAGATCGTCGTTGGTCTCGATCGCAGTCATGTTACGGCCGATCTCGCCGCAGCCCCCGAGCGGAACGACGCGGACGTACGGAACGGCGGGAGGCGGGGGAACGATCAAAGCGTCGGCGTTCAACTCGTCTTGGAGTCCTTGTTCTCTATCGGTTTGGGCGTGAAATGAGGTCCGGACGCGAGCGTCCGCGGAGGAAATCTCGTGCGGCTTTTGTTTTGGGCAGCGCTGCTCGTCTTCACCACCACAGCGGCCGGGCCCCTTGGAAAGGACTCACCTTCGCCGCCCCCCGCCGCACGGCGCGCGCCGCTTCCGCAAGAGCTGCTCTCGCCACGGGCGCTGCGCCGCGCGCGCCTGCTGATCCAACTGCGCATGCTCCAACTCCGCGACGAGCGGCTGGAGTGCGTGCGCGCGGCCATACTGCGGCGGCTGCCTCCCGATTTGCGACCGACAGGCTCGTCCGCCTCCGCCGTGAAACAATCCGGCGCTACGCCCGTTAGAGACGTTCGTGGCGTGCTTGCTTTAGAAAGCGAGGATTGTGATGGGTCTCGATACGACCGGGACGCCAAAGGCCAACGGTTTGAAGACGGCGCTCGATACGATTGTTGCCCCCAAGGACGCCTTCGAACAGCTGCGCCGGGTGCCGACGTGGGGATGGGCGCTCCTGCTCACCATCGTGCTGTACGCGCTGGCGAGCTATCTGATGACGCCCGCGATAGTGCACGCAACCCAGGCCGATTGGCCGCGTCAAATCGCCGCCAATCCCCGTCTCGCCGAGATGTCCCCCGATCAGCAGCAGCGCGCGCTTACCCTCAGCCTCGCAATCGTGCGATGGGTGTGGTTGTTTGCTCCGATCATCGCGCTGATCGTCGTGCTGATCCAATCGATCATCCTGCTGATCTTCAAAGCGCTCGGAAAGGGCGACGCACCGTTTCGCGCCCTCTGGGCGGCGGCCGTAAACATCGCGCTGCCGGTGCTCGCTCTGAACGCGCTGATTACCGCCGTCATCGTGCTCGTCCGCGGGGCCGACAGCTTCAATTCGTCGGCCGACGTGCAGACGGCGCTTCCATCGCTCGCAATGTTGGTTCCGGCCTCGGCGATAAAACTGCACGCGTTTCTGTCCGCCTTCAATCCGTTCACGATCTGGGGCTGCGGTCTCACGATCGGGGCGATGGCGATCGTGGCCCGAGTACCGCGGACGTGGGCGTGGATTACCGGCATCGTGGAACTGCTCGTTTCCGCCGGCTTCGTAGCGTTGGCGGTCCGCTAAGTTCCCATGCGTGGCTGGAGCGTCCCCGCCGCTTTGCTGTCGTTCTTGGCCGCCGCGGCACCGCCGGTCGCGGCCTTCGCATTGACGGGCACTACGCCCATGACGCTCCCCGACGCCGTCGCGTACGCTCTCGATCATAGCTCGACGATCGCCGGTCAGCGCGCCGCCGTCACGCAAGCGCAACACGCCCTCGCCCTGCAGCGCGGCGTCGCGTATCCCACGGTAAACGGCACGCTGCAAAGCTTCCTGGCAAAGAGTGCCAACTTTCAGGGCGGCTTTGCGGTCATCGGTGCTCAACAGCAGAACGTCGTGAGCCAGAACACCGCTCAACTCGGAATAACCAACTGGAACGTCACGACCGGCGGATTCTCGTTTCTACAACTGGCCGCCGCACGCGCGCAGGAAGCGCAAGCGGCCAACACGCTGGCGAACGGCGAAGACCAGATCGCCACCAACGTCACGAACTCGTTCTACGCCATCGTGCAGCGCCAAGCGATCGTGATCGTCGACCTGCTCACGCTGAAATATCAAAACGATTTGGTTGACGTCGCTAAGCTCAAAGAGAAGGCCGGCGTCGCCGCCGGCGTCGACGTTTTGCAGGCGAAGACGTCGGCCGCGAAGAGCGAGTCGTCGCTGGTGGCCGATCGCGCCTCGGTTCAGGACGCCAGCGAATCGCTGGCGCAACAGATCGGGGCGCCGATCCTCACGCCGTTCGCGACGCCTACGTCCGTTCCCGAGCCGCCGATTCCACACGGCACGGTGGATACGCTGGTCGCCATCGCGCAGTCGGAACGCCCCGACGTTGCCGCCGCCCGGGAGGCCGTGCTGGCAGCCCGCTTCACGCGCCGCAGCTGGAACGTCGAGCTGTATCCGCAGGTGGCCGTATCGGCCGCGATCGGAAACCAGTACTCGCCAACGAGCACGGTCGAGCTGCAAAGCGAAGTCGATCAGAACTGCCTGCTCTACCATCAAGTGCCGTGTCCGATCGTGCCGCGGGGATCGCCCGGTTTTTGGTCGCTGCAGGCCGTTTCCACCTTTACGCTTCCGCTGGTTGACTACAATGCGCGCCATAGCGAGCGGGTCAACGACGACGCCCAGCTGGCGTCGTCCCAAAGCACCTTCGAGCAGACGCGCTTGCAAAGCGAGCTGGACGTCCGGCAGAGTTACCGGGCGGCCGAAACGGCTCTCGCCCAACTCGCCTGGGCCAAGCAAGAGGCCGCCTACGGGGTCGAGTCCGCCCGAATCGCGCAGTTGCAATATAAGGCCGGAGTCAAGACGATCTACGACGTCCTGCAAGCGCAGCAGGCGGCCCAGCAGGCCGTCAACGACGCGATCGCGGCTCGAGTGAATTACGTTGACGCCGTCGTGAAACTCCGCGTCTCGATCGGAACCTACGACGCGCGCAGCGCGGTCGCCGACTTGAGGTAAGTATGAAGCGAACTCGAAACCTGATCGTTCTGGCCGTTGCGTTGATCCTGATCGTCCTGGTCGCGGTTTTTGCCTCGCGGCGCGGCGGCGGCGACGCGCTGGAAGCCAAGACGCAACGCGTCAAGCTGACGACCTTTACCGTAAAGCTTCCCGAAAACGGGGTCGTGATGCGACCGCGCGCCGCGACGATTCCAACGCTGGTGGCCGGCAACATCGGCAAGATCTACGTCAAAGCCGGAGACGTCGTCGGCTCGGGTCAAGTGCTCGCCACGATCGACAACCCGGCGCTGACGTATAACGCGGCCGGCTCCCAAGCCGACTATAACTCGGCCGCCGCCAACGTCTCGGCCGCGCGCGTGCAAGAGCAGAACGCGCGGGTCGGCTATCAGGCCGCCGTCGATACCAACAAATCCGCGCTCGACGAGGCGCGCCGCGTCTACGAGGCGGATCGATCGCTCTACGTCAATAAGGCGATTCCGCGAAACCAGCTCGATCAGGACAAGTCCAAACTCGACCAAGCGCAGGTGGCCTACGACCAATCCGTCGAGCAAGCCAAGCTCGGCGCGGTGTCCGGCTATAACGGAAGCAGCGTTCAATACGCGCAAGCCGCAGCCCGAAAGTCGCAGATTCTCAATGCGCAAAACCAGCAGCAGGTCGCCTTCACGCAAATCGTCGCTCCGTTTGAGGGAACGATTCAGACGGTGGCGACTCAAACCGACGACGCACTCCGATCGCTGCAGTCCGGGGATCCCGTAACCGCCGGCCAGGCGCTGTTCACCATCGCCGGCGGCGGGGGATACATCGTCAAGGCCCAGGTGGACGAACAGGACGTCATCAACGTCAAGCTCGGACAACGCGTTAACGTCAGCGGCCAGGATTTTCCCGGGAAAACGATCCGCGGCCGGGTCGCACGGATCGCGCCGGTCGCCACGAAATCGACCGACACCACGAGTACCGCCAAACAAGTGCTCACGACGATCGCGCTCGACTCGTCGCCTCCGTTCCTGAAAGACGGCATGACGGCGGACGTCGATATCCTTACGACCTACGTCCCCAACGCACTCGTCGTGCCAAACGACGCGGTCGCAAAGGACGGTTCGAAATCGTACGTCTTCGTCGTCGAAAAAGGGGTCGCGCGCAAACGTCCGATTAGGGTCGGAAGGGTCGCCGATACGCAGACCTGGGTATCGTCGGGACTCGTCGCCGGCGAGACGATCGTCGCCGCCAAAGTTCCGGGACTAACCGACGGCAAGCGCGTCAAACCGCTCCCGTCGCCCTCGGCGTCCCCCGGCGGCCCGTGACCTTTCTTCTCTCGTATCTCGAGGAATCGGTGGCCGCGCTTTGGCGTAACCGCGCGCGCTCGATCCTCACGATGCTCGGCATGATTATCGGGAGCGCCTCCATCATCGCGGTTTTCGGCATCAGCCGCGCCGCCACGAGCGGGATCACCGGGACCTTCGCGTCGTTCGGACAGCTGCCGGTATTCGTGGGCGTTGACTCGTCGCAAATCGACCCGACCCGCGCCGCACTGCACTACCGCGACGCGGCGATCGTCGCCGAAGCGCTCGGCGATCGGGTGCGCGCGGTTTATCCGAGCTGGCAGCGCACCTATCGCGTCGCGAACGGAAACGTTCACGACTACGAAAACGTCTCTTCCGATGGCGGATACCACACCGACTCGTTGCAAATGTCGGAAGGCCGCGAAATCGACCAGAGCGACGTTCGACTCGGGTGCCCGAGCCTGCGTGATGACTTCGGATCTCGCGCAGAAGTACTTCGGAAGCGCGCCCGCCGTCGGGAACTTCCTGCGGATCCAGGGCTCGCGCTGCCAAGTCGTCGGCGTCTTCGCCAACATCAAGGGCTCGTTCATGAACTCGCTGGCGGGGAGTGGGGTCATCCTCCCGTACACCACGTTCTACGCCGATTTCGCGCCCGGCGACCTCGACTCGATCCTAGTGTATCCGAGCGATCCCGTCCAGGCCGACGCGGTTGGAAAGGCGGCGGTCGCGGTGCTGAAGCACGTTCACGGCGATCGCGCGCAGTACGTCGTGCAAAACGGGGCCGGCTTCATCAGCGCGTTTGATAATTCGTTGAACGTGATCGCCGCCGGCCTCTCCGCCATCGGCGGCGTGGCCTTGGTCGTAGCGGGTATCGGCATCATGAACATCATGCTGGTTTCGGTAACCGAACGCACCCGCGAGATCGGCATTCGCAAAGCGATCGGCGCGAGCCGTTCCAACATCGTCCTTCAGTTCCTGATGGAGGCGATCGTTCTCTCGCTGATAGGCGGCGGAATCGGCATGGGACTGGGGCTCGTCGCAACGATCGGCGCGGCATCTATCTTGAGCCGGCAACTTGGAGAGCTTTTGATTCCCTACTTGTTGATCGTCAGCATCGCACTAGGTTTTTCGATCGCCGTGGGGATGGTTTTTGGAACGTATCCGGCGATTCGCGCCGCCAATCTGGACCCGATCGAGGCGCTGCGCGCGTGACCTATTTTCGCGAAGCTTTCGACGTGCTGCTGGGCAACAAGCTGCGATCGCTGCTGACGATCGTGGGGTTGATCATCGGCGTCGCGGCCGTCATCGCCATTCAGGTACTCGGCGGCAGCATGGCGGGCGCGATCGACGGCCTGCTCGGCGGCATGTCGGACAACTCGTTTATCATCTTCCCGAATCCGCAACAGCACGACGTGACGCAGGCCACCTTCAAACTAAGCGACTTGCAGGCGATCGGGGACGCGATTCCGGAGATTCTCGATGCCGTTCCGGTGGCCGGAATCAACGACGTCGTGCGCAACGGACACAACGAAGGCCGTTACCGCATCTCGCCCGAGAGCAGCATCCCGTTCAACACGCTGCCGGTCCAGTACGGCCGCCACATCGATCGAAACGATATCGCCGAGGCGTCCAACGTGACCGTGCTTCAGCACACCGCTTACGTACGGCTGTTTCCCGGCGGCGGCGATCCCACGGGGAAAAGCGTGTATGCGGGGCCCAACCGTTTTCTCGTGGTCGGCGTGCTCGAACCGCCCAAGCAGGGGTTCATCAACGCGTCGTTCGCCGGCGAGGTCGCCATCCCGTGGACGACTTACGTCAATCGCTACCTGCGCGGCAGCACCCTCTTCGCCGCGCGCTTCGTGGTGCGCGATCCGTTCGACGATCGCCACGACCGAAGCGGCCGTCATCCGGCAGATGCGGATCCTGCGCGGCAAGCCCGAACTGCAATACCAGAGTTTCGACAAATCCCAGGTCACTCAAGGCATCAACGGCGTTTTCAGCGCGATGACCCTGGTCGTAGCATTGATCGGAGCGGTTTCGCTCTTGGTAGCCGGGATCGGCATCATGAACATCATGCTCGTTTCGGTGGCCGAAAGAACGCGGGAGATCGGCGTGCGCAAGGCCATCGGCGCGCGTCGAACGCAAGTTCTCTGGCAATTTTTCATCGAAGCGCTCGTGCTGTGCGGGTCGGGTTGCGCGATCGGCTGGGGAATCGGCATCGGCTTGGGAGCGCTGGTCAACAAGTTCGCGATCGTAAAGGTGACCGGAACGGTTCCCCCGCTGCCGTGGCTCGAAACGATCCTGATCGCCGGTGCGTTCGCGGTCGTCGTGACGCTGGCGTTCGGGACGTATCCGGCGTTTCGCGCGGCCAGCCTGGATCCAATCGAGGCCCTTCGCTATGAGTGAGACGCCGGCGATCGAGCTTCGCGACATCCACAAGACCTACGAAAACGGCCTCTTGAAGGTCCCGGTGCTGCACGGCATCACGTTTACGATCGCACGGGGAGAATACGTCGCGATCATGGGACCGTCGGGGTCGGGCAAGTTGACGTTGATGAACTTGGTCGGCTGCCTCGACCGGCCGACAAGCGGCACCTACGTGCTCGACGGCGTCGACGTCTCGAAGCTCGACGACAACGCGCTGGCGGATATCCGGTTGCGCAAGCTCGGCTTCGTCTTTCAAGGATTTAATCTGCTCTCGCGCACGGACGCGCTCAAGAACGTCGCGCTTCCGCTGTTCTACGCAGGCGTTCCGGTTCGGCGGCGCCTGCAACGGGCCCAACAGATTCTCGACGAGGTCGGCGTCGGCGACCGGGCGCATCATCAACCCAGCCAGCTGTCGGGCGGCCAGCAGCAGCGGGTCGCGATTGCCCGCGCCCTGATCAACGATCCCGCCGTCCTGCTGGCCGACGAGCCGACCGGGAACCTGGACTCGCGCACCAGCGAGGACATTATGGCGCTGTTCGGCAAGCTGCACGAGAGCGGGCGCACGATCATCATGGTGACCCACGACGAAAACATCGCCCGGAACGCGCACCGAGTGATCCGGCTGCTGGACGGGCTGGTCGTCGCCGACGAAGTTCGCGGGCCGCAGCCCGTCTAAGGAACTTCTCAGCCACAATCTGCGACCTTTTTGCGTTCCTAGGGTAGATAAGCCTGGAGTTCGGGGCGAACTCCGTAGTTCACTCGACAAAAAGCATGGTTTGGAGAATGGTGAATAAACGCTTCCTTCCCACCCTCATCGTCGGCCTGGTCGGCGCCGTCGTCGGTAGTTTTCTTATGATGCTCTACGCGAGTTCGCATCTCGGCGGGTCGGCCGGCCCCGACCGCACGCCGCCGGCGGTCGCCGCCGTTCCGCTCAACGGCGTGAGCGATCAAGACCGCATCGTGAGCGCCGTAAAGCGGACGAAATCCTCGGTCGTCGCAATCGTGGAAGACATCAACGGCCAGCAGTACGTCCCCGCCGACCCGTTCTTTCAGCAATTTTTGGACAACAGGGTCCCGGGCAGATGCGGAGCTATCGCGGGCAGGCTTCCGGGTCGGGCTTCGTGATCGACGATCAAGGTAACATCGTGACCAACGCCCACGTCATCCAGCCTCAGCAGGGCGCTCAGGTTACGAAGCTTACGGTCGTCTTCGCAAACGGAGACCACGTTCCGGCACACGTCGTTGCGGCCAACGTTGGGGCCGACACCGCGTTGATCAAAGTGGACGGCTACCGGAAGCTGCCGCCCCCGCTGCAGTTGGGCGACTCCGACCGGCTCGAGCAGGGCCAGTGGGCGATCGCGATCGGCGAGCCGCTGGAGCTTCAGCAAACGGTGACGGTCGGCGTCGTTTCGGGGTTCAAGCGTTCCGAACCGATCCCCACCGAAAACGGCAGCGTCATCGATTTCAAGGGTCTGCTGCAGACCTCCGCACCGATCAATCCCGGCAACTCCGGTGGGCCGCTGATCGACATCGACGGCCAAGTGATCGGCATCAACCAATCCACCGTCAAAGCGGCGTACGCGCAGGGCATTGGATTTGCGATTCCCTCCAATACGGTCAAGACGGTCGTGGCCGACCTGCTCAAGCATCCCGGCATCCACCAAGGGACCGACACCGGGTTCCTGGGCATCTACATGGACGACCTCAACTCGGGCGTTCGTAACCAAATCGGCTACAACGGCCAAGGCGGTATTGCGGTGGGGCAGGTCTTCGCCGGCTCGCCCGCCGACCAGGCCGGCATTCAGCCGGGCGACGTGATCCTGCAGGCCGACGGCAAACAATTCGACACCCGCAAGTCGCTCCACGACTACATCAACGCCAAGAAGCCGGGCGATACGATTCGCCTCAACGTCTGGTCGCAAGGCGTAAAGAAGCTCGTCTCCGTAAAACTCGGCGAAACGCCGGCCGCCCAGCCGGTCTCCCAGCAGCAGGCGCCGCAGCAGCCCCAGCAACCGTAAACTCCCCGTCCGGCCCCCCGCCGGCCGGAAGCCGGCGGGGAGGGCCAGGGCAGGGAAGCCCTGCAACCCAAGTTTTCGGCCGTGGGTCGTATCAAATGGAAACATCCGAACCGCACCTCGCGTATGATGGTGCGGAAAAACTTTCAATCCGGGCCGTCCATAAGCGGCAAGGCGCCCCGGGCGTTCGTTCGTTGACCCGTTTCGTATGGAGCGTCGCATGCCACACCTCGGTGCGGCGGCTCCATCTGTAGGTTCGACGGCGTACGCGCGGCTAGCTGGTCCAGGCGGCGCGGATAACTTCAACGAGGTACGAAAATATGTCTAAAGTGGTCGGAATCGACCTCGGCACGACCAACTCGGTCGTCGCCGTCATGGAAGGCACGCAGCCGGTCGTCATCCCTAATGCCGAGGGTTCGCGCACGACTCCGTCGGTGGTCGCATTCACCAAGACCGGCGAACGTCTCGTCGGACAGCTCGCGAAACGTCAGGCGATTACCAACCCCGATCGAACGATTAGTTCGATCAAACGTCACATGGGCGAGGGTGACTACAGCGTAAAGATCGACGGGAAGGACTACACCCCGCAAGAGATCTCCGCGATGATCCTGCAAAAGCTCGTCAACGATGCCAGCAACTATCTCGGCGAGCGCGTAAGCAAGGCCGTCATCACGGTTCCCGCCTACTTCAACGACGCGCAGCGTCAAGCGACCAAAGACGCCGGTAAGATTGCCGGCCTCGACGTCCTGCGCATCATCAACGAGCCGACCGCCGCAGCTCTGGCGTACGGTCTCGAAAAGAAGGGCAACGAGACGATTCTGGTCTGGGATCTCGGCGGCGGAACGTTCGACGTGTCGATTCTCGAGGTCGGCGACGGCGTGTTCGAGGTCAAGTCGACCAACGGCGACACGCATCTCGGCGGTGACGATTACGACGCGCGCGTCGTCGACTGGCTCGTCGATCAGTTCCGGCGCGATCAAGGGATCGACCTGAGCAAGGACAAGCAGGCGATGCAGCGTCTCACCGAAGCGGCCGAAAAGGCGAAAATAGAACTTTCGTCGGTGGTGCAGACGAACATCAATCTGCCGTTCATCACGGCCGACCAAGAGGGACCCAAACACCTCGACTACACGCTGACCCGCGCGAAATTCGAAGAGCTTACCAGCGACCTTACCGATCGCTGCGTCGGTCCGTTCAAAAGTGCGATCGCCGATGCGAAGCTCGACGTTTCGAAGATCGACGAAATCATCATGGTCGGCGGCGCGACCCGCATGCCGGTGATTCAGGAACTCGTTCGCAAACTGACCGGCAAAGAGCCGAATCTCACCGTCAATCCGGACGAGGTCGTTGCCGTCGGCGCAGCCATTCAGGCCGGCGTGCTTGCCGGCGAGGTTCGCGACGTCGTCTTGCTCGACGTGACTCCCCTCTCGCTGGGCCTGGAAACGCTCGGCGGGGTGCTGACGAAGCTGATCGATCGCAACACCACGATTCCAACGAAGAAATCGCAGATCTTCACGACGGCCGAAGACGGTCAAACTTCGGTCGACATCCACGTTCTCCAAGGCGAACGGCCGATGGCGCAGGACAACAAGACCCTGGGCCGCTTCCGGCTGGAAGGGATTCCGGCGGCGCCGCGCGGCGTACCGCAGATCGAAGTCTCCTTCAATATCGACGCCAACGGCATCGTCAACGTCGGCGCCAAGGACCTCGGAACGGGCAAGGAACAGGCCATTACCATCAGCGCTTCGACCAACCTCACCAAAGAGGAGGTCGAGCGAATGGTCAAAGACGCCGAACTGCAGTCGGCCGCCGACAAGGCCAAGATGGAAGACGCAGAAGTGCGCAACAATGCCTCGAGCCTGATCTACTCTACGGAAAAATCGCTCAAGGAGGTCGGCGACAAACTCGACGCCGGCGCACGCGGCGACGTCGAAGTGGCCCTCTCGGAACTCAAACGCGTCAGCGACAACGGCACGGTAGCGGAGATCAAACCCGCCATCGAAAAACTACAACAGGCTAGCTATAAAATGGCCGAGCTGTTGTACAAAGCCACCACGCCCGAAGGCGAGCCCGCGGGAGGGCAGGCCGACGGTGCGGCTACGGGCGGAAACGGCGCGTCCGCCGGGGCGGCTCAGCCGGACGACGTCATCGACGCTGAGTTCAAAGAGTCGAAATAGGACGCTCGCGCCTTGGCGGCCGATCGGCTGCGCGCGCACCCTTCGGGGTATGCGTTGCGGCCGTTCGGCCCTCGGGCTGCATCCAAACACAATTCTCAACGAGGGCTTATGTCTGACGATCAATCGGTGTTGCGAACCGAAGCCGGGGAGGCGGTCATCGAAGACTCATCCGACGAGTCGGGTTCGCTGCAAGAGCGGCTAGCGGCTGCCGAGGCCCTGGCCGACGAAAATTACCAGAAGTTCTTACTGGCAACGGCCGACTTCGAGAACTACAAAAAGCGCATTGCGCGCGACCGCGACGCGATCGTAACGTCGTATCGCGGCGCGTTGCTCGAACGATTCCTGCCGGTTCTCGACAATCTCGAACGGGCGCTAAAGTACGATTCGAGCGGCGAAAGCTTGCGTGGCGGCATCGAGCAAACGCTCAAGGGTTTCGAAGCCGTCTTGGCGGGACAAGGCGTCAAGGAAATCGAGGTCAAGGACAAACCGTTCGACCCGCGCGTCGCCGAAGCGGTCGGCACGGCGCCGGGCGGCGACCTGGCCGACGACGTCGTCGTCGAAGTGGTTGAGAAAGGCTACAACATCGGCGACGAGCTGCTTCGCCCGGCGAAGGTGATCGTGGCCAAGAACGCCGGATGAATTTCAAAGATTACTACTCCGTCTTAGGCGTATCCAAGAACGCGGCGCAAAAAGACATCAAGTCCGCGTATCGCAAGCTCGCGCGCAAGTGGCATCCCGACGCCAATCCCCAGAACGCCAAGGAAGCCGAAGAGAAATTCAAAGAAATCTCGGAGGCATACGAAGTGCTGGGCGACGCCGAAAAGCGCAAGAAGTACGACTTGCTCGGACCGGACTGGCAGCAGGCCGCGCGCCAGGCGGATCAACAACGCCGTTACCGCACGTCCGACGGCGTGGAGTTCGACTTCGGCGATTTCGGCAACGAAACCGGAAGCGGCGGCCCGAGCGGCTTCTCGGACTTCTTCGACATGTTCTTTTCGGGCGTAGGCCGGCGTCAAACGACGCAGACAACCAACGTTGCGCGCCGCGGGCAAGACCTGGAAACGACCATCGAGTTAGGACTTCGCGACGTCTACGACGGCGGCAAGAAGGCCGTTTCGCTGCAAATCGAAGACGTGTGTCCGCGTTGCCGGGGAACCGGAACCGAAGGCGGGCGCTTGTGCCCGCAATGTCACGGGACCGGACGGCTGCTCATCCCCAAAAAGTTTGAGGTAACGATCCCCAAGGGTATCGGCGAAGGACAGCGGATTCGTTTGGCCGGTCAGGGCGGCGTGGGACTCAACGGCGGTCCGAACGGCGATCTGTACTTAATCGTGAAAGCGATCCAGGATCCGACCTACAAGCGCAAAGGTGACGATCTGTACGTGGACCTCCCCGTCAGCATCTACGATCTCTTATTGGGGGGCGAGGTCAAAGTCCCGACGCTCGGCGGCCAGGTCGCGATGACGATCCCCGAAGGGACGCAGAACAACCGGCTTTTGCGCCTTTCCGGTAAAGGCATGCCGCGCGTCAAGACCGGCGGATCGGGCGATCAGTACGTCCGCCTCATCGGCCAGCTGCCGCAAAGCCTCACCGACAAAGAGAAGCAGCTAATCAAGGAGCTGGCTTCGATGCGTAACGGAACGCCTTAGGAGCCTAAGGGAATCGCTACGAGGAAGCCCTCACTACGATGATGACCGGGCACGGCCTGATGTGGTCGGCAATGTACCGGCCCGACAAACCCGAGGTGCGGCACCGGGTCGATTGGAAGCGCATGCGCGCGCTCTTCGCGCCGTATTGGGCGCAGCAGCTCACGGTGTTGGTCTGCATCGTGATCGCGTCGGTTCTCGGCCTCGTTCCGGGATTCGTAACGGCACGCATCATCGACGTTGCAATCCCTCACCGCAACGTCGCCGAACTCGGACTCGACGTCGGCCTCATCCTGGCATCCGCGCTCGTGGCCGCGATCGTCGGGGTTTTACAGGGTTACTTGAACTCAGTCGTCGGCGAAGGGATCATGCGCGACATTCGCACCCAGCTCGTCGCGCATCTCCACCGGATGCCGCTCTCGTTCTTCACCGGGACGAAAACCGGCGAGATCATGAACCGCGTCAGCAACGACGTCGACAACGTGGACAACGTCGTGACCGGCACGCTGACCTCGATCGTCACGAACGTCGTGGTGATCGCATCGACCTTGGTGGCGATGTTCCTCTGGAATTGGCGTCTCGCGCTCCTCTCGATCGTCATCGTTCCGCTGATGATCTTTCCGTTGGGTCCCGTGGGACGCCGGATGTACGACATCCGCAAAAAGACGCGCGAGAAGCGCGATGAGATCGAGTCGATCACCCAAGAAACGCTTTCGATCTCGGGCATCACCCTCATCAAATCGTTCGCGCGCGAGACCTACGAACGCGCCCGCTTCTACGACGTCGGGACTCGTCTCATGCGCCTGGAGATCGATCTCGCCATGGTCGGCCGCTGGTTCCTCGCGTCGGTTACCGCGATGGTCATCATCGGTCCGGCGGTGGTTTGGTTCGGCGGCGGCTGGTACGCGATCGCCGGAGGATTGCAAGTCGGCGTAATCGTCGCGTTCGTCTCGTTTATTCAAGGACGCCTCTACGGACCGGCGGCGGCGCTGGCGGGCATCCAGGTGCAGATCGTCAGCGCGCTCGCGGTGTTCGAACGAATCTTCGACTATCTCGACATGACGCCGGAAGAGTACGGTCCGCCGGATGCGGTCGCCCTGACCGACGTGCGCGGCGATATCGCGTTCGAAAACGTTACCTTCGCATACGAACCGTCGCGAGCCGTGCTCGACGGCATCTCTTTCCGGATCGCGGCCGGACAGGCGGTCGCCTTTGTCGGCCCTTCCGGCGGCGGGAAGACCACCATTACGCAGCTCGTCCCACGTTTTTACGACCCGCAAGAAGGCCGCGTTCTGATCGACGGGCACGAGGTCCGGACGATTGAGCTGGAAACGCTGCGCCGCAATATCGGGATCGTCACGCAAGAGACGTATCTTTTTCACGACACGATCGCCAACAATCTTCGGTATGGGAAACCCGACGCCACCGATGCGGAGCTGCAGGCGGCGGCGCGGTCGGCCAGCATCGCGGACTTCATTGCGTCGCTGCCCGACGGTTACCAGACGGTCGTGGGCGAGCGCGGGCACAAGCTGTCGGGCGGAGAACGCCAACGTCTCGCGATCGCCCGAGTGCTGCTCAAGGATCCCCGCATCTTGATTCTGGACGAGGCCACCAGTTCGCTCGATTCCGAAAACGAAGCCGCAATTCAGGCGGCGCTCGTAACGGCGATGCGGGGCCGCACCAGTCTGGTGATCGCGCACCGTCTTTCGACGATTCTGGCGGCCGATACGATCTTCGTGGTCGACGGCGGCCGGATCGTCGAAACCGGCCGGCACGCCGAGTTGCTCGCGCGCGGCGGGCTGTACGGGCGGCTCTATCGCACCCAGTTCCGCGACTTGTCCGCCTAGACGATCTCCGCATGAAAGCAAGAAGGCCGGCGCTTGGCCGGCCTTCTACGCGGAGCCACTAGCGAGCGGCCGAGCGACGCCTACTCCGCCCCGGCCTGAATTCCGAGATTGACCTCGTCGATGGCCTGGTTGACCAGCTTGATCGCGTTGGCGCGATGTCCGCCTTTATCAGCCGTAGCGGCGTTGAGTTGATCCAAGGCGCTTTGAAGATTGGTCTTTGCATTGTGCATGTGCACCTGCGTTTCGGCGACGGCTACGCCGCCGGCGACCGCACCCAGGAGCAGCGCAAAGACGAACGCCAGAACTCCAAATCGTGAAAACGTACGACGCATACATACCTCCAGTCGTGAGAACGTGCAAAGCTTGCGGTCCGGTACCGTTCAGTTACCGCGACCGCAATCCCCCTACTTTTTTCGCGATCCGCTGAGCTTAAACGCCCGCCGGAATCTGCATCGTAACCGGCGCAGCGGGCACGTGCAGCTCGGGCTCGGTAGCGGCCCGGATCTCTTCAATCGACACGCCGGGCGCGAGTTCGCGCAGCACGAGGCCTTCGGGTTCGACGTCGATCGTCCCGAGATCCGTAACGATCCGATGAACCACGCTTCTCCCGGTCAGGGGCAACGAACAGGTCCGTACGATCTTCAACGCGTTGCCTTTGGCAACGTGCTCCATCATGACGATTACGCGCTTCGCGCCGTGCACGAGATCCATCGCGCCGCCCATGCCCTTGACCATTTTACCGGGAATCATCCAGTTCGCAAGATCCCCGGATTCCGAGACCTGCATCGCACCCAGAACCGCGAGATCGATGTGCCCACCGCGGATCATGCCGAACGAGAGCGCCGAATCGAAGAACGACGCGCCGGGAAGTACGGTAACCGTTTCCTTGCCGGCGTTGATCAGATCGGCGTCTTCCTGGCCCTCAAAAGGATACGGTCCCATCCCGAGGATGCCGTTTTCGCTTTGCAGCGTGACGGTGATCCCGGCTGGAACGTAATTGGGGATCAGCGTCGGCAAGCCGATGCCGAGATTCACGTACTGTCCGTCGCGAAGTTCTTGTGCCAAGCGCGCCGCGAGTTGCGTTCGAGTCAGTGCCACGTCGTTCCCGACCTCTCCTCAGCGAGCAGGAAGTTTGCGCGTCGTTACGCGCTCGATTCGCTTACCTTGCGCCCCAACCGCGACCACGCGTTGGACGAATATTCCCGGCAGATGCACGTCCTCTGGGACGATCTCTCCCGGTTCTACCAGGCGCTCGACTTCGGCGATCGTAATCCGGCCGGCCATTGCGCAGAGCGGATTGAAGTTACGCGTCGCCGCGTGGAAGACCAGGTTGCCGGCGCGATCGCCGATCGACGCGCGAACCAGGGCGAAGTCGCACACGATTCCCCGTTCGAGGACGTACTCGCGCCCGTTGAAATGCCGCGTCTCCTTTTTCGGCGACG
Organism: Vulcanimicrobiota bacterium; assembly: GCA_963755555.1. GTDB lineage: Bacteria > Vulcanimicrobiota > Vulcanimicrobiia > Vulcanimicrobiales > Vulcanimicrobiaceae > Tumulicola. The sequence goes on along the minus strand of CAVWKE010000003.1, from coordinate 2,966,249 downwards.
CGATCGCGACGCTTCCGTCGGCGGCGTATTGCCACGGAAGGCCGCCGTCGGCCACCATCGTGCCGTCGCCCGCGGCCGTGTAGAAGGCCGGAATGCCGCATCCGCCCGCCCGCAGGCGTTCGGCCAGCGTCCCCTGGGGGCAGAGCTCGACCTCGAGTTCGCCCGAAAGATACTGCCGTTCGAACTCCTTGTTCTCTCCGACGTACGATCCGGTCGTTCGCGCGATGCGTTTGTGATCGAGCAGCACGCCCAATCCCCAACCGTCGACGCCGCAATTGTTCGAGACGGTTATCAAGCCGGTCGCACCCTGTTCCAACAGGGCTCCGATCAAGTTGTGCGGGATGCCGTTGAGCCCGAAGCCTCCGACCGCGAGCGAAGCGCCGTGCGGAATGTCGGCAACGGCATCGGCGCAGGACGCATAGACCTTTTCCATGCTCGATGCTTATGCGTGAACGCGTCCTCTCGTCCTGCCAATGACTACGCCGCGCGTACGGCGAAGTCGGTCGGTCCGCCAAGGAGATGCGAGATGACGACGACCGCCCCAACCCTAACCGACGCCGAGACCGAAGAGGAGCGAATGATGCTGGCGGCCGTACGCGAGCTCGTCGCCGAACGAGTCGCGCCGCGGGCCGCGCAGATCGACGAGAGCGGCGAGTTCCCCTGGGACGTCAAGGAGGTATTCGCTCAGAACGACCTGCTGGGCGTCCCGATTCCGACGGAGTACGGGGGGCTGGGCGGCACGTTTCTCACCTACGTGAAGATCGTCGAGGAAATCGCCAAGGCATGCGCCTCGAGTTCGCTGATCGTCGCCGTTCAGGAACTCGGAATGCTGCCCATCATGATCGCCGGAACGCAGGAGCAGAAGCACCGCTTTCTTCCGAAAATTGCTTCCGGCGAACACCTCGCAGCCTACGCCTTGACTGAAGTGTCGAGCGGATCAGATGCGTTGGGATCGATGCGGACGCGGGCCGTACGAAGAGACGACGGCTACGTGCTCAACGGTCAAAAGATTTGGATCACCAACGGCAGCGTCGCCGACGTCGTCTGCGTCTTTGCGGTAACCGATCCCGAGGCCGGGTCGCGCGGCGTCAGCGCGTTCGTCCTGGAAAAGGGCTTTTCGGGGTTCTCGGTCGGCAAGAAGGAACGCAAAATGGGAATTCGCGGATCGCCGACAGTCGAGCTGACGTTTGACGACTGCTTCGTTCCGGCGGCGAACCGGCTGGGCAACGAAGGCGAAGGCTTCAAGATCGCGATGCAGGTGCTCGACAAGTCGCGGCCGGGCATTGCCGCGCAGGCGCTCGGAATCGCCGCCGGCGCGCTGGCATACGCGACCGACTACGCGAAGGAGCGTTTAGCGTTCGGCAAGCCGATCGGACAGCATCAGGGCGTGGGCTTCATGCTAGCCGACATGAAGACCGAGGTCGAAGCGGCGCGGCTGCTGCTGTACGAGGCGGCCCGCCGTTGCGACGCAGGCGGCCCGGACGTCACGTTATGGGCGGCAATGGCCAAGTTGAAATGCGGCGACGTCGCGATGTCGGTGACCACGGACGCCGTCCAAGTACTCGGCGGCTTCGGATACTCCAGCGAGTACCCGGTCGAACGCATGATGCGCGATGCAAAGATCACGCAAATCTACGAAGGAACCCAACAGATCCAGCGCTTGGTCATCGCGCGCGCTCTGGTCGGGAAGGGTAAGCCCGGCTAACGATCGGCCTAGGGATCCTCGCTGTCGTTTTGGTTCGATCCCTCTTTACCCGGCACGAAGCGCGGAGCGCGGATCCGCACGAACGCTCGAGGCGCTTGGCTGAAATCGAAGATATCGGATAAGTCGTTCGCGCGAACGTCGGTGGCACCGAGGGCACCCTTGGGAATCCCAAACGTCTCTTCGCAAAATGCGAGGATGCTGCCGAACTCGTACTGCACGTGCGAAACGTAGGCGGGCTTGGCATACGGAGAAATGACGACCAGCGGAACGCGGAACGACAGCTCGTAGTAGTCGTGCATTTGCGGCGGTTTGACGTGATCGTACCAACCGCCCCAGTCGTCCCAGACGACCAAGATGGCGGTGTCGTTCCAATATTTGCTTGTTCCGATCGCATTGACGACGGCGGCAACCCAAGACGGTCCGGCCGCGCTCCCGTTTCCGGAGTGGTCGGAGTGCGGGCCGTCGGCCGGCATCACCCACGACATTCCCGGCAAATTCCCACGCGACACGTCGGTCAAAATCGTCTCCGGCGGCGTCACGACGCGATCGTAGTCGCGACCATACCGAACGTGCCGGATCGCGTCGAACGCGTGCCAGAGGCCGGGTCCGAGGTGCTGCTGATAGTAGCGCCACGACACGCCGGCGAGATCGAGGAAATCGGAAAGGACCGGCCGCTCGAAACAGGGGAACGGCGTCGGACCGGGCGAGCCATCGTGAGGATCGATCGTGCTGACGACGGACGGCGGCGGCGCGTCGCAGCCGGCTGGCGCCGGCGCTCTGTTTCTGCGGTCGAACGGATCGCTCGAAACTTCATCTTGCGAGACCGGGAGTGCCGAAGCCGTCCCGCTGACGAGAAATTGATGCGCGGGAAAGCTCCCTGATTGATTCGACTGGAACATGCGGTCGGCGAATGCGTACCGGATTGCCATTTCCGCGTACGGTCGTACTTCTGGCGCCGGCGCGTACCCGAAAGGCTGAAGGTGGTACTTGGGCTGGCGGCCGCGGTCGAAGCCGTTCATCGCGCAAACATCGGCCTGAAGATTGCAATCGTTGAGAAATGACGCGTGATTGTGGCCGAGATCGTAGGGCGCCGCCAGCGAAACCTCGTGCAGCCGCACGACTTCCCCTTCGTATGTGATCGCTTCGTGACCGATGTCCGCACCGTGGGATGCCATCGCTTGAAACAAGTAGTCCGGAGTTCGATTCTCCTGCACGATGACGACCACGTGTCGAATCGGCGTCGGCAATTCCGGTCCGCGCGCGACGAAGGTTTGGCCGACCGCCGGTCGCGTTCCATCGAGCTGCGGCGCCGACGCGCACGCCGTCGCTCCGAGCGCTGCGATCGCAACGAGGCCGGCGCGAACCTCGATCGTTCTCAATGCAAGCGTTCCGCGGCTAGCGCAACGCGCGAGGTTTAATAGTCTTCGGCATCGAGTTGGGCCGGCGATCCTTGGCCCGGGGAAAACGGCGGCGCTTGGATGGTGACGAACGGGCGCGGTTTTTGCTGGAAATTAAAGGCGTCCATGAGGTCGTCGGCGCGCATGTCGGTACCGTGGAGCGCTCCTTTTTGGATACCGAAGGTCCTTTCTGCGAACACCAGCATGCTGGCAAATTCATGTTGCCGGTGCGATACGTATCCCTTCTTGGCATACGCCGAGATGACGATCAGGGGCACCCTAAAACATAGCTCGTATTTGTTGTAAAGCTTCGGGCGGACGTGGTCGTACCAGCCCCCCCAGTCGTCCCACGTTACGAAGATCACCGTGTTGTCCCAATACTGGCTCTTTCCAACGGCATTGACGACCGCGGCGATCCACGAGGGACCGGTCGCACTTCGGCTGCCGGCATGGTCGGAGTGTGGATCGTCGGCGGGCATCACCCAGGAGAACCCGGGAAGGTTTCCGGTTGCAACGTCGGTGAGGATCGATTCCGGCGGCGAAACGACGTTGGCATAATCGGGTCCGTAGCGGACGTGCTTGATGGAGTCCATCGCGTGCCACCAGCCCGGCCCAAAGTTGCGTTGGTAGTAATGCCACGACACCCCCTGATCGTCCAGCAAGTCCGAAAGAACCGGCCGGTCGAAACACGGAAAAAGCGACGGTCCCGACATTCCGCTGTGCAGGTTGATGGTGTTGACGGAGAATTTCTGCAGGCGCGTCGCAACCGGCGGGACCGTCCTTTTGCGTCTTTGGGTAGTATGGGCCGCCGGCGATTTCGTCGACGGTTTTGGGAAGCGCTCGCGCCGTCGCACTGATGATGTACTGGTGCGACGGATAGCTGCTGGATTGATTCGTCTGGAACATCCGGTCGGCAAAGACGTATTGCGTCGCCATATCCCAATACGGCTGCACCTCGGAACTGGGTGCGTATCCGTAGGGCCGCCAATACAGATTCGGCGGTTCGGTCTTATCCCAGCCGTCCATCTTGCCGTCGTCGTAGTCGGTCAGAAAAACGGCGTGGCCGTGACCGATGTCGTAGCCGGCGGCCAGCGACACTTCCCGCAGAGGGACGTTGTCGCCGTGAGAGTCGAGCCCGCTCTGGGCGATGTCGGCCCCCTCGGCGATCAGCTTCGGAGACTGAAAGAGATAATCGGTCGATCGATTCTCCTGCAACATGATAATGACGTGTTGGATCTTCGACGTTCCGGCGGAACGACGAGGAAGCGCACCGGCGCCCGCCTGCGCTTGGCTCGCCGGAAGCAGCGGCGACGGCAGCGGCCGTCCGGCGCACGATGCGATCGCCACACTCAAAGCGAGCGGCAGCACGGTCGCGTATTTCATGGATTCAACCTCAGCGGTCAGTTACGCCGCCCCCGCAAAGGGCGCCTTCCGAAGAAAAGCGCGGGCTTTGCCCGCCGCTCGACGAATGCTTGGAACGCTTCGCCATGCCCGACCCGCTGGATCCGGAGTTCACCGGACAAAACCCAATCGTTGCGGCCGCGACGCGCATTCGAGCGCGCCGCGAACTGGGGAGCGCGATCGATGCCGCCGCGGCGGAAGGTTCGCACCGCCGCGCCGAGGACGCCGAAGAATCGCTGCGGCTGCTGGGCGCGGCCCTCGCAACCGGATGCAAGCGCCTCAATGCGATTCTAGGCAAAGCAGCCAATGTAAAGCTCGTGCTTCTGGAACGGCCGCTCCGGCTGCGGCTGCGCTTCGGAACGAAACGCGTCGCGCTCGAACTTGACGACGTGCACCAACTGGTGCGGGTCACGGGTCTCGAACTCGACGGCGAATATCAGTTCGATCCGGCGGCCGATCGGCCGGCCCTCGTCAACCTGTCAAAGATCTCGACCGAAGCGGGCTACGGCGAGCGCCTTACCGCCTCCGCCCTTTTGAAGGCGGTCGCTTCCGACGCGGAACTTCCCCAGCCCGAACACCTGCGCGGGCCCGGACCGTTAAGCTTTTAGCGATAATCGCGGGGGTCGGGCAAAGCTTGTTTACCGGACAGCGGCCGCATTGCGGCGTCGGCGCCTTGCAGATCGCGCGCCCGTGGAGAATCAACCAGTGGGTGGCATCGCCCCACTTCTCGCGCGGTACCAGCGCCGTCAAGTCATCCTCGACTTGCCGGGGCGTCGTTCCGAGCGTAGCGCCGATTCGATGAGCGACCCGAAAAACGTGCGTGTCGACGGCAAGCGCGGCTTCCGAGAAGGCGTTGGCCATCACCACGCTGGCCGTCTTGCGGCCCACCCCGGCGAGAGATTCGAGGGCTTCCCGATCGCGCGGAACGCTGCCGCCGAAGCGGTCGACCAGGTCGCGCGCGCAACTGATCACGTTACGCGCTTTCATTCGGAAGAATCCGCACGATTTGACGATCTTCTCGACGTCGGCGGCGTCGGCGCTGCCGAGATCGGCCGGCGTAGGATAGCGGGCGAAGAGCGTCGGGGTAGTAGCGTTGACGCGTGCGTCCGTACACTGCGCCGAGAGAATCACGGCGATCAATAGCTCGAAAGAGTTGCGATAGGCCAGCGCAGTAGCGGCGGCCGGATAGGCGCGCTCGAGAATCGCCAACTCCTCGAGGGCGACGCGACGCGGCACCTTCTTCTTCGGAAACGGGATCGCCGGCACGCGCACCGCTTACGCCGCCGGCCGGAAATGCTCCCCTTTACGAGAAAGTCTGCCGGCATGGCGTCCGATCTCTCGAACGCGCTCGCGCTGGTCATGGGAAACGAGTCGTTTGCCTCGGCCATGAAGCGTTTTGCCGACGCCTTCGCGACGTACCGCGAACGTCTTCCCCGAATTCCCTACGCCTACAGCCGAACGCGCTTGGCCGCCACGTCCGCGTATGAGGTCGTCGCGATGAACTGGGCACCAAAATCGATCAGCCCGATCCACGACCACGGGTCGTCGCGCTGTTGGGTGCTCATGCTGGAAGGCTCGCTCGACGTTCAAAACTTTGCGTGCCCGGATCCGGACCGCAGCGGTCCGGTCGAGATCCGTGAAGCCGAGCGGCTGGTCTTGCAGGCGGGCGACATCGACCATCGGCTCGGTCCTTCCGAGCTGCATCGAGTGAGCAACCCGCACCCCGCCGACTACGCATTTTCGCTTCAGTTATACGCCGCGCCGCTGTCGACGTATTCGATCGTGGACGCCCGCACGCGCGTGCGACGGATCGTTACGGCCGCGTCCGATCTCGACTTGCTCGTCGACGACCGCTAGGAGCCTGTAGGGCTATGGCCGTTTTCGAATCCATACCGAAAAGGCGGTACGGAGGCGAAAATGTGCCCTAGCCCTACAGGCTCCTAGGATTCGGGCAAGGCGATTCGATCGCCGTCGCTGGTAAGCAACCCGTCACGCTCGAGGCCCGCTACCAGGGCGGCAACGTCGCCGGCACTGCGCTCGCCAAGCACGCCGCTGAGTCCGCGATGCAGGTCCAGGAGCGAGATACGCTCTCCGGACGGCAGGTCGCGTAAGCGGTCGACGATTCGCCCCCGAGCGTACCGGTTGGTTTTCTCAAACGCAATCGGCTTAGCGCGCGCTGTCGATCTCGCCGATTTGCGAAGGCGCTCGAGAACCGCCGCGTCGATCGGGGCCGCGGCGCATTCTCGCTGCAACGGACAAACCGTACACTTTGGCGCGCGCGCCGTGCAGACCGACGCACCTAAGTCCATTAAGGCGGAACTCCAGTCGTGCGCTCGGCCGGCGGGAACGAGCGCAAGCGCACGCGCGTCGAGCTCGCGCGCGCTTGCAGCGGTGACGTATTCGACTCCGAAAAATAGCCGCTGAACGATCCGGCGCACGTTCGTATCGACCGGCGCGTCGTCCAGGTCGAAGGCAAAAGCTCGAATCGCCGCGGCCGTATACGCTCCGATACCGGCGAGCGTGCGAAGCTCGGCCGCGCTGCTCGGCATCGCGCCGCCATAGCGCTCGACGACCGCGTCGCCGACCGCTTTCAGCCGAACGGCCCGCGAGTTATAACCCAAACCTTTCCATTCGCGCAGAACCTCGGCAATCGAGGCCGCAGCCAAGGCGTCGAAATCCGGGAAGCGCGCCACGAATCCGGCAAACCGGCCGGCGACGCGGTCGACTTGCGTTTGCTGCAGCATGAACTCGCTGACCAGCGTGTAGTACGGATTGCGAACTTTACGCCACGGCAGATCCGGGCGACCGGCGCCGGAGTACCAGGCCAGCAGCGACCTGCGAATCGCCGCGATTGCGCGCGTCACGGCCGCAGACTCGCCACCGCCTGGCCGATTCGGCGAATGCCTTCGCTGATGTCACTGCGCCCGACCGCCGTCAATGCCAATCGAAAGTGATGGTCTCCCCCGGAGTTGGCAAAGAACGCCTCTCCGAAGAGGAACGACGCGCCGAGACGCTCGGAAGCGTCCAGCAGCGCTCGCGCGCGCAGTTCTCGCGGCGTCGTCGCCCAGAGATAGAAGCCGCCCGACGGGCGACTGACCCGCAACGACCCGGGCCAGTGCCCGGCGATCGCCGCATCGGCGATTTGGCGGCGGTTCCGCAGTTCGTCGCGCAGCTGGTTGACGTGCGCGTCGTAGGCGCGCTCCAGATAATCCGTCACTGCCGCCTGCACGTAGAGGCTCGTCGCCATGTCGTACGCTTGCTTTCGCAGCAGGAGCCGCTCGAGAATCGTCCGCGGCGCCGTTAGCCATCCCACTCGCAGACTCGGCGCGATCGTTTTCGAGAACGTCGAAAGGTAGACGACGTGCTCCGGCGCTAGTGCGACCAGCGGAGGTCCGCAATGGGGTGCGAGCGGGCCGTACGGGTCGTCTTCGACGATCGGAACGCCGGCCCGGCGAGCGATCGTTGTCAGGCGCTCGCGCCGGTCCGCATTCATCGTCGCGTTGGTGGGATTGTGCAGCGACGGCATCGTGTAAATGAACCGCGGGCGCCGCGTTCGCAGGATCGCCTCGACGTGGTCGACCCGTATTCCGTCGTCGTCGACCGGCACCGCGATCGCGCGCAACCCGCTGATTTGAAAGACCTGCAGGGCGCCCGGATAGGACGGGGATTCGACGATGATCTCGTCGCCCGGTTCGGCCAGGCTTTGCGCGACGATGGCGATCCCTTGCGTCGAGCCGGTTAGGACGATGACGGAGCCGGCCGTGACCGTCTGCGCGCCGCGAGCGTTCATGCGCGCCGCAATCGCGGCCCGCAAGGGTTCGTAGCCTTCCGAGTCGCCGTACGACAGCACGAGTCGCGCGTCGCGAGCGACGCGAGCAAACGAATCGGCCAGCTCCGCGAGCGGCGACGGCTCGTCCGGAGCGACGCCCTGCACGAACGAGATTCGCCCGGCTTTTTGTTTCGCGGCCAGTTCGCCCAGAACGTTGGGGAACGCGCCGACCCTCCAAGGGGGAAGCGTGACCCACCAAGGGACGCCGGCAGCTCGCTCCGGCTGCCCGCCGCGCAGCTGCCCGACGACGCGAGACCCCGAACCGACGCGCTGCTCGATCAAGCCGTCTGAAACGAGCTCGCGGTAGGCATGAACGACGGTACTGCGGTTGACTTCGAGCTTATCCGCCAGGCTGCGCTCGGGCTGCAGACGGGTTGACTCGGGGAGCCTTCCGGTCAGAATCGCCTCGCGCAGCTGCTCGTAAATCTGACGGTAGAGCGGGACGATCGATGCGCGGTCGAGTCGGGGCAACATGAGACACCCAAATCACTAAGATGGACGGGTCCATTCTTGGACGAAGGATCGGCGAGGCCTGTCGGTTTTGGCCACTTTCCAGGTTCCGCGCCGAGATACAATCGGGAACGAGGCGCGCAGCGAGCGAAGCCGAAGGGTCGGTCCTCGCGCCGGACCCCGCTAAGAAGAGGAGCTAGAGGTTGGCTGAGCATCAAGTTGACGCGGTCGTCATCGGGGCCGGACCGGGCGGATATCACGCAGCGATTCGGCTCGCCCAACTCGGAAAGAGCGTCGTTTGCATCGATCGCGACGAGGTTGGCGGCGTCTGTCTGAACTGGGGCTGCATTCCGACGAAAGCCCTCTTACACGTCGGCGAAGTGATCCGCCACATCGAGCACGCGGGCGCGATCGGCTTGACCGTCGCCAAACCGGCCGTCGACCCCGAGGGCGTCGCAAAGTTCAAAACCGAGGTCGTCAACGCCAACGTCGGGGGCGTCAAGACGCTCTTCAAAGCCAACGGCGTGCAGTTTCTTTACGGCGAGGCTTCCTTCAAGAGCCCGACCGAGCTCGTCGTGAAAACGCGCGACGGCGGGACGGACACGATTAAGACCAAAGACGTCGTGATCGCCACCGGCTCGGCTCCGGTCGACGTCAAGGCGTGGCCGCGCGACGGAGAAACGATCATCAACTCCGACGACGCCGTGCAACTTAAGCGCGTCCCGGGAAACGCGCTCGTCATCGGCGGAGGCGTCATCGGGCTGGAGTTTGCAACGGTGTTCGCGCGGATGGGCGCCAAAGTGCTCGTCGTCGAGATGCTTCCCCAGATCCTCACCGGAACCGACCTCGAGATCGGCAAGACGCTCGGGCGAATCCTCAAGAAACAAGGCGTCGAGATCATGCTGGGGACGAAGGTCGGGGCCTTGGTAAAAAGCGGCAAGGCGATCCGCGCGACGTTCAACGGCGAGGGCACCGGCGGCAAAGACGAAACCCGCGATTTCGACACCGTCCTGGTTGCCGTCGGGCGCCGGCCGGTGACCGACAACCTCAACTTGGCGGCGGTCGGTTTGAGCGTCGACGACCAAGGTTTCGTCGCGGTCGACGCCCAGCTCCGCACGAAGGTGCCCAACGTCTTCGCCGTCGGCGACGTCACCGGGCAACCGCTGCTGGCGCACCGCGCGATGAAGCAGGGGGTAATCGCCGCCGAAGTCATCGCCGGCAATAAATCGGCCGCCTTCGATCCGGTCGCGGTTCCGAATTGCGTCTATACCGATCCCGAGGTGGCAACCGTCGGCCTTTCCGAAGAGGAGGCCAAGGCGCGCGGTTACGACGTGCGCGTCGGGAAGTTTCCACTCGCGGCCAGCGGTCGCGCTCGAACGATGAACGAGTCCGACGGCGTCATCAAACTGGTCGGCGATGGCAAGAGCGATCTGCTGCTGGGAATGCACATCGTTGCTCCCCAGGCAGAATCGCTGATCGGAGAAGGCGTCATCGCCCTCGAAATGGGCGCGACGCTCGAAGACATCGGGCTATCGATTCACCCGCATCCGACGCTGACCGAAGGCATCATGGACGCGGCCGAGGCCGCGCACGGCAAAGCTATTCACATCGTCAATCCAAAGCCCAAGGCGCCGGCCGCCGCAAAGTGACGCTGAAGCCCTTTCGGGGGGCGGCGAGTTAGAGAATACGATGACGACGGCGATGCCGGCAACGCAAGCGGCAAGGCTGATGGACTTGGGGCTGCGTCCCTATCGTGAGGTCTGGGCGCTGCAGCGCCGGCTCCACGAAGCGGTGCGCGAAGGACTCGCGGCCGATACGTGGATCGTGACCGAGCATCCGCCGACGGTTACCCTGGGACGTCAGGCAAAACGCGAACACGTGCTGCTCTCGGATGCCGCCCTGTCGGCGCGGGGCGTGGAGGTGGTCGCGGTCGAACGGGGCGGCGACGTTACCTACCACGGGCCCGGCCAGCTCGTCGTCTATCCGATTCGGCGGCTGCAGCGATTCCGGGAAGTCGTTCCGTTGGTACGCGCGCTCGAGTCCGCGGCAATCCGCACCTGCGAGCGATTCGGGGTGCGGGCCGGCCGCTGGCGCGAACACGCCGGCGTTTGGGTAGCGAACAATCAGATTTGCGCGGTCGGCCTGGCTATCCGCCAGATGACGTCGCTGCACGGAATCGCGTTCAACGTTTCGACCGATCTGGGCTACGATCGCTTCATCGTGCCGTGTGGGTTGTCCGACCGGGGCGTTACCTCGCTCTCTAAGGAAGCCGGCATCCCGCTGGATCCGATCGACGTCAAGCACGTCTTGCTCGAGGAGTTGGCGCGAGAGTTTGGGATCGCGTTCCAACGGTCCGACGAAGTTTTTGGAGCGTGACGCATATGGCCATTCGGATCGATTTGACCACCGCCCCGATCGAACGGGCTCCGCAGCACGTCCGCAAACCTGACTGGCTTCGCGTTTCGCTGCCGGCGGGTGAAGACTACGAGCGCGTCAAGGCCAAGGTCGAGGCGTCGAGGCTGCACACCGTCTGCCGCGAGGCAGCCTGTCCGAACCTGGCCGAATGTTGGGGCGCCGGGACCGCAACGATCATGATTCTGGGCGACACCTGTACGCGCGGCTGCCGCTTCTGCAACGTAAAAACCGGCAATCCTCGCGGGCAAGTCGATTGGCTGGAACCGGTCCGGGTTGCGCAAGCCGTGCGCGATCTCGGGTGGAAGTATCTCGTGCTCACGGCCGTCGACCGCGACGACCTGCCCGACGGAGGCGCGCTGATTTTTGCAAACACGGTGCGCGAGATTCACGCGCGCGTGCCGGGCGCGCGGGTGGAGATCCTCAGCGGCGATTATCGCGGCGATTTGGCGGCGCTCGATCTCGTCATGGACGCTCGGCCGGACGTCTTCGCCCACAACCTCGAAACGGTCGCCCGCTTGACGCCGGCGGTTCGCGACAAACGCGCCAAGTACGGGCAGTCGTTGTCGATTCTCGCGCACGCGAAACGCCGCGCCCCCGACCGGTACACCAAGACGTCCCTCATGCTCGGACTCGGCGAGCGCGAAGACGAAATCGCGGCCGCGCTCGACGACGCCCGCAACGTGGGCGTCGACATCGTGACGATGGGTCAGTACCTCGCGCCCACCAAAAAGCACTTGCCGGTGGTCGAGTTCATCACGCCGGAGCGGTTCGCGCGCCTGGGCGACCTAGCTCGCAGCAAGGGCTTCCATCAAGTCGTATCGAGCCCGCTTTCGCGGAGTTCCTATCACGCGGAACAGGCGTTCCCGAGCGTTGAGGGGCCTGCAACCTGATCCGCCGTCGCGTAGTTTGTAGGCTAACGTGACCAAGGCATTTCTCCGCCGGCCCGTCCTCGCGATCGTCTGCTCGCTCATCGTGCTGATCGGGGGCGGGGTCGTGATTCCGGGCCTCCCGATCGCGCAGTATCCGCAGATCGCTCCGCCGGTGGTCACGGTCAGCGCCGTCTACGTGGGTGCCAGTCCGCAGGCAGTCGAGGCGCAGGTCACGACGCCGCTCGAACAGGCCGTGAATACCGTCCAAGGCCTGCGCTACATTTCTTCGACGAGCGCGCAAGGCGTCTCCACGATTACGCTTACGTTTACGCTGGAAACCAACCTCGACATCGCCGCGGCCGACGTTCAAAATGCGGCTCAGACGGCCCTCGGGCAGCTGCCGGCGAGCGTCCAGCAATTGGGAATTACCGTCTCGAAGAACTCGGGGACGTTCGTGATGGGCATCGCTCTCACGTCGGACACGAAAAAGTACGACACCCTCGAGCTCAGCAATTACGCGCAGCTCAACATCGTCAACAACCTCTCGCGGGTCGCGGGCGTCTCGGGTATCCGGATCTTCGGACAACGCCAGTACGCCATGCGAATCTGGCTCAATCCGCGTCTTCTCGCACAGCAAGGGCTCGACGCCGGCGACGTCGTGAACGCGCTGCAGGAGCAGAACGTCGCCGTCGGCGTCGGCAGCATCGGCGCGCCGCCCGAGCCCAAGGACCAAGCCCACACCTACACCGTCAACGCGGTTACCCAGCTTTCCAGCCCGGCGGAGTTTTCCAACATCATCCTCCGGGCAAACGCGAACGGCGGTTACACGCGTCTCGGCGACGTCTCCCGCGTCGAACTCGGGGCGCAAGACTATTCGAGCGCGCTGCGCTTCGACGGAGAGTCGCGCGTCGTGGGCCTGGGCGTTCAGCAGTACTCGACGGCCAACGCCCTGGACGTGTCCAAAGCGGTCACGGCGCAAATGGACAAGCTCGCCCAGTCGTTCCCGGCCGGGGTGCACTACACGGTAGCCTTCAACACGACGACGTTCGTCCGCGAATCGATCCGGGAAGTCCTGATCACGCTGCTGCTCTCGATCGTTCTGGTCGTGCTCGTAATCTACGTCTTCCTGCAGAACCCGCGGTCGACGCTGATACCCGCCTGCACCATCCCCGTATCGCTGGTGGGCACGTTCTTCGTCATGAAAATCTTCGGGTTTTCGATCAACACGATCACGTTATTCGGTCTGACGCTGGCCACCGGACTGGTGGTCGACGACGCGATCGTCGTGATCGAAAACATCGCCCGCCACATCGAAATGAACCGCGGGAAGAAAACCCCGCTGGAAAGCGCGGCCGAGGCGATGGCGGAGATTCAGAGCGCCGTGGTCGCTTCTTCCCTCGTCCTGCTGGCGGTATTCATTCCCGTCGGCTTTTTCCCGGGCGCGACCGGACAGCTCTACAAACAGTTCGCCCTGACGATCGCGGCCGCGATTACGATCTCGCTCTTTCAGGCGCTCACGCTCGCGCCGGTTCTTTCGGCGCGGCTGCTCGGCGAAGAGTCCGAAGCGCGATTCATTTTCTTCCGCTGGTTCAACCACGGCTTGAAACGGTTCCGCGATTGGTACTCGCGGCAATTGCCCAAGGCATTTCGCTACCGGTGGATCGTAGCCGGCGTGTTCGGCCTCGCGCTCGCGCTCACCGGATTCTTGTTCGTGAGCACCCCGCAGTCGTTCATTCCCGACGAAGACCAGGGCTATTTCATCGTCTTGCTTCAGTCACCCGAAGGAACGTCGCTCGAAGCCGAGCAGATAATCGCGAGAAAAGCCGAGGCGATCATCCTGCAGCAGCCCGAGGTCGAACATCTCTTCGACGTCGGCGGTTTCAGCTTCAGCGGCGCGGCGCCGAACCGCGGCATCATGTTCGCACTGCTCAAACCGTGGGGCGACCGCAAGTGCTCGCTGGTCAGCCAGTTGTTGCTGCAGCCGTGCACCCACAACGTGGCCGCCGTCCTGCAGCGTCTCAACGGCATCTTCTACATGCAGGTTCCGCAGGCGCAAATCTTCGGCTTCAACCCGCCGGCGATCAACGGCGTGGGCACGGTCGGCGGGTTCCAGTTCGAGCTCGAAGATCGGGGCAACGTCGGCCTCGACAAGCTCATGGGCCTGACCTACGCGATGATGGGAGCCGCCGCCAAGGACCCCCGTCTGACCGGCGTATTCACTCAGTTCCGGGTCAACTCGCCGCAAGTTCAGGCCAACGTCGACCGGAACAAAGCCAAAGCGATCGGCATTTCGCTCAGCGACATCTTCCAGACGATGGAGGTGCAGCTGGGATCGCTCTACGTCAACAACTTCACGTACCTCAACCGCTCGTGGCAAGTCGACGTTCAGGCGGACGCGCCGTACCGCAACGATATCGCGTCCCTGCAGCAGATCTACGTGCACTCGGGCTCGGCGGCGCCAAACATCCCCACCGGATCGAATCCGTTCGCGACGCCCCCACCCGGATCGGGCACGACGCAGACTACCGCGACCGGCGTCGTGATGACCCCGCTCAGCGCGCTCATGAACGTAAGCATGCAGCTCGGACCGCCCGTCATCTCGCACTACAACCTCTACCGGAACATCGAGCTGCAGGGCGGTGCCGCTCCGGGGCACAGCTCGGGCGAAGCCATCTCCGCGATGGAACAAATCGCGCAGCGCGTACTGCCCAACGGCGTGTCGTACGAATGGACCGGCCTCCAGCTCGACCAAATCGCGGCCGGCCCGCTGGCGGTAATCATTTTTGCGCTCGGCATCGTCTTCGTGTTCTTGGTGCTGTCGGCGCAGTACGAAAGCTTCATCGATCCGCTCATCGTACTTTTGGCGGTTCCGGCGGCACTTTTTGGTGCGCTGGGATTCATGAATCTGCGCCATTTCCCAATCCCATTTCTGTTCGACCCGAGCCTGGCTCAGGACGCCTACGCACAAGTCGGGTACGTCATGCTGATCGGGCTTGCCAGCAAGAGCGCGATTCTGATCGTCGAATTTGCCAACCAGCAATTGCGCGAAGGAGCGACGGTCGTTCAGGCTGCACTTCGCGCCGCGCAGACGCGGCTGCGACCGATCCTGATGACCTCGATCGCATTCGTCGTCGCCGTGACCCCGCTGGTTTTCGCATCGGGCGCCGGCAACGCCGCGCGCCATTCGCTGGGCACCGTCGTCTTCGGCGGAATGCTCGTTTCGACGTTCCTGAACCTCGCGATCACGCCGGTGCTCTACGTAATCATCAAGTCGCTCGAGCTGCGCGGTCGCGGTTCGGAGCGCAACGGAAGCACGCGACGGCGTGGAACCATCGCGGGCGAACCGGATGCTCCGGTGGTGACTAAGGTTTAGTATTCTCGGACTTCGGCGCCTTTTTCGCGCCGGACCGCCAGGGTTTTAAAGTTTCTTAGCGCAACGTCCAAGCCCGAAGGCGCCCGATCGACGGAATCGTCGCGGGCCTCACATCCAGCTATCGGGAGTTACCGCATGCTCGTAACAGCGCGCGTTCGCGTTGCCGCCGCCACGATCGCGATTGCTTCAGCTTGTTTCTCTGCCGTCCCGGCAAGCGCCGACGGGATCGAAAACGTCTACGAGCAAACGATCGTGCCCGGCGCGAACACGGCCATCAAAAGCGTTTTGGAGGAAGAGGAACGCAAGCGCGAGGCCGCTCGGCGGCAAGCCTCCGCCCCGGTAACGCCCTCCACCAGCCTGCTGCCCAACGGCACGGTCGCTCAGGTGCCGCCGGTGGACCAGCAGCCTATTGGGCGAAAAATCGGGTTTCCGACCGGTTTTGGCTACAGCGCCGATATTTCGGCGGCATATCCGTACGGCGACATCGGTTCGTACGGCAAAGGCTGGCTGATGGGCGGGGTCGACCTCGCGCTGACGTACGCGTTCGATCACACGACGCGAGTCGTCGCGAGCATGTACCAAATTCAACACTGGCCCTACGGCTTCAATACCGGGCAAGTCCCGGTGTATCTCGCCGGGTTCAAGAATCCGGTCGGTTGCGCCGACCTCAGCGGCGGGAACGCGTGCGGTCCTGGAGCCGGAGAAAACCTCAACGTGCGCACCAAGGACATCTTCGGAGTTTTCATGCTTCAGAAGCTGTTCCTGATCGGCGGCATGCCCGGCGGTCACGTCTTGCCGATCGTGATATCGCCCACGTACGTCGCGCGCAGCGGCGAAATCGGGGAATCGCCCAACAACAACGACGTCGTGCCGTTCACCTACAATCCGCCCGACGGTCCCTTCTTTACGAATTTGGCGACGCGCAGCGCGCAGTACAACGCCGTTGCGATCACGCTTCCGTTTCTGAAAACGCCGAAGATGTTCGGCACCTTCACCGTCGCCCCGAGCTGGCTCGTACACACCAACGGGGTAAACACCGGCAACTCGATGCAGCTGCCGCAGGTCCTGTATCTCGAGTACACGCCGTTTCGAGACACGAAGATTTTCATCGAGCCGCAAAGCGCGCGCGACTACGTTCCGACCGACCCGTACCCGGAACATCTCATGGCCTACTTTCTCGGAGTTTCGCAGCGCGTTTCCCACTACGGCTTCGTGCAGGTCGTGCTCAATAGCGGCGGTCCCACCAATCTGGGCCCTCCGGGCATCAAATCGATTACGTGCCTGACGGCGCTCCTGTGCGCGCCCGCCATCGGAGGCCTCAAAGCGACCCAAATACAACTTCAGTTGGGCATCGGCTCGCCCGGCTGGTTCCCGCTCTAAGATGCGGGCGATGGAGCACTCGAACGTGGGTTACCTGCAAAAAACTTTGGCGCTGCTGGCGCTGGCGGCCGTGGCCGCTTGCGGAAACGGTGCCGGATCCAGCGCCGTTCCCGCGACCGGCGGAGGCGGAAGGCCGCCCAGTTCGCCGTTGCTCGCGCGCGTCGTCGGTGTGGGCGACAGCCTCACCGCCGGCTTTCAGGCCGATGGATTCCTCGGCGCGACCGGATTCACCGACCCGCTCGACCCTCTCGTCAAGGTCCATCCGGGCCAAGAGAATGGTTTTTGGGCGGATCTCTACGAGCAAGCCTCGGGACTACCCATTCCGACCGCGATCGCGCAAATGTACGATCCCGCGGTGAGCCCGTTGCCGCTGATCGCCGCACCCGGTTTGAACAATCAGCTCGTACCGTCGTTGAGCTTTCCGTTCGATTTCGAAAAGCAAGGCAACGCGTGTTCGGACTTTAACGGCTTCAACGCGGCCGGTTACACGCTGCGCGGGAACCAGCGCGTTCGAATGAATCCAGCGTTGACGACGATTCGCGACCTCGCGGTTCCCGGAATCACTTTGCACGAAGCCAACACGCTCACGCAACCGCAGTCGATGACGTGCAAGCCGCTTCCCGGAATTCAGGGACTGCTCGCCCAAGTGGTCGACGGCGAGAGCAGCACGTACTGGCCCGTGCTGGGGAACTGGGCCTCGATGGGCGAGGGCCTCACGATGGTGAACGCGACGGCCCAACTCAAGCCGACGTTGGCCACCGTCTGGCTCGGAGCAAACGATGTCTTGAAATTCATGGGCTCCGGTGGCCTCTTCCACGGCGGCGACTCGACCGCGGGTCAAGCCGCCGGCGATCTCCACCAGACGATTAGCACCTTGAAGGGCGCCGGCGCGCGCATCGTCGTAGCAAACGTGCCGAACATCCTCGAGTCGGCCTACTTCATGCGCGTCACGATTCCGAAACATCGCAACGCGGCCTGCGCCATTCAAACCTATGCGGCGTGCGTGATCTACGGACTGCTGGGCGTGGGCAAACCCGTCTGGGAAACCTCCGTCAAGTTGACAACCCAAATGGCGGTCCACTACCATCTGACGACGCCGGACGGCTGCACGCCGGCGTCGACGACCAGACCATGCGGATATATTACGCTGCAAGGAACGCTCACCGCCGTTCAATATTGGGAGACCCATAGCGGCAAACTGCCGGACTTCGACAACGGGAAACCGGGAAGCGGGCTCGGCACCTACTACATTACCCCCGCGTTCGCCGGGAAAGTGCAAGCGCTCAACGACGCCGTGAATACCGGCATTGGGAATGCGGCCGCTGCGACGGGCTCCCCACTCGTTGACGTGCGCGCAATCTTTGGAGGCGTTGCGAGCGGCGACCCCGCTAACCCGTACTTTCGGCAAGCCATCGGCATCGGCGCCGGATCCGGCCCGTGCTGCACGCTGGCGTTCGAGGGCGGCCTCCTGAGTTTCGACGGACTCCACCCGTCGAATACGGGGTATGCGCTGCTCGCCTATTACTTCATCAAAGCGATCAATCAGACGTATTCCGCGGACATTCCCCAAATCGACATTCACGCCGCCTACGCCGGAACGCGATGCTCCAACTCCGAGCAGTGTTTTCCCGACGAATACGCACCGCCTTTCATCGGTCAAGCGCGCCCTCGAATTTTCCGCGCAGCCGGCAGCCGCCGCGGCCCGGACTGGAACCAGTGACGGTCGACGAACTGCGCGCGGCCGATCCGAACGCGGTGCTGAGGATCGACATACGCAAGAATCCCGACGACCGCCAAATCCCGGGATCGATTCGACGAGCCGGCGCCGCACTCGAGACCGCCGAACAGCTGCCGTTCTCGGCCGACCAGCCGGTCGTACTCTACTGCGGAAGCGGCAACTCGTGCAGCCGCGTGGCCGCAACCTTACGGGAGCGCGGCTACAATGCCGTCGCGCTGGATGGCGGCTACGCCGCGTGGATCGAAGCCGGCCTCCCAACCGAACCGCACCTCGCATAAGCCGTTGCGGCAAATGAGCCGCTCGGCGACGACGAAATGGGCAACCGCAACGGTTTATGCGTAAATGCCGCGCATTTTTAGGGCTTTCACTACGCGGTCGATTGCGAGCGTGTAGGCTGCGGTACGAAGGGTCGCGTGGCGCGAGTTTGCGATCGCCCGAACTTCGTGCAGATTTTCCAGCAAGAATTCCTCGAGCCGCTGATTGACCTCGGACTCTTTCCAAAAGAAGCCCATCCGGTCCTGAACCCACTCGAAGTACGACACCGTAACCCCGCCGGCATTGGCCATGATGTCCGGAATGACGACGATGCCTTTTTCCTTGAAGATCCGGTCGGCTTCCGGAGTCGTCGGACCGTTAGCGCCCTCGACGATGAGCTTGGCGCGCACTTTAGCGGCGGTTTCGGCCGTAAATACCTTCTCCAGGGCTGCGGGTACGAGCACGTCGCACTCGGTTGCCAGCAACTCGGCGTTCGTAATTTTATCGCCGCCCTTGAAGCCCTCCAGCGTCCCATGCTCGCCGACGTGCGCCATCGCGCCGGTCACGTATATTCCTTCGGAATTGTAGTACGCTCCGGTAACGTCGGAGATGCCGACGACCTTGCATCCGCGTTCTTCAAAGAGCTTGGCGGCGTAGCGGCCGACGTTGCCGAAGCCTTGGATAGCGACGGTGGAATCTTCCGGCCGCAATCCCATTTCGGACATCTCGTCGAGCGCGCAGATCGTTACGCCGCGTCCGGTCGCCTCGACGCGTCCCTTCGAGCCGCCGATCTCGAGCGGCTTGCCGGTCACGACGCCCGGCTGATTCTGCCGAACGTGCATCGAGTAGGTGTCCATGAACCACGCCATGATTTGCGGCGTCGTATTGACGTCGGGAGCGGGAACGTCTTTATCCGGTCCGACGACCTCCACCAATTCGGCGGCGTAGCGCCGGGTGATGCGTTCGATTTCGTTCATCGACAACGTGCTCGGGTCGCAGGTTACGCCGCCCTTTCCGCCACCGAAGGGCAAGTCGACGACGGCGCACTTCCACGTCATCCAAAACGCCAGCGCGGTCACTTCGTCGAGGGTAACGCCGGGATGGTAGCGGATGCCGCCCTTCGCGGGGCCGCGAGCGAAGCTGAACTGCACGCGATATCCAGTGTAGACTTCGAACTCCCCGGAGTCGCGCTGAAATGGGATCGCAAAGATGATTTGGCGCGCCGGACTCGTTAAGATGCGCCGCATCCCGGAGTCGAGTTCCAGCAAATCGGCCGCTTCCTTGAAATAGGCGATCGCATCTCCGAAAACCGAGACTTCACGCGCCGGGGTCGTCATACGAGCATCTGCCTCCGAAGCACGGATTTTGTGCTCTCGGCTGCCGGACCCCTCCGCGAAAGCGGGCTGCCGGCGTCAAGAGCTACACGTTGAACCGGAAATTCACGACGTCGCCCTCTTGCATCACGTAGTCGCGGCCCTCGCTGCGAACGCGGCCCGCCGACCGCATGGCGTCCATCGAGCGATATTTCACGTAGTCGTCGTACGACACGATCTCCGCACGGATGAAGCCGCGTTCGATGTCGCCGTGGATCCGGCCGGCAGCCTCGGGTGCCTTCGTCCCGCGCGGAATCGTCCACGCACGAACTTCCATTTCTCCGGCGGTGAGAAACGTCATGAGGCCGAGCAAATCGTAGGCCGCGACCGCCAGCTCGTCCAGGCCGCTGCGCTCCAGTCCCAGCTCCGCGCGAAACTCCGACGCTTCCGTTTCGGAGAGACCGGCAAGCTCGGCCTCTACCTTCCCGGAGAGTACGATCGCACGCGTACCCTGCGACTCGGCGACCGCGCGAACGGCTTCCACCGCCGCGTCCGGATCGCCGATCCGCGATTCGTCGACGTTTGCAACGTAGATCAGCGGCTTGGCGGTCAGCAGAAACGAATCGGCTGCAACCCGGCGCTCCAGCGAGCCGGGCGAAAACGCCCGCGCCGGCGTCCCCTCTTCCAGCGCGGCCGCGACGCGCCGCGCGGCCTCGACGCTTTCCCGCAGTTTGGGATCGATTCGAATCTCGCGCTCCAACTTCGCAATCCGCTTCCCGAGCGCGCCGAGATCGGCGAGTGCCAGCTCGATCGCGACGATCTCGATATCGCGCTGCGGATCGGGTCGTTCCTCGACGTGAACGACGTTTTCGTCTTCGAAACAGCGTACGACCATCGCGACCGCATCGGTCTCCCGAATGTGGCTCAAGAAGGCATTGCCCAGGCCCTGCCCGGTGCTCGCACCGCGAACCAAGCCGGCAATGTCGACGAAGCGGACGGTTGCGGGCACCACGCGGCGCGCATCGGCGAGTTCTTGCAGAACGCGCAAGCGATCGTCGGGCACGGCAACTTCGCCGACGTTGGGATCGATCGTCGCAAACGGATAGTTGGCGGCAAGCGCCTGCGCCGAACGGGTGAGCGCGTTGAAGATGGTCGACTTTCCGACGTTGGGCAAGCCGACGATTCCGCACGAAAAGGGCATGATGGACCGCGCTTCCGTTCGGGCGCCCGCTCCCCTCGCCCTACCCAGCGCACCCGCCGGCGGCGCGCTTGGAGGCGCTGGTGCGGGACGCGTCGGATACGTCGCTCATGCGCCAGATGAAGGTCGACAAACTGGGCATCGACCTGCTGACCCACGATCCGGTGGTCATCCTCAAGGATATGGACGGCTCGCACTACCTGCCGATACTCATCGGTCCCTTCGAGGCGACGGCAATCGCTCTGGCGCTGGAAGGCGCCCCCGTACCACGCCCGCTGTCGCACGACTTGATGCGCAGCATCCTCGAGTCCCTCAACGCGAACCTCGAGCAGGTCGTCATCCACGACATCCGGGACTCGACCTTTTTCGCAAAGCTCATCGTAAAGAGCAACGGCGATCTCCAAGAGATCGACGCTCGCCCATCGGACGGCATCGCGCTGGCGCTGCGAGTCCAAGCGCCGATTTTCGTCTCCGACAAAATCGTGCTCGAGGAAGCCACCGCCGAGAAAAAACCCGTCAACGACAACGAAATGGCACGCTTCAAGAAGTTTCTAGACGACCTCAAACCCTCCGACTTCAACCGCTAACCCCGCGCCTCCGACCCAAGCAAAAGACAAACTCCAACTAGCTGGGCTCTGGGATACTCAGATCGAGGAGCGGCGGTCCGAAGTTTACTATTGGTAAATGAGGACCGCCGCGACGAAGAGCTGGCTATTTCAGAGGCCAGCTAGAAGGCGGAGATGCCGTTGGGGGTGCCGTTTCCCGTCGGCCCGTCGTACCCGACCTTCGCGTTGCAGAGATATTTGCGCGTGCATACGCCATTGGAGCCTTCGGTAACGTCCCACAGCGACGCACCCGGCGCGTACAGCGACTGCGCCGCGTTCAGCGATGCCGCGTTTCCGGCCAGCGCGTACACGGCGGCGATCACCGGGGCGCCGACGCTCGTCCCGCCGGCTTTCATCCAGCCCTTCGCGTAGTAACTGTCGAAGATGAGAACCCCTTTAGCCGGATCGGCGAGGGCGGCGACGTCGTTCATCGTGCGTCCCGCGCACCCGCTGTCGAGCTGCCACGGCGGTTTGGTCATTCGGGCGTCGCATCCGCTTCCCGAATTATCCCAAACGGTCTCCTTCCATCCGCGGGGATTGTGGCCGGTAATCAGTTTCGTACCCCCGACTGCGACGACCGTCGTGAAACCGGCGGGCTCCGCGAAACCATATCCGGAATCGCCCGCGCTCGCGGTGATGATCGTACCGGGATGATCGTAGTGAGACGCTACGCGAAGTCCCTTCATACCGTATCCGCTGTAGCTGTTGCTCACGACGTTCGCCCCGAGCTTCACCGCCTCGTCAACGGCCTTCCCCATATTGTCGGGCGAAGGATTATTGGCTTCGATGAGAACGATGGAGCAGTTCGGGCAGATGGCCGACACCATGTCGGTGTCGAGCGCTTCTTCATACGCCCAGTCGGAGCTGGGAACGGGAAAGTTTCTGCGGCCGCCCTTCTGGTTGACCTTTCGAAAGCACGAGTTTTGGGATCCGCACGGGGGCAGCCCGTAGAAAGCCCGATATTTCGCCAGATCCTTTTCCGCTTTCGGATCGTCGTACGCGTCGACGATCGCGACGGTTTGCCCCACGCCCTGGGTCGCGGAGGGCAGCGCATACGCGCTTTGGAGATCGCTTGGAGTGTAGCCGGGAAAGACCCCTTTGTTTCCGGCATCGGTACTGATCAATGCGAGGCATTGCGCCATCGACGAATCCGCCGGCCGAGGGCACGCACGCACGACGTTGGGCGGCAGCAGTTCGTCGCGTGCGCCGGCGGGCGCGGCGTCTTGCGCCCAAGGCGGTGCTGAAGGAGTTCCTCCGGTGGCGCCCCCGCAAGCGGCGAGCGCCACGCCGGCGACAGCCAAGACCGTAGCCCGTACGAACCAATTCATCGCGAAGAGACTGCCTCCAAGAAATCGGCGAGATCGCGCCGAACGCTAAACTTTCGAGGAAGGAAACGCCCGCCCCCGCGTCGCGTATTCGGACTGGGAGGACTTTCGGCCCACGGTCCGCGACGAAGGCATCTTGGTGGCATTGCGGCGGCGGCTGGATACTCGAAGCACTTGAATTCGAAAACCCGATTCGCGTTCGTCGCCTGCATCGTTTCCGTATTCCTACTGGTGTTTGCCTTGCGCGCGACGCACAAACTCCCGCCGTCTTCGTTCAAGGCGTTCTATTGCGCCGGTCAGGCCGTGCTCGCGGGCCGCGACCCGTATAAGATCGAGCCGATGCGGGCCTGCGAACACCGCCTAGCGCCGGGGGCGCTGCCAGGCTACGCGGTGGAACCGGCCCCGCTGCCCGGCTACGCAATCGGACCCTTCGCGGTGGCCGCGCTGCTGCCGCCCGAAGTGGCGCGGGCTGCGTACTTTCTCGTGCTGATCGCGGCGCTCGGCGTGACGTGTCTGGTCGTCGCGCGCCTGGCCCCGATCGCCCCGGTTGCCGTATTGCTTGCGATGCTGGCGACGTGGTTCCTCAACCTCTCCTACGGTGAGCCTCCGCCAATCACGACCGCCTGCATCGTCCTGGCCGCACTCATGCTGCAGCAGAAACGCCCATGGCTGGCGGCAGTCTTCGCAGGAGGGTTAGCCCTCGAACCGCACCTCGCCGCCCCGCTTTGGCTCGCACTCGCAGTGTTCGTTCCTCGGACGCGCCTGCCGCTGGCCGTCGTCGGGTGCGCGCTCTTGGCGTTGGATGCGGCGATGGGCGGTCCTCGCGTCGCTATCGAATATTTCGCTCAAGCGCTCCCGGCCCAGGCGCTCTCGGAGGTGTACGCCGCCGATCAGTTCAGCCTGACCCACGCGGCCATCGTGGCCGGGGCGAGCATCCCGGTCGCCTTGCGCCTGGGCCTCGTCTCCTACGCGGTCATGGCGGTGCTCGGCGTACTGGTGGCCCGCCGGCTGTCCGGCACCAACGCGCCCGAATACTTGGCGCTCGTGCCGCCGGCCTTCATCCTGATCGGCGGCACGTACCTGCACGACATTCAGTTCTACACGGCGCTCCCGCTCGCGCTCGTGCTGCTGGCACGCTCGACCCGCCCGAGTCCTCTTCTGGTCGCGGCCGCAGTGTTGTTGGCCGTTCCGTGGAGCGAAGCGTCGAGCCGGCTGATGCTGATTCTCTCGGCGACGTCGGTCTTCACGATCGTGTGGCTGGCCGCTCCGAAACGCCCGTGGCGGATTGCCGCTTGCGCCGGCGCAGCCATCGCAGCCGTCGCCCTCGTCGTCGCGATCGGCCGCCTGCCGATGGCGACGAGCCGCCCGGGAACCGCACTTCCATCCGTTACGGCAACGCTGCACGACGACGATCAAGCGGCGCCCGATTGGGCGATGTACCTCGACAGCAATCCGGCTCTCAGCAGCGCCTCACCGCGCAGCCTGATCCGCAAGGTGCCGACTTGGGCGGGCGCCCTCCTGCTCGTCATATGTTCGATTGGCAGCGCGGCTCGGCCGCGCCGGAACGGTTCGACCGAGCCGGCCGCTCCCCCCCAACCCCAAGCCGGTTAATTTCGAACGTGCCGTTCCATTCCGAACCGTTTTGGTCGTGGCAGTTCGGCGTAGCGGTTTTGTTGAATTGCTTCGTCAACTGCATCCTGATTGGGGCCTATTCGGCCCGGCTGGCGGGCGCCGCGTCGGGCCGCATCGCAACCTCGATGTCTTTCTACAATCTCGTCACGATGGTCAGCCGGCTGGCGGCATTCATCTACACGCCGATGCTGGGCGCGCTCTCGGATCGTGCCGCCGCGGGCGCGGCGACGCATGGAGCTTCGGCATTTCTGTGGCAACTCCGAGCGATCGTTTTCGCCGCGGCGATCGGCGCGGTAATCGGAACCCTGTTGCTTCCGGTCTTCACGGGCTGGTTCTCGCGCGGCATTCGATCGTTCGAGCGAAGCGGATCGCTTCCGCGGGTAGCTTTGAAGATGCTGATTCCCCGCGTTGCGCTCAGCGTGCTTTCATCGATACGCGCGGACGTACGCCTCTTCACCGGACTCAACTTGAAGTACGTCTCGCCCCAATTGCTCGTCTTTAACGTCCTGACGACGTCGGTCTACGCCATCGGCATGGTCGGTGCGACGTACGCCAGCGTCCTCGACCCCACGTCGGCGCGCACGGCGCTGCTTTCTACGGGGCTGATCAACGCCGTGGCGATGGTGTCGTTTACGTTCGTGGTCGATCCGGCCTCGGCCCACATGACCGATCTGGCCGTCAAGGGCGAGCGGTCGATCGACGACGTGCGGCGCCTCATGGTCTGGCTATCGCTGACGACCGTCGTCGGCATTCTGGCGGCGCAAGCGCTGCTGGTGCCGGCGGCACATTTCGTCGTCGTAGCTGCCCGGCTGCTCTCGGCACGGTGACGCGGTCGCTCGCCGCCCGCACGACCGCGTGGATCGTGCTGGCGAATCTCGCTCTGGTCGTACCGCTGGCGGTGATCCTCAACGTCTGGCAGGACGAGGCTTACTCGCTGCTGACCACGTCGGGGTCGCTGGCACACACGATCCACCAAGCGATCTTCTTCGAGCAGAACGCCCCGCTCTATTTCGTCGTCCTCTGGTTCTGGCGGCACGTTTCGGCCGGATACTTTTGGGCGCGAGTCCCCTCGATCGGCTGTATCGCGGGTACGATCGCGCTCGTTCCGGCCCTGGTCCGGCGTTACGCACCGGGAATTCCGGCTGCGGCCGTCACCTTGGCGGTAGCCTTCAATCCGCTGTCCGTTTGGGCCGCCGTCGAGATTCGCTCCTACGCGCTGGCGATTCTACTTGGGGCGCTCGCCATGCTCGCCGGCTACGACGCGTTCTTCGAACCTCGACGCCCCCGCTACGCGTTCCCGGCATTCGTTGCGGTCGGCACGCTCGGCGCGTACACGCAATACTTCATTCTTTTTCTCATCGCCGGGTTCGGGATCGTCCTCGCGGCGAGGCGTGCGTGGAAGGAACTCATCCGCTACGTCGCCGCCGGCGCGGCTATGCTGCTGCTGTTCGTTCCCGAATTGACGATCCTGCCGGCGCAGCTCGCGGCCTTCCGCACCGCCTATCTCGGACCGGCCAACCTACGACAATCGCTCGAACAACTTGGCAAGATCCTCGTCTTCCAGCTCTTTGAGATCGGAGATTTGCCGCACCGCGCGCTCGTGGCCGCCGCGATTGCGCTCGTTTTACTCGTGGGGCTCGTCTGGGGGCGCCGTCAGTTTCTGTGGAGGGGACCTTCCCTCGCGCTCTCGGTTCTAACGGCGAGCGCGGTCGTCTACGCCACCGCCGTCTTCGTTTTGAAAACGCACCTAGACTACCGCTATGGTGCGTTTCTCTTCCTGCCGCTGATCCTGGCGGTGTTTTCGACGTTCGGATGGTGGGCCGAGCCCGCTCGTCGGCGCGGCGCGATCGCGTTTGCCGGCCTCATGCTCTGCGTGTCGGCCCTGGTGCTCGCCAACACGTATCGATCCGGTGCCAAAATCGGCGACTGGCGGCGCGTCGGGGCGTTTCTCGACGCGAACGTCGGGGGCTCGCAGCCGATCGTCGTGTTCCAGGCGGAGAACGCCGTGCCGCTCGCCTACTACTATCGCGGAGCAGGTCGAATCGTCGCCATTCCGCACCCGGTCGATTTTAGCTCGTACGACGTGGCGCGGTTCGTCGTTACCGACCAGCGCGACGTGCGCGAGGCGATCGCACCGCTGGGCAATCCTCGAGAGCTATGGCTGGTCACGGCAGGCGCCTGCCACTCCCTCAACGTTCGTTACGGCTGCGACGTCGTGAACGCCTACTTCGGCTCGCACTATCGCACCGTAGAGCGCCGCGACTTTTACCGCGCTACCGTGAGGCTGTTGCGGCGACTGCCGAACTAAAAGTCAGGCGAGTCCGGTGCGGATTGCGTAAACGGCGACGCCGGTGCGTGCCGGAATTTGCAGTTTCTCGAAAATCCTGCTGATGTGGTTCTTCACGGTCTTTTCCGACAGCAACAGCTGCGCGCCGATATCCCGGTTGGAAAGACCTTGAGCGATGAGACGCACGATTTCGGTTTCCCGGCTCGACAGCTCGTTGAGCGGGATTTCCTTGTTCGTTGCGCGCCGTCTCAGCACGCCGCCGGCTACGCGCGCATCCACGTACGGTGTGCCTCCGGCCAGCAGTTTGATCGCCGAAATCAACTCGCTGACGGAGGTATCTTTGATGATAAAACCGTCGCTGCCGGCAGCCAAGCAGCGCTGCATGAGCTCGGGACGAACGAACGACGAGAGTGCGCAGAGATGGCTGCCCGGCACGCGCTGACGGCACGTTGCGAACGTCGAAGCGACGTCCGAAGAGTATTCGTCTATGTCGACGAGCACGAGGTCCGCGTTTTGCGGCGCCCCGCTCGGGAAGTCGTTTACGGACCGCAGAATGCTCGCGATGCAGATGGTCGGATCGCTCGACAGTACCTGGCTAAGCGCACGCGCGAACAACAGCTGACTCTCGACGAGAATGACGCGAAACGTTTTGACGTCAGTAATCACGGTGTCCCTCCCTGAAGCCACCCCTAGAATAAGACACCCGCGCCGGCTCACTAACGGCGAACCTCATGCGAGAGCCTTTCGAACCGGCCCGGAAACGCAAGAGGCACGCCGGCTGTGAGGCCGACTGCTGACTTCGAAACTCGTCCGTTGGATACGGAGCCTGACGGCTCCTCCAACGTGATTTTCGTTTCACAACTATGATAACGGCGAAACGTTCCCAAAGTGCGCTCTTTGTCGCATTTTAGGGCCTAAAAGACCATCGCCTCAGAAGATCGCCACTATTCGGGGGACGCGCCGGAACCTACCCAAGCGAGCTGGGAAGGACCTCCCTGGATCGCGCGGAGCCGTCTTCC
The DNA here is from genome assembly GCA_963755555.1 of Vulcanimicrobiota bacterium. Lineage (GTDB taxonomy): Bacteria > Vulcanimicrobiota > Vulcanimicrobiia > Vulcanimicrobiales > Vulcanimicrobiaceae > Tumulicola. Next base: position 2,938,058 of record CAVWKE010000003.1, on the reverse strand, counting down.
TGCGCCGGCCAGGCGTGCTCGCCGAGCGGCACGATTTCGAACGTCAACCGATACGCTTTCAGGAAATAATCGGCCATTTCGACTCGCTCGCTCGCAGGCAACTGCATACCCGGGAAAAACGCGAGTTCGGGACACTCTTGCGCCCCGATAAAATCGAGCGGGTGCAGCAACAGCGACGGTTGCGTCCCGGAAAGCCGGCACGCACGCAGCGCGGAGCGCACGTACGCGCGCGCGACCGAGCGCGACATCGTGCGCAGGTGCATGACGTAGCTCAGGTGGATCGGAACCCGCAGCAGCGGCATCGTCGTAACCGGTACGACGGCGATCGGCCCGGAGCGGGTCGCGGCCACGTGCCGCCGATTCGGACCGAAACCGTCGCGCAGGGATCCGAACAACTCGCTGCGCCGCTCGCCATCTTCGGGCGCGAGTTTGGTCGAACGCAAATAGTAGGCCCGCGCCAAGGGCCCAATCCACGTCGACAGAACCGATGCGTCGTAGCGATAACCGCGAGAAGCGAGGATGTCGAGGATGCTCTGCGATCGGGTGTAGCCGGGGCCGCGAAACCCTCGCGGACGAATTCCCGTCGCGCCTTCGATTGCTTCCTCGGCTCGCGCGATCTCCAGTTCTACTTCTTGGGAGGTTCCGCGGTGCATCCAGGGCTCGTGGGAGTGCGAATGATTGCCGATTTCATGACCGGCCGCCACGATCGAACGCAATGCGTCGCGGTGTTCCGGCATGGCGGCATCTTTACCAACCAGAAAAACCGTGATCTTTAGTCCGTGTTGGTCCAGCAGTTCTAAAAAACGTGGCACGACCACGTCGATGTATGACGGCAGCGATTGCCAAGCGGGATCGCCGTGGACCATCATGTACGACCACTTGTTGTCGAGGTCGAGCGAAAGGGACGCCTTCACGCGCACACCTCGACGGGGCGGGATGCGCGCGAAGCCGGGAGCCCTCGGTCGATCGCCGAGACCGCTTCCTTCGCCAGCATCAAGGTTTGATTGACGTTCAAGGTTCCGTTCACGATCTGGGTCGAGTTCGCTACGTAAAGGTTCGGAATCGACGTCTCGAACGGTGGAACCCGCTGCGAATACTGCAGCGTCGAGAGCGGCAGCACGAATTTCGCCTTCGCAACCCGGGCGGCCACGACGTCGCCGGCCCCGAGCTGCGGATACATTTTCGAGAGAGCCTCGACGAACGCGCGCCGCAGCTCTTCGTCGTCGCGCTCGAATGCCGGGTCCGACGACGCTGCGTACTTCGGCAGATACACCAGCGCGTTGCCGCCAAAGGGCTGCGTCCCGGTGAGCGCGTCCATCTCGATGACCGCCGTAAACGGAGCCGGATCCGTGATATTGGTGATGTAGTAGGGGCTCAACGGACGGCGGAGCAGAAGGGACGCGCAAATCACGCCTTGATACTCGATCCCCAAAAGTCTTTGCCGCTCTTTTGCGGATAACTGCGGACAGACGGCGGCGGCAAGCGGAGCGGGAACCGTGATCGCGACGCCGTCGAACGCCTCGCTGGTTCCGTCGGTCCGGTGCACCCGGATCCGGCCGTCCGGCATTCCTTCGACTCTCTCCACGCAAACCTGAGTTCGCACGTCCACCCCCACCTCACGCAAGTGGTCGGCCAATCGCGCAAGGATCCGTGCGTATCCGCCGTCGACGAACCCGAAGCACTCTCGTTTGCCCGTGCTTTGTCGAGCGCCGTACATTCGCTTGATAATCGTCCAGATAAATGCCGCGCTCACGCGCTCGGCGTTGTCTCCGAGCTTGGCTCGCAGCAACGGAAGCCAAATCCGCCGAACGACTCCCGCACCCGAAAGGCGCGTGAGCCACTCGACCGCAGTGATTTCTTCGAGCGGGCGCCAATCGTCGATTTTCGATGCGTGAAGGATCGTTAGGCCGAGCCGCAGTTTTTCGAGCGGATTGAGCGCCGGAAAGGCGGCGAAGTCGAGCACGCTCGAGAACCGATGCAGCCGGCCGTCGGTGTAAAAGCCGGTCTGCGCCTTGACCCATCGCACTTCGCCGTCGAGGCCGATCGCCTCCAGGAGTTCGAGTAAGGCTGAATCCGCACCGGCGATGACGTGATAGAAGCGATCCCATATGACGTCGCCAACGCGCCACGGAGCCGCCAGACCGCCGACCCGCTCCGAGGACTCCCATACCGAAACCGGCTCACCGGTACCGGCCAGCCGCCGGGCCACGTCGAGTCCCAGCATCCCGCCGCCGACCACGCACCATCCGCTCATCGATTAGGCCACGACCTCGACCAACTGCGCCACGCGGCCTTCCAGAATGGAGTACACGTGGCCGCAGGCACTGCACGTTACTTGCGTCGAGACTCCCGGGTCGACCACGCTGAAGCGCACTAAGACGAATCCGCATCGGCAGACCGCCCCGACCGACCGCGCGGGACTCCCGACGACGAGGTGATGATCCGGAACCGACCGGGTGACGACCGACCCCATTCCGACCATCGCCCATCGCCCGATCGTGATGCCCGGACCGATCGTCGCGTTGGCGCCGATCGTCGCGCCCGCCCGAACGCGCGTCGACAGCGTGTGTTCGTCCGGATCGGACGTGCGCAGCATCGCGAGATCGTCCGTCGTTGCCCGCGGGAAGCGGTCGTTGGTGAAGACGGTACCGGCGCTGATCGCAACGCCGTCTTCGATGCACACGGCGGCGCATATGTAGACGAACGCGTTGATCTTTACCCGGTTTCCGATCTCGACGTCGTACGCGATATAACTTTTCTCACCGATGATGCATTCGGTTCCGATAGAGGCGCCGCGCCGAACGTGCACGTTATCCCAAACGCTGGTGAGATCTCCGATCGTCACACCTTCTTCGACGAGAGCGGTCGGATGGATGCGATGCATCAGACCGCCTCCAGCATACGAGTAGGCGCGGTCCGCAACGATGCCTCTACCAGGCTGGAAACGTTTTTCCAGCGGCTCGTGCGAAGCGCTTCGTAGGCGGCGACGATCACTTCGATCGAGGCGACCGCGTCCGCCATGGTGACCGCGAGATCCGCTTCTCCCCGGATCGCGTCGGTAAAGTTGGCGAGCTGCTTGCGGAAGGCGTCGACCTTGTCGTATCCGGTACCGAAGACGGTCCACTCGGACGACGACCGCAGCCGATACTTCGACTCCTTCCAACCCACCAGAATCGTCCCTTCGGTGCCGTAAATCCGCAAGAAGGTATCGAGTTCCTTATTGATGCTCCACGAGAGATCGGACGTGCCGATGACGCCGCTTTCGTTGCGAGCGAAGAGCCGGACCGTGTCTTCGACCCGCGGCGTCTGGAGCCGTTTCCCTTCGAAGACCTTGACGTCGCGCAGCTGTCCGAGGAAAAACCTCAGGATATCGACGGCGTGGGTGCCGTTGTCGATGAGCACTCCGCCGCCGCTGATGGCTGGATCGCTGTTCCATCGCCGCGACATGTTGACCGACGACGTGAACGCGTTTTCGATCAGCACGACTTCTCCGATGATCCCGCCGGCCGCGAGGTCGCGAGCGGCGCGAACGTCGTCGACGAAGCGGAACTTCGAAGCCATGGTCAGCAGCACGTTGTTGCGGATCGCGCGGATCGCCATGCGGTCCGCACTCTCGACGTCGATCGCGAGCGGTTTTTCGCAAAGCACGTGAGTGCCGCATTCCAGCGCCTCGCTGGCCATCGCTTCGTGCGTCGCCGGCGGCGTGCAGACGACGACCGCATCGAGCCGCTCGGCAGCGAGCATTGCGCGCAAGCTCGAATGCGTCGAGCAACCGGCCACGGCTTCGAAGCGGCGCGCGGCCGCGGCGTCCGTATCGCAGGCTGAAACCAGATCCACGCTCTCGAGGCCCTTGACCGCTTCGGCGTAGGCGTGCGAGATCGCACCCGTCCCGACGATCCCTAGTCGAACTCGTCGATCAAACACGGACCACCTCTTTCTGTAAAGTACCTACGGCGTCACGGATCGCCTCGGCGATATACTCGACGTCCTCTTCCGTAAAGCGATCGTTCCAGGGCACCACGAGCACGCGCTCGAGGGCTTCGTACGTCCCGGCGAAGCGCTGCGGACCGTAGTCCACCGCTTCTTTCCGGGCTAACGTGAACGGCCAAGAACTCGACCCGAACGTTCGCTGGTCGCGAATTACGGCGCACTCGAACGCGGGTTTTTGGATGTAGCGCGGAGCCGTAAAGATCTCGCGCTGGCGCAGCGCCGCGGCCAGCGCGGTCACGCCGCCCGGGATCGAGCGTTCGTCGACGCGGATGCAGTATTTCCAATAGACGTGCTCGGCTCGCGGGTCGACGCGCGGCACCTCGATGCCGACCAAGTCGCGCAGCCGCTCGTCGAGCTTCGCGGCTAGCAGCCGTCGCCGCACGACCGTCGCTCCCAGCTTTTCGAGCTGCGCCAGGGCGACTGCGCCGCACAGTTCCGACATGCGATAGTTAGGGGCGAGGAAGTAATGATCGGGGCTCGCGTCGCCGTATCCCCAACCTTTGTTTACGAAGAGGAACACGCGGCGGGCGAGACGGTCGTCGTCGGTAACGACGATGCCGCCCTCACCGGTCGTGATGTGCTTCCCCTGCTGGAGGCTGAAGCTCCGAGCGAACCGAACGTCCCGACCTTTCGGCCATCGTAGCGCGCCAGGAACGCCTGCGCGCAATCCTCGATGATCGGAATGCCGTGCGCGTCCGCGAGCTTCTCGATCGCTTCCATGTCGGCTGGATTGCCGAACAGATGGGTAACGACGATAGCCCGCGTTCTGGGCGAGATCGCCCGCTCGATCGCTTCGGCGGTGACGTTGTACGTATGCGGGTCGACGTCGGCGAAGACCGGAATCGCACCCTGGTAGAGCATCGGCGCGAGCGCGCCCATGTCGGTAATCGACGTGGTGACGATCTCGTCTCCGGGCTCCGGATCGATGGCGGCGACGGCGCAGTGAACGGCGGCGGTTCCGGAGGAACACGCAATGGCGTGCTTTACTCCCAGCATCTCTGCGAATCGCCGTTCGAATTCCTTGACGTATTCGCCCTTCGTACTGGTCAGCGTGCCGCTGCGAATAGCTTCGGAAACCAGCAGAATCTCTTCCGCGCCGAGGTTCCGGCCGCTGGCGTCTTGGTCGCTCGGCAACCGCCGAAGTCCCACGGTGTTCTGAATGATGTTACTCCTTTGTAACGACGAGACGCTGCGGCGCGAGGCGACCGAGAGTGCGGCGTCGGTGAATGAACGATACGGTCTGCCCGGCGAATAGCGCCAGGCTCGAGTACTGGATGACGACGGTTACGAGACTCCAAAATGCGATAGCCGACGCGCTGAAATGCATCAAATATAAAACGGCCACGACGAACGGCAGCAAGCCCGGGACGAGTCCGGGGATCGCCAGCAGCAGAGATGGCCGATGCCCGAAACCGCACCGCATCGTGTTCCAAGTCAGCTTGCAAATCGACCGCAAGGATCCACGGGGCGCGGGGCGGGAGTCTCCCCAGTCCAAAACGGCTGGGAGCTCCACGACGTGGGCGCCGTTCCGAACGGCTTCGAACAAGAGCGCTGCGTTTACGTCCATTCCGGTCGCCGTCGAGTGCAGGCCGAGATACGTGCTCGCACGATACGCCCGCACCACGCAGGTTGACGTCGCAATCTTGCCGTTAGCAGCCATCGACAGAAATCGATTCGCCTCGCGGCTCAGGATCGCGCGCATCAAGGGAACGTTTTGGACTTTCCCGCCCTTCATGTAAGGCGACGCCAAGGCGACGTCCGCACCTTCGGCAATCGCCGCGTCCACCAGGCGAGGAAACAAGCTGGGGGCGTAGCTCAAGTCGGCGTCGACCGTCAAAACGTAATCGCCGCGCACGTACGCGCGCGCCGTTCGCAGTCCGGCGCCCAGGCCTCGATTTCGGTCGTGGCGCACGACCTCGACGTCGTTGCGTCCCCGGGCGAACCGCCGGGCGATTTCGTACGTTTCGTCGATCGACCCGTCGTCGACCAGCACGTAATCGAACGTATAGCGGTCGCAACGCTTCAGTTCGGCGTCGAGCGAAGCGAGATTTGCCGCCAGCAGGGGCGCCTCGTTGTACATCGGTACCACGACCGTAACGCGCGGCCGTCTTTCGGTGCGTTCCTCGTAGTCGCTCATGCGGGCTCCCGTCACACCGTCGCCGGCGGCAAGCCGCGGCCGGACACGGCGAAATAGTCTGAGTAATCGACCAGCGCTGGGGTCGTGCGGTTGAGAACCACGCCGACGATGTTGTCGATGCCGAGCGAGCGGAATCGAGCGACGAACTCGGAAGCCGCCTTCTCGTTACTGCTGGTCGAAGAGAGCACCACCGCCGTCGCATCGACGCGCGACGCTACGATCGTGGCGTCGGCGACGGGAACGAACGCCGTCGTATCCACGATCACGGTGTTGTAGCGGCCACGGATCGAGTCGAGAAGATCGTCGAACGCCCGCGACTCCAGCAACGTGACGGGATGCAGCGGCGGCGTCCCGGCCGTCAGCGCGTCGAAGCCCGGCCCCAGCTTGACGATCGCCTCGTCGAGACCGATCTTTCCTTCGAGGACGTCGGCCAGGCCGCGCTCGTTCTCACAGTTTGCGTGAAAGTGCATCGTCGGATAGCGCAGGTCCGCATCGACGATCAGCACCGGGGGGCGAATATTGGCCATCGCCGCAGCCAGATTGTAGGCGATCGACGACTTTCCGTCGCCGCGGCTCGGACTGGTGATCGCAATCGTTTGGGCGCCCTTGCCCGCGCGCATCCTCAGCGACGTGCACAAGTGCAGGAAGGCCTCGACGGACATCGACCGCACCCACGGGAGGGCCCGCGGATTTTTCGTGTCGATATTCGGAATGTGAGCGATCACGGGCAGGCCGACCGCTCTTAGAACGTCGGCATCGTTGCGCATCCGCTGCTGAAGCAGCTCGAGGATCGCGACGATGATCGCGGCCAGTGCTAGTCCCAGCGGCACGCTAGCCGCAACGTTCATGACGACGTTGGGTGAAACCGAAACGTCGCTCGCCGACGCCGGCGCGACCACCGCGACGTCGCTAATCGCCGCATCGGCTGCTACCACCGCATCGTTTTGCTTTTGCTGGAGGACGTTATAGACGCCGGCGGCCATCGTTGCGCGCTGCTGCAAGAATGAGAGGTTGGCGACGTCCGCGGGAAGACGCTTGATCGCCGGGGCGAGCGCCAGCCGCTGGCGCGTCAGTTCGCGTTCCTGTGCCACGTCGCCCTGAAGCTGGGCGCTCAGGGTATCTACTTGCGTCTGCAGCTGCTGATGGATCGGATTGGGAACCAGGGTCACGCCGGAGGCGACCGAGCTCGGAAGCGCGGTGATCTCCGCGCGCAGCTGGTCGCGCTGGCGCCGCAGTCCGATGACGGTGGGGTGGCGGTCCGTGTACTTTTGCTGGGCGGTCGCGAGGGCTACTTCGGCATCGGCCAGCTGCTGGCGCAGCTGAAGGGTCGTTGGATTGGCCTCACTTGCCTGCTGGCCGGCAATAGTCGCGGGAACGCCGGCAAGCTGCCCTTGAGCGCTCGCGAGCTGACCCGCCGCCTGACGAGCGTCTTGACGGACCTGATCGAGTTTTAAATCGATCCCGGCGGCCCGACCCATCAGCGACTGCGTCGCGGTCGGCGCGTCGGTAATCTGCTTGGCGGACTGATAGCGAGCCAGTTCGTCGTTGGCCGATTGCAGACGAACGCGCGCATCGGCGATTGCGGTTTTCAGCCGCTCTTGCACTTCGACGGCCTGCGACCGGACGAGGTTGCGGTCGTGCTCTACGAAGACGGTGGCGAACGTGTTGGCAATTTCTGCAGCCGTCTGCGGGTTCGACCACTTAGCGGAAAGCGAAAGCACCGCGGTGTTCAGCACCGGCTTGACGGCCACTCGATTCAGCAGCCGTTCCCGCCCGACGCTTAGATTGAGCTTGGAAATGACTTGATCGGCGACCGGTCCTTCCTGCATCAGTTCGGCGAAGGTGTCCGAACTGAGATCGGCGCTCTGCAAGGCGAGCGCGTTGAGCACCGGGAGCCCGGTTGCCTTGTCCTGAGACGCAGCTTGATTCGGCGTACCGCCGACGATCAGTTTGGCGACCGCCGTGTACTGCTTGGGGGTCAGGATCGAAACGATGGCCGTCAGCAGCACGAAGCCGATGGCTACGCTCGAAAAGACCTTGCGATGAGTCTTGATCGCGTCCCAAAACCGGCCGACGTACGCGAGTTCGCGCACGCGGGCGGATTCGTCGGTAGCGACGTAATGCGCGAGGCCTTCAGGTTCCGGCCGTAGAGCGATATTTCTTGCCATTCGTGCTTTCTAGAAGGGGAATACCAGGCGCGAGAGGACCGCGAAGATGCCTTGAAAGACGGACGAGACGCGATCGTTCTGATGCGCTTCCGGCACGAAAACCACGTCGCTCTTTTGGAGCACCGGATCCGCCGTAAGGTCACCACGCTCGAGCGCTTGATACAGGTTGAAGGTTTGGGTCTGGGTCGTTCCGTCGGCGGCCGTGTGGGAAACGTGCACGTGCGCCAGGTCGGCATGCGAACTGCTCGTATTGCCGGCTTTGGCGATCGCGATCGAAAGGCGGTCGCCCACGTAAATGGGTACCGACCCCGGATGGTCTACGGAGCCCAAGACCTCGACGTTCATCGGCGTCGGTCCCGCAACGTAGACGATCGTGTCCGAGCCAAGCGGAACGTCGTCTTCGAGACGCCCGTCCCGCATCAACCCCTGCAGCGAGACGGTCCGAGCCGGGCCTCCGTCGATCGCAATGCGAGCGTCGGGATAGTCGCCATTGGTGTAGGCGATCCCGCCGGCCGCCGCGATCGCATCGGCGATGCGGGCGGAAGCCCCTAACGAGTATTTGCCCGGCGTTTTGACGTTGCCGAGCACGAGGACGTTATCGGTCCCCTGCTGGGTCACGTTAAGGGTAACCATCGGGTCCCGCACGAATTTCCGCAGGGCGGATTCGACTCGCGACGTCGCCGCCGAGATCGTGTAACCGCCGAGCTTGATCTTTCCGATCAACGGGTAGACGACCGACCCGTCCGAGAGGACCACGACGCTTTGGGACAGCGTTTGATCGCCGAAAACCGCGATCGACACCTGGTCGCCCGGGTGGAGAACGTAGTCGCGGGTCGGCGTAGAGGGCGCCGCGCCGAGAAATGCGACCAACGCCGTGATGGTAAGGAGCAACGCGCGATATCGTGCGGACGGATGTCTCACGAATTGATGATACGCGTCTTGTGAAATCGCCGGAACGGACGACGCGCCCAACTTTGCAGACTCGACGCCCGAGATTACGCCGCTTTTTCGGGACCTTAGTCTCGAGAAAGGGTTCTTCGTCTCCCGCATAGCCTACGAGGCCCAAGCGAAGACGGGAAGATGCGCACGCACTACTGGGGCTAACGGCCCTGACGAGCGCGGCGCGCGCTTCATTATAATGATGCAACTACATGTCGACACCTGTTTTAGAGATTACGGCGAGTCTCGGACCCGAACGTTCGGTCGAGCCGCGCATCGTCCGCGCCGGAGCGCCGCATTCGAAAGCTTGGGCGATCGTGATGCTGTGCAGCGACTTCTGCGCGCTGGCCGCCGCCTTGTTTCTGGCCGCATCGATCGGAAAGCCGCACTTGCTTGCGGTGCCGTCCGAGCGCCTATTAATCGGAGACGCCATCTACGTCATGCTCTGGATCGTTCTGTTCGAACGGTTGGGGTTGTACGGCCGGCTTCCGTCACTGTCGATGAAGGACGAGCTGTACTTCACCGTGACGGCGCTGACGATCGGCGTCATTCCTCAGCTGCTGCTCTTCACGTTCGTTCCGGCGATATCCACGTCGCGGGTCGTCTTGCTCTACTCGCTTGCCTTGTCGATCTTAGCGGTTGGCGGCATGCGAACCGTCCTGCACGAAATTCGCAAACTGCCGCAGTTTCGGCAAAACCGCCGGGTCGCGATCGTGGGGCAAGGCGAGCGACTCCGGGCGACGCGCGACGCCCTTACCCTTCCTTCTTACGTGAAGGTCCTGCCGATCGAGTCGCGCGGCGGCACCGCTTCAACGGGTGGCGACGAAACCGACCTTCAGAATATTTCGTGGCTCCGGCGCGCGCGCGCTTGGCGCTGCGACACGTTGATTCTCACCGAGATGCCGCCCCCCGAGATCGTGCCCAGCCTGCTCGATTTAGCGTGGCAAGAACAATTTACGGTCGCCTTCGCACCCGAGAAGCTGCAATGCCACAGCTACTCGCTTTCGCTGCGGGTGCTAGGGCGCCAAGCCCTGGTCATACCCGCGCGGTTGCGCGCCTGTACGGCCCACGCCAGATTTCTCAAGCGCCTGATCGACGTCTCTCTCGCTTCGGTGGCACTGGTCCTGTTCGCGCCGATCATCGGACTCGCAGCGCTCGCCATCGCTCTGGAAACCGGACGTCCAATCCTTTTCCGTCAGGAGCGCGTCGGTCTTGGCGGCAAGCCGTTTACGATGCTTAAGTTTCGTTCGATGCGGGTGAATGCGGAAGCCGAGACCGGCGCCATTTGGGTTCGTCCCGGCGACGATCGCTGCACGCGCGTCGGGAGAATTCTTCGGCGTCTGAGCTTCGACGAGCTGCCGCAGCTTTGGAACGTCCTGCGCGGGGACATGTCGCTAATCGGCCCGCGACCCGAGCGCCCCGTCTTCGTGCAGCAGTTCCGCAAGGAATACGCGCGCTACGACGAGCGCCACCTGGTACGGCCCGGAATGTCGGGATTGTCGCAACTGCAGATGCGCCGCCTCCTCAGCCGTAACGACCTCGGGCAGAAAACGACGTTCGATCTCTACTACATCGAGGAGTGGTCGATCTTTCTGGACCTCTCGCTGCTGTTCCGGACCGCCACGGAGTTTTTGTTCCAACGTGCCGGTTAGAGACTACGTTGCCAAGCTGCGCCGGACGTTCCCGGCGAGCTGGGACGCGCACCGCGACTATCGATTGTACGACGAGCGGCGGCGCGATCTCGGCCCGTATTACGTTACTTGGTCGAGCGGCGACGATGCCACCTTGGGCGAAGGGTGGAATCGCCGAGCGACCGACGACGCCGGCGTCCTCTTGACCCAATCGCGCGAGTATTGGCCCGTCAACATCTTTCAGTACGGCTTGCAGTGCCACGCCGACTGGCTGAGAACCGGCGACCCGCGCGCTCGTCGCCGGTTCGTCGCGCAGGCGGAATGGGCGGCGTGCGCTCAGACGGTTAGCGACGACATTCCCGGGCTGTATACGTTCCCAACCGGGTGGAAGCGTTACGCCTGCGAGCCGGGCTTTCGCTCGGCCATGGCACAAGGGCAGGCGATTTCGCTTCTGCTGCGTGCGTATCAAGTTACGGAAGAGTCGCGGTACCTAGATCGCGCGATCGCCGCGTCGTCCGCCTACTTTCACACGATCGAGAAGGGCGGCGTAAGCTGGCACGATCCCGAAGGAGGCGTCGTCTTCGAGGAGGCGGCAGCACTGCCGCCGAGCCACATTCTCAACGGTTGGATCTACGCGCTGTGGGGGCTCTTCGAACTGAGCCTGCTCGTCGAAGACCCCCGCGTCAGACGTCTTTACGACGACGGTCTTGCGACGCTGCGCCGCTACCTCCATCACTACGACGGCGGGGCGTGGTCCTACTACAGTCTGCTGGCAACTCCGAACGGCTTTCGTAAGTACGCGACGCTAAAATACCACGGATTTCATATCGCTCAGCTGCAGGTCCTAGCCTCGATGACCGGCGACGAGTACTACGCCAGCACGGCGTTGCGTTGGCGCTCGTTCCTGGACTCGCGGCGGAGCCGGTACCTCCTACGAGTCAACGCCTTGGCAGGCCTCGCAATCGCCTCGACGACGCGCGGCGATACCGTGCCGGGCGGAGCTCGAAGCGTCGTATGAGCCTGCGCGTCCTCCATATCATCTCGACTCTGAAAGCGTATGGCGCGGAACGGCAAGTTCTAGAGTTGCTCCCGTCGCTGACCCGCAGCGGAATCGAGGTGCGCGCTTTAGCCGTGTACGCTTCGAATCTTTCGCAGGAAGACGAGCGTAGGCTCGGCACGGCGGTGGCTTCGGTCGGGCGGCGCAGCCGGCGCGACTACGGATTCATGCCCAAGCTGGTTCGTACGATCGCACAATTCCGGCCGGACGTCGTCCACACCCACACGCACGTCGGAAAGTATTGGGGACGGCCCGCGGCCCGGCTCGCCGGCACGAAAGCCATCGTTCATACCGAGCACAACCCCTGCGACCCGCGTCGTAATCCGGCCGAACGGCTCCTCGACCGCGCTTACGGCCGCTTCACCAATCGCTTCGTTCTTTTTTTTCCCGAGCAGCGCGAATTTTTGGCCCGCATGGAATCGATTGCTCCGGAAAAGATCGTCGCCATTCCCAACGGGCTCGACGCCTCCGCCTTCGAGCGTCGCTCGCTGCGCGAAGAGATGCGGCGCGCGCACTCGATCTGCGACGATCGGCTCGTCGTGATGATGGTAGGCCGGCTCGAGCCCCAAAAAAATCACGAACTGGGCCTTCGCGCGGTCGCGCGTCTGGCGCCGCACCTGCGCGACCGGGTCGCGCTCTACGTCGTCGGCGCGGGCTCCCGGGAGCGCGCGCTGCGCGCAATGAGCAACGAGCTGGGAATCGGCGCGTCGACCCACTTTCTGGGTTACCGAAGCGATGCCGGCGATCTGCTCAACGCCGCCGACGTTCTCCTGAAATTCTTCCCATTTCGAGGGCATGCCGATAACCTTCGTCGAGGCGATGCTGGCCGGGGTTCCGATCGTAACGACGCCGTGGCTCGGCGCTGCGAATATGCTCGACCGGGGCTCGCTCGGCTTCATCGCCCCAGGTTGGCAACCGCACGACCTCACCCGAGCGCTCGAATGCGCGCTCGACGACCCTCACGCCCGCGCCGAACGCGCCGGGCTGGCGGGCGCAAGAGCACGCTCCGACTACACCGTCGACCGTACGGCCCTTTCCCACGCGCGTCTTTACCGAACGCTAGCCGGCGAGAGCGTGCCGGCATGAAGCTCGCGTACGTAACCGTGCAGTTCCCGTACGGTCCGCACGAAGCGTTCTTCGCTTCGGAAGTGCGCGAGCTGGTTTCCCTCGAGCACGAAGTGACCGTGATTCCGACCCGTCCGCGGGCGACCTTCATCCCCTATCGCGCGTTCAAGGCCAACGTACTGCGATTGCCGCTGATCGGGACGCGAACGTTCGCGCTGGCCGCGGGCGAGCTGCTGCGCCGGCCGGCGGCCGTGCTGCGCGTCCTGCTGCATCTCCTGCGGGCTCGTCACGGACGCGACGCTAAACTCAAAAACCTCGCCGTGTTACCCAAGGCGCTGGCGGTTGCCGCCGAAGCGCGACGGCTGGGAATCGAACACGTCCACGCGCTTTGGCTCTCGACCCCGGCCACGGTCGCCTACGTCGTTTCCGAGCTTACCGGAATCCCTTGGAGTTGCTCGGCCCATCGCTTCGACGTTTTTACCGACAACCTGTTGCACAACAAGCTCGAGAGTGCCGCATTCGTCCGCGCGATCTCCGAGAACACGCGACGGCTGCTGATCGAGCGTGCCGGCGAAGACGTCAGCGATCGCTGCCGCGTGGCGCACCTGGGCGTAGACGTTCCGGCGAGGCTGCACGTTCGCCGCAAAGACCGGACGCTGCGATTGCTATGTCCGGCCCAACTCGTCGCAAAGAAGGGCCACGACTACCTGCTAGCCGCCCTCGGGTTGCTTCACGAGCACGGAATTCCGTTCGAATGCGACTTCGCCGGCGACGGACCGCTTTCGGACGAATTGCGGCGCAAGATTGCCGAACTCGGTCTCTCGTCCAACGTTACGATGTGCGGGAACGTCCCGCACGACATACTTCTGTCGAGACTCGAACGGAGCTTTTACGACGCGGTCGTGCTCGCCAGCGTCGACATCGACGGCCAGCCGGGCGAGGGCATTCCCGTGGCGTTGATGGAGGCGATGGCGGTCGGCATTCCATGCATCGCGACCCGAACCGGGGGCGTACCGGAGCTGATCGACGACCCCCGTTGTTCGCGCATCGTTCCACAGCGCGACCCGGCCGCTTTGGCGGCCGCGATCGCCGAGTTCGCGTTGGACCCGCAGCGCCGCGTGGACATCGGAACCCGAGCCCGCAAGCGAATTTGCGACGCTTTCGACGTGAAGACTACTACTGCTGAACTCTGCGAACTGATTGGAGCCACGTGAAAATAACGATCTTCACGCAATACTACGATCCCGAACCCTGCGCCGCGGCCAAACGAACGACGGCCACGGCTCGTAAGTTTGCGAGCAGCGGTTTCGCGGTCGACATCGTCACGGGGTTCCCAAACTTTCCGGACGGCGAGATTCCCAAGAAGTATCGCGGGAAACTTTTTTCGCTCGACCGCGACGGCAGCGTCTCGGTTACGCGCGTCTGGACGTTCGCGTCAACCAACCGGCGCGGGTTGTACCGAGCCCTCAACTGGATCTCGGTGGCGCTCGGATCGATCGTTCTGGCGTTTTTTAGGATTCGCTCCTGCGACGCGATCTACGTCTCGATCCCGCCGATAACCCTGGCCTTTCCGGCGCTGATCGCTTCCTACGTGAGCGGCGCACCCTTGTTCGTCGACGTTCGCGATGCATACCCGGAGGTCGCGATCAATCTCGGCATCTGGAAACGCGACAGTACGATCGCCAAAGTGATCGCCGCGATTGCGGAACTGACCTATCGGCGCGCGCGAACGATTTTCTGTGCCACCGAGGGCGTTCGCGAGGCGGTGGCCGAGCGGTGCGCTCCCGGTAAAGACGTGCGCGTGGTGACCAACGGGTTCGATCGGATTCGGCCCGCCGAATCGAGCGCCGGTCGCGAGCGTGGTGAGTTCGTGGCAGCCTACGCCGGGAACATGGGGTTGGTTTCGGGCCTCGACGTCGTACTAGACGCGGCTGCCTTGCTGCGCGACGACGCCCGCATCCGGTTCCTATTGATCGGCGGCGGAAGCGAGTCGGAGCCGCTGCGCGAACGAGTTCGCGCCGAGAATCTCGAGAACGTCGAGTTCGTTGGCGTCGTCGCTCCGCCCGTCGCGCTGGCCGCCTTGCGCGATGCGAATATTGCGTTGGTCCCGCTGCGGCGGCAAATCGTCGATTGCCTGCCGAGCAAAATGTTCGACGCGCTGAGCGTCGGCTGCCCGCTGCTGCTCTCTGGGGGCGGGGAGGCCGAGCGCTTTCTGGAGCGGGCGGGCGGCGGATGGTGCGTGCCTCCCGAGGACCCGGTCGCGCTCGCGCAGGCGTTGCGGACCGCGGCCTCCGAACCCGACGCCTGCCGCGCCCGCGGAAAGGACGGCCGCGACTACGTTTTGGCGAACTACGACCGCGACCGAATCGTTTCGGGTGTCGTGCGCAGCGTCTTCGCCGCGACGTCGCCGCTGCCGCAACGAGCCTGCGGTGGCGCCGCATGACGGACTTCCTCGTGCAGACTCCGCGCATCGCCGATCACGGCGCCGAACTGATCGAAAAATTCCAGCAAAAAACGGCCCGGGTCGGGGTCGTCGGCATAGGTTACGTCGGCTTGCCGCTCGCAGTCGAAAAAGCGAAGGTTGGATTCGACGTGGTCGCCTACGACCGAAGCGCTTCTCGCGTCGGTAAAGTCAATCGCGGGGAGAGCTATATCGGCGACGTATCGGATGCCGACCTGACCGACGTGGTCCGCAGCGGCCGCCTATCGGCGACCGACGATTTCGCATCGCTTCGCCGATGCGACGTGATCGTGATCTGCGTTCCCACGCCGCTCACCGTCAATCGCGATCCAAACCTCGAATACGTTCGTGCGGTGGGTGCGGAGATCGCCGCCGTGATTCGGCCCGGTCAGCTGATCTGCCTCGAAAGCACGACCTACCCGGGAACGACCCAAGACGTTCTTCTGCCGTTGCTGCAAATCGGCGATCTCGTCGTAGGCGAAGACTTTTTCCTGGCCTTCTCCCCCGAGCGGGTCGATCCGGGCAACGCGCGATACACGACCAAGAATACCAACAAGATCGTCGGCGGCGTAACGACGCGATGCACGCAAGTCGCAAGTTCGTTCTACGAACAAACGCTGACGTCTGTAGTCCCGGTCAGTTCGCCCGCCGTTGCCGAAATGACGAAAGTTTTCGAGAACACGTTCCGAGCGGTGAACATCGCTCTAGTCAACGAAATGGCGCTGCTCTGCGACCGGATGAATCTCGACATCTGGGAAGTGGTTGACGCGGCCGCCACCAAGCCGTTCGGGATCATGCGATTCGAACCAGGTCCCGGAGTGGGCGGCCACTGCATTCCGATCGATCCCTTCTACCTCACGTGGAAGGCTCGCGAGCTCGAGTTCCATACCCGGTTTATCGAGCTGGCCGGCGAGATAAACGTTCAAATGCCGTATTTCACTCGCGAGAAGGTCGCGCGCGCGCTGAACCGGTCCGGCAAGGCTCTTCACGGCGCCGACGTCCTCGCGGTCGGAATCGCCTACAAGCGCGACCTGGACGACTGCCGCGAGTCGCCGGCGCTGAAGGTCATCGAACTGCTCGAGCGGGATTTGGCCGCGGTCGAATATCACGATCCATACGTGCCGGAGTACGTCGATGCGGCGGGGAAACGGCGATCGTCGGTTGCCCTGACCGAATCCAGGCTCGCTCGGGCCGATTGCGTGGTGATCCTTTGCGATCACTCCGGCATCGACTGGGCGCAAGTCGTGCGGGCTTCGCGACTGGTCGTCGACGCGCGAAATGCAACGCGGGGCGTCCCCGACCGAGGCGACAAGGTGGTGCTGCTGTGACCGCCAAGGCAAAACCCAAAATCGGCGTCGCCGGAGCTGGCGCTTGGGGGAGAAATCTCGTCCGGAACTGTGCGGAGGCCGGCGTCCTATCGGCCATCTGCGACGAAAACGCGACCGCTCTATCGGCGCTGGCGGCCGAATACCGCGGCGTTCGAACGGTCGACGACTACCAGCGTTTGCTTCAGCTCCCGTTAGATGCGATCGTCCTTGCGACGCCGGCTAGCCGTCACTGCGAAATGGCGTTGGCCGCAATCGAAAGCGGCAAACACGTTTTCGTAGAAAAACCGTTCGCGCTGCGGGCCGACGAAGCCGCCGCGATCGTAGCTCGAGCCGACACGTGCGGGGTCCGGACGTTCGCCGGACACGTACTACTCTATCATCCGGCAATCGACGAGCTTTTGCGCCTCGTCTCGGAAGGGGCGATCGGCGAACTCCGCCACGTCCGCTCCCGACGGCTAGGTTTTGGACGCCTTCGAAGTTTCGAGAACGTCTGGTGGAGCTTCGCTCCCCACGACGTCGCCGTCATGTTGGAAATTGCCGGCGGTTTTCCGTCGGGATGTTCGTCGCAGGCCGTTGACGTTGCCGGCTCCGGCATCGCCGACTTCGCCTATGCCGACTACTCGTTCTCGCACGAGCTCAGCGCGCACGTCGAGGTCGGTTGGCTGGAACCGGAGCGCTCGCACCGGCTCGACGTCATCGGAACGCGTGGAACGTTAACCTTTGCCGACTCGCGCGACGGTGCCGCGCTCGTCCTCAACTCGCGAGAGATCGCGACGAGCGCGAGCGGCGAGAGGTCTGCAAAAATCACCGAAACTCGGCAGATTCCGGTGCGCGAGATCGAACCGCTGCGCGCCGAGATCGAGGCATTCGTCAACTCGATCGAAACGAATTCCCCCACCAAGACCGACGGACGATCCGCGATCGCCGTCACGAAGGCCTTGGCGATGGCGGAGGCGTGCTCGCTGCAGGCGACGGCGGCGCTCGTATGAACGTGCAGCAGATGGCATATTTTGCCCACGAAACGGCCTGCATCGACTCGCCGTGCGAAATCGGCGAAGGGACGAAGATCTGGCATTTTTCCCACGTGATGGCGGGTGCGATCGTCGGCGCCCACTGCTCGCTGGGGCAGAACGTCTTCGTCGCGGCCCGCGCCGAGATCGGCGATCGCGTAAAGATTCAGAATAACGTCTCCATTTACGAGGGCGTCATCCTCGAGGACTACGTATTTTGCGGTCCGAGCGTCGTCTTCACCAACGTCGTCACGCCGCGGTCGGCCGTCGCCCGCAATCGCCCCGAAGACTACGGGCGGACGCTGGTCCGCCGCGGCGCTACGCTCGGAGCGAACGCAACGATCGTTTGCGGTACGACGATCGGCGAATACGCCTTCGTCGGGGCCGGCGCCGTGGTGACTCGAGACGTACCGGCTTACGCGCTGGTTTACGGAAATCCGGCGCGCGTCTTCGGCTACGCATGCCGCTGCGGCGAACCGTTTACCCTCGTCCTCGACCGCGGGACGTGCCGTTCCTGCGGGGCATCGTACGAGCGCTCCGGCGGGGAACTCAGGAGAGCCGATGACTGACGCCACCCTTCCCGTACTCGACCTGCGCCGCCAATATGCGGCGTTGTCGTCCGAAATAGCCGCCGCCGTAACCGGTGTTTTTGAGAGCGGCGTCTTCATCAACGGTCCCAACGTCGCCGAGTTCGAGCGCGAATTTGCCCTATACGTCGGCACCGAATTCGCCGTCGGACTAAACTCGGGAACCGACGCACTCCACCTGGCGCTCCGCGCGCTCGACATCGGTCCCGGCGACGAGGTCGTGACCACCCCGTTTACTTTTGCGGCTACCACCGAAGCAATCGGAATGGTCGGTGCCCGGCCGGTCTTCGCCGACATCGATCCACGAACGTACGCTCTCGATCCGCAAGCAGCGGAAGCGGCCATCACGCCGCGCACGAAAGCGATCCTTCCGGTGCACCTCTACGGGCTGCCCGCGGACGTCGGTGCGCTGGCCGCCCTCGCGCGGCGCAAGGGTCTAGCATTAGTGGAAGACTGCGCGCAATCGGCAGGTGCCAAATTCGAAGGGCGCATGACGGGGTCGTTCGGACAGATCGGATGCTTCAGCTTTTTCCCTTCGAAAAACCTCGGCGCGTACGGGGACGGCGGGATGCTCGTAACGCCGGATCCCGCGATCGCCAAGCGGGTTCGCTCTCTGCGCGCGCACGGCGCGGCGAAAAAATACCATCACGAGGAACTCGGCGTAAACAGCCGCCTCGACGAAATACAAGCGGCCATTCTGCGCGTTAAGCTTACTCGTCTCGAAGGGTGGAATCGGGCGCGGCGAGCGATCGCACGGCAATACAACGGCATTCTCGACGGCGTGGCCGGGGTCGATTTGCCGGTCGAACCCGTCGGGCGAGAATGCGTCTATCACCAATACACGGTCGCCGTAGACGATCGCGACGGCTGCCGTGCCGAGATGAAGGCTCGCGGCATCGAGACGATGGTTTACTACCCCGTCCCGCTGCATCTCCAGGCAGTGGCGAAGGACCTTCGGATGGAACGTGGCGCGTTTCCAGTCGCCGAAGCTGCCGCCGAAAGCGTCCTCTCGCTGCCGATGTTTCCGGAACTGCGCCCCGACGAAGTCGATCGCGTCGCGGCCGCGCTAACGGCGGCGGTCGCTCGGGGCGAACGCGCGCTTTCGGCGTAACGTGGGGAGGCTTTCGCTCTCGATCGTACTCTGTGCGGTACTCTCTGCCTGCTTTCTCGGCGCCCGTCACTCGAACTCGTCACGAGCGTTAGCCCAATCCCCGAAAGCGGATTCGCAGACGGGCGGGCCGCGATACGACGGGTGTCCGGTCTTTCCGCCCGGCGATCCCGCCTACAACCGTGATTTGCGGACTGCTGCCGTTGACTCGAACAGTTCCGCTTACCTCGACTCGCTGGGTACGAGCCGCTCCTGGGACAACGACGTGATCGAATATCTCAACGCGTCGGCGGGCGGCCCGCTGGTGCCCGTCGGGCAAAAAGTGCGTTGGCATACGATGCCGCCGCAACCGTGGGAAGCATCCTTTCGAATCGAAGCGGTCTCCGACGCGCACAGTTTCGTGCTCGACACGGCGACCTGCCACCTATACGAGCTGTATCAGACGAGTTACGACGGCAGGCTGTCGGCCTACTCGGGGGGAGACTGGGATCTCCGCGCACCCTTCGTACCCAAACCTCTCGGGCAGAGCTCTGCGGTAGCGTCGGGTCTATCGATGTTCGCGGGTGCGGTGAAGTATTCCGAACTCGCCGACGGCCTAGTAGCGCACGCGCTCTTTCTGATCGTCCCGTACCATTCGCTCGCGCAATGGGACGTCGTATCGCCCGCCTCGTCTACCGACGGAGCCGCCTACCGGGGCCGCGCTTCTCTGCAACTTCCCTACGGCGCGAGACTTCGGCTTCGCCCCGATTTCCCCGAAGCCGGTGCCGGCCCGCAGGCCGCCGCCGTTTTCCGCGCGCTGAAAACGTATGGTGCGATCGTCGGAGATACCGGCTGCTGCTACAAGTTCGTTTTTATGAACGACCTGAACACGAAGAACGCGTTCGACTATGGGGATCTACGAGCTCTCGACGCGATCGGGCCTCAGGACTGGCAGGTGTTGGCGCTGCCGGAAGTCCGCCGGATTCCGGGGCGGTAGCGCCGGACTCGCGCGGCTTCGCCTAACCGTCGTCGCGAGATACGCGACTTGCGCTGCGCTCGCGAAGACGAGCCAGGCGTACTTGTACGTGAATAGGTCGATGAACAGCGATGCAACGGCGATTCCGATCAAGCCGGCCTCGACCATCACCCTATAGTCGTAATATGGATGGTCGCGATCGATTCCCCGCAGCATCCCGAAGTGGGCGGCCACGAACCAGACGATCAGCGCCATTCCCAAAATTCCCAACTCGACCGCGTAGTGGAGGATGAGATCGTGCGGCGGACGAGTCCACCCATCCGGGTGAAGCTGGGCCACCGCCAGGTAAAAGCGATCGTAAACGACGGGAAACGTCCCGATCCCCGAACCGATCAGCCAGTAATGTTTGATCGCCTGAACGCCTACCGACCAGATCGACGTACGTCCCTGCGACGTCTGATCGAACACCGTCGCAAACCGCCCCAACAGCACGCCGGCGAACGGTATGGCGAAGAGCGCGCAGATGGCCGACAACGCGAGCAACTGGACCCGGTCCCGGCCGCGCCACAGGAAGTAGACGAATATCGCTGCCAGCGCGATAAACGCTTCGCGCGATCCGCTGGCCAGCATCGCCGCCACCATCAAGCCTATTCCGACGGCGCAGGCCGCCTTTATCGTAAGCCAGCGACTGCGGACGAGAAACGCGATCAGGATGCAAATCGGAAACAAAAACGCGTTTGCAAAATGATTCTGGTCGATCTCGGTATTGCCGAGTTTGAGCGACACGCGCTGTTGATCGAGGTCCCCGATCGCCCGGAACGGGTCGTGATAGAACGCGTGAATTCCGAAAATCGCCGCGACGGCGAAGGCGACCGCGACGGCGGTCATCGCGATTTGAAAGTCGCGCAAGGAGACCGGCGTAAGCGAGAGCGCCGCGTAAAGCAGCGCCAGTCCGAAATACGTCTTTAGCCAGGTAAAGGTATCGGCGGTGCCCACCGACCACAGCGCGCCCAGGCTCATCCAAATCAAGAGCAGGGTCAGCACGACGAGCGGTTGCCGAATGGGAGCGACCTGCCTGACCCGCAGACAGTAAAACAGACAAACGAGCCCAGCCGCCTCTCCGAGCGATTTGGTGACGGTGCTGTTGGCGTGGACGACGAGTAAAACGTCGTACGGCAGCAACAGAATGTAGAGCCCGTACGGAAAGACGATGGGATGCTCGAGAGCGAGATAGGCCGCAATCGGCGTGACGATCAGCCCCGCGACGGCGGCGATGCGCAACGGCGTGCTGCCGCCTCCCAGAGCCAGCGCAGCCAAAACGGCGAACACCACTGCGGCCACCAGAACGATCGCGATTCGCGGCTCGGTCCTGGGGTATGCGAGCAGACGAGCCAGCGGGACGGTCACCCCACGAGCATACGCGCTCTGACGCCCGAACCGTAGATTCGATTGGTGCTGCCGCCGGGGCGAAAGGTCCCGAACGGGGACTAAAGAACTAGCGCATTGACGGGATTAGGGACCTTAGTCCCGAATGCCGGGCCATGCGTACCAACGGGTGTAATCATTTGTCTTATATTGCGCGCGCCGGAACACTTCCGGCTGTTGCCCTCGCCTTAGCAGCCGCCGGCTGCGGCGGATCCGGGTCCACACTTCCTCCTCATCAACCGCTCGGGAGCGACGCCGGGCCGATCCATGCGCTCGGAACGCCGACGTATGACGGCTGTCCGGTATTTCCGGCCGGCGACCGTGCCTACAATCAAGACGTCAGCGGGAGCGCGCTCGATCCCAAGAGTTCTGAGTACATCGCCTCGCTGGGATCGAATAAATCGTGGGACTTCGATACGGGGGAGTATCTCAATACCGCCAATGCGTCCACGCCGAAGCTGCCCGTTCAGCAAGACGTGCCCTGGCACTCGGAACCTCCCGAACCGTGGCTGCCTTCGTACGTTATCGAGCAAGGTAGCGACGCACACAGTTTCGTTCTCGACACCTCCGCGTGTCACATCTACGAGCTTTACAACACGGTCTATTCCAACGGCACGCTTTCGGCTTATTCGGGCGGCGACTGGAAGCTGCGAAACCATTACGTCAACAATCCGCCGGGCCAGAGCTCCGCCGTTGCCGCCGGCGACTCGATGTTTGCCGGCGCCGTCAAGTATCCCGAATTGGCGGCCGGCGAAGTGGATCACGCATTGTTCCTAATCGTCCCCTACAATATGCTCTCGCAGTGGGATTACGTCCGGCCGGCGGCTTCTACCGATGGAGTCCCCTACGAGGGTCCCGGGCCCGTTCAAATGCCGTACGGCGCAAAGCTGCGCCTGCGCGCGAACTACCCGGAGACCGGTCTGGGTTCGCAGGCGCTCGCCGTGGTTCACGCGCTCAAAACCTACGGCGCGATCGTCAGCGATACGGGCTGCTGCTACAAGTTCATATTCATGAACGATTTAGCCACGCCCAACGCTTTCAACTTCAGCGACCTCAACAAGCTCATGGCGATTCAGCCGAGCGACTGGGGGGTCGTCAAACTGCGCCGAATCCGCCAAATCGCACACTAGCGTCGGCAGATTTAGCCAGCTCATCGTCGATCTGACTGAATCCGTCCTACGCTAGATATCCCATTCCCACGCGTCCCACCAAGGCGTGGAGGTAGGATTGACCGTGTAGTTACGCAAGTCGGACGAACGCACGATGAGACGGCGCGCGTTATAGATCGGTACGTACGGGACGTCAGCCCAAATTATACGGCTGGCGGCGCGATAGACGGAGGCGCGCCGCGCGACCACGTCGGTTTGAAGTCCGGCGCGTTCGAGCGCGTCGAGGGGCGGATCGCAAAAGCGAAAGACGTTCTGACCGGCCGGATACCAGCGATCGCAGGCGAGAAAGTTGTACACGTCCGGATCCCAGTTCAGGGTCGTGCTGTAGAGCGCGAGGTCGTACGATCCGGCGTAGATCGGCCCGTTTGGAGCGGCAAATATCGTGCGGTACGCATAGGTCTTGATCGCGAGGGCGACACCCGCGGCGCGAAACGACGCCTGCAACAGAACCGCGGTGCGTTCGAGGTTCGACGACCCCGCGATCGTCGCCAGCGTAAAGGCGAGACGTACGCCATCGCGGGCGCGAACTCCATCGGCGCCGCGGCGCCAGCCCGCTCGCTCCAAAATCCCGTCCGCTGCCGCGACGTCGTACGTTCGGCGCGGCAACGCTTCGTATCCGATTGCCGTCGGAGGCAGGCTATTGCGAGCTTCGCGATAGAGACCGCGCGTGACGTCTCGCAGTACGAGCGAATACGGCACGCAGCGCGCCAGCGCGCGACGGACGGACGGGTCGCTAAGGGCGGGTTTTCGGGCGTTTACGATAAGCGACGATTGCGCGTTCCAGGGAGCGGTCGTCACGACGATGCCTTCGACCGAACGATACTCGTCGAGCAGCGAGGTCTGCGGCGCCACGACGAGATCCACCTGATGCGCGGCCAGCTGGGCGGCTATCGTCTGATCGTTGGGCACGAACCTCAGCTCGATCCGTTCGAGCTTGGGTTTTCCCTTGAAATATCGACCGAAGCGCCGCAAAACGATTCGATCCCCACGCGCCCACGAGACGAACTCGAACGGCCCGGTCCCGATCGGGCTCGCGGCCAGATCTCCGGCGTTGAAATCGCGTTCGCGCGCCAAAACGTGCGCCGGCAACACCGGCTTTCCGCCCTCTTGCAGGGGGGCAAAAAAACGCGACACGAAGGGCGGGTAGCGCTTTGCGAGCCGGACCACGACGGTATCGCTGCCGGCGGCTGCGACCGAGATCGCGCGATCGTATCCTTCGCGCTCGAACGTGTCGTTGCGCGGATTCATCACCGCACGCCAGGACGCCACGACGTCGCGCGCCGTGAACGGCACGCCGTCTTGCCAGACGACGCCGCGCCGCAGTCGATACACGTAAGTCCGCCCGTCGCGCGAGATCCCGCCGTTGGCGAGCGTCGGTACGGCGGCGGCGAGGTCGCCGACGAGGCGCCCGCGGTCGTCGGCGATCACCAGATAGGAATATACGAGCGACGCGAGATCGTACGAAATATCCATCTCCGACAAGTACGGGTTTAGCCTATCGGGGTCGGAAATGTCGGCGATTCGCAAAACGTGCGGGATCGTCCAAGCGTGGCGGCCGATCCGAAACGCCGTTTCCGTTTTCGTACAGCCGGCAAGTGCCGCGCAGAGCAGCGCGGACGCTACGATACGACGCATCGCGCCCAAAGGTTCGAGGGGACGCCGCGCGCACCTCGAAAAGGCGACCCGAGCATGGAAAGATCGTTAGCGGCCGACATCGGCGTGTTCGGCGGATCCGGATTCTACTCGTTAATCGACGACCCCCTCGAGGCGTGGGTGGAAACGCCGTACGGACCGCCGAGCGATCGGATTGCCGTCGGCGAAATCGCCGGCAAGCGCGTCGCGTTCTTGCCGCGCCACGGGAAAGATCACCGCTTTCCGCCGCAAGTCATCAACTATCGCGCGAACGTGTACGCCATGAAATCCATCGGCGTGCGCTGGCTGTTGGGTCCTTCTGCGGCCGGATCGCTCAAGAAAGACGTAGGCCCGGGGTCGATGGTCGTTTGCGATCAGATCGTCGACCGCACGAAGGCGCGTCGCGATACGTTCTACGAAGGGCCCCGCACGACCCACGTCAGCTTCGCCGATCCGTACTGCCCGACCTTACGGCCGATCGCCGTCGAAGCGTTGCGTTCTCTGGAGATCGAAACGCACGCCACCGGAACCGTGGTCGTCATCGAAGGGCCCCGATTCTCAACGCGCGCCGAGTCGAAGTGGTTTGCGAGCCAAGGTTGGGAAGTAGTCAACATGACGCAGTATCCGGAATGCTACCTCGCGCGCGAACTCGAGATGTGTTACGCGAACATCTCGCTGATCACCGACTACGACGTCGGACTCGAGGGAATGGCGCCCGTTTCGCGCGACGCGGTCATCGAGATCTTCAACGCCAATAACCAGCGCCTGAACGCCGCTATCTCAGAAATCGTCGCCCGGATCGACGTCGATGCAGACTGCTCGTGCCGGCACGCCCTCGAGGAGGCCCAGTTTTGATCTGGCGCGTCGACCTTGCGATGTACGGGCGCTCCGTCGTGCTGCTCGTGCGTCATCCATCGATCCTCGCGGTTCCGCTCTTGGCGGCCGTCTTCGACGTGTTGGTCGAGCGGATCACGCCGATGCTCACCGATGCACTCGGAGGTGCCGGGGCCGGACTTTTAGGGATGCTCGTGCAGCTCGTGTACTTGTGGGCATTCGGCGTCGCGATCGTGCAGGCCAGCAACGTGTGGCGCCAGCGGCGCGGCTCGTTCGACGAAGCCTGGGAGGAATCGCGTGCGAAATTTTCCGGCATTGCGCTAGCCGCGATCGGGTTCCAATTCCTCGTTTGGGTGGGACCCTATATCGGGTCGTTTCTAGGCGGGATCGGCGTATACGTCGGCCTAGCCCTCTATGCGATCGCAGCCTTCTTTCTGATTTACACGATTCCGGCGGCCGCCATTGGCGGCATGCCCGGATCGCTCGCGATCGCGGCGTCGGTGCGCGCCGTCCGGACGAACGTCCTCGCTTCGGTCGTCCTGGCGTTCGCGTTCATCGCGCTCTGGTTCGTCGTCGTGCCGCAGCTTCTGCCGTACGCACTGGCGAATCTTCCGGAACTCGCATTCGTGCTTATTTTGGCCGCCGTCAAGGCGCTGGTGCTCGCCTACCTCGCATTTCCGTTTGCCAAGCAGTACGACGACGTCGCGTTCACGCGCTTTTGGTAACGTCGCGGTTCCCACACCGCGCCAACGCCATCCGGACGAACTCGGCGACCATCGCCGCCGAAACGTTGGTGCGAGCGAAGCGCTCGGCGTCGTCGAGTTTTGCGAGCAGTTCTACGGCGCGCGCCGGCCCGAGCGGCCCGAGCGCGCGTAACGCATCGGCGTAGTCTTCGGCCAAACGCGCGACCGCCGCGCAACCGGCTTGCTCCGTCAGGATCCAATCGCGAACCAGCGCTTTGATCGTTTCGAGACCCTCGTCCAGCGTCTCCCGAGTAGCCCACGAACGCTCGGACGCCCGCCCCTCGACGCTTTCCAAGAACCACCGCGCGACGTTGGCTCGCAGCGAGTCCTCTTGGCGATCCAACGCGGCGATCGCACGCGCGACGCTGCCGCCGCCGAGCGCGGCGCCGCGCCGAGCTTCCGCCTCGCCGTGGCCCAGCCGGCGCAGGACGTCGGCTGCGGCCGCCCTCGAAAGCAGCGGAAAGCGAACCTCGATCAACCGCGACGCGAGCGTCGGGAGCAAGCTGCCCGGCAGCGGCGTCGTGAGGATCGTCACGACGCCGCCCGGAGACTCCTCCAAAAATTTCAGCAGCGCGTTCGCGGCGCTCGGACTGGCAAACTCGACGTCGCCAAGCAGCAGTACCCGCATCCCTCCGACGTAGGATTGCATCGAAAACAACCGGACGATCTCACGCGACGTCAGGTCTTCGCCGTCGTAGAAACTTCTGGACGCATCGGCAGCGCCGATATAGAGGGCACCCTCGAAGTCCACGAAGTCCGGGTGGCGAGCGCCGTCCGCCGCGAACAGCGCGCACGACGGACAGGTCCCGTCGTAGCCTAGCACGCCCTTCGTCGATCTCTGGCAGAGCAGCGATTGAGCCAACCGCCGCGCGAACGTTTTTTTCCCTACGCCTCCAGGGCCGGAGAAGAGATATGCGTGCGCGATCGTTTCCCTCGCTAGGGTCCCGAAATACTGCTTCGGACCTTCCAGGTCAACGACGTCAAATCGTAGATCCCCGCTCAAGTCGTCTCCGAAAGAGCCTCGGCGTACTGACGGATCGCCTCGAGCGCGAGCGCCAGAATTTCGTCCGGCGGCAGCGCCCCATCGATCACGCGATGACGCGGCCCGTTCGAGATCTCGAGATAGCCGCGCCGAACGCGTTCGTGAAAAGCGTCCTCTTCGTTCTCCAAACGGTCGGCGATCCGGTCGCGCAAGCGCGTGCGTTCGCGCGAAACGTCGACCGAAACGTCAACCAGCAACGTCAGGTCGGCCGCCAGTCCGCCGGTCGCCGAGTCGCAGAGATCCTTGAGAAAAGCCAGGTTCAGGCCGCGTCCGTATCCCTGGTAAGCGAGGGTCGAGTCGAACGTACCGGTCGCACAAGACGATCCGCCCGGCCTCGAGCGCCGGACGGATGACCGTCAGAACGTGCGCGGATCGGGCGGCGTTGATCAGCAACGCCTCGGTCAGCGGATCGATTCGAATCGAACGGTCGAGAAAAATCGAGCGAACGGCCTCGCCGACGGGGGTGCCCCCGGGCTCGCGCGTGACGGCTACGTCGCGGTTCTGGGTGCTCAGGCGCGCGGTCAAGCCCGCGAGGAGCGTGCTCTTCCCGCTCCCCTCGATTCCTTCGACGACTACGAACGCGGGCGTCACCTTCGGCGAATCAGGCGCTCGGCGAGTGGATTTCTTCGTTAGCGTTCTTGAAGATTCGAACGCGGCGGTTCGGCTCCAGTCCCGTGCTTCGCGACTGTAAGCGATAACGCTCCGCCAACTGGTGCTGCATTCTGCGAACGTACGACGTCTGCGGCGACAGTTCGATCGCCTGGCTCGTCAACAGAACTTGGTATACCGCTTCCTCGGCCTCACGCAAAGCGATTTCTTCGCGGTCGATCGAGCCCAAATTGAACACGTCGCGTAAGGCCGTTTGGATTTGCGTGGTCGTATTGGTCTTGATCGAGTAGATGGGCACGTTATCCGACGCGATCTGCTTGAGTTTGGGTTGTTGTTTGCGCTCGAGCGTCTTGAGCGTGAGAACGACGTCGGCCTCGTCGAAGGTGCGCGCGATCGATGCGTTGACTCGCAAATTATGGATCGCTCGTTCGATTTTGTTGCGCGAGACGCCGTAGGGGAAGATCGAAAGCGGTCGGTCCCGCTCGTCGCCATCTCCCGGGCGTTCGTAGGCGTCCGCCAGCTGCGGCATGGACTCGGTATCGGCCTCCTGCACGACCGTAACCTCGCCGCTGGGCTGACGCTGGCGTATTTCGGGCTGCGGCTGATACCCGCGCAGCAGCGCGTCGATAACTTCGGCGACGTTCTTGTGGATCGCCAACCGGTCGCGCTCGTGGATCTCGACGACGACGTCGAAGGTCGGCGGCGCCTTACGCTCCAGGACCGTTTTGCGCGTCCCGCGCCGGCGCGCCTCTTCGTCGGAAAGCGTTACGGCACTAATCCCGCCCACGAGATCCGACAACGTCGGATTCATCAGCAGATTCTCCAGCGTTTGCCCGTGAGCGGTCCCAATCAGGGTGACGCCTCGCTCGGCGATCGTACGGGCCGCTCCGGCTTCGGCCTCGGTACCGATCTCGTCGATCACGATCACCTCGGGCATGTGGTTTTCCACCGCCTCGATCATCACGGCGTGCTGAAGGCCCGGGTCGGCGACCTGCATGCGGCGCGCGAGCCCGATTCCGGGGTGCGGAATGTCGCTGTCTCCGGCGATTTCGTTGGAGGTATCGACGATGACGACGCGCTTGCGGTCTTCGGAAAGAATGCGGGCGCACTCCCGCAGCATCGTCGTCTTTCCTACGCCGGGACGCCCGAGCAGGCAGATGGATTGTCCGCTGCGCAAAACGTCGAGCAAAATATCGATCGTTCCGTAGACCGCGCGGCCCACCCGGCACGTCAGCCCGACGATCTTTCCGGTACGGTTACGAATCGCACTGATCCGGTGGAGCGTTTGCTCGATGCCCGCCCGGTTGTCCGCGCCGAACGACGAAATCCGGGAGCACACGTGGCCGATGTCCTCGTGCGTTACCGGCGAGTCGGTAAGATAGGTGAAGTCGTGTTCGAAGCGCGCCTCGGGCGGCCGCCCGAGATCGAGCACCACTTCGATGAGATCTTCGAGGTTACCGAGTCGGACGAGCGCCTGCCGGATGGCGAGGGGGAAGATGTCGAGGAGTTGAGAGAATTCCCGGCCGGGGGAAACTGATGGGGCTCGAACCGCCAATACTGACCCTCACTTCCCAATGTTCGTGGGAGCGTTATCCGGTCTGCGGTCGAGTCCCTTTGCGCGGCTAGCGCCGCCTCGCTCCAAAGCTACTCGACGACCACGCGAACCGTCTTGAGCCGGTCGTCGTACGTCCCTTGAATCCGCACGCCGGCTTTCATCTCCAAACGCAAATAGTCGATTAGTTCCCCCGTGATCTCCTCGCCAGGTGCGATGACCGGAATCCCCGGAGGATACGGCGAGATCGTTTCGGCACAAATCCGGCCCTTCGAATCTTTGAACTTGACGAACTCCGTATCCGCGAGAAAGGCCTCCCGCGGGAGCATGCGCATCGGTGGAATCTTCGGCAGGCGGTAACTCCCGCGCCCCAGACGCCGTTCGAGTATTCCCGAGGGAGCGTACATATCGACCTGACGATCGTCGCGCGCCATCTCTTCGAAGGCCAACGCGAGCCGGTCGGCGGCTTCGGGGGTCGTTCCGATCGTAAACAACGCCACGACGTTAAACAAATCGGCCAACTCGACCTGAATGTTGTAACGATGCCTCAGGATCTCGGACGCTTCGTAACCCGTATAGCCGAGGTTCTTCACGGTTACGGCGATCTTCGTAGGGTCGAGGTCGAAGACGCCGTTGCGGCCGATCATGTCTTCGCCCAAGCAATACAGCCCGTCGATTCGATTGATTCGCTCCCGCGTCTCGCGCGCCAGCCCGATCGTGCGCGTCAGCAGCTTCGTACCCTCGGTGGCCATTTGTTTTCGCGCCACGTCGAGCGAAGCGACGAGCGGCAGGTTGGGCGACGTAGAGAGGAACATCTTGAGCACCGATTTGAGCCGGTCGAGGCGCACTCGGCTCCCTTTTTGATGCAGCATCGCGCACTGCGACAGGGCCGAAAGCATCTTATGGGTCGAGTTTATGCAAAGATCCGCGCCGGCGCGCGTGGCCGAAAGCGGCAGCTCCGGATGAAAGTGGAAATGCGGTCCCCACGCTTCGTCGACGAGCAAAAGTTTTCCGGCCGCGTGCACGATGCGCTCGATCTCGGCGAGATCGGCGGCAACCCCGTAGTAGGTCGGTGACACCACGTAGACGGCGACCAAGTCCGGATGCGCGTCGAGCGTACGCGCGACGGTTTCGGGCGTCACGCAGTGGTCCATGTGGAGATCCTCATCCACCTCGGGCTGCATGTAGATCGGGCGGGCGCCGCTCATCACGAGACCGCCGAGCATCGATTTGTGGGAGTTGCGCGGCACCGCGATCTCGTCTCCAGGATTCGCAGCCGTCATCATCATGCATTGGTTGCCGCTGGTCGAACCGTTGATCAAAAAGAACGTGTTGTCGGCGCCCCACGCCTCGGCCGCCAGAGCCTGCGCCTCTTTGATCGATTCGAGCGGTTGCAGCAAATCGTCGATGCCCGGCATCGGCGTGAGATCGATCGCACAAAAATTATCGCCGATGAACTCGCGAAACGCGAGATCCATTCCGTTGCCCTGAATGTGGCCCGGCGTGTGAAACGGAAGCACGCCCGAGTCGACGTAGTCGAGCAATGCCTGGAAATAGGGCGTGCGGGATTGGTCCATGGGCGTACGCTCTTACGCCGAAGCCGTCCGGCTACGCTTCAACGCGCTCGTCGATCGAAACGTTATAGAGGAAGAGGAACTTGCCCCATTCGTCGGGCAGCGTATTGCGTTTGATTTGGATCCACGGAATGTACTTGGGTTGACGGGGCTTGCGACGCAGCGACATGTTCGCTTCGGAAGGAGTTCGGTTGTTCTTTCGATTGTTGCAGCGCATGCAAGCGCACACGAGGTTTTCCCACGTGGACGGCCCGCCGCGGCTCTTCGGAGTAACGTGGTCGACGGTCATCAGCCGTTCGCCGCGCACGCCGCAGTACTGGCAGACGTGATCGTCGCGAATCAGCACGTTCTTCTTGGTGAGGGCGACTTTTTGCATCGGCCGCCGAATGTAGTAGAGCATGCGGATGATCGAGGGCATGCGCATCTCATAACTCGTCGACGCGAGAACGCGATCACCCCCCGCCAGCATCTCCGCCTTGCCCGCGAAAATCATCTTGACGGCGCGTTGAAAGCTGGTGACGTTGAGCGCCTCGTACGTGAAGTTCAGTACCAGGACGTCGCTCATCGGCACTCTCCACGCCGCCCGGCCGCAACGGCGCGCGTATGCGAGCGAGGCATTTTAGGTGCCTCGCTTCCGAACGAACGTCATTCGCGTTTCGGTTAGCATTTGCGTTATCGCTAACCGCTGGTCGGCTCCGAGCCGGTCTTTTACCCGTTCGAAGGCGGCGCCCGCAACGTCGATGGCCGCCTCGGCCGAATCGCAGTCCGGCTCTCCTTCCCCGCCTTGCGTCAGGTAAGCGTGCGCGGCGAGCGACAGGGTGGCAATCACTTCGACGAGCAGCGGCTCGACCGGCGGGATCTGCCCTTGAAACCCTCCCTGCGCTTGTCCGGCAGCTTCGGCCCGCGAAGTCATCGTAACGGGTGGGGTTACGCGGCGGTCGAGCCCTTCCCTACATACGCGTTCGACCGCCGGAGCATTTCCAAGAAGTACGCGTGGATGCGCGAATCGCCGGTGAGTTCCGGATGAAACGACGTTCCCAGGACGTTTCCTTGGCGCACCATCACGCCGCGGCCGGCTCGTCGCGCCAGAATCTCGACCCGCTCCCCCGCTCGCTCGATCCACGGCGCACGAATGAAAATGCCGGGGAACGGCTCGGTTCCCAGGATCGGAATTCCGAGTTCGACTTCGGCCGACTCGTTTTGGCGGCCGAACGCATTGCGCCGGACCGTTACGTCGATTAAATCGAGCGTCGGTTGATCGAGATCGGCCACGTCGTGGGCCGCGACGATCAGGCCCATGCAGGTTCCCCAGAAGGGCATTCCGGCGCGAACCCGCGCGACGATCGGGTCGGCCAGATCGAAACGTCGAAGCAGCTTCATTACGGTCGTAGATTCGCCCCCGGGCACGACCAAAGCGTCGACCCGTTCGAGCCGCTCGGCGGTTTTGACCTCGACGGCCCGCGCACCGGCCCGCTCCAGTGCGGCGAGATGTTCGACGACGTCGCCCTGCAGCGCCAATACGCCGACGATGGGCCGGATCGCCGCCGATTCGTTCGCCGGGATCTCAGTTTCCCCGCGCCGCCAGCAGCTGCGTTTCGTCGAGCGTGCGAAGGTCGATTCCGGGCATCGCATCGGACTCTCCAAGCGACCGGCACGCGTCCATTACGACGGCCGGGTCGTCGAAGTGCGTGGTTGCGTCGACGATCGCCTTGGCGAACTTTCGGGAATCGGACGATTTGAAAATCCCGCTCCCGACGAAGATGCCCTCGGCCCCGAGCTGCATCATCAAAGCGGCGTCGGCGGGCGTCGAAACGCCTCCGGCACAGAAGAGCACGACGGGGAGTTTCCCTTCGCCGGCAACGAGACGCACGAGTTCGAGCGGCGCGCCGAGGTCGCGCGCGCGGGCTACCAACTCTTCTTTGGGAGCCACGGAAAGTTCGCGGATCCCGTCGGTAATCGCGCGCATATGACGGACTGCCTCCACGATGTTCCCGCTGCCCGCTTCGCCCTTACTGCGAATCATCGCCGCCCCTTCGGCGATTCGGCGCAGCGCCTCGCCTAAGTCGCGCGCGCCGCATACGAAAGGCGTCGTGAACGCGTGTTTGTCGACGTGGTACTTGTCGTCGGCCGGCGTAAGCACTTCGGATTCGTCGACGTAGTCGATCCCCAGCTGTTGCAGGACTTGGGCCTCGGCGAAATGACCGATGCGCACCTTGGCCATTACCGGGATCGTCACCGCGTCCATGATGCCCCGAACCAACTCGAGGTTGCTCATGCGCGCCACGCCCCCCATCGCCCGAATGTCGGCTGGAATGCGCTCGAGCGCCATGACGGCGACCGCTCCGGCTTCTTGCGCCACTACGGCCTGGTCGGGGGTGACGACGTCCATGATCACGCCGCCCTTGAGCATCTGCGCGAGACCGCGCTTTACGGCAACCGTCCCTGTATTTTCCATGTCTCTATCATATCAGCGACATCCAATAATGACATTGGAGACATTTTTGGCCCCCTTCACTGCGGCGGGGGCGAAGGGGTCTCGGCTTTGCGCTCGTTCGGCGCCGGCGACTCGAGCGGGGATGGCCCGATCGTCGGGGTAGCGGTCGGCAGCGGCCGTTGACGCCAGATCGGAATATTCGGATTGGGAGTCGGCGTCGCCGGAGCGGGAATGGGAGTCGGCGTGGCCTTCGGGACGGGCCGGGGCGTCGGCAACGGCTGCGGAGGGATGCGGGGGTCGGGGAAACGCGGGTCGCTGGCGGCACTCAGGGTATCCGAACGCTTCCAATTCGGACCGTAGGCTCCCGTTGACGCGCTGGGCGCCGGCGATGGAACGACGACGGAAACGGATTGCAGTTTCTGCTCGGTTACTTGCCCGAGAACCCGATCGCCCATTCGCTCGCCGATTCCGATGGCCAGCAGCAAGACGCCCGAACCGATGGCCAAGACGATGGTCAGGAGGCGATTGGACGGATCCACGAAGCCTTATTATACCCGCGCGGTTTGAGGAACGACGTCGAGTTTGGCAGCACGCGCACGCCGGTCGCTCGGTTTGCCGATGAGATGCACCTCGCGCAGCTCGCCGGCCGCCATGTTGACCCGCGCCGTGCTCCCGCGGAACTCGACCAGGACGTTACGCGGCTTGTCGAGGTGATTGCCCAAGAAGATTCGGACCGCCGCATGCTCGTCTTCGAACGCAATGGCGCCGACCTCGACGGGCGACGTCGTCACCTCGTCGCTCACGTCGCGTCCGGCGTAAATGCACGTAAACGGCTCTTCAGCCGAGAGCTCGGGCATGTCGCCGTAGATCACGTCGTTGCGAAGGTCGATGACGTACGTGCGCCGCTTTCCGCCCCAGTGCACGCGCGCGGCCGCGATCCACTGCCAGTCCTTCGGGCGCAGTGGAGCCAGGTGCGGCCGCCCGCTCGTGCGGTAGCCGTCGAGTCCGCCGACCGTTTCAGCCACCGCCCAGAGGTACTTTGCCCCGGTCCAGGGCGACAGGTACATTCCGCGATTGCTGAGCGAACCGCCGTCGAACCATTCGGCAAATTCACCGGGAACGGTATTGCGCGGACTTCCTCCCTCCATCGCCCGATAGGTCGCGTCGAGAAAATGCACGGCTTCGTCGGTCATTCCGTTGCGCGCGAGCGAGACCACGAACCAAAGCGTCAGGTCCGGCCAAACCCCGCCGAGCAGCCCGAAGCCGTACGAGGGAAAGTACCAAGCGTCCGCGGTCGAGATCGTGCGCAAGCCGACGGGCGTAACGAAGTCGGCTTCGTTCAACCGTTTCAAAATTGCGCGGCGCTCCTTGTCGTCGGCGACTCCAAAGAGTACCGGAAATATCTCGTCGGCCGTAAAGTTATCTTGATAGTTTCGGTCCTGATCGTAGTTGAGTACGAAGGCACCCGTGTCGGCGTTGAAGAGATAGCGCATCATCGATTCGCGCATCGTTTGCGCCTGCGAGACGTACTTTTGCCAATGCTCGTGATCGTCCGCAACCGCGCACAGCATCGCGGCGGCTTCCAAAGCATAAACGCCTTCGGCGTTGATTTCGGTTACCGCGCCGTCTAGCGTGTAATAGGGAATGATATTTCGCCACGACGAAATCCCGTACATGTCGACGCCTTTGGCTTGGCAAAAAATTAGATTGCGATCGTCGCGCTGGGTCAGCATGTAGTCAGTCAGCTTAATCACGAGCGGAAGGTGTTCGCGTACCCAAGCATCGTCGAGGGTGGCGTTGTAGTGGTGCAGCATCGCGATCACGTGCAGCGGCGTATCGTCGTTGATGTTGAGATCGTAGGCGGTTTTGTAACCGCTCACTCCCCGAATGTACTCGATCATGAGCCCGCTTGGATCGATCGCTTGGTTGAACACTTCCAGAGCGTTGCGGCTGAACTCGGGCCAGAAATAGTCGAAGCCGTGCACGAACCACGACGTGTCCCGCGAAACCAAAATGTCCGAAGGCGGAGAGTTGGTGGAACCCCAGCCGTGCGGGTACTCCTTGACGACGCGCAGCATGTTG
This sequence comes from Vulcanimicrobiota bacterium, assembly GCA_963755555.1. Taxonomy (GTDB): domain Bacteria; phylum Vulcanimicrobiota; class Vulcanimicrobiia; order Vulcanimicrobiales; family Vulcanimicrobiaceae; genus Tumulicola. Next base: position 2,902,526 of record CAVWKE010000003.1, on the reverse strand, counting down.
GCTTTGGCCCACGCGACCCCCCGGCTGATTTCCGGCGACGGCGTCATGAAGCGCGCGTCGGCTAGACGGTCGGCGAAGTAGCGTTGCGTATCGTGCAACGCGCGCGGATGCTTGAGCAGTAATTCGAGTACGGGGCGGCTTTTTTCGGTTCCGTCTTTGTCGTAGACGACCGCTAGCCGCAACGACTCGCGCGCGCCGGGCGCGACGACGATCGCGTACTCGAACGCGCCGAAGATCCGGCGGCTTACCAGCGCGGCCAGCTCCGGCGTGACGTCCTCGAGGCGCCCGGAGCCTTCCCGCAGCAGGGTCGCGCGCCGCATCGACTCGAGCAAAGCCTGTTCGCGAAGCGAAAGTTCTACGGCGACCGGCTGACGGGATCCACCCCACCAACGCTCGCCGCCGGTCTCGAGATTCTTCGAGCAGATGAGGCGACCGTCGTTCCAGGCGCGAACCTCGTGCTCGGGTTCGCCGTAAAAGCGTTGACCGACCAGCATCGCCCACGGGAACAGCGCGACTTCGAGGTCCTCACGCCCCGGGTTGTACAGGGTGACGTCGATAACGAACGAGACCGCTCGTTGGAACTCGGAGCCGTGCGGAACGTAAAACGCCTCGGTGACGTGAACGCGGTCGGCGAGCGTGAACTCCGAGATTTGCGCGTAAGGCAAAAACGTGAGATCCCGTTCGATCTGATGGGGAAACAGGGTGCGAGCGCCGTCGCTGCCGCGCAAGCGATACGCGATGTGGTGCATTCCGAAAATGATTTGATCGGTGTCGGCATCCCACAGTCCGCGTACGCCGCCCTTGGCGGTTGACTGCGCGTAGGATTTGAAGTTGCCCAGCAGCAAGCCGTAGGGGGTCTCCGACTCGTGCAGGACGTATGCGCAAAACTCGTTTCGCTGAGCGTCGTAACTCGGGCCCATGTTTTGTCGGTACCCTTTGCGGCATTGGCGACGCGGGTGCCTTCCGGGGGCCGGCGGGAGGTTCGCCTTCGACCTGCTAAGGAACCAGCCCGATGGGCCCGGCGTTCCTCGCACCGGCGAAGATCAACCTCACGCTCGAAGTTCTCGCAAGGCGCGACGACGGCTATCACGGCGTCCGCAGCGTGATGGTACCGCTCGATTTCGGCGATGAGATTTCGGTGACGCCGAGCGATGCCTTCGAGTTTACGTGCAGTCGAAGCGAGCTCGAGGGCGACGCAAATCTGGTGGTTCGCGCGCTGCGCGCGCTCGGCGATTTGCCGCGATTCCGAGTCGCCTTGCGCAAACGCATCCCGGTCGCCGCCGGATTGGGGGGCGGATCGAGTGACGCGGCAGCCGTTCTGCGAGCCGCCATGGGCGGGGCGTTTGGTCCGCCCCCCGCGGTCGGCTGGCTGCGAATCGCACGCGCGCTCGGTTCGGACGTCCCATTTTTTTTGGCGGGCACGGGCGCCCTCGTCGAGGGGACGGGGGAGCGGGTCACTCCGCTCGGGGCGCTGCCTCCTTGGTATGCCGTTATCGTCAAACCGCCAGTGGGCGTCGCGACGGCGGCGGCATACGATCGTCTCGACCGCCGCCGGCCGGAGCGCCGTCCGCGCAGCGAGTCCGCCTCAATCGCCATGACTTCGGCTTTGCAACGCGGCGACTTCGACGCCGTCGAGGCCTTGCTTCAGAACGACTTCCAAGAACCGATTGCGTCGCATACGCCCCCGGTTGCCGTCGCGCTGAACGCGCTTGCATCCGCGGGAGCACGGCGCCCGCTGCTGGCCGGCTCCGGCTCCTGCGTCTTCGCGCTCGCGCCAACGCGAACGCGGGCCGAAAACCTGCTGGAACGGCTCGGCCTCCCGGAAAATTACGATCGCTTCGTTACCGGCTTCGCGCCTACTCCGGGCTGGCGATCGTGACGCCGATTCCGGCGGTCGTTCTGGCCGGCGGACCCGTTGACGCCCTCGCGAAGCGTCAGCCGGGCGCCCCGAACAAGGCGTTCGTCGAGATCGGCGGGATGACGCTGGTCGCCCGCGTCCTCACGGCGCTGCGCGCCGCGCCGGCGATTGGGCGCATCGTCGCCGTCGCTCCGCCGGCGCTGCGCGATCATCCCGGCTTAGCGCTCGCCGACGAACTTCGTCCCGACGGCCCACGCATAACCGAGAGTCTGCGCAACGGCTTAGCCGGCTTTCCCGGCGACGACGCCGTCCTCATCGTCGCGTCGGACCTCCCGATCCTCACGGTGGCCGCCATCGAAGACTTCGTGGCCCGCGCGCGGTGCCTCGATGCCGACGTCATCTATGGATGCATCGAAAAACAGATCCACCTCGCCCGGTTCCCGCAAATTCCCCACACCTGGGCGCGGCTGCGCGACGGCACGTTCTGTGGCGGCGGGATCGTCGCGTTGAAGCCGCGTACGTTGCCGTTGCTGGAGCGATTTCTCGAACGGCTGGGTGCGGCGCGCAAGCGTCCCTTGCGCCTTGCATCGTTATTCGGTTGGGACGTGCTGGCACGCTACGCACTCGGGCGTCTTACGATCGCGCAAGCCGAGAATCGCGCGCAAGCGCTCCTTGGCGCTCCCGTCCGCGCGCTCGTTTCACCCTTTGCCGAAACCGGCGTCAACGTCGATCGCGTCACCGACATCGCACTCGCCGAGGAACTCGTCGCTGCTGCTCGACCTGTTTGACGGGGCGCTCGCCGACCGCGGCGATGCGCTTGCGCTCGACGATCTCACCCTGCGCGAAGTGCACGACGGCGCCGGACGCACCGCGACGGAACTCGCCCGTCGCGGCATACGGCGTGGCGATCGCCTCGCCATCTACTGCGAAAACCGCGCCGGATTCGTGTTTGCCTATTTGGCCGCCCTTCGTTTGGGCGCGATCGCTACGCCGGTCAACGTACTCTACCGGTCGAGCGATCTCGCGCACGTTTTACGCGACGCACGTCCGGCGTCGATCGTCTGCTCCCCGGCGAGCGCGCCTCTGGTTTACGAAGCGAGCGCGCAAACGCGCGTCATCGATGCTTCCGAAATCGAAGCGTGGGCACGCGACCCGCAAATTCCGATCGACCCCGTCAAACGGCCGGATCCGCAAGACGCGGCGCTGATCGTTTACACCAGCGGTACGACGGGCGCGGCGAAAGGCGCTACGCTATCGCATGGGAATCTCGCCGCGATCGCAGCGCAGTTGACCTCCGCATGGCGCTGGCGCTTCGACGACGTTTTGCTCCTCGCGCTGCCGCTTTTCCACGTTCACGGATTGGTTGCCGGGCTGACCGCGTCGCTGGCGGCGGGCGGCCGAGTCGTTTTGCGAGAGCGTTTCGAAGCGGGCGACGTGCTCGACCGTCTGGCCGTCGGGGACGTCACGATGTTCTTCGGCGTCCCCACGATGTACGTACGGCTGCTCGAGCGCGCCGGCGATCGCCGCGTTCCCGCCCTTCGGCTCTACGTTTCCGGCTCGGCGGCCCTGTCTCCCGAAACGCATCGCAGATTCGCCGACCGTTTCGGCGCGCAGATCCTGGAACGGTACGGTGCGACGGAGTTCGGATTCGCCCTGGGAAATCGTTACGGTGGTCCGCGCGTTGCGGGCAGCGTCGGCGTGCCCTTTCCGGGCGTGCGCGTACAGATCGCGGGAAATGAAGGCGCGGCCGCGCCGCCCGGCGGCATCGGCGAGCTGCTGGTAAGCGGACCCAACGTTTTTTCCGGTTACTGGCGCAATCCCGAGGCAACCTCGCAAGCATTTTTCGTTGACGCCGGCGGGACGCGCTGGTACCGCAGCGGCGATCTCGCGCGATACGATGCGCGCTGCGGCGTTTACCGAATCGTCGGACGTCTCAAGGAGCTTATCATCACTGGGGGCTTCAACGTCTACCCGCGTGAAGTCGAGGAGACCCTCGAAGCGTTTGCGGAAGTGGCCGCTTGCGCGGTCGTCGGCAAATCCGATCCGGTCCGTGGCGAGGTTCCGGTGGCGTTCGTGGAAGTTGACCGCGCCGTCGATGGAGCGGCACTGCTGGCCGCGGTTCGCGAACGGCTTGCGAGTTTCAAAGTGCCCAAGGAAATCCACGTCCTCGAGTCCCTGCCTCGCAACGCGATGGGAAAAATCGACAAACCCGCGCTCCGCCGCCTCCTGAACTGAAACGACGGCTCTCGGCGACCCAAATCGATCAGCGGGTTGTTTGCGGCGAGCGCCAGCGTTTGAAGAGTTCGTTGGCAATTCCGAATTGGTCGAGCGCCTTGCCGACGGTGTGCGCGACGATGTCGTTGACGCTCTGCGGGTTGGCGTACATGGCCGGAACCGGCGGCATGATCACCGCACCGATTTCGGCGAGCTGGGCGAGCGTGCGAAGGTGGCCGAGATGTAACGGCGTCTCGCGCACGACCAGGACGAGCCTTCTGCGCTCCTTCAAACACACGTCCGCGGCCCGCACGAGAAGGTTCGAGTTGAAGGAGTAGGCAATCGCGCTCGCACTCTTCATCGAACACGGAATAACGAGCATTCCGTCGGTGACGAACGAACCGCTCGAAACCGCCGCTGCCAAGTCGTCGTCGCGGTGAGAAACGTCGGCAAGCGATTCGAAGTCCCCCGCGCTCATCTCCGTTTCGAGTTCGATCGTGCGGCGCGCCGACGCCGTCAGGACGAGATGCGTCTCGATGCCCCCGATCGAACGCAACGCCTGAAGCGCCATGTAGCCGTAAGCGCTTCCACTTGCTCCGCTGATTCCGACGACGATCCGACGCATTGCATAGCCGTTACACACCGCGTGCAGGGGCGCCTGGCAGAACCTGTAACTCCTGACGCGGTGCTCGCCGACTCCCCCAATGCTCGAGCCTTCCTCGGCAGCGCGATCCGCTGGTGCCGAACGGGCGAGCAGTCCGAACTCATCGCGCTGATTCGCTCCCCGCAATCGGGCGTTCCGCACGACGTCGGCGCCGCGTATGCAACCTTGGCCTCCCGGACCGGGCCGCTACTCGAGTCGATCGAAGCGGGGCGACTCGGTTTGAAACCCGCAGAGCGCGATGCAGTTCTCGCGTTTGCGGCGCGCGCGCGCCGCATTCGGGCGGCCGCCGAAACGCTCGAAGACGAACCGCTACGCCGGGCAATCGCCGCGGCGTTCGAGCTGCCGGAGGACTCCACGACCCCGCGCGCCGTCTCCAAACGACCCGTTGCTTCCGAGATCGCGCTCGCCGAGGCCCTCGTACCCGAAGCCCCGTCCGGTGTCACGGCGCGCCAAAAGCATTTCAGTGCGTCCGCTCTCAACGCGTACGCCGAGTGCCCGCGGAAATGGTTCTACCGGTATGCGTGCGCTGCAATCGAGGACCGCGGTTCGTCCGCGGCCGCGTACGGAACGGCCTTTCACCTCGCACTCGAAGATTTTCACGGCGAATTCCCGCGACCGCGAGCCCGCGATGAATCCACGATGCGGCAACGCGTCGAAGAGTGCGTGAAGTGGGCGTTCGAACGCCATCGTGAAGGTTTCGAAACGGCCGTCGAATTCGAACTTCAACGCCGCCGCGCGCGCCGCACGGCCCAGCGGTACGTCGATTGGCTGCTCGCCCAAGAACGGATCGCACCCTTCGAAGTCGTGGGGCGCGAAGTCCCGGCGGATCTCGACCTTGGAGGTCGTGCGTTCGTCGGATTCATCGATCGCCTCGATCGCGACGAGCGAACCGGAGGGATCGGCGTCGTCGATTACAAGACGGGAAGTATCGCGACGAGCGCTGCCGACTATCGCGACAAGATCCGCCGCTTTCGAGACTTTCAGCTTCCATTCTACTATTGGGCCCGGACGGCCGCCGGCGACCGGGTGACGCGACTCGCGCTCGTTCCGCTCAAAGACGCCCTCCTGGACGTGCGTCCTATCGTCTTGGAGGTCGTATTCGCGCCGGCAACGGAGTCGCGGCGGAGCGATGCTGCGTCGGGGACGATCACCGTTTCGGAACTCGAGCGGGCGCGCGCGCGGATGATCGAGATCAGCGGCGAACTCGCCGCCGGGACGGCCACGCATTTTGCCGTAACGCAGGACCCTGCGGCCTGCGCCTACTGCGCGTACGCGGTGGCCTGTGCTCACAAGCCCCCAGACGCGCCGGAACGCTTCGCCCGGTGATCGCCTTGGAGCGCCTGAGCGCGCAGCAGCGCCGCGCCGTCGACGCCCCTTTTGACGGCTGCGTCGCGATTTGCGGCGCGTCCGGCACCGGCAAGAGTACCGCGTTGCAGGCCCGCGCGCAACGCGCGCGATCGTTACACCCGGACGTCGATGTGCCATTCTTTCCCGACCTTCATCGTTTCGATGCGTGCGCGCTCGGGGTGCTCGCGCTGGCGGGGTCGCCGGTCCGGCTGATCGACGACGTCGAAGCCGAGGCGACGTTCGCCGCCGCCTGCGAGCCGTTGTTTGCGCTGAACTGGGAAGAACTCGTCACCGAGCAGCTCGATCCCGAAGTGCCCGGCCTACGTTCTCCGAGCCGTTTTCTCGAATCCGCGTTTCGCTTGATCCGCAACTTGCGCGACGCACGCATCGGGCCAACTGAGTTCCTTTCGGCGGCCCTATCCGGCGCGACCGAATTTTACGCCAACCCCCCCAATCTTGCCGACCCGGCGCTTCTCCTGACGCTTAAGGGTGCCGACCTCGACGCCGTGGCGGTGACCTCCACGGAACTGCGGCGCCAGTACCGGCGCGAGGTTGACCTCGCGAAGATCCTCGCGAAACTCTACGCGCGCTACACGGAGTTGGTTGCGTTGACCGCTCGAATGACGTCCCGGGACGCAATCGACGCTGCCGTCGAGCGGTTGCGCGCCGATGCGACGTTGCGGGACCGCGTGCGGGCCGGCCGGCGCTGCGCCTTCGTCGACAACGCCGAAGTGCTGACCGCGGGCGAGTTGCAGCTGCTCGAGGAAATCTTCGGTGCAAGCCTCGAGGGCGTGACGCTGTGCGGCGATCCGAGCGGTGCCTTCTCGAGCGCTCGCGCGGCCGGAGCGGACGCCGTGTTCGCTCGGCCCTCGCTGCGTTTCGACTTCGTGGAGCAGTACCGGTCTCCGCCGGCGATCGAGATTGCTTCGCGCTATCTGATTTCGGGAGAATCGATTGCGAGTTCGGGCACCCAACCAGCCCTTTCCCTCTTTGGCGCCCCGTCGCCGCGCGAGGAAGCGGCGTTCGTCGCGGAACGAGTCCGAGAATGGCTCGACGCGGGGACCCCTCCCGACCGGATCGCGGTGTTGTTTCGTTCGGTCAAGGCCATCGAGATCTACGAAGCCGCCCTGCTCGATCGCAACGTTCCGATCGTGACCGCCGGAGACGTCAACGTCTTTGCCGATCGGCGCGCGCTCGACGCCCTCGCTCTGCTGTGGAATGCGTACGATCCGTTTCGTCACGACTGGCTGCTGCGCACTCTGAGCAACCCGGCCCTCGATCTATCCGACGCCACCCTTGCGATCTTGTGCGGCGAACCACCGAGCCCGCAGACGCCGCTGTTCGTTCTCGACGACGAGCCCGCTCCCACGGTGCGCGCGAGCCGGTGGGATCCCAAGCGCGATCTCCGGCTCGGCTGGAACGTCGTGCGCGGCGATCGAGATTCCGAACTGTCGCTGCAAGCACGCGAGCGGATCGAACGTTTTCGGGCGCAGCGGCTTGGATGGATCGAGGCGATGCACGGCGAGCCGTTCGAGCGATTCGCGCGCGGCGTTTGGAACGATGCGCTCGCATCGGAAGGCGCAACCGGCTCCGCGCGGGCCGGCGCACAGCAGCTCGTTTTGCGGCGCCTGCTCGCGCGACTGAACGCGTTTCTCGACGAGGACCCGGCTCGCACCGTCGCGGACGCGCTCGAATACGCCGACCAGCGCGCTCGCAGCGACCTCGAGTCGTGCGAGGACGTGCGGACCGACGGAAGCGTCAGGATCATGAGCGTCGAGGCAGCTCGCGGACTGGAATTCGACTGGGTCGTCGTGGCGGACGTCGGGGCTGGGACGTTTCCGCGCTGGTACGCGCCGGACGGCTTCCTCTTTAGTCCGCGTTACGGCATGATTCCAAAGGAGAACGCGGGCGAAGCGCGGGCCGCGCGAACGGCGAAGTTCGCCTACTATATGTCGCGCAACAAGGTGCGGGAAAAGTATAACGCCCGCGAACGGCGAGCGTTCGTTTACGCGCTGCGCCGCGCGCGCGCCGGCGCGATCGTTACGGCCTCGCGGCCGCCGACCCGCGGGATCGCCGCCCCCGAGTTTTTTGAAGAGTTGCGAAGAGCGCGCCTTCCCGGAACCCGAGACCTAGCCCGCCCGGAGGCATCCTGAAATGCGGCTCCGCGACGTCGAGCCCGACGCGTATGCACGATTCGTGTTGCCGCAAACCGCACGGCTTTGGGCCGGCCGGCGCGACTTCGACACGTACGTCGCGCAGGTTCTGGAAGTCGCGGCTAGCCCGTACGGACGGCGATCGTACCGGACTGTGGGGCTGTACGACGGACGAGCGATCGTGGCGTCGTTCAAGCGTTACCGGCGCGCGATGCACGTTGGCACGCAACGCCTGCGCGCGATCGGAATCGGCGCGGTCTTCACCCCGCCCGAGTATCGTGGACGCGGTTACGCCAGCGCGATGCTCGCTCTCGAACTGGATCGATCCCGCGCCTTAGGCTGCGACGTAGCTTACCTCTTTTCCGACATCCGGCCGGCCTTCTATTCGGCGCTGGGTTTTCGCGAGTTGCCCTCGCGCGAGATCTCCTTGCGGGCCGACGCGCTGCCGGCGACCCGGCTGGCTCTTGCGCGACTGGAAGACCGCGATTGGATCGGCGTGAGCCGCTGTTTCGAATCGAGCGAATGCCGTCGCGCGGCCGGATTCGCGCGATCGCCGCTCGTCTGGGATTGGATGCGCCTGCGCATGCGTCACGGCTCCGAGCGCACCGGAGGCCAAGAGACGAACTTGGTCGTACGGGGCCGCGGCCGCAACGTCGAGGCATACGTTTTGGGAGAACGCGATCCGGTTCGCGACGCCTACGTCGTCGAAGAGTTGGGGTTCGCGGGTCCCCCGAGTGCGGGTGCGGTGGCGGCGTTGCTGCGCGCCGCGGCGGGCGACTTGCGGCGAGTCACCGGATGGCTTCCCCCCGCAAGCGTACGCGATTTGCTTCCCAAAGGTGTCGTGCGCAGGCGGCGTCGTGCGATTTTCATGGCGGCGCCGCTTTCGACCGGCGGGGATCTCCTCGTGCGGACGCTTGCGCTGAGTGCCGATGCCGATCCGTGCTGGCGCGCCGATCATATCTGATTAACCGTTCGAACGAACAGCCCGATCTGCAACGGCGCTCCCTCCTCGAGCGAGGCGACGCGCGTGCCTAGCAATCGTACCGGCGTTCCCTCCAGCCGGGCGCGGCGCAGACAGGTGACCGCGGCCCGAAAGATGGCGCGTCCCGATCGGGTCGGTTCGATCAGGTGCGTTTGACGCCCGACGGTTGTGAAGTCGCCGCGTTTTATTTTCACGCCGACGGTACGCGCGGCCGCATTCTCGCGCTTCAATTTATCGGCCAGCTCGATGGCTTGAACGCGCAGCACCGCAATCAGTTCCCGCTCGTCGCAGACGTCGTATTCAAACGTTTCCTCGGTTGAAATCGACTTCGTTTCCCGCTCCGGCTCAACCCGCCGCGGATCGATCCCCCGCGCCAAGCCGCGCACCTGCGCGCCCCAGGATCCGAGCAGGTCGGCAAGCCGAGTTTCGTCGAGCGCGGCGACGTCGCCGATGGTCGCGATTCCGAAGGCGTTGAGGCGCGCCTGCGTTTTCGGACCGACACCCCACAGCCGGCCCACCGGCAACGGAGCCAGAAAGCGCGCTTCGTCTCCCGGCGCAATCGCGAGCATTCCGTCGGGCTTACAAACGTCCGACGCGATTTTAGCGATCATCTTTCCTGCCGCCACGCCGGCGCTGACGGTTAACCCGGTCGCTTCGCGGACGTCGCGGCGAATCGTCTCCGCCAGCGACCGCGCGGAATCGAACGACACTTCTCCCAGATCCACAAAAGCCTCGTCCATCGAAAGGCCTTCCACCAGGTGGCCGCGTGCGCCGAAAACCCTAAAGATTTCACGCGAAGCGGCCCGGTATTTCGACATGTCCGGCGCGACGACGACGAGGCCCGGACAGGCCGAACGTGCCTTGTAGAGCGGCATCGCCGAGCGTACGCCGAACGGGCGCGCCTCGTACGAGGCCGTCAAGACTACCGCCCTTCGACTGCTGCCGGCAACGGCCACGGGCTTGCCGCGCAAGGCCGGGTCGTCGCGTACCGCGACGCTGGCGTAGAATGCGTCGATGTCGAAATGGGCGACCAAACGCGGCGCGCCGCTATCGTTCGCGATCGTGTCGCTCACGCGTACGCCTGCGAGCGGCTTTCTCGCGATTGCCGCAAACGGCCATACTGCACCACGCCCGCGATCCGTTTCTCGAGCCGTCGTAGTACGCGAATCGGCACGTGGAGTGGCGGCACGCGCGTAAGCGCTGCCACGTCCCAGCAGCCATCGCGTCGTAGACGATCGCGACCATGGCGGCGATCGCGCGTTCTGCACCAGCCCCGGCTGGCTCGAGCGTCAGGGCGCCGGCACCGTTGGCCGCAATCCGGTACGACGCGCCGGCGAGAAACGACCGCATTGCCTGCCAAGCAACCTCCCCGTTTCCCTCACCGTTATTGGCTAGGAGCAAGTCGCGCAAGACTTCCCGGAAACTTCGCAACCGCTCGACCTCGCGTTGGTTCGAAATCGGTGCCAGGCCCTGAGCTCGGCACCAGTTCGAGGCGGTTGCCGGCGTCGCGAGCGCGTCGGGTCCGGACGGGTAGTCGAGGGTGTTGACGAACCGGGCGAGCAGCTCGAGTCGCACCAGGGTCTGGAGATCGAGGGCGGCCATCGCCCCAAGGTTAGCACCATCTAACATGATTGACAAGTTACTCTAACCATCGTAACATATTAGAAGGTTACTGCCAAATCGAGGACCCCCATGTTTACCGACCCGATCCGCTCCACCCCATTCGTCCAAGACATCTCCGACATCACGCTGCGCCTGAGGGTGCAGCGCGCCGATTCGGCACTGTACTTGGTCTCGGACCTGCGCTTGCCGCATCTGCGCGTCACGTAGTATCGGCTCGCGCTACGACGACGCGACGGCACGTTCGAGCGAAAGAATCGTCCGCACGTTGCGGACGTCGTCCGCATCGTCGCCGGGCGTTTCGAGAATCGCCGTCTTCGCGCGCAGTTCGGGATGCGCGAGCAACGCCCGGAAGCCGCCGATTCCAATTTTTCCCTCGCCGATGTGCCAATGACGATCGCGGCTCGCCCCAAGCGGCACTTCGGTATCGTTGAAGTGGAACATCATCACGCGGTCCAGCCCGATACGTTCGGCCGCAAGATCGATGAATCGATCGACCCCCGCTTTCGAATCGATTTCGTAACCGGCCGCCCACGCGTGCGCCGTGTCGAGACAGACGCCTAGCTGGGGATGGCCGACCGCGTGGACGAAGCTCCCGAGCTCTTCGAGCGTTCCTCCCGCGAGGTTGCCCGCACCCGCGGAGTTCTCGAGTACCAGAAAAACGTCCGGCGCGACGTCCGTCAGCGCCGCTTCGAGCGCCCGGCAAACGTCCGAAAAGCCCGCCTTTCGATCCCGGTGCCCGTACGATCCGAGATGCGTGTTGACCAGCCGCATGCCGCCGCGCGCCGCCACCGCAAGATCGTTTCGGAGTAATCGCAGGGAGCCCGTGGCGATCTTCGGATCCTCGCTTGCGAGGTTGATCAGATACGGCGTGTGGATCGCGCACGGATCGATCCCGGCATCGCGACGCATAGCTGCAAATGCCTCGAGCGACGGTACGTCGATCGCGGCCGGCCGATAGCTGCGCGGATTCGACGAGAACACTTGTAACGCCGTACAGCCGGCGGCTTTGGCGTGCTCGATCGCCTTCGCATACCCGCCCGCCACGCGCACGTGGAGCCCGACACGCACCTAGGAGCCTAAGTTCACTGCGTGCCGAGCAAGTTGAGTTCCAGGGGCTGCCCGGAGTCCAGCTCGGGTTCGGGAAGATCGTCGAGCGATCGCAACCCGAAGGACTCCAGAAAGAACGGAGTCGTGCGGTACTGCATCGGACGGCCCACGACGTCTTTGCGTCCCGCTTCGGCGATCAAATTGCGATCGAGCAACGTGCTGACGACGCTGTCGGAGTTCACGCCGCGAATCGCTTCCACCTCACTCTTGGTGACGGGCTGCATGTGGGCGACGATCGCCAGCGCCTCGAGCGCGGGCGTGGAGAGGTTCGTTTTCGGCGGCAACAGGTACGCTTCGACGGCGTCCCGCGCCAAGGGTGAGGTCGCGAACCGGTATCCGCCCGCAACCTCGCGCAGGACGATGCCTCGATCGGCGTATTCCGCTGCGATCTGGGCGAGGGTGGCCGCAACTTCGACCTCTTCGGCCCGCACTAGCCTGGCGATTTGCTTGATCGACAGCGGCTCGCCCGCGACGAACAGGAGCGCTTCGACCGGGCATTGGAGACGCAGCACCGCCGCTTCGATCGCCGCAGCGTCGGCTCGGTTCTCGTCCGGCCCGTCGGTAAAGGCGGGGCCGGCTTCGGACACGGAACTCACCGTTCGACGGCGCGCAGCTGCGCGTCGGCGGAGATCGGAAGCAGCCGAATGTCGTCGAAGAGTTCGGGTTGCTCGAAGGCGATGCGATGGCGCCGGATCAGTTCGAGAACCGCCAGGAACGTCACGATGACGACCTCGCGCGTCATGCCGAGCTCGTGGCAGAGAACCGAGAACAACACTTCGCCCCGTTCTTTGATTCGGCGCGCGATGTAGTCCATCGATGCGATGAGCGAAACTCGTTCGCGCAGGACCGAGCGTTTTTCCGGCCGCGCGCGGCTCAGCAGTGCGACGAACGCCCGTTTGAGTTTCTCGGGGTCGATATCGTAACGCTGAACGATCTGGCTGCTCGGATCGCCCGACTCGTGGTAGAAAAAGCCGCCCGCTTCAGCCTGGCGAGCCCGCAACTGTTCGCCCAGCTCGCGATACTTCGAGTAGGCGATCAGACGGCGGCGCAGACGCTCCTCAACTTGCTCCGGCGTCTCCGACTCGTCGTCGACGAACTCGGCCGGAATGGGGGGCAGGAGCGCGCGCGATTTCAGAAAGACCAGGGTGGCGGCGATCACGAGATACTCCGCCGCGACTTCGACGTCGAGCGACTGCATCGCGCGCACGTAGCCTAAGTACTGCTCGGCGACCGCAGCGAGCGGAACGGTCGCAATGTCGAGTTGCTGTTCCTTGATCAGATGGAGCAAGAGGTCGAGCGGCCCGTCGAAAATGTCGAGGCGAACGCGGCAGCCGGCCGAATCTTCCACCGCCGCCGTTGCCGGGGGCGCCTCGCTCAAGAGGACTTCTGCTCGGCCGTCGCCGCGATGGCCGGCGCTTCGCCGAGTGCGGCGGGATTGGCTGCCAGAAACTCGAGCGCCATGTCGACCAGTCGCTTTTCGTTCACGTACTTGAGGGTCTTACGAGCCTGCATCATGTCGAACCAGCGCGCCTCGTCGACTTCGTGGTCGTGGTTGGTAGGATCGCCCGAAACGTACCGCATCAGATAGAACGTAACGGACTTGCGATGCTTCGTCTTGCCCACGTAGAACCAGTACGAAATCTCGTTGAGCCGGGCGACGATCTCTCCCCAGCAACCCGTCTCCTCGCGGACTTCGCGCAGCGCGGCCTGTTCGTTCGATTCCCGCACTTCCACGTGTCCTTTGGGCAGGGTCCAAACGCGCGGCGGAGTGCCGCGGCCGATCAGCAGCGCGTCGTACGTCGCGGCGCGGGGACGCAACAGCAATCCGCCGGCCGAGACCTCGTACTTGATCCGCATGTCGCTTAAACCTGTGCTTTGGGGACGGGCAAGGGGGCCCGAAACCAGCCCCCCAATTACCTAGAGTATAGCCTCCACGCCCGCGAAGCGCCTGCCGAAAGGTCGAGCCTTTTTGAGGTCCGCGAGCGCCCGAAAGGCGACCTCTTGGGCCATCATCCGCAACTCGGGAACGGCCGTCGCTTCGAAGCGCGACCCGCGCGCGAGCGGGCCGACGGCCCAGAGTGCCGGAACCCGGTCGCCGCGCCGCCCGACAACGCCCAGCCCGGCATCCACCCGGATGCCCAGGCCGAGCGGCTCGGGCGTCGCGAGGTCGTCGGCGAGCATTTGGCCCAGCAGCGGATCGCCGAAGACCCGGCGGCGGCCGGGCCCCGTGCAGTTGACGATCCAACTGGGGCGCACGACCTCCGTCCCTTGGCGGGCAGCTATCGTCACGAAGCCGCCGGCCGCGCCGGCGACTTGCCCGGCATAGACGGTCAACCGGCCGGCTGCCAAATACCGCAGCCGGACCGCGTCGGTTTGCAAAGGCGCGCGATGCCGGTAGCGTTCCCAATGGCTGCGAAGGTGCCGGTCGAACCGACGCCGTTCCCTGGGCGCCAAGTGTTTCCAGAGCGTTTCGCACTCCGGGCGAACCGCGTCGAACCACCGACCGCCAGTCGAACCCGCGCGCTCGCGCGTCGCGGATTCGGCACCGGAAGCTGCGCAGAAGCGCGCGCGCATCGGCCGTTTCGAGCACCGGCGTCACGTCCAGCGGCAAAACGCCGCCGGTGTGCGTTTCCGGAAAACGTCCACGGCGCGAGACCACGAACACGCTGCCGCGATGCCCGGCGGCCTCCAAGGCGAGCAAAACGTCGAGGGCCGTGAGCCCCGAGCCGATGACGAGCACGTCCCCGGCCGCTTTCCCGTAGTCGAACCGCCATGGGTCGGCAACGTAGCCCGCATGCCCGACGACCGCCGCCGGAAGCGCGTCGTCGTCGGGCGGCGCGTTGCCGGTGGCCAACACGACCGCCCGTGCCGCGAAGCTCGCTCCCGACGCAGTCCGAAGTTCGTACTCGCCGTCGGAGCGGGTAATCGATACGACCCGCTCACGGATGCGTGCGAACCGCGCCCGTTCGAATGCCCGCGCCGCCAGTTCGGCGACGTAGTCGCCATACAGTCCGCGCGCAACGAATGCCTCCGGCGCCGCGCGGCCGCCGAGCCATCGTATGAAGTGGTCGGGTTCGTCGGCGAAAGCGCTCATCGCCGCGACGCGCGTGTTGAGCAGATGAGCCGGACAACGCGTACCGTAAGCGGCGCCGCGTCCTAGTTCGCCCGGTTCGAACGTACGGACGGAAAGCTCCAGCCCGGCGAGGCGCGCTAAGTTGACCGCGACCATTGTGCCGCTGAACCCGCCGCCGACGATTCCCACATCGCACGACGTCATCGCGCCGGCGCCCCGGCAAAGAGGGACAATCGCCGATCGTATGCGCCGCGAGCGGGCGAACATCGATGCGTGCGTTCGTCGTACACCAAAAATTCGTTGAGGGGCCGGGCGTAGACGTGCAGCGACACGGCATGCTCGTCGGCGCAGACCCGATGGATGTCGTGCGGCCCGGAACGCAAATCCAGGCCGCCGACCCCGAGCACCCGCGATCCGCGAGCTGCGAGGGACGCCTTTCCCGGATCGAGGCCGTCATCAACCCGCTCGAAATCGTCAACGCGCAGCCGGCCCTGCGCAACGACCAGCCAGCAATGCTGGCCGCCGTGATCGTGGATCGCCGAAACCGCCCCGGCCGACCAGTCGAGCAACACGACCTCGAACCGCTCGTCGGCGTACGCGCAGGTTCGGGTGTAGTCCGCCGGGCGCCGCGGAAGCGCCGGACCGGTGGACGGCCCGCTGGCGATCGCTTCCAGCAAGCGGGCCATGTCCGCCTCGGCGCGGTCGAGCGGAGGCAGACGCCGTAAATCGCATACAAAATCGCTAAGCACGCCAAACCCCCAACAAAAAGTAACTTAAGTCACTTTTTAGGAAAGTCCGGCTTGCTCTCCTTCCGATTTCGACTCGGCGTGCCCCGACGTCCGCGGGTGCCAGCGCAGGTCCGGCTGGCGAGCGGCGCGCGTTTCGTCGACCCGGCCCACGACGGTGGTAACCGGCGCCGCGAACAGCTGCTCGGGATTCGACTCGGCCGTTGCCACGATCTCGCGCAACGCGTCGGCGAAAGAATCGAGCGTCTCCTTCGACTCCGTTTCGGTCGGTTCGATCATCAGACACTCCGGAACGATCAGCGGGAAGTACATCGTCGGCGCCATGAACCCGCGATCGAGCAGCGCTTTGGCGATGTCGAGCGCCCGCACGCCGGTTCTGCGCTTGAGGTTCTGCGCCGACACGACGAACTCGTGGCGACAGATCTCGTCGTACGGCGTCTCCAAAAACTCGGCAACCTTCACGCGCAGGTAGTTGGCGTTGAGCACGGCGAGCTGCGAAACCCGCTTGAGCCCGTCGGCGCCGTTGGCGTACAGGTACGCAAGCGCCCGCACGGCGTGGGCGAAGTTCGACCAGAACGAGCGCATCGGGCCGATCGATTTCGGACGATCGAAGTCGAGACGAAAGGTCAGCCGGTCGCTCGGTGACGCCGCCGGATCGCCGTCGCCTTTGGCAGTGGCCACGACGACCGGCGTCGGCAAGTACTCCACCAAATGGGCGGCTACGCCAACCGGGCCGTGTCCGGCACCCCCGCCGCCGTGCGGAATCGTGAACGTCTTGTGCGTGTTGAGATGCATGAGATCGAAGCCCATGTCGCCCGGGCGCGCGTTCCCCATCAGGGCGTTGGCGTTGGCGCCGTCATAGTACATCAGCCCTCCCGCCGCATGCACGGCGGCAGCGATCTCGACGATGCGATCTTCGAACAGGCCGAGCGTGTTCGGGTTGGTCATCATGCAGACTGCCGTGTCGGGACCGAGTACGTTGGCAAGCTCCGCCAGGCTCACGCGCCCGCGCGCGTCGCTCGGCAGCGAGATTACCTTGAATCCGCACATCGCCGCCGAGGCCGGATTCGTGCCGTGCGCGGTATCGGGAACGATTACTTTGTCGCGCGCGGTTTCGCCCCGGTCCTTGAAATATCGCTTGGCGATTAACAAGGCCGCCAACTCGGCGTGCGCGCCGGCCGCCGGGTTGAGCGAAAACGCTGCCATGCCGAAGAGCGAACTCAAACTTCGTTCGAGCTCGTACATCACTTGCAAGGCGCCCTGCGCTAATTCGTCGGGCACGTAGGGATGCAAGTCCGCGAACTCCGGTTTGGCGGCCATCGCGTCGTTCACGCGCGGGTTGTACTTCATCGTGCACGAGCCGAGCGGATAAAAGCCCAGATCGATCCCGAACGTGCGCCGCGAAAGGTTCGTGTAGTGGCGCACCACGTCGAGTTCGCTGTTGTCGGGCAACGGCAAGTCGTCGCGCAGCACGGAGGCGGGCAGGAACGACTGCAGCGGTTTGCCCTCGTCCAGGTAGCGGTTCGCGCGCCCGGGCTGACCGAGCTCGAAGATCGGCGGACGAGCCGTCGGATCAAACGCCGGCGCGGACATCGTCGATTTCCTTTAACGCTGCAGCGAGTGCCGAAATATCTCCCGTGGTGGTAAGCTCGGTGGCCGTCATCAAAACGCAGGTTGGCAGCTCCGGATAGAACCGGCCGAGTTCGATGCCGCCCAGGATCCGGCGCTCCCGGAGGCGCGTTAGGAGCTCGGCGGCGTCGCGGCCCACGTCGACGACGAACTCGTTGAAAAACGGCGCCGTAAACTTGAGCGAGATTCCCTCTATGCTCGACACGGCCGTGGCCAGTTCGCGCGAGCGCTCCAGGTTGAGCGCGGCCGCGTCACGTAGGCCCGTCTTTCCCATCAACGCGAGGTAGATCGTTGCGATCAGCGCGCAATGCGCTTGGTTCGTGCAGATGTTGGACGTCGCCCGTTCGCGGCGAATGTGCTGCTCGCGCGCCTGAAGCGTCAACACGTACGCGGTCCGGCCGGCAGCGTCGACGCTTTTGCCGGCCAAACGACCGGGAATGCGGCGCAGGTGTTCCTTCGTCGTCGCGATGAAGCCGGCGTACGGACCACCGTACGCTACCGGAACGCCGAAGCTCTGAGCTTCGCCCACGACGATTTGGGCGCCCCACGCCGATGGGGGCGCCAACGCCGCGAGCGAGAGCGCTTCGGCGACGACCGCGATCGGCAGCGTAGCCGAGTCGCGCGCCGCGTTGACGGCGCGTTTGGACGGGACGTCGACGTTTCCGAAGAAGTTCGGCGACTGCAGGGCGACGGCGGCGTACTCGCCGGTTGCGACGGCGGCTTCGATCGCGGCCGAGTCCGTAGTTCCGGCGGGCGCGTAGCCTATTTCGTCGACTTCCACATCGAGTCCGTCGCAATACGTCCGCAGGACGGCTCGGTAGTTCGGATGCACCGCCCGCGAGACGAGAATCTTGCGGCGTTCGCTCGCGTTGAGCGCCATGATCGCGCCCTCGGCAAGCGCGGTCGCGCCGTCGTACACCGATGCGTTGGCGATCTCCATCCCGGTCAGCAAGCAGATATACGTCTGCCACTCGTAGATCGCCTGAAGGTAGCCTTGCGAAACTTCGGCTTGATAGGGCGTGTACGCGGTCAGAAACTCGCCCCGCATCGCCAGCGCCGCGATCGCCGGCGGGGCGTAGTGCCGATAGGCGCCCGCACCGAGGAAGCAGCGATATGCGGCGCCGCTGTTTTTCTTCGCAAAGTGGTCGAATCGACGCCCGATCGAGTATTCCGGTAACGCGGGCACGACGTCGATCGGACTCTTCAGCGCAAGCGCGTCCGGAACCGCGAGCAACTCGTCGAGCGACGCCACGCCGACGGCGTCGAGCATTTGCGCGACGTCGCGTTCGGTATGCGGTGCGTACATCTACGAGGCCGTCAACCCTTCGTAATCCGCGGCGGCCAAAAGGTTGGAAGCTTCGGACGGATCCGAAAGACGAAGCTCGAAGAGCCAGCCGGCGCCGTACGGGTCCCGGTTGACCGCCGCAGGATCGTCCGCGAGCGCGGCGTTGATTTTGAGTACCTCACCCGAGATCGGCGTAAAGAGGTCGGAGACGGCCTTAACCGATTCGACCACGCCCACATTGCCGAACTGGGCGATCGTCGCGCCTACCTTCGGCAGTTCTACGTAGACGATGTCGCCGAGCGAATCTTGCGCGTAATCGGTTATCCCGATCGTGGCCGTACCGCCGTCGATCTTCACCCATTCGTGCTCTTTGCTGTACAGCAGGTTTTCCGGCTGCGCCACGTGGCTCTTCTCCTGTTCGGTAGTTACTTGGGACGCGTGTAAAACGGCAGCGCGACGACCGTTGCGGGATGTTTCGCGCCGCGAATCTCGACCTCGAGAACCGTCCCGGCGGTTGCGGCGGCGGGACCGACGAGCGCGGTCGCAACGTTGCGGTTACCGACCGACGGCGCCGGCGAACCGCTGCGGATTTCTCCCACCACGCAGCCGTCGAGCCAAACGGGATACCCCGGCCGGGCCGGTGCGCGGCCTTCCATCAAAAGGCCGGCGATCCGCGGGAAATCACCGGCGGCAAGCTGCTCGGCGAGCGCTTCGCGTCCGAGGAACTGCGGCTTGTTCAGCTTGATCGCCCAGCTTTGTCCGGCTTGCACCGGCGTGATCTCTTCGGTCAACTCGTGACCGTAAAGCGGCATGCCCGCTTCGAGCCGAAGCACGTCGCGAGCGCCCAAGCCGCATGGCTGGAGCCCCTCCGACGCGTGCGCGCGGAGCAGGGCGTTCCACACGTCCGCGGCCCGATCGCCGTCGACGAACAGCTCGAACCCGTCCTCACCCGTGTAACCGGTGCGAGCGATGACGGCGGGCACGCCCGCGACGCGGTCCTCCGCGCAAAAGTAGTATTTCATCGCCGCCAGGTCGACGGCGACGTGCGGCTGCAGCATCGCCACCGACTTCGGACCTTGAATCGCAATGAGCGCGCGCGAGCCGTGCCGATTTTGAAGCCGCACGCCGGCCGGGGGAGCGTGAGCCGCCAGGTGCGTCCACATCTTCGCGGCGTTGGCGGCGTTGACCACCAGCAGCCAGCGGCCGTCCAGGCGATAGAAAATCGTGTCGTCGTGCGTTCCGCCGCGCTCGTTGCAAAAAATATTGTAGCGCGCTTGCATCGGCTTCATCGTCGCGACGGCGTTGGTCGCAAGCGTATCGGCCCATTCCGCCACCCGATCGCCATCGAGTTCGAACTGCCCCATGTGCGAGAGGTCGAAGAGCCCGGCCCGATTGCGGACGGCGTCGTGTTCCTGCAGAATTCCGGCATATTGCACCGGCATTTCGAAGCCGGCGTAGGGAACCAGCCGCGCGCCCAGACGCGCGTGTTCGTCGTAGAGCGCAGTGCGCTCGAGCGAACCGGTCTGCGAGGTCATTCGGGCTTGCTCGCGGGCCGTTTGGGCTTTTCGGCCGGATAACTGTTGAGAAAATTGAGCGTCGCGTGTGCGACGATCTTCTCGCCGCTGCGGACGTTTACTTCACCGTACACGATCCGGCGTCCGGCCTTGAGCACGCGCGCCTCCGCGATCAGGTCGTGCGGAGGCAACGCCGGTGCGAGAAAGTTGCATTGCAGCGAGACGGTCGTCGTATCTTGCTCGCGCCCGAAGATCGATGCGAGCGCGACGTAGAAAGCGGTGTCGCAAAGGCTCACGATCGCGCCGCCGTGAACCGCGCCCGTACCGTTAGTGATCTCCGGCCGGAACGGCATCCGCATCACGGCCGCACCGCGTTCGACCTTTTCGAGCTGCAAATCGAGCAGCAGTACGAAGTTTCCGCGCTCCTTCTCCCAAGCGTGAGGGGCGCGGCTGTAATCGATGGCCATGATCAGCGCCTACCTTCCGGGGAGGAACGCCTCTATCCCGGTCCGCCCCCGCCGGACCGGCGCGCATCGAAAGCGCGCCGAAAGTCGAGCGTCCCGCCGTGCAGCCATTGCGCGCCGTCGACCGTGAGCGTCGCTCCGCTGATCCACGCGGCTTCGTCCGAACAGAGCCACAGGACGGCGCGCGCGACGTCGGCGGGCTCACCCAGGCGACCCAGCGGCACGGTCTTTCGCACCGCCTCCTCGACGTCGGCGACGCTCCAGAGATTCTCGTCCGTCCCCTCGGTGTGAATGGGTCCCGGCGACACGGCATTGACGCGGATGCCGAACCGTCCCCACTCGGCCGCCAGCGTCCGCGTCAGTGCGAGCACGCCGGCCTTGGCGCTGGCCGAGTGCACGGCCCCCGGCTCGCCGCTCCAGGCGTAGGCTGCGACGATATTGACGATCGAACCGCGGCTCTCGCGCAGCGCCTCGAAGGCGAAGCGCGTACAGTGAAACGTCCCGAGCAAAACGATGTCGACGACGCTCTTGAAACCGTTGGGCGACAGCTCCTCCGACGGACAAACGAAGTTACCCGCGGCATTGTTGACCAGCACGTCGATCCGCCCGGCGCGCGCCGCGATTTCCCGCATCGCGCGCTCGACACCCGGCGCATCGCGGACGTCGCCTTCGATGGCGAAGGCGACCCCTCCAGCCGCACCGATCGCTTCGACCGTTTCGTCGAGCTTCTCGCGCCGCCGTCCGATCACGCAGACCGACGCGCCTTCGCGGGCGAAAGAGAGCGCCATGGCGCGTCCCAAACCGGTTCCACCGCCGGTCACGACCGCCGTCTTGCCTTCGTAGCGTCCGTGCGACACTACGCGAAGACGTCTCCGCCGGCGTTCAGCGCGCGGCGCAGATAGAGCGGCAACGCGAAGATGCGCCGATGCGTCTGCGCGTCGTAGAAAAAGTTCTCTCCACGCAGACCCGCGCAGTACGCGTCGATCGTCCCGGCGTCGAGCGCCTTCAGGTCGACCCGGTCGCTGCAGGCCAAGAACGCCCAATCGGCATCGAACGATGGCACGTGGGTGACGAACGAAGCGACGTGCGCGTAATGACGACGCAGCGTGCGAGCCATTTTGCAGTGCAGCGACGCGTTGTGGAACGACGCGGTGCTGGCTTGGAGCACGTAGACTCCGCCCTCGGTCAAACGCGACTTGATCAGTTCGAAAACGTCGTCGTTGAACAACGGGTTGCTCGGTGAGTCCTCCAGCGGCTCGGTGAGATCCGAGACGATCGCCCCGTACCGTCCTTCGTCGCCGCGCATGAACGCCAACGCGTCCCCGACGATCACCCGCGCGCGCGGATCGTCGAACGCGCCCGCCGACCACTCCGGCAAATACCGTTTCGCGAGATCGAGTACGAGGCCGTCGATATCGACCATGGTGCAGCGCCGCACGTCGGGCACGCGTAAAATCTCCCGCAGAGTCGCGCCCTCGCCGCCGCCCAGCACCAGCACCTCCGAGCGATCCGCGGCCGCGGCGAGTGCCGGATGAACGAGCGTCTCGTGATAGATCCGCTCGTCGCCTTGCGCGCTTTGCGTGTCGCCGTCGAGAATCAGCATCTTGCCGAAAACCGGCGTACCGACGATCGCCACCTGCTGAAAGTCGGATCGCCCCGAAAAGTACGATCGGTCGATCGCGTGGTGATGCTGTTCGGACGGCGCCGACTCCTCGACGTACCATTGCCAGCGTTGCGTCTTGGGCATGGGGTCGTCAGATTAGCGAAAAAAAGCAGGAACCCCGCCCGAACGGCGGGGTTCCGATCCCGAAGCGCCGCGCGTCTATTCGCAGACGCCGGCTACGATGAACTGACTGTGGGCCAAGAAAACCAACTGACCCGGATTTTGCGCCGGGACGAGTTGCAGCGTGGTCTTACCGGGCTTCGCACCGAGGGCGGTATTGATCGCCCACACGACGTTGCCTTTGACCGTCGCCAGGATGGCCGGAAAGCACAGATTCTTGCCGGGGAATCCGTTCGCATCGGTGATATAGAAGCCCGGCGTGTTGACCGGCGTTAGATTATACTGGCTGTTGTTGATCAACTCGGCGTAGACGAACGGCTTCCCGAAACACTTCTCGGGTTGATTGTGATTGTCGACGCAGTTGCTCGCTCCCGCGACGAACAGCGGAAAGGCTTTGTTTTTAACCTTGCCGAGGATGTCGTCTTTCCCGATCGCGTCGCCCAGCACGGCGGGAACCGTTTGGACCTTCGGCGGCCTGGAAAACTTGGAGAGCGTCGCGGTAATTTTAATCCCGTGGTAGGTATGAAACTTTCCCAAAGTTGCCTGCGTGGTCGAATTCATGTTCATTTTGAACGCCAAGCAGTTGCCTTTGAAATAGTACATGCCGGTTACGTCGCACGGGCTTGTCTTCGCTTCGGGTAACGAACTCGTCGCGAAGCCATTTAAGCTGTTGGGCGCGAAACTTTGCGACGGAACGACTCCGTGCCCGCCGCACGCCGCCAGCGCCGTCGCGGCTGCGATCGCCGCCGCGGCGCTACGGATCATCGAAAAACGCATTGAATTTTTTTACCTCGCAGAGAGTGCAGTACCGGCTATGCAAAAGCGATTTGACGAGCGTCTCGGCTGCGCCTGCGTTGCGACGTTGAAAACGCGCGCTAAAACGTGCGAGCGCGCCGTCGAAATTTGTGAACGGAAATCAATTGTGGGAGTGAATGTAGACGAAAATCAACTTCCAATTTTCAGCGTCGGCCGTGCCGTCAGCCAAAACATAACAGAAATCAATTAGACCTGTCGTCGTTACGCAGAGAGAACGCGCAGATCGTGATTGCGGCTCAGGACGTGCGTAAACTCGCCGTCGCTCTTTTCGATGCCGCGTTTGAATTCGGTCGTCAGAATACTTTTGGCGCCGAGGGCCTGGGCCGCGTACTCGCACGCCCGCCACGGATCGGTGTGATCGCCGCACGTGTAAAAATCCATCGCCGCGTAGCCCTTCTCGGGCCAGGTGTGGATCGAAAGGTGCGATTCGGCCAGGATGACGGTCCCCGAGACCCCCTGTGGATCGAACCGGTGAAAGGCGCTCTCTCGAATGGTAGCGTGGGCCGCTTCGGCGGCGGCGACCATCATAGAATGGATGCCCTCGACGTCCGAGAGCGTAACGGGGTCGCAGCCCGAAAATTCGCACACGATGTGCCTGCCGAGTGCATTCAACTGACCAGGTCTCCTTGACCCTCGGGGGAATCCCACCTCCGGACTTCGTCGGCTGGCGCCTGCGGTGCAGTTCACGTCCCCGACCTATCGGCGAGCTCTTGCCGGCGCTTTTGAGCGGTGCACGGGCGGCTCGCCGCGATGGCGCGTTCGGGCGCGCCTCCCTTAAACCGTGGACCCGCCACCCGGGTCCGGCGCCAATCATACCCCCTGCTTACCCCCCTGTAAAGCCCCGCTAGCACGGCGTGGCCAGCGCGTTGCCGCCAGGGGATTATCAAGGTACTACTTCATTATCTTGACTATACCCCGGCTGGGCGGTACGCTCGGAGGGCTATGGCAACCAAACTCGACCCCTCGGTCTCGGCGCAGAGCCTGATCGAAGACTACCGGCACGGATTCCACGACGCCGAAAACTACGTCTTCAAGTCGGACAAGGGCCTCACGCGGGAGATCGTCGAGCGGATCAGCGCGATGAAAGACGAGCCCGCGTGGATGCGCGAGTTCCGGTTGCGCGCGTACGAGCTGTTTCTTTCGAAGCCGATGCCCACGTGGGGCGACACGGCACGGCTGAACGAGATCGATTTCGCCGACATTCATTACTTCGTGAAATCGACCGACAAAACCGAGCGCTCGTGGGACGACGTGCCCGAGGACATCAAACGGACGTTCGACCGTCTCGGAATTCCCGAAGCCGAACGCAAGTTTCTCTCCGGCGTATCCGCGCAGTACGAGTCCGAAGTCGTCTATCACAACACCAGCGCGGCACTCGACGCGCAGGGCGTGCTGTTTTGCGACATGGATACGGCCGTCAAAAAGTACCCCGACATCGTCCGCAAGTATTTCGCAACGATCATTCCACCCGGCGACAACAAATTCGCCGCTCTCAACTCGGCCGTGTGGTCGGGCGGCTCCTTCATCTACGTGCCGCCGGGCGTCGAAGTCGCGATGCCGTTGCAAGCGTATTTCCGAATCAACGCCGAGAACATGGGGCAGTTCGAGCGGACGCTGATCATCGCCGACAAAGGTGCGAAGGTACACTACATCGAGGGTTGCACGGCCCCAAAATTCTCGACGTCGTCGCTCCACTCGGCGGTCGTCGAGCTGGTCGCCGAAGAAGGCGCGTCGATTCGGTACACGACGATCCAGAATTGGTACCGGAACATCTTCAACCTCGTTACCAAACGAGCCATCGCGAAACAGAACGCGACCGTCGAATGGGTCGATGGGAATATCGGATCCCGTCTCACGATGAAATATCCCTCGATCTATCTCATGGGCGAGGGCGCTCGGGGTGAGGTTCTCTCGATGGCGTTTGCCGGCGAGGGGCAGCATCAAGACGCGGGCGCCAAGGTCATCCACGCCGCGCCCAATACGACTTCGATGGTCACCAACAAGAGCGTTAGCTCCCACGGAGGAAAGACGACCTATCGCGGCCTCGTCGAGATCTTCCCCGGAGCCGTCGGAGCGAAGACGCGGGTGCGCTGCGACGCACTGATCATGGACGACGAGTCGTCGAGCGACACGAAGCCGACGATGAAGATACACGAGCAGCGTTCGACCGTCGAACACGAAGCTAGCGTGAGTAAAATCGGCGAGGATCAGTTGTTCTACGCGATGAGCCGCGGACTCTCGGAAGCCGACGCCACCGCGATGATCGTCAACGGCTTTTTCGACTTTTTCGTCAAGGAGTTGCCGATGGAGTACGCCGTCGAGCTCAACCGCCTGGTAAAGATGGAGATGGAAGGCGCGGTCGGCTAAAGAGCGATTGGCCGGCGACAGGCCCGCGCCGGGCTGTTTCGAAAACTAGGGCGGTGACCAGAGATTTGCTCGATCGGGATCCGTGCGTCGACGCCACTGCGCGGCTCGGCCCGCTAGCCGCATAGGCCTTACCGATGGCTCGACATAAGGTCGCGAAAACGTCCGACATCGCCCCCGGGTCGACGCGACGAGTCGTCGCCGACGGCGTCGAAATCTTGATTTGCAACGTCGACGGACATCTTTTTGCCATCGAAGACGTTTGCACTCACGACGGCGGCCCGCTCGACCAAGGCACGCTTGAAGGTAACTGCGTGGTTTGTCCTCGGCACGGAGCAACCTTCGACGTGCGAACGGGCGACGCGTTGACGCTGCCCGCCGTCGTTCCCTTGGGAACCTTCGCACTACACGTCGAGGGCGACGACGTGTACGTGGACGTCTAGGGGCCTATAGGGTTATGACCGTTTTCGAATCCGTGCCGAATTTTGATCGAAGACGAGGCGTGAAGAGGGAGCGAAGCCGTAGCTTCGTGACCGATGAGCAACGAAGCATTCGGGCAAAAGGCGGCATCGAGGCGAACATGCGTCATAATCCTACAGGCTCCTAGCGGCAGCCAAGGCCGTCCGTGCGCACGTTCCTGCGTCTGCTGGCAGCGCTCTTCATCATGGCGGCGGCCGTCGCCGCGCTGTTTGCTTCCGACGTCGCGCTGGGTATGCGCGCGCACGCGCGCTACGACGGAACCGTGTCCGGATTGCGGCTGCTGCACGCGCCCGTCTCGATTCTGCGCGACGACCGCGGCGTACCCCACGTAACCGCGCGAAACGAGCACGATCTGTTTTTTGCCCAGGGTTACGCGGAAGGCTCCGACCGGCTCTTTCAGATGGATTTGCTTCGGCGCTTCGTCAAGGGCGAGCTGAGCGAAGTGTTTGGAAACGCGGCTCTGAAAAGCGACGAACGCGAACGCGCCGTTCCCGTCCGCGCCATCGTCGAAGCGCAGTGGCGCAACCTCGACGCTCGTTCTCGGGAAACGCTCGGTGCCTTCAGCGACGGTGTGAACGCCGCCATCGATCGCGAACCGCTGCCGGTCGAATTTCGGATCTTGGCGTATCGACCGCAACCCTGGACGCCCGCAGACTCGCTCGCGGTTTCGATGGCGACGGTACTCGATCTGATCGACGATTGGAACGCCGTCGAGCCGCGCGACGCCGCTCACCGGCGGGGCGGTTTACCGCTGCTGGAGTCGCGCTTTCCGCTCAGCGACCCGTGTTACGAGGCACCGGTTACGCGCGGGCTCAATGCAATTGGTCCGGGGGCGCCGTGTGCCCGGCGGGCCGCGCTGGCCGCCGAACTCGCCGACGCGCGCGCGCCGATCGGCAGCAACGAATGGGCCGTCGGGGCCGCTCGTTCGCTGACGCAGCGCGCGTTGCTGGCAAACGATCCGCATCTGGGGCTGCGGATTCCCGGCGTGTGGTATCTGGCGGACTTGCGAGCGCCAGGCTTTCATGCCGCGGGCGCGACGTTTCCGGGCGCGCCGGGGATCGTCTTGGGCCATAACGAGAACGTCGCTTGGGGCGCGACCGACGGAACCGTGGCGTCTCTGTCGCTGTTCCAGCCGCCCGCACATCTGGATCCCGATAACTGGCAAACGGAGACGTTTCGGGTGCGTTTCGCACGTTCGGCGATCGTTCGGCGCTACTATCGGGACTCGCGCGCGTTCGGGCTTACCACCGAAGGCGGCCGGTTCGTCTTAGTGCGTTGGAACGCGTACGAGCACCCGGTCTCGCCGGCGAAGACCTTCTTGGATTTGGATCGCGCGCGCTCGGTTGAAGATGCCTTAACGGCGCTCGCGCGGTTCCCAGGCCCTACGCAAAACTTCGTGGTTGCCGACACGACGGGACGGGCGGCCTACACGCTCGCGGGAGAAATCCCCAACGACCCGGTCTGGGCGCGCTGGTTTCACCCGGCCGGCGATCTGGACAAACGTTACGATCCCGTCCCGTTCGCGCAGCTTCCCAAAGTGGCTCCGTCGAAAACCGCCGTCCTTTGGACGTCGAACAACCTGATGTACGGGCCCGGATATCCGCTGCGCTTGAGCCCGCAGTTCGCCGCGCCGTACCGAGCGTATCGCGCCGCCGAACTCTTGCGCGCGCGTCACAAGTACGACGTTGCGTATTTCACGCGCATGCAGATGGACGTGCTGTCGCTGCCCGAACGCGAGTTGGCCCGCGAGCTGGCGCCGGCGCTGCGTTCGGTCGATCCCGCTACGGCCGAAGCGCTCGAAGGCTGGAACGGTGAAATGAGCGGCGGTTCCAGCGCCGCCACGCTGGCCGAAGAGCTTCGCCTGCAAGTCACGCGCCGAGTAAAAAACGCGACGCCGGCCGTACTGCAGACCGCCCGGCGCTCGCCGAGCCTGGTACCGGTTTCCGCCCTGCCGCCGCCCGAGCCGTGGGGCGTTGCCGGCGCGGTCACGCCGCTGCACGCGTTCGCATCGCTCGGAATCGCTTTTCTGGACGGCACGACGTTTGCCGGAAACGGCGACGCGTTCACCTTGCACGTGCAATACCCCGGCTACTCGCAAAGTTTTCGTGCGGTGTGGGACGTCGGCAACTGGGATGCCGGTGGCATCACGTTGCCGCAAGGCGAGTCGGGCGAGCCCGGCTCGGGCCACTACGTCGATCAGGCCGGCGCATGGGTAGCGGGACGGCTGCGGCCGCTGCCCTTTACCCAGGGTACGGTCGAGCGGACTGCCATTACGCGCGAGACGCTCGCGCCCTAAGCCTGCTAGTGACCTAGCCGTAGCGCGTACCTTCGTCCCGTCGATATCCAAGCCACGCGAAAATCGCGAACGCGGCGGCATAGCTCGCCAAACCGACGACGGCGTGGATCGGGAATCCAACGCCGACGACGCTCCAGAGGAGATCGGCGAACTGACGCGTCGGCAAAAACGGCGAAATTCGCTGCACGACTGCCGGCAAATACTGCGGCGGCATCCAAAGACCGCCCGCATACGCCAGGAGCAGGTTGCATGCCGTCGCCACCGGAACCGCCGCGCGTGCCGAGCACCAGTACCCGATCGCGATTCCGAACAACACGAACGGAACGCCGGCCCCCAAACTGTAGGCGAAGACCGCCAACCACTGTCCGAAGGTCAGATCGATCG
Source organism: Vulcanimicrobiota bacterium (assembly GCA_963755555.1). GTDB lineage: Bacteria > Vulcanimicrobiota > Vulcanimicrobiia > Vulcanimicrobiales > Vulcanimicrobiaceae > Tumulicola. Next base: position 2,873,744 of record CAVWKE010000003.1, on the reverse strand, counting down.
GCGTAAAGGCCCGGGCCACGACGCCGACGCAAACGGCGGCGAGCATTGCGAAGACCAAAGCGGTCGCGATCCGGGCTGCGAATCGAACGCCCGCGCGAGCCGGAAGGGTGCGCAAATATCGTTCCCACGGGCGGCCGCGTTCGGCCGCGATGCCGACCCCAAACTGGTAGAGCGCGACGCCGGCAACGGCCCAAGCCACGAAAGCCAGCGTTGCGGCGTCGGCGATCGCGGCCTGCGTTCGCGCGAATTGCAGGTCGAAAAGCGCGAAGAACATGGCCGGGAACACGACCGTCGGTACGACGTATCCAGGAGATCGCAGCAGGTCGATCAACGCGATCCGAGTGTGCGCGCGGACTAGCGAGAGCGCGTTCATTCCTGCGAATCTCCGGTCATCGAGAGGAACGCCTCTTCCAGCGACGGCCCCACGATTTCGAGATCCGAGAACGGCCATCCGGAACGCACGAGGATCCGGACGTACTCGTCGGTGTCCGCCGCCGTCACGATCGTGCGTTTGCCCGCGCGCACGAATGGCGCTTCGGCTGCGAGTTCGGGTGGTATGAAAGGGTCGCCCACGTAGGTGATTCGCTTTGGGCCGAAGCGCCGGCGCAGTTCGGCAGCAGCGCCGTCAAAGCGTACTCGTCCGCGATCGATTACGACGATTCGCGACGCCAAAGCTTCGGCTTCTTCCAAGTAGTGCGTCGTGAAAAGAATCGAGCGCCCCGTCGCCGCGTTGCGAACCACTTCCCACAATCGGCGCCGCGATTCGACGTCGAGTCCGGTGGTCGGCTCGTCGAGCACCGCGAGTTCGGGATTGCCGACGAACGCGAGCGCCAGCGCCAACCGCCGGGACTCACCACCCGAGAGCGTCCCCGCCGGCCGGCGGCGTAATGACTCGAGGCCGAACGCCGTCAGCGTCGCGCCGACGTCGCCGGATCGAGCGAAGTGCGCGGCGGCGAAACCGACGATTTCGTCAACTCGCAGCGAATCGGGAAAACCGCTCTCTTGCGGCGTTACGCCCAGACGGCGCCGGACCGCAGCGTCGCGCGGCGATGCGCCGAAGAGGCGGACGCCTCCCGAGTCGGCGGCTCGCAGGCCCACCGCTATTTCGAGTGCGGTCGTCTTGCCCGCACCGTTAGGTCCGAGTACGGCGACGATCTCCCCGCGTCCGACCTCGAACGACACGGCGTCGAGCGCGCGAACCGGACCGTACGACTTGGTAACCCTTTCGAAGCTCAATATCACGACGAACGCGCCTCTTTCAGCAGCGACTGCAGCTGCGTGACGTGGTCGGCAAACGCTCCGCGGCCGCGCTCGGTCAAGTGGTACCGCGTTTGCGGGCGCCGGTTCACGAACATCTTTTCTTCGCCAACGTACTGCGCGTCGACGAGCCGTGCCAGGTGCGCGCCAAGATTGCCCTGGCTCACGTCGAGCGCGTGCTGCATCTCCGAAAACGTTACCCATTGCGCGGTCAGCAGCTCGGCGACGATTCCGAGACGGATCTTAGAGAGCAGCAGTTCGTCCATTGCCGGGCCGTGCCTCATCGCGCGCAAACAGTTCTGCCAGGCCGAACCCGGCGTATCCGAGGATCATGCCGGCCGCCAACGCGTACGCCGAGTAAGCCGGCGTTCCAAAATTCGCCGCGATCATCGAAACCGCGACGACGATTCCCGCGACCTGCGCACGGCGATTGCCGTGCATGCCGATATAGAGCAGCACGATCGCTTCGGCAAAGCTCCAGATCCCCGCCGATGCGAGCCCGGAGAACACCCGGTAAGCGGCTGCGTCGGCGACGAACGCCAAACCGATCGTCAGCCATAAAACGTTAAAGAACTCGCGCTGCAGCAGCGACTGCCGCGCGCTCCGGCCGCTCAGCGAGCGGCCGCGAACGATTGAAAAGACGATGCAGGCCACCAGAGCGACTCCGGCCAGCCAACCGGCGGCGGGCGCGACGATTCCCCGCGCGATCAGATTCAGCAGAATCGTCAGGCCGCCCGAAAAAAGCCCCCACACCACGAAATACTCGCCCCCCGCGCAGAGTCGCTGGTGCGACTCGGCCAGGATCCGCTCGACCATCTCGAGGTGCTCGCGCGCCTGAGTTTCGTTCAAACCGTTCACGTTGGATCTCCCGCGTCCCCGAAGGCACGGCGCCGAGCGGCGTCACCTTCTACCGGGTTAGATTACTCTATTTTATAGACTAGTCTGATACTACCTGGTTCGCTGCCACGGCGTCAAGCCCGCCGCCCGCACCTGCGGTTTGACACCGCCCCGGCTGGCTGGTATCGTACCGAAGTCATGTACGCGATCATCGAAACCGGCGGCAAGCAATACAAAGTCGCCGAGGGCGACGTCATTCGCTGCGACTTGCTGAGCAGCGAAGTCGGCTCCGACGTTACCTTCGATAAGGTGGTCCTCGCCGGGAGCGGCGCGGACGTCAAGGTCGGGACCCCCTTGCTCCAGGGAGCTAGCGTCAGCGGCACCGTGCTGCGTCAAGCCAAGGACCGCAAGATTCTGGTTTTCCGCTATAAGCCGAAAAAGCGCGTGCGCAAGCTTAACGGCCATCGCCAGCGTTTCGCCGAAGTCAAGATCACGAAGATCGCGCTTTCGTAAGCGCCGTTAGCCGTGGTCGAAGTCGTGTTCTATCGGGACAGCCGCAACCGGCTGTCCTCGATTTTTGCTAGCGGGCATGCCGACTACGCCGTGGATGCCGACGACCTCGTTTGCGCGGCCGTGTCGGCGATTCTGCAGGCTGCCCGCCTGGGTTTGGAACGCCACGCCCGCATCCCGCTCGACGCGCGCCAGCAGCCCGGCGTGTTGGACCTTCGCTGGGCGGCCGCCGAGCGCGACGACCCGCGCGTACGCGCCATCGCCGCCACCGCAGAGCTGGCGATCGCAGAGCTCGCCCGGCAGTACCCCGAGCACGTGCGATGCTCGTCCCGGCGTCAATCGCGGCAACGGCGTAACACCGCAGGCGAAGCTGGGTAAGTATGGCAGCAGCCCGAAGGAGGCCTTATGACAGACAGTTTCCGAACGACGCCGCCCCAGCAGCAGTGGTCTGCCCCGAATCCGGGCGGCAACGGCTTCCAGAGCGGGGGACCCAACCCGAATCGCGACGCTGACGACGGAGCCGGCGAAATGGGAAAAGCGCTGGTCGTAGGATTGCTCGGCGGGATTCTTTCCGTGGCCGGCTATCTGGTCTATCGCCGGCTGCCCGACGATCAGAAGGAAAAGCTCCACTCGCAAGTCCGGAACACCGTTCAGCAGCGCATTAGCGAACTGCGCCAAAACTTCAACATCTAGCCAAGCCGCGATTCGGCTTTCGAGGGCACTTGCTCCGGCGTGTGGCGCACGCCAGTCTTTCTTGCAATCTTGGCTTTTTGGACTGCGAACGCCGCGGGCGCTCAAACGTCCCCGGCCAACGCTTCCGCGCCGTACGCGCGCGCTCTGCAGCGTTTCAATCCCGCGCTGGACGACGAGACGGCCCTGATTCTGGCGGTGACGACGATCGAACAGGCCGACCGGGAAGGACTCGACGCCCGCCTGCTCGTCGCGCTCATCGCCGTCGAGTCGCGCTGGAATCCCACCGCTTGTTCGAAGGCGGGAGCGCGCGGCCTCGGCCAGCTGATGCCGCGAACCGCCGCCAGTCTTGGCGTCGATCCCGACGACCCGATCCAAAACATTTCCGGCGCCGCTCGTCAGCTGCGAATTTTGCTCGATCGTTTTAGTCGAACGGATCTACGCGCTCGTTACGTCCTCGCACTGGCGGCATACAATGCCGGAGCCGGCGCGGTGCTTCGTTACGGGGGCGTGCCGCCGTATTCCGAAACGCGCGACTACGTGCGGCGCGTCATGCGTCTTTGGTATCGCCTGGCGGGATGGTAGCCGGCTTCTCGAGCGGCGGCTGCGGCGCTTCGGGCGGGTCGGAAAGGTCGGCCGCCCGTTCCATCTCGGCCACGAAAGAGTGCGACGTGTTCTGCACGTCCCGCATGAACCGCCCGGCCTGCCGCATCATCTTCGGCAGGCGGTCCGGTCCGAACAGCAGCAGCGCCAGGATCGAGACGACCAGAATGTCCGGAACCGAGAACATGGCCGGTCAGCTTCCCCCGGCGGCGGCCGTTTGGCCTGCTTGGCAGGGCTCGCCTGCTGGACCGTGCAAGCTCCGGAGTCCGTCCGTGAAGATCATCTATACCCGCGGCAATCGCACCGAGACGCTCGCGTCGCTGGCAACGTTGCGCAAGATCCTCAGCCGCTTCGTCGGGCATCGCGTCTTCTATGAAGTCTCGAGCCGAAGCAAACGCGGTCACGAATTCTTTTCGACGAAGAACGTGTTCGTCGTGGGAGCGATCGAAGTCACGAACTTCGAGCACTTGAAAATTCTGATCTTCGACGCCCATACCCAAGCGCACTCGATCGAGATTCTCAATCCGCAGACGATGCGGATTTACGACGAGATGCCCGGCCGCGGGTTTGCGGTATCGTTCCTGAGCGAGAACGACGGCATCGAGACGCGCTGCTACATCCGCGACGAAGGTGAAGACGAAAACCGGATCGACGCGCGTACCGCGCTCGAGAAGATCACACTGCCGCAGCTCTTCGAGTATCTCGAGGAAATCACCGCGGCCGACGCCGGCGTAAGAAACTAGTTCCCTCCAGGCGTTGCGCGCGGCGCAGCGCGCGCACCGCCTCGTCGACTCGACCCGCACGCTTATAGGCAACGCTTAGGTTGAAGTACGCGACGGCGTACTCCGGATCGGCGAGAATCGCAGCTTCGTACCGAGCGATTGCCGTGTCGACCTGCCCGCGCTCGAAGTCCAGGTTGCCGAGGTTAGCCAACGCCGGCGGATAGTTCGCGACCGTTTCCAGGGCCGCGGCGAAGTCGTCGGCGGCCGACTCGAGCCGCTCGAGCCCGACTCTCGCTACGCCGCGTTTGTTCAGCAGGAAGGCTTTCTCCCGAGCCGGTACCTTGGCGCCGGCTTCCGAAACGCCTGACTCGAGGAGCGCCGTCAGCTCGCGCTCCGCGCGCGCAAAATCGCGGCGATCGAGCGCCTCGAGTGCGTGGCGGCGCGGCGACGCAGCACGGCGGAAAGCGAATCGACGCCAGAACCGAAACACTTGAACCGTTATGTTCAACCTCGACGTCGTTACGCTCTTTCCAGAGGTTTTCGCGCCGTTCGTGGGTCTGTCGATCGTCGGGCGGGCGGTCGATGCGGGCGTCGTGACCGTCGCGTACCACCACCTGCTCGACGAGCTGCGGGGCAGCGAGCGGGCCGACGATTCGCCCTTTGGCGGGGGTCCGGGAATGGTGCTGCGGATCGAGCCGATCGCGCGCGTACTCGACCGAATTCTAGCGGCCGCTCCCGCGCAGGAGCGTCGCGCCATCGTCGTCCCCACCCCCGGGGGCGAACCTTTCAGGCAAGCCGACGCACAGCGTTTTTCGGAGTTGCAGCGGCTCATCATCGTTTGCGGGCATTACGAGGGCATTGACGAGCGGCTGGCCGCACTCTATCCGACGCAGGAATATAGCCTGGGCGACTTCGTGCTGACCGGCGGCGAGATCCCGGCACTGGCCATGATGGATGCGACCGTCCGGCTGCTGCCCGGCGTCCTTGCGCCGGCTTCCCTGAGCCACGAATCGTTCTCAGAAGGGCTGCTCGACTACCCTAGCTTTACGCGACCCCCCGTCTTTCGCGGCGTCGCGGTACCGGACGTCCTGCTTTCGGGGGATCACGCCGAAAATTGCCCGCTGGCGCCGTGAAGAATCGCGCCGCCGAACGGCCGATCGACGGCCCGACCTGCTCGACGACGCCTTGCGTGCCGACGAACGGCCATGATACCATACCGTGGTTGTCGCGGCCCGGCAGCTTCGCTCGGACCGGCGTTTTACCTATCCGCATCGCAAGCAGAAGAGTGTCATGAACGTCATCGATGCCCTTAATCGGGATCAACTCAAAGACGGTCTCCCGGCTTTCCGCACGGGGGATACGGTTAAGGTCTATTCCAAGGTCGTCGAAGGTGGAAAAGAGCGCACGCAGATGTTCGAGGGCGTCGTGACCGTTCGCAAGGGCGGCGGAGCCACCGCTTCGATAACGGTGCGTCGCGTGGCGCACGGCGTCGGCGTCGAGAAGACGTTCCTCGTTCACAGCCCGCGCGTCGAAAAGATCGAAGTCGGCAAACGGGGTGTCGTCCGGCGCAGCCGCCTCTACTACCTCAGCGACAAGATCGGCAAAGCCGCGCGCATCAAAGAGAAGAAAGTCGTCAAGTAGCCGGCTCTGACACCCCTCCAGCTACTCGGACTTCTCTGCGTTTTCGCCGTAGCGCGCATCGCGCTTTCGATAAAACCTTTTGCACCCGCGGACGGCGCAGCCACGCCGGTCGCTGCGGTGCGCGAGTACCTCGACGCCCTGCTCGTCGCCGGACTGATCGCGCTGTTTCTAATAACGTTCGTTATCCGCACGTACTACATTCCTTCGGTCTCGATGGTCCCCACGCTGCAGGTGCGCGACGTGCTCCTCGTCGACGAGATCGCCTATCGACTTCATTCCCCGCAGCCCGGCGACATCGCCGTTTTCGTTCCTCCTGTCGAAGCGCACGGGGACGAGTTCGTCAAACGCGTGATCGGCGTGCCGGGCGACGCGATCCGCATCTCCGACGGCATCGTTTACCGCAACGGCGCTGCCCTGCGCGAACCGTACGTCAATCAGCCTCCGAAGTACGACTTGAAGATCGCTCGCTACAACGTCTACGTCAACGGGGTAGCGCTCGATCCGCACCAGGCCGACGTTCCGCCGTCGTCCACGTGGCAGTCCCCGGATCGGATCCCGCGGGGGTTCTATCTTATGCTTGGCGATAATCGCAACTACTCCGACGACTCGCACGTCTGGGGATTCGCACAGCTGAGCGGGACTTTCGCCGCTGGGCCGTTGGCCCGCAGCAAAGTGCGAGCCGGTTTCGCGGGACGCGCCTTTCTAGTTTTATGGCCGTTTGGGCGCCTGCAAATAATCCACTAACACGACTCACCGAAAGACGACGCACCTCATATGACCCCTCCGGAGCTTCTCGCCATCGTCGCCGTCATCGCGGTCGCCCGCGTCGTGCTGTCGCTCCGTCCGGTCGTCGCGGGTTCGAACGGCCGAAGCACCGCCGTCGCGCGTGAGTTTCTCGACCCGTTCATCATTGCCGGGCTGGCTGCGTGGCTGCTGATAACGTTCGTGGCCCGTACGTACTATATTCCGTCGGGATCGATGTTGCCGACCCTGCAGATCCACGACGTGCTGCTGGTGGATAAGTTCGAATACCGCTTTCACGAGCCCAAGCGCGGCGACGTCGTCGTATTTCCGCCGCCCATTCCGACGCCCGACGACTTCATCAAGCGGGTGATCGGGCGTCCGGGGGACACGCTGCGCGTTCAGGGAGGCACGGTCTACGTCAACGGAATGGCGCTCAAAGAGCCCTATATCGCCGAACGCCCCTCTTACGACCTCGCAATCCGCGATTACGGCATTTACGTAAAAAGCGAGGGCGAGGGCGGCCAATGGCAGCGGCTCGATCCGGCGTCGGCAAACGTTCCGCCGAAGTCGGCGTGGAGCGCGCCGGACCGCATTCCGGCAAACTGTTTCATGATGTTCGGCGACAATCGTAACGAATCCGAGGACTCGCACATGTGGGGATTCGCACAAGATGCCGGACGATTCGCGACGGGTCCTCGTGCGGGCGACGCCGCGGGCTTCACCGGTAGGGCGTTTCTGATCTTCTGGCCGCCTTCGCAGGCTCGCGTGCTGTAAAGCGACCTTAGGAGTCTACACGGCTTCTCTAGGACTACCTTCCGCCTCCGCGAAGCAAGAGGTTCGTGTCACGTTTGCTGCACTGGCGCGCGCTTGCGAACCTGGCGTTGCAGCTGGCGATTCTCGCCCTTCTGATAACCGCGTTCTTCATGCGAACCTGGCAGGTTTCGGGACCTTCGATGACGCCGCACATTTCCTCGGGTGAGTACGTGCTGATCAATACGTTCGCGTATCGGCTTTCGCGCCCCAAGCGCGGCGACATCGTTGCATTCCGCCACGACGAGGACGCCCGGCCCGTCTTCATCAAGCGCGTCGTCGGCCTGCCGGGCGACCGCATCGCCGTGGAGCGCGGGCGCGTGCTGCTCAACGGCACCTCGCTCCACGAGCCTTACGTGCGCTATCCCGACGATCGCTCTTTTCCGGAAACGGTCGTGCCCGCGGATTCGGTGTACGTGCTCGGTGACAACCGGGCCGACAGCGAGGATTCGCGCTTCTTCGGCCCCGTGCGCGACGACCGCCTCGTCGGCCGGGCCCTGGCGGGAATCTGGCCCCCGGCCGACTTGGGCACCTTGTAACGCATGACCGTGCAGCTCGAGAAGGTCGTCCAGTGGTATCCCGGCCACATGGCCGCAGCGATGCGCCGACTTGGCGAGTACGTCAAACTCGCCGACATCGTCGTCGAAGTCGCCGACGCGCGAATTCCCCGCACGGGCCGTAACCCGATGCTCGACGCGCTGATCGGCAAGCGCGCCCGCGTGCTGGCGCTCTCGCGAGAAGACCTGGCGCAGCCGCGCGTCACCAAAGCGTGGATCGCGGCGTTTGCGCGCGAGGGCCTCGAAGCCGCGGCTTTCGACGGGCGGTCGCAGCGCAGCGTCGCCCGCATCGGTGCGCTGCTCTCTCGCGCTCGTCCCGCCGACCGGCGGGATCGCGCGCGTGCTCGTCGTCGGCGTGCCGAACTCGGCCAAGTCGTGCGCGATCAACGGCCTGTTGCGGCGCGCGGCCGCCAAAACCGAGGATCGGGCGGGCGTGACCCGGCAGCTCCAGTGGTTTCGGCTGTCGAACCGCGTCGAACTGATGGACACGCCGGGAATTCTGGTGCCAAAAATTGCGACTCCGGAGGCGCAATGGAAGCTCGCGATATGCGGCGCGCTTCCGCGCGAACGGTACGACCCCGAGCACGTGGTCGACGAATTTTACCGCTGGGCCGTGCGCGAACGCCCACGCGCGAAGGTTCCCGACCTTCAGAGCTTTGCCGCCGCGCGCGGCGCCTTGCTTCGCGGCGGTTCGGTCGACTACCACAACGCTGCCGGATCCTACATTCGCGAGTTTAACGAGGGCGGCTTCGGCCGGATCTCATTCGAGACGATCGATGACGCCAAAACGACGTAAAGCTCGAAACGCGTACGAACGCGAGCGGCGCCGTCTCCACCGCCTGCACCGTTTCGAAACGGCCGCCCGCGAGCGCGGATTTACTTTCGTCGGCGGCGTCGACGAAGTCGGGCGCGGACCGCTTGCCGGCCCGGTCGTCGCGGCCTGCGTGGTGGCGGAAAGGCCGCTGTTCATCAAAGGTCTCAACGACTCCAAACAAGTGCGCCCGGAGCTGCGCCTGGAGATCGCCGAATCCATCAAAGCGTTTGCGGCGGCCTGGGCGGTCGGCATCGCGAGCGTCGCCGAAATCGATCGTCTGAACATCTACTGGGCGAGCGTCCTTGCGATGGAACGGGCGATCGCCGACCTGACGCGCCTGCCGGAGTACCTGATTACCGATGCGGTGCGGATCCGTGCCTACGCCGGACCGCAGGAGCCGCTGATCCGCGGCGACGCACGCTGCGCCGTCGTCGCCGCGGCGTCGATCGTCGCGAAAGTACATCGCGACGCGCTGCTGGTCGATCTCGACCGCGAAGACCCGCGCTACGGATTTGCGGCGCACAAAGGCTACGCCACGCCCCTGCATATCGAGGCGCTGCGCGAGCACGGACCGAGCGTTCACCACCGGGCGAACTGGGCTCGCGTTCGCGACGCGCAGCTGGCATTCGGATTCGAGTTCGATGCGTAACCGAGCTGGTGTCGCTCCGGCGACCGCGGAGAAAGGACGCTGCGGCGAGGAGCGAGCCGCAGCCTTCCTCGAGTCCCAGGGCTACCGGGTGATCGCGCGCAACGTGCGCCTTCCCGAGGGCGAGATCGACGCCGTTTGTCTCGACGGCGCGACGCTGGTCGTCGTCGAAGTAAAGCGGCGCGACACGACGGGGTTTGGCCGCGCTTTGGCCGCCGTGGGCGCCCGCAAGCGGGCGGCCTTGCGGCGAGCCGCTGCCGACTACGCGCAAGTGGTAGCGCCCAGCGCTAAGATTCGATTCGACGTCGTCGCCCTCGACAACGGTCGCCTCACCCTTCATCGAAACGCATTCTGACGGTGCCGGCAACGTCGAAGCCCGAGCTGCGCCGATCGGTCACTCCGTGGGGCTCTTTTTCTTGGGGCTATTCCGACGTTGGCGCCGACATCTTCGTGGGCCTCGGGCTCGTGCTGGCGGCAGCCGCTGGAGCGTCGAACGTCGCGTTTCTCTTCGCCGGCATCGTGTACGTCTGCATCGGCCTGGCATACACCGAACTGGCGGCCACCTACCCGGTAGCCGGCGGCGGCCAATACTTCGTGCTGCGGGGTCTGGGCGACGTCTTTGGATTCATCGCGGGTTGGGCGGTACTGCTCGATTTCACGATCGACATTACGCTCTTCGCTTGGACCTGCGTCGACTATCTCAGCCAACTGCTCCCGGTACTCACTGGGTCCGCGCACCCGTGGGTGCACTTTCTAGCGACCCTGGGATTGATTCTCGGCCTGGCGACGCTCAACGTTATCGGCGTGCGCGAAAGCACGGCGTTCAACGGAATCGTTTCGGCCCTCGACGTGATCAGCGAAACCTGCATTTTGTGCTTCGGCTTTCTGTTCGCGTTCCGTCCCGAACTGCTCGTACATGCAATGCAAGCCAGTTGGCCTTCACCCTACCAGCTGATGCTGGGCACGTCCCTTGCGATTATCTCGTTTGTCGGACTCGAATCGATTTCCCAAGCCGCCCAGGAGACGCAACGTCCGGCCTCGGTAATCCCGCGCACCTCGATCGCGCTGATCTTGACGATTCTGATTTTCGCCCTCGCCTATTCGAATCTCGCGCTCGGACTGGCCCCGCAGCATCCCATCACCGACGCGGCCGGCCACCCGATTCAATTCTGGCAGATGTTCCCGAACAACGGCGACAATCAAGGGAAAGCGGTCGCGCTGCTGGCGGAACGCATACCGATCTGGGGATCGCTGGCTGCATTTTACGTGCCGATTCTGGGCGCGGTGCTCCTGTTGATCTCGTCGAACTCGGGCGTTTTCGGCAGCTCGCGCATCGCCTATGCGATGAGCAAGTCGAGCCTCCTTCCGTCGGTCTTCCAGCGCGTCCACGCGAAGTTCCGTACGCCGGCAATTTCGATCGTCGCCTTCGGCGGCGTCGCAGTGCTGGAACTCGTCTTTGCGGCCTTTCCGTCGCTCTATCCGGGCGCGATGACGCTGTACGCACGGTTTTTCCGCAACGAGAGCGGGCTCGAGTTTCTCGCCGACCTCTATGCCTTCGGCGCCGCCACGAGTTACTCGTTCGTCTTTCTGGCGTTGATTGCGCTGCGGCTCTACGATCCGCTTAGCCCGCGGAAGTTCAAGATACCGTTCAACTTCCCGGTGCGCGTTCGCGGCGAGCGAGCCGAATTCCCGATCATCGCGATCTTCGGGTTCGTGGGAATTTTTCGATTCTGATTTTCACGCTGTTCACGCACCCGATTGGGCGGATCGCCGGCCCGAGCTGGTTGATTTTGGGTCTGATCGGCTACGCCGTCTACCGGCGCCACCGCGGCCTCCCGGTGTTCGGATCGCAGAAACGCGACTGGCGCAAAGAGCAAGTGGAGATCCTGCGCGGCGCCGGCGAACTCGAGCTTATGGACGAGTACGTCGCCGCCGTCAAGGCCAGCAACGAACGCCGCGCCGGAGCGAGCGCGTAACGTGCTCGCCGTGCGAACGGTTCTTGCGATCGCCATGGTTGCGTGCGGATCCATAATTCTTCTGCGCGTCGCCGCTCTCGGACTTCGCTTCGAAAGTCTTCCCGGAGTCGTGCTTGGAGGAGCGATGATCGCGCTGGGCGCCCATCGCATCTCACTGATTCTGCACGCCCGCGGGCGCGCGGCGCGATGAGTTCGTGGTCGTCGCTCTCGATATCGCCCGAGGGGGCGTTTGCCGCCGTGATGGTCGCTGCATCGGTCGCCGCAATCGTGTACTGGATGCTGCACGGCCCCAAATCGGGATTGGAGAAACTGGCGGCTCGAACGACCGACCAGCTCAAGCAGATGGTCGGGAGCATCGTCGTGGTCTTTTCACCCGAGATCAACTCGGGGCACATGATGGCGCTGGCGGTGAAGCTCGCGCGCGGCGAGCGCTCGGAACTGCTCGCCATCTACGTCATCGAAGTTCCGCTGACGCTCCCCCCGGATGCCGAAATGCCCGAAGAGGAGCGCGTCGCTCTCGACTCGCTCGGGGCGGCCGAAACGATTGCCAACAAAGCAAACGTCGCCCTGCGCACCGAGACGATCAAGACGCGTTCGACCCGCGAGGCGGTGCTCGAACTTGCAAAACGCGAGCAAGCCAACTTGATCATCTTGGGTTCGTATCTGGAAGGGCGATACAGCGGGGCTCGCTTGGGCGGCACGATTCAGGATATCGCCGCCGATGCAAAATGCGATGTGCTTATCGGCGTAGAAGGAAAACACGGTACGCTGCTGGGCGAAGAACCGTTTTAAACGTTACCGTCGGTTGGAGGAAGAATGTACGACCCCCGTTATCGGATCTCGTGGGTGACCGCGGCGATCGCCGCGCTAGGGTTGTCGATCGTGCCGCACGGCGCGTTCGCGGAAAACGCAGCGCCCGCGCTGGCGGCATTCGAACAAGCCTTTGCAAGCGTCAACGACTACGCGGTCGTCGAGCGCGTTCACGAAGTCAAGGGCACGGCGTCGCAGAATCGCACGTACGAAGTGTGGTTCATGAAGCCGCACTTTGCCAAAACGCTTATCCAAGCGGGCGACGGCAAAGGCTCCGGGGGCGTGTGGGCGGGCGGCGATCAGGTCAGCGGTCACCAGGGCGGCCTCTTCTCCGGCGTCCACCTCAAAGTAAGTCTCCACGATCCGCGTGCGGTCTCGCTGCGCGGGATCACGATTCCCGAGGGCCTCATTCAAAACGTCGTCCGCAGATACGCGACCACTGCCGGGACGCTTTCGCAGGCGCCGGGCGGGAAGATCGGCGGCGTTTCAACCGACCGTCTCGACCTCAAAGTCGCCAATCCCACGGGCAACGACGGCGTTTCGGAACAAATTCTCTACCTGTCGCAAGAAACGCATTGGCCGATTCGTCAAATCCTCTATGCCGGCGACCAGATCGTTCTCGACGAGAGCATCACCGACCTCAAGACGAACACCGGATTGACTCAATCCGACTTCCCGTTCTAACGACCGACGAGGACTACGCGCGCGAGAGGTAGCGTTTGCGGAGTTCGTCCAGGACGACGGCGAGCAGGATAACCGCGCCGAGCACGACTTTCTGCAGATACGAGTCGACGTTGAGCAGGTTCATCGCATTGTAGAGCACGCCGATGAGCAGCGCGCCAAAGAACGTTCCGACGATGCTGCCGCGTCCACCCATTAGGCTCGTGCCGCCGACCACGACCGCGGCGATCGATTCGAGCAGTTCGTCGCCGGTTCCGGTTTGCGGCGAACCCGACGAGAACAAGGCCATGTAGAGAAATCCGACGATCGCGGCGCAGGCGCCGCTGATGACGTAGACCAGCGTCTTGACGCGCGCCACGTTGATACCGGCCAGCCGCGCGGCCTCCTCGTTTCCGCCGATCGCGAAGACGTAGCGCCCGAAGCGCGTGCGCGTGAGAACGACCGACGCCACGACGATGATGACGACCATCCAGACGACCGGGACCGGAATGCTCGGCAAGTGGAGCGCGCCGGTTACGCCGCCGAGAAACGAGCCGATTCCGGTGTGCTGAAAATCCGCACTCTGCAGCGCCACCGGGCGTCCGTGGGACAGGATGAACGAGAGGCCGAGCGCCATTTCGAGCATCGCGAGCGTCGTGATGAACGGCGGCAAGTTCAGCTTCACGACCGGCAGCGCGTTGACCCAACCCGCGCCCGCGCCGACCGCGACCGTCACGAGCAGCGTCGCCAGGATCAGCGGAAACCCGGTCAGGTGTACGGAGTTGGCAAACAGCGCGGCGACCACGCCGGTGAGCGCAACGAGCGACCCTACCGAAAGGTCGATGCCGGACGTAATGATGACGAACGTCTGGCCGACGCCGAGCACACAGTTATAGGTGATCTGGCGAAGGACGCGCACGATGTTGCTGGGTTCGAGAAACGAACCGTGGGAGGCACCGTTGACCGCGACGACGAGCACGACGAGCAGCAGCGCCGCCCCGGCGATGCGCGCCCAGTAGGCCAAACGCTCGCGGTCCTTCACGCCGCCGACCCCGTTGCGACCGCGATGACGCGGTCGGGCGTCGCGTCCGCTCGGGCAAACTCCGCAGCGATCGTTCCGTTGCGAACGACGAGTACGCGGTGCGACATACCCAGCACTTCGGGCAGGTCGCTGGAAACCATGACGATGGCCGCCCCGCGCGCCGCCAGCTCGAGCATCAGCTGGTAAATCTCGGCCTTGGCGCCCACGTCCACGCCGCGCGTCGGCTCGTCGAAGAGAAACGCGCGGGCCCTGCCAATCAGCCACTTTGCGAGCACGACCTTCTGCTGGTTCCCACCCGACAGATTGCGAACGATTTGCTCGGTTCCGGGCGTGCGGATCTGCAGGTCTGCGATCATCTTCTCGGTCGCCGTCCGCTCGCGCCGAACGTCGATCAGCCGATCGCGGTCGACGAATTCCGCCAGATGTGCCAGCGTCACGTTTTCGCGTACGGTCATCCCGAGCACGAGGCCCTGCGCCTTACGATCTTCGGTAATGAACGCAATGCCGGCGGCGATGGCGTCTTGTGGGCGGCGAATCCGCACCGGTTTCCCATCGACCGCAATCTCGCCGCCCGCGGCATCCGCCCCTGCGATCGCGCGCATGATTTCGGTTCGCCCGGCTCCGACCAAGCCGGCGAGGCCGACGATTTCGCCCGCGCGCACCGTAAAGGTCACGTCGTGCAGAAGCGGTTCGCGGCGCAATCCGCGCACGGCGAGCACGTCGGGCGCTCCGCGCGCGAGCTCCGGCAGCTCGGGGAAGTGCGCGTCCAGCTGCCGGCCGACCATAGCGCGGATGATCTCGCCAATCGGAAAATCCGCCGCGCGCCGCGTCTCGACGGTTCTTCCGTCACGCAGCACCGTGACCCGATCCGCAATCCTTGGCAGTTCGTCCATGCGATGAGAGATGTAGATGATGCCGGTGCCTTTGGCCTTGAGCCGGCCGATGATCGCAAAGAGCCGGTCGATCTCTCGACCGCTCAACGCCGCAGTAGGTTCGTCCATCACGATGATGCGAGCGTCGCGCGCGAGGGCCTTCGCGATCTCGACGAGTTGCTGCTGCCCGACCGAAAGGCGCGACGTCGGAACGTCGAGCGGCACGTCGACCCCGAGCTCGTCCAACGCGCGCTTGGCCCGTTGCCGGACCGCGGCCTCGTTCACGAACACGCCTGCGACGGTGGGCTCCGCCCCGAGCACGACATTTTCGGATGCCGTCAGCTGCGGCACGAGCGTGAACTCCTGATAGATCATGCCGATCCCCAACCGCTCGGCGGCCGCCGGCGAGGCAATCGTCACGGAGGCTCCGTCGAGCATAACGTCGCCTTCGTCGGCGCGCAGCGCGCCGGCGAGAATTTTCATCAGGGTCGATTTGCCGGCACCATTTTCTCCGACCAGAACCAGGACCTCGCCGCGATGGAGTGTCAGCGAGACGTCGGAGAGTGCGCGTACGCCGGGGAAGGTCTTCCCAATGCCGCGCATTTCGAGCAGCGGCGCGTCTTCAGGCAACGGTGTCGAATCTCAATGCGCGTTCTTGGCGTCGGCCTGCGTAAAGGACCCGACGTCGATTTTTACCCGCGAAGCCGGCGTCTTGCCGCCGAAATAGCCCGCAATGACGTCGATCGTCGACGCGCCGATTTTTTTGGGGAATTGAATCGCGTCGCCGTACATCGCTCCGCTCGCTATTGCGGCCCGCGCTTCGGGGGTCGCATCGTAGCCGACGATCGCAACCTTCCCCGCAAGGCCGGCGGCCTTGACGGCCGTGAGCGCGCCTAGCGCGGAATCGTCGTTAATCCCGAAAATGCCCTTGAGGTTTTTGTGCGCTTGCAGAATGTCGCCCGTATCGCTGTTGGCTTTGGTTCGCGTTCCACCCGAGTCGACGTCCGCGACTACGGTTACGCCCGGACAAAGTTGGGCGAGCGCCGCTTTGAAACCCTTGACGCGATCTTGCACGCTGGTAACCTCGGGCTCGTCGACGATCGCGACGGTCCCGGTTTTGCCGACTGCCTGACAGATGAGTTTGCCGGCTTGAAACCCACCCTGCACGTTATCGCTCGCAACGTGCGTCACGACTTTTCCCTGATTGCTCGTGCTCGCGATGTCGGCGGTAAATACCGGAATCGAGGCATCGTTTGCCTCGACGATCGCGCTGCCGATGGCCTGCGAGTCGTACGGCGTCAGAACGATCGCGTCGACTTTCTTGGAAATGAAGTCTTCGACTTGACTCTGCTGCTTGGCGTTATCCCGGTTGGCATCGACGACCAGGAGCTTGTAGCCGAACTTGGCGGCTTCGGCGCGCATCCCGGCCTCCATATCCTGGTAAAACTGCGCCTCCCGGTTCTGGATCGAGACGCCGATCGTCTTGCCCGCGGGGGCCGCGGGAGCCCCCGATGCCGCGGCTGAGGATGCGCTCGCTTGCGACGCCGAATTCGAGCTGGAATTCGAGCAAGCCGCAAGCACCAGGAAAAACGTCATGAGCGATGCGATCCGGACGTGCGTCACGTGCGTACTCCTCGGTCGGTCAAGTGCCAAGCCTGTGGGTTGGGCAGAACTCAAACGCTCGCCTTCGTTGTCCACAAAGTGCGACGTTCATCTTGTGCAATCTGTGGAGAATGAGCGTCGCGGCACAGAATTCAGCCCGGTTTTGCGGGTATGCCGGCATCCTCGGGATTGCGGGTACCCCAGAGACTCCGCCCGACTGAAGCTAAGCCGGCGATGCTGGCGAGGCTTACCGCCGCCCAAATGCAGCCGCCCACCGGCCGTCCGTAGACGAACTGTCCGGCCGAAAAGAGGGCGCCGTAAACGGCCGCCAGCCCAAGCACCCAGCCCAGCAACGACTGCGCCGGCGAATCGGGCGACGGCGGCAGCCCGGACGCCCGGCGGATGGCCGTCCAGCCCGGCCCTGCCGGCCGGACTTTGGCGTAAAATGCCGTCAGCGACGCGCCGGCAACGGGCGGCGTGACGAACGTCGCGATCAGCCACACGACGGTGGTCGTTCCAACCGTCGCGAGCAGAACCGTCGTGGATGCGACCGGATGTCCCAACTTCCCCGCGATGAAAAATGCCAGCGCGACGGCGAACGACGAAAACATCGCGCTCACTTCACTCCACGCGTTGATTCGCCACCAGAACCAACGCAGCAGATAGATCAAGCCCGTTCCGGCGCCGATCGACAGCAGCAAATTGAACGCGTCCTTCGCCGTGTCGAGATAGAGTGAAACCACGACGCCGGCGCCCATCAGCAAGACGGTGACCAAACGTCCCGCGAAAACGAGTTCCCGCTGAGTCGAACCGGGACGCAAGAACCGCTGATAGAAGTCGTGGACGAGATACGACGTGCCCCAGTTCAGATGCGTTTCGATCGTCGAGCGGTACGCAGCGAAGAGACCCGCCACCATGAACCCCGCAAACCCGGCCGGAAGAAACACGAGCATCGCCGGGTAGGCGATGTCGTTGCCGAGGAGGCTCGGCTGCACGTTCGGAAAGCGCGCGGCAATGTCGTGCAGCGACGGATAGACGATCGTCGACGCCAGCGCGACCACGATCCAGGGCCACGGCCGCAGCGCGTAGTGCATCGCTTGAAAGATGAGCGTTCCGAAGAGCGCGTCCGACTCCGTCCGCGCCGCGAGCATCCGCTGCGCGACGTAGCTGCCGCCGCCCGGTTCGGCTCCGGGATACCACACCGACCACCACTGCACCGTTAGCGGAATAACAAAAATGGCCAACGCCGTCGGCCAGTCGCTGAAGTTCGGCAAGATCGACAGCATGCTCGCCTTGGGGCCGGAAAAGTGCCCGATCAACCCGTGCAAGCCCCCTACGCCGGGGGCGTGAACGGCGAAATACGCGGCCGCGAACGCCGACGTGATCGTGATGCCGAACTGAATCGTGTCGGTCACCATCACGCCCCACAGACCGGCCGTCGCCGCAAAAATGATCGGCACGGCGGCCAGCAGCAGCAGCGTTTCGAAACGCGGCCAGCCGAACAGCACGCCCGCGATCTTTACGGCGGCAAGATTGACGCTCGCGATGATCACGCAGTTGAAGAACAGGCCGAGATACACCGCCCGGAATCCGCGAACGAACGACGCCGCCTTCCCCGAATAACGCAGCTCGTAGAACTCGAGATCGGTGAGAACGCCGCTGCGCCGCCACAACCGGGCGTAGAAAAATACGGTCGCCATTCCGGTCAGCAGAAACGACCACCAGACCCAGTTTTCCGCGACGCCGCCGTCGCGCACGAGATTCGTCACGAGGTTCGGGGTGTCGGTGGAAAACGTCGTCGCGACCAGCGAGATCCCAATCAGCCACCATGGGGCCTGCCGGCCGGCCGCAAAAAATTCGGTGATGTTTCGGCCGGCGCGGCGAGCCAAGACGATCGCGGGAACGAACGTGATGCCGAGCGAGAGCACGATGATGATCCAATCGAGCCTCGTGAGGTGCATGCCCGCCCGCGTTACGGCCCGGCCGCGCGCGCTCCTCTCTCGACTCGACGGGCTTTCCGAGGGAAGTCACGTCGGCGGGAGAACGGCATCCGCTGTCGCGGGTGGAAAGAGAGACCCTTATGCTCGCCGCACTCGCGCTGACGGCGCTCGCCGCGCAAACGCCGGCGCCGGCCGAGTCGCCGCTCAAAGAAATCATCCGGGTCACGAGCCGCCCGCTGTGTACGGCGATTCGCGACCGGATCGGCCCCAGCGTGGCCGCTCTGCTGGAAAACGACGATGCGATTGCCACCGGCACGCATTACGTCTTCGAGATGGGACGCGACGAAGGCCATCCGTGGATGCAGATGGATAAGCTTCATCTCGAAAACGACAGCTCGAAAATCGTGCGTAACCTCGAGGCGATCGATCTTTTGCTGAGGACCGAATCGTCCGATGCCGCCGCCGACGGGAGCGATCATGCGACCGTCGAGAACCTCAAGTCGAAACTTCGCAAGGTCGCAGACAGTCAGCGCACCGAGCTCAACGTCCTGGACGGGACGCTCGAGAGCGAGGAGATGGCCGAGCTGATGAATTCCGACCTGCCGACGAGTTTGACGACGAGCGGCTTCGCGCTGGGAAAACTCCCGGGCGATGAAATCAGTTCCGACACGGCGGCATACACGAGTTCCCTGCCGAGTCCCGGTGCGTCGGCGGCCCCCTTTCCCGGCTCCACGACGCAGGCGCTGATGGCGAGCGCCGCGACGAAAGGGACGTCGGCGTTGCCGGAGAGTCGAGGGCCGGACTCTCCCAACACCTACTCCAAGCTCGGAGTGGCAGCGATAGGCGGGATTCAATCGACCCAAAGCATCGAACGCGCGTTTACCCAGGACCTGCTGCCGGCGGCCGCCCAGTGCCAGCGCCTGGCTTCACCGCCGCCAAAGTAACGAACCAGCGCGCGAGACCTAGCCGCCGAACCGCCGCCGCGCAGAAGCTCGGAGATGCTCTCGCTGGCTTTTTCGGCGGCGATGCTCGGGATCGAAGGGTACGTCGTGCGCGTCGAAGCCGACAGCTCGCCGGGAACGCCGGGCTTCTCGATCATCGGGCTCCCCGACCGCGGCCTCTCCGAGGCGTGCGGCCGCGTACGCGCGGCTATTTTCAACTCGGGATTTGCCTACCCGGCCGGAAAACTGCTCGTCAACCTGTCGCCGGCGGACGTGCGTAAGGCGGGGCCGGCCTTCGATCTCGCGATCGCGCTCGCGGTCGTTACCATCGACGATCAAGTCGACCGGATCGCGCTGGCGGAACACATCGCGCTCGGCGAACTCACGCTCGATGGGTCGCTGCGAGGCGTCAGCGGAATCCTTCCGATGGTGCTCGGCGCGCGCAACGCCGGCTTCCGAAAGTTTATCGTGCCGCTAGCCAACGCGGGCGAGGCGGCGCTGGTCGAACGGAATCGAGCTGTACGCGGTCGACAGTTTGCTGTCCGCGACGGCGGTGCTGGCCGGACGCGGCGGGAAATGGCGGCGCCGGACTGAACCGCCCGCGCTCGACGCCGGCGACGAACGCGTGCACGGCGACCTCGCCGACGTCCGCGGCCAACTCGGGGCAAAAAGGGCGCTCGAGGTCGCCGCCGCCGGCGGCCACAACCTTTTGCTCGTCGGGCCGCCGGGGTGTGGAAAAACGATGCTCGCCCGCCGGCTTCCCTCGATTCTGCCGCCGATGTCGCTCTCCGAAGCGCTCGACGTCACGAAAATCTATAGCGTGGCCGGCTTTCTGCGCGGCGCCGGAATCGTGCGCGCGCGCCCGTTTCGCTTTCCGCATCACACGATCTCGCAAGCGGCGCTCGTCGGCGGGGGCGCTTCGGCCAAGCCCGGCGAGATCTCGCTCGCGCATCACGGCGTGCTTTTTCTCGACGAGCTGCCGGAATTTTCGCGCAGCGCGATCGAAGTGATGCGCCAACCGCTCGAAGAAGGGGTGGTAACGATCGCGCGCGCCGCCGGCACGTTCGCTTATCCCGCTCGTTTTCAACTCGTCGCTTCGATGAATCCGTGCCCGTGCGGTTATCGTGGAACGCGCGGTGCCGAGTGCCGGTGCGACGACGCGGCCGTGGCCAAGTACGTCGGCAAACTTTCGGGCCCGCTGCTCGACCGCATCGATTTGCAAATCGAGATCGCGCGCGTACCCTTCGACGACATGGTGAGCACCAACGCGACGGAGCGATCGCCGCAAATTCGCGCACGCGTCCTCGCCGCCCGCGATCGCCAGCGGCTGCGTTTTTCGAATGCGGCGCTCTCTTGCAACGCCGACATTCCGGCGAACGCAATGCGCGAGTACTGCGCTCTCGACGAGCCGGCGATGCGGCTCCTCGCTGCGGCGGCCGCAAAACGCCAGTTCTCGGCCCGGGCGCTCGACCGCATCGCGCGCGTCGCGCGCACGATCGCCGATCTCGGCGCAGCCGAGGCGATTCGCGCCGATCACGTTGCCGAAGCGATTCAATATCGCAGCTTGGAACGGATCGGTGCCGTCGCCTAACGCGCGGGCCGGGCGACGTGCCAATGGCCGCCGCCGAACGGGAGGCCGTTGCCGTTAGCTTGGTCGGGTCCCGAATCGCCGGCGAACATGTAGAGCGGGTGATTTTGGTACGCCCATTGTTTGCCCGTTCCGTCGCTGCGCGTGACGATCGAAAACTTTCCCTGCGCCGTCGCGCCCGCGCTGGGCGTCAGGACGCGCCACTCATTCAAGCACGTTCCGGTACAGGCACCGCCGGTCGCCGTGTCAACGTCGAGAAAGTACAACGTAAAGTTATTGCCCGGATTTACGAACGCCGGCTGGCTCGCAACCGTCTGTTGCTGCGGGAGATTGGATGCTTGCGTCGGAGGTGGTGCGCCGCCGTAGAGGTTGCCGCTTCCGCCACTGCCGCTGCCAGCGCCGCACGCCGCGAGCGTTAGGCTGCCGAACAGGGCCATAACTATAAAAACTTTCTGAAACATGAGTCGTGCCGCTCTCCTATTTGTTTACTGGTTCGGAGAGCACGGTACCGCGAGCGGGTGAAAAGTCTATGAAGCTCGCGCGATTTAGCGGCTGCTAGATGAGTTGGATTTTCGCCATCATCCCCGCGTCTTCGTGATCGAGGATGTGGCAGTGAAACATGAACGTTCCCTGAATCACCGGGTCGCGAAAGTCCATCAAGAGCGTGAGCGTTCCTGGGACGCCGTGTTTCTGATGCGGCACGACGACGCTGTCGGCCCAGTACGGGTGGGCGAGTTTCACGCCGTCGATCGCTTTGACGGCGAAGTGAATTTGGTGGATGTGAAAATCGTGAACTTCACCCGTCACGTTGACGATCTCCCACTTCTCGATCGTGCCGACGTGCGCGACGAACATCGGAGCGTCCATCATTTTGAACGACTTGCCGTTGATGTACATGCGTTTGTCGTCTTCGCTCAGGACGACTTGACGCGTCTGCACCGGAGGCGGCAGCGGCCGCGTGTACGCGTTTTCCGGCAAAGGAACGCCGATGCCCAAACCGCTCGACCGCGCGAGCCGCGCCCCGCGCGGCCCACCTGCGGGCGGCTTCAACGCTGCCAGAACGTCGCGTGGGTCGGGGTCGCCGGTCGGTCCCGAATCGTAACAGAGCGTCCGGAACTTCGCATTCCCGTTTGCCGGGCCGGTCACGACGAACTCCGCCCGCGCTGCGGGCGGAACGACTAAGTCTTCGACCGTCTTCGTGGGCGCCGTACCCGGATAGGTGTCGAGGGCAAAGCCGTCGATCGCGACGACCTGAAGCGTTCCACCGTCGACTGCTAGCCGAAGGTTCTTGTGAGCGGTCGCGTTCACGAGCCGGAAAAATTGGCGTTCGCCTGGCGCGATCTCGATCGTCGGATGCGCGACGTTGTTGACGGTCAGCGTAAGGCCCCGATCGAGACCGCAGGCAGCTTTGCCGACCAAGTGGGGGAACTTTCGCAAATCCGTATCGCCCGCACCGACGTCGCGAACGACCATCAGCCGTTCGGTCATCTTGGCGAGCCGCGGCAAATGGCGCTCCAGCCCCTCGATGACGATCGCGCCCGACATGCCCGCTTCACCCACTTGAAAGTCGGTGATCGGGAAAACGTGCGGGTGATACCAGTAGAGCCCGGGCTCTTGCGTTTTTGGAATCGGAATGACGTAGTGAAGCGTGCCGCCGGGAAGCGCGAGCGTCGTAATCACGTCGTCGGCCGGCGGGTTCGGCGACACGGTCAAACCGTGAAAATGCAGGTTGAGATCGCCGCGACGCGTGGGTCCCGGCATTTCGTTGGCGACGTCCATCACGATCGTATCGCCCGCGTTGACTCGGACGGTCGGCGCGACGTTCGGCTGTCCTTGGAAATAAAACGCCGGCATCTCGTTGGCGGGATTGAGCTTGGCGACGAGCGATACGGTCGCCACGTGATGGACCGGACGCACGATCGGCGGTTCGGGAAACTGATTCTTGACCGCGCCGTCGAGCATCGTCGCTGACCCTGCCGGAACGACCGGCGGCATCCCGTTCGAGGATTGACTTCCGCCGCACGCAGCGAGGATGCTGCACGCAAACGCGAGCGCAAAAAGACGTCGCATCATCCGCTCTACGCGTTGTCCCCCTTCCGACCCTCTAACGGTTCGTCGCGGCGCAACGTTTCAAATCGCCCGAATCTTCGCCATCATGCCAGCGTCCTCGTGGTCGAGAATATGGCAGTGAAACATGAATTCGCCGCGGATGATCGGATCGCGGAAGTCGATGAGCATGGTGAGATAGCCAGGTTTCCAAGAGCCGTTTTTTCCGGGAATGCGGTGCGGCACGACGGCGCTGTCCGCCCAATGCGGGTGCGGGACGGTAACGCCGTTGATTTGCTGGACCAGAAAATGGGTCTGATGCATGTGGAAGTCGTGAACCTCTTCGGTAATGTTGACGACCTGCCACTCCTCTACCGTTCCGATGCGAACGGTGAACATCGGTTGGGCGTTCATCGAAAACTGCTTGCCGTTGATGTACATGCCGTTGTCGTCTTCGTCGAGCACGACGGTGCGCTGCGCGGCAACGTGCGGCAGCGGTCCCGAAAATGCGCCGCGCGGAAGTGATGCCCCGACGCGCAGCCGGGCCGCTTCCGCCGTACGACCGCGGCCGGCCGGGCGCCCATCGTTTGCCGGCGGCCGCAAATCCGTCAGCACGCTCGGAGGATCGGGGTCGCCGCCGGGGCCGGAATCGTAGCACAGCGTTCGGAGTGCCGAGACCGCACCGGTGCCGGTCACGACGAACTCGACGCGCCCGGCCGGCGGTACGACGATGCTGGGCTGCGTTTGCGTCGGACTCGTTCCCGGATAGACGTCCAGCGCGAAACCGTCGATCGCAACCACGTCGAGAGACCCACCGTCGACCGCCAGCTTGAGATTTTTATGACCGGTCGCATTGACGACGCGGAAGAACTGCCGTTCGCCCCGCGCGATCTCGACGAATGGCCGAACGGCGCCGTTGACCGTCACCTGTAAGCCGGGGTCGGGACCGCAGGGATTCTCGTTGCTTTCTTCGTCGGGCCGCACGTGCATCGACTCCACGACGCTCG
The DNA here is from genome assembly GCA_963755555.1 of Vulcanimicrobiota bacterium. Classification (GTDB taxonomy): domain Bacteria; phylum Vulcanimicrobiota; class Vulcanimicrobiia; order Vulcanimicrobiales; family Vulcanimicrobiaceae; genus Tumulicola. The sequence continues at coordinate 2,849,429 of CAVWKE010000003.1, read as the reverse complement.
TTGCGACGTCGCGAACGACGATCACGTGCTCCTTCATCTTGGCCAACCCGGGCAAGTGGCGTTCCAGACCCGCAACGACGATCGCGCCCGACATGCCGGCCTGACCCACCTGGAAGTCGGTCTGCGGAAAGACGTGCGGATGGTACCAGTAGAGTCCCGGCTCCTGGTTCTTGGGAATCGGCACGACGTAATGCAGCGACTTGCCGGGCATAGCGAGCGTCGTAATCACGTCGTCGGCCGGTGGATTGGGTGAAACCGTCAAACCGTGAAAGTGCAGATTGAGATCGCTCTTCATCCCGCCGCCCGCGGGCAGATCGTTGGCGACGTCTACGACGATCGTATCCCCGGGTCGAACGCGGATGGTCGGCACGACCCCACGCTCTCCGCGATAGACGAACGTCGGCATGGCCGTCGCGGGGTCGATCTGGGCCGTCAGCGCAACGGTTGCGACACCATGAACGGCGGCCACTTCGGGCGGTTCGGGTAACGGCACGTTTCCCGAACTGCCGCTGCCGGATCCGGCTGCCGGAAGGAGCCCGCTGGAACCGCCTCCGCCGCCGCAAGCGGCAAGACCGGCAGCGAGGCAAACCGCGACGATCGAACGCTTCATCTCCATCTCCTAGTATGCAAACAACAAACCGGTGCCGAGCTGGTAGCTGCCGGCCGACTTCGTGCCTTCCACCGTCAGGCGATAACGATTGGCGGGCCGCAGGATCAACGACAGCGTCCCCTGATTGGTTCGCAAGTTGAACGGATCGTAGACGCTGTCGTAGCGCGCGTAAACCGCCAGTGCGCCGTTAAACGTCCAGGACGTTTGCAGAAAACCGCCCGACGATTGGGCACCGAGGCCGAAACCGTAGGCGCTCGTATCGTAACCGTTTTGAACGATGCCGACGGCGGCAAACTTACCACGCTCGTATCCCAATCCGTACGCTTGCCGGTAGAATCGATCGGCGATCGGACTCAGATGCTGTTGTCCCTGATACCGATACGCATACGCGGTGACGTCGTCCCCGATGGTTTTCGAGAGCGTCGCCATGAAATCGACGCCCGAGATCGGGATGCCGCTTTGGCGCGCGTACGCTTCGAGCACGTCGAAGTGACCTTCGAATCCGTGACGCTCGTCGGTGAACGAAAGATCCGCACCGATTTCCGGATCGAAAAGATCGAACGCGTTGCTCGCGACGACCTGATTGTAGACGAGGTACGGCGACAGCGTAGGACGCTGCGTTTCGGGGTCGACCGGCAAAGGCAGGGTGAACTGCCCCAGCTTTGCGTGAAATGCGGGACCGACCGGATCGTTCGAGCGATCGTACTGATCGACGTTCACCCACATGTCGCGCGACTGACCCGGAAACCCGCCGTCGACCGCGTACTGCTCGAGATAGTAGGACGTATTGCGCCCGATCGAGCCGGCGGAGAGCAACTCGATTTCGTCGACGATGAACTTGGGCAGCGGCGGGCTGCCCCCGGGCTCGTCCGAATCGCCGCTGCCCGCACTCTGGTAAGTCAGTTCGGTCTTGACGGATACCGGGAACGTCCCGCGCCCACCCGGCAAACGGAACCCGTGATGCAGGAAGTACCGGCCGAAGGCGTTGAGGGTCGGAACGGTGGTGTGGCAGGCTTGGCACGAGAGGCCGTAGCGATGAGCAAAGATCGGCAGCGCGCCGGCCGGGGCGCCGGCCCCGGTCCAAAATGCCATCCCCAATACCGCACCCCAGAGCCAGCGCTGCAATAGGTTCTCCTAAATATTGATTTAGGCGAACCTAATACGCCTCCCAGCGCCCGCTCCCTTCCGGTTCGGTCGAGGGTCCGGCGACGGCGCCGTCGCAGCCAAACTGGATGCATATCCGCAGCGCGCGGCCGGCCGACTTCCCGGTCCTGGAGACGTTGCCGCACGCGCTTCACTACGATCACCACCTGTCGTTCGTCCGGCACGCGCTCGGGGCCAAAGAAACGCTGCTTGCCGAAATGGACGGCAACGTCGCCGGGTACGCCGTCTGGGATCGCGGATTCTACGCGCGCCCGTTTCTGTGGATGCTCGGCGTCGCTCTCGCGTATCGCGGGCAGGGCGTGGCGTCGAAACTCGTCGAGCGCGTCGAAAGCCTCAACGACGGCCACGTGCTCTACACGTCCACCAATCGGTCGAATGCCGCCATGCAAAGCCTGCTGACGGCTCGCGGCTTCGCGCCGACCGGCAGCCTCGACGGCCTCGATCCCGGCGACCCCGAGATCTTCTTTTGCAAACGCTTGTGAAAACGACCTAATTGACGGTGAGTTGAGGGATTGCGTCCCCGTTGAGGAACGCGGGCAGCTCCGACGGCGAAAACTGCAGTCCCGCCCAGAACGGCCCGAACTCCGCATAGCGCGCGCTGGCCACGTCGAAACGCATCTCGTAGACGAGCCTCTTGAAGACCAGCGGATCGTCGGCGTAAAGGTCGACGCCCCACTCGAAATCGTCGAAGCCGATCGACCCGGAAATTACTTGCGTGACGAGCCCGCGATAGGATCGTCCGACGATTCCGTGGTCGCCCATCATCTTCGCGCGCTCGTCGAAAGGAAGCGCGTACCAGTTGTGCGTTTCTCCGCGACGCTTGTTCATCGGATAGAAGCACGCATACCGCCGTGGCGGAATCTTAGCCCACAGACGCGGGGCGACGTATGGGCTCTCTTCCTGTTCGCGCAGCAGCTCGTCGAAAGCGGCGATCCACTCGGGCGACTGAGGCGTTAGGCCACGCTCGTCGAGCTGCGCGTGAATTTTGGCGGTAGCGCCGTACAGACCGACTTCGAGCACCGAAACGTACGATCCGAGCGGCGTCAAAAACTCGCGCAGCTCGAGTTTGTCGACCAGCGTTTGCGCGTATGCCAGGCCGTCGAACCGGCGCGCGTAGTGCGTCAGCATCAAATCGCCTTTCAGCCCGACGATTTGCGTTAAGCCGAAATCGCCGTCCTCACCATTTTTCAAATGGTCGGCTAAGTCGATCGCATGCCCGGCATATTTTTGGCGCCGCTTCTCGGGAAGATCGTCCCACTTGCGCCGGTCGAGCGCGAACGCGCGATGAAGAATCCACCAGCCTTCGAGCGATTCGGGAACGTTGGGATCTCGCACGATCGTAAGACGCTTCTCTCTAGCGGCGCCGCGCCAGCGCTTTGACGCGTTTCATCTCGGCAAGCACTTCGGCTTCGAGGGTGTCGGGACGCTCGCGGTACTTCGCCCACAGAGGCGGCGTGTGTGCGATGTCGTCGAGCACTCGGCAGTAAATCGCATTGACCGGGGTCGGAACTCCGTGCAGGTGGCCGGCTGCGGCGACCGCCCCGTTGAGGACGTCGACCTCGGTCTGCGGCTTGCCGTTGCGCAAATCGATCAGCAGCGAGGGCGCCTTCGTCCCGCGCGCGGCCGCGATGCTGCGGGCCAGCAGACCGCGCGCTACCGGGCTGGGCAGGCTGGCCGTGTGGAAGAGCGCGCGCACGGGATAGCGCGGAAGATCGATCGGCGCGACCTTCATCGCCTGCATCACCGCTCGCACTTCCCGAAGCATCCGAATCTCGAGCGTGAAGACCTTGTCGAAGTGCACGAGCCGATTCGGCAGGACGTTGAGAATGGCGCAGCTTGCATTCGCGATGGAGTTGAGCGCCAGCTTGCTCCATTTCAGCGCGCGCCAATCGCCGACGACCTTGACGCTCAAGCCGGTGCCCGCAAACGTCGCCACCAACCAGTTGTACGCGTTCGAACCCATCGGCGCGAGCGCCAATCCCCCCTCCTTGGCCGTGCGTACGTTGCCGTCGCGGTCGCGGCCAACCGGCGTCGTAAGCGCCGCCGCCACGACGTTGTCGGCGCCGAAGGCGACCGCCAACTTTTCTTCGTTGCCGACGCCGTTTTGGGGAGAAACGAACACGGTCTTTTCGGGATGCTCGATCGCTTTTTGCAGCGTTGCGATGGCCCCGTCGGTGTCGTACGCCTTGGTGGTCACGAGCGCGACGTCGGCATCGTAGGTCGAGCGCACGTCGTCGATCGATCTCGGGGCGTAGCGAACTTCGAGACCAGCCGACTCCAACAAGTCGCCGAAATACGAACCAACCGCGCCCTTGCCCACGACGTAAATTTTCATTCCACGCGATCCGTCGAACCGAAGCCGCCGGCGCCGCGAACGGTCGGCGGCAACTCGTCGAGCACTTCGAATGAAGCCCGCGCCACCGGTGCCACGACGAGCTGGGCGATGCGGTCGCCGCGGCAAACGACGACCGGTTCCGACCCCAAATTCGCGAGCACGACGCAGACTTCGCCGCGGTAATCGGCATCGATCGTTCCGGGAGCGTTGAGACACGTAACGCCGCTGCGAATTGCCAGCCCGCTGCGCGGTCGAACCTGAGCTTCGTATCCCAGCGGCAGTGCGATCGAAAAGCCGGTCGGAACCAGCGCGCGGCCGCCGGGCGGCAACGTTAAATCTTGCGTCACGGCGGCGCACAAATCGGCCCCGGCCGCGTGTTCGGTCATGTACGCCGGCAACGGCAAGCCTTCGCCCGCGGGCAAACGCTTGAGGGCGACGCGCAACGCGATGCTTGTTACGGACACGAAGACGGGTTCATTTTGCGAGCAGTGCCGCCAACTCTTCCCGGAAGCTCTCGATATCGCGAAACGACCGGTACACGCTCGCAAATCGAATGTACGCGACGGGGTCCAGCTTCTTCAGCGCCTCCATGAGCTTTTCGCCCACCAGCGTCGACGGAACCTCGCTCTCGCCGCGTGCGAATAACGCGCGCTCCAGGTCCGCCGCCACGGCCTCCATTTGATTCTCCGAAATAGGCCGTTTCTCGCACGCCTTTCGCAGGCCGCCGAGAATTTTCGTCACGGCTGTACTGCTCCCGCCGCCCGTCTTTCTTGACGACGAACAGCCGGGGGGCTTCCATCCGCTCGTAGGTCGTGAAGCGGTGCTTGCATCGCGGATCCAAGCATTCGCGGCGGCGGCGAACGACGGTCTCATCGTCGCGCGAGTTGACGACGCGCGTCTCGCTCTTGCGACAAGTCGGGCAGATCAGCGGCAAACTCCCCAGGGCAATACCCAATATCTAGTGGGTGCTCGTATTATACGTTACTACCCGTAGTAACGCAAAAGGACCGCATTCGCAGCAGTCCTTCACGCTTGCCGCACGTCGCGCGGAGCTGGGGGTTTGCGCGGCCTTAGCTGGCCGCGCCGATCTTAAACATCTTCGTGCCGCAGACCGGGCATTTGCCTTCGGTCGCGGGGCGGCCGTTCTTCATCGTGATCTGAACGGCATCTTTGATCTCACGCTTAGTCTTGCACTTGACGCAATACGCCTCTGCTGCCACCTCAGGTTACCTCCGTTGCGGCCTGCCTATTCCCGTGGGCACCCCCGATTCCCCCCGGCTACCCGGCTCGGCGAGGCAGGGCAACCCTTGTCGAGGGGGGCCGGCGCGTGACCGCTTAGCGGTGGAGTGCCCAGTTTTCGAGCCTCGCGAGCGGATTGAAGCGGCTCGCGGGGGGCGGCCGCTCGCGGTGGCCGGAGCCGGCCTGTGGCGCGCCGGTACGCTGGCCGGTCTGGCGCGCCCGTGCGTGGCGATCGTCGGCACGCGGGCTGCCACCTCCCTGGGAAAGCGGGTCGCCCGCGAGATGGCCGAGGATTTGGGACGAGCCGGCTGCTGCATCGTCTCGGGTTTGGCCCTCGGGATCGACGCCTGCGCGCACGAAGGCGCGCTGGCCGCCGGGGCGCCGACCATCGGCGTGCTGGGCGGCGGACACCGCCGGTTCTTTCCGCGACGCAATCAGGCACTGGCGCGACGAATGCTCGCGGCCGGCGGCGGCGTGCTCTCGCCGTACCCGCCCGACCACCCGGCTCGCCCGTGGCAGTTCTTGGCGCGGAACGGGGCGGTGGCGGCGCTGGCCGACGCCGTCGTGGTCGTCGAGGCACCCGCCCGCAGCGGCGCGCTCAACACGGCCTCGTGGGCAGCCGGCCGAGTCCCGGTGCTGGCCGTCCCGGGCGACGTCGACCGACCGCACGTTGCGGGTTGCCTGGCGCTTATTCGCGACGGCGCGACGCTGGCGCGCAACGCCGGCGACGTGCTCGAGGCAATCGGCTGGAGCCTCCCGCTCCCGCTGGAGGCGATGCCCCGGTCCGCCAGCGCGACGCCGCATGCCGTCGCGCTGCTGGCTGCCCTCGACGCCGGCGCTCACCAGCTCGACGAGCTGGTCTCGGCAACCGGCATCGAGGCGGCCGCAGTGCTCGCGGCCGCGACCGTGCTCGAACTCGAGGGATCCATCGAGGGCGCCCCCGGCGGGGCCTACGTTCGCATAGCCCGAGCGCAGGAGTCGGCCGGGGCGGAGCCGTTTTTGAACCTATCGTGCTGATTCGCCTCATCGCCGTCGACCGCGTACGTTCGACCCACGTTGCCGCGGCGTGCGCCGATTTTCGCAAGCGGCTCGCACCGTATCGTCCGTATTCGGAGATCGAAGTGCGCGCGGGCGACGGCAGCGATCCCCGCGCGGCGATGCGCGAAGAATCGGCGCGCATCTTGCGACACGTGCGCGCGGACGACCGCATCTGGCTGCTCGAGCGGACCGGAACGCAGCTTTCCAGTCCCGCGCTCGCCGGCCGGATCGCCGCGATCGAACGCGACGGCGCGCGCCGGCTGACGCTCGTCATCGCCGGCACGCATGGCGCCGACGCGGCGCTGCGGATGCGCGCGGAATTTCTGTGGTCGCTGTCCGAACTGACCTTCTTGCACGAATGGGCGCGCGCGATCGTGCTGGAACAACTCTATCGCGCGGCGAAGATCGCTCGCAATGAACCCTATCATCACTGAACCGCACGCGCTCGAACTGCGCGCGTTCGGCGCCGCCGTCGTCGAGGCGGTTCGCGCGCTCTATCCCGATGCCGGCCCAATCTCGGTATCGTTCGAAGCGCCCCGGCGCCCCGAGTTCGGTGACTTTTCGACCAACGCGGCATTCCCGCTCGCGAAGCACGCGCGCCGCTCACCCCAAGAAGTCGCAACGGCGATCGTCGAGCAGATCCGGCCGCGGTTCGCGAAAACGGGTGCGTTCGCATCGATCGAGCCGCTCGGCGGTTTCATCAACGTTCGCTTCGCCGACGAAATCTGGCAGCGCGAACTCGCACGCATGAGCGCCGGAATCCCGGCGTCCCGTCCGCGCGGAGAGCGCGTCTCGCTCGAGTTCGGGAGCGCGAATCCTACCGGACCGCTGGTCGTCGTCCAAGGGCGTTCGCTTTCGATCGGCGACGCGCTCGCCAACGCCATGCGTTTTTGCGGTTACGACGTGTTTACCGAGTGGATCATCAACGACGCCGGGGCACAGATCGAACGCCTCGCGCGTTCGATCTACGCCCGATACCGCCAAGTCGACGATCCGAATTTTCTCTTTCCCGACGATGGGTATCCCGGCGAGTACCTCGTCCCGATCGCGCGCGCAATTCGCGATCGCGACGGCGACCGCTGGGTCTCCGCCCCCGAGTCGGAGTGGTTGACGTATTTCGAGACGACCGGACGCGACGCGATCGTCGCGGGCCAGCGGCGGACCGCCGAGCGCTTCGGCGTGCGCTACGACCTCTGGCAGAGCGAGCGCGCCCTTCACGATGCGGGCAGCATTCGCGAAGGCATCGACCGCCTGCGCGAACTCGGCCTTACCTACGAATGCGACGGGGCGACGTATTTTCGAACGACCGACTTTGGCGACGACAAGGACCGCGTCGTCATCCGCAGCGACGGACGCCCGACCTACTACGCGCTCGACGTCACGTATCATTACGAAAAACTCAAACGAGCCGATCGCGTAATCGATATCCTCGGTCCCGACCATCACGGGTACGTAGGACGTCTGCAAGCGCTCGCGGCGGCGCTTGGGTACCCGGGTCGCCTCAACGCGCTGATCTCGGGTCAGATCGCGCTCATGCGCGGCGACGAGCAGGTCAGCATGAGCAAACGCGCCGGTCAGATCGAGACCCTCGACGACATCCTCGACGAGGTGGGTAACGATGCCGCGCGCTTCTTCTTCGTGATGCTCGCGCCGGAGTCGCCGCTCGCATTCGACTTAGCCCTCGCGGTCGCCCAAAACAACGACAACCCCGTCTATTACGTCCAATACGGACACGCGCGAATCGTCTCGGTGCTGCGCAACGCCGGCGCCGGCGCGGCGCCAACCCACGACGTCGCTGCGAACCTGACCCGGCTCGTCCATCCGGCGGAAATCGCGCTGATTCGCCGGCTCGTGGAATTCCCGCGCGTCGTCGAGGGGGTCGTCGAACAGCTGGCGCCGCATCGGCTCGCACGCTATGCCCGCGACGTAGCATCCGATTTTCACGGGTTCTATACCGCGTGCAAGATTCTCACCGACGACCCGCCGACGCGCCAGGCTCGCCTTACCCTGTGCGTCGCAACGAAGGACGTGCTCGCGCGAGCGTTAGGAATTCTCGGCGTCGGCGCGCCGGACTCCATGTAGTTGACCGGCCTCTACGCGGCGATCTGGCTGCTCGGTCTGGTGGCAGCGGCTTCGGCGCTGCGGACGGGCCAGCGTTACGACGTTGCCGACCGCCTGCGCGACGCGCTGGTTCTCGGCGTCGCGATTCCGTTTCTCCTCGGGATCCTCGGCCTGCTTTATCCGGCGACGTGCTGGCTGGCGCTCGCGGTCGTCATCGCGATCGCCTATCGGCGCGCCGCGTTGGCACCCGGCGGCCAAAAGGCGGCCGAGGCGCAGCCGGTACCCTACGTGCTGATCGTCGCACTCGCATTGGTCGCGTGGCCGCAACTGGTGCGTCCGTTGCTCGACGGCGACTCGCTTTCGTATCATCTGCCGAATGCGGCGGCGTGGGTTCACGCGCACGGAATCTGGACGAGCGATCCGCGTTACTGGTGGTATCCGCCCGGTTCCGAACTTTTTGCTTCCGCGCTTTTCGCGGTATCCGGGCCGCTGACGCTGGGATGGAGCGGTTTTGCCGCCCTCGCACTCGTTGGTTTTCGAATTGTCACCTGGGCGCGCGCGGATTTTGCCGCGCCCCCGTGGCTGGCCGATGGACTGGCCGCGGCGGTCGTGACCGCCGCCCCACTGGCGCTGCAGGCCGGATCGCTGCAGAACGACGTTTGGCTCTCGGCGTTCTTTCTCGAAGCCTTATGGACGAGCCGAAACGAGCCGTCTGCGAGCGCGCGAACGTTCGCCGTAACGGTGCTCGTCAAGCCGTACGGCTGGATCTTTGCATTGACGGCGGGGTTGGCGGGAAAGGCTCGGCGCAGCGCCTGGTTCGCCGCCGCGGCCGTGCTCGCATTGTGGGTCGCGCACGACGCACTGCTTTGGAACGGCGCGGCAGTTTCGCCCGCCAGTACGTCGTCGGCGAATACGTGGGGATCGACGATTCTCGCGCACGGGCTGCCGGCGATCGCGCTGCTCGGCCGCGTCTGTCTGCACGCATCGCCGTTTGCACTGCTCGCGCTGATCGCCGCGTTTGCCGGACCGCTGCTCGTTGCAAGCCGGCAAAGACCGATTGCCCTGGCGGCATTCGCCGCAGCCGCCTTTTTCATTGCGATGCCGCTAGCCTATGCCGACGAACATCCGCAGCTGGCGACCGGGGCGTCCCTGCGCTTCGCCGCGCCGGCGATCGCCCTCGGTGCGCTGTTGCTCCTGCCCCTCGCGCGGCGCGCCCCGCGCGTCGCCGCAGCGCTGCTGACGCTGTCCGCCGCCTACGGAACGGCCGTCGTGCTGACGATTTTCTGGAACGACGCGCCGACGCGTTCCGCGCTCGCCGTCGCGCTGGTCGCGGCCGGCGCGGTGGCACTCGCGCGTGCAACCCGTTCGCCCTGGCCGGTAATCGCCGGCTTGACGATCGCCCTCGTCGTGTCGCGCTGGCTGGCAGCGCGCGATCCCGCCGCATTCTACGCCGACGCGCTGCGCGTTTCGGGAAAAACGTCGGCGGTATATGGATGGATCGCGAAAGTCCGGCCGCCGGTGGTCGGCGGCTGGGGTTTACTTGGCGGCACGGTAAACGTTCTCTCGCCCGACAGCCGGGCGTTCGACGTGCCCGACGACGGCGCGTGCGCGACGGCGGCCGATCGGCGCGCGATCCTGATCGCCCTCGCGGAGAACGGGCGCTCCGCCGAATTCAATGCGAATCGTTTGAAGCGGGCGCGCGCCTGCGGCCGCGTCCGATACGACGACGGCATCGCGGTGGTCGCCGGATTCTAAGCGCGTTGCGCAGAACCGCGCTCGGGTGAAGAAAACGCCGCCGTCCCAGCTTCGGCTCGCGACGCAGTTTTGGCAACAGGGGCGCTGGCGCGCGGCCGAAACGTCGCTCGCGGCGATTCCGGCAGACGAGTTGCGCGGCGAAGCGTTGCTGCTTCGCGCGCGGCTGGTGATGCTCCGCGACCCGGCGGCGGCGGTCGCTCAGGCGGGCGCGCTTCTAGCCGGACGGCTGAGCGGTACCTTTCGGAGCGAAGCGTTGATCGTCTTCGGCAACGGCCTGTCGCAAATCGGCGAGTACGCCGAAGCCGAAGAACGTTTCGCGCAGGCGGAGTCCGAGAGCGGCGGCAATCCGGATTTGCTCGCTAAGGTCGCGCTTTATCGATCGGTGTCCCTGATGCTGCAAAACCGGGTCGACCGCATCGAGCCGTTGATCGGCGTGATGAAAGCCGCCCGCAACGCCGACATCCGCGCGCAGGGCGCGGCCATGCACGCCGTGCTCCTGCGCCATCGCGAGCAATACCGCGCGCAGATTCCCGTCCTCGTGCAGGCGCTGCTCGAGCTGCGCGCGAGCGCGGCACCGAATCTCTGGGTGCTGTGCAGCGTCCTGCACATGCTGGCGGAGATCGTCTTCGAGTTTTGGGAGCCGACGCTCGCGACGCTGGTCGAAGAGCAGTTCGACGCGATTGAGTGGCACGACGAGATCGCCGTCTGGCATTTCTTCATCAGCCGCGCCCTCAGTTGGTGGTACGCCCTAGCCGGCGATTCGTTCAACGCTTTTCGCTACCTCAAGCGCGCGGTTTCGCTGCCGGTTCGCGATGCGCTGACCGTGCTCAACCACGCCGACCGAGCATCGCTCGCACGCGGGCTCGGCGAACGTATTTGGGCGCAGCAGGAACTCGCCTACGCCGACGATCTCTGCCGGCGCGTCGCCTGGGAGAGCGAACGCGACGCGCGAGACGACGCCTCGATGGCGTTGGCGAGTCTAGCCGAATTGTACTCGCGCGTCGATCAGACCAAAGCCAGCGAGTATCTGGCTCGTTTTCAAATGTTCCACCAGCAGCTGTCGTCGGCCAACACGCGGCGACACGACCGGATCGACCGCGCATTCGTCGTCGGTACGAAGGGCATCGTCAGCGCCGCCCAAGGCAGGCTCTCCGAAGCCGTTCGCGCGCTCGAAGAATCGTACGCGATTTACGACGAGATCGGCTTCGATTGGCGCGCCGGCCGGATCGCCATCGAGTTGGCGACGGTTTCGGGCAGCCAGCGCTACCTGGAAGACGCGCGCAAAAAACTAGCGCGCTACGAGCGGAGCTGGCTGGCCGAAGCCTATCGCGACGCGGCCGAACGTTTGGGAGTCGCAAACGTACTCCCGGGAATCCGCCTCACGCCCGCGCAGTGGCAAGTCTTCCACCTGCTTGCCGACGGATTTTCGCTCGGAGAGGTCGCCGCCCACTTGAACCGCAGCCTGAACACCGTGCGCAATCACACCAGCGCGATCTACGCCACCCTCGGCGTTCACTCACAAAAGGAGCTCCGGGCGCTGGCCCGCCCGAAACCGGGCGACCGCGCCGCTTCCCGCCTCTCGAGCTAGTTTTTCATAGGCAAGAAGGACTACCGTAGTGCGAATCGTACCATGGCGGAATAGTCCATTTTCTCCTACGCGCACCGCGTAATTGCAGGGGGACCGATATGAAGTTTTCAGTTTCGGCGGCGTTCGTCTTCGCCGCCGTCTTGCTATCCGGATGCGGCGGCGGGAGCTTGAATCAAACCCCCGCCGCGACGTCCGGCGGAGGCGCGAGCGGCGGCGTGCCCTTCTCGTCCTCCGGCGTTCGTCAGCCGGCCGCTCCGGGCGCACTCGGGCAGGCCGCAAAGGCCATCGTGCCCGACGCCGTCGACCCGAACGAGACCAAGGCGGCGGCCTACTGCCGGCAGACCGGCGGCACGGTGTATTTACGGCAAGCCGAGTACGACACCAACGGCTCCAGCCCGCTGGTGCTGACCGGGCAGCGGCGTTTCTGCCAGTACACCGCGGCTTCGGACGGATCGCGCATTCACATTTTGCTCGCGACGCTCTACTCGGAGAAACCGTCGCTGGCAGCGCTCGCCTACATTCTCAAACCGCCCACCGGATCGTGTCAGGGCAACCCGGCATCGTGCTACTGCACGTACCTGGGGGCGTCCGATCAGTTCGGCGGCAACAGCGGTGCGGGCGGCAGCTGGGTGAACCCCAAATCCGAGGACGTCGATCTCGAAGCATGCATTTTCCCCGACATGTCCTCGATCGATTCGTGGGGCCTCGCCTATCATGCGAACGGCATCGTTCGCGGTATCGATCTCACGACGGTGATGCGCTACAAATACCCCGGCAGCCACTAACGAGTCGGAGCCGAAGCGGCGGAGGTTCGCTAGGGTCTCCGCCTTTTCGGATGCCGTTGGTTATGACTTATCTAGCCGGGCGTGTAGCCACGGCGACATGAAGTAACGCCAGAGGATCTTGAAGAGCGCGGCCGCGGGGATCCCCAAAATCAATCCGGGAATCCCAAACAGCTCGCCGCCGGCGAAAATTGCGAACATGGCGGCGATCGGAGAAACTCCGACCGACTCGCCCATGATCTTCGGAACGAGCACGTTATCGCTGATGCGGGCCATTCCGAACATGATCACTTGCACCCACACGACCATCCAGAGGCCTTGCGGGAGGCACAACGGGACCGCCACGATTTCCGCGATCAGCATGCCGATGATCGGCACCGCGTAGGCCACACCGGAGATGATCCCGAGAATCAGCGAGAACTTGAAACCGATAGCGGCGCTCGCGACGGCGATGACGATTCCCGTAATCGCACTAACGATGATCTGTCCCGAGATGTAGCTGCCGAATACTTGGGTAACCTCGGCCGCCAGATTGCGCGCCGTATCGCGCTTGGCGGGCGGAAACATCCCGGCGAACCACTCCACGAGCTGCGAGTCGTTGAGCAGGAAAAAGAACGACAGAATGATCGCCGAGAAGGCCACGAAGAACCCGGTCGCCGTATTGAGCGCGATCGCGCCGACCGATGCCAGGACGCCGCTGGCGATGTTCGACAGCTTCGCACCGCCGAGCGCCGTCAGGTCGAATCCCTGCGGCGGCAAGTGCAGCTGCGGGAAGTGCCGGTTCAGCGACTCGGACATGCCGCCCGCCCACGTTTGGGCCGCCGTCGCATAGCCGGGAAGATTGCTCGCCAGCAGCTGCATTTGGTCGATCGTCAAGGGCACCACGATTATCAAGCCGATCGCCACGATCAACAGCAGCACCGCGAACACGATCGAAATCGCCAGCGGCTTTGGCATCCGGCGAGACAGGCGGCGCGCGATCGGTTCCACACCGAACGCGATGAACGCCGCGATCGTGAAGATCGCGATCGTGCGTGGAATATGGGCGGCGAGCCACCACGCCGCCAACAACGCACCGGCGCCGGCAAGGATCCAGCCGACGCGCCGCCAGACGTCGCCGCTTACAGCGGTTTGCACAGCAGACGGCGCTCCGTGAAGTAGCCGGCGCGCCGATAGAGGGCGCGCGCCGCCGCGTTCTCTTCGGTGACCATCAACGTCATATACGGCAGACCCCGCCGTCTGGCCTCATCTTCGGCCGCGTCGAGCAGCGCCCGGCCGATCCCGCGGCGCCGAAAGGCCGGTTCGACCGCCATGTACGCCACGAAACCTTGCGGCATCGCGGTGATCTCGTCGGGCAGGTCGTCGATCAGCAGCACGAAACCGGCGCGCTCGCCATCCGACTCGGCGACGAGGCTGACGTGCGACCGTTGCTCGACGCTTTCGATCAACCGCGCCAGTGCGACGTGCACCACGACCTCGGGAGCGCGCCGAAAGGATGCCGCACTCCCCATAACCGTGCGACGACCGAGATCCTCGACGAACGCGCGATCGTCGCTCCCCAGCCGCCGCACCGTCACGTTCACGGCCGGCGGGATCCGGGATCGTCGATCGGCTGCCCGGCCGCGCACAGCGGACACGCTCCGGGGTCGTACGAGACGATCGGAAGATCCAGCAGGACGTGCGTCGGCAGACCGAACTCCGTGGGTCCGCGCATCACGACGACGCCGATTCCGGCGACTTGCGCGCCGTGGCGGCGCACGACGTCGATCACCTCGTTCACCGAAAGCCCGGTCGTGACCACGTCCTCGACGATCAGCGCGCGGTCGCCGGCGGTCAACGTAAAGTTGCGGCGCAAAACCGGCGTGCCGCTCTCCTTTTCGACGAAGATCGCCTTGGTGTGCAACTGGCGCGCGACTTCGTATCCAAGCACGATGCCGCCGACGGCGGCGCTTACGACCACGGTCGGCTTTACGCGGGCGAATGCATCCGCGATCGCGCGCGCCACCGGCTCGACGAGCGACGGGTCTTCGAGAATCCGAAATTTTTGAATGAAACGATCGCTGTGACGACCCGAGCTAAGCCGAAAATGCCCCTCGAGCAGCGCTCCGCGCTCGGCCAGCAGCGACGCGAGACCTTCGGGCGTCACGACGGTTGCTTTTCACGCATTTCGTCGAGGATCGCCTCGGCAGCGGCCCGCGGATCGGCCGCCTCGGTAATCGGACGTCCGACGACGAGGTAGTCCGCGCCCGCCGCAACCGCCTCGGCCGGCGTCACGACCCGCTTCTGGTCGGCGTGCGCCGCGCCGACCGGACGAATCCCGGGCGTCAACGCGAGAAAATCCTCGCCGAAAAAGCGCTTGAGATCGCGCACTTCGCGCGCGCTGCAGACGACGCCCGCGCACCCGGCGTCGCGCGCCAGCGCCGCCAGGCGCGTTGCATTTTCGCCCGGACCACCCTGCAATCCCAACTCGTTGAGATCCTCGGGCGCGATGCTCGTCAGAATCGTGACGGCGAAAATCAGCGGCGTCGCGATGGCCAGCTCGTCGGCACGCTCGGCCGCCGCCTCGACGGCAGCTCGCATCATCTCGTTTCCACCGAGCGCGTGAACGTTGAGAATTTGGGTACTCGGCCTGACGAGCTGCCGGACCGCCGCCTCGACGGTGCGCGGAATGTCGTGCAACTTCGCGTCGACGAACGTGCGGACGTCGCGTGCTTCGCAGTAGGAAAAGATACGTTCGGGATATCCGTAAAGCGCTTCGAGCCCGATCTTGAAGATCGCGTCCAGGTCGTAAAGTCGATCGATCAGCGATTCGGCTTGCTCGGGACCGGGAACGTCGAGCGCGACGACGAGTTGTGCCATCGGCTCCTAGTGTCTTGCGTTAGCCTTCGTCTCCTTCATACTCGTGCGCGCTCGCGAATCCGACGTTCCCCTTTCCGACGATTTCGCCGATCGTGCCAATTCCGCGGCGCTGCAGATAGTCGCGCAGGCCTTCGGCGATCCGTTCGGGCGTGCGCGGGTCGGTGAAGTTCGCCGTTCCGATGCCGACCGCGGTCGCGCCCGCCAAGAAGAATTCGACGGCGTCGGTAACCGTCTCGATTCCGCCCTGGCCGACGATCGGAATCGTTACGGCGCGCGCAACCTCGTACACCGCCAGCACGGCGATCGGGCGAATCGCCGGACCCGATAAGCCCCCGGTGACGTTTCCCAACCGCGGACGCCAGGTCTCGACGTCGATAGCCATCCCGCGCACCGTGTTGACGACGGCCAATGCGTCGGCACCCGCGGACTCCACTTCGCGAGCGACGGCGGCGATATCCGTGACGTTGGGAGAAAGCTTGACGATCAGCGTCTTGTCGGTCGTCGTACGGGCCGCCCGCACGACGTCGGCCGCGAGCGCCGGATCGCAGGCGAACGTCTCGCCTTCGCTAGCGACGTTGGGACACGAGATGTTCAGCTCGACGGCCGCGATCGCATCGTCGGCGGCGAGCCGTTCGCAGACGTAAGCGTAGTCGTCGACGCTGAACCCGGCAACGCTTCCGATGAGCGGACACGATCGCTCGGCGTACTTGGGAAGTTCGCGTTCGACGTACCAGTCGATCCCGGGATTCTGCAGACCGATCGCGTTGAGCATCCCGGCCGGCGTGTGCACGAGACGAGGCGTTGGATTTCCAAGCCGCGGAAGCCGCGTGACGCTTTTGAGGACGATCGCGCCGATGGTTCGCTGGTCGACGAACGGGGCGAACTCCTCGCCAGATCCGTAACACCCGCTGCCCATCAGTGTCGGAACGGCGAGCCGGAGCTTTCCGAGATCGACGCCGAGACTTACCACCGCAACTCGTCGTTGCGGAAAACGGGGCCTTCCTTGCAGACCCGCGCGTACACAACGTCGCTGCCGCCGCGCGAGGCGGGCGGGAAGCTCGGTGCCTGGGCACTCGAGCGCAGTAGAGGTACGACGCATCCCCAGCATCCGCCGACGCCGCACGCAAACGTTTCTTCGAGCGAAAGCTGCGCCGGTATGCCGAGCTCGGAGGCGATCCTTCCGACGGCGCGCAGCATCGGCGACGGACCGCACGCCAAGATCGTTTCCGCGGCCGGACGCCGTTCCAAGAGCTCGGTGACGAATCCGCGATGACCGCGGCTGCCGTCGTCGGTAGCCAGAACGAGTTCGCAGCCCGCATCTTCAAAGCGACGTGCGTCGACCAGCAGCTCGGCGGTGCGCGCTCCGTAGTACAGCTCCACCCGCGCGCCGGCATGCAGGAGCGCTTGCGCGGCCAACAAGACCGACGCGATGCCGACGCCGCCGGCCACGATCGCCACGTGCGGCGGAACCCCGGAAAGATCGAAACCGTTACCTAGCGGGCCAACGACGTCGAGCCGCTCGCCCGGGCGCAGTGCGGCGAGTTCGTGCGTGCGCTTGCCCGTCGGAAAAAACAGCAGGCTCGCTCGCGCTCCTTGGGCCTCGTAGATGCCCAGCGCCGTCGCCGCCGATTCACCGGTTGGAGGAATCGCCATGACGTACTGACCCGGCCGCGTCGCGCGAACCAACTCCGGCGCTTCCAATCCAAGCAAAATCACCCCGGCCGCGAGTTCGCAACGGTCGGCGACGCGCGTGACGTGAACGCGAGAGTCGTAATCGATCGCCGGCATCTTCTCATCGCTCTTTCGCCTAATTTTAAAAAAACTCCGCGAAAACTGGTGAACCGTCTTGCTTCGACGGCCGTTATACGGTATAGAGCAGTAAGAACAGGAAAGGAGGGGTCCGCAGATGGCAGGTCTTATCGTCTTCAAATCGTTGGCCGACGCACTGCGTGCCGGCTACCAGGTTTACGACCGGACTGCGGACGGCTATCTCGTGAGAACGCGCACGGCCGCTGGTTGGGCGATGGCGCTCGTCTCCTGTAAATAGATTCGTCTTCTTTGCTTTTTGATTCGCAAAGACCGCCGGTCTTTAAGACCGGCGGTCCATTTCCGTTTCCCCGATACGGGCGTTCAGGTGCGGTCGGGGGGGCCGGCGGGCTTCTCGATTTCCGGGGTGGCGCCCGGGCGCCAGCCGCCGTAGGAGCCCGGCGGCGGGGGCGGCATGGTGGTGCCCGGACCCGCCGGCGGCGCGTCGGCACGGTCCGCCGGTCCAAAGTGCGCCCCAGCGGCAACCCCTGGAACACCCAGGGAGGCACCGCTTAGCACCGCGGTGATGATCTGCGCGATCCCGACGAACATTGGGATCAAGCCTCCCAGCAGCCACGGTCCGTAGACGTAGCGGCCGTCGTGAAAGCCGATGAACGACAGCCCGATCAAGAGGGCGAAACCGATGCACGCGACCTGGATGCCGCGCCGCAGTTGAGACTGCGCGTAATAGGCCGGGTCGTAGGCGCCGGGGGGAACCCAGCCGGGCGGCGGCACCGTGCCGGACGCCCAACCAGCCTTCATGCCGTATTTCATGGCGTTGCGCATCGCACGCGGATCGGGCGGCGGGGTGAAACCGCGCCGGAGCATCTCCATTCGCTCCTGATGCGCCAGCACGCGTGAAACGATCCACGCAGCAACCGGCGCACCGACGACGATGAGGAAGAACATGACTGGAACGATGGTATCTTCAGACATAACGGTTAGACCGCTCCGTTGGTGTGGATGTGAATCGATCCGTCATCGCTGGAGAGCCGGAGATTTCCCGACCCATTTCCGAGCTTGACGATCTGACGCGCCGAATCGCCGTCGCCGCCTTCAAAAGGCGACCCGTTGACGAGAACGCGTCCGTCGGCGGTCGATGCATTGACGGTGAGATCGGCGTCGCGCGTGAGCCCGACGCGAATCGCACCGTCCTTAGTAGAAACTTCATAGGAACCGCCGGGCGCGAACGAACCGTTGACCCGAATCGATCCGTCGTCGCTATGCAACACGGCATGGGGAGAACTGCCTGCAACCGCCAGGTCGCGGCCTTCGATGCTTCCGTCGTGCGTTTGGGCGCTCAACGCGCCGACCGCAACTTCCCGAAGCGATAGGCGCCCGTCGGCGGATTGCAGCGCGAGCGAATCGCCGCGAACGCGGATTGCCGAAATGGACCCGGAATCGCTGCGGCCTTCGACGGTGCCCTGCAGATCGGCCAGCGTGATGCGCCCGTCCTGCGAGTGAACGGCGACGCCGCCTTCGATACCCGACACGTCGGCCCCGGCACAGCGCGCGATATCCAGGTGGGATCCGGCCGGCGCGTCGATTTCGATGCGCCGCTCGAACGAGCCGAAGTCGAAGTGTACGCCGAGCCCGCCCGAATCCGGTCGCGAAATCGAAACGCCGTCGGCGGTTCGCTTTACTTCGAGTTGCCGGATGTCGACCCGATCGCCGAATAGCGCGCCGTGGATGCTCGTTTCATCTTTTACGTGCACTAAGCCGTCGGTTGAGGTCGCGACGACGATCCGCGATTGGGGATCGTCGACCGCGATACGCGGCGTGCTTCCAGCGGCCAGCGGTGCGATCGGCTTACCGCCGAAATCGACCTCGTGCATCGCGTGGAGGTGCCCGCCGCTGCGCAGGGCATAGAGAGCGATGCCGACGATGACGATTTCGGCCGCGATCAGCATACCGACGATCGAAGCGCGCGACATGCCTTAGATCCTGGGACCCCAGCCGGTGAAGGTGGGGCGCAGCGACTGGGCGGAGTTTCGTTCCGGCCCGTACACCGTCGGGCGGGCAGATTCGGAAAGCGTGTAGTTCGGGATGATCAACATGATCGGGTCGAGCCTCCGTGGGGGTTTCTGCCCTAGTTACGTCCGGGCCAACGACATGTTTCGAGCCGCCCGGAACTCGCCCGGCCGCGCGGGCCGAAACATCGCCCCCCGGGGCGGCGTACGATTAACGTGCCGGCACTTGCGGAGGCTCCGCGCATCGACCGTATGAGGGTCGGTCCCGAGGATGGCGATCTGGTGGCAATGACCCTCCGGGGCAACCCCGAGGCGTTCGCGACGCTGGTGGAGCGCTACGACCGGGCCGTCTACCACCTGGCCTATCGCACGCTGCACGACGTCGAAGACGCTCGGGATGCGACTCAGGAGGCTTTTTTCAAAGCCTTTCGCAGCCTGCGAACCTTCCGGGCCGGGGCCAAGTTTTCGACCTGGATTTTTGCAATCGCTTATCACGCCTGCTGCGACCGGCTGAACCGGCGCAAGCGTTACAGCAACGAAGAGCTGCCCGACCGAGCCGACGCCGGACCCGGGCCCGAGCAGCAAGCGATATCGCTGGACGAGGCGCAGCGGCTGCGTTCGGCGATCGATTCGCTTCCGGAGAAATACCGGACGGTTATCACCCTCTACCACCTGCAAGGCCGTCAATACGAGGAAATCGCCGAGGTATTGAACCTTCCGATGGGTACGGTAAAGACGCACTTGTTTCGCGCGAAAGAGCAGCTACGCAGGCTTCTCGGCGGCGCTGAGGTAACGGAATCATGATGTACGACAGCGACGACTCCCTCGAACGGGCCCTCTTCGCCCTCCCCCTTGAGGAGCCGCCGTCGGACCTTCGGGGCTCGATCCTCGCCGCCACGGCGTTCCGGCCGGCACCGCCGTTCGGTGTCTGGGAAGTTGCCGCGCTCGGCGCATTGGCAGCGGTCACCCTCTGGCTGGTCGTACTGATCGCGATGGGAGGCGGCGGCCTCTTCCTCCAGACCGTCTCGACGATCGCATCGACGATCGAATCGTCGCTTTCGAGCGTCACCGTCCTCGCGTGGCTGGCCGCCGGCGCCGCAACGGCGTTTTGGCTAACGTTCTTCACCGGTTCGCAGCCGTTTGCGGCGGTCGCTCAACGGTTCGGACGCAGGACCGGCGGCGGGGGCAACTAGCTAAACCGGCTTCATGGAGAAACCGGCAGCAAACCCAGCGCCCTATCGGATCCTCGTCATCGAGGACGACGCGGCCATCAGCCGCGTGCTGCAACTCGAGCTCGAACACGAGCGCTACGACGTCGACGTCGCCCGCGACGGGCTAACGGGGCTCGAAAAGGCGCTCAAGGAGCCCGATCTCGTCATTCTCGACCTGATGATCCCGCGGATGGACGGATTTGAAGTTTGCCGCCGCATTCGCGCCAAGAGCAAGGTCCCGATCATCATGCTGACGGCCAAAGATCGCGTTCCGGACCGCGTGACCGGCCTCGACCTCGGCGCCGACGACTACGTGACCAAGCCGTTTTCGACTCCGGAACTGCTGGCGCGCGTCCGCGCGCGGTTGCGCGAGCGATCGCCGCATTCGAACGTGATCGAATACCGCGACGTGGTAATGGACCGCGACCGGCACGAAGTCCACCGCGCCGGCAAACCGATCGCGCTGACTGCAAAGGAATACGCGCTGCTCGAATATTTACTCTTGCATCGCAACAAGGTGCATACGCGCGACGAACTCTTCAACGGAGTGTGGGGCAGCGATTTTCTCGGCGACTCGAATTTGATCGACGTTTACGTACGGTACCTACGCGGCAAGATCGACGACGGCTTCGACGACAAGCTCGTAACCACGGTCCGCGGTGTGGGCTATACGATCAAAGACTGAATTCGGTTTTCCACCGTGTCGCTGAAGTGGCGGATCGCGCTCGGATACGCCACGCTGCTGATCGTCGTTCTGGCCGTCACCAGCGGCATCGTCGCGTGGCGCTTTCAAGGCATTCTCTACGATCAATCCAAAGCCAGCGTGGCGGCCACGATGCATGCGATCGTCCAGGCGACCCAGCAGAACGGTCCCCTCGAGAGCGGGGCTTCGGGAAGCTTACAGTTTCTCTTCAATAGCAGCAACCTCGCAAACTGGAATTCGGCAACCAGTTTCGTTCAGGTCGATTCCGGCACCGGATACCCGCTGGCGAAGACGGCTAATCTCGGCGACGACACGATTCCCCCCAACCCCGCCGTTTCGGCCAAGCACGACACCGCCTTTCGTAACGTCGCCATCGACGGACGCCCCTTTCTGGTCGAAGACCGGTATCTGCACGAAGGCGACGTCTCGGCGATCGTTCACGTCGCCGAGCCGCTCGACGCCGTCGATCAAACCTTCCGGCGAGCCCGCGAGGCGATCGTACTGATCCTGGCCGGCGCCGCCGTCGCCGTCGTGCTCTTCTCGATCGTTTTGGCCGCGCAGGCAACGACCCCGATCAATCAGCTTTCGGACGCGATGCGCGAGATCGGTTCCGACCGTCTCGACCGGCGTTTGCGCTGGGAACGCCGTAACGACGAGATCGGTAAGCTCGCCCAGAGCTTCGACGACTTGCTGCAGCGGCTCGCCGAAGCGTTCGCGCGCGAACGCCAGTTCATCTCGGACGCGTCGCACGAGCTCAAGACGCCGCTCACGTCGATCAACTCCAACGCGCAGATGCTGCTGCGCTGGGCCGACCGCGATCCGGCGATCCTGCGCGAAAGCCTTGAAACCATTTCGCTCGAGAGCGCCGCGCTCGCCGACATGGTCAACGGGATGTTGACGCTGGCTAAAGCCGACCGAGGCGACGAAATTCCCAAGGAGCCTGTTTCCGTCGCACAGGTCGCAAGCGAAGTGGCGCGCTCCTCGCTTCCCCGCGCGCAAGAGAAGGGGCTCGAGTTGGAGTTCGTGTACGACGGCACGCCGACGGTCTATGGAAATGCGGGGTTGCTGCGTCAGCTGATCGCGAACTTGACCGATAACGCCATCAAGTTTACCGAGACCGGGGGGATCGGCGTGCGGGTTGGGGGCGACGCCGGCCAGGCCTGGGTAGAGGTAGCCGATACCGGCCCCGGGATTCCGGACGACGAACTGCCGCACGTTTTCGAGCGCTTCTACCGGGCCGACAAGGCCCGCTCGCGGACGGTTCCCGGAACGGGCCTCGGGCTCGCGATCGTCCAGTCGATCGCCCGGGTCCATGGAGGGCAGGTCGTCGCCGAGCGAGGGCCAGGCGGTGGGAGCGTCTTCCGGGCCACGTTCCCGCGCCTGGAAGTACCGCTCACCGGACCTTCATGATGGAGGCCAAGGCGGACCGATACAATAGAGCCGTGTTCCGAAGATGGCGGTGGCGGGGGGCGGCGGTGCTGCTCTTGGGCCTATCGTGCTCCCTGCTCCTCGCGGCCAAGGCCAGCGCCGACGAGCCGATTTCGGTCGGCCCGACGCCCTGGGTCGACGTCCAGCTCGAGAGCGGAACCCTGAACGTCAAAACGTGGGATCGTCCGCAAGTGCAGGTCACGACCAACGGTCGAGTCGACGTGCGCCACGTCAACGCCGCGCAGACCGACCCGCGAATTCCACGGCAATACACGGTCTGGTCGCAGACGGTGCCGACCGAGCACGGCAACGTCTCCATGCCGGAAGAATCGTTCGTGCTTCCCCGCCTCGCCGGTTCGTCGCACGACGCCGTCGTGGCCCGAGGTGCGGGCGATACGACCGTGATGATTCCGCGCGGCACGGCCCTCGTGACGGCGGACGTCGGCACGGGCGGATTCAATCTGCGAAACTATCAGGGCGCCTTTATCGCGCACGTCGCCGACGGCGGCGTTTCGCTCAATCGCGTAAACGGCAGCGGCTACGTCGAAGCGCTGCGGGGACAAGTGAACGCCTCGAATTCGACGTTCGACCGGCTGCGCGCGCGTACGGCGACCGGAAACATGACCTTCCGCGGCTGCACGTCGCACCAGATCGAGGCCTCCAGCAACTACGGATCGATCCTGTACGACAACGGACGCTTCCAACCCGGACTCGCTCACTTCGAATCGGTCCACGGCAACGTGGCCTTGGGAGTGCGCGGAGGCGCGCAGATCGGCGCCCGCAGCGGATCCGGGCACATCGTTTCGAGTTTTCCCAACGGCGCGCAACTGCGCGGCCGCCGCAGCGCGCAAGCCACCGTCCGTGGCGGAGGTCCGCTGGTGACGGCAGTCAGCAAGCAGGGAACGGTCTACATTTACAACGGATCGATGCGCGCCCATCCGCGCGTGCAAAGCGAGTTGCGCAACGCCCAGAGTCCGGCGGGACGGCCGGCGGCTCCAACTTATCCCGCAACGCAGTATCAAGCGCCCGCGCGCCAGTATCAAGCGCCCGCGCGCCAGTACCAAGCGCCCCCGCGCCAGTATCAGCAGCAGCCCCCGCGCCAGTATCAGCAGCAGCCCCCACGCCAGTATCAACAGCAGCCCCCGCGCCAGTATCAACAGCAGCCCCCGCGCCAGTATCAACAGCAGCCGCCCCCGCAGCAACGCGACCAGCGACGCGGACAGTCCCAAGCGGCTTCTCCGCCGTCCGGCGACCGCGGCGGCCACCACGGCCAACAGCCGCCCCGCTAATTCCGCGATTCGTTACAGAAGAAATTTACGCATGGCGGCCACGTCCAGTTTAAACGTGTGCTGGGGTAGAACGGCTTCCTCGCGGTAAGCGCAGGCTTCGAGAAACCGCTGTGCGGCGCTGCCTCGTGGAACCAGCGCGCTCATCTTGTGACAGTTATAGTAGTTCGCAACCTCGGCCGCGGCATCGAGTAAGGCGCGCCCGATTCCGCTGCGCCGCCGGTCGGCCGCCACGACCACGCGTTCGACGTGCGCGAGCGAGGCGGAGATCCGGATCGTCGCGCCCCCCACGATCGTACGGTCGGCGCCGACCGCTGCAAAGTCGTGGACCTGCTCGTGCCACACGACCGAAAAGCCGTAGAGCGTGCGCAGCGCCTCACGTTCGTGCTCTTGGTAGAACGGGGCAACCGCTTCGGACTGGACGCGCGTGATTTCAATTCGTGCCAACCGCCGCCACCTCGGTATCCAGGTCGACGCTCAAACCATCGTACGCCGCGATCGCCCGCAAACCCAGTTCGTCTTCGACTTCCTGCGCGAGCCGCTGCGGATCGGCCTCCAGCATTTTCGTCCCAAAATGTTGGAAGATCGCGACGCGCGGACGAACCTCGGCAACGACTCGACGGGCGCCATCCCAAGTGAGATGATCGACGTTCATCTCGTCGCGGTGCCGCAACACGTTGACGATCAGCACGTCGGGCCTGAGGCGCGCATAATCGCTTGCCAGGCCGTCGAAAAATCGGCCGCAGGGCAAATACGCGACGCGCAAGCCTTCGTACGAAAAGTGCATTCCGTACGTGCGTACCGCGTGCACGTGGGCGATCGACGTTCGCAGCTCCACGCCGCCGATGCGGTACGGCCCGGCGCTGGCTTCGAGCCGCTCGACGTGCGCGACGAAACGCCGGACGTACGGCAACACCACCGGTTCGACGTCGAACGCATCGGCGGGCGCGAGGAGCATGCCGCGGCGGCGAAATCCACCCGAGGTCATCGCTTCGACGAGCGCGTTGACGTCGCCGGAGTGATCCAAATGCTTGTGAGAAAGCACGATCGCATCGAGTTCCCGCGGATTGCACGGCGGAACGTGCGAGAGCGCGCGCACCAGCGCGCCGGGGCCCGGGTCGACGTGAATCTGGGTCTCGCCGAAACGCATCCACATGCCGCCGGAAGCGCGCAGCTGCCGCGCGACGACGAAGCGAGCGCCGCCGCTGCCGAGAAAGAGCACCGAGGAAGACGTACGGATCAGGCGCCTTTCCGCCCGCTCGAAGGGTCGCGCCGGCGTTCGTAGAGCCGGAAGAACGTCTCGAGGTTACTGCGATACTGATCCAGCGCTTCGCTCCAAGCCCGCAGCGCCGTCTTCCCCGACGGTGTGAGCGCGTAGAAGCGGCGAGCCGGGCCTTGACCGCTGGGATTCCACCAGGAAGAGATGTACCCGTCGCGTTCGAGTTGCCGCAGCGCGCGGTAAACCGATCCGGCGTCGGTAATCACTTCGAACCGCTCGTTGAGTTCTTTGGCGATCTCGTACCCGTGAAGATCCCTCTCCGCCAGCATCACGAGCAGCCACGCCATCAAGTAGTTCTTGGGCGTGCCTTTGGGCGGAAGACCGCTTTCGTTCGCCTTCCCGAAGGGAACGACGCGCTGGGAGCGCATACGGCGCCTACTTGCACCGCGGACAAACCGTCACCTTGTGCGCGTCCCGGCAGCGGGCTCGCGCGTTAGCTGAGGACGGAGAGCTGCGGGAAGGAACCGTTGAGGACCGGTGCGGACGGGCGCCCGAGCCAGCGTTCGAGGACGGTGGCGTAGACGCTTCTGAAATCCGTCGTGTAGCGCAGGTTGCCCATGTTCGTGGTGCCCAGGTCGGGGCTCGTCCCGTAAACGCCGCCCTTGACGCCGCCCCCGATCAGGAACAGCGGTGAAGCTTCGCCGTGGTCGGTTCCGCGGGCGGCGTTTTCGGCAATCCTTCGGCCGAATTCGCTAAACGTCAAGGTGAGCACGCGGCGGTCGTTTCCGTGCGCGGCCAAGTCTTCGTAGAACGCCGCGACCGCGTTGGAAAACTGCTCGAGCAAGTTGTTCTGGGTCGCGCTCTGATTCACGTGCGTATCGAACGACCCGTGCGAGACGTACAGGACTTTCGTTCCGAGATCGCTGCCGACGATTTGGGCCGCCAGCGCTAGGCTGCGGCCGATCGGCGTAGCCGGGTACGACGCCAGCGTCTTGTAGCCCGAGATGAGGTTCGGAAGTTCTTCGGAACTGCGTTGGGCGTGGTCTTCGATCTCCATGACGTGGCGCAGATACGGCGAGGCAAACGGCAACCGCTGGTCGCGCGAGTTTTGCGAAAAGGCTTGGCGCGACATCGGATCGCGGTCGGAGATCAAGCCGTACTGCGCGAGGTTGGCGATTGCCGGAACGTCGGTGCGGTTGGCCACCAGCGCCTCGGGAAGCACTTGTGAAACGGCGACGGCCTTGAAGAGATTCTTCTCGGGCAGGCCGGCGTCGTCGAGGTAGCGCCCGAGCCACCCGGTGTGCTCGTAACGGTCGGGCGCGGCCGTCTGCCAGATCTCACTGGACCGAAAGTGCGAGTGGTCGGCGTTTGGGTAGCCGACGCCTTGCACGATCGCCACCATGCCCTTGTCGTAGAGCGCCTTGAAGGAGCGCATCCGCGGGTTGAATCCCACCGTGGCATCGATCGCGAGCACGTCGCCGGCGGGAATCGCCAGCGTCGGACGGAGTTGGTAGTACGCCGGATTTCCATGGGGCACGATGCAGTTCAAGCCGTCGTTGCCGCCGTTGAGGT
This sequence comes from Vulcanimicrobiota bacterium, assembly GCA_963755555.1. Lineage (GTDB taxonomy): Bacteria > Vulcanimicrobiota > Vulcanimicrobiia > Vulcanimicrobiales > Vulcanimicrobiaceae > Tumulicola. Next base: position 2,822,803 of record CAVWKE010000003.1, on the reverse strand, counting down.
TTACCAAAACCAGACACCGGCCCGACCCTCCGGGCAGTCCGGGCAGCGGCGCCTGCGCGAGTGCGCGGGCGATGACGTGATCGCCGTTGGCGACCACGGCTATTCCCGAAACCGTTCCCAGAAGAAAGTTCGAGCGTTTCATTTTCCCACCATCGTTCAACTCAACTGATACGCGGGCATCGCCATCGCCAGATAGGCGGCTCCGCTGATTCTCTGCTCGTAATTCTCCGGGTTCAAGGCGCCCAGCGCCGACGTTCCTGCGCCCCCGAGGTAGCCCTCGAGCTGCGCCGATGAGGACGACGCCGCGTCGCCCTGCAAGATCGCCGAAACGAGCGTGCGGCTCGCCGATTGCGGGTGCATCGGCACGTCGCGCAACCACGAGGACGCCGCAATCGTCTGCGAATTCAGCGTCCGCTTCAAGAAGTTTTGACGCGCGATCATCGTGTCGCTCGTCAGCCAGTTCGCACCGCCGGGCCAGCCTGCGACGTTGGGCGGATAGAACAGCACTTGTCCCATCTGTTTGAGCACCGGCAGCGCGCTGCCGTCGACTCTCGGCAAGCCGAGCGTCCGGTAGGTGCCGACCACGAACTCAACCGGCGATTTCACGAGCGCGCGATACGCCCGCTCGGAATAGAACACGTTGCTGCGCAGGATCGTCGATACGACGGGCGCGAGCTCGAAATCGTGCTTGCGCAACAACGTAGCGACCCCTTGCACCAGTTCGGGTTCGGGATCGTTGTAGACCAGCGCGTTGAGCAAGCTCGACGCGAAAAAGCTCGCGCACTGCGGTTGAGCGAAAATGATATTGACGACGTCGTCACCGGTAAAGTTTCCGGTCCGGCCGAGAAACGTCTTGGACCCGTCGTCGTGCAGTTGCGGAACGAAGGCGGCCGTCTCGGTAAACCGGTCGTAGCGCCAGCCGGTCCAGGCTCGCGCCGAATCGCGGACGTCGTCTTCGGAGTATCGATCGACCCCGAGGGTGAACAGCTCCATGAGTTCGCGCGCAAAGTTTTCGTTGGGGTGGAGTTTGAAGTTCGCGTCGTTGTCGAGATAGACGAGCATGGCAGGGTCTTTCGAAACGGCGCGCGTCAGCTCGCGCAAATTCCCCAGGGAGAAGTCGCGGAAGAGTTGATTCTGCCGGTAGGCCATCGCCGGCGAGACGCCCTTTTGAACCGCGGCGGTCGTGTAATGGCCGTGAAAGTACAGCGCCATCTTCTCTTGGAGCGGCGCGGGGGTGGTCAGCATCCGGTTGAGCCACCAAAGTTGCAGCGAGAGAATCGAATCGGCTTCATTACGGCGGATCTCGCGGTTGAATGCCTTGCGATCCTCCGGGCTCATCGCACGCAGTCCCGTGCGACCGTACTGCGAGAGCTGCGCGACCGGGCTATACGCGTTGTCGGGCGGCGGGAGCCGCCCGGCTGCGGCCGGGAACCGCACCAGCGATTCGACCGCGTCTCCGACCCGCATCGCCGCATAGCGCCGGACCTCGTCGGGCGTACCGCCGAATCCCGCCCTGCGCAGCAGGTGCGCGGCCGAACGCTCGGTCAGCGGTCCCGGAAATGCCGACAGTGCCGACGCCGAATCCAACCGCCCTTGCGGACGATTCATCCCGCCAAAATCAACCGCCGTCTGCGGAAGTGCCATCGCCCGTAGTATAGCATCGCCTCGCCGCGCGCCGGTCTAGCAGACGCGACACTTTAACCCGCATTTCATTCCCGCCCGGCCCGCGACCGGAACGAGGCAGTCAAGCGCCGAAATCGCGGCCGATGGCCGTTTTAGAAACTCGCCTGGAACGCGATTCGGAAAGTTTCGGGCGCAACGCCTCCCGGATGGAAGGCATGGTGGCGGAGTTGCGCGGACGGCTGGCGGCAGCGCGCGAAGGCGGCGGCGCCGAGAACGTCGCGAAGCACCGCAAGCGCAACAAGCTGACGGCGCGCGAACGGATCGATCGGCTGGTTGACCCCGGCAGCGATTTTCTCGAACTTTCGGCGCTGGCGGCCAACGGGATGTACGGCGATGCGTCGCCGGCGGCGGGAATCGTCACGGGCGTCGGCATCGTCGAAGGACAGCATTGCGCGATCGTGGCCAACGACGCGACCGTCAAGGGCGGCACCTACTACCCCATAACGGTCAAGAAGCATTTGCGCGCGCAAGAGATTGCCGAACAAAATCATCTCCCGTGCATTTATTTGGTTGATTCGGGCGGCGCGTTCTTGCCGCTGCAAGCCGAGGTTTTTCCCGATCGCGATCACTTCGGACGGATATTCTACAACCAGGCCCGGATGTCGGGTAAGCGCATACCGCAGATCGCTGCGGTGATGGGATCCTGCACCGCGGGCGGCGCGTACGTCCCGGCGATGAGCGACGAGACCGTGATCGTCAAAGGAAACGGAACGATTTTTCTTGGCGGCCCCCCGCTCGTGAAGGCCGCCACCGGTGAGGAGGTCACGGCCGAGGAACTGGGCGGTGCCGACGTTCACACGCGCGTCTCGGGCGTCGCCGATCACTTTGCCAACGACGACCCGCACGCGCTCGCGATCGTTCGCGAAATCGTCGCCAACTTACATCTCGAACTTCCGCGCCAGTGGGATCGCGCCGCCCCGCAGCCGCCCAAGTACGATCCGCGGGAAATTTACGGGGTCATTCCCTCGGACAGCCGCGTCGGCTACGACGTGCGCGAGGTGATTGCCCGGCTGGTCGACGCCTCCGAGTTTCACGAGTTCAAGGCCCGCTACGGCACGACGCTGGTGTGTGGATTCGCGCGCATCGAGGGGCATCCGATCGGCGTTTTGGCCAACAACGGAATCCTATTCAGCGAAAGCGCGCTCAAAGGCGCGCACTTCATCGAGCTTTGCGCCCAGCGCGGAACGCCGCTGCTCTTTTTGCAGAACATCACCGGTTTCATGGTCGGCAAGGAATACGAAAACCGCGGCATCGCCAAGGATGGTGCGAAACTGGTGACGGCGGTCGCGTGCGCCGAGGTTCCGAAGTTTACGGTCGTCATCGGCGGGAGTTTTGGAGCCGGCAACTACGGTATGTGCGGACGCGCCTACTCCCCCCGCCAACTCTGGATGTGGCCGAACGCGCGCATCAGCGTGATGGGCGGCCCGCAGGCCGCGAGCGTTCTCTCGACGGTCAAGGGCGACCTGACGGCCGCGGAAAAGACCGAGTTCGAAGCCCCGATCCTCGAAAAGTACGAACGCGAGGGCAATCCGTACTACTCGACGGCACGACTCTGGGACGACGGCATCATCGATCCGCTCGACACGCGCCGCGTACTGGCCATCGGACTCGACGCCGCCGCGCACGCACCCCAGCCGCGTACGCATTTCGGCATCTTTCGCATGTAGCCGAGGCGGGAGTCTAGTCGGGCGGCAGTTTGCCCACGAACATCGCATAGTATTTGGGCGTCTGCGTCCACCTGCCGTTGCGGTAGCTCAACACGGCCGTCGCTTTGGTCTTGGTCGGGCAGCACATCGGTGCGGTCGAGTTATAATACGGTCCGCTCAGCACGATCGAGTCGCGAACGGCGCCGTGACCGCGTGCGATCGTCGCGCTCAAGTCGCACCCGTTGCGCAGGGAAACCGCCGGGACGACGCTCCCCCCGCTGTTGGCGGCAAAGACCGTTACGACGGCGCCCCCGCAATCCGCCCCCGCCTCGTGCGACTGCACGACGAGTTGCTGTACGCCGGACTGCACCAGTTCGGCGCTCCCGACGATTCGCATCGTCTGCAGGGGAAACCACATCTTCGAACCGCCCGACGCTTGCGTGACCGCCGAGAGCGGGCCGCCGTTCCCGGGCGACCGGTATTTCAGGCGATACGTGCTCCCGTCGATAGCATAGATTGAAAGGTACCACTGATTGAAGTTCGTCCCGGCCAAGCTGCCCATGAGTTTCTTGCTCGCGACCGCCCGCCATTGACTGTGCATCGCCTCGCCACCGAGGTACACGAGTTGGTTCTGCACCGTCGCTCCGGGCGGCGGCGGCGCGAACGTCGTTTGAGATGGTTCCTCGGCGGCCGCCGGGATAACGAGTAGCAGCGTCACGATCGACGCCGCTACGAAAAACGAGCGACAACGGCTCATGCGTTTCCTCCAATCTGCAAGCATTCATTGCGCCGCTTGCATCGTCCATCCTTTCTCAAATGCCCGCGTACCACTCGTAGCCTTGGTCCTCCCAATATCCGCCTCGCCCAGCGTAAATGTTCGCGAAACTCCCGACCACTTCGATGCGGCCGACCCATTTCGCACTCTTGTATCCGAGTTGGGTGGGGACTCGCAGGCGCAGCGGAGCACCGTGCTCGGGATCCAGCGGCGCGCCGTTTAGGCGCGTTGCCAGCAGGGTTTGCGGATGCCGGGCTTGATGCAGGTCGAGGCTTTCGTAGTAGAGGTTCCCCGAGCCGTCGTTATCCATACAGTGGAATACGACGTAGCGCGCATCGGCGCGTGGCGCGACGGCGTCGAGCAGATCGCCCAAAGGCACGCCGGTCCATTGCCCGATCGCGCTCCAGCCTTCCACGCAGTCGTGACGCGTGATCTGGGTTCGCTGGGGCAGAGCCGCCAGTTCATCGAGGCTCAACGCCCGCGTGCGTCGCACGGCGCCGTCGACGACGAGCCGGTAATCCGCGAATCCGCCGGCCATCAACCTTCGGTAGCGGCTATCGCTCGGAGTTGCAAAACCGTTAATTCGGAACATCCGGTCGACGTCGCTTTCGCGGTACTCGCGGGCCAGGCCGCGCGTCCCGATGAGCGCGTGATCGAGCCGCTCGGCCGAAGCGAGGACGTTTCGGACCGTCGCGTTGTCGTTGAGGGCCGAACCGATCGGGCCGCACGCGGTGAGGACCGCGCTCGCCGCCGACGCTGCCGATGCGAGAAAAATGCGGCGTTTCACGGTCCTACTCCATCGCCTTCGCCGACTCGGTACCAGCCGGTGATCATCGCCCGCATCTGATTGACTAGGCCCTGAGTGGCGACCTGAAACGTGTGGATCGCGAAAAAGCCGAGCAGCAGCAGCATCCCGGCAAAGTGCCAGAGCCGGGCGAACTGTCTCCCCCCGAGTAGTGCCGTCAACGGGTTGGCGATCGCGTCGATTCCAGGCGAGAGCGCGAGCCCGGTTAGCACGACCAGGGGCGCTGCAAAGAAGAGCACGACGGTGTACGACAGTTTTTGAAGCGGGTTATACGTGCCGTGCGCGGGCGGCGTCTTGCGAAGCTTGAGATAGTAGGCTTGCATCGGCCAAAGTTTCGGCAGATCGCTCGGCCGCAGAATCATCTCGCGCAAGTTCCCCTTGAGGGCGGCCGACACCAGCCACGCCAGCCAGCAAACGCTCGCGACCCACGCGAAGAAAAGATGCCACCGCCGTCCGTCGGCCAAGTCTTGATATCCCGGAATCGTAAGCCACGCCGGAAAGGCGTGCGCGCCGCGGGAGCCCATGCCGTCGTCGGTCCAACCCAGCCAGCCCGTCGTCACGAACGTGCGGCCAAAGATCGTCGTCCGGCCGAGCCCATCGGCGGGCGAATCGATGGCCAGCACGCGGCGAGCCGCGTCGCTCTTGTCGGAAGCGTCGAGGTTCGGTGAGGCGTTGAAAATTTGCAGGCCGCTCGACACGAGCACCGCAAAGGCGAGCACCCATACCCAGTGACTCGCGCGGGTGAGCAAAGCGTAGCGATAGATCACGTAGAGGAACGCTTTCCAGGCGCGGTTGGATGGAATCGAGAACCCGGCCGAGGCATGGCTGAAAACACCGTCTCCCTGACCTTCGCCGGCGGCGTCGCACGCATTACCCTGGTGCGCCCCGAGGTTCGTAACGCTTTCAACGCTGCCGTGATCGGAGAACTGCACGCGGCCTTCACGCGCATTTCGGCGGCCGACGACGTGCGGGCGGTCGTGCTGGCGGGCGACGGCCCGGTTTTCTGCGGCGGCGCGGATATCGGCTGGATGCGCGATTCGCTGGACTTGAGCTTCGAAGCAAACGCGATCGACGCAGAGCGCATGAGCGACATGTTCCGCGCGATCGACAACTGTCCCCGGCCCGTCATCGGGCGCATCCAGGGAGCCGCGCTCGGCGGGGGTGCGGGACTGGCCGCCGTCTGCGACGTCGTGGTCGCAGCCGACGATGCAAAGTTCGGCTTTACCGAGGTCAAGCTCGGGATCATTCCGGCGGTGATTTCGCCGTTTGCGATCGCCAAGATCGGCGCGTCGCACGCGCGCGCGCTGTTCGTCACGGGCGAACGATTCGATGCAGCGCGCGCCGCGCGCATCGGCTTGGTACACGAGGTCGTGCCCGCGAGCGAACTGGATGACGCCGTCGAGCGCGTGTTGGAGGAGATCCGCAGCGCCGGCCGCTACGCGGTAAGTGCGGCGAAGCTTCTCGTGCGCCGGGTGCTCGACGCCACCTACGAAGAATCGCGTGCGATCACGACGCAAGCAATCGCCAACCAGCGCATCAGTCCCGAGGGTCAAGAGGGCTTGCGCGCGTTTCTCGAACGCCGCAAGGCGGCGTTCCACGAATGATCCGGCGACTGCTCGTCGCCAATCGCGGCGAGATCGCCGTCCGGGTCGCGCGCGCCGCCCGCACGATGGGAATCGTCCCGCTCGGCATCTACTCCGACGCCGACGCTCGCGCGTACCACTTGCAGTTCGTCGACGACGCGCGTCGCATCGGCCCCGCGCCCGCCGCCAAGTCGTACCTCGACGCCGGCGCGATCGTCGCCGCGGCGCTCGAGATGCGGGCCGACGCCGTTCACCCGGGCTATGGGTTTCTCTCCGAACGGGCGGCATTCGCGCGGGCCGTGGCCGCCGCGGGACTCACGTTCGTGGGGCCGCCCGCCGAGGCGATGGCGGCGATGGGAAGCAAGATCGAGGCCAAACGCCGCGTCCGCGAGTTCGACGTTCCGACCGTGCCCGGCTACGACGGGGACGATCAGTCGCCCCAAACGCTGCGCGCACAAGCCGAGAAAATCGGATTTCCCCTGCTGGTCAAAGCCAGTGCCGGCGGCGGCGGCCGAGGCATGCGCGTCGTCGAAACGCTCGCGCAGTTCGACGAATCGCTCGCCGCCGCGCGGCGCGAAGCGTTGGCGGCCTTCGGCGACGACGCGATCCTGTTGGAACGCTACCTTCGCGATCCGCGGCACATCGAATTTCAAATCCTGGGAGACGCCTTCGGCAATCTGATTCATCTCGGCGAACGCGAGTGTTCGATTCAACGCCGTCATCAAAAGATCGTCGAAGAAGCTCCCTCGCCCGCGCTTTCGCCCGAACTTCGGGCCGCAATGGGCGCGGCCGCCGTGCGGGCGGCGGCATCGGTCGGATACGTCAACGCCGGCACCTGCGAGTTCATGCTCGACGCCGGCGCAAACTTCTACTTTCTCGAAATGAACACGCGCTTGCAGGTCGAGCACCCGGTGACCGAGCTGGCCTACGGCGTGGATCTCGTCCAGTGGCAGCTTCGCATCGCAAGCGGCGAACGGCTGACGATTTCGCAGGACGACGTTCGTCCGCGGGGATGGGCGATCGAAGGGCGCATCTACGCCGAGGATCCGGCCAATCACATGCTGCCGTCGACGGGGACGATCGCGCACTGGTCGCCGCCCGAAGGACCCGGCGTGCGGGTCGACGCCGGTGTAGCGGCGGGCAGCGAGGTGAGCGTGTATTACGACCCAATGCTCGCCAAACTGATCGTCTATGCGAACGACCGGCCCAACGCGGTCGCACGTTTCGAGCAAGCTCTCGAGGAATTTGCCGTTCGACGGCGTCCGCACGAATCTCCCGCTGCTGCTGTGGATCGCGCGCGACGAAGCGTTTCGCGCGGGCGAAACGACCACGAGCTTCCTCGCGCAACGCCTCGACGAATCGACGTTTGCAACCGCGTCGGCGCCGCGCGAGGCCGTCGTGCTGTGCGCGGCCGCGCTGCTGCTCGACGCTAGAGCGCCCTGGCGCGCCGCCGGGACCGGCATTCCGTTGCGCCTGCAGTTCGCCGGCGGTTCGGTCGCCGGCGTAATCGCCGATCGCGGCTCGGAGGACGGCCGGTGGCAGCTTAGCGGAGATCTGGCTGGGGAGTTGCGCGCCAGCCGGCACGGCAGCATCGTCCGCGCGACGCTCGACGGCAACGGCTCGGTCAGCGGCGCCGTCGCCTACGAAGGCGACCGTTTCGTCGTTCGAGTCGGCGGGCGCGCCTACGACTTTCGGTTCGCCGATCCGCCGGCGATCGGCTTGGCCGATGCGGCTCGCGGAGGTTCGCTCGACGGACGCGTCACCGCACCGATGCCCGGCAAGATCGTAAAAATCGCGGTACGTGCGGGCGACGCCGTCGCCGAACGCGACCTGCTGATCGTCCTGGAAGCCATGAAGATGGAACACCGCATCGAGGCGGCAACCGGCGCCACGGTGAAAGCGGTTCTCGTAACGGAGGGCCAAATCGTCGCCGCCGGCGTGCCGCTGGTCGAACTCAAATGAACCGCATGAGCCGCTTGCCGAAAACCGTTACGCTCTTCGAGATGGGCGCCCGCGACGGACTCCAGAACGAAGCCGCAATCGTTCCGACCGACGCCAAAGTTCGCTTCGTCGACCTGCTCTCCGAAACCGGATTGCGCTGGATCGAAGCGACCTCGTTCGTTAGCCCGAAAGCGATTCCGCAGCTCGCCGACGCCGGCGACGTCTTCGCGCGAATCCGCAAGGTGCCGGGCGTGCGGTACCCCGTGCTAACGCCCAACCTCAAGGGCTACGAGCGTGCCCGAGCCGCGGGCGCGGACGCGATTGCGGTCTTCACGGCCGCCTCGGACGCGTTTACCAAGCGCAACATCAACATGACGATCGACGAATCGATCGACGTCTTTCGCGAGGTCGTCCGGGCCGCCAAGCGCGACGGCGTGTGGGTCCGCGGTTACGTCTCGACCGCTTTTGGATCGCCGTTCGGCGATACCGTCGCGCCCGGCACGGTCGTCGGCGTCAGCGTCAAACTGATGGAGATGGGCTGCGATGCGCTGTCCATCGGCGATACGATCGGCGTCGGCGTTCCCAGTCAAGTCGACGAACTCGTTCCGATGCTGGTCGAAAAGATTCCGCTCGAACGAATTGCGTTCCACTTTCACGACACCCGCGGCACGGCGCTCGCCAACGTCTATGCCGCGCTGCAGCACGGCGTCGGCGCCTTCGACGCATCCGCCGGGGGCCTAGGCGGGTGCCCGTACGCGCCGGGTGCGACGGGCAACGTCGGTACCGAAGACGTCCTCTACCTCCTCGACGGGATGGGCATCGAAACCGGAGTAGACCTCGCCAAGGTTCGCGCCGCCTCGCGCTATATCGCCGGCGTCGTCGGTCACGCTCTTACGAGCAAAGCCCATCAAGCGATGGAAGCCGCCGACGCGCTCGCAAGCATTTCGCACTAACCCAACCCGCGCCAGGTTCACGGCGCTGCCAGGCAAATGGCGGCCTGGTTCGAACCAATACGAACAATTATGATCGTGCGCGCCGGAATTCTTTACGACGGCACCCTCGAGCCGCCGAAACGCAACGTCGACCTCATCATCAGCGACGGGCGCGTCGAGGCGCTGCGCGCCGCCGAAGGACCGTGCGACGTTTCGGCGGCCTGCGTCACTCCCGGCTTGGTGAACGCGCACGTCCATCTCGAGGCGTCGGGGCAACCCGATTTGATGGCCGAGTACTTTGCGAGCACCTCGAATCAGCGGCTGCTTCACGCGGTAGAGAACGCCCGCAAAAGCGTCGCCGCGGGCGTCACGACGGTTCGCGACGTCGGCAGCTCGAATGCGATCGCGCAGGACGTCCGCGACGCGATCGTTGCCGGCCGCATTCCGGGGCCGCGGATGCGTGCCGCCGGCGCCGTGGTCTGCATGACCGGCGGCCACGGCTGGCCGCTCGGACGGATGGTGGATTCGCCGTGGGAGGCGCGCAAAGCCGTGCGCGAACAGTTGTGGGCGGGCGCCGACTGCATCAAATTAATTGCAACCGGCGGCGTGCTGACCAAAGGCGCCGTGCCGGGAAACGCCCAGCTGACGCCCGAGGAGTTGGAAGCGGCAATCGACGAGGCGCACCGGCACGGCCTGCGGGTCGCTGCGCACGCGATCGGCACGCTCGGCATCAAGAACGCGCTGCGGGCCGGCGTCGACTCGATCGAGCACGGACACATGCTCGACGACGAAGCGATCGAGCTGTTCAAGGAGCGCGGTACGTTTCTCGTTCCGACGCTGACGGCACCGACGTGCATCCTCGCGCACCTCGAAGACGGCACTCAGCCGCAATTCGTGACCGACAAAGCTCGCGTCGTCAACGAAGCGATGCTGACGAACATGCGCCGCGCGTTCGAGGGCGGAATCCGGATCGCGGGCGGCTCGGATGCCGGCACGCCCTTCAACTATCACGAGAACTACGCTTTCGAAGTCGAACTCATGTGGTCGATGCTCGGGATGACGCCGCAGCAAGCGCTGCACGCGGCGACCGCCGTTGCCGCGGAGCTGATCGGCCTCCATCGCGGGATTCTGGCGGTCGGCGAGCCCGCCGACCTTCTGCTGCTCGCCCGCGATGCCGGAGAAGACGTTCGGGCGCTGCGGGAGCCCGAAGCGGTCATCAAGGGAGGAGTCACGGTATGAACGCGTGGCCGCGCGTCTGTCTCGCGATCGTCTTAGGCGCCGCGCTCTGCGCCGAAACCCCGAGCGGTCAGCCGGTCGCGGGCAGTCCGATCGCGCACGTGATCGTCGTGATCCAAGAAAATCGCACGACCGACAATTTGTTCGCGTCGTCGGCCGTGGCCGACGGTGCGCCCTATCCAGGGGCGAACGTCACTCAAACCGCCGACGTTGACGGACGGAAGATTCCGATGAAAGCCGTTCCCTTCGAATATCCAGCCGATCCGCGGCACACGCACGCGGCATTGTTGGCCGAGTGGAACGGCGGGAAGATGGACGGCTTCGGCAAGGATCCGGTCTATCCCGATCCCGGCTATCCGCCCGGGCCGCCCAACTTTCCGCTGGCCTATTTGCCCGCGTACGAAACGACGATGTATCACTTGCTGGCCAAGCGATATGCGCTCGCCGACGAGAGCTTCGCGCCCCGCCTCGTTCCGACGTTCCCGGGACATCTGTTCCTGGTCACGGCGCAGAGCCAGGCGGCCGACGACCCCACCGATCCGATCACGTGGGGGTGCGATTCGAAGCCCGGCACGACCGTCCCAATTTTCGGTGCGGGCGAAACGGAACTCTCGCCCGGAGTCTTTCCGTGCTTCGACAACCCGACGATCGGCGATCTACTCGATCGCGCGCACGTCTCTTGGAAATATTATACCGGGTCGGCCGACGCCGTGGCCGATGCGTGGGTCAACGTCTACGACGCGATTCGGCACGTTCGTTACGGACCGGACTGGCAGACCAACGTCGTTTCGCCGATGTCGAACGTGCTGGCCGATATTCAAAACTGCGCGCTCCCGCAGGTCTCCTACGTCACGCCGACGTGGATGGCGTCCGATCATGCCGGGTCGCTCAGCAACGCCGGGCCCGGTTGGGTCGGCTCGATCTATATGGCCGTCGAGCAAACCGCGCGCTCGGCCGACACGTCTTGCCGGTACGCCGGCAATACCGCGATCGTGTTGACGTGGGACGACAGCGGCGGCTGGTACGATCACGTCCGGCCGCCGGCCGGCCCGGACGGAACGACTTTGGGCTTTCGCGTTCCGATCGTCGTGATTTCGGCGTGGGCGCGCTCGAACTACACGCCCGACAACCCAAATTACATGCCGTACGTTTCGCACACGCAGCGCTCGACGACGGCGATCGTGCGTTTCATCGAAAAGAACTGGGCGTTGGGAACCCTCGGACAACGCGACGCATCCGGCGACGATTTGAGCGACATGTTCGACTATGCGCGTCCGGCGCCGGTGCCGCCGATGATTTACTTGGCCGTGCGAAACGTCATCCATAAGACGCAGTGGAATCTCGCGCGCAGCCTGCACGACTCGCACCCCGTCGACGCCGACGAATAACGTGGGTGTTGCGCCGCTGCCCGCCCGGCTCGCCGGGCTGCGGCTCGCGGTGCTGGCGTCGATCGCCTGGCCCGCGCCGCCGGCCGGATACGGTCCTTGGGAGCAGATCGCCTGCGACATCGCGTCGGGCATGCGCCGGCGCGGGATCGACGTCACCCTCTTCGCGACCGGAAACTCGCGGTTCGAGGGGACGTTGGCATCGGTCGTCCCGGTCGGTCTCAATGAAGATCCGGCGCTTTCGGGCGACGTGTTCGGCGCGCTGCACGTCGGCGAACTCTTCCGGCGCGCCCCGGAATTCGACCTGATCCACAACAACTTCGACTGGAAACCCCTGACTTATGCGCTCGGCTCGCAGACGCCGCCGGTGCTCACGACCATTCACGGGTTTTCGAATCCGCAGGTCCTCGCGGCGTACTATGCCTGCGCCTGGCGCAGCTTCTACTGTTCGATCTCGAACGCCGATCGCGATCCCGGCCTCGACTACCTCGCCACCACCTACAACGGCGTCGACCCGGCGGAGTTCCCGTTCCGGAGCGAGCCCGGCGACTATCTCGTTTTTCTGGGCCGTTTTCATCCGGAAAAAGGAACGCACTTGGCGATCGACATCGCGCGGCGTGCGGGCGTGCGCTTGAAGATCGCCGCAATCGCACAGGACGACGCCTACTTTCGCGAGCAAGTGCTTCCGCACATCGACGGCGATCGCGTGCAGTTTCTCGGGGCGCTCGAAAAGGCGGAGCGCAACGAACTTTTGGCCGGCGCACTCGCCCTCGTGCACATGACGACCCGGCCGGAACGCTTCGGCATGACGCTGATCGAGGCGATGGCGTGCGGCACCCCAGTGCTCGGGGCCGCCATGGGCTCGATTCCCGAAATCGTCCGAGATGGCGTGACGGGATTTCTCTGCACCGAGGTTTCCGACGCGGTTTCGAAGGTGCCGCAGCTCGCCGGGCTCGATCGTCGCGCGTGCCGCGCGCACGTCGAAGCCGAGTTCACGGTCGAACGCATGATCGATCGGTACGTCGCCGCATACGACGCAGCGCTCGCACTCGGCTTACCGCCCGTCCCCGACGACCGCAAGCTCGCGCAACGCGCGCGCGACTGGTGGGACCGGCCGATGGGCTACACCGACATTCCGCCCAAACCCAAAAGCTTGCATTTTTCTTGATGCCGCCGGAACGGGACTACTCGCACCGCACCCTCATCGACAAGCTCGGAGTTTTCGTGGAGGCGCGGGCGGCGCTGATCGGCCGTCACGACGAGTTCCTCACCGTCGAACTGAAGGCGCGGCTCGCCAACGCTCCCGTCACGCGACTGCGCGCAACGTACGACTTGATCTTCTTGCACGTCGGACGGACCCAAGACCTCGCGCGGATTACAGCGGCAGCCAAGCACCTCGAACCCGACGGGGCGTTGTGGATCTTCCATCCCAAAGGCCGCGGTGCACTGCCCCGCGACGCCGACGTTCGCAGCGCCGCGCTGGCGGTCGGGTTGGTGGACAACAAGATCAGTGGGTACAGCGATACGCACGCAGCGACGCGCTACGTGGTCCCGCTAATACGCCGAAAGTCGCATCCCGCACGCGCAAATCGACGGCCGTAGCCGGAACGCGGCGCACCCAAGGCGAAGGCGGGCACCATCTCACATATCCGCTACACTAGAAAGGACTGTGTAGAGTGTCTGGATCTAGGAAATTCCTGGTATCGTTTCTCGCGTCTTTATTTTTAGCCACGTTCACGACCATGGCCGTCGCGACGGCCGCAACCCCCGCGCCCAAGGCATCCCCTAAGACGGCGACGAGCTCGAGCAAGACGGCCGCCAAGCCCAAGTCCACGGCGAAACCCAAGGCGACGGCCAAGCCCAAGACTGCGAAACCGGCTCCCAAAGCCACCCAGAAACCGTAAGCGCAGTCGTTACCTCGGTGCGGCGCTCGTCCTTACCCGGACGGGCGCCGCACTCTTTATTGCCAGCTGAGTTTCGCGAGCGCCCCTCGCGCGGCGCCGATCGCGCGCTCGTTCGACGGGTCCGTCGACCAGCATCGTGAAGTGTCCCATCTTCCGGCGGGCAATCGCATGTTTTTTTCCGTAAACGTGCAGTACGATCGACGGATCGCGCAGGAGTTCCGGAACGCCGGTGAGACGATCGCCGTTGCCGTCGCCCAGCACGTTCATCATGATCGCGTTGCTAAGCATCCTCGGCGGCGAGAGGGGCAAGCCGCAAATCGCGCGGACGTGCTGCTCGTACTGCGAACACGGCGTCACGTCGATCGTGTAGTGTCCGCTGTTGTGCGGGCGTGGAGCGATCTCGTTGACGAGCAGCTCGTCGGTCGCGGTGAGAAAGAACTCGACGCAATACGTCCCGACGATCCCCAATCGTCTTCCAATCTCCGCGGCCATACCTTGAGCGCGCCCGGCGACGCGCTCTTCGATCCGAGCGGGCGCGATCGTCATCGCCAGGATCCCGCGGTCGTGCTGATTTTCGCAAACGGGGTACGCTACAACGTCGTCGCCGGCGTCGCGCGTCGCGACCACGCTCAGTTCGCGCGAGAACGGGACGAAGCGTTCGAAAATCAGCGGCGCGCCATTTGCTTGCGCCAACGCGTCCTCGGCCTCGTCGATTCCGGCGGCGCGCCATTGCCCTTTCCCGTCGTAGCCGCCGTACACGGTTTTCAGCACCGCCGGGAATCCGACCGTTTCCGCAGCCTTCGCGAGGTCGGCCTTACTCGCAACGGACTCGAACGCCGCCGTGGGGATGCCGCAGTCGCGCACGAAACGTTTTTCGAGAATTCGGTTTTGGGTCACCCGCAGTACCGCGCTTCCCGGCGCGACGCGATGGCCAAGGCGCTCCAGGCGTTCGACCGAGGCGATCGCGACGTTCTCGAACTCGTAGGTGACGACGTCGCTGCGCCGTCCGAGTTCTTCAATCGCGCCGGCATCGTCGTACGCCGCGACGATTTGCGCGTCGGCGACCTGGCCGGTCGGCGAGCGTTCTTGCGGATCGAGCGTCACCACGTCGTAGCCCATCCGTTTGGCATCAAGCGCGAACATGCGGCCGAGCTGCCCGCCGCCGATCACGCCGATCGTTTGAACGTTCGCCGTCACTCCGGCGAGCTAGCCGCAGCGTCGGCGCGCATCTTGGCGACGTACGACTCCAGCCGGCGCGCGACGCCGGCGTCGCTCAAGGCGACGATTCGCGCCGCGAACAGCGCGGCGTTGACTGCCCCGCCGATCGCCATCGTCGCAACCGGAACTCCGGGCGGCATCTGGGCGATCGAAAGCAGCGAATCGACGCCGTGGAGGGCCTTCGACTGTACCGGAACGCCAATGACCGGAAGCAGCGTCTTGGCAGCCGTCATACCGGGCAAATGCGCCGCTCCCCCGGCACCGGCGACGATCGCGACGATTCCGCGCTCGGCGGCACCGGCAGCATAGGCGAACATTTCGTCGGGCATGCGATGGGCCGAAACGACTCGCATTTCGCACGGAATTCCGAGGGCGACGAGGGTATCGTGCGCCGGCTGCATCGTCTCCCAGTCGGATCGGCTGCCCATGATGATGCCGACTCTGGGGGCGTCGTTCGCTTGCGTCATCGCGAAGCGCTTCGCGCCGCCGCGCGGCTTGTCATCCCGGCGCGGGCGGACCGCCCGCGGGTAGAGCGCGAAGGAAACGGCAAATGGCGCAATTCAGGCTCGGAATCAACTATTGGCCAAGGCGCAGCGCCATGTACGCGTGGCAGCGGTTCGACCTCGGCGAAATTCGCGAAGACATGGCGCGCGCCGCCGAACTCGGGTTCGACGTCGTCCGTTTCTTCCTCACGTGGGAAGCGTTCGCGCCCGCGCCCGACGCAGTCGATCGCACAGCGATCCAACATTTGGTCGCGATGATGGACGCGATTGCGGACAGCGGCATGGTGGCGATGCCGGCGCTGTTTTGCGGGCACATGAGCGGCGTGAACTGGCTGCCGGAATGGTCGCTCGATCCGCAGACGCCGCACGGACGCTTTCGCACGATTGCAGCCGGGCGGCCGTCGCCGTACGGCGTCGGCGACATCTACGCCGATCCGGGACTGCTGCGGGCCCAGTTGACACTCGCCCAACGCGCCGGCGAAAGCCTGCGCGGTCATCCGGCGTTGTGGACGTGGGATCTCGGCAACGAGTTTTCGAATTTGCGCGAACCGGCGACACCGCACGATGCCGCTTTGTGGAGCGAGCGGCTGTCGGAAACGCTGCGTGAAGCGTCGGGCCGGACCGTCACCGGCGGCATGCACGGTGAGGATTTGGAGCGCGATCGCCATCTTCGACCGTCAAGCGTGGCCGAACCGTGGGCGTTTGCATCGATGCACGGCTATTCGGTCTATAGTCCCTTTTCGCGCGGACGGCTCGATCCCGAGGTCGTGCCGTTTCTCGCCGAACTCCAAGCGTCGTGCAGCGGCAAGCGCGTCCAGTTCACCGAACTCGGCAACCCAACGTGTCCGCCCGGCACGGTGTCGCCCTACGACCGCGTGCCGCTTCCCGGCGACGCGCCGCCGGCAGGGCGCCCCCCGCGCGACGCCGCACCGTTTGCCTGTTTGAGCGAAGAAGAAATGGCCGAGTACGCGTACGCGACGATCGACCGGCTGCACGCACGCGGGGCGCTCGGCGCCTTTTGGTGGTGCTGGGCCGACTACGATCGCGCGCTCGCCGAGCTTCCGCCTTTCGATCTCGCGCCGCACGAACTCACTTTCGGGATCGTGCGCGCCGACGGAACTCTCAAACCGGTCGGCGACGCGCTCGCGCGGCTAGCACGGCAACGCCGCGACGTCGTCGCCGCGCCCGCCCCGATCGTTGAAGAAGCTGCATTTTACGCGACGTTACCAGATGGGATTTTCGACCTCTATCGTACCTACTGCGACGCCCATGCCTGACGCCGCGCGGGCGATGATCGTGACCGGCGCGAGTTCCGGGATCGGACGTTCGCTCGCCGTTGCGGCCGCGAGCGCCGGTTTCGGCGTATTGCTCGTGGCGCGCCGCTCCGAACGGCTCGACGCCGTCGCGCGCACGATTCGCGCGGCGGCCGGCACCGCCGACGTGCTGGTTGCCGACGTGACCTCGCGCGACGCGCCGGCCCGGATCGTGGCCGCGGCGACGCAGGCCTTCGGGCGGATTGACGTGCTCGTCAACAACGCGGGCGCCGGCGCTTACGGCGAACTGCTCGCCCAGAGCGACGCCGCAATCGACGCGCAGTGGCAGCTCCACGTCGCCGCACCGTTGCGGATCGCGCGCGCCGCGCTGGCGCAACTCGAAGCGGCCCGCGGCCACCTGCTGTTCGTCGGCTCGGGGCTCGCCCGCGTTCCGCTGCCGGTGTTCGGTGCCTACGCTCCGGTGAAAGCGGCGATTCGAGCCGCCGCGACCCAGCTGCGGCGCGAGCTGCGCGGGCGCGGCGTCACCGTCACGTACGTCGATCCCGGTCTGGTCGCGACCGAATTTCACGAAGCGATGGGAACGCAGCGTTCGTCGCGGATCCGAGCCGTCTCGCCGGAACTGGTCGCGCGCGCGATCCTGCGCGGCATCGCGCGACGCAAGCCGACGGTCAACGCCGTCCCTTGGCAAACTGCCGGAACCATTGCGGGCGAATGGCTGGCGGCACTGGCCGACCCGGCGATCTCGCGCATGGCCCCGGAGCGCCGCTCGGAGCCGCCTCCCCCCGCACCGATCGCCGCTCCAGACGCCGAGCCGCCGGCGGGGCCGCCGGACTTCGAGGTGGCGCTCGAACCGATCGCGCGGCGCATGGAACGCGTGAAACTTCCGGCGTCGTTCGTGCGTTCGTTACTCGTGCCGGGGGCAACGCTCGAACTCAACGAAACGGCGATGCGCTGGGCGGGGATGCCCAACAAGAACGAACGAGCGGCGCTGCGCGAAGTCTTCGACGCACTCCAGGCCGCCGGCTACCTCGAACCGACGGGAGACGAAACGTGGAAGGTCGTGCGGACCGCCGATTGATCGGCGCGATTACCGGGTTGGCGGTGTTACTATTAGCTGGAGCCGCGACGCCGGGGGCGCGCGCATCGGCCGGCCCGGCCGAACAGAGCGGCACCTTTGCACTTTTGGACGGCACGCCTAAGATCGTTTCCAAGTTCTGGGCCGTTCAGGGTGCCGCCCCGCTCGCGGCGACACTGCACGTGCGCCAATTCCTTCTCGGTTCGACCGTCCCGATTCTCGACTACGACGAAGACATGCAGAGCACGATTCACCTGGTCGCGATCCGCGACGACTTCGCAACGTTCGCTCATCTCCACCCCGTGTTCAACACCGCGACCGGAACGTTCACGCAGTCGTTTACGAAGCAGCCGAATCACCGCTATTACGTTTACGCGGATACGTCGCCGCACGACGTCGGCCACCAAGTCTTCCGTTTCACGATCGAGAGCGACGGTCCGGTGGCCGCAACGGCGCCGGCGCTGGAAGTCTCGCCTCCAAGCGCCGCCGCCGGACCTTATGCCGTCGTGCTCGACAAGACGTCTTTTCCAGCCGATCAGGCGCTCTCCATCGATCTGACCGTCGTCAAGGGCACGACGCCGGCCACGGACCTCGGTTCCTATCTAGGCGCTCCGGCGCACTGCGTATTCGTCAACACGTCGACGCTCGAGTACGTGCACGTCCATCCGTCGGTACGCAATGCGACTTCGGAAAACGGCTCGACGCAGATGAACATGACCGGCGTCGGCCCGCTGATGCGGTTGAGCGTCCCGGCCCTTTCCGCCGGCACGTACAAACTCTGGATTCAGTTCCGAGGCGGCGCGTACAAGCTCTATACGGTGCCGTTTACGATCGCGGTGCGCTAAGCGCCGTCGCCCGCCGGATGTTTTTCGCAGCGATCGCGGCGAAAAACAGTACGGTCGCGACCAGCACGATCGTCGCCCCACTAGACGCGCGCACGTAGTAAGATAGGTAGAGGCCGCCGACCGCACTGGCCGCACCGAACGCCGCCGACAGCGCCATCATCGGCGAAAAACGCGAGGTGAGCTGATACGCCGCCGCCGCCGGAGTGACGAGCAAGGCCGCCACCAACACGATTCCTACGGCTTGCAGCGCGACGACGATCGTGAGCGCGACCATTACGAGCAGGGCGTACTCGTAGCGCGGCGCGGCGATTCCGCTCGCCTGGGCGACGACCGGGTCGAACGACGTGTAGAGCAGGGCCCGAAACATCGCAACGATCGCCACGGCGACCGCTACACTCAGCGCCAGGATCAGCCACAAGTCTTGCGGCTGCACCGCCAGAATGTCGCCGAAGAGAAAGCTCTGCAGGTCGACCGCGTAGTTGCGCTGCTGGCTCATCAGGAATACGCCGAGCGCAAACATCCCGGTGAAGAGCACGCCGATCGTCGTGTCCAGCGAAATCCGGCCGCGGCGCGACACGAATCCGATGCCGACCGCCGTGACGACCGCCACGACCGCGGCGCCGACGTAAAAGTTCGCGCCGCGCAGATAGGCGATGACGATGCCCGCGAACGAGGCATGGGCGATTCCGTCGCCGATGAACGAGAGTTTCCGCAGCACGACGTAGGTGCCCATCGTCGAGCAGATCAGTCCAACGGCCAGCGCGGCAACGAACGCGCGTTGCATGAACGCGTAGTGGAACGGTTGGAACAGCGCGTCGAGACTCATCGCCCGATCTCCGGGTGAACGGCGTGCGCTTCGTGCACCTCGTGGTCGGTTCGCAGGTGCCCGTGCGTGTGGGTATGCTCGCGAATTCCCGCATAGGCGCCGGAAGCGACGACCTCGGCCGGCGTGCCGATCGCAAGGACTCTCCGATCGAGTACGAGCAGCCGGTCGAACCATTCTTCGACCCGGTCCAAATCGTGGGTCGTCATGAGCACCGGCAACCCGCCCGCTACCAGCGAGCGTACGAGTTCGCGCAGCGCCTCCTCGGTGGCCGCGTCGACGCCGGTAGTCGGTTCGTCGAGCAGCAGCAGGCGCGGCTCTTGCGCGATTGCGCGGGCGACGAAGACGCGCTGCTGTTGACCGCCGGAGAGATGCGCGATGTGCCGGGTTGCCAGCGATTCCATGGCGACCGCTTCGAGCGCGCTCGCAACGACGTCGCGGTCGTGCGATCCGAAGTGCTGCCAAAACGCCAGACGCGAAAAGCGCCCCATCGCGACGACGTCCCAGACGGTCGCCGGAAACGTCCAGTCGACCGCTTCGATTTGCGGGACGTAGGCGATCGAGCCGGGTGGCAAACGGCGCGGCTGCGCGCCCAGCACGCAGAGTTCGCCGCTGGACGGCACGAGCAGCCCCGCCAGCGTCTTGAGCAGGGTCGACTTTCCCGAACCGTTCGGGCCGACGATGCCGAGCGCTTCGCCGAAGCGCACCGTCATGGTCGCGCCCTGTAACGCCGTGAAATCGTCGTAACGCACCACCAGGTCGCGCGTCGCAACCGCCTCGCCGGCCGCACAGGTCAGCGGCGCCTTCAACGCAGCCCCTCGACGATGATTTCCGTATCGAATTGGAGCATCGAAACGTAGTCCGCCACGCGCGCCTTAGTGCCCAACGAATCGTCGTACAAATCCTCGACTACCTTGATGCCGGCACCCTGGGCGATCGTCGTCAGCAGTTTTGGGCTGTATTCCGGCTCGCTGAAGACGGCGTGCACGCCGTGTTGTTTCGCGAGATCCACGAGGTCGGCGATCTGCTGGGGATTCGGCTCCTGCCCGGGGTTGCGCTCGACAAACCCGAGCGTCGTGATCCCGAAGCGGTCGTTATAGTACTGCCACGCATTGTGAAAGACGATCATGTACCGATGCGACGGCGGTATCGTGTCGATTTGCGCTTGAATCTTCTTCGTCAGCCGGTCGAGGCGCGCGTTGTACTCCGCTGCGTTGGCCTTGAAAAGAGCGGCATCTTTGGGGTTGACCGCGATGAGCCCGTCTCGGATCTTCAGGACGTAGCGCTTGGCAAGTTGGGGATCCATCCAAAGATGCGGATTCGCGTTCCTGACCGGCAGGCCGTCGGTGCAGACCACGACCTGGATCTGCGAGCCCGCATTGCCGAGGAGTCGCTCGAGCCACGTCTCGAGGCCGGCACCGTTCTCTACGAGCAGTTGCGCCCGCGAGAGCGTCGCGACGTCCTGGGGCGTCGGCTCGAACGTTTCGGGAGACGCCCCCACCGGCACGATGCTCTCCACCCGAACCCGATCGCCGCCGACGCCGCGCACGAACGACTCAAGCGTCGAAATCGTCGTCACGACCCGTATCGGGCCGCCGCGCGCATTGGCCGGCGCTTGCCGCCCCGCGCAGCCGGCGAGAGTTGCGACGACGCCTGCGAGGATAGCGGCGCGCCACAGCGCGCGCTTCAGCGGCACGCGCGACACTTGCCGAAGAACTCCATCGCGTGGCCGTCGAGCCGGAATCCGGTGGAGGTGCGCAGCGATTCCGCAAACTGCTCGACCGCCGTGCAGTCGACGTCTTCGACCCGGCCGCAGCTTGCGCAGATGGCGTGATGATGATGGTAGTCGGGTTCGCAGAGCATGTAGGCGCTTTCGCCGTCGGCATCGACCCGAATGGTCACGTCGCCTTTGCCCTGCAGGTGCTCGAGCGTTCGGTACACCGTCGAGAGCGACACCTTGGCCTTCGCCTCCGAAAGCGCGCGGTGAATTTCCGCGGCAGAAAAAAAGCGGCGCTCGCGACGGAGAATTTCAGCGATCAGCTCGCGCGGCCGGGTGACGTAGTCGGCTCGGATGCCCACGCCAAGACTATTTGAGAACGATTTGCAAAAATCTTGCTAGGGCGGCGAGGGGTATGGCGATGGCGTGCTGGTCGGAGGCGGGGCCACCGGCGTCGGGCAAATCTGGACTGCCTGCTTCGCTTGGTCGGTAACTTGGTCGCGCCAGTACGGCGACGTCTCAGTGTAGGCCGGGAGCGTCAGACCGACCGCGGCGGCCCTCGTCTGGATCTTGGGCACGACCTCGGCGATCGACCGAGGGACGGTCCCGCCCTGGTCGTTGACGGTGGCGGCCAACGCCAGCCACGCCTGAGCCAGCATCGCCGCCGGCAGAGCCTTCGCGGCCGGTAGGCACGACGCGTTGAGCTTCGCCGCGATATCGGATTGGAGCGCCAACGCCCACGCCGTTGCCGCATTAAGCTGGGCAAACAGCGGCGCCTTGTCGCTGTCCGTCGGACAGATGCTGTCGAGAACGTTGTGCTCCTCGCTCAGCGAGTTCAAGATGTCGGCCAGGTCTTCCAAGCGTGCGTTGAGCGCGCCCGAATCGTTCTTGGGCGGGTGCGCGTCGTCGTTGCGAATCTCCCCATAGTAGTCGTTGATCATCCGCGAGTTACAGCGGCTGGCCGCCGCCACGACGCGCCCAGCCGGGACTCCCGCCGGCGGAGGCGAGAGCGGGGTCATGCCGACCAAGGTCGCAATCGAAAAAATCGCCAGAGTGGCGCGAAAGAGCTGCGTTTTCACTTTTGACAGGTGCCAAGCCGCCCGCGTATAATCCTCCGGCGCCGACCCGTGGGGATGTAGCTCAGCTGGTAGAGCACTTGCTTCGCATGTAAGGGGTCCGGGGTTCGAGTCCCCGCATCTCCACCACGTCAAAATGCCGACGCTGTAAGGAGCCTCGGGAAATCCGGCCAACCTGCTGGTCGGCACGCAAACACTTGCTATTCCGCCGGGGCGGAACGGTCGCAAAGTTCACGGTACTGCAACCGGGAAATATCCGTTTGTCAGCCATGCGTTTGGCGACGCCGACGTCGGCGCAATGGGCCTCTTCAACCCCACCGAGTAACCCTGAAAGCGAAGTCGAGGAAACGCCGTA
This sequence comes from Vulcanimicrobiota bacterium, assembly GCA_963755555.1. Lineage (GTDB taxonomy): Bacteria > Vulcanimicrobiota > Vulcanimicrobiia > Vulcanimicrobiales > Vulcanimicrobiaceae > Tumulicola. The sequence goes on along the minus strand of CAVWKE010000003.1, from coordinate 2,800,027 downwards.
ACGCTCTGCATCCGCTTAACCCAGACAGGAGTAGTTCTCGATCTCAAGATCTTCAAAACGAACGAGATCGTTCGTTTCTAGGCTAACCCTATTTATCGCGTCATCGTAGAGTGTAGACTGTTGAAATTGTAGACGGCACTTGCGCGGCAAGCTTCTCCGGCGGGAGGACCGGGATCAATCTCTTTGCAGCCGGGCCATCTTTTCCGTTGGAATACCGAGTGCGGTTGCCGCGAGGAAGTGGGCGAGGCGTATCGGCGGCAACCGCCGATGCGCCCAAGCCGCTCAACAGGGACGCGCCGCGCGAACTCGTTGAGGGTCTAGCTTTTGATAAAAGGCACGCGAGCGATTTGCCAGGCCCTCGAAATGTCGGAAATACGACGGTCCCCAGATCTCGCGGTACAGCGACACGGTTGGACCCAATGCTTGCCATGCAGTCTCCGGACCGCCCCGCAAGAACTCGATCAGGGGCGCTTCAGCAACGACTCCGTATTTCGCAAGGATACCAATTTCTTCGTACCAATTTGCCAGCCTGATTTCCAGATGGACGTCACGATCGATTGGATCGTTCTTAAGGCCTTCTCGAAAGGCGCGATCCTCCATGCGACTTGGCAACTCTTTCAAGACAAACTTAAACCAGCGCTCGAACTCCGAACCATTAGAGTAGGAGGATACCGCCTGAAGCCCAGCAAGCTGGTTACTCCTATTGGATGATCGCAACTGCCGTAGCGCAAATAGCGCGGTGATCACAAAGACAAGGAATGTGCCCACCGATGCGGCCGCCTGGAATTTGCAGTAATCATAAGGCTATATTATCATGCTGCAGCCAGGGGGCATCGCTACGGCGTGTCTCGAGCGACCATCCCATGGCATTTTCCTCGCTAAAAAATACATCATATCGGAGCGTTCCCTCCGGTGCCACGCGAGCGCCCGGCGTGGAAATGTGCGGGCGAAGTTTGCCGTCGTGCATCAGGTGCTGGACTGGAACGCCGAGATCCGGATATGGGAACTTGAAGCGTTGGAGAAGTCCTATAATGCGAAGGCGCGAGTGTATTGGCAACGCAGTCCGAGAGTGCTGATTACTCTGCATTTTGCGCAAGGGTTAGCGAGCGATCGGCCTCTGGGCCTTGTAATGCAGAGAAATTCGTTGAATAATCCGATACAAGATGCGATAGTTCGTCAACATGAAGGCGATGGGTCAAGAAGGAAACTAAGATGAAAAAGCAACGGTTTCGGAAGGGCGATCACGTCAGCTGGAATTCGGAAGCGGGCCGCGTGAGCGGACGAATCATGAGAGTAGTCACGTCCAGCGAGCAGTTCAAGGGATACACGGTTCACGCCAGCAAGGATGAACCGCAATACGAAATCAAAAGCGATAAGACCGATCACATTGCTATGCACAAGGGTTCGGCGCTGACAAGACTCGCTGACTGAGCGGATGAACACCGCGAGACCGAAGCCGTTTGCGCCCGGGGCAAGCCACCAACGGTCCTGGCGTTCGGTTGTTCCGAGTCCAGGCGCACCGACCCGTACCCTTAACGTCTTGCCCACGAAGGGGTTATGCTCGGTTCACGATGAGCTAACCGTTAGGCGCCGAGAACCCCAGTGATGTTGGCTCTCTCCAGCCTCCCCGTCGCATGACGCTTTGATCGTCACATCACGTTTTGAGGAGGCTATCGATCTCGACGCTCTCGTCTATAAGCGCTGCGCCGTCGGCTTCGTGGTATAGCAGTCGCGTGGCGGCCACCGATTCAGCGTAACGGTTGACGCTACAAACAGCAAGGACTCTGTGGTCCTTCAAATAAAACGCGCTAAACGAACCCGTGTCCGGCGTGCCTCGAACTACGACGGTGTCCCACGAACGCGCCATGCCGCGATAAATTAGATGAAATTCGTATTGATCGGAATAGAAGAACGGAACGGTATCGAAGGCCTCGAGCTTACCGGTCATCGCCTTTCCCGCCGCTTCTCCTTGGCGCTGAGCATTGTCGAAGTGCTCTAGGCGCGCTGAGGCACCGAGACGGGGATGCCACGAATTGGCGACGTCGCCAGACTGCAAAAATATCTTTTGCGTCCGTGCGACAAAATTCGTCAGTCACGATTCCATTCTCGATCTTGACGTGCTCGGCCAACAATTCCACGTTCGGCGTGACACCGATTCCCACAACAACCAGGTCACAATCGACGGTGGTACCATCGGAGAAGGTTGCCCGTTCGACGTGGCCTGCGCCACTGAAGCTGATGCTCTTCACACCGATCTTTAACGTGATGCCTTTGCGCCGGTGATAGCCAGCATAAATCTCGCTCAGTTCCTTTCCGAGCACATGCGCTAAGGGAAGCTCAGGACCGCTCAGAGTTACCTCGCATCCGAGTTGTCGCGCCGAAGCAGCCACCTCGCAGCCGATAAAGCCGGTTCCGACGATCAAAACGCGCGGATGTTGTTGCAGCAGGCCACGAAGTCTTTCGCAGTCGCGAAGTGTTCGCAGATAAAGGATCCCATCCAGATCGTGGCCCGGGACGTCCATGCGCCGCAACCCAGCTCCCGTCGCCACGAGCAGCTTGTCGTAGGAAACGCTCCTGCCCCGGGAGAGTTCTAAGACTCGAAGCGCTGGATCGACGCGCGCGACGCGCTCGCCGACTTGTAATTCGATCGCATGGTCTTGGTAGTAGTTAGGCAGCTCTAGAAGCACCCGCTCCTCAGAGATTTCTCCACGCAAATAATCTTTGGAAAGCGGTGGGCGCTCATAGGGCGCGTCTGATTCCAGACCAAAGAGCATAACACGACCTTCGAATCCCTCCAGACGAAGCGTCCGTGCCGAGCTAAAGCCCGCCAGGCCAGCTCCGATGATCGCATATACTTTCCCTCTGTCACTCACGATGCGCCGTATCATCCCCCTCACGGGATCTAAATCCGACTTTTTCGTGCGTTCCATCACAGAATGGCTTGTTCTGCGAGCGCCCACATCGGCACAGATAGATTGCGCCAGTCTTGTCAGCCTCGGCGCGAGTGTCTATTCGATCACCGCTAGGCCACACAAGTTCGATGTCTCCGGTAACCATATTCGGCCCATTTACAGTCGGGGTAATACGAACGCCCATTTTTTGCTCCTGCGGAAAGGGTCCGACGTACAAGGACGCTAGTTTCCTCGCACCCGTTCTATTGTAGAGCACCAGTAACGGGCGGTCAAACCCTGTGGCGACAGTTGGCTAGTAGACGGAAGCACGGCCTAAGTCGTCACGTGCTTCGAGTCGCGCAAGCAGTAGGTGGTAGTACAGCATCCCCTTCTGCGGACCAAGCGCCTGGAGGATCCGCTCGATGTCGAACGGCACAAGACCTGCGACGAGCGCGAGGTTACGAGCAACGCTCGAGTCGTTCATCGGGAACACGTCGAGCCGCCCAAGTCCACGTAACAGAATAACCGTAGCCGTCCATGGGCCGATTCCTTTGATTCGGCAAAGCACTTCAACGGCGTCGGGGCTCGCTCGCTCTTCCAACGTAGTCTCATCGAACAAGCCCGACTTAAGTGCCTCGCCGACGTGCCGCAACGTCGCGAGTTTCCTTTCGCTGAGCCCGGCCGCTAACAAGCGGCCATCCTTGGAACACAGCACGCTCTCGATGCTCGGAAACGCATGGAGCGTCATGCCGTCGCACGTGATCGGCCCGCCGACTGCGAATATCATCTTTCGCAGGATCGCGCTGGCGGCGTGCAGGCTGACTTGCTGGAAGATGATCGCGTTCACACACGCCTCCCAAAGAGTTGGATAGCGGGGCGGCTTCACGCCCCGCATGCGCCTCGCGAGCGGGCGTAACCACGAAATGCGAGCCGCCGCCCGATTGAAGTGCGAAAGATCGCGATTAACTCCCAGCATCCGGCGCACCAGCGCGAGCGCGCGCGGGTGCTCGGCCAAGTCACCGTCGAGCGTGACGGCAAGCGAGTCGGGGCGGTTCTGCGTGACGCGAGCGATTACGGGCTGTCTGACGCCATCGAATGCGCGAACAAACTGACCATCGGGTGTAAGCAAGTCCACGACGTTTGTAGACAATCGCCGAAGCACGCTCACCGTGAGATCGAGCCGGTACGGGACCATGACATCGATCTCGTAGTTCGAAGAACAAACGACCCCCTTGCGTTTAGAACTCATCATACGTCTACGGGTTACACTGAATATTTGGTTGTTTGTGAAACTCTAAATCGCGTGACCGTGTCCACACCACTGCTGCACTGCGATGCTCGGTGCCACGATCTTCGTGCATGTGTTCGGCCACGAATTGGATTTTCACATCACGCGATCAGAGATGATCGCCTAGAACCGAAGAACGATCGTTTTGCGCGGTTCTCTCGTAAGCGTGCTCTCGGAGAAGCTGGAACTCCACTGCCGCATTCTCCGGAAGCCGTCCTCTGACTGCGGATTTGCGCATCAGCCTTGCTAGCGAGAGAGTTCGTCGTGGAGACGCACGAAGTGACTGAAAAGCGCGCGTAACGGAGCGGCGGGGAGGCGTTCCGTCAGAATTCTAGCAACTTCGGCGACATTTAAGGTGCCAATCTCTTGACCCGACTTCCCTGGACCGCCAGCATCGTGAAAGCCGGCAGCGTCCACGCGGAGTGTGATCGTTACTGCCGGTTCCGCTCCACCACGGATTTGTTCACTGATTTCGATTGTCCCCAGCAGATCGGTTAGGCTCATCTCGTTTGCTCCTTCGAGCTCTCATGCGCCGCTGATAGTCAGTGGAACACTAGTGTATCTCGAACCTGTCCGCCCCGCAATCGCGAAGATCGAGGGGGGTCCGTGGTCGTAAGTCGTGTCCGCTGGAGCTTCCTCGGGGCGGCGGATTTCTTTTTCAGACACTTAGCTTCTCCCCCAAAACGCGAACGTGCCGATCGCCGCGGCAGCCATAGCGGCTACGGTGAACCAACCCCAAATGCGGGCGGGAAGGCTGCTTGTCCATTCTCCCATGATGCGTGGTCACTCGCAAGCGTACGATGGCCATGAGGATCGGGGCCGCGACGACTCCATTGATCACCGCGCACCAGAATAGCGCACCGCTCGGATATTGAGCAGGCCCATGATGATCGCGACGATCATGCCGGCGACGACCGTGCCGTAGAATTGCGGAGCGCGCGCCGGCTTTTTGTCGAGGCCCTGGCGGTACCCGAAGCTGCCCACCAGGATGTACGCGGAAGTGGCCACGAGCGCGGGTATTGCCAGCAAGCCCGTTCCCCCAATGCCAAGGGCGACAGCCACGATGCGAAGCTTGCGGCGAGTGGAACCAGTGAGCGCGCGGCGTCTTGAGCTGAGGCAATATCATGCTTACCGTGAGCGCCCAACGCCGCGGCGGTCGTGACAATAATAAATCTTATGACGCGTGCGCCACGATCGCATAACCGAGCCCTTGTTCGCAAAGCGCAGGAACTTGTGATCACTTCCCGAGATTTATGCGGCTGGTAAGCGTATAGTTTGAGATTTGTGGTAATCACCAGAAACCGAGCACGGAATGTCGATCGTCCCTTCTCGCTACCAACCTCCACTGCCGATTGACCGCATCATCGTTCGTGACCCGCCAAGTACCGACGCCGTTACGTTGGACGTCGTGTTCGTCGGCGGAGGCCCGGCCGGATTCGCCGGAGCAATCGAACTCGCGCGTCTTGTGAAGCGAGACAACGAGAGTGGCGGTTCGCTCGGCGATGTGCAGATCGGTGTGCTCGAGAAGGCGGGACGGTTAGGCGACCACATCCTGTCGGGCGCGATCGTCAACCCGCGCGCGATCCGAGAGCTTTTCCCCGACATTTCCGACAGCGCATTTCCGTTTTGCGGACCCGTGCTTGACGAGCGCGTCTTCTTCCTCAGCAGAGGTCGTGCTATCGGGATTCCGACGCCGCCGACGATGGCGAACCATGGCTACTACCTTGCATCGTTATCGGAAATCGTGCGTTGGCTCGGCCAACAGGCAGAATTGTTCGGGATTAACGTTTTCACCGGGTTTCCAGTTGACGCATTATTCGTCGAAAGCCAGAGCGTCATTGGCGTGCGCACGACAGCGTCCGGTCTCGTGCGCGACTCCTCGCGTGGTAGCGCGTACGAGCCTCCGGGAGAGATCGTAGCGCGCGTCACCGTGTTGAGCGAGGGGACCCGTGGAATGCTGTCGGAGGCGTACTGCGAATGGCAATGCATCACGAGTCAGAATCCGCAAATATTCGCGCTTGGCGTAAAAGAGATCTGGGGGACGAAACAAACACTCGGGTCCGTCATCCACACGCTTGGCTGGCCTCTGCCCATTGACGCCTTCGGCGGTAGCTTCATCTATCCACTCGCACCGAATCTCATCGCCATCGGTCTCGTCGTGGGCATGGACTATCCCGAAGCGTCGCTCGACGTGCACGTGATGCTGCAGCGCCTTAAGCTGCATTCCTTGGTGCGCCCGCTGCTCGAGGGCGGCCGCATGCTCGAATGGGGGGCGAAGACGATTCCTGAGGGTGGCTATTACGCGCTTCGTACGCGCCGATCGGGCAACGGGGTCGTCATCATCGGCGACGCGGCCGGCTATGTCGAGGTGGCGTCGCTCAAGGGAATCCACTACGCGATGCAGTCGGGGATGTACGCCGCGCGCGCGATCTTCGACGCGTTGAAGTCAGGCGACACGTCGGCCGCCTCGCTCGAGGCGTACGACCGCGCTGTGGACACTAGCTACATCGTCGGCGACCTCCGCAAACGCCGTAACATGCGCCTCGCATTCCAGGGTTCAAATCTCTACACCGGCGGCGTCAAGGCGGCTATGATGACGCTAACGAAGGGTGTCTTTCCGGGCCACAAGATCGATTCACGTCCGCGACGCGGACGTGCCACGCGCTGAAGGTTCTGTTGAGCCGTTTCCGTTTACGCCTGATGGCACGCTCACATTTAGCAAGCTCGATGCGAACTACAGGTCCGGCAATGCGACTCGCGACAACATCCCCTCGCACCTCATCGTCGGCAGGGACATCCCTCCAGCGGTCGCCGAGATGTATCAGCACATGTGTCCGGCGGGCGTGTACGAGAGACGTGATGACGAGCTGTTCGTGAGCCCTCCAAACTGTATCGACTGCAAGGCAACCGACGTGATTGGACCGCGCTGGACGCCGCGCGAGGGTGCAAGCGGACCGCACTATCGCCGTATGTACGAATGCTCGTTAAAACATGACGCATTTTGACGAAGCGCATCGAAAACTTCACGTGCCCGACGATCGTCGTATGGTCGTCATCATGCGCGGCGGTACATCATCTGGCTCGTCGTGGCCGTCGCCGTACCGATCTGCTCGCTTGGCTGCAGTTGCTGACGTTCGGCATCCACTCCATGTCGACGCCGGCCGCCGGCACACCGCCGGTGCGCGAACGGCGCGCCACGCGGCTTTCCGGTATGGATCCGCTGGACCCACTTCGCCAATCTGTTCTTCCTCTTTCTGCTGATGCGCAGTGGCTTATCGATCCTCATGGACCATCCACGACTCTACTGGAACGACCACTGCACGCCAGGGACGGAATGGCTGCGCTTTACGCCGATCGACGTTCCGACGGACCGCGTGTGGACGGCGAAAGACGATGCGCGATATATCTCGCCCGCTCATCGCGCTGCCCGGTTACAAGCACACTCCTGGGATGGGCCGGTCCTGGCATTTCATAACCGACTATGGATTTATCGCCGTCGGCGTTATCTACGTCGGGATGCTCTCTCGTTCAGCGGGCAATGGCCACGCCTCATTCCGACGTCATGGGACGATCGTTTCGTACGCATGGGCGACTGTTCGTACACTACGTAACCTTTCACTTTCCGGTCGAGCCGAACGGCTATTACGCATACAATCGCTTCAACAACTCGGGTACTTCGGCGTCGTCTTCATTATGGCGCCGCTCTCGATCTTGACCGGAGTATGCGATGTCGCCGGCTATCGATAACGCCTTTCCCTGGTACCCGCGACTCTTCGGTGGCCGACAGGGCGGCCGCTCAATCCACTTTCTGCTGCTCTGCGGATACCTAGTCGTTCACCATCGTACATGTCACGCCTTGTGCTGCGTGACCGGAGCGCAGCGTAACTTCAACCACATCGTTTTGGGCACCGACGACACGCGGCCGCTCGGATCTGATTCTGGGCTGTGTCGGTCTTGCCGTCGTGGTTGCCTCGTGGATCGTCGCGCTACGTGGTCGCGTGGAGGTATCCGCGGCTGATTCAACGCTTGCACACGATGCTGATCTTTCCGCTCGAGCTGCGCATGAGCGCATCCGCTCGCCTTTAATCCCAGGGAACGCTACACGCGAAAGGACGTCTCACCATACTTCTGGGCCAACGGCAAGATGCCAGATTCCAACGAATGGACACGCCTCGCCGCGGACGACTTCCGCGGCTACCGTTTGCGCGTCAGCGGCCTCGTCGAGAACCCCGTCGACTTGAGTCTCGACGAGCTTCGAGCGCTCGGGCACGACGAGCACGTGTCGTTGCATCACTGCATTCAGGGGTGGAGCGGAATCGCGCAGTGGGGCGGCATCTCGATGGCGCGCCTTATCGAGCTCGTCAAGCCGCTGCCGGAGGCGCGCGTCGTCGAGTTCATCTCATTCGGCGAAGGTACGTTCGGCGGAGTCTATTACGATACGCAACGAATCGAGGATGTCCTCAAGCCCGAGTGCCTTCTCGCCTACGAGATGAACGAGGTGCCTCTCCCCCAGGTGCATGGGGCACCGATACGCTTGCGCGTCGAAAATCAACTCGGCTTCAAAATGGTCAAATGGATTCGCGAGATTCGCTTCGTCGAGACCGAGAAAACCATCGGTGAAGGTCACGGCGGGAGCAACGAAGATCAAGAGTACTTCGACCTATTGCCGTATATTTTAGCTGGCGATTGCATATCGCATTCCCCGTCAGCGCTTAGGGAAACGGTCTCAAACCGCGGAAAGCACGGCGTAGCTTTCACGCGCGATCGAATCGCGGTCTTGTACTGGAGAAATCAATGTTCGCCTGTGCACCTCTCGTGCTCGCACTTCGAGGCCCAGAACCTGCGCCGGGAGTCTACTCTAGCAATCAGAGCCGCGTTTACGTAGGCGCCGATTCCAAAACGCACCGCGTCGGCTCGTTGAAAGCAATCTCGAACACTCGTACGAAACCATCGATGAGCCTGTCGTAGATAGCCGCGACGCTTTCTCCGGATTGAAGCATAAGCGGATACACGCCGGCATCGTAGGCGTCTTCGGACGAGAACGCGGCGCGATCGATTTCCTTAATTCGCTCTAAATCGAAAGCCATCAGTGGCCTTATCGTGACCGGTAACATGGCAAGTCCTAGTTTATCACTTCTCGCCGTTCGGGACCGCTCAGAGCACCGACCCCAAAGGAACGCACGGCTACGACTTATCGGCCAAGGTGGCGCCGGGTCAACTGTTAGAAAAAGCGCTTGTCAGCCGCGTGTGGAACGTCGCAGGCATGTTTCTGCTGCTGGCTTTTTTACTCGGGATGGTGTCCGGGCTACGCACTTTCACCGCGCCTGCAGTGCTCTGGATCATGCGGCACAAGGGCCCCTGGGCGTACGTTCTCGCGGCCGCTGCTCTGTTTGAGTATTTCTACGACGTCCATCCAAAGGCGCCGCCGCGAACCTGTACCTCTAACGTCGCTGCCCGGCTCCTCAGCGGGGCGTTCGTTGGCTGGTGGGCTGCCGTCGCGGCTGGCGCCTTGCCCGCGTCGGGGGCGATAGCGGGAGGCATCGGTGCGCTGGTCGGCGCTTACGGCAGCCTGCCGGTTCGCAACCGAGCCATCGCGACAATGGGGAACGTGGCATCCGGCCTGCTCGAGGACATCGTCGCGATCGCGGTTGCCGTCGCAATCGTCGCGCAGCTCTGATGCCTACGTGCCGGCGCCAGCTTTGGCGACGCTACGTTGAACCGACAGTATTCGCGGACCTGAGGGTCTCGAACGAGGATTTGCCAATGCCTTCGTTCGGGGGCGCTTCGATCTCCGCAGCATTGGCAAGCGGTCCGCGATCGGTGGTCACGCATCCGGCCGTGCGGAAGACTTCCTCCACCACGGTCATGGCATCGGCATCGTCGCCGCAGTAAAGAATGTTGGCACCCACTTTGGGTTCGACGATGAGGGCGCGAACGACCCGGTGCGTGTCGAGTTTGCGAGCCAGCAGCTCGGGGCCGCTCACGCCTCCTGGAAGAATGCCTTCCATAGCGTCAACGACGACCGTTTCGGGCGAGATTCCGCCCGATCGCACGAGCAAGTCGTCCATCTGTTCCCGTGGAGCGGCAAAGATCAACATGTCGCAAACGGCCGCTTCGTTGTAAGGAGTGTCCGCAACGGCGCCTGCCCGTTCCGCGGCTGCCTCGGCCGGCTTCATGCCTTCGGCATCCCCGAAGCAAACGTGATATCCGCCGGCGACCAACAGGCGCCCTAAGGCTACAGCGCGAGGGTCGGAGCCAAAGATTGCAATCTTCATGAGAACCTTGTACCCGAAAATTCTCCGCAGCTCCGGCGGCGAACGAGGATCAGGAGCCCTAAATCTAGACTCGACCCACGATCGCCGCACGCTGTTCGCGCACGAGCGCGCCGATTCGTTCCTCCTCGACGCCGAGTTCGGTGAGTGCCGTTTCGGCAAAGCCGAACGCACCTTCGGCTTCGGGTACGAGAGCATCGCTGGCACCGGCACTGCGAAGGGGGCCGACGTCGCGCAGCCGCCCGGCGCGCACGATGATACGAAGATTCGTCCGATGCGATAGTCGCTTCGTCAGCGCGAGATTTGCCGCCGTGTCGGGAATCGTGCTCAGGACGATGCGGGTCGCGGGCCCGATCCCTCGCTCGACGACGCGGGGGTCGGCGCCGTCGCCGTATTGTGCTTCGACGTTTTCGCTCTGCGCGAGGCGTATGAGATCGACGTCCGTCTCGATCACGGCACACCGAATGTTCGCACGCACGCAAATGGCGGCGACGGTGCGCCCGACGCGGCCGTATCCGACGATAACGATAGCGGGCTCGTTTGCAAACGGATGCACGGTTTCGAGGGGCGCCGCGTCCAAACTGCGGCGATGCGGGTCGAGCAGTCGCGCGGCGAGCGCCGCGATGACGATCGACAGCAGCGTCGCACCAATGACCGTGGCATACTCCTGCGTGTCCAAGCGCTTCGCCAGAAAACTGTTGTTGGCGAGCACGACGTTAAACTCACCCAGCGGCAGCAGCGCGATGCCGAGCGCGAGCGCGGTGCCGGCCGGCTGGCGCACCAGCCGGCTCAACCCGTACCACGATACGAACCGAACGACGGCGAGAATTGCGCCGATGGTCAGGATCGCCGGCCAATATTGGAAGACCGTCCGAACGTCGACGAGCGTGCCGATCGAAACGAAGAACAGCATCACGAACAACTCTCGAAACGGCGCGACGATCGACTGCACCATTCGGCTGCCGGCCGCCTCGGACGTAACCGCACCGGCCACGAACGCGCCGAACTCGAAGGAAAGCCCGGCCACGTGGCCGACCCATGCGGCGACGAGCGCAACGGCCGTGCAAAACGCGACCATCGCGTCTGCGGGAGCGCGCCGCAGGAACCCAATCACGATGCGATGCAACACCGTCGCGCCGAGCACGAGTGCGACTGTAACGAAGATCCCCGCCTTGAGCAACGGCACGGCAGCGCCGATCGGCGTCAAGGTCTGGGCCGGCGTCGTCGTCACGACGAGAATGAGAATGGCGACGAGATCTTGAGCGACGAGCAACGCGACGGCGGCGTGCCCCGCGCGCTTATCCAAGAGCCCAAATCCCTGTAACAGCGCAACGCCGATCGCCGTGCTCGAAAGGGTAAACGCCAGGCCCAGCGTGATCGGATGGGCGAAGCCGAAAAACACTCCCAACGCCCAGGCGGCCGCGGCGAAGCAACCCATTAGGATCAGGTTGCCGGCCATTGGAACGATCCCGACGGCCCGCAGGTCGCGAGGCGAAAAGCCCAGCCCGAGGCTGAAGAGCAATAGAATCAGGCCGAGTTCGCTGAGTCCGCCGAGTGAGACCGCGCTCGTCTGATAACCGGGCGTGAACGGGCCGATGACGACGCCCGCCAGCACGTATCCGAGAACCGGCGTAACTTTGACCGAGCGAGCCAGAGCGCCGAGGACGCTCGCCGCAACGAGCGCGACTGTGAGGTCGGTCAAAAACGTGACGGTGACTTCTTCCACTGATACCCTTGGCGCTCGAAGCTCATAAAGCGCAGTGCCGACCCATTCGCACGACGGCAACAACGAATCCTACGCCGTGCTAACACGACGGTTGGGGTTAGCGGAACGCCACGCGGCGTTGCGAGAAATTAGGTTAGTGCGTGGGCTGCAGCCTAAGCGACTTTCGCGGCCAACTTACTAGCGGCGACCTGCTCTTGGGCGCTGCGGGCGTCCTTTTCGGCTGCCTCGCGCGCCGCTTGGCGTTCCGCAAGCTGCGCGGCTGCCTCAGAGACTTCTTTCTCCGATGCGATCGCCTTCGCGGCCACGTCGGCCGCGCGCTCCTCTTGAGCGCGCAGAAGCGTTGCCGCGTCGGCCGCAACTCGCAGTACGTCTTCCAACCGTTGCTTCAGTTCTGCGATTTCGGCCGTGGCCGCTTCCGAGGCGAGGCGGCTGGCGGTCAGCACGGCTTCGATCCGTTGCCGCTCGGTGTCGACCAGCGAGTGCCGTTCCGCGGCGAGACGCGCTTGTTCGCGTGCCTCCTGTTCGACGGCCATTGCGTGGCTCACTAAGGCGGCCATTTCGTCGGCGCGTTTGCGCGCCTCACGTGACGCCGTCGCTTCGTGCAGCAACTTTTCTTCGAGTGCTCGAGCTTCGTCGAGCAACGACTGCGCGGCGATCCGCTGCTCGGCAGCAAGGCGTCGGGCTTGTGCGAGCGTATCGAGATCTTCGATCGGGCGCTCGGAAAGGACGGGCGCAGCGGCATCGGTTGCGTTCGCGGAATTCGAAGGCCCCTTCTCCGGCGCCGCCTCGTCACGCTCCCGTTGTCCGCCAAGGCCCATGTCTCGGGACAGCGAGGAAAGACTTAACCGTTGACCGCCCAGGTTCGCCTGGATGTTCAGCATAGAGGCCCTCTCTTGGAGCAGCACAGCCGAGCACTCGCCCCTACGCCTACTTTCGGATCGTTCAGGTAATTTCCTTAAGATTTATCCGGAAAGTTTACGTAATATTTACAAATCGCTGTCACACGCCTACTTGGCGAAGGGGATGTTGTGGGGCGTGATGATCGACGCGAGGTCGTGAAAGATCGCGTTGGCGACCCCCGGGGACGGCTTCTCTTGCTGACTATTGACGAAGACGATGATCGTCGCGCCCGTCGCGGGCATATAGTAGGCTCCCGTGTTGTAACCCGTGATGCCGCCGGTATAACCGTACCAGCCCGCCGAACAGCCAATGCCCAGTCCGAATTCGAGGTTCCCGTCGCCGGTGGGCAGACACGCGAGCCGTTCCTTCTGCGTCGCCGCGCTATTGGTGGTTCCGGTGACGTAGGCTTTCACCCACTTCTGCATATCGCTCATATTGGAAATCATCGCGCCGGCCGCCCACGAAACCGACGGCGGAAGCGCCGCCGACTCGTCGACCCACTGCTTGTTCTTGTCGAGGGAATACCCGTGCGCGTACGGGTTCGGCATGTTGCGATCGGTCGTTGGGAACGACGTATTGTGCAGATTCATCGGCACGAGAATCCGGTCGCGGATTTCCGCCTCAATCGACTGATGCGTCACTTTCTCGATGATGAGCCCGAGAATGAACCAGTTGGTGTTGCTGTAGTTATACTTGGCTCCAGGGGCGAACAACGGCGGCTGTTTCGCCGCCAGCGCGACCCACTGCCGCGGCGTCCGCTGCCCCCACTCCGCTTCGCTCTCCTTTTGGACTGACGGAATCTCGTACATGTCGACGATCCCGCTGCGCATTTCGGCTAACTGACGCACCGTGATGCGCGTCTCGTTCGGAACGGCTAGCCCGAGGCCGAAGTGGCCGATCGTATCGTCGAGGCGAATCTTTTTCTCGTCGACGAGTTGAAGCAGAACCGTTGCCACGAACGTCTTCGTGTTGCTGCCTATCCGGAAGAGATCGTCGTGCCACATGGCTTCCGGCGGCCCCAGGCGCGCCGATCCAATTCCCTTGACGTACGCGCCTTTTCCGGGGAGCCACACCCCGATCGCCGCACCCGGCACCGGCCCGGCCTTCGGGTCACCGTACGCCAAGAGTTCCTTGGCAACCGCGGCCCCGATCGCCCTTTGAACGCTGGGGCTGAACTCGTCGGTCGCAGCAACGCCCACGCCGCCGGCGTTCGAAATTGAGAAGAGTAACCCAAAGAGAGCGAGTACAGAGCGCTTCATGGGAGCACCCTTCTTTGACGCGCGGACGCAATCCGCTTCGCGTTTCCCGTGACCCGCAGCTGCCAGGGCTGCGGCAAGACCATCGCCGCAGAAGCGACCGCCTACATTTGCTCGTACGAGTGCACGTTCTGCGAGGGCTGCGCTGAAGCGCAAAATAGGATATGCCCGAACTGCGGCGGCGAACTGCACGAACGCTCCCCCGGCAGCCAACCCAAAACCTAATCGCCGCACACGGCGCGAGCCGCGCGAGCTACGGTCTAGACGCCTGCTAACCAAACCGCAGCGGGCCAGTCGCGGGCCGCCGCGGCGAACATGGCGCGATGCCAGGGAAGCGCCGAGAAGCGCGTCTGCCGTTCCTGATTGAGATACGGCAGATGCGCTTCATACAAAGCAATCGCACGAGCAAGCCACGCGCTCGCCTTGTCGTCGCGGCCACCCGCATGGTACGCAAACGCCGCGCACCAGGCCGACCGCTGCGGCCATAGCAAACCGACGGAACGCTCGGGCTCGTCCGTGGGAACCTCTTGCGCGTGAGCCAGCGCGGCCGTGTAGTCACCGGCCTGCGCGTAAAACCCCGCGAGAAGCGCGCCGTGGTGGGCCGCGGCGATCGCTCGCGACGTCGTTTGCCGAACCGCTGCCGCCCGTTCGAGATGCGCGATCGCGCCAGATACGTCGCCGGCGGCGTACTCCGCTTCGGCCAAGCTATGCAAGGCGTTCTCTTGCTCGAAAATGCTCTCGGTTTTCGCGACTTGATCGAGTGCCTCGCGGCCCAACCCGACCGCTTGCAACGCCTGCCCGCCGTGCGCGAGCGGCAGAACGAGCGAGGCGCGCGCTTTAGCGGCAAAAAAGGGCGCGATGGCGTCATACGCGTCGACAACCCGTTGGTACGTTGCTGCCGCCTCTTCGAAGAGCCCGAGTTTGATTTTGAATTCGGCCACGTTCGACTCGATCACCGATAGCGCCGGTCCGAGCCCGCTCTCACGGCAGATCTGCGCTGCCCGTTCCAAGATCGGCAGGGCGTCGAGAAAGTTCGTGCTCCACAAAAGCGGCCACGTGCTCTGACCGAGTGCGTCGGCTTCGCAGCGGCGATCGCCGGCCTTCATCGTCAAGTCGAGCCAACGGGCACTCCATTTTGCCACTTCGTCGCGAGCAAAGAAGTCTTGAGCGTTCGCGCTGAGGTGCCCGAGCGCGCGCTCGGCGATCGAGTACTCCCCTAACCTCTCCGCGATCGCGAGCGCCTCTTGAGCCGCGCGGCGGCCCTCATCGACGCGTCCCGAGATAAACAGCGTGCGGCTCATCTCACCCAGCGCCGCGGCGATGCCGGCGTCGTCTCCCAACGTGCGATAGGCCGCTAAGGCCCGCTCGGCTAGGGTCACGGTTTCGCCCGCGGGAACGCCGAGCGGATAGTACATGCTTTCGAGAAGATCGGCTTCGGCTTGCCAGCGCAGGCTGCTCGAGCGCCGCGCGCGCTCGCGCAGCTCTGCCAGCGGTACAAACGCCTCCGTTCGCCCGGCAAAATCGATGAACGCGAGCCGCGATCGCCGCAGCAGCACCCGGCAACGCAGATCTTCATCGTCGAGCTCTTCGGCCACCGCCGCGAGCGCGTCGAGGTCGGCCCGTTCTTCGGCCGCGTTGCTCGCGCGCTCGTCGATGCGCTGACGCTCCTGCAGCAGCGTTGCGACCGCAACGCGGTCCCCGGCGAGCGCCGAGTCCGCGATCGATCGCGCGGCGCGCATCGTCGGGCGCTCCGAGTTCGAGTGCGTAGCGCGCTGCAATCAAATATTCCGCGGCCGCCTCGTCGGGCTGCTGCGCCGCTTCCAGCAGTCCGGCAATTTGCGACGCGAACTCACGCGCGCGCTCGGGGTAAAGCCGTTTCAGTGCGCGCGCCATTCGCCGGCTGCGCTCCTGCAGTCGTTCCGGGTCCGCCAGTGCGGCGATGGCTTGCTGAACGAGCTGATGCCCGAACGCGTAGGGCAGGATGCCGCGGCCGGCCGTTTCCTGCACGATGCGGCGATCGAGCAGCTCGTCGAGCGCGCGATCGACGGCCGCATCGCCGTAACCGGTAACGTCGCGCACGACTTCGGCCGAAAAACGCTGACCGGCGAGCGCCGCGACCTCCGCAACGGTTTGCGTTTCGGCCGAGAGCGTGGCGACGCGCGCGCCGACCAGTGACGCGACCGTCGCCGGAACCGATTCGGGCGTGGCGGGCGCCTCGAGCAGTTGAGCGAGAAACAGTGGATTCCCGCCCGAACGCCGGTGGAGCATCGTCGCAGACGCCGAATGCGCCGCGTCGATGCGCGCATCTCCGCGCTCCGCGACGATTCGTTTTACGGCGTTTTCGTCGAGCGGCGACACCGACAGCGACGTGGCACTTCCTTCGATCCGCGCCGCGCGCTGCAACTGACGCAACGGATGGCGCGCGAGCGCCTCGTCGTCGCGATACGTTACGAGAAACAGCATGCGAACGTTCGAGGCCGGACGTGCCAGGAACCCGAGCGCGTCGAACGTCGCCTGGCTGGCCCAATGCAGATCTTCGAGCGTAACCAGGAGCGGCCGCGGCCGCGCCAATCCGGCGAACGCCCGCCGAAACGCTTCGAACAGGCGCAGCCGCTGATCGTCGGCACCGATGGTAGGAAGCGACGGCAGCGCGTCGACCCGCTGCGCAACTTCCGGCAGAACGCTCGCCAGTACGGCGAACCACGTCGGCTCCACGTCGAGCGCGGCAACGAGCGGAAGCTGACCGCGCAACGCCTCGACCAGACACTGATACGGAAAAGCCTCGGGGAACCCGGTCGCTCCGGCGAGCGCGCGGCCGCCGGATTCCTCGACCGCGTACCCGAACTCGCGCACCAGCCGCGACTTGCCGATGCCGGGCTCGCCGCCGACGAACATAATGCCGCCGCGCTGCATCTTCGCGCGGCTCCACGCCTCGGCGAGCCGTTCGATCTCGCGTTCGCGACCGCGAAACGGCAGCGGGCGGTGTCGTTCGTCCGCACGCGCTTGCGCAGCCGGCACCGCCTCGTCGTCATCGTCGAGACCTTCACCCCGGACGATGCGCTCGGCCAGCGCGGCCGTCTCGGGCATCGGATCGACGTCCATTTCTTCACGCAGGCGAACCGCAAACTGCCGGTATTCCGCGATCGCTCCGGCTGCATCGCCGGACTCGTAGCGCAAGCCGACGATCCGCCGAACGATGTCTTCGCGCCACGGGTCGGACTCCAGGATCTTGCGCGCAACGTCGATCGCTTGACTGAAATCGCCGCGCTTGCGCATCTCCGACACGAGCCGCGCCAGAACCGTAAGATAGACGTTTCGGAGACGATCGCGAAAGCCGTAGATCCACTCGTCGTAGAGTTCCACGAGCAGGTCGCCACGGTAGAGAGCGACGGCCTCCTCGAGCCGGGCACCCTCCTTCGACGCCTCGGCGAACGCATCGACGTCCAGCCATAGGTCGACGTCGGTATTCCACCACAGCCCATCGGCACTCGTCCCGACGAAATCGCTTCCCGGCTGCGGCAAGACGCGCAAGAGATCGCTGAACGTAGCGCGTAAGCGCGCTCGGGCGGCTCCTTCCTCCTCGTCGGGCCAAAACAGAAATGCGAGGTAGTCGCGAGAGACGGGGGCCGTGCGATGCATCAAGAGGTACGCGAGGAGTTGCAGCGACTTGCGCGGCGTCGCCAAGCGGAATGCGCGACCCTCAACCGTGATCGCCGGCTGCCCGAGCAGCCGTACCTCGAGCGACCTGCGATTGGCCGGAGCACCCGCCACGAGGACGCGCTTCTACTCGTCTCGGGGCGTTTCCCCGCCAACGGGCGCGTCGGAGGTTTGGCCCAGTCGCAGGGCGATGAAATCCCACAAATCGCGCAGTTTGGCCGATACGATGCTCACCGCAGTCGACACTTCATACACGCTTCCGCGCCAGGGCGACTCCGATGCGGAGGGCTCGCGCCAAACGTGAATCACAAACCGGTGTTGTTGACGCTCGGAATCGTTGTCGGGCTGCATTTTTCGCCTCCACCGTCGCAAACGTGTCGAGGACCCGTTCTCTTCGAGCAAGTCCTCGAGCGATCGAAGGTTGACTAGGTCAGGATGATGCGCGGTCTGTTGAGCACGTGGACGTTCTCCATTCTGTAGCCGCTGGCGGCTCCGGCACGATGGACGAACTCTAGCAAGTGGGACGTACGCAGGCGTACGGGCGCAAAGCGAAGGCCGGCGGGGGGCACCCGTCGCAGTCTCCCAAATGCGAATTTTCCCTTTGCGCGCCGGACGAGTCGTGGTAGTTTTGCTGGCCTTCTCAGCACTCGCCGCGCTCACTACGCCGCACGCCCGGGCCCAGACCGATTCGGCCAAGACGTTCGGTTCGGCCTGGAGCCCGCCCCTAGGTGCGTGGCTCCCCGATCCCGACACCGGATTCGACGCGTGGTCCAAGCATCAAGCGGCGGTAACGACGCGGTACGACTACTTCGTTTGTGGCTCGGGCCGTGCGCCGGCCGGAAATACGCGAGACTTCTATTACCCCGGCAGCGCCTGCGCGCTTTTAAAAAACGGGACGTACTTCGTCTACGGCACCGCCGAGCCGATCAAGTCGCACGTCGTCTACGACCGCGCGCACGAAATCGCGCTCTACGACAAGGGATGCTGCGCGTGGCGCGGTTTCGCACTCGCGGCGAACGTCGCGCCGCCCCCGAAGACGGTCGTCACTGGCGACTTGAGCGCCGTGCGCACGATGCGAGGCGTAATGCTGGACATGACCCAGGCCCAAGTCGAACGGATCTACGGATCCGCCAAACCGCACGCCGCCAAAGGCCGGCCGGGAATGACGACCCTCTCGTACACGACGATGAAGGGCGGCCCCAACGACGGGGGCGACGCGTGCGGACAGTTTCAGGGATTTACATTCCGCCAGGGCCGGCTCGTTTCGATCGAACTACTCACCGGCTGCTAGCCGCACCGGCGCGCGTGGGAGTGCGGAGGCCCACGCTGCCATTTTGCGGAAACCAGCGCTATGAAGCTGCGATTCGCCGTGCTTTTTTTGCTGCTTGCCGCTGCCGGGTGCGCATCCGGCGCGCCGCCACCTTTGCGATCGATGCAAGTCCCGCCAGCCGTGCGAAATCTCAACGTCACCGGCGCCGGGAAAATCACGCACGTCATTTACATCATTCAAGAGAACCGGAGCTTCGACAACCTCTTCCAAGGCTATCCCGGCGCGGATACGGTTTCGCAAGGAATGGACTCGTCCGGCCGGACGATCGCGCTGCAGCCGAATTCCTTAGCGGATCGATATCAAATCGATCACTCGGCGTACGCCATGTTTGCCGCCTGTAACGGCACCGGAAGCCTCCCCGGAACGAACTGCCGGATGAACGGCTTCAACAACGAAGAGTCGTACGGCGGCCCTTCCAATCCGCAGTACGTGTACGTGCCGCACAACGAGTCCAAGCCGTACTTCGACATGGCCCACGAGTGGGTCGTCGGCGACAGAATGTTTCAGTCGCAACTCGACGAGAGTTTCGTCGCGCATCAGTATGCCATCGCCGCACAAGCGCAGTCGAGCGTCGATTTACCCGACTCCCTGATATGGGGTTGCGCCGGCGGCCCGTCCGACGTCGTCGCCACGATCACCCAAGACCGCAACCCCTACGGTTCCCAACAGCAGGCCTGTTTCGATTACGTTACGCTCGGCGACGAGCTGGATGCCGCGCACCTATCCTGGCGCTTTTACGCCGTACACTACGACGACGACAACGGCGGCAACGGCGGCACGTGGTCGGGCTATCAAGCGGTGAACCACATCTTCAACGGCCCCGACTGGAAGAAAGACGTCATCTCGCCCAATTGGAAGTTCATCAAGGACGTCCGCGCTGGGAAACTTGCGAACTTTACGTGGATCACGCCGGAATGCGCGGAGTCCGATCACAACGAGTGCGGCGGGGGGTACGGCCCGTCGTGGGTTTCCGCCCTCGTCAATACGGTCGGAAAGAGCGCGTTCTGGAACTCGACCGCCATCTTCGTCCAGTGGGACGACTGGGGCGGCCTGTACGATCACGTAGCGCCGCCATTCGAGGATTACGACGGCGTGGGTTTTCGCGTTCCCCTCTTGGTCATCTCTCCCTACGCGAAAAAAAATTACGTTTCGCACGTGCAGTTTGAAACGGCGAGCGTGCTGCGATTCGCCGAGGACCTCTACGGCCTTCCCCAAATGGCCGCTGCCGACGCGCGGGCCAACTCGCCGGCCGCCGACTGTTTCGACTTTTCGCGAAAACCTCGCGCCTTCGTTCCGATCAAGGCGCCGCATCCAGCCAACTTTTTCCTCCATCACCGTTTCGCGAGCAGCAACCTCGCGCCCGACGACGAGTGAGCGAAGGCGTTTCTCAACGGGAGTATCCGGGTATTCTCGGGATGTGAGTCCCGACGACGATATCGAGCACCGGCCGGTCTACGGCTCGAACGAGAAGGACGAAATTCTGTGTTCGTGCGGTTGGGGCGGCCCGGCGTATGAAATAACGCACCACTTCGAAGACGTAGCCGCCCGATCGAAAGCGCGCCTCGAACGCTTCGTCGCCCTCGTCGAGGAGGAGGCGGGCGAGGATTGGAGCGCGCTCGCGCAACTCGAAACGCGCCCTCAATACCTCACGCCCGCGCAGTTTGCGGTGGCCATGCGCGGCTTCGGCTTTTCACGAAGCGCGGCTTCCGAGCCGTAAAGCCTCGTCGACGTTCGCCGGCGCCGCCGCGTAGGCGGCGGCCGTTCGGTGCAGAAGCTACCCTCCTAGCCAGGGAGGGCTAACCATTGAAACATCTACGTCCGCTTGCAGCGGCAGCGCTGCTGGCAGTCGCCGCCTGCGCCGGTGCGAGCAATGCGACGCCGCCGAGCCCGGCGTTCGAACGGCCGGCGGCGAAACGCGCGACCCCCTCGAGTCCGATTCAACACGTCGTCTTTATCATTCAGGAAAATCGGTCGTTTAATAATTTGTTCATGGGGTTCGCGGGAGCCAAGACCAAAAACTACGGCTTCGATACCGGCGGCAACAAGATCGCGCTCCATTCGGGTGATCTTGCGACGGGCTGGGATATCGACCACTCGGCGCAAGCGTTTTTTACCGCCTGCGACGGAACGGGAACGCTGCCGGGGACCAAATGCAAGATGGACGGCTGGAACAAGGAACAAGCCGGATTTGGGCACCCGCAAAATTTTGCGTATGCGTACGTTACTCAAAGTGAAATCACGCCGTACTGGGATATGGCCAAGCAGTACGTTTTGGCCGACCACATGTTCGCCTCGAATCTCGACGGGAGCTTCATCTCCCACCAGTACGCGGTCGCCTCTTTCGCGAGCAGCGCCGTCGATTATCCCAGCTCGAACTGGGGATGCGAAGGCGGACAGCACGACACGATCCCGACGCTCACGCAGCAGCGCACGTACGGCTCGCCGATCGTCGTCTGCTTCAATAACCCCACGATCGCCAGCGAAGCCGACGCTGCAGGCGTCAGCTGGCGTTTCTACGCCGGTTCGCCCAGCGGCGACGGCGGTCTCTGGTCGGCGTATCAGGCCGACAACGCCATCTACAACGGACCCGACTGGAATACCAACGTGATCTCGCCGCCGTCGAAGTTCATCAGCGACGTGGGATCGGGAAACCTCGCGCAGATCACTTGGATCACCCCAACGTACGAAAATTCCGATCACGCCGGGTTCCAAGCAAACGGTGGCCCCGCTTGGGTCGCGTCGGTCGTCAATGCGATCGGCACGAGCCAATACTGGAAATCGACGGCCATCTTTATCATGTGGGACGATCCGGGTGGGTGGTTCGATCCGGTTAAGCCGGTGCAGGAGGACTACGACGGACTCGGCTTCCGCGTACCGCTGATCATGATCTCGCCATACGCCAAGCGGCACTATGTGACGCACGTCCAGTACGAAACCGCGAGCGTGCTTCGCTTCATGGAGGATACTTTCGGCCTGGGGCAGCTGGCGGCCAGCGACACGCGCGCGCACGATCCCGTGGGCGACGCGCTCGACTACACCCAGAAACCCCGCACGTTCAAGAAAATCGAGGGCTCCAAGCCTGCCGCATACTGGGTCGAACGCGATCGCGCTTCGGCGCGGCGCGGACCCCCGAAGACCATGATCGGCAGCGACTAGGCGGCGTCGAGGCCGGCGGCCGCGTCCCACGCGAACGTGGCGAGCCAATGCGTAGAAAGATAGTCCCCGCCGACCGCCGGCTCGATGCCCGCGCGGTAGAGCGTCTGTGCGCATTCGAGTAAGACGTCCGCGTCGTCGCCGCCGAGGGCGGCGATCCGCGCGAGCATCCCGGCGCGCGAGAGATTCAACCCGTGCAAGTGGACGATCTGCCCGTCGGCACCCTCCGGCACGGGTGCGACCGAAAGGATCGCGTCCTCCGGCGTCAAGCGCCCTAAAAATCCGCGGCGCCAGACAAAGAATTCGTCAGCGTCGAGCACTCGGCGCATCAAATCTGCCTCGGCCAGACCGGGAGAGAGGAAGTCGTGACCGCTGCGTTCCCAGGCGTGCGGATAGCCGCGATCGCCGGCGAACCATTGCCGCGCACGAGCGGCGATGATGCGTTCGAGATCGTCGAAGCCAAGGGTTCGAGCGGCGTCGAACATTAGTCCCAGCGCAAACGCGGTATTCCCGTGGACGCCGTGACGCACCGGCGCCGGCATCCTAGCGAGCCACGCGACGGTATCGGCGCGCACGCGATCGGCCAGCGGATGCAAGGTCGTGCTCAAAGCTCGCACGTCGCTTCGCGTTGCGGCCCGCGTCGCCGCCGCCAGCGCGAGCGCCCACGCGCGGCCGTACGGCCGTTCGTACCACGAATGTGCGGCCAGATGAACCGTCTCGATCGACACGTTAGCCGCCGTGAGATTGCACGCAATCGCGGCGTGCAACTTGCCGGCGACCGCCGGCGCCTCGGCGCGTTGCGCGAAGTGCTCGAGCAGCTGGATCGCCGTCCAGTGCGAGTGCACGCTGGAATGCCAATCGTAGGAGTTGGCGAAGGCGGGATGCGCGGCGGCTGGGTCGGCGGCTTCGCCGCTCCGTTCGAATAGGTGGACGTCGTGATACGGGTAGCGCGTCGTGATATTCGCAAGAACGACCGGAGCTATTCGCGCCGCTAGCGCCGACTGAAGGGCGTTCATCAGACGAACGGAAGGACCAGCATGAACGCGACGTTTACCGCGAACACCGCGACGGCCGTCGGTAGCTGCACCTTAATCTGTCCGTATTTGTCGGTCATCTCCAGGAGCGCCGGCGGCACGAGGTTGAAGTTGGCAGCCATCGGCGTGCAGAGCGTCCCGCAGTACCCGGCCAGCATGCCGATCGCGAACATCGGAGCGGGATGCGCGCCGAACCTCAGCACGAGCACCGGCCAGCCCACCGCAGCCGTCATGATCGGAAAGGCCGCGAACGCGTTGCCCATGACGATCGTAAAGAGCGCCATTCCAAGCGCATACACGAGCACGGCGAAGACGCGCGAATCTTCCGGCACCACGTGCTGCGCGATCGCGCCGACCTGCGTTCCGACCCCGGCTTGGGTAAATAACCCGCCCAATACGCTGAGCAGCTGGGGTAAGAGAACGGCCCAGCCAACCGATTCCAGCAGGCGCCGTCCCTCGCGCAGCGCCACCAGCGGCTGGCGTGGCCGCAGTACGATCGTTCCGACGATCGACGCCAATACGACCGCCGCGCCCAAACCGACGAGCGTTTCTTGACCGCGCGCGAGCAGCGGCTGGCCGGCAATCGTGATTCGGCTCAGTCCAACCGCGAACGCCACGGTGACGATCGGAATCGTCAACGCCGGGACGAAGAGCCAGTTGCGTTTGCGGAGCGCACTGGCCTCGCGCTGCGCGTTGGTTGTGGTGCGAACCGAGCCCCGCGAGGTCAGGCCAAAACCGGCAATAAGGGCGGTGACGATGACGACGATTCCGAGCCCCCACGCGGGCAGTTCGGGGCGCAAGGCCGGCGGAGCGCCGCCCGGCCCGCGCACGAAGCTTCCGTAGAAAAACGACAGACCGAGCAGCAGCCAAAACGCGGCGTTCGTCCAGCGCTTCGAATGGTGCTGGTCGCGCGCGATCTGCCAGCCAACCGTTGTGAAGAATGCGCCGGCGAGCCAATAAACCCACTCCGCCGTAATCATCCGCCGCCAGCCTTTTGCCGCGACCGAGCCACCATCGCGGCCAAGCGTCCATCGAGCCGCAGCAGCCGAAATCCGTGAATGACAAAAGCGGCAACTGCGGTGGGCAGCGCCCAGATGGCGATTTGGAGCGCGTCGAGCTTGAGATGATAGTTTGCATCGACGTACGCCGTGATGAGCAGTACCGCTCCAATGGCGACGAAGACGTCTTCGCCGAAAAACGCTCCTACCGTGTCCGCTGCGGCAGCGTGTGCTTTCACGGCGTCGGTGACGCGTTCGGGCAGGTCTTCGCCGTGCGCGCGCATCACGGCGCCTTCGGCCATCGGATAGATGACCGGCCGCACCATTTGAGCGACTCCGCCGATGCTCGTCAAGCCGATCGCCGCGGCAGTCTGCCGCACGAACAAATACACGAGCAGGAGGCGCCCGGCGGTGAGGCCGGCCGCTTCTTCGATGAGCGTCTTGGCACGCTGCTGCAAGCCGTAGCGTTCGGCGAGCCCCACCACCGGCAGCACGATGAACGCGAGCGAGATCGATCGGCTGCTCGCGAACCCGCTGCCGAATGCATCGAGAATTTGCTTCGGCGACATCCCCGCCAGCAGCGCCGAGACGATCCCCGCCACCGTCACGACGACGAGCGGATTGAGCCGCAGGGCGAATCCCACGACGACGACGAGCACGCCCAGCAGCGACAGCATGCGTACGGCGGTTTCACAAATCCGGCGTCGACCCTCTGCACGTCACCCGTGCATCTACGGCTAAGGCAGGCGAAAGACGAAATGCCCTACGACGCGATTACGACTCGAGGGCTACGGAGGCCGCCTCGTCCTCGTTCCACGCGGCGCCGAGCGCCGCGAGATCGCGCAGCTTGCCTCCGTCCAGAACGGCGTCCAGCGCGATCCGCATGCGGTCGTACTCTTGCCGTTCGGTATGCTCGCGGCGCGCTTCCAACGATTCCAAGCGCGCGTCGACGAATCCGAGCAGCATGGCCGCGCGCTCGCGAGCGGAGCGAGCGCGTCGCTCGTCGTCGTGCTGCCGCAAAGCGCCAACCGCCGCTACGTGTTGCAACGCATAAGCGGTGAGCACCGTCGCCTTGACGTCGCGCGCGGCGCGCAAGGCCTCCGAAGCCCGCTCCAGCGCATCGTCGTAGCGGTTCATTGCGACGAGATAGGCGGCCATATTGCTTAGATCGTTGGCCGCGGAACGGCGGTTATGCGTAAGCTCGTGACCGCGCCGAGCGTCGCCCGCTAGCTGCAACGCCGTCGCCGCGTCGCCCGAAGCAAACTCCACCTCGGCCAAATGGCCGGCGATCGAGGCGGCCGGACGTTCGAGACCGAGCGCGTTATAGCTTGCCAGCGCTTCGGCATAGAACCGGCGCGCGCCGGTGACGTCGCCGCGCCGGGAACGCGCCGTCCCGAGATCGCCCAACGCGAGCGCCGCTAATCGGCGATTGTCGATCAGGCGCGCGATGGCCAGCGCTTCGCCGAGTAGAACTTCACCGTCGGAGCCGCGTTCGAGCGCGCCGAGCGCGCTGCCGGCGGCCTGTTTGGCACGCGCCGTCTGTAGCGGCTCGGCAAGATCGGAAAGCAGTGCCAGGGCGCGCTCGGCCGAGGCGAGCGACGCTTTGTACTCGCCGAGCGCCCCGGACAGTTCCGCTTCAGCAACGTGCAGCTGCACGACGACGCCTACGGGAGTCCGTTCGTCGGTCGCCTCGATCGCCGCGCGCACCCAGCGCCGGCCCTCGACGGGTGACAGCGAATACCACACGCGCGCCAGTGCGCCGGCAAGACCGCGTCCGATCGACAGATCGTGCTTTTCGACCAGCGACCACTGCAGCGCCGCGCGGTAGTCGTCTAATTCGGTTACGGCTTCCCGGAACCACTCGCGTTCGTTGGCACGATACCAGTCGGCATCCAGGCGCTGGGCGCGCGCGAGGAAAGCCCGCGCGTGACGATTGGCCAGCGTTTCCCGCTCGCCGTGGGCGCCGAGTTGCTCGAGCCCGTACTGTCGCGTGCACTCCAAGAGTTGATAGCGCGCCTCTCCGCTTGAAAAGTTGACCGTAACGAGAGATCGCGTTACCAGCGACGTCAGCAGCTCTAAGACGTCCTCGCGCGGGAGTGCGGCATCCGAACACACGTCCGTCACGCTTTCGAGCGAGAAGCCGCCCGCGAAACCCGACACCCGATCGAACAGCCGGCGCGCGGGCACGGACAGCAGCCCGTAGCTCCAGTCGATCGCCCCCCGCATGGTTTGATGTCGCGAAATGGTCGTACTGCCGTTGGCATTGAGCAGGTCGAAGAGACGATCCAGCCGCCCGGCGATCTGGGCCGGAGAGAGGACGGTCGTGCGCGCCGCCGCTAGTTCGAGAGCGAGCGGCAGGCCGTCGAGGCGGCGGCAAATTTCGACTATGGCCGAAACGTTCTCGGGCGTTACCGAAAATCGCGCGTCGATGCCGCGGGCGCGGTCGGCAAAGAGCGCGACGGAGCCGTAGGAGATCGCTTCTTCCGGCGTGACACCGTTGCGCGGCGGAATGGCCAGCGGCGGCACGCGGTAGACGCGTTCGCCCGCCAGCGACAAAGACTCGCGGCTGGTAACGAGCACGTTCACGGTCGCACACTCGCGCAACAGCGAACCAACGACGGCGCGCGTTGCAGCGACCGCATGTTCGCAGTTGTCCAGAACCACGAGCAGCCGTTTCCCTTCGAGATAGGAAACGATCGTTTCAATCATCGAGCGGCGCGGCGATTCTTGGACGCGCAACGCTCCCGCCAGCGCGTGTGCCACCAGGCTGGGATCGGCGAGCGGCGCCAGCTCGACAAACCAAACGCCGTCGGGAAACCGGCTCAAAACGTGCGAGCCGACTTCGATGGCGGCGCGCGTCTTCCCAGCGCCTCCGGTCCCGACCACGCTTACCAGCGGTGCCGTCGCGAGCAGCTCGCCGAGTTCGCGCACGATTTCTTCGCCGCCCACAAACGACGTAAGCTGGCGCGGAAGATTGTTCGGGTATCCGAGGCGTGCGGCCAGCCGCGTCTCACGGGCTCGGTGCGCTGCCTCCTCGAACGTCGCGCGCGCGTCGGGAAGCAGCGAGAGGGCGTCGGCGAGTCGGTCGAGCGTCTTACGGTACGGCGCTCTGCGGTACCCGCGTTCGAGCGCGCTGACCGCCTGGACGCTCACCAACGCGCGATCGGCCAGCAGCTGTTGCGACAGGCCGGCCCTTGTGCGAAAGCGTTTGAGGAGCGCGGAAAATTCCGTTGACGATCCGGCCTGCGGGGTCCGCTTGGGCACTACTCTCCCGGGGCGGGGGCGATTCCGAAGGGTGGGTCGCTAGAGCCGCCGGCCGCCGGCGTGCTGGAATCGATGTGTCCGCTTTCGGAGTTTACCGCGTCGATGTACCCGGTCGCGTCGGCAACCCACAGTTCTTTCGAACGCCGATCGAAGTTGATGTTCACGGGATCGCCGAATTGGGAGGCGAGAAGCTTGCACTTCTTGACGCCTTCGCACTTGAAAATTCCCCTGGTCTGGTCGGCGTAGTAGAGGTTCTCGTGTTGGTCGAACGTCAGACCGCCGGCAAACCCGATCTTATGCGCGACGACCGCGCCGCTTCCCGCGCAGCCGGCGAACTCGACGATCGACCCGGCGTGTGCGATCGGATCGTTGAAGCTCCAGTAGCAGTTGCCGTGACGATCGATCGCGACGCCGATTCCCTGCAAGGCATTGTTTCCATAGGTCAGCGTGCGCGACGGTTCGGCTTGCCGGTTTAGGTACACGCTGACGCTTCCGGCTCCGCCGCCGGTGGTCGACACGTTGGAGACCACGACCAATCTCCGGCTAGGATTCACGTTGACGTTGGCCGGGATCTGGCCGTAGTCATCGAGCGCTGCCTGCGGACCGACCGGGCCATGCGCCTTCGTGCGATAGATCAAGACGTTCGAGTGACCGCCGTTGGCAACGTACCACCAACCGTCTGGAGTCGCGACCGTACCCTGCGGAGCCGATAAGCCGACGGTCAGGTCTCTGACAAACCGGATCTTGAGATTATTCTTCCGATAGACGCCCGCGTCGTTACCGTAGAGTTGTGCGGTATAAATCCATTTGCGGCTTGGTGTAGCGGCCAGTAAGTTCGACGCCGGCGGCTGCGCTAGTACTCCACGAAGGGTTCGCTGGATTTGCGGCAATGCAATTGACGCCGCCGCCGGAATGCTTTGCGGCGGCGTTCCTACCGGCGGTGGTCCCCCTGGTGGTGGCCCCGCCGCGCAACCGCTTGAGAGCGCCACGTAAGCCAGCGCCCAGATCGGTGAGAATCGGACTCGAGCGTCCATTGCGCACCCCTTCCAACCGGGTCGAACGCGCCCCTGCGAACGGACGCCCACCCCGCATCCACCGGAAAGCGATGCGGGATGGGCGTCGTGCCGGAGCCCCTTCGATTAGAGTTCGTTTGTAATGGCGAGCTGCGCCCAACCTACCTGCTTGCCATGATGGTTCGTGTAAGCGAACGTAGCCGTGCAGGTTCCGGCCGTCGGGCCGGCGGTGACGCTCCACTGGTCGCCCGAAACGAGCGCAACCGTCGCGACTCCCGAGGGACCGCCGCAGTCGTCGGACTCGGCGAGCGTGCCCTTCACGCTGCGCGGAATTCGGACGGTTACCGTATCCGGCCCGGGGCTCGAGGCGTTCAGGTCGACACTGCAGGGCGAGACCCGTGCTCCGCCATGCGCCGGACAGTGATCCTTGACATTCGGATTTCCGATCGGCATGTGCGCCGCGTTCTGCGGTGCCGCCCCGGTCGGATTGATCTGCGACGACGCGCCGCCGCAGCCTGCGAGCATGGCACCGGCCGCCGCGACGCTAATCGCATACCGTGCCAAAACCGAAAATGTAGCCACCCTGTTCTCCTTCGAGAAGATCGTAACTGTAATTGGAGTGTGCGATTTGCGCTCCCAAACCTCGGTTCAGGAGCGCCATCGGGTGCCAATCGTAGCATTTTGCATTACGCAAAGCGCCATGCAGTTGAAACTGTGTCACGGGCTGTGAGGGCAACTGTGAGACTTTGCGGGCCTCGCGTCGCGGGGACGCCGAGTTCCGGTTCCGCATCGGCTATGGGCGAGGCCTCGACCCAACAAGCAAGGCGGCGCTCGCTCCAATCTCTGAGTTCGAGCCTCGGCCGCGCCCACGTTTACGCTTACGGGTCGGATAGGCGCCAAACGGGAAAAGCGGAGCGATGTTCGTGTGCCTCTGCAACGGTCTCACCGAGCGCCGGATCCACGACGCGATCGCTTCGGGAGCGCGCACGCACGACGAAGTACACGAGCGGTGCGGCTGCACCGCGCAGTGCTACTCGTGCGCGGCGGAGATCGACGCGATGATTGCAGCTACTCCGACGTTGGAAGCTTCGCCATCGCCTGTTGCAGGTAGTTCTCACGACCGAGCGACTTAACGAGCGCGACCTGCGTTTCGAGAAAGTCGACGTGCTCTTCGGAGTCCTCGAGAATTTTCGCGGCGAGTTCGCGGCTCGCGTAATCCGCCTTGCGTTCGAAGACTGCGATCGCTGCCGCGGTATCGTCGCGGGCGATCATCTCGAGCCGCAAGTCGCATTCGAGCGCCTCGACGGCGTCTTCCCCGATATGCAGTTTGCCGAGATGCTGCAAATTCGGCAGGCCCTCGAGAAACAAGATTCGCCCGATCAGCCAGTCGGCGTGCTTCATCTCACCGAGCGACTCGTTGTAGATGCGCTCGCCGAGGCGATAGAATCCCCAGTTCTTGTGCATCCGCGCGTGCAGGAAGTACTGGTTGATCGCCGTCAGTTCGTTCAGCAGCATTTTGTTGAGCTGTTCGATGACCTCGGGTTGGCCTTGCATGGGGTTGGAGTACGACGGGCGCCTCCGGCCGACCTATCCTAGCTGGGTGCTACACCCAACGGCGCGGAATCGAACCCTCGACGCGGCGGTGCTCGAACGGCTCGTCGCCAACGAACGTTTCTACCTCAGCCGTATATCGGAATTGCGTTTCTCCGGAGGAGCGGCGTTCGCTCCAGACGCGAGTTCGGGTCACCGCGCGCACGCGCCAATCGCCGCGCTCCAGCTTCGATTCGTAGCGCGTACTCATGTCGGCCGCGAGCGGGTCGTTGCCGACCGTGCGAAACTCTTCGGTCGCCGTCGAGTCGACCAGCAAGTGCGCGAGCAGACCGCCGTAAACGTAGCTGCCGGCATCCATGAGCTTTCGCACCAGCACTCCCGGTTGGCCACCTATTTCGATCGTTTCCGCGGTGCGCCGGTTGGCGGCGTCGCGGTGCGTCGCCTCGATCGGCGCGTAGAGTTCGGGGTTCACATGCGCGGTTATTGGACGGCCGAGTGCCGCTTCGACGGGGGAGTCTTCGGGTCGCGGCGGGCGCACCGGCAGCACGAGCGCGCTGGCGGCGTCACCGCCGGCGTGCAGCGCCAGTTCGGCCGGTGCCGGCGCGCGCCACATCGTGGGCACGAATGCCGGCGATATCGAGAGCCGGATCTTCCACCCGCGTTTGAACGTGTGTCCCATGACGTTGAGCGGCAGTTTTACGGTAAAACGCCCTTTGGGGACGGCTTGCGGCGCACCGAGCTCGCCGTCGAGATAGCCAAGATTCCAGAAGCGGTAGGTGACGAGGTGCGAGCGGCCCGACGGACTCACTTCGCACAGGCGCACGGCGATCGCGGCCGGATTGCGATCGCATTCGAGCGCGAGCGTTACTTCCGGATATCCGAAACACGCGAGATCGCTCGCCAGCGGCGCGCTATCGAAGTAGAGCGAACGCCGGTCGGTCGCGCGTTGATCGCGCGGCAAATCGTCGTTCTCGCATTCGCCCCACGACGTGGACTCGAGCATAGCGGTGCCGACCAGCGTTTCGGACGAGATCCGATAGCGAGTCCCCTGCGGGGTCGCCGTCGTTGCAAGCGCGTTGTTGGCAGCGAGGTGCAACGTCCATGGGTTTGCGCGCTGCGGCCACGCGTGATCTTCGGCCACCCACCGGCCGCGCTCGACGTAATCCGGCACGCGGCTGGGCTCCCGCGACTCGCCGAGCCACAAAGCCAGCTGCGGCCACGCGGTCGCCGGATCCGGCGTGACGCCTTTGAGCCATTGATCCCACCAGTGCGGCACGATGTAGCGCAGCCAGTCGACGCGCGGTCCGGGATACCCGTCGAACGGATATTTGTGCCCCCACGGACCCAAAATACCGGCCACCGGTTTTCCCAACGCTCCCAGTTCGCGCACGACGCGTTCGGCCGGGTTCTTGTAGCCGTCCCACCATCCCGAGATTGCGAAGACCGGGACCTTTACGCGCTCGAAGTGGTCGCGCACGCTCGTCCGGCGCCAATATTCGTCCCGCGTTTGATGCGCTGCCCAAGGTGCGAACCAAAAGTCGAGCGCGCGGACGCGCTCGCGCCACATCTCCTTCCAGCGGTCGCCGACCACGAGCGGGTCGGGTGGCATCGGCAACCATCCCCACATCGAAGCCGCCCAGCTCGGCTGGTCGTACATCATCGCGCCGCCCATATAATGAACGTCGTCGTTGAAACGATCGTCGGTACCGCAGCAAAAGACGATCGCCTTGAGCGCGGCGGGACAGTCGTCGCGCGCCGCCACCATCAGCGAGTTGATCGCGCTCCACGATTTGCCCATCATTCCGACGTTGCCGTCGCAGAACGGGAGCCGCGCAATCTGCTCGATCGTTTGCACGCACGACGAGAGTTCGTCCTCGGTGTACTCATCGGTGATGACGCCGTCGGAGTCGCCGCTGCCCTGAAGGTCAACGCGAAAACAAAGGTATTCGTTGAAGGAGAACCACGGATACATCATGCTGTCAACGTAGAGCATGCCGTCGCGGCGCCGGTACGGGTTGAAATCGACGATCGCCGGAAGCCGTTTGCCGGCTCGCATCGCCGGCGCGTGATACCAGTAGTGGGCTCGCAGCGTCAGGCGCCGGCCGCCGTGAACGGTTACGGCGAACTCGATCTCCTTAGGCGGCGGCACGACGTCGAGCGGGACGTCGATGAACTCGACCGGGCCGCACGGATCCGCGGCGACGGCCTTCGGGTCGCTCGAAAGGGCGGCCGCTGCGGCGGCGGCGAGCGCCAGAAATCCGCGCCGGTCGAGGTGCTCGCTCGAGCTCTCGCTCACGGCGCGCGCGTCAGCAACGCCGAAACGCCATCGAGTTTGCCGGCCGTCTGGGTCACCGCCGCGGCGACTGAAGCTTGCGCGTGCGTCGCGATGGCGGCGGCGATCGCCGGAAATGCCACGCTGGCGTAGCCGTTGGCGGAATAGGCGAGCAAGTCCAAGCGCTGCGCGGCCTGTAGCGCCGCAGTACCGCCGGTCGGGGCGGCGTCGTAGGCCCGGGCGGCGGCAGCAAACCGCTCGACCGCCGCACCCAGCAGCGGATCGAGCGTGAGATTCGCGATTGCAGCCGCCTTCGTCAGCGTTTTGATGCCGTCCGCGAGCACGTTCGCGTAGGGAGAAAAGCGATACGGAATTACATCGGCATCGGCCAGCCGTATCGCAATCAGACCCATCGTCTGGGCCACGGTTCGATGATGGACGAATCCCGGATCGGCGTACAGCGATGCAAACCGGTAATCGTCGTAAGGTGAATGGTACGTGCCGAGCGGTCCGGCATAACCGAGATCGATCACCGGCGTGCCGATCGTGTAGACGAACGCCTCGAAATCCGACCCGCCCGAAGGCGTGTCAACGGGCGGATTCGCGATCCCAAGGACTTCCCGAACGGCCGGCTCGATCGTCGGAACGAGCGCGCCCGCGGCGATCGCGCCAAAGGTCGGTCCCGACGCGTCCTCATCCGAATTAATGTAGGCGACGCAGCCTCTTTGCAACTCCGCGCGATGGGCCGCGACGTAGGCTTCCGAACCTAACTCGCCGATCTCTTCGGCATCCCAACCGGTAATGCGAATCGTGCGTTTGGGCGTCCAGCCCGCGCGATGAAGCGTTCCAAAGCCGCGCGCGACCTCGAGCAGCATCGAGATCCCCGAGCCGTTGTCGGTGACGCCGTACACCCACGCGTCGCGATGGCCGCCGAGGATGACCGTCTGCGTCGGGTCGGCGCCGGTCACTTCACCGACGGTATTCCACAGCGTCGTCCGCCGCGCAGTCATTTCAACGTGCAAACGAACCGGCACGCGCGTCGCGCCGACGACGTACGGCACGTGCAGTGCGCCGGCCCACCCCTTCGGCGCCGGCGCCCCCGTCATATTCGCCAATAGCCGCGACGCCGTCAATCCGGTTACCGGCAGCGTCGGAATCTTCAGCGCTTCGTGCCCGTCGCCCATCACGTCGCCGCGCTGCACCACACCGAGCGGGCGGTAGGGACCATTGGGATACACTCGTCCCTTTCCGTACCCGTCGTCTTTGGGATCGGTGTAGAAGATCACCCCGGCGGCGCCGTGGGCGAGTGCCCGCGCGGCCAGGTTCCCACGATATTCGGCACCGTAGCGGATCAAGGCGATTCTTCCGCGCACGCTGGCGCCGGCCCGCGCCAAAATCGCATAGTCGGCCTCGAGCCCGCGGCTCACGTAGACGGCCGGCGCGCGCACGTCGCGGCTGCCGCTGCCGGCGTTAAACGGCAGCCCGGCATCGGGTCGCGACCCGTCGGGATCGACCGGAATTTTCTGTTCGCGCAGATCGAACGTTACCGCTGGCGACGTCAAGAGCTGCAGCTGCAGGATGTGCGGCGTATATACCGTTGCGGGGAACGGTTCGATCCAGGCCTTCAAACCGTCCGCGCGCATTGCGTCGCGCATGTAGACGGCGAGCCGGTAGTCGCCCGGCGTTCCCGCATAGTGACTGCGCTCGTCAATGACTTTCGAGCTAGCGCGCGCGCCGGCGGCGCTCGGTATCCGCAGAAAGGCTGCTTCGGTTTGCTGTTGGCCGGTCGTCGCGCCAGCGGCCACGGTCGCGACGACCAACGCGGCCGTCGTCAGGGAAGTCTTTACAACCGTCATGGATGTGGCGCATTTTCGTCGGCTTCGCGAACCGCCCCCGCTCCGAGGCGCGACCGCGGGGCTCGTTGAAGTCTGCCCGCTGTCGTCTCGAGAGGGTATCGATGCACCAAATCCTACTAGCGGCTTGCTGTCTACTCAGCGGAAACGTCCACTCGCCGTCTGGCGCGCCAATTGCCAACGCGCAGGTCGTGTTGGCCGGATCGAAACAGGCCCAGACCACCAGCGACGCGCACGGAAACTTCTCGTTCGAAGTACCTCCGGGCCACTACACTATCAGTGCGATCG
Source organism: Vulcanimicrobiota bacterium (assembly GCA_963755555.1). Classification (GTDB taxonomy): domain Bacteria; phylum Vulcanimicrobiota; class Vulcanimicrobiia; order Vulcanimicrobiales; family Vulcanimicrobiaceae; genus Tumulicola. Next base: position 2,765,281 of record CAVWKE010000003.1, on the reverse strand, counting down.
CGCGCGGATTTTCCTCGATGGAAGCCTATGCCGGCGACCTTGGTGCCGACGCCAGGATCGAAATCGTGCTCGAGCCGAGCGATTCTCCAAAACTTCGGACGATCGGCGAAGTCACCGTGAACGGCGGGTTTGCGCTCGCCCGCAACGTCGTTCCGGAAATGAACGTCACGCGCGCGCAAATGGACGCGCTAGGATACTCCAGCGTTCTCGAGGCGCTGCAGCAAGTGCCCTCGGTCGTCATCCAGCACCCCGACGCCGGTGCGCCGACCGCTCCGGCAGTCGTTTCCCTGCGCGGCCCGGATCCGTCAGAAGCGCTGGTAACTCTCGACGGGCAAACCCTCAACGATGGGAATACCGGCGACCTGGACCTTTCACAGTTCGCGGTCCCGGCGTTTGGAAGCGTCAACGTCACCGAGGGATTGGGACCAACCGACAGCGAGGGCAGCAACACGTTCGGCGGCGCCGTCAACCTCGTCTCGCTGCGCCCGACGCAACAGGATCACTTCGCGCTGTCGGGGTCGCTGGGGTCGTACGAAACGTCGCAGACCTGGCTGAACGCCACCGGGACGCTCGGCAAGCTCGGCTATGCCCTCGCGGGGAACGTCTTTCAACAAGCCGGTCAAGTAGATCAGGATGCATGGGTTTACCCGGAAAACAACGCCCCTTCCAGAAATTGCGGACCGGCAGCTTCGCCGGCAAAATCTCCGCAGAATTGCCCCGTGTTGACGCACCTCGGCTCGACGGTCAACTCTCGTCTCGCGATGGCGAACGTCAACTACAGCTTTTCGCAACGCGCCGACCTCGGCTTTCGAGTCTTTACGCTCGGGAACTTTCGCGACGAAAGCAGCGCCATCAACGGGATTGCAGGTAATCCTTTCGAGCCGTGCGACCCGACCGATGGCAGCGCTCCTCCTTGTCCAAGCGGCTTCACGACGACGCCGAACCCCACGTTCGGTCAACACGTCGGCAGCGGCACGGCCATCTTCGCGCAAAGCATCCGCGCGTACGACGCTTATTCGCGCTCGGTGCTTGGGTCGGGTTCGCTCTTGGCGGATTTTTACGCAAGCGATAACAACGTCGACATTTCGGGCGGATCGGGCGTCATTTCACCTTACGACGTCTCGCATCTCGACAAGCGCTATAACGAAGGTCTTTCGTGGGGTCGCAACTTCGACGAGAGCGAGTTCTCCTTCGGCGGTTATGCCCGCCAGGAGTCGCTGACCGGCGCCGGCGTTACCGGCACGCTCTCGCAAAGCATCGACTCGTACTTCGTGCGCGGCGCCCAGCAACTCGGGAGCCGTTTGAGAATTTCCGGGGGGCTTTACGACGCGCAGTACTCGACATTCGGGAACACGGTGAATTGGCGCCTGGGCGCGAGCTACGACGCCGGCAGCTCGAGCGTGGTTCGGGCGTCGGTCGGAACGGGGTTTCGCGCGCCTTTATTGATCGAGCAGTACTATTTTGCACCCGTCTTCGTCGGCGGCAAGCCGGAGCCGAACCCCGGCCTTCCGCCTCCCGACCAAAACTGCGTGGTTGCCGGGCAAGGCAATCCCGACGAAAAGCCGGAGCACGCGACCGAATACGAACTGGGCTTTTCGCATCTCTTCTCGTCCGACTCCCTGCTCGACGTTTCGCTGTATCGATCGAACCTGCGCGACACGATCGAGAACTTCTATCCGTTCGGCGCGTGTCAAAGCAAACTCGGCTACGAGTACGAGATTCCAATCAACATCGGCAACGCCGTCTACGAAGGGGCGGAAGTGCGCTTCAAGCAGCGTTTCCCGCGTCAGAACCTCTCGTTCGTCCTCTCGTACGGGCTCAACGTCGCGTATCCGTTTTCGCTCGGGCCGAACGTCTCGAACCCGACGTCGGGCGGCAGTCTAGTGGCCGACGAACAGTTCCTCGGCGTTCCGCAGCAACAGGGTTCGGCGCTGCTCCAGTGGTCGGAACGCGGTTGGCACGCCGCGACGGCGTTCACCTTTACCGGACGCAACAACTCGCTGGGCCAGGCACCCTATACGCTGACGGACGTCGCCGTCGGCAAGGACTTCGGGAGGTTTGACTTCACCGTGGCGGCGACCAATGTATTCAACTCCGTTTCGGGGCCGTTTACGTACTACTCCGCGGGCGTTCCCTACCAGGGCCTATACGCCGGTCCGGGTGGAACGTCGTACTTAGCCAACCTTCCGACCGATCGGCTCAACATCCAGCCGGCCTCGGTTCGTTTCGTCCTCACCCTTCATCAATAATAGACTTGCTCCAGTATTCACCAAGGCTGGGCGGGAAAGGGCGAGACTCCGGTGACCAGCGAGCTCGGTGAGAGCGATGCCGTGTAGCTGTAGAGGTAGGCGCCGCCCGGATAAGCGTACACGTCGATCGATCCATTTTCGGCGTCGCCGCAGTAGAGGCGTTCTCCCGACGCACTCAACGGGCACCAAATCGACGCACCCATGAGCGTCGACGTTGTGGGCGCGCCGGAGTACGGCGGAGCGAACACGTCGATCGTCCCGTTGAGCCAATCGCTGATGATCAAGTTGCCCTTTGAATCGAGCGCCGGGGTACCCGGCAGTCCGAGGCTGATCCCGCTCAGTGCTTTGCCCGGCATCTTGCCTTTCGTAAACTCGACGACGTTGCCGACGTTACCGCTCGTGAGGTTCGAGACGAAGACGTTGCCGTGGCGGTCGGTCCCGACGCCGAAGAGCACCGCGAACGACGGATCGCTCAGCGTACGAATCTGTTTGCCGGTCGGTTTGTAGACGCCGACGGTGGGCGGACCGCTCGTGTTGTTGATGTTGAGAATGTAGACGTTGCCGAGGCGATCGAGCGCGACGTCGGCCGGTTCGCCGGTCGGATCGGGAATCGTGAGCATCGCGGCGCCGCAGTTGGGCGCGTACTCGGTGGTCGAGTCGGCGCGCCCGTCGGGAATCCAGAGATTCCCGGCGCTGTCGACCCGGATGCCGTTGGTCGATGACGCCGGTTCGCAGATGGCCGGCGGTTTGTTCTTGCGATTGCTCTTCGGAAACCACAGGACGCTGTCGCCGCCGAATTGCGCGACCGCCAGGCCCGGCCTGACGTTCCCGGAGTCCGGTGCGGCTTTCATCCACGCGGGCCGATGCGCGTTGGGTTTGAATCCTGCGGGAAGGGCCGACATCACGCCGTCGCGCGAGATCATCGGGCGATAGTTGGTCGCGTGCCGTGCTTGCGGCGCCGGCGGCGCAAAACCGCTCGTGCCGGTTTGGGTCGCACTCGCGCAACTCGCGAGCAGTACGGCCGCGGCGGCGGCACCGAGTACGTGGGTGAAAAACGCCGAAGCGCGCATGCTCATTCTCCCGGGAAGTCGTTCGAAAGGTTCGTCGACGCGTCGGTTAGACGACGGAGGGCGCGTTCCGGCCGCCAAAGTCTCGAACTAGTCCCATGGTTGGCGGCCGGGAGCAAGGCTTGGCCTCTAGAGCGGTCCAACCGGCCCCTCGGAACGGACCCGGGTTCCGGGCGGGGCAAGCCGAACCAGCCGCAATGCCCAAACGTCGAGATTTGAGACGTCGCGCGGTTGCGGTCTTGCTGAACGACCTGCGCAGCCGGCGGGCCTTGGGGCGCAATGCTTACGTCGAAGGAATGCTGCGTGGCGAAGACTCGTCGCGCGGGCCGGCGCGCCGAGCGGAGCTTGCGGCCGCGCTGCCGGGCATCGTCGAGGAACTCGTGCGAGAACTCGCCGCCGAATCGGAACAGCAGCAGCGGTGTTTTGCGGTGCTGCAGCGCAGCGACGTCGCCCGCGAGCCGCACGCCTCCATCGCACGCGACATCGGGCTTTCGCGCAGCCAATTCTACCGCGACCTGCAGTCGGCCCGCGAAACGCTCGCGCAGGCACTGGAGGATCGCCTGGGCACGCCCGCATCCGCGTCATCGTTCGAAGGGTTTGCCGCCGATCCGCGGTTCGTCGCAATCGACGCGCTGCGCGACGGCGGTCAATACGATCGAGCCCGGGCGATGGCCGGCTTGCTGGCTCGCACCGCCGATGCCGCCGACGCGGTGCGCGCCCTGTGCGTGCGCGCCGATCTGGAAACCGAGTCGGGCTGCTTCGCCGCCGCGGGCAGCACCGCGCGCGCGGCCCGCGCACTCCTACCCAACGTGACCGACGAACGCCTGGGGGATATTTTAGGCGCCGGGTGCGATTTGGCCGAGTTCGAAGCCGCCCACTGCGAAGGTTTGCCCGTGCCCCGCGGCAGCCGGATCGCCTCGATCGAGCGCTTACGCCGCAGCTACCGCCCAGGCGACCGGGAGTATGCGGCGCTGTTGATCAAAGCCTTGATCGGCGAAAGCTCGCTGCTCTTCAGTCAAGGCGATGCGGCCGGTGCGCTCGCGTCGATCGACGAAGCCGCCGCGGTCGCCGCGCGCGAACGCCTAAGCGGCTCGCGCATGGGCGTCAACGTGCGGATTCGCGCTTCCGGCATTGCGGCGCTGCAGGCCGACCGAGTGGCCGACGCGCTCGAACGCAGTGCCGAAATCGCCGATACCGGCGCCCGCAACGGCGACGCGCGGACGCTGCGAGTCGGGATGCAGATGATGTCGGCCCACCTTCTAACCCTCGGCCGGCTGGACGAGGCCAAACACTACGCGCTGGAAGCCTGGGCGCTCATCGATCTGTTCGGCAGCGCGCTCGATCGTGCGATCGTGCTCTCGAACCTCGCCCGCATCGAGATTCACCGTCGCGACGGCGCTGCCGCGCTGCACTGGATCGAGCTGGCGCAACGGGTGCCCTGCGACGCGTTTCCGATCACGCAAGCGCTCGCGATTTCGCGCGCCGAGGCGCTCGTCCTCGTGAATCGGCCGGATCGCGCCGTCGGGCTCGCGCGCGCCGCCAACGCGCGCGTGCGCGAGTGGCCGCGGCTGCTCGGGCGCGCGAAACTCGCCGAAGCCACCGCGCTCTCGGCGCTGGCACGTGAGGCGGAAGCGCGCCGGTGCAGCGCGCAAGCCGTCGAACTCTCGCACGGAAACGGCGGCCCGCTGCTCGAGTTGCGCGCGCTCGATCTCAACGTTCGGCTGACGGGGAGTCCGAAATCGCTGCACGCGCTGCGCGAGCTCCAAGCCGCGCTCAACGTTTAGCACTCCCCGCGTGGGCCGGGTTCGCGCCTTGCGGACGGCTTCGTAAACCATGTTAAACAGCGCGGACCCAAACCGACCTCCAGCGCCGACGACGCCGGCATGAGCAACCGCCGGATCGCCGAGACGCTCGCGATCAGCCGCCGCACCGGTCCGGCTGCGCGCACTCCAGCCGCGTCAGGCGTTCGGGATTACCGACCCTTCGGTGGGAATCGTGGCGCCGAACTCGCGCAGACGGTTTTCGAGCGTGCGAATCCGGACGCGGGAACGGTCGGCATCGATGTGATCGTAGGCGGCAGCCGCGCTCAATGCAATCGCCTCGAGTAGCGAGCGTTCCGCCGGCGTCAGGGACGCGCCGTCGATGCGACTGCCGTAGAACACGAAGCCGAATACGTTGCCGCGCATGATCAGCGGCACGACGAACGATGGCGCTTTACGGCCGCCGGGCAGCGATTTGATTCCGACCAGTTGCCGGCCGTCGAGCTGGATTGCCGCCAGATCCGCCCGCAGCGCGACGATCAACGGGTCTTCGGAGTCGATCCGCTCGACTTCGTCGTGGTTCCATCCTTCCGCCGCGATGCGTTCGAAGGCGCCGTTGCGCTCGCCCTGAGCCAGAAACAGCGCTGCAGACGTCAGCCCGAGCACGTGGACCGGCTCGGCGATGAGAAATTCGACGACCGTTTTCTCCGATGACGTATTTGCGAGCGCACGCGCCGCGCGGCTGAGCGCTTGTTCGGCGTGGCGTTGCTCGCGAAAAAAGACGCTGTTGAGAAAATCCTCGATACGCCCGTGGACGGCCTTCATCGTGAATCCGATCAACAGCGCGGCCGCTAGGCTTACGTAGAGCGCCGGTCGCGTGCTCTCGAAAATCTGTTCGGCCCACCACTCGATCACGCCGAACATCAGCACTAGCACCAAAGTGGTCGCGCCGTAGAGCACCGCTCGCCCGATGACGAACCGAAAGTCGACCACCCGCTGCGAGAGAAAGCCGTAGAGAACGAAGATGACGCCGAGCAGCCCGAACCAGGGTGCAAGAGCATCGGTCCATACGTTGATGATCAGCAGCGCCGTCAACGTATCGCCGACCAGCGCACTTACGATGTCGTTTACGGCCCAGGTGAGATCGAGAATCGGTGCGAGCGCGATGCCGGCGACGACCCAGGTAACGCGCCGACGATCGATGGCGGTCGCGCCCGAGGCGATGTATGCTAAACCGCAGAGCACGACGACGAGCAAGAGCGTGTCCAAGCCGCTCATCATGATACGCGTCGGGCCGGGGATTCCGAAGCGCTGGAAGGTGAGCCAAACGATCGGATCGACCCACGCGATGAAGACCAGGACCGACAGCACCAGCGCGCTCCCAATGATCCACGGCCATGCCCGGCTGGGCCGGCCATAGAGCCGTTGCGCGAAGATGAGAATCATAATTTGGGCTGCAGGGTAGACGACTTGAATTGCGAGATCGCTCACGACGTTGAGCGGCCAGGCGGCCAGATCCAGGGGCGTTTGATACACCTTCACGAGCATCAGCATCGTATAGACGTAGAAAGCCAGCGTGATAGGCCGCGGGCGCATTAAAAACAGCGCCGAGGCGAGTCCCAGGGAAAGGAAGAAACTCAGCGGAACGCCGATGTCGCGCGCCAGGATCGTGCGACGCGAGTAGTCGGGCGGCGTCGCCGAAATGTGAACCGGGAAGGTGCGGCCGCCTCGTATCACCCGCACGGTCATCTGAGCATCCGACGGGGGCGCCGTCAACGAGAAGCGCTGCGGCGGCGTCATCGCACCCAAGTCGATGCGGTCGCCGGTCCTCAATGCGGTGCCCGAGTTCGCCTGCACCTGCACTTCGTTGGTGTTGCCCTCGAAGTGCAGCGGGTAGTACCCGATACTCGTCGAGTGCACTTCGACCAGCACGAACACCAGCACCATCAGGACGGTGCAAATGGCGACGACGGCCAGCGAAAGCCGTTCGCAAACGAACGTCGCGGCCGCCTTCAGCGATGCCACCTTACCCTCGTGGGGTTCACGGCGCCCTTCTTCTAAGTACCGCGACCGAAAGCCTCACGATCGCCGCCTTAGCCGCGCGTCCTACGGAGGCGCGGCCCGCGCCACGCTCAAAACGTGCGGCCGGGCTCCCCCAAGACAGCGCTCCAGTCGCGGCTCGTCCGCTTCGACGTCCAAAACCCGCCGAAATTAGAGCCCACTCGCGTGCGCTAGGCCGGATCGCGATGACGCGGCCGCCAGTCGCTTCGGCAGTCGTTTGGATCGCGTAGCTGTGGCATGACGAGGTCGATGCGAGGAAGACCGGCGATCTTGATGACGCAGCCTTGGTAGCCCGCACGCCGGGCACTCTGCCTCAGCATCTTTCGAGGAACGATGCGTTCCTCTGTGATCACCGCACCGTGGATCGCCTGAACCACGAAGACGCACGAAAAGCGAGCGTCCCACTCGACGAGCATCAAGTTTGGAAACGAGCCGGCTTCGAGCGCAGACCGATAGGTCTCGAACTCGCCTCCAAGCACGGTGTCTCCGAATCGGTTGGTACTCGACTTGATCTGATACGTGGTTTCGCAGGCCGGGCAACGGAGATCGGCAACTTTTGTGTTGTTCGGCAGAGCGGAAATATCGTCGCTACGGCATTCCAAGCAATACAGGTTGAACTCCGCCCACGGCTCGATAATCGCTCGAGCCATCTGCGACTTGCTTTTGTAGTTTTCGCCGAGGCTCACGTCGAGCAGACACGAAAAGTGCGGCCGTCCCACGAGCCTCCTATAACGGCCGCCGCCCAGGAACTCCAGCTCGCCGCGGTTGCGCAAGATTTGCAGAGTTTGGCGGATCTTCGCTTCCACGTGCATGTTCTGCGGAAAAAGGCGCCCCAACTCGGCGTGATACGGCCGAATCTCGTCGAGAACGAAATTCTGGGGGAGACGCTCGAGAACGCCACGCACGGCGCTCTTCCACGTCACCTCGTCCTTCATGGACGTCGAATTTTTCCTGAGGTGCAGAGGAACCTTCCGGACGGCCAGCGATCGATCCGGCAAGGCCGCGATCGGTTACAATCTGGCCAGAGCCAAAGTCCACGCTCGAACCCAAGGTGATATCCGGTGACGATCGTCGAAGTCCCGCCAGCCACGGGCGACCACCATGCGATCGTTTACATCGAGCGCGAGGACGGCGATGGCGAGCGCGTCGCAATCTTTTCGGGGGCCTTCCGTTCGTACGCAATAGCTTTCGGACTGCGCTGCGAAAGCGAGCTCGAAACGGTGCTCATCGTGACGGACGACGACGTGGACGCGTGGCCGGAGATCCTCGACTGCTTCGAGTCTCACACAAACCCCAAACGCGTTGAAAGTAGAGTTGCGTGGCGGAAAACCACGCTTCGCATGTGTCGCTAACGGAGCGCCAAATCATCCCGATCAATTCATCTGCGACACTCCCAATCCCATCCGGTCCAAAACTCCGGTCAGCGCGGGCGGAGAGCGCACGACGGGATGATATCGTTCAATGCGGCTTCGAGCGCCGACAAGGAGCGCCGCGGCGCGGGCGCTTGGGGTGGGTTCGGCGCGAACAGCGGCAAGGGTTCCGCCTGGTGCGGCTCGCCGTCGTCACCGAGGCCGCCGTTCCCGTCGTCCTCGTTACGCCACAACTCGATCGAGCGAAAGTCACGCTTGAGAAAGGCGACGCGCCGCTGCGGGTCCTGGACGATGGTTACCAGCCCGCAGTCCGGCGTTTGCGAAATCTCCTCGGCGAACCGCTCGTAGGCCGCGAGGGCCTCCGGTTCGCCTTCGTAACAGAGGTGGAGCGGCCGCGCCACCCCTATGACGAACTTAGAAGCGCGAGCTACTTTTTCGCCAGGCTGATGGTCGAGCCGATCGGTCCGCTAATCCCGTCCGTAATCGTCTTGGCGGGAGCCCCACCCGCCGGGTAGGCCCATAGGCCGACGTCGTTGTGCGGGTAGTCCGGTCCAACGACGGTGCCGCCGCGTTTCCAGAACTGCACGACGTCGGAAGCGCTCGTGAGCGGGGTCGAACCGACTTCGGTCCCGGCGGTTCCCTTTATCGCGAACTGATAGATTACGTTGGCGCGCTGGTCGCCGACCGCCACGTGCGTGCCGTCCCACAGCACGCCGCCGGCCGTTAGGATCGTTTGGTTGAGCGTAATATTCTTAAACTTGGTCTTGCCGGCGGGGAGTTCGGCGAATGCGAAGCCGCCGCTGGCGTTGGTGCCGTCGAGAAACAGGTTCCCGCTCCCGTCGTAGCTTAGAAACGAAACCCCTTCCATTGCCGGATTGGTGTAAACGGCAGGCGTGCCTTGTGCGCTCTTATAGATCGAAACGCCCCCGGGGCCGTCGTTCGTCGAGACGACGTCGGATACGGCGAGATTCCCCGTCTTTTTGTCGTACGCGCAGTCGACGGGAAGTTCGTTGGGATCGCTCAAAGTGGCGATCGGCGTCGTGCCGGCGTGCGCGTATTCTACGATCGTGCCGGGACCCTCGTTTACGATGAAGACGTCGCCGGTTGCGTCGGCGCACTCGCCGTACGGACCGATGAAACCGGTTAGCGACCCCTTCAGCTTCCCTTGCGGATACGAATAGACGGTAACGGCATCGCTGCCGTCGTTGGAAACGTACAGCAGAGCGCTGGTCCGGGCATCGGGAGCCATCCACGACGGATGCCGATCCGGATGTACGGCGCGCGAGCGCGCACTCGGCTCGGAGGCGCTTGGTTGCGCGGGGTTATTCGGGGAGTATTGCGATCCGGAATTGCAGCCGGCGACCGCGATGACGACCGCGCACGCCCCCGCAGCGAGTCCGGCACGATTCGAAGTAGTCATGTGATTCCGCTCCTTATTAAAATGCCGCGCGGCGCCTTCGCCGCGTTTCTCGAGGCCTTCCTCCCGTGCAACCCGGCGGTTCCCTACAGAGAAGGCCGGCCGCAACGGCAAACGAAACTCCATCGGCAATGGCGGGCGGCATGGGCAAACCCCGAAAATCGGGGGAGCCGCAGGCGGCGACGGTGCGCAAGATCGGCATTCTTCTCGATCTCGTGCGGCACAAACGCATCTCTTTGAGGGGGTGTAAGCGTACCTACGATGCCTCCGAGCGTACGGTGCTCCGCGACCTGCAAGAGTTGCGCGACATCGGTGAAACGGCCGGCTTTCGGATCGGCGAACGGACGGACGGCGATTACTTCGAGCTTACGGAGTTCAAGTCGAGGCCTGCGAAGTTACTGGCGAGCGAAAAACGGCTGCGCGCGCTCGTGTCCGAGCTGTTCAAGGCATTCGGCGAACCGGTGCACGACGTTGCCGAAGATTTCGGCGCCGAGAGCGGTGCCGGCGCCGGCCGGCGATTCCTTCACCTCGTGCAGCCGCAGCTCACCGACGGCAGCGCCGTCGCCAAAATCTACCGTGCCCTCGAGGACGCTTGGCAGAATGACGCGCGCGTCGAGTTCCGTTATCGCGGCACGCCTCGCCGGGTCGAGCCGGCCGCAGCGGTGGTGCGCGCCGGACGCTACTATCTCGTCGGCCGCGACGTCGCCAAAGGCCGCAACGGCTGGCGCAACTTCTCGATGGATTTGATTGCCGAGCCGATTCGGCGCTGCGGAACGTTCCAGCGCGCGGCGGCACCCGCGAAGTATCTCTCGGCGGATACGATTGGCTTCTTCAAAGGCGACGGTCCGGAGCAGAGGGTGGAGGTCACGCTCTCTCAGGCTGTCGCGCCGTCGGCCATTTCCCGCCGGTGGCAAGAAGCGCAACGCATACGCCAAAACCGCGACGGGACGGTCACAATTTCGTTCGTGGTCGACGACGTGGACGAAGTCGTGCGATGGGCCTTAGGCTACGGCGACGAAGCCTGGATCAGCGCGCCGGCGAAAGTCAGCGCGCGAGCGCGCGCGACGCTGGCGGAAATGGCTAAGCGCTACGCCTAGACATTCTTGCGCTTATGGAGCATGAACGAATTGCCTTCGGTATCTTGAGTCCCGGCCATGAAGCAGACCGGCGATTCGAACTGCATGAGGATCGGTGCGCCCTGCGCTTGCGCTTCGCTCACCGCCGCATCGAAGTCGTCCACGGCGAACATGACGCCGCTTCCCGCACGAAACGGCACGTCGTCACCGCCGTTGAATAGCCCGAAGGTCGTGCCGTCGGCGAACTCGTATTCCGCGCCTTTTTCGTCGGAGTAAAGCGTCGTCGGCTCCAGCCCGAGCACGGTGCGATAGAACGTCAAGGCGCGAGCGGTATCCTTGACCATGTAGCCGGTCATGTCGATTCCGTTCACGCGAAACTTTCGCTGAGCATCCATGCGGCCGCTCCTTTACTGCGGCTCCGCCGCCGACCTCCCGGCATCTCGAAGAACCAGCCCAGGAACCCCTCATTCGCTCCTCCAAGACGACCTTTCGCCACTTCCCTTGGAGGTTCTCAACATGCGTTGTGCAGCGAGTCGCCACTTGCAGACGGTGGCGGCGTCATTATTCATTCTTACGCTTGCAGCGTGCGGCGGACGCGGCGCGCTCGACGGTACGATTCCCGGCGCCGGTGCCGGTGCGAACGCGCAATCGCTGCGCGGCCCGCTATCGATGGCGCGCAGCGCCCGCAAGGTTCAGTTCCTCATGAAGAACGGACTGGGCGACCAAGCGTCGCGCAACGGAGCGGGGTATCCGGTGACGGCCGATCCGCCGGTTTCCCACCCGAACGAGGCGCCGTGTGTCGACAAGCTCTTCGATCCGCACACGCCGCCGCTCAATCCCAGCGGGCTGCCCGTGGGTGAGTTCGCCGATTACAGCGATCACCCGTTCGACTACGTCCCGCCGCAAAACTGTCCCGGTCCGTATGCCAAAATCATCTTCAAGATACACTTCAAGGTCTCGGCGGGCGTGCAATACGACCGCACCGGCGCCGTGTGGATCGGCGCAACGAACGTCTTTTTCGGCACGACCGCGGAGCCCGGCTCGAGCGCCAGCCCGCAATGGAACGTCGAACGCGACGTTACCGAGTACGCGCCGGTCTTCGCGCAGCCATCGGTCGGTCAAGCCTCCGTTTACAATATCGTGAACTCGCAGTACACCGGGGTGATCTACGGGACGGCCGAACTCGACTTCTATCCGGCTTCGCAACGGTACAAGCCGGCGAAGGTTGCCGACGCCGTCTATCCGCTTTCCGGCGGCCCCTCGGGCGGCTACGTGTATCTCGACGGTCCGAGCAACCAAATGACCGGAACGTTTACCCTTCCAACGAACGTGGAGGCCGCGTATCTCGACGTCTTCCTCGAATCGCAGAGCGGCGACGAATTCTGGTACACGTGTTTTCCAAACGACCTCGCACAGAAGCTCAACAACTGCGGAAACACCGGATTTCGCGAAGGCGAAGTGAGCCTCGACGGGCAGCCGGCCGGCGTGGCTCCGATCTACCCGTGGATCTATTCCGGCGGCCTCGATCCCTACCTGTGGGTTCCCATACCGGGAGTTGAAACGCTGAATTTCAAGCCCTACCGAATCGATCTGACGCCGTTCGCGGCGCAACTCGACGACGGCAATCCGCACACGATCGGGGTCTCGGTTTTTAACGACGATAACTACTTTGCCGGAAATGCAACGCTGCTCGTGTACGAAGACCACGGCTCGTCACAGGTCACCGGCGCGCTGGTCAGCGACGGAACCTCGAGCGCCCCGGCGCAGAACGTCGTCGAGCACGTGAAGATCGACCCATCGGGCAATGCGAAGGGAACGATCGCAGTGACCGCCGCCCATCCGGTAAGTCTGAGCGGCTACGTAATCACCTCGAAAGGCCGCGTTTCTACCCGGGTCACTCAGAGCGTCGGCTTCTCCAACGTCCAACGAATCGTCGTCTCCGCGACCCAGTACTTCCAGAATATCAGCCAAACGACGACGATTACGTCGAACACCGTGACGACCGCGAAAGGCCGCGCCGTCAAGACGCAAAGCCAACTGACCTATCCGTTGACCGTGAAGTACAACTACGTCGCCGGATCGGGAAGCACGGCCACGCAAACCGCCGACATTTTGCAAACCAAGCAGGGAAGCGGCATAAACCAGACGCCGCACAACGTCTACTCGTGGCTGCTCCAAAACACCGTGCACTCGTCCGACACGCTGCACTTTACGGCCTCCGGCTTTTCGCCGTCGGGCGGAAAGAGCCGGCAACAGTATAAGTCGCTCAACCTGGACGGCGCCTGCTGGGACAAAGTCATCACGTCGCTCAACTACGTTCTCACCGGAACGGTCCAGCGCTGCTGATCCCGATTCGGGTTTAGCCGGCGGGTACGGCGGGCAAACTCCTCGAGTAAGCCAACTGAGGTTTAGTCCATTGCACTAGTTTACGAAACGGTCGAGACTCGTGAAAACGAGTCTCGATTCGGTTCGTGCCGCACCCTTGGCGAGGAGCGGTGCTATCCTGGCATGAAAAGGAGCCATGCCATGCAGCGCATCGACGGCCGCTTCATTTATGCTGCCAGCGACCTGAACAATTACTTGCAATGCAAGCGACTGAGCGAGTTGGACGCCCTAGTTGCCGGGGAGAAGCTCGCGCGCCCCGCCGACGACGACGAGCGGGCCGCACTGATTCGGCGCAAAGGCGAAGAGCACGAAGCGCGATACCTGGAAAGCCTGCTGGAGCGCCACGGCGGCGACGACGTCGTGCAGTTCGGCCGCTCCGATCACGGCGTCGAGGCCTTCTACGACGCGGAGCGACGCACGCTCGAAGCGATGCGCTCGGGCGTCCCGATCATCTATCAGGCGACCTTCTTCGACGGACGGTTTATCGGCCACGCCGACTTTCTCCGGCGCGTAGAGACGCCGTCGCAGCTCGGCGACTGGAGCTACGAAGTGCTCGACACGAAGCTCGCGTTGTCGCCGAAGCCTTATTTTTTAGTCCAGCTTTGTAACTACAGCGAGCACCTCGAGCGCTTGCAAGGGGTCATGCCACAGCGCGGCTACATCGTGCTCGGCGACGGCACCGAAGAGCGCTATCGGCTGCACGAGTATTCGGCGTACTACCGGCACCTCAAGGCCGCGTTTCTGGCGTTCGTCGGCGATCCGATCCGCGCGCACGAGGACGCGGCAACTCAGTATCCGCACCCTTGCAGTCACTGCAGCATCTGCCCGTGGGACGATGCGTGCACGAAAAAGCGCGGGGCGGACGACCATTTGAGTCAGGTGGCGTGGATCCGCCGATCGCAAATCGGCGTCCTCGAGACGGCCGGCATTACGACCTCCGCCGCGCTGGCCCACGCAAGCGACGACGCGCGCCCGCACGGCATGAACGAGGAGGCTTTCGCCAAACTGCGCCGGCAGGCCAACCTTCAGGTCCGCGGCCGCGACGGTGGACGGCCGATCTACGAGTTGCTGCGGCACGCGCCGCCGCTAGGATTCTCACTGCTTCCGAATCCGGCTGCCGGCGACGTCTTCTTCGATATGGAAGGCGACCCGCTCTTCGAGCCGGCGCGCGGTCTGGAGTACCTTTTCGGCTGCTGGCTGCCCGACGACGAGCCGAAATTCCGGTCGTTCTGGGCGCTCGACCGCGCCGCCGAGAAACACGCCTTCGAAGCCTTCGTCGACTTCATCGTCGCGCGGCGCCGGCAATACCCCAACCTGCACGTCTATCACTACGCATCCTACGAAAAATCGGCGCTGCGGCGGCTCGCGCAGGCACACTGTACGCGCGAAGAGGAAATCGACCGGCTCTTGCGCGGCGAGGTGCTCGTCGACCTCTTCGCGGTCGTGCGACAAGCGATCGCGATCTCCGAAGACGGCTACGGCTTGAAAAAAGTCGAAAAGTTCTATCAGCTGATTCGCGGAACCGACGTGAAAAAGGGCGACGAATCGATCGTGATGTTCGAACGATGGCTGCAGCACGGCGATCGCGCGATCCTCGACGACATCGAAGCGTACAACCAGGACGACTGCGAGTCGACGTACCGATTGCGTGAATGGCTGCTCGCGCGGCGCTTCGAAGCGATCGCCTCTCTGGGTCTCGAGGCGCCATTTCGCCCGGTCAAGGTGCCGGACGAACCCTGTCACCCGGAGTTCGCCGACAACTGCAAATCGTGCGAACAACGGCGCGCGGCCGAACGTGAGGAACAACGCCGAAGCGCTTTGGAACGGACGCTGCTGGCCGGGGTTCCGTTAATCCCGCAGTCCGAAGGCGAGTACCGGGCCATGCCCGACAACCGCCGCCTGCGCTATCTGCTCGCCAACCTGCTCGCGTATCATCGGCGTGAAGAGAAGCCGGCATGGTGGGCTTACTTCGATCGCCGCGAAAACGCGGACCGCCTGCAAGAGTTCGATCGTGAGTCGATCGGCGGCTTGCGCCTACGCGAAGACGTCGCGCCGGAACAGGTCAAACGCAGCTTCATTTATACGTACGCGTTTCCCGACCAACATCACAAGCTCGGCGAGGACGATACGCCGCACGATCCCCTCGGCGAACCGTACAAACTGGCGGGCACGATCGTCGAACTCGACGAGGACCGCTGCGAGCTGCGGCTCAAGCGAACCGGTTCGATCGATCGGGCGCGGCTCGTCACGGCGTTGATCCCCAAGGGTCCGCTGTCAACCGGCGTGCAGCGCGAAGCGCTCGAGGCAATCGCGCAAGCGTTTGTCGCTGGAACCCTGCGCGACCAATCACCCGCGACGTTCGACCTGCTCGCCGCACGCGATCCGCGCGTCGCCGGCAAATCGCCCAACGGCATCATCCAGCCCGAACGCGCCGACGCCGGCGCGGTTTCGGCGATCGTCCAGGGGCTCGACCGCAGCTACCTCTTCATCCAGGGGCCGCCGGGCAGCGGCAAGACGACCAAAGGTGCGAGCGTGATCTGCGATTTGCTCGTACGCGGAAAGCGCGTCGGCATCACGAGTACGGGCCACAAAGCGATCCACCACCTCCTTCATAAAGTTGAAGGGGAAATGGCCGCCCGGGGGGCCCGCTTTGGCGGACTCTACAAGCACAGCGACGGGAATGCCGGATCCGAATTCCGATCCCGTCTTCCCATCGCGTGCGTCGCGTCGACGAACGATAACAAAGAGTTCGATGGGCTCGCTTACGACCTCGCGGCGGGAACCTCGTGGCTGTTTGCCCGCGAAGAATTGCGGGGCGCTTTCGACTACCTCTTCATCGACGAGGCCGGGCAGGTCTCGCTGGCGGACGCGCTGGCCGTTTCGGCGTCTGCGGCGAACGTCGCCCTGCTCGGCGATCCGGCCCAACTCGCGCAGGTGAGCCAAGGCGTGCATCCGCCGCACGCCGGCGACTCCGTCCTGCAGCATTTGTTGGGCGACGAGGAGACGGTTCCGAAGTATCGCGGGGTGTTTCTCGATCGCTCGTATCGCCTGCAGCCGGAAATTTGCGCCTACGTCTCCGCGGCGATGTACGAAGGACGCCTGTTGCCGGATCCGCAGACCAAACTGCATGCCGTCACCGTCGATAGCGAGCGGCGCGCCGGCCTCGAGTATCTTCCGGTCGAGCACTCCGGCAATGCTTCGAGTTCGCCCGAAGAGGCCGATCGGATCGTGCGCGAGATCGTGCGCTTACGCCAAGGATCGGTTTCCGATTCCGGGCCGGCCGACGCGCAAGGCACTTCCCGCCAGCTCGTTGATGGCGACATTATCGTCGTTACGCCGTACAACGCGCAGCGCCGCCTGATCGCCCGCCGTCTCAAAGACGCCGGGCTCGCCGTCGAAGTTGGAACCGTCGACAAGTTCCAGGGTCGCGAAGCCGCGGTGGTCTTTTATTCGATGGCCACGTCGAGCGGCGAAGATGCGCCCCGCGACGTGGGCTTTCTGTTCGAACAGAACCGTTTCAACGTCGCCATCTCGCGAGCCCGCGCGCTGAGTATCCTCGTCTGCAGCCCCCGGTTGCTCGACGTCGCGTGCCGCACGCCCGAACAGATGGCGCTCGCCAACCTCCTGTGCGCGTTCGTGGAGGAGGCCCGGCCAATTGCCGGGCCCAGGAGCCCGTAGGCTCCTAGTGCGGCTGCGTGTTCGTCGTTGACGTAGTGTCGCTGTGCTGGGCGCCCCCGTTGGCGGGCTGAGTCACGCTCGTGCTGTTCGTTGTAGACGTTAATGACCAGGGATGCCAATAGAACAATACGGCCAGGATCGCGACTACGACGATCGCTACGATCACGACCGAAGCAATCGGCCCAGCCGGACTTTCTCGTACCACGGTTTGTCGTTCTTCGCTCACGTTGTTTACCTCAAGCGGCTTATTCCCCCGCGTGCGAGAATCTAATCGGCGGATTTTAAACGCGACGTTGACGGCCGCTCGCTCGGCGAGCGTCCGTTCGATACCGGAGGGTGCAATGGTTAGCGATCGACTCGACAAAGGCCGGCGTTTTCAGGAGCTGCACGCACGCGCCGGAACGTTCGTCATTCCGAATCCGTGGGACGCCGGGACCGCGCGCATTTTAACCGCACTCGGTTTCGAAGCGTTGACGACGACGAGTGCGGGTTTAGCGTTTGCACTTGGCCGGCGCGACGGTGAAGGTGCCATAACGCGCGCCGAAACCCTCGCCAACGCCAAGGCGGTAGCCGACGCCACCGATTTGCCGGTCGCCGCCGACCTCGAAAACGGTTTCGGTGAAACGCCCGAAGACGTGGCCGAAACGATTCGGCTTGCTGGTGAGTTCGCCGGTCTTGCCGGCGGTTCGATCGAAGACAGCACCGGCGATTCTGCCCGGCCGATCTTCGAGTTTAGCCGTGCGGTGGAACGCATGGCCGCGGCCGCCGAAGCGGCGCGCGCGCTTTCACGTCCGTTCGTGTTGGTCGGACGAGCCGAAAATTTTCTGCACGGGCGGCCCGATCTGGACGATACGATTCGGCGTCTGCGAGCCTATGAGGCAGCCGGCGCCGACGCGCTCTACGCGCCCGGCGTCGTCGAGCCGGACGACATCGCAACGCTCTGCGCCTCGGTCGGCAAACCGGTCAACGTCGTCATGGGATTGCGCGGGAGCACGCTCTCCGTCTCGGAGCTAGCGGCGCTGGGAGTCCGGCGAATCAGCGTCGGATCGACGCTCGTCCGCGCCGCGCTGGGCGCGTTTATCCGTGGGGCGCGTGAAATTCTCGAGCGCGGCACTTTTGGCTTCGCCGGCGACGCGGTCCCTTACGCGGCCGTGCAGGATTTTATGGAAGCTGCGCGCGCGGAACGAACGTCTTCCTAAAGACTTTGGAGTTCTCTTAAAACCTCTCGAAGCTCGCGAACGATTGGGGTACGGCGCGGGTCGCGCGGCCCGGCTTCGTAAATCCGTGCGAGGCGCTCGTAGTTCCAAAGCGTCCCGTCGCGTTTGCCTTCGAAGAGGTTCCATACGGCCGGCCCGCGCGCGCGCAAATCCCGCAGCGTCGCGCGCGCGTTGTGCAGCTTGTCGGCGGCACTCACCAAGTAAACCGATGGATCCTTCTCTGCGCTCAGATGCTGCTGGTACGCGGTCTTGCGACCGTGCCACTCGTCCTTTAGTTCCGGATCTTCGGCCAGCGAATCGCTGCACGCCTCGACGATTTCAGCCACGCGATCGCCGAACTGGGCACGCACGTCGTCCAAGCGCGGGCGGCCCCCCTGATCTTCCGGCGCATCGTGCAGCAGCGCGGCAATCGCTTCGTCCTCGGTGCCGCCGCTTTCCAGGACGATCGCCGCAACGGACAAGAGGTGGCTCACGTACGGTATGGTCGACCCTTTGCGCGCCTGCCGGCGATGCGCATGGGCCGCGTATGCCAGCGCTTTTTCGAAGCGCGGTGAAAGCGGCGCGAACGTCATGTTTCTAAACATCCAGTCTCAAGATACGCCGCCCGGCCGTCGCACGTTTGGCGAGCCGATCCGTCGGACGTGCCTCGACCGGCGCTTAGCGGCAGCGTGGTATGCAAGCTTTCGCAGAGCGGCTAACCCCGACCCGCGGGGGCGAAAAGCGGGACGATTGCGTCGCCGTCCTCCTTCCGCGGGCGTCCCTGACGTTCGCCAAACAAAAGGGTCTTTCCAGCCGGCGCGCCAAGTTCAGCGGCCCATCCTCGCGCTTTAGGGGGTCACGCTCGTCATGAAAGCTCCGGCCGGTTTTTCAGCGCTTTTTGCACTTCTACTCGGCACGGCAGCGGCGGGCGCGGCCGCCGCGTCGCCGATAACGTTGGATTCGTCGACGCTTACGTTTAAGCAAGCCGCCAGTGCGTGTCCGGGCGCGTTGGGAACCGTCACGTTTACGTTAGGACACGCGCGAATCGGGAGCCTTCCGGGCGTTTCGGAGCAAACCGACACGTCGGCATCGGCGATCGACACCGTAACGTTCGCGAACGACGCCGGAAAATCGGCGACCGCCGTGGCCAACGGTCACAAGAACGCGGTCAGTGCGAAGAACGTGCAGGTGAAGTGGAAGAACCAACTCGCCTGCATCATGCCCGACTGACGCTGCGGATCGGGGTCAACGTCGGCGGCACGTTCACCGACGTTGCAGCCATCGACTCCGCCGGCGGCGTCATAACGCTGAAGGTTCCGACGACTCCGCGCGAGCCGCAGCGAGGCGTCGTTGCCGCACTCGCGGAATTGTTCGCCCGATATCCGGCCGAATCGCCTCCGAGGGTGGAGTTTCTCGGACACTCCACGACGATCGCAACCAACGCGCTGCTCGGACAAGTCGGGCTCGAGCTGCCTCGCGTGGCGCTGGTCACCACCCACGGTTTTCGCGACGTCATCGAAATCGGACGCCAGAATCGCTGCGACGTCTACGACTTGCGCGTCCGGCGTCCCCAACCGCTGGTCGCACGAAGCGATCGGTTTACCGTTCGCGAACGCATCGACTACCGTGGCGACGTCCTCGAACCCCTCGACGAAGCGTCGCTCGAACTCGCTCGCGCGCAGTTGGCGGCCTGCCGCGACTTGGCGGCGGTCGCCGTCTGTCTGCTGAACTCGTATGCGAGCGACCGGCACGAGCGGCGAGTCGTGGAGGTCCTGACCGAAGCGTTGCCCGGCGTTGCGATCGTACGGTCGTCGGAAGTCGACCCCCAGTACCGCGAGTACGAGCGTTTCTCAACGACCGTCGTCAACGCGGCCCTCACGCCGATCGTCGCGCGATATCTCGAACGTCTGTCGCAAGAACTCGAGGCGGCCGGCGTAACGGCGCCGTTGTACGTGATGCGCAGCGACGGCGGAATGGCCGCCGCCGCGTACGCCATCGCACGGCCGGCGGCGACGATCGAAAGCGGACCCGCCGGCGGCGTGATGGCCGCCGCCGCATTGGGTGAGCGCATCGGCGTGCGGCGCCTGTTATCGTTCGACATGGGCGGGACGACGGCGAAAGCGGGCGCAATCGTCGACGGAATCGCGCAGGTGGCCGGCGAGTTCGAAGCCGCCGGAAAAACGCACAGCGGACGGTCCGTAAAAGGCAGCGGTTACCCGGTGCGCTTCCCGTTCGTCGATCTCGCTGAGATCAGCGCCGGCGGCGGCACGATCGCCTGGATCGACGACGCAGGCGCCTTGCGGGTCGGACCGATTTCGGCCGGCGCCGATCCGGGTCCGGCCTGTTACGGCGCCGGCGATCGGGCGACCGTGACCGACGCAAACGTCGTCCTGGGACGGCTCAACCCGCTGCATCTGCTGGGCGGTGCGTTCCCGATCCAGGCCGGCCGGGCGCGCGCGGCCGTAGAATCGATTGCGCTCCAGATCGGCATGGGCGTCGAGGAAGCGGCCGCCGGAATCGTTACGCTGATCGACGCGCAGATGTCGAAGGTGTTGCGGATCGTCACGATCGAGCGCGGACTCGACCCCCGCGAATTCACGCTCGCGGCTTTCGGCGGCGGCGGACCCCTGCACGCCTGCGCGGTGGCCGGCGAACTCGGCGTCGAGCGCGTGTTGATTCCGCATCGACCGGGCATTTTTTCGGCTCAGGGGCTTTTGGTCGCGGATTTGCGCGAGCACTTCGTCCACCCGGTGCTGCGACCGGCGAGCGACGCCGATTTCGGCGATCTCGAAACACGCTTTGCGGCCTTCGAACGTCGCGGCCACGACGCGCTCGCGGCCCAAGGCGCCGATCCGGCGTCGATCGGTTTTCGGCGCGAATACGACGCACGGTACGCCGGACAGAGTTTTGAGTTGACGATCGCCCACGCGGCGTCCGCGCCGGAAATCGCCGCGAACTTCCACCGCGAGCACCGTGCCCGTTACGGCTACGAGGCTCCCGGCGAAGGGGTCGAATTGGTCAACGCGCGGCTGACCGCGTTCGGGAAGCTGGCCCGGCAGCCCGATCCGACGTCGCCCGGCAGGAAGCGCCCGAAAACGCCTGCGTCGCCGGCACAACGCCCGATTTGGCTGGGCACGGCTTTCGGGGCGGCGCCGGTGTACGAACGCGACGATTTGCCGGTGGGAAGTGCGTTGGCCGGCCCTGCGATCGTCGAGCAGTACGACACGTGCACGTACGTCGCGCCCGGCTGGACGGCCGTAGTGCGCGACGACCTCCTCGTGCTCGATCGGGGAGCGTCCGCATGAGTGCGATCGATCCGGTCACCGTCGAAGTGATCGCGGGCGCGCTCGTTTACGCCAGCGAAGAGATGGGTATCGCCGTGCGCAACAGCGCGTACTCGCCGAACATCAAGGAACGGCTGGATCACTCGTGCGCGCTCTTCGACGCCCGCGGCCGCCTGATCGCCCAAGCCGAACACATTCCCGTGCACCTTGGTTCGCTTCCATGGGGGTTGCGACAGACGCTGCAAATCGTCGAGCGTGCGTATGGCGGCATGCGCCCCGGCGACATGTGGGTCGTCAACGATCCCTACGTCTCCGGCACGCACTTGAACGACGTCACCGTCGTGCGTCCGATCTTCCACGGCCAAACGCTCGCCGGATACGCCGCCAACAAGGCGCACCATACGGACGTCGGCGGAAGCGTTCCCGGATCGATGCCGGCCGACGCCGGCGATCTCTTTGCCGAAGGGCTCGTCGTTCCGCCGATGCGGCTGGTCGAAAACGACGAACCGGTCGACGCGACGGTCGCGCTGTTCCGGGCGAACTCGCGCACGCCCGACGCACGCAGCGGCGACCTGCGAGCGCAAACTGCCGGCAACTACACCGGCGAGCGGCGGCTGCTCGAACTCTGCGAGCGATACGGTCTCGAAACGTTCAACGCGTCGGTCGAACGGCTGATCGACGATAGCGAAGTCCGAATGCGCGCCGCGCTGCGAAGCCTTGGGAACGGCACGTTCGAAAGCGCCGACTATTTGGAAGATCGGAAGGGCGAGCCGACGATCCGGATTTGTCTCCGGCTCGCGCTGCAAGATGGGAGTGCGCGGCTCGACTATTCCGGGACGGCGGATCAAGTCGACTTCCCGCTCAACGCCGTGTTCGGCGTGACGCTTTCCGGCGTGCACTACGCGCTGCGGGCGGCGACCGATTCGACGATTCCGATGAACGAGGGCTGCTTTCGTCCGGTCGACGTCTTCGTTCCCGAGGAAACGCTGCTCAATCCGCGCCGTCCGGCGCCGGTCTCCGGCGGCAACGTCGAGACGAGCACGCGCAACGCCGACGTCGTGCTGGAAGCGCTCGCGCTGGCCGCACCCGACCGCATCCCGGCGTGCAGCGGCGGAACGATGAGCAACGTGATGTTGGGCGGCGCGCGCTCCGACGGACGCGCGTGGGCGTTCTACGAAACCAACGGCTGCGGAATGGGCGGACGACCCGAGAGCGCCGGCATCGACGGCATTCAATGCCACATGACGAACACGCTCAACACCCCGATCGAAGCGATCGAGGCGGACTATCCGCTGCGGGTCACGCGCTACGAGTTTGCGCCGGCAACCGGCGGAAAGGGCCGCCATCGCGGCGGCGACGGATTGATTCGCGCCATCGAACTCGTGGACGGCTCGGCGCAAGCGTCGCTGCTGGCCGACCGGCACGTGCTCGCGCCGCCGGGGGCGCTAGGCGGCGGTCCCGGGCACGTCGGACACCACGCGCTCGTTCGCGACGGCGTCGAAACGGCGCTGCCGGCCAAGGTGCGAATCGTGCTCGCGCCCGGCGACGTGCTCGTCGTGCAAACGCCCGGCGGGGGCGGCTACGGCGCGCCGCAATCGCGCGCCGAGCGGATCGAACGCAAGGGCAGCGCGACGACCGTCCCTTCACGCGAACCGTCGATCAGCGAGTCGTTCAAGATGATCGGCGAGCCGACGTAGTAGTGCAGGTCGGTACGTAAGCAGCCCGCGACCTTTCCCGTCGCGGCATCCACTGCCCAGAGATATCCGCCGATGTCGCCGAAATAAAGCATGCCGCCCAGCGCCGCAATGCCGCCGCGCACGACGCCGTGCACGCGCAGGCGCCACGCCGGACGTCCCGTCGCCACGTCGAGCGCCGAAACGATGGCGGTCGTCGGGCTCCCCTGATACAGTCGGTGCTCGTAGATCAATGGGATCGACGATTGATTGAAATCCGGGGCGATGCCGGCGACGATCGGGCGGTCCCAAACGAGCCGGCCGTCGGATTTTCTTAGCGCGAAAATGTGATGAGCGACGCGCGAACCCGGCGCCACCACCCACCCGCGCGGCCCTGGCGCCAGCGGTTTGAGGTACTGCCCGATCAGCAACGCGGACGTCAACGCCATCGGTCCGTCCCCGGGACCTTGGTAGAACTTCGAAAACAGGTGACGCCAGACGAGCGCGCCATCCGCGGCGCGAAGCGCATAGACCCCAGTCGGGAACGTTCCCGAAACGTAGATACGGCCATTACGCCCGTCCAGCACCGACGACATTGCGAAGAGCGACGGAAGCCGCGCATTCCATCCGTACCGCCCCGTTACCGCATCGAGCGCCAACACCGTGCCCGACCCGTCGACGTGCACGACCTGCGTGCCGACGATCGCGGGGGTCGGCATTCCGGTACCGGCCAGCTCTTGTCCCCAACGTTCGCGGCCCGAAGTCAGGTCGACGCCGGACATGCGATTCGACCCCGTTCCCCCGACGACGTAGTCGGGCGGGATACACACGATGCATCCCTGATTTCCGGCCGCCGCGATCGCCACGCCTCCGATGTAAACGGGTTGCGCCATTAGTTGATTGGTGGCCAGGTACGTCCAACGCACGGTCCCGGTCGCGGCCTCGGCCGCATACAACTTTCGGTCGTTGGCAGCGACGAGCACGAGATTGCGGTAGACGACCGGCGACGACGATATGCCGTCTTTTCCGGCGTCGAAACGCCACGAAAGCTCGCGTGGGATCGACGCGTTTCGAACGACCACGTTCAAGCCGCCGCCCAACCGGAACTCGGACCACGACGCGGACCGATCGCTGTAAAACGGCGTCACCGCGGGATCGGCGGCGGGAGCCGGCCCGAGCAGCGGCGCGACCTTTGGCGACGAGCAGGCCGAGCCCGCCAGCAGCATTGCGAGACACGTCCGCGCCACAGCCGAATTCGAGCGTTCCGTCATGCGAAGTCAACGCCTTTCGACGCGGCTTTTAGGGCCACTGCGAGCAATCCGATCAGCCCCGCCCAAGTCGGCAGCTTCGCAAGCTCCCTCCATGCGTCCGCACTTCCGGCCGCAACCACGAGCGGAGCCGGCGGCGGGGGGTGGAGCGCGATCAAATACAGTCCGGCGGCCGTAGCCAGCCAAAGCCCGATGCCTTCCCGAACGCCGACCCGCAAGCTCAGCAGCACGACGGCAACGGCGAGGATGCATCCGAAAAAGAGCGCCTTCACGGCCTGCGCAAACGGCCACGGAATCATCAGCAGGATCAACGGCGCAACCGCGTACCACCGCGCTCTCGCGGCCGGCGGCGCGACGAGCGCTAGTGCCAGCGGGATCGCGGCACCCATCGCCGCAAGATGCACGAACGTTCCTCCAACGACGCAAAGCGCCGGCGGTACGAGCGCGAAGTACTGCGGAGCGCGCAGCTTTACTGCCAGCCGTCTTGCCAACCACAGCGAGAACGCGAGCATGACGACGAACGTTAGGCTTCCGCTCAACAACGCGATCTGGGGGCTCGCGCCCAGGTCGGCGAGCACCGACGTGAAGCTATATTGCCCCCAGAAAAACACTTCGCCGCGCGCCTCTGCGGGAAGCACTTGCGTTGCCCATTGGACGAACGCGGGGATTCCTACCGCCAACGTTCCGACGACCGCTAGAACGCCTGCCCAAACGACTAACCCTATCCGGGTCCGCGAAACCCAGATGAATAGCGAGAGACAGATCGGAACGCCGATCTGCGGCTGAACGAGCGTCAGCGCGCCGCAGAAAGCGGCCAGGGCGTTTCGATCGCGCCGCAGCGCGGCGGCCGTCAGTGCGAGCAGCGCGATGGTAAAAGGATAGAGTTGTCCGAGAAACATTCCCACGAATCCATCCGCCAGTGCCAGTGCGGCGAGCGCCGCCGCGAAGGGAACGCCGATATCCGCAAGCGCAAAGGCCGCGACGACGACCGCCACGGCGATCGACCCGAAGACGACCGGCTTGGCCGTACCGTAATCGAGGGTCGAGAGTAAGGCGTAGGGGGGAAACGCGTAAGGCGGCAGCGGCGCCGGCATGACGTAGGCGGGATCGTTCCAGGAACCACCGGCGTTGAGCCGATGCTCGCAAGGGCCGATCGTTTCGGGTGCGTACGGATTGCGGCGATGCAGCACCGCATTTCCGGCGCAATAAAAAATGGAAAGGTCAACGGCATTTCGTGCGGGAGCCGCGCCGCGGAGACGGCTCAAATCTACTCCCGCCGCAATCGCCACGAGCAGCAAACCAAGGGCTATGACGACGCGCCACCGGGTCACTTCGAAGCGTGCTTCGGATCTTGCCCCGGGTTGCCTCCGGCGCATGCCGGTCCGTCGTACAGGAACAACGCGGCCTCGTAGTCGGCGGCGATCAACTGGCGGTGGCGTCCGTACGTCGGATCGTTCGCCGGGCGAACGCGCCGCGCAATCACCCAAGCGCGGCGCGAGCCGCAAATGAAATTCCGCGGATCCATGCCGCGCTCCGTCGGATCGCGATCGAGAGAGCGTCGCGCTAGCACCTCCACCGGCGGGCGCGAATAGAAGAGCAGCGCGTTACCGCCGGGGACGCTCTGGATCCCAACGCGATCGTCGACTTCGCGCTTTTGCTCGATGATCGCCGCCAGGCGAGGAATCGGCTTAAACGCCTCGGCGCGCGGCAACACGATGATCGCCGCCGAATCGATGGCGATGGCGGCGGCCAAGGCCAGTGCGTAAGGGGCGGCGCGAACTGCCGAGGGCCGGGTCATCAAGATGGCCGTCGTCAGCGACCCAAGAAAGATCACCAGGCCGGGAAAGATCAGTCCGGGGAGTATCTCGGACGTCGTTGCGCCCAGACGGTTGTTGCGCACGAAAAGCGCCATAGCGACGGCCACGGAACCGATTGCGAGCGGCACGAATGCCGCCGAGACGATCGCCGAGCGCGCGCCGTGCCGCGTCATAAAGCGTTCGAAATAGAGCGCCGCAATCAAGGCGAGGGCCGGAAACTCGAGGGCGACGTAGTTCGGCAGTTTCGTCGCGGCCAGGCTGAAAAACAAGAGCGGAACGACGGCCCACGCAAAAGCCAGCCGCAACAACCTGACGGCATTGGCATCCGATGCGGGTTCCCGCAGCTGGCGGATTCCGTCCACGACGGCCATCGGGAGAAACGTTACCCATGGAAAAAACCCAAGCAAGATAACGGGGATGTAATACCAGATCGGGCCGGCTTGGTTTTCGATCACGCCGACGTACCGGCCGATCGTGTAACGCCCGACCAAGTTCGAAAGTGGAAACCAATGATAGTGGTAGGAAACGACCAGCGCCAACGGCCAGGGCAGCGCGATGGCGGCAAAGACCAGCCCGGCGGCGAGCCACGCGCGCACCGAAGGCCTGCGCGTGAGTTCGTGGCGACAGTTCCAAAAATAATAAGCGCCCGAGACGAGCAGCGCGATCACCGGTGCGACCAGCCCTTTTGCCAAGAATCCCAGCGCCACCGCTGCGCTCCCGAGCACGAAGTATCGGTCCCGTCCGGTTTGCATGCCGCGAAACCACGACAGTATCGCCACCGCAACGGCCAAGTCGAGGAGCGCGTCCATCACCGCCAGCCGGCCGATGACGGCTTGCATGAGGCAACTCGATAGAATCATGCTGGCATAAATACCGAGACGGGTCCCGGCCTGACGCGCAACCGCATAGCCCATCGTTCCGCCCAGCGCGATGGTCGCCAACGCCGAAGGCAGCCGCAGCGAAAACGTCCCTAACCCAAAGACCTTTGCAAGGATCGCCGCCAGCCAAAAATAGAGGGGCGGCTGAACGAAGTACGGCACGCCGTTAAAGTGCATGATCAGCCAGTTGTGCGTCAGGAGGATCTCGCGCGCAACCTCACCGTAGGCCGTTTCGCTGTTGTCCCACAGGGATCCGACGCCCAAGCCGGGCAGCGTGATGAGTGCGGCGACCGTCGCCCCGGCAAGGCATGCGCGAAGCGGCTGTTCCTTCATAGACTCGACCGTAAGGTTAGAAGCGCGCGCGACGAACCCTTTGCTACATCGCGAGTCGATAACCGTCCAGCGTCCGCCGTCCGACCATCTCCGCATTGAATAGGCGCAAACGCGCGGCCAGGGCATCGCCGGGATCGCGCGCCGGCAGCAACAGAAGGCGTTCGACGGCCGCACGTATCGCCGCGGGATTTTCAGGATCGACGTACGTGGCGAGTTCGCCAAAATACTCGCACTCCGTCCCGTTATTGCTCACGACCACCCTCGCCCCGGCCGCCGCGGCCTCGAGGTTCGCGAGGCCGGGCGTCTCCGCCCACGAAGGTAAGACATGAACGGCCGCGGCGGCGAGGTGGCGCAAGACTTCCTCGTGCGCGAGGTTACCCATCAGTCGCGTCCGCGGCGTCATCCAACGCCGGCAAAGATCCAGGTACGGCGCCTCGTGCGAGCCACCGATCAAGGTGACTTCAACGTCCAAGTCTCGCAACGCGTACAAAAGCATCGCCTGGTTCTTCTTTTGTTCGATGCGGGCGACGCACACGACGCCGGCTCGCGATCGCGGGACCTCGACGGCGAAGGGGTCGACGGGATTGTGAACGACCACGAACGGGCGGTCGTTCAGCCGAAGGTGATGGAGGTAGTAATGTGCCTCGATCGCGCTATTCGGAAACAGCACGTCGGCGTTGCGCATTAAAGCCGTTTGGAGGGCGATGCGCTGCCCGTACCGGTGCGTCTCTCGCGCGCGAAACAAATCGGCGGTCCGGGTTTGCCGCAAACGTTCGAGTTTTTTTTCGACGGCTCGAGCCGGGCCGGCGAGGATCCGTTCGCACGCCCGCGATCGCCCAAAGAACTCGTAGAGATCCCACCAAATCGGGGACAGCGCGACCCGAACGCCCGAACGCCGGCAGGCAGCGACTTGCTCGGCGCAAATCTCGGGATCGAAGGCGCCGAAGACGTGAGCGAGATCGTATCCGCGCACGTCGGGCTCGAGCTTCGCCAGAATATCGGCCGTCACGCCGACGGCCGCGAGCCCGCGCTTGGTGATTTGGGCTTGCGTGATATCGCCACCCATGCGCTCCCCCGCGCTCGGGCGAACGATCAGCGCAACGCGCACGGCTTCCGCACCCCGCTAAAGCGTCTCGACCGACTCGACCACGACCGTCGCGGCCCCGGCTGGGCGTTGAACGACGACCCGGTCGCCCGCGCGATGACCGATCAACGCTTGGGCGTACGGCGACGCCCAGCCGATGGTTCCGTGGATCGGGTCGGCCTCGTCCTCACCGACGATTCGCACGCGACGCTGCGTCCCGTCCGGCTCGCGCGCGACTACCGTCGAGCCGAATGCGATCCTCCCGGGCGCACCCGAATGCGCTTCGACCAAGACCGCACTTGCGATGCGCTCCTCGTAGTACTCGGCGTTGCGCCGGTCCCCGGCGTCGCGCGCTCGTTCGAACGCCGCGCGCAACGATGCCAAACCCTCAACCGTCACGTAGTTGGGCCGGCCGCTGACCGGCCGCGGCGGCGGGGTCTCGGGACGGTCGTCCCCGTCTTTGACGAACGCCCGGCTCACGGCCGAATCACCGCCGCGCCGTCGAGACGGTCGGCGCGTACCGCATCCAGCGCGGACGCAGCGTCGCGCAGCGGAAACACCGTCGTCTCGGGGCGAATCGGCACGCGTGCTGCAATTTCCAAGAAGTCGCGAGCGTCGGCGCGGGTGGCGTTGGTGACGCTGCGGATTTGCCGCTCGCCCCAGAGCAGAGAGTCGTAGTCGAACTCCGGCATGCGGTCGAGATGAATCGCGTTGATCGCGACGATCCCGCCTTTGCGCAACGAGCCGAGGGCCGCGATCACGACGTCGCCGGCGGGCGCGTACGTTATGGCTCGATCGAGCGGTACCGGCGGCTTGTCGAGTCCGTCGCCCACCCACGTCGCGCCAAGCCGCGTCGCAAACGCGCGATGGGTTGCCCCGCGCGTGGACACGTACACTTCGCAGTCCCACGAGCGCAAGACGGAAAGCGCGAGATGAGCGGACGCCCCGAAACCGAAAAGACCGACGCGCTCGCCCGGCTGTACGTCGGCGACCCGGAGCGCGCGAAAGCCGACGATCCCCGCGCACAACAGCGGCGCGGCCTGCTCGTCCTCGACTTCGACCGGAAGCGCGACCGTAAAGTCCGCCCGCGCGCACGCGTATTCGGCGTACCCGCCGTCGCGGTCGTACCCCGTATAAGTCGGACGATCGCAGAGATTTTCTCGCCCGGTCCGGCACTGCCGGCAGGTAGCGTCCGTCCCGCCCAACCACGACACCCCGACCCGCGTTCGGAGAAGCGCGCGATCGACGTCCTCACCTACGGCCATGACTTCTCCGACGATCTGATGGCCCGGAATTACGCGCTCGCGCCGCGGCGCAAGTTCGGCGTCGACGACGTGAAGGTCGGTTCGGCACACCCCGCACGCGCGAACGCGCAACAGCACTTCTCCAATCCCGGGCTGGGGCGAGTCGCTCTCTTCGACGCGAAGGCGTCCGGGCGGATCGCCGGCATAGCGTATCGCCGCGAGCATGGCGACTCTTACGCCGCCGTTACGCGGATTTGCTCGAGCAGTTTCCGTTTGGTTTCCGGCACCATCGCTCGAACGAAAAGTATCGTCACGACGCACAAGAACGCATATACCCAAAACGTGAGGGGCCGCCCCAGCCGTTCGATCATCGTGAGAAAGAATTGCGATACGAGAAAGTTTCCGACCCAATTCGCCAGCGTCGAAATTGACATCCCCAGACCGCGCGCCGGCAGCGGGAAAATCTCCGAGATCAGCAGCCAGACGATTGGACCCAAGCTAAAGGCGAAGCAGCCCACGTAAAGCATCATGCTGACCAGCGCGATCGTCCCGAGCGACCCCGAAAGGTTCGGCTGAGCGAAGGCGACCGCCAGCGCCGCCAGCCCCACGAACATTCCGGCCAATCCGGCGTACAGCAACGGCTTGCGACCGACGCGATCGACGAAGAATATCGCGACCAGCGTCATAACGACGTTCGTGGCGCCGACGACCGACTCGGCCAGGATCGATCCCGACGGGGATGCGATGCCGGCCATCTCGAAAATTTTAGGCCCGTAGTAAATGATCGTGTTGATGCCGGTGACCTGCTGCAGCACCGCCAAAGTGACTCCGACGAATAGTGCCAGTCGTACGGACGGATTTTTAAACGCCGCAAAGCCCCCATTCTTGGTTTGGAGCGCTTCGAGAATCGCGCGCTCTTCGTTGGCTGAGTCTTCGGGGCCGTCGGCAATGCGCAGCAGGACGTCGCGCGCGCGCGAGTCGTGCCCGATCCTAAACAGGTAACGCGGGCTCTCGGGCATGACGATCATGCCCGCGACGAGTACGAGCGACGGCACCACTGCAAACCCGAGCATCGAGCGCCAGGCGCCGGCGGGGGCGAAGGCGTAGTCGATCAGGTAGGCCCCGAGAATCCCGACCGTAATTGCGAACTGGTAGAGCGAAACGAGCGCACCGCGCGCGTTCGCCGGAGCGACCTCCGAAATGTAGAGCGGCGCGACGACCGAGCTGAATCCGACGCCGATGCCGACGACGAACCTTCCGATCAGCAAAACGGTTTCGTCGGGCGCCGCCGCCGAGACGATTGCGCCGACCAAAAACACGAGCCCCGCCGCCAGCAGGGTCAAGCGCCGGCCGATCGCGTCGGCAATGGTTCCCGTAACCGCCGCGCCGAGAATACAGCCAACGAGCACGACGCTGATCGTAAACTCCTGCTGCCTCGTGCCCAGGGAAAAGTCTTTGCCGATGAACAGGATCGCGCCCGAAATTACCCCGGTGTCGTAACCGAAGAGCAGCCCGCCCAGCGCCGCAACCGACGCAACCAGCAGAACGTACGGCCTCATGGAGGCGCTTTTGCGGCTGCTGCGCGAACGCTCCTTCCGCATGGAGATTGAAGCCGCACTCGAATACGCGCGCAGGCACGGGCTCGAGGCGTTCGTCGCGGCGCGCGCCGGCGACACCGTCGCCGAGGTCTACGACAACGGCTTCGATGCCGGCAACGCACACGCGCTCTACAGCGGCACCAAGAGCTTCTGGGGCATCACCGCGCTGTACGCGCAAGCCGACGGACTGCTGCGACTCGACGAGCCGGTCGCCGATACGGTCGTATCGTGGCGCGAGGATCCGTGGAAACGCCGCGTCACATTGCGCATGCTGCTTTCGCTGACGGCCGGATTCGGTTTCGGCGGATTGGGCAGCGCGGTGCCCACTTACGACCGCGCGCTGGCATTTTCGTTGAAGAACGAGCCCGATTCGACGTTTACCTACGGCGGAATTCCGCTGCAGGTCTTCGGCGCGGTGCTGGCGCGCAAACTCGCCCCCCTCGCTCCGCAGGCGTATCTACGCGAACGCGTTTTGAATCCGGCCGGCGTAACGGTCGCGGCGTGGCGCACGCTCGCCGACGGCTCGCAGCCCCTCCCGACCGGCGCGTCCCTTACCGCCGCCAACTGGCTGGCCTACGGTCGTTTCGTGCTGCGCGAGCGCTCCGCGCTCGCCGCGTGCTTTCACGGATCCCTCGCGAACCCGCGCTACGGACTGGGGTGGTGGCTAGGCGCGGCCGGTGCGCCGAACGATCTCATTTATGCCAGCGGATCGGGCGGACAAGCGCTCTACCTGGTGCCGTCGCTCGATCTCGCGATCGTCCACTACGGCAAGAGCGCGTCGTACAAACACGACGCGCTCCTGAAGCGCCTTTTCGCCGGTTCGACCTAAGAGCGGTTGCTCGTTACTTCACGGTCATCGTCGCGATCGCCGGCAGCGCTTTCATGCCCGCCTTCTTCAACGCCGCGTCAACGCCGGGGAGCGTTCCCGTCACGAACGCGTTGTACCGGCCGATGGCCGCGCGCATCGCGGCGTCCATCCGCACGAGATACTGGGCGACCGGTTGGGTCATCGGCCCTTGCGCTCCGAAGTAGGCGGTTCGAATGTCTTCGCGCAGAGCGCCGGGACGCTGGATGCCGTCTTCATCGTTCTGATAGTCGGCCGTTAGAACGTCGAAAACGTCCTTCCGCGCCGTCAATGCGGCGACTAGCTCCGTCGACAGCTCCGCGTTCCCCGCTTTCTTGGCAGCGTCGGAACTCGCGTCGATCGCCTTCTTGACGCTGTCGAGATTGTTGAGCATCGTGTCGACTTGCGAATACTGCCCTTCGATCTTCACCGCCGTCGAAAATATTTGCTGGTAATCGGCT
Organism: Vulcanimicrobiota bacterium; assembly: GCA_963755555.1. GTDB lineage: Bacteria > Vulcanimicrobiota > Vulcanimicrobiia > Vulcanimicrobiales > Vulcanimicrobiaceae > Tumulicola. The sequence goes on along the minus strand of CAVWKE010000003.1, from coordinate 2,732,538 downwards.
TGCGTGAACTGCGACCGAGGGTCGGCTTTGATGACGAAGTGCTGCACGTACGTGTGGCCGTCGAGCGTCATACGAACCGCGTAGGCTCCCGGAGGAACGGCCGGACCCGAGTTCGGACCTTGATACCGTTCTTTAGCGGCGCCTAGCCATTTGACCGGACCGTCGATACCGAAGTTCCAGACGTACCGGTTGAGCCCCACCTTATTGGTGATGTACGGCCGATCTTTGTCGGCTACTTTATGCGTGCCCGACACCGTGCGGATCGTGCGCCCCTTGGCATCCAGAATCTGCAGTTTCGGCGCGCCCTTCTGCGGTTGTTTTTGATAGAACGTGACGACCACGCCGTTAGGCGGATTGTCGGCCGCATAGTTGGTGTACGTTCCCTCGTCGTACTCGTGCAGCGACCACTGATAGGACACGCGCGGCGCAAAGAGCCAGGTTCCTCGCGCGACGGCTTGCTGCAGCCGCTGCACCGGACCCATGTCGTCCATCACGTACACGGCTCGCCCGTGGGTCGCGATCACGAGGTCGTCGGTTTGGGACTGCATGCGAATGTCGTGCACGGAAACGGTCGGCAGATCGTTTTGGAACGACTGCCATGCGGCGCCGCCGTCGAACGAAATCCAGATCCCCTCTTCGGTGCCGAGATAGACGAGATTGCGGTCCCGAATGTCCGGCCGTATCGCGCGCACCCACTGATCTTTCGGCAGACCGTTGACGATCTTCGTCCAGTGCTTGCCGAAGTCGTGAGTGACGAAGGCGTAGGGCGCATTGTCGCCGGTGTAGTGGCCGTCGGCAATCGCATACGCGGTTCCATCCGAAAGAGTCGACGGCGCCACGGTAGCAAAGCGTCCGAACTCGGGCGCGCCCGGCGGCGTGACGTTCGACCAGTGCTTCCCGTAGTCGCGGGTCACCTGAACGAGCCCGTCGTCGGTGCCGGCCCAAATCTCGCCCTTAGCGGCCGCCGAGCCCTCGATGTCGAGCAACGTGTCGCTGTATTCGGCGCCCGAGACGTCGTGGGTGATGGGTCCGCCCGACGGCTTCTGGTGCGCCTTGACGTTGCGCGTGAGGTCGGGACTGATCCGCGTCCACGACCGCCCGCGGTCGGTCGTCTGGAAGATCACGTTGCCGCCGTACCAGGCGACGTGCGGATTCCACGGTGCGAACCCGATCGGCGATTCCCAGTTAAACCGATACTTGCTGACCGACGTGTCGAACGATTCCTTCGAGTCCTGCAAATACGGCTGCGCAAACCATCCGTCTTGGGTGACGCGGTTGAAAACGACGAGGGCGCCGTCTTCGGAATCCGACCAGATCCAGTTTGCGTCGTCGGGTTCGGGGATACCCCACTCGCCGTCGCCGCCGACCGAGACGATCCAGTCCTTGTTTTGAATTCCGGACTGGTCGAGCGAGTTCGACGGTCCGCACCAGCCGTTGTTATCTTGCAAGCCCGCGCAGACGGTGTAGGGGTTGTCGTTGCCCAAACCCACGCGATAGACTTGCCCGATCGCCAAATTGGCGGAGAAAAACCAGTTGTCGCCGCCGTCGAGGGTGAGCGCGTAACCGCCGTCTTCGCCGACGATGATCCGCGTCGGATCGTTCGGAGCGATCCAAATCGCATGGTAGTCGACGTGAACCGGATCGGCGATTTCCTTGAATTTTTTACCGCCGTCGGTGCTGACCGAAAGCGCTTCCGAGACGCCGTAAACGCGGTCGGGGTTTTTGGGATCGACCTCGATGTGGCTGAAGTAGAACGGCCGCTGATCGACCAGCGTATCGCTGCTGACCATCGTCCAATTCGCGCCGCCGTCGTCGGAGCGCCAGAGGATGCCTTTGCTCGATTCGATCAACGCGTAGACGCGGTTGCCGTTGCTCGGCGCGACCGCAAGACCGATCCGTCCGGTCGGCGCGGGCGGCAGACCGTGCCCTTCCAGCTTGGTCCAGGACGCCCCGCCGTCGGTCGACTTGTACAGCCCGTCGGCGTCGCCGCCGCTGGCGAACGTCCAGGGAAGCCGGCGAAACTCCCAGATGCCGGCGTAGAGCACGTTCGGATTCTGGGCGTTCATCGCCAAGTCGGACGCACCGCTGCTCGGGCCGGCGTACAGCGTCTGCTTCCAGGTCTTGCCGCCGTCGTCGGTCACGTACACGCCGCGGTCGGAGCTGTCGGCGAAGACGTCGCCGAGCGCGGCCACGACGACGTGGTTGTGATTGCGCGGATCGACGACGATCCTGGCGATGTACTTCGTTTTTTGCAGGCCGACGTTGGTCCAGTGCTCGCCTCCGTCGGTGGTTTTGTACACGCCGTCGCCGTAGCTCACGTCGTTGCGCGGATTCGTCTCGCCGGTTCCAACCCAAACCGTCTGGTTGTCGGTTGGATCGATAGCGACCGCGCCGATGGCGGAAACGGGTTCCTTCGCGAAGACCGGGTCCCAGGTTTGTCCGCTGTTGACCGATTTCCAAACGCCTCCGCCGGCGCTGCCTAAATAGTAGAGCTTCGGATTGGTCGCCGAGCCGGCGACGGCCGCGACGCGTCCGCCGGCGGCAGCCGGCCCGATCTCGCGCCACGTCATGTTGGAGAAGGGCGGTCCCGGCGTCGGGGTCGGCGACGGCGTCGGGGTCGGCTTACCTGGTTTTGGCGGAGCCGGCACGGCGGATGCGGCCGGCGAGGCCGTGACTGCCGGCGCCGGGGCCGGGGATTGCGCGCGGACGGGAGGACAGACAAAAAAAACGGCGGCCGCGACGGCCGACGCAGCCAACGCAGCCAACGGAATACGGCGTATCATGGGTATTCGCTCCTATTTGCGCGAGTGCGGCTCCTGCGTTTGCGAATCAAAGATGCATCAAACGCTCCGCGCGTGCTTTTGCGACTCGTAATACGGAACGTTTTTGTGGACTGCCCACCACTGCGAGACGGCGATTGCCGCGCACATCACGACGAAGAATACGATCAGTCCGATCGCCCAGGCCCGCCGGGCTCGCGGGGACATCGCGCTGCGGCTCACCTCGCCAAGCGTTCTCAGCAGCGGGTCGCCCTTCCCGGGAGGCCCGGCCGGGCCGAAGTTGAAGCCCGGCCCCATGCGGATGTTCGCCAGCTCCTTGGCGGCGCTCGGGTTCGTTTATGCCACGCTTGCTTTCGCCGTGCCGTCAGCGGCCGCGCAGGCACCGTTGCAGACGACGCCGGCGACCGTTGCGGTCTACGCCTCGGTCCTCCACCACATCAACCCGCAGCTGCCGAAGTGGCAGAGCCGCGACTTGGCGCGCAGGGTCCTCGTCAATGCCGAGCGCTGGCGCCTGGATGCGAACATGCTGGTGGCGATCGTGACCGTCGAATCGCGCTGGCACACTCACGCCCTGTCGCGATCGGGCGCGATCGGGCTGGGACAGCTCATGCCGCGGACCGCTGCCAACCTCGGCGTCAACCCGCACAATGCGGGCGAGAACCTCTCCGGTGCCGCCCGCTACCTTAGCGGGCTGATGCAGCGCTTCGGGTCCAACCATTACGACCTCGTCTTCGCCGCGTACAACGCCGGCCCGAAAGCGGTCGCCGACTACGGCGGGATTCCGCCGTTTAGCGAAACCCAGCACTACGTCGTACGCGTGATGGACGCATGGCAGTATCTGACCAAAACGGTGCGCGTTCCCGAAGACGCCTACGCCGCCGTCCGCGGGCCGGACGCCGCTTACTGGCTCGACGCTAGCGCCGTTCGCTAGGGCTCCTCAGCGCGAGAATCCGATCGACCGCCTCGCCTAACGCGTGAGCGCCGGTTACCTTCAGCGCGATCGCGCCGGCATTGCGCGCCGCCTCGACGTCGCTTTCGCGATCGCCCACGACCACGCACCGCCGCGGGTCGACCCCTAGGGCGTCGGCCGCCTCGAAGATCAGCTTGGGCTGCGGCTTGCGGCACTCGCACCGTTCTTCGGGCGAATGCGGGCACACGAAGAAGCCCGCGAACGGGCCGAGCAGTTCTTCGACGCGACGGTTCACCGCTTCGACTTGCGCGAGCGTGATCAGCCCCCGTCCCACCCCACTCTGGTTGCTCACTACCGCCAGCGGCAACCCGGCGCTCCTGAGCCGGTCGAGCTGTTCGCGCGCGCCGGGCGCCGCGACCACCCGCTCCGGGTCGCCGTTAAACGGCACGTCGACGATCAGCGTCTCGTCGCGGTCGAACAGCACCGCTTCGACGCCGGCGCCGACGTTCAGCGCGCGACCTCCACGTAGACGTCGGCGCCCCGTTCGACGAACTCGCGCGATTTCTCCGCCATCCCGCGTTCGGCGTACTCGCGCACTTCCTGCGTGATCTTCATCGAGCAAAAGTGCGGGCCGCACATCGAACAGAAATGCGCGACCTTGGCTCCGGGCGCGGGGAGCGTCTCGTCGTGAAACTCGCGCGCCGTTTCGGGATCGAGCGAGAGATCGAACTGATCTTCCCAACGAAACTCGAAGCGCGCCTTGGAAAGGACGTCGTCCCAGTGACGGGCCCGCGGATGTCCCTTGGCCAGGTCGGCCGCATGCGCCGCGATCTTGTAGGCGATCACGCCGTCCTTGACGTCCTTCTTGTTGGGTAGCCCCAGATGCTCTTTCGGCGTGACGTAGCAGAGCATCGCGGTGCCGTACCAGCCGATCATCGCGGCGCCGATCGCGCTCGTGATGTGATCGTAGCCCGGCGCGATGTCGGTCACCAGCGGTCCGAGCGTGTAAAACGGCGCTTCGTGGCAAATTTCGAGCTGTTTATCGACGTTTTCTTTGATGAGGTGCATCGGCACGTGGCCCGGGCCCTCGATCATGACCTGCACGTCGTGCTTCCAGGCGATTTGGGTGAGTTCGCCGAGCGTTTCCAGTTCGCCGAACTGCGCCGCGTCGTTGGCGTCGGCGGTGCAGCCGGGCCGCAGGCCGTCACCTAACGAGAACGCGATGTCGTAGGCCTTCATGATCTCGCAGATTTCCTCGAACCGAGTATAGAGGAAGTTCTCGCGATGGTGCGCCAGGCACCACTTCGCTAGAATCGATCCGCCGCGCGAAACGATGCCGGTAACGCGCGTGGCCGTCAGCGGCACGTAGCGCAGCAGCACGCCCGCATGGATCGTGAAGTAGTCTACGCCCTGCTCCGCCTGCTCGATCAACGTATCCCGGTAGAGTTCCCAGGTGAGATCTTCGGCCTTGCCGCCAACCTTCTCGAGCGCCTGGTAAATCGGCACCGTGCCGATCGGCACGGGGGAGTTGCGCAAGATCCACTCGCGCGTCTCGTGAATGTTCTTTCCGGTCGAAAGGTCCATGACCGTGTCGGCGCCCCAGCGCGTCGCCCACGTCATTTTTTCGACTTCTTCTTCGATCGACGACGTCACCGCCGAGTTACCGATGTTCGCGTTGATCTTCACTAAAAAGCCGCGCCCGATCACCATCGGCTCGCTTTCGGGATGGTTCACGTTGGCCGGGAGAATCGCCCGCCCGCGCGCAATTTCGTCGCGCACGAACTCGGGCGCGAGCCCCTCCCGAATCGCGACGAACTCCATCTCGGGCGTCACCTCGCCGCGTCGCGCGTAGTGCATCTGCGTGACGTTGGCGCCAGGTTTTGCGCGGCGCGCCGGAACGCGCTCGGCAAAGCGATCGATCCCGGACGGATGCTCGACCGGCGCGGTGTCGTTGCGCGATTCGATCCACGACGCGCGCAGCGGCGGCAACCCGCGGCGCACGTCGGTTGACGCTTGGGCATCGGAATACGGACCGCTCGTGTCGTAGACGACGTGGCGCGTGCCGTCGCTCAGCGCGATCTCACGCATCGGAACGCGAATCGACGGCTGCGACCCTTGAACGTAAGTCTTCATGATATTCTTCCTCCGCCGGCATTACCCGGATCAGGTGCGTGCGGTCGGCGCGATTCGCCCTCTCAGCCCGTCTCCAAACGAGCTCCCGCTCACGACTACTTATCAAACTGCGCGGGAAACCCCCCGCGGCGACGAGCGAGGGAACGGCGCAACGCCTTGGAAAATGACGTCACGCCCATATCAACCAAACGCCTCCCGCTCGCCGGTCCCTACGCGCTGCTCGGCGGAGCGCAGCTGGCCGTGGGCGCGGCCGCGATTTTTGCGCGCTTTGCGCTCGGTGGCGCTGGGCCGCTCGCGGTCGCGGCGGCGCGCCTGTGCATCGCCGCCCTGGTCTTGCTGGCGATCGCGGCATTTCGCCGGCATCGCGGCGGGCCGCCCGTGGGACGCCGCCAGTCGTTCGCGCTCGCCGGCGCCGGTTTCGCGCTCGCCGCCCATTTTGCCGGCTGGATCGCGTCGCTGGAGTACACGACGGTGGCGGCATCCACGTTACTGGTTGCGACGACGCCGATTTGGACTGCGCTTTACGATGCGCTGGCGCACGGCCGCGCGCCTTCGCGGTCGACGCTTCTGGCGTTCCTGGCCGGCGGCGCGGGTCTCGTCGCAATCGTCGGCTTCAACGGCTCAGCCCCGCCGGTCGCCGGCCACGCCGTCCTCGGTGCGGCCCTAGCGTTGGGCGGCAGCGTCGCAATGGCCGCCTACTTGGTCGTCGTGCGTGACGCGCGCCGGGAGATCGATACCGCCGCCATCGTGACGCGCACGTACGCGTGGGCGGCCGTCGTGCTGGTCGCGGGGGCAGTTGCGGTCCACCAGCCTCCACCCGCTTTCGACAACGTTCCGGCATGGGGCGGGATCGTCGCGATGGCCCTGATCTCGCAGTTGCTCGGCCACACGGCCATCAACGCGAGCTTGCGCTGGTTCGCGCCCAGCACGGTTTCTTTCACGAATCTGCTCGAGCCGGTTTGCGCCGCCGCGCTGGCGCTGATCGTTTTCGGCGAGAAGCTGTCGACGGTCGGGCTTGCCGGCGGAGCCGTGTTGCTCGCGGCCATTGCGGTCGTTTTGCGCGAAGATTGGCGGAACCCACCGGCTCGATTGGACCGTACCGCACGGAAGGGATTGGACGGGGGCAGGGAATGGTGGCGAAACGATGACGGCGTTCGTTCACGATCCCGATCCGGCTGAAACCAAAGAATGGGTTGAAGCGATGCGCGGCGTTCTGGCCGTCGAAGGACCCGACCGCGCGCGCGACTTGATCGGGCGAATCGTCGACGAGGCGCGCAACGGCGGCGCGCACGTCTCGCTCGGGTTGGAGACCCCTTACGTCAACACGATTCCGGTCGATCAGCAGACGCCGATGCCCGGCGATCGCGCACTCGAAGCGAACCTGCGCCATTACGTCCGTTGGAACGCCCTCGCGATGGTGGTCCGGGCAAACAAAGTTAGCTCCGAGCTGGGCGGCCACGTCGCCAGCTTCGCCTCGGCGGCGACGCTCTACGACGTCGGATTCAATCACTTCTTCCGCGCTCCGTCGGAAACGTTCGGCGGCGACCTCGTCTTTCTGCAAGGCCATTCCGCTCCCGGATTCTACGCGCGCGCGTTTCTCGAAGGCAGGATCGCCGAGTCGCAGCTCGAGCGCTTTCGCCAAGAGGTCGACGGCAAGGGGCTTTCCTCGTATCCACACCCGTGGCTGATGCCCGACTTTTGGCAGTTCCCAACGGTGTCGATGGGACTGGGGCCGATCATGTCGATCTATCAGGCGCGATTCATGCGATATCTGAACGATCGCGCGCTGATCGACGCACGGGACCGTAAGGTTTGGGCGTTCCACGGCGACGGCGAGATGGACGAGCCGGAGTCGCTCGGGGCGATCTCCCTTGCCGGCCGGGAGAAACTGGACAATCTCATCTGGGTGATCAACTGCAATCTCCAGCGCCTCGACGGTCCGGTTCGTGGCAACGGCAAGATCATTCAAGAACTCGAGCGCGTGTTCAAAGGCGCCGGCTGGAACGTCATCAAGGTCGTCTGGGGAAGTAAATGGGACCGGCTGCTGCGCGCAGATACCAGCGGGCGGCTCGTCGAGCTGATGACTGAATGTGTGGACGGCGACTATCAAACGTTCAAGTCACGCGACGGCAAGTACGTACGCGAAGCGTTTTTCGGACGATATCCGGAAACTGCCGCGCTCGTCGCCGACATGAGCGACGACGAGATTTGGGCGCTGCAACGTGGCGGCCACGATTCGATCAAAGTCTACACCGCCTACAAGCGGGCCGTCGAGCATCGCGGCCAGCCGACCGTCGTGTTGGCGATGACGATCAAAGGGTACGGCATGGGCGTCGCCGGCGAAGCGCGGAACATCGCCCATCAAGCCAAGAAAATGGAAGTCGAGGCGATGCGGGCGTTTCGCGATCGCTTTGCGATTCCGGTCTCGGATGCCGACATCGAGAAGATCCCGTTCTACAAGCCGCCCGACGACAGTTCCGAGATGCGCTACCTGCGCGATCGCGTCAAGGCGCTCGGGCAGGTTCCGCAGCGGCGGCGAAAATCGGCGGCGCTGGCCGTACCGGAGCTGCCGGCATTCGACCCACAGCTCAAGGGCACCGGCGACCGCGAGATCTCGACGACGATGTCGTTCGTGCGAATTCTCAACACGCTCGTGCGCGATCCGGCGATCGGTCCGCGAGTGGTGCCGATCGTTGCCGACGAATCGCGCACGTTCGGGATGGAAGGGATGTTCCGCCAATTCGGAATTTACTCGTCGGTCGGCCAGCTCTACCATCCGCAAGATGCCGAGCAGTTGATGTGGTACCGCGAAGATAAGCTCGGCCAGATTCTGCAGGAAGGCATCAACGAGGCCGGCGCCTTTTCGTCGTGGATCGCCGCAGGCACGTCGTATTCGAACCACGATCTGCCGATGATTCCGTTCTACATTTTCTACTCGATGTTCGGATTTCAACGGATCGGCGACTTGGCGTGGGCCGGCGGGGACAGCCGCACGCGCGGTTTCTTGCTCGGCGCCACCTCCGGCCGGACGACGCTCAACGGCGAAGGTCTTCAGCACGAAGACGGCAGCAGTCAAGTTGCGGCCTCGTTCATTCCGAACTGCCGCAGCTACGACCCCACCTTCGGTTACGAAGTCGCGACGATCATCCAAGACGGTGTGCGGCGGATGCTGACCGATCAGGAAGACGTCTACTACTACATCACGCTGCTCAACGAGAACTATCCGCACCCGGCCATGCCCGAAGGGGTTCGCGACGGCATCCTGCGCGGCATGTACCTGCTGCGCGACGGCGGGATTGCCGCCAAGAACGAACCGCGCGTCCAACTCTTCGGCTCCGGAGCGATCCTGCGCGAAGTGCTGGCCGCTGCGGAGCTGCTCGAAAACGAATGGAACGTCTGCAGCGACGTTTGGAGCGTCACCAGTTTCAACCAGCTGCAGCGCGACGGTATCGCCGCGCGCCGCTGGAACCTCCTGCATCCCGATGCACCGCCGCGGCGCTCGTTCGTCGAGGAGTCGCTGAACGGACGCGTCGGCCCGGGGATCGCCGCCACCGACTACATCCACACGTTTGCCGAGCAGATCCATCCGTTTGTGGGGCGGCAATACGTAACGCTCGGAACCGACGGTTACGGCCGCAGCGATTACCGCCGCAAGCTGCGCGAGTTTTTCGAGGTAAACCGGCACTTCGTCACGCTGGCCGCGTTGAAAGCGCTCGCCGACGAAGGCACGATCGCCCCCGCGATCGCCGCCAAAGCGCTGAAAAAATACCACATCGATCCCGATAAGCCCAATCCGATTACGTCGTGAGCGCTGCGATCGAGGTTCGAGTCCCCGACATCGGCGACTTCAAAGACGTCCCCGTGATCGAAGTGCTCGTCAAGCCGGGGCAGGCGATCGCCAAAGAAACGCCGCTAGTCGTGCTCGAGAGCGAAAAGGCTTCGCTCGAAGTCCCTTCGAGCGTCGCCGGAACCGTCGAGAGCGTCGGCGTTCGCGTGGGCGACCGAGTCTCCGAAGGCAGCGTGCTGCTCACGGTGCGCGACGAAACGCCGGCCGCCGCAGCGCAACCGTCCACGCCCGCACCGCAGCCGTCCACGCCCGCACCGCAGCCGTCCACGCCCGCACCGCAGCCGGCGCCATCAAACGGTGCCGCTGAAACGACCGACCTCGTCGTACCGGACATCGGCGACTTCAAAGACGTCCCAGTCGTCGAAGTGCTCGTCAAACCCGGACAAGCAATTGCCAAGGAGACGCCGCTGCTCGTCCTCGAGAGCGAAAAGGCATCGATGGAAGTGCCGGCGGCGGCAGCCGGAACGATCGCCGAGATCAAAGTCAAACCCGGCGACAAGGTCTCGCAAGGAACCGTCATTGCGTCGTTCGTGCCGGCAGCTTCGTCGCCGGCGCCCTCGCAAGCGCCATCACCGCCGCCAGAACCGGCGACGCAGTCTGCGGCGCGCTCCGATGGGGTCGTGCACGCCAGCCCTGCGATTCGCCGGTTCGCGCGCGAACTCGGCGTCGATCTTCAAGGTCTGCGCGGAAGCGGTCCGCGCGGACGCGTCACGCGCGAAGACGTGCAGGGCTTCGTCAAGTCGGCGCTGGCGCCGGGCGGGAACGCCGGCGCGGCGCCGCTTGGGGGCCTGCCGCCCTGGCCGAAGGTCAACTTCGCGCGCTACGGCGAGATCGAACGCGCACCGCTCTCTCGCATCAAAAGGCTTTCCGGCCCGAACCTGCATCGCAACTGGGTGCAAATTCCGCACATCACCAACTACGATCGCGCCGACGTTACCGATCTCGAGGCATTCCGCAACCAAGTCAACGGCGAGCAAAGCAAACGCGGCGGGCCGAAACTTACGATGCTGGCGTTTCTGATCAAGGCCTCGGTCGCGGCGCTGAAGCGTTACCCGGAGTTCAACGCGTCGCTCGACGGGGACGAGCTGATCTACAAACGATACTACAACGTCGGTTTTGCGGCGGACACGCCGGGCGGTCTGGTGGTTCCGGTGCTCAAAGGCGCCGACGCGAAGGGCTTGCTCGAAATCGCTCGCGAAAGCGCCGAACTCGCCACCAAGGCGCGCGAAGGAAAGCTCGGACCGGCCGACATGCAGGGCGGAACGTTCACGATCTCGTCGATCGGCGGCATCGGCGGCACGGCCTTCACGCAGATCGTCAACGCCCCCGAAGTGGCCATCTTGGGTGCGGTTCGCGCGTCGGTCGAACCGGTCTGGAACGGAGAAACCTTCGTCCCGCGCACGCTGCTGCCGATTTCCGTCAGCTACGATCATCGCGTGGTCAACGGAGCGGGCGCGGCGCGCTTTCTCGTTTACATGACCGAACTGCTCGCCGACTTCCGTCGCGCTCTGCTGTAGACCCGGCCCCGAACGACGCTAACGCGCGACGAGCCGATCGGCGATCTTCGGTAACGCGACGCGCAGCGCCACCATTGCCAACGCCGCGCCGATCAGCAGCGGGTTAGCCGAGCCGCGAAGCGCGATCGTCACTCCCGCCGCAACGAACAGCAGGGTGCCGGCGCTCGTCATGACGGCGCGGCTGAAACCCCAGCGCAAATCCTCGGCCGGCGCGTCGTTCCAGCGCGCGCGCAGACCGATCCAAAGCATGGCAGCCAGAAGCGCGTAAACGACCGCGTACGACGCCAGCCAGAGACGGACTGCGCCCCTGGCGTCTCCACCGGTCACGACGAAATGCAGCGCGACCTGCTGAAAGTAGATCGTCAAAACCAGCGCGCCGAGCATCGCAAAGTTCATAACGACGGTCGGAAGCGCCAGCACGAAGAACGTCTTGAAGAGCCGGTGATGCACCCACCACAGAATCGCGACGAAGAAAAACGAAATGGCGAAGCCCTCGGCGCCGATCGCAATGGCGGGCAACTGCGCGGCCGTCCTTGGAATCAGCAGATTTACGCCGAGTTCGGCGATGCAGAAGCCCATCACGATATCGGAAAAGGCTTCCAGCCGGTGGATCGTGTGGCGATCGCCCTCGGTCACCCGCGCTCGCGGCCCATTAATTGGCGCAGCACGTACTGCAGGATGCCGCCGTGGCGGTAGTATTCCGCTTCGTCGGGCGTATCGATCCGCACGCGTACCTGAAACTCGATCGATTTCCCGGTTTGGGGATCGGTCGCCTTGACCGTCGCGTGCATCCGCGGGGTTACGCCGCCGGCAATTCCCGTGACGTCGAAGATTTCTTCGCCGGTAAGTCCGTAGGTCGAGCGGTTGGTTCGATCGACGTATTCCAGCGGGAGCACGCCCATGCCGATCAAGTTACTGCGGTGGATCCGCTCGAACGAGTCGGCGATCACCGCTTTGATGCCTAACAAGCGTGGTCCCTTCGCCGCCCAGTCGCGCGAGGAGCCGGATCCGTACTCGCGGCCGGCCAACACGACCAGCGGCGTTTCGTCGCCGGCGTACTTGACCGCCGCGTCGAATATCGACAGCTGCTCGCCCGTGGGCAGGTAGCGGGTCATGCCGCCTTCGACGCCCGGCACGAGATGGTTACGCAGCCGCACGTTGGCAAAAGTTCCGCGCACCATCACCTCGTGGTTCCCGCGTCGCGAACCGTACGAATTGAAATCCTTCGGCTCGATGCCGCTTTCCATTAAGTACTTTCCGGCCGGAGAAGCCTTCGCAATGTTGCCCGCCGGCGAGATGTGGTCGGTCGTTACCGAGTCGCCCAACACGGCGATCGCTCGCGCACCGCGAACGTCGGCCAGCGGGGCCGGCTGCGCCCCCATCGCGTCGAAGAAGGGCGGCTTCTTCACGTACTCCGACTGCGGATTCCACGCATATCGCTCGGTTGCCGGGACCGTGAGCTTCGCCCAGTTGTCGTCGCCGCGAAACGCGTCCGCGTAACGGGCTTTGAACATCGCATCGTTTACGCAGCGCGCGATTGTCTCGGCGATTTCATCGTCGCTGGGCCAGATATCTTTGAGAAAGACGGGCTGTCCGTCGCTCCCGATTCCCAACGGCTCGCCGGTGAGGTCGACGTCCATCCTTCCGGTCAGCGCATAGGCGACCACCAAAGGCGGGGAGGCGAGGTAGTTGGCATGCACCTGGGGATGGATTCGCCCTTCGAAGTTTCGGTTACCCGAAAGCACCGCCGCGACGATCAAGTGCTGGTCGGCCACCGTCTCGGCGACGTCCAGCGGAAGCGGGCCGGAATTTCCGATGCAGGTCGTACATCCGTAGCCGACCACGTTGAATCCGAGTCGATCGAGAGGCTCCTGCAATCCGGCTTTTGCGAGATAGTCGGTGACGACTTTCGATCCGGGTGCCAGCGACGTTTTCACCCACGGCTGGGTCCGCAGTCCGCGGCGCACTGCGTTGCGCGCCAACAGGCCCGCGCCGATCAGCACGGACGGATTCGACGTATTCGTGCAGCTCGTGATGGCGGCGATGACGACGGCGCCGTCGGAAACGTCTTTGTCCGTGTCGGCAATCGTCGCCGTTCCGCCGCCGCCCTCACTCTCGAATCGAGAGATCGCGTTGTTCCCAAGGTCGCGAGCGTCGGTCCATTCTTGCAGGGCCGCGCCCCAAGAGCGCTTTACGTCATGCAGGGCGACGCGATCCTGGGGACGGCGTGGCCCCGCGAGACTCGGCTCGACCGACGACAAATCGAGTTGCAGAACGTCGCTGAACTCTGGATCCGGCGTGTCGTCGGTTCGGAACAACCCTTGCGCCTTGGCGTACGCTTCGACCAGCGCGATCCGTTCGGGCGAGCGGCCGGTCAAGCGGAGGTAGTCGAGCGTCCGGTCGTCGATCGGGAACATTGCGACGGTCGAGCCGAATTCAGGCGCCATGTTCCCCAGCGTCGTGCGATCGGCAACCGGCAACGCCGACAGACCGCGCCCAAAAAACTCGACGAACTTGCCGACGACTCCCTTACCGCGCAGCAGTTCCGTCACCGTAAGCACGAGGTCGGTTGCGGTGACGCCTTCTCGCAATACGCCGTCCAAACGGACGCCGACGACTTCGGGGATCACCATCGTCACCGGCTGCCCGAGCATGGCCGCCTCGGCCTCGATGCCGCCGACGCCCCACGCCAACACGCCCAGACCGTTGACCATCGTCGTGTGCGAATCGGTACCGACCGCCGTATCGGGATACGCCATCGGATGCTCCGACGGGTCTTCCGCTCCGAAAATGACGCGCGCGAGATACTCGATGTTGACTTGGTGAACGATCCCGGTGTCGGGCGGCACGGCGCGAAAACCGGCGAACGCCGATTGCCCCCATTTGAGAAACGCATAGCGCTCGTGATTGCGCTCGAACTCGAGCTCGGCGTTCTTGGCCAACGCCTCTTTCGACCCAAATGCATCCACCTGCACCGAGTGGTCGACGACCAACTCGACCGGCTGCAAGGGATTGATCGCTTTCGGATCGCCGCCCATCGCGGCCATCGCATCGCGCATCGCCGCCAAGTCCACGACGCAGGGGACGCCGGTAAAATCTTGCAGCAGTACGCGCGCCGGACGGAACGCGATCTCTTTTTCGTGGCGCGCGGTCGGGCTCCAGCGCGCCAGCGCCTCCACGTCTCGTTTGGTCACCGAGCGGCCGTCCTCGAAGCGCAGCAGATTTTCGAGCAAGATCTTCAGGGAGTAGGGCAGGCGCGCGAGGTTCGTCAGGCCCGCCCGTTCGAGCGCGTCGAGCCGAAAATATGCGTACGTGCGCTGGCCGACGCGCAACGAGTCGACCGCGTCAAAGCTGTTGATCTGCTGATTCATGGGATAACCGTACTTTGGGGTTGCCGCCCGCGTAGCCTTCGATGCTGAGCGCTTCCTCGCCCGACAGCAAACGCCAGAGGGGATCCGCGACGAGAGCCAGGCGCCACGGCTGGATTGCCAGCGAGGCATCGAAACGCTCGCGATCCGGTGGCACTTCGCGCGCGACCCGCTCCAGCGACGCCCGCGGTACCAACAGATTCGCGGGCAAGCCGAGATCGCGAGCGACTTCGCCAACGACGACTGCGAGCAACGCCGCCACCGTATCGCGCGCCGGCCCGAGCGGGCGTTGCGGCCGCTCGGGAAGCTGCGTTTCGTCGAGCGCCTCGCCCCGTGCGACCGCATGCAAGATCGCGTCGCCCAGCTGCCGGCGGGCACCCGAATCCAGCCGGCGCAACTGCGTTAAATCGCCGGCCTGCTTGGGTTTGAGGGTTGCAAGGCCCGCGACGACGTCGTCCGGCAGAACGTACTTTACGGGCAGGTCGCGTTCGCGCGCGACCCGGTCGCGCAATTGCACCAGTTCGTTCAAAATCGCGAGTTCGCGGCGGTTCATGCGCATCGCCCCGGGGATGCGCAGATACGCCCGGCGCTCGTCGAAACGGTAGCGTTGCAGATCTGCGAGCTCGGCGCACTCGGCGAGCGCCCAGTCGTAACGGCCGCGCTCTTCGAGACGCGCCCGCAAAACGTCGTACATCGGCAGCAGATGCGCGACGTCGTCGACCAGATATTCCAGCTGCCGCGGCGAAAACGGCCGCGCCGACCAGTCGCTGACCGTCTGCGACTTTGCCAGCCGCACGTGCTGCAAATCGCGCACCAAGTCGGCGAGCGAAATCTGCATCCCGTAGCCTAGAAATGCGGCCGCGACCTGCGTATCGAAGATTCGCTCGGGAACCGCGCCGAAGCGATCGGCAAAGATCTTCAGGTCGGACGAGAGCGCGTGTCCGACGACGGTCGTCGCCGCGAGCGCGCCGGTGAGTGCGCGCAGGTCGCCGACCGCGAGCGGATCGACGATCGCCGCCCCGTCGTCGAACGCGATCTGCACGACCATCAAGCGCGGCGCGTACGTACGCTCGGCGTGAAACTCGGTATCGAGCGCGACTCGTTGCGCCGCGCGGATTCGCGCGCACAGGGCTTCGAGCGAACGAGAGTCGTCGACGACGGTTGGAGCGTTCACGGCTTGGGCGTCCCCCGTTCTTCCCGGCGAAAACGGAAGTGCGGACAACGATGGGTCTGACAGTAATGGTGGTAGCGGTCCTCGTACCGATGCGTCATTCCGTGAACGAATACGGTTACGCGATCCCCGAAAATCGTCAGGATGACGCAGAGCGGAACGGCGATCGCGCACATCGTCCATACGTGCACCCATAACGGCACCTTAAACGCCGCCGCGCTGGCCGTCGCGACCGTTCCGCCGAAACCGGGAATCACTCGAACCGCGATGAGAAAGGCCGGCGAGCCGACCGGAAACCGCTTGACCCACGGCGGCAGACGCTGCAGGTATTCGGGCAGATCGAGCAGCTTCGACGCGCGTAAGTTGATCCAATAGCCGAGCATCGCCGCCAGCACCAGACCGACGATATCGACGATCGAGCCCACCAACGGGCCGAAAATCGCCCCATTCATGATCGCGAGCGCGTCGGTGACCGAAAACGGCGCCGATGCCACCAGGGCAAAGACGGCGATTGCCAGCGGATAGGCCGACGGGCCGAGCGTCCGAATCTCGTGCTCGATGAACGGCTGGTCCCGGATGACCAGATAGGCCAACCCGAACGATACGACCAACAACCCGAGGCCGGCGAAGCGCCTTAAGAATCGAGCCAAGCCGAAACGAGCATGGTGTCAAAAGCGATTATCACGGTCTTGTGCGGAGTTGGTCTCTACGCCTCGGTTTTCATGCTTGCCAAGACCCGCCGGGCGGAGCGAGGCGAACTTCGCGAGGCCAGCGTCGTCCAGTCGCCGCGCGCGCGGCTCTTCGGCGGCCTGCCCAACGCCCTGCTGGGAGCCCTCTACTACCCGGCTCTCGCCGCCGCGATCTGGTTCGCACCGCTCCCGAGACCGGTCGCCGCGGCCGTTCTCGCGGCCGTCGCGCTCGCGGCCGCAACGTCGCTGGTCCTTGCATGGTCGCTCCTGTTCGTAACGCGCCGAGCCTGTCCGTACTGCTGGACGGCCCACCTGGTGAACTGGTCGCTGGCCTTGCTGTGCTTCTGGCTTTTGCGGGCTGACGTATTGTTTTCGCCCGGCGAATTGCGGTAGAATCGGCTTCTCCGGGCGCTGATGTATGGTGAAGCGCTTTTCACCGCATTCGTCGGGGGTGGAGCAGCCGGACGCAGCGCCAGTTCTACGGCCGGCTCGGTAAAGCAGAAAGAGGGTGGTGCGATTGCGCCACCCTCCTGCTTCTCACCCGCCGGCACGAGACTACATCGACGACGGTTTCCCCATCGCGTTGAAGTGGTAGACCGAGGCGAGATCGTGCATCGCCTGGTTGAGCACGGCGTGATAGTCCGCATCGGCGGCGATTCCGTACTTCGCATCGATGTCTTTCATCACTTGTTCGTGAATCGGATGCGAGACGGCGCGATCGAGCATCACTTCAACGTTGAAGCCATGGCCCGTCTGGCCGGCCGCCCAAAGCGCCCCGGCGAGCGCCTCGCCGTCCTTCGGGTCCGGATTCGGTTTAGCCGGAAGGGCGACGCCTTTGGCTTTGGCGATCTTCAGCGAGTCGCTCACGACGAACGGAAAGATCGTCACGAAGTTGGTGACTTTCTGATCGCCGAATTTCTTCTTGAGCGCGGCTACTTCGGCGTCGGTCTTATCGCCCGCGAGCACTTTCACCAAGGTCAGGGTTTGGAAGTCGGCGGGGCCGCCGCCGGCGATCACCATCGAGAGCGTGACCGGGAGGGCAGGTTGGCCGGTGTACACGCCGGGCCCCGAAAAACGCGACGGCGCGTCGGTGACGTTCGGGAGCCAGGTATCGGCCGCCAACACCGGTCCAGCCGCCGAGAACAGAAGTCCGGCGCCCACCAGCGCCGCGGTCCAACGAGATTTCATCACGATATCTTCAAGCCTTTCTACGGAGCGATTCCCCTGGGTAACGGCTCCGCGCCGGGTTTGGATTGGCGAGGCGCCAGCGGTCGCGCAAGCCGTCGATCATCGCGCGAAAGCGCGGCTGCGTCGCCGGCGAACCACGCCCTCCAGCACCTTCTCGGCCCGGGAGCCGGTCCAACAGAGGATCCCGCAGTCGGCCTCTCCGGCGGGGACCGTCTCGCCGACGGCGCGACCCACGGACGGCCACGCGTCATCGCCACCGGGAGCGAGCGCGCCATGTCGCTGCCGAGTGCGACCCGCGTGACCGGCATGATACGCTGACGCAGAGCCGTGAGCCTACGATTCGCCGCCACCGTCATTCTCGCGCGTCCGGTCCCGCCGCCGGGGCGCGGCTTCGAAGTCTACATGACCCGGCGCAGCGCGCGCAGCGCCTTCGCGCCGGATGCGTTCGTCTTCCCCGGCGGCGTGTTGGACGACGACCGCGATTTGGCCGCCGAGACCCGCGCGCGCACGCTAGGGCTCGATGCCGATCGCGTGCGCGAAGAGTTCGCTCGCGCGACCGTCCCGGCGGACTTGCCCAACGACGCGCCGACCGTCTACGAAGCCGCCTCGGCCGGATTGCTCGTGGCCGCGCTCCGCGAGTTGTTCGAGGAAGCCGGAATTTTAATCGCCCGCACCGCCGCCGGCGCGCCGGTCGGCGCCGCCGACGTGCTCGCGCCGCGCGTTCAGGCCGACCGCGAACGGCTGCGCAACGGCGATCTCGCATTCGCCGATTTCCTGACGCGCCAAGATTGGTTCGCCGACGCGCGCGGCCTTACGTTGTTCTCGCATTGGATCACGCCGCCGAGCGAACCGCGGCGGTACGACACGCACTTTTTCTTCGCTCGCGCGCCCGCAGAACAGACCGGGAGCGCCGATGCCGTCGAAACCCACGACGGAGTCTGGATCGCTCCCGGCAACGCCCTCGACCGGTATCGCGCGGGAACCTTTCGCCTCGTTTATCCGACGATCAAACATCTCGAGCGCCTCGCTCCGCTGCCGTCACTCGACCAAGCGCAGGACTTCGCCCGGCGCAAAGCGATTTTCACGATCCTGCCGGCGACTGCGGACGACGGGACGTTCGTGATGCCGGCCACGCTGGAAAATCGATGGTAACCCTCGTTCGCGCGCCCAATCCGTCGGCCCTGACGCTCGACGGGACGAACTCGTACGTCGTCGCGGCCGGTGACGCGGCGCTGGTCGTCGATCCCGGTCCGCCGATCGCGCGCCACGTCCAAGCGCTCCTCGAGACCGCGCGAAATCTCGGCGTGACGATTCGCGCCATCGCCGTCACCCACGGCCACCCCGATCACGCCCCGGCGGCCGCGTTGCTTGCCGCCGAAACCGGCGCGCCGGTCTACGCCCATCCGGCAAGCAGCGTTCCCCACGATCGGGACCTCGAACTCGAAGGCCACCTCTGCGTTGGCGATCTCGCATTGCGGGTGATGGATGCGCCCGGGCACACCTTCGATCACGTCGTCTTCTACTTGCCGCCGGAACGCGCGCTCTTCACCGGCGACGTCATCTTAGGAGAAGGTCCGGTCGTAATCGCCCCGCCGGGTGGCGCGATGCGGCCGTATCAGCGAACGCTGCAGCGATTGGCCGACGAGTTCGGCGACGCGCGCGTGATCTACGGAGGCCACGGACCGGTCGTCACCGACGCGCGCGCAAAGATCGCCGAATACCTCGCGCACCGGCGGATGCGCGAACGCGAGCTGATCGACGCGCTCGCCGCGCACGGTCCGAAGACCATTCCCGAACTCGTGCTCTACATTTATGGCGACGACCGACCGCAGTTGTGGCCCGCAATGGCACGTCAGCTGCTGGCGCATTTGCTCGCGCTCGAAAGCGAAGGCCGCGTCGTCGCCGAACGCGTGTCGCGCCGGATGAGCGAGCAAGAGCGTTGGATTCTCAATCCGCCGCTCGAAAAACTCGCCGGGCGCAGCGAGCGCGAGCTGGCCGCTGCGGAACTCGGATCGGCACTGCGGCTCGATCGTCTCTACGCCTATCGCTTGGCGAATGATTTGCAGGAGTGACGACGTGAACCCGTCCCGCACAAAACTGCTTGCCGTCGTCACGGCGGCGGCAGCGATCCTAACGGCCTGCGGACGGCCGAACCTTCCGGCCGTCCCGCCGGTACCCTCCGCCGCTTACTCGCCGCTTCGAGCCGGTTGCTACGTTACGAAGATCGACCCGACGCGCGTAAACGCGACGATCACCTTTTACGGTTGGCCCGATAACGACCCACCCGGGAGAGCGATCGCCCATCCGGTCATCCATCAAAGAGCTGCGGGGCAAGGAACGTACTGCGATCCGACGACGTTTGCCACCGAACGAAAGAACAATCCCGAGATTCCCTACGGAATGAAGATCTACGTGCCGTTGGTGCAGCGCTACTTCATTCGTGAGGATGACTGTGCGGCGTCGGGACCGCCCAAAGGTCACGGAAACAACGGCTGTTATAGGCTGTGGTTCGACCTATGGGTTGGGGGGAACCGCTCGTCGGAGGCACGGGCGGTCATCAAGTGCGAGAACGAGCTCACTCCCGACACGAAGGTCGACGTGATCCTCAATCCCAAAGCGAACTTACCGGTGGAGGACCCGGGACCGATTTATCGCAACGATCCGCCGCCATTGGGCACGTGTCTCGGCAAACCGGTTCACACCATCCGTAAAACGATTTTTCCGAACTGACTCGAGGAGGCCATTGCCTCGAACGCGGCCGCTGCGTCGGCCATTTCGAACGTCCGGTCGATCGCCGGCTCGAGCGCGCCGCCGTCGAACAGCGCGAGCATCGAGGCGAAGTCCTGCGGACTGCCCATCGACGTACCGAGCAGGCTTAGGTGTTTCCAAAAAAGCGGAAACATCCGGATCGTGGCGTCGCCGTTGGTTCCACCGTACACGACGACTCGTCCGCCGGGGGTCATCGCGTCGAACACCTTCGCGAGGGTGTCACCGCCCGACGAATCGATCGCCAAATCGATCGGGCCGGCCGCACGCGCTTGCTTTTGCCAATCGGGCGCAGTCTTGTAGTTCAACCCGAGGTCCGCTCCGAGCGCCTTGGCGCGCTCGAGTTTTTCGTCGCTGCCCGAGGTTACGATGACGCGCGCACCCGCGTGCTTGGCAAACAGCAGCGCAAACGTCTGTACGCCGCCGCCGACGCCGGTGACGAGCACCGTCTCGCCCGCGGCCACACGTCCGCGCGTGAACACCGCTCGATATGCGGTGAGCCCGGCGAGCGGAATTGCGGCCGCCGCTTCCATCGAGAGGCCGGCGGGCTTGGGATAAACGTTGATGGCCGGAACGGTGACGTACTCTGCGAACGTGCCGTCACGCGGCATCCCGAGAATGCTGGAGCCCTTGGCATCCCACACCTGCGGGTCCGCGCCCCAATCGAGCATCGGATCGACGACGACTTCGTCGCCGACGTCGAACGTCGTGACGCCGGCGCCCAGCGCCGCCACTTCGCCCGCGCCGTCGGAGCCGAGCGTACGCGGCAACGCGATCCCCGGATACAGACCCTGCGTAATGAAGACGTCGCGCCGATTGAGCGCGCCCGCGCGAATGCGGACGAGCGCTTCGCCGCGGTCCGGAACGGGCACGGCGATTTCGTCGAGGCGCAGATTTTGCGGACCGCCGATCTCGTGCAATCGGACCGCTTGCATGGAGGCGTTCATCTCCCGAAGATGCTTTCGCACATGGTTGGGCAGCATTTGCGTGGCGCGACCTGCCAGGCCTTCCGCCGCCGCGCGGCGTAGAACGACGGCCCATGAAAAACCGGATGAGCACGGTACGAGCCGTTTTTCGCGGAATCTCGCGAGTGCAGAAGACTTTCCACATTCAGCTGGGTGCGTTGCGGGCGAGCGGTCTGCCGGCGGTCCTGATCGGCATTAGCGGGATCGTTCTTGCTTCCGGCGTCGCCGCGGCGCTGGCGAAGGGCGCGCCGAGGCTTCCCGAAACCCTCGGCGAGGCGCGCGGGTTGGCGGAAGCGATGAACGCTCGCTTGCGTTTGAAGTCGTGATCGACGACGACGCACTGACCGATCTGATCCGCTCGCGCCTGCCGGACGCGCAGGTACAAGTCTTCGACCGCACCGGCACGATGGATCACTTCAACGTAACCGTAAGCTCGCAGGCGTTTGGCGGCAAAACGCTGATCGAGCAGCATCAACTCGTTTACGAATCGCTCAAAGCCGCGCTCAAGGACGGCCGCGTGCACGCGGTCGAGCTCAAAACCATCGTCCTCCCGGAGAAATCATAATCATGTCGGATCAGCTCAAAGAAGAGATCGCCAAGGAAATCGCGGCCAACACCATCCTCGTTTACGGCAAGGGCACGAAAACCGCACCGCGGTGCGGCTTCACCCTCGAAACGATCCAGTTTTTCGATGGCTTCGGCTACCCATTCGAGGTCGTCGACGTTTTGGAGAATACGACCAAGCGCGAAACCCTCGCCGAGATGACCCAATGGCCGACCCTGCCCAAGGTTTTCATCGGCGGGAAGTTTTACGGCGACACCGACATTCTCGGCCCAATGGCTCAGAGCGGCGAGCTTCAAAGCGTGCTCAAGGAAGCGTTCGGCGGCGCCGAGCCCGCGCCCAAACAAACCATTAACCTGCACTAAGGGCGCCTAACGTGTTCAAGGAGTTCCGGTTTTGGCCGACGCGTTTACCACGCTGATCGCTCCCGAAGTCGTTGCCGAGCATCTCGAAGATCCGGACTACCTCGTCGTCGACTGCCGGCATTCGCTGGCGGATTTCGGGCTCGGAAAGCGCCTCTACGACGAGTCTCATATTCCCGGCGCATTTTTTGCCGACGTCGAAAACGATCTCGCCGGATCGAAAACAGGTTCGAACGGGCGCCACCCGATGCCCGACCCGCAAGTTTTCGCGCGATTCCTACGCGGTCTCGGCGCGAGTGACGGCACGCAAATCGTTGGTTACGATGCCGGTGCGGACATGTTTGCCGCCCGCTTCTGGTTTCTGTGCCGTTGGATCGGATACGACGCCGTTGCCGTTCTCGACGGGGGATTTGCGGCGTGGCAGTCTCTCGGTTATCCGGTGACCGCCGCCGCCTCCCGGCCGCGCCGCGAGGGGACGCTCGTCGCACGCGCCAGGCCCGAAGCTGCTCGTCGACGCTGCCTTCGTCCTCACGCACCTGCACGACCCGACGATGCAGCTGTTGGACGCGCGCGCCGAAGACCGCTTCGCCGGACAGAACGAAACGATTGATCCGGTGGCGGGCCATATCCCGGGGGCGCGCAATCGTTGGTTCAAAAGAAACTTCAACGACGACGGGACCTTCAAGTCCCCGCAGTCGTTACGCGCCGAGTTTGCGGCCGACGGGCTCGACCCGCACCGGGTCGTTCATCAATGCGGATCCGGCGTGTCGTCGGCGGCCAACGAACTCGCGATGGTGCACGCCGGTCTCGAAGGCTCCCGCCTGTACGGCGGATCCTGGAGCGAGTGGATCGCGGATCCAACGCACCCGATCGCTACCGGCCCAGCTTGACGCCCGCCGGCGATTAGCGCCGGCGCGGCGGAGGAACGGCGAACGGTTTTGCGACTGCGCCGGCGGGCGACGCCTCTAGCCGCGCCAGATCTGCAGCGGTCGGCTCTTGCGAGAAGTCGCGGCACGCGTCGACGAAACAGAAGAACCCGAATGGGCGGTCGCCGCGATTGACGAACTGGTGCAGTTCCAGTGCGCCGACGTACACCACGTCGGCAGCGCCGATTTCCGTCACCGTGTCGCCGACGATCGCATACCCGAGCCCGTCGCGGACGATCACGTAATGTTCGTGTTCGTGCTTTTCCAAGCGCGACGCGGCTCCGGGCTGCAGTTCGAAATACCGCAACTCCATCGCGGGACCGGGGTCGGCCGCGTCGGCCTTTCGGCCGCCGACGATCGTATGCCGCGAGACGCCCGTCTTGACGGCATCGTCCCCCGGCCGGTAGCCTTCCACCGGAACTCCGTCCCAACCCGAATCGATCGCGCGAATTACGCGTTTTTGGCCCGTCTGCATCTCGCCTCTACGGTAGCATACCAGGACTGCGCGCGTCACGACGATAACGGCAACCCGCCATGCCCCGCTACTGGTTGTTCAAAACCGAGCCCAGCGCGTTCTCCTTCGACCAGCTGCGGCGCGACGGGACGACGCCCTGGACCGGCGTTCGGAGCTTCCAGGCGCGCAACAACATGATGGAGATGAAGCTTGACGACTTAGGCCTGTTCTACCACTCGAGCATTGCGGAACCCGCCGCGATGGGAATCTGCAAAGTCGTCAAGACCGCCTACCCGGATTTCACCCAGTTCGAGCGAGGCGGCGAGTATTTCGACGGTCGCGCCAAACCGGACAAACCGATTTGGATGATGGTCGACGTCGCCTTCGTCGAAGCGTTCGAGCGACCGGTGACGCTCGCTCGCATGCGAGCCGAACCGCGCCTGACCGGCATGGCGCTGCTCAAACGCGGCCAGCGGCTGTCGGTTCAGCCGGTCATGCCGCACGAATGGAAGATCGTGCTCGAACTGGGTCGGTCGTGAGCGTTTGAATGGAACGCGTTAGCCCATGGCTTGGGCTTGGGTGAGAAAGACGCGTTGCGCGTCGATCGGGATTTCGCCGGGTCCGGGGACGCGCCGCCGGTAACTGCCGCTCTCGAGCAGTTCGCGGCTGCGCACGTTGTCGGCGAAGAGGACCGCGAGGATTTGACCGTCGATGGCCTCCGCGATCACCGGATCGAGCACTGGGGTTACGATTTCCACCCGGCCGTCGAGATTGCGGCCCATCCAGTCGGCGCTCGCGATGAAGACTTCCCGGTCGCCGCCGTTTTCGAACGTGTAGATGCGCGAGTGCTCCAGGAAGCGGCCGACGATGCTGCGGACGTGGATCCGCTCGCTCAAACCCGGCACGCCCGGGCGCAGCACGCACATCCCGCGCACGAGCAACTCGATCCGCACGCCGGCCTGCGAGGCGCGGTAAAGCGCCCGGATCACTTCGGCGTCGCTGATGTGATTGAGTTTCGCGCGAATCCCGGCTCGCCGTCCGGCCCGCGCGTGCTCGGTCTCGCGCTCGATCATCGAGATCAACTCGCGGCGCAAGGTCACGGGAGCGACCCAAAGTTCCTCGTAGTCGGTGATCTTTGAAAATCCCGTCAACGCGTTGAACAGCTGAGCGATATCGTCGCCGAGATCCGAGCGACACGTGAACAGGCTGATGTCGGTATAGAGCCGCGAGGTTTTTTCGTTGTAGTTCCCGGTTCCAAAATGCATGTAGCGCCGCAGCCGGTCTTCGTCTTCGCGCACCACGAGCAACGATTTTGCGTGCACCTTCTGGTTGGCAAACCCGTACACGACGTGCGCCCCCGCACGCTCCAGGCGCTTGGCCCACTCGATATTATTCTCTTCGTCGAAACGCGCCTTGAGCTCGATGACGACCGCGACCTGTTTCTCGTTTTCGGCCGCCTTGAGCAGCGCGCGCGTGATCGGCGAGTTCTTCCCCGACGTGCGATAGAGGGTCGCTTTGATCGCCAGGACCTTTTCGTCCTCGGCGGCCGCCTGCAGAAACTGCACGACGGGATCGAACGACTCGTAGGGGTGATGCAGGAGAATGTCGCCCTCGCGAATCGCCGCAAAGATGTCGGTAACCCCGATCAGGCGCTTGGGAATCGCGGGCATGAACGGCTTGTCGCGCAGCTGTTCGTAGCCGGGAAGGTTGACGATCTGCCACAGATCGCTCAACGCCATCAACCCGTCGACCTCGTAACTGTCGACCGCGCTCAAATCGAGGGCGCCGCAGAGAAAATCGCGCAGGTATTCGGGCATGCCGCGTTCGAGCTCGAGACGAACCGGCTCTCCGAACCGGCGGCGCTGCAGTTCCGACTCGATCTCGCGCAGCAGATCGTCGGCCTCGTCTTCCTGAAGGTCGAGGTCGGCGTCGCGCGTCACCCGGAACAGGTAAGCGTCGCGGACGTGCATGCCGGGAAACAGCCCGTCGAGGTGGTGGGCGATCAGGTCCTCGAGCAGCACGAAGCGGCGCTCGCCCGGCGGTGACGCGTCGATCGGAACGAAACGCGGCAGCGTCGGTGGAATCTTTACGCGAGCGAAATGCAGCTCGATGCCGTCGCGCGTCGTTTCCTCGAGCTCGACCGCCAGCGAGAGCGACAGGTTCGAGATGTACGGAAACGGGTGGCCGCTGTCGACCGCCAGCGGCGTGAGCACCGGAAATACCGTGTCGTCGAAGGTTTTTTCGAGCGCGGTTTGGGTTTCGTCGTCGAGATCCGAAACGCGCATCAGCCGCACGCCCTCGCGCTCGAGCGCGGGCAGCAAGTCGTCGTTGAGCAGTCGCATTTGCGTGTGGAGCGAGGTGCGCAGGCGTTCGGAGATCGCCGAGAGATGTTCGGCCGGCATTCGGCCGTCGTCGGAACGCCGCACGACCTGCGCCTCGATCTGCTGTTTGATCGCGGCCACTCGAATCATGAAGAACTCGTCGAGATTGGTTCCGTAGATCGCGACGAATTTCAGCCGCTCGAGCAACGGGTTGCGTGCGTCGAGGGCCTCTTCGAGCACCCGCTCGTTGAACTCCACCCAAGAGAGCTCGCGGCTGATGAAGAGCGACGGGTCGTCGAGGGAGACCGCGGCGGCCACGGGCTCGGGCAGAACTGAAGGTTTGATCATGCGTTAGTCGCCAACGGGTTTCGCCGCCCGCCGGTGAAAGTCCAGCGCCCATGTGGGGCGATTTGGCGGTGCACGCGGGGCAGCACGTCATGCTGGCACTCTGCGCGCTCGTCCTCGCGGCAGTCGCCGGCGTCCCACTGGGGATCGCGGCCGCGACCTGGGCGCCGGTTCGCAGCCCGGCCCTAGGGCTGGCCGGGATCGGCCGCACGATTCCGAGCTTGGCGGTGCTCATGCTGCTCCTTCCGCTCCTGGGCGTCGGGACGGCGCCGGCGATCGTCGCGCTCGCACTGCTCGCGATCCCGCCGATCGTCATCGGCGTCGACGTCGGAATTCGCGGCGTTCCCGCAGCGGTACTCGACGCCGCCGCCGGAATGGGCATGACGCGGATGGAATCGTTTCTGCGCGTCGTCGTCCCGCTCGCACTGCCGATTTCGTTCGCCGGTTTGCGCACGGCCGCGACCGAAACGATCGCGAGCGCAACGCTGGCGACGTTCATCGGTGCCGGAGGGTTGGGGGACGAAATCGTGCGCGGACTGCAAACCGGGGACACGGCGGCGCTCTTTGCGGGAGCGTTGTCGGTCGCGCTCTTGGCGCTGGGCGCCGAGTTCGCCCTCGGGCGCATCGGGAGTCTGGTCGAGGCGGCCGCGTGAACGTTTCGCGCGCGCGTGCGCTGGCGTGGATCGCCGCCGGTGCGGGAATGGCCGCTTGCGGGTCGCGCGGAGGCGCCGTCCGGGTGGGTTCGAAAAACTTCACCGAATCGTTCGTGATCGCCGAGATCTACGCGCAGTCGCTCGAACGCGCCGGGCTGCGCGTCGACCGCCGTTTTAACCTCGGGTTGACCCAAATCGCGCTGGCCGCAATGCACCGCGGCGACATCGATCTCTACCCCGAATACACCGGCACCGCGTTGATCGACGTACTCCACTTGGCGCCGATCGAGAATCCTGCGACGCTCTACGCGACCGTCGCGCGCGAATTCTCGCGCCGCTTCGACCTCGTTTGGTTGAAACCGTCGCCGATGAACGATTCTCAGGCGCTGGCGACGACCTCGACCATCGCACGCCGCGAGCACATCCGCACGCTCTCGGATCTCGCGCCGAAGGCCGCGCGGCTCCGTCTCGCAACGATCCAGGAGTTCCTCAGCCGGCCCGACGGGTTGCCCGGCCTCCAGCGCGTTTACGGCGGCTTCAAGTTTGCCGACGTCCGAACGTACGACATCGCGCTGAAATATCAAGCCTTGCTTTCCGGAAAGGCGGACGTTGCCAGCGCGTTTACGACCGATGGCGCAATCGCGAGCGAGAATTTCGGTCGTTCTGCGCGACGACCGCCACCTGTGGCCGCCCTACAACGTCGCGCCGGTCGTGCGCAGGGCGACGCTCGTCGCCCAGCCGCGGATCGAACGCGTGCTCGACGGCGTCGCACCCGCCATCACCGACCGCGCCGCCCAGCGAATGAACGCGGCGGTCGAGGGCGGCCAGGATCCGGCCGACGTTGCAGCGGCCTTCCTGCGGAGCATCGAGCGCTGAGCGGCGCGGCGATTCGGTTCGATCGCGTGCGGGTTGCGTATCCGGGCGCGGATCGCGCGGCAGTCGACGACGTGTCGTTCGAGGTAGCGCCCGGGGAGCTGGTCGTCTTACTCGGTCCGTCGGGCTGTGGAAAGTCTACTCTCCTGCGGGTGACGAACCGGTTGGTCCCGACCAGCGCCGGCAACGTCACCGTCGACGGCCGCAGCGTTGCCGACGTCGATGCCGTCGAACTGCGCCGCCATATCGGGTACGCCATCCAAGCCGTCGGCCTGTTCGCGCACATGACCGTCGCGCAGAACGTCGCGGTCGTTCCGTCGCTGCTCGGATGGGCGCAGAAAGACATTGCGGCGCGCGTCGACGAGCTGCTGGCACTCGTCGGTCTCGACCCCGTCCGCTATCGCGGCCGCCGCCCGCGCGAGCTTTCCGGCGGCGAGGCGCAGCGCGTCGGCGTCGCCCGTGCAATCGCCGGGCGGCCGCGCGCGCTCCTCATGGACGAGCCCTTTGGAGCGGTCGACGCGCTGGTTCGAGGCGCGTTGCAACGCGAACTGGCGCGAATCGTCCGCGAGTTGGACACGTTGACGCTTTTCGTCACCCACGATTTCGACGAAGCGCTCAAGCTGGCCGATCGGATCGTCGTCATGCGCGAGGGACGCGTCGAACAAGTGGCACCGCCGCTCGAGCTGCTGGAGCGGCCGGCAACGAATTACGTGCGCGAGCTGGTGCACGCCGGCGACGACGTATACCGGCAGTACTACCTGCACGTGCGGGATACGCTGCGTTGACGTACGCATTCGCCCACCCGGCGCGAATCGCCGCGCTGACGGGCGCTCACGTCGAGGTCGTCGCCGCGGCACTGGCCGTCGCGTTCGCGATAGCGCTGCCCCTGGGAGTGTATGCGGCGCGCCACCCACGCATTTCGACCTGGCTGCTCGGGGCACTCGGCGCGTTGTACACGATTCCGAGCCTCGCGCTGCTCGCCGTGCTCGTGCAGCTCTTCGGCCTCGGGTTCACGCCGGTTTTCGTTGCGCTGGTGCTGTACGCACAGTTCATGCTCGCGCGCAGCATCGTCGCCGGCATCAACGGCGTCGATCGCGCCCAAGTTGACGCCGCCCGCGGCCTGGGAATGTCGCCGGCGCAGATCTTCGTGCGGGTGGAGTTTCCGCAGGCGCTCCCGGTGATCGTCGGCGGCGTCCGCGTGGCGGCCATCGCGACGATCTCGATCGCGACGCTCGGCGGATACGTCGGCGCCGGAGGGCTGGGGGTGCTGATCTTCAACGGCCTGACGCTCCACCAGCCCCCGATGATCGTTGCCGGAAGCCTCGCCGCCTGCGGACTCGCGATCGTCGTTGACGCCTTGCTGCGTTTGGTGGAGAAAGGCTCTCGAAGCTAGGAGTCTAGCCGAAAGCGCCAGCAGATCGGGACTTTCGTTATGAATGCCTTACGCAGCATCGTGCTGCGTAACCGGCTCCTCACCGGCATCCGGCAATCTTAAGAGCGCTAACTGCGCTCGCCGACGGATCTCCAGCGCCGCATTGACGTCCGCATGGGCCCTCAGACCACAGCGAACGCAGCAAAAGCGCCTTCTCCACCGGCTTCTCGCACAAACGTATCCGCACCGCGAACACGTCTGTGACGAAAAACGTGCCTCGACTCGCACCACGCCCCGAGCAGCTTCTTCCGCTTTCTCAGATACCAAGCGTTCGAGGAGACCAAACCCCGCATCGAGCAGCACCCGGTTCAACCCCGACTTCGCCCGCACGTTGACCCCCGGCCGTTCCACCGTGCCCTTGGCGCTGCGGGTCATCGCGCGCACCGACAGTTGTTCCAGCCCGATCGCGTCGGCGGTAGTGACGATGGCTCGGGCGGCCTTATGCGCGAAGTCACGCCGCGCGTTGGCTTCACGCTCCCGGGACCGCGCCAGGCGCAGGGCCGCAGCAATGCGCTGCGGATCCCGGCGGTTGCTGACCCGCCCGGCAGCGTCGCGCTGGGTGACCGCCTCCAGGTCGCGCTGCAGACGCGCCGTGGCGGCTTTGCGCCGCTCACCCACGGCAAGATTGCGGATCAGCCGGCCGTCCGAACAGGCCGCCAGCACGTGCACCCCGCGATCGATGCCAATCGTTACACCAGTTTTGGCCAGCGGGCGGGCTTCACGTTCGCATTCCAGGCAAGCGTACCAGCGGCCGTGGCGTTCCACCAGCCATGCTCGTCCGAAGTCAGGAACGCTGCGGCCTTTGCGCAGTTTCACCAATCCTACGCCTGGAACGCGCAGCCGCGTTTGGCCTTCGTCGAGTCGCAGCGCACGGTCACCGTGTGGAAAGGTCAGTTGGTGCCAGCGAGCCGCCGGTTTGAATCGCGGGTACCCGGCGGTTTCGCCGTGTTTGAGCCGCCGGAAAAACCCGGCGAAGGCTAGATCCAAGCGGCGCAGCACCGCATCTTCGCATTCGCGATAAACCGCCGCGACACGCGCATCCTCACGGCGCAACGCGGTCAGTTCGGCGTATTGGTCGCGGCTCGCGAGGCCATGACCGCGCAGGCGGTAGACGTCGCGCCGTTGCTGCAGTAAGGCGTTATACAGCTGGCGGGTTACGTCGAGCATGAACCGCAGGGCGGATTGCTGGTGCGGGCTCGGGTAGAGCCGGATTCGCTCGACGCGTTTCATTGGCGCTACGATAACGGATGCCGATGCCATACGCCTGGCATTCATTTTCACAAAAGTTTTTGGGCCGTTCGATGCGACGCACGCCGCGAGGCTCCGCGCTGCATCCACACCGTTTGCTTCACTTCACTGGCGGCCGGTTACGCGCCGTCCAGGCGCTCCAGCGGACTAGCACGTTCGCCTAGCGCGAACCGTCGGGACTGGTCGCGACTCCATACGCGCCGCCGAGCGAGTTGGTGATGGTTTTAAGCAGTACGCCTGCCGGATAGGTAACTTCGGCCACCGCACCGGAAGGGGCGCTGACGTAAAGATGCGTGTGCTTGCGGTTGAGCGCGATTTGATACGCGATTGAGAAGCCCCCAATTTGTTGCGACGGTTGCGTCTGGCCCGGCGGAAAAACATCGACGAGGCTGTGAGCTTGATCGGCAAATACGAGGTCGCCGTTCGCATCGACGGTCGCACCGCCCGCATAGCCGAACTTCACGTGAATGCCGAGATTTTTCCCGGTCGTCTTGCCCGAAGCAAATCGCAGGACTTCGATGTCCGAGTTCGTCTGATCGTTGTACGCGACGTACAGCCGATCGTGCGCGTCCAAAGCGAGACCGGCCGGGAAGCTTTGGAACGGAATCGTCTGGGTCGGGGTCGTGCTGCCGCCCGCATACTCGATCACGTCGCCGTTCGCGCTCCCGTTGAAGTTCGAGACGTAGACCGTCCCGTCTAAGCCGACGACCACGTATTTGGGGGATCCGGCGCCCGTGAGCGTCTTGCTGTGCGTCGTTTGACCCTTTGGATATTCCGTCACGGTGCCGGATCCGAAGTTACAAACGTACAGCGTGCCATTCTTGTCGACGAACAGTCCGTCGGGGCCGCTGATCGCGTCGGTAATCTCGCCAATCGGAGCGGGGTTGGATCCGCCCCCTTGAGGATAAATCCGGACGACCTGATTGCCTTGATCGGCGACGAACAGGAGCGACTTCCCGCGCTTGGCCTCCGGCGAGAGCCAACCGCCCGAGCGCACGAGACGTGACGAAGGGCGCAGCGACCCGCCGAGCGTACCGTTTGCAACGCCTTGCGACGACGGCGCAAAAGCCGATCCGCCGGAACACGCCGTCAAAAGCGCGATCGCCGCGCCGACGCCGATTGCCGACTCTAACCCCCGAGAGAGACGCATCGTAGGTTTCCTTTCCGAGCTGTGAGGAACGAGCGCTACGGTTGCGACGCACGTGCGTCCGAACCCTCGCGATTCTAACGGTCAACGCGGATCGAGCAACTGGTCGATGGTGCAGCTGTCCGGAGACTTGTCGGGACGCCAACGAAGCAGGCGCGAAGCGTGGCGAAACCGTCGCGCGGTCACGTGATCGAAGGAGACTTCCACGACGATCAGCGGCTTCACGGGGAACCATTCGCTTTGCGCGTCCTCTTTGCGCCATCGGCTGGGACCGCCCGGCGCGACCCCGGTGAAGCCCGGCTCGGCAACGATCGGCCGCAGCAGCTCGCCCGCGCGCTTTCGCTCGGACGCGCTCATGCTCCCGACGAAACCGACGTGATCGAGTTTCCCGCCGTCGTACAAGCCGAGCAACAGGGAGGCCACCTGGCCGTCTTTGGAAACGCGAAAGCCGCCGACGACGCAGTCGGCGGTGTAGCGGCGTTTCACCTTTACCACCGCGTCGCGCTTGCCGAAATCGTAGGCCGCGTCGAGCCGCTTGGCGATGACCCCATCCAACCGGGCAACGTCGCCTGCGAGCCACGCGTGCGCCGCGGCGACGTCGCCGGTCGCCGGCGACACGGCCAACTGCGTCCCCGGCGAGAAGTAGCGCTTCGCGAACGACTCCAGGGTCGGGCGGCGCGATGCGAGCGGGCGCCGGTACCACGGCGTACCCTTCTCGTCTACGAGCAAATCGAACACGGCGTAGCTGGCCGGAGTTTGTTTGGAAAGGTGCGTCACGCGGCTGGCCGCCGGATGAATCCGCTGCAGCAGCGCGTCGAAATCGAGTCCGCCGCCGCTTTCGATGAAGAGTTCGCCGTCCACGACGAAGCGCCGGGCCTCGATCGCCAGCAATGCCGCCACGATCTCGGGAAAATAGCGCGTCAGCGACTGCCCGGACTTCGATTGAAGCTCGACGTCGGCGTCACTGCGAAACGCCACGCAACGGAAACCGTCCCATTTCGGTTCGTACGTCCAGCCGTCACCCAGCGGAATCTGCGTGGCCGTCGCGGCCTCCATCGGCTCGATCGGCGGCTGCAGCCCGAGTCCGTCAAACCGCGACATGCAGCCGGTGCGCGAGCTTCTCGAGGTCGAACCGGCCGCGCTTGGACAGCAACGGCGCCCAGAGGTCGCCGATGCGCTCGATCCGTTCCGGAACGTCGAGCATCGTAAAGTCGCTCGATTCGCAGCCGCCTTCGACCTCTTCCCACGTAACCGGCGCGGACACCATGGCCGCTTCGTTAGGACGAACCGAGTAAATCGAGGCGAGCGTCCGCCCGAACGCGTTTTGATTGTAGTCCAAAAGCACTCGGCCGCGCGGCCGTTTGGCCACGCGGTACTCGACGATCAAGAGATCGGGATGCGTTTGCGCGATGGCGTGCGATAAGGCCTTGGCCACTTCCCAAACTTGATGCTGGCTCGGGCCGCGGCGGATGCCGACGTAGACGTGCATGCCTTTACTCCCGGTCGTCTTGACGTACGGCCGCATCCCGAGCGAGGTGAACACGTCGCGCACGATCAACGCGGCTTCTCGCACGGCCGAAAACGGTGCGTCGAACGGGTCGAGATCGAGATGCAAGTAATCCGGGCGATTGAAATCGTCGCACGGCGCGTACCACGGGTTGAGGTCGATGCATCCGAGATTTATCAGCCAAAGGAGCGACGGAGCGTCGTCGATCACCGGAAAGTCGATGACGTTTCCCGAGCGGTGCTCGATCTTACAGGTGCGGATCCAGGACGGACGCGGGGACGGTGCGCGTTTCATGAAAAAGAACTCCCCCGTCGCCCCGTGCGGGTAACGCTTCATGACCATCGCCTTTCCCGCAACGTGCGGCAACACCGCGGGGGCCACGCGCAGATAGTACCGCAGCAAGTCGCCTTTGCTCAAGCCGAGTTGCGGAAAGAACGTCTTGTTCAGGTTGGTCAGCGCGATCGCTCGGCCGTCGAGCGTCACGGTCGCCGCGTTGGGGCCGACCGGGACGAGGCTGCCCGGATCTACTCGCGGACCAGTAGGTGAACGCTGAAGCGTCGCGCGCGGTCGTGCCACGTCGTGCGTAGTCGGAATCCGGCGGCGTCTCCCATTCTGGCGACGTCTTCGTCGGCAAACTTATAAGATGACTCCGTATGGATGCGCTCGCCCGCTGCGAATTCCGCGGTCAGGCCGATCGAACGCAGTTCCACGCGAGCGGCACGGCGGGCTTCGAGAAACGAATCGACGCTGCCGCGGACGGGATCGTAGCAAACGACGTGCTCGAAGTTGCGAAGGTCGAAGTTTCCGCCGAGCTGCGCGTTGATCCGCTCGAGCACGTTTCTGTTGAACGCGGCAGTTACACCGACGGGGTCGTCGTACGCAAGTTCCAGCGTCGCGGGGTCTTTCTTCAGATCGGTTCCGAGCAGGAGCCCGTCGCCGGGCCGCAGGGCGGACGCGAGCAGTCCGAGCACGCGCGCGGCATCGGCCGGCTCGTAGTTCCCGATGTTGGATCCCATGAACATCGCCAGCGTGCGGCGTTGGAGTTGCAGCGCGCCGGATGCGAGCACGTCGAAATAATCTCCGGCATAGGCGCGAACCGAAAGCCCGGGATACGCCTCGACCAACGCTAACGACGACGTGCGCAGCGCGCTGGTGGAAATATCGATCGGGCTGTAACGAAGGCTGCCTTGCACCCGCAACGCTTCGCCGATCAGGAGCCGTGTTTTGACCGCACTGCCGCTGCCCAGTTCGAGGAAGTCGATCGGCTCGTCGAGCACGCGAACGATTTCCCAGCCCGATTCGCGCAGGATCTCGGTCTCGGCCGAGGTGAGGTAGTACTCGGGCAAGTGGGTGATTGCGTCGAAGAGCGCCGAGCCGACGCGGTCGTAGAGATACTTCGACGAGAGCCGCTTCGGCGAGGCGCTCAGGCCGGCGGTCACGTCGTCGCCGAAGGTCGCCGCGCCGCGCCTGCGGGGGACCTCGATGAGTTCGAAACGATCCGAGACCGCGGTGCCGTACATAGGTCCTCCGTTCGGCGGATTATACCATCCCAACGCCGGAACGAACCCTCGGGTTTCAGGAATCTTATAAATTCGCGCGCAAGCGAGAATGCCGGAAACCATACGCTGCGTAAACGGCGATCCCGAGGGCGAACCAAATGCCGTAGCGGACCCAGGTGGCCAACTGCAGGCCGCTGATCAAATAGAGGCACGCCGCTGCCCCGGCCAGCGAGAAGAGCGGCAGCCACGGCGCGCGAAACGGCCGCCGGGCCGTCGGATTGGTGAAACGCAAAACGAACACGCCGATGCACACGATCGCAAACGCCGCGAGCGTGCCGATGTTGACGAGCGTCAGCAAGTCGGTCAACGGGAAAACGGCCGCGAATACGGCTACGATGCAACCGGTAATTGCGGTCATCCGCGCGGGCGTGCGAAACACCTGATGAACGCGAGCGACGGTCGGCGGCAGCATGCGGTCACGCGCCATGACGTAAAAAATCCGCACCTGTCCGAGCAGCGACGTCAGCATCACCGTCGCATTTCCCGCAATGCCGCCGATCGCGACGATTAAGTAAAACGCGCGATTTTTGGTCGCCGCCCCGAGCGCGTCGAGCATGGCCGCCCCGTCGGAGAGCTTGTCGAAGCGGAGCACGCCCACCGTGCACAACGCCAGCGTCACGTACAGCGCGGCGCCGAACACGAGCGTGAGGATAATGCCGATCGGAACGTCGCGCTCGGGGCGCTTGGCTTCTTCCGAAGCCACGGTTACCGTGTCGAAGCCGATGTACGCGTAGAATACCAAAGCGGTGCTCGCGAGAACTCCGTGATACCCAAAGGGCGTAAAAGGATGGAGATTGGCGGGCTTGATGGCGTGCGCGACGACGGCCACGAACACGATCATCGCGACGATCTGCACGACGACCAGCGCCCCGTTGACGCTCGCCGATTCGCGGATGCCGATCGCTACCAGCGCCGTGATCCCGAGCGTGACGATGGCCGCGAACAAATCGATCTGCGGATGGGCACCGCCGACGTTGGCGGTCTGCGCCCACGTGGGAAACGCGATGCCGACGTTGGCGAGCAGATGCTGAAAATAGTCGGAAAGGGACGAGGCGGTCGGGGCCAGCGAGAGCCCGTACTCGAGGATCAAGTCCCAGCCGATTATCCAGGCAACCAGTTCGCCCAGGGTCGCGTACGCATACGTGTAAGCGCTTCCGGCGACCGGCACCATCGAGGCGAATTCGGCATAACAGAGCGCAACGCAAACGCTCACCAGCCCGGATAGCACGTAGGCCAGGATCACGCCCGGTCCGGCGGCGTGGGCGCCGGCGCCGATCGTCGGGAAGATGCCGCCGAGCATCGTTCCCAGGCCGATTGCGGTCAAGCCCGGCCACCCGAGCACGCGCCGCAGGGTCGGACCCTCGCGTTCGTGCGCCGTCCAGGCTAACGGCTGGCGCGCAAAGAGCTGTCGGAAAGTTCCGGGATCTATTTTGCGCAGAGTTCCCGCAGAGCCGTCTCGGCGTCGGCATTCGTCTGCGTGCCGAGAGGATAGACGTACATCGCCATATAGGTCGCGCCGCCCGCGTTGGTCATGACCATCTCGATGTTGCTGTCGTGGCCGCCCTTACTGGTTCCTTGCGCTTTGAAAAACTGCGCCGATTGGTTGCCGCAGATCGTGATCGGCTTTTCGGCTTCGATCTTGGCATCCCGCAGGTCGGCACTGGTGAAGACTTCGGTCGTCTTCAGCGGCTTCGGCGACTTGAACAGCATCAAAACTTCATCGTTGCCGGGCGCTTTCCAGAACTGCATGAACCCCATGATCCCGGGAGAGCCGGTCCAGCCTTTGGGGGCTTTGAACGTGAGGTTGTCGGCCGGGCTGCTGGTCAAACCGCATCCGGTCAAGACCACGGACGCGAGCAGCATACCGGCGATCGAAAAGCGCGCGTACTTCATTGTTCCGGTCCTCCTACGGTTCGCTGGGCCCTATCGTTCAACCCGAAGCGGGCGACCGCCTATTGCCCGAAGGAATCGCCGGCGCGTTCGTAACCGACGATCCGAGCCCAGCGATCGAAGATCAGCGCGAGATACTCGCGCGTTTCGGGATATGGCGGCACGCCGCCGTAACGCTGCACTGCCGCCGGCCCCGCGTTGTATGCCGCGAGCGCGGCGCCATCGGCATCCGCATACCTCCCGCGGTAGGCCGCGACGTAGTTGCCCAAGAGAGCCCCGGCGCCGGCAATTGCTTCGAACGGATCGGCCGGATCGATCCCGATTCCGGCCGCCGTGTCCGGCATGAACTGCGCGATGCCGATGGCTCCCGCCGCCGAAAGCGCCTCATCGTCATACGCGGATTCTTGCAACAACGTCGCGGCGAGGAACTCGGGCGTCAGTCCGTGCGCCTTGGCCGCTCGAACCGTTTCGATCGCGAGCAGCAACGCGTAGGCTTGATCGATGCGCGGATTGGTCCGCAAGACCGCGCGCGCGATCGCCAGCTCGGGGTGCGTGACGCGTGGCCCGTCGCGCAGCAGCATCGCTCCGGAGAGGGCGTCGACGCCGGCCGGCGCGGGCCGGCTCAACGCAGCGTTGCGCGCTCGCGCGAGTTGCGGCGGATTCGCGTAGTTCGCGCGCCAGCCCAGCGGACCGGTGCAACTGCCTACCGCAAGCGCGAGTATCAACGCAATAGATGGCTTCAAGCGGGTTCCTAATCGTCGCGGTTGCCGCGATGACCCTCGCTGCCGGCGATTTCGCCTCGACATTCTTCTATCACGTCCCGCAGCATGCATGGTTTCGGCTGCACTTGCGCACCCACCACGATCGCCGCCGGTCGTACTGGGATCACGCGGTGCTCTCGTCCGACCCGGCCGTCCTGCTCGACGGTCTCCTCGGCGCGGTGCCGTACGTCGTCGTCGCGGCCCTGCTTTGGCCGCTCGCATGGGAGGGTTCGTTGCTCGGGTTGGGCCTCGGGCAACTACACGTCTGGTGGCGTCACACGACCGACCTCGGCTGGCGGACCCCAGGCTGGCTCCGCGCCGCTCTGCGCCCCCTCTGGATCGTGCTTCCCGAGGACCACGACGGCCATCACCGAAACCCCGATATCGAGTTTGGCGATATCTTTCGCTTCTATGACGCCCCGGCTCGGGCACTTTTGGCCAGACTAGCTCCGACGAGCCGGCGGATGCGGAACGCCACCGGCCGCCGCAATCCGGAGAAGTTGCCGATCAGCGCTTAGCAGCTTGTCCCGGCCAGATCGCTACAGGGAGGGCGCATGACGAAGCGGGCCATGTTCTTGATCTCGGACACCGGCGGCGGACATCGCAGTGCAGCCAACGCCATCACCGCCGCGTTAGACGAGATCGACACGCCCGACCGGTTCGAACACCGCATCGAAGATGTTGCCGCTCACTGCTCCTTCCCGTTGACGCAGCTCGGGCTCGGCTATAGCATGGCCCTTCGGTACGCTCCCCCCGTTTACGGGGCGCTGTACTACGCGACGAACGGCCGGCGGCGCTACAAGGCGCTCATCCGCTTCTGCGAACCGCTCTACCGCGAGCGGTTGCGCGACCTGTTCGTCGGCTATCAACCCGACGTCATCATCTCCGTCCACCCGTTGCTCAACCACGCGGCGCTGCGAGCCCGCGCCGACGCCCACATGCAGCACGTCCCGATCGTGACGGTGATCACCGATTTGGGAAAGGTGCACGAATCCTGGCTGATGGCCGACGCGGACGCGGTCGTCGTGCCGGCTCGCGAAGTATACCAGCGGGCGCTCTCCCGAGGCGTTTCCCCCGCGCGGCTGCGGCTTCTGGGGCACCCGATTCACCCGCAGTTCGACGACGTCACCGGCACGCCGGCGGAGTTGCGCGCGCAACTCGGTCTTCCGGCGGACGCCATGATCGTGATGCTGATGGCCGGTGGGGAAGGCGGCGGGAAGCTGCTGTTCGACGACGCTGGCACTCGCCCGGGCCCGGCTCCCGATTCACCTCGTCGCGGTCTGCGGGCGCAACGAGCACCTCCAGCAGAAGCTCACCGAAATGTCGGCCAACCTGCCGACCCCGATGCACGTGCTCGGCTTTACCGATCAAATCCCCGAATATTTCCGCGCGGTCGATCTGCTCGTCACCAAAGCCGGTCCCGGTACGCTAGCGGAGGCCAACGCCGCTCAGCTCCCGGTGGTCGTTTACGATTACGTTCCGGGCCAGGAACGGGGGAACGTCAACTTCGTCCGGCACAACGGCCTCGGCGCAGTCGCCCTGCACGGAGCATCGGAAGTCGTTGCCGCCGTCCGCTCGATGATTCGGACGCCGGAGCGCCTCACGGCCATCCGGCACAATCAAGAGATCGTGGCGCCGCGCCGCAGCTCGCGACGGATCGCCGCGCTGATCGCGCGGATCGTCGAAACGGGAACGATTCCCGCGCAGGACGAGTTGCCCGCCGGTGCCTTACGCTACGGGCTTTCCGGCACGGCCGTCTGACCGTTCCAGATCGTGCCGTTGGGCAGCACTTCGGGCGGACGCGGCGGCTGGTTGAAATCGAGATCGAGGCGGAGGTCGCCTAGCTGAGAGGCGTTTTCTCGAACGTCGGGGCGGGGATCCGGGCGTCCGTCGGTTTTTGGATCGATCCGTTCGCCGCCCAGAAAATCGTCTTCGATAAATTTTACGTACGCGTCGTGACTGAGAACCTGATGGTCGACGAAGCCGCGGCGCGCGTACGGGCTGATGACGATTCCGGGAACGCGGAGTCCGTATCCGTTTTGATCGACCGCCGGCGGCGCGACGTGATCGTAGAAGCCGCCCCAATCGTCCCAACTCAAGAGCACGAGCGTGCTGTTCCACTCCGGGCTTCGCGCGATGGCGTTGATCAAGCCGGTCACGTAGTCTTGGCCGGCGCTGACCAGGGCGACCGGATGCTCGCTGTATCTTCCGGCCGGCGCGATCCACACGACGTTCGGAAGCGTGCCGGCGCGGGCATCGCTGTAGAACCGGCGTAAATCGCGGATGTTCCCGAGTTCCCCGTCTTGCTTGACGGTGTCGAACGAGGGAAGGATGTTCCAGATGCCGGGCGTCCGATAGTTCTGCGGGACGCCTTTGCACGGATCGACGTTGTTCGCGCAATCGGGTTCGGTGCCGCTCATGACGTAGTACGCCCAGCTCACGCGCCGGCGGTGCAGAAGGTACGTCAGGTCGGTCCAAGCGTAGTCCGGCCGGCCCGGCGGGTGGGCGGCTCTTCGGCGAAAGTCCGGCGGATAGTCCGGGGCTTCGTCCTCATTGACGCAGCTCATGGCGACGTGCAGCTGCGCGCACTTCGCCGACCACTCGGACACCATGAACAGATGCTGCGGCAAGCTCCACGACGCGACGTTTTCGAACATGTGATCCTGCAGCACGAAATCGCGGGCGTACTTCCAGTAGTTTGGGAGTTCGCGTTCGTCGTGGTAGCCCATCACGTCACGCAAGCGCGGATTGGCGACGCAGTTGGGATCGCCGTAGGTCGTGCAGCGCGAGAGCCCCTTCGGCGACGTCAAAAACCCGTCCATCCGGCCGCCGTTGATGTCTTTGATCGCGGCATGGGAGTTGTGTGGACCGCCGTGATTGCGGTCGTTGGGATCGTGGAATGGCCGCACGCACTGGCCGCTCTGCGATGGAACGCAGACGGTCGGCACGCCGTCCTTCATCGGAATGCCGTCGGCCCCCGGAAACGTGCCGAAGTAGGTGTCGAAGGATCGGTTTTCTTGCATGATGATGACGACGTGCTGGATCTTGTGGATGTTC
Organism: Vulcanimicrobiota bacterium; assembly: GCA_963755555.1. Lineage (GTDB taxonomy): Bacteria > Vulcanimicrobiota > Vulcanimicrobiia > Vulcanimicrobiales > Vulcanimicrobiaceae > Tumulicola. The sequence goes on along the minus strand of CAVWKE010000003.1, from coordinate 2,692,107 downwards.
TGGACCGGCGGGCTCGAACGCGTCGCGGTCGTTGCGGCCACGATCCAGCCGATGGCCGCGACGGCGACGACCGCGAGCGAAGCGATGAGGGCCTGACGTTTAGGCATGGTGTCCTTCAATCTTCACGGTTTTGCGAGAAGCCGATTCGTCGGCGGCCGGGGCACTACGAGGTCTTTCCCTTTCGGGCGCCGGCAGTAACCGGCCCCGAACTCGTCCGGGCCAAGCGGCCTTACGCAGCGATCGCATCGCCCGTCGTCAAACCGCCCCGAAACGCCATGGTCGCCGCGCCGACTTGCCCGGCATCGTTTCCCAGCTTCGCGATCGCGATCCGCGTCGTGCCTTTCGGAACCATCGTCGTCAAGGCGTCGACCGGACCGCGCACCGCCTCGAGCATGAATTCGCCGGCCGTAGAAACGCCGCCGCCCAGCGCGACGGTTTCCGGATTGACGAAAGCAATGACGTTGGCCAGTCCGATCGCCAGATCTCCGGTAAAGCGTGCCCATGCGGCCGACGCGTGCTTGTCGCCCGCTTGTGCGGCTTTGCGAATCTTTTTGGAGCTAAGTTTGTCGCGCGCTGCGTCGAGCAGCGTACTGCGCGGGAACGACGGCGCCACCGCAAACGCGTGACGGATTAATCCCGTTCCGGACGCCTGCGCTTCGAAGCAGCCGATCTTCCCGCATCCGCACACGAACCCGTCCGTCGGACGAATCTGATGGTGGCCGATCTCTCCGGCCCCCCAGCGATTGCCGAGAATTAGCCGGCCGCCGGCGACGATGCCTCCGCCGATACCCGTTCCGAGCGTCAGCAAAACGAAGTCCTTGGTGCCTTGGCCGACGCCGAACTCATACTCGCCAAGGGTCGCACAGCGCGCGTCGTTGCCGACGAAGACCGGAAGGTCGAAGCGCTTGCGCAGGGCCTCCCCAAGCGGTGCGTCGCTCCATCCGAAGTTCGGGCTATAGAGCACGGCGCCGGTTGCCGCGTCGATGTTTCCGGGCGAGCCGATGCCGATACCGACCAGTCCCGAGCCCGCATCTTTCACGGCCGCTTGCAGTTGCGCCGAAAGCGCGTCGATGACCGACTCGAACCGCAAGCTTTCGAGGTCCTGCTCGTGCTGAGAATGAATCTTCCCGTCGTCCGTAACGACCGCTGCTGTCACGTGAGATCCGCCGAGATCGACGCCGATTGCCGTTCGCATGGCACTTATGTTTGGCACGGCTACAGGCCGCACCCGCACGCCGGGGGAATCGAGCAGACCCATGGAAACCATCGACCTCATCAACCTGCGTAACTATTCGCGCCGAACGGGACAGCCCACGCACCCCGAGCTGCTCGACGCGCGGCCGATCGAACACGTCAACAAGATCGAAATCGACGAAGAACACCTCACCATCGAGTTCGACGAAAAGACGACGCGTTATTACAATACGAACGAAATTACCAAACGCGAATGGGTGTATAAGTACAACGACGACCCCGAGTTCGTCAAAGCCGTCGGCAAGGTCATCGATCTGGCCCGCAAGCATCTCCAAGAGATGCCTGAGAACGTCGCATGTCCGCCCGGATGCGCCGAGTGCTGCAGCGGATACGAGCCGTTCGTCAGCCGGGCCGACGTCCAGCGGATCGCCGACCACTTCGGCGTCAGTTACGACGACGCGATGCGCGACTACGTCGTCGCGCGTCCATCGGCCGACGGCTTCCACGTCGGTTGGCTGCGCAAGGTCGGCGACGACATCTCCGATCAGTGCGTATTCCTGATGGGTTCGCGCAGCGGGCGCTACTACTGCGGCATTTACGCGGCGCGGCCCGGCGACTGCCGCGAGTTCACCCCGATCGGCTGCGACGACGTCGACGACACGCTCCCGCGCAAAACCAGCTGGAAAGTTGGTGCGGCGTTTCAACCGAAACGCCGCGGCCCGCGGCGCAACGGGAAACGCCTCTAGCCGATGGCGAGCCTGGGAGCGCGGGCGATCCGCATGATCGTGCGGGTGACGCGAAAACTGCCGGCGGTTCGGAAAATCCGCGGACCGGATCTTCTGCACAACTATCGTCGCGTAATCGGCCGCGGCGAGCTGCTGTTCGGACGGTTACCGCGCGGGCTCGCTCGCGTTGGAGTTGCGGACCTGCCGACCGGGGTCCGCGGCGAGTGGATCTTCCCCAACGCGCAGCCCGACCCGGCAACGGTCGTCTACTATCTCCACGGAGGCGGCTACGTCGCCGGCTCGCCGGCGATGTATCGAACGCTGACCGGGGCGTTTAGCCGGAGCTGCACGGCCCGCATCTTCGCTCTCGATTACCGGCTCGCTCCGGAGCACCAGTTTCCGGCGGCCCTGCACGACGCGGTCGCCGGTTATCGCTGGCTGCTCGCGACCGGCACCGCGCCGGGCAACATCGTCATTGCAGGCGACTCGGCCGGCGGAGGGCTGGCGCTCTCGACGCTGCTCGCACTGCGGGCGGAAAACGTGCCGCTTCCGGCCGGCGCCGTGCTGATCGCGCCCTGGGTCGATCTGGCGAGGCGCCGGAATTTGGTTACCGCCGACAGCGGCGAGCGCCGCATGGCGCAAGCGTACGTCGGCGACCGGCCCCTCGACGATCCGCTGGCGTCCGCGCTGTATGCCGACCTGCGCCACCTTCCGCCGCTGATGATTCAGGCCAGCACGGTTGAGATGCTGCGCGACGACGCCGTGCGCCTCGACGCCAAGGCGCGCGCCGCCGGCGTCGACTGTTGCCTGCGTCTCTGGGACGGCGTCCCGCACGTGTGGCATATTTTTTCCGGTCTGCGCGAAAGCCGCGAGGCCTTCGACGATATCGCCGCATTCGTCGCTCGCGTAACGCAACGATAGGAGGTTACCCAATGCCTCTCGCCCGGTTCGCGGTAGTGCTTTCGTTGATCGGAGCGCTCGGGATCGCACCGTCGCTCTACGCCGGCATGCATTGGCGGTTCGTCGGACCGCTGCGCGGCGGACGAACCACCTCGATCGCCGGCGTTCCCGGCAAACCGAACACGTTCTACATCGGTGTCGTCAACGGCGGGATTTGGAGAACCGACGATGCGGGACACACCTGGACGCCGATCTTCGACGCGCAGTCGACCGGCTCGATCGGGGCGCTGGCGGTCGCCGCGAGCGATCCCAACGTCGTGTACGCCGGCAGCGGTGAAGGCCTGCAGCGTCCGGATTTAGCGGTCGGCAACGGGATCTACAAGTCGACCGATGCTGGAGCGACGTGGAAGCAACTGGGTCTGCGTGACGGTCAGCAAATCGCGTCGATCGCCGTCGATGCCAAAAACCCGAACCGGCTGTTCGTCGCCGTGCTCGGCCACCCGTACGGACCGAACGAACAACGCGGCGTTTACCGCTCCCTGGACGGCGGCGCCACGTTCAGCCGAGTGCTTTACAAAAACGCCGACACGGGAGCGTACGACGTCGTGCTCGATCCGCACGACCCCAACACCGTGTATGCGACGCTCTGGGCGGCACGTCAAGCCCCATGGGAAATTGGCTCGTCGTTCGAAATTGCGGGGAGCGGCATCTTTAAATCCACCGACGGCGGAACGACTTGGATGCAGTTGACGGCCGGGCTCCCGCCTCGGATCGGCCGCGCCGAAATCTCTCCCGCGCCGAGCGCGCCGCAGATCGTCTACGCCTACGCCGACACGCCGGAGCGTGGAGGGGCGGTCTATCGCAGCGACGACGCCGGCGCCCATTTTACCCAAACCAACGACAACCCGGCGATCGCCCAGCGCGGAGACGATTTAGTCTCGCTGGCGGTCGATCCGCACGCGCCCGGCACCGTGTATCTGACGAACACGGCCTTCTATCGTTCGACCGATTCGGGCAAGACGTTCGTTGCGATTAAGGGTGCGCCGGGCGGCGACGACTACCACACCGTGTGGATCGATCCGGCCAACTCCGGCACGATCGCCCTGGCGAGCGATCAAGGTGCGACGATTTCGGTCGACGGCGCCCGCAGCTGGAGTTCGTGGTACAACCAACCCACCGCGCAGATGTATCACGTATCGGCCGACCAGCGGTTTCCGTTCTGGGTTTGCGGCGGCCAGCAGGAGAGCGGCTCGGCCTGCGTGAGCAGCCGCGGCACTTGGGGACAGGTGACGCAGCGCGATTGGCATACGGTCGGCGCGCAGGAGTACGGCTACGTCGTGCCCGATCCGTTGCACGCCGGCGTATTCTTCGGCGGCAAGGTCGAGCGGTTCGACGAGCGCACCGAACAGGCTCAGGAAGTCTCGCCGATCGCGCTGCCCTCGAAGACCTACCGCACCGTTCGCACCGAACCGCTGGCATTCGATCGCTTCGATAAGCACCGGCTGTATTTCGGCGCCAACGTCGTGTTCCAAAGTGACGACGGCGGCGCGCGTTGGCGGGCGATCAGTCCCGATCTCACGCGGCCGCATCCCGGGATTCCGGCGGTGCTCGGCGCATTCGAGGCCGACGACCCGCAACGCGGCGGCCATCGCGGCGTCGTGTACGCGATCGCGCCGTCATACCGGCAAGCGGGAACGATCTGGGCCGGCACGGACGACGGGCTCGTCTGGATCACCCGCAACGGCGGCGCTCGGTGGAAGAACGTCACCCCGCCGGCCCTTACGCCCTGGAGTAAAATTTCGCAAATCGACGCGTCGCGGTTCGAAGACGGCACCGCCTTCGTCGCGGTCAATCGGTTTCGCCTCGACGACCTGCGCCCGTACGTCTACGTGACGCGCGATGCCGGAGCGCACTGGAAGCTTGCCGTTACGGGACTGCCGGATCAGCCGGTCAACGCGGTGCGCCAAGATTCCCAAGAGCCCAGCCTGCTCTACGCGGCCACCGAAAACGGCGTCTGGGTTTCGTTCGACGGCGGCGAGCGCTGGCAGTCGCTGCAGCTCGATCTCCCGCATACCTCGGTTCGCGATCTGATCGTTGCCCACGACGATGCGATCGTCGCCACCCACGGACGCGGCTTCTGGATTCTCGACGACGTGATGCCGTTACGCGAACTCGCGCGGACGAACGGCGAGCCTTTCGGCGAGGCAAACCGCGGCGCGTACCTTTTCGCTCCCGAACCAACCTATCGCGTCCGCAACAACGTGAACACCGATACACCGCTTCCACCCGAGGAGCCAGCCGGGCAGAATCCGCCCGACGGCGCGATCCTCGATTACGCGCTTTCGGCCGCTGCGCGCCGCGTGGTCCTGACGATCTACGACGAGGACGGCCACGTCGAGCGGCGCTACGCAAGCGACGATTCGGCTCCGGCGCCGATCCCAAACCTGAACAAACCGGCATACTGGGAACGGCCGTTTCGGCGACCGGGAACTGCCGCCGGAATGCACCGATTCGTTTGGGATTTGCGCGAGGCACCGCCGCAGTCCGTCGTGCAGGATCTGCCGATTGCGGCGGTGGCGTACGATACGCCGCGGTTTCCGCAAGGACCGCTCGTAATACCGGGTCGCTACGTCGTCGAACTCGACGTCGACGGCACGACGACGCGACGCTCGGTGACGGTGCGGATGGACCCGCGCATTACGATCTCGCTGCAGGCGCTGCGGCGGCAGTACCACCTTGCGCGCGTCCTTACCGGCATCATGGACCGCAGCTATCGCGATGCGATCGTCGCCCGGGAGCGCCACCGAGCCGCTGACGCCCGGACGTTCGACGCACTCAACGCCGACGCGGCCTTCCTGCTCGACACGATCGACGGCGTGGACGCCGCGCCCACCCGTCAGGGCACGGCCGCGGTCGCCACCCTCGAGGCGCGGCTGCGGGAGACCGCTCGCCTTTTGGGTATAACCTAGGCCTTCTGCATAGAAAAGGAGCGTTTCGTTCATGAAAAAGATCCATCTCGCTTTGGCCGTCACGGCGCTGGGAGCGATTCTCGCCCTGACGTCGGCCGGTCACGTGTGGGCAGCCACGAACACCCTCACCGTCGACCTGGGCGCGCTGAACAGTTCGGGAGAGACCGGAACGGCCGCGCTGACCCAGAAGCCCGACGGCGTGGAAGTCGTTATCACCCTCGCCAACGCACCGGCCGCCGCCCAGCCGGCGCACATTCATCAAGGAACCTGTGCCGACGTCAAGAGCGTGGCGTACCCGCTGACCAGCGTCGCCGGCGGCAACTCGACAACAATGGTAAAAGGCGTCACGATCGATCAGCTCCTCGCCAGCCCAACGTCGATCAACGTGCACAAGAGCACGAGCGACCTCGCAACCTACGTCGCGTGCGGTGATATCAAAGCGGGCTAATCGCGCGTCGCCGGCTTCCCGCTTCGGCGAGCCCGCCGAAGCGGATCTCCCGGCCGACATTCGCGACGTTTACGAGACGAACCGAGCGAAGCTCGGTTTCGTTCCGAACGTCTTCCGCGCGTACGCGCGCCGTCCGGAACACTTCCGCGCCTTTATGGCTTACCACGACGTCCTCATGAAGAATCCGGGCGGACTCAGCCGCGCCGAGCGCGAGGCGATCGTCGTCGCCGTGTCGTCGGAAAATGCCTGTCAGTACTGCATGACCGCCCACGGCGCGGCGCTGCGGATTCTCGGTAAGGATGCGGTGCTCGCCGAACAGATCGCCAACAATTGGCGCACGGCCGAGTTGACGCCCCGTTGGCGCGCCATGCTGGCGTTTGCATCGCGCGTCAACGAACCCGGTTTCGCCGCGTCGGACGCCGAGATCGACGCCATGCGCGAAAGCGGCTTCTCCGACGATGACATCTGGGATATCGCGGCCATCGCCGCGTTCTTCGGCTTCTCCAACCGAATGGCGGGCGTTACCGACATGCGCCCCAACGCCGAATTCTATTCGATGGGGCGATGATCGGAGTCTATTCGATCATATCCGCATAGCGCGCAGCGTCGATGTTTCCGCCGCTGGCAATCGCCCCGACGCGTTTGCCGGCCACGGCCGGGACGCGGCGACCAATCAGCGCCGCCAGCGCCGCCGCGCCGCTGGGCTCCAAAACGAGCTTCATCCGTGCGAACGCAAAGCGCATCGCTGCAATCAGCTCCGCGTCGCTTACGGTTACGACACGAACCCCATGCTCGCGCGCGATCCGCAACGTCAGCTCCGACGGCGCGGTGGTCTGCAAACCGTCGGCAATCGTGCTCGGTACGCCGATGGACACTCGCTCCCCAGCCTTTAGCGAGCGCGCGAAGTCATCCCCCGCCTCGGGCTCGACGCCGTAGATTTCGATCGCCGGATCGAGACCGTGCGCGGCGATGGCCGTTCCTCCCATGAGTCCGCCGCCGCCCACGGGTGTGACGATGGCGTCGAGATTTGGGATTTCGTCCAGCAGCTCCAGCGCCGCGGTTCCCGCGCCGGCGACGATCCGGGGATCGTCGAATGGCGGAACCACCGTGGCGCCCCGCTCGGCGGCGATTTCGCGCGCGATTTCTTCGCGATGGGAACGCTCCCGTTCGTAGAGCACGACCTGCGCTCCGTATTCGCGCGTCGCGTCGAGCTTGACTTGCGGGGCATCCGAAGGCATGACGATCGTCGCTGCGATTCCGAGGAGCTTGGCCGCCAATGCGACCCCTTGCGCGTGATTGCCGCTCGAAAACGCCACCACGCCCGCCTCGCGCTCGGCTCGGGAGAGCGACGCGAGAAAATTGTACGCACCGCGAAACTTGAAGGCGCCCATCCGCTGGAGATTCTCGCACTTGACGAAAACTTCGGCACCGCAAAGCGCGTCGAGCGTTCGCGACCGCGCTACCGGCGTGCGATGGGCGATCCCGCGCAGCCGTTCGGCCGCCGCGCGGACGTCATCGAATCCGACGCTCGCCGCCACGGGCCTTAGGAGCTCGAGGCGGCCGCCGCCATCTTGAAGTTCCAGCTGACGACCTTGCCGTTCTCGTCGAGCCGCATATGTTCGACGTAAGCGTGCTTTTCGAATTTCACATCGAAGCAATGCCATCCCGGCGAACAGCCGGCCGTCGTCTCTTTGATCGAGACGAGTTTACCCTGAGCGCTGAGTTCGTCCGACCATTCGGCGACTTTTACGCGCGGAATCGTGACGCCCGGCGCGATGTCGCCCTTTACCGGCGCCAAGTCGTTGGCGATCACGGCGCGGGTGATTTTATCGGCCTCGCGCTCGTTCTTGTTTTGAAAGGAACAACCGAAGAGCGCGATGCCGATGGCCGCGACGGCGATACTTTTGGTAAACGTCATGGGGCAACGATCTCCTTCGCCGGGTCGGCGGAGAATCGAGCAAACACGAGTTGCGGGTTCCACTCTTGGGCCAGGCGCAGGCTCCACTCGCTCTCGAAAAGCGCGGCCGGACGGCCGTCCCAATCCTCGACCAGTTTTGCGTTCGATGGCATTTGTGCGCCCGCGATTCGGGCGGAGTCGCCCTCGACGTGCCGCGCCAGAGAGAACGGGAGTTGCGAAAATGCCGTCTTGACGTTGTACTCGGCTTCCAAACGGTACTTTGCCACTTCGAATTGCAGCTCGCCGACGACCGCCAAGATCGGTTCGGTTCGAGTCGATCCCAACGGGTAGAAGACTTGCACGGCGCCCTCCTCGCGCAGTTGCGCGATGCCCTTTCCGAACGATTTGTAACCCGAAGTGTCGATACTGCGCACGGCCGCAAAATGTTCCGGCGCGAAGGCTGGAACGGGGGCGAAGGCCACGGGCTCGCCGTCGAAGAGCGCGTCGCCGATCGCGAACGCGCCGGGGTTGGCCAACCCGACCACGTCGCCAGCGTAAGCCGCTTCCAAGGATTCCCGCTCGTCGGCGAACAGTCGCATCGCACGCGACAGCCGAACCTCCTTGCCGGTACGCCCGTTGCGGACCGTCATGTCGCGCTCGAATTTTCCGGAGCAGACGCGTACGAACGCAACCCGGTCCCGATGCCGCGGGTCCATGTTCGCTTGGATCTTGAAAACAAAACCCGTGAACTCGTCGCTGGACGGGGAAATGCCGGCACGAGCGCCGGGCACCGGGGCCATCTCGACGAACGCGTCCAGGAACGGCCGCACGCCGAAGTTCGTCACCGCGCTGCCGAAGAAGACGGGCGTGATTTTGCCTTCGAGCATCGCTTCGCGGTCGAACGACTCGCCCGCGCCGTCGAGCAGTTCGATGCCTTCGCGAAATCGAGCGTACCCGTGCTCGTCGACGAGTTCGCGCAAACGTTCGTCGTCGGCGTCGGTCAACGTCTCGGCGGCGCGGGTGGCTCCGTGCGCCGACCGCTCGAAGAGGTGCAGCGCGCGCGACCGGCGGTCGTATACCCCCCGGAACGTTTCGCCGTTGCCAAGCGGCCAGTTCATCGGATACGCACCCAGGCCCAACACGGTTTCCAGTTCGTCGAGCAACTCCAGCGGGTCGCGACTCGGCCGGTCGAGCTTGTTCACGAAGGTGAACAGCGGGATTCCGCGGTCGCGGCAGATCGCAAAAAGTTTTTTCGTCTGCGGCTCGACCCCTTTGGCGGCATCGATCAGCATTACCGCGCTGTCCGCGGCCAGCAGCGTCCGGTAGGTGTCCTCGCCGAAATCCTGGTGACCGGGCGTGTCCAGCAGGTTGAGGGTGAAGCCGCGATACGGGAACTGCAGGACCGTTGAGGTGATCGAGATGCCGCGCTCGCGTTCCAACGCCATCCAGTCGCTGGTTGCCTGGCGCTGACGCTTGCGGGCCGAGACCTGACCCGCGACGTGAATCGCACCGCCGTACAGCAGCAGCTTTTCAGTCAGGGTCGTTTTGCCGGCATCCGGATGCGAGATGATCGCAAAGGTGCGCCGCTTGCAGACTTCTTCTTCAATCGTCATTCGTGCAGGGTCGAGCCTTCCGAAGGTTCGTAGACGCGCAATTCGTACGCGCCCGCAGTTCGCTCGCGCAGGAGCGCGAACCCGCCGGGGAAGCGGTACAAGCGAACCGGCGGTGGAATTCGAAAGCGATCGGGTCCGCGCCGGACGTAGATCGCATCGCCCGCCAGCTCGATCCCGCAGTCCCGGACTCGCAGGCTCGCCGGGGGCTCAATCGCAGCCGCTCCGGGCGGCAGATGCGCGAGCACGTATGCCCGCGGCCCGGTCGATTCCGACTTTTGGACCAGGCACTCGGGCAGCGCCGAAAGCGCCCACGGTGCATCGCCGCGCAGCCCCACATTATTCGAACCCGTTCCGATCGCTTCGGCCGGCTCGGCCTTCGGCGGCGCCGAAGCGTACACCGATGCGAGTTTGATCCGAAGCATGTCGCGATTCACCCATCCGGCAATAATAACGCCGGCGCCGACGACGATCGCGGTTGCGAGAACGAAATACCGCAGCATTCCTGTGACTCCTAGAGTCGGGGGTTTCGCGGGTAAGAGCTCGATATGAAGATCGCACTCGTCGGTTCCGACTCGCGGCCCGACGCCCCTGGGAGCCGTACGACCCGGTGAGCGCCGATCCGGTCGATGAGGCAAAAGATGCCGGCTTGCGCTACGTCACGGACCAAATGCCGGGAATCCGAAGGCTCGCCCGCCGTGGCGGCTTTCGCTACGTTTCGGCGGCCGGGACGCCGGTCCGCGACACACCCACGTTGCAGCGAATCGCGAAGCTCGTCATTCCGCCGGCATACGAAGACGTTTGGATCTGTCCGCACCCCGACGGCCACCTGCAGGCAACCGGCCGCGATGCGCGCGGCCGCAAGCAATATCGCTATCACGAGCGCTGGAGAAAAGTACGCGATTCGACCAAGTACGAGCGGCTGACCGCGTTTGCGCTCGTGCTTCCCAAACTGCGACAAACCGTCGATCGCGACCTTACGCGGCCCGGAATGCCCAAAGAAAAAGTCCTGGCAGCCGTCGTCGCGCTTCTCGAGACGACGCTCGTACGCATCGGCAACGAAGAGTACGCGCGCGACAACGGGTCGTTCGGCCTAACGACGCTGCGCAATCGGCACGCTCGCGTACGCGGCGCCGAAATGCGGTTTGAGTTCGACGGGAAAAGCGGCGTGCGCCATCGCGTCCACCTGCACGACCGCCGCCTCGCGCGCGTCGTGGCCCGCTGCCAGGATCTCCCCGGCCAGCGCCTTTTCAGCTTCGTCGACGACCAAGGCAGTTCCGTGCCGATCGACTCTGCCGACGTCAACGAATACATCCGCGTCGTTTCGGGTGAAGAATTTTCCGCTAAGGATTTCCGCACGTGGCTCGCAACGGTGTACTGCGCGCAGTGGCTGCGGCAGCGTCCGGAGGACTCCAAGCCGGACCGCGAACGGCAGGTCGTGGCAGCCGTCAAAGCCGTAGCCGACCGTCTTCGAAACACGCCGGCCGTCTGCCGCAAATGCTATATCCATCCGGCGATTCTCGAGCAGTACCTTGCGAAGGGACGACTGGGCGATGCGACCCGCGCGAGCGGCTCTTCGAAAACGTCGGCTGACGAACGCTGGGTCGCAGAACTTCTCGCAAGTCGCGCACCGCGTAAGACGGCACGCGCCGCTCGGGGCGGCGCTGCCAAAGCGGGCGGAGTCGTTACCTACTCTAAACGCAAGCGCGCGGCCCCGATCGAATGATCGCCCATTCCGTAGTACACGTCGTACGTACCGTCGGCCAGGTCGGGACGCGGGTCGATACCGGTCGGAAAAACGACGTTGTCGACGACGCCGACCCGTTCGCGCGGCGTCTCCGGCGAAAGAATCGGTTTGGGCGAGCGATACAACACGCGATCGGGGCGCTCGAGGTCGTGAAGCAGTAGACCCGCGCTATACGACAGCGACGGCTTCGGCGAGGAATCATCGGTGACGTTGACGCCATGGAACAACGACAGCCAGCCTTGCGGCGTGCGCACCGGCGGCGTCCCGGCGCCGATCTTGATCGAGCCCCAGTTCGCATCGGGCGAGAGTACCTGTACGCTCTCTTTGACGTCGAGCAGATTCGCGCGATCCTTCAGGACGGCATCGAGCGGAACGTAGGCGATCCGAATCGACTCGCGATCCTCGAACGGCATCCGTTCGATCATGGGAAGCGAAGCGCGACCGTCGACCGCGGAAAGATGCAGCATCGGGCGATGATAGAACGCCAAGCTCTTGCGGCCGGCCGGCGACGTGACCGGTTCGGGAAAGAAGGCCGCGTCCTTGTCGTCGCCGATGATCACGCCGGCGTCGTCGAACCGAACCAGCCCGAGGCGTTCCCAGCGGCGAGCGTCGGGTGAGATCGCGACCGCTACGCGCGGACCCTCCGGCCCGAACGCGGTGTAGGCCATCACGTACGCGTTCAGCACCGGTACGAACGTGACGCGCGGATCCTCGCAGCCGTAGCCTGGATGCGGACGCTTCTCGTACTCGGCTTCGGGTACGAGCGCATAATCGAGCCGTTTCGCGTCGAATTTGTCACCGGACTGGCGCACCCGCGCGGTTCCCACGCGCGAGATATTTCCCGCCGCGACGCATCGCGGGTAGAGCAGAAGTTCGCCGTCGGGCGTGCGCGCCGCGCCCGGATTGAGGATGCCGCCGGCCTCATCGGGACTGCCGTCGGGCTCGAGTACGAGACCCAGGCGTTCCATTCGCGCGGCGAACGGACCGGCTTCTCCGGTCCGCGCGCTCCGTTTAGGTGAAAGCATTCGTCTGTTTCTCGTCCGATCTCGTAGCGAGTATCTTAGAAGTCTCCAGGAATCTAGGGGAGGTACGTCGTCGCGATTGGCTGGTCGCTCGGCGTCACCACCTCGACGCGAACGCCTCGCCGGTAGACGCTGTTCGGAACGATCCATAAGGTGTAGGTACGATAGGTTGGCGAGGGCTCGCCACCGTCGGGCGGCTCCTGTTCGAAAGCCACCACGCGCACGCGGCGGTCGTTGGCCCGAATCGATTCGATGATCTGCTTATAACCCGTGCGAACGTGCGGGCCCATCATGAGGATGACGCCGAACTCACCGCGGAAGTGGACCGGGGCATGGATCCCGAGCTTAGCCAGATCGACCGGATTGCGCACGACGACGATCTGGTTGTCGCCGGGTACGGTCGTGGTTCCCTGTGCGAGCGTTTGCACCCGAACCTCCCGGCAGCCGACCAGGAGAAGGAGCGCGGCCAGCGCCCACCAGCGTTTCACGGCCGACGCCTTCGCCCGCACGGGCCTGCCGCCCCCTCCGCAAGCGCCTTAACTTTTCGCCTTCCAATGTCATTGTCACGACCGGCGCGCGCGCGTTACCCTTAGGAGCGCTCATGAAGACTTTGGGCCGTCTCGCGCTGGGAGCGGATCTCGTCGCACTGGGAGCCGTGATGTTGGGGAGCTGGACGCGCATCAACGGCGCCGGCGAAACCTGCCCGGATTGGCCTCTCTGTCACGGCAGCATCGTGCCCGCGATGGGCGACGGAACGATTTGGGAATGGATGCATCGCCTCCTCGCACTTTTGGTCGCGCCGCTGGTCGTCGCGTTGATCGTCGTGGCGTGGCGCCGGCGCGCTCGTTCGCCTTTTATCGCACCGACCGTCGCGGTCATTGCGGCCCTGTTCTTGGCACAGGTATTGCTCGGCGCGGCGACCGTTCGCCTGGCCAACACGCCGATTTCGGTCGTGCTGCACTGGGGCACGGCGATGGCCTTCATTGCGGCGCTGTCGGCGATGGCGATCTTTGCCGCGGCCGCCGAACGGCCGGAGCCTCCCAGCGCCGGGCGCGGCCGCCCGGGAATCGAGCTTACGGCGATCTTCGGTCTCACCGCCCTCGTCGCGTTTACGACGATGTGCGTGGGGGCGTACGTCAGCTCGAGCGGCGCCGGTCTCGCTTGTCTGTCGATTCCGGGATGCGCCGGAAACGTCGTCGTATATACCGACGGTCAAACCGTACAAATGCTGCATCGCTTCGCCGCCGGTATCACGCTGCTCTGCGCGGCCGCTTCGCTGGCTTTGGCGTGGGCGCGTCCGGCGTCGGCGCGGGTTCGCGTTGCGGTCACGGCCGGCGTTGCGCTCGTCGGCCTCCAAGTTCTGCTCGGGCTGCTCAACGTCGCGCTGCGGCTCCCGATGGAATTACGTGAGGCGCACGCGGTCAACGCCGCGCTGGCATTCCTGGCGTTCGTCGTCGCGACGGTGTTCGCCGCCCTCGAGGCAGTCTCGCTGCGCGCGCGCACCGGAGTAACGGCGATCTGATGACTGCGGTCTTCTCCCGCGTTTGCGATTACTACGAACTTTCGAAGCCCCGCATCATCCTGCTCCTGCTGATCACGACGGGCGCGGCGATGATCATGGCGGCCCGCGGGTTACCCCCGCTCGCGCTGGTTTTCTGGACGCTGCTGGGCGGGGCGCTGTCGGCCGGATCGGCCGGCGCACTCAACTGCGCCTACGATGCCGACATCGACCGTTTGATGAAGCGCACGAGCCGGCGGCCGATTCCGTGCGGTCGAATCTCGGTCCACGATGCCGTGCTCTACGCGGTCGCCACGGGCGTCGCCGGATTTGCGATCCTGTACTTTTTGGTCAACCCGCTGGCCGCGTGGCTTTCGCTGGCCGGGAACTTCTACTACGTCGTGATCTATTCGATCTGGCTCAAGCGTCTCACCCCGCTGAACATCGTCATCGGCGGTGCGGCCGGCGCGATTCCCCCGCTGGTCGGCTGGGCGGCGGTGACGAACGCGATCGGCGCCCCCGCGCTCGGTCTCTTCGCGCTGATCTTTCTTTGGACGCCGCCGCACTTTTGGTCTCTGTCGCTGATGACCGAACTGGACTACGAAAACGCTCGCATCCCGATGTTTCCCAACGTGTACGGCGAGCGGCGCACGAAGCTCGAGATCGTCTATTACAGCGTGATCCTGGTAGCGGCGTCGCTCGCGCTGTACCCGCTGCACGTGATGGGCGCGCTTTATTTCGCCGCCGCCGCCGTGCTGGGCGGGATCTTTCTCGTCGACGCCGTCCGGACGCTGCGCGAGAAAGATGCGACGACCTGCGCGCGGCGCCTGTTTCGCTATTCGCTAGTCTATCTCGCGCTGATGTGCGCGATCATGGTAATCGACCGCATCGTTATTTCGTGAAGCCGTTACTCTTTACGCTCGGTCTCGGGGTCTTCGCCGGCGCGCTCGACTTGAGCGTCCTTTCGCCTGCGCTGCCGGCGCTCGGGAGAGACTTCGACGTATCGACCGGCGACCTCGCGTGGGTCTTCACCGTTTACCTGCTGGTCACGGTCGTTTCCATCGCCGTGGCAGGGTCGCTGGCCGACCGTTACGGCCGGCGACAGGTCTATCTCGGCTGCATCGCGCTGTTTGCCGTCGGAAGTGTGGTGGCGATTGCCGCACCGAGCTATCCCGTGTTTTTGGCGGCGCGCGCGATTCAGGCGCTCGGCGCAGGCGGCATTTTTCCGGTGGCGACCGCGGCCATCGGTGACGTCGTTCCTCGGGAGCGTCGCGGCGCGGCGCTCGGCATGGTGGCGGCAACCTGGGGTCTCGCGGCCGTCATCGGTCCGACGTTCGGCGGCCTGATCACCCACTTCGTCTCATGGCGCTGGATCTTCGTGGCCAACGTTCCGCTGGCGATCGTCGTCTTCGTGCTGGCGCGCTCGCACGTCCCGTCCCTGGCACCCCGCCGCCGCGATCCGCTCGACGTTCCAGGTTTGGCGCTGCTCTGTCTGGGTTTGCTCGGAATCATGGACGGTCTGATCGAAACGCGCGTCGCCGTCGGCTTGGTGGGCGCGCTCGCACTGGTCGCCTTCGTTTTGTGGGAGCGCGTTCTCGCGCCCTATCCGGCCGTTCCCATGACGCTGTTCGAAACGCCGCAGTTGGCGAAGACGTATGCGCTGGAAATCTGCATCGGCATGCTTGAAGGAGCGCTTTTCTTCGTTCCAACCGTGCTCGTAGGTGCGCAGGGTTTGTCGGCCGCGTCGGCCGGGTTGGTCGCGGCCCTGGGAGCGCTCGCCTTCGTCGTCGTCATCCCGCTGGCGGGCCGCGCCATCGACCGGATCGGCAGCCGCGACGTGCTCCTCGTCGGAACGATGCTTACCGAACTCGGCCTAGCGATTTTTGCACTCGGCTTCACGTCGCTATGGCTCGCGCTGCTCGCCATGATCGTTGCCGGCGCCGGATTCGGCGCGCTGCTCGGAGCTCCGACCCGCTACATCGTCACCAACGAAACGCCCGAGCAGACGCGCGCGACCGCCGTCGGCTTGCTGAGTCAAAGTCTGATCGTGGGACAAATCCTCGGCAGTTCGCTCGCGGGCGGTTTGATCGGCTTGGCGGCCAACGAAGTGCTCGGCTATCGCCATGCATATTTGGCTTTCTGCGCGATCGCATTCTTGACGCTCGTGCTCGCGGCCATGCTAAAATCGCGGGCACGCGAACGGACCGGCCCCGTCGGGGAACTCGCTTAGGGCCTCCGGCAGCATCGCCCGGCCGGCGAGGCGAACGTTCGTCCCAGAGTCTATCGAAGTGAAGTATCGCGAATTCGACCGCCGCGCCCGACTGCTCGCCCATCGCCCGTGGACCGCGCGCGAGCGGGCGATCGTTTGGCGCGGATTGACGGGCCGCTTCGCGCTCGCGATCGAACCCCTCATCGGCGTGGGCTTCATGGCGTTCATCACGCTCGGCATCGTTTGGCGCGCGCATCACGTCGCCACCGATGCGACCCTGATCAAAATCGCTCCGATCTTCGCGCTCGGCACCCTCGCGTTCGCCGGCTACTTCGTCGCCGTCTTAGTGGCGCCGTTCGCCGCGTACGTGCAGACCTTCAAACCGATTTACGTTCTCGACGGCTACGTCCGGTACCGCGAGCCCGACGAGCACTCCGAGATCGATGCGTGCGGTTACGTCGCGGCCCTCTTCGAGGATCGCTCGGTCGCCTGCGAGTGGGAGTGGCTCGGCAAGAAACACCTGCCCAACGCCACGATCCCATCGCTCGTGGAATTCTCGGTCTACGCCGGCATTCACAAAATCGACGGCAAACCCACGGGGCTGCTGCCCGACGAAGCGCTCCCGCCGCTCGCCATTGGAATCGCCCGCGAACGCTTTCGGGACTGACTTCCTCGGGCGGATTGGCGGTTGGCAGGCATTTCCGTCCGGGGGACGTTCGCGTTTTTGCGTCCGTGCAAAAACGCTACTGCCTGGCTCGTCGCTCCCGGCATCCATGCCTCCGCGACGAGTCCAGAGCCCCCCGAACGAAAACGCCCGCCAACCGCCAATCCGCTACAAAACATCCAGTACCGCCCGGTTCTCGTTGTGAGGTCGATGAGACGCTGCACCGAGCGATTCGTCTAGGGGCAGGTTAGAGTCAATAACGAGCACCGCGACTATAGAGCCGATCGTAACCCACACTATAAATCAACGAGCGTTCCACGGTACCGTTACGCATCGGATACGCCGCCAACGGCACTTATGCGGGAACCAGAAGACGGCCGCGTTTCTTTTGCGAGAATTGACGAGCGAAATGGGTTACGCGGAGTTCGACACTCCGAGAGTCGTTACACGTTACTCGTGGAGTTGGCCGAGGTTTACGCGCATTGACGATGACTCGGGCCAGTGGTGGCCGTAGCCGGAGAACAAAACTGTTGCGGCGCCGATGGCGAAGATCATCAGGAGGCCGACGAGTCCGGACACGACCAGCACCTTAGGCACGCCGCGGCTCTTGGGAACGCGGCTGAAATCGAGGTATTCTTCGTCTGCTACGATCATGGTTGTGTCCTTATGCCGCCTTCGGGAAGTTGCCGAGCACGCCCACGCCCG
The DNA here is from genome assembly GCA_963755555.1 of Vulcanimicrobiota bacterium. Classification (GTDB taxonomy): domain Bacteria; phylum Vulcanimicrobiota; class Vulcanimicrobiia; order Vulcanimicrobiales; family Vulcanimicrobiaceae; genus Tumulicola. The sequence continues at coordinate 2,674,519 of CAVWKE010000003.1, read as the reverse complement.
CCAGGATCGCCAGGATGGCGCCGACGCCTAACAGCAGCAGCATGAGTTTGAAGACGTGGTTCTCGACGCCGGGCGTCGCCCAGTCTTTATAGAGCGCGTAAAACGCGACGACCGCCACCACGATGCCGGCGACCACCGCGCCGGTCCTCTCGAGGAATGCCCAATCTACGTGCATTCGCGCTCCTTAGATTAAGTAGAAGATCGAAAAGAGCACCACCCAAATCACGTTGACGAAATGCCAGTACAGCGTCCCGGCGGTGATGCCGAAGTATTTCTGCCCCGTGTAGACGCCTGCGGCCGACTGCAGCAGCAGCACCGTGAGATAACAGACGCCGACGAAGACGTGGAAGCCGTGCATGCCCGTCAGCGTGAAGAACGAAGCGCCGAAAATACCGCTTCCGCCCCAACTGGCGTGATCGACCAAAATAAGGTGCGTGTACTCGTAGCCCTGCCCGCCGAGGAAGCCGATCCCAAGAATAATCGTGAAGATCAGCATCCACATGTACTTCATGAAGTTGCCGTGCTTCCAGTTCTCCAACGCGTAGTGCATCGTAGCGCCCGACCCGAAAAGCAACACCGAGTTCCAAGCCGCAAACGCGACGTCGAGCCGCGGTATCCCGGGCGGCGGCCACCCTTGGCCGCTGTTACGCAAGTAGAGATAGGCGAAGATGAACGACGAGAACAGGACGCAGTCGCTGACCAGAAACAGCAGGAAGCCCTGCAGCCGGAGCTCGCGCGTTTCGAGGTAGAGCGGATCGGCCGGCGCTTCGGATGCGAGTCCGTGCGCGACGGAAGCGACGGCCATCAATGCGCTCCCAACGCAGCCGGCGGCGTATCGGTCAACTCGTCTTCGAGACCTTTGTACGGCAGCGGATGCGAAAAGTCGTAGGGCAGTCCGTACACCGTCGGAATGCGCTTGAAGTTGTAGTAGTTCGGCGGCGACGGAATCATCCACTCGAGCGTGCGTCCGCCCCACGGATTGGGGCCGGACTTCTTGCCGGCGCGCGCGCTCCAGATGACGTTCACGAAGAACAGCAGGATGCCGATCCCCATGACGTACGACGAGACCGACGCGAACCTATTCCAGAACTCGAACTGCGGATCGTAGGTGGCAACCCAGCGCGGCATTCCTTCGACACCCAGCCAGTGCATCGGTAAGAACGTTCCGTTGAATCCGACGAAGAACAGCCAGAAGTGAAGCTTGCCGAGCGTTTCGTTGAGCAAGCGTCCCGACATCTTCGGGAACCAGTAGTACATCCCCGAAAATATCCCCATCAGGCTGCCGCCGACCAGCACGTAGTGGAAGTGCGCGACCACGAAGTACGTTCCGTGAACGTCGAGGTCGTACGGGACCGCCGCGAGGAAGATGCCCGTGATTCCGCCGCAAGTAAACAGCGCGATGAATCCGATCGCAAACAGCATCGCGGTGGTCAAGTGGATCTTGCCGCCCCACAGAGTCGCGGTCCACGAAAAGATCTTGATTCCGGTTGGGATGCCGATCACGAACGTGAGGATCATGAACGGCAGCTGCAGATAAGGCGCGAGGCCCGAGGTAAACATGTGGTGCGCCCAAACCATGAAGCCTGCCAAAGCGATCGCCATCGAAGAGAACGCGATCAGTTTGTAGCCGAAGATCGGTTTGCGCGCGAAGGTGGGCAGCACTTCGGAGATGATGCCGAAGGCCGGCAATACCATAATATATACGGCCGGGTGCGAGTAGAACCAGAACATGTGCTGCCACAGCACCGGGCTGCCGCCCTTCGTCGGGTCGTAGAACGGCACGCCGAACTGGCGTTCCATGAAAAGGGCGGCGAGGGCGGCGGCCAGCGCCGTCGTCGCGATCATCAACAGCGGAGCGGTCGCGAACTGCGCCCAGCAAAAGAGCGGCATGCGCGTAAAAGTCATGCCGGGCGCGCGCATCTTCAGCAGCGTAACGACGAAGTTGATTCCGGTCAGCGTCGAACTGACGCCGACCAGGAATATAGCGGCGGCCCACATCGAAGTACCGGCCGCGCCCTGCAGCGACACCGGCGGATACTCCGTCCAACCGGCCGTCGGCGCTCCCATCAGAAACGACGAGAAGAGCATCAGCCCGGCGACCGGAAAGATCCAAAAGCTCAGCATGTTGAGCCACGGGAAGGCGACGTCGCGCGCGCCGATTTGAAGCGGAAAGATCAGGTTGCCGAACCCGCCGGTCAGCATCGGAATGACGACCAGCCAGACCATCGCACTGCCGTGTACGCTGTAGACCTCGTTATAGGTGTCGGGCGAGACGAAGCCGCCGTTGGCATTGAGCAGTTGGGTGCGAATCGTCTCGGCCAGCAGCCCGGCCAGCATGAAGAAAACCCACGCGGTGATCAGGTACTGAATCCCGATAATTTTGTGGTCGATCGAAAAAACGTATCGCCGAACGAACCCCTGAGGCTCGGGATGAATGTGGTCGGCAATTCCGCCGGCGTGGGCTGCTGGGGTCGAGGCGATTGACATGGTCGTTCTCCGGTTACTTTAGCGAATTCAAGTACGCGACCAGATCCGCGATGTCTTTGTCGGATAGTCCGTTGGTCGTGGCGTTCGGCATCGTTCCGATGCTGCCGGTATACCCGGATTGAAGAATTTTCGCGGCGTTTGCCGGCGTGGCCGGACTGCCGTTGACCAGATCGGGATGGGTCGGGTCGTGCAGCACGCCTTTGAGCCCCGGTCCGACGATTTTCTGGTTAAAGGGTCCGACCGCGTGGCAGGCCGAGCATTTTTGTGAGAACAGCGTCTGCCCGGCGGCCGCCGATCCGCCGGCGAGCGCTACCGCCGCGCCGCCGGCCGCCGGCAGTGCGTTGCTCACGTGCGCGTTGCGAACTTGCCAGCCGTGGTACCACCGGTTGAACGTCGCCTTATCTTCGATGACGAGCACCTGCTTGTTCATTTGACTGTGCAAGACGCCGCAAAACTGGGTGCAGATGATCTTGTAACGCCCGACCAACCGGGGGGTGAATCGAATCTCCGTTACCAAGCCGGGCACGGTATCGTTCTTGAGGCGCATCGCCGGCACCCAGAACGAGTGAATCACGTCCGACGACGTCAGATTCAGCGTGACGGGAACGTCCACCGGCAAATGCATCTCGTTGCTGATCTCGCCGTTGATTTGCGGATAGCGAAACGTAAAGTCGAACTGATGGCCGATTGCTTGAACGACGAGCCCATTCTGCGGCTCGAGCATGATCTCGTACCAGATCCTCACGCTGACGACCGAAAGCAGCACGACGAACAACGCCGGAATCAACGTCCACCAGAACTCGAGCTTGTGGTTGTCGTGAATTTGGACGCCGATCGCGTCGGGCGGATCGCTTGGCCGAACCCGAAACGCCACCGTAAAATAGACCAGGTAGCCGAACACGAAGACGTAGAGCGCCGTTCCGGTGGCCGCCATGAAGCGGAAAAGCGTGTCGACTTGGCGCGCCGTAACGATTGCCGCCGGCAGGTAGCGCTCGATCGGGAACCAGTACCAGAAGGCCATCCCCGCGATCGCCACCACGCCGAGCACCGCCGTGGCAGTCCAAAAACCGCGGCCGAGTCCGACGGCCTGCGCTCTGTTCTCAAGCAACGAAAAGCTCTCCCTGGGCGCGCGTATCCGCACTTATAATGTATAAGGAAGCGATCGGGCTACGCACCGACTTTAGCAGGTTAGCCGTTTCGCGCACCGTCGGCAGACCCTGCAAAGCTGCGCACGAGCCAATCCACGTTGGTAATCGCGGTACCGACAACCACGGCGGCGGCGCCCGCATCGAGTGCGGCTCGCAGCTGTTCGGGGCGCGTGACGCCGCCTTCGCAAACGGCAAACGCTTCGAGCTTCGTCAGTTCGCGCAGCAAGTCGAGCGCCGGCAACGCTCGGCCGGCCGTCTCGGGCGTGTACCCGCAGAGCGTCGTCGCAACGATCTGGGCGCCCGCCGCGTGCGCGCGCTCCCCGTCGTCGGCGGTGGCGCAGTCGGCCATGGCGACGCGGCCGGCACCGCGGATCGCGCGAACCAAGGCATCCACCGTGATGCCGCCGGGGCGCGGCCGGGCCGTCGCGTCGAAGGCGACGATTTCGGCCCCCGTGCCGATGACCGCCTCGACTTCGGTCAGCGTCGCCGTGATGTAGGGGGCAAAACCCTCGTACTCACGCTTGATCAGGCCGACGATCGGCACGTCGACCCGCTCGCGTACCGCCCGCAAATTCTCGACGCCCTGGATCCGCACGGCGACGGCGCCGCCCTCCTGGGCCGCCCGTGCCATCGCGGCGATCACGCGCGGATCGTCGATGGCCGACCCCTTCCACGCTTGCACCGAAACGATCAGGCCGCCGCGCAACCTTTCGACGATGCCGGTCAAGCGGGCGCGCTCCGGTGCTGACCGGCAAACGTGCGCCCTGCCTCGCGATAAGCGAGCAAGAGGGCCCCGGTCTCGGGGTCGTACGCCGGCGCGACGAGCCTCGCGCCGGGAATCACGGCGCGAATCGCGTCGCCGGCGCGTTCGCGGAAAAACGCGTCGTCGAACATTCCGCCGGTCAGCGCGATCCTCGGCGCCGGTTGGCCGCGTACGGCCGCCGCCGTCAGCGCTGCGAGCCGCTCGGCTCCGCGCGCGGCGATCGCGCGCGACGATTCGAATTGCAGCGCGACCGGCGCAAACGCCGCGAACCGTTCGCGAGAGAGTTCGCCCGCATAAAACGCGCGTGCTATCGCGCGCAACGACGCAAGCGCGAAGAACTCGCACGCCGCTCGCGTTTGGTCGTCGGCGAGCCGGCCGGCGTCCTCCGCGCGCATCGAAGCGGCCAGCGTCTCACGAACCAGCCAGAACGCCGAGCCCTCGTCGCCAAAAAGATAGCCCCAACCGCCGACCGTACGATCCGTCGCGCCGCCGGCAGCAAAGACCACCGAACCGGTCCCCGCGATCACGACCGCCCCCGCCTCGCCGGCCAGCGCACCCGCGTGAGCGATCGGCGCGTCGTGCATCAACACGAGCCGCCGCGTCGGCAGCTGCGGTTTTCTCCCGTAAGTCCGGCCTTCGTAGCCACTGATGCCCGCTACGATCGCGACAAACTGAGCGTCGGCGGCCAGACCGGCGTCGCGACGCGCCGCTTCGAGCGCGTCGCGCAGCGCGTCGTGCAGACGCGAAGAGCCGGCAGCTTGGCCGACTTCGTCCGCGGGACCGGCACGCCCGCGGCCGATCGCGTACCCGGTCTCGTCGCCCACCACCGCCGTCGTCGAACTCTGACCGGCATCGATTCCCGCCACGAAAAACTCGCTCACGTTCGATCCTGCATCAGGTCGCGTGCGTAGCTGCCGGCGGCGCGCTCGCGCTGTGCGCGGTCCCCGATGACGGGCACTTCGCCGATGTGCTCGCGGTGATGGTACAGCTCGTGCCCGATCGCCAGCGTGACGAACTCGCCCAGGGCGTCCGGCGCGAGCCCCTCGGCCACGCGCAGGTTGAGACGAATCTCCGGCCCGCGCGGATCGTATTCCGAACGCAGTTCGTCGGAACCCCACGCGCCTAAGTCGGCGAAGGTCACGGCCACGCCGTAGGCGCGCGCCTGCACGATTGCGGCGTTCACGACGTTCTGCGCAAGTCGACGCCGTCGGCGACGAGCTGGGCCCGCAGCTCGACTGGATCGACGTCGCCGGGCCGCACGCGGCGCGCGCGCGCGAGCGCGGCCGCCGTGCCGGCCGCCTGCCCGAGCGTCATCACCGTCGGCGTCAGCCGCGTCGTTGCCAGCGCTTCGTGCGTCGTCGAAATGCAACGGCCGGCCACCAGCAGCTGTTCGCGATTGATCGGCACTAGACACCGGTACGGAATCTCGTAGCTCTGCCCGGCCGGCAGACGGCGCGTCGTCGTGCCGCTCCCCGAGGGATTGTGGATATCGATCGGATACGCACTGCGCGCGATTGCATCGTCGAACCGGCGCGCCTCGAGCACGTCCTGCGCCGTGAGCGTATATCGCCCAACGATCCGGCGCGACTCCCGAATGCCCACTTGTGCTCCCGTGGCCGCCAAACGCGCATTTTCGAAACCGGGCACCCGCCTGCGAAAAAACTCCCAGAGTTGCATGACTTGAAGGCGGGATTCGATCTCGGCGCGAGTCAGATCGCCCGGATCGAGCGGATCGATGTCCGTGACGCGCGTCATGTTCACCGTCACCTCGTCGGGGTAGGGCGAGATGAAGAACGACACGAGTTCGCGCGGAACGTCGACGATGCCGTCGCGACGAGCCTCTTCCCACAAGTCGTGCAGCCCCGCTACGGCGGTAAGCGCCGGCGCGGTGCGTTCGTGCGCCTTGAGCGACGTGCGCATCTGATCGGGATGGGTGCGCAAATAGGACGCGAGCTTCGACAGATCGACGTGACTGAGGCGAAACATCAAACTCGCCGGCTGCACCCGACCGCGCTCGTCGCCCTGTTGGGTGGGAACCCCGGCCGCGGCCGCGACGAACGCATCGGCCGTCGCGTCGATTACGACCCGCCCCGCAAATTCGCGGATCCCGCCCACGGTCGCAAAACTCGCGCCGCGCACGACGTCGCCTTCGACGCGTGCGGATATCACGTAGGCGTGAAGCATCAGGGTGACGCCGGCTTCGCGCATCATCTCGAACAGCAGCGCCTTGTGCACTTCCGGATCGAACGGGGTTATCGTCGCAACGTAGTCCGACGAATCGGCAATGTGCCCGGGCGACGCACCCGCGCGCACGAGCCGCTCGACGATTTCCTGCGCGATCCCGCCGACGATTCGGTCCCCGCCGGAATGAAACGTCATCCACGGGCCGACCATCGCCGCCGTCGCGGTGCCGCCAAGAAACCCGTAACGTTCGACCAGGAGCGTCCGCGCGCCGTGCCTCGCCGCCGCGATCGCGGCCGCACAGCCGGCGTTGCCGCCGCCGACGACCATCACGTCGTACTCGTGCATCCACCAGCGAGTTCGCCGGACGGCGGCGGGCCCATTCCGGCCGGAAAACCAGGGAGTCGGCCGCTAACAGAGTATTGCGATGCTGCAAATGCTGCTGTTTGACCGAGTAAAGCCCCTCGCGCGAATCCTCGCGGAGGGCAGCGACGAACGGAGCGAAAACTCGCTCAAACGTTCGCTCGGACCGTGGGCGCTCACGGCAATGGGAATCGGCGCCATCATCGGGACGGGCATCTTCGTGCTGACCGGGGTTGCGTCGGCAACGCGTGCCGGCCCGTCGATCACGATTTCGTTCGTCGTCGCCGGCCTTGTCAGCGCGCTGGCGGCGCTCTGCTACGCCGAAGTTTCGAGCAAGATTCCGATCTCGGGCAGCGCCTACACCTATACGTATGCGACGCTCGGCGAATTCCTCGCCTGGATCATCGGCTGGGATCTGGTGCTGGAATACGCGCTCGGAGCCGCGACGGTGAGCATCGGCTGGTCGGGGTATTTCACGAACATCCTTCATCAGGCGGCAGCCGCACCCGGTTTGGGGTGGTTGAACGTGCCGCCGGAGTGGGCGAACGGTCCGCATTGGGGTCTCGCCGGTCAAGCCGGCGTTTCGGGTCACGCCAATCTGCCCGCCGCCGCCATCATCCTGATAATCACGGCGCTGCTGGCGCGCGGAACGCGCGAGTCGGGTTCCGTCAATGCCGTGATCGTCGCGATCAAGCTGTTGATCGTGCTGTTCTTTATCGTCGTCGGTCTCGGACACATCAACGGCGCGAACTACCACCTTCCGCCCGGCGGTCTGGCCGGAATGGGCGGCTACTTTCCGTTCGGGTGGACCGGGATGCTGGGCGGGGCGGCCTTCATCTTCTTCGCCTACATCGGATTCGATGCGGTGTCGACGACTGCCGAAGAAGCGAAGAATCCCGGCAAGGATTTACCCTTCGGAATCATCGTGAGCTTGGTCGTCTGCACGCTGCTCTACATCATCGTCGTCGCGATCCTCAACGGCATGGTGCCGTTCTTTAAACTCAACGTTGCGTTCCCCGTCGCCTTCGCGATGAACTACGTCGGGCTCGGCTGGGCGGGCGTTATCATATCGCTCGGCGCGATCGCCGGTTTGACGACGGTCCTGCTGGTGATGATGTTTGGCCAAAGCCGCGTTTTTTACGCGATGTCGCGCGACGGGCTGATTCCGCCCTCGTTTACGCGAGTCCACAAGACGTGGCGCACGCCCATTTTCTCGACCGTGTTCTTTGGGATCTGCATTGCCGCGATCGCAGCATTTACGCCGATCAACATCGTCGGCTCGCTCACGAACATGGGAACGCTCGCAGCGTTCATCCTCGTTTCGATCGCGGTGCCGATCCTGCGCGTACGGCATCCCGAAGTGCGCGGGCAGTTCCAGCTGCCGTTAGGCCCGTATTTCATTCCGGTGCTGTCGGCGCTGACCGCGCTCGGGTTGATCTATTACCTGCGCGTCGGGAACCCGGAGGCCTGGGGATTCTTCCCGATCGTCTGGCTTTGGTTCCTCATTTGGCTGGTGGCGGGCCTGGTGATCTACTTTGCCTATGGGCGCCGCAAGAGCACCGTCTCGCTCGAAATAACCGAACGGCTCGCGGTGCGCCAACCGCCGGTGAACTAGCGCTTTACGCGTCGCGGCGGACGGTTAGGATGGCGATCGGCTCGAGAGGGTCGCAACCTGCAAGTTCTTCGCGCGCCAAAGCTACCGCTTGGACGGCGTCGGCCAATCCTTCGAACGCAGCGATTCGTCCGGCGCGGATGACGTAGAGCGCCGGCAACGCGCGACCGACGTCACCGAAGCGGGTGCCGTCTTCGACGGCGGCGCGCACTCGTTCTTCGACGAGCCCCGCCGTCGATCGAACGATATCCGGATCGCGTAACGCCAACCGCACGATACCGCGTTCGTCGACGACGCGCAGGTCACACGCGTCGTACTCCCGGCGCAATCCGCTCGCAGCCGTCCTACGGCGATGGCGATACGCAGTCAGCGCCGCGGTCAGCTCGATGCGTTCGAGGTCTGCGGCCGGCGCGTTCATCGAGCGCGCCGCGGATTCGCGCCGGGCCGGCTCGTCGCAGGCGTCGCCCGCCACCTCGTCGACCAGGGCCGTGCTCCCCGCGGCCGTCGCGCGGACGCGATTGAGTTGCGCGTCGATCTCGACGATAACTTCGACGCGGTCGGCGGCCGCGCCCGAGGCGATCACGCGGTCGGCCGCCTCGCGCCGGATTCGCGCGACGTCTTCCGGCGTCGGGTTGGCGATCGTTCGTTCGACGACGTCCCGCACGAGCGCCAGCGCCACGCCGATCGGCGCGATCACCTCGGCATCGCGGGCGATGCGCGAGGGCAGTTGCATGAGGCCGGCCGTGTAAGGAACGATCGCGCCGGCCGCACCGCCGCCGCCTACGACGACGACTTGCGCGGGATCCAGTTCGTAATCGACGATCAACTCTTCGAGCGCGGCGCGCAGCTTGCGGGCCGCGACGTCGAGCACGCTGCGCGCCAGCGTTGCCGCGTCGGCGCCAAGGTGCAGCGCGAGCGCTTCAAAGGCGATCTTCGCCGCGTCGGCGTTCCCGCGCGCAAACGCGCCGGCTGGAACGGCGTCCAGGAGGTTGGCCGCACACGTCACGGTAGGTGCGATGCGGGAACCGTCCGGCGCGACCAGCACCGCGTAGTCGTTCGGATCGAGCGGCGAGGGGGCGAGCATTTCGACGCGAGCGCCGTCGAGCCGGGCGACGTCGGTGAAACAGGCATACGTGCAGCCGGCGATGTGCGCGGAGCGCGGGCCGACATCGGCGATTCCACCCGAACCGACGCGCAGCATGCTGCCTCCGCCTAAGCCGAGCGTGCGAACGTCGAGCGTCCGCAGCATCGTGCGGTGACCGCCGATCCTGGCGGGTCGCATTTGCGGACGCCCGCCGCGGATCGCCGAACAGTCCGAACTCGTCCCGCCGACTTCCACGAAGAGGCCGTCGCTGAGATTCTCGTACAGCAACGCGCCCGCGACGCCGGCCGCCGGCCCCGACAGCAACGTAAGGATCGGACGCCGCTCGATCTCGCGCACGTCCATCACGCCGCCGTCGCTGCGCATGATCATCAGGGGAGCCGGAATGGCGGCCCGCTCGACGGCAGCGGCCGTCATCCGCGACGTGCGGACCATCTTCGGCAGCATCGCCGCGTTGAGCGCTGCCGTTCGCGTGCGCGCGCGCAGCCCATAGGTCGAACTGACGTCGTGACCGCTGGTGGCGTCGACGCCGCGTTCGCGAGCGTAAGCGGCCGTAAAAGTTTCGGCGCCGGGCCGATCGACGCCGAACGCCTCGCTGGCCGCAATCGCGCGCGCTCCCGACGCAATCAGACGATCGACCGCCCCGCGAATCGCCGCTTCGTCTTTCGCCCGGACGAACGCAAACTCGGGATCGAGCACGCGGCCGGGCGCGAGGCCGACCGGGCCAAATCGCAAGCACCGGCGCGCGAACCATGCGGACCCGCGCAGCAGCCCGACCACGCCCACCGGCGCAACGTCGCCCTCCAAGAGCGCGTTGGTCGCCTGCGTCGTCGAATGCGCGATGAACGCCACCTCGCCGACCGCCAACGTCGACTCGCGGAGAAGCCGCTCGATGCCGGTCACGATTCCGGCGGCGACGCCCTCGGGAGCGTCGTGGGTCGTGGGAACTTTGACGCGCGCGATCGGCTCCCGCGTCGCCGCATCGATCGCGACGACGTCGGTAAACGTGCCGCCCACGTCGATTCCGACGCGCACGCGCCGGCCGCCGCTCGGCAAGTCGTTCATGCGAGATCGGCGGTCAGCACGAACGTCACCATCGCGAGATTCACCGTACCCCGCTGCTGGTGACGCTCGAAGGCCGCGGTCAGGTCCCGTTGCAGCGCGAGCAGCTCCGGCCCCGCATTCGGCAAGTACGACGCCGAAGCGGCGCGCCCGAGCATGCCGTCGAGATCGAGCGCCTGCCGCGACGGAACCATCGCGCGGACGACGCGGGCGTGTGGAAACGTTTCGAACGTTGCGAGCGCCGCAGCGCGCAGTGCTTCGGTATCGTCGCGCGCGTAAGCACGCACCACGTCGCCGTACGCTTTCGTGAAAGCGTGGCGCTCGTCGCGTTCGTACTGCAGGATTGCGACCCGGCGACGCGCGACGCGGGCGAGCTCGGCCATCGCCTGCGGCGTCGCGAACCAGTGGAAGGCCTGGCAGGCGGTGACGAGGTCGGCGCTCCCACTGAGAAGGCCGAGGCGATCGGCGGCGCCGTCATACCACTCGACGCGCGGATGCGGTTCCGCTGCCGCGCGCATGGCGGCGTTCGGTTCGATGGCCACGACTCGCGCGCCGCGGCCGGCGAACAAGCGCGCCGAAATACCGGTGCCTGCGCCAACGTCGACGACCGTCAATCCGCTCGGATCGCCCAAACCCGCCAGCGCGGCGTCGACGGCGGCGCAGGGATACGTGGGACGATGGGCGGCGTAGGCGCTCGCGCGGTTTCCGAATCGTTCGGTCGAGCGGCGAGGATCCATTACGTCGCGGGGCGCTCGGGCGATACGGTTTCAGCGCCGAGTTCGTCGTAGAATGCGGCAATCGTTTTGATGCCGCCAAAGAACTGGCGCAAGTCAAACTTTTCGTTGGGTGCGTGAATCCGATCGTCGGGCAAGCCGACGCCGATCAGCACCTGAGGCAGATGCAGGACGCGATCGAACGTCGCCACCGGCCCGATCGATCCGCCCGTGCCGATAAACACCGGCGGCTTGCCGAACCCGGCCTCCATCGCGCGCGCCGCCGCGGCGACCGCCGGATGATCGTGCGCGAGGACGATCGGTGCGACCGCGGCCTCGTCCGCGCGAACGCTCACGCGCACGCCCGGCGCGGCAGTGCGTTCGATGAATTGCGCGACCGACGCCAGCACGCGCTGCGGATCCTGTCTGCCGACCAGTCGCGCCGACAGTTTTGCCTTCGCCCAACTCGGAACGATCGTCTTGCTGCCCGGGCCGCTGTAGCCGCCCCACACCCCGTTGCACTCGAGCGTCGGACGAAACCAGAGCCGTTCGAGGGCTAATCGCCCGCGTTCGCCCGCCAGCTCCGTCACGCCCAGCTGCTCGGCCTCGCGCTTTTCGTCGTACGCCAGCGCCTCCAGCCGCGCGCGGTCGACGTCGTCGAGTTCGTCGACGCCGTCGTAGAATCCAGGCACGGTCACGCGCCCGTCGTCATCTTTGAGTGCCGTCAGAATCGCCGCGAGCGCTTCGATCGGATTGCGCACCACGCCGCCAAAATAGCCGGAATGAAGATCCTGCGAAGGCCCGGTTACCACGACCTCCCAGTGCACGAGGCCGCGCAGCGACGTCGTCAGGGACGGGACGTTTTCGGAGTAGACGGCGGTATCGGAGATAACCGCGAGATCGGAGGCGAACGCGTCGCGATACCGCTCGACCGCCGCGTCGAAGTTGGGCGAGCCGATCTCCTCCTCACCTTCGACCACGACCTTCACGTTGACCGGCAGGCTGCCGCGCACGCGCAGGTGCGCTTCGATCGCGGCGAGATGCATGACGACTTGGCCTTTGTCGTCGACCACCCCGCGGCCGAAAAGCTTGCCGTCGCGGACCGTCGCTTCGAACGGCGGACTCTCCCACAGCTCGATCGGATCGATCGGCTGCACGTCGTAATGACCGTACACGAGCACGGTAGGTTTCCCTACAGCGCCGGTCCACTCGCCGAACGCGAGCGGATTGCCGCCGGTTTCCAAGAGCCGTGCGTTCAGCCCGGCCGCGCGCATGCGTTCGACCAAACGTTCGCAGCAGCGGCGCACGTCCGGACGCCGGTCCGGATCGGCCGACACCGAGGCAATCGCGACGAGCTCCGCCACCTGTGCGACGTGCTCGTCCTGCCGGCGATCGCAGTACTCGGAAAGTGCCGGGTCGATTTCGGGCACTACGAAGATCCTCCGTCAAACGGTGCGCCCAACTGGAGGTCGAGAACTTTGTCGCCGCGTTCGATTTCGAACGCGTGGGGCTTGCCGTCGTAAGCGCGCTGCTGCGTTTGATAGGTGCCGTACTCCCACCAAAACTTCCCATCGAGCTTGTTCACGACGTCGCCCGAGCGCAGTCCGGCAGCGAACGCGGGACCGCCGGCCCGCGCGTAGATCCGCATGTTTCCGTCGACCGTCTTGAACATCGCATAGAAATAGCTCGGTTTGTCGAGCGGCGCCACGGCCGCGCCGAGCCCGAAGAGATTGGCGCTGCGGACCGGATCGGTTTTCGCCCAGGCACGAAGCCGGGCCACGTCGGCCAGCGCGTGCGCGCGCGCGTCGACGGCCGTGGGATTGCCGGCCACGATGGCGTGATCGTGCCACTCGTCGACGATCCAGCCGCCGCAGTCTTCGAGCCGCAGCCCGACGTCGAAGTCGATCCCTTCGAGCAGCGCAAAACTCGACGTCGTGACGTACGCGTACGCGGCGTACGGCTTGTTCGTGCAGTCGCGCAGATTTGGGTCGTCCCCGGAATCAAATGCGTGCCACCCGCTTTCAGCGAGCGCGTCGATCGCGGCCCCGGCGGCCGCCGGGGCGAGCGGCGTAGCGTCGCTGCCGACCGCAATCCGCCCGCTGGCCTGGGCCGGCGCGAAGAATCCGGCCGGTGCGACCGTTGCGGCGTGCGCCGCCGGAATCAGCGGGCCGAACGCCCGGACTCCGAACAGTGCCGGCGACGCGACCGCCACCGCGACGGTGGCCGCGACCGCGACCGCGACCTGAAACGGCAGCGTTCTCTTGGTAATCGTGTCGATCGGAACGCCGGTGAAGTTCGCCACCCAAACGTTGGCCGTATTGGTGGGGTCGCAGACGTTCTGGACTTGCACGACCGCCATAATCGCGGCGACCAGGACGAGCGGCGGAATCGCGTTGGCGGCAAGCAGCACCGTAAAAATCGCGATTCCGACGCCGAACGGATTGAGCGGCCCGCGGTAAAGCACGAGCGGGCTTGCCAGTCCGAATACCGCGACGTAGGCGAGCGGGTTACGAATCCAGCCGCCGGCTGCCAGCGGAGCCAGTGCCGCGGCGAACTGCGGCTCCTTGGTCGCCGTCAGCAGCATGCCGATCCCCATGAAGAGCAAGACGGCCGGTGCCACGTCTTCGACCCCGCGAATCGCCGCCGCCATAAGCGTCTGCACCGCAGCTCGCGGGCGGGTGACGAGGACGCCGAAGAGCGCCGCCACGGCAAACGCGGGCGCGGCCTCGACGTGCAGTGCGTAGTAGAGTCCGAGCGGCAGCAGCGGCGTCAGAAGCGCGATTGCCGGCACGCGCTCCGGCGGCCCGTCGATGTCGGCCCTCACCGCCCAGGTCGCATATCCGCGTTCGCGGCGAAACGCGAGCGCCGCGTACAGTACCAGTGCCAACGCGTCGACGATCGCGAGCACGATTGCGTAGCGCTCGAGCTGCTGCGGCACGACGCCGAAGTACTTCGTATAAAACGTCCAGTTTGCAATGTTGAAAATGAAGCCCAGCGCAAACGACATGAGAAACAACGTTGCCGCAATCGTTCGAGGAACGCCGGTCGTCATCATGATCGGCAATACGATCGATCCGACCATGATGATCGCGCCCAATCCGGAAAGCGACGTAAACAGCAGCGCGACGATCGCACAGAGTCCCAACGAGAGCGCGAACGGCCGCTCGCCTCCGTACTCGGCCGCCAGATTGACCAGCGCGCGAGCGATGCCGGTGTCGAGCGTCACCCGCCCGAGCAGTGCGCCGAAGACGACCGCAACGTACACCGGCGCGAGCGCGGCGCCGCCCTCGGCTACGATCGCCCCAACGCGCCCAAAGCCCACGCCGGCCGCCAGCGCCATCGTTACCGCCATCAACGGCACCGCAACGATCGCCGGCAGCCGGCGCAGGTACATCAGCACCGCAAAGACGACGAAGACGGCGAGAATCAGAATCGCGCTCACGGCGCGAGCACGTCGTCGAGCGGAGGCAGCGTCTTGGAGCGCACGTAGCCGTCGTAGGTGGCGCGATAGAATGCGTCAGCGTAACGAATCGCCCGTCCGGCGGCAAGATGGTAACGCTCGAGGTTGGCCGCCAAGTGACCGTCTCGGCTTTCGTACCGCCAGGCTCGCGCGTATAGCGGTTCGATATCCTCGTAGGCGTCGCGCAGCTCCCACATCCAGTAACGACACCAGTAGAGTTCGCGCAGCGTCGGTCCTTTCGCGTCGCCAGCGTGCGCGAGGGCGTCAGCGTACATGCTGCGCACCTCCGTTGAGATTTGAAACTTGCGGGCAAGCGCGTCGTAGCGGCGAGCTGCTAGAAACATCACCGCGGCCGCGTTGGCGTGCAGCGGAGGACGGGCGAAATAGAGGTGGCGTTCGACGGCCTCTGCGTTCAAGCGAACCTGCCTCAAGTCGACCTTTGCCATCCGCGCCTCCGCCGGACCGTCGAACGCGTCGGTCCAGAACAGCGCCTCGGTGCGATCGTACGGCGCCGCTTCGAGCGCTCGCAGGTCCGCGGCGAGTTTGGCTACGTCGGCGGCGTATTGCGGATCGTCCACGCCGAAGAACGCACTGGGGAAATCGGAAGCAAACGTTTGCGGTTCGAGATCGGCGCTCTGCCACGCCGCCGCCGCCGCGTAGAGCACCGGATACCAGGTCGACTCGTAGAGCGACTCCCCGCTGTCGTGCCAAACCGTTTCGAAAAGCCCGAGGGCGCGTGCCCGTTTCCCCGCCTCGATGAAGCCGCGCTCGTTGGCGATGGCGGTATCGATCGCCGGAAAGACTTCGTCCCAGTTGCTCGCGCCGGGCGCGACCATTTGGTCGAATCCGCCCCGCGCAACGACCCCGAGGTACGAGCCGAACGGCTCGTCTGCGCCGTAGTGGTAGTTGACGATTACCGCATGGGGCGGCAGGAGCTTCATGATGCTCGGGTCCTTCTCGATCGCGTCGTCCCACAGCATCAGACGCGCGCCGGAAGGGGCGATCAACCGGTTCATCGCGGTGACGTGATCGGCGAACGTCTGCGCGAGCCCGCGATCGGCCACGTAGGCCTGCGTCGTTCCTAGTCCCAACGTTGCCGTTTCGTCGGACCCGATGTGAAAGAACGGCGGGTGCGGTACGGCCGCCAGCTCTTCTCCGATCAAACGGCCGAGATATTCGTTTGAAAGCGGGACGTTTGGCGCCAGCAGAAACGCGTGCGGCAAGTCGGCGGCGGAAGCGTACGTCTCGACGCGCAGCGTCCCGTGCATGTGAGCAAACGTCTGCTGTTCGGGGATCAGCGCGACGTGGAACCGGGCGGCATACACTGCCAGCGCCCGCAGCTGCGCCGGCGTGATGCCGTCGAGCGGTGCGGGCAGCGGATCGGTGGGGCTGATGAAGACGTGCTCCATGTACGGCGAGTAGCCGTTGAGCTTGAACGCGGCAATCGTCCGGATTCGCTCTTCGAAGTACCGCATCGTCGGCAGCGGTCCGCGCGAAACGTCGTCGGAGAGGATCCGCCAGCGCAGCGCCGGCCGGTCTTCGACCCGCACGCACGGTACCACCCACTCGTTTCCGGCGGCGCGTACCGGCAGCTGCGCGAGCGTCATCGCGCCGTAAAACGCGCCGTCCGCATCGGCGCTTTCGATGAGCGCGCGACCGTCGCGAACGGTGAGGCGATAGGCCTGCGCTCCGAGCGAGCGATCGCGGCGCACCGCGACGGCGGAACGTGCGTCGCGGACGGTACGCAACGTGCCGATCCCCAGCGCTCCCCAGCGCTGGTCGAGCTCGGCACGTGCCGCGGGGTCGAAATCCGCCGGAATCGTGCGTAACGCTGTCGCCGGAACGCTGCACGGCAGCGTCTGGACGTGCGCCGGACGGGGAACGAGGTGCAGCCGCAGCGACGCGGCAGAAGCACCGGCGGCCGGCACGAGCGCCGCCACGGCGCCGATGACGCACGCGGCTGTAGCCTTCACGCTCCTGCGCGTTAGTCGTTTCGCGACGGCGTTCCCGCCAGGTGCCCGGGCCGAGGCCGCGTAAGTTTTGACGGCATGAAATGCCGTTGCGCTCTCGCAGTCGCGGCAATTGCCGCGTTCGCCTCCGCCACCGCGTCGGCCGCCCTTGCCGACGACAAGCAGTTGCAAAGCCAACGGGGCACCGTCTCGTATCAAGTGCCCAACGGGAAGCCCACGCCGCTGGGCGTCAATGCGACCATCGGCCTCGCCGACCGCGACTTTGCGATTACGGGCGGCTCGTCGCTCGCGCAGATCCTGCTGCCCGATAGCTCCGGAGTGCTGGTCGGTTCCGACACGAAGGTTCAGCTCGCGTTCTTCAATCAGGCGCAGATCGCGACCGCGAACTTCGTCTTATACAACGGCCGGGTGCGATTTGCCGTCCGTCATCCGCACGGCGCCAAAGCCAGCTACACGTTTAAGACGGCGACGGCCAGCGTCGGCGTTCGCGGCACGCAGGGCGACATCGAATACGATTCCGACGGCGCGCTGCGCGTCAACGTCTACGAACTCTGCGACCCCAACGCTCCCGTCGAGGTGACGACGAAAGGCGGCAAGAGCTTCGCGGTCGGAGCCGGACAGTCGCTGTTCGCGCAACTGGTCAACGGCGTCGTGCGGACGCAAATCGGCGCGCTCACGCAAGCGCTGATCGGCCAGTTTTCACCCGATTTCGGCATCCCGACCAGCTGGGACGAAGCCAAGGGCCAGGTGATCGGCTACGGAACCGGCGCCCTCAACAACGCCACCGGCGGCTACGGAGGCGAAGCCGTTTCGGCCGTTACGTCGATGTTTGGGAAGAAGAAAGCCACACCCAGCCCGGCGCCCAGCCCCGCAACGTGCAACTAGAGCACGCCCAAGGCTAGCGACGCGTGGCGGCGCCGTCCATTGCGGCGTCGCGGGCATCCAGCGCTTCGGCGATTCGATCGAGAAACGAAGGCAGCGTCTCGGCGTTCGACCGACGGCGCGTCTTCGGCCAGCTCGACGACCGCAACGTCGGCGTTTTCGATCGCGCCGAAATCGGTTCGCGTTCGAGCGCCGTCCTCGTAAATTCGATAGGCCGTTTGGTTTACGAACCCCGTGCGGAGCAAGAGGTCGCCGACGCGCTGGTTCACCCCGTCGGCGAGCGGTTCCAAGCGGGTCTGCAGATCGGCGAGAGCTTCGCCCAAGTACGAACGCACGAGTTCGTCGGAGCGTTCGCGGGACGTGTCGTCGGCGTAGCCGGGGAAACCGGCAATCTTTGACTTCAACAGCTCCAACGGCTCCATTCGGGCTGGCTACGACGCTCGCATCGGAGGGCCCTGGGATTCACAGCGCCGCGACGATGCGCGAAAGCTGCTCGGCCGCGCTGCCTTGCAGCCGGCAGTTGACCCGCGCGCTGATAGCGGTCGCCTCCGGATTGACCTCGGCAACGAATGCGTCGCGAGCGTACGAGGTTGCCAACGCGGCCGCCGGATAGACGACCGCGCTCGTCCCGATGACGAGAATTACGTCGGCGCGGGCCGCGGCGGCCTGCGCCCGACGCCACGCACCCTCGGGCAACGGTTCGCCGAACCAGACGACGTCGGGTCGCATCAATCCGCCGCAGCCATGCTCGATTTGCGCGATCGGCAAACCGGCGCCGTCAAGCGTTCGGCGTTCGCCGCAAACGGTGCACCGGGCTTCGCGCAAATTTCCGTGCAACTCGATCGCTTCGAACGAACCCGCCCGCAGATGCAGCGAGTCGACGTTCTGAGTGGCAAGCGTGAAGTCCGAACAGCGCGTCTCGAGCTGCGCCAGGGCATAGTGCCCGGCGTTCGGCGCGGCTTGACGGTGCGCCGCGATTCGAAGGTTGTACCACGTCCAGACGAGTTGCGGATCGCGGGCGAATCCTTCGGGTGAAGCCAGCTCCTCGACGCGATGGTTCTGCCAGAGTCCGCCTACGCCGCGAAACGTCGGGAGACCGCTCTCGGCCGAGATGCCCGAGCCCGTGAGCGCCAGCACCGACCGCGCCGATCGCAATCGTTCGATGAGATCGCCGATCACCTCGGCACCTTCGCCGCCTCAGCGCGGCAAATCCGCCAAGCCTCGGGCGCCGTTAGCAGAAGGTGGCCGGTGCGCGGGTCCCTAGGGCACCGTCCGGCCGAAGCGAAGCCTATGGAGGTGACCGAGGACTCCGACGTGTTGATGGCACGCGTGCGCGAGCGAGACCCCGATGCGTTCGAATCGCTCTACGACCGGCACCACCGCCTCGTCTACGGGGTGGCGTTTCGCATGCTCGGCGAACGCGCGTCCGCCGAGGACGTTACGCAAACGGTCTTTCTCAAAGTCTGGAACTCTCCAAAGCTCTATCGAGGGGGAAACTTTGCGGCTTGGATCGTGCGCATCGCACGCAATCGTGCGCTCGACGTGCTGCGCAGCCGCACGACCCGCAACGAAACCGAGCTTCCCGAGGCACTACCGGAAGGTGAGGCCATGGAGGAGGCGGCTTTCACGCGGATCGACGCCGAGCGGGTGCGGCGGGCGCTCGCCGCACTCCCTTCCGAACAGCGCGAACCGATCGAGCTCGGATTTTTCGGCGGGGTGACGCATGAAGAAATTGCCCGGCGCTGCGGCACGCCGCTGGGGACGATCAAGACGCGGATTCGCTCGGGACTGCAGAAGCTGCGCGCCGCGCTCGACGAAGCGGTGACCGTATGAACCGGCGCCAAGAGCCCCCGCACGCCATGCTCGACGACGTCGCCGTCTACGCCCTTGGCACACTGCCGCCGGCGGCCGCCATGCGCATCCGCGGGCATATCGCGTCTTGCTCGACGTGCGCGCAGGAGTATGCTCGGCTCAAGCCGGCCGCCAGCGCCGTCGGATTTTCGGCCGAAACGACCGGCGATGCCAGCGTTTGTCCGAGCGCATTGCTCAAACCGCGGATCATGGCCAAGATCCGCTCGGAAGGTTCGGCGGCCGCCTCGCCGCGGACCGGCGCGCCCGTGCGTCACGCGGTCTGGCCCGCCTACCTCGTGGCCGCCGCCTGTTTGGCGATCGCGATCGTCACCTCGGTTTGGAACGTGGCGGTAACGGGCCAACTGCGGCAGGTTCAGCAGGAAGTCGCGCGCGCTACCACGCGCTCGCGGTCGTTGGCGCAAACGCTCGCCGACGAGCGCGCAACCGTTTCCGACCTGCTGGCCACCGATGCCCGGCATTACGTCCAGGGCAATGGCGAGGTCGTCGCGCGCGGGAGCCGCTTGTACGTAACGATGCACGACCTTCCCGAGCCCCCGCGCGGGAAGGTGTATCAGGTCTGGACGTTGCCGAAAGGTACCAAGACGATGGTTCCGTCGTCGACGTTCGTTCCCGACGCGCACGGTGTGGCCGTCGTCGCGCTCGCACCCGATGCCCGTTCGACGGCCGTCGTCGCGGTAAGCGTGGAGCCCGAGGGCGGCAGCAAACGCCCCACGACCAAGCCAATCCTCGTCGTTCCGCTGACGTAGCAGGCTGCATTGCGCGTCGAGCGCATCTCGTCTACGACCGAGCGGGCCGCGCTCGAATACCTGAGCCGCGCGCCCTATGACAACGTTCTGATCAGTTATCTCATCCTGTTCGAACGTTCATCCGCGACTCGAAACCTCGTTCTGGTTGCGAATGGCGGCGACCGGGTGCGCGGCGTCGCCTATTTTGGACGCCAACTCGCACTGGCTTGCGACGAGGCGGCGCTCGAGGCATTCGCGCATCGCGCCCGGCGCCACGGCGGGGAGCGCACGATTTCCGGACCGCGCGCAACCGTCAAGAAATTTTGGGAGCTGATTAAAGACCGGCGCGGGCCGCCGCGGCTCGTTCGCGACCGTCAGCTCGTTATGGTCGTCGATCGTGCGAGCCTTCGACCGCACGAGCGCCGCGCCGCCGTGCGGCACGCCCGTTCCGACGAATGGCCGGCCGTCGCGGCAAGTTCGGCGCGCATGATCGAGGGCGAACTCGCCTACGATCCGAGGCACGCATCGCCGGACTTCGCCGCGAACGTGCGTGCGACGATCGAGCGGGACCGCTGGTGGGTGGGCGAGTCGCAAGGCCGGCTCTGTTTTTTCTGCAACGTCGGCCCATGGTGCCGGCAGACGGCGCAGCTGCAGGGCGTGTGGACGCCGCCCGAGTTGCGCGGCCAAGGCTTGGCGACCGCATCGCTGGCCGGCATCTGCGACGAGCTGCTTGCCGTTTCGCCCACGTTGTCGCTTCACGTAAACGATTTCAATGCCGACGCGATCGCGCTGTACCGGCGCGTCGGCTTCGAACACGTCTCCGACTATCAGACGATCCTCTTTTAAAGAGAATCAGAGTTTGCGTTCGATCGTTTCGACGCCGCTTTCGACGGCCGTGGCGCCGCGCCGTAAAAGTCCGACGATCCACGCGATCGTCGCGTAGACCCCGATCAACGCAAAGATGAAGACGATGACGAAGACCCACGCGGCCGTGGCGGCGATATGGACGAGTGATTGTTCCATCGAGGTGATGTTGGCTGCGCCCGGCGCCAGGCCCTGGAGCGCATCCTTCGGGAACGCAGCGGAGTCCAACAACGGTGGCGAAAGCGCAGACGATGGAGCCAATCGGCAAGGCGGCGGGCAACTGGATCGTCGCGGCGACCGTGCTCGGGTCGAGCCTAGTTTTCATCGACAGCACCGTCGTTTCGATCGCACTGCCGGTGATCCAGACCGCATTTCGGGCGACGACCTTCGACGCGCAATGGGTGATCGAAGGGTACACGCTCGTGTTGGGGGCGCTGATGCTCCTGTGCGGCGCGCTCGGGGATCGTTACGGCCGCAAGCGGATCTTCGTTATCGGCGTCGTCATCTTCGCCGCCGGCTCGATTTTGTGCGGACTCGCGCCTACGATGCCCGCGCTAATTGCGGCTCGCGTGCTGCAGGGAATCGGCGGCACGATGCTGGCGCCGGCCAGCCTCGCGTTGCTGGGCGCTTCGTTCGAGGGCGCGGACCGGGGACGCGCGATCGGAACCTGGTCCGGTCTCAGCGCCGTGGCCGGCGCAATCGGCCCGGTTGCCGGCGGCGCGATCGTCGACCATCTTGGATGGCGCTGGATTTTCTTTATCAACATCCCGATCGCGATAGCGGTGATCGCGATCGCACTCCGGCACATGCGCGAAAGCCGTGACGAATCGGCCGGCGGCCGGCTCGACATTCTAGGATCGTTGCTGATCACCGCGGGACTGGGCGGGATCGTTTACGGCTTCGTCGTCAGCGGCCTCGACGGCTGGACGGCCAGGGCGATCGGCGCGCTTGCCGGCGGCATCGTAGCGCTCGGCGCTTTCGCCGTGCTCGAACGCCGCATCGCCAACCCGATCCTTCCGTTTGCCATGTTTAAAAACCGCGCGTTTACCGGGATCAACATCATGACGTTTCTCCTTTACGGTGCGCTCGGCGGACTGTTCTTCTTCCTCCCGTTCGTGATGATTCTCGTGAACGGCTACAGCGCCACCGTCACCGGATTTGCGATGCTGCCGTTTCTCGCGCTGCTCGTCGGACTGTCGCGCTACTCGGGCGCACTGGTTTATCGGGTCGGAAGGCGCGCCATGCTGGTCGCGGGGCCTAGCGTCGCAGGCGCAGGCTTCGTCGCGTTTGCCCTGCTGCCGGATCTCCACTACTGGAGCGGCGTCTTCCCGAGCGTCGTCCTCATTGGGATCGGGATGGGCTTTACCGTCGCGCCGCTCACGACCACGATGATCGATTCGGTCGAGGAACGTCACATCGGATTGGCTTCGGGCGTCAACAACGCCGTTTCGCGGGTGGCCGGCCTGCTTGCGATCGCGGTTCTCGGCGCGATTATCGCGGCCGCGTTCGGCGCGCGCTTGAGCGGACGCATGAGCGCCGCGAATCTCTCCTCGGTCCAGCGCGCGCACGTCGAAGCGCAACGCAGCCTGATGGCGGCCGCCCGCTTAGCCGATCCGCTCGAAAAGCGCGTCGTTAACGCGGCCTACCTCGATGGTTTTCGAGTGGTGGCGGCGGTATGTGCGCTGCTGGCCGCGGGTTCGGCCATTACGGCGGCCGCGACCCTCGGGACCGTCAGCGCCAAACGCCCGTAATCGCCGTGGCGCCGCATTCGCGATCGATGCACGGCAAAGCAAAGATCGTCTCGATCGTGCGCAAAACGGAGTAGTGATCGACGCGTTGCGCCGAAACGGTACCCGGGCGCACGGTCGGGCCGACGAGCAGCGTTGCAATCCGGTTCGTCCCGTCGGTATCCGGCTCGGCCTCGTCCCACGTCAGAATCAACAAGCCGTCGTGGTGTGCGTTCCAGCGCAAGATCGGCGGCAGATTTTTTTCCAGCCAAGCGTCCCCGGCGCGGGTCGAGCAGTCGTGCATGTCGTGGCACAGGTTCGGAACGATCCACATCACGCTGGGCACGTTTTCGGGCAGCCCGCGATATACTCGGTTGCTCGCAGCGGCGACGTTGTCGAAATAGACCCAGGGATCGTGTTTGCGAGCGTAGCTGCCGCTCCAGCAGCCCTGGAAACCGTCCTGCGGCATCGATTCGGCGTACCCGACGAACGAGTCGCCGGCGGCCTGAAGCTTGGACGCGAGATTTGCAGTCGCAAACGATACCGGGCAACGATCGCTCGTCAACCCATGCGTCGAACCCGAGAACATGGCCAAATAGTTCGGCAAGCTCGGATGGGAGACCGCGTGGCTGTCGCTCAAGAGCGCCCCTTGGGGCCGCAGCACGGTATTGAAATACGGTGCCTGGACGTTGTCCACGATCGAGGCGTAGTTTCGATTCTCCATCACGACGATCGTGACGTGCGAGGCGCGGGGCGCGCTGGGCGCGGCCGCCGCCAACGCAACGATTGCCGCGACCAGCGAAAACCCGCGAATCATCGCAGGGTCAGCGGCCGATAGCGAATGCGATGCGGCGCGGCGGCCTCTTCGCCGAGCCTCGTTTTCTTGTCGGCTTCGTATTCGCGATAGTTCCCCTCGAAGAACGTGACCTGCGAATCGCCTTCGAAGGCGAGGATGTGGGTCGCGATCCGGTCGAGGAACCACCGGTCGTGACTCACGACCAAAACCGTACCGGCGAATTCACCGAGCGCGTCTTCGAGCGCTCGCAGCGTTTCGACGTCGAGATCGTTGGACGGCTCGTCCAGCAAGAGTACGTTGGCTCCCGACAGCAAGGTCTTGGCGAGGTGCAGGCGTCCGCGTTCGCCGCCCGAGAGCGTTCCGACGATCTTTTGCTGATCCCCGCCTCTGAAGTTGAAGCGCCCCAAGTACGCGCGCGACGGCATTTGGAACTTCCCGACCGTGACGAGATCCAATCCGCCGCTGACGTCGTCGAACACCGTCTTTGCATCGTCGAGCGATTCGCGCGTTTGCTCGACCAGACCCAACTTCACCGTCGGACCGATCCGGATCTCGCCGGAATCGGGCTTTTCTTGGCCGGCGATCATCCGGAAAAGCGTCGTTTTCCCGGCCCCGTTGGGGCCGATGATCCCGACGATCGCTCCCGCCGGAACGACGAAGCTGACGTCTTCCATCAGCAGCCGGTCGCCGTACGCCTTCGTTACTTTGACGAATTCGATGACCTTGTCGCCGAGCCGCTCGCCGACCGGGATGAAAATTTCCTGTGTTTCGTTTCGCCGCTGATATTCGTAACTCGAAAGCTCTTCGAAACGGGCGATGCGGCTCTTGTTCTTCGTCCCGCGGCCTTTGACGCCGGCGCGCACCCACTCCAGCTCGCGCTTGAGTGCCTTCCGGCGCGCCGACTCGGCGGATTCTTCGCCGGCCAGCCGCGCCTGTTTCTGCTCGAGCCAGGAACTGTAGTTGCCCTTCCATGGAATGCCGCGTCCGCGGTCGAGTTCGAGGATCCATTCGGCCGCATTATCGAGAAAATAGCGGTCGTGCGTCACCGCCACGACCGTTCCGGGAAAACGTGCCAGGAACTGTTCCAGCCACTCGACGCTTTCCGCATCCAGATGATTCGTCGGTTCGTCGAGCAGCAGCATGTCGGGTTTAGAAAGCAGGAGCCGGCAGAGTGCGACGCGCCGCTGCTCGCCGCCCGATAGCGTCGCGATCTTCGCGTCCCAGGGCGGCAGGCGGAGCGCGTCGGCGGCGATCTCGAGCTGTTGTTCGAAATCGTCGGCACCCTGCGCGAACAGAATCGCCTCGAGTTTCGCCTGCTCGTCGGCGAGCGCGTCGAAATCCGCATCTGGTTCGGCGTACGCCGCGAACACCTCGTCGAGCCGTTTGCGCGCGGCGACGACCTCCGACAGCCCCTGCTCGACGGTTTCGCGCACCGTTTTTTCCGGGTCGAGTTTGGGTTCTTGTTCCAGATATCCGACGGTGATGTTCGGCATCGCTTTGGCCTCACCATCGATCTCCGTATCCACGCCTGCCATGATGCGCAGAACGGTCGACTTGCCGGCGCCGTTGAGACCGAGAATCCCGATCTTGGCCCCCGGAAAGAAGCTCAGCGAAATGTCCTTGAGGATCTGGCGCTTCGGCGGAACGACCTTACCGACGCGGTACATCGTATAGACGAACGACATGGCGGCGTTGAGCGTTCTCCTCCGCCGCGCCGCCGCTCCTCTAGGCGTCTGGTATAATCGTTCCCGTGACCAGCGAACTTCGCGATCACCCGGCCCACGAAGATGAGGCCGACCGGCACCCCCGGCAACGCCGGGTTCCAGCTGCGGTCGCGATCGTCGCGGCAGCGCTCGCTCTGGGAGCACTCACATACCTAAGCGTCGCCGGGATCGGGCGCTGACGCAGCATCGTGGACGCCGCTAGTCAATACGCGCTCGCTTACGCGCTCACAACGACGGCCGGCGTGCGGGCGCTCCTCTCGCTGACGGCCGTGGCGGTTGCATCGCACTTTCACGTCGTGCACCCGCCCGGCGGTTTCGCATGGTTGGGATCCGCGCCCGCTATGTGGATTCTCGGAGGGCTCGGCCTCATCGAGATGCTCGCCGACAAGGTGCCGCTCGTCGACCACGCGCTGCATTTCTTACAAATCGCGCTCAAACCGGCGGCGGGTGCGATTCTCGTGGGCGGTTCGGTCCACGCGCAGTCGCACGAGGTCTTGGTGACCCTCATGGTTCTTGGCGCGCTCAATGCGCTCGGCGTCCACGCCGCCGTCGCTTCGGTGCGCGGCGCCTCGACGATCGCGACCGGCGGCATCGCCAATCCCGCCGTTAGCACCGTCGAGGACGCCGGCTCGATTGGATCGCTGATCCTGACGTTCGCCGCGCCCTTCGTCGCCGCCGCAGCCGCGGTCGTCTTTACGGTCGCGCTCGGGGCTTTTGCGCTCGCGGCCTATCGCCGCGTCCGCGCGGTCGCGGACTAGGCGCGGCGGAGGTTCCGGATTTGTCGTCGAAGGGAGCGCTTCCACGCTTTATCCAACCTATGAAAGGAGTACGTTCGCAGATGCAACTTCTCGGACGTCTTTCGCTCGGACTCGTTCTTTCCGCGGCGGTCGCGGGCATTTCGATGGCCCCCGCGGCGGCGGCGGCGCCGGTTTTGGTCAAACAATGTTTCGTGTCGCAGCCCAAGCCGCTGAGCAAGACCGCGGGCGGAACCCAGATCGACTATATCATCTACGGCAAGAAGAACGCGTCTGCGATTACGTTTGCGGTGGCGTACCGCAACGCCGCGCAACACTTTCTTCGCACCGTGACCGACTACGGAACGTTTTCGCCGGGCGTCCAGATCAATCACCACTTCTCGCTCTACAACGACGTAACGTACGCTGGAAAACAAGTGCAGTCGTGCGTTCCGATCAAAGTGAAGTGGGCGGATTCGACTTTGTGGGTCGCGCCATCGTCTCACTAAGTCACGCTACCGATTCCAACTCGAACGAGCCTCGGACGAAGTCCGGGGCTCGCTTTTTTACGATTGGGCCGCTTGCGCCCGGTGCCGCCCGATGAAGTAGACGAGAATCCCGCTGCCGGCCATCAGCGCCGTCAGGCCCAAAACCTTCAGCACGGACAGGGCCTTGTTAGGGTCGTCGTCGGCGGGGAAAACGGCTAAAACGGCCGCCACTACGGTCGTGCCCAGCCCGAGGAGGGCGACCAATGAGATCGTCGCGCGGCCGCCCGGCACGTGCAGGTCGCCGGCGTTGGCGGGGTCCGCATAGAGCTTGATCGCCGACGCAAACAACAGCATAAACGGGATCATCGTGATCAGAACGGTCGAGCCGACCAGAACCTCGTAGGCGCCCTTGACGCTGCTGCCGCCTTGGCCCAAAAAAATGAAGATCACGGCGATCGCGGACTGCGTGAGGAGTGCCGCTACCGGCGATCCCCAGCGCGGATGCATCACCCCGAAAACCGGCGGAAGATAGCGGTCGATTCCGGCAACGAACGGAATGCGCGCAACCGCACCGAGCCACGCGCCGCAACTTCCCAAACAACTGACCGCCACCAGGATCGCGGCCACCGGCGTCACGACGCTCCAACCAAGCCGGGCGGAAACGTGCGCGATCGCCTGCATCACGCCTGACGACGCGTTGACTTCGTGCGACGGCAGAATCGCCATGACCGCGACCGTGCCGAAGATGTAGATGATGCCGATCGCCGGCGCGGCTATCGCCAACCCTAAGGGAATCGAGCGGCGGGGATTGCGAATCTCACCCCCGACGAACGAAATGGCTTCCGGCCCCGTCCATGCGAAGGCAATCACCGACCAGAAAATGACGTCCTTCAACTGGAATCCGGGCCGGATCGTCTGCGCATTGACGGGCATCGCCGGACCGAACTTCCACCACGCGAGCACGCCGAGTCCGATGAGAATCAACGTAGCGGTCCAGCGGGTGGCGGCGCCGACGTTGTTGAGCCACTTTCCGACGTCGAGACCCAACACGTTGACCACCGTTGCAAGCGTAAGACCGAAAACCGCCACCCCGATGAAGTACCACGGCGAAAGCGCGAGCGCGCCGCCGTCGCCGCCGGTGACGAAGAGCGCGTTGCCGGCGGCAAAGTACAGCAGTGCCGGAAAGTACGGGAGGTTCGACGTCCAGTAGGTCCAGCCCGTAAAGAACCCCGCGAACGGGCCGAAAGCGCGCTTGCTCCAGACGTACAAACCGCCTTCGTCGGGATGACGCGACGTCAAATAGATCACGCAGATCGAGAGCGGCGCAAACATCGCGATCCCACCGAGAATCCAAACGCTGACCGACGACGGACCGGCGGCTGCAGCCGTCGCGACCCACTGGAGATTCGAGCCGGCCACGACGAAGAACAGCACGACGTCGGTCAGGCCGAGCGAGCGGCGCAACTCCATGCCCGTCAGTGCGGGAACTCACCGCCCGCTCCCTTTTTAGCAGCGCGAAGGTCTCGTGCCGTGCGCCGCTAAGAGTCGAGCATCGTGCCTGCCGCAACCGATGCCGCCGCAATCTTAGCGCGTTCGATCGTGTGGGACAATCACACGTGCATGCCGCTGCGACCCCACGACGAAGCGTTTCTCCCGCAACTGGACCGATTGTTCCGCAGCGGCGTCACCGTCGTGGGCGTCAACATCGGTTTCGGCGAACAATCGATCGAAGATCACGTCCGCGTACTCGCGCATTTTCGGCGTTGGATCGGCCGGCGACCCGAGCGCTACGTGCTCGTGAAAACCTTCGACGACGTTTTGCTCGCCAAACGAACCAACCGCCTCGGCATCTTTTTCGACATCGAAGGCGCCCGCGCAATCGACGACCAGATCAGCATGATCGGGCTTTATTACGATCTCGGCGTGCGCTGGATGCTGATGGCGTACAACCGGAACAATCTCGTCGGCGGCGGATGCCTCGACGAGGATCCCGGCCTAACGGATTTTGGCCGGGATGCCATCGACGAGATGGAACGCGTCGGCATGGTCGTCTGCTGCTCGCACACGGGCGAGCGTACGGCATTGGACGCGATCGCTCACGCACGCAACCCCGTGATCTTTTCACACTCCAACCCCCGAACGCTCTGGGATCATCCCCGCAACGTTCGCGATCGAGTCCTCGAAGCGTGTGCGGCCAAAGGCGGCGTCATTGGAATCAACGGCGTCGGGCAGTTTCTGGGCGACAACGATACGCGCAGTCAAACGGTCGCGCGCAACGTCGATTACGTGGCACGCCTGGTCGGCGCCGACCACGTCGCGCTCGGGCTGGACTACGTCTTCGACGAGCGCGAACTGGCGGACTATCTCAAAGCCATGCCGGAAACGTTTCCCGCCGGCGCGGTTGACCCGTGCGATTTCGTCAAGCCGGAACAACTCCCCGAAATCGTCGCCGAACTCGTCGCGCTGGGGTACGATGACGCGGACCTCGTGAAAATCCTCGGCGGGAACCTGCTGCGCGTCGCCCGCGCGGTCTGGAAGTAGCCGCTCCCTACGCCGAGCATCCCCCATCGCGCCAGCGCTTGAAGCGCTCGCACATTTCGGCGGTCCACCGTTCTCCCGTTCCCGGCGGCGGCATCGCGCCGGACGTGACCGTTTCGTAAATTGCGGCTGCGTGCTTCTCCACGTCGTCCCGGCTGCTCAAGTCGATGCCGAAGTTTTGCATGTGCTCGACGTCCGTTTGCGTGAACATCGGCCGGACGTCTTTTTCGAAACTTGGCTTATCCTGGTCCATTACGTTCGTTTACTCCAATCTCGTTGGTGACGCATGTGGGGTCAGCGAGGAAATGCCGCGTGCACGATCGCCGTCGCCCCGTTGACGATCAACTGCACCGCAATCGCGGCGACGATGATTCCGACGAGCCGTCCGGTGGCATCTACCCCCGTCTTACCCAACAGCCGGGTCAACCGCTGCGATCCACGCATGGCGAGGTAAGTTATCGCGAAGACGACGGCGGCAATGAGCACGAAGGCAAAGTCGGCCAACAGCTGATTTTCGTGCGCCCGGTTCACGAGCGCAACGCTGGCGGTCAGCGCTCCCGGCCCGCTGATGATCGGGATCGCGAGCGGAAATACCGACGGGTCCGAGGCCGGTGCGGCGTGCGCTTTTTCCGTGTCGGCCGCGTCGCTGCTGGTCTGCTGCGCGAAGACCATGTCGAACCCAACCTTGAGCAGCAAGAGGCCGCCGGCGACCTTGAAAGCCGGCATCGACACCCCAAGAGCCTTCAACAGCGCTTCGCCGGCATATCCGAAAGCAACCAAGATCAGCAGCCCGACTAACGCCGCGCGCAGGGCAATTTTGGCTTGGTCTGCCGGCGTCCGGCCTGCCGTTAGGGTGGTGAAGGCAGCCGCTGCCTCCACCGGATTGACCATCGCGAGCAACGTAACGAAGCTGTAAAAGACCTCCGAAGCGGCCCCACTCATGGCGGCCGCCGTTCGCCACCGGGCGGCGGCCCTCCGTTCCCCGAAGGCACGTCGAGCCAAGCGGGCGGTATCCCGCAGCGGTTACCATGCTTCGGCGGACGGGCAAAGACAAACCAGATGCGTTCGAAATGGCGGGGGGCGGCGGTGGCCCTGGCAGTGGTCGTCGCGGTCGGCGGATTTGCTTCGGCATTTGGGCCGAGCGTCGCCCAAGCCGGCATACGCGCGCTCGCGTGGTCCGCCGGATTCCAGATCGCGTTCGACTACTTCGAGTTCCACCTGGACCGAATCGTTGCGCGCGGCGTTCGCGTCGCGAATACCGCGGGCGAGCCGATCGCCGACGTCGGATCGCTGGCGGTGACCTATTCCCTGCGAGATCTCTTGCCCGGCGGCTCGCACGCCTATGGTTTGACCGGATTCGACGTGGAACGCGCCCGGATTTTCATCCTCCGCCACCAGGACGGCACGCTCAACGTTCCGATTCCGAAGCTGGGAGGAACGGCGCAGCCGCTCCCCGCTCCTTTCGTCTTCCGCGGCCGCGTGCGCGACGTTTCGGTTGACGTTGACGACCGCGCGCAGGGCGTCGTCTCGGCCCGCCACCTCGCCGTGCGCGGCATCGATGGGGATTTCGACGTTGACACCAAAGCCCGGTCGCGCTACCGCGTCGATCTGGCCTACGTCGAAAACGGCCAGCGATTCCCGGTTGAGGGACGGGGCGACGTGGATCCGGCGAGCGGATTCGGTTCGCAGCGGTGGCGCGCGCGGCAACTGCCGATCGGGCGGCTCGTCGACGCGGCGATGAACTCGCCGAGCTTCCACGTCGTCGGCGGATCCCTTTACGGCGTTGACGCGCGCATCGTCGGATTATCTCGCGCTGATGGATCGTTTGCGCAGCACGTCAGCGCGACGGCTACGATCGATCGCGCGAGGATCGGAATCGGCGGCTTGATCAAACCCTTACGTGACGTCAGCGGCGACATTGCCGTTTACGGCGACGGATTGCTGCTTCAAGACGTCGGGGCAACGATTGCCGGCGTACCGATTCGGTTAGGGGGCGGCGTCTATCACCTCGCGGCGCCCGCGTTGCGGCTCACGGTTTCCGGCGACGGCAATCTTCGCGATCTGCGCGGCGTCCTGGCGCAGACCGCGGCGCTGCCGCTCGCCGGTCGGGCCCGGCTCGACGTCGCCGTCGAAGGTTCGCCGTCGAAACCGCTCACGCTGATCGCGTTGCGCTCACCGCGAATGACGTACGCCGGCGTCCCACTCGAGCAGCCCGCCGCCTCGATCGCGTTCGACGGTCAGGAAGTTGACGTCGTTGACGCGCGCACGACCTACGCCGGGGTCGCGCTGCTTGCGCGCGGCCGGCTCAACGTGCACACCAAGCGAAACGCTCTCGAAATGGTCGCCGGTTTGGAAGCACCGGCCGAAGCACTGCCGTACGTCGGCAGCGTGCTGCCCGGTATGCCGATTCGCGCGTCAATTCTGGCCAGCGGCGACCGGCCGGCCCTCGCCGACGTGCGCGGAATCGTCTTTGGCAACACCGCGCGGACCTCGCTGGCGGGAACGTTCGACGTTCGCTCCGACGGCGTCGGAACGATCGGACCGCTGCGCATCGACGGCGCAGGCGAATCGCTCTATGCCAGCGGAACGGTTGACCGCCCGCATAAACGCGCAGATGCCTACCTGACCGCTCGCGGTTTGCGCGTAGACGATCGCACCGCCGGGCACCTTCCCGGCTTATCCGTCGGGACGCTTCCCCCGTTTGCCGCAACGGTTGACGCAACGATCGGCGCCACCGCACGCAACGGGCTATTGCAGACCAGCGGCGTGGCGACGCTCGCAAACGTCCGCACGCCGGCCGGAACGATTTCGCGCGCGAGCGTTCGTTTCGCCGGCGCGCCGCAACGCCCGATCGTTGCCGTGCTCGGCGCGGCCGGAATTAGTCCGCTCGACGCGGTCGCCGGCGCAACGTTGTCTTACGACGGCGGAACGCTGCGCGTGCGCGACGCCGCTGCGGCCTCGCAAGGCACGTTCGTCGATGCCCACGGAAACGTGACCGGGATTTCCGAGCGCCGTCCGCGGTACGACCTCGCCGCCGACGTTCACTCAGCCGACGTTGCCCGGCTGGCCGATTTCTTCGAACCCCAAAATGCGATGCCGGTGGAGGGCACGCTCGAAGGACGTCTACGCGTGACCGGCGCCGGAAGCGTACCTGCGCTTAGCGGAACGGTCGCTTTGCCCGAGGGCGCCGTCAACTATTTGGCCTTTCATCAGTTGAGCGCGTCGATCGCAGGTTCGCCGCGCGCGATTGCATTGCAGAACGGCCGGGTCGAAGTCGGCTCGTCGGCGCTGGCCTTCAACGCTAATCTGGCTGCGCGAGCGCAACGGACGACCGTTTCCGCTTCGGCGGTCGATCTGCAGGATTTCAACGACTTCTTCGATCCCGGCGATATGCTCGCGGGGAAAGGGCGCGTGCACGCGACCGTCGCGCTGCGCGATCGGCGCATCGCGGCGACGGCCGCCACGCTTGGGCTGCAGAGTGCGGCGGTCCGCGGCTTCCAGCTCGGCGACGTCGATGCGCGGTGGAATGGACCGGCCGGCCGGATCGAGACCGCTGTCGCGCTCGGCGGCGCATCCGGCCGCTTGTCGGCAGCCGGCACGGTCGGGCTCGACGGCGGCGTAAATCTCTCGGCCCGCGCTCGCAACGTCTCGCTCGCACAGTGGCTTCCAGCCGCAGGTTTCTCGACCGTCCCGGTAACCGGTGTCGCGCGGG
This sequence comes from Vulcanimicrobiota bacterium, assembly GCA_963755555.1. Taxonomy (GTDB): domain Bacteria; phylum Vulcanimicrobiota; class Vulcanimicrobiia; order Vulcanimicrobiales; family Vulcanimicrobiaceae; genus Tumulicola. The sequence goes on along the minus strand of CAVWKE010000003.1, from coordinate 2,641,596 downwards.
CCGATGCAACGATCTCCGGCCGTTATCCCAACGTCAACGCGCACGTCGAAACTTCGGTCGCCGACGGCACGTTCGGTCACGTGCCGATTGAGCAGCTCGACGGCGTCGTTTCGATGCAGGGAGGCCGCGGACGTCTCATTCGATCCACGTTGATCGTTCCGCACGCCCGCGTTGACGGCAGCGGAACGTTCGGACTGCGACCGCACGATCCACTCGGACTGTCATTTCACGCCACCAGCGAGAACGTCGCCGCTCTGGCTCGAACGCTCTTCGCACGAACCATCGATACTGCCGGCAGTCTCGACACGACGCTGCGCGTTTCGGGCACGCGCGTGCGCCCGGTACTCGACGACGACTTCGTGCTCGCGACCGCGCGTTACGGGAAATTCGCAATTCCCCGCGCCGCCGGGCACCTGCACGCCGATTCACGGACCGCGGCGCTCAGCGGCGGCGAGATCGACCTCCGCAAAGGACGGCTTCTCGCCCAGGCGAGCGTCCCGATTACGCTGATGCCGTTTGCGATCGTGGAACGCGGTCGAGCCGTCAGCGCCGCACTGACGGCCGATGACGTCGAGGCATCGAATCTCCTCGACCTGCTTCCCAAGGGAACGACGGTCGCCGGGCGCGTCGACGGCCGCGTCGCACTCGCCGGAACCATTGCTTCGCCCAGGCTGGATGGAAATCTCGATCTTGCCGGCGGACATTTCGCCGGACCGCAGGAGAGCGTGCCGATCGACGGCGTTGCGGGGCGGCTGGCGTTTGCCGGGGAGACGGCGTACCTGCAAAGCTTGCGCGCGCAGGCCGGTGGCGGGACGCTGACAGGCGACGGACAGGTCACGATTCCAAACCTGCGCCGGCTACGCGACGTCGCTGCATCGTTCGACGTGTCGGCACGAGCCCTGCGCCTCGATTTGCCGCAGTACGTCAAAGGGCAGATCGACGGCGACCTGCACGTTGGGCGGGAACCGGCGTCACGCACGGTCGTGGGCGGATCGGTGGCGCTGTCCAACGCCAGGATCCCGCTGAGCGCGCTCTACAATCCAAAACCGGCAAACGGTCCGGCGCTGCCGCTTCCCGAGCTCGGATTCAACCTGCGCGTCGCCGCGAATCGCGACGTGCGCGTTATCAGCCCGAACGTTGACGTCCCCGTTCAGGGCTCCGCCGTGGTCGGCGGTACGCTGCAATCACCCACCCTCGACGGCACCTTCCGATCGACCGGTGGGACGGTGAGCTTCCTGCGTGACTTTCGCATCCGGCGGGCCGAGGCCACGTTCGCGCCGTCCGACGGCATCGTGCCGACGGTCGACGCCGTCGCCACCGCCTACGTCGCCGATCCCAGCACCAACGTCACGCTGCGCGTAACCGGACCCGCCACGGGTTTGAACGTTGCGTTCAGTTCGGATCCGCCGTACGATCGAGAACAAATCCTGGGGCTGCTCGTCAACGCCCAGGCGCTCGGCGCCGTGCGCGGCGTTTCGACCACGGGCGGGACCTTTTCGGCGTCGTCGGCCGTCACTGGGCTCGCCGCCGGCCAACTCAATCAAGTCTTTACGCGCAACCTGCTCGAGCCGCTGTCGCTGGCGATGGGAGAGCACCTCGGCCTGACCAACCTGCAATTAACCAGCGACGTGCAGGCCGGTCTGGGCGTCAGCGCCGCCAAAGCGTTCGGAAACAATCTCACGTTCATTTTCGCACAATCGTTTAACGAAACGCGCCGAACGTCGTGGACCCTGCAAGCCCGCCCAAGCGTCGGGACGCAGTTGCAACTGACCGCCTATACGACGCAGTCGGTGAGCGTTTTCGCGCTATCGCAACCGCCCGCGCAGTACGCCAACGGCACGAATCTTTCGACCGTCCTGCTCGGAACCGGGACCAACGGCGTCGACTTCAAGTTCAAGAAGATGTTCCCATGAAACGCGTTGCATTCGTCCTGCTCTCGATCGCCATCGGCTGCGCGCCGCGCGCCGCTCCGACGGTCGGCCATTCCCCGGCCGGGCCGCCGGCGCGGATCGACCTCGCACGCGTGCTCGCCCGGCACCCATTTGCGCCCCTGCTGGCGCAGTACGCGCGAGACATCGATACGCTGCGAACCGCACAACGCGTACCGGCCTTTGCGGGGTTCGGGGCGCAGTTGTCTTCGAGCACGGCCGGGGTCGACCGTCAGCTCGCGGACGCGGGGACCCGAATTGCGCGCGTGCAGCCGGCTCCGATCGCCTCGCTGCCGGCCGGCTTTGGCACCACGCCCGAGTTCGGCGCAGGCACGCTTGCGCAGTTCCAGCGAGCCGCCGACCAACGCATCGCCCGAGCGCTCGATTTGCGGGCCCAGCAGCTGCGCGAGCGCGAAGCCAACGTCGCCTTCGCCTTCGAGCGCGCCAACGGCGCGCGCCGAATGCTCCTACGACTAAAGCTGCGCAACCTGCACCTGGACGCGAAAGAACGGCACGCGTACTCGGGCGAACTTCGCGATCTCGATGCTCGTGAGGCGCTCCTCGTCGACGCGCAACGGCGGCGCGCGACGCGCGTGCTGGCTGAATACGGCGGACGGCTGCGGGCCAGCGCCGCCCGCGACGCCGGCGCCTTGCGGGCGGAACTCGCCGACCACGCGCGGGCCGCTCGCGCCGTGCCGGAGCCGCACGTGACCGGCCTTCCGCCGGGCCTGTTGCGGGATCGCCGAGCCGGCGCCGTGGCGGCGTTCGCAACGGCACGGCAGGATTTGACGCAGCGGTACGCCGAGCTGCGCCGCGTCGATGCAACGGATCGCGCCGGTTTAACCGCCGAAATCGCCGCCCTCACGCGCGAACGCAATGCGTTGCGGACCCAAATGATCGCCCAGATTCGGTCGCGCGCTCAGAGTCTGGCGCGATCGCAAGGATTGGGCAAAGTGTACGCGGGCCGCGCGCCCGACGGCGCGCGCGATCTCACCGACGCCGTCGTGCGCAGCCTGAACGACGCCGGCCGCTAAGCGCGCCCGAAGGCTTTTCTCAGCTCGGCCTTGGCGCGCTCGAGCGTCGCGAGCCGCCGCTTGGGAAGATTCTTGCCGGCACGATTGATGTAGAACGTCAGCATCGACATCGCGGAACGATACGGACTGGATTTGCGGCGGTGGCTGTGTTCTGCCGACCGCTTGAGAGAACGAGCAATCGCCGCGGGATCGTCCTTTGCAAACACCTCGGGCTCGAGGTCGAGCGCATTGCTCTCCTTGGTAACCCGGCCCGACCATTTCTTAGCCGGCGTGGTTTTCATGAAGCACTCTTACCCACGAGCGCTTACGGTGTCAGCTCGCACGTTTGACATTTCTCCGCCAACGGTACAAAGGCAGTAACCGATCGTCGAATTGGGAGAAGCCATGGCTGCAAAGAAGACCACCCGCAAGAAAACGACCGCTCGAAAGAAGTCCACCGGCCGTAAAAAATCCGCTACTCGAAAGACGCCGGCACGGAAGAAATCGCCCGGCCGAAAGACCGCGTCCGGGCGCAAGAAGTCCGGCGGCCGCAAGAAGTCTGCGGGGCGTAAATACTCTAAGAAGTCGGGGCGTAAAGTCGAGCGCACGATGCGCGAAATGAAACAAGGAAAACTACGGTCGGGTCGGTCCGGAAAGAAGGTCACCAGCCGCAAACAGGCCATTGCGATCGGCTTGAGCGAGGCGCGCCGCGAAGGCGACAAAATTCCCAGCAAAAAGAAGTAATCAGAGCCGTTTCATGCCTGCGTTCGGCTCGCCCGGCACGGGCTGCTCTTGAGTGAGTTCCTCGAGGGGTAGTCCGGCGCGTTCCCACGCTTCGATTCCACCCTCGAGCGCTTCGGCGCCGGCATAGCCCGACTGCTTCAGCCGGGCGACGACCGCAGCGACGACGTCGTCGGAGTCGGCGTAAACGACGATTGGCGCGTCGTGCGAGAGGGGAATGACCAGCGGCTGCGCGTCGAGCAGTGCTCTGGGATCGTAGCGCACGGCACCGCGGATCTGGTGTTTGCCGGGATGACGGCGGAGATCGAGGATCTCCGCCGTTGCGGTCACGTCTTTGCCTTGCATCGTTAGGCTCGTGCGCTTACCCCGGCGGCACCGGGCCGGTCGTGATCAACGTCGCGTAAAACGTTCCATTGTTCCAGTACCCGTGCGCCACGATCTGGCGGCCGACTGCGACTTTGCCGGTCAACTCGTTGTTGAGCGCCTGCGTGTCGTCGATGACCAGCGTACGCTCGGTTTGTTGAATGGTTACGAGGTGACCTTTGACGATGGTGATCGTCCCGGCAACGCGCTCGTGACGATAGGTCGTCTGCGTGCAGTTGCCGTTGGGAACCCACGTGTCTCCTTGCCAGGTGCCGCACTGCGTGTCCACGTACGGCGGAGTCTGCGCGACGGCGGGGACCCCGAATACGAGCGTCGAGGCGAGGCAGGCGGCAGCGATCGATCGGTTCATGCGGTAAGACTCCTTCCTTCGCCGCAAGCGGCGCGGCAAGGAACCTTATACCCAGACAACTGCAAGCGGTGGAATCCTCGATATGTGGGGCAGCAAAGCGACCGCCCGCGCACTATCGGATGGGTTTAGCGTCCGAGTGCGTCGGAGGATGGGCGGGCGATAGCAACGGCGGCGGCGGGTCGGGAAGCACCATGATTACGCCATCCCGGGATCCCCGGACGAATGCGAGCGCCGCGCCCGCGTGCGCGCGGCTCCAAAGCGTACAGATCACGACGTACGCGGCAATGGTCGCAGGAAAGAACAGCGCGAAGTATGCGGCTCGTTTCGGCCAGGTCGCGTGCCGGCGAGCCAAGAGTGCGCGAGAACGGGCGTGGTAGTACGCCCGCTCCTGGTCGTCGATGCAAAAATCGCCCGACCCTACGAGCGGACGGCGCTTAGGGACGGGCGTCTTGTGCCACTCGCGGGCCGCACGCGCCACGTAGGACCGAAATCCGATCTTGGCCGCGCGGAATGAGAAATCGGGCTCCTCGTGATGAAACGGAAACGCCTCGTGATCTTGTCCCCCGATCGACGACAGCACGCTGCGACGAATCATGTAGCAGTTGGGAGCGCAGGCCGTCTCGACGATCTCCTCAGCCGGCAGCTCGGTCGCGAACCAAGTCAGACCGGTCAGCAGGTTTAGGCCGCATCCGGCAAACCACACGCGGTCGGGCTCGTCGTAGTAGTACATCACCGGCGCGACCAAAAGCGCATCCGTCCGGCTCAAAAGAGCATCGGTCAACGCGCCGATGCATTGCGGATCGATCACGTTGTCGTCCGCGGTCACGTAGACGAACTCGCCGACGGCCGCTACGATGCCCTGGTTAACGGCGTGGGCCCCCATCAGGTTTTCTTTATTGGCGATCACTCGAACGCCAGGAAATTCACGCGCGAGCATATCGACGGTATCGTCTTGCGACGCGTTGTCGACCACGATGAACTCGTCCGGAATGCGTTCGCTTCGGTAGGCGGACTCGATTAGTGCCTTGACCTGGTCGCGCCGGTCGTGCGAAATAACCACGAAGCTGACGCGGGGCGCGTTCATATTTGGCTAGGCGACTCCGCGCCGGCCGGCGCTCGAACCGCGGCGGCGGCACGCCGCGAAGCCATAACGACGGCCGCAACCACCGTTAAGGCGGCCAATCCGAGAAGCAGTGTGACGCCAATCCCCAACTCGAAAGGGCCTTGCGGTCTGAACGCGACGATGACGTTGCCCGCATCCGGGTGCGCGACGAGCCAGCCGTTTGCGAACCCGTTCGCGACGACGTGCGTCAGTGGAAAACCCGCCTGCGTCGCGCTCCAGCGAGGATCGTACGAATCCGAAAAGACCAGAAAGTGTCCGGTCGTCGTCAGAGAAATCGAATCCGGCTGCTGGTCGACGACGCGCGCCGTGTCGTCGGTCCGGCGAGCGGGCGGCGCGAGCCGGGCGGTTGCCAGAATGAGCGATTGGACGCCGACGTCTTGGGTCGGCGATGGGATCGGCGTGCGGCAGTAGCGCACCGCGAAGGTGTGCAAACCTGGCCGAAACGTCAAGCGCGCCAGGCGCACGAGTCGCTCGGTAACGTCGTGCTGCAAACGGTTGGAGGAACACGGGTTTACGCGGCCATCGACGGAGATCTGCAGGGAAAGCGCGCTTTCGTTCTCCTGCACGCGCGCCACGACGTCGTACACCCCGCCTCGCAAGACCTTCGTGCTCACGTAGACCGGTCGCCACCCCGGGACTGCCTCGAACAGCACGCGTTCGCGGTCGCCACCGAAATAAAATTGGTCCCACCGGCTTCGGACGACGGCGAGATACGGAACGGGAGTCGAATACTGCGGACGCGCGATCCAGCGAAACGAACTAAAAGACATTTCGCTATCGCGCAGCTGCGGGTTTTTCGACGCGAACCGCAGGTATCGAATTCCGCTCAGGCGTGGCTGGCCGACGCTTCCGAAACGGCGAAAATTGACCGCAACGTCCTGGACGCGGCCGCTGAAATCCACGTTCGTCTGGTAGTAGTTCCTCGCATCGGGCGCGTATAGCTGCACCCAGACGCGACGCCAAGCGCTGGAATACATTCGAAACGAGATCCCGGTCGCGCCGCGCGGAACGGGTGGGAGCTTGAGCACCTCAACGTCTTGAACCCCCCCCGGAATGACTGCGAAGAACCCGTTGCTGCCGTCGGTCGATTCGATCTTGACGTTGGCTCGCGGCGCCCCGAGCGCGATGCCCGCGTCCGGACGCGACTGAAAGTTCGCCGACGGCAAGATCTGTTCGGAACGATCGGCGGGCGCCGATACGACGGTGGCAGGCCGATCGCACCCCGCCGCGGCCGGGGCCAGTGCAAGCACGTCGTACGGATCGGCGCGCGGCGGAACGCCAAACACGCAATCCGGCGCATACGTCCGCGGCACCGGGCGATCGAAGGTCCAAAGCGAGCGGTCGTCGAGGGAGCGTTCGAAGGTCGCAATTCCGGTTCGTCCCAGCGCCCGTTCGAGATAGCGCCGATCGTCGTCGCGATCTATCCGCACCCCCGAGCCGGGGACGCCGATGTCGTGGACGACGATACGCTTTACGCCGGCCAACTGCAGGAGCATCGTTTGAGTTCGCGGATCGGCGCCGTCCGGCACCAACTCGTCGAGCGCCTTGAGGAGATCTTGCGTACCTTCGTACGGCGTCCACTTTGACCCGGCGCCCATCGTTATTCCCGGCAGGAAGCGGATCTGAGGTTCGTCGCCACTCTCGAAATGGTAGTCGAAAACTCCCGGGTGGTAGTAATAACTCTCCGCGTTCGGCACGTACAGCGTCCGGTATTGCTCGCTCTCGGACGAGCTTATGGACTCCACCGTTGCACGCTCGCCCGCCGTCTCGCGAAAAGGACCGATCAGACCGAAGAAGTCGCTATGAACGAAGAACCCTTGCCCGTACGCTAGGAAAACTATGGCGCCGGCGGCCAGCGAGCGCCCAAACAAGCTTGCCGGAATGGCGCGTGCGGCGAGATAGACCATCATTGGAAAGACCAGCGCTACGACGAACATCAGGTGCTGCGGCGTGCGTAGAAACAAACTGTAAGGCAGAAGTGCCCGGAAGATCGCGAGGATCGCCGGTCCGACGGTTGGATTGCCTCCAAGTGGGAGGAACGCGGTCAGCGCAAAGATGCCCGTAAGGATCGCAAGCAACGTCGAGGGTCGCCGAATCAGCGCCGCGAGGCAGAGGAGCATCAGGACCACATATGCGGCGAAGAAAACCGGCGCTCCGCGACCGAGCGCATGCAGGTAAAAGTCGCCGGGAAACGCGACCGTCGTCAACGTGAGCAGCGGATTCGAGAACTGCTGCAACGTCGCAAAGGCCCGGTCGACCGACTCCGTGTGAACGGCCGTGTTCACGGCATCGCCGGCAAGGAAGGTCGGCAAGATCCAAAACGCGCACAGCGCGACTCCCACCCCCGTCAGCGTCGCGAGCCGAAGTACCGTCCGTGCGGACCAGCGAAGCAGAAGACAAATTACCCACGCGATCGCAATCGTAAAAACGAAAACTTGCGCGGAAGCGACGATGATCGCAAGTAACAGGGAAGCGCCGAGCGCGTAGGCGAGCCACATTCGGTCGCGCGCGACGGCCGCCCGGATCGTTAATCCGATCGCGATCGGACTGAGCGCGTCGGCGATCAGCGCGCTTTGATCGCCCGAGAGGATCTGATTGTACGCATAGGGCGCGAGCGCAAACAACAATCCGCCGAACGTTGCGTAGGCACCATCGCGTTCGTCGGGATTGGCCTGCGTGAGCGCGAGAAGTAAAAAGCGCATGCCGATCCCGGAAAGGATCATGCTCGACACGAGCAGCGACTTGGTCACGAACGCACCGCCAAGGCCGACGAATCCGGGCGCTGCGAAGAGAAAACCGGTCAAGGTAGTCGCGTAGTGATACGTCACGTACGACCCGAAGTCGAAGTCTTGCCATGCAAAACCGTTCGTCCACCCAAAACGGCGCAGCTCCGCCGGATCGGACGGAAGCAACCAGTCCCAGTGATGGCCAAGCGTACCCGGCGCGAATAGAACTCCCGCCAGCGCGAGTACCGATACAAATACGTAGAGCACGAGCGCAAAATTCCATCCGCCAAGGAGGCGCCTAACGTCCGGTGACACAGCCTCGCTCCTCGATCATCGGCGCCGGCCTACGCTAGGTGCACGGGCGACCCGGCGGCTGCGGATTCGGACAACGCTTCCAGGATACCAACGATGCGGGCGCCGAGTTCGAAGGGAGCCTCGGTGAGACTCTCCGTCCGCACGGCGGCGACGAAGTGGCGAATCTGCTCGCGGAGGGCCGGACTCTCATCGCATCGCAACGGTTCGCCTCGGCGACCGGCGAGGTCGATCGGCGGTCCGGCGTAGCGAAGCAGCTTCTCGCCGGCGTCGTCGTCGAACCGCAGCGTTTCTAAGCCGCCGACGACCGTCACGAGCCGCTCGCGAAAAGGGTAGTCCCACGATGCTCGCAACTCGGCGATCACCTTACCAGGAAACTCCAGGATGGCGAAGGCTGCGTCTGCGAGGTCCGGACGGAAAAAGGCGCTGCCGGCGCAAAAGACACGCTCCGGAACGCTTCCTGCAAACTCGACGAACATCGCGAGATCGTTGGGTGCGAGATCCCATAAGGCGTTGACGTCCGGGCGGTCTTGGCTCGAGGCCAGCCGCGTGAACATGCGAGACGCGCTCATGAACCGAACCCCGCCGGTTTCTCCGGAACGAATGCGACGTGAAATCTCGCGGGTCACCGGGTGAAAGAGATAGACGTGACCCGACATCGCGACGATGCCCGCGTCGCGGGCCTCGATCGCTAATTCCTTTGCTGCCGCCGCCGTCGTGGCCAATGGTTTTTCGACCAGAACGTGCTTCCTCGCGGCGACGACGATCCGCGCGATGGCGGCATGTTGCGACGGTGGCGCCGCAATAATGATGGCATCGCAATCGCCGGCGCCCACTAGTTCGCGGAGATCCGGGGTTACCCGCACGTGCGGATGCAATGCCCGGACCCGCTCCCGAGCGGCCTCGGAAGTATCGGCGCACCAAGTGAGAATCGCCCCGTCGACGCTGGGAATGGTGGCCGCGTAGTTACCTCCCCAGTGTCCGCAACCGATCAGGCCTAGGCGAATCGGGTCAGGCATGGACAAATGCCGGAAGAGCGCAGCTCACCAGCGCGTCTGCAACCCGATCGACTTGATCCGCCGTGATCTCGGGAAACATCGGCAAAGATAACACCGTCCTTGATGCACGTTCGGAATGAGGGAAACTGCCTTCCGAGGCACCCAGATGCGCGTAGGCCGGCTGCAGATGGATCGGCGTCGGATGGTGTACGCCGGTTTGAACGCCGAGCGCCGCCAGGTCCGCGATCACGCGCTGACGCTCGAGTACCGATACCACGTAATACTGAAAGACGTGCCCGTCGCGCGATCGCGGCGCAACGAACCCCAAATCGTGAAGCCGGGCGTCGTACCTGGCGGCGGCCTCGCGACGAAGCGCGTTCCAGCCGTCGAGATGTCTCAGTTTCACCCGCAGGATCGCCGCTTGCATCGTATCGAGTCGAGAATTCTCGCCAATTACCTCGTGGACGTGTTTGGCTCGTTGACCTAAATCGCGAAGCAGACGGACTCGTTCCGCTACGACCTCGCGCGAAGTGCACACCGCTCCGCCGTCGCCGTAGGCGCCGAGGTTCTTCCCGGGGTAAAAGCTGAATGTCGATACGTCGCCAAACGAACCGAGGGGTTTCCCCTCGTACGTTCCGCCGTGCGCCTGACTGGCATCTTCGATCACGAGTAACCCGTGAGTCCGAGCGAGGTCGAGAATCTTGCTCAGATCCGCCGCCTGTCCGTAGAGGTGGACTGCCATAATCGCTTTCGTCCGGGGCGTCATCGAACTCTCGATCCGCTCGACGTCTATCAGGTGATCCGCTCCCGAATCGACCAACGTCACGTTTGCACCCAAATGTGAGACGGCAAACGCGCAAGCAATGTATGTATTGGCGGGCACGATCACGTCGTCTCCCGGCCCGATCTCGAGCGCTTGCATGGCAAGTTTTAGCGCACTGGTTCCGGACCCGACGCCTACGCAATGCGAACTGCCGACGTACCGTGCGAACTCCGCTTCGAATGTGCGAACGTCTTCGCCCATGACGAACGACGAACTCGCCATAATGCCCTCGAGCGCGGCCCACACTTCGGAACGGATCTGCGCGTATTGACGCTTGAGATCGATCAGGGGGATTTGGTTTGCCATGATGTTCAGTTCACTCGCTCGGGATGGACGTATGTGATTTCCGGCTTGTCTCGAAGAATAGCGTCGACCGCTTCGACCCCTTGCATGAACGTGTGGTCTTGATTGGAAACCTCGTACTTCCAGCCGCCGAAGCGACCGCGGCTCAGGACGCCTAGCCCGCTGAGTTCGCCTTGAATCTTGCGTAAGAGGTCGTCTCGACCGAGAAACGGCACCGGGTATCCATGCCGAAGGCCTGCCTGCCACCGCGAAACGATCGGCCGGCGACTGGTGAGGATTCCGAGCTCGACGAGCTTTGATTCGACCTTAGAAGCAGCCGAATCGAGGTCGAACGGTGTTGACCCGGCAACGCTGATCTCGCAAAGCAGCGACCAGTAACCCACGGATGGAGCGTTCCCGGGTGCAAGGTTCGTCGGTATGCTTATTCGCCAGCACGGGATATCGGCGCGCGGAATATGGAATGAATGCACGCCCGAGAGGCGAACCGGCGGCGTTCCTTCGATTCCGAAGCCGACGAAATACGCTCGTGAAAACCGGAGCCGGTGAGCCAGCTCGCGCGATCCATTTAGTCCGCTGCACATCTTTAAGAGTACGTCTAGCGGCATGCTCGAAATAACGCGGTTATAGCGAATCGTTTCGTTGTCGTTCAAGGCGATGATCTTCGATTTGGCGTTGACCGAGGTGACGCGGCGTCCGCTCAATATTCGTCCCGCAGGCAGGCTCCGTGCGAGGTTCTTCCAGATGGCTCCGGAGCCGCCTGAGGCGGGATATCGTATGCGCGTCGCCGGTGCCCATCCGACGTTGTCCCGTCGGGTTACCAAGCTGCGGAGGACTTGATAGATTGCGGCGCCTGCGACGTTCGGGGTCCCGGAACCGCTGCGCTGGCTCGTCCAGCAGACGTCCAGTTTTCGAGGTTCGTAAGCCCACATTTTTTCGTTGATCGGCCCCATCACGAGATCGGTGAGACCGTTGCCGAACTCTCGGCGCAGGTGGCTTTCCAAGTCCGAACCGCTCGCCGATGCTAATGGCCTCGTGCGTAGGAAGTTGCGCATCGAGACGGCGCACAAACCGGCAAGCGCCGGAAACAGCTTCCCCAGTGGAAACCGATGGATGTTGTGCTGAACGGGATAGGGCACCAGCCGGTCGTCGAGCCAGACCCCGCGCACGGGCGCGGATTCGTGCCACGCCGGAACGAGCGAGTCCAATAGCTGCGAAAAGTTCGAGTAGTGTTCGTGCGGGTAAAGGACGTGGCTCCCGTAGTCGAAGGTGAAGCCCTCATCGGTCGTTGCCGAAGAAGCGTTTCCTCCCGGAGACCGGTTTTCATCGATCACCACGTAACTGGTGGTGTCGCCGGCGGCGCGAAGTGCTTCGATTCGCCACGCCGCTCCGAGTCCACAGGGACCCGAACCAATGATTGCTACGTTGACGCTACGGTCAGGCACGACGAAGAGAGCTCCGACGCAGCCGGCCGGCTTCCCAATGCGAGATCGGTCGCGCGGCACACGACGCGGGGCCGGAATTGCCCAATGCCCTCTCCCACTAAGGATAAGGTGCTAGATGCCCCCTTGTTCTTAACCGCTCTCGCGATTCCCGCAGCGGATCCCTCACCGGCCTAGAGAGACGTCGTTTCCGTTTTCAGGGCGTCCATGCCGTCGGGATGCCGGCCAGTTCGGTTGGAAGCCCAAACTGTCTAATAACCTGCAGCGTTTCGGCGTATTCGGCACCGCAAAATAACCCATTGGCGCGATTGAGTAACGCGATTTCGTCCGCGCACAGCGGTCGATACGGAGCGCCATCGTAGTTATAGCAATTAATCGCAGCACGCTTTCGTTCCATGTATGCCGAGACGTCCACGAAAACGTTGGGGACGAACGAATTGGCTGTTTGGGCTCGATATTCGCTCGGCCCGAACGAGAGAAACAGGGCTCCCGAACGCCGCGTCGCCGACATAACGCAACGTCCGAGTTGGACGTGGTCGCAATGCGAGTCGTAGATAGTGTGCGTGATCACGATCTTCGGATCCCGATCTTTCAGCAGGTTGTCGATAGCGGCGACGCACTGCGGCTCCGGTATGTCCGTTACGTGATCGTACTTACCGTCCTCAACCCACAAAACGTCGTTTCCCAAGATCGCCGCCGCCTCCGCGGCCGCCTGCTGTCGTCGTGCCCTTCCCGATGGACTTTCCGGCGCCGTCGTAAAGAATGCGACGCTGACGTGGAATCCCGAATCTCCAAGAAGCGCGACGACTCCGCCGACCATCAGTTCGGCATCGTCGGGATGGGCGGCGATCACCAAGGCGTTTTTCATCTGCGGTGAGTTGCCGGGCCCAACCGCTAACCCTTCAGCAGCCCGACCTTGCCGGGCCAATTCGAACCAGCATCGATGCCGGACGGATCGTTTGGGCGGAGACGATGGCACCCCGTCGAATCGCCCACGGAGGTCGTTATGGACAATTTATGAGACTTCTCTCCATTCTCGCCGCCGCGTTCTTTAGTGCGGTGGCGTTTGTCGCGTGCGGCGGCAGCACTAACGTCTCAGCACCAATTCCGGCGTCCGCCAAAAGCGGCAATCTCTACGTCGCGAACGGCAAACGCGCCTCGGTTACGGTCTACGCCGCGGGCACTACGTCGGTGTTGCGAACGATTTCGCAAGGCGTGAAAGATCCCGATGGTCTGGCATTCGACGCTTCCGGGAACCTCTACGTTGCGAACTCGGACGCCGGTCCGGACGGCACCGGCACCGTGACGGTCTATGCGCCCGGCAGCGCGTCGCTGCTGCGGACGATTTCGCAGGGCGTCAACTTTCCCACCGCGATGGCGTTCGACGGCTCCGGTAATCTGTACGTCGCGAACACCGGCTCCGTTACGGTCTACGCGCCGAACAGCACGTCGGTACTGCGGACGATTTCGCAGGGCGTCAAGAGTCCGACTGCGCTGACCGTCGACCCATCTGGGAAGCTCTACGTCGCAAACGCCGGCCACGCCTATTACCCGGGCAGGGTAAGGGTCTACGCCGCAGGCGGTTCGTCGGTGCTGCGCACGATTTCCCAAGGCGTGAACAATCCGGAGGACCTGGCGATTGACTCCGGCGATCTCTACGTCGCAAATGCCGGGAACTATCTTCCGCCGGCGCCCAGCATCGTAACGGTTTACGCCTTAGGCAAGACAACGGTGTTGCGATTTATCTCCCAAGGCATCGCATATCCTGGAGGGATGGCGTTCGATCCATCCGGTAATCTCTTCGTATCGAACGCGGGCGACGACGACGTCACGGTCTACGCCCCACAAACGACGAACGTGCTGCGCACGATCTCCCAAGGTATCGATACTCCCGGCAGGCTGGCATTCGACGGAGCCGGCAATCTCTTCGTGCCCAACCTCGGCAACAACACCGTTACGGTCTACGCTGCGGGGAGCGGCGACGTGCTTCGGACGATCTCGCAGGGCGTAAACGCGCCCTATGCGCTGGCAATCGGACCGTAGACCTACGTTGGATCGAACGCTCCGCTGAGAATCGCACGTTCCGAGCGATCGCGAGCTTCGCGGTAGCGAGCCTTCGGATTCGGGAGACGCGTCGGGAGGCAGCTCGTTGAGTATGCGCTCGAGTTCTTCGTCAAAGATCGCGCCGGGCGACGACGGCGTGTACGCGCCCGGAAAGCGCAGCCGCTGGGCGATCATTAATCGATAGATTCGATCGGTCGCCAAATCTTCCATGTAGCCGTCGAGCAGGCTCGCACCCTTTCCCTCGAGCACGCCGTTGCGATACCGAATGACGGTGCGAACGGCGGCGCGCGTGCCCTCGAGCGTGGCCGCGCCGACGCCGGCCGGCACCGGACGCAAATCCGGGTGAACGTCGCTCAATGCGGGACGCCGGTCGAGCTGGTTTGGAAATGGAAATGCGGCCACCGCAATAGCGTTCTGGTCCGGATGGCCGGTCCACGCGCCGTCCATCAAGCACGACGCCTCGTTGGTCTTGTCGCGTTCGAGAACGGCGAGCGCGCGCGCGTTGCGGTCGGGATCTTCGCGGCTGGGATAAAGGGCGGTCATTCCCCCGATTGCAAGCGCGCCGTGCTTGTGGGTGACTTCCGGCAAAATCGTGCGGAGGCGCTGAAAGAACGGCACGTCGATCGGAATGGTGTTTCGATCCGGCAACAGCCAGTCGGGATCGCTAAGATTGAAGTGGATCAGGCTGGCCATGTAATCCCAGCGGCCTAAGTTCAGGCCCAAGATGTAGTCGCGCAGGTTGAAAAGGAACTCTTCCATTTGGTAGGCGATCGGATGCGATTCCACCAGCGCCATCGCGTTGATCGATCCCGGCGGCCAGCCTTTGGCCGCAATCAGCGCGTCGAAAACGTCCTTCCACCAGAGCGCTTCCTCGGCGGCTTCGGATTTGGGAATGTAAATGCACAGTGGGTGGCGCAGGCGCGAGCGATCGATCCGAAACGTCAGCAAAGCCAGATCGAAGAGGGACGCGCTGGTCAGCTCGTTCTCGAAGATGCCCGCTTGCGAGAGGTGAAGACCGCGCACGCGGTTCCACACAACGGTGCGGCTGCGTTCGATGCCGACCATACCGCCGCGCTTGGCATCGCGATACGTAAGCTCGCCGTAGAGCGCCTCGACGATGTTCGCGTGGCCGACCATGAGCCGATCCCACGTGTTGGCCATCGAGTCTTCGAGGTCGAGCATCACGCCCGGCGCTCCCGAGTTCAACATTTTGACGACCAGCTCGGCATCGTCGGCCGGTCCGGTCATTTGGTTGCGCTGATCGGCGCACCACTCCGGTAGTTCGATGCGCCACGCCGCGGTCGTTGCCGGCGAAGGGGGGAGATACGTCGGCAGCTCGCCGGAATGCGCCCGCGCAAGCCGTTGCGCTCGCGCGCTCGCCAGACGCCGCTGTTCGGATGCGAACCGCTCGTGCAGCGGCGCATAAAACGCCGCGAACCCGTCCGCTAGGTCGCGGTCGAGCGCAATTCCCGGCGGAGCGGCGTTCACGAAGCGACGGTGGCGACGCTGCCGTTTTCGTAAAACTGGTCGGATTCGGTCGAGCCTTTCAGCGCGGTCGTCGAGCTGCGCCCCTCGCCGATTGCCATCGCGACTTCGTCGAAGTATCCGGTTCCGGCTTCGCGCTGGTGACGAGTAGCCGTATATCCGTCGGAAGCGGCCGCGAACTCTTCTTCCTGGAATTCGGCATACGCCGTCATGCCGCGCGTTTTGAAATCGCGAGCCAGCTTGAAGAAACTATAGTTCAGCGCGTGGAAGCCGGCCAGGGTAACGAACTGGAATTTGTAGCCCATCGCGTTGAGCCGCTCGCGAAACGTTGCGATCGACCGCTCGTCGAGTTTTTTCTTCCAGTTGAACGACGGCGAGCAGTTGTACGCCAGCAACTTGCCCGGGAACGCATCGCGCACCGCATCGGCGAATTGTTGTGCTTCGTCCAGATTCGGCTCGGAAGTCTCCATCCAAACCAGGTCGGCGTACGGCGCATAGGCCAGCGCGCGCGAGTATGCACGCCTCGATCCCGGGACGCGTCACGAAAAATCCTTCGGCGGTGCGTTCGCCGGTAATGAAGGCGCGGTCGGCAGGATCGACATCGCTGGTTATGAGCTTCGCCGCGCTCGCATCGGTGCGTGCGATGATGACGGTCGGCACGTCGAGCACGTCGGCAGCGAGGCGTGCGGCGACCAAGTTCCGGACGGCTTGCGGCGTTGAAATCAAGACCTTCCCGCCGAGATGGCCGCATTTCTTCTCCGAGCTGAGCTGGTCTTCGAAATGCACGCCGGCGGCGCCGGCGGCGATCATCCCCTTCATCAGCTCGAACACATTGAGCGGGCCGCCGAAACCGGCTTCCGCATCGGCGACGATCGGAAGGTACCAGTGCGCGCCGCCACGCCCTTCGAGCGATTCGATTTGATCGAGGCGCGAGAACGCATTGTTTATCCGCCGCACGAGCGCCGGAACGCTATTGACGGGATAGAGGCTCTGATCCGGATACGTCTCGCCCGCGGCGTTAGCGTCGGCAGCGACCTGCCAGCCGCTGCAATAAACGGCTGGTAGGCCGGCCCGGGCCGCCTGCACCGCCTGATTGCCGGTCAGCGCACCCAGCGCCGCGGTGGGATCGTCACGATGGAGCAGCTCCCAGAGCCGCTCGGCGCCCATCCGTGCCAGCGAATGCTCGACGACCACGCTCCCCTGAAGGCGCCCCACGTCGGCCGCGCTATAGCGGCGTTTCACGCCCGCCCACCGGCTGGACTGAGTCCACTTGCGGGTAGTGACATCGGCTCGCTGGCTGGCGTTCACGTTCGATCCTCCTGCGTTGACGAGATTCTGCGATTGGATCGACCTGGCGCAATCTTTGGACCGCTATATTGGATGGGCCAAACCCAATCGTTGGATGGGTTCACTTGTACCCTCGTTTCGCCGATTCCTATCGCCAAAAATATAACGGCGTCGCGACGGTGGGCGTTTTTCGTTTTTCCCGGTTAGTGGGTTTCCGGTGTTCCAAACAGATCGTCAAAACCGAACCCCGCGCTTTGCGCACGGAATCCATGACAGACCGGCGCAGTAGAGCGCGAGCGGTTTCACACCAACCGCATCGTGCCGCGCGCCCGAACCACCGCGGTTTGACTTACGGAGATGCATTTTCGGATTCGGCGTTCTCGTGTAACTTACGATCCGCCAAGGACGCGGTGATAGTTCCTTCGCGCGCCGGCATTCGATGCGCGGGCTTCAATGCTGACGCTGTCGATTTACCTGTGCGACGAGCCGAGAATGCCGGGACGCTCGCAACCCGTGTCGAAAAGTTCCTAGGAGTAAGGAGAACCTTCAATGCCAAAGTATTTGATTCACGCTACGTACACTGCCGAGGGCGCACGAGGCATCCTCAAGAGCGGGGGAACGGCGCGGCGCAAAGCCGTTGAAGAACTTCTCGCATCCCTAAACGGAAAACTCGAAGCCTTCTATTTCACCTTCGGGAAGGAAGACGCCGTACTCATTATCGACCTCCCGGATCAAGTAGCCGCGACGGCGGTCGGCCTTGCCGTTGCCGCTTCGGGAACGATACGCAGCCACTCGACCGTCCTGATATCGCCCGAAGAAGTCGATCAGGCAACAAAAAGAGAGGTCCACTTTCATCCACCCGGTGAGTAGCACGAACGCATAAGGTACACGTCCCGGACGGCTTGGCGAATCGGGACGCTCGTGCTACGATGTGCTTCAACCGGCTTGGTATACCAAGACGGCGACGTGTCTATGGATCGGAAGGTAGGCTCATGAGGCTTCCAGACCTTCGCTACTGCATGTTTGGCGTTTGCGCCGCCGCATCGACGTTCGCCGGTTGCGGCGGGTCCTCGACGCCTCAGCCAATCGCCGCATCTCAAGCTGGGATGCATGCAGCCACGAGAGGCTCGACCACCGGTACGTCGCAGATGTCGGCGGCGGCAACCGGTGTGAACCTGCTTTACGTTTCCGATCTTGGCGCGAATTCCGTCAACGTCTATACGTACGCTAAAGGCAAGCTCGTCGGGAAGCTGACCGGATTCGGGTCCGTCGCAGGCCTGTGCGCAGACATGGCCGGCGACGTTTTCGTGGTAGACGAGGCGGGTCCGGTTCAGGTATTCGCACACGGCGGTACCACCCCGATTCGAGAATTGCAGACGTCGGGCGCCCCGAATAGTTGCGCCGTCGACGCGAGCACCGGCAATCTCGCCGTGACTCAGCTCTCCTCCTATCTCGATGGCGCGATTTCGATCTACCCCAAGGCGAAAGGCAAACCGAAGGTGTATTTCGACAAAGCGAATATCGATGCAACGTTTTTTTGCAGTTACGACGGCCGCGGAAATCTGTACATCGACGGCTGGGATCGATCGGCGAACGCGATCCTCGTGCAGTTGCCCAAAGGGCGCAGTACGTTCGCTATCGGCAAAATCAATAAAAGCGTTCAGACTCCTAGCGGCGTGCAATGGGATGGGAAGTACGTCGCGATCGGAGACAAGGGCGCCGGACTGATTTATCGCACCAACGCCGCCGGGCAGGTAGCTCAAACGATCAAGTTACAGAACGGGACCGACGTCGATGGATTCTGGATTCAGGGAAAGACGCTCGTTGGACCCGACGCCCAGTCCGGGGGAGCGGTCGGATTTTGGACGTATCCATCGGGCGGCACGCCGGCTCGGACGGTGAGCGGGTTCTACTACCCAATCGCCGTTGCGGTTAGCTTAGCGAGATAGCGGACTAACCTTCGAGGGGCTAGACGCCGAGTAAGCGGAAATGGTCGCTAGGAACGTGTCTCGTGCGAAAATTTGTGAGTCGTCCGATCGCGCCTGCGGGCGAAGGCTTCCTCACTCCTGCGAGCGGGCGAGAGCCGCCGGTGCCCTCCGCCTTTTTGTGGGGTAGCCGGACGCTTCTCGTATCCGAAGTTCTGCGAAGCTGGCGATCGACAAGGACCGATCGCGGCGATGTTTACCTCAAGAGGCACTGGTACGAACTGCGGACGGTCACCGGCGCGAAGCTCGAAGTTTACTACGACCGCGAAACGCGGCTCAACGCATCGCCGTGGTGGCTGTACACGATCGACGAGTGAAGGTCGTTCGGGCTGCCCAGCGGGCCCGCGCCGCCCGGTCCTTCGGCGATCGTTTCAGTGGCCATTCGGTCGCACGTGGCGGCGCGCCCAGTCGGGGAGCTTCGTGAGCGCGCGGCCGAACTCGCGTTCCAGGCCGGCGATGTCGGCGCTATATCCGACGCGCTCGAACCATTGCAGCATCAACGCCGTATCCTTGCTGTACCGCTGGACCTGTTCGATTGGCGTCTGCGCGAATGCAATCGACCGGCCTAGCGCATCCGTCAGGATCTCGGCCGCCTGCGGCATCGTTCGTACGTCACCGGCGAGATCGATCTCGCGGCGGTTCAACGCGGCGGCGTCCGTGAACGCGCGCGCGCCGAACCAACCGATGTCGTCCACCGCGATCATCTGTAGCTTCGTGCCTGGCGCGAGCGCCCACGCCAACGTTGAGCCTTGGAGACTGTAGGACGCGAGCAGGTTCTCCATAAAGAATACCGGACGCAGAATCACATGCGAGGGGAAGCCGAGCCCGCGCACGGTTTCCTCGATGCGCCACTTGTTTTCGAAGTGGGGGATGCCCGTCCGTTTGTGCGCCGATCCCACCGATGTGTAGACGTAGTGTTCGACGCCGGCCTCGCGCGCCAGCGTCGCAAGACGCTTGCCCTGCGCCTCTTCCCCCTCGACGCCCGCCTCGAGCGCGTTCTGCACGCCAAAAACGCCCCACGCGCCGGCCAACGCGCGGCGCAGGGTCGCCTCGTCGTCGAGATCGCCCTTGACGACGTCAACGCCGTGGCGCGCCAGCGCCGCCGCCCGTTGGCTGTCCGGCGTACGCGTCAGGCCGCGCAAATGGAAGCCAGCGTTCCGCAGCGCTTGCGCGACGGCGCCGCCTTGATGGCCGGTTATTCCGGTAATGAGAATCGTTCTATCGCCGGTCATCTTAGGTCTTGCCCAGCACGGCCTCAACGTTCAGCTCGATTCGAACCTCGTCGCCAACTACGACGCCGCCGGTTTCTAGCGCCGCGTTCCACGCGAGGCCAAAGTCCTTACGATTAATTGTGCCGTGCGCGGCGTACCCGACGCGAAAGCCACCCCACGGATCGGTCGCGCGTCCTTCGAAGCTGCCGGTCAGCTTCACTTCACGCGTGATTCCACGGATCGTTAATTTGCCGTCGATGTTAAAATCGTCCGGCGTTCCGTGGATTCGAGTGCTTTCGAAGATCAGATGCGGGAACTTCTCTACCTCGAAGAAGTCGGCCGAGCGCAGATGCGCGTCGCGCTGCTCCTCGCGCGTATCGATCGAGCCTGCGTCAATGGTGGCCGTAATAGAGATTGGAAGGTCGCTGCCGGGTGCCACCTCGATTTGCCCGTCAAAAGCCGTGAATCGGCCGCGGACTTTGGTGATCATGAGGTGCCGGACGATAAACTCCACCGTCGTATGGGCTCGGTCAACAGCGTAGATGGCTTTTTCTTGCAGGTTGGCGGTCACGGTTTCTCCTTTTCGAAAACTGTTGGAAACTTGCTCTTCAGCAACACTCGTCGTATAA
This sequence comes from Vulcanimicrobiota bacterium, assembly GCA_963755555.1. Taxonomy (GTDB): domain Bacteria; phylum Vulcanimicrobiota; class Vulcanimicrobiia; order Vulcanimicrobiales; family Vulcanimicrobiaceae; genus Tumulicola. The sequence continues at coordinate 2,620,796 of CAVWKE010000003.1, read as the reverse complement.
TAGCCGTATGCCGCATATGATACGGTCGTTGGAAACGCTGGTCAACCGACAAAAGGGCGAAAATGTCGCTTATGCGACGAGGAAGCCAAAGTGACGGTTAGCAGTCTCGCCGAGCGCCCGTCGCGCGTCGATCCGCGCGTCACGCGCACGCGGAAGCTCATCCGCGATGCGCTCGTCTCGCTGCTCGCCGAGAAGAACTTCGAATCGATCAGCGTGCAAGACATCGCCGGGCGAGCGACGGTAAATCGCGCCACATTCTACGCACACTTCACCGACAAATTCGCTTTGCTCGACGCAATGATTCGGGAAGATTTCGCCGGGCATCTATCGGAGGGCAATCCTCCCAGCACTGAGACGCGCGGGTTGCTGCTTGCGGTAGGCAACAATACCTTTGCCTTCGTAGCTCGACATCGGCGGTGCAGAATCGATCGCGACTTCGAACCACAGATGCAGCGCAGCTTGGAAGCCGAGCTGACCGACTTTCTGTCACCCCGATTCGGGCATTGCGCGGCAATGCTAGTCGCCTCGGCGCTTGTAAGCAGCGCGATGAGCTGGCGTCACCAATCGCCCAACGCTCCGTTCGAGCCCATTGTCGCGAACGTCGTCGGAATTCTCGTTCGACGGCGTCGACAAGCGCACGCGCTAGCCGCCGGCATGCACGGGCCGTGATCCGTCCCCAGCGACGCTCCCGTCGAGTTTGGGGCGGCACGTCGAGGTGAAGCCTTACACGATTGCTGGGTCGCAGCTGGCCATGGGCGCGAGCTTGGGCAACAGCGCGATCTGGATTCACACAAAAGGCGATGGCGCGATCGAGCGGATCTTTCTCAATTCGATCGGTAAGTCGCTCGTTGGAACGGTTAACGTACGCTACGCCGGCCACCCCGAGCTCGTGGATCCCTTCTTCCCGGGACTCTTTGCCGCGGGACCGCGCATATTGGAGATTCACCCCGCCTACCAGCGGGCGCGATTTCAGCTCGTCGAAGCAATCGATGTCGCCGAAACGACGTTCCTCCCATTTGCGAAAGGCGACCCTGGTGACGACGAGCCGTTGGTTTACGTCATCGTCGAACTCGAAAATCGCGACATCGTTCGGCACGACCTGCGGGTTGTTGCCTCGGCAATGCTTCGCGGAAGTACGTCTGCCGACGTCTGCACGCGATACGACAATGACGCCCGAGCGTTAGTCGCGCGCAACGTAAGTAGTCCGCAGTGGATTCGCATCGTGGGCGGATCCCTGGCCCCGGTTAGTTTTGCTGCGGACTGCGACTACGCGCGGTCGTACGATCCGGCGTACCAAGACGCGCTGAACGACGACACCTCGGCGACTGGCGACCTTATTGGGCGGCTACAATGGGATTTCGCGCTCGCACCGTCCGAGCGCCGCCGCTTTTGGTTCGCGGTCGGGGTCTATACCGATGGCGAGCGGGACGCGTTGCGGCGATACGGTGGTATTCCCGGCGCAGACGATGCGCTCGAGCACACCGTGTCCTCGCTGGAACGAATCCTTCGTGCCGGTCGGGTGCTGACGCCCGACCCGGTGATCAATCAGGGCGCGCAATGGAGCAAGGTCAACATGCGGCGAGTGATGGCTTCGTATCCGACGGGGCAAGCCTTTACCAACGATCCGGGGAGCTACTCGAATGTCGTCATACGCGACGCAGCCTGGTTCGTCTTCGGGAACGATCATTTCTTGCCGTCCTTTTCGCGCCGCTTGCTCGATAATCTGACCCAAAGGCAGTATGCCAACGGCAAGCTGCCGGAGTACTTCGACGCGGTCAGCGGACGTGTCGAGGACGACGGGCTGAACATCAACGACGACACGCCTCTCTATCTGCTCGCGGTCAATCACCACTTCCGCGCCACCGGCGATTTGGACTGGCTGAAGACGATGTATCCAGCCGTTACCCGCGCGGCCCACTACATCATCTCGCAAGTCGACGATCGCGGCCTGGTGTATTGCTCCGCCAGCGATCCTCGCGGCGACGTGTGGGCGATCGCGGGCTGGCGCAATATCATTAGCGGTTACCACGTCAGCGGCGCCGTTACCGAAATCAATGCGGAATGCGTCGCCGCGCTACGCGCCGCGGCGCACCTAGCCGACGCGTTGGCGCACGACGACGACGGGAAAGAGTTCGCCGCGGCATCGGCGCAAATCCGAGACGCGATGGACGCCTACCTCGTCAATCCAAAGAATGGGCTCTACTATCTCAACATCGATGTCGACGGCACGGCACGTACCGACGTAACCGGCGACGAGATCTTTCCCGTGATGATGCACGCGTGTTCGGACGAGACGGCTTTTCGCATCATCAGTCGATTGAATTCGCCCGACTTCTGGACGCCGGCCGGCCTACGGACCCTCTCCCGCCTCGATCCACGCTTCGACCCGGCAGCGCACTCGGGGCTGATGGGCGGCGTTTGGCCCGGGCTGACGTGGTGGTACGCATTCGCAGCTGCGCGATACCATCCGGATTTTATGGTTCGTGCGTTGCGGTCGTCGTTCGAGCACTACGGCGCAGATCCTCAGCGCTACAATACCGTGCCTGGGCAGTTCAGCGAATGGTTCGATGGCGAAAGTTTGGCGAATCGCGGCATGCGCCTCTCGCCCTGGGAGCCGCCGCGCTTCTTGTGGGCGGCCGTAGAAGGTGTCTGCGGCTTGGTCCTGATGCCAGGACCACCACGGGTCAATCCACTCATGCCGGCAGGTTGGAATTGGATTGCGCTCCGTGACGTTCCATACCACGGCGAGCCGTTCTCGTATTTTCTCGTCCGTGAAGCCGAGGAGGGCGTTCGCGTTTACTCTACGAGCACCATCGATTGCGGTTGGCCCGTCGAAATCTATAGGGATGACGTCTCCGACGGCGTCCGGATTCTCGCGCAGGACGCCGTGGGCGTCGCGCTCAGGCGCGACGGAGACGTTGTCTTGCTGCTTGGCAATACGGGCGTAGGTACGACTTACGCTCCGATTCAATTTGCCGGCGAGAACCTTTTGCCGAGGCGCGCAGAGTGCCGCGTATACAATAGTGAGCGGCACAGCTGGGAAGATCTCGGAGTCCTAAAACGGTCGGAGCTGCGCGCCATGGCCTTTTCAATCGAATATCGGGGCTTCCGGCTTCTCGAGATTCACCCAACCGACGAGTGACTGCACCATAACCCGTGCTTCCGTGCTTGGGAGCATGGCTTGACGCTGCGGCCGAACGAGTTTCGACATTCAGTGGGGCATCTCGTCATCGGAGAGTCCGAAGTAGTGCCCGAGCTCGTGGACAACAGTTTCGCGTACTTCCTGCACGGCCTCATGCCTGGTACGGGCCACGCGATTGATCGGGCCACGGAACAAGGCGATCTCACCCGGTAGCAGCGGCGCGTCATGCGTCCGTTCGGTAAGGGCGACGCCGCGGTAGATGCCAAGGATTTCCGAATCGCCATCGGTATCGCCCTCGATCTTCTCGAGATCGCAAGCTGTCGGCTCATCCTCGACCGTAATGATGACGTTTTCGACGAGGCTGGCAAATCGCTTTGGAAGCGACTGCAGCGCTTCGTCTGACCACGTCTTCGAACTCGCCACGCGTCAGGTGCTCGCTAGACATCCGCCGACCCTTCTTCTTAGCGCACTTCCGCGCGGCCCGCTACCTACGCCGTCGCGGTGGGTGGCCGAAGCGGTTACGTCCCTTACGCGATGCGGCCGCGTGCCGTTTAGCAGGCAACTGCTTCCGCTGAGGTTAGTCCGCGAGGATGACCACTCGCGGGCGACCACGTTCGGCGGCCCCCCATGCTTCGCTCACCATCGATAATGGAAACGTTCGAATCGGTACGTCAACTGCGCCGTCCGAAATCAACTGAATGTACCGCGGAATCTCAGGTATAATATCGGTGATCGACGCCGAGCCCGCGCCGCTTCCCGTTATCCGTAGCTTCCGGCTACGCAAGACTGCGGCAGGAACTGCGGCCTGCGAGCCTGCGGCAGCGCCGATTTGAACGTATGAGATGTCGGCGCGATCGGCCTCGAGGCCGCGTCTACCGAGCGCCGAAAACGCGGTTTCCGCCGGTGCACCCCAGAGAAAGTCGAGCACGATATCGGGAGACGACCCTTCGAGAGCCTGAAGGATCGCTGCCCCGTCGCGCTCACGATCGCCGCTTAATGCGACGGTAGTAGCGCCGGCCCTGACCGCATCGGACAGGCTCTGTGCATCGCGACCAGCACCGGCAACGCGCGTTGCACCCAGAATGCGCGCATTCTGTACTGCGAAGTCCCGCCATCCCGGTGACGCCAAGAATCAGAACGCTGTCGAGTTGACCCATCTCTGTGCGACGTGCCTTGAGGGGTAGCCAGGATGCAAGACCCGGGTTCACTCCGCCGGCAACCCGCGCCGGGTCGGCGCCTTCCGGGAGCGGTATCCAGAGGAATGATGGCACGGAGATTCGTTCAGCGAGTGTGCCGTAAGGCGGTTGTGGGAAACCGGAGTATGCAAGCACGCCTTCTGCGGAACGTGCGACGACATCGACCCCGGGAACGAGCGGCCACTGGCCGCTGCTTCCATAGTGCTGGCCGCTTGCAAGGCCACGCACGATCGGATGGATGGCCGCCGCGACAAGCTCGCCGATTTGCCGCCCCTCGTGATCGCCTGGCTCTGCAAAATCGCCGTAACGCGCACTGTCGCCGGGCGCTTCGATTACCGCTGCTTTCATTTCTCCCTAACTAACGTGGAATCGAGAAGGTGGCGGGGAGCGTGTGGAGGTTCTCCTAGCGTAGAGCCTTCGGCCACGCAATAAACGCGAAACCCAGTTTACCGGATTCTGCGTAGTAATTGGTGTAGTGAATGGCTATTCAGCCTCTAGACGTTTAAGAAACTCCGCGTACTTGGTGTCAAAGTCCACAGGGGGAGGGCCGCCTTCTCGTTGAGTCCATTCTCGTAAGCCGTCAAAATCGACTTGGTTTCGATGCGCCCTTGCTACGCCCACCGCCGCGTTGAGACTAGTATAGTCGTTCCAATGGTAAAAAGCTGCGAGCCTATCGCGGACGCAATCAGTCTCGGTTAAGATTCGTAAGCGGAGATGGCCCTTTTTTAGCGTAGTCGTTTTATGGATGTAATCTCCTCCAACGGCTAAGGGTCCGCTGAGGAAATCGAGAGTGTACACCGTCTTGGGATGCTCGTACATTCCGCCGACGACCGATCGAACGTACCCTATTTCAGCCAGAGCTAGTTCTAGGCGTTTCGCTCCGGATAGCTTGTCAATACAAAATCAGCGTCGTATGAGGTGTAGACGTCGGGCACATAGATCGTCGCGGCACTGCCTCCTGTGAGGACGCCCGTGATTGAGTGGCGCTCTAAAGCGCTGGAGACTTCAAAGCAGACGTCCTCCAGTGTAGAGTTTTCGTCGATCACAGATGCTTGTTGCGACGTCGGGGGCGTCTTCGGATGGCTTCGACTATTTGTTGGTATGCTGGATAGCCCTCAGCAACGCGCAGGAGAAACGCTTTCAGCTCTCTAGCTGCTGGATACGTAGGGTTAAGGGTTATTGCACGGACGACAACTTGTCGCGACGAAATTAGACCATCACGCTCTAGGAGATCTAGGCTTTCCTGCACCGAGGAAATGCTAGCACCGCTGTATTTAGCAAGCTCGGCGGGGTACGTATCCCCGAGCACAGCGATAAGCAGAAGAAGCCTAGTCCTCTGCTCTGAGCCAAAGATAGTAGGAGCCTTGGGGGGCTTATAGTCATCAGGGAGGGAGCGCCAAGTTAGTGTCATAAGTATAGGCTAGCCTATATTATAGTACCTTGCATCCTATAGTCAACTATTACCAAGCCTATACTTAGCTACTACCCAGCCTATACTAATCTTGAGCGCCAGAATGCCCGCCCCCGGGCGCAATTCAGTAAGCGCGAGGCTAAGCGCCTGAGCCGAAATCCTCGCTGAGCCGCCATAGCGTTGGCAAGGGCTCGTCGTTGGCGAGCGTCGCGGCGCGCTCCCACCCCAAGGCGGGGATTACCCTCGCAGACGCCTACGATTGCGGATCGGCCAAAAGATCGGCCAAAATGACCCATGGGAGTCGGACTCGCCACCATCACGTTCCTAGCGATTGGCTATCACATTCGCGGCCATGAGTCGGCGCCTGCACCAGTCACATTGTTTCTGCTCGCCGCGCGGTTGGACGGTTTTCTAATGGGTCGTGAGTCGCCCTCCGACCACGATCCCAATTCTTTGCGGTGACGGAGCGATGCGCGCGACAGCTATGATCGATCGGTAGATGCTCGTTATCAGCGAAACCAGGCGACGTGACTCATTCGTTATGAATGCCTTACGCAGCGCCGTGCTGCGGAACCGGCTTCTCAGCGGCATCCGGCAATCTTAAGAGCGCTAACTGCGCCGAGCGAAATGCCGCCGCTTCCGACGACTCCGATGAAACGTCCCCACTCGAGGCTCCAGAAAAAATCTCGACCGCCCGATATACCCAGCGCCAAATGGCCACGGTCGACCGCTAAAGCACCGTCCAGCCCGATGACGGCGCGTAGGTCGGACTGCGGCAGCGGACTAGTGTGGAGCGTAGGTTACCCCGACGACGTCTAGCGACTGGGAGAGGCCTGTGCTGAAGCTGCCGATGTAGTTTACAACGGTTGGCGTATACGAGTACAGATCAATCTGTCCGTGCTGGTAGTCGGCAACCGCCAACGTGTCGCGCCTCTTGTTGAGATGGCCATAGGCCGACGTGCCGGCCATCGAAAAGGGGCCGCCGGCGAGCCTGCATCGTGGATTGCAACCGCTGTAGACGTACAACTGAGCGCTGGCGCCGCTGAAAGAAAGAAGGTTACCGGCTGCATCGAAGTCGAGACCACCAAACGCCGGATTGATGAAGCCTTTGGCAGTTTCACCGTGCCCCTTACAGCCCATGAAATACGTTAAGTTGGCGCGACCGTTTGCGTCTTCCGCCGAGGCCCAGCAATCGCCGCCCTGTGACATGGCAACGCCCACTACTTCGGACATGTTTGGGTTCGTCAAGTTCTGCGTACAACCGCTTTTGAGCGAGCAGAGCGAGATACTGCCATTGGTACGCTGCGGGCCGAAGATGTTCGCGATCGCGATCGTTTCGCGCGCAGCGTTCGCGCTCATCGCGTCGGCGGGTTGGCCGTACGGATCGGGCACGGTTCCCAAGGCGGGGCCGCAGTTCGGGCCAAAAACCCGCAGCTCGCGGCCCCCACCGTCGGGCTCGATGACGTCGCTTTTGGCGTCGGATGCGAGATCGTTGACGGACGAGACGCCCGTGATGGCGCACACCGCAGGTCCTTTGCCGCTGCGCCGAAATCCGTAAACGGTGTCACCGTAGAACTCGCCCACATATAGGCCCGCCATGGCTGCGCGAGAGCGGCTGCGCTCGAAGAGAGAGAGTGGCCCGACACCGGGCGCGCGTTCCGTCGGCGCCAACCCCGACGTAGGCCCGCTGCAACCGGCGGCGAGTATTGCTGCCGAAACAGCCACCAGGCCTGAAAAGCGTTGCGCCTGCGTCAAACGACGCGAAGGGGCCGGTTCGTTGCAAAGCCGGCGCGGTGCCAGGCGCATCGGGGTGCGCGACGTCTTCACGTTTTGGCTTTGCTGATCGCGGTCCCGATAGGAACCTCGAATCCGCTGATGATCTTCTTCTGCTCGCCGCCGCCGGGATACGGCCAGTACATGACCTGACCGCTCGTCGCGTTTGGACCTACCACGGTGTTCCCTTTGATGAAGAACTGGACGACATCGCTCGAACCCTGCGTTTCTGTTTGGCCGGCTTTCGTGCCGACCTTACCCGTCACCGAAAACTGGTAAATCACGGGAGCTTCTTGATCGGCGACGGCGACGTACTCGCCGTCCCATTGAACGCCGCCCGGTCCCCCAATCGTTTGGTTCAGGGTGACGTTCCGCAATTTATTTCCGCCCTTGGGCAGCTCGGCGAACGCGAACGCAAACGTCGTGGGCTGCGTGCCGTCGATGAATAGGTTGCCGGCGGCGTCGTAGCCGCAGAAGTAGTCGGCGATCATCTGCGGGTCGGTGTACTTCTTGGGCGTGCCGCGAGCGCGGCGGTAGATCGAAACGCTGCCGTTGGTGTACGAATCGTCAAAAATGTTCGTCGCCGCCAGGTCGCCGCTCACCGGGCTGATGGCACACCCGATCGGGTGTTCGCCGGAATCGCTGAGCGTCGCGATCGGCGTCGTGCCGCCGTGCGCGTATTCCAGGATTTGCGACGCTCCCGAATCCGTGATGAAGACGTTCTGCGCCTTATCCACGCACATGCCTTGCGGCGTATTGAATCCCGTCAGCGTCCCGACGACCTTGCCGCGCGGATAGGAGAGCACCTTAACGACGTCTGCGGCCGAATCGGAAGCATAGAGAAGGGCGCCGCTCTTCGCGTTGGGAGCAATCCACGAGGCGCCGGCGGCAAGCGAACGCGCCGCGCTCGAAGCAGCGGGCATGGATTGGAATGAATTCCCGGCACATGCCGCCAGCAGTGCGGCGGCCGAGAGCGCGCCGGCGCCGCGCACGAACGAGTCTGAATTCTTCATAGGAACAAAAAAGTAATCGGCTGGTCCGCTTAGTGTCAAGACGGGCGTGAGAATAGGCGCGCCAAGTGAGAAAACGGACCGCCTACACGGCGAGCTCGATGCCGATCTCGCGGGCAAGGCGTGCGTACCGCCGCTCGCCGGTGATGGCGGCAGCCACTTGGTAGGCGTGCTCGAGTGAGAGGAGGCTCCCGCTGCGATGCACGGTGTCGATTGCGGCTCGAATTTGTTCGTGCGCCAGCGTCTTGCGCCCGATCGTATTGGCGCTGGAGGCGATCACGCGCTGGAGGCCGCCGCAAATTCGCGTGAAACCCGCGGCGCGCGCGAGCCGTTCGGATGCCGTCGCGACGAGGATACTCCGTTCGGGCTGCCCGATCTTTGCCAGATAGATCGCCTCGAACGCTTTGCAGAACAGCCAATTGTAGCTGCCCTCTGCGAAGGCGTCGCCCAGCGCCGGCAGCATCGCTCCGGCGAGACGCCAGCGCGGCCCGCCGATGAGGGCGTCGGTCATTTCCAGTCGCGTCATCGCAGCGAGGCGCCGACCGCCAAAATCCGCAGCCAAACGCAGCGCGCTCTGCGAATACAGCATCGCCGTCTTGCCTTCGCCCAAAGTGACGTGAACGGACATGAGGTTCAGTAGCGAGCGGACCTCGTTTTCGATCGAGCCGCTTCGGCGCGCCAGATCCAGAGCGGAATGAAAGTTGTCGAGCCGCCTAGCCACCTTCGGGCGCCCTCGCACGTCCGGCGCAACCCACTGCAGCCGCGAGAGGGTGCGTGCGACGAAGCTTTTTTGCGAAAAGGAATCCGGCAGCGAGCGCGCTCGTTCGGCGGCGCGTGCTATGAGGGTCTTGGCACGCTGGAAATCGCCGATTGCCTCGTGTTGTGCTGCGCCTTCGGCGAGAAGGTTGACTACGACCGCTTGCGACGCGGTATCGAGGACTGAGTCCTCCATCGAAGCCCGCCGGATCGCATCCTCTAAGATCGGTAGACCCTTACCGGATTCGGGTTCGTCGAAAGCGATCCGAGCCGCCCAGAGCTCGATTTGACATTCGGCCACGAGGGCGTCCCAGTGCGCCATTTCCTTGCGCCCCGTCTCCAGCGTCGCTCGCGCCTGAGTGAGCCGTGCCCGCGCGTGCGTGAGGTCGAGGCGCTCCCGTTCAACGGAGGCCAGCAGGCAGAGCGCCTGGATTCGCGCCAACATCGACGGCGCGTGCGATGCGACGTCGTCGCAGATCCGTTTTGCGCCGGCAAACTCTCCAAGCCCGGCGCGCCGCTCCGCAAGCTCCAGCCGTACGCACGCAAGATCGGTCGAGTCGTAAACCAGGCGCGCCGAGCTCTGCGACATGATACGAGCGACGCGAAGGCAGAGTCGCTGTTTTGCACGGTAATACTGTTGGACCGAAAGGCCGAGCGCGCTCGCTGCAACCCGATACGGCGCGTCTCGCGTGCATATCTGTTCGAGGACGCCAGCATTGCGTTGCGCGAGGCGATGCAGTCCGGCGCCCCGGTCCTCACGCTCACAACGCTCGGCAGCCTGCCGGACGGCGCGGCGTATCGCTACCATGGCATCGACGTCGGTGAAGCGCTCGAAATAGTGCGCGACGATTGGATTTCGGCGCAGCTCCGCCGGCTCGTCGAGGTGGCGAAACAGATGCCTGGCGCCGACCTCGATGGATTCAGATGGATTCGCGCGCGGCATGACATCTCGTCACTTTTAGGCGGACGCTCGGCGAGCCTGCTCGTGGGGACGTCGATGCCGACGAAGATACGTTCGACCAGCTTCCAACTCCAATCTTGTCAATGCGGACTCGAAGCCCGAGTAACTGTTCGGAATGGATGGAACACCGCGTGAGGCGAAGGCTTCAAAATCAACCGAAAAGCCGTTCAGCGAATCATACAGGTCAAGAGTTGGCAGTGCCCACCGTCGGCTTAAGAAACGCTGTTCGCCGCGGGTTGAGAGGAGCGAGAGCGTGGCGCAGGTCTTCGATGTTCGCTGGGCAACCGACGCGAGGTACGTGTGGACTCGATTTGATACTGGTTTACGTGAACGCTGTAATGATTGCGCCGACTCGCGAGTCATTGGGCTAAACGTAAGCCAGCGAAACGATGCCAAAGAGGCCGCCCGGGCGCTCGAGGATATGCCCTAATCCGACGTTTCGGTACCTTGTCGAACGGCAAGGCTGATGTGATTCTGCGAACCGACTACGCGCTGGTCTATGCGTCAGAACTCTATCCTTCGCTCCCGACAGCGTACGGTCTCCAGCAGGAATTCATTCTTCCGCACACGCCCGAGCAAAACGGCGTTGCCGAGTCCTTCATGGGAACCTTGAAGCTCGAATGTATCTGGCAGCAGCGGTTCGGCACCTACGATGCGCCAAGGCGGCGATCACAGCGTGGGTGAAGTACTACAATCAGTCCCGCCCGCTCTCACGGCTCGGCGACCTCTCGCCGACTGATTGGCGCCAGATGAAGGGCAAGACTACCGCGTGAATTGGAGGATAATCGTGTCTAATACTCCGCCGGCTGAAATCCAAAGCTTAATCGAGAGTCACATCAACGGCTTCAACGCCCAGAACTCTGACCTATTTCACAGTGTTTTTGCCGAAGACGCAATCATCGTCGACGGCATCACACCCTACCGCTGGTTGAACCCAAATGCTCCGGCCAATTGGCTCGCTGACGTTGAGAAATGGCGTAAGGACCTCGGCGTGACGTACGAGCATCTGTCGTACGAGATGGGATTCTGGAACGTCGAAGGGTCGTCAGCGTACGCAGTTATCTCCGGGACGCTAACGGTAACGATTAAGGGTCAGACGGTCGCCCGTACCGGCACGCTAGCGTACACATTTTCCAGGGAACGTGGCGAGTGGAAAATCGGGGCCCAAGCTTGGGGGCGCACATCGTAGCTACGTGAGCCCGACCCAATCAGGTTTAAACCAGGTAACTGTCCAGAAACCGCGGGGTCACATCAGACGATCGCAGGGACAGAACTCGGCAAACCGGACTTGCAGAAATGCGGCGGACATCCGGTCCGCCGCACGCGCGCCAACCGCCGCCTAAAACCCGGTTATGGAGTGGATCGTTCCCAACTTTGCGCTCCCGCCTTTGGCCGTCGTGCCGTAGAGCACACCGTTGACGAAGTTTAGTTTCGATTGCGGCTTACCACCGTCGTCTCCGCCGGTAAAAGTATAGATGGCTTGCAGCGCACCGCCGGGTGTGATGGAGAAGACCGTTCCGTCTTTTCCAATCGGGCCGGCGCTCATGGTTCCATAGAGCGTCCCCCCCGCGCTGGTCAGGGCGGCGTCGGGGTTGCCGCCGGCGGTGCCGTTTCGGGAGGCGCTAAAAGCGTCTTGAACACACCGGCAGTCGTGATCGAAAACACCGAACCGAGCCCGTCCTTGCCGCCGGAGTATGCCGTTCCATACAGCGTTCCGCCAAGCGGCGTAAGATAACAATTTGAGCCGCAGCCGCCGTCGGAATTATAATTTAAACGGTGGAGGACCGTTTCTTTGCCGCCGGTGGTCACGCTGAAGATCGTGCCATCTCCCGTGACCCCGCCGTGACCGCCTTGAGTGGTCGTGCCGTAGAGCTTGCGCCCGATGGCAACGAGTGGACTTCGAGGTCCGATGCCATCGTCCGACTTGGAACCGAAAAAATAGAGCACTTTTTCCTGTCCGCTCGTCGAGATCGAGAATACCGTTCCGCAGTCGAGGCAGGCACCGCCCCCCGCCTCGCCGCCGTTAGCGGTCGTACCATAGAGGGTGCCATTGACGTTCTTCAGTGCAGCCAGCGGGGAAGCACCGTCGGCCTTTCCACCCTTAAAACTATAGAGTGTAGCAAACGTCCCCGAAGTCGTGATCGAAAATACCGTTCCTTTGCCGGCCGCCCCACCGTTTGACGTCGTGCCGTAGAGCTTACCACCGACGTTGGACAATCCAGCCGTCGAGCCCGAACCGTCCTTTTGGCCTTAAAACTGTACAGAACGGTGAAACCAGTACCCGCCGGCATCATCGAAAAGACCGTCCCATGGCCGTAGCGTCCACCGTTCCCGGTGGTTCCGTAGAACAGGTTTCCGACTCTGAGCAGACCGAAAATCGGTGCGGAGCCGTCCTTGTCACCGCCCGCAAAGCTGTGTAGTACCGTCTCTTGGGCGGAGTTCGATCTTAACAATAAAACGTTCGCCGACGTCGTCAACGGCGGTTGCGTAGCGCTCGAACAGGCAGACAAAAAGAACAAAACCGAGGGGAAGAATATTGCCCAGCCTCTCGCGGACACTCTGGACTCCTTTCCTCGAAATTCGAATCGAATCCGATTCGGACGATATCGAATAGAAAAAAGTATAAGTCACACGTCGGTGAAATCCTGCGTCGGACGGGCGTCAAGACCTTCAAGGAGTTCGAGCTGCCGAATCCGGGCTGGCTTGCCGCCCTATGCTCCTGGTGTGCGCGAAACTTTTCCGAGGCCGGCGTCGTAGTAGCGGCTACAGGCGGCCGGCTTTGTGAAGCGTTTCGTAAAGCGCGATCGCCAATTTCCCTGATGCGTCCTGCTTTAGATCGACAGCGCTGTTCACGCCGACAGCGATCACCGCGTCCTGACGCGGGAAATAGAGATATGCCATCCGATAGCCGTTGGTTTCGCCTTCGTAGAACCACACGGTACCGATTGGAGGCGTCATCAGTTGAATGACGCCAAGCCCAAAACCATTCGGGTCGCTAACGCTCGTCTTTTCGATGGGTTCGCCGCTTTTCATTGACACAAGCGTAAGGAGCTCGGCGCGCTGTTTGGGCGCGAGCATTGGGCCGACGTAAAGTGCACGCGCCCAACGTGCGACGTCCTCGGGCGTCGACACGATTCCGCCGGCGCCTTGCATCCACGAAACGCTATGGTCGCGAACGTCGGCGCCCAACAAGGGCGCAAGCGGCGCCATAGCGCCCTCCCGGCTGAAAAGATACCCCGACACCATGCGGTCGAGTACGTTCGCCGGATACTGCGTTTGCGCATAATACGTTGACGTCAATCCGACATTGGAATGCAAGAACCGGCGCTCGATCTCGCTCGCGTAGCTGTTATGGGTGACACGCTCGATAATGAGCTGACAGAGCAGGTAGTTGGTGTTCGAGTAGTCATAACCGGTTGTCGGAGGCGGTGCGTGCGGGTGCCCTGGATAGACGTAAGCGATGAGTTCGGCGGCGGTAAAGTTACGGTTCGGATCCCTTACGTAGGCTTCGAGCATCGCCGGCACTCTATCGTACGACGGGATGCCGCTCGTCAAGTTCAGCAGCCGCCGAATCGTCACGTTCTTCCAGGCCGGATACTGCGGGAGCCAGTGACCGACGGTCTGATCGATCGACAACTTTCCTTCGGCTTCGAGCTGCAGAATCGTCGCGGCGGTGAAGGATTTGGTGACGCTGCCGATTTGCCATAGGTTTTGCGGGGTGACGGGCGTGCTTCCACCGTACTTCGTCGTGCCGGCGCTCAGGTTGATCCTTTGCGATCCTCCGCGCAGGCTGATGCTCACTGAGATCGCGGAGATATGCTCGACTGTCTTGCGCGCAGCGAGGTGCGCATTGAGGTCGCGCTGCAAGGTGGCACGCAGTGCGGTGCCGGACTCGCTCGCCACAGCCGGTGCGGCGATTGCGAACAACGCCAAGAGTGAGATAATGTGCAGCTTCAACGAGTGCCTTCTTCGCTGAGGCGGACTGCATCCACTTCCCGCCGTGCGGTGAGCCGACCACGCTCTGGCGCGCGAAAGGCGGTGTCAGAACGAATGAGTCGTAGCAACCACGAGCCTAGATGCGGCCGGCGGCGTGCAGCGTTTGGTAAATTGTTAAGGCACATTTTAGGGAATCGTCCTGCTTGGGGTCCGGCTGGCTGTTCAATTCAAAGGCGCTGACGGCGTCTTGCCGCGGAGGATAGAGATGCAGCATGCGGTAGCCGAGCGTCAGGCCTTTGTAGAACCAAATCGTCCCCGTTTGCGGCGTCGCTATCCGTGCGACGCCGAGTCCGAAGCCATGCGGGTCGCGTAGATTCGTCGCTTTCGCTACAGGCAAAACGGTCTTTGAGGTCTACGATCCTGCGCTACTCAGTGACGATCCAACGCATTACCAATTGATCGCGACCGGACCGTTACAACGTTATCGCAAACATGAGTCCTTTTGAGAAAGATCCGCCGTTTTGCGTTGTGCCGTAGAGCTTATTGCCAATCACGGTAACACCGCCATATGGGTTGGCTCCGCCTTTGCCTCCCGTGAAAACGTGTAGCGTCGTTTCTTTTCCACTGGGCGAAATTCGAAAGACCGTGCCGAAACTGGAACACGAGCCCCCGAACGTTGTGCCGTAAAAAACGCCGTTAGCGACGACCAAGCCGGCCATTGGGTCGCATCCGTCGGAACTACCGGTAAAGCTATACAGAACTGATTCCTTTCCGTCGGCGCTCATCTTGTAGACCGTCCCGAAGGCGTTGGCCCCACCGAACCCAGTCGTGCCGTAAAAAGTGCCTTTATAAAAGGCCAATGCGCCGAAGACTACCTTGCCGTCGCTGCCGTTGCCGAAGTTGTGCAAAACCTTTAGTTTGCCGCTAAGACTCACGCGAAACGCCACGCCGCCGCCAAACTCGCCGCCGTCGATCGTCGTGCCGTATAGCACGCCGTTGCTCGCAATCAAACTCGAATCCGAATCCGATCCATCGGTTCCCTTAAATGAATACAGCACGTGCTCGTGACCGGCGTCGGTAACACTATACACGACCCCAGCATTGGAAGTTCCACCACCGCCGGTCGTGCCATAGAAGGTCTTGTTGACCGCAACGAGTCCGCCTTCCGGGAACCCACCGTCGTCGGTGCCGTCGTCAAAGCCGTGCAAGACCGTAAATTTACCGTTCGCCGCTAGCCGGAATACCGTTCCCGCACCCAGCTTCCCGCCGGTGTACGCCGTACCATACAAAGAGCCGTTGCCTTCAATAAGATTGCCGACGGGTTGCACTCCGTCGTCTTGCGCGAAATTATGACGAATGGTCTCACGCCCCGCCGACGTCATGCGAAAGACCGTGCCCGAACCCGTCGCCCCACCGTTGCTCGTGGTTCCGTACAACACGCTCTTGACGACGATCGGGCTCGACTGCGGCGCCTGTCCGTCTTCCGATCCCATTCCGAACGAATAGATAGCACGAAACTTTGCTTTAGCGGGCGCGATCCCGTTCGAATGTTTCAGAGCGACCGGTACAAATGCCGGCGCTCGTGAAAAGCCGGGTTGCGAACAGGCCGCGAGGAAAATGACGCTCGACCCCGCCAAAAACGCCCGTGTGCACATCATAGCGGCCTTCCCCCTGCAGTGCTTATGACGCCACTTTCGCCGCGTAGCGGCATGCGGCTTTGTAACCGCCTTCTAAAATCAGTTCTTCTGCACCGAGAACCCGGCCACGACCGGGCCGTATGTGGTGGGAGGACTGTCCAGGTTTACGATCTTGAGCGTGGTGGCGGGCGCGGCGGCGGTAAAGGTCCAAGACTTTTTCGCATATTTACCATGGCGAGGATCGTTGCCACCGGAAGTGTCCCATGTGAATGTCATAGAGTGGCCCGAGGCGACGACTTTCAAACTCTTTACGGTCGGTCCACCGTCACCGTTGCCCGACAACAGGAACGTCACTTTATATTTCGTGCCGGCGGTCGTGGCGAAACGCTTATGCGCAATCGTGCCGCCGGCGCCGGCGTCAAGGTTGACGCTGCATAGACCGCCGACGCTCCAGTAGGTCGAACTTATGAGCTTGACGCTGCCATTGGCGACGTGCCAGGATGGGGCGAGGTTTTGACCCTTGGTGTAGAGCGTGTAGCTGGCCGGTTGCGTGGCTTTTGAAAAGTCGCCGTCCACAAGAAGGCCCGAGCCTCCAGGTTCCGCCGGACACTTGACCAGCGGGGAGCGCGAGTCTCCTTGTGTGATCTGCGTAGGCGCGAGCGCGGTTTGTGCGCCGAAACCGGCGCAGCCGGCGAGAATGGCGGCGCCGAGCATGGCAAGGCAACGAGTCACCATATAATTCTCCTTACTTCTCTATCCGACAGCCGGTCGAGTTCCGGGTATCGAAAACTCCACAAACTTTCCCTTCGGCGAAACGGCTCCGATACGGCCAATACCTTTAGTACATGCCGCGTCACCGTTCGGACGAGCTCACCGATCTGGCCGTCCATCCCCGGGGGATGGAGCGTTTGCCCCTTGATCGACGTCTCAGGCAGTGCCGCCGAGTTGTTCAGCAGAGTGGACCCGACGATCGTCGCGCTCGAACCCGATACCGTAAGCGTACGCCCACGAAGCGTAGACTCCCTGGTAGCGTTAACGGGAATCGAACTCGCGAATCGGGATTCCGGCCGCTTCCGTCGAAGACCCGAGAGTCCTTTCCTGTACGGTTTTTTCGCCTTTTCGAATCTTGGTTATCCCTTCGAATCCCGGCGAACTTTGCGGAATCCGTTAGACGGCGCCCTTAGAGGGCAGACGCTTAGTTTAGAGCATTCTCACCTGCAGCTACAAACCGCCTGATGCACCCGGATGGAATTAGCAAAAAGTGCGCCGTTAGCCAGCCAGAAACGCCAATGAGAGTCAAACCCGCATCTTACGTCCGCTGACGGTTTACACGCTCGCATACGGTTCGGGACTATCCGGTCGAGGGCGGGTGCAATGGTGATGCAGGCGTGTCGGTTGCGCGCGGCGGGTCGCCAGCGCGTTGCAGCAAGTCTGGTCCGGCCGATTCGACCGCGCGCGAAATCGCTCGCCGGAGGAGCTAACGCGCTGGGCTCGTTCGCTTTACACTGCTCGATGCTCGCCGCCAAGCAACGCGCCGAGCTCCTGAGCATCGTCTCGATGAGGAACGGAAAACCGACCGGACGCGTCGACGTAGCCGATGTGACCGCCGGCGGAAAACCATGCCAGGGAAGCGCCAGTACGGAGCCGTGTGAGATCCAGCTCATGCCGGCAGTATCGCGTTCCCGCCCGCTCCGTTAGAAAATGTTAGAAAATGCTTCTTGGAGGTAAGACGATTTTGGCGAATCGGCTTCTAGCCCTCGCACTACCTTCCAGTTCGGGAGAGCTCCTCGTCGAGGATCGGTATGCCCATGTTAAATGCCTGAACGCCCTGAGCGACGCAAAGTTTCAAGACATCCATTATTTCGTCGATCGTTGCTCCTTGTGCGAGCGCGGCCTTGATATGGCGGCGCGTACCCGGCGCGTACATGTGCGTAATCGACGCGTCCAAAGCGATGCTTAATAATTCGGCAATCTTCGGTTCGAACACACCGCCGGCGTAGACGGTAGCGCCGCAGGCCATCACCGCGTCGGTCCATGCTGGATCGAGCGCGTAGAACGGATCCCATGCAACGTTCCATTGTCCGGCGGCGCGCATCCGATCGCAACTCGGTGTTGCGACGTTCTTCTCTGTTGCGGTTACGCCGGCGTTCTTCGCCTCTTCAAGGAGGATCGGCGCGCCGAGACTGCACGTGTGAATCGATAAGAGCGACGCCATCATCAGGACCGTCAAGAGTTCGTCTCGCGTCGCTCCGGCCGCGAGCGCCTTGCGAATATGGAGGCGCGTCCCGTCCTTGTTGAGGTTCGTGCACGCCGCATTGAAGGCGACGCAAACCAGCTCGACGGTCTTACGGTCGAGCGCCCCGGTCCACGGATCGTTGGTCACCTTTTCCAGCGCTGCGCTCATCGCCGGGGCCCAACGCTCGAGTCGATCGAAGGCGTGCGCGTCCCAAGGCCCAGTTTCGTCCATCGTCGTCATTCGTCCACCTCTTCCCACAGCTGAAGGAGTTCGCGCGCTTCCTTTGATGCAAGCAGGCGAGTCAGGCGCGCCACCTTTCGCCCAACGTCTTTAAGACGCTGCTCGATCGCAGCATCTCCGAGGCTTCCGTCGGCGGCGAACGCCGACGACGCATCGTACACCCATGCCTCCCAAGGGACGACCCAAGCGTGTAGCGAGCGCCCGATCGCGCGCAGCGTGTTGAGCGTGTTCGCCCCGCCCATTCGTCCGCCCGAGACACCGACGAGGCCGACGACCTTGCCTTCGAA
Source organism: Vulcanimicrobiota bacterium (assembly GCA_963755555.1). Lineage (GTDB taxonomy): Bacteria > Vulcanimicrobiota > Vulcanimicrobiia > Vulcanimicrobiales > Vulcanimicrobiaceae > Tumulicola. The sequence continues at coordinate 2,602,211 of CAVWKE010000003.1, read as the reverse complement.
CTCCTGCACGCTCATCAGATCGAGCGCGTTCTTCAGCACGCCGCTGAGCGTCCCGTGATAGTTCGGCGTCGCCAAGATCACGCCGCTCGCCTCCATAACGCTTTGACGCAGACGCTGAACGCTGGGCGTATTTTGCGATGCGTCTTGCGTTTCGCCGGTGCAGAAGGGAAGGCCGTAGTCGCGCAAATCGACCAGTTCGACGGCTGCACCCTTCTCTTGAGCACCGGCGAGAGCGATGCTCAAAGCCATCCGCGTGAACCCGTCAGGTCTCAGGCTGCCGCAGAGTCCGAGGACGCGGACCGTTCCATCATCGACCACCGCCGACAATTATGCCAGCAGGTGTCCGTCGGAGCCCGCAAAAACGGTCTCGCGCAGTTTCCCGTCGGATTTGTGAACTAAGAAGCCCTGGTGTCCCGCTTCGCGGTTCGGCGGGAGGCCGAGGTTCGCGAGGGTCTCTTCGATGGAGTTGTACGTTACGCCGATTTTGAGCATCTGCCGCGCCTGCTCGGGCGTGGCGATGTCGCGGCCGATCTCGCGAGCCATCCGCACGTGCTTCTCGATCATTTGAACCGTGTTCATCCGCACGCCCTTTTTGACATCCCAGAGGTTGTCTTCAATGCCGGCGCGCGTGTGCTGTCCGAGCGCGATCATCATCATGGAAATCGCGTGCGTCAAACGAAACGTCGACTGATAAGTGAAGAACGAGCCGTGCGGCGTCCTGCGCACGAGTTCCATCAAATCGAACGGGTTTGCCCCGCAGATACCACCGCCACCGGTGCTGAAGAAGCCGTTCATTGGCCCCATGTATTCGCCCCGCCGAACCATGCGCTCGACGAGCTCGAGCCCGTGGATGTGCGGAAGCGCGAAATATGGCTGGATCCCGTGCTCGACGCACAGCCTGGTCTCTTCGATATAGAAGTCCGGCGTCGAATCGGCGACCATGTTGGATATCCCGTGCATCGCGTCTTCGTTGCACAGGCGCGTCCCTGCGAATTCAGACATCGGATGCAACGCGGTTAAGTCGAAAAGCGACGTGCCGCACGTAACCGTGATCTGGTCCGGCATAGGGTCGATTGTCGTCAGCTGGTGCCGCTGTTCGTACGAGCCGAACGCCCCGACCTCGCCGGGCTCCGGCGCGAATGAGATCGAGCCTCCCACCTGAAGGATCATCTTCGGAACCGCCTCACGGACGCGCCCGATCTGCTCGCCATACTCCTTAAAGTTCTTCGAAATGTGCCCCGTCTTTGGGTCGCGCACGTGGATGTGTAGCAACGTCGCCCCGGCGTTATAACAATCAACCGCCGCTTGAACTTGCTCATCCCAGGTGAGCGGAATGTATCCCGGGGGGCCGTCCTGCGGCATCCACACCGGTCCATAGGGGGCGGCCGTGATCATGAGCGGGGCCATGTTCTCCGGAAGAAGGGAGTCGTCAGTAAAGTATGCCACGGTCGAACCTCCAGCGGGCTATCGAGGGCTTAATAGAACGAAAGAAACGATACTATCTTAAGTCTACAGGCTTGGGCTATCGACGGCTAGCCAGGAAATGAACTGATGGACTAATCTGCAAGACGTCTTTGCAAGCGTCGTGCCAGCACGCCTGGGGGCCCTCGTAAGGGACGGATAATGGTGGTTTAAGATTCGCGCTCGGAAGTCGATAGGACCGTCCGTGGTGCCTAGGCTTAGGATTCCGTGTAGTAAACGGTGTAGCGAAATCACCGTCGCCCTGCGAGCGCCGTGGAAAAAGGCGAAAATCACTAAGTGGAGGGAGCATTTTGACTTGGCGAGAGCGTGTAGGAATCGAACCTACCAGCCGCCTTACGACGGCCTCAGCGATTTTGAAGACCGTGCGAACCACCAGATTCGTACGCTCCCATGTGCCAAGAAGTCCTTACGTCTAGGCCTCCCCTCTTCGCGCGGGGGAAATCCCTGATTCTGCGTCGCAGTCGAAAAAGGCTTTCGGTACCCGTTTTGCTTGCCATCGAAAGCCGACTCCAAGCGGTGTAGCGCGGCGCTTTCGTCGCGAACGGCTAACCCGGCAGTCGAAGAAATAGCACGACGACGTAGATCAACGTCGTCACCATCGCTTGTCCGGTAAGCCATTCTTGAACGCGGCGCGATTTCGAAACGTACGCGACGAGGATCATCGCTTCGAACAGCAACAGAAAGCCGAGATTGATCGGCGACGCAATGCGCCCCGTTCTCGCAAGTTCCTCTGCGAGGCTCGCTGCCGGTACCAAGAACAACACCGCGAAGAACCAAGCTCGATTGTGGAAATACCACTCGCCGAGGTCAAGCCTGCCGCTTTCCTCGCGCTCCGGTAAGACGAGGGCCGAAAGCAAGAAGAGCAAGACCGGGACGAGCAATTCCAGCCAGAACGTCCCGAAATTCCATTCGCGGGTGTGACGAACGCTCCATTGCGCCCACCAGTGCTGCACCGAAATAAAAAAGAGCCAAATCGCCCACGCTACCGGCGGCCAATAGAAGTCAACCCGTTCGCGAGCTGTAATAACCACCGCAAGGCGTGCCAGGACGTTTGCGATCGCCAATCCGATCACGATCGAAACGAGGACGGTCAGATAATCGAACGGGCTCATTTTTTCGCGATCGGCAAGCCTTGCGGTTTCTGATTCCGGAAGCGATGCGGTCGCCCTCCGTTGGGAGGTTATTTAGGCCAGGGTCAGCGCGCACCCGACGATCGACCTTCCAATCCGCCCCGATACCGCCGAGGGGCTCGGGGGCTCTTGCACGCAGCTGCGACCTCCCCGATCGGTGGACCTCGTCGCCGGACTTGGCTCCGGTCGAGGCCCGTACGCGTGAGGACGGCAGCTGTTAGCATCAGCCTCAAGCCTCGGCACCGAGGTTTCGAAGGAGAGACGATGCGCAGTTTCACGCTCAACCCCCGGTGATACCGGTTCTCGCGCTGGTCGCCGTCCTCGCCGGCTGCGGGGGCCGGATCGATAGTGCCGCCTACGTTCCGAGCGCCGCCCGTATGCCAGAAATGCCAACGGCGACGCAACGCCGCTCCGCACGATTCAAGGTAAAAAGGCGACCCTCGACGAGGCGCTTTGCTTGGCGTTGCGCTAACCGGCATCGGGGGAACGCCCTACCGCTCTTTCCTTTCTTAATCGAGCAAGCCGCAAGCTATAGCGACATTGCGACGGGATTCGCTTACACTTGCGTCGCGAATCGTCGATCTCGGCCGACTCCTACAAGAACCGGAGTGGAAGTATTATCTAATCGTTTCGATATCGTTTGATTTCTGCTACACTATCGAAAGGACCCATTGCGCTTCTCTGAATATGTGAGGCCTCTTTATGCGTTTTCGTTTTACCGCTGCGCCCGCGCGGGCCACGATAGCGGCGATCTCAGTCGTGCTGGCGGCAGGATGCGCGAGTGGAGGTCGTTCCGGCAGCTTTGGCGCCGTGCCTCCAATGTCGTCGCAGACCAGGCTTCTCCGGTTCGGCTCGAGCGGTCCGGTACTGCAAACGCTCGACGTCCCGCTCAGTCAGTTTCCCAACGCCGTCGGAACCCTCCTTACCGGCATACGCGGTGGCCTCATCACGGGCTTCATCGACACCGTAAACGGGTCGAATCTGGGTGTCGTCTACGAACGGAAAACGGGCGTCTGGACGCCGATTAAGTATCCTGGATCGGCTAAGACGAGCGTATACGGCCCGGCCATCACGCAGACGGGTTACCGCGTCGTCGGGAGCTACGAGAAAAAGGGTCAGACGAACGCCGACGGGTTCGTCTACGACTCAACGAGTAAGAAATATCTCACGCTCGACGCTCCGCCAAAGCTGTGCGCCCCCAAATCGTGCAACTACACGATCGTTCACAGCAACTACGGCGATACGACCTACAAAGCCGTAGGGAACTTTGATGCCGTGAAATCGGGCGCGGCCCTGTCCGCTTCGGGTAAGTACCCAGCTTCAGGACATGCATTCATCTATGATTCCGCCACCACAAAATTCTCGACGCTCGAATTTGTCGGCTCCGCCAGCTCGACGGCCTACGGCATTTGGATCGACGGCAACACCGTCGCCATCGCCGGCGGGTACACCGACAAAAACGGTACGCACGCGTACGTGCGCAACCTCGCCGGAACAAAAATGCTCGTCTACGACTGGCCGAACTCGATCCTCACCCACTTCGAAGGGATTACCGGAGCGGGCGGACCCGGAAACTACAACGTCATTGGCGACTACTTTGACCTCAAGAACAAAACCCTCGAGTACGGTTTCTTCCTGCCGATTCGCAACTGGACCGCTGGCACCGCCAGCGTCATCGGGCCGGTCAGCGCCAACTCGGTCTACCGCAGCACCGTCATCGGCGTCTACGTCGGCGCCGGTCTAGAGAACGGCTATATTACGAAGATCCCAAGAACCGGTGTCCACTAGGCTTCACTGCCAGGCGCGAATTGCGCTACGTTACATAAGAACCTTTCCAGTGGCGAACAGAACGCGCGCGGGCGTGCAGAGCTCGGGCTTCTCACCCTGCCAGACCTGTCCGACGAGCGCGTCGCCGAGGTTGTGGTCGATCTGAGCATAGTGCGTAAACGTCCCGCGATCCGTTAACGTGTACGTAGTTCCGTGATAGCGCACGAAGAAATCCACTTCGGTTGCGGGAGTTTCGTGCGAATTGTAATAGACGACGTTGACGCCGTTGGTCTGCGTGTGACTTCCGTTCTCATTCACGACGCAACGTTGAACCTTTATACCGAAGGCAGATACGACTTTTGCAGAGACGCCGCAAGGTGCTACAAGCGCCGCAAGCGTCAGCCCGATGAGTACGAAGCTTCGCATTTCTTTGCTCTCCTTCTGGGTCGGGTCGCTCAACGTGGATTTTCCGGTGCGTCGTCACTCGACCCTTTGGTCCGGTCTCGCGATTGTGAAACGACTCGAACGCGATGCGTGCCGCTAGGAGGCGGTTGCTCGATGGAAAGACGGTACCCACCTCCGTGCAAGGCCATCTAGGGTCCGAACCAGTCGAGGGTTATCCGCGCTGGCGACTGCGCTCTGACGGGATACCGAATCTGCTGCTGTCGTTCCGTTTCGGGGCGCCAAACGGAACGATGCGGAAGGTCAGGGCGACGACGGCGAGTCGGCTGAACTCCCGGCTTCTTCCTCGGGTGGCTCGTCGGGTTTGTCTCGAACGCTCAAGCCGAGCCGGCGGTGGTACTCTTCGTTTCTCTCGAGCGCGGCAGCAATGTCGTCGCGAATGCCGTGCTCGCTCAGCAGTTTTCGCAGTCGCTCGCGGCTCTGGCGCAACTGCAGCGCATAGCCTTCCAAAACGGCACCGGACACGTCGGGCGCGTCAAGCGGGCGGCTCGCCCACGCATCTAATTCCTCGAACGCCGCAAGCCCCTGCAGTTCCGCCGTCGCCAATTCCTCGCCATAAACGCTCACATCGTGCCTTCCCCACCTCCGCAATTCGTCTAGTGAATTACGCGTTGTGTCTTTCTGATGCGGCGTAGCCGGTCCGGCCGGACGCCGCTAAATGGTTCGACCTGCACCAGTTTCTTTGAAATCGCAGGTAACGTCAGTTACGTACCCACTTCTCCGATGCCTATGGCCAACGGACCGTCGAAGTAGTCCTCGCGAGAGCCGGTCGGCGGGATGCGGTTCGCTCGAGATAGGCTGCTATTGTAGCTGGGATGTTTGCTTTGGTGTGGAAGTGCCGGACATGAGGTTGTTCAGACGCCCCTTGGACGAGATCGTGGACGTCGTGTCGGTCGTTATCATCTCGTGCGCAACGGTGTTTTCGGCGTGGTGCGGTTTTGAGGCGGCAAAATGGAGCGGGGTTCAGACCGAACGATACCAGGCCGCGAACTCGACCCGGATCGCTGCCTCGGAGACGCTGGATCGCGCAAATGCCGAACAGGTCGTCGACGTTCAACTCTTCCTCCAATATATGGTCTCGGATCTCCAAGGGCGCACGGACATTGCCACTTACATCGAGCGACGTTTTCGCCCCGAAGTGAAGGTTGCGATGAAGGCGTGGCTCGCTACCAAGCCGCTGACGAACCCCCACGCGCCGCCCACGCCATTTACGATGCGGCAATATCACCTCGCAGCGAGAAATCAGGCGTCGAAGCTCAACGCACGCGCCGAAGAGATCGTCGAGATGGCGCTCATGGCGCGAAACCGCTCCGACCGATACGTGCTCCTTACGGTGCTGTTCGCGTCGGTATCGTTTCTCGGAGGAGTCAGCACGAAACTACGGGCGCCCCTGCACGTGATCCTCGTTTCGTTTGGAACGATCGTCTTGACAGGATCGGTGATAGCGCTCTTTTTCATCCCCTAAATTAGACGAATAAAAAGCGGCGCAGCCGGTTCAGGCTGCGCCGCCGCTTGACCTACGCGAACCTTTCGCGTCTTAGAGAGCGCGCTGTCCGACTACGCGACCCACCGGCTTCGTGGTATCGGGTCCGTTGCCCCAGATGCCGTTGAAGCTGTTGTTGTCGTCGTTGAACCAGAACGAGAACCATCCCGACTTGCCGCCGCCACTCCAAGTAGCGCGCATCTTGTCGCTGGTCCGGAACTTGCCGTTGATGACGATCGGTCCGACGTGACAAACGGCCGTGGGTCCGGATTGCGTGCAGCGCATCGAACCGACGAACGCGGCCGGGCCGCCCGCACCCGCCACCTTCCACGAACCGGCAGCGGTAACCGGAGAGGGCGGCAGCACTTTATTGGCGACGAACGAACCGTTGGCAGGGCGTCCGTTGTATCCCCACGTTCCGTTGAAGCTGTGGCCGTTCGGACTCACGTAGACGGTCAGCCAGCCGGCGCCGCCGGGGCCGTGCCACTTTCCGTTGATCTGCGTGTCGTTGACGAACGTTCCGGTGAACCCGTTTCCGTTCTTGGGGTTCGTTCCGACGATGCCCATGCCGGACTGCGTTAACTTCACCGTGGCAGTGGAGTCTCCGTTGAGTCCGGTCTGCTGCACCGCCCACATTCCGGTAACGTTGGGCGGGGCCGCGATGCCCGCGGCGAACGACCCTGCAACGAATGCGAGGCCGCAAATAAGTGAAATGACGACGCGTTTCATGACGATCTCCTTCTCGCCCGGCGCTTTCCGGCGATCGGCTTGGAATTGGAAGAGCGCTCGCGCAGGCGGCCGCGCCTACTGCTAGCCTACCTCGCGACGTGCGGCACCGGCTATCCGAAAACGGCAACGCCCGCCGCTCGGGCCAGGCTTTCCAGGTCCCCGACGAACTCCCGCATGGCGCGGTGCCTCGCGGCGGCGTCGGGCGAACGCAAGATGGACGACGGATGGACGGTCGCGGCAACGCGCCCCCAGACGTCCGAATCGATGATTTCGCCCCGGCGTTGGGTCACGCGAAACGACGGCCCGAGGAGGGTCTGGGCTGCGGAGGATCCGAGCGCGACGACGAGTCGCGGGCGGACCACGGCGATTTCCGCCTCGAGCCAGGGGCGGCAGGCGCGCAGCTCGATGACTTTCGGTTTGGCATGGATGCGCCGCTTGCCGCGCCGGACGAACTTGAAGTGTTTTACGGCGTTGGTCAAGTAGGCATCGCGAGCGTCGATGCCGGCGCGCTCCATGGCCCGCCGCAAGAGCCTGCCGGCCGGTCCGACGAACGGGTGCCCCTCTCGATCCTCCGTATCCCCAGGTTGCTCGCCAACGAACATGAGCGGCGCTCGCGCTCGACCTTCGCCGAATACGGTCTGGCTTGCGAAACGATAGAGACCGCAACCGCGACAGCCGGCCGCCGCCTCGCGCAGGCTGCGGAGGCTCGGATTCTCGGGTAGGTATGTCGCACCGGATCTCGCACGCGGGCTCATCGCAGACTTTATACCCGGACCGCGCGAACCGCCGCGCTCGGCACCGTCGTCCACTTCGGCCTCTCCAGAACGCGATGGTTCGCCCAACATGGGGCTCTGGTTCCGCGACCCGGACGGTTATCGCTCGGAACTGTCCGTCCAAGCCGCGCAATAGGCTACGAAACCGAGACTAACTCCGCGCGGTTGGTTTCGGGCAGATACGCGTTGACGATCTGCAGTGGGTCGTAGGCGGAGACGGGCTCGAACGGTTCGCCCGCAATGCCGTCGCGGCGCGCGGCGCGCAGCGCGTCGATCGCGTCGGGCAGAGCGAACTGCTCGCCGACGAGCGTTGCGATGAAGCGACCGCCCCGAATCTCTCCGCGCGCCTCCATGCGGCGCAGCGCGAACAAAACGTCTCGCCACCGCGGCGCGAGCGTTTCGCGCGCGACGACGTCTCGGAAGACTACGCCCCAGCGCACCAGCAGACGCCGGGCAAAGAGATCCGGGTCGACGTTGCGCGTGCCGGAAACCAGCCGCGTCCAGCGTCCGCTCGACGAGCGCGGTCGGGCGCGCAGCCCTTTCTCACCCAGACGCCGCTTGGCGTCGATGAGCGACCGCAGCGCGTCGAAGCCATCGGACGTGACCAAGCCGGCCGCGACCAGCTGCCACAGAGCCTCCTCGACTTCGGCCGGCAGCCGTTTGGTCGCGCGGACGATTTCGGCAAAAAACGGCGCGCCGCGCTGCTCGATCGCCGCCAGGACCTCATGAGCGGCCCGCGAGAGACCCTCCGGCTCGAACTCGCCCCGGACGATCAACTCCTCAGCGTTGGCCCGCGCCAAAAGCGCGATCGGTGCGAGCTTCGTCGGCCGTACGCGGCGCTTGCGTTCGTCGTCGTTTGGAATCAGCGCGGGATGCTCGGAGATGCGTCCCCACATCACCTCGCCGGAGTAACACAAGCGGTCGAGATACTCGGGCTTGTACCCGGCGACGCGCCGCGCGAGGATCTGCGTTTCCCACGCAGCCGCCGGGATTTCGTATCCTTCCAGCTGCCGAATCGCCTGCAGCGTGCCGTCGATTCCGTGCAGGCGCGAGGCGGGCGCAACGTGCTGCCAGCGATAGAGGAAACGGGCATAATCGGCGCTCGTCACCGGTTCGATTTCGCGCCGAAGCTGGCCGATCGTCAGCCGGTGAATTCGCGCGAGCACGCGCCGGTTGCACCATTCCTCGTCGGTAACGCCGGGCCGGAAGTGCCCGCGCAGGACTTGTCCTTCGGTCTCCAGACGTAACATCGCCGCCGCGACGGCCGCCTCGCTGAGGACGAGTCGTCGAGCAAGTTCGGTAACCGTTACCGGTCCGCTCGACTCGAGCCATCCGCGCACGATTTCCGCAACGGCTTGTTCCGCCAGGTCGAACATCGGCATGCCCGCAACGGCCGTCATCGTCGGGCGCAAGTCGGCATCGGGGTAGACCTGTCGCGCGAGCGCTAAGCGCTCCGCGCAGACCCACAGCGGTTCGCCGCCGGCCACCAGCGTCGCCGCACGCCGCTGAACGACCAACTCTTCAAGCCACCCTTCCCAACTCGCGACGGGCGGAAGAACGATGAGCGTCGCGAGCGCGTCGTGCAGCTCGTCGGCGTCGCGGACCACCGGCCACGACTCCTGCGCGATTTCCGCGATCGCGGCCGGGTCGAGAATACCTGCCCCGCCAACGTCGTCGCGCGTGCTGCGGCGCAACTGGACCGCCCGGGCGCGGCGTTCTTCGAGTGGGGCGTCGTCGAGATATGCAAACGGGTTAGCGTTGAGAATTTCGTGGCTGAAAACCGACGGCTCGGCGGTGTCGACGGCCACCGTGCGAATGGCGCCCGACTCCACGTCGCGCAAAATCGCCGACAGTCCATCGAGATCCATCGCTTCGTGCAGGCAGTTTGAAATCGTCTCGCGGACCAGAACGTGATCGGGAATCCGAATCGGCCCGGTGAGATTCTCGGGACATGCGACTTGATCGGGAAAGACCGCCGCCAACAAGTCGGCGGCGCGCATGCGCAACAGTTGCGGAGGAACCTTACGCCCATTGCGAAAGCGCGCGATCGTCAAGGATCGCGTCGCGTTCCAGCGCCATCGCGCTTCGAACATCGGGGCGGGCAGCATCGCCTGGGTAAGAACGCTTTCGACGCTCGCAGATTTTACGTATTCGAAAACGGCCTCCAGTGGAAACGCGTGCTGCTCGGCGAGCGATATGACGATCCCGTTGTCGGTAGCGGCAGCTTGCAGCTCGAAGTTAAACGAAAGACAGAAGCGCTTGCGCAGCGCCAATCCCCATGCCCGGTTGATGCGCGCACCGAACGGCGTATGGAGGATCAGTTGCATCCCGCCGCCTTCGTCGAAAAAGCGCTCCGCCACGATCGTGCGATCGGTCGGCACGACCCCGAGACCTGCCTTGGCAGCGCGGACGTAGGCGACGGCTTGTTCCGCACCCGCCGCATTGAGGCCGCATTCTGTAACGAGCAGCGCCACGGCGGCTGCGTCGTCGCGTTCGTCGATCGCCGCGCGAAGGGTTGAAACCTCGTGGGAAAGTTCGATCGTACGCCCGAGCCCCTCGCCATTCCAAAACGGAATCGTCGGAGGCGATCCGTGCGCGTCTTCGACGCGCACCACGCCGCTCTCCACGCGACGGATTTTCCAGGAGTTCGTGCCCAGCAGAAACACGTCGCCGGCCATGCTTTCGACGGCAAAGTCCTCGTCCAGCGTTCCGACGAGCTGGCCCTCCGGCTCCGCGATCACCGCGTAGTTGGCCGTGTCCGGAATCGCACCGCCGCAGGTGATCGCCGCGAGCCGCGCGCCGCGCCGAGCGCGCAGGATGCCGTTGACGCGATCGTAGTGGAGAAACGTGCCGCTGCGCCCACGCGACGTCGCCACGCCGTCGGCTACCAGCGAGACGACCGCGTCGAAGTCGGCTCGCGAAAGGTCGCGATACGGATACGTCGAGCGTACGAGCGCGTAGAGTTCGCCGGCGTTCCACTCGTGAGCGGCACAAGCTGCAACGATTTGTTGCGCGAGAATGTCCAAGGGCGCGTCCGGAACGCACAGCGCGTCTATCTCTCCGCCGCGCAGAGCGCGCACGAGCGCGGCGCACTCGATCAGTTCGTCGCGCGTGGTCGCGTAGATGCGCCCTTGCGGCATCGCGCCGACCCAGTGGCCGGACCGGCCGACGCGCTGCAGCGCCGTTGCGATCGAACGCGGACTTCCAAGCTGCAAGACGAGATCGACGGTACCGATATCGATTCCGAGTTCGAGCGATGCGGTCGCAACGACCGCACGCAGTTCCCCGTTCTTGAGGCGGTTTTCGGCGTCGAACCGCGCTTCGCGCGCCAGGCTGCCGTGATGCGGCATTACGACGCCCTCGCCCAGTCGCTGCTCCAGCGCGTACGCCACGCGCTCGCTCATCCGGCGCGTCGGAACGAACACGAGGGTCGTGCGGTTGGCCAAGATCTTTTCGGCGACGGCGTCGTACATCTCAGCCCACATCTCACCGCTGGCGACCGCGCCCAGTTCCTCGGTGGGAATCTCGACGGCGAGTCCCATCTCGCGCCGGCTTCCGACGTCGACGACGCAGGCCGCCGGGCTAAGAAAGGTGGCGATCCGTTCCAACGGCCGGATCGTCGCGGACAACCCGACGCGCTGCGGCTTTCGACCGCCCGCGGCAACGACCAGATCGTCGAGGCGGGCGAGCGTCAACATCAAGTGCGATCCGCGCTTCCCGTTGGCGACCGCGTGAATTTCGTCGACGATCACCGTCGCGACGCTTGCGAACAGCGCCCGCGACTTCTCGGCGGTGAGCAGGATGTACAGCGATTCGGGCGTGGTGACCAGCACGTGCGGCGGCCGGCGCAGCATGCGCTGGCGTTCGGCGGCGGTCGTGTCGCCGGTCCGCACGGCCGTCCGGATCGGCGCAAGCGGGATCCCGAGACGGGCGGCGCGCGCCGTCAGCTCGCCCAGCGGAACCTCCAGGTTTTTGCGTACGTCGTTGGTCAGCGCCTTGAGCGGCGAGACGTAGACGACCAGCGTCTGCTCGGGCAGCTGGCCGGCAATGGAGCGGCGGACCAAGTCGTCCAAACACATCAAAAAGGCCGCCAGCGTCTTGCCCGAGCCGGTTGGAGCGGAAATGAGCACGTCGCCGCCCGCCCGAATAAGCGGCCACCCACCCAACTGCGGCTCGGTGGGCCGTCCAAACCGCTCGGCGAACCACTCGCCGACCAGCGGATGGAAAGAATCGGTCATTCCACTCTTGAACCCGGCACGGCCCGGCGACGTTTCGGGCGATTCGGCCAGAATGCAACGGTGCGGAGGCGCGCGTACTACGGCAACGAAACAGCGTTGCGGGCACGGGTCGCCCCGCTATGGCGGACTCGACAAGCTTTACGAGGCAAATGCGGATCGCGCAGACCCCTACGGCGAGCGGCGACCTTTTAGAACGGCTGCTCGCGATTACTCACGATATTCTCCAAGCGCGGGATATCGTTTCTTCGCTCGAATCGATCGCCGAAAGCGTCTCGATCCTGTTCGGCTTTCGTTACGTCACGATCGTTGCCGCCGACGAGCCCGGAAGCGACCTCTACCGCCGCGTGCTGTTCGGAGCCCGCCCGGGAATCAATTCCGACCGGCTTGGCGAGCGCGTCGCCCGCGACGATATCAAGACCTTGCTGCTGCCCGAGTTCGAGGTTCTTCCGCACTGCTTTTTCAACCCGGCCGAACGCGAAGAGTCGAAATCCCCGCGCCAGGCACCCGATGCGTGGCATGCGCGCGACTCGCTGACGCTGGTGCTGCCGGATCGCGACGGCATGATGCTCGGCTACATTTCGGTCGACGGTCCGATCGACGGCAAGGTCCCAACGGTCGACACCCTTCGCCAGATGCAGCTTTTTCTCAACCTGGTCGGCCTGGCGCTGGCAAGTTCGCGCGCGCATCGAGCCGAGGTTGCGCGCCGCGAACTGCTCGAAAGCAACGCCCGGCTGCAGAACGAGTTTTTCGGCGAGGTTTCCCACGAGGTGCGCTCGCCGCTGGCCGCAATCGGCGGCGCGGCTTCGCTGCTCGAAATCCACTACGAAACGATGGGCGCAGAGCGGCGCACCGAGTTGCTCAACGTTCTGGGCAGCGCCACCGCGCGGCTGTCGAAGATTTTCGAAGACTTTCTTCTGCTGTCGCGGATGGACGCCGATCGGCTTTCGTTGCACGTCACGCGCGTGCTTCCGGTTTCGATCATCGAAGAGTCGGTCGCCCGCATGCGCAGCGAACACTCCGACCGTTCGTTCAAAGTCGCCTACTTCGACCCCACCGCCGGCGTGCTGGCCGATGAGGGGCGCCTCGTACAAGTCCTTGCAAATCTTCTGTCCAACGCCGTGAAATACTCGACGCCCGACACCTCGATCGACGTCGACGTCAAGCCGTCCGGCGACCGCGACATCGTCATCTCGGTCGCCAACGAGGGTTCCGGCATTCCAGAGGGAGATCGTGAAAAGCTCTTCAAACGCTTCGCCCGGTTGACGCAAGACAACGATTCGACCGGACTCGGCCTCTACATCTGCCGCGAGCTGGTCTCTAAGATGAACGGTTCGATTGGCGTCGAAAGCGATCCAGGCGGCCGGACCACGTTCTGGTTTACGCTCCCTCGCTGTTAACCCCCTTAAGGACCATGAACACTCGCGCAGATCTTCGGAACGTTGCGATCATCGCGCACGTCGACCATGGAAAGACGACGTTGGTCGACGCGATGCTGAAGCAAAGCGGCGTTTTCCGCGAAGGTCAGCACGTCGCCACGCGCGTGATGGATTCCAATCCGCTCGAGCGCGAGCGCGGGATCACAATCCTTGCCAAGAACACCGCCGTGCGTCACGGCCCGGTGAAGTTCAATATCGTCGATACGCCCGGACACGCCGACTTCGGTGGAGAGGTGGAGCGCGTTCTGCAAATGGTGCAGGGAGTGCTGCTCTTGGTCGACGCCGCCGAAGGCGTCATGCCGCAAACGCGCTTCGTGCTGCGCAAGGCCCTCGAGCTGGACCTCAAGGTGATCGTCGTCGTCAACAAGATCGATCGTCGCGACGCGCGTCCGATCGAGGTCGTCAACGAAGCCTTCGATCTGTTCGTCGAACTCGGGGCTAACGACGAGCAAGCCGACTTCTCGGTCATCTTCACCAACGCTAAAGCGGGGATCGCCAAGCGCGCGCTCGAGGATGAAGGAACCTCGCTCGAGCCGCTCTTCGAGACGATCGTCGAGCGCATCCCCGAACCGCCCGCCCAAGACGGCAGCTTCCAGTTGCTCATTTCGGCGATCGATCACAACAGCTACGTCGGCCGGATCGGGATCGGGCGGATTTTCCGCGGGCGCTCGCGCCCGAACGCCCCGATTGCGAAAGTCGGACGCGACGGCCGCATCGCGACCGGGCTGCGCTTGACGACGCTGCTGACGTTTGCGGGGCTCGAGCGCATCGAAGTTGCGGAGGCATCGGCCGGCGACATCGTGTGTGTCTCCGGGATCGACGATCTCAACATCGGCGACACGATCGCCGACGCCGCCGACCCCGAGGGAATTCACGCGGTCGCGGTCGACGAACCGACCGTTTCGATGTCGTTCAGCGTCAACAACTCGCCGTTCGCGGGCAAGGAAGGACGTTTCCTCACGTCGCGCCAGATTCGCGAACGGTTGATGCGCGAGCTCGAATCCAACGTCGCGCTGCGCGTTGCGGATACGGAGTCGCCGGACACCTTCGACGTCCGCGGACGAGGCGAGCTGCATCTCTCGATTTTGATCGAAACGATGCGCCGCGAAGGGTACGAAGTGGCCGTCTCCAAGCCGCAGGTTATCGTCATGGAACGCGACGGCAAGCGTTGGGAACCGGTCGAATACGTGGTCGTCGACGTTCCGGAGGAATACTCCGGAGCGGTAATCGAGTCGCTCGGCCGGCGTAAGGCGGCGATGTCGAACATGATCAACGTCGGTGAATCCCGCCGGCTCGAATACACGATGCCGACCCGCGCGATCTTCGGGCTGCGCGGCGAACTCTTGACGTTGACGCGCGGAACCGCCGTCATGTCGCATACGTACTACGATCATCAGGAGTGGCAGGGAGAGCTTCCGGGACGCGGGGTCGGCGCTCTCGTGGCCAGCGACACCGGCCGTACGACGGGCTACGCACTCATGGGACTCGAGCAGCGCGGCGAGTATTTCGTCGGTCCGGGCGTCGACGTTTACGAGGGGATGATCGTCGGGCGTGCCAACGACGACAAGGATATTGCGATCAACGTCGTCCGCGAGAAAAAGCTCACCAACATGCGCGCGGCCGGTTCGGACGAGAACGTCCGGCTGGCGCCGCCCGACGAGCTTTCCCTGGAACGTGCCATCGAGTTCATCGAAGACGACGAGCTCGTCGAGGTAACGCCCAAGTCGATCCGTCTGCGCAAACGCGTTCTCGACGAGGGCGAACGTCTGAAGGCCCGCCGGCGCGAAGGCGCCGGCAAAGGCTCTACAAACTAGAGTTATTTCACCGAAAAGGCGTAGACCGTCGTCGAGCGGAGGGTCTCGCCGGGCCGCAGGACCGTCGCCGGAAAGTTCGCGTGATTCGGCGCATCCGGGAAATGCTGCGTTTCCAGCGCAACGGCGCCCGCCTTTCCCGTATACAGCTGAAGGCTTGGCTCGGTCGTTTTGACGACGAGACGCCGGCCCGACGCTTCGTCGTAGAGCTCGGCCGCGCGCTGCAACGCTCCGTCGGCATGATCGAGAACGAACGTACAGTCGTACGGCTCGGTTCCGAGCGGCCGCGACGTTCGAAAATCGCGGGCCGTTCCTTGTACCGGGGCAACCGCGCCGGTCGGGATCATCGATCCGTCGACCGGAAGGTACGACGACGACGCGATCCGCAGCTCGTGGTTCGCGACCGTCGTTGCGGGAACGGCGGTCAAGTTGAAGTAGACGTGATTGGTCAAGTTCACCACCGTCGGCGCATCGGTGGTCGCCGCATACTCGATCCACAGCGCGCTGTCATCACCAAAGGCAAAGCTCACGCTCGCGTGGACGCTCCCCGGAAATCCCTGATCGCCGTCCGGACTCGTCAGCGCAAACCGCACGCTCGCCTCGGGTCCTCGCGCCGGTCCCGTCGAGACGCTCCACATGCGTTTGGAGAACCCGTCCGGGCCGCCGTGAAGGCAGTTCGGGCCGTCGTTGGGCAACAAGCGGTAGACGCGACCGTCGAGTGGGAAGCGCGCGTTGGCGATGCGATTGGCGTAACGTCCGATCGTTTTGCCGGCGCTTCCGCCGGCGGCAACCGTCACGTCGGCGATCGCTCCCCATCGGTCGCGCACGAGGATCGCGGTAATCGCGGCACCGTCGGGAGAGAGTTCCACTCGCTCGCCATGCGCGTTGGAAATCACGAGGGTCTTCGGCGTGCTGGGGGAAGCCATCCGCGTGACCTTCTCGCCGCTGCGCGCGACTCTTGCGGCCGCCGCCGTTGCCATCTCGGTTGCGGCGTCGCCGGCACGTTCGGCGCAGCCGAGCAACCCGGCCGCGCTCACGCAGATGTTGGGCAAGCCCGTCACGGGCATGACGTTCGTTCCGCTTGCCGGTGCACCGCGTCCGCTCGCCGTGCCCGGACGGCCGACCGTCGTCGTCACATTCGCCTCCTGGTGCCACGCGTGCATACAAGAGATGCCGCGAACCCTTTCGGAATATGCGAAATATCACGATCGCGTCGTCTTTCTCGGCATCGATTACAGCGATCCGCCCATCGTCGCCAAGCAACTCGTCGCGCGGTTCGGCATCCCTTTCCCGGTGGAATCGTACGTCCCGCGAGCGCAACCGCCGCCGGCCGGGAAGACTCGAAAGATTGTCCTCCCGGACACGATCACCGCGCAGCAGGTTCTATCGCTGAAGACCCAGCTTGCGCCGGCCGACTATCAAAAAGTCGACGACGTCTATCGCGCGCGTTCCACGATGACGCCCGAGCAGTTCCATGCGTACGAGCAGTGGATGGGCGTCTCGTTCGAGGATCCCAAAAAAATCGCCGCACAGCGTGACCGGAGCGCCGTGCTCGGCTTGCCGCACACGTTCGTCATCGACCGCAGCGGCACCGTCGCAAAAATTCTGGAAGGCTACGATCCTTCCAACGATCGCGTTCAGATCGCGCTGGCAGGGCTCGCAATCCCTTAGGCGGTCACCGGTTCCTTCGACGTTACCGTAAACGTGAGTTCGCCGCGAACGTCGTCGAAGCCGACGTCGACGGTGTCGCCGTCGGCCACGTCGCCGGCCAAGATCTTTCGGCCGAGCGGGGTTTCGAGCTCCTTTTGGATCGTCCGCTTGAGCGGTCGCGCTCCATAGTTCGGATCGTAACCGACCTTGACGACGTGCCGCTTCGCCGCCTCGGAGAGTACCAGGACGATCCGCCGTTCGGCCAACCGCTTGCGCAGGCGCTGGAGCTGGATCTCGACGATTTCTTCGAGCTGCGCTTCGCTGAGGGCGTGAAAGACGATGATCTCGTCGACCCGATTGAGGAACTCGGGACGGAAGTGCTGGCGGAGTTCGTCGAGCACGGTGGCTCGCATAACCGCGTAGCCCGCCCCGTCGAACGAGCCCCGATGCTCGAGGATTCGGTGGCTGCCGATGTTCGACGTCATGATCACGATCGTGTTTTTGAAATCGACGGTGCGGCCTTTACCGTCGGTCAGCCGTCCGTCGTCGAGAATCTGCAGGAACACGTTGAAGACGTCGGGATGCGCCTTCTCGATCTCGTCGAAAAGAATTACGCAGTACGGACGCCGGCGTACGGCTTCGGTAAGCTGGCCGCCTTCGTCGTATCCCACGTATCCGGGCGGCGCGCCGAGAAGCCGCGCGACCGTGTGCTTTTCCTGATATTCGGACATGTCGATCCGAATCAGCGCGCGCTCGTCGTCGAAGAGGTACTCGGCTAAAGCGCGGGCCAGCTCGGTCTTTCCGACGCCGGTCGGGCCCAAAAAGATAAACGACCCGATCGGACGATTTGGATCCGCAAGTCCCGAGCGCGTTCGCAACACCGCTTCGGCCACGGCATCGACGGCCTCGTCCTGCCCGATCACGCGCCGATGCAGCTCTTCCTCGAGGTGAAGGAGCTTCTGGCGCTCGCCCTCGAGCAGCTTGGAGACCGGAATGCCGGTCCAACGCGCGATCACCTCGGCGATGTCGTCTTCGTCGACCTCTTCTTTCGAAAGACGCGTCCCGGCTTGCTGCGAGAGCTTGTCCTCTTCGGCCGCCAGATCTTTTTCCAGCGCAGCGAGTTTCCCGTACCGCAGTTCGGCGGCCCGATTGAGGTCGTACTGGCGCTCGGCTTGTTCGATTTGGACTTTGGTCTGTTCGATTTGCTCGCGCATCCCGCGCAGCTTCGTGACGGCGTTTTTCTCCGCTTCCCACTGCACGCGCAGTTTCGTTTGCCGCTCGCGCAAGTCTGCGAGTTCTTTCTCCAGCTGACCCAAGCGCCGCACGCTCGCGTCGTCGGTCTCTTTTCGCAGCGCCTCCCGCTCGATCTCCAGCTGCATGACGCGCCGCGAAACTTCATCCAGCTCCTGCGGCATCGAGTCGATCTCCGTGCGGAGCTTCGCGGCCGATTCGTCCACGAGATCGATAGCTTTATCGGGCAGGAACCGATCCGAAATGTAGCGGTTGCTCATGGTAGCGGCAGCGACGAGGGCAGCGTCTTTGATTCGAACGCCGTGATGCGCCTCGTACTTCTCCTTCAAGCCGCGCAGGATCGAAATCGTGTCCTCCACGCTGGGCTGCTCCACGGTAACCGGCTGAAAGCGACGCTCGAGCGCCGCATCCTTTTCGATGTATTTGCGGTATTCGTCCAGCGTCGTCGCGCCGATCATGTGCAGTTCGCCGCGCGCGAGCATCGGTTTGAGCAGATTTCCGGCGTCCATCGAACCCTCGGTCTTGCCGGCACCGACCACGGTGTGCAGTTCGTCGACGAAGAGCACGATTTGGCCCTCCGAAGCGGCGACATCTTTGAGCACGGCCTTGAGCCGTTCTTCAAACTCGCCGCGATACTTGGCGCCCGCAATCAACGCGCCCATGTCGAGCGAAACGACCCGCTTGTTTTTCAGCCCTTCGGGAACGTCCCCGCGAACGATGCGCTGCGCCAGACCCTCGACGATCGCCGTTTTGCCGACGCCCGGCTCGCCGATCAGCACCGGGTTGTTCTTCGTGCGCCGCGACAGCACTTGAACGACGCGACGAATTTCTTCGTCGCGTCCGATCACCGGGTCCAGCTTGCCCCGCTCGGCCTCGAGCGTCAGATCGCGACCGTACCGCTCGAGCGACTTGTACGTACCTTCGGGATCCTTGGTCGTGACTCGTTGATTCCCGCGGACCTCGCGCAACGCTTGAAGCAGACGGTCCCGGGTGATTCCGGCCTCGCGAAACAAACGCCCGACTTCGCCCGAAGACTGGGCCATCGCCAGCAGCACGTGTTCGACCGACGTATAGTCGTCCTGCAGTCCCTTCGCTTCGTTTTCGGCCGCGCTCATCACCCGCGACAGTTCGGGCGAGAGCGTCACCTGGGCGCTATCGGCGTTGGCTCCGCTCAATCGCGGCAATCGCCCGATGGCGTCGTCCGCGGCACGCGCCAGTGCTTTGGGATCGGCGCCGGCCTTGGCCAGAATATCCGGCGCGATGCCGCGCTCCTGTTCGAGCATGGCCGCAAGCATGTGTTCGAGCGCGGTTTGCGTGTTGTGCTCGCTAAGCGCCCGGGTGTAGGCAGCGTTGAGCGCTTCGCTGACGCGCTCGGTCATCTTCTCGACGTTCATAGCCTCATCATCATACCGCCGAATCCGTCGGCGCGTTGGTTATTTCAGTTGAGCGTACCCGGCGCCAGCGTCCTGGTACAACGTCTTCAGAGCCGCACCTTCGGCGACCTGAGCGGCGGTGGGAGCCTGGAAAGAACTCGAAAGCCGAGAAATCAGATCGAGCAGGCGCTCGCGCACTCCGGGAGGCTCTCCCAGGTCTTCGACGTTGCGCGGGTTGTACGTTAGTCCGGCGCGAAACGCGCGCAGCGTCGCGGCCCGCGCCGGACCGGCACTCTTGAGTAGATCGTCGATGCCGTTGAGCAGGCGGTCCGTGCCGCCCACCTCCGCGTAGAGTTCCGTCAGAAAATCGTACCGCCGGACGTAGCGGTCGAGCGGGGCGGGATCGCGCGGGTCGGCGAGCACGACGGCGGTTTGTCGCAGCGTGCGCCCGTCGACGTGCAGTTCGACGGAGTAGGTGCCCGGAACGACGTCGGCTCCCTCGTCCGGACCGCGGTTCTCGCGAAACGTCCGGTGCCATTGCTCGGGGCCGTCCTCGGCCAGATCCCAACTCGTTCGGTTGACGCCGGCCTCGTTGGGAACGTCTTTTCCATCGAGGTGGCGGACGACGCGGCCGCGCGCATCGACGATGAGCAGCGTCGGATGTTGACGAGCCGGCTTGCGCAAGTAATAGGTTAGAAGCACGCCATCGTCGGGGTTCTCTCCAACGAACTCGTTGTCGGGCAAGGATCCATTGCTGAACGAGTTGATCGGCGACCACTGCCACATCAGGTAGGCGTTGCGAGGAGCGAACAAGGTCGTCCCGGCCGACTCCGCGTTGACCAGTTCCCGCAACGGTCGTAAGTCGTCGAGAATCCAAACGCCGCGGCCGTGCGACGCGACGATCAAATCGTCGGTCGCCGGCTGAAGTTCGAGATCGTAGATGGCCGTGGCCGGCATGTTGAGCCGCAACGACTGCCAGCGAGTGCCGCGGTCGAACGAAACGAACACGCCGCGCTGGGTGCCGGCGTAAAGCAGGTTCGGGTCTTTGACGTCTTCGCGAATCGAGCGGACGAACCGGTCGGCGGGAAGATTCCCGGAAATAGCGTGCCAGGTCTTCCCGTAATCGTCGGTCGCAAATGCATACGGACGATCGTCGCCGAGCATGTGACGATCCACCGCCGCATAGGCCGTCCCGGGTGCAAAGTGTCCGGGCTCGACGGTCGACACGCGCCCCCACGCCGGAAGGTCCGGTGGCGTCACGTCGTTCCAGTGCGCGCCGTCGCGCGTGACCTGCACGAGGCCGTCGTCGGTTCCCACCCAGATGAGTCCCGGCGCGAGCTTCGAGGATTCGACGTCGAGGATCGTGTCCGACGTCTCGGCGCCGGAAATGTCGAGCGAGATTGGGCCGCCCGAGGCGCGCTGGTGCGACTTGTCGTTACGCGTGAGGTCGGGGCTGAGGATCGTCCAGTGCCGCCCGCGATCGGCACTCTCGAAAACGACGTTGCCGCCGACCAGGACGCGCGGCTGCGCATCGTGCGTAAACGCAATCGGCGTTTCCCAGTTGAAGCGGTACGGAAGCGTCGCGGGCGCTTGACTGTTGTAGCGCGCCGACGGCGAAACCTCGTCGGCCTGTTCGGTGCGGCGGCTCCACAGGAATACCTGTCCCGTATCCGAGTTGGTCGACGTGCTCCAAATCAAATCCGGATCGCTGGGGTCCACGAGCGCCCACATGCCGTCGCCGGGACCGATCGTTTGCCAGTCGCGATTGAGAACGCCGATCCCGTTGTATGCCGTCGACCGGCCGCACCACGAGCTGTCGTCCTGCAGACCGATGCAAACGCGGTATCCAGGTAAATCGTTGTCGAAGCCGACGTGATACGCTTGCGCGAACGGGAGGTCGTACGGCTGCCAAAAGTGGGCGGCGCCGTCGTTGGACAAGATGGCGCCTTCATCGCTCCCAACCGCAACGCGACGGCCGTCACGCGACCACCACGCAAAGTGGTAGTCCCATCCGGCATTCTCGGCGATGACGCGAAACGTCCGGCCGCCGTCGTCGCTCATCGATAAGACGAGCCCCACGTCGATGAGGCGATCGCGATCGATCGGGTCGACGAAAATTCGGCTGAAATAGAACGGACGCTCGCCCACGTACGGACTGTGCGGCATCGCCTTCCAAGAGCTGCCGCCGTCGTCGGACCGCCAGAGATCGCCAAGTTTCGACTGAACGATCGCGTACACGCGCCCGCCGCGGGCGGCGGCGAGGCCGATTCGTCCCGTGAGACCGGCCGGAAACCCGCGCCCGCTCACCTTGCGCCACGACGCGCCGCCGTCGTCCGAGCGATAGAGGCCGCCGCGGCTCCCGCCGCTGGTCATCATCCAAGGCTGCCGGCGAAACTGATAGATTCCCGCAAAGAGCGTTGCGGGACGATCCGGCACTCGGACGAGATCCGACACGCCGCTCGACGGACCGACGAAAAGCGTTCGCGTCCAGTGTGCCCCGGCGTCGCGCGTGACGTACACGCCGCGCGTTTGGCTGTCCCTGAACACTTGGCCGAGAACGCCCACGACCACGACGCGCGGATTCCGCGGATCGATCGCGATGCTGGAAATTTGGCCGGCGTCGTCGAGACCGGCATGCGTCCAGGTCTTCCCGCCGTCTTTGGAATGCCAAATGCCGTCGCCGCTCTCCACGTCGTTGCGCGGATTGGATTCGCCGGTTCCGACCCACACGTCGTCGGGATGACGCGGCGTAACGGCGATCGCCCCGATCGACGCGGACGACGCGTCGTCGAACACCGCAGTCCAGGAAACGCCGCCGTCGAGGCTTTTGAAAACCCCGCCGTCCGCTCCGCCAGCGTAGTAGCGCCGCGCGTCGGCGTCGCTCCCGACCACGGCGGTGGTTCGTCCGCCGGCGATGGCCGGCCCAATCGATCGATACCGCAGATCGCCGAACGGATCCGCAGCGGCTTGGGCTCGCGACCCGGCAACCAACGCCGCGAGTACGGCACCCGACGCAATTATGCCGCGAACGAACCGCCGAACCAGCATGATCGTACGCTTACCAAGCGCGGGAAGCGTCTCCTTCCGCAGCCCCGGCTCCGAGGGCCGGCTTGCGCCGCAGCGTGCGGTAATCACCGTCTCGCACGGTTAAGCCGCTCGAGTCGAGCCACTCCAGTAAGGGCACTGCGTACTTCCGCGACGTGCCGATCGCATCGCGAAACTGCGCCGCGGTCATCGTGTCGTTACGCCGAAAGTGCGCTTCGACGCGCGCGCGAATCGCGGCAATCTGCGATCCGAGGTACAAATCCTCGCCGACTTTCACCAGCGCGTTCCCAACGAGCAGGGTGTCGAACGCCTTGCTGGCTCCGACCGGTCCCGACCGCCGAAGGGCGGCCGTCACGTCAACGAAGCGAACCGGCAAAAGCGTTTGCGAATCGTCGGCCGGAACCAGCCCGCGCAAAAAAGTTCGCTGTTCGGCCGTCAGCGCCGGGTGATGATCGAGCGTCGCGTAGTATCCCGAGCGCGCGGCGAGCTGCCCGCGCTCGACGAACTCGGCCAACAGGCGCACGAGCAGCGTTTCGGCAACGCCGACGGCGCGCGCGAGCGCGAGCGAGGTCGTGCCCATCGCCCACGGCTCGTCCCGCTGCGCTTGCTCGAGATGTAAGAGCACGCTCGCGAAGAGCCCGCGGGCGGCCGCGCCGTCGACGTAGGCCGGCGGACGGCGAACGATCAACGCTTCGTCGCGCGCCGCCAGCGTTGCCAGCGCTTCGCGCGCGACCTCTTCGCGCAGGTTCGCGGCTAGCGCGATTTCCCCAAGCTCGACGGCCGCGAGGCCGCGATCCCGCAACGCGGCGGCGGCCGCCGCCTCGGCCGCCGAGGGTGCCTCGCTCGTTTCCGCGACCTGCGCGCCCTCGACGAATCCGCCGCCGAGCAACGTTTTGGGCGATGGACGGCGCACGATGAATCGCACGCCCGGAAACGCCACCACGGGTTGGCGCAGATGCAGTTCGGCGCGCACTTCCTGCACGCGATCGGGCGGCTCGGGCAAGATCAGCGTCCCGAGGATTTCAGCCGAACCGAGATGGGCGCGCACCGGGGTACGCC
The DNA here is from genome assembly GCA_963755555.1 of Vulcanimicrobiota bacterium. Lineage (GTDB taxonomy): Bacteria > Vulcanimicrobiota > Vulcanimicrobiia > Vulcanimicrobiales > Vulcanimicrobiaceae > Tumulicola. The sequence goes on along the minus strand of CAVWKE010000003.1, from coordinate 2,578,522 downwards.
GGCGCAACAACGCCAGCGCGCCGGCCGTTGGCGTGAAGCAGACCGCGAAGCGCGAGCGCGCCTCAAACTCTTTGCTGACGGCCGTTTCGCCGCGCTGGATCTGCGCGCGCTCGACCCCAACGAGGTTGAGCGCCACGCGCGAGCGCGCTTCCACGCGCGAGCGCGCCGCTCCAAAGACTTCGATGCTGCGGACGCGGGCCCGTCGTCCGCTCGGCTCGAGACCGAGAAAGTCCCCTTCGGCAACGCTCCCTTGCATCAGCGTGCCGGTCACGATCGTCCCGCGCCCCGGCAACGCGAAAACCCGGTCGATCGGCAAATAGACGGGCGCGTCGGCAGCCGGTGCCGGCAGCGCACGCAGCGCGCCGGCGATTGCCGCCCGCAGCTCGCTCAAGCCCTCGCCGGTAACGCTGGAAACGGAAATCAAACGTGCTCCCTGCGCGGGCGTTCCGAGCAGCGCGTCCGCAATGCGGGCGCGTGCCGCATCGCGCTCTAGCGGCGCTATCAGATCGATGCGTGAAACGACGACGATCGTCCGGCGTACGTCGAGATGTTGTAGGATCTCCAGATGCTCGAGCGTTTGCGGCATGACGCCTTCGTCGGCCGCGACGACCAAGAGCAAGACGTCCATCCCGGCCGCACCGGCCAGCATGTTGTGCAAAAAGCGTTCGTGCCCGGGGACGTCGACGATCCCCGCCTCGAGACCCTCGTCGAGCCGCAGGTGCGCAAAGCCCAGATCGAGCGTCATCCCGCGCACCTGCTCCTCGATCCAGCGATCGGGATTGGTTCCCGTGAGAGCCGCTACCAGCGCCGACTTTCCGTGGTCAACGTGACCGGCGGTACCGACGATCGGCATCAACCCGCGGTCGACTTGATGCGATAGTCCCGCAAGATTTCACGTGCGGCGCGAAAACCCGACTCCGCTCCGCCTTCCATGAAGCCTTGATCCGCAATCGAGGTATGCTCGCCAGCAAAGTGCACGCGCCCCTGGGGCGGCGCTTCGTGCCCGGCGATCGTCGTGTATTGACCGACCAGCCAACACGAATAGCTCGCGAGAATGTTCGGATCGGCTTGGGCGTTGCCGAACGTGGCCTTTCCATTCCAGGCCGCCGAAACACCGGGCCAAATTTGGTCGAGCTGAGCGAAATATCCACGGACGTGGCGCCGCACGGCCTCCGAGTCGCCGATTCGCGCGTAGGGAACCGGCGGCGTGTCGACCATCGCCGCCGGCCCGGCGGTGAAGACCTCGATCAGACCGTCGCGTCCCGCTTGTCCGAGCGAGAAATCCAACGCGCTCTGGGAGGGAAGCGTCGTCCAGATCTGCCCGCTGGTGGGAGAAGGCCAGCGGCCCGAGCGGTTCCACGCGCGCCGGTCGAATTGCAGGTGGAGTTTCGTATGGTAACCGTAGCCAAGATCGTCGATCGCGCGCGTCTTGGCGGCATCGAATTGCGCGCCGGAATAGTCGACGCCGCGCAGCACGATAAACGGAATTGCCAACACGACTCGATCGGCTACTACCTTCTCGGTCGCCGTGCCGGCCGAGAAGGTCAATCCATACGCACCATCGCGGCGGCGCGCAATCGAGAGCAGCCGGCGGCCAAACACAATGCTGCCCGAGGGCAGCGACGCCGCAATCGCCTCGGGTAGTGCTTGGCTTCCGCGAGCAAAAATATATCGCTGATCCGAGTAGCCCAGGACGTTCATTTGGTGATTTTGCGCGTATCGGCGTTGATCGCCCAGCTGCTCGACCAAGTTGAGCGCGCTCAACTCGTTAGGGTCGCGGCCGTACTCGTTCCAGTACGCGACCTCGATCAAGCGACCGAGCCGCGACGCCGGACCGCCGGGCACGTACCGGGAAACCCAACCGCGCAGGCTCATCGCGTCCAGGCGCCGCGCTTCGGCGGTCGCATTCGCGTACGTCGTATTCTCGTTGACCTTCCCGAGCTGCGCCTGCATGATCGGATAGATCTTCGCGAAGTCGCGATCGGCGTCGGTCATTGGATAGTACGTGCCGTCGAGATAGCACGTGTCGCGGGAGTGCGGGGCGCGCGCCGCGAGCGTATCGAGCAGGCCCAGTCCGAAGCGACGCGCCAGCTGATGCATGTTGACGTGGGTCGAGTCCACCATCGCACCGCACCATTCCGTATGCTGGCCTTCGCTCCAATACGCGCGTTCGGAGTGCATTCTGCCACCCACGCGATCCGACGATTCGTAGAGGGTTGCTGCGATGCCGGCGTCCCGCAGATGCATTGCGGTCACGAGTCCCGCGATGCCGGCTCCAACGATCGCGACGCGTTCGCGTCCGCGCGCCTGCGAACTTCCGCAGGCGACGAACTGCGGAATCGCGGCGGCGCCCAAGGCGGTGAGCCCCGCGGATCGCAGGAACTCGCCGCGCGTGGGGGATTGCCGGGCGGCGACGTTCCGTAGCGCCCGAAATATCGGCGACCTGGACATTGCGTTACTCTATCGTCTTTCGCATCGGCAATCCTACGGCTGCGGGGCGGCGGCGCCGGACAGGTCCTCGAACTCGAGCAGGCGGGCCGCGAGCTGCAGTGAGAAACGAACGTCGGCCCGATCGAACTGAAGATCGAGGATTTCGGAAGCGCGATTGAGCCGGTAACGCAGGGTGTTTGGGTGGATGGCGAGTTCCTCGGCCGTTTCCCGCATCCGAAACCCGTTTCGCGCCAAGGCGAGCACGGCATCGACCAACGCGCTTCCCCCGCGCTGCGACTGAAGTGGCCGCAGCAAATCGCTGATAAACGTTCGCCGCGCCTCGGCGTCGCCGCTAATCACGCGCGGAACCAGCACGTCGTCGAAATTACAAACGCGCTTGCGGCTGCGATGACGGACCAGCGAAAGCGCCTCCCGATAGCTGCGCCGCGCGCCGGCCGCACCCACGTACTCGCGTCCGGCGACGATCGTCACCGATTCGTCGTTCAACGCTTTGAGCATGGCGTCGAGTCCGACGTTCGCGGGAAGCAGAATGGGAACGCGGTTGAGGGTAACCGCGACGAGTTGTTGGGCGCCCAAACCTTTGAGAATTTCCCGCGCTCGCACCGCAACGCGGTCGCGCCGCAAGAACCCTTCGCGTCCGAGCGGCATCTCCTCGGGAAGCACGACGATCGCAACGCGGTACGGAACCTCCGGATCGAAGCCTAGCAGGCGCACGCGCTCCTGCGCGGCCGCAGTCGGATCGCTTTCCGACTCGAGCAACGAGAGCACGGAGGCGTAGCCGAGCGTTGCTTCGAGCGCCGCCAACTCGCGTTGATGCGCGATGTGGATCGCGGCGACGAGGGCGGCATATTCGGCGGCGCGGCGATCGAGTTCGGAGAGCGGTTCGCCGCCTTCGAGAATCCAGACGACGCCCACGAGCTCCGCCCCGAGCCGAATCGGGCATGCCATCCGCGCCGCCAGGCCGATTTCGGGCATTGGCGGCACGCGAATCGGTTTGTCGCTGCCGCGCAGGCGACGATCCAAACCCCACGATTCGAGGGCTCGCAGCATCGTCGGCGGCGTCTGCGCGCGTTCGACGGTTTCGCGGCGAACCGCGTCCGCACCGTCGTCGATCGAGCAGTGCGCGAGCAGCTTGCCGCCCGGGTCTTCAAAGGTGACCGAACGGCCGATCAGCGGACACAGGATGCGCGCCAAGTCGTCCAGCGTCGCTTCCCGGGAAGCGGCGCGCGCGAGGGCGTGATGGATCTGTTCCGCGCGTTCCATGATGCGATACGGCTCCGCGGCAATCGCACGATGCAGCTCCTCGGTAATGTGGGCGAACGGAATTTCGAACGGAATTTCGACGAGCGGAAGGAACGCGCGATTGGCCGCCGCTCGTTCGGCTTGGGAAAATTCGCGAACGTAGCGCGGGACGGCGAGACCGACGCCGGCGATTCCCCGGGCGGCCAGCGCCGCAATCAACTCGCGCTGCGCGGCCGGTTCGGTTGGCCAGCTGTAGCCCGTGGTCAGGAGGAAGTAGCCGGGCGGCACCCACGGAGCCGGGTCCGGCATGTCGACGACGTGCGACCAAAGCACCGGCCGGTCGAGGCCGGCCTTTCCGGCGACCAGTCGCGCGGCAGCCAAACTCGACAGTCCGAGCACGTCCCGAACCGTAAGTTGGCTCCTTTTTTTGGAATCCACATCCAAAAAATCGGGTAAAATTGTGCTTGGCATACGTTTTCGAGCTTGTCACGAGCGTTTACACTCGAAGAGCGCCCCCTCCTTGAACGCGTTATCGCACCGTCTGTATAAGGACCGGATTTGCCAACCTTCACCGCTGCCGACGCAGCATTAACCGACCGGCGCCGAACCGCCGTCGCTCGCGGGGTCTCGACCGCCCACCCGATCTTCGTCGAGCGGGGTGAGGGAGCAATCGTCTGGGACGCGCACGGGCGGCGTTACCTCGACTTCGTCGGCGGAATCGGCGTCCTGAACGTCGGGCACGCGCATCCCAAGGTGGTGGCCGCGATCGCACGCCAAGCGGAGCGCCTGACGCACGCGTGTTTCCAGGTAACGATGTACGAGGAGTACGTCGCGGTGGCCGAAGCCTTGAACCGTCGCGCGCCGGGCCCGTCGCCCAAGAAAACGCTGCTGCTTTCGACCGGCGCGGAGGCGATCGAAAATGCGGTGAAGATCGCCCGCGAATACACGCGACGGCCCGCGGTTATCGCCTTCCGGCACGGCTACCACGGACGCACGCTGCTGGCGCTGACGATGACCGGCAAGAACGAACCGTACAAACAGCACTTCGGTCCGTTCTGCAGCGAGATCTACCACGCGCCGTACCCCTACGAGCATCGCGGGATCACCACCGAACGCGCGCTCGCGTCGCTGCACGAAATTTTCGAGGGCACCGTCGCGCCCGACCGGGTGGCGGCGATCGTCTTCGAGCCCGTCCTGGGCGAGGGTGGATTCGTTCCGGCGCCGGCGAGCTTCGTGAGCGAGCTGCGCCGAATCACCGCCGAACGTGGGATCGTGCTCGTTGCCGACGAGATCCAAACCGGTTTTGGGCGCACCGGGAAATTCTTTGCGTGCGAGCACTACGGCATCGAACCCGACTTGATCGCCGTCGCCAAGTCGCTGGCCGGCGGCTTACCCCTGGCGGCCGTCACCGGGAAAGCGGAAGTCGTTGACGCGCCCGAACCGGGCGGTCTGGGTGGGACCTTCGCCGGCAATCCGGTCGCCTGCGCGGCCGCGCTCGCGACGTTCGACATTATCGACGACGCGTTCTTGGCCCGGGCGCGCGAAATCGGCGAGCGTCTGTTCGCCGCGTTGCGTACGCTGCAGGCGCGCTGGCCGCAAATCGAAGACGTTCGCGGACTGGGACCGATGGTCGCGATGGAGCTGTCGTCGGGCGCCCCGGAGATCGTTGCGGAGGCTCGCGAGCGCGGATTGCTGCTGATGCTCGCCGGCCAGCGAAACGTCATTCGCATCCTCGTTCCGCTCGTCATCGGCGACGACGATTTGAACGACGCGCTCGACGTGCTGGTCTCCAGCACCGAGTTCGTCTTACGTTCGCACTCCCCGGCGGCAGGTTGAAAATTCCCAAAGGCAACGAACGCGAAGTCTACGAGTACACGCAGCACGTCTTGGATTTGATCGACGCGCGGCAAATCGCGCCGGCCGACGCCAGCTGGATCGTGCGCGAGACGGTCGAGGGTTTTCGCGACCACATCAATCCGGGATTTCTCGAATACCGCAAGGCCGGCAGCCACGGGAGCGCCGACGCGATCGTCGAGTGGGCCGACGCCGGACCCAACTCCTATCGCGACGTGGCCGGCCGCGAATATATCGATTGTCTGGGCGGCTTCGGAATCTTCAACGTCGGTCACCGGCATCCCAAAGTCGTCAAAGCGGTCATGGATCAGCTGCGGCGCCAACCGCTGCACAGCCAGGATCTGCTCGATCCGCTGCGCGCGATGCTCGCCAAGGCACTCGCCATGATCGCGCCGGAAGGTCTCGAGTTTGCGTTTTTCTGCAACAGTGGAACCGAAGCGGTAGAAGGCGCGCTCAAGCTCGCGCGCGCGTTCGACGGATCGAAGCAGACGATCGTCGCCGCCACCAACGGATTTCACGGCAAGAGTTACGGATCGCTCTCCGCTAGCGCCAAAGCCGAGTTCCGCCGGCCGTTCGGTCCGATGCTGCCCAACATCGAGCACGTGCCGTTCAACGACCTGCCGGCACTGGCCGACATGATGACGTCGTGCAAAGCGGTCGGCGAAGACGTCGGTGCGGTACTGCTCGAGCCGATTCAGGGCGAAGGCGGCGTCATCATCCCCGGCGACGACTATCTGCCGGGCGTGCGCGCGATCTGTAACGAGTTCGGAGCGCTGCTGATTCTCGATGAAGTGCAAACCGGAATGGGGCGCACGGGAACGATGTTCTGTTGTCAGCGCTACGGCGTCGCGCCGGATCTCATGTGCCTCGCCAAAGCGTTTGGCGGCGGCGTCATGCCGGCCGGTGCCGTGATCGGACGGCGCGAGATTTTTGCACGGCTGTTCGACAATCCGTTTCTGCACACGTCGACGTTCGGCGGAAACCCGCTGGCGTGCGCGGCCGCGCTCGCCACCATCAACGTCCTCATCGAGGAGCGCCTCCCCGAACGCGCGGCGAAGATGGGCGAGCGCATGCTCGCGGCCATGCGGCGCGCGGTCGCGGGTCACGGGGACCTGGTGGCGGACGTTCGCGGCATGGGACTGCTGATGGCGCTGGAGTTCCGCACGCATGCCATCGGCTTCGACTTCGGCAAGCGGATGCTCGATCGAGGCGTCTTGGTATCCGGGACGCTGGTGAACGCTCGAACGATCCGAATCGAACCGCCGCTGACGATCGCGGAGGAACAGTTGGATTACGTGTGCCAAGCTCTTGCCGACACCTTGGCTGCGATGACCGACTTTGCCAAGACCGGAGCGTAACGACGATGCAGACGATTCCTCCCGGCCCCGCCGTGGATCCCACCAGCATCCTGCGTAATCTGCCGCGCATCGGCGGAGCGATTCCGATGTACGTGAACGGACGCTGGCAACCGGCGGAAAGCGGCGAGACGCGCGACCTCGTCAATCCCTCCAACGGCGAGACGATCGCGACCGTAGCCGAGGGGAACGAAGCCGACGCGGAAGGCGCGATCCGGGCCGCTCGCAACGCCTTCGACGGCGGCCCGTGGCGTTCGATCGGCGCGGCCGATCGGGCCGCGCTCCTGCTGAAAGTTGCCGACGCAATCGACGCCAGCCGCGAGGAGTTCGTGCGAATCGACACGCTCAACAACGGCAAGCCGTTGCGCGAGTGCGAGTACGACGCGATCGATGCTGCCAACTGTTTCCGTTACTACGCCGGATTGGCCACCAAACCGCACGGTCAGGCGTTCGAAGTGCCAGGCCCGTCGCAAAGTTTTACGGTACGCGAACCGATCGGGGTGTGCGGCCAGATCGTGCCGTGGAACTATCCGCTGTTGATGGCCGTCTGGAAGCTCGCCCCGGCACTGGCTGCAGGCAACGTATGCGTCCTCAAACCCGCCGAGCTGACGCCGCTGTCGACCCTCCGTCTGGCAGCGATTTTCGAACAGCTCGAATTCCCCGCCGGCGTCGTCAATATCGTCACCGGCGCGGGATCGACCGTCGGACACGCGATCGCGGCGAGTCCGCTAGTCGACAAGATCGCCTTTACCGGCGGCACCAAGACCGGGCGCAGCATCATGCAAGCCGCGGCCGTGAATCTCAAGAAAGTTTCGCTCGAACTAGGCGGAAAGTCGCCCAACATCGTCTTTGCGGACGCCAACTTCGATACGGCCGTCGACTACGCGCTCTTTGGGATTTACGCCAACGCCGGCCAAGTCTGCTCGGCGGGATCGCGCCTGCTGCTCGAAGCTTCGCTGCACGACCGTTTCGTCGAGCGGCTCGTCGAGCGGGCGAGAAAGATTCGCGTCGGAGACGGGTTCGATCCCAACACCGAGATGGGGCCGATCGTTTCGCCCACGCATCGCGAGCGCGTCGAAGACTACATCCGGGTCGGCAACGAGGAGGGGGCCGAGCTGCTTTGCGGCGGCAACCGGATCGGCGGAGCGCTCGCGTCGGGTAACTTCATCGAACCGACGATCTTCGATCGTACCGACCCGCGCATGCGGATCGTTCGTGAGGAAATTTTCGGTCCAGTCCTCGTCGTGCAAACCTTCGACGACGAAGCCGAGGCCATCAGGATGGCCAACGACACCATTTACGGGTTGGCCGGCGCCGCGTTCACGCAAGACGTCGCCAAGGCGCATCGCGTCATTCGCGAGTTGCGGGCCGGGATCACCTGGATCAACACGTATCACCCCACCTACAACGAAGCGCCGTGGGGAGGGTACAAGCAGTCCGGCTTCGGCAGAGAACTCGGGACGTACGGGTACGACGCGTACACCGAGGTCAAGCAAATCAACGTCAACCTCGACGTCGTGCCTTCCGGCTGGTTCGAGCCTTAGGCGATCGTACCGCCGCTTTCCGCTACGTACCGGCTCAGCGCGGCGATGACCGCGTCATCTTCGTCGGGAGCGATCGTCCGCAGATCGAACAGCACGCGACGGTCGCCGACACGGGCGACGATCGCCGGATCGCCGCGGCGCAGGGCAGCGGCAACCGCGTCCGGATGCTCCGCGGGCAGCGCCACGGCGAGCGATGGGATCCGCGTTTGCGCGAGCGCGCCGCCGCCGGCATACGCATCGCTTTCCACGGTTTGCGTGCCGGGCAACGCGGCGAGATATCGGCGGGCACGTTCGCGCAGCTGCGCGAGCGTCGTGCCGAGCATCCGGTAGAGCGGGATCCGCTCGCGGGACTCGCGATCCCGGTGCAAACGCAGCGTCGCGTCCAACGCGGCTAGCGTCGTCTTGTCGACGCGCAGCGCGCGCAACAGCGGATTGGCACGCAGCCGCGCGATCGCGCTCGATCCGCCGGCGATAATTCCGGCCTGCGGGCCGCCTAAGAGCTTGTCGCCGGAAAAGGCCACGAGGTCGACTCCGTCGGCCAGCGCGTCGCGGATCGTCCGTTCGTGCGGCAATCCGTACTCCTCGAGATCGACCGGAGCGCCGCTGCCGAGATCCTCGACGACCAGCACGCCCGATCGATGCCCGAGCTGCGCGAGTTCTCCGCCCGCGACTTCGCTCGTAAAACCTTCAATCCGGTAGTTCGAGGGATGCACGCGCAGCAGCAACGCCGTCGCGGGCGAAAGCGCCCGTTCGAAATCGTGCAAGTGCGTGCGATTGGTCGTTCCGACTTCGCGCAGGATCGCGCCGGTGCGCGCCAGCACGTCGGGAATGCGCAGGCCGCCGCCGATCTCGACGAGTTGTCCGCGCGCCACGATCGCTTCGCGTCCCTTTGCGAACGTGTCGAGGATCAGCAGCAGGGCAGCCGCGCAGTTGTTCACCACGAGCGTGTCGGGCGCGCCCGTGAGCGCGCGCAGCGCCGTTCCAACTCGATCGTAGCGCGAACCGCGCGCGCCGGCGGCGAGGTCGTATTCGAGATTCGAATATCCGCGGGCGATCCGCTCGACGGCTAACCACGCTTCGCGTGCGAGCGGCGCGCGGCCGAGATTCGTGTGCGTGAGGATTCCGGTCGCGTTGATGGTGGGAATCAGGCCCTGCAACCGGGCGTCGTCCAAATGCGCGGCGGCCGCCGCGACGATCTCCGCATAGGCGCTCTCTTGTGAAAAACGCGCGCGGTCGAGCACTTGCTCCACCACGCGCCTTACAGCTTCTCGCCCTAGCGACGCTTCGTATTGCGCGAGCGCCGGCTCTTCCAGCAAACGATGCATGGCCGGCAAATGCCGGCGCGCGTCGGCGTCGATCGAGTCAGGCCACGTGCTTGCCGAGCATCGAAGCGATCACGTTCTCGGGAACGTACCCAACGATGCGATCTACCGGCTGGCCGCCTTTGAACAGGATCAGGCACGGAATTCCCGAGACCTGATACTTCCCGGCCAAGCTGGGATTATCGTCGGTGTTCAGCTTTACGAACTTCGCCTTGCCCGCATTCGCCGTCGCGATTTTCTCGACGACCGGTCCGAGCATCTTGCACGGCCCGCACCAGGGCGCCCAAAAATCTACCAAAACCGGCTGGCTGCTCTGCAACACTTCGCTATCGAAGTCGGATTGCGAGACCTCTGCTAATGCACTCATACTGCTGAAATCATTTCCTCCGCAAGCTGGGACTCTCCCTGGCCGCTTCGGGGTTGCAGCCCCCACGGCGTTTCGGTCGGGTCGCCTCTAGCGCCGCCGGATTCATTCAGTTCTAGGAGCCGCGGGTCGAAGTTTGCTTCAGGCAAATGAGACCCGAGGCGACGACGAAATGGATGAGTCCGGGGGCGCTAGAGTTCGGTTTGTTGGGGTTCGCCGGTAATTTCGGTAATCTGCTTCGCCTGCTTTCCGAGATTGGTCACTGCGATAACCTCCTCGCCCTCACCCAGGCGCTGCAGGCGGACGCCTTTGGCGTCGCGGCCGGTCTTGCGGATCTCGTTGACTTTGAGCCGAATCACCTGATTGCCGGACGTGATCATGAGGATCTGGTCGTCCGGCGCGACGAGGATCTGATCGAGTACCTGGCCGATGTCGTCGCGCTGCCGTGCAAACGCCTTGACGCCCTTGCCGCCGCGCGACGTATGGCGGTACTCGTCGATCGGCGTTCGTTTCCCGAAGCCGAGCGAGGTTACCAGCAAAACCTCGCGGCGCTCGTCGGCGAGGACGTCCATAGCAACGATCGTGTCGCCGTTCTCTAGGGTCATCGCCTTCACGCCGCGCGCGTTGCGGCCCATCGGCCGGACGTTTCGCTCGTTGAAATGCACCGCCATGCCGCGCACCGATCCGAGAATGATGTCGTGCGACCCGTCGGAAAGATCGACGGCAAGCAACTCGTCGCCTTCGTCGAGGTTGATCGCGTTGAGCCCGTTGCGACGAACGTTCGCGAACTCCTCGAGTTTGGTTTTCTTGATGACGCCGCGTTTGGTCACCATCACGAGGTATCGCTCGCCCCCGAACTGCTCGATCGGGAAAACCGCCGAAACTTCTTCGCCCGGAGGAAGCGTCAGCAGGTTGACGAGCGCGGTTCCGCGCGCCTGCCGGGTCGTGTCGGGAATCTCGTAGCCGCGCAAGCGGTAGACGCGCCCCTTATTCGTGAAGAACAGCACGTGGTCGTGCGTCTTCGTGATGAAGAAGTTGCGGACGACGTCCTCGCGCTTGAGGTTCGAAATGCCGACGACGCCGCGGCCGCCGCGGTTCTGCGTGCGGAACGTGTCGAGCGTGACGCGCTTGATGTACCCGCCGACCGTGTACGTTACGACGACCTCGATATTTGGAACGAGTTGTTCCATCGACATTTCGTCTTCGGCATGCTCGATCGACGTACGCCGCTCGTCCCCGAAGCGTTTTTTGATGTCGAGCGTCTCGCTCTTGACGATCTGGCCGACGCGCCGCGGACTGTTGAGGATGTCCTGCAGCTCCGCGATCGTCTTGATGAGCTCGGCGTACTCGTCCTCGATTTTCTTGCGCTCTAGACCGACGAGGGTCCGCAGCCGCATGTCGACGATCGCCTGTGCCTGCACTTCGGTGAGCCCGAACCGCACCGACAGGCGCTGCTTCGCCTCGTCGGTCGTTTGGCTCGCCCGAACGATCTCGATGACTTCGTCGATATTGTCGAGAGCGATCCGGTAGCCCTCGAGCAGGTGGGCGCGTTCTTCGGCTTTGCGCAGGTCGTACCGCGTGCGGCGCGTCACCACGATCCGGCGGTGCGCGATGAAATACTCGAGCAGCTGTTTGAGCGATAGAACCTGAGGCTCGAGCGCGAACGATCCGTTCGCGCGCGGTTCGCCGACCGGCACTAACGCCAGCATGTTGAAGCCGAAGCTGGCTTGCAGCGGCGTGTGCTTGAAGAGCTGGTTGAGGACGACCTTGGGGGTCGCCGTTCGCTGCAGCTCGACGACCACTTTCATCCCCTTGCGGTTGGACTCGTCGTCGAGCCTGGCGATGCCCTGAATGCGCTTCTCGGCGTGCGCCTCGGCGATGGCTTCGATGATGCGCGACTTATAAACCTGATAGGGAATCTCGGTGATCACGATCTTGTGCCGCCCGCGATCCTCGATGATCTCGGCCTTTCCGCGAATGGCGATCGAACCGCGACCCGTTTTGTAAGCCTGCCGGATCGCCTCGCGCCCGAGAATCGTGCCGCCGGTCGGAAAATCGGGACCGTGCACGATGTCCGCAAGAACGTCGTCGCTGGTCTCGGGATCGTCGATCAGTGCCGCCACGGCGTCGGAAATTTCGTTGAGGTTGTGGGGCGGGATGTTCGTCGCCATTCCGACCGCGATCCCGGACGAACCGTTGATCAGCAGCTGCGGCAAACGTCCCGGAAGCACGGTCGGCTCCGTTCCCTGATTGTCGAAGTTGGGGATGAACTCGACCGTTTCTTTGTCGATATCCGCCAATAACTCGAGCGCGGAGCGCGCGAGACGCGCCTCGGTGTAACGATACGCCGCCGGCGGGTCGGGATCGATCGAACCGAAGTTGCCGTGACCGTCCACCAGCATATAGCGCAGCGTGAAGTCTTGCGCCAGCCGGACGAGCGCGTCGTAGACGGATTGATCGCCGTGCGGATGATAGCTCTTGAGCACTTCGCCGATGATACCGGCGCACTTGCGATGCTGCTTGGTGGGGTCGAAACCCATTTCGCGCATCGCATACAGAATGCGGCGCTGCACGGGTTTGAGACCGTCGCGTACGTCGGGAAGCGCGCGCGACGCAATGACGGACATCGCGTACGAGAGATAACTCTCCCGCATCTCGTCTTCGACGTTGACTTGATGGATGATATCGTTGTTCAAAATTTGTTCTAAACTGCGAAAATTTTAGGAGTGCCCTATTCCGCCGGCGGTGGGAATATCCTTGCCCCGACCGTTATCGCACTACCCATCGTCGAGCGGATGGTCGGAAGGGCGCTGGTGGAGGAAAAACGAGCGCGAGTACTTTGCTTGAAGGGGCGAGAAAGGTCGCGGATTGCGTTTGAAGTTGAAGGCGTCGTCGATGCTGTTGGCACGCACGTCGGTCGTATCGAGACGCCCGAGATCCCAGTTGTCCTCGACAAACTTCACGATGCTTCCGAACTCGTATCGGGTGTTCGAGACGTAGCCCTGCTTCGCATAGGGCGACACGATCAGCATCGGAACGCGAAAACCCAGGCCTTGATAGTCGATCTGAGGCGGGGCGACGTGATCGTAGAAGCCGCCCCAATCGTCCCAGAGCACGATAACGGCCGTGGAATTCCAGTAGGAGCTTTGGCCGATGGCGTTGACGACCTGAGCTACCCAGGAGGGGCCCGTATCCGACGCCGCCCCCGGATGGTCGGAGTTGTCGAATTCCGGGCAAACCCATGCGACGGCGGGTAACTTTCCGCTCGAAATATCGGTCAAGACGTCCGCCGGTATCGCGATGTTCGTTTTCCACTCCGGGCCGTAGCGCACCGCATGAATCGCATCGAATGCATTCCAAATGTTTCCGGCAAAGCTCTGGTGCAGCTGCGGCGTGTAGTATTTCCAGCTCAAACTCTTGGCATCGAGCAGGTCGCGCAGCGTTTTGTAATGCAGGCACGGAAACGGTCCCGCACCGGGGAGAAACTTCCCCGCCGTCGTGATGAGCGACGTCACTGTGGGCGGCTGCTTCGGAGCGTCGCAGCCCCAAGGCTGATTGCTCGGATTGTCGATCAGCGCATCGGTCGGATCGATCAGCGTGCCGCCGGCAATGAGGTCTTGATGCGCGGTAAAGCTGCCGCTGCCTTGGGTTTGAAACAGCCGATCGGCGAAAACGTATTGTTTGCCCAAATCCCAGTAGGGCTTCACGTCGGCCGGGTTGACGTATTGATAGACGTATCTTCCCGGATTACCCTCGACTTTGGGGACGTTGAAACCGTCCATCTTCCCGCCGTCGTACTCGGTCACGAACTGCTGGTAGCCGTTCATCGGCGTCAGCCGGCTGCGCAGCGCGCGGCGTTGCAGCTGGATCGTAATCTGTTTGCCGGGATGCTTGAGGTCCTGACCGAGCCCGTGGGTTACCGTATCGGCGCCCGGAAAACCGTTGAAGAGGTTGTCGACGGTGCGATTTTCTTGAATCAAAATCACGACGTGCCGGATCTTGTGTGAGGGGTCGGGCGTCCGGGCCTGGCCCCCGCCCGAAGGCATGGGTCCCTGGCCTCCCGATCCTCCGCAGCCCGAGACGGCGCACGCCGCTGCGAGGAAAAGCGCGTTGAGAAATCGAGAGCAAGGTGACATGTTCTGGTACGACCTTCGCACGAACGGGTGCAAATCTCCTTGAATAACCTCGGTCACTAATGCCGCAGTACACGTTTGCAAACGAGCGGTCATTTCGTGATTTTGCCGCCGATTTCGCGCGACGGCTGCGTCCCGGCGACGTGGTCGCGCTTTCCGGACCGCTGGGCTCGGGGAAGACCGCGTTCGTTCGCGCAATCGTAGAAGCGCTTCACGACCGCGACCAAACCGCGAGTCCGACGTTCGCATTTTGGCATCGTTACGAAGGCAATCCGCCCATCGACCACCTCGATTTGTTTCGGATTGCGGACCCGTCGGAATGCGTGGAGCTCGGCCTCGAAGCCGCGTTCGACGCCGGCGACTCAATCGTGCTCGTCGAATGGTGGCGCAACGCGCCGGCACTCGTTCCGCTCCGGCACTACGAAATCGACGTCGCCGGCGCGGGTGACGCGCCCCGCCGCGTGACCGTAACGGAGCCCCAATGAACGTCCTCGCCATCGATGCAGCGCTCGGAGCGTTTTCCACGGCGGTGGCGAGCGACGGAACGATCCTGGCAAGCGCGACCGCCGGCGGAAACGTCGCGCTCGAGTCCGGTCTTGCGCGCGTCGCCGCAACGCTCGCACAAGCGCGGGTCCGCGCCGACATGCTGGACCGTTTGGCCGTCGGAGTGGGGCCCGGCACGTTCACCGGATTGCGAATTGCGATCGCGTTCGCGAAATCGCTCGCACAAGCGTGGGAACGCCCGCTCGTCGCCGTCTCGTCCTTCGATTTGCTCGAATACGGAACCGATTTCGAACGAGTCCTGACAATCGTGGTCGGACGGCCCGGAGTCATTTCCGCCCGGTATCGCGCCGGGACCGAGATCGCTCGCGCCTCAGGAAACGTGCGCGCGGCGCTGGCCGCCGTGGTCCCGGACGGCCTCTCGACCCTGACCGTCGTGGGAGCTTCGAAGGACGTGCTTGCGGCGCTTGCCGAACGCCGCATCCTGGTGCAATCCGTCCAGCCGCACGTCACGCCTCCCGCCGCCGCCGCCGCGCTGATCGCCGCTTCCGGCGAGGCGCCTTCCAACGTCCACGCCGTGCGGGCCGATTACGGCGAACTGCCGGCCGCAAAGGTACCCGAGCGTTAGTGCCGGGGCAGGCTCGATGAAGATGGAACTCGACGCCCCGCCGGCGCGGGGCCCCGATCGCCTGTCGATCGCGGTGATGACGTCGGCGGACGTCGCGCCCGTCACTCGGATCGAGCGCGCGTCGTTTTCGACGGTATGGCCGGCCGACGCATTCTACAACGAGTTGAGCACGAACAAACTCGCCCATTACTTCGTCGGGCGCATCGAAGACCGGATCGTCGCCTATGGCGGCATTTGGGTTATCCTCGAAGATTCGCACGTCACGACGATCGCCGTCGATCCGGACTTCCGGGCGCGTGGTTACGGCGAAATTATGTTGCTGCGACTGATCGACGAGGCGTTGGAACGCGGGGCGGCCTGGATGACCTTAGAAGTGCGCGAGAGCAACAGCGTCGCGCAACGGCTCTACCGCAAATACGGATTTACGACGGTGACGATGCGGCGCGGTTATTACAGCGACGACAACGAGAGCGCCTTGGTGATGTGGGCCGGAAACCTCAAGAGCGAACTCTACCGCAACCGCCTCAAGGTGTTGCGCGCGCGCAGCGAACGTTGACGCTCGCCGCGCGTCCGCCGACGTTTGCGGAACTAGGGCGGCGCGTTCGCGCCCACCTGGATCAGGATTTTCGCTACGGCCACAGCGTTCGCGTCGCCCGCTGCGCGGATCTGCTCGCACAGCGCCACGGCGTCGACGCGGATAAGGCGCGCGTCGCCGGAATGCTCCACGATCTTGCCCGCCTCTACGCGCCGAAGCGGCTGGTCGCCGAGTGCACCGCCCGGGGGATGCCGATCGACGCTTTCGAACGAGCCAATCCGATCGTGCTGCACGCGCGACTTGGAGCGGCCCTGGCTCGGGAACGGTTCGGCGTACGCGACCACGACGTACTCTCGGCGATCGAAAAACATACGACCGCCGCCGCCGAGATGTCGGGGCTCGACCGGGCGGTCTATCTCGCCGACGCGCTCGAACCGGCGCGATCCTTCCCAGAGCGCTCGGCCCTCTGGCAACTCGCGCAGCGCGATCTCGACGACGCGATGCGCGCCGTCATCGTCCACGCTATCGGTTACCTCGTCGAACGCGGGCTGACGCCCGCACCGCCGACGCTCGCCGCAGCGCGCGCGCTGGGCGTGCCGTTACAGGAGGCTTCCACATCCGCGAATTAATCGACATCGTGCGCGACGCGGCGCTCGACAAGCGAGGCGAAGACTTTACCGTCATCGACGTCGGCGGACGGACGATCTTGGCCGATACGTTCGCCATCGTCACCGGCCGCTCAAAGGTGCAGACGCGAGCCATCGCCGACGCGATCGTCGCCGCGGTCGAGAACGATGCCCAGCGTGTTTCGCGAGTCGAAGGCTACGCCGACGGGGGCTGGATCTTGATCGACCTCGGCGACGTGATCGTCCACGTTTTCACGCCGGAGCAGCGGGAATTTTATAACGTCGAGCGCCTCTGGGCCGAAGTCGCCAAGCGTCAGGCCCAGAGTTCTTGAAGCCTCGCCGGCCGACCCACGAAACGCGCTCCGCGCGCGCCCGGAGGGACCGCTGGAAACGCGCCGGGGTGTGGGTTTTCATCCTCTTTTTCGCCCTCAGCGTCGCCGGGGGGCTCATCGTGATCGGCGTCGGCTTGCGCTGACGCGCCCGGCAGCGGGACAGATTGTCGACAATGTGCAATTGACCGGGATGCGCACGCTTCAACCCAGCTCCGCGGTCGATCACGCGCGGTATGTCCTGACCCCTTGGGTTGCCCAGGCGGACCGCCGCCCGCCCGTTATCGTGCGAGGCGAAGGCAGCTACCTCTACGACACCGACGAGAAACGCTACCTGGATTTTTCGGCGGGCTTGGTGGCCGTCAACCTCGGTCACGGCCACGCCGGGATCGCCAACGCGATCGGCGAGCAGGCCCGCCGGCTGGCCTACGCCTCGCCCGCCTTTGCTCACGACAAGCGGGCGGCGCTGGCCCGCGCGATCGTCGAGTTGGCTCCGTGGGAGGACGGCGGCCGCGTCTTCTTTACCACCGGCGGCGGCGAAGCCAACGAAGACGCGATCAAGTTCGCCCGCGTGCTTACGGGGCGCCACAAAGTGCTCGCGGCTTACCGGTCGTTTCACGGCTCGGCGCCCGGCGCCGGAACCCTGAGCGGCGAAAACCGGCGATGGCCCAACGAACCGGGAATTCCTGGGGTCTGCCGCTTCTTCACGCCCTTTCCGTATCGCAGTCCGTTTTTCACGCGCGATCCGGCACAAGAGCTGGAACGAGCCGTTGCGCACCTCGAAGAGGTCGTCACGTACGAAGGCGGTTCGCGCATCGCCGCCTTGATCGTCGAGCCGGTCGTCGGCTCCAACGGCGCGATCGTGTATCCCGACGGCTATTTGGCGCGCGTGCGCGACTTGTGCGACCGCTACGGCATCCTGCTGGTTTTCGACGAAGTCATGACCGGCTTCGGCCGCACGGGAGCGGCGTTTGCGTCGCAGCGTTTCGGCGTGACGCCCGACATGTTTACGTTTGCCAAAGGTGTGACGTCGGCGTACGTTCCGCTAGGCGGCGTGGCAGTGCGCGAACCCCTCGCCGCACACTTCGACCGTCACCCGCTGCCGAGCGGACACACGTTTAGCGGACATCCGGTCGCCATGGCGGCGGGGCTCGCAGCGCTGGCGGCCTACCGCGACGAGCACGCGTTCGAGCACGCCCGCGCGATCGAACCCGCGTTGCGCTCTCGCTTGGAACAACTGCAGCGCCGCCATCCCGACATTCTCGGCGAAGTGCGCGGCGTCGGCGCGTTCTTTGGACTGGAACTCGTTGAAGACGCCGCCAGCCGCCGGCCGTTGGTCCCGTGGCAAGGCACGCAGTCGCTGCAGCCGTTCTTCGACGATTTGCTCGCCCGCGGGCTGTACGTATTCGGCCGCTACAACGTCGTCATCGTCGCACCGCCGTTGATTGCCGGCGCGGCGGAGTTCGACGAAGCCGCGACCATCCTCGACGCCGGACTCACGGCCCTCGAAAGGAGTCGTTAAAATCATGGATCTTTCGGTGCTCGATCCCGCCACCCGCGAAGTCATCGGACGCGTTCCGGTTGCCGGCGGCAACGAGGTCGACCGGGCCGTCGCCGCCGCGCGCGATGCGTTCGCGCCGTGGGCCGGCGTTCCGGTCGTCGAGCGGGCGCGCCTCATGTTCCGCTTCGCCGACGGACTCGAACGGCGCCGTGAGGATCTCGCGCTTTCGGTTTCGCGCGAAAACGGCAAGACGATCGCCGACGCGCGCGCGGAAGTCCGGCGCGGCATCGAGGCCGTGGAATTCTCGTGCGGGATGCCCTCTTTGATGATGGGTGACGCACTGGCGGATATCGCGCGCGGCGTCGATTCGATCTCGGTACGGTACCCGCTCGGCGTTTGCGCGGGCATCACGCCGTTTAACTTTCCGGCGATGATCCCGCTGTGGATGATCCCGATCGCGCTGGCGGCGGGGAATACCTTCGTGCTGAAGCCGTCGCCGCAGACGCC
This sequence comes from Vulcanimicrobiota bacterium, assembly GCA_963755555.1. GTDB lineage: Bacteria > Vulcanimicrobiota > Vulcanimicrobiia > Vulcanimicrobiales > Vulcanimicrobiaceae > Tumulicola. Next base: position 2,559,630 of record CAVWKE010000003.1, on the reverse strand, counting down.
GCTGACGGCCGAGATGCTGGCGGACGTCGCGCGCGAGTGCGGTTTTGCGCCGGGGCTCTTCAACGTCGTGCACGGCGGCGCCGAAACCGTCGACGCGCTGATCGACCATCCGGACGTGGCCGCCGTGTCGTTCGTCGGATCTTCGAAAGTAGCGAGAGTCGTGCAAGAACGCGCCGTCCGCGCGCACAAGCGCGTACAGGCGCTCGGGGGAGCGAAGAACCACCTCATCGTGATGCCCGACGCCGCCGTCGAACCGACGGTGGCTGCCGTGATAGCATCGGCCTTCGGAGGGGCGGGGCAACGCTGTTTGGCGGGATCCGTTGCGGTCGTCGTCGGCGACGCCGGCGACCGTTTCGTGCCGCTGCTCGTCGACGCCGCAAAGCAGCTGCGGCTCGGTGCCGGCACCGACGACGCCGTCGATATGGGTCCGGTCGTCAGCGACGAAGCGATCGCGCGCATCGAGGGCTGCCTGCGCCGCGCGCGCGACGCCGGCGCGCGCGCGCTTCTCGAACCAACACTGGCGCCGCAGCGCGGTTCGTTTCTCTCGCCGGCGATCTTCGACGACGTCGACCCGGCCGGCGAGTTGGCGCGCGAGGAAATCTTTGGCCCGGTCCTGGCAATCGTCCGGGTCGCCTCGCTCGACGAAGCGATCGACTTCGCGAACGGCTCGCGTTATGGAAATGCCGCCTCGATCTTCACCGCCGACGGCGGAGCCGCGCGTCACTTCGCCGCGCGAATCGCAGTCGGCATGGTCGGCGTAAACGTCGGCGTTGCCGCACCGATGGCGTTCTTCCCCTTCGGCGGCGTCAAGGACTCGATCTTCGGCGACTTGCGCTGTCACGGAAAGGACGCGGTCGCCTTCTACACGCAGCAGCGGGTCGTGATCAGCCGCTGGCCGCAACACCGCTGAAAACCTCGATGACCGAATCTCCCGCGCTGCGTTCCGGGTCGCTAACGTTCCTCGAAGTGCTCGCCACCTCGGTCGCACTGATCGGCCCCAGCATGACGCCGATTCTCATCGCGCCGTACATGTACGCCAACGCCGGCAACGGGACGTGGCTGGCGTATGCATTCGGCGGAACGATGCTCGTCTTCGTCGCGCTCAACATCAACCAGTTCGCCCGCCGATCGAGCGCCGCCGGGTCGATGTACGGATACGTCGCTGAAAATCTCGGACCGATGCTCGGCGCGATCGCCGGCTGGTCGTTGTTGTGGGCCTACGGCTTCGTCGCCGCGGCCGTTCTCGGCGCGATGGCGCTTTTTACGCAGATTCTCTTTAGTTACGCCGGAATCCACGTTCCGGCCATCGCGATCGTTTGCGCGATCGCGCTGGCCGCGTGGCAGGCGGCTTACCGCGGGGTTGCGGTGTCCGCAATCGTCATGCTCGTCCTCGAAGCGATCTCGGTCGCGATCATCTGCCTGCTGGTCGCGATCGTTCTGGTGAAGCACGGTCCGTCGATCGACGTCGCCCAACTCAAGCTCCAGGGCGGGTTTCCCGGCGGCATCGGTCTGGCGATCATGTTTGCGGTGTTCAGCTTCGTCGGTTTCGAGAGCGCGACGGCCTTTGGCGCCGAAGCCCGCAATCCGCTGGTCACGATCCCGCGGGCCGTCATCGGCAGCGTCGTTTTCGTCAGCATCTTCTTTATCGTCGCGACGTACGCCGAGATTCTCGGACTGCGCCACGCGTCGTTGTCGTTGGACAAGCAAACGTTTCCGCTCGGGACCCTGGCGAATATCTTCGGCGCCGCTTACTTGCGCGTCCCGATTACGATTGGAGCGCTCTGCAGCGCCTTTTCCGTTTGCCTCGCGTGCATCACGACGGCGGGACGGGTCGCGTACGCGATGGCCGGGACCGGCCTGCTTCCCCGGGTCTTTGCCGGGATCGAACCCAAACACGACACGCCCAACATCGCCGTCACCGTCGTCACCGCCCTGACGCTGCTGGTGACCGTCGCGGCCCTCGCCGGGCACGTCGCGCCGATCGACGTCTTCGACAATTGCGGGACGCTCAGCTCGTTCGGATTCGTCGTCATCTATGCGATGATTTCGATCGCCGCCGGCGTGTACGTCAAGCGCCGAGGCGAAATGCGGTGGACCGATTTGGCCGTCTCGGTCGCCGCCGTCGTGCTGCTGCTCGTGCCGACGGTGATGCTCTTTTATTCGGTTCCGGAACCGCCGCAACGCTGGTTCGTGTACTATTTCCTGATCTTTCTGGCGGCCGGCTGGGCGTGGTTCGCAGCGACGCGACGGCGCGACCCTCCCGGGCAGGCGAACTCGGCGTGAATCCGACCCGGCTCGAGCGAGCTTCCACGGCAGTTCGCGTCGCCGACGTTCTGCGCGATCGCATCCTCAACGGCGAGATCGCACCCGGCGAGCGCATCGTCGAGGTGGAAGTCGCGAGAGCGCTGGGCGTCAGCCGCAGTCCGGTACGCGAGGCGCTCCTCAAACTCGCCGAAGAAGGGTTGGCGGCGATCGTGCCCTACCGGGGCGCCGTGGTTACGCCCCTGCGGCGCGAGCGGTTCGTCGAATTGATGGAGTTCCGCCTCGCGCTCGAACGCTTCGCGCTCGATCGTCTCACCGAACGGGCGGACGCCGCCGCGCTCGCGCGCCTGGGCGCACACGTCGAGGCCCTGCGCCGCGCGCTCCGCGACGGTGACCGCAGGCGTATCGTCAACGAGGACCTGGCGCTGCACCGCGCGATCGTGAGGATGGCCGGGAACGGCCTCCTGGCGCGGACGTACGACAGCCTGCTCGCGCAGATTCGTCTGTATATCGACGTGACCAGCGCGCGCTACGGGCGGCCCGAGGAACTCGCCGAGGAGCACGAGCAGCTGCTCGGCGCCATCGAACGCCGCGAGTTCGCGCGGGCGCGCGCCGTGCTCGAGGCGCACATTATGCACGGCTTCCGGGAACTCGGATTCGCGGAGGCGCCTCCGGCCCAGGATTCGCCGGACGAAACTTCACAAAACGGCTTTGGTAGGAAGGCTCGGAGGTACGATTCCGCATGAAACCGCTCACCGCGCTCGGCGCCCTGGTTTTGCTTGCCGCAGTCCTGTCGCCCTTGCCGGCGGCCGCCCGCGACTACGTACAAGATCAAGCCGGAATGTTCTCCAAGCAGGCGATCCAGCAGGTCAACGAACGGATCGCCGCCTTCAACGCTGCGACCGGTAAGGAAATCGTCGTCGTGACGGTGCCGTCGCTCGGCGGATCGTCGCTGCAGGACGCGGCCGCCGCGGCCTTCGCCCAACAGCACGTCAACGGCGTCTTGATTTTCATCGCGCGCGACGACCGCCGCGATATCATCGTACCGGACCGCGTCGGATCGCAAGCCGGCTGGTTTACTCCGGACGTGCTGCGATCGATTCGCACGCAAATGGAGAGCCAATTTAAAAACGAAGCGTACGACGACGGATTGCAGGCTGGGGTCGAAGGCGTTTTGGCCATCTACCGCAGTCACGTGCAAGGCAGCACTCGCTCCGGCGCGGCTGCACCGGCGTCCGGCTTGCCCGCGATCCAAACCGCACGAACCAACGGAGTGCACATCTCGATGTTTTGGTGGATTATCATCGCCGTCGTCGGCTTTCTTATTTTACGCTCGGTGATGCGGGCGTTCGCGGCTCCGCGTTACGGGCCGCCCGGAATGCCGCCGGGAGCCTATCCGCCGGGCGGCGGACCGCCCGCCGGGTACGGCCCGGGATACGGAGGTGGCGGGTACGGAGGCGGCGGCGGAAGCTTTTGGAGCGGACTCCTGGGCGGCCTGGGCGGCGCCTGGCTCGGCAACGAGATGTTCGGGCGCGGAGGCGGCGGCGCCATCGGCCCGGCCGATGCGGCCCAGGGCGGAGCTGCCGATCCCGGCGGGAGCTGGGGCGGTGATTCCGGCGCCGGCTTTCAAAACGACGCCGGGCAAGCCGACATGAGCGGCGCGAGCGGCGGCGATTGGAGCGGCGGCGGATTCGGCGGGGACGGCGGCGGCGGTGGTGATTTCGGCGGCGGCGGCGGAGGCGACTCGGGCGGAGGCTGGTAACCCGCACCGCAGCGTAAATTTCGCTCCCACTTCGGCGTTCGAACGCAGTAGATTACGCCGTTTCGCGAGTAAGCAACCCGAATGGGACGCCTGCTCAGCCTAACTCTTACTGCCGCCATGCTAACGGCGCCGCTTGGAGCGCGCGCCGGCTCCGCGCCGGTCGATCCGTCGTACCTTACGTCGCTGCAGTGGCGCGCGATCGGACCGTTTCGCGGCGGACGCGCCCTCGCGGCAACCGGCGTCCCCGGTCAGCCGGATCGATTTTACTTCGGCGCGGTCGACGGCGGCGTCTGGGAAACGCGCAATGCGGGCAGAACGTGGGACCCGATCTTCGATCGTGAACCGGTTGGTTCGATTGGGGCGATCGCGATCGCGCCGAGCAGTCCTCAGACGATCTACGTCGGCACCGGCGAAGCCGACATGCGTTCCGATATCGCATCCGGCAACGGTATTTACAAGTCCACCGACGGCGGCGAAACCTGGGCGCACGCCGGACTCGAAGACACGCGCCAAATCGGCGCGATCGTCGTGGACCCGCGCAACGCCGACGTCGCATACGTGGCCGCGCTCGGGCATCAGTACGCTCCGAACGCCCAGCGAGGTGTCTTCAAAACCGTCGACGGCGGTAAAACGTGGAGCAAAGTACTCTATAAAGACGCCGACACGGGCGCAGTAGATCTGGCGCTCGATCCGAACGCGCCCAACGTGATCTACGCGGCACTTTGGCAAACGCGCCGGCCGCCTTGGAACGTCTATCCGCCGTCGAACGGTCCCGGCAGCGGTCTCTATGAGTCGACCGACGCGGGAGCGAGTTGGAAACGCTTGAGCGCCGGCCTTCCCGCAAAACTCGGACGCATCGGCATCGCCGTCTCGCCGGCCACCGCCGGGCGCGTGTACGCGCTGGTCGATTCCGATTCCGGCCACGGCGGAGTCTACCGTTCCGACGACGGCGGCGCGACGTGGACGCATACCGACGGCGAAGCGCGAATTTGGCAGCGAGGCTGGTATTTCGGCGGCATTACCGTCGATCCAAAAAATCCGGACGTCGTCTACGTGATGAACACGTCCACGTACCGAAGCATCGACGGCGGCAAGAACTTCGAAGCGGTTAAAGGCGCGCCTGGAGGCGACGACTACCACGCGCTTTGGATCGAACCCAACGACCCGAGCCGCATGATCCTGACGAGCGATCAGGGCGTCGTCGTGACGGTCGACGGCGCGAGGACGTGGAGTTCGTGGTACAACCAGCCGACCGGGCAATTCTATCACGTTGCCGCCGACGACCGCTTTCCGTACCACGTCTATGGCGCGCAACAGGATTCCGGTTCGGCGGTCGAGCCGATCCGCAGCCGGTACGCGAGTATTTCCAACTGGGATTTTCAACCGCTCGACGTCGGCGGCGAGAGCGGGTCCATCGCTCCCGATCCGCAGCATCCCGGTCTGGTTTACGGCGGCTCGGTAACGCTGGAACGGACGGACACGGGATGGGAGCGCACCCTCGACCCAACGTTGGGTTATCCGAACGTTCTTTGGCGCAACACGTGGACGCTGCCGATCGTATTCTCTGCGTCCGACCCGAGCGCGCTGTACGCGGCCCATCAAAACATCTTTCGTTCGCGCGACGGCGGCAAGACGTGGAAAATCGTCAGCCCGGATCTTAGCCGCGTGCGGGAAGGCACGCCCTCGAACCTCGACGCCGCAACGCTCGCCGACGACAACAACGTCGCGCGGCATGGGGTCGTCTACACGATCGCCCCGTCACCGCTGCGCGCCGCAACGATCTGGGCCGGCACGGACGATGGCTATGTATGGATAACCCGCGACGGCGGCCGGCGCTGGCAGAACGTTACGCCGCGGGCGGTAACGGCGTGGAGCAAGATCGGAACGATCGAAGCGTCGCGTTTCGACGATCGAACCGCGTACGCGGCGGTCGACCGGCATCGGCTCGACGACGATGCTCCCTACATGTATCGTACCCGCGACGCAGGCAAAACGTGGGCGAGCGCCGTCGCCGGAATTCCTCAAGGATCGTTCGTCAACGTCGTACGCGAGGATCCGCTCCGTCGCGGTCTGCTGTATGCCGGAACCGAAAAGGGCGTCTACGTCTCGTTCGACGACGGCAGCCGCTGGCAGCCCCTTCAGGCGAATCTTCCCGTTACGTCGATTCGCGACATCGCGTTTGCGGGCGGGGACCTCGTCGTCGCAACGCACGGCCGCGCGTTTTGGGCCCTGGACGATCTCTCGCCGCTGCGACAGGTCGACGATGCCATCGCGGCCGGCGGCGACTATCTTTTCGCACCAGCCGCCGCCTACCGGCTGAGGCCCGGCAACGACGAGGGAACGCCGCAGCCGCGCGACGAGCCGTACGCGTCAAATCCGCCGGATGGCGCCGACATCGACTATTACTTGAGCGCTTCCGGGCGGAGAGTCTCGGTCGCAGTCGTGGACGGCAATGGCAGCGTGCTGCGGCGCTGGTCCAGCTCCGACAAGCCCGCCACCGTCGACCCGAAAGAGCTTACCGTCGTGCCCTCCTGGATACTCGTGCCACCAAGTCTATCGAACGAACCCGGAGCGCACCGTCTCGTGTGGGACTTTCACGTTCGCAGCTCGCTCGGACCGTTGGCGCCTCCCGGCGCGTACACGATCCGCCTAACCGTTGGATCGAAGACATACGCGCGAACGCAGCGGCTGTTGCGCGACCCGCGCGTCGCGGCCAGCGACGCCGACCTGCGCGCGCAGTTCATCTTGGCCGAAAAAATCGAGACCTTGCGCGAAGGCGCCGGCGCCGCGGAGCTTCGCGCGCAGCGGCTCGAAAAAACGGCGCTTCCACCCGACCGAGCCCGCGCGCTGCGCGTCGAGGTCGCGGGCGAAGTGCCGCCCGACAATCCCGACGACTCGGTCGGCGCGTACTCCCGGGATTTTACGAGTTTTCTCTACCTGCGGTCAGCGCTGGAGTACCTCGAGAGCGCGGTTGAAAGCGGCGATGCCGCACCCACTCCCGACATGCTGACCGGCTATCGCAAACTCGCCGAGATCTACGCGAAAACCTCCGCCCAACTCGGCGAACTAGAAAAGTCCGCAGGTCGATGACCGTCGCACAACTTGTCACCGGACAAGGTTGAATGCGCGCCTTCGGCGCTCCGCTCGGGATGACAAGTTGCGTGGTCAGGTGTCGCTAGTGACCGGCTAATACTTGACCGTACCAGCGCTCGAGGTCGTCGTGGAACTGCGCGAGCGCGGCGGGATGCAGATAGACCATGTGCCCGGATTCGTAAAATCCGTAGGTGATGTTGTTCTGCAGCGCCGGAGCGAGACTCAGGTGGTTCAGGGTGTAGACGGTCGCATAAAACGGGGTCGCCATGTCGTAATAACCGTTTGCCGAGAATACGTGCAGGCCCGGGTTGAACGTCATCGCCTCGGCCAGATCCTGCGCGGTGTTGGTCGGCAGGTTGCCGTTGTGCTTCCAGTCCCAGGCCCGGTTAATCCCGAAGGTCAACGGCAGGTATTCCAGCGTCGGGTTGTAGTGCAGCAGCTGACGCACGTAATAGTTTCCGGCGCCCACGAAGGCGGCATCGATGGCCGAGTCGGTGGCGTCGAACTGGGGCCGGTCGGCGATCCGATCCAGCGTATAGGAAACGTAGCGAGCGTCGTAGCGGCCGACCGTTTCGCCGTTGTTTCGCAGCAGTTCGGTCATGTAGCGCCAGTAGGGAATGCGCAGGTTCGACGTCCGGATGTACTGCGTCGAAAGGCCGGTATACTGGTGAAGCTTGGCGACGACGTCGGCGTACGTCGACGGGGGCAAATTCGCTCCCTGTGCCAGCGCGTTGAGATACTCGCCCATGGCGAACTGTTCGACTTGGGGCAGGAGCGTCTGCAAGTCCGTTTGCGGACCCGGCAGCACGTGGTGATACCACGATGAGGCCGCCTCGGTGGGCAGGTAGAGCGGAAACGCCCAGTCGCCGCCGCCGATCGCCACCGGCGTGAAATTGATGTCCCAGTCCAAGTTGAAGTCGAGGATCGACGACAAGAGCACGACCCCGTTGATGCCGATTCCTTGACGCTGAAGGTTATTTACGAGCACGGCCGAGCGCGGCGTTCCGTACGATTCTCCAAAGAGAAACTTCGGAGAATTCCAGCGACCGTACGTGCTGACGTAGCGCGACACGAACTGGGTGAACGCGCGCATGTCTTGGTCGACGCCGTAGAAGTCGGTGGGCTTGCCATCACCGACGATCCGGCTAAATCCGGTTCCGGGTGCGTCCACGAATACGAGATCGCTGCGATCGAGCAACGTGTATTGGTTTTGCACGAGTTGGAAAGGCGCGTTGACGGCCGAACTCGCATCGCCGATCGCCACGCGCATGGGCCCGAACGAACCCATCCGCAGCCAGATCGTCGAACTGCCCGGGCCGCCGTTGTAAAAGAACGTTACCGGACGCGTGCTCGGGTTCACGCCATCGAGCGTGAACGCCGTAAAGAACATGCGGCACGTCGCTTGCCCGTGCTGGTCTTCCAACGCGATCGTACCGGCCCGGGCGGTGTAGGGGTACGTCTTGCCGTTGATTGCGAGCGTCTGCTGCGTCACCGCATCCGGCGCGACCGCGGCCGGCGGCGGGGGCGGCCCGCCACCGGGTTTGGCGGGGGCGGCGGCGGCCGGCGCGGCGCCGGCGAATGCGAGCGCGGCCACGAGGATCGTGAAAACGAATCGTTTGATGAACACGTATGCTATTCCCAACGTTTAGCGGAGCACCGACGCGTACCAGCGTTCCAAGTCCGAATGGAACTTCGCCAGGGCGGCCGGGTGGAGATAGACCATATGGCCGGACTCGTAGAACCCGTACGTGATGTTTCTTTGAATCGCCGGCTGAACGTACAGGTGGGCGAGCACGTACTGCGTCGCAAAGAACGGCGTGGCGAAATCAAAGTAACCGTTCGCCGAAAAGATCTTCAGCCGCGGATTGTACGTCATCGTCTGCGCCAGATCGGGCGCGACGTTGAACGTTTGCGGGTCGGTGCCGTGCTTGAAGTCCCAGCTGTTGCCGTCCGAATAGATGAGGTCGTAGATTTCCGATCGGTACAGTAACGGCGTGTTGTATTTCAGCACCTGGCGCATGTAGTAGTTTCCGGTCGCGACGAAGGCCGCGTCGATCGCCGAATCGGTCGCGTCCCAATCGGGCGAAATCTCGGGCCGGTCGAGCACGTAGGTTTGGAAACGCGAATCGAGCCGGCCGACCGTAATCCCGCGTTGCCTCAAGAGTTCGTTCTCGAAGCGATCGTAGGGAATGCGCAGGTCGGAGTTGCGGATGTACTGGGCCGACAGGCCCGTGTAGCGTTGCAGCTTTGCGACGACGTCGTTATACCGATCGGGAGGCAGTTTGCCTCCCTGCGCCAGCGCGTCGAGATACTCCCCGAGCGCGAAGCTCTTGACTTCGGAAAGCAGCGAGTTCAGACCGGGCGCTCGAGGCAGCGCGCGATGGTACCACGCGGTGGCCGCTTCGGTCGGCAGGTACAGCACGTAGGCCCAGTCGCCGCCGCCGATCGGCGCGCCGTCGTTGTAGTCCACCGATGGATTGAGGAAGGACGATAGCAGAACGATGCCGTTGAGCGCGATGCCGCGGGTCGCCAGTACGCCCGAAAGCACGGCCGAACGCGTCGTCCCGTACGACTCGCCGAACAGAAACTTCGGCGAATTCCAGCGGTTGAAATTCGTCAGGTAGCGTTGGATGAACTGAGCAAACGCATCCGCATCCTGATCGACGCCCCAGAAATCTTTCGTCTTCCCGGCGCCGATGATGCGACCGTAGCCGCTGCCCGGCATATCGATGAAGACGAGGTCGCTCTTGTCGAGGAGGCTGTACCGATTGTCGCCCAAGCGATAGGGCGGACCCGCCGTGGTTGCCGCATCGGTCGTCTGCACGCGGACCGGACCGAAGGATCCCATCCGCAGCCAAATCGTCGAGCTGCCGGGACCGCCGTTATAAAAGAAGGTCACCGGCCGGTGGGTCGGATCGGCACCGTCGAGCGTGTAGGCCGTGTAAAACACACGAGCGGTCGGCCGGTCGTCCCCATCGCGCAACGTAATCGTGCCCGCCCGTGCCGCGTAGGCGAGATTTCGCCCGTCGAGCTGCAAGGTATGGTGTGTGACCGCATCGGGGGTCAGTTTAGGAATCGGCGGCGGCGCAGCTGCCCGGATCGGCGCCGAGCTCAGGGCGAACAGCCCGACTCCGGCGACGGCCAACGCGCGCAGCCATTGAAAACGCAAGCTCAAAGAAACCTCCACGGTGAGGCGGATACGAAAGACATTATCGCTCGTCGCACCCGCACCTCCAAACGAATCGCGGCGCGCTGAAATCAAAATTCCATCAAACCACCGCTCCGGATTCCGTTCGTCCGATACGCAGCACCGCATCGACGCCGATCGGTGCCCCGTCCGGTATCGCGCTCGCTTCCTCGGCGGCGACCTCGTTGGGCACGAGCAGCTCGAGCGTGTGACCGTTGGGACACGCCAGTTCGAGCGTTAGCTCCGCGGCCGGGTCGGCCGGATCGAAGAGGACCGGCAACCCCTGGTCGTTGACCACGAACGAACGCGCGCCCGCCGCGGCCAACGGCGTTCCACACTCCGGGCACTGAGCCGCGCGCAAGTGGATAACGGCGAGAAATGGCACGGCCGGCTACGCCTGCGGGACGGTATGCAAGTCGACGGCGTAGGCGCGATCGATCTCGGCGCGGTAGCGCTCCTCGACGACGCGGCGCTTGATCTTCATCGACGGCGAGAGTTCGCCGCGCTCCACGCTGAACTCGTGGGGAATCACGATCGCGCGGCGGACCTGTTCGAAGCTCGCGAGGTCGCGAGTCTGCCGGGCCACGACGTTCGTGACGAATTCGCATACGTCGTCGCGCTTCGCCAAGTCCTCGACCGTTGCGCCGGGCGGCAGCGACAGCTCGATCCGCACGAGATCCCAGTTCGGGCAGATCAGCGCGGCCGGATGCGGACGGCCGCTCCCCACGACCATCGCTTGGGAAACGTAAACCGACCGTTTGATCGCCGCCTCCACCCGCGCCGGCGAGATCCACTTTCCCGCATCGGTTTTGAAAACTTCACGCTTCCGGTCGGTGATTCGCAGAAAGCCGGCCGCGTCGATTTCGCCGACGTCGCCGGTATGCAGCCAGCCGTCGACCACGGCCGCCGCCGTTGCCTCCGGGTTGAGGTAATAGCCCTGCATCACGTGACGACCGCGCGTGAGAATCTCGCCGTCCGGCGCGATTGCCACCTCGACGCCCGGCAGCGGACGCCCGGACGCGCCGTACTCGTTTGCGGTGGTGCGGCTAGCCGTCACGATCGGTGACGCTTCGGTAAGGCCGTACCCTTGCATGATCGGAACCCCGATGCCCAAGAACGTCATCGCGGTATCGAGGTGCATGGCCGCGCTGCCGCTGACGAAATACCGGAGACGATCGAGTCCCAGCCGCGCGCGGATTTTTTGCAGCACCACGCGATTTGCGGCGGCGTACTGCAGCGCCGCAGCCGGCGACGAACCGCTCTCGAAGGTTCGTGCGCGCGCGTATTTGCGGCCGCTCTCGAGCGCCCAGGGAACGAGTTTGGCCCGCAGTCCGCCCGCTTTCATGGCGGCGCCTTTGACGCCGGCCAGCACGCGGTCGAAGATGCGCGGCACGGCCGTCATTACGGTCGGACGCGCGTCGAGCATGTCGCGCAGCAGTTCGGCCGCATCGCGGCAGATGTAGCACCGCACGCCGGCCAGCAGATACACGTACAGGATCGTGTGCTCGAAGATATGCGAATAGGGCAGCACCGACAGCACGACGCTGCCTTCGGCGAGGTCGTCGAGTCCGAACGCGAAGGCGGCGGCGGCGTCGAAAGCGACGTTGTCGTGCGAAAGCATGACGCCCTTGGGATTGCCGGTCGTACCCGACGTGTAGATCAACATCGCCAGATCGTCGGGCTTCACCGAACCTTCGGGGCCACCGGCAAGCTCGCGGCGACGCGCGTGCAGACGGCTGCCGCGCGCCTCGAACGCCTTCAGGCCGTCGTCGCCGGGCGCGTCGAAAACGACGGTTGCCTCCAACGGTGCACCGCTCGAGCGAAGGTGTTCGAGCGTCGCCTGCGAGTCGGTGAAGATCAAGCGCGCGCCCGAATGTCTGAGGATGTACGCCGTGTGATCGAGGGCCTGCGTCGGATAGATCGGTACGACGACGCAGCCGGCGAATAGTGCCGCAAAATCGGCGACGATCCAGTCCACGCTGTTGTGCGCAACGACGGCCACGCGGTCGCCGGGCATCAACCCGGCATCCGCGATCGCGCAGGCAACGGTTTCAACCCGCTCGAGGAGCTGCGCGCCCGAGATTGGCGTCCACGTGCCGCCGACGCGTTCGGCGAACACCTCGGCACGCGACGGTGTGAGCGCTCGGCGTATCAGCTGCGGAAGCGTTTCTTTTACCGGAAGCTCCGCCGCCATGCCGGTCGAGTTCGCCCGACCGGTGGGCACCCCTCCGGCACGTCAGGGATACGGCCGCAAAAACGGCAGCGCACGCTCCAGTCGCGTTTGCGTCATGCCGGCGACGTCGAGCAGTTCGTCGTTGGAGGCGAACCGGCCGTTGAGTTCGCGCATTTCGACGATACGCGCGGCGATCGCGCGCCCGATCCCGGGAACCCGTTCCAACGTTGCGTCGTCGGCCGCGTTGACGTTGACGCTCGCGGGCGCAATCGCATCGGCGGACGCGGAGCGCCGCGAACGCGGCCGGCTCGGCCGCCGCCCGCGGCGGGCGCTCCCACCGCCGGCCGGTACCCGCGTTCGCGATTCACCTTGAGCCGGAACGTAGATCTCGTCGCCGTCGAGCGCGCGGGCGGCGAGATTCACCGCGCCCAAATCGGCCGCCTCGGTCGCCCCTCCGGCCCGCTCGACCGCATTGGCAACGCGCTCGCCGGCGCGAACCCGGTAGAGGCCGGGACGGCGCACCGCGCCGGCAACGTACACGACCGCGTCGGCTTCGGGCCCTTTGCGAGTCGCGGTTCCGTGCCGCACCCCGCCGCCCCCCGAAGAGACGGGCGCAGCCGACGCGAGGGCGGACGTTTGGAAGGCGGGTTGGGGCGCAGGATGCCACAGGGCGGCGGCCGCCAGGACGACCGCCGCGACGACCACCGCGATGCGCGTCGACACGACGCTCGATCACGCGCTGCCATCCGACCGGAAAGGTAGCGGCCCAATGCCGGGAGCGTGTAGGATGCTTCCTATGGCCGGCACCTACGATTTCAAAGCGGTCGAGCGCAAATGGCAAGAGCGTTGGGAGCGCGACGGCATTTATCGCGCGAGCGGCAGTGGCGAAAAAGCCAAGTATTACGTCTGCGAGATGCTGCCGTATCCGTCCGGCGATCTGCACGTCGGCCACGCAAAAAACTATGCGTTCGGCGACGCGATCGCGCGGATGATGCGCATGCAAGGTTACGACGTGCTCCACCCGATGGGCTGGGACGCGTTCGGGCTGCCCGCCGAGAACGCCGCGATCGCGCGCGGCATCGACCCCGCCGTCTGGACCGCCGAGAACATCGCCAATATGAAACGGCAAATCCGGCTGATCGGAACGAGCTACGACTGGACGCGCGAGATCACCACGTGCTACCCAGAGTATTACCGCTGGAATCAGTGGCTGTTTCTGCAGCTCTACGCGGCTGGTTTGGCGTACAAGCGCGAAGCGCCCGTGAACTGGTGCCCAAACGACAAGACCGTCCTCGCGAACGAGCAGGTCGTCGACGGACGCTGCTGGCGCTGCGAACATTTGGTCGAGCGGCGCAACCTTTCGCAGTGGTTTCTCAAGATCACCGATTACGCCGATCGGCTGCTCAACGATCTGAATCGCCTCGACGGATGGCCGGACCGGACGCGCACGATGCAGCGGAACTGGATCGGCCGCAGCGAGGGCGTACGGTTCGCGTTCCAGGTCGAAGGCCTCGATACGGCCATCGACGTCTTCAGCACGCGCGTCGACACGGTGTACGGCGCGACGTTCCTAGCCGTCGCCGCCGAGCACCCGGTCGTCGCACAAATCGCCGGGATCGTGCCGCCAGCCGACGCCGACGCGGTCGCCGCTTTCGCGCAGAGCTTGTCGTCGAAGTCCGAACTCGAGCGCACGAGTTTGATGGCAAAACAAGGGCTGTTTACCGGAGCCTACGCGATCAATCCGCTCTCGGGCGACCGTCTGCCCATTTGGGTGACGAACTACGTGCTCGCCGAGTACGGAACGGGCGCGGTCATGGGCGTGCCCGCGCACGACGAACGCGACTACGAGTTTGCCAAAGCGCACGACTTACGAATCGTTCGAGCCATCGCTCCCGAGGCCGCGTCTCCCGAGAGCGGCGATCTGCCCTACGTGGAAGACGGCGTTTTGACCGCCAGCGGGGAGTTCACCGGAATGTCGAGCGCGCAGGCGCGTCAAGCCATCGCGCAGCACCTCGCAGCGCTGGGGATGGGCGCGCCGAGCGTGGAAACGCGCCTGCGCGACTGGCTGGTTTCGCGGCAACGCTACTGGGGCACGCCGATTCCGATCGTCTACTGCGAGAACTGCGGCCAAGTTCCGGTTCCGGACGACCAGCTGCCGGTCGTGCTGCCGCTCGGCATCGAAATAACCGGTGAAGGTTCGCCGCTCGCCTCCATCCCGTCGTTCGTCAATACGACCTGCCCCAAGTGCCACGGGCCGGCACGGCGCGAAACCGACACGATGGACACGTTCTTCGAATCGTCGTGGTATTTTTTACGCTATCTCGACCCGCACGACGACCGCGCTCCGTGGGAGGTGGCGGATGCCGCCCGCTGGATGAACGTCGACCAATATGTGGGCGGCGCCGAACATAGCGTCCTGCACTTGCTCTACTCGCGCTTCTTTTACAAGTTCTTCCACGATCGCGGCTGGGTCGCCGGCGAGAACGAGCCGTTCCAGCGCCTCTTTCACCAGGGGATGGTGCTCAGCAACGGCGAGAAGATGTCGAAATCGCGCGGCAACGTCGTGGGAATCGACGAGACCGCCGAAACCACCGGCGTCGACGCGATGCGCTTATTTCTGATGTACGTCACGCCGCCCGAAGATACGAGCGACTGGACCAACGAGGGCATCAACGGCCGGGTGCGCTTCATCAATCGCGTGTGGCGGGCGTGCGAGCCGTTCTTCGGCTCCGGTTTCGTTGACGTGCGCGAGCTGCCGGCGGCGGGAACGCCCCAGGAAAAGGCGTTGCTGCGCGCGGTTCACGTTGCGGCAAAATCGGCCCTCGACGAAACGACGACGCGGCGCTTTCACTACAACGCCACGATCGCCAAGCTCGACGAACTCGTCAACGCCCTCACGGCAGCGGCCCAGGAACCGTCCGCTTCGCCGGTCGCACGGTATGCGGCGCACGCGCTTCCGCTGGTGATCGCACCGTTTGCGCCGCACATCGCCGAGGAGCTCTGGGAGCGTTTCGGACATGCCGGCTCGGTACACTTGGAACGCTATCTCGACCCCGACGAACGCGCGCTGGCCTTGGACCAGGTCACGCTCGTGGTTCAAGTTGACGGGAAGATTCGCGCGCGCATCGCGGTTGCGCCCGGCATTTCGCAGGAGCGCGCGATCGAACTCGCGATGGCGGAAAGCAACGTTCGAGCGCAAATCGCGCAGCGGAAGGTGCGCAAGCAGATTTTCGTTCCGGACAAGCTGCTGAACCTCGTCACGGGATCCTAGGCCGAAGGTCGGCGCGCGCCGGGCTTTGAACTGTCGGCACGATGACGCCGTCAAACGAGCTTTCGACGCGCTGCTGCATCGTGGGCGGCGGACCCTGCGGAGTGATGCTGGGCGTTCTGCTCGCGCGGGCCGGCGTCGACGTCGTCGTTTTGGAAAAATATCCCGACTTTTTTAGAGACTTTCGCGGCGATACGATCCACCCGTCGACGCTGCAACTTCTGTACGAGCTGGGCTGGCTCGACGAGTTTCTGAAGTTGCCCCATAGCGAGCTGCGCGAAGTGGGCGTCGAAATCGCGGGGCAGTTCGAACGCGTCGCCGATTTCTCGAAGCTGCCCACGCACTGCAAGTTCGTCGCGTTCATGCCCCAGTGGGATTTTCTGAATTTCTTGGTCGAGCAAGGCAAACGGTATCCGACCTTCCACCTTCTCATGGCGACGCCGGCTACCGATCTGATCGAATCCGGCGGGCGA
This sequence comes from Vulcanimicrobiota bacterium, assembly GCA_963755555.1. Taxonomy (GTDB): domain Bacteria; phylum Vulcanimicrobiota; class Vulcanimicrobiia; order Vulcanimicrobiales; family Vulcanimicrobiaceae; genus Tumulicola. Next base: position 2,543,412 of record CAVWKE010000003.1, on the reverse strand, counting down.
ACGACGGGCGTTCGGGCCGTTACCGCTTCGGGTGAAATCGTCGTGCACGCGGATCTAATCGTCGGAGCGGACGGCCGTCATTCGCTCGTCCGCGAGAAGGCGGGATTCGAGGTGGAAAACCTCGGCGCGCCGATGGACGTTCTGTGGATGCGTGTTGACAAACGCCCGGGCGATCCGCCGCAAGCGCTCGGCACGGTTCGCGAAGGCCGCATCCTCGTCTCGATCGATCGCACTACGTACTGGCAGTGCGCCTACATCATTCCCAAGGGGTCGTTCGAAACGCTCAAAGCGGCGGGCCTGGAGGCGTTCCGCCAAGACGTCGTGCAGACGTTACCGGCGCTGGCGGATCGAGTTGCCGAGATTGCCGACTGGTCGGACGTATCGCTGCTCGAGGTGCGGGTCGATCGCCTGACACGCTGGCACCGGCCCGGACTCCTGTGCATCGGCGACGCCGCCCATGCGATGTCGCCGATCGGCGGCGTCGGCATCAATCTCGCGATCCAAGATGCGGTCTGCGCGGCGAACGTATTGGCCGAAGCGTTGCGGACCGGCACGTTGACCGATGGGTTGCTGCACGAAGTGCAAGCGCGCCGCACGTTTCCCACCAAAGTAACGCAGGCGTTTCAGATTTTCGCACAGGATCGCGTCATCGACCCGCTGCTCAAGGGCGCCCCAATCGTGCGCCCGCCGTTGGCCATGCGATTGTTCGACGAATTCCCGTACCTGCGGCGCTTTCCGGGGCGTTTGCTCGGATTGGGAGCGCGCCCCGAGCACGTGCGGACGCCGGACGCGTTCGCCCCGCGCGGCTAAAAGCGCGGGCGCTCTTGCCAGCCACTATACTTTGTGATACAAAGTATAGTGATGGACCTGCAGCGTGCGATCTCCGATCTGGCCGAGGTTCGCGGACGACTCGCGCACGTCCAAAGGTTCGAGGGCTACTCCGCGCCCGCCGCGGCGCTGAGCGGTTTATGTGCGATCGCAGCCGGCCTGGTTCAGCTGCGTTTGATCCCTTCGCCGCAGACGCCGCAGATCGCGCCACGTATCTCACGATCTGGTTGACGTGCTTGGCGGTCTCGCTCGCGTTGAACTATGGCGCGGTCGGCGCGTGGCTCCTGAAACACCGCGGACCCGGGACGCAGAGCCGGTTTCGCACGGCGGCGCTGTCGATCGCACCGAGCATCGTCCTCGGCGGCGCGCTCAGCTTGGCGTTGATCGATCGTTCCGCCTACACGCTGCTGCCGGGCACCTGGTTTGCCTTTTATGCGATCGGCTTGTTTGCCTCGCGGGGCGTCATCCCGAGTTCCTGTAACGTGATAACGATCGCGTTTACGCTGCTCGCATTGGCGTTTTTAACGCTGCCGTCGCTCGTGCTTCTCGCGCTGTCGTGGTGGGTGATGCCGCTAGGATTCGGAATCGGACAACTCGGCATCGGTTTCTTCCTGCGGCGGAGTTCGGCATCGTGACGACCGCCAAAGACAAAGACGCGCCGTTCGCGTACCCCGGCCTGGAACGAATCTTTCACGAGCGCGGACGGCTGGCGATCTGCACGTGTTTGATCGCACACTCCGCCGGCCTAAGCTTTACCGAGCTGCAAGCGGCGTGCGACCTCACGGATGGGAATTTGAGCCGCCACGTCCACGCCTTGACCGAAGTCGGCATCGTCACGACGGAAAAGCGGCGTGGTTCGGGACGTCCGCTCACGGTGTACCGGATCACCAAACGCGGCCGCCAGCGCTTTCTCGCCTACGTTGACGAACTCGAATCGGTCGTTCGCGACGTCCACGAGCGTTCGCAGTCCCAGGTGACGAGCGGAAAACTGGCCACGACGTGACGCCGCAACACATCGCCATCATCATGGACGGCAACCGGCGCTGGGCGCGCGAACGCGGCCTGCCGATCGCCCGCGGCTACCGGCGCGGCGTGACGGCACTGCGCCGCACGTTACGGCTCGCACGCGCGGCCGGTGTCCGGGTAGTCACCGCCTACGCGTTTTCGGAAGAAAACTGGAGCCGGCCCCCGGCGGAAATCGACATTTTGATGGCGCTGTGCGTTCGTGCGGCCCGCGGCGAACTGCTCTCGCTCGTGGCCGAGGGCGTGCGCGTACGCCTGTGCGGTCGAGCGGATCGTCTACCTCCGCGCACGCGGGCCGCGCTCGAAGCGCTAGTGGCGCGAACGGCGTGCAACGACGGCGTTACGCTGAACCTGGCGATCGATTACGGATCCCGCCGCGAGATCGGCGATGCGGTGCGAGCGCTGGTCCGGGAGGTCAGCGCGGGACTTCGCGACGTCGAATCGATCGACGAGCAGGCCGTGCGCGCCAGCCTGTACACCGCCGATCTCCCGGATCCGGATCTCATCATCCGCGCGGGCGGCGAGCGGCGGCTTTCAAACTTCTTGCTCTTTCAAGCCGCGTACGCCGAGTTCTGGGTGACCGACGTCTACTGGCCCGATTTCGGCCCGGAGCACCTGCAAGCGGCCCTCGACGATTTCGCCGCACGCAAACGCCGCTACGGCACGTAGGCCTGAGGAAGATTTTCCTACTGGGCTAGCGCCGCGAAGTAGTCGTACGTCGCGCGCATCCCGTCACGTAACGCCATCGACGGCGTCCATCCCAGATCGCGGCCGGCGCGAGCGGCGTCGAACTGGGCGTCCTGCGCGTCACCGGGGCGCCGGGGCAAACGCTCGATCGGCGCTTCGAATCCGGTAATGTTGACCAGCGTGCGGTAGATCGCGTTGACGCTCGTCTTCACCCCGGTGCCGATGACGTAACACTCGCCCGAACCGCGCTCGATGGCCTCGATGTTGGCACGCGCGACGTCGCCGCAGTACACATAGTCGCGCGTCTGCTCGCCGTCGGAAAAAATCTTGACGCCGCGGCCCTCCAGAAACGCTCCGATGAAGATCGAAATGACGCCGGCCTCACCATTGGGATCTTGGCGCGGTCCGTAGACGTTCCCGTAGCGCAGCGCCGTGAAATCCAACCCCTTCTCGTCTTTAAAAAAGCGGAGGTAATGCTCGGCCACCATCTTGGTGATGCCGTAGGGCGAGGTCGGCCGCTGCGGCGTATCGTCGGTAATCGGGAACTTCTCGGGGTTGCCGAACGTCGCACCGCTCGACGCGAAGATTACCTTGCGAGCGCCGGCCTTCACGGCGTTTTCGAGAACGTTGAGCAATCCGACGACGTTGACGCGGGCGTCGTAAATCGGATCGCGCGCCGAAATCGCGACCGAGTGCTGCGCCGCGTGGTGGTTCACCAGCTCGGGGCGAAATTCGGCAAAAACGCGCGCCACCTCGTCGTCGCGGATGTCGGCCTGAACGAAGGCCGCACCGTCGGGCACGTTTTCGCGGCGCCCGCCGCCGTGTTCCCAGAGTGAGTCGAGCACGAGGACCTCGTGTCCCGCGGCGAGGTAGGCGTTGACGACGTGGGATCCGATGAATCCGGCGCCTCCGGTAACGATGATGCGCAAGGGAACGATCCTTTCCGCGTGCTAGCCGAGCGCCGAGTTCGTCGCAGGAGGTACGGCGGTGCCTCCCTTCGCGCTCGTTTTATTTTCCGCCGCCGCGGTGCTGGGCACTCTCGCCGTCACTCCGGGGCTCCCACCCGATCGTCGCTTCGTTATTGAAGCCGGCGTGCTCGCGCTCGGTGCCTTTGCGCTCTCCGGCGCTTGCAAGCCTCCGCAGTTTCGCGCGCTCCTATGCGTCGCCCTGGTCGGAGCGGCGCTCAACGCTGAATGGCACGCGCGCGCTCAGCGCATCGTCACCGAACGCCGCACGGCGCGCTACGCGGGCACGGTACTCGAACGCGCCGGATCGTCGCTGAGGATCGCTCTCGACAATGGGATCGCCGTTACTGCGCACGTCCGCGATCAAGGGCCACCGCCCGGAGCGCGCGTCGTCATTCGCGGACGGCTCACCCCGTTCGACGAGGCGCGCAATCCCGGCGAGCCGAGCGAGCGTGAGTTGGAGCGCGAGCGCGGTCTCGACGCGCAACTCGAGTCAGCTGCCGTCCTCCAATCGATGCCGGGTTCGCTTGGCGACGCGCGAGCGTGGCTGCCCCGCGCGCACGAGTGGGCTCACGCTCGGCTAGCGCAGCGACTGGGCGAACCGTTTGCTTCGGTGCTGGCGGGCGAGTTATGGGGCGAGCGTTCGACCCTGCCGCCGGATCTGCGCGCGGAATTCCAGGAAACCGGCACGGTGCACGTGCTCGTGACCGCCGGCCTGCACTTCGGTGCGGTCGTCGCCGTCGCGCTGGCGGTGCTCTCGGTGTTCGCGTTTCCACGCGCCGTCACGTGCGCGCTGGCGGTCGCGTGCATCTGGGCATTCGTTTGGTGGAGCGGCGGACAGTTGCCGGCCGAACGGGCCGCGACGATGGCGACGACGGCACTGTTTGCGCGGGCGTGCGGACGCGCGACGTTTTCTTGGAATACGCTCGCAATTGCCGCCCTCGGCGTCGCGCTGGTTCGGCCCGAAAGTATCGCGACGGCATCGTTCGCGCTCTCGTTCTCGTGCGTCGGCGCGATCTTTGCCTGTGCCGGACCGCTCGACCGCTGGTTCGATTCGCAGGTTGCGATCCCGGGCCGCGTTCGCGAGGCGCTGGTTTTGTCGATCGCCACGCAGCTGGGCACGTGGCCGCTGGGCGCCGCCGTCTTTCTTCAGTTTACGCCGTATGCGATACTCGCCAACCTTGCGATCGTTCCGTGCGTTGGCGCAACGATGGCGCTCGGTGCCGTACAACTCGCGCTCGCGCGGGTACCGCCGCTCGCCCAGGCCGCTGCCAATCTCGACTCGTGGCTGCTGGTTTGGATGGTCGCCGTCGTTCGAACGCTCGCGTCGCTGCCCGGCGCCGCCATCGCCATGACGCCGGCACCCGCGTGGTGCATCCTGGCCTACGACGCCGCGCTCGCGTCGGCGCCGTATCTCGTGCGGCGCGGAGCGGTAGGGATCGCCGCCGGCGCGCTGGCGCTTTCGGCACTCTTGGTCGTAGCGCCGCCGCGAGCGTTCGAGGGCCGGCTGCGCGTCACGATGCTGGACGTCGGGCAGGCCGATGCAATCGTCGTGCAAACTCCACGCGGCCACGACTTGCTGATCGATGCCGGCGGACGGCTCGAGCGAGGACCGCAAGGCGCCGATTCTAACGCCGAACTCGTCGGAGAACGGATCGTCGTACCGTTTCTGCTGCGCAACGGCATTCACGCTCTCGATACGCTGTTCGTCTCGCATCCGCACGGCGATCACGCGGGCGGAGCCGCGCCGGTCATACGCCACCTGCGCGTCGACGCGTTCGCCGACGGCGGACAGCGGTATGGCGGTCATGCCTATCGCGACGCCCTCGCCGAAGCGCGGGCGTGGCGCATCCCGATCGTGTACCCGCGAGCGGGGCTGCGCTGGCAGTCGGATGACGGCGTTTCGCTCGAGTTCCTGGGACCCTCACTGCCGCTCATCGCCCGCACGCGCAACGACATCAACGAGAACTCGATCGCGTTTCTGTTGCGCTACGGAACGTTCTGCATGCTCTTTACCGGCGACGCGGGCGCTTCGGCGGAACGGCGATTCTTGGCCGAAGGCGCCGACCTGCGCTGCACCGTCCTCAAAGTCGGACATCACGGGTCCGCATATAGCTCGTCGGCGGCGTTTCTGGCGGCAGTCCGTCCCCAATACGCGCTCGTTTCCGTCGGACGCCATAATCTGTTCGGCCATCCGGCGCCCTCCACGATCGCGGCGCTCGAACGCGTTGGCGCGACGATCTATCGCACCGACGAAAACGGCGCGGTGACGATCGTCAGCGATGGCAGCAGCATCTCCGTCTCACCGCAGTTCTGGGTCCAAACGGCGCGTGGAGGTCCGTGACCTGGCCGCTCGAATCCCTCGTCGATATGCGGCGCACCCTCGCGTGCTTGGTGCTGCCGGCGTTGCTCTTTGCAACGCCGCCGTTGGCCGCGCGGGCATCGGACGCTCCCGACTCTTGGAACAACCCGTTTTGCGCCGCCAGCGTCGCCGTTATCCCGTGGAACGATGCCGCCGGCGCTCCGGCAAAGCAGCGCCTCAGCCGCCGCTTTCTCATGAGCCTTTTTGCCGACGGGCGAACGAGCGTCGCGGCAAACGTCACCTTGATTGCCGACGCGGGCGCGTACTCGGTCACCGTGCCGACGACCGCGCTGCTGCGCGAGGGCGGCAAAGACGAATTTTACGCCGAACCGTTTTTGATCGGATTCGACAAACCGATCGACGTGCGTTACGCCTACGTCGACCGTGTAGGCGTCGACTCGACGGCGCCGGTGGACTGCCCGACCTTCGTTTCGCTCGTCGATCCCTTGGACGACGTTTCCACTCAAGGCGACGCCGCCGGCAGCGCGAGCTTAACGACGCTGCCGGCAAAGTTTCTGCAGGCGCTTCCGCCGCTGACGTGTGGACGCGCCTACATTCCCGCAAAGGGCAAGAACCTGTTTACACCAGTCGGCCATTACGGGGACTATAAGCGCACGACCGTCGTCCGCGTGTACATCGACTCCGACGGTCAGCCGCTCAAGGAAACGCTCGAGCAAACCAGCGGCGTCGAGGGACTCGACGCAGCCGCACTCGGCGCCGTCGCTCGCGCAACGTATACCGCCGCAGAATTCTTGTGCACGCCGGTCGTCAGCGAAATGACCGTCGACATGGACTACGAGCCTTAGAGAACCTACTCTTGTCATCCTGAGCGGAGGCGCGCAGCGCCGCACATGTGTCATCCTGAGCGGAGGCGCGCAGCGCCGCACATGTGTCATCCTGAGCGGAGGCGCGCAGCGCCGCAGTCGAAGGACGGGTTCCGAATGACGCAAGTCCAGAAATCCGCGGGAGTATTCCGTCCTTCGACTGCGCGCCTCTGGCGCTCCGCTCAGGATGACACATGTGCGGCGCTGCGCCGCTCCGCTCAGGATGACAGACGCGCCTAGCGTTACAATCCTAGATCGGTCAAACCTGGATGGTCCGCGGGGCGAGGGCCGGGGCGAGGCCAGCGGTACTTGCGGTCGGACTCGGCGATCGGGAGATCGTTGATGCTCGCGTAGCGCCGGCGCATGAGGCCGTCCTCGTCGGACTCCCAGTTTTCGTTGCCGTACGAACGCAACCAGTTGTTCGAATCGTCGTGCCACTCGTAGGCAAAACGCACCGCGATGCGGTCGTTCTCGAAGGACCAGAGTTCCTTGACGAGCCGGTAGTCCAGCTCGCGCGCCCATTTCCGCGTCAAAAACGCGACGATCTCGGCGCGCCCGCGGACGAACTCCGCGCGATTGCGCCAAACGCTGTCCGCCGTATACGCTCGCGCAACGCGTTCCGGGTCGCAGCCGTTCCACGCGTCTTCGGCCGACCGAATCTTCGCGATCGCCGTCTCGCGCGTAAACGGCGGAACCGGCGGACGCGATTCAGACGAGTCACTCACCCCCGGCAGCCGCTTTCATCAGCAGGGCGTTGGCTTCACTGTAATCGACGGGCGATCCGGCGAAGAGCGAGTCGACCTCACCGGTTCGGACGAACGATGCAGCGGCGGCGCGCGCCGTGCCGTATGCGAGTTCGGCCAGCGACGATCCCGCGCTGACGCGCCGCACGCCGTAGGCGTAGAGTTCGGCTGCCGGCGCGAGACCGGGCACCGCCATCAGGCTCAACGGAAGCGCAACGCCGGCGGCAACCCGTCGGATTGCCTCGGGCTGCTCCAAGGCCGGAACGAATATGCCGTCGGCGCCGGCATCGGCGTAACGCTGCGCGCGCGCGATCGTCTCGCGCACCGCGGCGTCTCCGGTTGCGAATTCGCGCAGATAGACGTCCGTCCGCGCGTTGACGAAGACGTCGTAGCCCTGCGACCGCACGGCGCTTTTGATCGCCGCGATCTTGGCCGCAAGCAAGTCCGGTGCTCCCGAACCGTCTTCGAGGTTGATTCCGGCGATGCCGAGCCCGCACAGCTCGACGACGAGGCCGGCAACTGCCGCCGGGTCGTCAGAAAATCCGCCCTCGATATCGGCGCTTGTCGGAAGCGTGCCGCTCGCGCGCAAAATCGGACGCAGCGCCGAGAGCAAACTTGGGCGCGGCAGGGCATCTCCGTCGGGAAAACCGCACGCCCATGCGAGTCCCGCGCTCGTGGTCGCAATCGCGCGTGCCCCCGCCGCGGCGAACAGTGCGGCGGTCGCTGCGTCCCAGACGTTGGGCAGAATCAAGGCGTTCGCGCCGGAATGAAGCGCTCGGAACGTTCCGGCGATGGTGGGCTGCATCGTGATGATGACTCCGGTCTTTATTGGCAAAAGGGCGGGAAACGGCGAGACGAAGCGGGTAGCTTCGACTAACGATGCGCCGCCGCTTTCCGTTCGCCACGCTCTTTCTCATCGCCGCGATCGCCGGCTGTTCGGGCGGCGGCGGCGGTTCCCAATCGAGCGGTCCGTTGCCGCAGCCGCCGCGGCCATCGCCCACGGGCGCGCCCGTTTCGGGACCGAAGTACATCAAGCACCTCGTGATCATGATCCAGGAGAACCGCAGCTTCGACAATTTCTTCGCCACCTATCCGGGTGCGGACGGCACGACGACTGGTTTGACGCACACCGGCAAAACGGTTCCGCTCACGCAAAGGCACTTGGCGGCGGTCGACCTGGATCACACCTGGCAGGGCTATCAGCTCGAATCCGACGGCGGCAAGATGGATGGGTTCGACTTAGTCCACTTCGGCGCGTGGGGCGGCGGACCGCCGGCCAAACTATACGCCTACCAATACGTCAACCCCGCGGACATCAAGCCGTACTGGATCATGGCGCAGCGATACGTGCTCGCAGACCACATGTTCGAAACGCAAAGCAGCGGAAGCTTTATCGGCCATCAAGACCTCATCGCCGGCGGCACGGCGATCAACGATCACGAGAGCCTGGTTAACTATCCGTCGAGCACCATCTGGGGCTGCGATGCGCCGAAAAAGACGGTGACGTCGTTACTGACCAACGACGAGCAACTGTTACGCGGGCAAGGGCCGTTTCCGTGCCTGACGTATCCGACGCTGCGGGATTCGCTCGACGCCGCAGGGGTGACGTGGAAATACTACGCGCCGCCGTTCGATTCGATCGGACGAATTTGGACGGCGTTCGATGCGATCAAAGCCGTTCGCTACAGCAGCGAGTGGACCAACAACATCTCCACGCCGGAAACGACGATTTTCAAGGACATCGACAAAGGGAAACTGCCGGCCGTCTCGTGGCTGATTCCGGACCAGCAGAACTCCGATCACCCCGGCCACGACATCACCGGAGGACCTTCGTGGGTGGCTCAGGTCGTTAATGCCATCGGAACCAGCTCGCTGTGGCGTTCGACGGCGATCGTCGTCGTGTGGGACGATTGGGGCGGATTCTACGATCACGTTTCGCCGCCGCAGCTCGACTATCAGGGGCTAGGAATCCGCGTTCCCATGCTCGTGATCTCCCCGTACGCCAAGCAAGGCTACGTCTCGCACACGCAATACGAGTTCGGGAGCCTCCTGAAGTTCGCCGAGGTGAACTGGGGGCTCGCCTCGATCGGCACGACGGACGTCCGCGCGAAAAGTATCGGCGACGTCTTCGACTTCAGCCAGCCGCCGCGTAAGTTCGAAAAGATTCCGGCGCCGCTTTCGCGCAGCTACTTCGAACACCGTCGGCCTTCGTACAAGCCGGTCGATACGGAATAGCCCGCCGCGCTAGTGCGCGGCCGCCGGCGACTACGTGACGATCTTGGCGCTGAGAATCTTGTCGAGCTTGGGAAACTGCTTGTCGAGATAGGCTTTGCCCTGGGATTCGATGGCGCTCTGATCGGGCGTTTCACCGTACCCCGCGTAGATTTTGCGCACCGCGTCCATTCCCGAGACGACCTTCCCAAAGGGCGAAAAGCCCATCGAATCCAGCCGTGCATTGGCGCCGAGGTTGATGAAGATCTGCGTCGTGCGCGTGTTCGCGCCGGCCGACGCGAAGCTCAGATACCCGGCGCGATTGCTCTGGGTGACGGGATCGTCCTTGATCTTGGCTCCGGACCACGCCGCATCGACGGCCGAATTCGGACTGAGCCCGAACTGAATCACGAAGCCCGGCACGACCCGGAAAAAGGCGGCCCCGGTAAAAAAGCCGTGTTTGACGAGGTTGTAAAAGCGGTCTGCGCCGCGCGGCGACCACGAGCGCGTGACCGCGACGACGAACGTCCCCGCGGTCGTCTTGAACGAGACGTCGTAATGGCTTGGCGCCTTGGCCGTGGCGGCGGCCGGGTGCAGCAGCACCGGATCGACCGATGGGCCGGCAGCGCCGAGCGTGAGAACCAAAGCGAGAGCGGTAAAAGAGCGTTTCACGGGGTGCTGATTCGCTGCAACCCGGCTCGACCTTTGCGGGTCTTTACGGTGGCATGATTGTTTACGCCCCCACGCCGGCTCCGGTCGCGACCCTTGAAATCGTGAGCCGGAAGTCTAAAGACCGGCTCGTTAGCGAGCCCTCCGAAGCGATTTACGGTGGCTACGCCAACGCTCGCAGCGAAATTTTCCTTTTCGGGCAGGACGTCGTTTACCGCGTCAACTTCAAAAATCGGACCGTCCAGCAGCGCCCGAAGCTCAATCCGGCTGCGCAGGCACGCTACGACTCGACCGAAGCGGGCGACGCATTCGAATACTGCAACGTCAGTTTCCGGCGGTTGAGCGAGGCCGAAATCGGCGAAATCTGCGCCACGGGCGCTTTCCGAGTAACGCCCAAGCTACTGGCTTGATCGCGCCGTCCAGGCGTAGAGTCCCAGCACGCACCCGATAAATGCCACGGCCCCTATGATGGTGGCCGTGGTTTGAAATGCGTCGCCGACCAGCGCGAGCGGGTTGGCCGTGTTCGCCACCACGATCAGCCCGGCCAGCAGCACTCCAAACAAACTCTCGCCCACGATGAATCCCGAAGCCAGCAAAACGCCGAGCTGCTTGGCGGGCTCCGGGCGGGCGCTTCGGTTTGCCCACCGGTTGTAAAACCAGCCCAAAACCGCTCCCGCAACCACCGGCGCGGTCGTCGAGGCCGGCAGATAGATCCCCAAACCAACCGCCAGCGGCGGGATCCGCATGCGGCCGGTCGCGCGCAGGAACTCGTCGACCGCGATCGTCACGATTCCCACAAGCGCACCCGCACCGATCAAACGCCAGTCGATTTGCCCTTCGATCACGCCCTTTGCCAAGGCTGAGATCAGCGTTGCCTGCGGGGCGGGCAGCGGCTGGGAGATCGTCGCGTGAACCGGCGCGCCGACGAAGCCGTACGCGCGGTTGAGCAGCCCGAGGATCGGCGGAATTACGAGCGACCCCATAACGACGCCGAAAACCAAGGCCGTCTGCTGTCGCCACGGCGTCGCATCGACGAGTTGACCGGTCTTGAGGTCTTGAAGGTTGTCGTTGGCGATCGTCGCGACGCACAGGAGTATCGCGGTAATGAACAGAGCGTAGGCCACCAGGGCGTGGGCCGAAGCCGGGTTCGAGCGGTCGGCGATCACGAGCAAGAGCAGCGCGGCGCCGATGACCGCGAGAATGGCCAGTCCCGAGACCGGACTGTTCGAAGAGCCGATCAGTCCCGCCATGTATCCGCACGCCGCCGCCACCAAGAATCCCGCGACCACGATGTAGGCGATCGCGCCGAGGACGAGCGGAACGGTTTGCGACGAAAGAACGCTGCCCGAAAGCAGCGCCGTCAGCAGCACGGCCAACGGAATCAAGCTGATGACCGCAATCAAGGCGACGAGTTTGATCGGAATGTCGCGCTCGCTGCGAGGCAGCGCCGCGCCTCCCTCGGTGAGACGCCGCGAAGCCGCAATGGCCGACGCGACGCCGCCCCACACCGGCTTGGCCAACCGTCCCAGCGTCCAGATCGCCGCCGCGCCGATGGCGCCCGCTCCGACGAAACGCACCTGATGCGACCACGTCGCTAGCGCGACGGCGGCCGGCGCGCCCGCCACCGGATGGAGCGCCGTGAGTAACGGCGTCGCGACGCCCCACGCGATCACGAGCCCGGCGAGGATCGCGATCCCGACGGATAATCCGATGAGGTGCCCGGCACCGACCAGCGCGAGTGACAGCGAGAATCCGATGCCGGTCGCTGCCGGGCCGGCGCGAAAATACGCCGCGACTTCACCGGCAAAAACGCGGGTCGCGACGATCGCCGCAAAGCCGGCCGACGCGAGCGTGCCGACGACGAGGGTCAGCAACCCCGCGCGATTGCGCTGCGCATCCGAGCCGGCCCCGCCGACGCCGACCTTCAACACCTCGGCGGCCGCGACGCCCTCGGGATACGGCAGGTCCGAATTGGTGACCAGCGCGCGCCGCAACGGGACGCTGTACATCACGCCGAGGATGCCGCCGATCGCGCAGATGCCGAACGATTCCCAAAACGGAAAGTTCGTCCACCAGCCGATCATCACTAAGCCCGGCAGCACGAAAATCACTGCGGAGATCGTTCCGGCCGCCGAGGCGACGGTTTGGACGATGTTGTTCTCGTAAATCGTCGAGTTTTTGACGGCCCGCAGCACCGCCATCGAAATCACCGCGGCCGGAATCGTTGACGCGAACGTCAGGCCGACTTTGAGCCCGAGATACACGTTGGCCGCGGTAAACACCAACGTAATCCCCGCGCCGAGTATGAGGCCGCGGAGCGTGAGCTCGAGCCGTCGGTCCATGGCGCCCTGCGTTCTTCGCAACCGGCAGCAAAGCCCGCACCGAGGCAGCGACGCAACAAAGCCCACAGCACAAGGCTGCGGGCTCTATCGCGTCTCCGGACGTTCGCCTGTTAGGGACCGTTACCAATCCCTCACCGACGTGTTCGCCCGGTTCGGTCCGGATGCTCGGATCGTGCTCTCGCACGACCGTCAGTGCGTCTGGACCGCGGATTCTACATGCCGCCCTTCGCAGATTTGCGAAGTGACGTCATGGTATCAGACACGCGAACGCGTTCGCAAGTGGTTTGTCGCGCACTCCACAACGCGTCCACAAGAATTTGCATTTACTCACAGGTAAGCCAACCGCCGGACTGTCCTAAATGAGGCGGCTGCCCACGTAGATTAGCGTCACGGCGACGGCCGGGCGCAACCAGCGCGCGTGCACGCGCGTGCACAGCTTACTGCCGATGTACACGCCTGGCAGCGAACCGATGAGCAGGTTGAGCGCGAGGCCGACGTTCACGTCGCCCATGGTCCATCGACCGAGGGCGGCCGCCGGGATCAGGAACGCTGCGAACGCGATGTCCGAGCCGATGAGTTCGGGCAATCCGACGAGCGGAAGGGCCAGCGTGAGGAGCGGGAGCGTCACGGCGCCGCTGCCGATCGAGGTAAGCGTGACGATCAGCCCAACGACCGCGCCAAGCGCGATCACCCGCGCGCGCCGCCCGGGCTTCCACGCGAACGGTTCCTTCGTTTCGTCGAGTTGGTGTTTCTTGAGCAGCGGTTGGGCGAGGATCATTCCGGCGGCGAGAAAGAGCGTGATTCCGATCGCTCGGCGGGTCCAGAGCTCTACCAGCGCAACGTCGATATGGTGGCGCAGCCAAAAGAGCATTGCCAAACTAACCACCGAGGCAGGTAGGCCGCCCCAAAGCAAGGCTTTGACGATCTCTCCGTTGACCGTCCCCTGCTGGCGGTGCAAGAAGGCGCCATACAGCCTGGTGGGGACGCTGTATAAGAGGTCCGTCCCGACCGCGACCAGCGGGTTGACCTTGAGCACTTGCACCAGCATCGGCGTCATGATGCTGCCGCCGCCCACCCCAGTCAACCCGACGAGCACTCCGACAACCAGCCCGATGAGGATCAGCTCGAGGTTGACGAAATTCATCTACGTTTCAAACTCTCCGAGGTCTCACCGATGACCCTGGTATCTTTTTAGGGGACCGTCCCCCTTTCGCGACAGGCCTTCGGGACCCCCCGAGGGCAGGTTTCTCCATTCGGTCGCAAGGCAAAACGGGGCAACCCTCGCCTGGAGGACGCGCCAGGGATCGATGCGTCACCCGCCAGGGTGGCTAGGGATTCGCGGTCGAAACCGGCTCTCCGCTCGGGAAAACCGTCAGCTCGGTGGGCACGACGAAGACCTCTTCGCCCTTGATCAGCGACAGCTCGCGAAAGCGTTCCTGCGACATCTCGACCTGCACGGGCGCGCCCCATTCGGTGACCGCTTCCACCTTGACGACCGGGCCGGCTGCGTTGATGTGTTTGGTCGTGGCGCGAAAATGGTTCGCCCCGCCGGGCGAGCGGCGCGTGATTTCGAGCGAGTGCGGGCGGACGAACACGAGATGATCGGTCTTGGTTTGCTGGATGTACGTCGTGCCGTTGTCGATGCGTCCGTGAAACAGATTGACGTTGCCCAGAAAGTTGAACACGAACGACGTCGCCGGCCGGTCGTACACGTCGTGCGGGGTGCCGATTTGCTCGATGTGCCCCTCGTTCATGACCGCAACCTGGTCGGCGACTTCGAGCGCCTCTTCTTGATCGTGCGTCACGAAGACGCTCGTAATGTGGACCTCGTCGTGAAGCTGGCGCAGCCAGCGGCGCAGCTCCAGACGGACCTTGGCATCGAGCGCGCCGAACGGCTCGTCCAACAGCAGCACCCGGGGCTCGACCGCCAAGGCGCGGGCGAGCGCGACGCGCTGCCGCTGACCGCCGGAGAGCTGCGACGGATACCGCGTGGCTTGGTTTTGCAGCTGGATGAGGTGCAGCAACTCGTTGACCTTCGCGCGAATTTGCGCCTCGCGCGGCCGCGTCGCGCGCGGGCGCACGCGCAGGCCGAAAGCAATGTTCTCGAACACCGTCATGTGACGGAAGAGCGCGTAATGTTGAAACACGAACCCGACGCGCCGCTCGCCGGCGGCCCGCCGTGAAATGTCGGCCCCGTCGAACGCAATCGTTCCGGCATCGGCGAACTCGAGCCCGGCGATGATCCGCAGCAGCGTCGTCTTCCCCGACCCGGACGGTCCGAGCAGTGCCACCAATTGTCCGTCGGGGATTTCCAAATTGACGGCGTCGAGCGCGACGAACGACCCGAAGCGTTTGGTGACCCCGTGCACGCCGATGCTCATCGGCTGGTTCTCCATTCCACGATGGTTTTGGCGACCAACGTCGTCAAGGCCAACAGCGCGAGCAGCGTTGCCACCGCAAACGCCGGCACGAACTGATAGTCGTTGTACAGGATTTCGATCTGCAGCGGCATCGTATCGGTGAGTCCGCGAATGTGCCCCGAGACGACCGACACGGCCCCGAACTCGCCCATCGCGCGCGCGTTGCACAAGATAACGCCGTAGAGCAGCGCCCACTTCACGTTGGGGAGCGTCACTCGCCAAAACGTTTTCCAACCGCTCGCGCCCAACGTCAGGGCGGCTTCCTCTTCTTCGTTGCCCTGCGCTTCAATCGTTGGGAGCAGTTCCCGCACGACGAACGGGAACGTCACGAAAATCGTCACGAGAACGATGCCCGGGATCGCAAAGATGATCCGAATTCCGTGCGCGACCGCCCACGGCCCGAGCAACCCCTGCATCCCGAACAGTAATACGAAGACCAAACCCGCGACGACGGGAGAGACCGAGAAGGGCAGGTCGATCAGGGTCACGAGCACGCTTTTGCCGACGAACTCGAACTTTCCGATCACCCACGCGGCCGCGATCCCGAACACAACGTTGAGCGGAACGGCGATGACCGCGGTCAGAATCGTCAGGCGAATGGCGGCCAGCGTGTCCGGGTCGGAAAACGTGCGCAGATACGCGCCAACGCCTTTTTCGAACGCGGTGGCGAACACGACGGCCAGCGGCAAGAACAAAAACAGCGCCAAGAACGCGGCAGCGATGCCGATCAGCAGCCATCGGACCGCCGGAGGCTCCGTCGCACTGCGGCTGCGGGACGCCGCCGCCGGCGGACGGCCGCCCGGGAACTCGATCGCCTCAAGCACGAGCGACGGCTTTGGGAGCGGCTCCGCCATGGTGGCCGCTCCACTTTTGCAGAATGTTGATGGTCAACAGCATGGCGAACGAGACGGCCAGCATCGCGACCGCGATCGCCGTCGCGCCCGCGTAGTCGTACTGTTCCAACTGCGTCACGATCAGCAGCGGCGTAATTTCCGTCCGCATCGGCATGTTGCCGGCAATGAAGATGACCGAGCCGTACTCGCCGACGGCGCGTGCGAAGGCCAGCGCAAAACCCGTTAGGGCGGCCGGCAGAATCGTCGGCAGCAAGACGCGCGCAAACGTTTGCAGGCGCCCGGCGCCGAGGCTCGCGGCCGCTTCTTCGAGTTCGGCGTCGAGGTCTTCCAGCACCGGCTGCACGGTTCGAACGACGAACGGCAGCCCGATAAACGTCAGCGCGACGACGATGCCGAGCCGCGTATACGCAACGTGGATGCCGAGCGCCAGCAGCGGCTTCCCGAGCCAGCCGCTGGGAGCGTAGATCGACGTCAGCGCGATGCCGGCGACCGCCGTCGGCAGTGCGAACGGCAGATCGACGAGCGAATCGAACAGCCGCTTGAGCGGAAACTGATAGCGCACCAGCACCCACGCGACCAGGATCCCGAACACGAAGTTGGCGGTCGCCGCGATGAGCGACGCGCCGAAGGTCAACTCGTAGGACGCGACCGCCCGCGGCGTCGACACCAAGTGCCAAAACGCGCCCCAGCCGAGCGTCGACGCCTTGAACACCGTCGCCGACAGCGGGATCAAGACGATCAGGCTGAGGTACAGGACCGTAAACCCCAACGCCAGACCGAAGCCCGGGATGATGCTGCGCTGTTTTAAAACCAGGGACATGCAGGCGAAACCGGGTTAGTGCGGCTGGTAGATCTGGTCGAAAACGCCGCCGTCGGCAAAGTACGTCGTTTGCGCCTTCTGCCAGTTGCCGAACACGCCGGCCAGCGTCACCAGCCGAACCTTCGCGAACTGCGACGCATATTTTTTCGCGACCGAAGCCAGGCGCGGCCGGAAGTAGTGACGGGCCACGATTTCCTGTCCTTGCGGCGAGTAGAGGTACCGGAGGTAGGCCTCGGCCACGGCCCGCGTCCCCTTACTGGCGACGACTTTATCGACGAGCGCGACGGGCGGCTCGGCCAAAATGCTCATCGACGGCACGACGATTTGAAACTTGTTTTTTCCGAGGTCGTGCACCGCGAGCAGCGCGTCGTTCTCCCATCCGACCAGCACGTCGCCGATGTTGCGCTCGACGAAGGTCGTCGTGGATCCGCGCGCGCCCGAATCGAGCACCGGAACGTTTTGGTAGAGCTTGGTCACGAAGTCGCGCGCCTTGGCGTCGTTGCCGCCCGGCTGTTTGAGCGCGTACGCCCACGCGGCCAGGAAGTTCCAACGCGCGCCGCCCGACGTTTTCGGGTTGGGCATGATCACCGACACGCCCGAACGCGTGAGATCGTTCCAGTCGCGAATATGTTTCGGGTTGCCCTTGCGCACCAGAAACACGATCGTCGACGTGTAGGGCGTGCTGTTGTCGGGCAGGCGCGTTTGCCAGTTGGGCGGGAGCAGCTGCGCTTTTTGGGCGATCGCGTCGATGTCGTAGGCCAGCGCCAGGGTGACCACGTCCGCCGGCAGACCGTCAATGACCGCGCGGGCCTGCTTTCCCGATCCGCCGTTGGATTGCTGGATCGTGACCGTCTGCCCGGTCTTCGCCTTCCAATACCGGGCGAACACGGCGTTGTAGTCGTCGTACAACTCCCGCGTCGGGTCGTAGGAGACGTTGAGGATCGTCAGCGAACCGGCCGCGCCGGCGTTCGCAAACGTTCCGAGCCCCATGCCCGCGACCAAAATTCCCGCAACCAAGATCCCGAGGCCCGAAGCCCGCTTTATCCCCATCAACCGCTCCCTCAGCAAGTAGACAACGTAAGAGTGACCGAAGTCTTCTTTACAAGAAATGCAAATAGTAACTCAAGTCACTTTAAATGGGCTTCGGCCAGCGGAGACGGGGGCCCTCCTGGGAAAACCGGGGCCGGAGAAAAGGACGACGCGGCGGCCGATCCGGCCACCGCGTCACTGGGGTCCCAAAACGCCGCACCGCCGCAGCGGCGCGCGCGAGGCTCGATCTTAGGGCTGCATCGTGGACATCGGCGTGGGGGTTTCGCTAGGAGAAGGCGAGGGAGCAGGTTGGGCAGCAGTTCCGAGCGCCCCGGCCGCGAGGGCCACGACGGCGGTGAGAACGATGCCAGCAAACCAGCGATTCATGGGTAGGTTTCCTTCCTGTTAACAGTAGAGAGATGAAGCTTCTCTCCGCTCCCCTACCCGCGAACTGTGCGGTTCTTACGCACCGAGCCAACGCTTGGCCGAAGGGCGGTCAAATGTGACAGACGTCCAGGACGATGGCGATCGTGGTCAGGCCGGCGGCCAGGGCAAAGACGAAAATTCGCGTTACCATTTTGTCCTCCACGATCACGTACGGGACCGCGCGCGGGTTGTTTCGGAGGCTTTAGCGGCACGAAACCCCTGCTTGGCTCGCCTATACTCAGACTGCATGCAACGACCGGCGGGCCGCGCAGGGGCGGCGGTTTCACGGCGGCAACCAGGGACCCAACCGACATGAGCGTCATCGATCTAACCTACACCAACGCGGTAGCCGCCGAGACCGACGCGATCTTTGAAAAGGTGGCGCACGTCATCCCGCGCGTGGAGTGGCCACTGCACGCGCCCTACGTTTCCGCGATCAACCGGCTCAAGCGCGAGCGCAACGCCGTGATCTTGGCGCACAACTACCAAGTGCCGGAGATTTTCTACACGGTGGCCGACATCGTCGGCGACTCGCTGGCGCTGGCGATGAAGGCGGCCGAGACCGACGCCGACGTCATCGTGCTGTGCGGCGTGCATTTCATGGCCGAGACCGCCAAGCTCGTCAATCCGTCCAAGACGGTCCTCGTGCCCGATCTCAAGGCCGGCTGCTCGCTCGCCGAATCGATCACCGGCGCGGACGTTCGGTTGCTGCGCGAGACCTATCCGGGCGTTCCGATCGTCACCTACGTCAACACGTCGGCCGAGGTGAAGGCCGAGTCCGACGTCTGCGTCACCAGCGGGAACGCGGTGCAAATCGTCGAGGCGCTCGGCGTCCCGCGCGTCGTCTTTCTGCCCGACGAGTACCTCGCCAAATACGTCGCTTCGAAAACCGACGTCGAAGTGATCGCCTGGAAGGGCCACTGCGAAGTGCACGAGCGGTTCACCGGCTCGGACGTGCGCAAGTTTCGCCAAGACGATCCCTCGCTGATCGTCATCGCCCATCCGGAGTGTCCGCCCGAAGTGCTCGCCGAAGCCGACTTCGTCGGTTCGACGCAGGGCATGACCGAATACGTCGGCACTTTGCAGCCGTCGCACGCCGGCGTCGCGCCGCGCGTCCTGCTGATGACCGAATGTTCGATGGCCGACAACGTGTCGGGGCGCTATCCGTCGGTCCAGTTCGTGCGCCCGTGCAATCTCTGCCCGCACATGAAGCGCAACACGCTTCCGAAAGTGCTCCACTCGCTCGAAGCGATGGAGTACGAAATCACGATCGAGCCCGCCATCGCCGAACGCGCCCGCCGCGCGGTCGACCGGATGCTCGAGTTCAGCCGCCAGCCGCGCGACTAGCCGTGCCGGTCGAAAAGCATCGCAGCGACGCCCTCGTCGTCGGCGCCGGGATTGCCGGGCTGATGGCCGCCCTCAAGCTCGTGCCGATGAAGGTCACCGTCTTGTGCAAGACGCGTTTGGGCAAAGGCGCCGCGACCGACTGGGCCCAAGGCGGCATCGCCGCCGCCATGGGTGAAGACGACTCGCCGCGATTGCATGCGATCGACACGGAGCGCGCCGGCGCCGGCATCAGCGACGAGAAAATCGTCGCCATCCTCACCCAAGACGCGCCCGCGCGGATCGAAGAACTGCTGGAACTCGGGACCGCGTTCGATCGCGACGCCGACGGCGAGCTGGCGCTGGGACGCGAAGCCGCGCACCAACGCCGCCGCATCGTCAAAGCCGGCGGCGACGCGACCGGACACGCGATTCTGCGCGCGCTCATCGACGCGGTCGCCTCTCACCCGTCGATCGAGGTCGTCGAAGACGTCGCGGCGACCGATCTGATCGTCGACGGCGAGCGCGCCTACGGCGTGTACGGGCGGACCGCGCCCGGCAACGCGGGCGTCGCGTTTACCGCCGACGCGGTCGTGCTCGCGACCGGCGGCATCGGCCGGCTCTATCGCTACACGACCAATCCCGTGCAGGCGACCGGCGACGGCATCGCGATGGCGGCCCGCGCCGGCGCGTCTGCTGGCCGACATGGAGTTCGTGCAGTTTCATCCGACGGCGCTGGCGATCGGGCGCGACCCGATGCCGCTGGTCACCGAAGCGGTGCGCGGCGAAGGCGCGATCCTCGTCAACGATCTCGGCGAACGGTTCATGCTCGGCGTGCACCCGGATGCCGAACTCGGACCGCGCGACGTGGTCGCCCGCGCCATCTTCGAACAGCTCCAGCGCGGCCGCACCGTCGGGCTCGACGCGCGCGCGAGCGTCGGCGACCGTTTTCCCGAAGAGTTTCCGACCGTTTTTGGCTTCTGCATGTCGGCCGGCATCGATCCGCGCGTGCAAAACATTCCGATCGCGCCGGCCGCTCACTATCACATGGGCGGCATCGCGGTCGACGAATGGGGGCGCACGACGCTGCGGCGTCTGTGGGCGTGCGGCGAAACCAGCGCCACCGGCGTGCACGGGGCGAACCGGCTCGCGAGCAACTCGCTGCTCGAAGCGCTCGTGTACGGATCCCGCGTGGCGGTCAACGTCAAGAACGCCGCGCCCGCGACCGGAACCCCCGAGTTTGCGTTCCCCGAGGGCGAGATCGCCGATCGGCGTGAAGCGCAGGCGATTAGCGATTTGCGCAACGTCATGTACGCCAATGCCGGTTTGGTGCGCCACGAACCCGGACTCCGCGAAGCGCTGGCGCGCATCGCCGACCTCGAGATCGGGTTTCCGCACGCCGGCAACGACCTGCGCAATCTGCTCGTCGTCGGACGATTGATCGTCGAAGCGGCGCTGGCACGTTCGGAAAGCCGCGGCAGTCACTTCCGCAGCGACTACTCGCAGAGCGACGAAGCGCTCGCCAAACGTTCCTTCACGCGGTTGCGCCGCCTTGCTTGAACCGCCCGGCCGGCTCGTCCTCGAACCGATCGTTCGGGCGGCGCTGCTCGAAGACGTTGCGCGCGGCGGCGATTTAACGACCGACGCCATCGTTCCGCAGGGGTGCGTCACGCGGGCCCGCATCGTCTCGCGCGAATCGGGCGTCGTGGCCGGAATCGGCGCGGCCGCGCTGGCGTTTACGCTGCTCGACGATTCGATCGAAACGACCACGCTGATCGAAGACGGGGGCGCCGTTCGCCCCGGCGAGGCGGTCGCCGAGGTCCGCGGGAACGCACGCGCCATCCTCACCGCCGAACGCACGGCGCTGAACTTTCTCTGCCGCCTTTCGGGCATCGCGACCGCGACGCGCGAACTCGTCACCCTGGTCGCCGGAACGCACGCGCGCGTGGCCGACACGCGTAAAACGACGCCCGGTCTGCGCGTGCTCGAGAAATACGCCGTGCGCTGCGGCGGAGGAACGAACCATCGCTTCGGCTTGGACGACGCGGTGCTGGTCAAAGACAACCACCTCGCGTTGGCGGGTTCGATTCGGGCCGCGGTGGCGGCGGTGCGCGCACGCTCGGGTCACATGGTGAAAGTCGAAGTGGAGGTCGATACCCTCGATCAGCTGCGCGCCGCGCTCGAAGAACCGATCGACGCGGTGCTGCTCGACAACATGAGCCCCGAGATGCTGACCGAAGCGGTGGGGATCGTCGGCGGCTGGGTGCTCGTCGAAGCCAGCGGCGGCATTACGCGCGACACGATCGTCGACGTCGCCCGCAGCGGCGTCGACGTCATCAGCGTCGGCCGGTTGACGCTCGGGGCGCCGACGCTCGACCTCGGCCTCGACGTTGACATCCCTAACGCATCAGCGGTACGACAGGAGCGCGAGCGCGACGACCGCGCCGATCAGCGCGATGCCCAGCGAGACGAGGTAGGCGGACACAACCGACAAGCGGACGACCCGTCCTTCCCGTAGACCGCGGTCGGTGACGGCGTAGCGCCACGCGCCGAGCACGGCGACCGCCACCCCGAAGATCGCCATCCCGGTGCCGAACGCTGTCGAAACGCCACCCGTCGACCCGTTTCCGTGCACTAAGGCTGAAAACTCGCGAGCGAAGAGCGAGAAGCGCGCGATCACGAACCCGAAGGCGATAAACGCGAGCGCGGTCCGCACGTAGGCCAAGAAGGTGCGCTCGTTGGCTAGCGTATCGTTGGCTCGGACGTCGGTTTCCATTGGCGGTTCTTCGACCTCGCACGCCCGGTTGCTTGGAGCGGGCTTGGCGGACGCGCGCGCGAATCGACTGGGACGATGATCGACGAACGAACGAGCCCCCCGACTTCGGCGCGCGCGAGTCACGACTCCGACACCCCGCCGGCCCTGGTCGAGTTCATGGCGGGCGGTTGGATCGATCGGCCGCTGGCCGCCGCGGCCCATCCGGAACTGGCGCGCCTGCGGGAACGCCGCGAAGCGCTGTCCCGCGCCTTCCCCGGCGCGTACATCGTGATTCCGGCCGGCCGCGAACGCGTCCGCGCGAACGACACGCTGTTCCGCTATCGTCCCGGGACCGAGTTCGCGTACCTCATGGGCGCGGGCGAGCCCGGCTCGCTGCTCGTGCTCGAGCCCGACGGCGCGCGGCATAGCATGCTCCTGTTCGTGCGCGCGCACAACCGCGGAAAGGCCGAGTTTTTCACCGACCGCGCCAACGGCGAACTGTGGGTCGGCCGCCATCGCGGCGTCGACGAGAGCGCCTTGTACTACGGCGCCGACGCCTGCCGCCCGCTGGAAGCCGCCGCCGCATACCTCCAGGATCTCGCCGCCACGCGCTCGGTCCGGGTGGTGTTGCGCGGCACCGACGAGACGGTAGACGCCCTGCTGGACGAACGTGGCGGCGACGACGACTTGGCGACGGCACTCGCCGAGATGCGTTTGATCAAGGACGCCTACGAACTCGGCGAACTGCGCAAGGCGTGCGCGATCACCAAACACGGCTTCGAAGATGTAATCCGCGTGATGCGCGACGGTACGAGCGAGCGCGAAATCGAAGCGGCGTTTTGGCGCCGCGCGCGCCTCGACGCCAACGACGTCGGATACTTGACGATCGCGGCGTCCGGCGATCACGCCTGCACCCTGCACTGGACGCGCAACGACGGCACGCTCGCGCCGGGATCGCTGTTGCTGCTCGACGCCGGCGTCGAGTGCGACTCGCTCTACACCGCCGACGTCACCCGGACGCTTCCGGTTTCCGGGACCTTTTCGCCCGAGCAGCGCGCCGTCTACGACATCGTCTGGGAAGCGCAGCGCGTGGCCATCGAGGCGGTCGCTCCCGGCAACGACTTCTTAGAGCCGAACCGCCGCGCGATGCGCGTCTTAGCCCAAGGCCTGATCGATCTCGGCATCGCGACGGCAATCGCTCGACGAGCTGCTCGATCCGCAGCGCGCGTCGTACCGGCGCTACACGCTGCACAACGTCAGCCACATGCTCGGGATCGACGTGCACGACTGCGCGCGCGCTCGCGCCAGCGAATACCGATACGGCACGCTGCGCGAGGGGATGGTGCTGACGGTCGAACCCGGGCTGTACTTTCAACCCGACGACGGGACCGTGCCCGAGCGCTTTCGCGGGATCGGCGTCCGGATCGAAGACGACCTCGCCGTTACGGCGTCGGGCGCCGAGAATCTCTCGGCGATCCTGCCCTCGAAAGCGTCGGCCGTCGAAAGCTGGATCGCCGAGCTGCGGTCCTAGGTCGGCATCACCGAGGAACCCGGCGGCGGAGCGGCCGGCGGGGGTGGCGGCGGCGGCATGAATCCGGCCCCGTGCGCCTCGAGCGCGTCGGTGATCGGCCACTGGCCGAAGGCCAGAATCAACAGGCAGATCAACGGACCGACGTAGGGAACGAGGCACAACAGACCCAGGGCGCCGTTCATTCCGGTCTTGGCGAAGATTCGCCAGAAGAGCCAAACGAAGAAAACTGCCAGCGCACAGGTGATGATGACCACCACCAGGATGACGCCACCCATGATGCCGGCAGCGGCGGCGTTGGTGGCGCTATCGGTCGTGTCCATGCAGGGACCTCACATTCTCAAGCTGAGCAACGTTGCCGGACGACTGCGGGGTAGCGGTCGCTAGCTCCTTCAGGTTTGCCGAGCCGCGGTCGCGATGCGCGCCGGACCGGCGCGCTCAATGAACCGTTCAACCTCGCGGCGGATCGCCCCAGCCCGATTGAACGTAGCGTCCGTTGACCACGATGGCCGGCACCGTCGGATCGCCGCCGGTGTAGGCGAACATCCGCTTGCGCTCGGCGAGGTCGTGCTGCGCGTCGTACGCGGTATATGGCGTTCCGTTGGAATCGTAGTAGGCCATCGCGCGCCGGCAGTACGGACAGTCGGGCGAGATATAGAGTTCGAGCTTCGCCTCAGGCGGGATCTGCTCGACGTCGATTCTTGAGGCCATCGCCATGCGAGCTTCGCAGGCGTCGGCACGGTCGCCTCGCGCCGGCCGTAAGTTTCGGCGACGGCGGCAGCGAACGACCGGGCATGCCGCTGGTCTTCGTTCCGACGCCGCTCGGCAATCTGCGCGACGTCACGCTGCGCGCGCTCGACGTTTTGCGCGACGCCGAGCTGATCGTCGCCGAAGATACGCGCGTCGCCCGCAAACTGCTGCACGCGCTCGGAATCCGGATACCCGAGCTGTGGAGCTATCGCGAACAGAACGCGGCGGGGGCGACCCCAGGCATCCTCGACCGCGCGCGCGCCGGCTTGGTGGCCGTCACCTGCGACGCGGGCATGCCGGCCGTTTCCGATCCCGGAAGCGAGCTGATCGCGGCGGCGCGCGCAGCCGGCGTCGCCGTCGAGGTGCTTCCCGGGCCTAGCGCCGCGTTTGGGGTCGCGGTGCTTTCGGGTTTTCCGTTGCGCCGCTTTTCGTTCGAGGGATTTCCGCCCCGCGCTTCGCGCGCCAGGGTCGATGCCTTTGCGCGCGCGCTGGCCGGCGAGGCAACGACCGTCTGGTTCGAATCCCCGCGCCGAATTCGCGCCTCCCTCGCCGACCTCGACGAGGCGGCGCCCGATGCCGAAGTGTTTCTCGTCCGCGAGTACACGAAGCTGCACGAACAGCAACTTTGGGGAACGCCCGCAAGCGTCGCTGGCGCGCTCGACGAGCCGGTGCGCGGCGAGATCGCCTTCGCCGTCGCCCCGCACCGCGCGGTGGCCGATGCCGAACCTTCGCAAGCTGAAGTCGACGCGGAGATCGACGCGCTCCTGGCGGCAAACTGCCGCGTCGGCGAGATCGCGAAACGGCTCGCCCGCCGCGGTTTGGGCGACCGGAACGACCTCTACGCGCGCGCCAGCGCGCGCAAGGCCGCCGGGAAGGGCGCGGCGCCCGCCGCCGGAAGCACGCCTCGATGACCCGCGCCTACTACGTCACGACGCCGATCTACTACATCAGCGGCAATCCGCACATCGGACACGCGTACACGACGATCGTGGCCGACGTGCTGGCGCGCACCGCGCGAACGGCCGGCCCGGCCCGCTTTCTCACCGGCACCGACGAGCACGGGCAAAAAGTCGCCAACGCCGCCGCCGAAGCCGGAAAGACGCCCAAGGCGTGGTGCGACGACTTGGTGCCGCGCTGGAAAGCGCTGTTCGAGGCCTATCACGTCGCCTACGACGATTTCATCCGGACGACCGAACCGCGCCACGAACGCGTCGTGCAAGCCGTGTTCGAGCGGATGCGCGAGAACGGCGACGTCTATCTCGGAAAGTACGAAGGCTGGTACTGCGTCTACGACGAGACGTTCTGGCCCGAATCGAAGCTCGTCGACGGGCGATGCCCCACGTGCGGGCGCGAGGTCTCGCGGATCTCGGAGGACGACTGGTTCTTCCGGCTATCGAAGTATCGCGACCGGCTGCTCGAGCATTTCCGCGCACATCCGCAGTGGGTTCGGCCGAAAAGCGTCTACAACGAAATGATGGCGCTGCTCGAAGAAGGGCTCGACGACCTGTCGATTTCGCGCACCAATCTCGAGTGGGGCATCCCGATCCCCGGCGGCGGCGGCGTGATCTACGTGTGGTTCGACGCGCTGCTCAACTACATTTCGGCGATCGGCTGGTCGACCGATCCGGCGACGTTCGCGACGTACTGGCCGGCGTCGGTGCAGCTGATCGGCAAAGAGATCGCGCGCTTTCACACGCTGATCTGGCCCGCGATGCTGTGGTCGATCGGCGAAGCGGCGCCGGACTTAGTCTTCGCGCACGGCTGGATTACCATCGACGGGCAAAAGATGGGCAAGAGCCTGGGCAACGCGGTCGATCCGTTCGCGCTGGCGGAGCGTTTCGGCGCCGACTCGCTGCGCTATTTTCTGCTGCGCGAAGCGCCGTTCGGGAGCGACTTCTCGTATTCGGAAGAGAAGATCGCGCAGCGCCACAACAGCGATCTCGGCAACGACCTCGGCAACCTGCTGCACCGGACGGCGTCGATGGTGCACAAGTACCGCGAGGGACGGGTGCCGCCGCGAGGCGCAGGCGTCAGCGAGCTCGGCGTCGCGCTTCGCCGACCTCCCGGCGAAGGTGCGCGCACACGTCTTCGAACTGCGCTTTCGCGAAGCGCTCGAGGCGGCGTGGGAGCTGGTCACCGCGCTGAACCGCACGATCGACGAGCGCAAACCGTGGGTGCTCTTTAAGGAAGGGCGCGACGACGAGCTGGACGCGCTGCTCTACGATTTGTGCGAGGGCTTGCGCTGGCTTGCCATCCTGCTGCACCCGGTGATGCCCGAGCGAATGGACGAACTGTGGCGACGCCTGGGCGCGAGCGGAAGCGTCACCGCCGACTGGGCGACGTCGCTGGCCGCGTGGGGCGGCCTCGAAGCCGGCGCGGCGATTTCCAGTGGCGAGCCGCTCTTTCCGCGGATCGAACTCGCACCCGCAACCCAGTCGTGATCGATACGCACTGCCACCTCCACGACAAGCGCTACGACGACGACCGCGCCGAAACGATCGCGCGCGCGAGAGAAGCGGGCGTGTCGCGCATGGTGACGGTCGGGTGCGATCTCGCCGACAGCGCGCGCGCGATCGCTGTGGCGCGAGAATTCGGCCTCGTCGCGTCGGTTGGGATCCATCCGCACGAGGCTAAAGATGCGCCCGCCGACATCCCCGCGGCGTTCGCCGCGCTAATCGAGAACGCGCCGGTCGTCGCGATCGGCGAGACGGGACTCGACTACTACTACGACCACAGCCCGCGCGACCAACAGGCGGAGGTCCTGCGCGCCCAGATTCGGTTTGCCCGCGAGCGCCAGCTTACCGGTGATCTTCCATCAGCGCGACGCGTACGATGATTTCCTCGCGATCCTGCGCGAGGAGTTCGCGCCCGAAATGCGCGGCATCGTGCACTGCTTCACCGGCAGACACCGAACAGGCACGCCGCCTGACCGGCGAGTTCGGCCTGCTGCTCGGAATCGGCGGCGTGGTGACGTTTGCCAACGCGCACGCCCTGCGCGAAGCCGTACGCGCGGTTGGACTCGGTTCGATCGTCCTAGAAACCGACTGCCCATACCTCGCGCCGATCCCCATGCGCGGCAAACGCAACGAACCCGCGTTTCTCCCCTACGTCGCGGCCAAGATCGCAGAAGTGCTGGAAATCGACGTCGTCGAGGTTACTTCAACAACCGACCTACAAGCCGAGCACCTTTTTCGCATGTAAGGGGTCAAATACATAATTGCATGACGCTTCCCAAGCTCTCCTACACGGCGCTCACGCGTCAGGGCGCTCTCGTAGAAGCAGCTAACCGTACTGTCGTCGATTTTCAATGGTTGGGCGGTCGCCCAACGCGACTCGACTCGACGGCGAGCAGCCGCGACGATCGCGCGATCGGCGGTGCGGATGCCCCAGTCGATGACCGGCGGGTGACCGAATGCCGGTGAGGCGTTGGCCGAACCGATCCATGCGCGGTGGTCGGCGAGTGCGAACTTTTCGGAATCTCGGCAGAGACGCACGCGGACGCCGTCGGCGGCTAAATGTTCGAGCGCCTTTCGTTCGCGGGTGCGCGGTCGCGGCTTCACGATCCGAGACAAGCAGGCGGGGAGCGGCGCCGGCTTTTCCGAGCGCGTCCAGCGCCGAGTAGACTGCGCCATACCCGAAGGTCTCGCTTTCGACGATCACGTCGTCGCCCGGCCGAGCCGCTCGCAGCAAGTCCGCCTCGCGCTCCAGTGCGTCGCCTTTTTCGATGGCAAACGCCGCGTGCGGGTCGTCGTGCGCGTTGCCGGCAAACGCGTCGAGGACGCTGGCGACGTCGGCCTGTCGGTCATCCTTTAAGATGAAGTCGTCCGAACCGAAGTTGCGGTTGTCGAGGAAGAGGCGTCCGTCGGCTACCAGCGCCTTGGCGTGGACGGGCGCCTCACCGGCGGTGGGATCCACGTGGGCCAAGGTCGCATCGGCGCCGCAGCTCGCAAGCTCCGCCACGATGCGCCGGTTCGATCGCGCGAGCGCACCCTTGTCGTCGCTAAACGGCGCTCCTTCGAGCCGGACCCGTACGCGCGCACCGCGGCGCGCGGCCGACTCGAGGGCTGCGCGCACGCGGACCCGGGCGCAGCGTGTAGGAGAGAACCGTCACGTCGTGCGCGGTCGAGAGCGCCCGGACGAGCTCCGCGGTGGAACTGAGACGCACCATGGGCGGCAATCCCGACGAAGGTCGCTGCGGCAAGGGACGCCGACGCCCGCCAGGAGCGGGGCCCGAGCACGGGAATGCAGCCGAACCGATGACTTCCACCCCGATCGGCGGGCGGCCGAACAGCGACAAGGGGACGTTCGTGCGCGAGATGTTCGCGCGCATCGCCCCGCGCTACGACGTCGCCAACCGCGTCTTGACCGCCGGCATGGACGAACGCTGGCGCCGCCGCGCGATCGCGCTGCTCGCGCTGCCGCCCGGCGCGCGGGTCCTCGACCTCTGCTGCGGCACCGGCGACGTGGTCTTTCATCTCCTGCGCACCGATCCGACGCTCGACGTCACCGGAATCGATTTCTGCGCCCCGATGCTCGACCGCGCCCGCGAACGCGCCGGGCACGACGGCCGCCAGGCCACCTTCGTCGAAGGCGACGTGATGTCGCTGCCGTTCCCCGACGACAGCTTCGACGGCGCGACGATGGGCTTCTGCCTGCGCAACGTCGTCGACATCGATCGCGTGCTGCGCGAGATCCTGCGCGTCCTCAAACCCGGCGCGCGATTCGTGAACCTCGACGTCAGCAAGGCGCCGAACAAACTCTGGAAGCGGATGTTCGACGTGTACTTCTACCACGTCGTGCCGCTGGTGGGCGCGATGGTGGGCGGATCGCGCGAAGCGTACACCTACCTGCCGAACTCGCTCACGAATCATCCCAACGCCGAGGAACTGCGCGACCGCTTCGCACGCGCCGGCTTTGCCGGCGCCGATTACCTGCCGCTCGTCGGCGGCGCGATCGCCGCGCATTACGGGAACAAACCGTGACCGATCCCCGCTCGAACGGCACGTACGGAGCGGCGGCCGACGCCGACCTGCACGGGTTGGTCGAAGCCTTTTTCCGCTCGACCTTCTCGACCGACAACCCGATCATCACCGAAGCCGTGAAGCGGATGCTGGCGGCCGGCGGCAAGCGCCTTCGCCCGCGGATCACGCTGCTGGCGGCGGCCGCGTGCGGCGGCAACGCGGTCGAGCACCTGCACCTCGCGGCCTACATGGAGCTGATCCACGTCGCCACGCTGATCCACGACGACGTGGTCGACAACGCGCGCACCCGGCGCGGCGTCAACGCGACCGCCGTGGACTACGGCAACCGCGTCAGCGTGCTCGCCGGCGACTATCTCTTCGCGTGGATTTTCAAGAACGTGACCGCCGACTATCCGCATCCCATTCCCGCACGTGCTTTCGGCGACGCTGGCCGACATCTGCGACGGCGAGGTGCTGCAGCTGCGCGCCCTCGGCGACCTCGAGCTGTCGCCGGCATCCTACGTAGAGATCGCGCGGAAAAAAACCGCTTCGCTCTTTGCGGCTTCGGCGGAGTGCGGCGCGATCATGGGCGGGGCGAGCGCCGCGCGAGGTGGAGGCGCTGCATGCCTTCGGCGACGCGTTCGGCATCGCGTTTCAGATGAAAGACGATCTGCTCGACATCACGGCCGACGAACGCTCGCTCGGCAAGCCGGTCGGCAACGACCTGACCGAACGCAAGGTGACGATCCCGCTCATCGAAGCGCTGGCGGCCGGCGATGGAAACTTTCGGCGCGAGGTTCGCAGTTTCTACGATGACAGTGCGAACGAGGCGATTCCGGCGATCGTCCGCGGGATCGAGCAACAGGGCGGCCTGTCGGCGACGCGCTCGCAGATCGTCGGCTTCGTCGAGCAGGCAAAGGCCGCCTTAGAGCCGATTTCGCCGGGCACGGCGAAACAGGAACTGGCGAATCTCGCCGACGCCCTGCTCGCAGAATAGGGCGAAGTAAGGAGACGGTCATGGCGATACACCCGGTACTAGCATTCATCGACGCACCGATCATCATCGGCATCCTCGTCGTGGGCGCGCTGCTCTTCGGCGCCGACAAGCTGCCGAAGCTGGCGCGCAGCGCCGGTCAGGCGAAGAAAGAGTTCGTGATGGGGCAGATCGAGGCCGACGAGGCCGCGAACCGCGCTCGCGAGGAAGCGCGCCAGCGCAGCGCCGAGCAACACTCCGATCTCATGGGCAACGTCGAGGCCGGCACGATGACCGGCGACACGGTGCCGCCGCCGACGCCCGGCAAAGGCACGCTGAGCTCGTAGCTGTGCCGTAGGTCATGTTGCTGGAACGGTCGGAATCCCGGCTCGAAGAGGATCCGGCGTGGGACCAAAAAGAGATGCCGTTCACGGAGCACCTGCGGGAGCTCCGTAGCCGTCTCTTGGTCGCGATCGCGACCGTCGGCGGAATCGCCGTGCTCCTGTTTTGGCCGTCACAGTTCCTCATCAAATGGATGATGAACGAGTACTTCCACGGGATCCAGCTGCACGCGTTCGGACCGGCCGACGTCATCTTCACCGAGTTCAAACTGTCGCTGGTCGGCGGGATCGTGCTCGGATTGCCCGTGCTGATGCATCAGCTGTGGATGTTCGTCGTTCCGGCGATCCATCCGCGCACGCGCCGGATGGTGTATGCGTTCATTGTGCCGTCGCTGCTGCTCGCGCTGACCGGGTTGGCGTTCGCGCACTTCGTCGTCATCCCGCGCGTGATCGCGGCCCTCTTGCACATCACCGACGCGGTCGCCACGCCGACGTTCGGAATCGCTGCGACGCTGAACTTCGTCATCATCTTGCTCGCGCTTTTCGCCATCATCTTTCAGACGCCGATCGTGCTGGTCGGGCTCGCGCGGCTGGGAATCGTCAATGCGCCGCTGCTGATGCGCTATCGCCGCCAGGCGATCTTCGGCTTTTTCGTCGCCGGCGGCATCGCGGCGCCCGACGGCAACCCGATGACGATGGCGCTGCTCGCGTTGCCGATGTACGTGCTGTACGAAGTCTCGATCTGGGTGATCGTCGCGCTCGAACGCACCTGGCGCGCGCACGCGTGACCCGCGTCGAACGGCCCGCGCTCGCCGGCCTGTACGGCGACTTCATCCGCACGTTCGGCAACGTGCTCTTTGCCGTGTCGCTCTTCTGCGGCTGGGGAGTTCTGACGCTGATCGGCGTGATCGTCGATCAAGGCAAAGATCCGGACACGTATTTTGCGGCCTATCCCGCGCCGATCGCGCGCGCGGTCCTGCGGCTCGGCTTCGACAACATCTATCATTCGCCGTGGTACGTCGGGATCGTCGGGCTGATTCTGCTGTCGCTGGCGGTCTGCACGTTCAAGCGGGTCATTCCGGCGCGGCTGCCGCCGCTGCACCCGGTGAAGGTCGACAAGATTCCGCTGCACGCGAGCGTCGAAATGACCGGCAGCGCGGAGACCGTCCGCACCGGGTGGCTGCGTTTCTGCGCGCGCGCGGCTGGCAGGTGCGCGAGCGGGCCTTCGGCGGCGTCGAGTGGACGTTCGCCGACAAACATAACTGGGCGCGGCGCGGCGTGCTCGTCGCGCACCTCGGCTTCGTCATCATCGCCGCCGGCACGACGCTCTACTGGGCCCGCGGTTTCTCCGGCGAAACGGCGGTCCTGACCGGGCAGACGGTCGAGATTCCGCAGACCCACGCGGCGCTGCGCCTCGATGGATTTTCGTACAAAATCGCGCCGATCGCGACGAAGAGCGGCATGGTCTATCAGCCGATCGACTACGTCTCGCGCGTGACGGTAGCGGGCAAAGACGGCATCGCCCGGCAGGAGACGGTGCGCGTCAATCATCCGATCGACGTCGACGGCACGCTCTACTATCAGGCCAGCTACGGCTTCGGCATTCGCTTTCGCGTCACGCACCACGGGCGGCCGGTCCCGAGCCTTTCCGACCGGGCGCTGCTCGAAGGCGATTCGCTCACGATCCCCGGCACCGATCGCAGCGTGCTCTACGAGCGCTTCGTTCCCACGTTCGACCGGCAATCGGGGATGCCGGCGGCCGACCCCCGCGTGAACAATCCGGGCGCGATCCTGAACGTCACGCAGGGCGCCGAGTCGCTCGGTGAAGCGCTCGTGCCGCTGAAAACGTGGATCGACGTGGGCGACGGCTGGCAAGTGACGCCGCAGCAATACGTGCTCTACAGTGGATTTCAGTATCGGTACGACCCGGGAATTCCGCTGGTCGGGATCGGCGCGTTCGTGCTGCTGACCGGGCTGATCGTGTCGTTCTACTTCCTGCCGGCCCGCTTGTACGTCCGGGTCGACGAAACCGCGCCGCAGCGCTGCCGGGTCGGCCTGGCGGCGACGACCGTCAAGGGCTACGACGTTTTCGAGAACGAGTTTGCCCGGCTGGTGGTAGCGTTAACGAAGGACTCGGACGGACCCGGCAGCGCCGCCGCCGGCGCGCCCGATTGGGGGTTGGCCACGTGACGAAGATGTCGCTCGACGAAGTCTTGATGGTGACCGCGCTGGGATCGTACGTCCTGGCGGCGCTCGCGCTGCTCGGCTATTTTTTCTCGCGTCAGGATTGGCTGCGGCTGTTCGGCATGCCGCTCGCGATTCTCGGCTGTGCGGCCCAGTTCGCGCAGCTGATCGCGCGGTTCGAACTGACCGGCGTCTGGCCGCTGCTCAATCTCTACGGCTCGCTCTCGCTGTTTGCGGCCATGGCGGTGGCGATCTTCATCGGATTCGCGATTCGCTATAAGCTGTGGTTTGCGGGCGGCTTCGTGCTCGCGCTGGCGGCGATTTTCCTCGCCTACGGCGTGACCTGGAACGAGGGGACGATGCCGGCGGTCCCGTCGCTGCAGTCGTACTGGGCGAAAATCCACGTGCCGATCGTCGTTTCGTCGTACGCGGCGTTCCTGGTGGCGTTCGTGTTCTCGTGCATCTACCTGCTGAAATACTACGCGGAGCGCATCTTCGAAGGCGACGCGAGCGCGAAACTCGCCACGACCGCCGGCCCGGGCGTTCCGGCGAACGCCTTCGTTCGCGCCGATGCGGCCGTCCAGCGGCGCGACACGCCGGCGCTCGCCGACGCGGCTGCCGCCGGGAATCAGGTGGCGGCGTGGTTCGGCGCGCTGCCGAGCTTGGCCCAACTCGACATCGTCGTCTACCGGGCCGTGGCCATCGGTCTGCCGCTCATCTCGATCGGCATCATCACCGGCGCGATGTGGGCCAAGGAAGCCTGGGGCGCGTACTGGCAGTGGGATCCGAAGGAGACCGCGGCGCTCTTTTCGTGGATCGTCTACCTCGCGTACATGCATCTGCACACGCGCCACGCGTGGCGCGGCCTGCGCACGAACTGGGTGAGCGTGCTCGGTTTCGTCTCGATCGTCTTCTGCTACCTAGGCGTCAATATCTGGATTTCGGGGCTGCACAGCTACAAAGTCTGACGCGCCGGCGAGAGGGCCGATTTACACTGTTTGGGAAAGGGTGAGCCACCGTAGCCCACCTCCCGGGAGTGCGAGTTTTGTCGAACCATGGAGCAGCCGACGCCGGCGAAGGCGTCCGACCGAAGATCGTGAGCGCCTACGATCTGCCCGAGACTTCGGAAGAGGTCAGCCGCCGCACGTTCATGGCCAACGCCACGATGACCATCAGCGGCATCATCGGCATCGTCTTGGCCGTGCCGATCATCGGATCGCTGCTGCCCACCGGCAGCGGCGGCAAAGGCAGCTGGTCGCCGCTGACCAAGACCGAGCTGGACGCGCTGGAAACCGCCACCTCGAAGCCGGTGAAGATGACCTTCACGCTCAAGTACAAGGACGGCTATCTTCCCGAACAAGCCGCCGACGAGTACGTGTGGGGCATCAAGATCGATCCGGCCAAGTTTCAGGCGGCGCGCCCCGACATTTACAAGACGCCCGGCGGCGACACGACCTACCCAGCCGTGAACCTCGGCTTCGTGATCTTCAGTCCGATCTGCCCGCACCTAGGCTGTCGCTTTAACTGGAGCGCGAGCGCCAACAAGTTCATGTGCCCGTGTCACGGCTCGCAGTATAACTTCGACGGCACGCACGTCGCCGGTCCGGCGCCGCGCGGGCTCGATCCGTTGCCGCTTCGCGAACAGACCGGCGCGGCCGAAGTGACCTGGATCCAATACCAGCCCAATACGCCCAACCGCGTCGTCGTTTCGTACCAAGCGTAAAGACGAAGGAAGACTGCACGGATGCTCAACTGGATCGACAAACGCACCGGCTTCGTTACGATGGCGCAGGACTTCCTCACCGAAGACGTTCCCGGCGGCGCGAGCTACTGGTACGTCTTCGGCAGCGCGACGCTGTTCGCGATGATCGTTCAGATCGTCGACCGGAATCTTCCTGACGTTTTTCTACGCCCCGTCGGCCGCGACGGCGTGGGAGTCGACCCGGGCGATCTATCTGAATCCGTGGACGCACTTCTTACTGTCGGTGCACTACTGGGGCGCGTCGGCGATGATCGCGCTCGTCTTCCTGCACTTGCTGCAAGTGCTGATCTGGGGGGCGTACAAGTCGCCGCGCGAGCTGCAGTGGGTGGTCGGCGTCTTGCTGCTGCTGGTCACGCTGGTGCTCGGTCTGACGGGCTACCTGTTGCCGTGGGACATGGACGCGTATTTCGCGTCGCAGGTGTCGTTGAACATCACCGGCCTCGCACCGGTCGCCGGACCGATCCTGCAGAACATCGCCCAAGGCGGCGGCACGATGGGCACGGCGACGATCAATCGCTTCTTCGGGCTGCACGTTTGGCTGATGCCGGCGGCGCTCGTCCTGCTGGTCGGCGCCCACTTGGCGATCTTCCGCCACAACGGTTCCGCCGGACCGGTCGTCGACGACCCGCGCAAGCTCAAGACCGGACGGTTCTGGCCGGATCAGATGTTCATGGACTCGGCGGTCTCGTTCTTGGTCTTCGTCGTCATCGTGTTTCTCGCGCTGGTGTTTCCACCGTTCCTCGACCAGAAGGCCGACCCGACGAACTCGCAATTCGTGCCGTATCCGGCGTGGTACTTTCTCTCGCTATTCGGACTGCTCGGTCTGATGCCGCCCGAATTGAAAATCGGCCCGATCCCGTTGCCGATGGAACTGATCGCGACGATCGTCGTCCCGACGCTCTTCCTGATCGTCGTCCTCGTGATCCCGTGGCTCGACCGCAGTACGACGCGCAGCTTCAGTTCCCGCAAAGGCATTTTGTGGGGAGCGACCATCATGGTCATCGCGATCGTCGGGCTCTCGATCTACGCGCAGTTGGCGACGATGGCCAAACAGGCGGCGGCGCCGCCCTCACCGAGCCAAGCCGCCGTGTTGGCAATGACCTCCGAAACGACGTCCTCGTCCTCGACGACGACCGGCGCTGCATCGAGCGGTGGCGGCGCGGCTTCCGGAGGAACGGCATCGGCCGGGAGCGCCAACGGTGCCAAGGTCTTTTCGACCAACTGCTCGTCGTGTCACGGCGCGACGGGCCAAGGCTTGACCGGCGCGTTTCCGCCGCTCGCGAACAATCCGGTCGTCACCGGCGATCCGAACAAAGTGATCGGGATCGTCCTCGGCGGCCTGCACGGATCGATCGTGGTCAACGGCGCGACCTACAACGGTCAGATGCCGCCCTGGAAAGGCACGCTCTCGAACGCCGACGTCGCCGACGTGATCACCTACATTCGCGGCTCGCTGGGCAACAATAAAGCCTCGGCGGTCACCGCAAAACAAGTCACCGGATACAAGCCTTAGGGAGGCGATTGCTTCCAATCACCCTGCGCCCGGACGGCCGGCGCGCCGTCGTCGTCGGCGGAGGCGCCGTTGCGGCGCGGAAAGCCGAAACGCTCGCCGCCGCCGGCTTCCCGATTTTCGTCGTCGCCGAATCGATCGGCCCGGAGATGCGCTCGCTGCTGGCTCGCCACGCCGGCGAGTCGACCGAGCGGCCCTACGAAACGGGCGACGTTTCGGACGCCGCCCTTGCCGTTGCGGCAACCGATAGCGACGAAGTCAACGCGCAGGTCGTGCGAGACGCGCGACAAGCACGCGTCCTCGTTTGCGATGCGCGCGATCCCGCCCGCGGCGACTTTCACATGCCGGCAACGGCGCAAATCGGCGATCTCACGATCGCCGTCGACTCGGGCGGCGCTTCGCCGGCATTCGCCAAGCGCGTTGCGCGCGAACTCGCGGCCGCCTGCGGATCGGACTACGGCGACGCCGTTCGAACGCTCGCCGGCATGCGGGCATACGTGAAGACCGTTCTCCCACCGGAAGCGCGCGGGGCGGTGCTCAAGGCGCTCGCGGCGCTGCCCGTCGCCGAGCTGGCGGCGATGAATCCCAGCCAAGCCGAACACGAAGTCGACGCGACGGTCGCTCGACTGCAATCCGACAGCGCGCCCCGCAACGAGGAGTCTGATCTGCGCATCACGCGCGAGCGCACTGGCCACGATTCAGGCCCGGACCGTCGCGGCAGCGCTCGCCCGGCGAGGGATCGCAACGACGATTCTGGCGGTCACGACGACCGGCGACCGCGACCAGAAGCACGCGATCGAAAATCTTGGAAGCACGAACGTTTTCGTTACGGAACTCGAAACGGCGCTGCGCGAACGCCGCGCCGACTACGCCGTCCACTCGTGCAAAGACTTGCCGAGCGAACTCGCCGCCGACATGCAGATCGCGGCGATTTCCGCGCGCGAGGATCCGCGCGACGCGTTCTGCAGCGAACGGTATCCGGATTTCGATGCGCTGCCGGCCGGCGCGATCGTCGGAACGTCGAGCCCGCGACGCCGCCTGCAGCTCGCGGCCCGGCGCCCCGATCTCGTCTACGAAAACCTTCGCGGCAACGTCGATACGCGGCTGCGCAAACTGCGCGACGGCCGTTACGATGCAATCGTGCTCGCGATGGCCGGATTGAATCGCCTGCGCGCGCGGGCGACGCATACGGTTCCGTTTGCGATCGACGTCGTCGTCCCGGCGGTCGGGCAGGGCGCGCTCGCGGTCGAAACGCGGGCCGGCGACGAACGCGTCGCGGGCGAACTGCGAGCCGCCGTCAACGATCCTGCGGCCGAGCTTTGCATTCGTTGCGAGCGGGCGGCGCTGCGCGCGCTGCGCGCCGGCTGCAGCGCGCCGATCGGCGTTCACGCCGCGGTCGAAAACGGCGTCATGGTCGTGACGGGGGCACACGTGCTCGCCGACGGAACGGTTCTGCGGAATCGGATCGAGCGCCCGATCGCGGGACTGGCCGATGCCGAAGCCCTGGGAGCCGAGCTGGCCGCGGGCCTGACGCCCAAGCGCCGGTTCGTCGTGCTGGCGCGGACCCGCGAGCGGCCCAGCCGGATCGCCGAGGCGCTCCGGGCCGACGGCGTCGAGGTGATCGAGCTGCGGGCGGGGGACGACGGACCCGACCCCGCCGAACGGACCCCCGATATGCTCCTGTTCCCCTCGAGCGCCGCGGTCACGGCCGCGCAAACGTATCTCGCCCGCCTGCGGGGCTTGGAGCGGCGTCCGCTGGTGGCCGCGATGGGGGCGGAATCGCGCCGCGCCGCCGGCGCCGCCGGCTTCGAACCCGACGCGATCTCAGACGAACCCTCGATCGACGCGTTCGTCCGGCTGGTGCGCGAGCGGTTATCGACTTGTCCTTAACGGCGATCCGTCCGCGCCGGCTGCGGCGGAGCGAAACGATTCGGGCGCTCGTGCGCGAGCACCGCGTGAGCGTCAACCGTTTGGTCGCGCCGATGTTCGTCGTCGAGCGGGCGGCGGATGCCGGGCCGATTGCGTCGATGCCCGGAATTTCGCGCTTCACCGTCGACGGCGCGGTCGCAGAGGCGCGCGAACTGTTCGGGCTGGGCATTCGCAGCACGCTGCTCTTTGGAATTCCGAGCCACAAGGACGCGGTCGCCTCGAGCAACTTCGACCCGCAGGGCGTCGTGCACCGCGCGGCGCGGGCGATCGCGGCCGCACTGCCCGAAATGCTGCTCGTCGCCGACCTGTGCAACTGCGAGTACACCGACCACGGCCACTGCGGAATTCTCGACGCGCGCGGCGACGTCGACAACGACGCGACCGTGGCGCTGCTGGCGCGCACGGCGGTCACCTATGCCGAAGCCGGCATTCACGTCGTGGCCCCGTCGGACATGATGGACGGGCGGGTCGACGCGATCCGCAGCGCGCTCGACGCGCACGGGTGGAAGGACGTCGCGATCATGGCGTACAGCGCGAAGTACGCGTCGGCGTTTTACGGGCCGTTTCGCGAGGCCGCCGGTTCGACGCCGGCGTTCGGCGATCGGCGCACCTACCAGATGGATCCGTCCAACGTCCGCGAGGCGCTGCGCGAGATCGCACTCGACGTCGACGAAGGCGCCGACGTCGTCATGATTAAGCCGGCACTCGCCTACCTCGACGTCGTGCGCGCGGCGCGGGATGCGTTCGACGTCCCGATCGCGGTTTTCAACGTCAGCGGCGAATACGCGATGCTCAAGGCCGCCGCCGCCAACGGCTGGATCGACGGCGACCGCGCCGTCGACGAGGTGTTGACGTCCTGCGTGCGCGCCGGCGCCGACGTCGTCATCACCTACTTTGCCAAGGAGTTCGCCGCCCGCGCCCGCGCGGCGAACGAATCGCTATGATCGCCGGCGACGACACGGCAGTCGTGATCTTGGCGGGCGGCCGCGCGACGCGCTTTCCCGGCAAGCTCGAACGCCACGTCGACGGCGAGCCGATGCTGCTGCGCGTCTATCAAAATGTGCGCGCGACCGGGCTGCCCGTCTACGTGGCGGCCGGTGCGCCGCTTCCCGACGCGCTCGCAACTCGGCTGGACGCGCCGGTGCTGCTCGACCGCTGGCCGTACGCCGGCCCGCTTCGCGCGCTCCTGTCGGCCTGCGAGGCGCTCCCGCACGCGCGCGTGTTTGCCGTCGCCGGCGACGAGCCGCGGGTCGGTACCGAGGTTTTCGCGGCGCTCGACGACGCGTGGCAGCCGGAGCTCGAAGCGGCCGTTCCGGAGCACGACGGACGGATCGAGCCGCTCGCCGCGCTCTACTCGCGAGCGGCGTTCGTGCGCGAGGCGCGCGCCGCGATCGATCGCGGCGACGAAGCGATGCACGCGCTCGTCGAACGCCTGCGCAGCCGCTTCGTCCCGCTCTCGGAAGCGTACTTCGTCAACGTCAACACCGCCGCCGATTTGCAGCGCGCGGTGCGGGTAGGCCGTTGAGTTACGAACGTTCGATCGCCGCGTTCGCGCGCGCGAAACGGGTCATTCCCGGCGGCGTCAACTCGCCGGTCCGCGCGTTCAAAGCCGTCGGTCTCTCGCCGATCTTCATGAAGAGCGGTTCCGGCGCGATCCTGCACGACCTCGACGATCACGAGTACATCGATTACGTCCTGTCGTGGGGGCCGCTGCTGCTCGGACACGCGCATCCGGCGATCGTCAAAGCGGTGACGGCGGCGGCGGCGCGGGGGACGTCGTTCGGAACGCCGACCGAGATGGAAAGCGAACTCGCCGAGCTGATCGTCTCGATGGTCGCGTCGATCGAGCGAGTGCGATTCGTTTCGAGCGGCACCGAGGCGACGATGAGCGCGCTGCGGCTCGCCCGCGGGTTCACGCGCCGCCCGAAGGTCATAAAGTTTGCCGGCTGCTATCACGGTCACGCGGATGCGTTTTTGATCGCCGCCGGGTCGGGCGCGCTGACCAACGGCGTTCCCAGTTCGCCCGGCGTGACCGAGGCGAACGCGCGGGATACGATCGTGCTGCCGTTCAACGACGCGGCCGCCGTCGACCGCGCCTTCGAAGCCTATCCCGACGCGATCGCCGCCGTGATCGTCGAGCCGTACCCCGGCAACATGGGGCTGGTTCTGCCGGTTGAGGGCTATCTCCAAAGTTTGCGCGAGGTGTGTACGCACTACGGTGCGCTCCTGATCTTCGACGAGGTCATGACCGGATTTCGCGTCGCTCGGGGCGGCGCTCAGGAACGCGAAGAAATCACGCCGGATCTCACCACCCTCGGCAAGGTCATCGGCGGCGGCGTGCCGGTGGCGGCCTTCGGCGGGCGCGCCGACGTCATGGCCTATCTCTCGCCGGAAGGTCCCGTCTATCAGGCCGGAACGCTTTCGGGCAACCCGCTGGCGATGGCCGCGGGGATCGCGACGCTGAAGATCGTGCGCGACGACGCGACGATATACGACCGGCTCGACGTCCTCGCCCGTCTGCTGGTCGAAGGGCTGCACGAAGTGATGACCAAGCACGGCGTCGCTCACCATTCGGCGCAAGCCGGATCGATGTTCTCGACGTTCTTTACCGCCGGACCGGTGACCGACTTGCAAAGCGCGCTGACCTCCGACACCGACCTCTTCGCAAAATACTTCGGCGCCATGCTGGACGGCGGGATCTACCTCGCGCCCTCGCAGTTCGAAAGCGGATTCGTTTCGACGGCGCACACCACGCGCCACGTCGAACAAACCCTCGAAGTTGCCGACGCGGCCTTCGGAAAGATTTTGGCGCCGCTGTGATCGATCGCGACGTTGACCGCACGACCGCTGCCGGGGCACCGCGGGCAACGGCGTCGCCGTCATTGGTCGAGGTTTCGATTCCCGCGTCTGTACGCCTACCATCGCGCTTTGCGTCAAGCGCAGACGGCCGGCAAAACCACCATCACCTCTCACGGCCTGGCGGCGCTCCTCGGCCACACGATCGCCAGCACCCAGATCCGCAAAGATCTGTCGGCTTTGGGGCCGCTGGGCCGGCGCGGGCAAGGCTATGCGATCGATCCGCTAGTCGAACAGCTGGCTTTGGTTCTAGGATTGGAACATGACTGGCGGATCGCGATCGTGGGATTCGGCTACCTGGGCCACGCCTTCGCCGCCTTCATCAGCGCCCGTGAAGCGCGCTTCCGCGTCGCGGCCATCTTCGACCGGTCGCCGGCCGTGATCGGGCAAACGTGGCAAGGGCTCGCCGTTCAAGACGTCGCCGACATCGAGCGGGGGCTCGCCGAAGCCGACTGCAACATCGGCGTGATCGCCGTTCCGGCTGAGGAAGCGCCGCCGATAGCGCGGCGGATCGCCGGCCTGGGCGTGCGCGCGATCTTGAACTTCGCCCCGATCGCGCTCGATCTGCACGCGCCGGTCATCGTCCGAAACATCGATTTAGCCGGCGAGTTGTCGATCCTCACGCATCGGCTCTCGCTCGATCTTCTGCCGGGGGACGGCGCGTAATGCCGATCGTCTGCGTCGGACTTTCGCATCGCACGGCACCGGTCGACGTGCGCGAGCGGCATGCGTTTCCCGCGTCGCGGATGGGCGAAGCGCTGGTCGCGCTGCGCGACTATCCGGCCGTGACGCGAAGCGGCGATGCTGCAGACCTGCGGCCGTTTGGAAATCTATGCCGAGCTGGACGACTACGAAGCCGGCGTCGCCCAGATCAAGTCGTTTCTCATGAATTTCGGACACGGCGCCACCGGGTACGATATCGAATCGTACCTGTACACGCTGCTCGGGCGCCAAGCCGTCGATCATCTCTTGCTCGTCGCCACCGGACTCGACTCGATGCTGATCGGCGAAGCCGAGATCCTCGGGCAAGTCAAAGATGCGTACGTGCAGGCGCAGCACGCGAAATCGCTTGGGAAGATCCTCCACCGGCTCTTCCGCGACGCGCTCAACGCCGGCAAGACGGCGCGCGCGCAGACGCGGATCGGTCAGGAGTCGGGTTCGATCGCGACCGCCGCCGTCGAAGCGGCGAAGGCCCGGTTCGGTTCGCTCGACGGGAAAGACGATCGTCGTGATCGGCGCGGGCAAGATGGGACGAACCGCGGTAAAACGTTTGCGTTTGGAAGGCGCGTCGCGCGTGATCGTGACCAATCGCACGATCGCCCGCGCGCGCGAAGCGGCGATCGACGCCGGAATCGGCGAAGCCGTCGAGTTCTCCGGTCTCGTCGATGCGCTCGCCGCCGCCGACCTGGTCGTCGCCTCGACCGGCGCCTCGCACTTCATTTTGAATCCCGCCCGGGTGGGCGAAGCGATGTCCCGGCGTCCGGATCGCCCGATGTTCGTCGTCAACATCGCCGTCCCGCGCGACGCCGACCCCGCCATCGCCGAAATTCCCAACGTTGCACTGGTCGATATCGACGGCCTGAAATCGGTCGTCGACGAGAAGCTCGAAGTCCGCCGCGACGCGATCCCCGAGGTCGAAGAGATCGTCGAGGAGTGCGCTGCCCGTTTTTGGCAGTGGTATTGTTCGCGCGCCGCCGTTCCCGCGATCGCCACCTTGACGCAGAGAGCCGAAGCCGTTCGCGCAACCGAACTGGAACGGCTGTTCGCCCGCTGCCCCGACTTGACCGAACGCGAGAAGCTGCTCGTCACGGGCATGACGATGACGATCGTCTCGAAGCTGCTTCACTCGGTGATCTTGAAGATTCGCGAAAAAGCGGCGACCGACCGCGACGAAGCGCTCTCGCACGCGCGGGTGCTCGACGAGCTGTTCGAACTCGACCTCGCCGAACATATCGCCGAGCTGGTGCCGCACGCGATCGCCGGCGATGCCGGCGACTAAGGCGCGCGGACGAGTCTGGCTGGTCGGCGCAGGCCCGGGCGATCCGGGCCTGCTGACGTTACGCGCCGCGCAGGTTCTCGCGAGCGCCGACGTGCTGCTTTACGACGCGCTGGCCGGCGAGACGATCGTGGACGGCGTGCCGCCCCGCTGCACGCGCATCTTTGTCGGCAAGCGCGGTTCGAATCACGCAATGCCGCAAGCCGACATCGAAACGCTCATGATCCGCGAAGCCTCGGCTGGAAAGCACGTCGTGCGGTTGAAGGGCGGCGATCCGTTCGTCTTCGGACGCGGCGCCGAAGAGGCGCAAGCACTGCGCGCCGCCGGAATCGATTTTGCGATCGTTCCGGGGATCAGTTCGGCGATCGCGGCGCCGGCGTATGCGGGCATTCCGCTCACGCATCGCGCGCACAACGCCGCGTTTACCGTCGCGACCGGCCACGAAGATCCGACAAAGGCGGCATCGACGCTCGACTGGGGCAAACTCGCCGACCCGCAT
The DNA here is from genome assembly GCA_963755555.1 of Vulcanimicrobiota bacterium. GTDB lineage: Bacteria > Vulcanimicrobiota > Vulcanimicrobiia > Vulcanimicrobiales > Vulcanimicrobiaceae > Tumulicola. Next base: position 2,499,842 of record CAVWKE010000003.1, on the reverse strand, counting down.
CGAACGCTGGTATTTTTGATGGCGTCGACGCAGCTCGAGGCCATCGCCGAGCAACTCGTCGGTCACGGCCTGCCCGCCGCCACGCCGGCGGCCGTGGTGCAGAACGGCACGCGCCCCGATCAGCGCACCGTCGCCGGGACGCTCGCGACGATCGCCGCCGACGCCGCTCGCGAGGGCGTCGGAGCGCCCGCCGTGTTGGTGATCGGCGACGTCGTGCGCGTCCGCGACGAGATTCGCTGGTTCGACGCGGCGCCGCTGTTTGGCAAACGCGTGCTCGTAACGCGCCCCGCCGGTCGAGCCGAAGAGTTTGCGACGGACTTACTCGGCCACGGCGCCGAGCCGATCGCGGCGCCGGTGCTGAAAATCGAGCCGCCCGCCGATCCTGACGCTGCCGCGCGCGCGATCGACGAACTGCACGACTACGACTGGCTCGCGCTCACGTCGCGCCACGGCGTCGACGCGCTCTTCGACCATCTCGCATCGCGGGGCAAGGATGCGCGCTATCTCGGCGGCATCAAAGTTGCCGCCATTGGCCCGCAGACGCAAGCGCGCCTCGAACGCTTCGGGATTCGCCCCGACGTGATGCCGGCGGAGTTCGTCGGCGAAGCGATCGCGCGCGCCGTGATCGATTCCGCCCAGCGCGGCGACCGGGTATTGATTTATCGCGCACAAGAAGCGCGCGACGCGTTTCCCGACATGCTCGCCGAGGCCGGACTGCTGCCCACCGTCGTCGCGGCCTATCGCACCGTCGTCGTTCGCGACGACGCGTTCGCCGAGAAAACCGCGCGCGCCGACGTGCTGACGTTCACCAGCGCGGGGACGGTGCGCGCGTTCGTCACGCTGCTCGGCGGCCCTGAGCCGGCCGTCGCCGCGGCGCGCGGCAAAACCGTGGCGTGCATCGGACCGGTCGCGGCCGAAGCGGCGCGCGAAGCGGGACTGCGCGTCAACGTCGTCGCCGCGTCGTACACGACCGCGGGAATGATCGAAGCGCTCGCCGCGCATTTCGCACCGGCGCCGTGACGAACGCCGCGATCGGCGCCCTGCTTGCGGCCGTCGTCGCGGTCGCCGCGTATCGCGCGCGGGCGCTGACGCTCGGCGGCGCGATCGCCGCATTCGTCGTCGGCGGCGTCGTGTTCGGCGCCGGCGGCTGGGGCGGCGCACTCGTGCTGCTCGCGTTCTTCATTCCGTCGAGCCTGCTCTCGCGACTCGGCCGCGGCACCAAAAGCGCGCCCGCGGCCGGCGAAAAACCTGGACCGCGCGACGCGTGGCAGGTGCTCGCCAACGGCGGCGTCGCTGCGCTTTGCGCGATCTTAGCGCTGCGCTGGGGCAGCGTGCCGGCGGCCGCGCTGGCCGGTTCGCTGGCGGCGGCGTCGGCGGATACGTGGGGCACCGAAATCGGGACGCGCTCGCGTCAAGTCCCGCGCTCGATCGTTACGCTGCGACCGGTCGCCGCCGGTCTTTCGGGCGGCGTGACTGGGTGGGGAACGCTCGCAACGCTCGGCGGTGCCGTCTGCGTTGCCGCGGTCGCGGCGTTGGCCGGCGTCGCATTCTTTTGGCCGGTGGTGGTTGGCGGCTTCGCTGGCGCAACGATCGACTCGCTCCTCGGCGCGACGGCGCAGGCGTTGCGCTGGTGTCCGCGTTGCGCGCAGGCGTGCGAGACGAACCTGCACGAGTGCGGAACGGCGACGGTCCTTCGACGCGGCTTTACTTGGTGCCAAAACGACGCGGTGAATTTCGCCGCCACGCTCGCGGGTGCGACGATCGCGGCAGCACTGGCAGCGTTCGTGTGGAAAACGGGTTAACGATGGCCGCCCACTCGCGCAAGAATCAAGCGCACCTTCGGCGACTGCTGCAACGTTCGGAGGCGCCGCAACATGCCGTTTTGCCGCCGTTGCCGCGGACGCGCTACGACATCGCGTACGTCGACCCGCCGTGGCACTACTATGGAAGCCCGGTCAAAGATGCGGCCGCCGCCAAACACTATCCGCTGATGTCGCTCGAGGATCTCGCAGCACTCGACGTGCGCCAGGTCCTCAACAAACGCGCGGTCGCGTTCGTGTGGGCGACCTGTCCCCGGCTGCAGTTCGCGATCAAACTCATCGAGGCGTGGGGCCTGCACTATCGCGGCGTCGCCTACGTGTGGGTGAAGGTCAACAAACGCGGCGGCATCATCGCGGGACAAGGCGTGCCGCCGACCTTCACCAAGCCGACGACCGAACTGCTCCTGGCCGCAACGACGATGCCGACGGGACGGCCGTTCCCGATCCACGACCTCGCGCAGCCGCAGGTCGTACTCCAGCCGCGCGGACGCCACAGCGAAAAACCGCCCATCTTCCGCGAGCTCATCGAACGCCTCTGCGGCGACCGGCGCCGTATCGAACTCTTCGCCCGTACGCGCGTCACCGGCTGGGACGCCTGGGGCGCCGAACTCTAGCGAGCGTCCGATTTCTCTCTGTCATCCTGAGCGGAGGCGCGCGTCCAACACTGTCATCCTGAGCGGAGGCGCGCAGCGCCGCAGTCGAAGGACGTCCTTCGACTGCGCGCCTGCGGCGCTCCGCTCAGGATGACAAGGAAAACAGACTGCTTAGCGAGCGTAGGTCTTTTTTAGGTATGCGATGATTGCGTCGTCGTCGTCGGCGATCTTGACGTCACCGTCGGTTATCGACGGAATCCCGGTGACGCCGAAGATTTCCTTGACGGACGCGCGCTCGGCGTGACTTTCCGGAACGTTGACGATCTTGTAGTCGAGCAGCAGGTCGGTAAGGACGTTGCGGACCCGCGCGCAGTACCCGCACCACTCGGCTTGGTAGAGGACGATCTTCGTGTCGATCACCCGGGTATCAATCCGTCACGAGCCGGGGCGGTTGCGCGTTGCCAGCGAAGGAGTCCACCGGAGGAACCATGGTTACATCGGCGCAGGGCACGTCGAACCGGCTAATGGGGCGAGCGCTGCTCGCCTCGCTGGCGTTTCACGCGTTCGTCATCGCGTTGATCCCGGCGCTTGCCTGGATGCCGACCTCGGGAGCGACGGTCGAAACCATCACCTTCACCCGGGTCGCCCACATCGAAATCGACCGCCGGCCGCGGCACCCGCAGCCGCGCGCCGTCGCCCCGCTGCGCCGGCCCACCGTCGTCCTTTCGGAGGCCAGCCGGATCGAACTCCAGCGGGCCTCCCGGCACCCAGCTGCCTCTCCGCCGCCGGCCGTGACCTATCGTCTGTCGTCGGCGCCGGCGGTCGCGGCCGCCCCCCGCGCGGGCGATGACCGCGGCGCCGGTGACGCCGCTCCCTCACCGACCGCGTCGCCGATGCGCGCCGTCGCGTCGACCGTCGGGCACGATAAGGGCGGCTACCTTCCGTTTGGCGCCGAGCAGCCCGATCCGGTGCTGGATCCGGGCGTCCGCAAGGAACTCGCCTCGCTCGGCGTCCACGTGACGCTGGTCGTCACCGTCGGAGAAGACGGAAAAACCAAGACCATCGAGTTTCAGCCCGACGTCGACTCCCAAACGGAAACGCGCATCCAATCGCTGTTGGCGGATGCGAGTTGGGATCCGGCGGTGTGCGGCGGTGGAATTTCCTGCGAAGGTCACGCAACGATCCGCCTCTGACGTCGCGTCCGTTAAACGAGCGAAGCTACAGAATCGATTTCCCCAGACCGGAGCAAATCAAGTCGACGGCGAGAATCGCCGTTTGATTGCGTTGATCCAGGATGGGGTTGATCTCGACCATTTCGATCGAACCGAGCCGTCCGCTTTCGTAGAGCATCTCCATGATGAGGTGCGCTTCGCGAAAACTCAAACCCCCGCGAACCGGCGTGCCGGTACCCGGCGCTTCGCTCGGGTCGATGCCGTCCATGTCGAACGAGACGTGAATCGGGCGCCCACCGCTGCCCGCGAGTTCGCGTGCCTGTTCCATCACGCCCTTCATCCCGTACTTGTCGACGTCGGTCATCGTAAACGCTTTCACGCCGAGTTCGCGCAGCATCCGCTTCTCGCCCTGATCCACGTCGCGCAGGCCGATCTGCACCGTCCGCCCGGATTCGGCATAGCCGTTCTTCAACGCAAACCACAACGGCATGCCGTGGACGTTTCCGGTCGCGGAGCTTTGCGGGCTGTTGATGTCCGCGTGCGCGTCGATCCAAACGAGGCCGGGCGGCGCGCCGTGCGCGCGGGTAAGGCCCGCGAGCGTTCCCATCGCAATCGAATGGTCGCCGCCCAAAACGACCGGCACGCCGCCCTCGCGCACCGCGTTCTCGACGACCTGCGAAAGCTCGTCGCACACCCGCTCGATGACGCCGTAGTACTTTGCTTTCGCGTCGTCGAGTAAGGCCGACTCTCGAATCGGAACCGCTAAGTTTCCGTGATCGACGACCGTTTCGATCCCAAGCCGTTCGAGCTTGGCATGCAGCTGCGCGTAGCGCACCGCCGACGGACCCATGTCGACGCCGCGCCGGCTCGCCCCCAAGTCCATCGGGACGCCGACGATGTCGACGCGTTTGGGGAGCACTTGCGTCTGGTTCACGGTCACGGCTCGTTCGCGGACTTCGGGCGGAAAACCCGCAGCGCGATCACGCGCAAGATTCCCGCTATCGGGATGGCGACGAGCAGTCCGACGATGCCGCCCAGTTCGCCGCCGATCAACAGGGCGAGCAGCACGACGAACGGGCTCAAGCTAACGGTCTTGCTCACGATGTTGGGCGCGAGCAGGTGTCCCTCGGCCTCAAAGATCACCACGAAGGCCGCCAACACGAGCAAGGCGTTAACGATTCCGTTGCCCAGCCACGCAACCGTAAAGGCGGGCAGAAAGGCCAGGATCGCGCCGACGTAGGGCACGAGGTCGCCGACCGCCGCGAGCAGGCCGAAAAAGAACGCGTAGCGCACGTGCAGGATCAACAGCGCGATCGTGATCAGGACGCCGACCGAGAGCGCGACGAGCAGTTGACCGCGGATGAATCCGCCCACGACCGCGTCGATGTCGCGCAGAAACGACAGCACCCCGCGCCAGCGCCGCTGCGGAACGATCGACGACAGACCGTCGCGCAGATTCTCGAGGTCCAGTAACAGATAGGCCGTCATCAGCGGGATAATCACGAACGTCGCGATCGCGGCAAAGCCGCCGGCCAGCACGACGACGAGGTGGCCGAAGTTTTCCACCCCGCGCGTCTTCACCCAGGTCGCGAGTTCGGTCGGAATACGCGCGATTTCGTCGCGCAGCCAGCCCGGCAGGCGCGCGGTCAGCGCGTCGTGGGGATTGTAGATCGCGTCGTTCACGCGCGCGGATATCTCCGGATAGTGCTGCACGAACGTTCCGACGTCTTCGCTTACGCGCGGAATGACGAACCATCCGAGCACCACCAACAGCACCACGATCGCCGCATAGGTCAGGAGAATCGCCAGCGCCAGCGGCATCCAGCGGCGCAGGCGATGCACCACGGGGTAGATCAGGTACGCAAAAAAGACCGCGCCGATGGTGATATAGACCACCGCGCGGATTTGGGCCAAAAACCCGAACACGAACTGCGCGGCGTAGCATGCCAGCACGATCGCCATCAACACTTTGAGGACGAACGTCACCCGCCGGTCGGTCAGCCAACCCCACGGATTGCGCCGGAAACTCATCGCTCTTTGGCGGCTGCCTCGGCCGCGCGCGACGGCCACACCCGTTTCACCGTGCCTGCGATCGCGTTGGCACCAAACATAATCGGCCCTCGCAGCCACGACGCGCGGTATCCGTCATCGACGTCGAGCACCCAGAGAAAGACGCCATAGTCGCGCTGCAAGCGCTCGCTCCACGCACGTGCCCGCTCGACCGAGGCGGCGTCGCGCGCGGTCAGCGCCGCGAGGACCGCCGCATCGTCGGGCGCGTGCCGCACGATCTCGGCGAAGTCACGATGACTCAAGTCGAGCGCGCGCAGCAGGCCGCGGTCGATCGGGCTCTGGCCGAAGAGATACGTTCCGAGCGTTCCGGCGAAGGCGGCGCGCGTTTTGTCGATCAGACGTGGAAGCCAGCCAATACCGTCGATCCGATCGCTCCAGCGCCGCGGCGCCCCCGCGCGCAGATCTTTGGCGTTCATCTCGCGGCGCGTTCGCCGCACGGACGACCGGGCCCCCGGTCGCGAGGTCGACTCAGTCGGCCGAGCCGGCAGGAGAGCGACGGCGTGCGAAGCAAACGGCCTGCATGCTGCGCCGAGTTGCGACGGTCGTCGCGATTGTCTCGATCGCCCTCGCCGCAGCGACGCCGCGCGCCCTGGCTTTGCTTCCCGCGCCGATGGTGCAACTCAATCGCGAGGCGCATCAACTCGCGGCTCGACTTCCGGCGCCGAGCGCCCTCGAAGTGTTCGACCTCAGCACCGGATATCATATGGACGTCAATTCCGGCGCGAGCATGCCGGCCGCTTCGACGATCAAGATTCCCGTGATGGTCGAAGTCTTCGCGCAGCTGCAGGCAGGGCGTTTCGATCTCGGTCACCGCGTCGTGCTGCGCGCGAGCGATAAAGACTGGGGATCGGGCGAGTTATGCGACGCGCGTCCGGGGACGTCGTATCCGGTTTCCGAGCTGATCGAAAAAATGATCGACATCAGCGACAATACGGCGACGAACATGTTGATCCGGTTGGTCGGACGCCGTCACATCAATACGTCGATGCGCGGCCTCGGACTGGAGCGCACCCGGCTCAGCGACGACATCCGCACCGAGGGATGGGGCGTTCGCACGAACTTGCGGACGTCGCCGGCCGATCTCGTTCGCTTGCTCGCGCTGATGGCGCGCCGCCGGCTGGTTGACGAATGGTCGTCGAACGAAATGATCTCCATTCTCGAGCAGGACCAGTACAACACGCTGCTGCCGGCGCCGCTGCCCGACATTCCGATCGCCCACAAGACCGGGTCGTTTTTCGACACGCTCAACGATGCGGGAATCGTCTATGCCGACGACGCCCCGTACGTGATCGCCGTCATGACGACGGCGCTACCCTCGCAGAATCTCGGCCGCTCGTTTATCCACTCGATTTCACGAATGGCCTACGCCGACGAAGTGCGGCTCGCCCGCTGGCGCCAAAGCAGCGGACTCAATTTCCCGTCCCCGCTCGGCGCTCCCGACGCGCACGAATCGCCCGACCTGCGCTACTGGAGTACTGGGCTGGGTGACGACCTAGGCACCGGCGGCTGAGCCGCCGACGCGTACGTGCGGGTAATCCACCGGTCGTAACGCGGCTCGCGGCCGACGACGACCCGCTCGTAGAACTGCCCGAGGCTCTTGGCGATCGGACCGATTCGGCCGTCGCCGACCGTCCGCCGGTCGATCGAGGTGACGAAGCAAATGCCGGCCGCGGTGCCGGTGAAAAACACTTCCTCGGCGGCGTAGAGTTCGCCGCGATCGATCGAGCGCTCGACCACTTCCAACCCGAACTCTTCGCGCGCGATGTCCATGATCGCCCGGCGCGTGCAGCCTTCCAAGACGTTTTGCGACGGGTCCGGCGTGTACAGGACCCCGCGGCGCACCAAGAAGATGTTTTCGGCCGACCCTTCGGCCACGTGCCCGTCGTGCGAGAGCAAAATCGCTTCGTCGTACCCGTTCTCCACCGCTTCGCTCTTGGCCAGCGCCGAGTTAACGTACAGCCCGGTGATCTTGGCCCGTGGGGGGGCCATCGTGTCGTCGGCCCGGCGCCACGAACTCACGCAGACGTGCAGCCCGCGGCTCGAGTCGAGATACGGGGTGTACGGGATCGGCACGATGGCAAACGCGTCGGGCACGCCGGCCAGCCGCACGCCGACGTCCTCGGCGGCCTTGTAAATGAACGGCCGGAGATAGACGCCGGTCCGAAAGCGGTTGCGCAAGCACAGTTCGAGCGTGATCTCGATCAGCTCGTCGGTGGTTTTCGGCAGCGTCATCGTGAGAATTTTTGCCGAGATCGCCAGCCGCTCGTAGTGGTCCCGCACGAGGACCAGAAAGAGCTCCTCTTCTTCAGGGACCCAATATCCGCGGATCCCCTCGAAGCATCCCGTTCCGTACTGCAGGCCGTGCGTGAGCAGGCCGACTTTGGCGTCCTCGTAGCGCCGGAAGTCGTTTCCGGCGTAGACGGTTGTCGACGAAAGATCCACGATGCGGCTCCTTCTAGGGGACGTCCGGGTTGGCGATGTTGCGACATCGGCGGCGCGCTTCCTTCGCCCCGCGTGGGGGCGACCCGCCGGTGAACGGCTGGGTCCTGGCCGGAACGACGTTTCTGGCCTCGAGCGTCGAGTTCGTGGAAGCCGCCACGATCGTTCTGGCGGTCGGGTTCGCTCAAGGCTGGCGCGCGGCGCTGCTGGGAGCGGCTTGCGCTGCCGCGGCACTCGGCGCGATCGTCGCGATTTTCGGGCCCTTGATCGGAAATGCGGGAGCGCTGGCCCGGGTCCAGCTGGTCGTCGGGCCGTTTCTCATCCTCTTCGGCATCGGGTGGCTGCGCAAAGCCGTGTGGCGTTACGCCGGACGCCGAACCATGCGCGACGAGGCGGCCATCTTCGACCGCGAGCTGGCCCGATTGCAGGCCGACCGCGAAGGCCGGCTCGGATTTGCGGTTTCGTTCCAGGGGGTTTTCGTGGAGGGGCTCGAGGTCGCCGTGATCGTGGTGACCTTCGGAGCGGCCGGCGCGCGCGCGCTCGCGTGGTCGGCCGGCGGAGCGGCGATTGCATTCGCGGTCGTCACCCTCGCCGCGATCGCGCTGCACAAACCGTTTGCGCGCGTGCCGGAGAACGCGCTGAAGGCCCTCGTGGGCGTGATGCTCTTCGCACTGGGAACGTTCTGGACGGGCGACGCACTCGGCATCGCGTGGTGGGCCGGCGACGCGACCCTGTTTGCGATCGCCGGAGCGTATGCACTCGCGGCCGCGGCCACCGTCGCGGCGTTGCGGCGCGTCGGCGCGAGCGCGTGAAAACCATCAACGCGGTCGTCGACTTCGTCACCGGCGGTTCGGTCGTCGCACCGATCGGCGTGGTCGCGGCGTTTTTGGTCGCGTATTTTGGAAGGGGCCTCGCACCCGGAATGCTGGCCGCGGCGTTCTTCGGCACGCTGCTCCTAACGTTTCTCGGCAGCACGCTCGAACGGGCGAGGTAACGCCGCTTCAGCCGGAAAAGGTCCCGGCATGAAACCATATCGGCGGCTCACGCATCCGCTCGTTCGCGAAGGCGGTGTACTGCGACGGGCAACGTGGGACGAAGCGCTCGACTGCGCTGCCGGCGCGCTGCGCGACGCCCGGCGTCGCGACGGCTCGCGGACGTACGGGATGTTCAGCTGCTCGAAGGCGACCAACGAAGTGAACTACATCGCGCAAAAGTTCGCCCGGGTTGCCCTCGGCAGCAACAACGTCGACAGCTGCAATCGAACGTGACACGCTCCGAGCGTCGTCGGTCTGACGACGGTCTTCGGAGCCGGCGGCGGCACCAGCTCGTACGAAGAAGCTGAACGAACCGGCGTCGTGGTCCTGTGGGGATCGAACGCGCGCGAAACGCATCCGATCTACTTTCACCACGTGCTCAAGGGCATACACCAGGGCGCCAAGCTGTACGTCGTCGACCCGCGCCGGACCGGCTCCGCGCGCTGGGCGGACGGGTGGCTCGGGCTCGACGTCGGTTCCGACATCGCGCTGGCCAACGCCGTCGGCCGCGAAATTCTGGCGGCCGGCTTGGAAAACCGGGCGTTCATCGAGCGCGCGACCAGCGGGTTCGAGAGCTACGCCAAATGCGTCGAGCCGTACACGCTGGAGTACGCGGAGAAAACGACCGGCGTTCCGCGCGAGCGGATCGCCGAACTGGCGCACGTCTACGCCGGGGCTGCGAGCGCGCAGCTCTGCTGGACGCTCGGCATCACCGAACATCACAACGCCGTCGACAACGTGCGCGCCTTGATCAACCTCGCGCTGCTGACCGGGCACGTCGGCCGCTACGGTTCGGGGGTCTGCCCGCTGCGCGGACAAAATAACGTGCAGGGCGGCGGCGACATGGGCGCGCTCCCCGACAAGTATCCGGGCGGCCAGAGCGTCGCCGATCCGGCAAAGCGCGCAAAATTCGAGCAGGCGTGGAACGCGACCCTGCCTTCCGAGCCGGGGTGGAACTTGACCGGAATGTTCGATGCCATGGAACGCGGCGAACTCGACACGCTCTACGTGGTCGGCGAAAATCCGGCGCAGTCCGAAGCCGATCAAAAGCGCGCGAACGCGGTGCTCGGCAAGCTCAAGTGCCTGATCGTGCAGGACATCTTCCTGACGAAGACCGGAGAGTTGGCCGACGTCGTGCTGCCCGCGGCGTCGAGCTGGTGCGAGAGCGAAGGAACGGTTACCAGCAGCGAACGCCGGGTCCAGCGCGTGCGCAAAGCGCTCGAACCTCCCGGCGAGGCGCGCGAGGATTCCGAAATTCTGTACGCGCTCGCGCGGCGCTTGGGACACGATTGGGGCGACTGCCGCGCCGAAACGATTTGGGACGAGTGCCGCACCCTCTCCCCGTGGCACGCGGGCATGAGTTACACGCGCTTGGAGAATCTAGACGGGATTCAGTGGCCCTGTTACGACGAAACGCATCCGGGCGAAAAATACTTGCACGCGCGATTGTGGGAAGATCCAATTCGGGGAGAGCGCGCGCCGTTCGCGCCGGTCGACCACGACCCTCCGGTCGAGGCGCTCGACGCCGAGTTTCCGTTGCGCTTGACGACCGGCCGGCGCTTGGATTCGTTCAATACCGGCGTGCAGAGCGGCGGCTATACGTCGCCGCTGCGGCGCGGCGAGAGTCTCGACATTTCGCCCGAAGATGCCGCACGTTACGGCGTTCGCGAGGGCGAGCGCGTACGCGTGCGCTCGCGGCGAGGGTCGGTTACGGCGCCGGTCCGGATCGACGACGGCTTGCGCGCAGGCCTGGTCTTCATGACGCCGCACTTCAACGACGACGTCGCGACCAACGTCCTGACGATCGACGCAACGGATCCAAAATCCGGAACCGCCGAGTTCAAAGCGACGGCCGTGCAAATCGAGCGCGCGTAAGTGGACCTGCATTTTACGTCGGCCGTCGAAACGGCCGACGAACGGGCCGCGGTCGATTCGGTCGTCGGACCTGCTGACGATACGTGGAACGGCGGCCGGGCTGCGCGCGATCGGCGCCACCTCCTTCTCCCGGTGCTGCATGCGATTCAATCGCGCGCCGGCTGGATCAGCGGGGGCGCGCTGAACTACGCCTGCCGCCGCTTGGCGGTACCGCCGGCCGACGCGTACGGGGTGGCGACGTTCTACGCGATGTTTTCGACGAAGCCGCGGCCGCGCGCGGTGCTGCACGTCTGCGACGATATCGCGTGCCGGCTCGCCGGGTCGGAACGCATTGCCGGCTCCCTCGACGAGAGTTGGCGGCCCGAAGGCACGCCGTCCGACGAAAGCGGCACGATGTGGCTGCGCAGTCCATGCTTGGGACTGTGCGATCGCGCGCCCGCCGCGTTGCTCACGGTGGCCGGCGCCGATCCGGACGACCGGCAGTTCGCGCCGATCGACGCGGCCGGCGCGCTCGCGATCGTGAGCGGGGGCGATCGGCCGGCGCCGCACGATACGAAGCGGCCCCACATCGGCGGATCACCCTTGCGCCTGCTGCAGCGCATCGGCGTCGTCGACCCCGAAAGCCTCGACGACTATCGCGCGCACGGCGGATACCGCGCTCTGAAGCGCGCTCTCGAAATCGGCCCGCAGGGCGTCGTCGCTGAAGTCGTTGCGTCGAAACTCCTCGGCCGCGGCGGCGCGGCGTTTCCGACCGGACGCAAACTCCAGTCGGTGGCCGCCGCCCCCGCGCGCCCTCACTACGTGATCTGCAACGCCGACGAATCCGAGCCGGGCACGTTCAAAGACCGGATCCTGATGGAAAACGACCCGTTTGCGATCGTCGAAGCGATGACGATTGCCGCGTTTGCCGCCGGCTGCGAGCACGGTTTCATCTACGTTCGCGGCGAGTATCCGCTGGCAGCGCGACGGCTAGCGAACGCGGTCGATGCCGCACGTGCAAACGGCCTGCTCGGGCGCGACGTTCTCGGCAGCGGCTTCGCTTTCGACGTCGAGATCCGGCGCGGCGCCGGCGCGTACATCTGCGGTGAAGAAACGGCCCTGTTCAACTCGATCGAAGGCAAGCGCGGCGAGCCGCGCAGCAAGCCGCCGTTTCCGGTCGAGTCCGGCTTGTTCGGCAAACCCACGCTCGTCAACAACGTTGAAACGCTGGCGAACCTTCCGCAAATCGTGCTCGACGGCGGTGACGCCTACGCGCGCTTGGGCACGCCCGAGTCGACCGGGACGCGGCTCTTCTGCCTGTCGGGGGCGGTGCGCGAGCCGGGACTTGTACGAAGTCGAGCACGGCGCGACGCTGCAAACGGTTCTGGAACTGGCCGGCGGTCCGCCGGCGGCATGAAATTGCGGCGATTCTGCTCGGCGGCGCAGCCGGCGGTTTCGTCGGTGCCGGCGCGCTCTCGATGCGGCTTTCGTTCGAAGACGCGCGCGCCGCCGGCGCGACCCTCGGGTCGGGCGTCGTCATGGTTTTCGACCGGCATGCCGATCTGACGGCGACGCTGCTGCGGATCGCGCGGTTTTTCCGCGACGAGTCCTGCGGCCAATGCGTGCCGTGCCGGGTGGGGACGGTACGCCAGGAAGAAGCGCTGCGGCGTCTGGTTTCCACAACCGGAGCACAGCGTTTGCAGGACGTCGCGCTGCTCAACGAAATCGGCCGGGCGATGCGCGACGCGTCGATCTGCGGCTTGGGACAGACCGCCGCGAATGCGATCGCGTCCGCCCAGACGGTCCTCGACATCTTCGCGACGAACGAGCGCCCATGATTCGCGGACCGATGCCGCAAGATCCGCCGCGGCCGGCGGAGCGCCCGGTCGACCTGACGGTGGACGGCACCAACGTTCGCGTGTCCGAAGGCGCGACGATCCTCGATGCGTGCTCGCAGGCCGGCGTGCAAACGCCGACGCTCTGCTTTTTGCAGACGCTGACGCCCGTTAACGCTTGCCGCGTGTGCGTGGTCGAACTCGACGGATCGCGCGTGCTGGTCGCGGCCTGCGCGCGCAAAGCCGAACCGGGAATGGTGGTGCGCACCGACACGGAGCGCGTGCGGCACAGCCGTAAGATGGTGCTGGAGTTTCTGGCGTCGTCGGTCGACCTCTCGACCGCTCCCGAGGCGCAGCGCTTCTGCGCGCAGTACGGCGCCGATCCCGCCCGCTACGGTCCGGACGCCGAAACCGTGAAGCAGCCGGCGAAGGTCGACAACAACCTCTACGTTCGCGATTATTCGAAGTGCATACTCTGCTACAAGTGCGTCGAAGCGTGCGGAACCGACGCGCAGAACACCTTCGCAATCGCCGCCGCCGGCCGCGGGTTCGACGCGCGAATTTCGACCGAATACGACGCGCCGCTGCCCGATTCGGCGTGCGTGTACTGCGGCAACTGCATCGGCGTTTGTCCGACCGGCGCGCTGATGTTTTCGTCGGAGCACGAGATGCGTGAGGCCGGCACGTGGGACGAGTCCGTTCAAACGCAGGCCGATACGATCTGCCCGTACTGCGGCGTCGGGTGCACGCTGCGCCTACAAGTCCAGGAGAATGAAATCGTCAAGGTCACGTCGCCGCTCGAGAACGGCGTCACGCACGGCAGCCTTTGCATCAAAGGCCGGTTCGGAACCACGTACGTGCACGACCGCGAGGAACGCGGCGGCGCGTGAGCGCGGATGACGAACGCGTTCGTCCCGGGCGGACCGTCGAGACCGAGGTAACCGCGTTCGACGGGACGGTTCGGACTCGAAAAACCGACGCCGTCGTCACCGAAGAGCCGCTCGAGCTGCGGGTGGTGGCCGGATCGGCGACGCAGACGCTGGCGGTCACGATGCGCACCCCCGGAAACGACTTCGAGCTGGCCGCCGGTTTCGTTTACGGCGAGGGAATCGTGCGTGCGCGCAACGAGTTGGCGGGCGTCTCGTATTGCCTCGACCCCGATCTCGACCCGGATCAACGCTACAACGTCGTCAACCTCGAGCTTTCGCGCCGCGATCTGCCGGATTTGGAGCGTTTCGAACGGCATTTTCTCACCAGCAGTGCCTGCGGGGTGTGCGGCCGCGCGCAGCTCGACTCCCTGCATACGCTCGGCGTCGAACCGCTCGACGACGACGTGCGGGTTTCGACCGACCTGCTCTACTCGTTACCCGAGCGGATGCGCGAAGCTCAACGGGTCTTCGCCTCGACCGGAGGCCTGCACGCCGCCGCGCTGTTCGCCGAAACCGGCGAACTCCTAACGGTACGCGAGGACGTCGGCCGTCACAATGCCGTCGACAAGATCGTCGGCTGGGGACTGCTGGAAGGTCGCGTGCCGTTCGCCCGTTCGATCCTCATGGTCAGCGGCCGAGCCGGCTACGAAATTTTGCAGAAAAGCGCGGTCGCGCGGATTCCGATCGTCTGCTCGATCTCCGCTCCCAGCAGTCTAGCCGTCGACCTGGCGCGCGAGTTCGGCATTACGCTGGTGGGCTTCGTTCGCGGCACGCGTGCTAACGCGTACGCCGTTCCCGAACGGCTCGTTTAGGTCGTTAAGAACGACCGCAGCAGCGCGTTGAACGCGGGCGGATTGTCCGCGTTTGCAACGTGGCCGGCGTCTTCCACGACCGCCAAGGTGGCGTGAGGAATTCCGTGCGCGATCTCCTCCGAGAGTTTCAGCGGCGCAATCGCATCGCGCTCGCCGCACAGCACCCGTACCGGCACGTCGATCGTCGGCAGGACGTCGAGATAGTCGCCGGTCCAGGTTGCCTGCGTCGATGCGACGTAACTCGAGACCGACTTGCACGCCATCTGCTCGACCGTCTCGCGCAGCCGCCCCGGCGGCAAGCCGAGTCTTGCCGCGCGAGCATTGGCGAACGCCCGCATGCTGCCCGCCGAACGGGCCGCGGCTTCCACGCCGTCGGCATAGGCTTGGGCGTTCGGGTAGCGCGCAAAGCTCCCCACCACCACCATCGCGTCGAAACGTTCGGGCACGCGCTTCCACAACTCGAAGGCGACGACGCCGCCCAGACTGCATCCGACGAGCGTGAAACGATCGAGCTCGCACGCGGCGGCGACGGCGAGAACGTCGTTGGCAAAACCCTCGCGCGTAATCAACGCCGGTTTCGGATCGGGCTCGAGGGCGCCGTTGCCGCGCAGCTCCACGGCCACGCAGCGGTACGCGTCGCCGAAGGCTTCGAGTTGTGCGTCCCAAATGGCCGCGGTCGAGCCTACGCCGTGGACGAAGACGAGCGCCGGGCCGGCCGTGCCCGTACGCCGCGCTCCGGTGATCGCGCCGTCGGGCGCGGTGACGCGAATCGCGCCGATCACGATGCCCTCGATCGCTTGGCGTCGACGAAAGCGCGCATCTCGTCGTACGGCCGCGCGTTCAAAACGTCGTCCTTGGTGAGTCCCGCTCGCCGAGCCTGTCCGACCGCCAACTCCGCGTTGACCAAATCGCGCGCGCGATGGGCGTCGCTGTCGGCTGTAAACGTAACGCCGAACGCCTTGGCCATGCGGATCAACGGTGCGGGCAGGTCCAGCCGCATCGCCTGCCCGTCGATCTCCAGCGCCGTGCCGGTGCGGGCGGCTGCCGCAAACACGGCATCGTAGTCGAACTCGTAACCGGCGCCGCCGTCGAAGCGGCGCCCGGTCGGGTGACCGATGATCGTAACGTACGGATTCTCGCACGCGCGAATCAGCCGCGCCGTCATCTCGTCGCGCGATTGCTGCATCGCGGAGTGGACCGAAGCGACGACGACGTCCAGTTCGGCGAGCACGCCGTCGTCGTAGTCGAGCGACCCGTCCGCCAAGATGTTCGACTTCGCTTCCGCACAGCGTCCGAATGCCGTAGCGCTCGCCGAGCGCCTCGATCTCGGCGCGCTGACCGCGCACCCGGTCGGGAGACATCCCGAAGCGGCGGCCGCGTCCCTGCGAGTGATCGCTGACGGCATGATATTCGTATCCGCGCGCCGCCGCCGCAGCAATCATCGCTTCGAGCGAATCGTCGCCGTCGCTCCAATCGGTGTGCATGTGAAAGTCGCCGCGCAGATCGGCCGGCTCCATCAAGCTCGGGATTGCGCCGGCGAGCGCCAAATCGATTTCGTCGAGACCGTTGCGCAGTTCGGGCGGAACGTACTGCAAACCGAGCGCGGCGTAGACGCCGTCTTCCTCCG
This sequence comes from Vulcanimicrobiota bacterium, assembly GCA_963755555.1. Classification (GTDB taxonomy): domain Bacteria; phylum Vulcanimicrobiota; class Vulcanimicrobiia; order Vulcanimicrobiales; family Vulcanimicrobiaceae; genus Tumulicola. Next base: position 2,483,657 of record CAVWKE010000003.1, on the reverse strand, counting down.
AACAAACGATCGCGTCGCCGGTCTCGAGATTCAAGATCCCGTTTTCGCTGACGCGCAACCCTTTGCGGACGGCCAGTTCGCGCAACTTGATGTTGTGTTCGCGCGAACCGGTGAAATGTTGAAGGAGATTTCCGTAGAGATGATCCGGAAGCACGCGCAAGTCGATCTGCAACCCGCCCGGAAGCCAGATGCTCGCCTTGGTCGGACCCTCGGCGAGCACCGCATCGGCGCGCTCCCACGACGTAAAGTGCGCGATGACGCCGGCCGCGTCGGAAGACGTGCATACGAAGTCGATATCGCCGACCGTGACTTCCTGGCGTCGCAGGCTCCCGGCCGGGACGAGGCGATCGACCGGCGGACCTTCGCGCAGAAAACTGGCGACTTCATAAGCGATCGTTAGCGCGAGCGCGAGCGGCGTGCGCCGCTGACGGCCCTTGTACGCAAGGATTCCGCGCTTCCAGTTCTCGAGCGTTTTCGACCCCAGGCGCGGAACCTCGGCCAGCGCACCCGATCCGATCGCCGCCTCCAAATCGGCCAGTGAAGCGATCCCATACTCCGCAAAGAGCATCGCCGCGGTTTTGGTGCCGATGCCGCTCACGCCGAGCACCTCGAGGATCGACGCCGGAAAGCGAAGGTGGAGTTCGTCGAGATGGTCGGCCGTGCCGGTCGTTACGAGTTGCTCGACCGCCGCACCGATCGACTTACCGATGCCCGGCAGCTTGAGATGTTCGCCGGCGGTCACCAAGTCGGCCAGCGGCGGGGCGTTTTCGACCGACGCGGCGGCCCGCTCGTAGGCCGTGTATTTGTAGAACGACTCGCCCGCCATCTCCATCAGGGTGCGAATCTCAAGCAGCTTGGCTGCAACCTCGGCATTCGACAACATCTAACCGCTAAGAGTTTGCCCGGCGTAGACGCGAACCCCTCGGACTAGGGATTCTGATCGAGCGATCATTCTTGTGTCCTGAGTAAAGAGCCGAAGGCGCGCGTTCAACCCTCCCTGTCATCCTGAGCGGAGCGCCGGAGGCGCGTAGTCGAAGGACGGATGCTTCGCCACTTTCGTGGTTTCTCGGCCGAGATCGATCTTGGCAAAAGCGTCCTTCGACTGCGGCGCTGCGCGCCTCCGCTCAGGATGACACGGGAAAATAGGACAACGAAATCACGCTCTCCCTAGTACTTTGGTCGAGGATACCGAATGGTACCGCCTTGACGTTGTTACGCATGCGCGCGGCATCGTTCGACGCAGACGGCGCCGATGTCGGCCCGATCACACTCGACGTGCACCCGGCCGAGCGGGCGGTCCGGACGTTTTCCGACGGCCGCCAAGCCAAGATCGCCGCGCTGCTGGCGGCCGGGATCGTCAAGGCCAGCAGTGGGCGCGTGTTGATCGACCAATACGATCCTCGCGTGCAGCCGGCCCACTGCAAGCGAATTGCGGCGTTCGTACCACACGACCCGCTGCCGTTTACCGACCGGGCCGAGTTCGATCGCTACGTCGCCTTTCGCGCCGCACTCTGGGACGTTGACGCGATGCGGGCGATCGCGCACGCCAAGCTCGTGTTGGAGCGGCTCGAAGGCGTGCACGAAGCGTTTGCCTATCCGCTAGCCGCGGCGTTGGTCGGCGCGCCGAAGTTGCTCGTGCTCGACCGCCCGCAAGCCGCCTACGCGCCGCAGATCGTTGCCGCGGCCGGCCTACGGGCCGTCTTCTCAACCCACGTTGACGACGTCTCCGCGCGTGCGTACTCACCCGAACTCCGCGAACGGGTGCGATTGTGAGCGGCCGGGCGTTTTTCGCGATCGTCGAGGCGCGGCTGCGCAGCGAATACGGCACCGTTCTCTATGCGTGCGCCGCCGCGGCGGTGGTCGGCTTCGTTCAGCCGCACGGGTTAGCCGGTCCGATATTCTTCTGCTCGCTGCTGGGCATCGTCATCGCGCTCGTGCAGCGTCCCGGGCGCTTTCCGCACCTCGACTTGTGCGAACAGAGCGCTCCGTTATTCGGGCGCGAACTCGCCCGCGCCAAGGCGCTCGTACCATGCATCATTGCGACGCTGGCGACGGCCGCGTACTGCGTCGCGGCCGAAGTGGCCGGTTTGCGCGACCTTGCGCTCACGTTCCTGATTGCCTTTTCGGCGGTCATTCCGAGCACGCTGACCGCGCTCTCGGCAACCGTTCGCACCGGCACGTCGTTCGGGCTCTACGTCGTCATGGCGTGCACCGTGAGCACGGCGGCGTTCGCGCTTATCGTCGCCGGCGATTCCCTCGGCGGGGAACTCGGATTCTCGGCACTCGTCTCGTTTTTAGCGCTACGCCAATACGGCGAAACTCTCGCCCGTTACGACCCGATATAAGACTACGTCAGCGCTTAAACCGGCTGAGGCGGCGCGGCGGCCGCGAGCTTTTCGAGCATCGCGCGGTTGAACTGCGGCATGTCGTCGCCGCCGCGCGTCGAGACCAAGTTCGAATCGGTGACCGTCGGCTGGTCGCGATAGAGTCCGCCGGCGTTGCGGATGTCGTCGGCGATCGAGTGAGCGCCGGTAATCTGGCGGCCGCGCGCGAGTTGCGCGGAGATCAACACTTGGGCGCCGTGCCCGATCGAGAACATCGGCTTCTTGACGACGTCGAACTCGCGGCAGAAACGCTGGACTTCCCGATCGGCGCGAATTCTGTCGGGCGACGTGCCGCCGGGTACCAGCAGCGCGTCGAAATCTTCAGCCGTGCAGTCCGCGACGAGTTCCTCGGCGCGGACGCTCTGGCCGTCCTCGAGCCCACGCTTGCCGTGGATGCGCTGACGCGCGCGTTCGTCGAGACCGACGATCGTCACGACGGCTCCCGCCTCCTCGAGCGCGCGCCGCGGCTCCATCAAGTCAATCTCTTCGAAGCCGTCGCCAATGAGCGCGGCGATCCGCTTTCCCTCTACTCCTTGCATCGGCCCCTTCGTTCGCGCTGCCCCCTAGAGGGTCCCACCCGTCTGCTCGACGGCGGCTCGAAGCAGGTACGCGAGTTCGACTTCGGTCTTTCCGACGGCGTCGAGGAGGTTATCCTCTGCCAGCGCTTTGAGGGTCGGATTGCGCCGCGTCATGTCACCTTCGGGAACTTGGTGGCGCGGATTGATCTCGCGCATATAGATCCGGGCATCGTAGCGCACCGGACCCTCCGGGAGAAAATAGAGCGGGTCGAGACCGAATGCGTACGCCTCCAGCGAGAGAATTTGGGTGCGCTGCAAGAACTCGATCGGCCGCAAGCGGAGTAGAACGGCAAAGCGAGCGAGCGCACTGAGGCCGACCCGTCGCGAGCCGACGACGACCTCGGTAAACAGACCGGCCTCCATCCCGGCCGCCGCGGCCAGCTCCTCGAGGGCGACCTCACGCTCGGTCGCGATGGCGGCCAGCGCCGAACCAAATGCCGCGCCGCCGGCGGTGCCGTCGCGGCCGTCCCAGGCCGGCACGTCGCTCACGGCGAGCGCACCGGTTCGCGCGCGACGAACAGCGCGCCGTTTTCGACGTGGAGATCGAATCGCCGCAACTCGGCGAAATCCCCAAGCGTCAACCGGCCGGTGCGCAGATCGAAACACCAGGCATGCCACGGGCACGTCACCGTGGCGCCCTCGACGACCCCTTCTCCGATCGGGCCGCCCTGATGCGGACAGGCATTTTCATACGCGTAGAGTTCGTCTTCGACGTTGAAGATGGCCACCTCGTACCGGTCGACCGGAACGACCGTCGCCGTCCCATCGGAAAAGTCGTCGGGCGATCCCACTTTCACGAACGTTTGCGCCGCGGCCGCGTCGGTCAACCGAACAGGCCTCGGGTCAAGCCCCCGTCGATCGAGATCGTTTGACCGGTGACGTAGCCGGCCGGCTCGCCGCACAAGAAGGCGACCAGCGGCGCAAACTCCTGGGGTGTGGCCACCCGCCGGATCGGAACTTCGGCGGCCGCCGCCGTCCGAACCGCATCCTCGCTCCCACCGTAGAGTGCGCGCAACCGGTCGGTGTTCGACGCGGCCGGTCGCAATGCTGTTGACCGTAATGCCTTCCGGCGCGACTTCGACGGCGAGCGTGCGCAGCGCCGATACGAGCGCGGTCCGCAGCGAGTTCGACAGCACGAGACCCTCGATCGGTTGTTTTACCGACGTTGACGTCAACGCCACGATTCTTCCCCAACGTTTGGCGCGCATCGACGGCAGCACGCGTTGCACGATCGACAGCATGCCCCGCAAAACGTCGCGATAACCACCGTCCCAATCTTCGAGCGTCAGGCCGGTAAACGTTCCGGGACGTGGCCCGCCTCCGTTGAGCACGGCGATGTCGACGTCGCCGAACGCGCCGCGCACGCGGTCGATCATCGCTCCGATCGCGGTCTCGTCGGTGACGTCGGCGGGAAACGCGGCGGCGCCGGCGGCGCCCAGTTTCAGCGCGCGCTCCGTCAGCGCCTCGAGCCGGTCCGCGCGGCGCGCGGCAACCGCCAGCCGCACGCCTTCGCGTGCGAGCGCCAGCGCGACCGCTTCACCAATTCCGGAGCTCGCGCCGGTGACCAGCGCGACCCGGCCGCGTATTTCTAAGTCCAAACGCTCGTCACTCCGTTAATACGGCACGCCGGTCTTTCGCTGTTCCCGCAGCGCTTTCATATACCAAAAGAACTCGTCGAAGAACTCGGCCGAATACTCGACCGTTTTCGGATCGGACGGCGTCCCGTCGTCGCTGAAGGCCGTACCGACGTTCGCCGTCGGAAACAGCGAAGGAATGGTCACCATTCCCATCTCGGCCAGCGACATGCGCAGCTGCATCGCGGCGCGTACGCCGCCCCAGCGCCCCCCGGAGTAGCACGCGATCGCCGCGGGGCGCCAGAAGTATTCCTCGAGGAAGTGATCGAGCAAATTTTTCAACGCGGGCGGAATGCCGTTATTGTATTCGCCCGAGACGATCGCGAAGCCGTCGGCCCGGCGAAACAGATCGGCGAGTTCCTCCATCGGAGCGGGCGCCTGTCCCGGGGGAAACTCCTTGTACATCCGGTCCAACAGCGGAAGCCGTTTTTCCATGGGATCGACCAGCACCGCGTCGGCCCCCCGCCGCAGGAGCTCGGCAACGACGAAGCGGGCGGCCTTGATCCCTTGGCGCTCGGTCCGCACCGAACCGTAAATGACCGGAACCAGGAAGCGCTCCACCTGCGAGCGATTGCCCCCGCGCGCTCAAAGCCCTTGCCCGCCCGGCACGGCTCTGCTATGGTAGGCCGGTCGCCGAGGCGGAGCGCCCTGCCCTGCACCCGAGCGAGACCATCCTGAACAGGAGTTTTCTTCGTGCCCCTTTCCAAGGAACAAAAAGCGGAAATCGCCGTCAAATACGGCCGCGGGACCAACGATACCGGCTCCGCCGAGGTGCAAGTTGCGATCCTCACCGCCTCGATCAACATGCTCACCGAGCACTTGAAGATCCACAAGAAAGATCATCACAGCCGGCGCGGTTTGCTTTTGCAAGTCGGTCAGCGCCGCCGCCTGCTCAACTATTTGCAGGCCAAGGATCTCGAGCGCTACCGCACGCTGATCTCCGATTTAGGCTTGCGCCGCTAGCGCGCCAGCCGGGCTTCGCAGACCTAGCGTACTAGCCGGTCTTCCGGCCGTGAGCGCGGCGAACGGCGCCGACGATCGAGTCGACGCCCATGCCGTAAAACTCGATCAGCTCGGCCGGTTCTCCGGATTGACCGAAGCGGTCGTCGACTCCGACGAATTCGATCGGCACGGGATAATTTGCCGCCAGGATCTCGGCGACGCGCGAACCCATGCCGGCGTGCTTCTGATGCTCTTCGACGGTCACGACCGTTCCGCAAACGCGGGCCGCGTTGACGATCGCGGCTTCGTCCATCGGCTTGACCGTGTGGTTGTTGACGACCCGGCATTCGATTCCGTCCTCGCGAGCGACCCGATCGGCCGCGAGCAACGCGTTGTACACCAGAATCCCGCACGCGACGATGGCAACGTCGCCGCCTTCGCGAAACGTCTGCGCCTCGCCGATGGTAAACGGCGTGTCGTCGGTCGTGATGACGGCCGATTTGTCGCGACCGAAGCGAAGGTAGGCCGGGCCCCACGCTTGGCTTAGCGCCAGCGTCGCCTTTTTCGTTTGCACCGCGTCGCACGGCACGACCACCGTCATGTGCGGGATCACGCGCATGATGGCGATGTCTTCGATCGCCTGGTGGGTGGCGCCGTCGGGTCCGACCGAGACGCCCGCATGGGCACCGGCAATCTTGACGTTGGTTTCGTTGAGCGCCATGATCGTGCGCACTTGTTCCCAGGAGCGTCCGGGATTGAACATCGCGTAGCTCGCGATCCACGGGACTTTCCCGACCGCGGCGAGACCGCCGGCCATCGCCACCAACATTTGCTCGGAAACGCCGATGTCGAAATACTGCTCGGGATGCGCCTTCTTGAAGCCTTCGAAGCGCGTCGACTCCGAAAGGTCGGCGCAGATGCCGACGACGTCGCGATTGCGGCTGCCCGCTTCCACGATCCCTTCGCCGAAGCCGTTGCGGGTCGGAACTTGTTTGACGTCGCCGTTGCGATAGTCGACCAAATGCATGGTTGCGGCCGCAGTTCCGGCCGCCGGCGTGCTAGGCATGAGCCGCAATCCTTTCGCGGGCGGCGCCCAGTTCGGCCAACGCTTCTTGGGCTTGCGCGGCGTTCGGCGGCTTTCCGTGCCACGTATAGTCGCCTTCCATGAACGAAACGCCCTTGCCGGGGATCGTGTTGGCGATGATGACTTGGGGCTTGCCTCGGACGGCCTTAGCGCGCTGCGCGGTGGCGATAAAGTCGGCCATATCGTTTCCGTCGCACTCGAAGACTTCCCAATTGAAGGCGCGATATTTCTCGCGCCAGCGGCTCGAGCGGCATGACGTCTTCCGTGCTCCCGTCGATCTGGATGAAGTTACGGTCGACGATCGCCGTGAGATTGTCCAAGCCGAACTTGGCGCCGGTCATCACCGCTTCCCAGTGAAGCCCGCACTGGTGCTCCGCGTCCGACGTAACGACCCACACGTGAAAGTCTTTCCCGTCGATCTTGGCTCCCAGCGCCATTCCGACGCCCTGCGCCAGTCCTTCGCCCAGCGGTCCCGAGGTCGTTTCGACCGACGGAAGGGAGATGCGCTCGGGGTGGCCCTGCAGCCGCGTTCCAAACTTGCGCAGCGTCAGCAGCTCCTCGACCGGAAAATATCCGAAGTTGGCCATCGCGGAGTATCGTACCGGTGCGATGTGACCGCACGACAGCAGCAGCCGATCGCGATCCGGCCAGTCGGGGCGCGCCGGGTCGTGCCGCATCAAGTGGCCGTACAGCGCCGTGAAAACGTCGGACATGTCGAGCGGACCGGCGGAATGACCCGAACCCGCAGCGAGCAGCGAACGGATAATGCCCTGCCGCACGTCGTTGGCCTTGAGCTGCAATTCCGTCAGCTCCGCCGGGGAAAGCGTTTGCATAGCTGGCGTTATACCATCGCCGGCACGTACGGCCCTACTATCAATATCCCAGGGCGGCGCCCGAAGGACGGCGGCGGTCGCTGCCGCCGTAGAGCGTGCCGGTTGCCGGATCCACGACGATCGCTTGCGCGCTTCCCCATGGCCGCTTCCGATCGAGGGTGTAGCCCATCGCCCGCAATTTCGTTGCGGTCGCCGCGTCCAGGCTGTCCGGCTCGTACTCGAGACGATCGGGAAGCCACTGCATGTGCGTGCGCGGCAAGTCGACGGCCCGGCGCGCGCCGTCGCGATAGACGATGGCGTTGAGGATCGTTTCGAGCACGATCGTGACGATTCGGGAACCGCCCGGGCTGCCGGTAACCATCGCGAGCTTCCCGTCTTTGGCAACGATGGTGGGGGCCATTGAGGAGAGCGGCCGCTTTCCGGGTGCGACGTCGTTACGCGCACCCTGGACGAGCCCGTACATGTTTGCGGCTCCGGGTTTCGCGGTGAAGTCGTCCATCTCGTCGTTCAAGAGAAAGCCGGTGCTCCCGGCGATGACGTCGGCGCCGAACCAGTCGTTGAGCGTAAACGTCACGGCGACGGCATTGCCCCAGCGATCGACGATCGAGAAGTGGGTCGTGTGGTTGCCTTCGCGCGCGATCGCGTGAAAGCCAGGCTTAACGTCGCTCGACGGGGTCGCTCGGTCGGGCAGAATCTCCGAACGCAGCTTGGCGGCGTATTCCGGCCGCAACAACGCGGCAACCGGATTGCTGACGAAATCGGGGTCACCGAGGTAGGCGTTGCGATCGGCATAGGCGCGCCGTTCGGCTTCCGTAACGTAATGCACGCTGCGCGCGCTGTGCCAGCCCCAGTGGGCCAGCGGAAACGGCGCGATCACGTTGAGGATTTCACATAAGGTTACGCCGCCCGAGCTCGGCGGCGGCACCGAAGCGACGTCGTAGCCGCGATACCGGCAGTGCACCGGCGGCGATTCTTCGACGCGGTAGTTCGCAAAATCCGACAGGGTGAGGATGCCGCCGCCTGCGTCGCTGGCGGCAACGATGGCCCGCGCAATCGGCCCGCGATAAAACGTCTCCGGGCCGCCCGCCGCGATCGCCTCCAACGTGCGGGCGAGCTGCGGCTGCGTCAGCGTTTCTCCCGCTCTGAGAAAGCGTCCGTTGGGGAGAAAAATCGCGCGCACGTTGGGTTGCGCCGGCAACGAGTACGCGCCGGTGTATCCGGCGGTGGTCGATCCATCGAATGGAATCTCGTCGCCGGCATCGAGCGTAAAACCCTCGCGCGCGAGCGCGATCGCCGGGGCCATCAGCGCGGCGCGCCCCATCGAACCAAACTCGCGCCGCGCGGTCTCGAGGCCGAGAACCGTTCCCGGCACGGCGACCGCGAGCCAGCCTTTGCGCGACCGGAACGGCACAACGTCGCCGTTGCGGTCGAGAAACATCGTGCGGGTCGCACGCTCCGGCGCCCGCTCGCGAAAGTCGATGACGCGTTCGAGGCCGCCGCTTTCGCGCACGAGCATGAAGCCGCCGCCGCCGATATTCCCGCAGCACGGATCGACGACCGCCAGCGCGTACGCGGTTGCGACCGCTGCGTCGACCGCATTACCGCCGGCGCGCAGCACGTTGACTCCAACGCTGGTCGCGTAGTGTTCTTCGGTCGACGACCATCGCGTGGCGGCCGATGGCTTGCACGGGCGCCGAGCCGGCTCCGGCCACGGCGGTCAAAGAAAGGGCCCCTAGGGCGAGTGCCGCGCGGGCCCACGAGCGCATGGCGCGACGTTTCGGCAGTCGCGCGGCAAAGGCTTTTGCCCGCCAAAGGGAGGTCGCGGCGCCGCGCGGCCCGAAGCGCGCGCGGTTAAGAAAAAAGCAAAACGACCATAATTTAGGAGTAATCGTGCCCGAATCCGTGACCTTAGAGATCGGCGGGCGCACGATGATCATCGAAACCGGCGAACTCGCGAAGCAAGCAAACGGCTCCGCTTTGGTTCGTTACGGCGATCAAAACGTCGTGCTCTGTGCCGTCACCGCCTCCGCCAAACCGCGCGAAGGTATCGACTGGTTCCCGCTCACCTGCGATTTTGAAGAAAAGATGTATGCCGCCGGAAAGATCCCCGGCGGATTCATCAAGCGCGAAGGACGCCCGACCGAACACGCCGTCCTCAGTTCGCGCCAAATCGATCGCCCGATTCGTCCGCTCTTTCCGGACGGGTTCCGTAACGACGTGCAAGTCGTCGCGACCGTGCTGTCGATCGATCCGGAACTCGACGCCGACGTGCTCGGCGTGTGCGCCGCCGGTGCGGCGCTGGCCCTGAGCGATATCCCGTTCGAAAAAACGGTCGCCGCGGTACGCGTCGGCCGCGACGAGGACGGCGAACTTCATCGCCAATCCAACGCTCGCCGCAGTACGAAACCGGCGGCATGGAAATCGTCGTCGCCGGCACCGCCGACGGCGTCATGATGGTCGAAGGCGGCGGCAACGAAATCGCCGAGGACGTGTTTCTCGGTGCCGTCGAGTTCGCGCACGGCGAGATCCAAAAGATCGTCAAAGCGATCGACAAGCTGGTCGAAAAAGAACGGCAAGAAGAAACGCGAGTACCCCGTCCAGAGCGTCAACGCCGACCTCGAAAAATGGGTTCGCAAGAACTTCGGCAAGGACGTTGCCAAAGCGATGCGCATCGTCGAGAAGGGCGACCGCGAAGAAGCGTTCGCCAAGCTGAGCGTCGACGAGGCGCTGGCGCGCTGCAACGACAAGAAGGACGCCGACGTCAAGGCGCTTCTCCAAGACTCGACCGCTTCCAAAGAGTTTGGAAAAATCGTCAAGTCGATGGAAGAAGACGAGCTGCGCGTGATGGTCGTCGACGAGAAGATTCGTCCCGACGGCCGCAAGGCCGACGAGATCCGTCCGATTTGGAGCAAGGTGCACTACGTTCCGCGCGTGCACGGTTCCGGCGTTTTCACCCGCGGACAAACGCAAGTCTTTACCGCCGCGACGCTGGGTTCGACCAGCGACGCTCAGCGGCTCGACGGCATCGTCGCGCTCGAAGACAAACGCTACATGCACTTCTACAACTTTCCGCCGTTTTCGGTCGGCGAGACGCGCCCGATGCGCGGACCCGGGCGCCGCGAAATCGGCCACGGCTGCGTTAGCAGAGCGTGCGCTGTTACCGGTCCTGCCGCCCAAAGACGAGTTCCCCTACACGGTTCGCGTGATGAGCGAAGTGCTCGAATCGAACGGTTCGTCCTCGATGGCGTCGGTCTGCGGCTCGACCTTGCTTTGATGGATGCCGGCGTTCCGATCAAGGGACACGTTGCCGGCGTCGCGATGGGATTGATTCTCAAGGGCGACAAGTACGCGATCCTCACCGACATCCAAGGCCTGGAAGACGCGCTCGGCGAGATGGACTTCAAAGTCGCCGGCACCAAAAAGGGCATCACCGCCATTCAGATGGACATCAAGGTCCAGGGCATCACGCTGGAGATCATGCGTGAGGCGATGGAAGCGGCCCGCAAATCGCGCTACTTCATCATCGACAAGCTCGCCGAAACGATCGCGCAGCCGCGCACCGAGCTTTCGAAGTACGCACCGCGGATGATCGTCATCAAGATCGATCCGGCAAAGATCAAGGACGTGATCGGGCCCGGCGGCAAGGTCATCAACAAGATCATCGCCGACACCGGGGTGAGCAAGATCGACATCGAGGACGACGGCTCGGTCTTCATCACGTCGCTCGACGGCGAATCGGGCGACAAAGCGCGCCAGATCGTCGAAAATCTCACCAAAGACATCGTCATCGGCGAAACGTACGTCGGGAAGGTGACCCGCATCATTCCGATCGGCGCGTTCGTCCAGATTCTTCCCGGAAAGGAAGGGCTCGTACACATCAGTCAGCTCGCCCAACAGCGGGTCGAACGAGTCGAAGACGTCGTCAACGTCGGCGACGACCTCAGCGTAAAGGTGATGGAGATCGACGGCCAGGGTCGGCTCAACCTTTCCCACAAGGCCGTGCTCGGTTCGGGAAACGGTAGCGGAGGAGGCGGAGGCGGAGGCGGCGGCCGCAACAACTGGAGCGACGGCGACCGCAATCGCCGCCGTCCGCGCGAGAGCGCCGAACCTCGCGAGAGCGTCGCACCACGCGAGAGCGTCGCACCACGCGAGAGCGTCGCACCGCGCGAGAGCGCGGAGCCGCGCGACATGGCCGAGGCGGTCGACGCCCCCGGGGCGCCGCCGATGCGCCGCCGGCGCCGTCCTCCCGGTCGCCGCGACGAGTAAGGAGAGAACGGTCTCAGCGGAATCTGAGGCCGACGTCGAGATACGTGGTGCGCTGGCGGTCTTCGACGCCGGCGTACCACCGCAGGTGATTCGAAACCGGTCCTGAGACCGACGCGTTCAACGTGTTCGAACGGCTCCCGATCGAGAAGATCGCGCCGGTAGATCGCGTCGACGCGCAACGCCGAGCCGTTCTCGTACGTAAGCCAAAGCGCGTTGACGTTCGACGGCATGCCGGTGGGATACAGCTGCGGACCGGCGGGCGGGGCGGTCGTGTCGGCGACGTACATCGTCCAAGCGCGCAACGAAATCGCCGGCGCGAGTTGCCAGGCGACCGACGCGCCGGTCGAAGTCACCAACCCGTCGGTGTAACCGCGAACCCGCTGAGACGCGCTCTCGACGGAAACCCGTAAACGCGAATCGTCGGTGTACGAGAGCGTCGCTTCGTACAGCGCGTTGCGGTCGTAAACGAACGCCCCGTAGTTGTCGTAGAAGCCGTACTCCTGCCAGAGCGTGGGCAACGTAAACGAACCGCTGGCTTTGAAGTCGGCGGTCCACTTCGAGTTGGGAAATAAACTCACGCTCAGCGAGGGCGTCGCCAGATGTCCGCCGGCCGGGGTCGAGATGCCCCCCCAGCCTCCCGTATAGTCGAGGCCAAACAAACCGACGCCGGCGGTCAGGTCGTAATCTCTGCCAACGGCGTCGAAGCCGGCATCGACCCGATTTTGGGTCAGCGTTCCGGCGATCCGCGGCTGGTCGTACGCGGCCGCATCGTAGATCCCGGTCGACAGCCGGCTCGACACGTCGACGAATGCCGAAATCGGGCCTTGGGTGCGCAGGCCGGCGGAGTACTGGGCGTCCGACCAAACGTCGCCGATCGGCAAACCGCCGCTCGTTGCGAGGTAACCGCCGCGGTCCGCAATGAAGCCCGCGTGCATGTCGACGGTGGGCTGCGCGTCGTCGAAGGACGCCGTTGCGAACGAGAAGTTTTCGTTCAGCGTCGAGGTCGGATCGCCGTACGATCGATTCTGCGCGCTGCCGCCGCTGAAAAACAGCGTCTCCGCGCCGGAAATCGGAATCGTCCAACGCCCGTCGGTTCGCTGCCGCGACTCAGTGTCGTTGCTGTAGGTCCCCGCCACGACGCCGGTCGATTCCGAACCGCCCTCGAGACGCAAGATCGTATCGCCGCCGACGGTCGCAAGGGCGGAATCGCCGCCGAACGGATCCAGCGATACGATCCCGGATCCGGCCCGGTCTCCGTACAGAAATGCGTCGGCCGGCGACGCAACGCTCCCCGAGTGCTCGTAGTTCGCGGGGATTTCGTCGTAGGGCGTCGCGCCGAACGAGAAATCGTAGTCCGGGACGCCGGCATCGATCAACAGCGCGTTGCTCGGCAGCAGGCCGCGATCGGCAAGTTGCGAGCCCGGCAGCGTTCCGGTCGTCTGGCGCAGCAGCATAAAGGGACGCAGTGCCATCGCAGATTCGACGTGCGCGTAGGGAAGATTCGCCAAATCCTGCGGCGAGGGCGAGTCGTAGAAGAGGGCGTCGAAGCGCCGCACGATCGCGACCACCGGTTCCCCCGAGGCGACCGCAACGGTGCGCGAAATGCAGTAACGGCAGCTGATCGCTACGGCCGCGACGCCGACGCCGGGGAGCGAGAACGTGCCGGCGGCGTCGGTCATCGCCGCGGCCGTCCGCGCGCCCCGCGGGTCGAGGGCCGCGACGCCCGCGCCCTCGACGGGCGACCCGTGCTGGTCGCGGACCGAACCGACGACCAATGCAACCTGAGCCCCGGCCGGCGCGGTGGTGAGGAAAAAGCCTACGACCAGGGCCGATACGAGAAAACTGCCGGTGCGATTCACGGATTCCTTAGACCTTCGGCTATAATTGAGGCTGATGTCAAGCGCCCTGGTGTTTCGAATCGTAGCCCCCGCGCTCATGGCTGCGGCGCTCTTGTGCGGCAGTGCGGCGTTGGCGAAGTCGGTGTCGCTGGAGGACCTGCTGACCGGCCAAATGGTCTCGTCCGACGCGCCCGCATTGCTCGGGCCGATTACGTTGACGGGCCGTAAAGGCTGGGAATGCCGGCCGGAACGTGCGGCCGCGGCCCAGCTTTCCCAAAATGCGGAGCTGCCGGCCGACCCCGAAAGCCCGTAGGTAGCGCCGCCTGCATGAGGATCGCCTTCCTCGCAGTGCTCCTAGCCGGCACTCTCTCGACGACGGCGCTCTCCCAGACCTATCCGATGCGAACGCCGATTCCACGGACGACGTCGGTGCCGGCGTTGCGCAGCTTGGCGATCGATCGCGAAATCGAGGAACGCTTTCGCATCGGCCTCGACGATGAAGCGCACGGGAATTGGAAAGGTGCGTCGGCCGAGTTCGAGCGGATCGTCGCGCTCGATCCCGACGAACCCAGAGGATCGACGGCGCGCTACGATCTCGCGATTGCCTACGCGAACTTCGGAAGAAACGACGACGCGGCAACGCAATTACGCGCGGCGATTGCGCGCGATCCGGGCTTTCTCGCGGCGATGGCAAACCTGATTGCGGTCGAAGTCGCGCGCGGCGATCTGCGCGCGGCACGGCAGGTTGCCGACCGCTACCTCGCACTCGATCCGGAATCTGCTCGGGCGTTGTACTCGCGCGGCATCGTCGCATTGCGGAGCGGTGACGCCGCGACCGCGCGCGCCGATTTCGGCAAACTCCTCCACAGCAACCCGACCTACGCCATCGCTCACTACAACCTCGCACTCGCCGAGGAGCGTCTGCAGCGCTACGATGCCGCCGAACGCGAGCTGAGGACGGCCCTCGCCCTGGCGCCGACCTACGCCCGAGCGCAATTCGCGCTCGGCGTCGTGCTGCTGCGCGAAGGGCGCCGCCGAGACGCCCGCGACGCATTTTCTCAGGCCAGCCGCGACGCGGGCGCCGACCCGGCGCTGCAGAATATCGCCGCGGCCATGCGCGACTCCATCACGATTTAGGATTTCTTCATGCGGCCCAGCTAGGCTTGAGCCGTAAAACCAGTAGGAGGTCCTATGTTCAGCAGACGCGTGGCATTCTCGACCATTCTCATCGGCGCCGTCTTGGTTGCTTGCAGCAGCCACGGCAGCGGCGGAAATTTCCTGCCGCAAAACGGCCAGGTCTCACTTCCAGCCGTCGACTCGGACTTGGTCATCACGGCGAATCTCCCCGCGCGCACGATCGGCGAAGAACTGCCGAGCGAGGGCGTGGGCACGTACAAGTCCCCTTTCTGGAAAGCCACGATCGGCGGCTACACGCAGATGCAGTACGCGCAAACGCTGGGCTTTCCGCCGGGAACCAAAATTACGATTCGGAACCTCTCCAAGAAGATTCCACACACGCTCGACGTCGTCTCCGTTATCAAAGGGCCGCCGGCGAACTTTCCCAAAAATCCGTCGTTGCAAATGCAGAAGCACGGCGGGACCGTGCTCGCAGCCGGATACGCCAGCGGTGTGATCAAGCCGGGGAAGTCGGTGACCGTCACGCTCTCGAAGGCCGGCACGTATCTGATCGGATGCGCGTTTCACTACGGTGAAGGCATGCACGACGTTCTGGTCGTCAGCTCTAAGGCCAAACCGGGACAGCAAGGAACGCCTCCGCCGAAGGGGACGCCGCCGCCCACCTCCGGTCCGAGCCCCACGGGTTACTAAGAACCCCGCGCGGGTCGGGTTTCCGGCTTTATAGTTCCTTCATTCCAGGTTGTTACGTTCTCACAAACCTCAACGCTCCTAGGAGATCTACTATGCACAAATACGGTGGGATCGGGTTGTTGGCTATCGCCTTTGCGCTGGTTGCGTGCGGCGGCCGAAACGGCGTTTCGTCATCGACGAACGCCGGTTTAACTCCGATCGGCCCCGAAATGGCCATCCAGTTTACGCTTCCGAAAAAAACGATCGGGGCCGAGTTGCCCAGCGAAGGCGTCGGCACGAAGGTCGATCCGACCTGGGGTAAGGTCGGCGGGTATACCCAGTCCACCACGGCGCAAGTCCTGGCCTTCCCGCCGGGTGTGACCGTGACGTTCAAAAACCTGTCGTCGTCGCATCCGCACACGCTCGACGTCGTTAAGAAGGTCAAAGGTCCGCCCGCGGTGTTCCCGCAGAATCCAACGCTTCCGATTCAGGCGGCAGGCAACGGCGTGCTGGGCAAAGGCTACGCCAGCGGAAGCATCTCGCCGGGTGCAAGCGTCAAAATCACGCTGACCAACCGGGGGAATTACCTCATCGGCTGCGCGTTCCACTATAGCGAAGGAATGCAAGACGTCATCCGAGTGGTCGCGCACGCGACGCCGGGACCCACGTAGTCGCACGACGTGTCCATTCGGTCGCTCCTCGCGGCTTTGACGATCGCCGTCTCTGCACTGCTGCCCTCTCCCGGGGCAGCGGTGCAGAGTTCCCCTCGGCTGATCGATCAAACCGGACACGCGTTCACCTTCGAATCGCTGCGCGGCAGACCCCTGATCGTGACGTTCGTGTCGGCGCACTGCACCGACGCGTGCCCGCTGGTCAACGCGCAATTCTCCGACGCGGCAGTTCAAATCGCACATCGGCGCCTAAACACGCGGCTGCTGACGATTACGCTCGACCCAATAAACGATCCGCCGAGTTTGATGGCGACGCTGGCCCACCGGTTCGGCGCAAATCCGCGATATTGGCTGCTGGCCAGCGGGCGCCCAGCCGACGTCAACACGATCCTCAACGAGTTCGGCGTCGTGGCAAAACTTGGAAAGAGCGGTTTTCGGGAGCAGCACACGACGTTCGTCTACGTTCTCGGCGCCGACGGAAAACTCCAAAACACCATGCTCGCGTCGACCGGCTTGAGCGGCGATATCGTCCAAGCGGCGCGGTCGTTGCAGCCGAAGGTTGGGAAGTGAGCGGGCTCCGCTGGGGCGCCGTCGCGCGCATGGCGCTTGCGCTGGCGCTGGCCGCCTGTACGCCCAACGGTCTGAGCGACTCGGGCGGCTCGGGTGGAGGCGGCGGACGTATCGTCACCATCGACGTCAACCTGACGCTCAACGCACCCGTTCAGACGCCTTACGGCCAAAGCGGCGGCATGAAGCCGCCGGTAACGACCGTCCAAGTCGGCGATTCGATCGTGTTCAACAACAGCGATGGGTTCGCACACACTTCGACTTCGATTCCGGGCGCCACGAAGTTTCCGGCCGGTTCGCCGTTCAACCAGGGCGCGTTGACCCAATCGGGTACAACCCTTTCGGGCGGCTGGAGCAGCGGCGCGATGCAGGCTGGATCGAGCTCGCAAACCGTCCAAGCCGACAAGGCGGGGACGTACTTGTTCGGTTGCTATTTCCATTATGGCGCACCGATGCGAGGGGCAATCGTTGTACAATAAAATTGCCGTCGCGCTTGCAGCGGCGGCCTTTTTTTTCGCGCTGCCGACCACGCCGGCACGCGCGATCCCGATCTTTGCGCAACGCTATCGGCTGCACTGCGGTGCGTGCCACAGCGTTCTTCCGGAGCTCAATACCTTCGGAAACTATTTCCGGATGCACGGCTATCGATTGCCGATCGAAAAGCACGGTACGACGATGTTCGCGATCCGGTATCAGATGTCGTACGCGCAGGATCCAGCCGCGGGCACCCGCCGCTGGACGCCCGGTGGCATCCTGCTCGGCAACACCGACGTCGGCAATATCTCGCTTTACATGCATTACAGTCTGGGCGCAGGGGGCGGTCCGAGCGGCCTCTACCTGGGCTTTCTCACCGACTACAACGCGCACACCAAGTCCGAGTACCGCTTCGGACTGTTCGAGCTGCCGCTCGCGCAGTCGCCCGGAGAACGGCTCGACGACCTGCAGCCATATGGATACTACGGAGCTCACGTCGGGCTCAACGATCTGCCGCTTGCGTCGCCGCGCTGGGGCATGTGGGACGAGCGCACGATCGGAAATCTTCGGGCCGACCTCACCTTCGCGGTAGGCGAGTTCAAAGGCGCGGCGTACGGCGGAAAGCCGGTCGATACGGGGGAAACGACCTACCTCTCCCAGCCCGAAGTCGGGCTCTGGCTCGATCAAAACGTGTTCACGAAGAGCAACTCGGAGCTCGACTTCGGCGGCGAGTTTCTCAACGGGATGCGCGACATTCTCCCGACCGGCCGATCCGCGTTCAACGACGCCTACCAGCGCTACGGCCTGCTCGCGCACGGCACGGTCGGAAAGGTCGACCTTCAGGCCGAGCAATGGTGGGGCGACGACCACGACGCCGACGGATTCGGGACGAATCAATGGTCGAGCGGCGGGTACGTGCGGCTCAAATACTATCCGGTGCCACACGCGTATCTCGGCGTCCGCTATGACGCACAGGCTAACCCGTTCGTTACTCGCGATTTCACCTACTACGGAGCCGTCATGATCGCGCCGTTCCGGTTCCTGCTCCAGGAGGTCGCGCCGATCGGCGCCCCCGGACAGCACCCGACGCTCGGCGGGGCCGTGACAGTAGCTTTCCCAGGTCCGTGGAAGTACTAAGGGAGCCTTCAGGCTCCTGACTGGAAGGTTCCTAACGCCCATGCGAATCTTGGTCATTGAAGACAACCTGTCGATCGCGCGAGCCGTCCGCACGATGCTCGAAACGCAAAAGTTTGCCGCTAGCATCGTGACCGACGGCCGCACGGGACTCGACCACCTGCTGGAGCAAACCTACGACGCCGCCATCGTGGACGTGGGTCTGCCGGGCCTTGACGGATTCACCCTCGCCCGCAATGCGCGCGCCGAAGGCGTGCGGACGCCGATTCTCATGCTGACGGCGCGCGACGCCGTCGAGGATCGGGTCGAAGGCCTGGATTGCGGCGCCGACGACTATCTCGTCAAACCGTTCGTTGCCAACGAGCTGATCGCGCGCCTGCGAGCGCTGTTGCGGCGCGCCGATCGGCCGCTCGTGAACGTCATCGAAGCCGGACGACTGCGCGTCGACATCGGCGCTCGAATTGCCACGTTCGACGGTAAGGCGCTCGAGTTGGGCTCGACCGAGTTCCGGCTGCTCGAGCTGCTCGCCCGCAACGCCGGCCTCGCGCTCTCACGAGCGCAGATTCTCGAACGAATCTGGGATTACGACTTCGACGGCTCCAGCAACATCGTCAACGTCTACGTCAGCCAGCTCCGCCGAAAACTCAAGAAACTCGGCGCGGACGGCGTGATCGAAACCGTTTGGGGCGTAGGGTACCGCTTGCGAAATTGATCGCGCGCACCTCGGCTCTCTACTTATTGATTTTCGTTTGCGTATTGGCCGCGCTTGACGTCGGCGCGTATGCGTTCGTCATGCGGGAATACGCCTCGCTTCTGCAGCCGGCGCTGGGGACGCCGGAAGGAACGATGGCGCTCGCCTCGGCAATGCGGCGAGTCGTCGTCACGATCGCGTTGCTCGACGTTCCGTTGATTTTGGTCTTCGGTCTCGCCTCGTATCTTTTGGCACGCGCCACCTTGGCGCCGATCTTTGCCGCCCGCGAGCGGGAACGGATTTTCGCCGCCGACGTCGCTCACGAGCTGCGTTCGCCGCTGGCGGCAATCGCGAGCGTCGCGCAAGCCGCGCGCACGAGCGCCGCGCCCGACAGCCGCGACGCATTCGATGCGATCGCCGCCGACGCGCTCGACGCGTCGGCGATCGTTACCGCCCTGCTGACCCTCGCTCGCGATCCCGGGCATCGTGCGCTGCAGTGCGAACCCGTCGACCTAGCCGCCATCGTCGCGCGGTGCGCGAGCGACGCCGCCGAGCGCGCGCGGGCCGGCGGCGTGCAGATTGAGAGTTCGCCGGCGAGCGCGATCGTCAACGGCGACGAGCGCCGGCTGCGCGAGCTGACGCGAAACTTGCTCGAAAACGCGGTCCGTTACGCGCGCTCGCGGGTTCGCGTCGCCTCGCTGCAAAATGGCCGAACCTGCACGATCGTGGTCGAAGACGACGGCGACGGAATTCCCGACGAAGATCGCGAGCGCGTTTTCGAACGCTTCTACCGTCGTAACGACGACGGGGCCGGAACCGGATTGGGGCTGGCGATCGCGCGCTGGATTGCCAACGCGCACCGTGGTAGCATCGCCGTTTCGCGGGCAGACTCGGGCGGCGCGCGTTTCGTTGCGTCGCTCCCGGCACACTCCGAGGCGTAACGGCGGCGGGCGCCGCCGCTCGCGCTCACATATGACGCCCAGGCTCCCGCGCCGCAACAGGGGCGCTCCGGCCTTCCTCTAACAGAGGGCCTCATGCCGTTTCCCTCCCTGCGGGCATTCGTAGAAGTGCTGCGCAAGGCCGGCGACCTTCACACCGTCGCAACGAGCGTCGATCCATACCTCGAGATCGCCGAAATTACCGATCGGGTCGTCAAGGCCGGCGGCCCGGCGCTGCTGTTTACGAACGTGAACGGATCGACGTTCCCGGTGCTGACCAACCAGTTCGGAACGCGACGCCGCATGGCGATGGCGCTCGAGGCCAACGACCTCGACGAAGCGGCCGATCGGGTGCGGCGACTCGTCAACATCGCCCCTCCGGGATCGTCGTTACCGGAAAAGATCGCCGCGCTGGCACGACTGGCACCGCTTGGAAACGCGGTCCCGAAAACGGTCCGCGATGCCAGCGCGCACGAGGTCGTGGAACGCGAACCGAATCTCAAACAGCTGCCGGTGCTGACGACGTGGCCGCTCGACGGCGGTCCGTTCATCACGTTGCCCTTGGTGATCACGCGAGATCCGGTTTCGGGCCGGCTCAACGTCGGGATGTATCGCATGCAGGTGTACAACGAACGCGAAACCGGAATGCACTGGCAGCGTCACAAGCACGGCCGAGCGCACGCGGCCGCTGCGGGCTCCAAGATTCCGGTTGCGGTCGCTATCGGAAGCGACCCGGTGCTCACGTACGCCGCGACCGCCCCACTACCGCCGGCTCTCGACGAGTTCGCATTCGCCGGTCTGCTTCGCGGGAAACCCGTCGAACTCGCGCGGGCGAAAACGGTCGACCTCCCAATCCCCGCCGACGCCGAGTTCGTGTTGGAAGGCTACGTTGACAACGACGATTTGCGCGTCGAGGGACCGTTTGGGGACCATACGGGCGTCTACAGTTTGGCGGACCGTTACCCCACCTTCCACGTCACCTGCGTCACGCATCGCAAGCAGCCCATCTACGCCGCCACCGTCGTGGGAAAGCCGCCGATGGAGGACGCCTGGCTCGGCAAGGCGACGGAACGTCTTTTCCTTCCGTTGCTGCAGCTCGTGCTGCCGGAAGTCGTCGAACATGAATCTTCCGGTCGAGGGCGGCTTTCACAATCTCGCGATCGTTTCGATTCGAAAATCCTATCCCGGCCAAGCCAAAAAGGTCATGAGCGCGCTCTGGGGGCTCGGTCACATGATGATGCTCACGCGCGTGCTCGTGATCGTCGATGACGACGTAGACGTTCAAGATTCGCGCACCGTCGCTTGGTTCGTTCTGAACAATCTCGCTCCCGACCGCGACGTCGTGATGATGCCGGGACCGGTCGACGATCTCGACCATGGATCGTACGACGTGGCCTACGGCGTCAAGATCGGCATCGACGCCACCCGCAAGAGCGCTGCGGAGGGTTACCCTCGGGAGTGGCCGCCGGACATGGTGATGGATTCGCAGGTTCGCGAGCGGGTTGGAGAACGCTGGCACGAGTACGGCCTAGAAGCGGTCGCCGGTGCGCTGCAAGCGGCCGACGAGTGGTCGGGACAAGGACCGCCGGCGTACGCCAAACTTCTTGCCGGCCCGTCGGCCAGACGAGGAAATTCGGCGTGAAGGTCGGGCTGTTCCTCAAAGAAATTCGGATCGAGCACACGCTCTTTGCTCTGCCCTTTGCGTACGTCGGCGCGCTGCTCGCCGCGCGCGGTTTTCCGTCTTGGTCCGCGCTTGCGTGGATTACCCTGGCCGTGCTGGGAGCACGGACGGCCGCGATGGCGGCGAACCGGTATCTCGATCGCGAGATCGACGCGCGCAACCCGCGCACGGCCCGGAGGGCGGTGGCCAGCGGCGCGCTCTCGCCGGCAACGATGGTGTGGGCGATCGTCGTCGGGCTGGCCGTCCTGTTGGCGGCGGCCTGGATGCTCAATCCGCTGTGCGTCGAGTTGATGCCGGTCGCCGCGCTGCTCCTGTTGCTCTACCCGCTCTGCAAACGCTTTACGTGGCTCGCGCACTTCGTGCTCGGAGCCGTCGACGCGCTCGCACCGCTCGGGGCCTACATCGGGGTTGCGGGCAAGGTCACGTGGCCGGCTCTGCTGCTATTTTTGGCGGTTACCGTCTGGGTGGCCGGATTCGACATCATTTACGCCTTGATGGACGTGTCCGTCGATCGGGATCAGGGCATTGCCTCGCTGCCGGCCCGCTTTGGCGAAACGAGCGGCCGCGTGCTGCCGCTCGCGCTGCACGCCGTCATGCTCGGGCTGCTCGCATGGGCCGGCTTCAGCGTTCGAGCCGGCTGGATCTACTACGCGGGAATCGGTGCCGCCCTGGCACTGGTGCTCTACGAAGAACGCCTCCTGCGCGGTTCCGAGAACGTATTCGTCCTCAACGAGCGGGTATTCGTTTCGAACATGGCGTTCTCGATGATCTTTCTTGGAACGACGGCGGCGAGTTATCTCGCGGGCCCCGTCGTCGCGGGGAACGGATGAAGCGGCGCGCGTTTCTGGCCGCCGCCGCCGGAGCGGCCGCCGCCGGTACCGCGCGCGCCGGCGCGCAAATCCCGCTTCCCAATCAACAGTTCTTGCAGCAGCTGACCGTCGGCGTCAACGTCACGCTTTCGGGACCGCTCGGAAAGTTCGGGGCCGACGTCGTCCGCGGCGCGCAAGCGGCCGTCAACGAAACCAACCGATTCTCGGCGCCGATCAATCACGTTTTCGGCCTGCGCGCCTTCGACGATCGCAACGATCCGGCGCTGGCAGCGACCAACGCCAACGTCGCCGCCTCGGACCCGAGCGTCGTCGGGATCGTGGGAAACCTCACCGGCCCGATGACGTTAGCGGCGCTCTCGCGTTATGCGAACGTCAACTTTGCGGTCGTCGTTCCCACCGTTACGGCCGACGTCATCACGGCCCGCGGTTTCCACAACGTCTTTCGATTGCCGGCCAACGATAGTGCGTCGGGCCGGCTTTTCGCCAGCACCGTGCTTCCGGAAAAGAAGGGAGCCGCGGCGCTCGCGGTCGCGCTGGACGGCGACTACGGCTACGACGTGGCGCGCGGATTCGTGGCGCAGGCCAAGGCCGATCGTCATGCGGCCGACGTGCTGCTGTTCCCGGCGACGGGCATCGATCCGGGCGCGGCCGCTCGAACCGTTCTCGACCGCAAGCCCGACTACGTCTTCCTGTGCGGCAAGACGCCCCAGCTGGGGCCGATCGCCGAAGCGCTACGCTTGGCGAACTATACCGGAGATTTCGGTGCGAGCGACGGTTTCTATAACGGTGACACGATCGCGACCTACGCCCGCGTGCTCGACGGAGCGTACGTGGGTGCGTCGCTGCCGCCGCTCGAACGGGTTCCCAGCGCCGTCGCGCTGCTCAACGACTTCGAACGCGAGGTCGGAGCGATCACGGCGTTTTCGGCGTTCGGCTACGCCGCCGCGCAACTCCTGATCGCCGTTGCCCAGCGCAGCAACGCTTCGACTCGGTTTTCGTTGCTGACCGCCATGCAGCGCAGCGCTACCTTCACGACCCTCGTCGGCCAGTTCAGTTTCAGCGTGACCGGGGATCCGCTGATTCCGAACATCTACATCTATACCGTCGGGAAGAACGGCTTCAAGTTCGCCCGGCCGGCCTTCCGCACGGGGTTCGTTCTGTAGCCGCGGACGGCATCAACGAACGTACTCGTCTTCGGGCACGACCCGCATGCGGTGCGGCGCGACCTTGCGCGCGGGCTCCGAATCCGCATCCTCGATCGCCAGGACGAAACGCAAGCGCCAGGCGCCGAGCGACAGAACGAAGTTGGTTCCTAAGATCTCCATGTTCCTAAGCCTCCACGCGACGCCACTGCCACACGGCCAGCGCCAGATACACGACTGCCAGGATCGCGAGCGCCGGAAGCTCGTACGCCGGCGAGACCGCGAGCGATCCATGCGGCTGCCCGTCCACGGTTACGGCCGGTCCGAAGTGCAAGTAAAAGAACGGATTGATCCACGCCAGGGGCGTCGCGACGGCGTGCACGATCTGGCCGATTACGGTTCCACCCAACGGCAGCTTGGCCAACAAGACGATGACCGCGCTTACGGGCCACGCGAGTCCGAGTACGATGCCGAACGCACGCCGCAGTGAAGCCGTGGCCGCACAGAGCATCGCGTACCACGCGGTCACGCCGACGAGCCCCAGCACGATGATCGTTACGTCGCCAGGCACGAAAGCCAAGTGAGGTGCTTCGAAAATCGAGTGTTCGACGATGAGGAAGACTACCGTAAGAACCCAGGCCGCGAGAATGCCCAACAGATCGACGCCGATGGTCTCCAGCGCGAGCGACGCTCGGCCGATCGGTTTGGTCAACGCGATCTCCAAATGTCCGTCGTTTTCGCGGGCGAACGGCGCCGCCAGAATAGTGGCGATGATCAAGGCGACGAACGTTGAAATCGCCGCATAGTAGCTAAAGCTTTCGGGGCGATTGGTATCGATGGTCGTGACCGTCTCCCGGCCATTAGCGGTAGATTGGACGTTGAGGCTGCCCATCGAAATCCGTTTGGGCGCGTGGGCGCCGTGGTGCGACGACGCCTCGTAAATCGTTATCCGTTTCCCTTCGTAGCCCGCGTCGTCGACCACGATGTGCACGTCGTCGTTGGTATTGTCGATCGTCGTGCGTCGCGTACCATCGGGGAGCGTCGAGCGAACGACGTGCGAACTCGCATTGGTTTCCATCCCGTGAACGAACGACAGCGCGTCGTCCTTTCCAAACGTGAACAGCGCGATGCGCAGGATCAGGACGACCGCGACGAGCGCGCCCATCACGATAGCGGTCCACTTTAACGCGGCGCGTACGCGCAGCCACTCCACGTAGGTCATGACTGACTCCCTTGGGAAACGACGTCGGCCGTCGCATCGGACGGCGAAACGGCGTAGAGAAAGATATCCTCGAGGTTCAGGTCGAGCACGCGAATGCCGCCGGCACCCGCACTCGCCAGGCGCGCGGCAATCTCATCGGCTCCGGAGAGCACGAGCAGCCGCACGATCCGCTGAGTCCGGTCGACGCGCGCGACGCGCGGATCGCCGGCGATGCCGTCGAGCGTGAAATCGACGGCGGGAAAAATGCCTTCGACGATCTTACGGTCGGCTTTGAGGTCGTTGACCGCACCTTCCAACACGAGACGGCCGCGGTCGATGACGGCGATGCGTTCGGCGGCGCGTTCGACTTGCCCGATTTGGTGCGACGAGAACACCACCGTGTTCCCACGCGCCGCCTCGTTGATGATCAGGCTCAAGACGTGGCGCTGATTGACCGGATCGAGTCCGCTCGTGGGCTCGTCGAGAATCAGAATGCCCGCGTTACGGGCGAACGCCAGGGCCACCATCACGGCCGTGCGCATTCCTTTAGAGAGCCCGCGCGAGCGCTTGCGCGGATCGATGTTGAACTGACGCAGCAGCTCGGACGCGCGATCGGGATCGAACTTCGCAAACGCGCGCCGATTCATCTCGACGTGCTCGGCGACCGTCATCCATTCGTAGAGCACGCTGCGCTCGGGAACGTAGGCAATGTTCTGGAACGTTTCGGGCGCGAGCGGCTGGCCGTCGTAGTGAATGTCACCGCTGGCGGGCCTTCCAAGGCCGAGCAGGCACTTGAAAACCGTCGTCTTCCCGGCGCCGTTGGGGCCGAGCAAGCCGAAGACGCATCCGTCCGGAATTTGGAGGGACAGTCCGTCGACCGCGGCCACCGAGCCGTAGCTCTTGCGCAGGTTTGAAATCTGAATAGTACTCATCGTTCCTCCGGGAACCAGCGGTCGAGCGCCGCGTCGAGCAGCCGGCGAACGTCTGCGCGTGCGAGTCCCACCGACTTGGCCTCTCGCAGCCCAACCTCCAACGCGTCGCGGGCGACGTCTACGGCTGCGGTGTTGGCGTTGCCGCCAGCCTCGTCAGCCCGGACGAACGAACCGCGTCCGGGAGCCGTCTCGATCACGCTGTCCCGCTCGAGGTCGCGGTAGGCGCGGGCCACGGTGTTGGGGTTGATGGTCAGGTCGAGTGCGAGCTGCTTGACCGTCGGCAGCTGCTCGCCCGCCTGCAGGACCCCCAGAGCGACAGAGCGCTTTACCTGATCGATGATCTGCAGGTAGATGGGCACGCCGCTGCGCGGGTCGACCGTGAGTACGGCCGGCATGTTCGCCTGGACTCCTTAGACCTTCGGGCCCCAGCCTTGAAACAGGCCATTTCCAGCTTGGTCGGGGACGCGTACGGTTGGGCGGATGTCGCGGGAGTTCTCGTCGTTGCGACCGATGGCAAGGTACGTCATGATTTTTGGGTCCTTTCGTGTCTAGTACCAATCTTCTGTCGTACTAGTACACTAGTACAATAGTTGATTAGTACCCCTCTGTCAACCCCATTTGTAAGAAAAAGTTTGAACCACAGCTCAAGGGCCAAATCCTACGTGCGCGGTGTCTAGGGTTCCCCGAGGGCCTAGCTCTCAACGAAGCCTTGAACTAGACGGTAGAATGGATGGTGGCTCTTTGGTATACTAATAGACGACAAAAAGGTGGCGAAACGATGACTATAGCACTCCTTGAGCACGCACACGACCCGATCACCGGGCGCCTGGACGCAAACGACCTGCGTGAGCCGACCGGCTTCTCGCTCGCCGAGATCGCCCGGTTCATCCGCGTCAAGCTCCCAAGCCTGAAGAAAAACCCGAGCGCACCGATCGCGCAGCCGGGCCTCGTGAAGCTTGTGCATGGGTGGGAACTCCTCCAAACGATCTTTCCAAGCGACGAGGCTATTCGCGCCTGGACGCAACACCCGCTTCGCGGCCTAGGGGGAAAGACACCAAAGTGGCTGCTGGATGAACATGGCGTCGATTCGTTTGTCGCGATGGTTGAAGAGATGATCGACGGCGGTCATGGCTAGTCCCCTACTCGACATATCGATACTGCAGGCGCGCGCAAATGCGGGACGCTTCACGTGCCGGATCCACGGCCGTATCGAGATTCGCTGATCGCCGCAACGGCGATGGTGCACGGCTTGACCGTTGTCACGCGAAACACGGCGGACTTCGAAGCGATGCGTGCGCGTGTGCTCAACCCGTGGAACAAAGTTGGTTGGCACCCATGGGCCATCCCGATAGTGGCGATGGCTTTACCCAGATCGGGCGGCGATCGCCGCTACCACTCGATGGTCACGTAACCGTTTCCCGTATCGTCCTTCCAGCCCCGATACCAACGATAGCCTTTCGCGCTTGGCTCGACGTACGACGATCCGCCGCCCCCGCCGCCTCCGCCGCTGCTGGAGTCGTACCCGCCGCCACCACCACCGCCGCCGCCGTAGTACCCGCCACCGCCAGCGCCGCCTGACGGACAGCGACCGCCGCAAATCGCCTCGCCTCCGGCGCCACCGACGCCGAGTTTGCCGGCTCTCCCGTGCTCGCCGTGGCCGCTGCTACCGCTGCCGGCTTTCCCGCCTAAGCCTCCCTGGGTTTGCGTGCCGCCGGCACCGCCCTCAGCCGCGCCGCTGCCGGTGGCATTCTGACCAGAGGCGCCGGTTCGCGATCCGCCGTCGCCGCCGGAACCTTGCGCGTAACCGCACAAATCGCCGCCGCCACCGCCGCCGCCGCCGGCAACGACGATGCGATTGGATAAAGCACGGCCGCCTTCGCGCACGTCGCTCGCGCCGCCGCCGCCAAAGCCGCCGCCGCAATACCCCCAGCCCTCGACGCGCCCGCCGCCGTTGAATCCGCCGGTGTTGTCGTTGGTCACGCCGCCGACGTAAACGTAGAGCGTTTCGCCCGAAGTGACCGGGACGACGGCGTGCACGCGTCCGCCGCGTCCCCCGGGGGCGTAGTATCCGAGCGTGCTTCCACCGGCCGCGCCGTCGGCGACGATCGTGACCTGCGTGATGCCTACGGGCACGGTAAAGCGCTGAGGCTTTCCGGTGTAGGCGAACGACTTAAATCGCGCGTCCGCGCGGACGGACGTGCCGAACGTCTGCGGCGCCGGGATGCCGCTCGATGCAAAACCCGTGCATCCCTCGATAATCAGGGCGCTTGCCGAAACTGCCGCAAGGCACGTCACACGTGAGAACGTCATTTCAACTCCGAACCGATAACTCTCGACGGAACGATGAGGCTGTGTTTGGGGTGGTGTTTCGCTTGGCCGTGGGAGCGGCCTGTTGGGAGTGGCTACGCGCCGGGGGTGCGCCGCTTGCAACGCGAACACTGTTCTGGACTTCGCCTTGGGGGACGCGCCGATGAACATTGCCTCAACCGTTCGCTACGCCGCTGTACTTAGCGCGGCTGTTGGGTTGCTCGCTGGCTGCGGCGGACCGCCCTCTTCGCTTGCTCTGCCGGCTAGAGGGACGGCGCAGGCCCCGGCGGCGTCCAGCTCGTCGTATAGCATATTGTACAAATTCGGCGGATCGCCGGACGGCGCGTATCCCGATGCGGCACTTCTCGACGTGAGGGGAACGCTCTACGGCACGACATCCGGTGGAGGGACGAACGGTGCCGGCACGGTGTTTGCGATCACCAAGAGCGGCGAGGAAACCGTGCTGCACAGCTTCGGCGGCCCGGAAGACGGCGCGTCACCGGCGGCGGGTTTGATCGACGTTGACGGCACGCTGTACGGCACGACGACGCAAGGCGGCACGAATCAGTGCGGCGGGTTTACCTGCGGCACGGTCTTTAGCATCACGCCGCACGGCAAGGAAAAAGTTTTGTACAGCTTCGGTCAGGGCGCAAGCGATGGCGCGTTGCCCTACGCGGGGCTGCTTAACGTCAATGGCACGCTCTACGGCACGACGCTGCAAGGCGGCGCGCATCCGTGCCACGGCTTCTACGGGTTTACGTGCGGCACGGTTTTCAGCATCACCACCGACGGCACGGAGCGCGTCGTGTACAGCTTCGGCAAGAATGGCGCTGACGGTGAGTATCCGCGCGCGGCCTTGACCGACGTCGGCGGCAGGCTGTACGGCACGACCTCTGCAGGCGGCAAATACGGGCGCGGGACGGTATTCGCGCTCGGCACGGCTGGGAGAGAACAGGTGCTGTATCACTTCGGGACGACGGGCTTCCACGATGGAACGACACCCCTATCCGGACTGGTGAACGCGGGCGGCACACTATACGGAACGACGGAGCAAGGCGGACAAGGATCGGGCGGCACGGTCTTCAGCATCACGAAGTTCGGCAAGTTCCACACCGTGCTTAGCTTTACCGGCGGCGACGGGAGCTGGCCGATGGCGGGACTGATCGACGTCAAGGGCGTGCTATACAGCACGACCTCGCAAGGCGGAACGCAGAACATCGGGACGATCTACAGCTTGACGAAAACCGGTGACGAGACCGTGCTGCACAGCTTCGAGAAAGACTTCGGCCAAAGCCCGGCGACGGCTCTGGTTGACGCCGGCGGCACGTTGTACGGCACGACGCCCGGCGTCTACGGCCACAGCTTCGGATCGGTGTTTGCGTTCACGCCGTGAGGGGCTGCGTGCCTCATGGAGTGAACATGGGTAACATGGGAGCGTGAATACGATAGCGGACTAGGCTGCAGGTCGATCTCGCCCCCGCCATCGCGAACTCTTGAGCCGCATGCGCTCGCTCGGAGGGACGGATGCCGATGCAGCGCGCAGGGCGATGGAGTTGCTGGAGACGGTCGTCGATCGTATCTCGCAGGGGTATAAAATGGTTGCCGTTCCGATGGAAGACGAACGGCCCGACGGATGCCCGAACTCACGAAGACGCGTTCGGCCGGAATTCGGGTATCACTATCTGGTCGCGAGGCCACATGCTTCCGTTGGGAGCGAAGTCTTTCGTTAGGTAAACGATTAGGTCGCGTTGGCGACGGCGACTTCAGGATAGCTTTCAATGTATTCCTCACCATTACAGCCCTGGTACGCCACAGTGCGTGCTTCCAAGTCCACGTCGTAGCGCACGACGCCAGCGCGCCATGTTGCGTCCAGAAACTCCGGGAATGTACTTTCGCCAGCCTGATCCACTCGAAGGGCCTTGACTAGAGCCCGCTCGTCAAAAGCCGATACATCGACGGCGCCGCTCACCAAAGGCGCGCCCCAAGCGACGGTTGAGGCGGCATTTCGAGAAAGCGACCGGTACCACCGCGCGTTCCCGATGCTCGTCCTCGTATCTGGGATGCTGATCGCGGAAGTCACGTAAGATCGTGCTCTTGCCCGTTCCAGTCACCGACAATGAGGATATGCGGAAGACCCGGTCCACCGGGGTGCCGAAGCAATTCCTCGAGTTTACGACGGGCAGCAATTACATGCGGCATCGGCACTATGAGGCGGCGACGGATGATCCCAATTCGCTCCTCTTTGGTAAGCAGGGCGGTTATCGCACCCAGTGTAACCGCGCACTCATAAAAAAGGATTACCCTTTTATCTTTGTTTATTTCCGCTTACACCCATCCCGCATTTTCTCGCAGAGTCGGAACCGGTGACTTTTCGGACCCAAAATGCCAGGAGCGGCGGCAACGCGAACCGGTAGCCTGTGATCGGCGTACGCTCGAGCATTCGGGGCGGCGGCGAGCGGGAGTTGCCGCTCTTTTCGGGACCCGGGTCGCTGCGCGACCCGGCCGAACGCGTCGCGTTCTGGCTCACGACCGTCTGTGCGTTACCGGCGGCCCTGCTGATCGGATACGTTCTGCACGAATCGATCGGTGCGTCGCAGGTCGCGCTGTTCATCGTCATCGCGATGGTCTACGTAACCCTCGCGCGCGGCCGCCTGCTCGGCTCGAGCGTACGCGTACATCAGACGCAGTACCCGCGCGTGTTTGCGATCGTCAAGAGTGCGTGCGCGGCGCTGGAGATCCCCATGCCGCTGGTCTTCGTACGCGAAGACAACTACGTTCCCGTCGCCGCGCTTGGTTTCGGCGAACCGTACGCGCTGGTTTTGTCGAGTCACTGGATCGAGGTGTTTCGCGACGACGAGCTGGCGTTCATGATCGGGCGCGAACTCGGCCACATCGCCGCCGGGCACACGCGCTTTCTTTCGCTGCTGAGCGTGAACGGCAAAGAGAACCCGCTAATCTCGCTGATCTTCGGGGGCTGGCTGCGGCGCTGCACGATGACCTGCGACAAAGTGGGGTTGCTTTGCTGCGGGACGATCGATGCGGCGATTCGCGCGATCGGCGTCGCAGAGTTTCACGAGTTCGGCCGTAAGGTCGACTACCAGGCCTTCGCGGAACAGCACGCCGAGATCGAGGCGGACAACATCTCGCGCTGGGGCGTTTGGCTGGGCAGCGAGCCTTATGCCACGACGCGGATTGCGGCGTTGCGCCGTTTCATCGCGTCGCACGCGTTCGTCGGCGCCGAGCAGTGGTTTTTACGCGAACGCGACGACGAGCCGCCCGGGCTGGCCGAGCCCGGTTCGGCGACCGTCTCTCGGGACGACTGCGCCGGCTGGTGGCGCCGCCTGGCCGCCTTTGCAATCGACGTCGTCATCGTTCTGGCCATCATCAACTCGTTCACCGGCAACGGCAGTGCGGGCAGCCCGGTAACGGTCAACGTCAACCAAACCGACTCGAGTACGCGGGCCTCGAAAGCGCACCCCAAACCGTCGCCGGCCGCCTCCTCGTACGTGCAACGTGTCGGGCCGCTCGCATTCGGCGACGAGGAGGGGCCGCGAATTCAGGTCGGTCCCTTTAACATATCGTCAAAACTGTTGGCGCCCGATCAAAGTTCGGGAAAATCGTTCTGGTTCGCAATTTACATGGCGCTGTTGGTCACCATCGCCGGACAGTCGTTCGGTATGATGATCGCCGGCCTACGCGTCGTCACGATCGATTTTCGCCGCCCGGGTGCCTGGCGGGCGATCGCGCGTTACGTGCTGGTGCTCGCTCTTTGGCCCTTGATCGTACCGCTGAGTTTTATTTGGCGGCGCGTCATGCTGCACGACCGTTGGACGCGCACGCGCTTGGTCAAGGTCGAACGCGTCATCGCCCGGGCGACCGGAACGTCCTAGGCGCCGGCCGAAGCGTCGTGCAGCGCGTTGCTCGCGCGCGTCAGATAGTTCTGAAGACCGATCGTCACAACGATTTCGACGATCTCGCCGTCATCGTAATGCGCGGTCAGTTGCTCTCGCACCGGCGGCGGCAAGCCGCGGGGTTCGCGGGTCAGAGCCACCGTCGCCGCGAGCGCGGCGCGCTCGGGCGGCGAAAAGCACTCGCTGCGGGCAAAATCGCCGAGTTCGTCGAGCGTTTGCCGATCGACGCCTAGCCGGCGAACCATTTCGGCGTGCGTGCGCGCGCAGCTTTCGCACGCGTTGAGCCACGCCACCATCAGGGCGCAAAGCTCCCGCGTGCGCGGCGCAAGGGTACCGTTGCCGGCGGCGGCGACGTGCCGCGCGAGCGTGCGCGCAAGCTCCGGCCGCGCCGCCAGCGAGTCGAAAAGGTCCGCCACCGGAGCGCCGGCTAGGCGGGTTTCTGGACGCGCGCGAGCTCGAGGTCGTTGCGCAGCATGTCGAAGCGCGGGTCGCTGGCAATCTCGGCACGCAGATAGTCGCCGCCGCCGGTATGCCGCAGCCACGACAACGCGTCGCTTCGTTCGCCGACGGCGGCCAGCGCGATCGCCAGATCGCCGGGGTCGACGTCCTTCGGGTGCGCGCGCGCAATCGCGAGTTCGGCGAGCGCATCGGCCGGACGTTTGTCTTTGGCGTAAACCTCCGCAAGCAGTGCCGCGGCTTGAGCGCGGCAGCGAGGGCAGCCGGCCGCTAGACGCCGGAACGCCGCAATCGCTCGCGGACGGTCGCCGCGCGCTTCGTACGCCAAGCCCAGCGTTTCGTAAACGTCGGCGCGATGCGGCGCGAGATCGAGCGCTTCGTTGGCGTAATCGATCGCATCGTCGTAGTGCCGCTCGAGATACGCCGCGCTTCCGAGCCATGCCGCCGTTGCGACCGAAAGCGGATCGAGCTCGGCCGCCTTCTGCAGCTCCGCATACGCTTCGCGGAAGCGCCCGCGTTCGAACAGCGCGATCCCGTACCACTCGTGCGCGGGCCCGCTCGACGGATCCAGCGCGATCGCTCGGCGCAGTTGGCTCACGGCCAGCGTCATCTGCTTGTAGTCGTTCTTTTCGGACGAAAGCATCCCGAGGACGGCGTACGCTTCGCCATACTTCGGATCGATCTCCAGCGCCTTACGCGCGTACTCGCGCGCTCGTGCAAAATAGACGCGCTGCGGCAGCGGGCCGTATCGGTAGTCGCCCATGATCGCGTCGGCCGATGCAAGCGCGGCGTAACCGCGCGCGTCGAGCGGGTCGGTGTCGATCACGCGAGCGAAATACCCCATGCTCTTCGCGATACCGTCGGGCGTGCGCAGATTCCAGTAGTAGCGCCCGATTTGATAGAGCCGCGCTCCGTCGGCCGACAATCGTGGCGTGCGTGCGCCGTTCGGGGGCGCCAGCAGTGCGAACGCCATTCCTCCGGTCAGCGCGAGCGCGAGCGCAGCCGCCAGCCCGATTTGCCACACGTATCGACGTCGCGACGGTTTGGAAGTCGCCGGCGCGGGTTGCGCGAGGGGAATGCTATCGAGCCGCCCAACCGGAGCGACGAAGCGGTATCCGCGTCGCGGAATCGTTTCGATCGCCTCGAGACCGCGGCGGGCGCGCAGCGTTTTGCGCAAAACGTAGACGTTCTGTGCGAGGTTCGCTTCGTCGACGTATCCTTCGGGCCAGATGCGGTCGAGCAGCACGCTCTTGGTCAATACGTCGCCCGGATGTTCGACCAGCGCGAGCAGCGTTTCGACCACTTTTGGGCCGAGGGCGATCGGCTCGCCTTCGTCGAGTAGCAACAGTCGCTCCGCATCTAGCTGAAACGGCCCAAACTCGTACACGCTCATCCTTGCGCTCCTCGAGGAATCTTTGATGGCTTTCTGAGGACGCTGTTCGACGATGGGGGGGACCCTGTAGGGGTGGTAAAAGCGACCGGGTTCGTCCTATGGCTCATCGTCGGATTCGCGTCCTCCGCTACCCCACTATACGCCGCAGTGACCGCAAAGTTTTCATTTCCGGCAGCCAGAGCGCCGCATCCGCTCGCGCTCGATCCCACGCTCTCCGATGCGGCCTGGAGCGCCGGACTGGTCCCCGACGGCGGCGGTCCCTGGGAAGACTTGACGACCCGGAGCCCGGCGCTCGACGCGACGACCGCCTACTTGCTCTACGACGACCACTTCCTTTACGTCGGCTTCAAGGCCGCCCAATCGCCCGGCTCGATCGCCGCCAGCCAGACGACCAACGACGTCGGCTTCGGCATCGACGATTTCGTCGGCATCGGGATCGACACCAGCGGTGCCGGTTCGCAGGCATACTACTTCGAAACGACGCCGCGCGGCGTCCGCTACCAGTCGGCCGTCGAGAACGTGCGGTATCGTCCGCGCTGGCAGGCCGCCGCCACGATCGGTCCTTCGGGGTGGAGCGCGGTGCTCGTGATCCCGCTCGACGTCCTGAAGATTCGCAGCGGGAAGGCGCAAACGTGGCGCCTGCAGTTCGTTCGCGCCCTAGCGCGCAAAGGCGAACATTACGTCTGGGCTTACGACGGCCTCATGGGCGATGCGCCCGCGGGGCAATGGCCCACGTTTGCCGATACGCGGTGGTGGGCCAGCGCGACGAACGTCACGACCGGTGCCGGCGGGGGCCGAGGCGGCGCCCGCGGACGCGCCGACGTCTTCGGTCTGGCCAGCATCGGAGAGGATCGCAACCTGTTCCAACAAGCCAACGGCCAGTTCTTACCGATGACCGTCCGCCACTTTGGCCTCGACGTCAGCTATTCGTTGACGCCGACGATGAGCTTCGTCGGCACGCTCGCTCCGGATTTCTCCAACGTCGAGATCGACCAGCAGACGATCGCGCCCCAAGAATTCCAGCGGCAACTCGTCGAGTACCGGCCGTTCTTCGCGCAAGGGGCCAACTTCATCAACGCCAACACCGGCCCCCGATCGCCCACGTCGGCGATCACGACCGCTCCCGACTACGTATTTTATTCGCCGGAAGTCGGGCCGTTCGATCGCGGCGCGAAGGTCGAGGGAACGTTCGGCGACCAGAGCCTAGGCGTACTGTCGTTCCGCGGCTTCGATCAAACCACCGGAAACACGTTCGACGATCAGGCGTACGGATACGAACACGCCCTGCAAGACGGAACGTTTCTGTATTGGAGCGACGGCGTGCTGGCGCATCACAGCATTTCCGGAAACGACTCGACGATCGAAGCCGGCGCGGAAGGGCGGAATCTCAAAAGCGGGCTGGTGTGGTTCTTCGACCACTCGTTCGAAACCGGCAGTTGGGTACCGCAGGGACACGCCGATCTCACCAACATGTTTCTCGACGTTCACAAGCCCAACTACGAAGTGTACGCTGGGTACTTCGACGTCTCGCCCAACTACGACCCGATCGACGGGTTTACCGTAAACTCCGACATTCGGGGGGAGCAAGGCTTTTTGAACCTGACGGGTTCGCTGCGCGGAGTCAAGAGCTGGGGGCTGTTCATGGGCGGAGACCGGTTTCTCGACGACTCCGGCGCGGTCCATCAAGCCGACACCCAGATCTTTCTCAATGCGACCTTCAAGAACGGGTTCTCGATCGACGGTGCCGGCGCGGCGATCGGGCAACTCCGCAGCTACGACATTCCGGCCGGTCCCGGATGCAGCGGTCCGATCATTGGCCAATCTTCGTTTACCGGATATCCGTGCTATCTAGGAGGCACGAATCAAGCCTTCAACCTCAGTCAAATTCCAATCGGCTACGGCGACGGCACGCCGACGCCTTACGACGCAAACTATTCTTGGGGGCCGTTCGGCGACAACTACGTACACTTGTTTACGCTCGTAACGAGCCGTCCGATCGGGCGCAGAATGACGCTCGGGCTCGAATACGACGGCACGTACGAACGCCCGCTCACCGGCGATCAACCGCTGGACTCGCAGTGGCTGCGGCGCATTTCGATCGGCTACAACCTCAGTGCGGAAAGCAGCGTGACGCTGTCGTATCGTTCGATCAATGGGCTGGGCGGGTTTGCGACCGAACCCGGGCAGAACTTCGCCTTCGCGTTTCACGACCGGTTTCGCGGGGGGAACGAGCTGTACGTCAACTTTGGGTCGCCGGCGGCTTCGACCACGTTGAACCGGTTGATCGTGAAGTACGTGTTTCATGCGGGGGCCGACGCCGGCACGTAATCCGCCTGTCCCAGGTTTTGCAAATCGGTCCGATCGCGGGACGTTCGCGTTTTCCCGTCCAGGGAAAACGCTACTCCCTGGCGAGTCGCTCTCGCCCATCCGTGGGCTTCGCGACTCGTCCAGAGGCCCGCTTACGGACCGATTCGCAAAACCTGGGACAGGCGGATTACTTTATGCAGGCGATTGTGTATTTACGCGAGGTAGGGTTCTTTGGGGGATATGGGGGCGAGGATTTGGTTCATTTGTTCGAAGATTTCGGGGTCGATGGTGAGGTCGGCGGCGGCGAGGTTTTCGTCGATGTGTTCGACTTTGGTGGCGCCGACGATGGCGCTGGTTATGGTTGGCTCGCGCAGGCACCATGCGAGGGAGAGCTGCGCTAAGGTGCAGCCGGCGCGTTTGGCGAGGGGTTGCAGGCGCTGCACGGCGTCGAGGACGGGTTGGGTGAAATAGTCCTCCATCATGTCCTTTGATTCGCCCGCCGCGCGCGTTCCGGCGGGCGGGCGGTGTGCGTCGGTGTACTTGCCGCTGAGGATGCCCATGGCTAAGGGAGACCACACGACGTTTCCGATCCCGTAGCGACGGCATGTGGGCAAAACTCGCTCTTCGACGCGGCGCCAGAGCGCGCTGTATTGGGGCTGATTTCCGATCGGGACGGCCCAGCCTTTGGCAGCGCACAAGGTGGCGGCTGCCGCGATTTGATCGGCGTTCCATTCCGACACGCCCCAGTAAAGGATCTTGCCGTCGCGCACCAGGTCGTTCATCATCGCGCAGGTTTCCTCGAGCGGCGTAATGCCGTCGTAGCGATGGCACTGGTAGAGGTCGACGTAGTCCACGCGAAGGCGTTTCAGCGACAGGTCGATTTGGTCGCGGATGTGTTTGCGCGAAAGGCCCTGTTGATTGGGGGACTCGCCCATCGGAAAATAGACTTTCGTAGCGAGCACCAGCGCGCCGCGATCCAGTT
Organism: Vulcanimicrobiota bacterium; assembly: GCA_963755555.1. Taxonomy (GTDB): domain Bacteria; phylum Vulcanimicrobiota; class Vulcanimicrobiia; order Vulcanimicrobiales; family Vulcanimicrobiaceae; genus Tumulicola. The sequence continues at coordinate 2,446,675 of CAVWKE010000003.1, read as the reverse complement.
CTTTGAGGATCGGGCCGAGCGTCGCTTCGGCTTCGCCGCGAGCGTAGACGTTGGCGGTGTCGATGAAGTTGACGCCGCCCTCCCAGGCGCGCAGTACGCAAGCGCGGGTCGCGTCGCGATCGACGGTCTTGCCGAACGTCAGCCACGAACCCAAACCGATGACGGAGAGTTGAAGTCCCGAGTGCCCGAGCGTCCGGTAGCGCATGTGATACCCCCGCGAGTGGTGGGCGTACTATTGCGGCACGAAGACGCGCAGCGCCTTCGGCAAAATCCGAAACGTCGCCGGCGTCGTGCCGGCCGCTTCGCCGTCGGCGCGAATGCGGTGGCGGCGGTGCTGGCGCACGGCAAACTGCTTCGAACGCAGCGTGCGTAGTCCCGGAACCGACGTGCGTTTGCCCTGCAGCATCGCCCGCGCTACCGGAAAAGCCTCCCAGAACCGGTCGATTTCAACCGAGTAGAGGTCGAGCCAGCCGTCGTCGATCGCGGCGTCCGAGACGGCGAAGATGCCGCCGAAGCGATGGCTGTTCGCGATCGTCAGCTGAATCGTCTTGAACGTCACGATCTGGTCGTCGTAGCGAACTTCGGCAAACATCGGGCGAGAAAACCGCAACGCCTGCAATGCCGTTGCGGCGATTCCCGCGAACCCGTAACGCCGCTTCAGTTCGCCGGTTTGCAAACGTGCGGCTCGGGTCGAGATGCCGATGCTGGCTTCGTTGAGAAAGTGCACGCCGTTGACCGACCCGACGTCGATCGTTCGCGTCCGTCCCGCGGCGATGACGTCGCAGGCCTCCGCGACGCCCATCGGGAGATCGAGCGTGCGCGCCAGTTCGTTGAACGTTCCCGCCGGAACGACGCCGATCGGAACGTCCAGCCGGAGCGCTTGCGGGATCACTCGAACGAGCGTTCCATCGCCTCCAACGGACACGATGCAGTCGTAGTTTTGCGTCGCGGCGCCCGCCGCCGCGCCGTCATGGACGACTTCGATGCCGCGCGCCGCGAGCTCGGTCGACGCCGACGCGCCGGCGCCTCGGCCGCGCCGAGAACGTTTGTTGACGACCAGCAGCGCGCGCACGTCGCGTCTACTCCTTTCGACGCCCGCGCGACCAGGCAACCGCCGCCTTATAGGCCGCCCAGGCGGCGATCGCGGCAAATACGAGCGTCCCGCCCACCATTGCAACGTAGCCCAGGTAAATCCCCATCTGCGTCGTCGAGTCGACGTATCCCATCGCCGACTCGGTCCGCGTCAGGGTCGCGAATACGCCGTGAAAGATCAGCCACATCGCGACCGCCGTCGGCGCCGACAGTGCGAAAATCGTCAGGTAGCGATTGACGTCGAAGCGATGGTCCATCACGTTTGCGTTGCGCGCGTGCCGCCTTTGCGGCTCATGTTTGTCGATCGGGATGTGAAACCTCCGGGAACGCTGCGGGGAGTTGGAGACAAAAACCCGTAAATGACGGCTCCATGACCAAAGACGGTCCTCCCGTGACGGCGCGGCGAATTCGCGCGGCGAACCCGATGCCGGAATCGCGCTACGAGGTTCTGGCGCTCTTCGCCGGCGCGATGGTCGCGGCGTCGTTGTTCGTCGTCGCGACCGGAACGCTCACGCCGTTTTTGCAAACGGCCTTCCACCTCGGTCAAACCGAAGTCGGCCTCGTTCTTTCGGTGCAGATGGTCGGTTCGCTGCTGGCAACGGCCGTTGCCGGAGCCCTCACCGACCGCTTCGGCGACAAGGCCGTCGTGCTCTGGAGCGGATGGTTCATGGGCATCGCGCTCGTTTGCGCGGCGGCGGTGGAAAACTTCCATTGGCTCGTCGTGTGGCTGATGATCTATGGGATCGGTTTTGCGGCAGTAACGCCGGCGGGCAGTCACGCGATCGTCTTCTTTTTCAAAAAGGAAGATCGCGGATTTGCGATGGGGATCCGGCAGTGCGGGGTGCCGTTGGCCGGCGTCATCGGCTCGATTCTTCTGCCGGCGGTCGCCCTGCACTTCGGCTATCGCTGGTCGCTCGTCACGGCCGGCGTCGTAACGATCGCGACTTGCTCGATTGCGTCGCTGCTCTATCGCGAACCTCAGGAACTCGCTGGGGAACGCGTCTCGATTCGCACGATGCTGATCGAAATGCTGCAGATGTCACGCAACCCGCAGTTGATTCTCATAACCCTCGCGTCGATGACGCTCGTCAGCGCCCAGATGGTGCTCCTGGCCTTTCTGACGATCACGTTGGTGCACGAGGCCGCGTTTGCAATCGCCGCCGCGGTCGGCGCGTTCACGCTGTCGCAAGTGGCCGCCATGCTGGGACGACTCTCTTGGGGCTGGTCCAGCGACAAGCTTTTCGGCGGAAGCCGGGCATTGCCGCTCGTCGTCGCGGGGATCATTTCCGCCGGTGCCGCGTTCGCCGCGGCGCTGCTGTCGCCGCAGACGCCCGTGTGGATGATTTACGTTTTGGCGGCCGTCCTCGGCTTCGCGGCCGAAGGCTGGTTCGGCGTGGGCGTCATTGCGATTGCGGAGATCGGCGGCGAGGAGCATTCCGGGAGCGCCCTGGGCGTCGCGCTAACCTGGATTTTCTTTGCGGCCTTCGTTTCGCCGACCATCTTTGGTGCGCTCGCGCAGGCTCACGGTTTTCCATTCGCATGGCGGGGCGTCGCACTGTTGGTCATCGTCGGGACGCTCCCGGCCCTGTTGGCGAGCTCCTTAGTGCGGCGTCTCGCCGATCGCGCGTGAGCCGGGCGTTGCAAATTCGAACGGCGCTCGTCCGCCCGCCGGCATCGAATTTCGGCGACGGCTTGACGACCGAATCGCTCGGACCGCCGAGCTTCGAGCGAGCGCTCGAGCAACACGCCGCCTATTGCCGCGCACTCCAGCGTGCGGGGGCGTCGATCGTCCTCCTCGAGCCCGACGCGCGTTATCCCGACGCGGCGTTTGTCGAAGACGTCGCCGTCGTGACGGTGACGATGGCGGTGATTACGCGGCCGGGCGCGGCGCCCCGGCGGCCCGAAGCGGCGACCGTACGCAAACCGCTCGAGCGCTTTTTCGGCGACCTTTTCGAAATCGTCGCCCCCGGCACGCTCGACGGCGGCGACGTCTGCGCGGCCGGCGAACGCTTTTACGTAGGCATTTCGGGCCGGACGAACGCCGCGGGTGCTGCCCAACTTGCCGACTTGCTAAAGCAGGACGGCAAGGAGTGCACGGTGGTGGATCTTACGGGCGCCGCCGGCATCCTGCACCTCAAGAGCGGCGTTTCGTATCTCGGCGACGGCCGCTTCGCCGCCGTGGACGCGCTGGCACGACGCCTCGACGTCCCCGCAAGCCGGATCGTGCGCGTGACCGGCCACGAGGCGTATGCCGCAAACTGCGTTGCGATGAACGGCGTCGTGTTGATGGCCGCGGGACACCCGCGCACGCAGGAGGCTCTGTCGAACGCCGGTTTCGCGACGGTCCCGCTCGAGATGTCGGAGTTTCACAAGATGGACGGCGGACCGAGCTGCCTGTCGCTGCGGTTCTAACCGCCTAGTCCAAAACGGATTTCAGACAGAAGACGCTGCCGCCGGCTTTCTCGAACTCCGACGTGTTGACGAGTTCCGGCTCCAAGCCTTCCTGGGTGAGGACGTCTCGCAGCCACGGCGAGACGTGTGAGGCGATGAATCGGCCGTTGGCCGCAACGCCGTTGCACGCAAAACGCAAAGCCTCGCCGCGATCCGCTTCGTGCAGGCGCGGCCAGTGACGCCGCAGCATCCGCAGCGCCTCCGGCGCAAACGCGTCCGGATAGATCAGCGCGGCCTCCGCGTTTAGTGGGGCGAGACACGTGTCGAGATGGTAAAACGTTGGGTCGACCAGCGCGAGTTCGACCACGTCGATTCCTTCGGTTTCAACCGCCCGCGCGAAGCGCGCGACCGCGGCGCGCGTCGAACGGAAGCCGTGTCCGGCCCAAACGCGCGCGGTTGCCGGCTGGGCGAGGAGATCGCCGTTTCCCTCGAGGAACTGCCCCGCCGCCGCGTCCAGCTCGAGATCGATCACGTCGAAACCGGCTCGCACGTACCACGCGACGTAATACGGAACTTCCCGTTCGCGAGACGGATAGCGCATGCGGCTCGGCACGATGAAGTGTGCCCGCGACGCTCCGCTTCCCACAAAAACTTGATTCGCCGCGAAGACCATGTCTTCGAGGTCTTCGACCGGATCGATCGTCAGCACGGCGACCCCCGCGCGTTCGAAAGCGGCGCACAGCGCGCGCCACTGAAGGAGCGCGCGTTCGCCGTCGACCGCGCAGTCCGGCGTCATGAACGGATTCTTGACGTCGCGCACGGTGAAGTACGTCGGCGGGCACATCAGCACGCGCTTCATGCCGAAGCGCTCCCGCCCAGCCGCAGCCGGCGCAAGCGCAAGGCGTTGGCGATGACCGAGACCGAGCTGAAAGACATCGCAAGCGCCGCGATTGCCGGGCTGAGCAACATGCCGAAGACCGGATACAGGACGCCGGCCGCGATCGGAACGCCGAGCGCGTTATAGAGAAACGCGAATATCAAGTTTTGCCGGATGTTTCGCATCGTCGCCTGGCTGAGCCGGCGCGCACGCACGACCCCGCCGAGATCGCCTTTTACCAGGGTTATTCCGGCGCTCGCGATCGCCACGTCGGTTCCGGTCCCCATCGCGATACCGACGTCGGCCGCGGCCAGCGCCGGCGCGTCGTTGACGCCGTCGCCCGCCATCGCGACGACCTGCCCTTCGCGTTTGAGGCGTTCGACGATGCGGTGTTTTTCTTCAGGTAGCACGTCGGCGAACACGTCCTCGATCCCGACCGCACGCGCGACCGCTTCGGCGGTCGTGCGGTTGTCTCCGGTCAGCATGACGACGTGGATGCCCTCAGCCTGCAATGCGGCGATGGCCGGGCCGGCCGACGCCTTCACGGGATCGGCAACGGCGATCGCCCCCACGGCAATTCCGTCGAGAGCCACCAACAGCGCGGTCGCGCCGTCACGCTGAAACTGCATCGCGGCCGGTTCGAGCTCACCGATCGGAATGCGCCGATCGGTGAGCATGCCGGCGTTGCCCAGCACGACGTCGACCGAATCGACGCGGCCGGCGACGCCCTTGCCGGTCACCGACGTGAAATCGGCCGCTTCCGGCAGGCCGCCGTACTGCGCTCGCGCGGCCGCCACGACCGCGCCTGCCAACGGGTGTTCGCTCGACCGTTCCAGCGCGGCCGCATAGTTTAGCACGTCGGCTTCCGAACGCCCGTCGAGTGCGAGGACCGCGACGACCCGCGGTTTGCCCTCGGTGAGCGTCCCGGTCTTGTCGACGACGAGCGTGTCGACTTTTTCCAAACGCTCGAGTGCCGCGGCCGATTTGACGAGCACGCCGGCGGTCGCGCCCTTGCCGACCGCCACGCCGATCGACATCGGCGTCGCCAGCCCGAGCGCGCACGGGCAAGCGACGATCAAGACCGACACCGCAACGATCAACGCGTACGATAACGCCGGCGGCGGTCCCCAGATCGCCCAGCACCCAAAGGCGACCAACGCCACGGCCAACACGGCCGGGACGAAAAATCCGGAGACGGTATCGGCGAGTCTCGCAATCGGCGCGCGACTGCGTTGCGCCTGCGCGACCAGCTCGACGATGCGCGCGAGCATCGTCTCCGATCCGACGTGCCGGGCCACCAGGATCAGCGCACCCGTCCCGTTGACGGTGCCGCCGATCAGTTCGTTCCCCGCCGCTTTTAGTACCGGAAGCGACTCGCCGGTCACCATCGACTCGTCGACGGCGCTGCTTCCCGCGACAACGACGCCGTCTACCGGAACGCTCTCACCGGGACGCACCCGCAGCCGATCCCCGGTCTCGACCAGCTCGACGGGAATGATTTCGTCTTCGCCGCCGGCGTTTATACGAAGCGCGGTTTTTGGGGCGAGGTTCAGTAAAGCGCGAATTGCGTCGCCGGTCCGTTCGCGCGCACGCAACTCGAGCACTTGCCCAAGCAGCACGAGCACCACGATCACGCAAGCCGGCTCGAAGTAGACCGGAACCGCACCGCCCATCGATCGGAAGCCGGCCGGGAAAGCGCCCGGCGCGAGGGTGGCCGTTACGCTGTAGAGATATGCCGTCCCGGTTCCGAGCGCGATCAGCGTGAACATGTTGAGCTGACGGTTGACCAGTGACGCCCAGCCGCGCGCGAAAAACGGCCACCCCGCCCACAGCACGACCGGCGTCGAAAATGCAAGTTCCAGCCAGGCCGCCAGCTGCGGCGCGACGACGTCGTGCAGCCGAAGCGAGGGTACGTGGCCGCCCATTTCCAATGCGAACACGGGAAGCGCCAACGCGAGACCCAGCCAGAAACGCCGGTTCATGTCGACCAGCTCGCGATTCGGCGGCGTGTCGGACGAGATCAGCAACGGTTCGAGCGCCATGCCGCACGACGGACAGCTGCCGGGTCCGAGGTTGTGGACGTCGGGATGCATCGGGCAGGTGAAGAACGCCGAACTCAGGCGGCTCGGAGACGTCGCCATAACGCCGTCAATCCTACCGCTTCCGCGGTGGCGATATCAAGCCGGCGTCACGGCACGGTCGTTTTGACGATTTGGCTCGGCTTGCCGCTCCATGCCGCCGTGAACCAAGGGTTCCCGCGCCGGTCGACCGCGACCGCGATCGGATCGAACGGAACGTCGTAGGGCGTTTGCGTTCCTTGCATATCGACGTGCCAAAGCGCGCCGTCCGGATCGAAGGGGTCGCCGCCGGTGAGCCACAGGTCGTCGCTGCCCGCGGCGAGGCCGCTGGGATACGCGACGTGCGATAAGCCGCGATGTACGATTTTGATCAGCACGACCTTCCCCGCTCGAACCGTCCCGAGATACGTCGCGCTGGAGATTTTGTGGCCGTAGTCCATGGTGCTGAACCACGGATTGCCGTCCGATCCGATCGCGAGTCGCTTGGGTGCGCGATGCGGGCAGCACGGAAGCGACTGATGAACCATGTGCATCGGCAACTTCACCAGCGTTCCCTGCGCGGTGCGCTCCATCAGGTCGGCTTTGGAGTGCTTGTCGACGACGACGAACCAGAGATTGCCGTTCGCATCGGCAGCCAGCGTGCCGTCGGGCGAGAGATCGATCGGCAGTTTCACGAGTTCGATTTGCCCGCGCGACGTCAGATGTCCGAGCAGCGGTACCGGTCCAAACGTGATGAACCACGGTTTCCCATCAGCGCCGATGACGATGCCGGCCGCACTGTCGCCGGATGGTTGTTGCGGGCCGCGATATTCGACGATCTTCCCGCTGGGAGTGACCCGTCCGATCGTCACCCCGCTGTAATCGCTGAACCAGAAATCGCCGTTGGGAGCCGCCACCAGCGTATAGGGACGCGCGCCGTAGGCGAGGCCGTGCGAAAACTCGGTAAAGGTTCCCTGCGCCGAAATCCGCCCGATTGCCGGCGTACCCGGATCGGTAAACCACATCGCTCCGCCCGATCCGGCAACGAGGTCTTCGGCAGCGGCACCCGCCGGAAATCCCGGCGTCTGACCGGCGGTGTAAACCGTAAATGACGGCGCTCCCGCCGTGCTGCTCAACCGCATCGACGTCGCCGGCGACTGCGCGCCGAGTGCGGATCCCGCCGGACCGCTACATCCTTGTGCGAGGGTTGCGATCAAGGCGAGGGGCGGAAAGAATCGGCGGACGGCAGCGGATGAAATCATACCGTCATCATGTTCGCGCGTGCCGCCGAGTCCTGCGCTCCGAGTGCCGAAAAGAGTGCTCCACCTGCCGGCGCCCCGTAACGCACGTCAGGCGTGTGCGGGCAGAAAACGCCGCGCGACTAGCGCGACCGGAATTCCAAAAAAGACGGTGTGCGCCACGAGGAGCTCCAGCAGCCCTAGCGGTCGAATCGGCGGCAGCGCCGCCGCGTTGCCGAGCGGCACGACGTCGACGCGCATGACGGCCATGACGACGATACCGAAGATCGTTCCGCACACCACCGGGTGGCGCAGCAGATCCGGGACGCGCCGCGCCGTAACGACGTAGATCGCCGCCCACGCGAGGCTCACGATCGCGTGCATGCCCGCGCCCAGCGCCGCGCTGCCGAATCCGCCTTGAAAGGCGCTGCGTCCCAAGAGATTCGAGGCGTCCCATTGCGAGACTTGTTGGGCGGTCGCGTCGTGCAGAATGCCGGCGTGTACGACGACGAGGTACAAGTCGATGAGGACCGCACCGGTGATTCCGGCCAGAACGATCGCCTTGAGCTGGCTCACGGACCGATGCGAACCTGTTGCGTCGAGGGTCATCGCGCCAACGTCCTCTCGATCATCGCCTGCCGGCGCCCACGAACCGTCCCACAGCCGAGCCGGAACATCACGCCGGGCGCAACGAGCGGGCTGCAACTCGTGTGACGCGAACGGCATCAAGCGGACCGACGGAGCGGCCGGTGCTTGCCAGATCGACCCGTTGGGACTATCAATGAAGCACCCGCAGGTCTCCCGTCCTTACGACGGGCATTTTACTTTTAAAGTATACTTGCTAAATACAAGTAACTTTGGTATACTGGCGATCCGCCGGTTTCGACCGGCGTACGCTTCGGGCTTACCCTACGAACACCGGCCGACTTATGGGGAGATGAACATGACCACGACGGGAACCGACCGGGCAGCCGCCCTGCAACTGGCACCCTACATATTCTTCTATGGGCGCTGCGAAGAAGCGCTGGAGTTTTACAAGAGCGTCTTCGGGGGGACGTACGAGTTTCAGCGCAACGGCGACTGACCGATGGCCGACCAAGTCGCCGACGATTTTCGCAACAAAATCATGCACGCATCGTTCACCGCTCCGGGCGTGAGCTTCATGGCCTCGGACGGCCGCGAAGCTAAAACGATCGACCCGGAAGAGGGCAACGTCTCGCTCACGCTGACCGCGACGGACGCGAGCGAAGGCAAGCGCGTCTTCGACACGCTGGCGGCCGGAGGGAAGGTCGTGATGCCGCTCGAGGACGCTTTCTGGGGTGGAAAATTTCGGCATAATCAACGACCGCTTCGGCACGCAGTGGATGATCACGACGCCCTAGCCGTGCCGCGAACCCCGCAACCAAACGCAAAGCGTCCGAGCCGTCGGGCGCTTTGCCACTTTTTTTTCGGAGCTGTCGATTTCGGCGACCGCCGTTCGACGTCTGCAGCAGAAGGACTCTTACCAAGCGTTCACAGAGGAGATTCACCGATGCGATTCATGGTTATCGTTCGCGCCAACAAAGACTCGGAATCGGGCATGCTGCCGAGCCGCGACATGCTGACGAAGATGCAAGAGTTCAACGAGGGGCTTGCCAAAGACGGCGTCCTGCTCGGGGCCGAAGGGCTGCAGGCGAGTTCGAAAGGCGCGCGCATGAAGTTCGGCGGCACGGGGAAGCCCACGGTCACCGACGGTCCATTTGCCGAAACCAAGGAACTCATCGCCGGCTTCTGGATCGTTCAGGCTAAATCCAAGGAAGAACTGATCGAGCGGTTCGCGCATTGCCCCTTCGAATACGGCGAAGAAATCGAGATCCGGCAGGTGTTCGAGGCCGACGACTTCGGCGACAACGCTTCGCCGGAGCTGAAAGCGCGTGAAGCAAAACTGCGAGCGTTGACGACGTGAGGCTCATTTCGATCTTCAAGCTCGATCCGTCGGCCATGGAACGGCCGACGGACGATCGGATCGCCCGGATGGGGGAGTTGATCGGTGAGATGCGCGCCGCCGGCGTACTGATCGATACGGGCGGCGTCGAGCCCGGTTCGCTGGCCTTAAACGTCCGGCGAAAGGGCGACACCTACGCCGTAACGGACGGACCGTTTACCGAATCGAAAGAAATCGTCGGCGGGTACGCGCTTTTCGAAGTCGCATCGCGCGACGAAGCGATCGACTGGACGAAGCGATTCCTCAATCTTGCCGGCGACGGCGAATGCGAAATCCATCAGGTCTCCGCCCCCTAGCGTCGCGACCATGACGTCGGCCACGCATCGCGCGATCGAAGCTATCTGGCGCATCGATTCACCCAAGCTCATCGCTCGGCTTTCGCGGATCGTGCGAGACGTCGGCCTCGCCGAGGAACTTGCGCAGGATGCCTTCGTTTCGGCTCTGACGCAGTGGCCCGAAGAAGGCATCCCGCGCAATCCCGGCGCGTGGCTCATGGCCAGCGCAAAACGCCGCGCGATCGATCGCTGGCGGCGCGACCAACGCCTCGAACGCAACCGCGACGAGCTCGGTCGCAGCCTCCAGACCGAACAAGTAGAAGATCCATTCGAGGCGGCGCTCGATGAGGACGTCGGCGACGATCTGTTGGGTCTGATGTTCGTGGCGTGCCACCCCGTGCTTGCGACCGAGTCGCGCGTGGCGCTCACACTTCGTTTGCTCGGAGGGCTCACGACGCCCGAAATTGCACGCGCATTTCTCGTTACGGAGCCGACGGTTGCGCAACGAATCGTGCGCGCGAAACGGACGCTAGCCGAAGCGCGCGTCCCCTTCGAGATTCCCCCCGCCGGCGAGCGCCGGCGAAGGCTTGCCTCGGTCCTCGAGGTGCTGTACCTGATCTTCAATGAAGGTTATGCGGCGACGGCGGGCGATGACGTGATGCGGCCGGCACTGTGCGAGGACGCGCTGCGGCTCGGCCGCGTGCTCGCACAACTCGTGCCCGACGAGCCCGAAGTTCACGCGCTCGTCGCGTTGATGGAGATCCAGGCGTCGCGTTCGAAGGCGCGCGTCGGGGCCGACGGCGAGCCTATTTTGTTACTCGACCAGGATCGCGGGCGCTGGGATCATCTCCTCGTCGGCCGCGGTCTGGCCGCGCTCGCGCGGGTCGAAGAACTCGGCGGCGCACTCGGACCGTACGCGTTGCAGGCGGCCATTGCAGCCTGTCACGCGCGCGCCCGCACCGCTGCCGAAACGGACTGGGCACGAATCGCCGCGCTGTACGACGCCCTCGCCCAACTCGCGCCGTCACCGGTGATCGAGCTGAATCGCGCGGTTGCGGTCGGGATGGCGTTTGGTCCCGCCGCCGGGCTCGAGATCGTCGACGCGATCGCGGCGGAACCATCGCTGGCCGCTTACCACTTACTTCCGAGCGTACGCGGCGATTTGCTGCAAAAGCTAGCGCGATTGACCGAAGCGCGGGCGGAGTTCGAGCGCGCCGCATCGCTCACGCGCAACGTTCGCGAAAAACATCTCCTGCTCGAACGCGCGGCACGGTGCCGAATTTAGGATACGTCTGGCTACAAGAACGCCAGCGGCTGGTCGGTCAGCGAGACGAGCGGCGCGCGATGCAATAGCACCCGCAGCTGGAAGACCGCGCAGACGCCGGCAACCACCACGGCGGTCGCGAAGCCCCAGAAAGCGATCGCGTTGAGCGCCTGTGCGGCCGTGGCATAACGTGCCGGATCCGGCGTGGGGCCACTGACAAAAACGTACACGTGCGCTTTTAGCGCGAGGGCCGAGACGGTCACCGTAACAAGATTCGTGAAAAACAGCGTGCCCGCGCGCAGACGAGTCCAGTCGGGACGGATCAAGTTGATGCATCCTTGCAAAATGCGCGCCACCGCGATCGCGACGTACGCATTGAGGACCGCGTGCCAGATCGGGGCGAGCGCGAACGGCGCGAGAGCTGCGGGCGTACCGCCGGATGCGAAGTGCCAAAACGTGCTGCGCACGCCCGGCAAATCCATCACCCAACTCAAGAACAGCGCGTTGAAGAACATATCGACCCCCGTGCTGAAGCGGGAGATCGGCGCGGCGCCTTGCGGCACCGGGAGTTTGCGCGGGTCCCACCGGACGGGCCGCGCGGCCTCAACGCGCTCTCGGATCGCGAAGATCAGCGTAACGACTCCGATGATCCAAAAAATGCTGCTCCAAAGGGTTCCCCATGCGATGAAGTACGGGCCGATGCGGCCGGCGGCGATTGCAAGAAATGCAGCGGCGACGATCTCGAGGCCGATCGCGATCGACAGAACCAGCTTGAGCGTGCTGACGTAGACCGGAAAGATGGCCGGTCCGATCAGGTATTGATGTTTGAGATAGCGCGCGGCCGCGATCTGCGGCGGACCGTAGTTCACGAGGATCGCGCTTTGCTCGTCGAGCGTGAGCGGTCGCCCCAGTGCGGCTTCCTTTTCTTCCATGGCGGATTGAATCTCGTCGGAAAGTTCCGCAACGATGTCCGACTGCTGCGCTTGCGGCAAGTATCGTTTCACCGCGTAGAGATAGCGATCGAGAAGTTCCACGGTCCTAGGCCTCCAAATGATGCTTTAAAACGGCGAGATGGTGCGAAATCCTAATGGTCCTTCCGAAGATGTCCACGATCGTCGTTAAGCCTCCGCGAGAATGCGATCGAGTGAAGCGTTGATGCGGCGCCACTCGTCGAGCAGTTGTTCGAGCATCGCCTTGCCGTCGGGCGAGAGGCGGTAGAAGCGCTTGTTGCGCTTGTTTTCCTCGCGCCACTCGCTGCTGAGCAGTCCCTGGCTCTCCAGCCGCCGCAGGAGTGGATAGAGCGTGCCCTCGTCGATCTCCAAGCCGTGATCGTTCAGGGCTTTGCGCAGGGTGTACCCGTAGTGCTCGCCCCGCAGGTGAGCAAGCACCGCCAAGGTCAGACAGCCGCGCCGCAGCTCCAACCGAAGATTTTCGAACGGGTCCGGGGTCACGGGCCGCTCGGCTCTTCCAGTGCCATGCGCCATATACTATATCTCACACAGTATAAAGTCAAGACCTCATTTACCTACGTGCGTCAAGGCACACTGCATCGAGCGGCGTTTGGCGTGCCGTTTTCAGGCGCGGGATCCGGAACCAGGTCCGGCTGAGCGCCCCAAATTAAGGAAAGCTCGACTCTGTCGGCCACCAGCGAACCGGTGCTGCGGCCGGAGATGCGCCTAGGGGCGCGCCTCAGCCTCTATAGTCGAGTCTAAATACGCCGTAGTTTACGACCGGGATGCACAGAAATTGTGCCGGTTCGTACGTCGTAAGTTGCGCCGCACCCATAGCGGCATCATCGATGCCGTTGACGCCGCTGGAGTGCCAGATTCTCGTCTTAACCACGTTTCCGGCGGAATCGACGAAGACTTCGACATCGGCGCTGCGAGGTCGATCGCCAAAGTGACCCACGACCGGTGAAAAAGCAACTTTGGCTCGAATTGGAGTGAACGTCTTGCCGCACGGCAGCGGTGGGAGCTTTTGCAAGAAGTGGGCCGTTGCGTGTCCGTCTTCAGTTTCCCGTACGAGCGTACCAGTCCGGTCCTTGAGCGAAAGCACTTGCTTGACAAATGAAGGACAGTTCGTCATGGCTCCGCCATCGACGCTCACCGCGTTGACGAACTGCTCCGTAAGAGAGACGGGGTGGTCGAAAGTAATGAGGAAGAACCAGCGCAGGGTGAGCCCCACCTTATCCTTTGGAATCGTGGCCTGCGGAACGTCGGCGGTGTACGCGGAATCGGAATCGACAAACGTCATTCGGACGGAGAAGTTCGAGAGAGCACTCGACCAGAGGTATAGCGCATACGAATCGCTAGGACCATCGGTCAGCCTGTTTGTCGCCCGATTCAATGGGACGAGTTCGGCCGTCGCGGCACAAAAAGGGTTGTTCCAGTTCACGCCCGCCGGGGGAGCGGCAGTGCTCGGCCGGGGGATAGTCGATAAAAGGACTCCGAACACACAAAGAGCCGCAAGTCTAACACTCGCGCGGCGCGTCATCTAAAGCGAGATTTGCGCGCTATCGGGAGTGAGTCCTTTAGATATCCGGCATACTATCGCTTAGTAAATGGCGCGGTTTTGTCGCGCCTTCCCACGTTCGCTTTTGCACGCGGATGTTGACCGCGCGCGCGCAGCGATGGTCGAAAGGATCCCGCGGCGATCGCTGAGAGTACCGCCGTTTTCGCTGACCACTCAAATCGTGCTCGTCATGCCAGCGCATAGGCGCGCATCGTTCTCTGCCCAGAAAGGGACTCGAACCCCCACGGTGTTGCCACCACTGATACCTGAAACCAGCGCGTCTACCAATTCCGCCATCTGGGCACGGGACCGGACCCGATTCGCGCCGTCCGGCGTCGCCCCTCCCCGCGGATGCTGCGGCTAACGTCGCAACCGTGCGATGGGCCGCGGGGTCTTGAGGGACCACCATGTCCGTAACCCTGTTGGGCGCCGCTGCGCCCGCACTCGATCCGTACTCCGAAGCCGTCACCGCCGCGGCCGAGCGCGTTAGTCCGGCGGTCGTGAGCATCGACGTGCGCCACGGCCGGCACGGCGGAAACGGCTCGGGATTCGTCTTTACACCCGACGGCTTCGTGCTGACCAACAGCCACGTCGTGCACGACGCCCAGCGCATCGGCGTCACCTTGCTCGACGGTCGCGAACTCGAGGCGCGCCTCGTGGGCGACGACCCGCATTCCGACCTCGCGGTGTTGCGCGTAGCAGCGCCCGACCTCGCGCATGCCGCTCTCGGGAACTCGGCGGCGCTCAAGCCGGGGCAACTGGTCGTGGCAGTCGGGAATCCATTCGGTCTCGCCTATACCGTAACCGCCGGGGTCGTCAGTGCGCTCGGGCGCACGTTGCGCTCGCCATCGGGACGAATGCTCGACAACATCATCCAGACCGATGCCGCCCTCAACCCCGGGAACTCCGGCGGTCCGTTGGTCACGGCGGACGGCGGCGTCGTCGGCGTCAACACGGCCGTCCTTCCCGGCCAGGGTCTGTGCTTCGCAATCGCGATCAATACCGCCGTTCACGTCGCGGGTCTGCTCATGCGCGACGGAAAAGTGCGGCGCGGCTATCTCGGCATCGCGGGCCAAGACGTCGTGCTCGCGGCGGCCGCCGCCCGGCGCTTCGACCTGCCCGACCGGCGCGCGATCGTCGTCATGTCGGTCGAGCCCGGCAGCCCGGCCGATACGGCCCGAATCGAAGCGGGCGACGTTTTGCTCGCCTTCGAGGGGCGTCCGCTCAGCGGCCTCGACGAGCTGCACCGGATTATGACCAGCGTCGACCTGAGCCGGCCCTACAAACTCGACGTCCTGCGCAAGAGCCAGCGGCTCGCACCCATAATCTTGCCGGTTGAGTCCCCGCATGATTCGTAAGCTGCTCCCGATCCTGGGCGTCACGTTCATCGACATCATCGGATTCAGCATGCTGATTCCGATGCTGCCGTATTTCGTCACGCACTTCGGCGCCTCGCCCTTCATCGTCGGCGTGCTCTTCGCGACGTTTTCGTTCTGCCAGTTCGTCTCGGCCCCGCTATGGGGGCACGTGTCCGACCGAATCGGCCGCAAGCGCGTGCTGATCATCAGCCAGATCGGTGCGACGATCGGCTGGGCGATGCTGGCGTTCGCGCCGACGATCGGGTGGGTCTTCGTCGCGCGCATCCTCGAGGGCGTTTCGGGCGGCAACATCAGCATCACCCAAGCCTACGTTGCCGACTTGGTCGAACCCAAGGAACGCTCGCGCGCCTTCGGATTGATCGGCGCGATGTTCGGCGCCGGCATGATCTTCGGTCCGCTCGGCGGAGGTCTGTTGTTCGCGCGCTACGGTTTCGCGGCGCCATTTCTGGCGGCTGCGGCACTGCAGCTCCTAACGCTGCTGCTCACGGCCGTCATGCTTCCGGAATCCCGAACGCCGGCCAAAGACGAGGAACACATCGGCATCGGCGAGATTCTCGCCAGCTTTAAGCAGCCGCGAATCTCCCGAATTCTCTGGCAGAAACTCGCAATCTCGCTCGGGCTCTACGGGTGGTTTGCGGTCATCGCACTCTACTTGCAGCGGCAGCTGGGGTTTTCGCTCACCCAGACGGACTATTTCTTCTCGCTTTTTGCGGTGTTCAACGTCATCGTCAACGTCTTCCTAATCGGAAGAATCTCGGCGTGGCTGGGAGACCGTACGATGTCGAACGTCGGCCTAGCCTCGCTCGTCGCGGCCTTTGCCACCCTTCCGTTCGTGCACGATCTCACCGTGCTCGCGGCGACGATGGCCTTCTTTTGCTTTGGGATGCCGCTGGTCAGCACCGGCATTACCGCGTTGATCAGCAATGCCGCGACCGATCGCGAGCAAGGAACGGTGCTCGGAACCAGCTCGTCGCTCGACTCGCTTTCCGGCATTCTGGCGCCGCCCGTTTCAACCGGCCTGCTCACTAGCCTCGGGCCGGCGTACGCCGGCGTCGAACCGCTCTCGCTGGTCGCGATCGCCTTGGTGATGGGTCTAGCCGGCGCGCGCAGCGAGCAAAGCGCCGACGGCGCTCCGACCGGTCTCGCCGGCGAAATCGAGACCGCGCAAGTCGAAACCCTGCAATAACGCGAGGCGCTCAGGCCGCCGTTTTCTTGCGCTTCTTGGTTGCGGGCTTATCCTGCGGCGCACTGCGGCCGTTGGAGCCGGTGCGCCGTTTTTTGCTCTCCTCGAGACTCTGCGCGAGCACGTCCATGAGGTTGACGACCTTCGCGCGCGGGGGCGCCTTTTTGGCCTTGGGAAGTTCCTGACCACGGGCGCGCGCTTCGATCATCGCCAGCACTTCGTCGTGGTAGCGGTTGACGAACTTTTCCGGTTCGAAGGCGTCGACGCTCATCGTATCGATCAGCATCTTCGCCATTTTCATCTCGGCTTCGGGCAGCTTCTCGCCCTCGGGCAGTTCGAGCGTGTCCGCTGCGACGATTTCGTTCGCCCAGTGCATCAGCTCCAGCACGAGCGCGTCGCCGAGCGGTTTGACCGCGGCGATGTATTCTTTCGTGCGAATGACGACCCGCGCCACCGCCACCCGGTTGCTCTTGGCCAACGCCTCTCGTAAGAGGGCGTACGCGTGCCGTCCTTGTTTCGTCGGTTCGAGATAGTACGGCTTGTCGAAGTACATGGGATTGATCTTGTCGAGCTCGACGAACTCTAAGATGTCCACCGACTGCGTCGCCTCCGGATTGACCTTCTTGAAGTCCTCGTCGGTGAGCACGACGTACTGCCCTTTTTCGTATTCGTAGCCTTTGACGATCTCGTCCCAGGGGACGGGCTTGTCGTCGACGCTGCAGACGCGCTCGTACTTGATGCGACCTTCGTCTTTCTTATGCAGCATGTTGAATGACAGATCGTCGGATTTAACGGCCGTGAACAGCTTGACCGGTATCGTAACCAGCCCGAAATTGATGGATCCCGACCAAATTGCGTGCGCCATAGTCTGCCTATTCTACCCGTTTTCGGGCACCGTGTCTCGGGTCTTTATCCCCAGCGCTTCTGGGCGCGGGCGATCGCCGGCTCGAGCCGCTGCTTCTTCCAGGCGCCGTCCCCCCAGAGATCGCCCCGTTCTTTGAGCCGGCGAGGCGTCGTTCGGATCGTATACTTTCCGAACTCGTCCCACGGCGCGATCGCTCCACGTTTGCGTGCAAAGGCTTCGACCTCGGACCACTCCAGCGGCGTCGAAACCGGCGCCCCGTCGCGCGCGCGAACGCAGTAGGGTACGACGTAGGTCTTTCCGCGCCCGACTTGCACGTAGTCGAGGTAGACGGCTTCCTGGCGGCGCTTTCCGATCGAACGTTCGAGGGTTACGGCGTCACCGAGACCGCCGGCGACGTGACGTGCGAGCAGCTCGGCAAACAGCTTGGCGCTCTCGTACGAATAACCGGTCGACAACGGAACGAACACGTGCAGACCCATGCCGCCCGACGTCTTCACGAGCGCTTGCAGCCCGATTTCCGTCAGCGCGGCGCGAATCGCCAGCGTGACGGCGGCCAGCGTCTTTAGCGTACATTTTTCGCCGGGATCGACGTCGAAGAAGACGAAGTCCGGATCGTCGAGCGTTTTTACGCGCGAGGTCCACGCGTGCAGCGGAATCGAGGCGAGGTTTGCGACGTAGACGAGCGTGGCTTCCTCGTTGCACACGACGTACGTAACTTTCTTACCGCCTTCGGAAGCCGTGGTCGTCACGCGCGCGACCCAGTCCGGCAACCCCTTGGGCAGGCTCTTCTCGAAAAACGATGGGCCGTCGATCCCGTCGGGATAGCGCTGCAAGGTCAGCGGCCGTTCTTTGAGATACGGCATAATGACGTCGGCGACGCTGCGATAGTACTCGATCAAGTCACCTTTGGTGTAGCCGTCGCGCGGCCACAGCACCTTGTCGAGATTAGAAAGCGAAAGCCGCCGCGCGCCGACCGTCACGGGGACGCGCTCCGAAGCGCTCATCCCGCCGGCCGATGCTGGGGACGTTCCAAAACGACGCTCCGGGCGTCTTTGTCGGGGCGCGGCCCGAGGTACGCCGGATGCCGGAGCAGCCCGTCGCGCGTCCACTCGGTAAAGCGCACTTCGACTACCAGCTCCGGCTTGACCCAATGCGGCGAACCGTTGACGTCGAGGGGCGCATCGAACGGCGACGTCTTGCGCGCGAGCTTCTCGAGCCGCGCGTGCAATTCACTCAAGACTTTCTGCGAAAACCCGGTGCCGACGTGTCCGACGTAGCGCAGCGAGCCGCCCTGGTACGCTCCGAGCAGCAGCGCGCCGAAGCCGCTGCGGCTGCCGCGCGGCTCCGTCCAACCGCCGACGACGAACTCTTGCTGCAGCTGCGCTTTGATCTTCAGCCAATCGCGCGACCGGCGCTCTTGATACGTGGAGTCCCGTTTCTTGGCGACGATGCCTTCGAGGTCTTGTCGCTGTGCGGCCGCAAAAAACGTCGTTCCCGAACCAACGACGTGCTTGGAATACAACACGATGCCGTCGTCGGCAATGGAGCGCTGGAGCAGCGACTTTCGCTCTTCCAGCGGCAGCTTTCGGAGATCCCGGCCATCGGCGTAGATCAAATCGAACGCGACGTAGGTCAGCGCGGCGGACTTTTTCTGCGCCTCCTGCAATCGTTGAAAGCTGGAGCGGCCGTCGGCGTCGAGGCTGACGATCTCCCCGTCGACCACGATTGGAACGCTTCCAAACGCTGTGGAAAGCGCGGCGAGATCGGGAAACCGGGCCAGCAGGTCGAGCCCGTTGCGCGACGACAGCGTCAGGTTGCCGCGCTCGTCGACCGTACAGATCGCGCGATAGCCGTCCCACTTAATCTCGAAAAGCCAATCGTCGTCGTCGAACGGCTCGTCGATCAGCGTGGCGAGCATCGGCGACTTCAGGTGCGGCACCGGGTCGCGCTTCACGCGGGCGGGCAGTTTTGGAGCGGCCGCCCGTCCGGCCTTTTGTTTGGAATTCCAAATCTTCGAACGCGGATCGCGCGCGACGTCGTCGAGCGTCTTGCCGGTCTTGACGGACTCGGGATGATCGGCCGGATCGTATTTTGGATCGGTGTACTGGTCGCGGTCCTTGACCAGCAGCCAAGGATCGCCGCGCTCGCCTTCCCGGGCTTTGATGCGCACGAGCGTGAACTCGCCGCGAAGTTTCTTACCGTGGAGTACGAATTTGATTTTACCGGCGGCGATTTCCGCGGCCGGATCGTCTCCCTCGGCCAGCGCGTACGTGCCCTTGTCCCAGACGATCACGTTTCCGCCGCCGTACTGGCCGGCGGGAATGTTGCCCTCGAAGTCGCGGTAATCGAGCGGATGGTCCTCGACGTGCATCGCAAGCCGGCGGTCCATCGGCACGAGGGTCGGCCCTTTCGGCACCGCCCACGATGCCAAAACGCCGTCGGCCTCGAGGCGAAAGTCGTAGTGCAGCCGGCTGGCGCGGTGCATCTGTACGACGAAGCGCAAGCGTTTTGCGGGTGCGGCCTTCTTACCACTGGGTTCGGGAGTGACTGCAAAGTCACGCTTGCGCTTATAGGTTTCGAGCGATCCCGGGCGGCTGCCGAGCGTTTTTGAGGCGGGCGACATGCGACCCGAGTTCGACGGCGTACGGTTGCTTCACCCTCGCACCTCGGATCGCGCAGCGAAAAGGAGCCGCCGCGTCGAATTGCCGTGTCGACCGTGTGGAACTTTATTGGGTTGGGCGTTTCGCTCGCCATCGCCGCGCTGGCGTGGAGCCGTTCACGCGGAAGCGGCGGATTTTACGACGCGGGCGTGTACGCCATGACCGCCCGCACGCACGCCGCCTACGCCGTCGCCAGCCTGGCGTTCGCCCTCTTTTTCGCCGGCGCAATCGCCCTGCGTTGGGAAACGCTCGCGGTTCCCGGGTTGGCGCTTTACGCCGTCGTGGCGACGTTCTATGCCGCGTCGTTCGTTCGCGGAGCGGCCGACGCGGATGAATGAGTTTCGCTTCTCACCGCGCCCCAACCGCGCGCACGAGATCGGCTGGATGGCCTGGGGCGACGACGCCTTCGCGCGCGCCCGCGCCGAGAACAAGCCGATTCTACTGTCTATTTCGGCGGTCTGGTGCCACTGGTGCCACGTGATGGACGAAACGTCGTATTCCGATCCCACCGTAATCGCCGGAATCGCCGAGCGCTTCGTACCAATCCGGGTCGACAACGATCGCCGGCCGGACGTCAACACCCGCTACAACATGGGCGGCTGGCCGACGACGGCATTTCTGGCGCCCGACGGAACGCTGTTGACGGGTGCCACGTATTTGCCGCCCGATCAAATGCAGCGCGCGATCGACGAGATCGCACGCTTCTACGCCGAGAATCAGGCTGCAATTGCCGCTCGCTCAACCGAGATGCAGTCGCGCCGGGCCGATCACGAGCCGGCGGCGGACGCGGAGTTGCGCGAAAGCATGATCGTGCGTTTGACCGAACAGCTCACCGAAGGCTTCGACGAAGAGTTCGGCGGTTTCGGCGACGCACCGAAGTTCCCGCAGCCCGAACTTCTCGAGTTCCTGTTGTCGGAGTGGCGGCTGTCGAAGGAACAGCGAATCTACGCCATGGTGGCGCGTACGATCCTCGGGATGTCCCGCGGCGGCACGTACGATCACGTCGAGGGTGGATTCTTCCGCTACTCCACGACGCGCGACTGGTCGGTTCCGCACTTCGAGAAGATGGCCGAAGATCACGCCGGACTGCTGCGGGTGCTCGCGCAGCTCGCCATCTTCGCACCCACCGCGGAGTTCCACGCGACGCTGGCGTCCGCTGCGGGCTACGTACGCACGACGTTGCGCGATCCGGCGACCGGATGGTTCGCGGGGAGCCAAGACGCCGACGAAGCCTACTTCGCACTGCCCCTGGAGGAACGCCGCGGGCGCGGAGCGCCGTACGTCGATCGCACGTCGTACACCAACTGGACGTGCGCGCTCGCCGGTGCGTGGTTCCTTGCCGCGCGCGCGCTCGAAGACGACGTGATGTTGCGCGAAGCGGAGCAAACCCTCGACGGCGTGCACGAACATCTGCTCGATCCGCAGGGCTTTGCCTATCACTTCGTCTCCCCGGGAGACGCGCCGCAGGTGCGCGGATTGCTGACGGACCAAACCGCCTATCTCCGGGCGCTCCTCGACGCCCACGAAATCTCGGGCGAGGCGCGTTTCCTCGAGCGCGCGCGTACGCTCGCCGACCGAATCGTGCAGCGATTCGAGGCGCAAGACGGCGGCTTCTACGACCGCCTAACGCTCGAAGCCCCGCTCGGACGGCTCGACATCCCCGACCGGCCGATCGTCGACAACGGACTCTTGGCCGAAGCGCTGCTGCGGCTGGCCGTCCTAACCGGCGACCCGCAACACCGCGAACCCGCGCGGCGCGTTCTGACGCTTTACGCGCGGACGTACGCCGGCGCGGGATCCTTTGCCGCCGCCTACGGCCGGGCGCTGCGGCGCTACTTGTCCGCCGAAGTCGTGGTCCGGGTGGTCGGCGACCCGGCCCTCACCGCCGATTTTCGCGAAGCGGCGTTGCGGCTGCCGACGCCGATGGCCTCGGTCCGGACCCTCGCTCCTGCGGCCGCCCCCGAGTTAGGACTGCCGCCGGACCCGGCTCCGGCCGCGTACGTCTGCTCCGGGACCGTGTGCGGCGCACCGGTTCGCGATCCGGCGGCCCTGCGGGCCGCTTACGACGCGATTGCGCCAGCCGAGCGAGCCCGCTGAAACACGCCGCCACGGCCCGCCGTATGGACGGGTGGAGGATACCAACGTGACCCCGTACGCCCAGATGCTCGCCGTTCAGATGCGCCCCGAAGCGCAAGCCACTTTCGCATACGAGTACCAGCGTTACGCCAAAGACCCCACCTTGGCGTTCGTTCTGACGCTCGTGCTCGGCGTAGTCGGCGGAGAGTCGTACTACCTCGGGAACTACATCCGCGGGATTCTCATGTCGCTCGCGCTGTTTACGGGCATCGGCCTGTTCGTTACCGTCCCGATGTGGATTTGCCGCTGCTTCACGGTCCAGGGCGAATGCGATGGATACAACGACTACGTCGCCTACTCGTTAGCGCTGCGCTACTGGCCCTACGAAACCCGCACCGATCAGCAGCCGCCCGAGCCTCCGCTGCCACCCGAGCCGTCGCGCGCGCGCTACAACATCGGCGGCCTTCCGATGCCGGTTCGCCGCTAGTCGAGACTACGTTCTGACGTAGGCGTTCCAGTACCAGCAGCCCCAGAGTCCGACCGCAACGGAGTACGCAACCAGCGCGTATCCCCAGCGGGGAAACCGGTCGCGTACCGCCAGCATCATGAGCGCGACCAAAAATGGTTCGAAATCCAACGCGTGCCGCATGCCGAACTGCGCGAAGCCGTTCACGTAATAGAGAAAATTCGGGATCGCCGCGAACGCGGCCGCGATCCAAAGCGCGGCCACCCAGCGAACCGGCGTGCGCGGAGCGAACGCGAGAACCAACGCCGGCGACGTCCACGTCAGCGCGACGCCCGAATACTCGGGGCGGAAAAACGGAAACGAGCCGATCCACGTCGGCGCCTGCACGAAAAACGACACGATCTGGTACGGCAAGTATTCTAAACGGAACGGCGATCCGGTCGGAAATCCCGCCTGATCTTGGTGATACCAAAGCGTGTACCCCAGGTCGTTCCAGGTTCCCCAGCGCGCGCGATTGTAGATCACCCACGCAACGCCGACCGGCACGAGCACCGCCGCGAAGAGTCCCAGCGACTGGCGCCAGCGCGCATCCAGCGCGAGCGGCCGCTCCCGATCCGTCATGCAGAGGTACGCGTAGATCGGAACGGCCACGACGAGCGAAAAACGCGATTCGAACGCACACGCCGCCCACAGCGCCACCAGCCACGGCCGGCGCCGTCCGCTCGCCTCCGCGAGCGCCAGCATCGTGAAGCACACCGCGCTCACGTGTGCGATAAACCACACGTCGCCCAGCATCGCACACCACAACAGATCCGTTCCCGCTAACAAGAACGCGCACATCCACGCGTTGCGCGCGGGCGGCAGCCCGAAGTTTTCCCCCAGCTGCCAGGCTGCGCCGATCGCGACCGCGGCGAGCACGGCCGACAGCAGCGTCTGGTTGGCGGCGGATCCGACCAGCGCCACGTAGGGCACGAGCAAGACGGCCGGCATCGGCGCTTCGATGACGTAGTGCCGGCCGGCATAGCCGATCGCGTCGATGTACGCGCCCGGCCAATCGATCCACGCATGTCCGTGGACGAACGCTTGCGCCAGCAGCACGTAGTTGTTATACGGAGTGGCGCGCAAATGCGACGCGACTGCCGTCACGAGGAAAGCGGCCGCGGCTGCGAGGTACGCGGGCCGGACGTTTCTCATCGCGCGTTGCGCGACGGCAGCGGTCGGGGTCCCTGAAACGTTGAGGGGGGCAGGCCTTCGGGGAAACGATACTCACCCCACGTAATCCGCTCGCGTGCCGGCTTGCCGACGATGCTGGCGTCGACGGTCGCGGCGACCGGCATCCAATACTCGCCGAACGGGGCGTACTCCACCTCGCCGGTGCCGCGCGCTCCGCTGCCGACGGTATGAAAGTGGATGGCGCGCGGCAGAAATCTCAGCCCGTCGATGGTAACCCGATCGACGAACGTACTCGACTGGCGAAGCAGCGGCGTGACGTCGTAAACGTACTCCAAATGCGACCCGCTGCCGATCGCGCGCAGAAAAAGCATCTGATAGCCGTCGATACGCGGCGCAAGCCGCGCGACGGCATATCGATCCTCGCGTCGCGAAATGCGCACGACCTTGTGCGTCAGGGCGAGCCCGTTGACGGCCAGGGTTTCGTCGCGAACGTCGTTGCCGCTGCGATAGATCCGGTGCCGCTGCTCGATCGTCGTCGGGCCCAACTGCGACACGGCGTACGTGAATACGACGTTTTTCGGAACGACGACGCCCTCGAGCGCGAGCGCATAGCGTTGCAGTACGTACTGCGAGTCGAGTTGCGTCCGGCTGGTTGGGGGCGAGGGCGAAGGTGCGGCGCCGAGCAGCGCGGCCAATCCCACCGCGACGGCCCAGCGCCGGAATCGCATCACGCCAAAACCGCCTCGCGAATGGCCTGCAGCGCGGCTTCCGCGCCATCCGGATTCTTGCCGCCGCCCTGAGCCTGCGCCGGCTGCCCGCCGCCTTTGCCGCCGACCATCGGAGCCGCGAGTCTGACCAGGTTGCCCGCGTGCACGCCGGTCTTCACGAGATCGTCGCTGGCGCTCACGAGCAAACTCACGGTGTCGCCGTCGACGCCGACCAGCGCGATGACGCCGCTGCGCAACCGGGTGCGAATCGCGTAGCTGAGATGCTTGAGGGCTTCGCCGCTCGCCTCGCGCACGACCGCGCCGACGAACGCGCGCTCGCCGCGGCGTTCGGCGTTTTGCACGTAGGCCTGCGCGTCGGCTGCCGCCAGCCGAGCTTTGAACTGTCCGAGGGCCGTTTGGAGATCCTTTACGTCACGTTGCAGTTTGCCGACCCGTTCGCCAAGCTCGTCCGGCGACGTTGCCAGCGACGACGAAAGCCCGGCGATCAGATCGCCCTGGCGATCGACGACCTCTTCGGAGGCGCGCGAAACGCAAGATTCGATTCGCCGGATACCGCTGCCGATCGACGACTCCGAAAGAATTAGGAAAAATCCCAGCTCCCCGGTCGAAAGCGAATGCGTCCCTCCGCAAAACTCCGTTGACGGACCGGCCGATACGACGCGGATCGACTCCCCGTAGTTTTCCCCGGGCATCCAAATCGCGCCGGTCTTCTTGGCGTCCTCGAGCGGAAGCACGCGGGTAGCGAGGTGCGAGTCCTCGCGGATCATCTCGTTGACGCGACCCGCTACGGCCCGCTTTTGCTCCTTCGTAAGCGCCCCTCCGGGCCACCGGAAATCGAAACGCATGCGATCGATCCCGACCCACGACCCGGCTTGGTTGACTTCTTCCCCGAGTACGTCTTTGAGGGCGCGCTGTAGCAGGTGCGCCGACGTGTGATGGCGCCGGATTTCGCGCCGCCACCAGTCGTAGACGGACGTTCGAACGCGTTCTCCGGTCGCGATGCTGCCGTCCAAAACGACGCCGTGGTGGGCGATCGCTTCGCCGAGGTATCGGGTGTCGCGCACTTCGAAGGACGCGCCGTCGGTCGCGATGAGCCCTCGATCGCCGATCTGTCCGCCGCGTTCGGCATAAAACGACGAGGCATCGAGAATCACTACGCCCTCGTCGCCGGCGGACAACTCCGCCACCGAGCGATCGTCGCGCAACAAGGCAACGACGTTGCCGGTCCCGTCGAGACCCTCGTAGCCGGTGAACTCGCTCTGGACCGCGGGCAGATCGGTCAAACTTACCGCCGCGCGCTTCGCCGCCGCGTCGCCGCGGGCGCGTTCGCGCTGCTGGTCCATCAGGGCCTCGAATCCCACCGCGTTGACGGCCGCTCCGCTTTCGGCGGCGATTTCGCGCGTCAGCTCGATCGGAAAACCGTACGTATCGTGAAGCAGAAACGCTTCGTCGCCGGTGATCGCCGGTCGCCCGTCTCCGGCCGCCCGTGCGATCAGGCGATCCACCATTGCGAGCCCGCGTTCCAACGTCCGGTCGAAGGCCCGTTCCTCGGCTTCCAGCGCCCCCGCAATCCGCTCGGCGTTGCGCCGCAGCTCGGGATACCCCGATTCCAGCGATGCGACGACCGCCGGGACGAGGCCGGTCAAGAATCCATTGGGATAGCCCAGCAATCGCCCCTGACGGATTGCGCGGCGAATCAGAAACCGCAAGACGTACCCGCGATCGGTATTCGACGGATACACGCCGTCGTTGATCAAGAACGTCGCCGCGCGGGCGTGATCCGCGACGACGTTCCGGCGCACGGCTTGCTCCGCTTTCGACAGCGACGTCTGCCCGACGTCGGGCTGCGCCGCGACCACCGTCGTAAAAAGGTCGGTATCGTACATCGACGCCGCGCCGTTGCAGATCGCCAGCATTCGCTCGAATCCGGCGCCCGTGTCGATCGCCTTACGCGGGAGATCGTCGAGGCGCCCGTCGGCCGTGCGATTGTACTGCTGAAAAACGACGTTCCAGAATTCGACGAAGCGATTTCCCTTGTTGGGGCCGTCGTCGTCCGGGCCTTGCGCGTAACGCTCGCCGAGGTCGTAGAATATTTCGGTGCACGGGCCGCACGGCCCGGTCGATCCCATCGTCCAGAAGTTGTCTTCGTCGAACCGGGTGACGTGCGCCGCGTCCAGGCCGATTTCTTCGACCCAGATACGCTCGGCTTCGTCGTCGCCGACGTGAACGGTTACGTACAGGCGTGCCGGATCCAACCCGAGCACTACGGTGGAAAATTCCCACGCAAACGCGATCGCGTCGCGTTTGTAGTAGTCGCCGAAACTGAAGTTCCCGAGCATCTCGAGAAACGTCCCATGGCGGCCGGTGCGACCGACGTTTTCGACGTCGCTCTTGGCACCGGCGACGCGCAAGCAACGCTGAACCGTGACGGCCCGCGGCGCCGGCGGGGGTTGCTCTCCCAGAAATACCGGAACGAACTGTTCCATCCCGGCGATGGTAAACAGCGTCGTCGAGAGGTGATGCGGAACGAGCGTCGCGGGCGGCAACAGCCGGTGCCCCTTGGCGACGAAGAAATCGATCCAGGCTTGGCGCAGTTCCTGACTTTTCATGGGCGTCAACGCAGAATAATAGCAGAAATTGGCCGCCCGGCGCTATCCTTCTTCGCTTATTGCTCGGCGAGGGACGCGCGCAGCTTTTCCAGGGCTTTGGCCTGCAGGCGCGATACGTGCATCTGCGAGACGTTCAACCGCTTCGCGATTTCGGTCTGCGAGACCGACTCGTAGAAACGCAGGTAGATGATCACCCGCTCCCGCCCGGTGAGCACTTCGAAGGCCCGGTCGAGGTTGGCCCGGTCCTCCAGCAGTTCCAAGCCGGCATCCATCGCCCCGACCGTGTCGGCGAGCGTCTGCGACTTCTTGTCGCCTTCGCCGGAAACTTCACTATCCAAGGAAAGCAGGTTGTACGCCTGACCGAGTTCTTGGGCCTCGAGAATGTCTTCCTCGACGGCACCGAGGCGCTCGGCCAACTCGGCAACGGTCGGGCTGCGCCCGAGTTCGATGGCCAGCTTATCGCTGGCGCGGTTGACGGCCAGATTGAGCTCTTGCAGCCTCCGGGGGACCTTTACGGCCCAGCCTTTGTCGCGAAAGTATCGCTTGATTTCACCGACGATCGTCGGCGTAGCGTACGTCGTGAACTCGACCCCGCGTTCGGCATCGAAACGGTCGATCGCCTTGAGCAAACCGACCGTTCCAACTTGCACCAAGTCGTCGAGCGGTTCGCCGCGATTGGCAAACTTGACGGCGAGAAAACGCGCCAGATTCAGGTGGGCGACGACCAGTTCGTCACGCAGCCGCTCGTATTCCGGATCGAGGCCTTCGGGCTGCGCTTCGTGACGCGTCCGCACGTGCGCGAAGCGCAAAAAAAGGGAGCGCGTCCGCTCGCGGTCCGGACGCGGGTCGTCCCGCTGGCCCACTGCCGTCAGCGACCAGTCGGTCTTTTGGTCATATGAAGGTCGGTGCCCAACTCGGGATGCACGTCGTAACTCACTTCGTCCATCAACGTTCGAATCAAAAACACGCCCAAACCGGCCACCCGCGCTTCGTCGAAGTCCATCGCCGCGCGCGTTTGGGAAACCGGGATGTGACGCCCGCCGTCGTGCACCCGGATTCGCAGCGAATCGGGACGCGCTTCGCAGGCGAGTTCGATGAATTCACCGTGTTTTTCGTGCTGGATGACGGCGGTGCAGGCTTCCGCCACGGCGAGCTTCACGTCTTCGATTTCCTCGATCGAGAACTTCAGCCGGTTGGCCACGGCCGCAACCGCCAGACGAGCCAGCGCCACCCATTCGGGGCGGCTCGGGATGCGAAGTTCGACCAGGTCCGGCTCCGTTGCGGGTTCGACGGCTCGATTCACACCAGCGCCTTCATCGCGGCTTCCTCATTTTCGAAGATGCCGAAGATCTTCACCAAACCGGTGATATCGAAGATTTTCTTGATTTGCGGATTGGTGCAGACGAGATTTACCGAGCCGCCGTGTTCGCGCACCCGTTTCAACCCGCCGATCAGCACGCCGAGTCCGGTCGAATCGATGTAGCGTACTTTCTCGAGATTGATGACCAAGTGATAGACCCCGCGATCGATGAGGTCGCCGATCGCATCCTTGACTTTGGGCGACGTATAGACGTCGATTTCGCCGCTGAGATCGACGACGTAACAGTCTCCGGGTGCTTCGCGGACGTGCACTTTAATGTCCAAGATTATTGCCCCCGGCCTGCTCCGCGAGGTCGTCGCGGGTCTGCTGGGCGGTGCTCTTGCCTTCCTCTACCGCGGCGCCCACGTTGGAACGCGCGTTGTTCGACGACTTGCTTCCCGCGATCGTACAGGTCGGACGCGCTGGACTGCCATTGGGCGGCCACGTCCTCGACGCGTCCGCGCAAGTCCTCGGTCGCATCTTTTGCCATGTTGCTCGCCTCGCGAGCCTTGCCCACGAGCAGATCGCGCGTCTCTTCCTGCGCCAGCAGCACCGCCGCAGCGCCGCCCACGATCGATCCGAGCAGAAAACCGGCGAAGAATCCTCCGCCTCTTCCGTTACTCATAATGAACCTACTCCTGTTGGGGTTGGTCGGTTGAGTTCTTTCCCGTTACCAGGCGCCGCAAACCACTGCTGATGCCGGTTACCGTCGCGCCGACGTTCACAATCGCCGGCGAAAGCGCGTTCTTGGCGAGCGCCGCCGTCTGCGAAACGCTCCCCGCCACGTCCTCGAGCGACTGCACGACGCCCCCCAACCGGCTCAGGGTCTGGTCTGCCGTGTCGGCGATCCCGTCGATATGCCCCAGCGTTTTGGCGACGGGCCGCCCCAGGGTCTCGAGTTGCTGGTCCACGCCGTCCAGCGTCACGTTGACGCGTCGCAAGGTCTTTGCCAGGGCGAGCATGCCGATCAAGACGCCCAGACCGACCAGCAGCGCCCCCACGCCCGCCAAAACATCGAGGACCAACATGCCGATTTCGGTCGAAGTCACGCGGATTCACTCCTGTCGAGAGCGCCCGGCGGTAGCTGGCCGAGCCGCTGGCCGTTCGGGCCGTGATTCATATATCCCCGTTCGCGCGCCAATCTTACGCAGGAGTCGGCGCCGAACGCCTGACCGCCGCGACGACCGCGGGCAGGATCGCCAAAACGCGCTCGATTTCGGCTGCGGTGGTCGGCACCCCAAGTGAAAAGCGGATCGCGCCGTCCCGCGGGGGGCCTTCGTTCCCTAGGGCCGCGATGACGTGGCTCTGCTCGAGCGCGCCCGAGGCGCACGCACTGCCGGCCGAGACGCTGACTCCCTCGAGATCGAGGCGCGCGAGCAGCGCTTCCGGATCCGCTCCGGCAAAGCTTACGCTGGCGAGGTTCGGCAGCCGCGGTGCTTGGGAGCCATTGACTCGAACGTCCGAGACGGCGGCGACGATGCCGGCCTCCAGCCGGTCGCGCAAGCTGCCCACGCGAGCCGCGCTCGCTTCGCGCCGGGTCGTGGCCAACTCGAGGGCCGCAGTCAGTCCCGCGATGCCGGCGACGTTCTCGGTCCCGGACCGCCTCCCGAACTCCTGGCCGCCCCCGTTGATCAGCGGCGACAGCGGCGTACCGCTGCGAACGAACAGCACGCCGACGCCCTTAGGCCCGTAGAATTTATGTGCCGAGAGCGAGAGCAAGTCGACCCCGAGCGCGCGCACGTCGAGCGGCAGCCAGCCCGGCGCCTGAACCGCATCGGTATGGAAGAGGACGCCGCGCTCGTGCGCCAACGCTGCCAGCTCGGCGATCGGCGCGACGGTTCCGATTTCGTTGTTCGCATACATCACCGACGCGATCGACGTGTCGCTCCGCAGCGCGCCGGCAAACTCGGCCGGATCGACGCGGCCGGCGCCGTCGACCGGGAGGACGGTCACGTCGCAACCGCGCTCGGCCAATTCTTCGACCGTCCGCAGAACGGCGTGGTGCTCGATCGCGGTCGTGACGACGTGACCGCGGAACCCGCGCGCGCGCAACACGCCGTAGAGCGCGTGATTGTCGGCTTCGGTACCGCTTCCGGTGAACTCGATTTCCTTTCGCGATGCGCCCAGAACGGCGGCGACACGTTCGCGCGCATCGTCGAGCAAGGCGCGCGCGCGACGGCCCTCGGCATGCGGCGAGCTGGGGTTGAACCCCGCGGACTCGGCGTCGCGCATGGCGTCGGAGCTTTCACTGCGCAACGGCGTCGTCGCGGCGTAATCGAGGTAAATTCGTTGTTGATTCACAGGGGGCTCCCAGCGTGCCGATTTATTATAACTCTCGTGCGAAGCTCCAACGCATAACTCCGAGAAGTAGCAACGGGAAAGGGGCGGTTCGAGTACTACTCGGGCCGCCTTTTTTTTGTTCCACCGGCGACGCGGCCCTCGTCACCGCGATCCCCCGGATGGTAGTACGTCGTGCCGGCCAGGTTCCCGGGGAGGTTCACCTGCTCGACGTCGTAGTCGTCGTGCGCGTAGTGATAGTCGCGGCCGTAACCCAGGTCGCGCATGAGTCCGGTCGGCGCGTTGCGCAGATGCAGCGGCACCGGCTCGTTGCGCGTCTCGTGCACGTCGGCCATCGCCGCGCCGTAGGCGCGCCCGACGCTGTTGCTCTTGGGCGCGGTCGCGAGATAGAGCGTCGCGTGGGCCAGCGGATAGAAGGCTTCGGGCATGCCGACGAAGTGGGCCGCCTGTTGCGCCGCGACGGCGACTTGCAGCCCGCGCGAGTCCGCCAAGCCGACGTCTTCCGACGCGAGAATTACGAGCCGTCGCGCGACGAACGACGGATCCTCGCCGCCGTCCAGCATTCGCGCCAGCCAGTACGTTGCGGCGTCCGGATCGCTCGCGCGGATCGACTTGATGAAGGCGCTGATCGTGTCGTAATGCGCGTCGCCGCCCTTGTCGTAGGCCGTTCCCCGGCGCTGCATTGCCTCGCGAACGATTTCGCTGGTGACGGTCCGGTGGCCGTCGCGCTCGGGTGTGGAAGCCACCGCAAACTCGAGCGCGTTGAGCGCGGTGCGGGCATCGCCGTTGGCCAACCCGACGAGCGTCGCTCGCGCGTCGTCCTCGAGTTGCGCTTGCAATTCACCCAAGCCGCGTTCGGAATCGGTTAGCGCGCGGTCGACGACCACTTCGACTTGCGCGTCCGAAAGCTGCGTCAACACGAAAACGCGCGCGCGTGAAAGCAGCGCCGAATTCACCTCAAACGATGGGTTTTCGGTGGTAGCGCCGATCAACGTGACGGTCCCGTCCTCGACGTACGGAAGCACGGCGTCTTGCTGGGCCTTGTTAAAGCGATGAATCTCGTCGATGAACAGCACCGAGCGGCGGCCCGCCAGCAGGCGCGTTCGCGATTCGGCAACGATTCGCCGCAGGTCCGCCACGCCCGCGCTGACGGCCGAGATGCGCTCGAAGTACGAGCCGGTCGAACGCGCGACGATTTCGGCGAGGGTCGTCTTTCCGCAGCCCGGAGGCCCCCACAGTATCATCGACGGCACCGCGTCGGATTCGACGGCGCGGCGCAGCGCGCGTCCGGGACCCAAGAGATCGTCTTGTCCCACGAATTCGTCGAACGTTCGCGGCCGCATTCGAGCCGCCAGCGGCATCGAGTTGCGCGACTCGAAGAGCGACGGGTTCAAGGCGCGGTCGGCGAGACCGTCGGGGCGGCTGCGGCGGGCGAAGGCTTCGCCGGGGCGGCCGTCCCGGACGCCGGTTGCGTCAGCGGATTCTTGGGAACTTTCAGCGGCTTGGGGGTCGCCAGTCCGCGGTGCAGTTGCCCGGGGAACTGTACGATCACGTTGCCTTGCGCGTGTGCTTTGGCGGTAACCGTATTGTAGACGACGCTATTGGCGTTGACCTTACGCGTTCCTTGAACGATGCGGACGTTGCCTTGCAGAAAGAGATCGTTGGTCGCATCGTTGAGCGTCCCGTTGTCGGAGTCGACGACCGTGTCGCCCTGCACGTAGTGCACGTTCCCAATCGCCTTGTAGATCTTTGCCTCACCGTCGATCTGAGCTTTGTCGGCAGTCAAGGTTGAAGGCCCGTTCGACTGCGGCTGCGACCCTCCGGCCAGGCCTCCGTAGTCCCCCCTTTGGTCGTGCATCACCACGTGCCCGGTCAAGTACACGACTTCCGTTTTGTAGTTGCCGTTGGCGCGATCGGCGGTGACGTCGCCGCCTTCGCGCGTCATCAGAACCTTGGCGGGCGTGCTGAAGTCTCCGCTCTTGAAGTTGGCGTTGACGGCGCTGGCGTGCACCGTCCAGACGCCTAAATCGAACTTGGCGCCGGCGCCCCCCGGCGACGGGGCGGGCGGCGGGGCGGGTAAGTGCGCGGGCGGCTTCACGCGCTTGGGTGACGGCGTCGGAGCTGCCGACGCGAACGCCGTGCCGAGCGCCAGCGCGGCCAAGAGCGACCAAATCGAACGGATCATCGTGGTTGCGTGCGCACCTTTATCGTAGGACGTTCGATCGGGCCGAGAAGTTCCGCCAGCCGGCCGGCCGGGATCGCGCCCTCGCGCAGCAAGCGTGCGTGCGGTCCGGAGAGATCGACGATAGATGATTCGCGGTCGTAGCGCGTCGGTCCGTGCTCGACGAGCAAATCGGCCGGCGGCAGCATCGACTGGTCGTCTCCGCCGAGATACCGCTCGCCGCCGCTTCGATTGACGGTCGTCCCGGCCAGCGGGCCGCATCGGTCGAGCAGGGCGCGGGCGAACGGGTCGTCGGGAACGCGCAAGGCGAGCGTCTGCAGTCCGGCGGCCAGCTCGTCGCTGACGAACGCGGGTTTGCGAACGAGGAGGATGACGGGCCCCGGCAAGAGTCGTTTGGCAGCCAACACGGCGAGTGCATTGTCGCCTGCGTACTCTAGAAACTCCTGAGGCGACGCGACGTGGATCGTCAGCGGCCGGTTGTCCGGGCGGCCCTTTGCCCCGTAGATCCGATCGATCGCCTCCGAACGATAGGGGTCGCAGCCGATGCCGTAACTGGTGTCGTTGGGAAAGATTACGGTGCCGCCGGCAAAAACGGTGCGGGCGACTTCTTCGGCGACGTCAGCCGTCGTTTCGGTGCGCGCGTCGATTACGGTGCCGATGTTCATCGCGCGCGGCTCACACGCGGACGCGGGCACCCGTGCCGAGCGCGACGCACGAAAGCGGATCGTCCGCGACGATCGCCGGAACGCCGGTCACTTCGGACAGGAGCTTGTCGAGCCCGCGGAGCAGCGCGCCTCCGCCGGTAATGATGATGCCCCGGTCGATGATATCCGCCGCCAGTTCGGGAGGGGTCTTTTCGAGCACGGCCTTGACCGCTTCGACGATCGCTCCGATCGGCTCCGAAAGCGCTTCGCGAATCTCTTCGCTCGTGATTTTCACCGTTTTGGGAAGCCCGTTGATCAAATCGCGGCCCCGGATCTCCATCGCGAGCTCCTGCTCGAGTTTGTACGAGGAACCGAGCTTGATTTTGATTTCTTCGGCCGTACGTTCGCCGATCATGAGGTTGTAGACGCGCCGGATGTACCGAACGATGGCTTCGTCCATTTTATTCCCCGCCACCCGAATGGACTGCGACACGACGATTCCGCCGAGCGATATCACGGCGACGTCGGTCGTGCCGCCGCCGATGTCGACGACCATGCTTCCCGACGGTCCGTCGATCGGCAGGCCCGCACCGATGGCCGCCGCCATCGGCTCCTCGACGATTTCGACGTCGCGGGCACCCGCGAGTTTGGCGGCATCTTTTACCGCTCGCTCTTCGACGCTGGTGATCTCGGCCGGAACGCAAATCGTCACGTGCGGTTTCGGTTTGACGATCGACGACCACCAGGAGCGATCTTTCATCACCTTCTTGATGAAGTACGAGAGCATCGCCTCGGTAACTTCGAAGTCGGCGATGACGCCGTCGCGCAACGGTCGAATGGCGTGAATGTGCGCCGGGGTTCTGCCCAGCATCAACCGCGCCTCTTCACCGACGGCCAATACTCTGCCCGTATTCATGTCCTTGGCGACGACCGACGGCTCGCGCAGGACGATGCCTCTTCCCTTGACGTGAACGAGCACGTTCGCCGTGCCGAGATCGATACCGATATCCAAAATGAACTCCCAATGGAAGAAACCTCGGGCGAGGTTCCTTTAGCTTAACCTGCTGCCGAGATGCGCGGATAGGCGCTCGTCTCGAAAAATTCGCTCGGCTCGACCAGCGGCGTTACGCCGCTGCTGCGCTGTACCTGGCCGCCCAACTCAGACAGCAACTCCTCCAGGCGTTCGTAACCGCGGTCGATGTACTCGAGACCGATGATCTCGGTTTCGCCGGCGGCCGCCAGCCCCGCGACGACCAGCCCCGCGCCGGCTCGAATGTCCGGCGCTTCGACCGGCGCGCCGGAAAGCGTTGCCACGCCCTTGATCACCGCGGCGTTGCTCTCCATCGCGACCTTGACGTCCGCGCCCATGCGCGACAGTTCGTTCACGTACGAAAAGCGCGCGTTGAAAATCGACTCTTCGACGACGCTCGTCCCCGGGCACGTCGACAGGAATCCGACGATCTGCGGCTGGAGGTCGGTTGGGAATCCCGGGTAGGGCGCGGTCAAAATGTCCGTGCCGCCGGTTATCCCGTCGGCACGAACGCGGATCCAGTCGTCGCCGGTGGTCGTCTCGACGCCGCATTCGACGAGTTTGTCGAGCGCGCTGCGGAGGTGGTCCGGACGACAGGCGGTCACCGTAACGTCGCCGCGCGTAATCGCGCCCGCGAGCAGCAACGTTCCCGTGACGATTCGATCCGGGATGATTTCGTACTCCGTGCCGTGCAGTTCGGTAACGCCCTCGATCGCGATCGTGTCGGTCCCGTGTCCGGAAATCTTCGCACCCATCGCGATCAGAAAGTCGGCAAGGTCTACGACTTCGGGTTCCATCGCGGCGTTTTTTAGCGTCGTTACGCCGTCGGCGACGGCCGCGGCGAGCATCGCGTTCTTAGTCGCGCCGACGCTGGGAAGACGAAACTCGATGGCCGCGCCCTGCAGTCGCCGGTGACGAGACTCCGCGATCAGGTAACCGTGCGCGTTGTGGACTTCGCACCCCAGCGCGACGAACGCCCGTTCGTGCATATCGGTTGCCCGGATCCCGAGCACGCATCCGCCCGGAAGAGGAACTTCGGCGCGTCCGAAGCGTCCCAGCAGCGGACCGACGATATCGAACGACGCGGCGAGCTTGCGCACCAGCGCGTACGGCGCGCGATACGACGCGACGTTGCTCGAATCGATCGTGACGACGTTATCGCCTTCGTACCGAATTCGCGCCCCGAGCGCTTCAAGGAGCGACCACATTACCGAAACGTCGGTGATCCGCGGAACGCGGCGCAGCGTCACCGTACCTTTGGCCAGCAGCGTAGCGGCCATGATCGGCAGCGCGGCGTTCTTCGCGCCGTGCGTTGCGACCGAGCCCTCCAGCCGCGCGCCTCCCCGGACTCGGAGCGTCGTCTCTAAGCGATCCAGCATGATATTGCCGTTCCGGTTCGCGCTTGAGGGCTCCGGAACATTGTGGGGCGACACCGTCGGCCTCTAGCAGGGTGCAGAAAAACTCAGTGTTGCCCGGTCAACCGCAGCTTTGCGGTCGCAAAGTCGATGGCGGCCTGCTCGCGCGCGAATCGCTCCAAATCGCCGGCAACCGCTTTTTGGCGCTCGAGCGCCGAGGCAAGGTCTTCGCGCGTCTTGGCGACGTCGATGTCCTCGAATCGCAAGGCCTCATCGACGAGGACCGTCACTCGATCCGGCAGCGCTTGCATGAAGCCTTCGCTGGTTGCCAGCTCCAGGCGCGACGTCCCCCCGTCTGCAATGACGTTCGCCCGCAGGATGCCGGGCTTGAGCGCGGCCAGAAACGGCGCGTGCAGCGGGAGAATGCCCTCCTCGCCCTCGGTCGTAACCGCGATGACCAGTTGCGCCTGGCCGTCGAAGGCGACGCGATCGGGCGCGATCAGCTTGAACGCGATGGTTTTGTCACTCATGCGTTAGGTTACGCCGCCGCCGACATCTTCGAGGCGGCTTCCTTGACTTCGTCGATCGTGCCCGCGTAGAAAAACGCCGCTTCCGGCAGATCGTCGACCTTGCCCTCGAGGATTTCCTTGAACGAAGCGATCGTTTCCGAAAGCTTCACGTACTTCCCGGAACGGCCGGTAAACTGTTCGGCGACGAAAAACGGTTGCGAGAAGAAGCGTTGGATGCGGCGCGCCCGGCCGACCACGACCTTGTCTTCTTCGGAAAGCTCCTCGACGCCGAGGATTGCGATGATATCCTGCAAGTCTTTGTAGCGCTGGAGGATTTCTTGCACGCCGCGCGCGACCGCGTAGTGCTCGTCGCCGATGATCTGGGGGTCGAGAATGCGCGACGTCGACGCCAGCGGGTCGACCGCTGGATAGATACCCAGCTCGGAAATCGGGCGTGAGAGCGCGGTCGTCGCATCGAGATGCGCGAACGTCACCGCAACGGCCGGGTCGGTATAGTCGTCGGCCGGAACGTAGACGGCTTGCACCGAGGTGATCGAACCCTTGCGCGTCGACGTAATCCGCTCTTCCAGAACGCCCATGTCGGTGCCGAGGGTAGGTTGATATCCGACGGCCGACGGCATCCGTCCCATCAGCGCCGACACCTCGGAACCCGCCTGTAAGTACCTAAAGATGTTGTCCATGAAGAGCAGCACGTCGGCCCCCAGCTCGTCGCGGAAGTACTCGGCCATCGTGACGCCGGCCTGAGCCACGCGGAAACGAACGCCCGGCGGTTCGTCCATCTGTCCGAACACGAGCGTCGTCTGCGCCAGCACCCCCGACTCGCGCATTTCGACCCACAGGTCGTTGCCTTCGCGCGTGCGCTCGCCGACGCCGGTGAACACCGAAAAGCCCTTGTGCACGTACGCGATATTGCGAATCAGCTCTTGAATCAAGACGGTCTTCCCGACGCCGGCGCCCCCGAATAGGCCCACTTTGCCGCCGCGCGTGTAGGGAGCCATCAAATCGACGACCTTGATCCCCGTTTCGAAAATGCGCGGCGTCGGATCCTGATATTTGAATTCCGGAGCGGGGCGATGGATCGGCCACATCGCGGCGGCCTTCACCGGCTCGTCGCTGTCGATCGTCTTGCCCAAAACGTTGAAAATTCGACCGAGCGTTCCTTCGCCGACGGGGACGACGATCGGTCCGCCGACGGCGGTCACCGCGGCCCCCCGCACGAGGCCGTCGGTCGAACCCATCGCCAAACAGCGCACTTGATTGTTGCCGAGTTCGTCTTGCACTTCCAAGGTCAGCTCGCGCGGCGCCATCGCCGAGCCGCCCAGTTCCAGCGCCTGCCCGGACTTGGGTGCGCCCGCAAAGGGTGCGGCGCCGTTGCTCGATGCGTGCGCGTCGTCGTTGACGCGCACCAAAAGCGCGTCGTTGATATTTGGCAGAGACTCTGCATCGAACTCGACGTCGACGACGTTACCGAGCACTTGGACGACTTTTCCGGTGGCAGCCATGGTATATGATCCTTTGCGGTCTGGATGGTTACTTGACGCCGAGCGCTTCCGCACCGGCGACGATCTCGAGCAATTCTTTGGTGATCGCGGCTTGACGCGCGTTGTTCATTTGAATCGTCAGCTCGTCGACGAGCTTCGAAGCGTTGTCGGTAGCATTGCTCATCGCTACGAGCTGCGCGGCGAAGAAGGCGGCGTCGGTTTCCAACATCGCCGAATATATCGAAAACTCGAGATATTTCGGCAGCAAGCGCGAAAGCACGAACTCGGGTGACGGCGAGAACTCGACGGCGCCGCGAACCGCTCGGCCGGCATCGCCGTCGGTGGCGGCCGCCTCGTCCGCAGCGCCGGCCAGCGCGGGCGGCGCGGCGGCTTCGATCGGCACGAGTTTCTGCGTTTGCGGTTTCTGCGACATCATCGTAACGAGTTTCGAGGAAACCAGCACGATTTCCGAGATGGAGCCTCCGTTGAAGTCGTCGGTCACGCGGCGCGCCACCTCGCGGGCGGTATCGAGTTTCGAGGAAGCGCCCAGCGGCCAGCTCGGATGATCGACGATGCCCAACCGGCGAATCGCGTTGCGCCCTTTGATCCCGACGGTATAGAAACGAACGTCGTCCCGGCCGCGCGCGTACGTTTCCGCCGCGCGGATGACGTTGGAATTGAACGCACCCGCCAAGCCTTTGTCGGCGGTCATCAGAAGAATGCCCGGCGGCGCACCCGCGTTGCCCGGCTTCATAAAGGGATGATCGACGTGCGTTACCGCGCGCATCAGGTCTTGCAGCATCTCGCCGAGCGTCTCGGCATACGGACGCGCCTGCTTCCGAGCGATTTCCGCACGCCGGATCTTCGCCCCGGCGACTTGCTTCATCGCCCTGGTGATCTGCTGCGTATTCTTCAGCGACCGGATGCGATCGCGGAGATCTCGTACCGACGGCATCTAGGCTCCCATTAGAACGACTTGTTGAACTCGGTGACGGCGGCGCCGAGCTGTTTCTTGACGTCGTCCGAAAGCTGATTGCTGTCGGCAATAGCTTTGAGTATTTCCGGATGCTTCTCGTGCAAGAATCCGGTGAACCCGCGCGCCCAGTTCTGGAGCCGGGGGGTGGGGATGTCGTTTACGAAGCCGTTGGTGGCCGCGTAGATGATCGCAACCTGGTCCTCCATCGCCTGGGGTTGGTACTGCGCTTGCTTGAGGAGTTCGGTCATCTTTTCGCCGCGCATCAGTTGGTTTTGGGTGGCCTTGTCGAGATCGCTCGAAAGCTTGGCGAAGGCCGCCAGGTCGCGGTACTGCGCGAGTTCGAGTTTCAACTGGCCTGCAACCGACTTCATCGCTTTCGTCTGGGCGGCGCCGCCGACGCGCGAGACCGAAAGGCCGACGTCGACGGCCGGACGGATCCCTTGGAAGAACAACTGCGGGGTCAGATAGATCTGACCGTCGGTGATCGAGATGACGTTGGTCGGAATGTAGGCCGAGAAGTCGCCGGCCTGCGTCTCGATCACCGGAAGCGCCGTCATCGATCCGCCGCCGAGGTCGTCGGAAAGCTTCGCCGCGCGCTCGAGCAATCTCGAATGCAGGTAGAACACGTCGCCCGGATACGCTTCGCGTCCAGGAGGACGGCGCAGCAACAGGGACATCTCTCGATAGGACTGCGCGTGCTTGGTGAGGTCGTCGTAGACGATCAGGACGTCTTTGCCGCGGTACATGAGTTCTTCGGCCATGGCGCAACCGGCGAACGGCGCGAGCCAGCGCAGCGCGGCGGCTTCGGACGGGCTCACGCAGACGATCGTCGTGTACGCCATCGCGCCCTTCTGCTCGAGGATTTGCGCGAGCGCCGACACCGTGGAGTTCTTTTGCCCGATGGCGACGTAGACGCAGTACACGTCGCGGCCTTTTTGATTGATGATCGTGTCGATCGCGATGGCCGTTTTCCCGGTCGACCGGTCGCCGATGATCAGCTCCCGCTGCCCTTTGCCGATTGGAATCAGCGCGTCGATCGCCCGGATGCCGGTCTGAAGCGGCTGTTTGACCGACTGCCGCTGGACGACGCCGGGTGCGACGTTCTCGATCGTCCGGTACTTATTCGTTTCGATCGGACCTTTGCCGTCGATCGGCTGGCCTAACGGATTGACGACTCGGCCGAGCAGCGCGTCGCCGACCGGCACCGAGGCGATGCGCCCGGTCCGGCGGACCTTGTCGCCCTCCTTGATGTCCTTGTCGGGACCCATGATGACGACGCCGACGTTATCCTCTTCGAGGTTCAGCGCGATGCCTTGCAGCCCGTTGGGAAACTCCACGAGTTCGGACGATCGGACGCCGCGCAGCCCGTAGACGCGCGCCGAAATTCGCACCGACCTCGATGACGGTACCGACTTCGTCCTCTTGGAGATCCGTCTTGAAGTCCTGGATCTGTTGTTTGAGAATTCCGGAAATTTCGTCAGCGTTGATCATGTAGTGGTTATCCTAGCATCGTTGGAGGCTGTCTTAGTTGCTTGCAAAGAGCGTTCTTGAGAGTGCGTCGAGGCGGCCGGCGACGCTTCCGTCGATCCGGCGATCGCCCATCAGAATGCGCACGCCGCCGATCAGGGCCGGCTCGACGACTTGCGTCGCTTCGAACTTTTTGCCGTAGAGCCGCTCGAACCGGCCGACCAACGCGCGCAATTCGTCGGCGGACAGCGTTCGAGCGGACGCGACCGTCAGCGACTCCTCGCCGCGGCCCGCCAGCTGCAGTTTGCGGTATTCGCCGAGCAATCCGGAGAGCAGCGTTTCGCGGCGCTTGCGGACGAGCAGCAGCAGCGTGTGCAGGGCGAT
Organism: Vulcanimicrobiota bacterium; assembly: GCA_963755555.1. GTDB lineage: Bacteria > Vulcanimicrobiota > Vulcanimicrobiia > Vulcanimicrobiales > Vulcanimicrobiaceae > Tumulicola. Next base: position 2,406,140 of record CAVWKE010000003.1, on the reverse strand, counting down.
TTCGTGGACCTTGCCTTCGAACGCCGCCAGCAGCGCGCGTTCCTTGACCCCTCGCGCGACGATCGGCGCGGTGAAAAACTCCTTGAGTAGCGGATTGTCGGCGAACACCGAAGCGACCGTCGCCAAGTCGTCGCCGACGGCGTCGACGGCGTTGCGTTCCTTCGCCAGCGAAAACACCGCGACGGCGTAGCGCCGAGCCAGCTTTTCGCTAGGCATCGGCCGCCTCCAGCGATCCCACGAAGCGATCGACGATGCGCGCGTTGGTCGGCGCGTCGACCCGGCGCGACGCCTCGGCGCGGGCGCGGGCCAGCGCTTTGTCCAGCAGCTCGATCCGCAGTTGCTCCCGGGCCGCCGCGAGCGCGCGCGCGAACTCCGCCTGAGCGCCCCGCAACGATCGCTCCCCGCCTTCGCGCGCCTCGGCGACCGCAGCCTGGTATTCGCGCGACGCCTGCGCCTCCGCGCGCTCTCGGATAAGCTCGCAATCGTGGGCGGCGCCCTCGATTTCCCGCTGCAACAGGTCGAGGGTCGCCTTGGCCTCGTCGCGATGACGCTCGGCCTCGGCGATCAGCTTGTTCTGCCGCTCCTGCGCCGCCAAGATCGCCGGCTGGAGATATTTGAACCAGAGCCAGACCAGGACGCACATGAAGAGCAAGGCCGAAACGGCTTGACTCCAGGTTGCGATTTGAACGTAGAAGGCGTCTTGATTCATTTCGTGGCCGCACCCAGCGTGCGCTCGAGCATCGTCTCGGACAGTTGATCGACGATCCGTTCTTCGTTCGAACGCGCGTGTACCAGCTCGCCGTTGGCGTTGCGCTGCGCTTCTTCGACCGTCGCCTGCACCTGCGCGGCGTATTGCGAGGCCAACTCGGCCGTTTCGTTCGACGCGTCGGCACGAGCTTTGGCGATCTTCTGTTCGGCTTCGCGGCGCGCGTCCGACGCGAACGCTTTCGGCCCGCTCGCGGAGCGTCTTTGCCTCGGCTTGGTAGGTCGCGTAGTCCGAGACGACTCCGTTGATGTACTCGCGTCGCCGGCGGATCGCTTGCCCGACGGGACGTAAGAACAGCACGTTCAGCAACGCGAAAAAAATCGCGAAGTTGACGAGTTGGATCCAGAACGTTCCGTCTAGGCGAAGAAACATGCAGCGCGCTCGGCTTTCGCTAGTGTCCGGCCAAGCTCGCGAAGACGCCGTTCGGCAAGCCGACGACGACTATCAGCATGTAGAACGCGAGACCGAGCGCGATGATCGGAAACGCTTCCAGAACGCCGACGCCCAGGAAGAGGAACGTGAAAATGTTCGGGCGAGCTTCGGGCTGGCGGGCGATCGCTTCGACGGCTTTGCTGGCGACGATGCCGTCGCCGATTGCCGAGCCGAACGCAACGCCGGCAACGATGATGCCGAACGCCAGCAGCGTGAACGCCGCTATCAACGCTTGAGAAGTCAAGAGCGTAACCTTTCCATCATGGTGTCAGTGGTCATCTGAGATCGAGAGCGCCAAGTAGACGATCGCCAACAGCGTGAAGACGAATGCCTGAACGGTGCCGACGAAAAAATTGAAAAACTGAATGAAAAACGGGAGTACGGTAACGGCGAGCGACAGGTTCAGGGCGCCGATCGTAACCTTTGCCTCGATGATCGAAGCGATGATGACGAAAAGCAGCTCGCCGACGAAAATATTGAAGAACAGGCGCGCCGCCAGCGTCGCCGGACGTGCGACCTCTTCGATGAAGTTGACGGGAAAGAGCAGCGGATGGGGCTTGAAGAGGTGCGAGGATCCGCGCCGAGCCGGTCATGCGAAGTCCGGCGATCCAGGTGAGGAAGAACACCAAGAGCGCGAGCGGAACGGTCGTATTGAGATCGGCGGTCGGCGAACCGCCGAACGGAAGTCCGAACGCCTTGAACGGGATCATCCCGAACTGGTTGAGTAGGAAAATGAAGACGAACAGTGCGATGAAGAAGGGCACGAACGGCTCGCCTTTGGGACCGAGCGTGCTGGTCGCGAGATCCGCGATATAGTTCACGACACCTTCGACGACGACTTGCCGCCGCGTCTGGTAGGCCGATCGGTAGCTCGCGCCGACCCACCCGAAAAAAAGCAGCGCTAGAATCATGACGAGCCACGTCGTCACGATCGTATCGCCGTGCACCGGCCCCAGCACCGGTACGTGCCAGAGGATGTGCTCCCCGAGTTTTTCCTGCAAGCCCTACTCCGAGAAGTGCGTGGGTTATTTCTCTGCAAAAACGCGTCGCGCGCCGAACGCGAAGATTCCCAACGGAAGGAAGAATCCGGCAAAATACGAGGCCATCGACCACCACGGGCCGAGCGCTGCGAACGCCACCGGGACTATACCGAACAGGGCGATTCGCACGAAACTACTTAAGACGAACCCGCCAACGCGACGATGCTCGAGCAGCCGCTCCCCGCTGCGCGTCGTCCATTGGAGGTTGAGGACTCCGCAAAGTCCGCCGGCGACCAGGGCCAGAACGGGATGGGGCCATAGGCGAACCAAGGACAAGGCGGCAATTCCGACGACGATCAGGCTGCGAACGGATGCCGACCGTTTGAGCGCGTGGTACCTGGCGAGATCGGCCGCCGCTTCGGCGTCGCTGTAGCTACGCCGGGTTGGGGGGTTATCCTGCACGGCGCTACATCGAGCGCTGCAGCAGGCGAACGGCCGAGTAGCCGCCCAAGGCTAGACCGGCAAACAGGCCGCCGACGACCCAGGCCGCGTGACCGGTCGCGTGCTCGAGCCACACCCCGGCCAGCAGCCCGGCCAGCGCCGTAACCGCAAAGGTTCCGCCCGCTGCCAGCACCGGGAACACGCCGTTCACGGCGCGCCCGCGGCCCGCCGCTCCGCCGTTGTCTCGACCTCGAACGGCTCCGGGTAGACGCCGCCGCGCAGGCGCGCCAAGAGCCACGCGGCAATCCGCTCGGCGGCCTGCCCGTCGCCGTACGGATTGACCGCGCGGGCCATTTCGGCAAAATGCCCCTTATCGACCAAGAGCCGCCGGGCGGCTTGCACGATCCGGTCGCGCCGGTGACCGACCAGCTCCAGCGTCCCGGCGTCGAGCCCCTCCGGCCGTTCGGTCTCCTCCCGCATGACCAGGACCGGCTTGCCGAGGCAGGGAGCCTCCTCTTGCAATCCGCCCGAGTCGGTGAGAACGAACGTCGAGCCGCGCACGGCGTACACCATCTGGGCATAGTCGATGGGATCCACCAAGACCACCCCTGGGACGTCGCCGAGCACGGCGCGTGCGACCGGCGCCACGCGCGGCGACGGGTGGACCGGCCAATAGAGCTGCGGACCCATCGGCAAAAGCGCGATCTCCCGCATCGCTTCGGCCATCTCGGCCATATACTCGTGGTTCTCTCGGCGATGGGCGGTGACCAGCACGACCGGGCGCGCCGGATCGATCGCGTCCCAACCGGGCGGCGCCGGCAGATCCGCCCGGCGCGCCGTTGCCAAGAACGCGTCGATGACGGTGTTCCCCGTCACGATGACGTCCCGCGCGGGAACGTTTTCGCGCAACAGGTGGTCGCGCGCGAGCGAGGTCGGCGAAAAGTGATAGCTGGCGATCGTCCCGGTCAGACGCCGGTTCATTTCTTCGGGGTACGGCAGCCACGGGTCGCTCGTCCGCAAGCCCGCTTCGACGTGACCGACGTGAATCTGCCGGTAAAACGCCGCCAACGCCGCCGACGAGCTGGTCGTCGTGTCGCCGTGGACGAGCACGACGTCGGGCTGCGAAGATGCGAGCACCGGCTCGAGTCTGGTCAGCACCCGGGTCGTGATTTCGGTCAGCGTCTGGTCCTCGGTCATGATGTCGAGATCGAAGTCCGGAACGATGGAAAACATCGTCAACAGGTCGTCGAGCATCTTGCGGTGTTGCGCGGTGACGCAGACGACGTCGTCGATTTCGGGATGCTCCGCGAGCGCCCGCACGACGGGCGCCATCTTGATGGTGTCGGGACGCGTCCCGAAAACCGTCATAACCTTTAGCCGATGCGGCATGGAACCTCGATCAAGAAACGTGCCGAAACACGTGGGTAAATTCGCCCGACAAGGCGAGGGCCATCACGCCGAGGACGAAGCAGACGGCGTAGATCAGCAGGACCGCCTGGCGCACGTTCAGTCCGAAACGAAAAATGAGTTGATGGTGGAAGTGCCCGCGATCGGCTTCCGTGATGCGTTTGCCGGCCATCGCGCGCCGCACGATCGCCGCCGCCGTGTCCGCAACCGGCAGCGCCAGCACGAGCAGCGGAATCACCACGCTGATCGCGATTGCCTGTTTACTCGCACCGATAATCGAGACCGTCGCGAACACGTAGCCGATGAAGAGCGAGCCCGCGTCGCCGAGAAAGATCCGCGCCGGATTGAAATTGTACGGAAGAAAGCCGAGCGCGGCTCCCGCCAAAGCGATGACGACCAGCGCCACCACCGGATTGGCGTGCAGCACCGAAATGGCGAAGATGAAAATGCTCGAAATCACCGCGACACCGGCCAGCAGACCGTCGAGCCCGTCGATGAAGTTGATCGCGTTCATCATCCCGACGTACCACAGCAGGGTCAGCGGGATTCCTATCCACAGTGGAAACTCGATCCAGTTCGTATTGGGGTCGTGGCTGAACGGATTGGTCACCCCCGGGATCATGAAGCCGTAGAAGAGTGAAATCAGGGCAACCAACACTTGCGCGAGGAGTTTGTTGCGCGGGCGCATGCCGACGACGTCGTCCCAAACTCCGACGCCGAGAATCAACAAACTGCCGAAGAGAAGGCCGACGAGCTGGTGAACCGTCGCGAACTGGTCGCTCAGCAGCTCGAACTGCTTTGCGTGCGACTCGTGGAGCGCCGACGGAAGCAGCGCGAAAGGCGACGCTAACGCGAAGCCGAGGACGGCAAAAAGCGCGCACGCGAAGCCGAAGAAGACGGCGATCCCGCCGATCCGCGGCGTCGGCACGTCGTGTATCCGGCGCTCGTCGGCGGTGTCGTCGATCACGCCGAGATGGGTTGCCAGCCGCACGATGAGCGGCGTCGCCACCGACGTGACGCCGACGGCGATCGCAAACGTGACGAAGTAAATGGCCGCCGCCGCCCAGCCGGAACCGCTCATCCGCGCGCGGCCTCCAACGTGGCGTACCGGACCAACGCGACGCCGGCTTCGGCCAGCAGCGCGACGGCGACGTCGTCGGGGTAGGCTCCGTCGTAGACGATCTTTCTTATGCCCGCGCTGATCAACAGTTTCGAACAGTTCACACATGGCTGATGCGTGCAGTACGCAGTCGCGCCGTCGAGGCTCACGCCGTGGAGCGCGCCCTGGACGACCGCGTTGGCTTCGGCATGCGTCGCGCGCAAGCAGTGGTCGTTCACGACGGTACAGCCGACTTCGCTGCAGTGTGCGACGCCGCGCGGCGCGCCGTTATATCCGGTGGTCAAAATGCGATGGTCGCGGACGAGCGTGCATCCGACCGACGCGCGCGGACAAGTCGACCGCGTGCTGACGGCGCGGGCGATCTCCATGAAATACTCGTCCCATCCCGGTCGCACGTCGGCGCACGCCCCTACGGCACGTCGAAACGGGCGGTAAGCTCGCGCACGCGGCCTCGCAAGGCGTCGAGGCTGGCGCGAGCCTCGATGTCGTCTAAGGCCGCAACCATAATTCGAGCGACTTCGCGGCATTCTTGCGTTCCAAAGCCCCGGCTCGTAATCGCGGGCGTGCCGATTCGGATGCCGCTGGCAACCATAGGCTTTTGAACGTCGAATGGAATCGCGTTTTTGTTGACCGTGATCCCGATCTCGTCGAGATACGCCTCGGTCGCCTTTCCGGTGAGCCCTTTTACCGAAACGTCGACGAGCAGCAAGTGCGTATCCGTCCCGCCGGCGACGAGCCGCAGGCCGGCGCGGGCGAACTCGTCGGCCATCGCGCGAGCGTTGTCGACGACCCGCTGCTGGTACTTCGCGAAATCGGGACGCAGCGCTTCGCCGAACGCCACCGCCTTGGCGGCGATCGTGTGCATCAACGGTCCGCCCTGAATCCCCGGAAAGACGCTCTTGTCGATCGCCTGCGCCCATTTTTGCGAGCACAAAATGATTCCGCCGCGCGGTCCGCGCAGCGTTTTGTGCGTCGTCGAAGTCGTAAAATCGGCAATCGCAACCGGCGACGGATGCAGTCCGACGGCGACCAGACCGGCGACGTGAGCCATGTCGACCAACAGCGTGGCGCCGACCTCGTCGGCGATTTCCCGGAAGGGCGCGTACTCCATCGTGCGCGGATAGGCGCTGGCGCCGGCCACGATCATCTTGGGCCGGTGTTCGCGCGCCTGCGCCCGCACTTCATCGAAATCGATCAGCTCGGAGTCGCGCCGGACGCCGTACGCAACCGCGTTGTACAGCTTCCCCGAAAAACTTACTTTCGTCCCGTGGGTGAGGTGTCCGCCGTGGGCCAGCGACATTCCCAGCACGGTGTCGCCGGGCTGGAGGTGCGCCATGAACACGGCCATGTTCGCCTGCGCACCCGAGTGCGGCTGCACGTTGGCGTGGTCGCTCGAAAACAGGCGCTTGAGGCGATCGATGGCGAGCAGCTCGGCCTGGTCGACGAACTCGCAACCGCCGTAGTACCGCTTTCCGGGATAGCCTTCGGCATACTTATTGGTCATCACGCAGCCCATCGCTTCGCGGACCGCGCGGCTGGCGTAGTTCTCCGAAGCGATTAGCTCGAGATTGTCTTTTTGGCGGCGCTCCTCGCCGGCAATTGCGGCGAAGACTTCCGGGTCGTCGGCTTCGATACGGCTGGGCGTCAGGATGTCCATAGGGTTACCCGCTTTACGGCTTTGGCAGCAGATCTTTCGGCGTGTCCGCGTCGGTTACCGCGAGCTGCTCGACGTCCTTGAGCGTGCGCTCGCGCTGAGCGTCGCCGAATTCGAAGAGCTGCGCGACGCGATAGGCGTGGCGCCCCCCGTCGAACGGCGTTTCGAGATACACGCGCAACATCTGCTCGATCATTTCCCAACCGGTAAGCCGCTCCGAAAAGGCCATGACGTTGCAGTCGTTGTGGCGCCGCGCGAGCTCGGCCGAATACGGCTCCGCGACCGGCGCGCAGCGAATGCCGGGGACCTTGTTGGCCGCCATGGCGATGCCGAGGCTCGAACCGCAAACGACGATCCCGCGATCGGCCTGCCCGCTCGCGACCGCCTCACCGACGGCGTAGCCGTACTGAGGATAGTCGACGGGCGTCGAGTCGTGCGTGCCGAAATCGATCACCTCGTGCCCTTCGTCTCTCAAGATCCGCGCGATGCGGTCTTTGTACTCGAAGCCGGCGTGGTCGGCGCCAACGGCGATTTTCATGATGCGAGCGGGCTCATAGATTTCGGCAGGGACCTCTTCGAGCAAGGGCGGTGCGCTGGACGGTCGAACCCCGACGCCGATGAAGTTGGCTTGCGCGAGCAGCGCGCTCCACCACGCGATCGAGCACGGCGATCTCACCCAACTCGAATTTATCGACCTCTGCGCGCGCGAGCTGGCTTGCGACGGCGTCGTGTTGGACGTGCGGCACTTTCCGCGGACCGACGACGACTACCTCGCGCAAATCAAGAAGATGGCGGCGGACCGGGGGCTGACCGTGGCGGCGCTGGGCGCTCCGGGGTTCTTCGAAGCGGCCGATGAGGGCATGACGACCGTCCTGAGATACGCGGTCGCGCTGGGTGCGCCACTGGTCGCGGGGACGCTGGCGCGCGAAACCGATTGCACGTGGAGCGATCAGCTCGCGCGGCTCGGTGCCGCGACCGGAATCGCCAAAGCGTTCAACGTGACGCTTGCCGTTCGCAACGCGCCGAGAACGTTCGCCGCCACCACGCTCGATTGCAAACGCGTCGTCAAAGAGGCCGATTCGGCGTGGTTGCGCTTTGGCCCGGAACCGCGTGCATTCGACGCGGCGAGCGATCCGACGGAGCTCGCCGCCAACACGGTTCTGCTCTGGAGCAACGTCGGCGACGAGACCGAACGCTCCGTCGGCGACGCGATTCGAGGATTTTACGCGTTTCGCGGCCACCTTGCGCTCGACGAACCATCCGGCGACGCCAGCGTCGCGGACGTGCGATCGGCCATGCGGTCGTGGCGGGCCGCGTTGGCCGCAATGCAGCGCGACCGCGCGTAGGTTCCCGTGACGGGCGCGCACTTCGAAGCGGAGATTCGCGAGCAGCCTCGGGTCTGGCGCCGGCTCGCGCGATCCGATGACGCGGCGCGGCTCGCACACCTCATCCGCGGGCGCGACGTCGTTTTGGTCGGAAGCGGAAGCTCCCTGTTCGCCGCGCAACTGGGCGCGTTCGCGCTGCGCCGGCGGGGCTTTCGAGCGCGAGCGCTGGCCGCGACCGAGGCGCCGCTGGAGGCGGCCGCGTACGCCGATGCGGCGGTCGTCGCCTGTTCTCAAAGCGGCGAGTCCGACGACCTGCTCCACGGCCTCGACGCGCTCGCGCCGAACCTGTTGATCGCCCTAACCAACGGCGCCGGCTCGACGCTGGCGCAGCGCGCGTCCGAAGTCATCGACGTCGGGGCGGGAATCGAGCGCGCCGTTCCCGCGAGCAAGAGCGTTACCGCGACGGCGGCGATCTTGCTCTGGGGTGCGGATCTGCTCGCGCAGGTCGACGGCGATCGCGCGGCAGACCTCGTTGAAATGGCGGCGATCGTCGACCGCTGGTTCGACCAATCCGGAATCGGCGCCGTCGTCGACGCGGCCGCTCGGATCGCGCACCAGCGCAGTGTCATAGTGATTGGCGCGGGATACGGACTACCGGTAGCGCGGGAAGCCGCCTTGAAGCTGAAAGAAGCGAGCTACGTCGCCGCCGAAGGATTCGCCGCCGGCGAGTTTCTTCACGGAAGCGCCGCCATTCTGGATTCGGGATGCGCGATCGTCGGCGTCGTGGATGCGCTCTCGCGCCACATCGTCGAACGTCCGATGCGCGCGGCACTGGGAGCTGGGAGTTTGGGTTTCGCCGTCGGCGACCCGGTCGCGGGCGTTCCGTGCCTCGGCCCGCGCGGCGACGGTCCGTTTGGCGTACTCGCCCGGCTCGTCGCCGTACAAGCGATCGCACTGAACGCCGGACGCGCGCGCAACGTTGACAGCGACGCGCCGCGCGGTCAGTCGAAAATTTTGTTCGACGAAAAGTGAAGGCCCAACCGCACGTAACGTCTGCCGCGCCTGGTAATCGAACCTGCGTCTCGCAGGTGGGTGCGGCCCGGGCGCCGGTCCGGCAAGTTTTGTTAAACCCGCCAGCCCGTCGTATCCGGAGCTGATGCTCCCTAGGTGTCTCTATCGGCTCGGCACCTAAGCGCGGTGCGCGATACGCGCAGTCGAACCCCTCTACCGTACCACCTAGAGTCAAGGTCTTGATTTCGCTACGGGTTCGTGCTACGAAGACACCCCAGATGCATCCGCCACGTACGTGCGGGTCCCGAGAGCGGCAATGCGCTCGTCTGATGGATCGAAGGGGCGAAAAAGCCGGAGACGCGGATTCGCCGCATCGAAAAAGCGCGCGAAATGCTGCGCGATCGCCGACCAACCTAGCGGGGATCTAGGCAACTCGAGCGCGACGCGTGATGGCGGTCGGTCATGCAGTGCACCGTCGCCGGAAGGCCGCTCGCCTACCAACGTCACGGCTCCCTTCGCGTACCACGGGCGGCCGATCGCGCATACCGTGAAGCGAAGGCGTACCTCTCGCACGACAGCGTGGAACGCCGCCTATTCGCGCGGCTCGAACACAGCTCCACGCGAACCTATCGCCTGACGGTCAACGATCGCAACGACGACCACTTCGATTCCGATACCGACACGATCGCGTGGGATCCGCACTCGGCCCTGCGCGTTCGACGGCGGCGGGCGTCAATCGCCCGCGCTGGGATTGGGGCACGAAGTCGATCACGCCGTCGAATCCCGGGCCCGGGAGCGGCGACTCGCCGCCCAGGCGTGCCGGTACTACGACGATGCCGAGGAGCGCCGCGTGATTCGAGGATCGGAGCGTCACGCTGCCCGCACCCTCGGCGAAAGCGCCCGCCACGATCACTTCGGCAGGCCCTATCGCGTGCGGTCGCCGGCCGTCGAAGCCGTCACAGGAAAAGGCCGCTCCTAAATCTGACTCTCTCCGGATGCCCGCAATTACGGTATCCGTCACGCCGCTCGACCTGCCGCTCGTCCATCCGTTCAAGATCGCGCGCGGTGAGGAAACGATCGCGCGCACCGCTATCGTCCGCGTTCGCGCGGGCGAACGCGAAGGTCTGGGCGAGGCGGCGCCGGTCGAGCGTTACAATGAGTCGGTCGAAAGCGTCGCCGAATATTTCCGCACCCATCCGCTGCCCGGTTCGAACCCGTACCGGTTGCAATCGCTCCTGCACGACGGGATCCCGCCGGCGGCCCGCGGCGGGCTCGACTTGGCCCTCCACGACCTCATCGGAAAAGAACTCAACAAGCCGTTGTACGAGCTGTTCGGGCTCGATCCCGCGCTGACGCCGGTGACTTCGTTCACGATCGGCATCGCCGATCCCGAAACGACGTTGCAAAAGGTCGCCGAGGTCGGCGACCATCCCATTCTCAAGGTGAAACTCGGCGCCGGTACGCCGGCGGAGCAAGTCGAGACGATCGCGCTGATCCGGCAACGCTATCGCGGTGCGGTTCGAATCGACGCCAACGAAGGGTGGGACGCGGAAACCGCCGTGCTGATTTTGCGCGAGTTGGAACGTTTCGAGATCGAGTTTTGCGAACAGCCGATACCGGCCGGCCATCCCGAGCACCTGCGCACCATCCGCGAGCGCGTCACGATCCCGATCGTCACCGACGAAGATTCGCTGGTAGCCGCGGACTTGCCGCGCCTCTACGGCTGCGTGGACGGCGTGAACGTCAAGCTGGCGAAGACCGGCGGCCTGCGCCCGGCGCTCGAGATGATTCATACGGCTCGGGCGATGGGCTTGAAAGTCATGCTGGGCTGCATGGTCGAAAGCGCGATCTGCTCGACCGCCGCGGCCCATATCTCGCCGCTGGTGGATTGGGCGGACATCGACGGTCCGTTTTTGACGTCGCACGATCCGTTCGCCGGCCTGACCTACGATCGCGGGAAGCTGATCCTTCCGAGCGCGCCCGGGATCGGCGTCCGTGAAGCCGTCTCCGCATGAAGCGACGATATCTCGTTCTCGCGCCCGAGCGTTTTTCCATTGACGCGAAGACCGCGCACGGCGTCATTCGCTACGGGTCCGACGAAGTCGTGGCGGTAGTCGACCCGGCTTGCGCCGGAAAGCGCGTTTGCGACGTCCTGCCGCACTTGGAATGCGACGCCCCGATCGTCGGGACCGTTTCCGAGGGACTGCGGTTCGAGCCGACGGCGTTGCTGATTGGCACGGCACCCCGTGGCGGCGCGCTGCCTGCGCCTTGGCGGCGCGCAGTTTTGGACGCCATCGACGCACGGCTCGAGATCGTTAGCGGGCTGCACGATCTGCTCGACGACGATCTCGAGTTTCACACCGCTGCAATGCGAGCGCGCACGACCATTTGGGACGTCCGCAAGCCGCCGGAAGTCCCGCTCTTCAGCGGAGCGGTCTACGCCGTTGACGCGCCGATCCTGCTCACGGTCGGAAACGACTGCGCGGTCGGAAAGATGAGCGTCTCGCTCGAGCTGGTTCGCGCCGCCCGCGAGGGCGGCAAGCCCAACGCCCGGTTCGTTCCAACGGGCCAAACCGGCATCATGATTGCGGGCTGGGGAATTTCGGTCGACCGCGTCATTGCCGACTTCGCCCCGGGGGCCGCCGAGCAACTCGTCCTCTACGCCGCCAGCGAAGGCGGCGACCCGATCGTCGTCGAGGGCCAAGGCGCGATCAATCATCCGGCGTATGGGCCGGTGACGCTCGCGCTGATGTATGGCAGCGCGCCCGACGCGCTGATTCTCGTCTGCGAGCCGCGGCGAACGGCGATCGAAGACTACTCGACGCCGACGCTTTCCTATCGCGACTTGATTGCCGTCCACGAAACGCTCCTGGCCACGGTCAAGCCGGCCGCCGTGATCGGCGTCGCGCTCAACACGCGCGGGCTTTCGGAAGCGCAAGCGCGAGAGGAGATCGAACGCGCGCGGCGCGAGACCGGCCTGCCGTCCGACGACGTCGTCCGATTCGGAGCCCGAAACTTCTACGCGGCGATCGAGCCGCAGGTCGCCAAACGCGCCCCGCTGCGGACGCCGGCCACCGCGTGACTCGCGCGTTTGCGCGCCTAGTGGCAGTCGCGCTGCTCGCGCTGCTCGCGTTCAACGCGTGTGCCAGTCGTTCGCAGAAGGCGTCCCGATTCGAGCACAATGCCTGGACCATCCCGGGCGTCTTGCGCCTGGGTGAAGCCGAAGAACCCGACAGCCTCAATCTCATGTACGCGCACAGCGCGGCGGCCGACGAAATTTCCGGGCTCCTTTTCACGTTCGTCCTGCGATACGACCGCGACGGCAACTACGTTCCCGATTTGGCAACCGCGGTGCCGACGGTGGGCAACGGTGGAATCGCCAAAGACGGTCGAACGATCGTGGTCCACCTGCGCAAAGGGGTCGAGTGGGCAGACGGCGTCGCGCTAACCGCGCGCGACTGGATATTTACCTATCGTGCCGCCACCAACGCGCGCAATAACGTCAAGACGCGATATGGGTGGGACGACATCGCCTCGGCCACGGCACCCGATCCGTACACGATCGTCATTCGTCTCAAACGCCCCTCGGTGACGGTGCTCGGCATCCTCGCGATGGGCGGTGCGGGCTATCCGCCGCTGCCCGCGCACCTATTAGCGAACCTTCCGAACCTCAACGCGGCGGATTTCAATAGCCATCCGCTCTCGAGCGGTCCGTATCTCCTCAAAGCGTGGAACCGCGGATCGTCGTTGGAGTTCGTGCCCAACCCGCGGTATTTTCGCGGCGCGCCCAAGCTCAAGGAAATCGACTGGAAAATCGTCCCCGACGTAAACACGCTCTTTGCCCAGCTCCAGACTCACGAGATCGACGTCTATCCGAACGTAAACGCTAACGCGGTCGGGCGCCTTGCGAACGTTCAACGGGATCGTCGTCCGCAAACAACTGACCGCGAATTGGCGGCATCTCGGGATCAACCTGAGCCGCCCGCTGCTGCGCGACGTTCGCGTGCGCCGGGCGATCGCCGAGGCGGTGGACTGGAAGCGGATCAACGATACCGTCTATCACGGAATCGATCGCTTGGCCGTCTCGGACATCTTCCCTCAGTCGTGGGCCGCGCCGGCACTGCCGTCGTATCGTTACGATCCGGTCGAGGCGCACCGCCTGCTCGAACTCGCGGGTTGGCAGCGCGGCGAAGACGGCATGCTGCACCGCGGGGACACGGCGCTGCACTTAACGCTCTCGGCTACCATCGGTCACCAGGAAAACGAACAGTCCGAAGTGCTGATCCAGGCAATGCTGCGCGCGGTGGGTATCGACGTTGCGATCCGCAACTATCCCGCCAACCAGATGTTCGCTCAAAACGGCCCGCTCTACTCGGGTAAGTACGATCTGGAGTGGTCGATCGATACGAACGGACCCGACCCCGACAACGCCGGCAACTGGAACGGGGCTTTCATTCCACCCAACGGCGCGAACACGTCCTGGCTCGACGATCCGATCGTCAACGCGACCAGCACGGCTGCCGAGCGAACCTTCGACAAGGCAAAACGCAAGGCGCTCTACCAGCGCGAAGAGGAGCGCATTCGCGAACTCGTTCCGGTGGTATTTTTTACGTGGGAGCAAAGCTCGACGGCGCTCAATCGCGACGTGAAGAACTATCTTCCGGCGGCGTTCCTCGGCGACACGTGGAATTCGTGGCAGTGGAACGTGTAGAGCCGCCGGGGTCCGGGTTCGTCCAAGCGCTCGGCGTGCCCGCTCCGGCGCGTCTCGTCTTCGAGCCGGCGCGCCGCGGCGTCCTGAGCTGGAACGCGCTGGAGGGCGTCGGGCGGATCGAATTCCGGCTCCTGCGAGCGCACGTTCCGGCGACCGATTGGATCCCTTACGCGGCCTGGCACCCAAACGGCTCGAAATCGTTTAGCGCGGATCACGACGGCGTACACGTCGAGGTCGACACGATTACGGCCGAGCAGCCGTTCGACGGAATCGACGTACGGGCCGCCGGTGTGGAGTTCGACCTCGTGGCGTTTTCGTCGCCGCGCCGCCCGCGCGCGTCGTTTCCGTACGCCCGCAGCGCGCTGATTTTGGACGTTCCGGTCCGTTCGCAATACGTGGTCGAAACCGAACGCGGCTGGTGCAGTCCGGCGAGCCTGGCGATGATCCATGCGTACCACGGCATCGACGTTCCGGTCGACGTCACCGCCCGGGCCGTTTTCGATCGGGCGTATAACGGCACCGGAAACTGGACGTTCAACGTCGCCTACAGCGGCAGCTTGGGGCTTCGTGGAGTCGTGGCGCATTTGCAAAACCTCGATCACGCCCAGCGGCTCGTCGAACGCAACCTTCCGATCGCCATTTCATACTCTTGGAGCGAGGGAGAGCTGCCCGGCGCGCCCCTCCCGCGGTCCGACGGACATTTGGCCGTGCTGTGCGGATTTACGGCGACGGGAGACTGCGCGATCAACGACCCGGCCGCCCCGAACGTGCGGGTCGTCTACCCAAGATCCGCCATCGAATCGATCTGGCAGCGCAACGAAGGCGTGGCGTACGTGATCGCCCCGAAAGGCATCGACTATGCGAGCGTCCTCGAAGCGCCGGCTTCCTAGGAGGTTGTCGCGTTATGGCCGAGCAGCCGCACGATCGACTCACCCGGTTCGAAGCGCTGCGCGGAGTGCCGCTGCACGTGGCCCTGATCGAACCCGAGATTCCGCCGAACACGGGCAACGTCGCGCGGTTATGCGCCGCCACCGGGTGCGCGTTGCACCTCGTCGAACCGCTCGGCTTTCGCATCGACGACCGCGAGCTCAAGCGCGCGGGCCTCGACTATTGGGACCGCGTCCAGCTCGTCGTGCATCCTTCACTCGACGCGTTCCTTATGGCGACCGCGACACTGGGACGCTGGTTTTTTTCGACCAAAGGCGAGCGCGGCTATGCCGGTGCGCCCTTTGCACTCGGCGACGTGCTCGTCTTCGGAAAGGAAACCCAAGGCCTGCCCACCGACCTGCTCGCCCGCTTTCCCGATCGAACGCTGCGTATTCCGCTGCGCGAAGACGGCGTGCGCAGCCTCAACCTCTCGACCGCCGCCGGCATCGCGACGTACGCGGCCCTCGAACGCCTCGGCTTTCCGGAGCTACTGTAGGACCTTGTGCGTGCGGGGTTTCGGCAGAAAGAGGGATGCAATCAGGGCGAGGATGGCAAAAAACGTCGCGGCCGCAAAAACGGCGACCAAGCCGTGGCGGTCGCCGATCGCGCCGAAGAGCGGCGCGGCCAAGCCGCCGATGGTTACCGACAGTCCCAGCGTCAGCCCCGACGCAATGCCGATGCGTTGCGGAAGATACTCCTGTCCCATGACGACGATCACGCCGGCCGACAGCCCGAGCGCGATGCCGAAGCAGGCGACGATCGGAACGAAGACCGCGAACGCCGGCGCAAAAATGCCTGCCAGCACGATTCCAGCGGCAAACACGATAGCGAGCGCAATGGAGACGATGACGACGCGGCGGCGATCGAAGCGGTCGGCCAGCCGTCCACCCCACAGCGTGCCGAATGCACCGCCCAGCAGCATCGCCGCCAGCGCAACCGAACCCAAGGCCTTGTCAACGTGCGTCACGGCGATCGCAAATACCGGTGTAAAGGTCACCGCACCGAAGAATACCGTCGAGCGCAATGCGACGACCGCCCCCAAAATTGAAAATCCGCGCCAATCGTCGGTGCCGCCGCGCCGGCGCCCCCGGCCGTGCGCGAGCGAGCGGGCACGCTCGAAACGCGGGATGTCGCGCGCCAGCAGGGCGGCGAGAATTACGGCCGGTACCAACAGAAACGCGGTCCCGTGCAGTCCGAAGACGAGCAGCAGCGGGGTGACTACGATCGGACCGACCGCAAACCCCAAGTACCCGCCGGTCGTAAACCAGCTCATAGCCGTCGCGCGGCGCGCACCGCCGAAATAGTTGGCAAAGCGCGACGCTTCGGGGTGAAAAGCGGCGATCCCGATCCCCGATAAGAGCGCGCCGGCGAGCATCAGCGGCATCGTCGGCGAGAACCCAATCCCGGCCGTGCCCGCGGTCGCGAGCAGCAGCGCCGCCGGAATCACCCACGCCAGCGATCTCCGGTCCGACAGGTGCCCGAATAGCGGCTGTACGATCGACGACGAAAGGTTCATCGCGAGCACGAGCGTCGCGGCCGCCGTCAGCGAAAGTCCTCGATGCACGAGCAACCAAGGAATTATCGCGGGCAGAACGCTTTGATTGGCATCGTTGAAGACGTGGGCAACCGCCAGCAAACCGATGCCGGAACGGTCGAAACTCGTGCGATCGCTTTCGGCGGAAACGGCGGACATGGGAATCCATCATCGCACGCGGCGAAGAACGTGCGAGCGTGAAAAAGTCGCTCGAACTATTGACCTCCATCGAGCGTGCGGTGGTCGGCTGCCAACGGTGCACCGAGCTGCGTGCATACGCCGCGCGCGTTGCGACCGAAAAGAAGCGCGCTCACCTCGCCTGCACCTACTGGGGGCGTCCCGTCCCCGCCTTCGGTGACGCCGACGCGCGCGCGATCGTCGTCGGGCTCGCGCCGGGCGCCCATGGAAGCAACCGCACCGGCCGGCCGTTCACCGGCGACGCATCGGGTGATTTCCTTTATCCGGCGCTGTACCGAGCCGGTTTCGCGTCGCAACCGCGAGCGGTCGACCGCGACGACGGTCTCGAACTGCGCGATTGCCTCATCACCGCCGCCGTCCGGTGCGCCCCGCCGCAAAACAAACCCACACCCGCCGAATTGCGCAACTGTCTTCCGTTTCTCGCGCGAGAGTTCGAGGCGCTCGCGCGGCTGCGCGTGGCCATCGGTCTGGGAGCGATCGGCTTTTCCGCCATCGTGAAGGTGCTGCGCGGCGCGGGCTACGCGCTCGATCCGCAAACGCCGAAGTTCGCGCACGGCGAGGAAGCGATCGCAACCCGCGGCCGCCGACGCATCGCCGTCATCGCCTCGTACCATCCCAGCCGGCAGAACACGAACACGGGGGTGTTGACCGCCCCGATGTTCGACGCGATCTTTTCCCGAGCGCGCGATATTTTGGAAGCTACGCCGGCGGCTTCGTCGAGGCGCCGGCAACCGGATGACCGCAACGGTCGGTCCAGGTAACCAGGCCCCACTTCGACTGGTGCGCGATCGCCTCGGGATCGCGCCGCGCGGGCCCGAACGCGCCGCGCACGGCCCGCAGCACTTCGTTGCGCGCGGCGGCGTTGCGCGCGCCGACGACCTCGATCGAAGCGGCCGTTCCGTCGGCGTTGGCCGCAACCACGACGTCGGTCCCGTCGAGCGTCAGTTCGCGCGTTTCACAAGCTCGCAGCGGCGAGAGCGCCGGAACCGGCGAACCGGTTGCGGCGGCGCGATGCGCGCTGGCGCATCCCGCCAGCGTGAGAGCGAGGCTTATTCCAAGGACGCGCTTACGCATGCGCACGCCGTCATTTTGGAACCGTGCTTCGCAAGTGCAGATCGTTGAGCAGGCTTTCGGGCACGGCCGCCGGCGCGTCCATCATGAGATCGCGGCCGACTTGGTTCTTCGGAAAGGCAATCACCTCGCGAATGTTCTCCTCGCCGCACGCGATCATGACCATTCGATCGATGCCGAGGGCCATTCCGCCGTGGGGCGGCGCGCCATAATCGAGCGCGCGCAGAAAGAATCCAAAGCGCTCCTCAATCGTCTCCGGCGTCATTCCCAGCATCTCGAAAATTTTGCGCTGTTGTTCCGACTTGTGAATGCGGATCGAGCCGGAACCGAGTTCGTAACCGTTGAGCACCATGTCGTAATGCTGGGCACGCATCTTCATCGGGTCGCTTTCGATCAGGTCCCATTCTCCCGGTGCGGGAGCCGTGAACGGGTGGTGGGCCGGCGCCGGTTGGCCGGTGGCCTCGTCGATTTCGAGGTACGGAAAGCCGGTCACCCAACAAAACGCGTAGGTTTGCGGGTCGCGCAAACCACAGCGCTCGCCGATTTCGTTGCGCATCTTGCCGGCGACGGCGTAGGCGACGTCGCGCGCGTCGGCAAAGAGCAGCACGGCATCGCCCGTCTGCGCTGAGACCGCGTCGCGAACCGCGGCCAGATCGCGCTCGCTCAAAAACTTCGCCGCCGAAGATTTCGTGCCGTCGCTCGCGAGCGAGATCCACACCATCCCCTTGCCTCCAAACGTTTTGGCAGTTTCGGTCAGCGCGTCGAAGTCGCGACGCGACAGCGACGCACCGCCGGGATACCGTAACGCGACGACCTCGCCGCCGGCCGCAAGCGCGTTGGCGAATACGGCGAAGTCCGTACCGGCGAAAGTTTCGCCCACGGCGGCGAGCTCGAGCCCGAAGCGCAGATCGGGCTTGTCGAGCCCGTACTTGGCGATCGCCTGCGCGTGCGTCAACCGCGCGAACGCCGGTAAGTCCACACCCAACGCCGCCTTCCACACGAAGCGGATACAGGATTCCATCGTCTCGAGCACTTCGTCCTGGGTGCAGAACGACATCTCGACGTCGATTTGGGTGAACTCCGGCTGCCGGTCGGCCCGCAAATCCTCGTCGCGCATGCAGCGCGCGATTTGCGTGTAGCGCCCGAATCCGGCTACCATCAGGATCTGCTTGAGCATCTGCGGCGACTGCGGCAGGGCGTAGAACGCACCCGGGTGGAGACGGCTGGGCACGAGGTAGTCGCGCGCGCCTTCGGGCGTCGACTTGATGAGCATCGGCGTCTCGACATCGACGAAGCCGCGGCCGTCGAAAAAGTCGCGCATCGCCTTGAGCATGCGATGGCGCGTTCGAAGGTTGGACTGCATGCGCGGCCGGCGCAGATCCAGATACCTGTATTCCATCCGCAAGTTTTCGTCGACGGGGTCGTCGGAGTTGACGCTGAAAGGCGGCACTTGCGAACGATTGAGAATTTCCAGTTCGTCGACGCGGACCTCGACGTCGCCGGTTCCGAGCCGAGGGTTTTCGGTGCCCGGGGGGCGGCGCCGTACGGTGCCGCGCAGGCGCAGAACGTCTTCGTGACGCAGGTGCTCGGCATCGTGGAAGCTCGCGTCCTGCGGATCGAAAACGACCTGGGTAATTCCCTCGTGGTCGCGCAAGTCGACGAAGATCAATCCGCCGTGGTCGCGCCGCCGATTGACCCAACCGTTGAGCTCGACGTTTACGGTCTCGTCGGCGGCGCGCAACGCCGCACACGAGACCTTCCGGGTTTTATCCATCGCCTTCTTTCCGCGTTCCCAATGCCTCTTTGATGCCCGAGACGTAATAGTATTGCTGGACGAGATCGCGCGCGAACTTCGATTCGGCCGCGCGTTTGTCGAAGTATCCGAGCAGATACGGCGTACGGGTCAATAACGCATGCAGCCCGAGCGAGACCGGGGTCATGCCGAGATTGAGCTTTACCGCAAAATCCGGGTGCTTGCGGTAGAAACGCACCGTCGAACGACCGGCCAGCCTCATCTTGTTTGTTTGATCGCCGTGTCCGACGTCCTGGCAGTGGTAGTTCACCGCGCGAGGCTCGTACAGGATCTCGATCCCGGCCTTCTGCAGGCGGTATCCGAGTTCTAAGTCCTCGTGACCGTAACCGGTAAAGCTCTCGTCGAAACGGCCGACGCGCACTAGGTCGGCGCGCCGGACCGACGCGTTGCCGGTAAGAAAGTACAGCCACGACAGTCGTTTGCGCGACGGCGGATGGAGGTGCCGGCGTTCCTCGGGATGGTCGCGCTGGCGCGCGTAGTCGTCGAGGTTTCTCACCTGAACTTCCCAGCCGACGACGGCAATCCCGCGACGCCGGCGATGGTGCTCGAGATGGCGCGAGAGAAGGTCGGGTGACGCCAAGATGTCCGAATCATTAAATAGGACGACCTCGCCCAAAGCCGCCTCGATTCCGGCGTTGCGCGCGGCCGCCCGGCCCGAGTAGCTTCCGGGCAGGTGGCGCACGTTGGGATGCTCGGCGCCGACGCGTGCCAAATATTCCGCCGTGCCGTCGGTCGAGTTGGAGTCACAGACGAGCAGCTCGAAGCGATCGGGCGCGAGGTCCGAGGCGAGCAGCGTGGGGACGACGTGGGCCAGCGTATCGAGCCGGTTATACGTCGGGATCACGACGGAGAGATCGAGCATTTCGGAAGTCTGCGCCATTAAACGAGCGTAGCGACGCCGCCGACGATTTCGTCGCGAAACTGTGCGAGCGAGGCGGCATCTTCGCTCGCCGGCTTTCGAACCAGGACGTGCGGCACGCCGTACGGCGCCCACTCTTGCGAATTCAACCGGAAGTACCGGTGTTCGAAAGCGACGACCGTAGGCCTCCGCACCGCGCTTGCGACATGTGTCGCTCCGGTGTCGACCGTTACGACGACCCGGGCGCGTTCGAAAACGGCGGCCCACTGATGAAACGGCAGGCGCCGCAACAACCGCGTGACCCTGCCGGTCGCTTCGAAGGCAGGCGCGACGTCCTCGCATTCGCGCGCGCACGTGACGACGACCGGCCCCAGGGCGGCCAGCCGCTCGACGATCGTCAAGGCCGTCGCCAGGGTGCTCCCTTCGCGAAACCACCGCGCGCCGAGATGCACGACGATCGGCTCCGGCGGCAACGTGCGGGCAACGACGCGATCCGCGTCGGACACGTCGAGCGCGAGTCGATCGATGCGGACCTGCGCCCCCGCGAGCGCAGCCAGATCGAGAAGCTGGACGACTTCGTGCCGCACCACGCGGTTGGGTTCGCGCTCGCACAGCTCCGGATCCGCCTCCGAGATCATCAGCCGGTTGACGTACAGCGGTGCGGTGAGCCGGGCGAACCACCGGCGTTCGTACGTGTAGCCGACTCGCAGTTTCGCGCGGGTGGCGCCGACGAGCTGCAAGTCGATCGCCCGCGGCGCGAGTGCGATCGCCAGGTCGTAACCGGTCTGCATGCGCCCGAACGTTTGCGGTCGAACTTCCCGCGGCAGCACGAGCACCTCGTCGACGTCGGTGTTTCTTTCCATGACGACGCGATTGTACGGGCTCACGACCATGGTTACGTGCGCGCCCGGAAAGGACGCGCGAATACTGGCGATTGCGGGGGTGGACAGGATCAAGTCACCGATCCGATCGGTGCGCGAGAGCAGGATCCTGTCCGTCATGCCGAGTCCGCGATGGCGCGCTCCAGCTCCGCGAAATAGGCTTCGTTGGCGAGCGCGCGGGCCGCGCGAAGCTCGCGGTCGTCCAGCGGCCGGTCCGCCGAAACGTCGCCGACTTGCCGTGCGAGCCGATCGGGCAGTTGCAGCCGCCGTGCGACGGCGTGCAAGCGCCGTTGGGCGGGGTTGAACCCAGTCGCAAGATACGTACGCCACGTCGGGTGCAGCTTGGCGAGCCTTACCGCCGTGCGAGCTTGCGAGCGCGCCTGTCGCAGCATCTTGTCGACCTGCAAGCTGCGCGGCCGTGGTTTGAAGTGATACGCCAGCGCTTTGGGATTGAAGACCGCTTTGATTCCCCGTGCGCGCAACCGCAGGCCGACGTCGATGTCCTCCCACCCGTACTCGGCGAACCCTTCGTCGAATCCACCGATCGCCCGGATCGTCGCGAGCGGAACCGAGACGTTGGTCGTCCAGAAATAGTTCCCGCTGTAGTTACGGATGCTCCACACCGGCGGCGGAAGCTCGTCGAAACTTTCGACGTCGATCGCGCCGCCGCGAACGATCGCCGCCGGGCGCGACGTTGCCGCGCGCAAATGCTCGGCCACGAAGTTGGGCAGCACCAGCACGTCGTCGTCGATGAACGCGATCCGCTCGCCGGTAGCCCGCGCGATTCCCGCGTTGCGCCCCTTGGCGAGCCCCGAGTTGGGCTGGGTCACGACCGTAAGCCGGCAGCCGGCGCGCGCTCGCGCCCGCTCGATCGCTGCGGCCGTCCCATCGGTAGACCCGTCGTTGACGAGCACGACCTCGTACTCGTCTTCAGGGGCCGTTTGTTCGAAGCACGCGTCCAGCACGCGTTCGAGCAAAGCCGCCCGGTTGTACGTACAGAGTTGAATCGTTGCTCGCATTAGATCAGCGAATCCAGCGCCGCGAAGACGCGAGGCACGTCCAAGGCCGCAACGCAGGCATAATCCGCGCAACGTTCCTTCGTGTCCCCGCGGTGACAAGGATAGAACGGGCGAACCACCGCCGTTTTCGCTCCGAGCGGCGCCCAGCGCTCCGGAAAGTCGCTTTGAAAGGGAAAAATTCCCACGGTCGGACATCCCACCGCGGCGGCGACGTGCATCGACCCGGTCGTAATTCCAACGAATGCGCGCGCGTCGCGCGCCAGCGCCCCGAAGGCGCCGATTCCCAGTTTACCCGCAACGGACACGACCTCGTCGCCGGCTTCGAGAGCGATCGCCTCCGCGATTTGCGCATCATGAGGTCCGCCGCTGACGAGGACGGGCACGGCGAACCGGTCTCGCAGCGCACGTGCGAGCGACGTCCAGCCCTGCGTGGGCCAGTGGGCGGCTTGCGACGCGATCGCGTTGCACGGATTGAGGATAACGAAGTTTCCTGGGGGTTTCGAAAGAGTGATCCCCAACGTCTGGGCCGTAAGCTGCGCGGCGCGCTCGTCGTCGGACGTCGGGACGAACCGATATCGCCGATCGCCGGTGTCGCAGCCGATCGCCCGGGCGTAGTCGAGCAGGATGTCGGACCAATGCGACGTCACGTCGCGCGCTTCGCTGCGCACGAGAACGCGATCGGTAAAACGGTACGAGTAGAGCCGGCGGGCCTGGCCGACGCGCACCGGGATCTTCGCCGCTTGGGGGACGCGAGCCGTGCGCGAGGTAGCCCACGTGATCACGCAGGCATCGTACGCCGAACTCGCGAGCGAACTTGCCAGCACGCGTTCGTCGCCGCCGTCGTCGACCAAGACCGCATCGACGTCGGGAACCCGTTTCAGCGTCTCGAAATGCGCCGGCAGCGTGAGGGCGTCGACGTTGTCAAAGCGGCCGTGAAGCGCGCGAGCAACGATCGTCGCGACCAGCGAGTCTCCGATTCCGCCGCCCGCGCAGTAGAGCAGGGCCCGGCTCACGTTTTCGGCCGAGCGACGGGGTCCCGCATCAATTCGCGCGTGTAGATCCCGTCGAGAAGCTGAGCTCGAGCCAAGCGCTGGACCCACCCTGGAACGCGATTGCTTTTCGCCAGCCCCGCATACGCTGCCAGGAGTGCGTCCGGGAGCAGATACTTCGCGCGCAGAGCGTTGACGCCGTGCGCGCCGGTCGCCATCCGCGCTCGGCCGGACGGGTGTTTTTCGAGGAATCGCCGCGCCATCGCCGCCTTTTCGAACGCCTTGCGCGCTTCGACTTCGAGCGTGTTCTCGCCAGGCGGTTTGACGTGCCAGATCGCCGCCGCCCACGCGAACCGCCATCCCACGCCCGCCTCGCGCAGTCGTACGCCCAGTTCCGTGTCTTCCCATCCGTACAGGTCGAAACGCTCGTCGAATCCGCCGGCGTCGACGAGCACCGCACGGGCCAACGAAGCGTTGCAAGTACAGAGGAACGCGCGCGAGTAGTTGGCCGGCGACGGCGTGGGCGCCGCTTCGTAGGTTGCGACGTTGAGGATCGGACCGTTGACGACGACCCGGGAGTCCGCGGCGTGACCCGCGGCATGCGCGGACAGCCAGCGGTTCGGTGCGCGCACGTCGTCGTCGCAGAAGACGATGAGGTCGCCGCGGGCCGCCGCGATTCCGCGGTTGCGTGCCTTACCTCGATTTGGCAGCGCTTCGTAGAGATATGTGACCTCGAAGCGCGCGCGCGCATTTTGGCGCTCGACAACGCCGGGCGTATCGTCCGACGATCCGTTGTCGACGACGACCACCTCGAATGACGGCGCGCCGATTTGACTTTCGAGCGACGCCAGCGCGCGCTCGAGGGAGGCGGCCCGATCTTTGGTGGCGATCACGACGGAAATCTTCATCGACGTTCGTCTCTACCCGGCCAACGTGAGAAGCGATTCAGCCATCCGATCCGCCGCTCCGACGTGGTCGCGGTAGAGCGATCCGAGTCGTTCGCCGGTGGCGGCGATCCATTGCGCGTCGTCGTAGCACTCGAGCGCGATGCGTGCGATCCGGCCGGGGGTGATCGTGCCGTGGACCTCGCGCATAACCATCTCGTTGGCGTCCATGTTCGGTTGCGTATGGTACTCGAAGCGGCGCGATACGCCGACCGCCACGCGGCGTTTGAGCGGCGTGCCGATCAACGGAACTCGATGGAGGTACGTCAGTGGACCGTTGAACGTGACCAGTTCCGGGGCGTTGAGCGGTGTGATCGTGATCGCAGGTTTAGCGAGCGTCGCCAACTCGATCGTCTTGGTACCGGGAATCGTGAGAACGAGTCGCGCCCGCGTGGCCGCCGCCAAGGCGTTGAACAGAACGGGAACTCGCGTGCGGGCGTCGAGTGACTCGACGTACGTGCGTCCGTTCTCGGCGATCAGCCGGCCGCGTTGCGCGAAGACGCGCGGATCGCCGCCCCGCTCGATCGCCTCGCGTACTTGGGCGATCGGCGTAAACGGCGACAGGCCGAAGGCGACCGGCAGTTCGGGCCGCTCGCGCAGCACTCGCAGCAGCGCGGTGAAGTAGAACGGAATCAAGTTCTCGACTTCGTACGCTCGCGACCCCGGCATGACGAGAATGCCGTCTTCCGGCGTTCCCGGCTCAGGTGCGGCTTGCGCTTCAAGCCGGGCGCCGTCGATCGCGAGATTGCCGACCCGAACGATCCGCTCGGGCGGCGTACCCCATCCCTCGAGTTGTTTGACGTTTGCCGGATCGACGGCGAAGGCGCGGTCGAAGAGTCCCCGATACCCTCGGCGAGAGAACTTGTAGGTTGCGGCTCGGCCTTTCAGCCGCGCGTGCAGACGCGCCGCATGAAGAAGGTCGCCGCCGGCGTACTGGACGACGTCGACCGACGCCGGAACCCCGTTGACCCGCCGGCCGATCGCAAATTTCAAGTACGCCTTCGGATCGAAAACGTGGGCTTGCGGGAAAAACGCGCGTACGGTTTGCGCTTCAAAACCGGTCGCATAGTCGTCGGGAACCAAAAACACGTACGTCTGCGTCTCCGGCGCGCGCTCGTAGAGCGACCGCAAAAGCGGTCGCAACCATCCCGCAACCTCGCCGGGACCGTTAGCCGTGAAGGCGATACGCATCGAGGATGCGGGCGATCGTGTCGGTCGTGCTGAATCCGGCGACGTGCGGCGCGAGCGCGATCCGCCCTCCGTGCTGCAAAACGACGGTGCGTTCGGGGAGTTCCTCGATTCGATACTGGTCGCTCTTGACGTGAACGTCGGGGCGCAGGCGTTCGAGCACGAGCTCGGGGGTTCGTTCACCGAATCCAACGACCGCATCGACGCTGCGCAGCCCGAGCAGGACCCGCGCGCGGTCGGCAAACGGCACGACCGGCCGGCCTTCGCCTTTGAGCGCACGCACGGACGCGTCTTCGTTCAGACCGACGACCAGCACGTCGCCTTGCGCGCGCGCCCACGCGAGATATTCGACGTGTCCGGCGTGCAGCACGTCGAAACACCCATTGGTGAACACGACGGTTTTACCGGCGACGCGCAGCCGCTCGCGCCAGTTCGCGGCGGCTTCGACGTCGAGCAGCCGGCCAAAACGTTCAGACACGATCGTGTTCGACCAGCGCGAGAATTTCGTCGGCCGACGCGGTCGCGGTGCCGAGCTTCTCGACGACGGCGGCGGCGGCAAAATTCGCCAACCGCACCGCGCGATCGATCGGCGCGCCGGCCGCGAGCGCGAGCGTGAGCATCGCGATTACCGTATCGCCCGCGCCGCTCACGTCGTAAACGGTCCGCGCCACCGACGGCACTTGGAGGCGTTCGCCCGCGCGGCCAAAGAGCGCCATCCCGTGTTCGCCGCGCGTCACCACCGCATACCGGCACTGCAGACGTTCGAGCAGGCGCGTTCCGGCGCGCTCCAGCGTGCTCTCGTCGCGAATCGGAATTCCGGTTATTGCCGACGTTTCGGCGGCGTTGGGCGCGATGCAGGTCACGCCGGAAAAAAGATCGATGTTCTGCGGTTTCGGATCGGCCAGTACCAGCGGACAGCTCAGCGCGGCCTCCACGACGTCGCGGGCGAGCAGCCCCTTGCCGTAATCGCTGAAGACGACGGCGTCGCTGCCGGCGGCGCGCGCGGCTACGTACGCGACGACCCGCGCGCGCTCTGGCGCAAACGGCGGCTCGACCGATTCCCAATCGGCCCGAACCACCTGTTGATTGTGGGCGACGACGCGAGTTTTGCGGGTCGTCGGGCGTCCGCGCAGCGCGAATACCCCACCGTCGTCCACCTGCTCGCCGCGCAGCAGATCGCGGACTTGCTCGGCAAACGCATCGTCGCCGACCGTCGCGCAAAACGAAACCTCCGCGCCGAGCGCCCGCAAGTTATTGGCAACGTTGCCCGCGCCGCCGAGGGTGAACGAATGATCGCTGACGGCCACGACGGGCACCGGAGCCTCGGGCGAGATGCGCGTCACCGTGCCCCAAATCCACTCGTCGATCATCACGTCGCCGACGACGAGCACCTTCCGCCCGCGAATTCGCTCGAAAACGGCGCGCGCGTCGAGCGGCATCAGCGCCGCCACTAAGAGCCTGTAGGGTCGTGGCTGCGAGAACGTGTCATGACCTTGCAGGCTCCCCCTCGGCGATGCCGTCGTCGAAGATGAGCCGCTGCTCGACGAGATCGCAGACGATGTGCGCCATCACTTGGTGCACTTCCTGAACGATCGCCGCGTATCCGTCGGGGCCGACGAGCGCGAGATCGGCGGCGCCGGCAGCGGGGCCGCCGCCGTTGCCGGTAAAAGCGACGGACACGGCTCCGCGTTTCTTGGCCGCCTCGAGAGCCCGGACGATGTTGCGCGACGTGCCGCTGGTCGTCATCCCGATCACGACGTCGCCCGGCCGTACGAACGCTTCGACCTGGCGCGAAAAGACGTGCTCGTAGCCGTAGTCGTTTCCGACGGACGTCAGCGTCGACGAGTTGACCGACAGCGCTTCGCTGTGCAGCCCCGGCCGCTCGCGCAGGAAGCGTCCCGACAACTCGGCAGCCATGTGCTGGGCCTCCGCGGCGCTGCCGCCGTTTCCGCACCACAGGACCTTCTTGCCGGCACGCAGCGCCGTCACGATCGCGGCCGCGATCGCCTCGACTTGTGCGCGGTAGCGCGGCTCGTCGAGCAGCCCGCGGCGATCCGCCAGCAGCTCGTCGAAGTCGCGTTTCCCCATCGCGTCGGTCAGCGGCACGTCGTCACCGCATCTCGCTACGGGTCGATCCAGAAGAGTTCGGCGCCTTGCGACACGAGCTCCCCGTTTTCCGCAACGACGCGCGTCACCGTTCCGTCGTAATCGCTTTGAATTTCGTTGAACAGCTTCATCGCCTCGAGAATGCACAGGACGTCGCCCGCGCCGACCCGATCGCCGACGGAAACAAAGGCCTCGGCGTCGGGCGATGAGGAGCGGTAGAACACCCCGGTTAACGGGGCGATGACCTTTTTGGTGTGCGGACCGGCGGACGGCGCGCCGTCCGCGGAACCGTCTCCCGCCGCGGCGGCGACTGCCTCGGGGGCGGGCGCCGGTGACGTTCCGGGCTCGCGCCGGGCGATTTCGTACACGGCGTCGCCCAGCTTGACCTTGAGACGGTCGAGATCGTGCTCGTGCATCAACGCGAGCAGATCGTGCAGCGTCTGCATCTCCTGGTCGTGGGCTTCGTCCATGTCAGGAGCCTTCCACGAGAGCGGCGGCAACGTCTTTTCCCGAACCCAGCGGCAGGCGGCGATCGCTGCGATCCTCCAAGTCGCGCAGCACGAGTTCTCCGCGTACCAGTTCGTCGCTGCCGAGGATCAGCGCGTAGCGCGCGCGATTACGGTCGGCGATTCTGAGCTGAGCGAGCAGCTTTCGCTCCTCGTAGTCGGCGTACGTGGGAGCTTCGAGCGTCCGCCGCAGCTCGGTCACGATCGGTACCAGCGCGGCCCGAGCTTGCGCGCCCAGCGCGATCGCTTGAATTCCGCGCCGTGCGGGTTCGCCGTCGCGGGCTGCGGCTTCGAGCATCAAGACGAATCGCTCCAAGCCCAGCGCGAAGCCGACGCCGGGGACGTCGGGACCGCCCAACGCCCGCACGAGCCCGTCGTACCGTCCGCCACCGCAAACGGTGCTTTGCGCGCCCAGCA
Organism: Vulcanimicrobiota bacterium; assembly: GCA_963755555.1. Taxonomy (GTDB): domain Bacteria; phylum Vulcanimicrobiota; class Vulcanimicrobiia; order Vulcanimicrobiales; family Vulcanimicrobiaceae; genus Tumulicola. The sequence continues at coordinate 2,377,841 of CAVWKE010000003.1, read as the reverse complement.
CGCCGGACGTGATCTCGAACACGGTGCGATTGTAGTAGTCCAACCCTCGAACGATCTGCGGGTTGACGACGTAGGGAATGTCCGTCAGGTCCAAGTAGGTCTTGAGCGCGTCGAAGTGTTCGCGACACGGTTCGCACAACGCCGATTCGAACGTCGGCGCGCTTTCGACCAGCGGCCGGTCAGCGGGATCTTTGCTGTCGAGCAAACGCAGCGGATTGCGTTCCAGGCGGCGCTGCGAATCCTCGCTCAACGTCGCGAGGTGCGGGCGAAAGTGCTCGAGCAGGGCGGCGCGGTAGCGCGGCCGGCAAACGTCGTCGCCGATCGAGTTCACGTTGAGCGTGGCGTCGGTAATTCCGTAGTCGCGGGTCAGCTGCCAGGCCAGCGAAATTACTTCGAGATCGGCTTCCGGCCCGGAAAATCCGAAACACTCGACTCCGAACTGATGCGACTGGCGGTAGCGCCCCTTTTGCGGGCGCTCGTAGCGAAAGATCGGACCGATGTAGTATGCGCGCAGCGGACCTTGAGCGAAGAGCCCACCCTCGAGCGCGGCCCGCACGACCGGCGCGGTCCATTCGGGCCGAAGCGTCAGGCTCCGGCCGCCGCGGTCTACGAACGTATACATTTCCTTTTCCACGATGTCGGTCGTATCGCCGACGCCGCGTACGAAGAGTTCGGTCGACTCGAAAACCGGCGTGCGAATCTCGCCGTAGCCGAACCGATCGGCGAGCGTGCGGATCCGCGCTTCGAGCGCGCTCCAGCGGCCGGATTCGGGAGCGACGAAGTCTTGCGTTCCGCGGGGCGCGGCGAACGTTTGCGTCTTCACTCGTTGAGCCGCAGCACGATCCAGAACGTCGGCGCCTGCACGATATACGTGGGGATCCGGGCCTTGGCAATCGCGTACCGTTCCGACCCTTCGCGCCCGATTGCGCCGGCGACCACAGCGATCAGCGGATTGCGCTTCGCGTCGTGCATCGCGCGTCCGACGGCATAGCCGTAATAGGCGGCGACCAGCAGGTAACCGGCCGCGATCGCGGCCAGCAGCCAAACGATCCCTTCGAAAATCTTGCCCGCTGCCGCCGCCCGTTGCATGTCCGCCGCTTTTCGGGGGCGCAGGCCGCTCTAGCCTTTCCGACGGCCGGCGGGATGGGCGGGGGTGCGGCTGATGCTCCTGCTCGCGGCGGCGGCAGCCCTGCTCCTGTCACCGGCCGCCGTGCGCGCCGCCCTCGCCACCACCGCGAGTACCCTTTTCGAAGCATCGCCGTTTTTGTTCGCCGGATTGGCGCTCCCACGAGTTTTTCGAGCCGCTTCGGCGATCGCGTATCTGGGCTGCGGCTGCGGCAGCGGACCTTCGGCTCGGTCGCTTCCCGCCGCGGCGGCAACTTGGCTCGCCTTTGGCCCGGCGATTGCGGCGGCACGTTTCGGCGCAGCCGTCGGGGTTGCGTTTTTGCTGAACGCCTCGCGACGTCCGGGTGGCTGCTGCGACCCGGCCCGGCGATCCGATTCGCTGCTGGGGGAACTGTCCGCGCTGCTGCCGGCCGCGCTGACGGCCGGCGCGGCGATGCAGCTCGTCGGCCTGGCCGATCTGCGCGACCTCCCCGCGCCCGTCCTGGCGGTTGGGGGCGCGCTGCTCGGTTTTGCCGGTACGCCCTGCGCTTTGGGCGCCGTGGCGGTCGCGGGCGCGTTGCACGTTCACGCCCCGTGGGCCGCCGCCTCGTTTCTTTGCGTTGCCGGGATCGTCAACGCGCGGGCGTTCGCGCGCAGGACGGCGGAGCACGCGGCCGGACACGACGCCTTTGCATATACGCTGCTCGCGCTCGGGCTTGGGATCGTGGCCTGTCGTCACGGCGGCGCACTCGTCCACCCCGCCATTGCCGGCGCGCTCGGGGTGACCGCCGGCGCGGCGGCCGTCGCGGCCGCGCTGCACCGCCGGGAGCGCGATGCCCGCGCGCGTTTTGCGCCGATCGTCATGCTGCTCGGGGCGTTGACCGCCGCTCCGCCGCCCGTCTATCTTGCGACCGAAACGACGATGAGCGACCTATTTCCGAGCGAACGGCTGACGTTCACCGGCGTGCTTTCGCGCGACGCGCGTGCAGCTGCACTCGTCCGCTATGCGATTACGTGCTGCCGCGCCGACGCCGCGCCGGTCGTGGTTAGACTCACGCGCCCGCCGAGTTATCCGGCCGGAACGTGGCTACGCGTCTCCGGCACGATCGAAATGCGGGCCGGATCCCCGAGCCTCGCTGCCGCGAACGTCTCGGCGGTCGCGCCGCCCAGCGACCCCTTCATTTACCGTTAGCCGAGCACCGCGCCGCGAGCCGGCTTCAGGCAGTTTCCCGCCGTGGCTCGAGCAGTTCTACCGGGATCCCGTTGGGATCTTCGACGAACGCGATCGCGCGCGTCCCGCTCGGTGCTTTGTACACGTCTTTGAGTATCTTTACGCCCTTGGTCTTTAAGTCGTCAACGTACGCACGCAGGTCGCCGTCGGCTTCGATGGCGAGGTGTTCGTAGCGGTTTCCGAGTTCGTATGGAGCGTGCTCCTCGAGGTCGTACACGAGTTCGACGTACGCGGACCAGTCGCGTCCGACGAAGGCCATGTCGGCGTTGCCCGGATAGTGATACGGCCCGGCCAGTAACTCCAATCCCAGCTTAGACGTGTAGAAGTCGATCGACTCGCTCATGTCGTTAACGAAGATCGACGTATGCAGAAATCGCGGCATACGGCTACGAACCCCGCGGCGGCAGCGGCGGTTTCTTCCGGTTCGGAAGTCTGCTCGCTAGCGAGCAGCTAGTGCAGGAAGTAGCGGTAGCTGGAAAACACCAGCGCGACGCCGAGACGGTCGGCGGCCGCGATTACCTCGGCATCGCGCACCGATCCGCCCGGAGCGATGATCGCGGAGCAGCCTCCGGCGGCCGCGGCTTCCAGGCCATCGGCAAACGGGAAGAAGCCGTCGCTCGCGCACGCGGCACCGGTAGCGCGGGCGCGACCGGCTGCGATCTCGACCGCGCTGACGCGATTGGTTTGGCCGGCGCAAATGCCGCGCGTCGTCCCGCCCTTGACGATCACGATGCCGTTGGACTTGACGTGCCGCACGACGTCCCACGCGAACGCGAGGTCGTACCACTCCTGATCGCTCGGGTGGCGGCGGCTGACGATCCGCCACTCCTCCGGCGGCGCCGCGGGATCGTCGTTCTCGGCCAGCACGCCGCCGAGCGCGCTGCGCACCCGCAGTTCGCCCGCCAGCTCGTCGGGAAGCGACGTGTCGAAGCGCATCAGCCGCAAGTTTTTCTTCTTTTTCAGCAGCGTCAGCGCCGCATCGTCGAAGTTCGGCGCCGCCACGATCTCCAGAAAAAACTGCGCGAGCGACTCGGCCGCCGCGACGTCGATGGCCGCATCGGTGGCGACGATGCCGCCGTAGGCCGAGGTGGGATCGGCTGCGAGCGCGTCGGAAACGGCGACGGCCACGCGCGAGCGCTGTGCGACGCCGCAGGGGATCGTGTGCTTTACGACGGCAGCACGCACGTAGCGTTCGTGCCGGCTGCCGAACTCGGCTCCGAGCGGCGCGCGCGACAGCAACCGCAAGGTGGCGTCGAGATCCAGGAGATTATTGTAGCTCAGCGCTTTGCCGTGTAACTGTTCGGGCACCCGGTCGGGGCGATCCAGATAGAACGCCGCGCGGGCTTGCGGATTGGTGCCGTAGCGAAGGCGCTTTGCCAGCGGCAGCGTCAGTGCGAGCGCGCCTGGAAGCGCGCTCGGTAAAACTTCGCCGGCGGCAGCCAGATAGTGCGAAATTGCGATGTCGTACTCGGCGGTCCGCTCGAACGCCGCGATCGCGAGTTTGCGGCGCAGCGCCGCGGGCACGTCGCCCGCCGCGAGCGCCGCCAGATAGGATGCGTACTGGGATGGATGGGTCAGCACCGTGACGTGTTCGAAATTCTTCGCCGCCGCGCGAAGGAGCGAGACGCCGCCTACGTCGATCTGTTCGACCGCTTCGCCGATTTCGACCCCGGGGCGCGCGACCGTCGCCTCGAACGGGTAGAGGTTCACGACGACGGTATGGATTGCCGGAATGGCGTACGTCTGCGCCTGCGTGCGATGATCCGCATCGTTGCGATCGTAGAGAATCCCGCCGAAAACCTTCGGATGCAGCGTTTTGACGCGGCCGCCGAACAGCGCCGGAAATCCCGTAATGTCGCCGACGTCGCGCGCGGGTATGCCGGCTTCTTCCAACAACGCACGGGTACCGCTGGTCGCGTAAATCGCAGTGCCGCCGTCGTGCAACGCTCGCGCCAACTCGACCGCCCCGGTCTTATCGGAAAGCGAAAACAGGGCCGCTCCGCGGTCCCCGTCAGGCAAGCGCGAGCTCCGGCTCCGGGGGCGACAGCTCGGCCGAAACGATCGAGCTCACTCCGGCTTCGCGCATCGTTACGCCGTACAAGCGATCCGCCATCTCCATGGTCTTCTTGTTATGCGTGACGATGAGCATTTGCGAATCCGCCGCAAACGTTTTGACCATCTCGGAGAAGCGTTCCACGTTGGCGTCGTCGAGCGCGGCGTCGACCTCGTCGAGGAGATAGAACGGCGACGGCTTCACGACGATCAGCGCGAAGATCAGCGCCGCCGCGGTCATCGCCCGCTCTCCGCCGGAGAGCGCCGCTAGCGGCATCTGCTTTTTGCCGGGCGGCTGCACCGCGATCTCGATCCCGGTTTCGGAAAGATTCTCGGAGTTGGTCTGCCACATCTTGGCCTGACCGCCGGGGAAGAGCCGCGGATACATCTCCGCAAAGGCGCGCGACACGTTCTCGAACGTCTCGTTGAACTGCGCTTGGGTCTGCAGTTCGATCTCGCGAATCGACTCGAGCAACGTTTCGCGCGCGCGCACCAAATCGTCCAGCTGCGCGCGCAGGAACCCCTCGCGCTCGACCACTTCCGCGCGCTCCGTTTCGGCGTTGAGGTTGACGTTAGCCGAGAGCCGCGCGAGCTCTTCGCGCAGCCGCGGCAGATCTTCGATCGCTTCGTCGGGTTCGTTCTGGCAGCGAGTCTCGACGTCGCGGCACTCTTGCTCCGTGGCCGGATTCTGCGCGAACTGCGAGACGAGCATGCCCAGCTCGGCCTCGATCTCCGCCAACCGCGTGCGGTGCCCTTCGCCACCGGCGGCGGCCTCGCGCTCGGCGTTTTCGGCCATCCGCACGTCGGATTCGAGCTGCGTTTGCTCGTCGGCGAGCGTTTCGCGCTCGCGTCGCGTCGTGTCGAGACGCGCGTCGAGATCGGAGACGCCCCGGCGCAGCCCCTCGACGCGGGCATGCGAGGTTCGCGTTTGGGCCATCAGCGAAGCGATTTGGGCCAGCATCTCCTCGCGGGCCAGCCGGGCGCGCTCGCCGTCTTGATCGAGCATGCCGAGCCGCGCGCTCGCGCCTTCGCGTTCTGCCGTCAACGCCGACGCGCTCTCGCGCAGGTCCGACGCGCGCGCCGCGGCCTCGCGCTGGAGCGCTTCGGTCCGGGCGATTTCCTCGCGGGCTCCGGCCAGATCGCTTTCGAGCCGCACGCGATTGGCGTCGCTGCGGCGCGCGTCGGGTTCGACGCCTTCGAAGCCGCGCTCCAAGTCGCGCGACCGCTGCGCGCCCTGCGCCAACTCCGCTACCCGCGCGCGCGCCGCGTCGAGTTCGGCCGTCATGCGTTCGAGGTCGCCGCCGGCTGCCGACGTTTTCGCGCGCACCTCGGCCAGCTGCAGTTCGACGCGCGCCAGCCCTTCGCGCAGGCGCTCGCGACCCTCGATGGCCGTTTCCGTTCGCCGGTGCGCCGCGTGCAACGCGACTTCGCTCTCTTGCAGCTTGGCGCGCAGCTCGACCAGCGCTTCGCGCAATCCGCGCGCCTGAACGCGACGCGACAGAATCGAGCGTTCGCGCTGGAAGCGTCCGCCCGTAATCGCACCGCCGCCGGTAATCTGCTCGCCGGTCAGCGTGACGACGGTGTCGCGCAGCCCGCGCTCGCGCACGAGGGCGATTCCGGTCGACAGATGGTCTACGATCAGGACGTTCCCGACCAAAAAATTACCACGCTGCGATACGGAGGCTCGCTGCGGACCAGCTCGTGGGCGTAACCGACGACGCCGGGAACCTTGGCGAGGTCGGGCGTCAGCGTGCGTCCCTCTCGATTTCCCAGCGTGTCGAGCGGAAGAAAGGTCGCGCGCCCGGCTTCTTTACGGTTTAGAAATTCGATCGCGCGTTCGGCATCCTCCGAAGTCCGCGTGACGACGTTCGAAAGCCGGGCCCCGAATGCGACGTCCATGGCGCGCGCGTACCGTTCGTCGGTGGTGATGAGATTCGAGATGATGCCTTCGATGCCGTGAAGCTCGCCGCGTTGCCACGCTTCGACGATCGCGCGAGTCCCCGGGACGTGCCCTTCGAGCGAATTCTCGAGTTCTTCGATCGTATGCAGCCGGGACTCGGCGCCGGTCACCGCGGCGGTCGCGTCGCGATGCACCGACAACGCTTGCGCCAAGTCTTCCTGCGCGAGCGAAACCTCCCGTTCGAAATCTTCGCTCCGGCCGCGAGCCTCGAGCTGACGCTCCTCCAGCGACTCGATTTCCCGCGCGCGTTCGCCGTGACGGTGCGCGACGCCGCCGGCGGCGATTTCCAGTTGCGAGGCGCGTTCTCGCTCCGTCGCCAGCTCACGGTCGAGACGTTCGGCTTCCGCCCGCAGATTTTCGGCCTGGACGCGCCGCTCGGCTTTCCGGGCGGCGTGTTCGGCGGCGCCCGACTCCACCTCGCGTAGTTGCGTAAAGATCGAGTCCAGCCGCGCACGCGCCTCGGCCAGCGCCGTCTGTGCCGCCAGCTCTCGCTCGCGCGCCCGTTCGATTTCCTGCGAAAGCGGCGTCAAGCGGGTTTCCAGTTCGGCGAGCGCGCGCGTCAGCGATTCGCGCTCCTGCTGCACGCGCGCCGCATCTTCCGACGTCTGGGTGGATTGCCGTTCGAGCGCTTCGCGCCGCGCCAGCGCGGCCGCGTAGTCGGCTTCGACGCCGGCCAGCTCGGCGCGTTTACGTTGGGCCTGCGAGCGAAGTTCTTCGAGCAGCAGCTCGTGGCGGTAGACGCGCGTGCGCAGCTCCGAAAGGCGCGCGGCCAGCGCGGCCGCGTTGGCCGCAGCCAGCGCTCGTCCTTCCTCGCTGCGTTCGAGGTCGGCGCGCAGCAGCTCGCGTTCGGCTCGGCGCGACGCGCCGGCGCGCAGGTATCCGAGAATCTCGAGGTCGCGCACGCGGGCCCCGACCTTGCGAAAGCGCTTCGCGCGGCGGACCTGTCCGTCGAGTTCCGGGACGCGGTGCTCGAGTTCGGAAATGAGGTCGCTGATCCGAACGGCGTTCTGCTCGGTGCGTTCGAGCCGGCGCAGCGACTCGTTCTTGCGCGCAAGAAACCGGTTGATTCCCGCCGTTTCTTCGAAGAGCGCCCGCCGGTCGGCCGGTTTGCTCGTGAGGATCGCGTCGATTTGACCCTGCGAGACGATGGCGTACGACCCCGATCCGAGACCGGTACCCATAAGCAGATCGTGAATGTCGCGCAACCGCACTTGCGCGCGGTTGATGAAGTACTCGCTCTCACCCGCGCGGTACGCACGGCGGGTGATCTCTACTTCCGAAAACTCGAGTGGAAGCCGTCCATCGGTATTATCGAAGAGCACCGAGACTTCGGCGAGGCCGAGGGGCTTGCGGTGATCGTTACCGGCGAAGATGACGTCTTCGAGTTTGCCGCCGCGCAGGCTTCGGCTCGACGTTTCGCCGAGCACCCACCGGAACGCATCGACTAGATTCGATTTTCCCGAGCCGTTCGGCCCGACGATCGCCGTAATTCCACCGGCGAACTCCAGCGTCGTGGGGTCGGCAAACGTCTTGAATCCGAACGATTTGATTTTCTTGAGTTTCATGCGTTAGCCCACGTCAAGTCCGCAGCGAAACCAACGCCGCTTCGGCGGCAGCCTGTTGAGCGGCTTTCTTCGAGAAACCTTGACCTTTTCCCAAGATCTTGCCGTTGACGGTCACGCGCGAGCTGAACGCCGGCTGCTGCGGGGTGCCGCGACTTCGCTCGTGGTAGACCGGTGTCGCCGCCAGGTGCTCCTGGGCGTAATGCTGCAGACGGGTCTTCGGGTCGAGCAGTTCGTCCGCCGGCCCGTCGGAATGTTCGAGATGCTCGACCACGACGAACCGTCGCGCCTTTTCGACGCCGTACGTCAAATAGAGGGCGGCGACGAACGCCTCGAAGGCTCCCGCGAGGACGGTCGTGTTGTCGGAGCCGCCGCTCGCGCTCATGCCCGCGCCCAGCGCAACGACCTCGCGAAATCCGAGCCGGCGAGCCGCGTCCGCGAGGCGCGCGTCGTTGACCAGCGCCGCTCGACGAAGCGTCAGCAAGCCCTCCGCCTCACCGGCGTAGCGCTCGAAGAGCCAATCGGCCGTAATGAATCCGAGTACCGAGTCTCCCAGGAACTCCATCCGCTCGTTCGAGGTCCCGCCGCGCTCCTTGGCGTGGCTCTCGTGAACGAAGGCACCCTCAACGGCGGCCGGATCGGGCTTGCGGACGCCGGCCAACCGCAGCAGTCCTCGCAGGCGCCTTCGCCGCGCCTCACCGCTCACTCGCGTCCCGAGTCGACTTTGGCGAAGACGATGACGCTGTTATGGCCGCCGAAACCGAACGAGTTCGAGAGCGCGACTCGGATCGGGGCGCGGCGCGCCACGTTGGGGACGTAGTCGAGGGTACATTCCGGGTCGGGAAACTCGTAGTTGATCGTCGGCGGCATGATGTCTTCGTGCACCGCCAGCGCCGTCGCCACGCCCTCGATGCCGCCGGCTGCGCCGAGCGCGTGACCGTGCATCGATTTGGTGGAGCTGACGCCGATGCGATGGGCGCTCTCGCCGAAGGCCTTTTCGATCGCCTTCGACTCGGCGGGATCGCCGATCGGGGTCGAACGTCCCGTGCGCGTTGATGTAGTCGACGTCTGCGGGGACGATGCCGGCCTTGGCGAAGGCGCGGGTCAGCGCGAGCATAACGCCGCTTCCATCCGGGTCGACGGCGACCAAGTCGTACGCGTCGGCCGACTGCCCGTAACCGAGAATTTCGCAGTACATCCGCGCGCCGCGGGCTTTGGCGCTCTCGTACTCCTCCAGCACGAGGACGCCCGCGCCCTCGGCCAGCACGAAGCCGTCGCGTTCCCGATCGAACGGCCGGCTCGCGCGCGTGGGGTCGTCGTTGCGCGTCGACATCGCGCGCATCGACGCAAATCCGCCGATCGCCAGCGGCGACACGGTCGCCTCGCTGCCGCCCGTGATCATCGCGTCCGCATCGCCGTATGCGATGAAGTTGTAGGCGGTGACGATTGCGTCGTTGGCGCTGGCGCAGGCGCTGGCGGCCGAAAAGATCGGGCCTTTGAACCCGTGCTGCATGGAGATGTGGGCGGCCTCCGCATTGGCCATCAGCATCGGAATGAAAAACGGTGTAACCTTCGACCACGTGCCGTAGACGTTGGCTTTTTCCGAGTTGATCCAAAACGTCGTGATGCCGCCGATGCCGGTGCCCAAGACGGCGCCGACCCGCTGCTTAAAGGCCTCGTCCTGAGGCAGTTTGGCATCCTCGATCGCCTCCCGCGCCGCAACCACCGCGAACTGCGTGAACCGGTCCATGCGGCGGGCTTCCTTACGGCCGAGCAGCTCGTCGGGCTGGAAGTCCTTGACCTCGGCGGCGATTTGCGTCACGAAGTCGCTGGCATCGAAGGCGGTGATCGGCCCTACCCCGGATTCGCCGGCGATCAGGCGTCGCCAAAATTCGGCGCGGGTATTGCCGAGGGGGGTCACGGCTCCTAGACCGGTGACGACGACGCGCCGGCGGTAGGGCGTGGGGGGGCTCGAAGCGCTCAAAGCTTCACCAAGTTACGGCGGGCCCACAATGGAACCTTTCGCCCAAAATCGGCGCCGGCTGAAGCCGCGCCCGAACCGCCCGAATTTACGACCGTAGTCGCCGCCGCGCCGTTATGGTGCGAACCGCCACCGCAATTGCGAATCCGAGTCCGACGATTGCCAGCAGCGCTATGCCGACCGCGGCGACGCGCGTAAAGATCTCCCGGCGTTCGATGCCGGCGCACGCCGCAAAACCGTCGCCGGCGATCGTCTGCGCGCACCACGGAATTCGCCACGTCGCGTCGCGCCACACGCGCATCGTTTGAGGCAAACGCTCGCCCCACGCGGTCGACGCGGCGGCCCACGCTTGGCGCATTTTCGGTTCGGCCGCCAAGCGCGCGTGAACGTTCGCCAGCGACGCCGCGTCGAGGCGCGAAACGTTCCACGCCCGGTCGAAACTACGCGGACCCGTCCACTGCCCGGTCAACTCATCCAAGGCATAGGCGGCAATATCGCGCAACGTTCCAGCCCCGTCGACGCGCAGCGCGTAGAACGTAGGATTGTTGCGATAGACCGGCGAGATCGCGCCGAGCACCGCGATCGGGGTATTTCCGAAGAGGCGAACGTCGAACCGGTGTGCGTGCCCGGCGAGCGCAAACGCGACCCGGTCGGCGGGTGACGAAAGTGCTGCGACGAGCGCCGCGCCGTCCCGCGCGTTCATGTACGGTACGGGCAGAAAGCCGCGCGTCATCTCGGTCGAAAACGCGTCGTACCCGGGCGGAACGTGCATCACGACGACGTTGGCGGCGGGCGGCGTGGCGCGCAACGCGCCCCGGAGCCAGACGAGTTCGTCGGTTGCGGCTCGCTTGGACCCGCCGCCGCAGACGCCGCGGTATTCGCTGGAGAACAGGACCGTGTTGAGGACGACGACGCGCAGCCGGTTTCCGGGAAGCCGGATCGAGTAGTAGCCGCCGCGCGCAAACGAGCGCGCGAATTCGGGAGCCGAGCCGCGGCGATCCACCAGCGGAGCCCAAATCCGGGCAGCCGCCCGAAGGAAACGTCCGTTCAGGTCGCTCGCGTAGTCGCCGCAGGGCGCGTCGTTGTTGCCCAGCGCGATGGCAAACTGCGCGCTGGGAAACGTGCGGGCGAACTCGCCGGCGATCCGCCGCATGGCGGCGATCGCGGCGTCGTCGGCCGACCCTGCGCCGCCGGCGTCGCGCACGATTCTCGCAAAGTGATGCGCCAAGAAATCCCCGGGAAGAACGACCAGTGCCGGATTGGCGTCGGCGCGACGCATGGCGCGCAGGGCCGACTCGAAAAGCGCCCCGTTAGTGTCGCGTCCCGGCGCCGCCGCCGCCGACCGATCGGTGGGATCGAGGTGCAGATCGCTGGCTGCCAGCCAGGTGGCCGGCTCGCGGGCCGCCGCCGGCGGGGCGAAGCAAAGTGCCGCGGCGGCCGCAATCGCGCAGGCAGCCGCCCGAGCGCAGGCGTGCATCGCCCCCGCCTTCTGGACCGGCTCGAGCCGGCCCCCGGCCGCGCGAGCGGGCTTTGGCAAACGGACGAAAGTCGCATCGAGCGAGCTTGACGCTCTCGGGCGCGGCTGACTATAATCAGGGGCTGTCGGCCGCCGGGGATACGGCCCGGAATCGGCCGTTTTCGTTTTGCTAGGAAGAAAGATCTCAAATGAAGCGGACGTACCAGCCGCACAATCGCCGGCGCAAGCGCGTACACGGGTTTTTGGAGCGGATGAGCACGAAGAACGGACGCAGAGTTCTCGCGCGGCGTCGCAAGAAGGGACGTCACCGGCTGGCGGTCTGATGCGCCGCTTTGCGTCTTTGCGCCGGCAGGCGGATTTTGCCCGCCTGCGGCAGCGCGGCCGGCGCGTTTCCTCGAAAAACCTTACGTTGTATCTTGCCGACGCACCGGCGAGCGACCCGGCCTCGCTGGTCGGCATCACCGTCAACAAATCGATCGGAAAGGCCGTGGTCCGCAATAAGCTGCGCCGCCGTCTCGCGGCGATCGTCAACGAAGTGCTCGCGCGCGACCGCACGATTCGGTTGGTCGTGGTGGCGCGCCCTACGGCGGCCACGCTCGCGTATGGGGCCCTGCATGCCGAAGTGTCGTCGGCGCTCGGGCGGGTTTGAGGTGCCGTTGAGAAAGGCGCTCGCGACGCTCATCCGGCTCTATCAGATCGTTCTGTCGCCCCTGTTTCCGCCCGCCTGCCGCTTTTATCCCAGTTGTTCGCAGTACGCGTTGATCGCCGTGACCGAGCACGGCGCGCTGCGCGGCAGCCGATTGGCACTCGCACGTCTGGCGCGCTGCCACCCATGGAATCCCGGCGGAGTCGACTTCGTGCCCGAAGTCGCGCCCCGAGCGCGGCGGTAACCGGTGCACGTACTCGCCGTGGTGCTGCTGGCAGCCAACTGGTTCCTCGACCCGATCGTCAACGCGATGTCGCAAATCGTGCTGACGATCGATAAGGTCGTACACAATCTCGGCTGGAGCCTGGTGGTGCTGGCGGCGCTCATCCGCATCGTATTCTTGCCGCTCAACGCAGCTCAGTTCAAGTCGATGCTGAAAATGCAGCGGATCGCGCCGCAGATCAAAAAGCTGCAGGCGCGCTACAAAGAAGACGCGACCAAACTCCAGCAAGAGACGATGGCGCTGTACAAACAGCAGGGCGTCAATCCCCTGGCCGGATGTTGGCCGATGCTGGTGCAGTACCCATTTCTCATCAGCGTCTACTACGTGGTCATGAACCATAAGTCGCTGTTCGAAAACCAAAACTGGCTTTGGATCGGCAGTCACGTCTCGACCCTCTATCCCACCATTCTGGCTACGAGCCTGGCCCATAGCGACGTTATCCTGCTCGTGTTGTACGCGGCTTCGATGTACTTCAGCGTGCGATTTGGCAGCATGCCGGCCACCGATCCGCAACAGGCGCAAACCCAGCGCCTGATGTCGTTCGTGTCGCCGTTGATGCTCGGCTTTTTCGGGTGGAAGTATCACTGGCCGTCGGCCATGGTCCTGTACTGGTTCGCGTACAACGCGTTTACGATGGCCCAAACGTTCTACATGCTGCGCCAGTCGCACGAGCCGCTCTCGTTCGCCGACAGCGGACACGTCATCACCGACGATCTGCCTCCCGACGACAAAGGCGGCAAAGCGCTGCCGGGCGACGCTCCCGCCAGTTCTAACGGCGCCTCCAAGAAGAACGCCTCGCGCACCGGATCCAGCCGTTCCAAGAAGAAAAACAAGAAAGGCACCTAAGACGTCGATGCTTTACGAAGACGACTTCGAGTTCGAAGAACAGCCCGCGAACATTCGCGATCGGGCGATTCCCGGCAAGACCGGAGCCGGCGGCGGAGGCGGCCGCGGGTCGGGCGGCGGGGGCGGCCGCGGATCGGGCGGCGACCGGCGCGGCGGGGGAAGGCCGCGCGGCGACGGCGGGGGCCGGCGGTATGGTCCGCCGCTGCATCATACCGGGCCGAGCACGGCGGAGCGTTTCGAGCTTCCCGAGCAAGCCGTTCCGGCGCGCAACTTGCTGGTCGAAATTCTCGGACTGATGGGCGTGGGGCAAGTCGATATTCTCTATATCCCGCGCTCCGAAGGGGAGTATCTCGAGGTGACCGGGCCGGATCTGGGCATGCTGATCGGCCGTCACGGCAACACCCTCGAAGCGTTGAACCTGATCTTCAATAACATCCTCAACGCGGGGGTGCGGACGAACCGAAAATATTACACGATCGATGCCGAAGGGTATCGCGCGCGGCGCGCCGAGCAGCTCAAGAATCTCGCGCTGGCAACGGCCGAGCGATGCGTTCGCGAGGGCGCGGCGCAGAAACTCGAACCGATGCTTCCCTCCGAGCGAAAGATCATCCACCTCGCGCTTGCGGAATCGCCCGACGTCCGCACCGAATCGGAAGGCGAAGAGCCGGAGCGGCGGCTCGTCGTGTTTCCGGCGTAACGCTTTTTCGGAGTTCGCCGTATGACGCCGTACCGTCACGAACAGCTCGGGGGACGGCTCTACTTCGTTTCGATGTTGATCGGCGTGGCCGTGACGCTCGTGGTCGGCGTTCGCATTCTGGCGGCGTACGGCGTGTCCGAGATCGCGATGTGGTGGTTGGCCTTTGCCGCGTTTTTCGTCCTCGTTGCGATCGCGTTCGGACGTTTGACGATCGAGGTCGCCGGCGCCGGCTTGCCTGCGAAACTACGCTGGTTCATGACCTTCGGCTGGCCGGCCGGCGAAGTCTCGATCGATGCGATTGCGGACGCGCAAATCGTTCCGGTGACGTTTTGGATGGGCGTCGGCATCCACCTTACGCTGCGCGGCTGGGTCTGGAACGTGGCGCTGGGCAAAGGCGTCCAAATTCGTAGTCGCGACGGACGCAGCACCGTGCTCGGAACCGACGACGCCGAAGGATTGCTCGCGGCGATCGCCCGCGCGCGCGCCGCGGCCGCCGCACCACCGTAGCCTCACAAATGCGCGGCGACACGATTGCAGCCGTCGCCACGCCGCCGGGAAAGGGCGCGATTGCGATCGTGCGCGTCAGCGGCCCCGACGTGCGCGAAGTGGTTCGACGATTCGTGCGGACGGCCAAACCGCTGGAGCCGCGGCTCGCATCGCCCGCTACGGTCCTCGACGAAACCGGCGCGCTGCTCGACCGGGGGCTGGCGTTGTTCTTTGCGGCACCGGCCAGCTACACCGGCGAGGACCTGCTCGAACTGCACGTCCACGGTTCACCCGTCGTCGCGCGCGAAATCGTCCGCGCGTTGATTGCCGGCGGGACCCGATATGCGCAGCCCGGCGAGTTCACCCGGCGCGCGTTTCTCAACGGCAAAATGGATCTGCACGAAGCCGAGGCGGTCGCCGCCGTCATCGACGCGGAGTCGCGCTCCGCGGCCCGTGCGGCGCTCGCAAACCTGAGCGGCGGCTTGACCGCCGAGATTCGGCGCCTGCGCACCGAGCTCGCCGAGATGCTCGAGGCGTTGGCGGCAGCCATCGATTTTCCCGACGAGGTGCCCGAACCCGCCCGCGACTTGCTGGAAACGCGGTTGACCGCCCTGAGCGCGCAACTCGAAGGCCTGCGCCGTGACGGCGAGCGCGGAAGGCTGGTGCGCGAGGGCGTGTACGCGGCGATCGTCGGCGCCCCCAACGCCGGAAAATCGTCGCTGCTCAATGCCCTCCTGGGCGAGGAACGGGCGATCGTCTCGGATCTGCCGGGAACCACCCGGGACACGATCGAGGAGTCGATCGCGATCGACGGCATGCTGGTTCGGCTGGTCGATACGGCCGGGATCCGCGCTCACGCCGACCGGGTCGAGGCGGCCGGCATCGCGCGCACGCGGCAAGCGTTGGCCGGGGCGCGGGTAGCGATCGTCGTGCTCGACGGGTCGCGGCCGCTCGACGACGCGGACCGAGCGATTCTCGACCTCACCCGCGACCGCGCGCGCGTTCTGTTTGCGAACAAGGCGGATCTGGGGACCTCGGGCGCGGCGGAATTAGGCGACGCGATCGTGGGCAGCGTGCGCGATCCGGAGACGCTGGCGGCGCTGCGCGACGCGATCGCCCTAGCCGGTTGGGGCGGCGAATTACCCGACCTCGAACGCCCGCACTTAGCGGCGCTCCGCGAGTTTTCGGCCGTCGAGGAAGCCCTCGACGCGCTCGCGCGCGCCCGCGCGACGGTAGCCGGCGGCGATCCCACGGACCTCATGGCGGGTGAACTGCACCGCGCGTTTTCGGCGCTCGGGCATGTAAGCGGCGGCACCGCCACCGAAGAGGTCCTCGACGGGATATTCGCCCGCTTCTGCATCGGGAAATAAAGGAGTTCGTCGATGGTTCACGTGCTCGCGCGCAACTGGTGGGCGCTGCTCGTCCGCGGTATTGCTGCAGTAATTTTCGGAATTCTCGCGTTCGCCTGGCCGGGCGCCACCTGGGTCGTGATCGGCATCCTCTTCGGTGCGTACGCACTGGTTGACGGCGTTTTCGCGATCGTCGGGGCGGTCCGCGCCGCCCAGTCGCACGAGCGCTGGTGGCCCTTCCTGTTGGAAGGAATCGTCGGCCTCGCGATTGCCGCGATCACGTTTTACGACGTGCGCATCACGCTTTTCGCACTGTACTTTACCATCGCCGCGTGGGCGTTCGTCACCGGAATTCTAGAGATTGCGGCGGCCGTACAACTGCGCAAGGCGATCGCCAACGAATGGCTCTTGATCGTCGCGGGAATTTGCTCGATTCTCTTCGGCATTTTGATGGTATGGCATCCGATAGCCGGTTTGCTCGCCGTCATTTGGTTGATCGCCACGTACGCGATCGTCTTTGGCATCGTGATGATCGCTCTGGCCTTTCGGCTGCGCGGGCACGGCACACCGGCCGCTCCGGCGACGCCGGCCGCAACGACCTAGGAGCTCGTCGGGCGTGGTGCGGGATGACGATGCGGCGGTAATCGTCGTCGGGGGCGGTCACGCCGGGGTCGAGGCGGCGCTCGCAGCTGCCCGAATGGGCGTCGAGACGCTGCTGGTTACCGGCGATCCGGAGAAAATCTGCACGCTGCCCTGCAATCCGTCGATCGGCGGGAGTGCGAAGGGTCAACTCGTCCGCGAGATCGACGCGCTCGGCGGCGCTATGGGGAAGCTCGCCGACCGGTGCAGCCTGCACGCGCGATTTCTCAACGAGAGCAAGGGGCCGGCGGTGCGCGCGCTTCGCCAGCAGATGGACAAGCCGGCCTACGCGCGGCTCGCGATTGCCGAGTTGCGGAGGCAGCCCAATCTGAAGATCGCCCGCGGGCTGGTAGAGGATCTCGTGGTCGAGGCGGGTGCAGTGCGAGGCGTCGGCTGCGCCGACGGGACGCGCTATACGGCCGGCCGAGTCGTGCTCGCCACCGGGACGTTTTTGGGCGGAAAATCCTTTCGCGGCGACGTCGTCCGCGCCGAGGGACGTTTCGGCGAGGCGCCCGCGGTTGGACTCGCGCTCGCGCTGCGCCGGCGCGGCTTTCCGACCCGCCGGCTCAAAACCGGGACGCCGCCCCGGATCGATCGTACGACGGTCGATCCGCACGCGATGGCGCTCCAGCCGCCCAGCCGGACGCCGTTGCTCTTCTCGTACTCGAGCGCGTCCCAGTTCGCCGGACCGCAACTGCCGTGTTACGTCACCCACACGAACGCACGCACCCACGCGCTGGTTCGCGAGAATCTTCATCGCTCGCCCTTGTACGGGCTCGACCTGATCCGCGGCATCGGACCGCGCTACTGCCCTTCGATCGAAGACAAAGTCGTCAAGTTCGCGCACAATCCCAGTCACCAAATCTTTATCGAGCCCGAAGGTTGGAACGAACCGACGTTGTACGTCGGCGGTTTTTCGACGTCGCTGCCGGCCGACGTGCAGCTCGAAATGCTGCGGACGCTGCCCGGATTGGAATCGTGCGCGATGGTACGCGCGGGATACGCCGTCGAGTACGACATGGTGCCGCCCACCGAATTACACGACACGCTCGAGACGCGCCGCATCGCCGGCCTGTACCACTGCGGACAGCTCAACGGTACCTCGGGGTACGAAGAGGCCGCCGCCCAAGGGCTGATCGCCGGGATCAACGCCGCCCGCGCGGCTCGCGGGGAAACGCCGATTCGGCTGGCCCGCAGCCAAGCCTACGTCGGGGTCATGATCGACGACCTCGTCACGCGGGGCGTGGACGAACCGTATCGCATGCTCACCTCGCGTGCCGAGCATCGCGTGCTCCTGCGCCACGACAACGCGGATACGCGCTTGACGCCGATCGGCCGGGAGGCCGGATTGGTCGGCGATGCCGCCTGGAACGCCTTCACGTCACGGCAGGGGGCGCTTCGTGCCGGCGTCGCCGCCGCGCAGCGCACGCGGGTCGGCGCAGCAACGATCCTCGAGGAACGTTTCGACGCGGGCGCAACGCTTGCCGACGCGCTGCGGCGCCCGAGCGTGAGTTTCGCACACGTCGCCGGACGGTTCGATCCGCCGCTCGACGCCGCGGTCGGCGAGCGCGTCGCGATCGAAATCAAGATCGCCGGGTACGTTCGCCGTCAAGAGTTGGCGATTGAAAGAGCCGAAAAGACCGAAGGGATCGCGATCCCCGACGACTTCGACTACGCCGCTATCGTTGCGTTGTCGCGCGAAGCGCGCGAAAAACTCTCGCATCAGCGTCCGCGTACGCTTGGATCGGCCGGCAGAATTCCGGGGATAACGCCCTCGGACCTCGCGATCGTGAGCCTCTTCGTGCATCGCTCGCGCGAAACCGCATTGCGCTAAGCGCGATGAGCGCGGAACTCGAAACGTCGTTGCGCGCCGCCGGAGTCGACCCGCCGCTCGCCACGTCGCTAGCGCGCTACGGCGCATTCGTCCTCGAAGCCAACCGTTCGTTTAATCTTACCGGCGCAAAGACCGCCAACGACCTGCTGCCGCATCTCGTTCGACAGCTTGAGCGTCGTGCCGTTCGTCAAAAGCACGCTCGTCGACGTCGGCTCGGGCGCCGGATTTCCCGCCATCCCGGTGGCGCTCGCGACCGGCGTGCCGATAACGCTGATCGAGTCGTCGCGTAAGAAAGCTGCGTTCCTCGAGCGGATGCTCGCCGCTTTTGGTCTCGCCGGCACGGTGCTCGCCGAACGTGCGGAAACTGCCGCCCATCGATCGGAATTGCGCGAAACGTTTGACGCCGGGACGGCGCGCGCCGTCGCGATCGCGCCGGCCGTCGCTGAGTTGCTGTTGCCGTTCATCCGCATCGGTGGACTCGCCGTCTTACAGCGCGGCACGATGGACCAACGCGAACGCGCGGCCGCGGCCGACGCGGCGCTGATGCTCGGGGCCGAAATCGAAGAGGAACGGACCCTCGAGGGCGAGCGCCGGATCGTCACGCTCCGCAAGTGCTCGCCGACGCCGCTGCGCTTTCCGCGCCGCGCGGGAATTCCGGCGAAACGGCCGCTCTGCCAGTAAAGCCGCCGGTGCCTACTCGGGAGCCGTGCGGGCGCTGACGTACTCCCATAAAATGTGCTGAATGAGGTTGCCGCGTTTCCGATGCTGCCGCCGCGCAAGGACCTCGAGCCGTTCTAAGAGCGGAGCGCTCAAACGCACGGAAAACGGCGATCCGGAAGCCGGGGCCGACGCGACGGCCACCTTCTCACCCGCAGTTATCGCCATTTGCTCACCCACCCTTTCCAAAACGCTTGTAGTACTTTGTAATATTAGTAGGGATAAATCCGAATTCCTACCAACTCCTCTTGGCGCCTAGGCGAAGTCCACCCTAGAACAGACGTCAAACGGAAAAAGGGCGCCGGCTAGGCAACGGCGACGCCGACGCAATGGGTTCAAAAGGCCACGCGGCCACGCGGCCACGCGGCCACGCGGCCCTTGTGGATTGTTTCACGGGAAACACCGAGTGCGATACGATGAATCGGATGTACGTTCCCCACCCCCTTGATGCCAGGCTGGCGGCCATGCTGCCGGCAGGGTCGCTCTATTCGGTAGGCGGCCGGGTGCGAGACGAGATCAGGGCGGACGTGACCGGGGCCACGCCGGCCGTCACTGACCTGGACTACCTCGTCACCGGCTTATCGATCGAACAGCTAATCCACGCCCTGGCACCCCTCGGGCGCGTCGACGTCGTTGGCGCGGCGTTCGCGGTCCTTAAACTTACCGTCGACGGCCTGACCGTTGACGTGGCGCTTCCCCGCCGGGAACGCTCGATCGGCGACAGGCACCGCGACTTCGAGGTCCAGGGCGGCCCCGACGTTCCGCTGGCGGACGATTTGGCGCGGCGGGATTTTCGAATGAACATGCTGGCCCGGGCGCTCCCCGCCGGTGACCTCGTCGATCCGTACGACGGAGAAGCCGATATTCGGGCGCGGCGGATCGACCTTCTGCGGCCGCAGGCGTTCGAGGAGGATCCCCTACGCATGCTGCGAGCCGCCCAGTTCGCAGCCCGGTTCGAATACCAGGTGACCCCGCTCACCCTCGACGCGATGAAGCGGGCGGCCGGCCGGCTGATGACGGTTTCCCCCGAGCGGCTGAAAGACGAGCTCACGAAGCTCCTGGAGCAATCCCGCCGTCCGTCGATCGGCCTCGAGCTCCTCCGTACGACCGGCCTGCTGGCCGAATTCTGGCCGGAGTTGTTGGAAGGGGTCGGGGTCGAGCAAAACGAGTGGCACGCCTACGACGTCTGGAACCACGCGATGGCGACGGTGGACGCCGCGCCGCTGGGGAATGCGACCCTGAGGCTCGCCGCGCTTTTGCACGATGTCGGCAAGCCGCGGACCAAACAAGGCCCGCATTTCTATCGGCACGAGATCGTCGGGGCTGAAATGACCCGTTCGATGCTCGCGAAGCTTCGCTTTTCGAACGAGGCCGTCGAAAAGACCGAACTGCTCGTTCGCCAGCACATGTTTTCGGCCGACCCCGAGATGACCGATGCGGCCGTGCGCCGCTTTATCCGCCGCGTGGGGCTTGAAAACATCGAACACTTGTTCGCTATTCGGGCGGCTGACGTCGCGGGGTCTGGACTGCCGAAGCGAGGCGATCACAACGAGCGCTTCTTGGACCGAGTTCGCGCCGAGATCGCTCGCAAACCGGCGTTCTCGGTCGCCGACCTGCGCGTCGACGGTGCCGACGTGATCGCCGCGATCGTGCGCCGCGGACAGGCACCGGCGGATTTTCGCGGCGATGCGCGCGTCGGAGACGCGCTGCGGTGGCTTTTCGAGCAGGTCACCGATGCGCCCGAGCGTAACGAGCGCACTTCCCTGCTGAGCCTGCTCGAGCGCTATCTAGATGCGGGCGGCGCACCCGCCGCACGCGCATGAGCTTCCTCTCCGCGCACCCGGAGGATTGATGGCGCGCATCATCGCCCTCGTCAATCAAAAAGGCGGGGTTGGAAAGAGCACCACCGCGGTAAACCTCGGCGCGGCGCTCGCCGTTCAAGGGCAACGCGTGCTGATCGTCGACGCCGATCCTCAGGGAAACACGACCACCGGTTTGGGCATCGACAAACCACGGTTGCAGCGCGACGTGTACGACCTGCTGTTGCAGGAAGCCAGCGCCGACGACGTGATCGTGCCGACCGAATTGGAGCGGCTGTGGCTGGTACCCGCAACGATCAACTTAGCAGGGGCCGAGATCGAACTCGT
This sequence comes from Vulcanimicrobiota bacterium, assembly GCA_963755555.1. Taxonomy (GTDB): domain Bacteria; phylum Vulcanimicrobiota; class Vulcanimicrobiia; order Vulcanimicrobiales; family Vulcanimicrobiaceae; genus Tumulicola. The sequence goes on along the minus strand of CAVWKE010000003.1, from coordinate 2,356,830 downwards.
TTCCGCGCTCTCGCGCGAAACGCGTCTACGGCAAGCAATCCTTCCGATTGCGGGGCGCTACGACTTCGTGTTCATCGACTGCCCGCCGTCGCTCGGGCTGCTCACGATCAACGCCCTCACCACCGCCCAAGAGTGCGTTATTCCCGTTCAAGCCGAGTACTATGCGCTCGAGGGTTTGTCGCAGCTCACCGCGGTCGTGCGGCGAGTGCGTGAAGCGCTCAATCCGCAACTCCACGTCAGCGGCGTGCTCGTGACGATGTTCGACGGTCGGACGCGTTTGGCAACCGAGGTCCTCGAAGAGTTGGTGAAATTTTTTCCCGAGCAGATGTTCAAAACGCAGATCCCGCGCAACATCCGGCTGTCCGAAGCGCCGTCGTACGGACGCCCGGTCATACTCTTCGACGTGAAGAGCCGTGGCGCGCAAGCATATCTCGCACTCGCGCGCGAGATGCTCGCGTCGGCGGAGATCAGCGCGTGAGCGCGCCGAAACGGGGGCTCGGCAGGGGCTTGGGCGCGCTCTTGGGCGAGTCTTCGAGTCCCGGCTCGGAGCAGCGCGATCCGCTCGGTGAAATCCCCGTCGATCGAATAACCCCCAATCCATTTCAGCCACGCAAGCACTTCGAGCGGGAGTCGCTCGAAGAACTGAAAAGCTCGATCGCCGAATACGGCGTGCTCGTACCGATCATCGTGCGCCGCCGCGACGACGGCTACGAACTGGTGGCGGGCGAGCGCCGCTGGCGTGCCTGCGCCGAACTGCAGCGCGCGTCGATTCCGGCAATCGTGCGCAGCGCCGACGACCGCGACACGCTGGAAGTGGCGATGATCGAGAACCTGCAGCGCGAGAACCTCAACCCGCTGGAAGAAGCCGCGGGCTTTCAAGCGTTGATCGACGAGCACCGATTCACCCAGGACGACGTCGCTCGCCGGCTCGGCAAGAGCCGTCCGGCCGTTGCCAACGCGCTGCGATTGCTGGTCCTCCCCGAGCCCGTGAAGGCGCTGCTGGCGGGCGGCCACCTGACCGCCGGACACGCGCGAGCGCTGCTGGCGGCCGAGCCCGACTCGCGCTGGGCACTCGCCCAGCGGGCGGTCGCCGAAGGCCTGTCGGTGCGGACGCTCGAGCGGCTCGCGGCCCCGGCAAGCGCCGCGGCGGTCGCGAAGACGCCGCCCGGACGCGCGCTTTCGGCCGAGGAACGCGACTTCGAAACCCGGCTGCGGGAGCGCTACGGCACGCCCGTTGCGCTCGTGCGCGGCGCGCGCGGCGGACGTCTCGAGTTCCGCTTCGGCGGCGAGGAAGAGCTGATCAGGTTAGGCGATCTGCTCCTCGGAGACACCTGATGACCGCTCCAATTTCGCGCGTCGTTACGCTGCTGATGTCGGCGGTGCTGTGCTTCGTGGTGCTCGTTCCGCTCGCACTGCAGCGCCATAACGCCGTACTGGCCGGCGCCGTCGTCGCGGTTTTCGTTGCCTACTGCATTGCTAACGTGCTGCTGTGGCTGCGCCTGAAACCACGCGGCTGACGCGCGCGAGCCGGGTTGCGTGGCTGCGCGGCATTTACGCGATCGTCAACGAAGGCGCCCCCGATCCGATTGCGCTGGCGCAGGCAGCGCTCGAAGCCGGCGTGCGAGTCGTGCAGTATCGCGCGAAAAATCGAATCGTCGAGCGGCACTTGCGCGAGCTGCGGCGGATTACGCGCGAGCGCGGAGCGTTGCTGGTTCTCAACGACGACCCGCGCGCGGCCGTCGCATTCGACTGCGACGGCGTGCACCTCGGTCCGGACGATCCCGGATTCCGCGATCCGGCGGCCACCCGCGCCATCCTGGGCGAGCGGATCGTCGGCCTCTCCTGCGCAACCGCGTCCGAGGCCCGGACGGCTGAAAAGGGCGGCGCGGATTACGTTGGGATTGGGGCCGTCTACGCGACGGCTTCCAAGGCGGACGCCGGCGCGCCGATCGGTCTTGAGGGCCTGCGCGCGGTTGCGTCCGCCTGCCGTCTTCCCGCCGCAGCGATTGGCGGAATTACCGTCGCAACCGTCGCGGATGTGGCTCGGACGGGCGTGGCGATGGCCGCAGTTATTTCGGCGATCGCCGGCGATCCGGATCCGGCTGCCGCGGCGGCCGCTTTGGTTCGAACCTGGAACGCCGCCGCGCCATGATCGTTCTTTCGATCGGCACGAGCCATCCGTGGAACGTCGCCGGCATCGGTCGCGATCTCGTTGTCGGCACCCAGCGCGGGGCGCGCGTGTTCACCGCCGTCGCGGCCGTCAGCGCTCAGGATGCCCGCGGCGTGCGCGCCCTTCATGCAATTCCCGCGGAACTCGTGCGCGCGCAACTCGCCACATGGCCCTGGGACGCCGCCGGAGCCGTGCGGGTCGGCGCCCTGGCCACCGCCGAGAACGTCCGCGCCGTGGCGTCCGCCGTGCGCGCGCGCCCGGACCTTCCGGTCGTCGTCGACCCGGTTTTCGCCGCCAGCCGCGGAGGGGAACTGGCGGACTCGGCCGCCCGTCTCGCCATCCGCGACGAGTTGGCGACGCTGCCGAACGTCTTTTTGACTCCGAATCTCGACGAGGCCGCCGCGCTTCTCGGTTCGCACCCGATCGCCCGGGACGTAATCGGGGATGCGGCCGCGGCCCTGGCGTTGCGCGGACCGCTCGCGGTGCTCGTCAAAGGCGGCCACCTCGATGGCGATCCGGTCGACGCCTTCGCAACGGCAGCGGGCGTCGAGCTGCTTACCGAGCCCCGGATTCGCGGCGAGATGCGCGGAACCGGCTGCACCCTCGCGATGGCACTCGCCTGCGAACTGGCGGCCGGCGCCGCGCCGAGCGACGCGGTCCGCACCGCCCGCGCGTACGTGCGCGCGCAGCTCACGTTGCGTTAGCCGGCTAAAGGCACGCGCGGATGCCGGTTGACGAGACGAAAGGTCGCGGATTCGACTTCGTACAAACGTTCGGCCCCATGAGCGCCGTCGCAAAGAAGCCGCGCGTGATGTCCGGCATGCGGCCGACCGGCTTACTGCACCTCGGCCACCTGGTTGGCGTGCTGACCCAGTGGGCGAGGTTCTGCGAAACGGCGGACGCCTTCTTCGAAATTGCCGATTTGCACGCGTTCACGACCGAGTTCGAAAACCCGGGAAAATTCGCGAGGCCCGCAACGAAATGGTCGCCGTCTGGCTGGCGGCCGGCGTCGACCCTGAGCGGTCGACGATTTTTTTGCAGTCGGCGGTACCGGAAATCGGCGAGCTGCAGGTCCTGCTGTCGATGATCACGCCGGTTTCGTGGCTCGAACGCGTGCCGACGTACAAAGGGCAGATCGACGCATTAGGCGCCTCGATCGCGACGTACGGGTTTTTGGGATATCCGCTCTTGCAGCTGTGCGACATCGCGATCGTACGCGGCGAGTTCGTGCCGGTCGGGCGCGACCAGCAGGCACACTTGGAGTTTGGCCGTGAGGTCGTCCGGCGCTTCAATCATTTGTTCGGCGACGGCCGCCGGATCTTGGTCGAGCCGCAGGCCACCCTGTCGGAATTCCCCGAAGTGCTCGGGACGGACGGCCGCAAAATGAGCAAGTCGTACGACAATGCGATCCTCATTTCGGACGACCCGCAAACGATCGCCAAAAAAGTTCGCGCAATGGTGACCGATCCGCTCAAAGTGCGACGCGGCGATCCCGGCCGGCCCGAAGTGTGTCCGGTCTTCGGATTGTGGCAATTCGTTAACCCGTTGCGGCTCGACGGGATTGCCGAAGCGTGCCGTTCCGGCGCGCTCGGCTGCGTGCAAGACAAGACCGAGTTCGCGCAAGAACTCGACGAATATCTCCGGCCGGTGCGCGAACGCTATTTCGTCTACCGCGACGATCCCGCGCAGGTCGAACGCATCATCGACGAAGGCACGGCGCGCACGCGCGAAATCGCCGCGTCGGTCCTCGCGGACGTCAAACATGCCATGCAGCTGACGTAAGCGAGCGCGACGTTCGCGTTCTAATTCAACGAGATGCGGCTGTGCGGCTCCGGCGCGGGCGGATCGCCGGACGGCAAAACTGGGTGACGCGGCCGAAAGACCGCCGCCATTGGAAAGCCGAGCAACAGCAGGAACGGAAACAAGAAAACACGTCCGCTCGTCAGCGCGTAGACGAGGGCTCCGAACACGAGCCCGATTCCGATCGCGGCGACGATGCGAACCGAGACCGGCGTCGAGGTCACCCCTCGAACGACGGCAGGACCTTCGCAATTTGCTCGAGCGCCCAGTCGATGTCCTCGAGCGACGCGGCGTAGGAGAAACGCAGATAACCCTTTCCGGCGGCGCCGAACGACGAGCCGCCGCCGCACGCCACCCCGCCCCGCTCGAGCAAGAACGAAGCCAGCGCGCGATCGTCCTGCGTGATCGCCGTGACGTTGGGAAACGCGTAGAACGCGCCTTCCGGCAGCGTGCACGACATGCCGTGGATGTCGTTGAGTCCGTCGACCAACCGATCGCGGCGCTGCCTGAACGTTTCGTTCATGCGCCGTACCGGCTCGTCGGGGCCGGTCAGCGCTGCAATGCCAGCCATTTGCACGAACGCGGTGACGCAGCTAAACGTGTTGTTGTTGAACAGCGTTACGGTCTTCGCCAAACGCTCGGGCATGATCGCATACCCGAGTCGCCATCCGGTCATCGCGTAGGCCTTGGAAAACCCGTCGACGATGACCGTGCGGTCGCGCATCCCGTCGAGCGCCGCGATCGAGAGATAGTCGCTCTCGAGATAGAAGTTCCGGCTGTAGATTTCGTCGGCGACGACGATGAAGTCGTGGCGCTGCGCCATCTCGGCGATTCGTTCGAGGTCGCCCTTCGTCAACACGCCGCCGGTGGGGTTGTGGGGCGAGTTGATGACGATCGCTTTGGTCTTGTCGGACACGCGATTTTCGAGCGCGTCGAGATCCATTCGCCAGTTGCGCGACTCCAATAGCGGGATCGCATGAACGTTGGCTTGGAGATAGTTCGCGCAGGACGCGTACGCCGGATACGCCGGATCGAAGTAGACGAAATCGTCGCCGGGATCGAGCAATGCCGACAGCACGTTCCAAATTATCGGCTTCGCTCCGGGCGAAACCACGACGTTTTCGGCCGTGTAGGGCGGCGAGATATGGCGGAAGGAGCTGGCGTACTCGGCGATCGCCGCGCGCAGGGCCGGGATCCCGGCCGACGGCGTGTAGTGCGTGTGCGAATCGTAGAGGGCCTCGGCAGCCGCCTTTTTGATGTGGTCGGGCGTGTCGAAATCGGGTTCGCCGATTTCCATGTGAACGACGCGACGCCCCTGGGCTTCGAGCTGGCGCGCCCGCGCGAGCACCTCGAACGCATTTTCCGAACCGAGCCGCTCGACGGCTTGCGCGATTCGGTTTTCATGGACAGCGAGCATCGTCGATTCCCTTCCGGCGGTGTAGCGAAGTAGCGTCAAGGGGGCCATCCTCGGGCGGCGAAACGTCAACGCGTCATGCGCACCCTCTCGGAGGTTTTCGAGCCCGGAGCGCCGATGCTGCCGGAGGGCCTCCGAACGCTCGTCGTTTCGCCCGAACGCGAGCTGGAACCTGGGATGACGGTTCGCGCGGCGTTTACGTTTCGCAACCAAGGCGGCGCTCCCGCGACCGGCGTGCGCGTGCGATTCACGATTCCCGACGGACTCGTCTACCTCGTCGGCAGCGGCGAACTCGACGGCACGGTTCTCGACGACGAACTGGGAAACTCACCCCTTTTGTCGCGCGGGGGCGCCCACATCGGCGACGTTTTGCCGGGCCAAGAGCGGCGCATCGAGCTCGCCTACAGCGTCGCCGGCGCGATCGAAAACGGCACGACGATCGAGGTACAGGCGGCCGTGGCGTCGTTCGAGCTGGCACCGGTCGGCTCCAACGTCGTGCGGTTGGTCGCGCGCAGCCGTCCGCAGCTAAAGAACGCGCTCACCTCGATCGCGATCGACGCCAAACACGAACCGGTTCCGGGTACCGAAGCGCAGGTGACGGTGCGCCTGCACAACGCCGGCGAGTCCAGCGCTCACGACGTGGTGATCGTCGCCCCGATCCCCGAGTACTCGACCTATCTGGCGGGCACCGCTCGCGTCAACGGGCGCGAACTGGAACGCGACCACGGCGGCGTGGCATTCGATCGCCTCTACGCGCCGATCGTGGCGCGCAGTCTAGCCGCCAGCGCGTCGGCGACGCTGGTCTACCGCATTCGGATCGACACGCCGTTACCCGACGGCACCGAGATCGCCGCCCGCGCCGACGTGGCCTCGCAGGAAACGCCGGCCTTCGCGCTCGCGCCGGCCACGCTGATCGTTCGCGCTGCGCCCGATTTCGCCGGCGAAACCACCACGTTCGCCGCCGATCCCGAATCCGGGGTGCGGCCGGGTCAGCGCGTCGCGTTGACGTTGACCGCCTGTAACGCCGGTACGGCGGCGGCCGAAGCCGTCGACGCGACCATCGAACTTCCCGAGACGCTCGTCGCCGTGCGCGGCGCGTCGAGCGTCGACGGGCGCCCCGTGCGAGACCGCCGAAAAGACCCGCTCCACTTCGACCTCGGAAGAATCGACGCCGGTGCGACGGTTCAGCTGCGGATTGAAGCGGTCGTCGCAGCACCGCTCGCCGACGGCACGTCGATCGCGACCGCCGCAACGCTCGCCTGGGAGCCGACCGACGCTGCGGCGGTGCGCCGTTTGGAACGCGCGATCGTAGTTCGCTCGGAACCGGCGCTGCCGCCTCGCCGCAACGCGCTGCGAAGGGTGGGCAGCGAAGTCGTTCGGCCGGCGGGTGAAGTGGAGGCCGCGATCGCGCTAGCCAACGACGGCAGCGCCGCGGCCGGCGACGTCGTGTTGCACGTGCGGATCGACCCCGCCCTCGACGAGGTGCGAATCTTCGACAAGGCAACCCGGTTGCCGCTCGACGGAGACACGATCGATTTGGGGACGCTCGACGCGTACGCGACGCGGCGCTTGCTGCTGCGCGCGCGTGTGAGAGCGCCGTACGCCGACCGCAGCGAAATTCGCGTCGGCGCCAGCCTGCACACGCGCGAGCTCGGCGAGACGCCGCTGGGCGATGCGCTGTGGACGGTCGATTCGCATCCTGCGTTCGCCACCGAATCGTCCCGTCTCGAACTCGCAAGCGACGCGATTTTACGCCCCAACCAACTCGCCGAAGTCGACATCGTGCTTACCAATACCGGCAGCGACGTCGCCCATGCCGTCCGCCTGCGACTGTACGTTTCGCCCGAAGCACGGCTCGAAAGCGTCGATGGCGCCGTCCGGGAGAAATCCTCACTGCTTTTTGGCGAAATTCTTCCGGGGCGCAAGGCCGCGCGCGCTTAGGGCTGCGGCTGCTCCGCAGTCTTGCCAAAGAGTATCCGGTGACCGTCGACGCCGTGCTCAGCGCCGACGCGATGCTGCCGGTCCCGCTCGCGCGCCTCACCATCGCGACGACCGCCGAGCCGGACTTCTCTATCGGCACGCTGCGCAGCCACCCGGTCGACCTGGTCGACGTCGGCGAAACGATCGACTGGACGCTCCACGTGCGTAACGGCGGCGACGGACCGGCCCGGCGCGCCAACGTTTCGATCGCCCGTCCCGAATCGCTGATCTACGTTCCCAACTCGACGACGGTGAACGACGTGCCGGTACGCGATCTCGGAACGCTGGCCCCGTTTGCCGTCGCCCGCGGCATCGCGCTCAACGACGTCGACCCCGGCGTCGAGGCCGTCATCCGGTGGCGCGACGTCGTGCATAACGGCCTGCCCGCCGGCGAGGGGATCGTCGTTACCGCCCAGGTTCGCTACGACGGCGAGCGTGAAGACGACATCGAGTCGAACGAGCTGAAGGTCCGGGCCACCCCCGAATTCGCAAACGCCATTGCCGGATTGCCGTTCGGGTTGGACGGAATGATCGGCCCTTCGCTGGGCGGTCCGCGCGCCTTGGCGCAGGAGCGTTACTTGGAGTTGCCGCCGGCAACGCCGGTCGGCGAAAGCAACGGCTCCGGGCGCGCCCTCGCATCTTCCGCGTATCCAGCAATTGCCGACGGGCGTGCCAACTATCCCGAACCCGAGTCGGGAACCGACGGTGCGGGATCGAACGGCGTGGGCGTTTGCGCGGCGTTTACCGCAGAACGGCTGAACCGCGCGCTGCGCTTTCTCGACGAAGCGCGTTTCGACGGCACGATCACTCACTTGTTCGCCTTGCGTGCGTTCCTTCCGGACGCGATCGGCGACGCGCATGCCGCCGCCCTGCCGGCGCTGCAAGACTTACTCCACGAAGAGCTCGACCGGCTGTTCATCAAACTCCGGCTGCCGAGTTATGCGATCGCCCCGCGCGACGTGGAAACTCCGTCGCTGCGGGCGACGATCGAACGGCTCTTGCACGACGCCGTGGGGGCCCGCGGGACGCCCGCCGATCCACCCGGTGCGCCGTTGATTCTGCGCGGAAGTTTCGACCCCGTCGAGATGGCCGACTTGCTCGATCGCCTCGAGGGCGCCGAACTCGCGGGTGCATTGCCATGGGCGGCGCTGACGCGCCTGTTTCCCGACTCGACGCCCGAGCTGCGCCGCTACGGCGTCCTGCTCGCCGAGCGCCTCGACGCTGCCGCGGATCTCGATGCGAGCGAATTCCTCGAAATGCTGCAGCGGCGACGTGACGGCGATCTCGATGGTGCGCTCGACGACGTGCGGGCCGCGCTGACCCCGAACGCCGCGACGGCATGAGGCCGGCGCCGTGACGCTTGCGGTCGTCGTGGTCCTCGCGGCCGTCGTCGCGATCGGTGCGGTCGCCGCGATTCTTTGGTGGCGCACGGTACGCCGCCCGGTCGCGGTTCCGGAAGCCGGTACCGGCGACTGGACCGACGCCGCGGGCCACGAATTTGGCGGCCTGTCCGAGCCGGCTCGCTGCGAAATGATCTTCGCAATCGCCGCACTCAACGATCCGCGCTCGTTGCCGGTCCTAGAGCGCGCCCTCGCCGACCCCTCCGAAACGGTCGCGCTGGCCGCCGCCCGCGCGCTTGCCGGCCACGGCGGGGGCGCGATGGTCGAACGCTACTTCGCCGCCAACCCCGGCGAGCGTGCCGCGCGCATCGCCGGGACGCTCGCGATTATGGGCGGTTCCAAGGCCGCGTCTAGCCCTTCTTCTTGAAGTAGCGGACGAGAATTTGCCGAGCGATCGGGGCGGCGACTTGCGCGCCATACCCGCCGCTGCGGTCGACAAAAACCGCCATGGCGACGGTTGGATGATCGCTCGGCGCCCACGCGACAAACCAGGTGGTGTTCGGCCCGTTTCCGCCGGCCGTTTCGGCCGTGCCGGTCTTCCCGGAAAACTTCAAATCCGGAATTGCCAAGCCGTAGGCGGTTCCCCCCGGATCGGTGACCCGCGCCATTCCCGCGCGAACGGCGGCCAGCGCTTGGGGCGAGACCGGAACCTCGCGAATGACGTGCGGCGAAAACGTCTTGACGATCCGGCCGTCGCGAGCGCGAATTTCGCGAACGATCTGCGGGGCATAGAGCGTCCCACCGTTGATGACGGCGGACGCGACGTCGGTCATCTGTAACGGCGTAGCCTGCATGGCGCCCTGTCCGATTCCCAAGAAGCAGGCGTCGCCGGGTTCCATCGGTACGCCGAAAACGCGCATCGACCACGCATTGTCGGGCCAGTTGCCCTCGTTTTCTCCCGGCAAGTCGATGCCGCTCTTTGCGTTGAGGCCGAAAGCGAGCGCGTATTTCCGCAGCCTGGCATTGCCTAACCACCACGAAAGTCGAAAAAAATATCCATCGCTCGATGCCGCGAGCGCCGGCACGAAGGTCGTATTCCCGAGGCCCCCGGACGCGATGTCGCGCGCGTAGTAGCCGCCGCAGTTCCAACCGCCGGTATCGTAAACGACCTGATCGACCTTCACGACGCCCTCGGTCAGCGCGGCCGAACCAGTAACCATTTTGAAGGTCGACCCCGTCGGCGTCGCCGCCGCGATCGCCCGATCGAACAGCGGCTCGGCCGGACTCGTGAGGTAGCGGCGAATGCGCTGGAACTTGTCGCCGGAAAAGTCCTGCGGGTCGAAGTTGGGGTAGCTCGCGAGCGCGAGGACGGCACCCGTCCAGGGATCCTCCGCGACCACGGCGCCGGAAAGCTGCCGACCGTGGCCCCAGGAAGCGATGCCCTGCGAGAGCGCGTCTTCGACGATCTGCTGTAACCGCCAGTCGATGTTCGTGACCAGCGCGTCTCCCGGAACGGCCGCCTGCGACGATACGGTCGAAACGACCGAACCGCTCGAATCCACGACGACTCGCTGGCCGCCCGGTTCCCCGCGCAGATAGCGGTCGTACTCGTACTCCAGTCCGTCTTTCCCGATGACGTCGTTGGGTGAATACCCCTCGCGCTTACGGCGCTCGTACTCTTGTTCCGTGATCGCGCCGACGTAACCGAACAGATGCGAGCCCAACGTGCCGTGCGGATAATCGCGAACCGGTTGAACCTCGAGGTCGACGCCGGGGAGGTCGCTAAGCAGCTCCGACAATCGCGCGACGGCCGCGACCGGAAGATCGTTTGCCAATACGACCGGTCCGTAAGGTTCGTTCGCAACGACCTCGTCGAAGCTTCGATAGTCGAGGCCGCGATGGTGCAGCAGACGCTTGCGCAAATCGCCGGCGTTCGCGCCGATCGCGCCCGCCAGTTTCTCCAGCTCGCCGTCGACGTCGGCCACCTGCGACGGGATCAGCCCGACGACGAACGACGGCCGGCTGCGCACCAGCACGCGGCCGTGGCGATCGTAGATGAGCCCGCGCGGCGCTGCGACCGGAATCAGGCGCACTTGATTGGCGAGCGCGGCCGCACGGTACTTGCTTCCGTCGACGAGCTGCACTTGAATCAGGCGCGCGACTAAAACGACGAGCGCGACGAACACCACCGCGACCAGTGCGACGATTCGCCATACCGGGCGCTCCCAAGCGCTCTTCCACTGTGGCGCTCGGCCCGTCATGCGTCGCGCACGTCGAACCTGCGAGCGACGAGCATCGCCGCGATCATCGTCGCGACGTTGAGCGTCGCCGCCACCAGCGCTTGTCGAAAGTGCATCGCGCCGAGGCCGCCCGGATAGCCTTGCAGCGACATCGTCGTCCAAAAGAGCAGGGCGCGCGCCAGCGTTGCGACGATCGTGATCGTAGCGGCCAAGGGAATCGAATCGGCAAAAAATCCGCGCGAAAGAAGGCTCGTCAGCGCGGCGGTCACGACGGTCGAGATCGTCCATGCGGCGCCCGTTTGCCCGGCCAAAACGTCTTCGCAGAGGCCGGCGGCTAGACCGTACGCCGCGGCGCGCAGCGGATCCACCCGGACGGCATACCACACGACCACCACGAGAACCACGCTCGGAACCACGCCGCGCACGGAAGCATAGTGCACGACCGTCGCCTGCGCGAGCACGGCGGCAATTAGCCAAGCCGCCGCAATCGGCCACGGCGGCCCGACGAACGGCGCGACGTGCGGTTTACCGCGGGATGACGACAATACGATCGAGGGCGCCCAGATCGACCGACGGTTTTACGACGGCCGTTTGGTAGAGCGTCGTGTCGCCTCGGTCGATCGCCGTTACGACTCCGATCGGCACGCCGGAATGAAACGAGCGGCCTTCACCGGTCACGATGACGTCGCCGGCCTTCAATGGCGCGTCCTGCGGCACGAACTCGAGTCGCACGCTTGCGAGGTTCCCGCGCGCGATTCCCCACCAACGCCCGCTGCGAACGATCGCCGGAATTCGGCTCGTGTAGTCGGTGATCAGGACGACCGTACTGGTAAACGGCGCAACCGAAGCGATGCGCCCGACGACGCCGTTGGCCCCGACGACGCCGTCGTCCCGGCGTACGCCGGCGTTGGCGCCTCGATCGATCGTGACGGTTCGCAACTCGTTCTCGGGCGGGAAACCAACCACGCGCGCCTCGATGCCGTGATAGAGGTCGACGGCGACGCGCACGCGCGCTTCGGCCGCATACGCTGCGGCGAGTTCGTGCAGTCGAGCGTTCTCGGCTGCAAGGGCGCGATTGTCGGCACGCAAGGCCGCGTTGTCGCGTTCGAGCTGCGGAAGCGCCGCGACCGCCGATGCTGCCGAACGCGTCGCGCCGATGCCCGACGCGATACCCATTTCGGCAAGTCCAAACAACGACGCCGCACCTACGGCGATGGGGCTCTCCGTCTTGGTCCGTTCGGCGTTGATTTGCACGAGCGCCACCACCGCCGTGACGATGATGATGCTGATCAGTGCAAAGAGCCGGCGTTCGTCGCGATAGGTGAAAATAGCGGCCTCGAAAGAATCTCCGCGGGTGTCCCGCGTTAGGGTGCGGTGGGTTTCGCGGTCGGCAGAGAAAATCCCAACCGGCGCACGGCGCGAACGAAGCGGGCGAGCGGAAAACCCATGACCGTGTAAAAATCGCCGTCGATCGCCTCGACCAGCGCCGCCGCGCGACCTTGGATCCCGTAGGCGCCCGCCTTGTCGAGCGGTTCGCCGGTGGCGACGTAGGCGGCGATCTCTGCTTCGCCGAGCGGGTAAAACCGGACCCGCGTCGTCGACGCTTCCTCGACCGGGGCTGACCGCCCGGGAACGGCCAGCGCGAAAGCCGTGTGAACGAGATGCTCCCGGCCCGAAAGCTGACCCAACATTCGAGCCGCGTCGGCCGCGCCGGTCGGCTTCCCGAGCGCGACGCCGTCGAGATCGACGACCGTGTCCGCCGCGACCACCGGGACGTCCCGCACCCCCGATGCCGTCAAGCTCGCCGCCAGCTTCGCGCGCGCGTGCGCGATGGCGAGCTGCGGCGGCGTGACGCCCGGGAGGCGCGGTTCGTCGTACCCGCTGACCACGGTCTCGACCTGCAGCCCGAGCGAGCGCAGCAGTTCGAGACGGCGCGGTGAGGCGCTGGCTAAGACAATTCGCGTAAGGGGACAGTCCTCGATCATTCGCGTATCAGGTGCGGATGCCCGAAGCGGGGCGTCGCGGCTCAATCGTCCTGCGTTCGGATGGTGCATTCCTTCGCATGCCGAGTACCCCCGCGCGCGCGCCGGGGCCCGCTCTTCTACTTTTATATGGAACGATAAAGCGCTCATGAACCGTCGCTGGCTGGTTCCCGTCGTCATCGTCGCAGCGGTCGTCGTCGCGGTCGGCGTGTGGCTTCTGTTTTTTGCGAATCGCGTTCCCAGTAACGTCGTCGCATTGAGCGGACGCATCGAAGGCGACGACTCCGCGATCGCGCCCAAGACTCCGGGACGGATCACCGCGATCTACGTGCAAGAAGGCGACAGCGTCAAGGCCGGTCAGGTGATCGCGACGCTCGACGATTCCGAGATTCGCGCGCAGGGAGAGCAGGCGACCGCCGCCGTCGAGGCGGCCCGCGCCCGCGCCGACGCCGCCCAGCAGCAAATCGCGGTCATGCAGGCGCAGCTGCGCGGCGCGAACCTTCAGACGCAACAGGCCGGCACCGACATCACCGGTCACGTCGCGCAAGCCGAGTCGCAAGTCGCTGCGGCGCAGGCGTTGCTCCAGCAGCAACAGGCCCAGTACCGCCTCGCGGCCGCGAACGAGAAGCGGGTCACCGCGCTCTACCAAAGCGGCGACGTCTCGGGTACCGTTCGCGACCAGGCCGTGTCGAACGCGCAACAGGCGGCCGCGTCCGTCGAGGCGGCCCGCAAAAACGCGCAATCGGCCCAGGGCGCGACCGCTGCGGTAAAGGCCGGTTTGGCGAATCCGGCGATTCGCGGGGAACAGGCGAACGCGATCCAAGGCGAGATGGCCTCACAGGAATCCGCAATCGCCGCCGCGCGCGCGCAAGAACGGCAGGCGTTGGGAGCGCTCAACGAGGCGCAGGCGGCTATGCACGATCTGACGATTCGCGCGCCGTTTTCGGGAACGGTCATGGTGCGCGCCGCCGAACCCGGCGAAGTCGTGCCGCCCGGAACGGCGATCGTCACGCTGCTCAACTTGGATCGCGTCTATTTGCGCGGTTTCATTCCCGAAGGCGACATCGGCAAGATCAAACTCGGACAGCCGGCGCGCGTCTTTCTCGATTCGAACCCCGGGCAAGCGCTCGACGCGTACGTCTTGCGCATCGATCCGCAGGCGACGTTTACGCCTGAGAACACGTATTTCCGCGACGATCGCGTGAAGCAAGTCTTCGGCGTGAAGCTCGCGTTGAAGAAGGGCTTTGGATTTGCCAAGCCCGGCATGCCGGCCGACGGCGAGATTCTCGTGAACGGATCGTGGCCGGGCAACACGCGGAGGTGAGTTCATCCCTCGGCTCGCCTCGCGGTGACAACGTCATCCGCGTTCGGAACCTTCGCAAACTTTACGGCGATCTCGAAGCGGTACGACGGATCGACTTCGACGTCGAGCGCGGCGAGATATTCGGCCTGATCGGGCCCGACGGCGCCGGTAAGACCTCGACGATTCAGATTCTCGCCGGCGTGATGAACGCAACCTCGGGCGACGTCGACGTCTTCGGGAAGTCGGCGCGCGACGCGCGTTTGGAAACCGGCTACCTGACGCAGGCCTTCAGCCTCTATCCCGACCTAACCGTGATGGAGAACATTCGCTTCGTGGGCGATTTGCGGTTGGCTCCGCCCGACGAAATCACGCAGCGCGGCCTGCACTATCTCGACCTCTTCGGGATGCGCCCGTTCGTCAACCGGCTGGCCGCGCAGCTCAGCGGCGGCATGAAGCAAAAGCTCGCGCTGGCCTGCGCGCTAGTCCCGCAGCCGAAGGTGCTGCTGCTCGACGAACCGACGACCGGCGTCGATCCGGTTTCGCGCCGCGAATTTTGGGACGCGATCACGCGGCTGGCGATCGACGGTCTGACGATCCTCGTCGCGACGCCGTATCTCGACGAAGCGGAGCGCTGCAGTCGCGTCGCGTTGATGCATCTCGGCGAGATCCGGGAGCTGCAGACCCCCGCCGGCCTGCGCAAGGGCCTGCACGCCAAACGTTTGGAAGTGCGTCCAAGCGATCTGCGCGCCGCGCAGAGCGCGCTGCACGCGATCGAGAAGGGCGTCGGCGTCGTGGACGTCCAGCGCTTCGGCGACCACTTCGACGTGCTGGCCCGCGACGACCAGACCGGCGAAGTGGAGCGCGCGGTCGAGGCGAGCTTGCAGGCCGCGGGCGTCAAGGTCGACGAGATTCGCGTCGACGAGCCGACGCTCGAGAACGTTTTCGTCGCATCCTTGCGGGCGTCGGGGCAGGAAGCGATGGAGTCGGCGTTTCCGGCGCGTCGCGACCACCTCGGCCTGCGCGGCAAGACCGCGATCGGCGCGACGAACCTGCGCAAGCACTTCGGCAACTTCGTGGCGGTCGACGGCGTCAACCTCGACGTGCGCTATGGCGAAATCTACGGACTGCTCGGCGCTAACGGCGCCGGCAAGACGACGACGATCAAGATGCTCTGCGGTCTGCTCGATCCTGACGACGGCGTCGTACAGCTCGCCGGTGCCAAGGCGGTCACCGCCGCGACGTCAACGTCCGCCAGCAAGTCGGCTACATGTCGCAGAAGTTTTCGCTCTACGACGATTTAGCGGTCGACGAAAACCTCGATTTCTTTGCCGGCGTCTACGGCGTGGCGGCGGCCGAGCGTGCCGAAAAGATTGCCTGGGTGCTCGAGTTCTCGGGCCTGCAGGGTAAGGAAAAAGAGGTCACCGGCCGTTTGCCCGGCGGTTGGAAGCAGCGCGTCGCGTTCGGTTCCTCGATCATGCACGAGCCCAGCGTGCTCTTCCTCGACGAACCGACCTCGGGTGTCGATCCGATCGCGCGGCGCGCGTTCTGGCGCGTCATCGTCGGACTCGCCGACGCAGGTGCGGCCGTGCTCGTCACCACGCACTACCTGGAAGAGGCCGAGCAATGCAATCGTCTCGGCTTTATGGCCGCGGGGAAGCTCGTCGCTCGAAGGATCTCCGAGCGAGATCAAGGCGCGCGAGCCCGGGCATTTGCTCGAGTTTCGCACCGATAAGCCACAGCGAGCGGCCGACTTGCTGCAAGCCGAAGGCGAGCGCTGGCGCGTCTCCGTCTTCGGCGACCGCGTGCACGTCGTCGTCGACGAGGTTGCGGCCGGCTTGCAATCGACGACCCAACGCCTGCAAAGCAACGGCGTCGCGGTGCTCGATGCCCGCGAGATTCCGTTCTCGCTCGAAGACGTCTTCATCCAAGCGGTCGAGCGAGTACGCGCGCCGCAGGAAGTCGCCTGATGCGTCGCATCCTCGCACAGGCGCGCAAAGAGCTCGTTCAAATCGTGCGCGACCGAATGGCACTGATCCTCGCGCTGGTGCTTCCCGCCTTCCTGCTGCTCTTGATGAGCACCGCGATCTCGCTGACCGTCGACGAGATGCCTCTAGTCGTGCAGAACCTCGACGGTTCCTCCGCGTCGATCCGTCTCCTCGACGCATTTCGCGCCTCGCTGACGTTCAAGATCGTGCCGTGGTCGGTCGACGCGAACCCCGAGCGCGCGCTGTCATCGGGGGTCGCGCGTGCAGCGCTGATCGTTCCGGAGCATTTCGGTCGCGACATGGCGCGCGGGGGCGGCGCGCAGGTGCAGCTGCTCGTCGACGCCTCCGACGCAAACACCGCCCAGCAGCTCTCCGGCTACGCGCAGCAAGTCGTCAATTCGTACAACATCGGGCTCGCCTCGACCGGCCGTTCCGCCCCGGTCGTCGCCGCGATTCGTCTGTGGTTCAATCCCGGCCGCGATTCGAAGAAGTTCTATGGACCGGGCATCTTCGTGCTGGCGCTGACGCTCTTTCCGACGCTGCTCGCCGCGCTCGCGGTCTCGAAGGAAGGCGAAGAGAAGACGATCCTGCAGGTCTACGTCTCGAACATCTCGGCGCACGAGTATCTGCTCGGAAAGATCGTGGCGATCATGGTCGTCTTCGCGTGCGAAGCGGTAATTTTGATGGCGTTGCTGCTCACCTACTTCGGCTTGCACCTCGCCGGGGATCCTACGCCGTTCCTCGTTGCGTCGATACTCTATGCCTTCTGCGTGGCGTCGTTCGGGGTGATGGTCGGCGCCTCCATTCCCAACCAGCTCGGCGCGGTCGCGGTCGTTGCGCTGGGCGGATTCTTGCTCGTCTTCATTCTTTCGGGACTGCTCTTTCCAATCGAGAACATTCCGTTCGCGCTGCGCTGGATGTCGAACTTCGTCTGGGGCCGCTACTACATCGAGGTCGTGCGCGACGCGCTGCTGCAAGGCGGCGGCTGGCCCGCGACCTGGTTTAAGGTCGGCATCATTGGGGTGATCGGCTCGGTCTTCTACTCGGTCGCTTGGTGGAACATGCGCGCCATGCAGCTGCGCGATTAGAAGGAGCCATGTTTCTCGCACGGTTTCGCGCGCTCGTCCTCAAGGAGTTTCGTCAAGCCCGGCGCGACCGCCGAATCGTGTTCGTCGCGATCGGAGCGCCGACGATCCAGTTGCTCGTTTTTGGCTTCGTCCTCAGCGCGACGGTGACGAACCTTCCACTGGGCGTCGTGGACGAGAGCGCGACGCCGGAGAGCCGCGAGGTGGTGGCGGCGCTGACCGAGAGCAAGAGCTTCCGCCTGGGCGGATACTACGCGTCGGTGAACGACTTGGGCGCGGCGCTCGGCCGCGGCGAGTTAGACGCCGGGGTGGTGATTCCGTACGATTACGCGCGCAACTTGCAGCGCGGGCTCCCGGTGACCGTGCAGTTCTTCATGAACGCCACCAACGCGAACACCGCCGCGATCGGGCAAGGCTACGTCGCCGGCGTGCTCGGCTCGTACGCCAGTCAGTTGGCGATGGGCGGCATTCACGTTCGCCGTCCGCCTCCGGGAGTGCGTCCGGTTGCCACCCGCGGCATCGTGGTGCTGAAAACCGATTACCTCTACGATCCTGGATTGGTCGGATCGTGGTTCATGGTAACGGGCATCTTGGGGATGCTGCTGATCCTCAACGGCTCGCTGCTCTCGTCGACGATGATGGTCAAAGAGAAGTCGGCCGGCACGATCGAACAGCTCTTGATGTCGCCGGCGACGACGACGGAGATCATCATCGCGAAGATTACGCCGCTCTTCACGCTGCTCTTGATCATGGGAACCATCGCGCTGTGCGCGATCCGTTTCGTCTTCGGCGTGCCGTTTCAAGGGAGCGTTTTGGTGGTCTTCGCCGGCGCCGTGCTCTGCATGCTCTCCGGCATCGGCTTGGGAATGCTCGTCGCAACGCTGACCAGGACGGCACAGCAGGCGCAGCTTTCCGTCTTCTTCCTCAACCCGCCGCTCGCGTCGCTCTCCGGCGCCTTTACGCCGATCCAAGCGATGCCGAAGTGGCTTCAGCCGCTGACGTTACTCAATCCGATCGCGTACTTTGCGACGATCGTCCGCGGTGCGCTGATCAAGGGGAGCGGCATCGACGTGCTCTGGCCCGACTTCCTCGGTCTCGGACTCTTCACGCTGGTGGTCGTTTCGCTCTCGGTCTGGCGTTACCGCAGCCAGCTCGGCTAGCGACCGTTACGACCGATCCTACTGGTACGTGCGGCCCCCGACGGTCACGTAGCCGCCTTCGTGGCGCCCGCGCGGATCGCGATGGGTCCAGTGAATGACGCCGCCGAGCGGATAATACTCGTACTCACCCTTGACCACGACGCGATCGCCGTGCGCGATCGGAAAGGTTCCGGTAAGGTCGGTGTTCGCCTCGACCCGCACGACCACGCGGCAACCCGAAGAGAGCTGCATCAAGAAGCCCTCGTGGGGACTGACGCGTCCGGGCTGCTGGCCCAGCACCCGCGTAACGGTACCGTCGGCAACCACTTCCACGTGCGAGTGCCCCGCCTGAAACGCGTCGCACAGCGCGGCATCGTTCGGCGCCGCGGTGCCGGCGCACCCCGCCAGCAGCACCACCGCGGCGATCGAAGTGCCGGCGCTACGCATCGCCGCCGTAACCGTAAAGCCGTTGGGTCACGACGTACTGCCACACCGGCTCGGGCACCAGGTACCGGGCGGTGCGTCCCTGTGCGACGAGCGCCCGGATGGCGGTCGACGAGATCGGCACCTCGGGCACGTTCAGCGAGCTGACGCGCTCGCGCAGTCTGGCCGGAACGGCCTCCAACACTCGTCCGAGCGCGTCGGCGCGCACGCCGGGCCGCGGCGCGATCGCGAACCGTTCGAGCGAGTCGAGCACTTCGTCGAACCGCACCCACGCGGTGTTCACGAGCGAATCCGCGCCGATCAGGAACGTAAACGACGCGTCGGGGTAGCGCTCCCGCAGACGCGGGATCAGGTCGGCGGTATAGCCGGTAGCGTCTTGACGCAAGTCGCTCTCGTCCAGTCCGAAGCCGTCGTTGGTCGCGATCGCACCCAAAATCATCGCGCAGCGATGCTCGATGGACGCGTGTGCGCCGTCGCGATAGTGTTGGTTCCCGGCGGGAACGAACAGCACTTTGTCGAGTCGTTCGAGCGCGCGGGCCGACTCCGCAACAAAAAGATGCGCGTTATGGATCGGATCGAAGGTACCGCCGAAAATTCCCAGTCTCACGAATACGTAAACTCGTACTGCCCGATGCGCACCGTATCTCCTTCGACCGCTCCCATCTCGCGCAATTTTTTGTCGACGCCCATCTTTCCTAGCGCGCGTTCGAAGCGCGCGAGCGACTCATCGGAATCGAAGTTGGTCATCGCCGCGAGCCGCTCGATTCGTTCGCCGGAAAGTTCGAAAGCTCCGTCGAGGCCGCGCCGCAACGCGAATGCGTCGGTCGGGGTCAGTTCGATCAAAGCGGGCGGGGGGACGGCGATTTCGGGAGGCGGCGCGGTTTCGATCGTGCGCGCGACGGCATAGAGGAGCTCGCGCACGCCTTCGTTGGTGGCGGCGCTGATCGCACGCATCTCCGGAAATCGCGCCTGCAGTTCGACCAAGCGCTCGCGCGCGTCGGGAAGATCGATCTTGTTGAGTACTAACAGCGTCGGTTTTTCGAGCAGCTTCGGGTTCCACGAACCGAGTTCGCGTTCGATCGTCACCTTATCGAGCAATATTTCTTCGAGCGGCTTGGCACCGTCGAGCAAGTGCACCAACGCGCGGGTACGCTCGACGTGGCGCAGAAAGCGATCGCCGAGTCCGGCACCGGCGTGCGCGCCTTCGATCAATCCGGGCACGTCGACCATGACGAACGACTCTTCGTCGGAGATCCGAACGACGCCGAGCTGGGGTTCGATCGTCGTAAAGGGGTAGTCGGCGATCTTCGGTCGAGCGGCGGAGACCACCGATAGGAGCGTTGATTTTCCGGCATTCGGCACGCCGACGACGCCGCAATCCGCCAGCAATCGCAGTTCGAGCCGCAGTTCGCAACGCTCGCCGGGCTCGCCGCGTTCGGCAAAGCGCGGCGCCTGCCGCACGCTCGTCGCGAAGTGCTGGTTGCCGAGGCCGCCGCGTCCGCCTTTGGCAACGAGCGCGCGGGCGCCCGGCGCGGTGAGATCGGCGAAGAACCCCTCGGTTTTGCCTTCGAGCGTGCGATAGATCAGCGTGCCGACCGGAACGGCAACGATCAGATCGTCGCCGCTCTTACCGGACTTGTTGGAAGTTCCGCCCGCCTTGCCCGTTTCGGCAACGAAGCTGCGCTTGAAGCGGAATTCCACCAACGTGGAAAGCTCCGAAACCGCTTCGACGTACACACTTCCGCCGTGGCCGCCGTCGCCGCCGGCGGGACCGCCTTTGGGGACGTACTTTTCGCGACGCCATGCAACGATGCCGTCGCCGCCGCTTCCCGCGGCCACGGCAATCGTCGCTTCATCGATGAACTGCATGCGCTCGACTGATTCGGCGCAAAAGGAAAGGGGGCCTCACGGCCCCCACATCCGAAGCGCCGGCGCGGCGATCAAGCCGCGGGAAGAATGTTGACGTGTTTGCGATTGCGCCGGGTGCTGAACTCGACGGTGCCGTCAACCAGCGCGAAAAGCGTGTGATCGCGTCCGATCCCGACGTTTTGGCCTGGATAAAAGCGCGTGCCGCGTTGCCGCACGATAATGTTGCCGGCGGCCACACGCTCGCCGCCGAAGCGCTTCACGCCCAGCCGCTGGGCGTTGGAGTCGCGACCGTTGCGGGTAGAACCGGCGCCTTTTTTCGAGGCGAAGAGCTGCAGGTCAAACTGGAACATAGCCGGCCGAGTATAGCAAACGGCCGGGGCCCTGACAAGGATGGCGCCGCGCCATGAATCTCCGCCTGGCGCGATTTTTTCGTAAGCCCCTCTCCGACCCGAACCGAGCCGCCTGACGACCGTGGAGCAAGCTACGGCCGACGAAGAGACGATCCAGGCCGAGATTGAGGCTGAGGCTGCAACGGCGGGCAAGGACCCCGCAGCGGTCGCCCTAGGCCGTCGCGGCGGCCTTAAGGGTGGTCACGCGCGGGCTAGGTCGCTCACGTCCGAGCAGCGCAAAGAGAGTGCCCGCAAAGCCGCCCAGGCGAGGCGGAAGAAGCGGCGCTAGTCTTTAAGGCAACCTTACGGTTTCAGCGTTTTCTTCGACGAACGTGCGGATGTGTAAAGCCCGCCGAGGACGCCCTCATAGTTCTCTGCCGATGTAGGAAAACCGAAGCGTGGCGCTAGTCGTCCTCCCCGCACCGGGATCGGGCTCGCTCGCCTGCCTTTCAAAGGGGGACCGCTACCCGCCTCTCCACATGTGTGGACAACCCTGTGGAGAAGGGCGATTTTGATGCCTCGCTGAGAGGCTCGCACCGCATACGCCATATGCGAAATCCCGCGTGGCGTTCGCTTGCTTTTCGGCGGTTCATAAACCGGAAAAAAGCCCGAAAAGACGACGCCCCTGCGCCTGTGGATAAGTGCATAAGGTCGTGCATAGAATGCGCAGGAGCGGGCCCTCATTAAGCCAAGACCTTGCGCCCTCACGGGGCTGGGGCAGCCCGACTTCTCGGACTTTCTTGAGGATGTGAAGATGGCGCTGGCGCTCGGCAATTCCGACATCTCGAACGAGCTATGGCAGTCGGCTCTCGGGACGTTGGAACGGAGTTTTTCCAAGCCGGTCTTCGAGATGTGGATCAAGCCGATGCGCTTCGTCTCCTACCGGGGCAACGAGCTGCACCTTGCGGTGCACAGCAAGTTCGCGCGGGAATGGGTCGGGACGAAACTGCAGGCTCAGATCGTCAACGTCTTGCGCGACGCCTTCGGCGGCGAGCTCGAGCTGCGTCTTTCCGTGGCCGAGGCCAGCGACGCCGCCGGTGGTCCGGCGGCGTCGCCCGGAACGCGCCCCCCCGAGGACCTCAAAACCGCCAACCTCAACGTCCGATACACCTTCGAAGAATTCGTCGTCGGCAACTCCAACCGCTTCGCGCACGCCGCCTCACAGGCGGTCGCCAGCGCCCCGGCACGCGCCTACAATCCGCTGTTCCTGTACGGCGGCGTCGGTTTGGGCAAGACCCACCTGATGCACGCCATCGGCCACCGCGTGATGCTCGACAATCCGAGCGCCAACGTCGTGTATCTCACTTGCGAAAAGTTCACCAACGAGTTCATCATCGCGCTGCAGAACAATCGGACGCCGGAATTTCGTAATCGCTACCGCCAAGTCGACGTGTTGCTGATCGACGACATTCAATTCTTGGCCGGCAAAGAGACGACCCAAGAAGAGTTCTTCCATACGTTTAACGCGCTGCACGAATCCGGGCGTCAGCTGATCATTTCGTCGGATCGGCCACCCAAAGAAATTCAAACGCTCGAATCGCGCTTACGCTCGCGTTTCGAGTGGGGGCTGTTGACCGACATCCAAGCGCCGGACCTCGAGACGCGCGAAGCGATCCTGCGCAAGAAAGCCGAGAGCGAGAAAATTCCCGTTCCCGACGAGGTTACGTCGTTCATCGCCAAGGTGATCCCGTCGAACATCCGCGAGCTCGAAGGCGCATTGATCCGAGTCGTCGCCTACGCCTCGCTGACGAAATCGCCGATTACGATCGACCTGGCGGCCGAAGTGCTCAAGAGCGCGGTCGCCAACGCGCCGCTGCAACGCATCACCATCCTCAAGATCAAAGAAACGGTCGCCGGCGCACACGGGCTGACGGTCAAGGAGATGGACAACGGGCGCCGCGACCAGCGGTTGGCAGCGCCGCGCCAGATTGCGATGTACGTGGCCACCGAGCTGACGAATTACTCGCTGCCGCAGATCGCCCGCGAGTTCGGGAAAAAGGACCATACCACCGTCATGTACGCGCGGGATAAGATCAAGGACCAGATGCAGCGTGACGAAGCCTACCGCAACAAGATCCGCCAGCTCATCGCGATGTGCCAAAATCCCTAGGACGGCCCCATACCCGCAAACCACACGGTTGCGCACAAGGGCGGGCCTTTCGGGAGGGATAAGGTGCTCTCGGCGGATGCCAGTGGAAATGTGCATCCCTGCGCCGGAGCCCTCCACAGGTTATTCCGAGCGGAAAGCCGCACTGCAGCAAGCGAAAGGGCACTTCTCCGCAGAATGCACCGCTCTACTACTGTTACGACTAACGTATATCTTTAATTTAGAAAACGCGCCCTAACCCAGAACGGTGGAAGATGAAGTTCACCTGTAGCACGAAGGACATTTCGGCGGCCGTCGGGGCCGCCAGCAAGGTCGTCAACGCGCACACCACGGTTCCGATCCTGTCGAACGTCCTGTTACAAGCCGACGACGGCCGGATCGCCGTCCGCGCAACCGACCTGGAGCTCACGCTCGAGCATGCCTTTCCGGCGGACATCGGGGAAGGCGGCTCGGTGACGATCCCGGCTAAACTGTTCTCGAGCTACCTCGGCAATCTGCCCCCGGGAACCCTGGAACTGACCGGCACCCCGACCCGTGCGAGCGTGAAGTGCGAGCGCAGCAACTACGACTTCCACGCGCTCCCGTCCGAGGAATATCCGCCGCTGCCGGCCGCCGCCCGCGGATCGCACTTCACGATCGCAGGCAAGAAGTTTCGCGACGGGATCGACGGCACGATTTTCGCGGCTTCGGGCGAGGAGGCTCGCGGCGCGGTGCTCATGGGAACGCTGCTCGAGATCGAGGGCAACGCACTGACGATGGTCGCGACCGACGGCTATCGTCTGGCGAAGTTTACCACCACACTCGACGATGGAATTTCGGGGAGCGAAAAGTATATCGTGCCGTCGCGGGCGCTCGCCGAAGTGGCGCGCAATCTCGGGGGTGGTGAAACGATCGCCGTGAGCGCGCTCGGCGCGCAGAGCAATCAGCTTCAAATGACCGCCGGCAGCGTTTCGATTACCGTGAGGCTCGTGGACGGTCAGTATCCCAACTATCAACAAGTAATTCCGGCAAAGTTCGATCGGACGATGACCGTCAACACCAGCGCGCTCATCGGAAGCCTGCGCCGGGCCGAACTCGTCGCCGGCGATCGCGCGAGCATGGTCAAGCTCGCGATGTCGAATCAAACGCTCGTGGTGACGGCCAGCTCGGATATATCCGGCACCGCATACGAAGAGCTGGAAATCGAGCAGACGGGCGAGGATCTCACCATCGCATTCAACGCGCGATATTTGATCGAAATTCTCAACCACGTCAAGAGCGAGAGAACGGTCGTCGAGTTTCTCGGGCCGCTTTCGCCGGCAGCGATTCGGCCGCTCGAGCCGTTGGACTCGGGACAGCAGCTCTACGTTCTCATGCCGCTGCGGCAATGACCGCCGCCGGAGCGACGAACCTCGAATCGGCGGCCGAGGCCGCCGTTTCGCTTTAGCATGCGCCTGATGCGGATAGCACTTTCGAACTTTCGTAACTACGAACAGCTCGAACTCGAACCGGCAGCGGGGTTAAACGCGTTCGTCGGTCCCAACGCTCAGGGAAAGAGTAACTTGCTCGAAGCGATCGCGATGCTCGGCACCGGCAAATCCTTTCGCAGCTCGCGCGATGGCGACGCCGTGCGCTGGGGAACCGATCGCGCGATCGTCCGGGGCGAGGCGCGGATCAACGCGGGTGACGTTGCGTTGGCGTGCACGATCGCCAAAGGCTCCGACGTTACGCGTAAAACCTATACGCTCAACGGACGCGACGTGCGCTACTCGGGCTTCCTGGGGAAGCTGCGGGTCGTGACGTTCGTGCCGGCCGACTTGCATCTCGCCGGCGGCGCGCCGAGCCTGCGCCGGGGCTTCCTCAACGGGGCGCTGTCGCAGGCCGATCCGCGCTACTATCGTGCGCTGGCCGCCTATCGCAAGGCGCTGCAGCAGAAGAACGCCCTGTTGCGCGGGGGCGACCCCGACCCGCAGCTGCTCGCAATCTACGATGCGGCTTTGGTCGAGAACGGCACCGACGTCGTGCTCGAGCGGGAACGGTTCGCGCGCGAGCTTGCCGAGGGCGCACGTATTGCCCACGCCCGGTTCAGCG
Source organism: Vulcanimicrobiota bacterium (assembly GCA_963755555.1). Taxonomy (GTDB): domain Bacteria; phylum Vulcanimicrobiota; class Vulcanimicrobiia; order Vulcanimicrobiales; family Vulcanimicrobiaceae; genus Tumulicola. The sequence goes on along the minus strand of CAVWKE010000003.1, from coordinate 2,331,513 downwards.
ACGGTCGCGAAACGCTCGAGGTGGCTTACGACCCGGACGTGCCTTTCGAGAGCGCCACCGCGGTTGGGGTGGCCGCAGCGTTGACCACTCGCCTGCGCGTCGTAGCGGAACGCGAGCGGCAGCGCCGGGCGGCAATCGCTGGGCCGCATCGGGACGACCTGACGCTGACGCTCGACGGGCGCTCGCTCGCCGCTTACGGGTCGCAGGGCCAGCAGCGGACGGCCGTGCTTGCGCTGAAGGTGGCCGAGTATGCGGTCGTCTGTGCGCGCGCCGGGGAAGCGCCACTGCTCCTGCTCGACGACGTTCTTTCGGAGCTCGACGAAGAACGTGCGGCGGCGTTCCTGGCGGGCATTGGTGAGTACGAGCAGGCTTTCGTGACGGCCACCCACGTGCCGGCGGGCTTGCCGCCGCGCGCTCGCGTTCAGACGGTCGGCGGGGGCAGCGTCCCGGCCTCGGCGGCGTCGTGCTGAAACCCCTCGGCGAGGCGCTCGGCGCGTGGTCGCCCTCGCAATCGCCCCGTTGGGAAAAGGAGCCGCACGTGCTGCTGGCCGCCGTCTGGCCCGACATCGTCGGCGAAGAGATCGCGCGGAACTCGCATCCGGTGCGGATTGCCGGCGGCACGCTCGCGATCGTAACGCGGTCAAATGCTTGGAGCCAGCAGTTGAGCTTTTTCGCCGAACGGATTCTGGGGGCCGTCCGCGCCCGGATCGCGCGCACGCCCGTCGAGCGGCTGCAGTTCCGCGTGGGAAAGCTGCCGGCAGCACGCGTGCCGGGCCGCAGCGCCACCGTGCCGGCGGTCGTTCCGAACCGTCGCGCCGAGCCGGCGCCGGCCCAGAGCGCCGCCGAAGCGATCGCCCGATTTCGCGGGAGCGTCGACGAGCAAAAGCGGGCAAAACGCGCTGCCGGGTGGAAGGAGTGCACGGGATGCGGAGTATCGATCGCGCCTCGCGGCCAAGCGCTCTGCATCGCGTGTGCGAACGCGCGTGCACGCCGGTTGGATACGGAGGCGGCCCGGCTGCTCTTTGAAGCTCCGTGGCTCGGTTACGCCGGGACGGCGGAGTTAGTTGACGGGCTTACTTGGCGAGACTACCAGTCGGTTCGGGCGCGCCTGTTGACGCGCTGGTGGGAGACGCTCGCGCGGGCGAAAGCCTCCAAACGGTTATCGCGCGACGGTCGCGAGCGCTTGATCGCGAGTTCGTACGTCGTGCTCAAGAGTAAGTTGCCGCCCGAAGCGATCGAACCGGCGACGGTACGCAGCGTGCTCGGGGACGAGCTACACGATTTGATTTACGAAACGGAACTGCAGACGAGAACCAAATGACGAGTAACTATACGGGCGAACAGATCGAGGTACTGCGCGGGCTCGAAGCCGTGCGCAAGCGCCCGGGCATGTATATTGGCAACACCGCCGAGCGCGGGCTGCATCAGCTGGTGTACGAAGCGGTCGATAACGCCGTCGACGAAGCGCTGGCCGGTTATGCCAAGAACGTGCGCGTGATCCTCTACAAAGACGGTTCTTGCCTGGTCGAGGACGACGGTCGCGGCATCCCGATCGACATTCACGCCGAAGAAAAACTGCCGGCGGTCGAGGTCGTTATGACCATCCTCCACGCGGGCGGAAAGTTCGGCAAGGGCGGATATAAAGTATCGGGCGGCCTGCACGGCGTGGGCATTTCGGTCGTCAACGCCCTTTCAGAATGGATGATCACGCGCGTCACCCGCGACGGGTGGCTTTGGGAGATGAAGTTCGTGCGCGGCGCGACCGTTCAGAAGCTCAAGAAGGTTGCTAAGGCGTCCGGCAGCGGAACCGTGCAGTGGTTCAAGCCCGACACGACGATGTTCGAAATGATCGACTTTCACTGGGACATCCTGCAAAAGCGCCTTCGGGAACTGGCGTTCCTCAATCGCGGCCTTTCGATTACCTTGCGCGACGAGCGTGGAGAGGAACTGCGCGAACGAAACTACCGATTCGAGGGCGGCATCGTCTCGTTCGTGGAGTGGTTGAACGAGAAAAAGGATCCGCTTCACCCAATCATCTCGACGCATTCCGAGCGCGACGGCGTCGACGTCGAGGTGGCGATGCAATACACGGCCGCGTACGCCGATCAGATCTTTGCGTACGCGAACAACATCAACACGATCGAAGGCGGCATGCACCTGCTCGGCTTTCGAACCGCCGTGACCAATGCGGTCAACGCGTACGCGCGCAAGCGCGGAATGCTCAAGGAGTCCGAGCCGTCGCTCTCGACCGACGATATCATGGAGGGCCTCACCGCGGTGGTTTCGGTTAAACTCGAGAATCCGCAGTTCGAGGGGCAAACCAAAACCAAGCTCGGCAACAACAAGGTGCGCAGCATCGTCTACGGCCTCGTCAACGAACGCTTGGAGTTTTTCTTCGAAGAGAATCCGAAGCAGGCCCGGACGATCGTCGACAAATGCATGCAGGCGCAGCGCGCGCGCGAAGCGGCCAAGAAAGCCCGGGACCTCTCGCGCCGCAAGAACGCTCTCGAAGGGTCGGGCCTGCCGGGCAAGCTCGTCGACTGCCGGAACACCAACCCCGCCGAGAGCGAGATCTTTCTGGTCGAGGGCGATTCCGCCGGCGGCACCGCCAAAGGCGGCCGCGATCCCAACACGCAAGCGATCCTGCCGTTGCGCGGCAAGATTCTCAACGTCGAGAAGGCGCGGCTGGACAAAGTGCTCGCCAACGAAGAGATCCGAACGATGATTACGGCGTTCGGAACCGGGTTCGGCGACGAGTTCAACCTGGATAAGCTGCGCTACCACAAGATCATCATCATGACCGATGCCGACGTGGACGGCTCGCACATCCGGACGTTGCTGCTGACGTTCTTTTACCGGCAGATGCGCCCGCTCGTCGACAACGGCCACGTGTACATCGCGCAGCCGCCGCTGTACGGGATTCGCAAGGGTAAGAAGCAGTGGTGGGCCTTCAACGAAGCCGAGTACCGCGGCGTCATCGGCGACGCGGACCCCAAAGACTTCACCGTGCAGCAGTACAAGGGTCTCGGGGAGATGGACGCCGAGCAACTCGCGGAAACGACCATGGAAGTCGGACATCGCCGCCTCGAACAAATTATGGTCGAGGACGCGGTGGAAGCCGAGCAGATTTTTACCGACCTCATGGGCGATAAGGTCGAACCGCGCAAGCAATACATCTTCGACTACGCGAAGAGCGTCAAGACCCTGGATCTGTAGCCGCGGCGCCGCGGGCCGGCCGGCACGGCGAGCGTCCGTTCATCGAATCGTAACGTCCGCATGCAGGGGCGGCGTCGGCGCCGGGCGGTATATGAACCCGGTACGTGCGCAAGCGTTGGAAGATCGGCCTCGGGGTGGCCGCCGCACTCCTGATCGGGTTCGCAATCGCGCGACGCCACGAGCTGGTGCATTTCGCCTTGCAAGCGTCCGCTGGACTTGCGAGCGGTTACTCCGTGCGCATCGGCGATCAGCGCATCGGCGGCGATCGGTTGGCACTGTTCGACATACGCGTGACCCGCAGCGGAATTCCGCTCTTTGCGGCCGCCCGCGTCGACGTCCGCTACTCGCTGCGAGACCTCTTGCCGGGTAGCACGCATCGTTTTGGTTTGGTCGCGATCGACATTGCCGACGCCAAGGTCACGATCGTGAGATTTCGCGACGGCACGTATAACTTTCTCGTGCCCGGTAAGTCCCTGGGGTTGCCGCCGCCACCGCAGCCGGTGCGCGTCTCGTCGGTGCCGATCCGCTTTACGTTGCGAATGCACGACGCGTCGCTGGAGTTGCGCGAGCCGGCGGCGTACGACCCCAGCGCGAAAGCGATCGCCATTGCGGGTTTCACCGTGGACGCGTCGGTAGACACCGCCCGACGAACCCATTACGACGCGCGGGGAGCGTTCGTCGGCAGGTCGCGTCCGCAGCCGTTTACGATCGTGGGCACGATCGACGCCCTTCGGGGGTACGCCACGCACCGGGCCCGGGCGGCGCGGTTTCCGCTGCGAGCCTTGGCCAACTACTTCGCCTATTCGCCGATCGTCCGGATCACGAGGGGAGGCGCCCGAAACTTCGACGCGCGCCTGTATTCGCTCGACGTGCGGCCCAACGTCGCACCCGCCTATCACGCCAACCTCCAGCTCGACATCGACGGCGGCGGCCTGAGGCTCGCGGCGCTCGACGCGCCCCTGGAAAACATCCGCGGGCGGCTGCAACTCGTCGACGACGTCGTGTTTCTGCGTCACATGCATGCCAGTCTGGCCGGGATTCCGCTGCATTTGGCAGGCGGTATCTCCGACCTCGCCGGCGATTTGACGGGCCGTCCGCAGTTGCGCCTCGGCGTCTACGGAACCGGCGACCTCGCGCGCTTGCGCCGAGCGTTTGCGTTTACGCGCAACGAGCCGATCTCCGGGGCGATTCGGTTGGGCGTGCTCGTCGAAGGACCGCTCGAAAACCCGGCGATCGTCGCCCGCGCGACCGCCGCGCGCGCGATCTATCGCCGGCTGCCGTTCGACTCGCTCGATGCCCAGGTCGTCTATCGCGCCGGCGTCGTATCGCTCTTGCCGCTGCACGCGTACTACGGCGGTACCGAGGTCGGCATTCGCGGCACGATGACGATCGGAAAGCACGTGCAATCCGACTTAGTTGTGCATATCGTTGCCTCGGCCGACCGGCTGCCGTATCTCGACGAAATGCTCGGACGGGAACCGATGCTGGTGGACGCCGCGGCCACCGGCACCGATATGAACTTCACCGTCAGAGGTGCGGCGGCGTCGGCGCGCGGCGTCGCCCGGGTCGCAGCGCTGATCGCGCTCAACCCCAACGGGACCGCGGCCATCGAGCCGTTTTGGCTGCACACCGAGCGCGGCGACTTCGACGGAGGCTACCTGCTCGACCGCCCGAACGGCACCAGCGGGTTCTGGGGCCTGGCCGCCAATCTCGGCATGCGCGCGCCAACGTATAAGGCTTTTCCCGGTCTCGACCTTCCGGCGATCCCGATCATCAATGGGCGGATCGCCAGCGTTGCGATTGCCGGCGGCGGTTCGGGCAAGGACGTCGTGCTCGCCGGCCTCGTCTCGGGCGATCGAGCCGACGTTGGCGGCGTGAAGTTCGATCGGGTGGCCGCGAGCTTCGGCGGAACGCTCGTCAACGCGCAAATCGGTTTGCTGCACGCCGCCGGCCCGTGGGGGCAGTTCGACGGCAACGGCGCGTTTTCGTCGCAGGCGTTCGTTGCCGCCGGGCAGTATCGCGGCACGCTCGAAGGGTTACAGCCCTACCTAGGAAGCGCGATTCCCGGGCACGGTCCGATTTCGGGGCATGCGGCGGTCGCGGTCGCCGGCAATCGCATCATCGTGCAAAGCACGAATCTCGTTATGCCCGGTGCGACGCTGCGCGGCGTCCCGGTTTCCAGCGCCAGCCTCACGATCGGCGTCGAAGGCGATCGGCTGCGCGTCTACTCGGCCCGCGCGCACGCAGCCGGCGGCGATGTCGTCGCGGCCGGGACGTATTCGCTCGCGAGCCGAGCGAAGGATCGTAGCGGCGCACTCTCGCTGGTGGTCAAGCGGCTGGATGGCGCACAGCTGCGCGGCATCGGTCTGCCGCTCGACGCCGGACGGCTGTGGGCTAGCGGCGATCTCGCAGCCGGCGCGCCTTTGCCGTCGTTCGACGGTGGCGTCACGATCGCGCACGGACGCATGCAGCACTACGCACTCTCGGGTGGCGGCGACGTCAAACTCGCAGGTCAAACCGCCAGCCTCACGCACGTGGTCGGCTCCTTAGGAGCCATCTATGCCCGCGTCGACGGAACGATCGGTACGCTTGCCGGGCGCGCTCCGGCGTACGATTTGAACGCGGTCGTACCGGCCGCGGCGCTGGCCCCCGCGCTGCGGTCGCTGGGCGTTCCGGCGTATTCGGCCGATGGAACGTTCAACGCGCGCTTGCAGGTGGGCGGCAGCGGCGGTTCGCCGACGGTTGCCGGCCGCGTAAACGTGCCGGCCGGTGAAGTCAACGGCTTGCCGTTCGTCGACGCCGGCGCCGCGCTGGCGGCCGACACGCGCGGTGTGAGCGTCCGTCGGGGCAGCGTCCTGGTTGCCACCACCGCCGTGCATTTCAACGCGGCTTCTCGGCCACGCGAGACGATCGTGGATCTGTCGGCGCCGCACGCGCGGCTCGAAGATTTCGACAACTTTTTCGACACGGGAGACACGCTCGACGGGCGCGGGCCGATGCGGCTGTTTGCGCAACTCGAGGGCGATCGCCTGACGACCAACGGCAGTCTCGACGTCCAAGGCTTCCGGTATCGCAACCTGCCGATCGGCGATACGGCGGCAGCCTGGTCCAGCCGGCGTAACGAAATCGTCGGAACGCTTGCGGTCGGCGGCAAGGAGGGCCGTCTGCGCGCCGGCGGATCGATCGGACTCGTGCGTGCGCCCGACTTGCCGACGACGTTCCTGCGCTCGCGCTACGATCTTTCCGCGGCCGTCAGCGACCTCGATCTCTCGCTCTGGGTGTCGGCGCTGGGCTTTCCGGGCGTGCCGATTACCGGACGAGCCGCCGGCAGTGCGACCGTGCGTGGGCGTTTCCCGTTCGTGAACTTGCGCGGAAACGCTGCGATCGTCGACGGCACGATCGGGCCGCTCACGCTCGATAAAGCCAAAGCCTCGGTGCATTCCGTCGGGTCGCGGATTGCCGTCGACGACGCCGAGCTGGTCACGCCCGGCCTATCGGCAACGGCTTCCGGGTCGCTCGGGATGCGGCCGCTCGACCCGCTCGATCTGCAGGTGCACGCGGCGACCGACGACTTGCCGCGGTTTGTCTACCAAGTAGCGCGGGTGAAAATTCCGGTGACCGGGGCATTTGAATCGACCCTGCAGATTCGCGGGACGTTCAAAGCGCCGAGCTTCGTGGCCGGCGTGGACGCGACCGACGTGCGGGCCTACGGCATCAGCATCGCGTCGCTCTTCGGTGAGGTTCGCCTGCACGGCAAGACGCTGGTGCTTTCGAATGCCGGCGCCACGTTTGGGACGGGCGAGGCGACGCTGGCAGGATCGCTCCCGCTTCAACTCGCGCCGTTGCGCGTCGGGCCGCCGAACCAGCCCGTCAACTTTGACGTCGACGTGATCGGTTTGGATCCGGCGATTTTCGACGCGGTGCTCGGCTACAACACGAAACTGGGCGGAACGATCAACGGACACTTGGGTCTGTCGGGAACGATGCGCGAACCGATCGTCGTCGGGCACGCCTCGCTCGAGAAGGGCTCGTACGTCAGCGATCTGGAGCGCACTCCGGTTCGCGCCGTCAGCGCGCGGCTGACGTTCAACCGCACGAGCGCCTCGATCGATCGTGTCGCAGCCATGCTCGGGGCCGGAAAGGTCCAGGGATCGGGCCGGATCGAGTTCCCGAACGGATTCGAATCGGCCGGCGGTTATTCGTTTGCGGCCAATGCCGTAGCGCGCGGTGCACAGCTGAACTTTCCCGCTTACGGCAACGGTACTCTGGACGCCGATTTGGCCCTGAACAAGACAACGGCATCGGAGGCGTTGCTCACCGGCAAGGTCACGCTCAGCAACGCCACGCTGCCGTTTTCGGCGTTCGTCCAAGCGGCGCAGCAAGCGCCCGAAGCGGCCAGGCTGCCGCTCCCGCCGATGGCCTTCGACCTGACGGCCGCAGCCGGCCGAGCCGTACGCGTGCGGGGAAGCGGGTATGGAGCCGGCCTGGACATCGGCGTGGCCGGCGGCGTCCACTTGGGAGGCTCGCTTGCTTCGCCGCAGCTCTCCGGAACGATTGCGTCAACCGGCGGCACGCTGACGTACTTCGACCGCGCGTTTCGAGTGCAGGAGGGCTCGGTCGCTTTCGAACCGAGCGACGGCGTGGTGCCGACGATCCACGCCGTGGCGACGACCAGCGTCGTCAATCCGGACCCCGATCGCGCCCGCAACCCGTACGGGTCCGCCGAGATCACGATCGACGTCGATGGGCCGATTGAAGCGCTGAAGATCGGGTTCACCACCAACCCGCCAGGCTACACCCGCGACCAGATCATTTCGATGATCGCGCCCTTCGGCGGTTTCATCAACGGCATCGCGTTCAATAGCCAGTCGCCGTATCAGGTGCAGTCGCCCGGCGGCATCACGCCGCTCGGGACGCTCTCGCCGCTGCCGGAGGGCGCGTACCAGACCCGCAACGGCGTCATTACGGTGGGTCAGGAGGCCTTCAACATCCTCAACGCCCAGTTCACGGCCGGGTTGCTCGCGCCGCTCGAGACGGCGCTCGGTCAGGGGTTAGGGCTATCGAGCGTGAACCTGACGCTCGGTTATTACGGGAACGTCGGCGTGACCGCCACGCGGCTGCTGGGCAAGACCGTCAGCGCGATTTATGCCACGACCTTCGGGCTCCCGCAGATCCAATCGTTCGGCATCAAATTCGATCCCAGCGCGAATACTTCGGCCACTCTCAGCTTTTTCTACCAGACCGGACCAACCAAGCTCTTCGAGCAGCCGGTCAGCGTGCTGGGCTCCTCGAACCAACTCTTGCTCAGCCAACCTCTGCTCGGCAATAGCGGCTTTAGCTTCTCGCTTCAGCGGTATTTGTATTAGCCCGCCCCATTCGAAGCTCAATCTCTGCCTAATGTTCGAGGCAAGGACCCGGGTGAGGCGGGGCGAACAGGGCGACCCGGGTCTAAACAGCGGCGTTCTTACGTGGCCGGCCCTCGGCTGAAACCGTCAGCCCCTCTCTTATAATTTCTATAATTTCGAGGACGAATCTTTCGCATGATCTTTGACCTTCGGCGCGCCCTTCGCGCTCTGACGCGGTGGGCGGTGACGCTGCTCGCCCTCGTCATCGCGTTCGCACCGGTGGGCGTTCCCGCCGCCACCGGCGGCGACGTGAAGATCGTGTCGGTCAACGTCACCGGGAATCTCCACGTGCCGACGGCGACGATCATGGCGGTCGTTCAAGCGCGGCCGGGGGTCGCGTACGATCCAAAGATCGTGCAAGGCGATTTGGCGCGGATCAACGCGCTCGGGTATTTTGCCGACATCGCTCCGCCGCTCGTCCGCCAGCGCCCCGGCGGGATCGCGATCACGTATCGCGTCGTCGAGAATCCGGTGATTACGAAGATCGCGTTCGCGGGGAACCAGAAGGTTCCCAGCGACACCCTGTTGGCGCTGATGGACCTGTCGGTCGGGCAAGTCTTCAACGCCAACACGTTCCGCCAGGACGTGTTGAAGATCAATAACTACTACGAGCGGATCGGCTACGGTGGACAGGTTCCCACCCACGTCAAGGATATCAACCTCGACCCGAAGACCGGCGCCGTGACGCTGACGATCCAAGAGGGCCTGGTCGTCAAGGACATCATCATCGGCGGCGACCCGCTGCTCCCGCCGCCGCTGCTCCTGCCGGCGCTTACGCTCAAGCCCGGAACGGTGTATTCCGATGCGGTGCGGGATGCGGATTACAAGGTCCTCACCAAGCTGTACGAGGACAAGTACCATCTCGAGATCGGGAACTTCGAGGGCGGCATCGATCCGTCGTCGATCGACCTCAAGGCCGGAACGGCGAACGTCAAGTACAACATTTACGTCGCGCGCATCGCGGTCGTCGAGGTTACCGGCAATACGCGCACCAAGGATCCGGTGATCCGCCGCGTGCTGCGCGAGTTGCCCGGCATGGTGCTGAATACCGATGCGGTTAAACGCGACTACGAGCGGCTCAACGCGATGGGCTTTTTCTCGAAAGTAGAACCCGACATCAAACCGGGTCCCGATCCGAAAAAGCCGCAGCTCGTGACCCTGGTCTGGCACGTTACCGAGCAGCGTACGGCGCAGGCGTCGGTGGGCTTCGGGTACTCGGGCGGCTTGACCGGGCAGGGACTCTACGGCACGCTCGGATTTTCCGACAACAACCTGCACGGAACCGGCAACTCCGGCTCGGTACAGTTCGAGAAAGGCGCGCGCACCGGCGTTGCGCAGATCTCGGTGTCGGTTCCCTACCTCGGCAACACGCCGCAGTCCCAGAAGTACAGCGTGGGCGCATCGATCTTTACCAACAGCTCCACCTACTACTATCCGGTCTACGGCGTGACGTCAACCAGTCCCGGGATTCCGTCGGTCGGCGGAACGCCGGCGCCCATTCCGGTGACGCTCTACCCGGGCACGAACGCCGCGCAAGTCGGCGGCGTCGTCGCAACCAGTTCGTCGAGTTCGACCGGCGGCAACGCCACGATCGGGCGGCGGTTGAGCGATTACACGATCGTGTCGCTCCAAGCTGGAGCTCAAACGATTCGCTACAACACGACGGTGCCGTCGCCGTACTACTTCCAAGGGAATCAGCCGAACATCTTCGTCGGACCCACGCCGGGACCGATCAACTCGACGATCAATTCCTACGGCGGCTCGTTCGGCATCGCCGCTTCGTCGATCGCCAACGTCAATACCGGCGCGCCGTACAAGCTCAATACGGCCATCCTAACGCTCTCGTCGAACAACCTCGACGATCCGTTCAACCCGCGCACCGGTTTGAACGGCTTGCTCTCCGAGACGCTCTCGGTGCCGGCCCTCGGCTCGAACTTCCAGTTCACCCAAACGACGCTGGGGGTCGCGAAGTTCTATCCGGTGCTCAAGACGGCGACGCTCGGATTCCATCTGCTCCTCGACGGGTCGACGGGTGTGATTCCGCCGAGCTCGCTCTTTACGTTTTCCGACCAACAGGTTCGCGGGTACAATCAAGTCTTCTATGCCACCGACGCCGGTCTCGGGCAAATCGAGTTGCGGCAGCCGCTGGCGCTCGACCGCCGGCTTTCGGTGGCGATCTTCGTCGAACGAGCTCGACTTCCGGATTCGCGGCGCCTATCCGTTGCTCAACCCGTACACCAATCGAATCGTCGGATATCCGGGCAACTGGGCGCTCTACGGCGACTACGGTGCGGGCATTCGGTTCGACGTCCCGCAGCTGGGTTTACACACCATTCGAATCGACTTCGCCAAGGGCGTTTACGGGACGCATACGAGTTTTGGCATCGGGCAGAGCTTTTAGAAGGAAACTATGAACATCCGGCTTGCTACTTCTTTGGTTTTCGCAGTGCTGCTGGCGGGCCTGATCGCTCCGGCCGCGATCGCAGCCGACCTAACCGACGTGGGATACGTCAACCAGGCGGAACTGGCAAACATGCCCGTGTTCGTCGGTGCGAACCGGCAGTTGGTCGCCTTCAAGTCGCAGCTCGACGGGCAGTTCAACGCCGCCATCAAGAAGGCCAAGAACGACGCGGACCGGCAGCGCATATCGCTGCAGTTTCAGCAGCAATACACCGACAAGCAGCGCGAGCTCGTCGGTCCGCTCTTTCAGCGGGCGCAGCTCGCGATCGCGGCGGTGAGCGCTTCTCGCACGCTCTCGGTGGTGGTCGACAAGCGGATCGTGATCTACGGCGGCCAGGACATCACCAAGGACGTCGAAACGCTCTTTTCCGGAACTCAGGCGATTCCGGCTCCCGCCGCCTCTCCGCCGCCATCGGAAATCGGCTTCGTCGATCAGACCGTGCTCGACAACGTACCCAAAGTCAAGACCGCGAACGACCAGATGAATCAGTTTGCGACGACGCAGCGCGCTCTGTTTGCCCCGAAGCTCGCGCAGGCGAAGAACGATGCCGATAAGCGCAGCGTATTCGAGCAGTACAATAAGACGATCTCCGACAAACAGGACCAACTGCTCAAGCCTCTCGTGGATCAGACCAAGAGCGCGACCGCGGACGTGGCCGGCAAGAAGAAACTGCTGCTCGTCCTCGACCGCGCCGATATCATCTACGGAGGGACGGACATCACTGCGGATGTCCAAAATGAGCTTTCGAAATAAGCGGCTGGCACTAGTGGCTTCGGCAACGTTGCTCTCCGCCGCAAGCTTGCTCGGAGGCTGCGGCAGTAACGTGCACTCGTCTTCAGTGCGCGGGACCGCCTACGTGCGGATGGATGCGGTGGTAAAGCAGCACCCCCTGTACGGGCAGCTTTCACAACTCGACGACGCGATCGCGGCAATCAACTTGTCGGCCGCGGCGCCCCACGTCCCGCTGAGCGCGTCGCAAATCGCGCGCGAAACCGCGCAGCTCAACCGGCAGCTGCGCGACGCGCAGAACCGCACGAACAAGATTCTCGCCGCCAAACAGCGGGATTACGCGCGGCGCGAGCAGCAGGCCGTCGCGGCGGCGCTGGCGGCGGCGGGCGTGAGCGGCGGCACGCAGGTCGCCGGACAAATGAGCGCGACGTCCACGCAGCAGGCGCAGCAAGCAGCGTCGGCGGCCAATCAGGATTTCATGGCCTATCAGCAGAGCGTCGTCGCCGCGGACAGCGCCGCGAGCAACGCCATCGCGCGCCAGCTTCAGGAACAAGCGAATCAAAAGTACCGCGCCAAGGCCGAGCAGTTGCAGCAAGGCGAGACCGACCTGACGCTGCGGCTTACCCAGGCCGATGCCCCCCAACGGCTGGCGATCAAGACGCGGCTTTCGAATCTTGCGCTCGACGAAGCCACGCGCAAGCAGCTGGCGTCTCAGCTGAGCGCGATTGAGGCCAAAGAAAACGCTGCCGTCCAAACGCAGCGTCAAGCCGACGCCGCGACGCTGAAAGCTTATCGCGCCCAACTGGCCGCCCAAACCGGCAGCGCCGTGCGGGAGCAGGTCGGCGCGATCCAGGGCCAGACGCGCGCCAAGATCGCCGAACGCCGCAATGAGGTGGGGGCCCAGCTGCGCAGCCTCGGACCGCCGGTCTTACCGTCGAAACTCCCAGCGGGCGTCAAGGAAAAAATCGCGAAGATCCACCAACAGTTCACCACCCAGTTTCAAGCCGACGCCGGTAAGGCCGTCGGAGACTACAATGCAACCAAGGCGGATCTCGACCGCCAGTTTGCAGCCCTTCACGGCGCGGACGTCGGGGCGACCGGTGCGGCGGCCGCAGAGCTCGTCGCCTTGCAACGGCGCCGCGACACGCTCGACAAGCAGATCGTCGATCAAATTACTCGCGAAGCGCGTCGCATCGCAACGGATCGGGGATTCAGCATCGTCTTCGTCAACGTCGAAGCCGCTCGAGGAGGTTACGACTTGACGAACGACCTCATAAAGGACGTAGAGAGCCTACACGAGTGAAACACACACGCACATATCTTCTCGTAGCCCTGGCCGGGGCGATTCTTAGCGGTTGCGGGACGTCGAGTCCGGTCGGTCTGGTCGACGTGCAGCGCATCGTCTCGAACTGGCCGGAGTATCAGAACTATCAGAATCAGCTGCTGGCCGACGAGAAGTCGATCGCGAACGGGAGGGGCAACCGCGCGCAGAAGCAGCGGGCTGCCATCACCATGCAGCAGAAATATGCGAAGATCACCGAACAGTTGACCCAGCAAATCCGCGACGCATCAAAGAAGATCGCCGAGCAAAAGCAGCTCAAACTAGTGTTGACGCGCGAAGGCGTCGGCTACGGCGGAACCGACATTACGCCGGACGTCGAAAAGTCTCTCAACATCACGGAGAAGGCGACGCCGACCCCCGGCAGTACTTAGGAGCCTGTAGGGTTATGACGCATTTTTGCCTCCGCGACGCCTTTTGCCCGACTTCGTTGCTCGTCGGTCACGAAGCTCCGGCTTCGTCTCCTCTGCGCGCCTCGTTTTCGAACAAAATTCGGCACGGATTCGAAAACGGTCACAACCCTACAAGCTCCTAGGAGCCGACGATGCTGGGTACGTTGCAGGAGCTTGCCGACCGAGCCGGCGGACGCGTCGTCGGCGACGGCAGCCTAGCGGTAGCGCGCATCAGTACGGTTGAAGAGGCGACCGAGGACGCACTGACGTTCGCGACGGACGAGCGGTATCTCGCCGCCGCACTGAAAAGCAAGGCCGCCGCGGTGCTGGTCGACGCTTCGATTGCGCCGGAGTCCGGAACGAAATCTTTTTTGGTGGTTGAGAACGCGCGCCTGGGCCTGGCGCGATTGCTCGCGGCGCTGCGTCCGAGCCGCCCGCAAGGCCCCTTCCGCCACGCTACCGCAGCGATCGAACCGGATGCCGAGCTGGGCGACGACGTCTACGTCGGCGCCCATGCTTACGTCGGCCGGCGCGCGCGCATCGGCCGCGGCAGCGTCGTCGGCGCCGGCGCGTTCGTCGGCGACGATGCGTCGATCGGCGAGTCTTCGTGGCTTCACCCGCACTCGAACCTTATGGAGGGCTGTCGCGTCGGCGACCGCGTCGTGCTCCACGCCGGCTGCGTCATCGGCAGCGAAGGGTTCGGGTGGGCCTTCATCGAGGATCGTCTCGAGCGGATCCCTCAGGTCGGAAACGTGGAGCTCGACGACGACGTCGAGATCGGCGCCAACACCTGCGTCGATCGCGCGCAAACCGGCAGCACGCGGATCGGACAGGGAACGAAGATCGACAACCTCGTGCAAATCGGTCACAACTGCCGCATCGGCAAACACTGCGCCCTCGCGTCGTTGACGGGTCTCGCAGGGTCGACGGTGATCGGCGACTACGTGAAGGTGGCCGGGCAGGTCGGAACCCGCGGGCACATGCTGATCGGCTCGCGTTCGACGGTGGCGGGGCAGTCGGGAGTATGGGGAGACGTTGCCGAAGGGGCCACGGTTTCCGGCAATCCGGCACGCGATCATCGCGAGGAGCTGCGGCGAGAGGTCATGATTCGCAGGCTGCCAAAGCTCGTAGCTCGTGTCAACGCCCTTGAACGCGCGCTCGAGCGCGAGCGCGGTTCGCTGACCGAATGACGCAGGCGACGCTTCGCGGAGCCTTGCAGTTCGCGGGAATCGGACTGCATACCGGCCTTCGCGGGGTTGCGACCGTAACGCCCGCCGAACCGGACGCCGGGATCGTCTTCGTGCTCGACGCGCCGGGACGGCCGGGAACGATCGTCAAGGTTCCCGCGCTCGCCGAAAACGTCGTCGATACGTCGCGGGCGACGGTGGTCGGCAAAGACGGAGCGTCGGTTTCGACGACCGAACATCTGCTTTCCGCGCTATTGGCGATGGGCGTTTCGAACGCCGAAATCCGCGTCGAAGGCCCGGAGATTCCGGTCGGCGACGGCAGCGCGCAAGGATTCGCCGACGCGATCGACGCGGCGGGAGTCGTTCTCCAAGGCCGGCCTCGGGCGACGCTGACCCTCGACGAACCGTTCGTCGTGCGGGTCGCGGACCGAATGATCGCCTTGCTGCCGGCGCCCGCATTTCGCGTTCGCTTCGTCGCCGACTTTCCCGAACCGGTTGGAACGCAGTACTTTTACGACGAGATCGATGCCGCCAGCTACCGGCGCGAGATCGCCGGAGCGCGAACGTTCGGCTACCTGCGCGAGGTCGAAGCGCTTCGCGCGCGCGGGCTCGCCCTGGGGGGAACCCTCGACAACGCGCTCGTTTTCGCACCCGACGGGCCGATGCAGCCCCTGCGCTGGCAAAACGAAGTGGTGCGCCACAAAGTGCTCGATTTGATCGGCGATTTTGCACTGCTAGGCGCATGGCCGCAGTGCGAAATCGTGGCGTTCAAAAGTGGGCACGAACTCCACGCGCTGGCGACGCGCGCGTTACGCGCGCGAACGCCGGCGTCTTCAACACCGTCGCCGAATAGGTAGGCTCCACGTGGCAGAACTAGACATCCGGCAGATCTTGGAGGTCTTGCCGCATCGTTACCCGATTCTTTTGGTCGACCGGATTACGGAACTCGAACCGATGGTACGCGTTCGCGGATACAAGAACGTCACGTACAACGAGCCCGTCTTCACGGGCCACTTTCCGGGCAACCCGCTGCTGCCCGGGGTGTATATGCTCGAAGCGATGGCCCAACTCGGCGGCGCCGTGGTAATGGAGCCCGGCGAGTTCTCGCGAAAAACGCCGTATCTCGCGGGAATCGACAAGGCGAAGTTTCGTCGCCCGGTCGTTCCCGGCGATCGGATGGACATGGAAGTAACGATGCTGCGCCACCGCCGCAACATCGGTTGGGTGGCCGGCGTCTCGATGGTCGACGGACAGCTGGCGTGCTCGGCCGAACTGATGTTTTCGATATCCTCGGATGCGCGCATGTTCGGAGCGGATTCCGCGGTGTTGCACGCGTGATTCACGCGACGGCGATCGTACATCCGGGTGCGGAGATCGGCCGCCAAGCCGAGATCGGCCCGTTTTGCATCGTCGGCGAACACGTGTCGATCGGCGCTCGCACCGTCCTGCAGGCGCACGTCGTCGTCAACGGCTGGACGGAGATTGGCGAAGATTGTCAAGTGTATCCGTTTGCGACGATCGGCGCGGCCTCTCAAGACCGAAAATATAGCGGCGAGCGGGCGTTTACGCGCGTCGGCAGCCGGACGATTTTGCGCGAGTACGTCAGCATCCAACGCGCTACCGGGCACAACGAAGTGACCTCGGTCGGCGAAGACTGCCTGCTGCTCGCCTACGTCCACGTCGCCCATAACTGTGCCCTCGGGGACGGCGTGACGATGAGCAACCTCGCCCAACTCGCCGGTCACGTCCAGGTGGGGAACTATGCGACGATCGGCGGCCAGGCAGGCGTGCATCAATTTACACGAATTGGCCGGTATGCGATGATCGGCGGCGCGAGCAAACTCACCAAGGACGTTCCACCCTTTTTCTTGATCGAAGGGAACCCGGCACGGCCCTATGGTCTCAACAGCGTCGGCCTGCGCCGTGCGGCATTTACGCCGGCCGAGCGAAACGAGATTAAGCGTTTTTACAAGATTCTCTACGATCCGAAGCTCAACGTTTCTCAAGCGATCGAATTGATAAAGGCCGAAGTCGCTACCGATCCCGGGCGCGAGATCCTCGCGTTTCTGGAGTCACCGTCGGAGCGCGGCGTTCTGAAGTGACGTAAGCTGTTCGTGCGTGCGCTATTTTTTTTCTAGCGGGGAGCCGTCGGGCGAGTCGAGCGCGGTGCTGCTCGCACGGGCGATTCAAGCGATCGACCCGCAGGCGGAGTTCGAGGGGATCGGCGCGCAGGCGATGCGCGCGGCCGGCTTTAAAATTTGGCGCGACCATACGGGTTGGGCGAGTATGGGACCGCTGGCCGCGGTGCCGCGCATCCCGAAGCTGCTCGCGACGATGTGGCGCACCGCCTTTTACCTCACCGCGTCCAAGCCCGACTTAGTCGTTCTGGTCGACTTCGGCGTTTTCAATCTCCGCTTGGCGATGACGCTGCGCCGGCTGCGATACGTCGGCCCAGTTCTCGATCTGTTTCCGCCGGGCACGTGGTTGGACAACGCGAAGAAGGCGCGTCAAGTCTCCGCCGTCGCGGTTGCGCTGACGGGATTCGAACACCAGAGCCGCTTTTACAAGAGTCTGGGCTGCCCGATTGCGTACTTCGGCCATCCGCTAACCGGTCAGTATCGTCTGCGCCCGCCGCGTCCGGCGCCGCCGGCGGACGGCGGAACGGTCGCGATTCTTCCGGGCAGCCGGAAGGGCGAGCTGCGCTATCACCTGCCGGTGCTGCTCGCGGCCTACCGCCTGCTCCGGGAGCGCAGGCCAAAACTCCGAGCCGTTTTCGGCGCCGCCGACGAGCTCGGCGCGGCCCGAATCGAACGCGCGCTCGGCCGCGCCGGAATCGCAAGCGCGACGATCTCGCGCGGCGCCGCCGCGGCCATCGCCCAGGCCGACGCCGCCTGGGTAGCGTCGGGCACGGCCGTACTGGAATCGGCGCTTTCCGGCGTGCCGCTGGTCGCGCTGTACGTGATCGCACCGATTCTCGCGAAACACGGGAGGACGATGATCAAGCACGGCTTCATCACGTTGCCCAACCTCGTACTGGAACGGCGCGTGGTTCCGGAGCTGCTCCAGGAGGAAGCGACCCCGGAGCGGCTCGCCGACGAAATGGAAGCAGTCTTGCTCGATCCCTCGCGGCAGTATCGGCAGTTCGCCGAACTGCGCGCGGCGCTCGGTCCTCCCGACGCGCTCGCGCGCTGCGCGCAATTCGCGGTCGCGCTCGCGCGCGATCCCGTGGATGCGCTGCGAGCGTTGCGATGATTCGAATCTATCATACGTCGGATCTGCACGATCGCCGAGGAGTTGCGCCGCGACTGCGTGCGTTGCGCGACAGCCGGCCGGGACTATTGTTCGATTGCGGCGATTCGCTACGCGGCAGCCAAACCGTCTATCGGCGGACCGAGCCGATCGTGGCCGATATCGACGCCGCCGGCTACGACGCGCAAGCGATTGGAAATCGCGAGTTTCATTACATTTTTTCTCTGTTGCGCGCGCGCGCGTCGCGGATGCGCCACCCGCTGGTCTGCACGAACCTCGTCGACACGAAGGGACGGGAACTGCCCTTTTTGCGCTCGCTCGTCTTCGAACGCGACGGAACGCGCGTGCACGTTCTAGGCTTGCTGATCATGCAGTACCGGGAAGGGAGCCCGTGGGAGCGGCTTTTCGGCTGGCGGTTCCTCGATCCGTGGGATGCGGTCGCCCCGTACGTCGAGCACCTGCCCGACGGCGAACCGTTGGTCGTCCTGTCGCACGTCGGACTCTCTCTCGATCGCGAACTCGCGCGGCGCGTGCCGCGAATCGACCTTCTGCTCGGGGGCCACAGCCACGATACCCTGTTCGAACCCGAACGCGTGAACGGCGTGCCGATCGTGCACCCCGGGCCTTACGGACGATACGTTTCGCGCAGCGACCTCGCGTTCGACAAAAACCGCGGCCGCTACGGCTTGACGGATTTCGAACTCATGTCGCTCCTCCCGCAGGAATCGGCGTCGTCCCGGTGACTCGCGCACTCTTCATCAGCAACGGACATGGCGAGGCGTCGATCGCGGATCGAATTGCAGTTGACCTGCAAGCATTGTGTCCGGAGTGGAAGCTCGACCACTTAGCGCTCGTCGGCGACGTTTCGTCGGAAGCGATGGCCGACGTCGGTCCGGTGCGCGCGATGCCGAGCGGCGGTTTGATCGCGATGGGGGACGTGCGCAACATTGCGCGCGACGTTCGCTCCGGATTGATCGGGCTGACTCTGGCCCAGTTCCGGTTTCTGCGTTCGGCACGCGGGCGGTACGGCGTCGTCATTGCCGTTGGCGATACGTTTGCATGCGCGATGGCTTCGATCGCGCGCGCGCCGATCGTCTTCGTCGGGACCGCCAAAAGCGTCAGCGTGGCGCCATACGGACCAATCGAGGAACGATTTCTGCGGAAATCGGCCGCAAGCTTCGTCCGGGACGACGCAACGGCTCGGCGTCTTAGGGAGCGCGGCCTGACCGTGGAGCCCGCAGCCAACGTGATCGTGGATCTGTTTGCAGGCGGCGACGACCCCGACGGAGCGCGCGCGACCGAAGGTTTCGAGCCGGCGCTCGCACTTTTCCCGGGCAGCCGCGAAAGCGCGTACGGCAATGCCGCGATGCTTCTGCGGGTGACGCACGAACTCGCCCGCGCGCGGCCGTCCCTGGGCGCCGTGCTGTCGATTGCGCGCGGACTCGACGTCGAACGCTTCAAGCGGGCGGCCGAGTCCGCGGGTTGGCAAGTGTCCTCCGGCGACGGTCCGGCGATTCCGTTCGAACTCGCGATCGACGGCCGGGTCCGCGCGCGCGCGTGGACCGGGCCGCTCGGACCGATTTTGCGGCGCGTCGTACTGGTGCTCGGTCAAGCCGGAACCGCCAACGAAGCAGCCGCGGCGGCGGGCGTACCCGTCGCCGCTTTCGAGGCCTATGGTAACGGCAAAGGTGCGTGGTATCGCCGGCGACAGCAGGGCTTGCTCGGCGATGCGCTGGCAGTTTTTCCGGCGGACGCAGGCCTGGCGGTTGCGAGCGTCATGGCGTTGCTGGACGATTCGCAGCGGCGCGCGCACATGTCGAGCGAGGGTCGCGTCCGCATGGGAAGCCCCGGTGCCGCTCGCCGGATTGCCGAACGGATTGCTGCCGTCGCCGGGGGGCGTTCCTAAGTGCGCCGTCTGCTGCCGTTTGGGTTCGCGCTGATCTATGCGATGCTGCCGTTGTTCCCGGCGTTCATCGCTCTGACGAGCGTTGCGTATCCGGGGATCACGGTCGTGCCGCGGCCGCTAACGTTCGCGGTGCTCGGTGCAATCGGCTTGCTCGCGATCTACGCGGGATCCATGCTCTTGCGTTATCCGGCGCGCGGCTCCCAGCCGTTGCTGCTTCCGCTAATCGCGTGGATCGTCTGTGCGGCGATCTCGACCGCAGCGGGGTTGGATCCGCCGCACGGCCTGTTTTTTCTAGGATTGTCGGCGATGGGAATTCTCTGGCATTGCGCGCTCGTGCGTTTTTACGGCGAACCCGGCGTCGCCGTCGCAATTTTTTGGTCTTACTTGGCGACCGGGACGCTGGCTGCGGCGGTCGCGATCGCGATGGTCGTGACCCGGACGCCGGCGCCGCTCTACGCGCTCGCGCACGGCCGCGCGACCGGCACGTTCGTGTTGCCCGGGGAGTTGGCCGGGTATCTTATCGCACTGCTGCCGATCGCCGCGACGCTCGCGCGGCTCGCACCCGGCGCGGCACTGCGCGCGCTCGCCTGGGCGGCGACGGCGACTGGAACGATCGCCCTCGCTCTGACCTATTCGCGCGCGGGTTGGATCGGCTTCGCTGCCGCTGCGGCCTTTCTCGTGCTGACGCAAGTCCGGCGATTGCGCGCAAGCGCGGCGGCGGCGGGGCTGGTATCGGCGGCCGCGATCGTGGCGGTGCTGCTGCTTTTCAATAGCCACCACGATCCGAGCGAAGATTACACCCGGATCGCGATCTGGCAAACTGCCGTGGGGATCGTCGACCGTTTTCCGCTGACCGGCGTGGGGCCGTTCGATTTCCCGCAACTGTACGCGCTCGTGCACGTTCCCGACGCCGATGCCACGGCCTTTCACGCGCACAGCCTCTACCTCACGTTGTTCGCCGAACTCGGCATCGCGGGTTTGGCCGCGTTTCTTTGGAATTTGTGGAAGTTCGCCGCCGAACTTCGCCGGCGCGTCGCGCGCGCCTCGCCCGACGCGGCGCTGCTGGCGCTTGCGGTTGCGGCGGGACTCGTCGGCGTTGCCGTGCAAGGGCTGATCGATACCGTGAGCATCGTGATATTCGGCCTCTGGATGCCCGCGATGGGCTTGGCGCTCGCCGCGGCGCAGTCCAACTGGCCGGCCGGCGAACGGGACGCGGCGTGACGGGCTGGACAAGGCTGTGGAGCGCGTGCCTGCTGCCGGTGGTCTGCGTCGCCTGCAATCCGCAGGCGCCGAAGCAGACCGCGACGGCCTCCGCCTCGCCGCTGCGGTCGGCCACGCCGCCACCGCTCCACATCACGGGACACGGGACGGCGACCCGTCCCGTTCGCGAGACTCTGCAAATTCACAACCGGATCGAGTACGAACTAGAGTCGAAGTCGTTCGAGAGCAAGGGCGCTTCGGGCCGAGCACGCGCGGTCTTTCGGGACGCGCGCGTGACCTTCTACGACCCTAAAGGAACGAAGCTTACGGCCACGGCTCCGCAAGCGATCGTCGACGAGGTGACCAATTCGGTAACGCTGATCGACGGCGTTCACGCTCGGACGAGCACCGGAATGACGCTGGAGTGCGATCGCCTCACGTACGACCGCGCGGCTGGAACGCTTCATGGGAACGGGCACGTTGCGATTGCGGAGCCGAACGGATTTCGCGGGACCGGCTCGAGCTTCGACTCCGACATCTCCCTCTCTCACATGCGGATGCAATGAACGACGAATCTTCGATTAAACTGCGCGGTCTGGTCAAACGCTTTGGCGAACGGACCGTGGTCAACGGCGTCTCGGCAGAAGTAGGCACCGGCGAAGTGGTGGGCTTGCTCGGACCAAACGGCGCCGGCAAGACGACGACGTTCTATATCGTCGTCGGGTTGGTGAAGCCGGACGGGGGAACGGTGACGCTCGACCTCGGCGACCGCGAAATCGATCTCACGTCGGCGCCGATGTACGCGCGTGCGCGCAACGGCGTCGGCTACCTGGCCCAGGAAAACTCGATTTTTCGCAAGCTTTCGGTCGGCGATAACGTTCGCCTGATCTGGGAGCAGAACGGCGTGCCCCGCGACGAACAGGAACGGCGGCTGCCGGCGCTTCTTGAAGAGTTCGGGTTGCGCGCCTTCGTCGACGCGCGCGGCGACAGCCTTTCGGGCGGAGAGCGCAGGCGCGTAGAGATCGCGCGCGCGCTCGCAATTCAGCCGCGCTTTCTCCTCCTGGACGAGCCGTTCACGGGCATCGATCCGATCGCGGTCGCCGATATCCAAACGATGATCCGCCAGCTGCGCGATCGCGGCCTCGGGATTTTGATTACCGATCATCAGGTTCGAGAAACGCTCGCGATCGTCGATCGCGCCTACATCATGAACAACGGGCGGATCGAAGTTTCGGGGTCGGCCCAGGAAGTGATGGATTCGCCCATCGCGCGGCAGTTCTACTTGGGCGAAGGGTTTCGGCTGTAACCGCAACGATGCTGCGTTTCTCGATTCTCGACCGGTACATGCTGACGGAGTTGGCCGGCCCTTTCGGCTTCGGCTTGGGCGCGTTTACGCTGATATTTGCGGCGACCGAGATCCTCAACATCGGCAAACTCGTCAGCAACGACCACGCGCCGCTGTGGGCGGCGGTGCTGGTCTTCGCCTGGTCGCTGCCGGGATACGTCGTGCTCGTGATTCCGATGGCGTTGCTGCTGGGAACGCTCTTGGCGGTCGCGCGGCTATCGAGCGACAGCGAGATCACGGCGATGAAGGCGGCGGGAATCACGTTTTCGCGGATCGTCGCGCCCCTGCTCGCGGTGGGACTCGTGATGTCGGTCGTGACCCTCTTTCTCCAAGAGGAGCTGGTGCCGTTTGCCAACGGTCAACTGATCGAGATCGAGGACTCGGTGATCAACGGTACGAGCGCGTACAATCGCGATCTCACGGTGTCGGCTCCGCTGCCCGGCGGCGGGCGTCAGGTTACGATTGCGACGGCCTACGAACCGAACTCCCGGGCGCTGCTGCACGTCACCCTGATCCAATACGACAATCGGAACCAGCCGCGCCAGATCGTCTTTGCCGATCGGGCCGAGTTCACCGTCGACAAGTGGGTGTTGCAAAACTCCAGCCTTTATCGCTTCAATCCCGACGGGTCGCTCCTGCAGCAGCCGCGAATCCCCGAGCAACAGGTCGAAATCGGAGAGAAGCCAAGCGATTTGGTCAAGCGAATCAAGAACGACGACCCCGACAGCATGAGCCGGGCGGAGATTGCCGGAGTCGTGCACTCGGGACAATTGACGGAAAGCGAACTTCGCAAGTACGTCACGACCTACCAGGAGAAGCTCGCGCGACCGTTTGCGTGCTTCGTGTTCATTTTGATCGCTCTGCCGTTCGGGCTGCGTTCGGTTCGCGGCGGCGGCAGCAGCGCCAGTCTCGGTTTCGGACTGTCCCTGGCGATCGTGTTCGTGTACTACATCGTGATGACGGTCTGCTCGTACTTGGGGGAAGCATTTCTGAGCGCCGCGGTCCTATGGGCATGGATGCCCAATCTGATCTTCACGGCGATCGGCTTGTCGCGCCTGCGCCGCGCGGCGACGGTCTGAGTCGGGTCGGCCGTGAACTTCGTCGAGATCGTGCGCGGCATCGGCAACGTCGCCTTCGTCATGCTGATCGCCGGCGGGGTCGCGTACGTCGGCGATCGCGTCGGGCATCAGGTCGGACGCAAACGGCTGTCGCTTTTCGGCATCCGCCCGCGCTATACGTCGACGATTATCGCCATCGGCACCGGCATGGTGATCGCGCTGGTCGTGACGTTAGTGGCAATATTTGCGTCGCAGCAAGTTAAGACCGCGTTCTTCAAGCTGAACTCGATCAACCAACAGATCACCGAGCTGTCGCGGCGGGAGCAGGAGCTCGAAACCAAGGTCAATACCGGACGTCTAATCGAGCCGGTCGACGTATTGATGGTGCCGTTCTATCGGATCGTCGATCAGTCGGCCTCGTCGAGGTCGCGGCAAGCGACGATTCAGACGTTCTATTTCGACTCGGTGAAGTTCATCAACGAATACTATCCCCGCTTGGGTCTCAAGCCGTTCGTCAAACCCGCCGACATGGATAAGAAGCTGGCGAGCTTGGATCTGATCGTTGCGGCAAAACAGGCGCAGGGCAACGTGATGCTGACCGCGACCTCGGATCAGAACCTGTTTCTAAACGATCAAATTCACTTCGGCATCAACGCGACGTCCGACGTGCGCGTTTACCAAAAGGGACAGGCGATCGCCCAGCTCACGATTCCAGGCAAGAGCGGAGCCAACGTGAACATCGCGTTGGGACAGGTTCAGAACTACGTAGCGATCGACGCTCGCCGCGTCGGCATGCCGCCGTTTCTTGCCGATAACGTTCAAGCGTTGCAGCTCATTCCCGATGCGCACCAGATGCAGCAACGGCTTGCGAAATCCGGAACGTTTCTCCTGACGGCCTTTGCGGCGGAAGACTTCTATCCGCACAACGCCCGGATTCCGGTCGTCGTCGTGTTAACCCAGCAGCCTTAAGGCTGGGCGGTCCTTTTCGAGGCGAAAATGTGTCATAACGCTACGGGCTCCTAGGCGACGTGCCGAGCAGCGGGAAAGCGCCCGGCCCGGTTTTGGGCATCGACCCAGGCCGCACGAAGGCCGGATTCGCGTTGGTCGAGGCCGACGGCGCCGTAGTGACCGCCGGGATCGTCCCGATCGCCGACCTTCCGGCGCGCCTCGCCGCGCTGCTGGCCGACTGCCCCGGGGTGGCGGTCCTGGCCCTGGGGGGAGGGACGAATGCGGGCCCCCTTGCCGAGCAGATGGCCGGGCTCGGGCGGCCGATCGTGCTCATCGACGAGTTCGAGACCACCCGGCGGGCGCGCGAGTTGTATTTTCGAGAGCACCCGCCGCGCGGCTGGCGCCGGCTCATCCCGGTCGGCTTGCAGGTACCGGGGCGTCCGGTGGACGACTACGCGGCGATTTTAATCGCCCAGCGCTTCCTTGGTAGGGAGAGCGGGCGTGAGCCTCAAAGATGAAACCCCCGCGTTGGGCGGTCGATAGATACTATCGCCCGCTTTGAGTGGGCATCTCTAAAAGGGGACCGGAGGGTAACTTCGTGCACCGGGTGGCCGTCGTCGCAATAGCTGTAGCGTTGCTCGCAGCGCCGTCCCCCGGCGTGGCCGCCTCGTTCGCGCCGGCAGCTTCGACGTTCGACCTTCGGCCGGCGCTAATGTTACGCTTGTTTGGCGAAGTCACCGATTCGCGGTTGTCGCTGGCCGCTGCGTACGGCGACCGGGCCGGCGAATCGCCGTTGCGCGATCTCGCGTTGGAAGACGCGCAGACGCGCCATCGGGCCGCCTCCACAGAGAGTTTCTCGGCGTCGGCCGCGTACGTGGCCGACGGTCGCACGCAGCCGCCGTCTGCGACGATCCAGAGTCCTTTCGACGTTGCTCAAACGCTGAAGGATCGCTCGCTGCGAAATAGCGCGCGGTTCATCGCGTCGTCGCTGGGTCCCGATGCCGGTTCTGCACTTTTATCCAACGATGCGACGCAGCCATCGCCGTCGTCAACGTTCACGGTCGGCGAATATCAGCCGGTGGCGCCCGTCAAAGCAGTTGCGCCCCAGCCCGGGACGTTCTCGTTCGGGGCGGAGGCTCGCGGCGCTTCGCCGGTACCGGGGAACGCGGTGCTGGCCTTCAGCGACTCGAATCTGCCCGCCGTGGCCAGCGCTTCGTCGGCGGTTGCCCCCGCGACGGTGCGCGTCGGGCCGGTTCAAGTGCGTACCCGCGTCGGGAGCGCGACCGCGAACGTGCCCCAGCTTTCGCTGCAGGATACCGGGTACGATGCAGGCGCGAACTTCGACGTTCGTGCCGGCGCGCGCAGCGTCAACGTCGACCTGTCGAGCAACTACGAACGGCTCACCCGCAACGATACGTCGCTCTCGTCGCCGGCGCTCGGCACGTCCTCCTGGCAGCTACCCAACGACGGGACGCCGCTGGTGATTCCGAACTATGCCGATCTTAGTAAAGTTTCCGTCGGTGCGGCGGTCGCAGTTCCAGTCGTGCACGGCTTGACCCTCAACCTCAACTACGGCACCGATCGCATGTTCGGCGGTTACGGCTTACCCGGTTTGACGAATCTCGATGCGACGGATAACTCCTACGGCGGAAAGCTCACCTTCGAAATGCCGCACTCGTCGAGCACGTTGTCGATCTCCGCAAAGTCGCTGCGATATCAGGACAACATCTTGCCGTCGAATACGTTCACGCAAACGCGCGAGGACGTGAACTTTACCGTCAAATTTTAGCGGGTTTGCGGTCAGCTTCGAACTTGAAGCGCTACGGAACCTCGAAGGTCGCAGTCGTCGCCACGGTGGGGGCACTGCTGGCCGCTTTCGGCTCGATCCAGCTCGCCTCGGACGCGTTCGTCGCGCCGATCGCAGCGCCCGGGACGCTGCCCACGCGCGTGCCGCTGCAGTTCGGTTTGGCGGTCTACCGCGCGCTCGACCGGGTCGCACCGGCGCCGTACGTCGAGTTGACGCTCGCATCGCACGAACTTTCGCAAGGGGATCTCGATTCGGCGTTGCGCCACGCGCTGCGTTTGCCTGCATCGCCGGAGCGCGACGAGCTGCTTGCGCGCGTGGCGTTAGCGCGCGGCGACCGCCAATTAGCGTTTGAATATTTTCTCGCCGCTCCGGACGTTACGGCGGTGCAGGCGTTCGTCGACGAAACGGCCCGGCGCGACCCGGCGGCCGCGTATGCGTTGGAACGAACGCTCGCAGCGCGTCTCGCACTTCTCGCCACGCATCCCGACGCGGTTGCCGAAGCGCGCTGGCGGATGGGCGAGCTGGCGAACCGGCGAGCCTGGCGCGAACGGCCCGGCGGCCCCGCGCAGGGGGCGTGGCTGCATCGCGCGATGGAGAACTTCCAAGCCGCCGCGCAGCTCGCCCCGCTCTCCGAAAAGTATGGAATCGCCGCGGCTAACCAAGCCATGCTGCTGGGCGATCGCACGCTGGCGCGAACGCTGTTCGGGCGCGCGGCAACCGTCAATCCCGGCAGCGCCGATGCTCTCGCCGGCCTGGGCGTCGCGGCCTATCAAGTCGGGGACGTCCGGACCGCGCGCGCGTACCTCGAGCGGGCGCGGCGGCTCGATTCTCACGCGCTGATGGTCCGCGCGCTCGAACGCGACCTTCATCCGTGAGGGTTGCGCTCGACGCGCAGCTCGCGATCGGAACGGCCACCGGCATCGGCGAGTACGTGCGCGGTTTGAGTGACGCCTTGCGTGGCGACGGCGTCGAGCTCGTCGCGCTCGCCGAACCGCGGCTCGACCCGTGGCGCTTCGACCGCCGCGTGCTGTGGGATCAGGTGCTCTTGCCCCAGCGCGCGCGCCGGGCGCACGCCGACGTTCTGCACTGCGCTTCGGGGACCGTACCCTTGAGTGCTGGGATGCCGGTCGTGGCGACGGTGCACGACGTCGCGTGGCTGCGCGTTCAAGCGCACGCTCGGGCGTATGCACGCTATTATTTCGGCCGCTTTTCTCTCGAACGCTATCGAGGCTGCGCGGCGATCGCCGTCGACTCGGAGTTCTCACGCCGCGAACTGCTGTCGCTCCTGGCCGGATACGAGCCGCAGCGCGTGCGCGTCGTCTATCCCGGGGTCGCCCGCGATTTTTGCGATCTGCCCCGCGCGGCCGGCGATCGCCGCACGATCCTGGCCGTCGGAACGGTCGAACGCCGAAAGAACCTCGCCGCGTTGATTCGCCTGCTTCCGCAGCTCGACCGCGCCCGAATCGTTTCCGTTGGACCTTCGACGCCGTATCGAAGCGAATGCGCGCAACTCGCGACGTCCCTCAACGTCGCCGACCGAATCGAGTTTCGCGGATACGTCGAGCGCCGAGAGTTACTCGAACTCTACGCATCGTGCGCCGTGGTCGCCGTCCCCTCGACCTACGAAGGCTTCGGCTACGCCGCCGCCCAGTCGCTCTGCGCCGGCACCCCCTGCATCGTCTCCGACCAAGCCGCCCTTAAAGAAATCGCCGGCACGGATGCCCCAAGCATCCCCCTCGACGATCCCGCCACCTGGCTCGCCGCCCTAACCTCCGCCCTCACCGGAAACCAAGATGACCGAGCCGCCCAATCCCGCGCAAAATCCATCGCCCGCTTCTCCTGGCCCGCCGCCTCCAAAGCCATGCAATCAATCTACCAAACGGCTCTACTCGACAAGCAATAAACCATCGCAAGAACGCATGGGGAGCACGTTCCCTCCGATAAGCGGGGCTCTGGACTCGTCGCGGAGCCCATGGATGGGCGGGAGCGACGAGCCAGGCAGTAGCGTTTTCCCCGGATGGGAAAACGCGAACGTCCCGCGTTCGGAGGGAACGTGCTCCCCATGCGTTCCGCCATAACGTAACGCGAGCGCAAGTCTAGTAGATCGGCGACCCCGGCGCGCCGGGAGCCACGCTCCCATCATCCGGCGCAAAGATCAGCTTGAGCGGATAACTCGACCCCGCCTCGGGCATCGTCACGATCGTCACTCGGACGAAACCCCGCGCGGGAACGACGTACTGCCGAACTTTGTAGCGCGAATACGGCGGCACTTGATGCGACTGCACCAATACACCGTCGATCAAATACGTCGCGGTCGCCCGGCCTCCGCGCGGATTTTCGTAGATCGCAACCGATTGCGGCCTCGACGACGCGTTCTGCATCGTTACGACGAACGATTGCAGCACGCCGTAGTCGCCCGCGAGCGCTTGTCCCTGCAGATCGTTGGGCAGGGGAATCTGACCGATCGGCAACTCGAGATATTCGCCGTCGACGTACCACTGGGTGGCGTAATAGAACTCGGGAATCGGATAGATGCCCCGGGCGTGTTTGTGCGCGCCCTCGAGCAGATCACCGGTGCCGAGCGGCTCGTCGGGACTGGCGGTGGCCGGTTGCGCGAAGAGCGTCAAGTGCACGCCGCCGCCGGAGAGCAGCCGAAGCTGGAGGAGGTTCGCGGCGACGTTTCCGGCGGGCAAATCCTGCTCGGCGATGTTGAGCGACGTGTTGGCCGGAATCGTAATCAGACGTCCTTGATTTTGGACGACGTTGATCAGGAAGAGTTTGGTGGCGACGTGCCCGGCCTCCATCTCGTTGGGGGTCGGTCCTCCGCGCCCGCTGATGAACTGCACGATCGCCGGTTGCGACGAGTGATTGTCGGCTCGCAAAACGACTCGCCGGTCGGGCTGCCCGGGCGGGTTGTAGTGAAAGTATAAAAACCGCGACGGCTGTTCGCTGCGAAGGTCGGCGGTAAACAGGGAGCCGTTCTCTTCCAGGCGTTCGGGATAGTCGCTTACCATCAGCGAGTCCGGAGAAATGCGAGGCGCGGCGACGTTGCGCACGTCGACCCGGGTGGTCGCGTCGACCTCGAAATACGCGTTTCCCTGAATCAGCACCGGGACTGCGGCGACGGCGACGCGATCTTGCGCGAGATCGTTACGGATCGGCACGTCGTCGGGGCCGACCACGACCTGTGCGCCCGGCCGCACCTGCGTGGCGTGAATCACCGAGGCCGCCACTTGGGCGCGGATGAAATCGGCCGACGCCGGATCCCCGGTGAGCGAAATTGTAAGCGATTGCGGTGCCGAGCCCGCGTAAAACGCGACCCGAACGGGCACGTCGCGCCGAAGTCCGCGGGCGTCCGAAATCGTCACGACGGTGGCGCCGGGCGTCTTACCCGACAGGGTTACCGTCGAACTGGGCTGATCCACCGACACGTCGACGACCGCGGGATCGCGCGCAACGGCGGCAATCGGGCTGAACACCGATCCGACCGTAAGGCGGACCGGATTTCCGATCGGTACCGTGGCACTTTCGGGCTGAACGGTGATCGGCGGCGGCGTCGGCGTCGTTTGCGGTACCGGATTCGGAGGCGCGGGCGCACCGGGTGAGGCGGAGGTGGTCGGCGCGGCGCTCGGATAGACGAGCGGCGCCGGCGTCGGGGCGGGTTGGGTGGACGAGGCGGGGGTGGTTACGGAAGCGGCGAGCAGTGCGGCGGCGGGGAGCCACCAAGCTATTCGTCTACGCAATCTTCGCTTCGGAGTGGCGAACTGCCGAGGCTAGCAGCGTCTTGTAGCCGACGTTCGGAAAGAGCACCGTCACTAAGTCGCGCTCCGTGCGTTCGACCGTGCCGAGGCCGAATTTCTGATGCAGCACTACGTCGGAGATTCTGAACCCACCCGTAGACGCTCCTTCGCCGACCCCGCGCCGCAGCGCCCGCAAGCAGTTATCGCACGCCCCGCAGTTGGCGACGTCGAAATCCTCTCCGAAGTAGTTGAGGATGAAGCGGCGCCGGCACGAAGTCGTCTCGGCATACTGCAGCATCATCGCGAGCTTGCTCTGATCGTACGACTTCTTGGTTTCGTAGTTGGCCAAGCTCAGAACGAGGTCGCGATTTTTTCGCACCGCCTCGGTGAGTCCGTAGGCGGACTTCGCGACGCCTTCGATATATCCCGACTTTTTGAGCAGCGCGAGGATTACTTTGAGTTTCGTAAGCGGAAGCTGGAGGATCTTACGCAGGTCGGTCATCGCCACGCCGCCGGTTTGATCGCCAAAGACTTCGATCGTTCCGAAAACGCGCTGCACCTCTTCGACGTCGGGATATTTCCCGGTCAAGAAATAGTTTTGCACCCGCGTGTCGCTCATTCGATAGATCAGCACGCAACGCGACGGCAGACCGTCTCGGCCCGCGCGGCCGGCCTCCTGGGTGTACGCCTCGAGCGATCCGGGCAAGTCGTAGTGAACGACGAACCGGATGTTGGGTTTGTCGATCCCCAAGCCGAACGCGTTGGTGGCGACGACGGCGCGAATCGTTTCGCCCATGAACACGTTTTGGACCGACGCGCGATCCTCTTTGTGGAGCTTCGAGTGGTACACGGCGGCCGGCATGTTCAACGTTTGCGCCAAGTACTGCTGCACCTCGAGCGCGTTCTTGATCGTGGCGGTGTAGATGATCCCGGTGCCTTCGAGGGCGTCGTGGCCGGAAAAAAGCGCGTTGAGAATCTTGAGTTTGTCGGCTTCCTTGTCGGCTTTTCTCGCTTCGTAGACGAGGTTTGGGCGGTCGAACCCGCGCACGATCGGCTTGACCTCGTCGATGCCCAGCTGATGCAAAATGTCTTCGCGCACCGAGGGCGTCGCGGTCGCGGTCAAGGCCAGAACCGTCGGTTTCCCGAGCCTCTTTATCGCGCCGCCGAGGGCGAGATAAGCAGGCCGGAAGTCGTGTCCCCACTGGCTGATACAGTGCGCTTCGTCGACGACGAAGAGCGGAACGGCGATCCCCTGCAGCAATTTCAAGAACGCTTCGTCCTCGAGTTTTTCCGGTGTCGTATAGGCGATTCTGACCGAGCCCGAAGCGATCCGCGCGCGCGCGCGGTATTCCTGCTCTTCCGAGAGCGTCGAGTTGATGGCGACGACGTCTCCGATGCCGCGCTCGCGAAGCATGTCCAGCTGATCTTTCATCAGCGCGATGAGCGGGCTGACGACGACGGTCGTCCCTTGGAGCATGAGTGCCGGAAGCTGATAGGTCAGGCTCTTGCCGGCGCCCGTCGCAAGAATTGCCAACGTATCCTGGCCTAGCAAGACCCTGGATACGACCTCTTCCTGACCTGGGTAGAACTCTTCAAACCCGAAGTTCGCTCGCAGCGACGCGCGCAGGTCCACGAAACCCCTCTCGTCCATCGTTCCCCGCTGGGAACCAGAAACGCCGGAGCCTCCATGCGGCGCCCCAGTGTAAGCTTCAACCGTTCTCGTGACGAACCCGTTTCACTGTACCCGCCGGCAGGCTCGACCAAACCGCCCTCGTAAGTCCCGGGAGTGTCCCTCTACCGCACCTGGCGCCCGCTGTCGTTTGCCGACCTTGTGGGCCAAGAAGCCGTCGTCCGCACCCTGACGGCGGCTCTCGAGAGCGGGAAGCTCGCGCACGCCTACCTATTTTCCGGTCCGCGCGGTTCCGGCAAGACGTCGGCGGCGAAAATCCTGGCCCGATGCATCGACTGCGTCAACGGTCCAACGGCGACGCCGGATAACACCTGCGAGAATTGTCGGGCGATCCTGGCGGGAACGGCCCTCGACGTGCTCGAGATCGACGCCGCCAGCAACAACGGCGTCGACGATATCCGGGCGCTTCGTGAAGCCGTAAAGTTTGCGCCGTCTGCGATGCGGATGAAAGTCTACATCATCGATGAGGCGCACATGCTCAGCACCTCGGGTGCGAACGCCTTCCTCAAGACGCTCGAGGAGCCGCCGCCGCATGCCGTCTTCATTCTCGCCACGACCGCGCCCGAAAAACTCCCCGTTACGGTGCTCTCCCGTTGCCAGCGGTATGCCTTTGCGCGGATCGCCGTGCCCGTAATGATCGAGCGGATGAGCGAGATCGCCGCCGCCGAGGGGATCGCGATCGATCCGGGAGCACTTGCGGCGATCGCCTACCGCGCCGACGGCGGCCTGCGCGACGCGCTGACGATGCTCGAACAAGCGGCGGCCTTTGCCGGCGGAGAAACGGTCGATGCGGCCACCCTCGACCGAGCGTTCGGCGCGACCGGGCGGGAGTTTGCCGAAACGCTCCTCGACGCGGTGGTCGAGCGGGACGCTGCGGCAGTGCTGACCGCGATCGAAGCGCCAGCGACGCGGGTACGGACATGCTCGTTCTCACTCGCTCGCTGATTGCGGCTTTCCGCAGCGTCTTGGTCGCGCGCGTCGACTCCGCGTTACTCGAACGCGACCTCGCTCCCGACGATGCACGCCGCGCGGTCGAACGCGCTCAGAGCGTCTCCCAAGCGGCCGTGGTGCGTGCGCTGCGCGTGCTGACCGACGCCGCGTCGCTGGCTCGAACCGGCGGCAATCCCCGGCTCGAACTCGAGACGGCCTTGCTGCGCTACGTCCTGAGCGCCGAAGACCCCGCCCTCGATGCCCTCGCGGCGCGCGTTGCGGCGTTGGAAGAAGGCGCCGCTTCCAAACCGCCGGCGCCGGCGCACGCCGCGCCCGCCCGCCCGGCGCAACCCGTTGCCGCCGGCGACGAACCCAAGATGCCCGGTCCGATTGCATCGCCCGCCGGCGCCGTTTCGCTGCAGAAGATTCGCGCCGCCTGGCAGAGCGTGCGCGCAAAGGTCGAAAGTGAATACCCACCCTTGCGCGGACCGCTCTCCGGCGCGGCGGTAGCCGAAGTAAACGGCGAAGCGATCGTACTGGTCGCGCGCAATGCCGTCGACGAAGCGATCGTGCGCGAACGCACCGGCCTGCTCGAAACGGCCGTGGCCGACGTCCTCGGCACGTCGCTGAAGGTCGTGCTGCGCGTCGAACCGGCGTCGCGCGCCAAAGGCGCGGCTCCTGGCGGTGTCGCATCGGTCACCGCCAACGAGCCCGACGAAGCCGAGGCACTTTTCAGCTACGCCAACGAACGGATACGTGAGCGATGAATCAAGCCAACTTGCTGGCTCAGGTCAAGAAAATGCAAGCGGAAATGACGAAAGCGCAGGAGGAGCTCGCGAACACCGTCGTGACCGGCTCGGCGGCGAGCGGCGCGGTTACGGTCGAAGCCACGTGCGATCAGCGCGTGAAAAGCGTCAAAATTTCTAAGGAGGCAATCGATCCCGACGACGTCGAGACGCTCGAAGATCTGATCGTCGTAGCGATGAACGATGCACTCGCGAAATCGGCCGAGGCGTCACAGCGCCGCATGGCGTCGGTGACCGGCGGGATGCGCATACCGGGCATCACGTAGGCGCGATGCCGAGCGCCGGTTCGATCGCCGGGCCCGTGGCGGCCCTCATCAACGAATTCAGCAAGTTGCCGACGATCGGTCCGAAAACCGCCGCGCGGCTCGTCTTCTACCTCCTCAATCGGCCGCGCCACGAGGCGCAGGCGCTGGCCGAGGCGATCGTCGCGGTCAAGGATCGCGTGCGTTTCTGTTCGGTCTGCTATTGCCTGACCGAAGAGGATCCGTGCGCGCTGTGCACCGACGAACGTCGCGACGGCCGCACGATTTGCGTCGTCGCCGAGGCGAAGGACGTGTACGCCATCGAGCGCACCAACGCGTACCGAGGCCGTTACCACGTACTTGGCGGACTGATCTCGCCGATGGACGGCATCGGACCGGGGCAACTGCACGTCAAAGAGCTGGTCGAGCGCGTTGGCCGTGACGACCCGCACGAAGTCATTCTCGCGACGAATCCCAATGCCGAAGGTGAGGCGACGGCGATTTACCTTTCGCGGTTGCTCAATCCGCTCGGCCCGGCCGTCACGCGGCTTGCGTACGGACTCCCGATCGGCGGCGACCTCGACTACGCCGACGAAATCACGATCGCAAAAGCGCTCGAAGGGCGTACGGCCCTCTAGCCACGTGCGACGCGCCGTCGGTGGTTGCGTTACGGCGTCGCGGGGGGCGAGGGCGCCGGCGTATAGTCGACGACGATCGTGAAACGGCTCGGGGCGGTGCCGCTGGCCAGCAGCGCGTCGCGCCGCGTGCCGTACCCAGTCAGACGCACGCGCACCAAACCGTTGCCGCCGGCGGCGGCGGGATTCCAACCGTACGGAACGGCGACGGCGGTGAGCGCCGCTGCGGCGAAGAGCGGATCGTACGCGTCGCTCGCCGGCTTCACCAAATCGGTGATCGGATGCGAGCGTGCGGCGAACGAGTCGATGTCCTCGTACGTTTGCCCGGCGATCGCTGGGCCGCCCGGAGCGAAGGCGTAGTAAGTGACCCGTTTGAGGGCAGCGTCGTAGCCGTACGCCCACCAATAGACGCGATGCCCTCCGTCTTCGGTCACGAAGTCGATTTCGTGCCCGTCGGCGTTGGCTTTGCCGCCGAGGTCGGTGGGCGGAACGAAGACCGACCATGCGCTCACGGCCTCGCTGGCGAGCCGCTCTTCCAGCCGGTCGACCGCGCTGCGACTGCGTTGGCGATCGTCGAGTCGTCCCGCACCCAGAACTACGGCGTGCGCTAGCCCCAGCAACTGCCATCCCACGACGAAAGCGATCGCCGCAGCGACGAGCAGCTCGAGGAGGCTGAAACCGCGCTGCGCGCCCACGCGCGCGCCAGTACCCGGTTAACCGGCGATCAGGACCAGCGGCTCACCCGTGCGCACGGTGCCGGCGGCGACGACGTCGCAGTAGATTCCCATGCAGTTGCCGCGGGTTTGGGCGAGAAATCGCAAGATTGCGGGGTCGCTCGCACCGCCGCGAGGCTCGTACGTTATCGTGACGCAGCGTTCGATCGGACAGCGCACGCGTAACGTTACTTCGCCGAGTCGCAACGTCGCGCCGCCCAACGCCGATTCGCCGGCATCGAACTCCGCATCCGCCAGAACGAAGAAATTTGGCCGAAAACGTTCCGGCTCGACCGCATATCCGAGGTGCGCGTTGAGCGTCGTCATCCAACGGTCGATCACCACGGAGATCGGGGCGGCGTCGAAAAAGTGTTCGCCGCGCCGGTGCTCGAGTTCGACGCCTTGGCGCGCGCCGAGCTGGCGCGCGGCTTCCGGATCGCCGGTGAGATGCAGCCGGTCGTGCTCCTTGCCTCGATAGGTCTTGCCGTCGCGCGCGTGGCCGCCCCGGACGAAGAGCGCCGACGACCGGTCGCCGACGATCCCCGACTCGGCAACGCGGGCGTGGGTGAGGCGCTCCCCCCGGAGGCTTTTTACGGGATAGCGCCAGATCGCGGCGAGCCTCCCGAGTTCCATCGGAGGGAGATACCCGGGGGTTTTTGGGGCGCCCTGCCAGAAGCGCGCCGCGATGGAGCTGCGCCCCCTTGGATTCGGCGAGATTTTCGACCGGGCCATCACGCTGTACGTCCGGAACTTCATGCCGTTCTTTGCAATCGTGCTGGTTTTGATCGTGCCGCTGGCGATCGTGCAGTACTTCGTCGATTCGAGCCAATCGGTTCAAATCGCCGAGATGGTGCGCATTCTCCAACACCCCGACGCGAAAATCCAGACTCCGGCCTTATTCGGGTCCCCGGGTGAACTCGTCACCCTCATCGTCGTGGGGCTGGCATTTTACTTGTTGTGGCCCTTTGCGCTCGATGCGGTCGCCGTCGGCGTAGCCCGCTTGTATCGCAATCGCCCGGTCGACTTTTCGGCCTGCTATCGGGCCGTGCTCCCACGTTGGGCCGCCATTCTCGGAACGCTGTTGATCCAGTTGGGCATCTTCATCGCCTGGTACGTTGCATTTCTGATTACCGTCTTCGTTTGCGTTCTGGTCGCCGCCGTGTTCGCACGCGCGTGGCTGCCGCTCGGCATCGCCGGCTTCACCCTCGCGATTTTTATCGTGCTGGCCGGAATCGTCATACTGGCGCCGATATTCATCGCGCTGACGTTTGCGATGAACGCCGTCGTGATCGAACGCAGCGGACCGATAGCGGCGATCGCCTCGGGGTTCGGGCGCGTCTTCACGCGCAGGGAATTTTGGCGGGCGCTGCTTTTTGCGCTCGCAACCTTCGCCGTCCTCAGCGGCGGATCGATCGTCATCGCGGCGCTCGTTTGGGTGGCGGTGCTGCTGCACGCTATCGCGGTGGAGGTGATCGTCGGATCGCTGCTGCGCGCCGCTTTTGCTCCGTTTACGATCGTGCTGATTGCCGTGTACTATTTCGACGTGCGGATTCGTCGCGAGGGCTTCGATCTCGAAGCCGAACTCGAACAGTTAGCGCCTGCCGCACCTTCCGTTCCGTGATCCGTTGGGATTGCAGACCGCTGGCACGCGCCTCCGCCGTGGCGTCGCTGGCGTTTTTCGCTACCGCCGGCAACGCACCGGCAGCGGCGACGCGCGACGCGCTGCTCGCGCGCTGGAACCACGCCAATCCTCACGCGGGGCGGCTCGTGGAGCACGACGTTCGGACGCTTGCCACGCCGCCTGCGAATTTGCGCGCGCTCGCGGCCCGCGAACTGGCGACGGGCTATCGCCTCACGCTCCCGAAATCGGCGGCGCTGCCCGCGGCGGACAAGCCGTGGTGGATGCGGCTGTGGACCTGGCTCTCGGATCGCTTGACGCAACTTTGGAGGGCGGCCTTTGGGAACGCTCGCCTCGGCCGCCGCGGCGCGATCGCGATCGGCGACGTGCTGATCGCGGCGGCGATTGCCTTGATCGTGCTCGTCGCCTGGCGATTGCTGCGGGGCTTTGCATTCGAACGTTCGCGCGGGGAATCGCTGGAACTGCTCGCGCCGCCGCCCAATGCCCGCGCGCTCTACGACGCGGCTTGCGATCGGGCTCGGCAAAAAGACTACGCGGCCGCATCGCGACTGCTGTTTGCGGCGATGGTTGCGTCGCCGGCGTTGCTTGGCGCCGCCATCGAGGATCGCAGCGCAACCGTCGGCGAGCTGCGGCGCCTGCTGCGCCAACGCGACCGCACCCTGCTCCCGCCGTTCG
Organism: Vulcanimicrobiota bacterium; assembly: GCA_963755555.1. GTDB lineage: Bacteria > Vulcanimicrobiota > Vulcanimicrobiia > Vulcanimicrobiales > Vulcanimicrobiaceae > Tumulicola. Next base: position 2,294,201 of record CAVWKE010000003.1, on the reverse strand, counting down.
ATGCGGTTTGCGGCGCGTTCGTCACCAGCGTTTACGCCGAACTGCCGGTCGACGCGACGCATTGGGAGGGGGCGCGCGCCGGATACGTCGCCTTGTGCGAACGGGAATCGCGGTGAAGCACCGAGCCGAACTCGCCGTGCTCGTCGGCGGCCTCGTCATACTTGCCGCGCTGGCGTACGGACGGCAAGCGGCGGTCTCGCGCGGGCCGGCTCCCTCGGTGTATTCGACCTACGACGCCGGTCCCAACGGGTATCGCGCGCTCTACGAGACGATGCGCCGTGCGGGCGTGCCGGTGCGCCAGTTCACGAGGGCCCTCCCCTTGCTCGATTCCGACGTCAAAACGCTCGTGATCTCGAGTTACGAGAACGACGCGGAGGCCAAAGGCCTCGATCCGGCCGATGCGGCCGGTCTCAAGCGTTTCGTGGGCGGGGGCGGCCGCCTCGTCGTGCTCGACACCGACTTCGCCGGCACGCGCGACTTTACGCCGGGCGTGGCAACGTCGCGGCCGGTTTCGGCGCGCGAGGCGCGGGCGCTGGCGCAGACGCGCTTCACGGCCGGCGTCGAGCGCGTCCGAGCCCCGATCGACGCGGCATTCCCGTTCGCACGGTGGCGCGGCGCCGTGCCGCTGCTGGCCGACGATCGAGGGGTGGTCGCGGTGACCTATCGCGTGGGTAAAGGCGACGTGGTCGCAATCACCGTTCCCGCGCTCTTCAGCAACGCGCATCTGCTCGACGCCGATAACCTCGCGTTCGCGTACGATGCCGTCTCCGGTCACGGGGCGGTCGCGTTCGACGAGTACGTGCACGGTTACGACGACGACGCGACGCTTTGGCAGGTGTTGCCGCAATCCGTTCGACTCGCGGCGTGGGTCGTGGCCGCCATCATCGGGCTGGCTTTGATCGGTGCGAACGTGCCGTTCGCGCCGCCGGTTCCCGCGGAACCGCCCGACGAACGCGACTCTTCGGCGTTCGTCGACGCGATGGCGGCGTTACTGCGCCGGGCGCACGCCGCCGGCGCGCTCACCGCCGCGTTTGCAGCGGACGCGCTGCGCCGCACGAAAGGCCGCGCGATTTCACAGAACGTCCGCGATGCGGTTGCCGAACTCGAGCGCTTGCGCGAGCCCTCCACGCCGTCGGACGCAGCGCTGCTGCGCGCCGCTACTCTGGATTTTCGCCTGCGAAAGGACTTTCCATGACCGTTGCCGTGAACGAGTTGGCCGCGCGCATCTCCGAGGGCATGAATCGTGCGGTCGTGGATGCCGACCGATCCACGCTCGCACTCACGATCGCGCTGCTCGGCCGCGGCCACGCGTTGATCGAAGGCGTCCCCGGAACCGGCAAGACGCTCGCGGTGCGCGCGCTCGCGTTGCTCCTGGGCCTAGAATTCCGAAGGATCGCGTTCACGCCCGACATGATGCCGGCCGACGTCGTCGGAACGACCGTATTCAACCCGCAGACCGCGCAGTTCTCGACGCGTCTCGGACCGATCGTCGCCAACGTCGTGCTGGCCGACGAAATCAACCGCACTCCGCCCAAAACCCAGTCGGCGCTTCTGGAAGCGATGGAGGAGGGGCGCGTGACGATCGACGGCGTGGCGCACCCGTTACCGCGTCCCTTCTTGATGTGCGCGACCCAGAATCCGATCGAGTACGAGGGAACCTACCCGCTGCCCGAAGCCCAACTCGATCGGTTCATGGTCAAGGTCGAGTCGTCGTATCCCCAGGAAGCGCGCGAACTCGAACTGCTCGAACGGGTAGCCGGCGGCTTCGACGCACGCGATCTCGAGGCGTCGGGTATCGTTGCCGTAACCGATGCCGCCGAAGTGATCGACGCCCAGCGGACGATCCGGACGGTCCATCTTTCTTCCGGCGTCCGCGAATACGTGTATCGAATCGTCGCTGCGACGCGCAAACATCCGCGCTTGACGCTAGGCGGGTCGCCGCGAGCGGGCATCGCGCTGCTGATCGCCGCGCAGGCGGCCGCCGCGATCGAAGGTCGCGCGTTCGTAACGCCGGACGACGTGAAGTCGGTCGCGCCGTTCGTCTTGCCGCACCGTCTAATCGTCGCGCCCGACGCCGAGATCGAAGGCGTCACTCCGGGCGACGTGCTCGGCGAAATTCTCGCGGCCGTCCCCGTGCCGCGTGAAACCTAGCCGATTCCGGCCGCGGCTGCCCGGTTGGCTGACGCCGCGATGGTTCTACGCGCTCGGTGCGATCGCGATGCTGCTGGCGGTCAGTCCGGGGTTCGCACCGTTCTTCGTGCTGGCGATTGCAGGGGCGCTGGCACTGGCGATCGCCACCGTACTGGATCTGTTTTGGGGACCGTCCCGGCGAGTCGTTCGCGTCGAACGGCTGCCCGTCAATCATTTCGCGCTGCGCGTGCCGGCCGAACTGCATTACACCGTCGAGAATCGGTCGCAGCGCCGGATCCGAGCCGGCGTCGTGGAAGCGCCGGTGCGCACGCTGCGATTTCTCGACGACGAAGCAATCGGCGGCGTGCCTCCGGGAGCGCGCGCGACGCTCGCGCGCCGTGCCATGCCGGTCGCGCGCGGTTCCGACGAGTTCGGCCGCTTGTACGTTTGGTATGAAAACGCGCTCGGGCTGCTGCGGCGTAGAGTCGTTATCGAAGCGCCGCAAAGCTTTCGCGTCTTTCCGGACCTTTCGGCCGTCGAACGTTACGGATCGCTGCACGTGCGCAACCGTCTGATCGAAGCCGGCTTGCGCAAGATGCGGCTGCGCGGCGCCGGCACCGAGTTCGAGTCGCTGCGGGAGTGGACCGACGGCGACCCGTTTCGGGCGATCGATTGGAAAGCCACGGCGCGGCGTGGCAAGACGATGGTCGCGCAGCACGAGGTCGAGCGCAGCCAAAACGTGATGCTGGTACTGGATTGCGGACGGCTAATGACGCCGCGCGTCGGCGAGCAGCGGAAGTTCGACTACGCGGTGACGGCGGCGCTATCGCTGGCGAGCGTCGCCGGCCTGGCGAGCGATCGCGTGGGCGTCGTCGCGTTCGCGCGCGAGATCTTGGCGGCGAGTGCGCCGCGTTCGACTCGCTCGTCGTCGGCCCGCATCACCGAGCTGCTCTACGATCTCGAGCCGCGCTTCGAGGAAGCGAACTACGCCGGTGCCTTCGCGTATCTCCGCAGTCACCTGCACAAGCGTTCGCTGATCGTCTTCCTGACCGACGTGATCGATCCGCTGGCTCAGGCGGCGCTACTCGCAGAACTCGGCTCGCTCGCGCGGCGACATTTACTGGTTTGCGTCTTCATGAACGACGCCGCCGTGAGCGCCGCTCTCGCGACGCCGCCGCACCACGTGCGCGACGCGTACCGCGCTGGGGTGGCGCTCGGGCTGGCCGAGGAACGGCGCGCGGCCGCCGCCCTCCTGACGCGAACCGGCGCGGTCGTCGTCGACGTGCCCGCCGCCAAGCTCACGACTTCGCTGATCGACGAGTACCTGCGGGTGAAGCAGCGCGGACTGCTCTAACCCTCCCCGACAAGCCGAAGTACAGGATCAGCGCAGCGGCGGTGACGGCCCCGATCGCGACTCGGACCTCGGGCGGCCAGCGTTGCGGCGAAATAAAGCCTTCGATCGTCCCGGCGACGACCAGCATCGAAGCGACCCCGACGATCAGCGTGCCGGCCCGCCGGGCGTTGGCAACGATCGCATCGCGACGACGCAACCGCCCGGGATAGAGCACGCCGGCCGCGATCAGCAGACCCGCCCCGCCGGCGATTTGAATCGCCGTGAGTTCGATCACGCCGTGCGGGGCGATTGTGGCCCAATAGTCGTAGCCGAATCCGGCGTTCTGGAATAACGCGGCCAGTCCGCCGAGCATGAGCCCGTTGGTAGCGATAATGTAAGCGGTCAGCGTCCCAAGCGTAATCGAACCGGCGAACGCGATGATCGCGACCTTGACGTTGTTGAACACGATCGCCGCCGACATGGCCGGCGCAAAGTCGCGGTCGAAGGCGAAGTTCGAATCGTGCAGACTCTTGCGGATCTCGTCGGGAACGATCTCTTTGGGCAGTACTGCGTAGGCTTGCGCCGGATGCGCGCGGATGAGCACGTACGCGACGACCGCGCACGCGACCGTAAGCGCGGTGCAGATCGCGAAGTACGCAAACGATCGGCGAAACTCTTGCGGGAACGTCTCCCGATAGAACCGGCCGATTCGCGCGCTTCCGCTCTCGGCCGCACCGCCGTAGACGTAGGCATGGGCGCGAGCCGTCAATCGATTCAGGTATTCGAGCAGCGAGCGGTCGAACTCGCGCCCGCGCGCGTACGCGAGATCGCTGGTCGTCGCGCGATACAGCCTGCCGATTTCTATCACTTCGCCCGCAGCGAGTCCGCGCACGCCGCGTCGCGCCGCGCGCGCGAGCAATCCATCGAGGCGCTCCCACGTGCCGGTCCGCCGTTTCGTAAAAAACGCCTGGTTCATCCAGGGGTATCGTTCGCCCCGGCCCCTGCGTGCTCCGTGCCGAGAATCCGTCGTCCTCACCGGTGCGGCCCGAGGTGGGTAGCTCGACTTCCGAGGCGAACCGTAGTCGTCGGATGGACCGCAATCTCGACGTTCGGACTCCCGAAAGCGTCGCGCTGACCTATCAGCTGGCTGGGCTCGGCAGTCGGTTCCTCGCGGTCGTCATCGACATGCTGCTGCAAATCTTGGTGGCGGCGGCGCTGCTCGTCGGGCTCGTCATGGCAGCGGCCCGAATCGCGCCGTCGGTCCACGTCGCGCATTCCGGGGCAGAGAAAATTGCCGAGGCCGTCGGGATAGCGCTTTTGGTCGCCATCGTCTTCATGCTGTTTTTTGGTTACTTCATCATTTTCGAAGCGCTATGGAACGGCCAGACGCCGGGAAAGAAGGCCCTCGGAATTCGGGTGGTGCGCGACGGCGGGTACGCGATCGACTTCGGCGCCTCGCTCGTACGCAATCTCATTCGGGTCGGAGAACTGCTGATCGGCACCTATACGCTCTCGGCGGTTGCGATGCTGCTCTCCCCCGAGAATAAGCGGCTGGGCGATATCGCGGCCGGCACGATCGTCGTGAGAGACGCTCGGCTGGCCGTTCCCGACGTTCTGCGCGAGAGCGAAGCGCAACCGGAACTCGTCTACGGCGCCACTCGCTACCTCTCCGGTGACGAGCGCTCGATCATCAAGCGCTTTCTCGAACGGCGCGACACGCTGGTGCCCGAACGGCGCCGAGAGCTTGCGGCACAGCTCGCCGGCCGCGTGCGCGAACGCGTGCCGCTCGATCTGCAGCGGCTCGAAGACGAATCGCTGCTGGAGCGACTCTAGGGACCGAACTAGTCTTTGCGAAACTTGCCGATAAGGTCGCGGGCGAACGTCATCGCGTCTCGTTTGGTCGTCTCAAAAATCTTCGACGCTTGGCCACTGGTCATGTGGTGGCCGTGCTCCAAGAAAAAGGTGACGCTCTCACCCACAACGATCGTCCCGGCGTAGGCGATCGCACCTTTGATCGCGATGCCCGCGACGGGAATGAATCCGCTCAGTTCGCGCGCGAGCATGCGCCAGCCGAAGCCGCCGCCGACGATCGGCAGCAGTTGCCAGATCCGCTGCAGGTCGGGGTCGCGTCCGTAAGCGGCTTCGATGTGCAGCATCAACACGATTTGAATCCCGCTGATCGCGACCATATCGCCCGCCGAGGCGACCGCCCCGAGTACGAGGCCGATGACCGGAATGTGGTCGACGACGGCGCTCGCAAGAGCGACCTTGAGCGCACTGCCGGCCGCGTCGCGCGTGAGCTTGCCGGCCACCGCCTCGCGCAACGGGGGGAGGCGCCGGCCCACGGCAATCTCCACGCCGCGAGCGCATTCCACGAGGTGCGGAAAGACGCGGCCGCGCAGCGGTTCGCGCGCGATCGCCGGAACGACGTATTCGGCCCACGTGCCGGGAGCCGGCGGTGACGCGGGGCCGCTTGGCGGAGCCTCGCCGTCGACGGTAAGCGCGAGCACCGGCACCTTCAAGAGCTTGAGCGAGGCGAGATCGGCGCCCGCCAAGTCCCCCCGCCGTCCGAGAAAGATCGTCGCCCGGATTTCATTTGGTTCGCCGACGGAAGTCGCGCCCGGTACGACCGTTTCGAGGCAGGCGGCGGCATCGAGCGGCACCGCGTCGTCGTGGCCGGACAGCAGCAGCGCGCGCATCTCGGCAATCAGCGCCGGGTCCCCGCACAGCAGAAAGCGAAACGGCCTGCGCGTGTGCGCTTGCACGGCTCGCACGTCGATACCCGTACGAACGAGTTTGAGTAAGTCGCGGGCGCCGAGTACCGATGCCATCGAGCTTCCGTAAACCTCCGTTAGAGTCCGAGTTCCGACAGCGATGCGGCCTCCGAGCCGTCGGCCTTACGCAGTTCCTTGGCCGGGTCGTCGGTGAAATCGAGGTAGACGAGGCCCGCAAAGATCTCGAGCGGCCAGGCGTGCATGCCGTGCGCGTTGGCTACGTCGACGATCGTGCTCTTGGAACTCTTTGCCTCGGCGACGATCGCCTCGGGAGTGCTTTTTATATCGGCGGCAAGAATCGTGGCGACGGTCACGTCGCCGGGGGTCAAGCCGTCGCGCAGCATCGTACGATAGTCCAGACCGCTCGAGCCGAAGCGTTGCTGCAGCGCGTATTGCAGGGTCGAGTAGCGCTGGGGCGAGGTTCCCAAACCCAATAGCGTGATGCGCGCCGAGAGCTGGCGAGTGCGCGCCATGTTGTAGAGTTGCGCGCCTTGCGACGCCGCCGTCGCGGCTGCGCTGAACTCGCCGACGACCTTTTGCATCAGCGGCGAAATCTGGGCGTAGGAGCTTTCGCTCAGATCGCCGTTGAAGCCGAGTTGGACGTGGTCGAGCTGTTTGAGGAAATCGTCTAAATCGCCGACCGACTGATCGAGCATCGTGAGCGACGCGCGGGCGGCATCGACCGACCGCAGCATGTCGCCGTCGGCGAGCGAGAGCTCGCTCATCATTTGCGGATACGACGGCAGAATTGCGAGCGAATCGGCGGGAATCGGCGGCGACGCAAATGGCGCGAGCATCTCGGTATAGATGTTGGCGCCGTCCTTGAGCAAGCCGGATTCCTTGTTCTTCTCGAGGGAACCCACGCCCCCGATCGGCGCGCGCGCGTCCTGGAGCGAGCTATCGACCGAGCGGGACATCAGGGTGAGATTCTTGACGATCGCCTCAACTTTCGAACCGCGCCGAATGTTGATGCGGCTGAAGTCGGGGATTTCGTACTGCAGCGAGTTGATGCGCGTGTCGATCGCTTTGATCTGATCCTTGCCTTCGGCGGCGCGGGCCTGGATCTGAGTGGCAGCGGCGAGTTGCGATGCTTGGCCGGCTTGAACGGCGGCTTGCAGCTTCGGCAGATTCGGGTGCGTCAACGTGACCCGGTGCACTTCCATCTGCCGCAGCGCGACGATGCGCTGGTTGGCGGTCGCGCGCGTTTGCGGCGATCCCAACTGGGCGGCTTCGGCCAGCGTTTGCTGGCTCTTGCTCGTCAGCCCGAGGGCCAATTGCGATTGTCCCAGCTCGAGGAGCGCCTCGGCGTTCTGCGGATCCTTTTGGAGCACTTGTCCCAGTCGCAGCGCCGCAAAGTCGTAGCGCGCGCGCTCCTCGTCGCTGGACGCCTGGACCAGGACCTGGGTCGGCGTTACGTCCTTAGGATCGAGCTCGGGGTACCCCAGCAAGTGCGCGACCCGATTCTTCGGATCCGGATGGTCTTGGAGATATTTCGTGAGCAGGTCGCTGTGGTCGTCCTGCAAGACGGCAAGGTGCGCCATCATCGTGACCATGGACTCGGGGTCGTACCCGGCGCGCGACATCAGCTGTAGGCCGTAGCGGTCGGCTTGCAGCTCGTCCTCGCGCGAGATCTTCGCCATCAGTCCGGCTTCGGCCAAGCCGCCGAAGTTGTAGATCAGTGGCGAGAAAAGCGACGCGAGTCCGAAGAGAATCTGAAGAATCTCCGCTTTCGATTGGGTCGTGATGACGTGGCGTCGTTCGATGTGGCCGGTTTCGTGACCGATAACGCTGGCGAGTTCGTCGTCGGACTGCACGAAGTCGACCAAACCTTCGTTGACGTACAGGAATCCGCCCATCGTTGCGAACGAGTTGATGCTGTCGTCCTTGATGATTTTGACCGAATACGGCACGTCTTTGCGCGCTACTTGATTCCAAAGGTTTCCGGCGATCCCCTGAACGTAGGCGTTGAGCAGCGGATCGGTCTCGATCACGCTCCCGGCGACGATCTGCTGATCCTCGGACTGCCCCAGCTGAATCTCGGCCGCGGTGGACATCGCAAGGACGGGTGCGGGCGTCGCGCCGCTGAGCAGCGCGAACACGATAAAGATGGGAACGAATCGGCGTATCATGAGTGCGGCCTTCCTGAGGAATACTCCGTCTCGCCGCCGGATGTTCCGGAACGGCGGCAAAAGGCACGAAGGCTCCATCGAATCTTAACGAGCGAAACGGAGCTTGCGTTACATTCAAGCCGGTGCCGCTGTGTACGGAGTGTGGATAATGTCAAGAACTTGCGAGTCCGGTGTGGATGGCGGCGGGGATGGCACGACGGGTGTAAAACGGGAGCGGGTCGGTCCTACCATAACCCTTCAGGCTCCTAGTATTCGGAGACAAACGGTGGCACTCTTACGCGGGAGGCGGCAGGGCTTGGAGATTGCATTCGCCGGGCGGGAGTTCGGCGAGGCGCTCGAAGAGCTCGAAGCTCGTCTTGCCGAGCGGCCGGGCTTCTATCGAGGTTCCTCGGCCGTGGCGGCATTCGGCCAGACCCTCCCGACGCTCGACGGTCTCAGCCGTTTGCGCGTTCTTTTGAACGATGCGGGGATCGCGCTGCGCTGCGCGACCGGAACTCCTGAGATCGAGCCGGTGGTGAGAGCCGGCGGGCTCGAGTTCGAAGCGGTCAACGCCCCCGCGCCGGCGGCGCACGAACTGGATCGGCGGCGGGCGCTGCGCCCCCAGCGCGAGGCCAAGCTTTCAGACGCCGCCCGCTCGTTGGTTGCCGACTTCGCGGGCGCCCGAGCCGACATCGCCGGCCGCCGCCAACGCGGCGAGGCCAGTGTCCCTCGCCTCGATCTGCCGCAGCCGCCCGCGGAGAACGCTCCCGCGTTGCATCTGGTCGCCGCCGCGCCCACCACGCTTTACCACCCGGGAACGCTGCGCGGAGGGCAGGCGCTGCATCACGACGGCAACATCGTCGTCGTCGGCGACGTGAATCCCGGCGCGGAGTTGATCGCCACCGGCGACGTGATCGTTTTCGGGCGCCTGGCCGGCGTCGCGCACGCGGGCGCGCAGGGCGACTGCGATGCCCGCGTCTACGCCCTCGAACTCGACGCAACCCAGTTGCGTATCGCGACGTTCATCGCGACGGAAGGGGCGGAGCGCGAAGGCGTTCCCCGCGACGGTTCGGCGCGGGCCGAGGCGGCGCTAGTGCGCGAAGGCCGAATCGCGGTCGTCGCGTTCGATCAACTCGGCAAGCTGGAGCGAGGAGTTTCAATACCGTGAGCGGACGGCGGATCGTGATAACTTCCGGCAAGGGCGGCGTCGGGAAGACGACGACGACCGCAAACTTGGGTGCCGCCCTGGCCAAGCGCGGCCAGCGGGTGATCCTCATCGACGCCGACATCGGTTTGCGCAACCTCGATCTCGTGCTCGGCTTGGAGAAACGCATCGTCTTCGACCTCGTCGAAGTCGCCGAGCAGCGTTGTCAGCTGCGTCAGGCGCTGATCAAGGACAAGCGCTTCGAGTCGCTGTCGGTATTGCCGGCCGCCCAGACGCGCGAGAAAGATGCGATCACGGAAGAGCAGTTCTCGGCGATCGTCGAGCAAGCCGCCGAGCAGGCGGATTACGTCCTCATCGACTGCCCGGCGGGCATCGAAGCTGGCTTTCGCAATGCGGTCGCGGGGGCTGCCGAAGCGATCGTCGTGACGACGCCCGAAGTGAGCGCGATTCGCGACGCCGACCGCGTCGTTGGAAAGCTGAACGACCGCGGCAAGCCGATTCGGCTGATCGTCAACCGGCTGCGCTCCGAGATGGTGCGCAGCGGCGACATGCTCTCGGTCGAAGACGTTTGCGAGATCTTATCGGTCGAGCTGGTCGGCGTCGTACCCGACGACGACGAAATCATCGACACGACGAATCGCGGAGAGCCGATCGTGCTCGACGAGGGGAGCCGGCTGCGCACGATCTACGATAAAATCGCGCGCCGCCTCGAGGGTGAGATCGTTCCCTTCACGAGCTTCGAGAATCAAAGCTTCTTCGGACGCCTGATCGGCGCCATGAAAGCGGGATAGCCAATGCACGAACTCCAAGCCGCACCGCAAACCGAGGCTTCGGCCGCGGCCGCCCCGGCCCCGAAGCTCGGCCGCGCGATCGTCGTCACGTCGGGCAAAGGCGGCGTCGGCAAGACGACGACGACCGCCAATCTCGGCACGGCGCTGGCACAGCGCGGCGCGACGGTCGCTCTCGTCGACGCCGACGTCGGGCTACGCAACCTCGACATCCTGCTCGGGTTGGAAAGTCGCGTAAAGCATCATTTGCTCGACGTCCTCGACGGGTGCGTTTCGCTCGACGACGCGCTCGTGCCCGACAAGCATAGTCCGACGCTTTCGCTGCTGGCGGCGGCCCAATCGCGTGAAAAGGAAGACGTCGACACCGAAAAGATGCGCGGACTGATCGCGCAGCTGCGCGAGCGGTTCGATTACGTCCTGATCGACTGTCCCGCCGGGATCGAGATGGGATTCAAGAACGCGGTCGCCGGCGCCGACGAGGCGATCGTCGTCTGCACGCCCGAAGTATCGGCCGTGCGCGACGTCGACCGGGTGGTCGGATTGCTCGGCAACCGGTTCCGTCCGCAGTTGATCGTGAACCGCTTGCGTCCAAAACTGGTGAAAAAAGGCAAGATGCTTTCGGTCGACGACGTCAATGCGATCCTTCAGCTTCCGCTTCTGGGGGTGATCGCCGACGAACCCGACATCATCGTGACGACCAACCGCGGCGAACCGCTTGGCGTTGCGCACGGATACCCCGACCGGCGCCGCCTACCAGGCGATCGCGGCGCGGGTCGCCGGTGAAGACGTCCCGGCTCCGATGCCCCAGCTGCGCGAGACGTTCGTCGAGCGGCTCGGCGCCCTTTTCGGAGGTAAACGCTCGTGATCGATTTCTTGAAACGGCTCTTCGGTCAGTCGAACCCGAGCAGCTCGACGGCCAAGGAGCGATTGCGCTTGGTGTTGATGACGGATCATCTCGAGCTCGCTCCGGAGATGATCGACGCGATGAAGCGTGACCTCGTCGACGTGATTTCGCGGTACGTCGAAGTCGATCGCGACAAGATCGAAGTCAACTTCGAGCGGCAAGACAAAGCCCTTGCGATGCTCGCGAACATCCCCATCCTGTCGGTCAATCGGACGAACGGGACGGCTGCGGCGAGCGAGCCGGCCGCCGCGCCTGCGGTGGCGGCAGCGACGATCGAGGTTGCGCCGGCCGCACCCGACGGCCCCAAACGCCGGCGGCGCCGGCGGCGCAAAGCCAAAACCGCCGAAACGGCGGCTCCGCTGGAGCCTGCCGCCGCTCGGTGACGGCGAGTCTTACCGTCGCAACGCCGGCTCGGCGCTTTCTTCGCAATTTCAACTGGCCGTTAGCCATCGCGAGCGTCGCCGCGACGGCGATCGGGGTCGTCTGCATTGGCTCGGCGGGTTTGCACAACGCGGCTTTCGCCGGCGAAGCGCGCCGCCAGATCCTGTATGCCGCCCTCGGGGTTCCTCTGATGATCGGCGTCGCGTTTATCGATTACCGCAGCTGGCAGCGCTGGGCGCCGGGACTCTACGCCGTCAACCTTCTGCTGCTGCTCTTCATCCTGCGTGGCGGGCATAGCGCACTCGGCGCGCAGCGGTGGATTTCGCTCGGTCCGCTGGGCACGTTTCAACCTTCGGAACCGGCCAAACTGGTGCTCGCGATCTCGCTGGCAGCCGTGCTCTGCCGCGGGAAATACGACAACCTTCTCGATTTGTGGAAACCGCTGGTCTGCGTCGGCGTGCCGGCACTCCTGGTCCTCAAGCAGCCCGACCTCGGCACCGCCCTGGTGCTGCTGGCGATCCTCACGGTGCAGCTCTTCGTCGGGCTGCCGAAACTTGGAGACTTCGCGATCTACGCGCTGGGCGTGCTGCTCGTAGGCGCCGTCGCGATCGGGACGAACGTCGTGCTCAAGCCCTTCCAAAAGGCGCGGCTTTTCGTTTTCCTCAATCCAAAGCTCGATCCGCTCGGCGCCGGGTACAACTTGAACCAATCGAAGATTGCGGTCGGAAACGGCGAGTGGCTGGGACGCGGGATCCATCACGGGACGCAGACGCAGCTGAGCTTCGTCCCGGAGAACTCCACCGATTTCGTTTTTACGGTGCTGGCCGAAGAGTGGGGATTCGCCGGTGCCATCGTCTTGCTGGTGCTGTACGTCGGCTTGCTGTACGGGGGCATTCGAAGCATGCTGGCCGCGCGGGACCGGTTCGGGTTTCTGCTTGCGTCGGGGCTCGTCGGCATGTTCTTCTTTCACATTCTCGTCAACGTCGGGATGACGATCGGAATCATGCCGATTACCGGAATTCCGCTGCCGTTCGTTTCCTACGGCGGCTCGGCAATTCTCACGGATTTTGCGGCGGTCGGCATCCTGCTCAACATCCACTTGCAGCGCGACCGCGACGTCCTCGGGAACGCGTAGGACCGTTTAGGATTTAGCGACCGTGTAGCCGCCGGGGGTACAGAGGCGCCCGACGGCGCGGTCGTCGGTGACGACCAGCGGTGACGAGCCGGGATTATCCGGCCCAAAGGGGGGTGTATAGAGCGTTACGCCGGCTGGGAACCGGACGGCGGTTCCGGCCGCGACGGCCCGATCGACGGGGGCGGGGTCGTTGCGAGCGAAGGCTTGCTGTAACGGCTGGCAGTTCAAGGCGACGACCACGTCTTTGCTCGTGATGAGGACGGTGGACGACGCTTCGACCAGGGTGTCGTCGGTAAGTTTGCCGCGATACGCGTCGCCGGCGTGCGATGGCGAGGGCGCGCGGCTGCAGCCGCTCGCAAGGAGCCCGAGTACGGCAAGCAGCAAGGCGGCCGGGCGCGCGGGGATGGCGGTCATGTCGGGAAGGTCCGGTTTCGGGAGGACGGGAAAGGGCCCTCTGACCGGGCTGGAGGCTTTGGCCGAAACCAAGAGACCTCGCCGGAAGACTTTTACAGATTTTTTCAGGGCTGCCCGTCGCGACGCCGAGCGTCGCCCGCGCCAGTTGACGATCCCGGGGCAAGAGAAGCGCCCTGCCGGGTCGCGTTTGCGGAGGACGATTTTCCGCGCCGGCAGCAGCTCGGAGGAACGATTGAGGACAATTTGTCGAGCGAGATATTGATCTCGAGCGACCCGTGGGAGAACCGGGTCGCCATTTTGGAAGACGGCGGGCTCGCCGAACTCTACATCGAGCGCGAAGAGAAGGTTATCGGCTCGATCTTTAAAGGCAAGGTTCAAAACGTGCTGCCCGGGATGGGGGCGGCGTTCGTCGACATCGGCTTAGGACGCAACGCGTTTCTTTACGTCGACGACATCAACAAGCAGCCGCTGAACATCGGCGACGTCGAAATCACCCAGGGGCATAGCGGCTTCACGATCGGCGAGAAGGTCAAGCGCGGCGACGACATTCTCGTTCAAATCGTCAAGGAGCCGCGCGGTCTCAAGGGCGCCCGGATCTCGACGAATATCTCCCTGCCCGGCCGCTATCTGATTCTGATGCCGACCGGAAGGTACTCGGGCGTCTCGCGCAAGGTCGACTCGGCGCAGGAGCGCAACCGGCTCAAGGCGGTGATGAAGCGCATCCGCCCCGAGGGCATGGCGACGGTCGTGCGCACGGCGGCGAACGGCGTCAGCGAAGCCGAACTGATCGCCGACCTGGGCGTACTCATCCGGATGTGGCACGGCATCCTGGAAATGTACAAGCGCGCTGCCTCGCCATCGCTGCTGCACAAAGACATGAACCTCATCTACAAGGCGGCCCGCGACTTCATCACCGCCGACGTCGATCGGGTGTTGATAGACGACGAGGAAGAATACGGCAAAGTGCGGGCCTTCCTGCAGCTGCTCGGGCCGCAATACCTCGACCGGGTCGAATACTACGATGGCGGCCGGTCGCTCTTCGAAGACTTCCACATCAACGACGAGCTGCAAAAGCTCATGAAGCCGAAGATCAACCTGCCTTCGGGTGGGTCGATCGTCATCGAGTCGACCGAAGCGCTGACGGTCATCGACGTGAACTCCGGAAAGTTCACCGGGGGCAAGAATCTCGAAGATACGATTCTCAAAACGAACCTCGAAGCCGCTCACGAACTGGCGCGGCAGGTACGCCTGCGCGACATCGGCGGCATCATCGTGGTCGATTTCATCGACATGTCGTCGGAAGCGTCGCGCAGCCGCGTCGTTAAGACGCTCGAAGACGGCTTGCGCCGCGATCGCACGCGAGCGACGATTCAATCGTTCTCAAATCTCGGTTTGCTCGAGTTCACCCGCAAGCGAGTCGGAAAAGATCTCGGCGCGCAGCTGCGCGGCACGTGTCCGACGTGCTCGGGGATGGGGAGCGTCATGTCGTCGCAATCCGTGGCGATCGAGACGTTCCGCCACATTCGCAACGAAGCGAACGGGACGTTCGAAGGCGACGTGGTCGCGTACGTGGCGCCGACGGTCGCCATGCAGATGGACTTTTGGTACGAGCAGGAGTGTAAGGAGCTGTCGCACGGACTGGCCCACCCGATCCGCGTGCGAGTCGACCCGATGCTGCATCCGGAGAAGTCGCGGGTCGACCTCGCGCCGGCTTCGGAGAAATCGAAGACCAGCGCCGTCCGCGTCGGCGACGAACACGAAGTCGAACTGCTGCCCGGACGCTTACCGAACGCCACATCCGCCGCGGCGGTCGTAGATAACCGCATCGTCGAGGTGGAAAACTCGGCGAACAACGCGGGCAATACCGCCCGGATTCGAATTCTCGACGTCGACGACGACGACGACTACGTGCTCGCCGAGCTGGTCACCGCCGGCGCCGATGCCGCGAAGAAGCGCCGTCGCCGCGGCCGTTCGGGGAAAACGGCACTCACCGCCGCCGAGCAGGCCAAACAACTGCGCGAACTGGCCGAAGAGGCCGCCCATCAAGCGCAGGCGCGCCCGCCGATCGGGATCAGCACCGCCACCGAAGAGGAAGAGGCTCAAGACAAGACCTTGATCGCCGAGCGGCTGGGCGAAGAGCAGGCCGACGCGATCATTATCGCCCAAGGCGAGGTTCAGCGGACCGACGAGGCGGACGGCGATGGGCGGCACAAGCGCCGCCGGCGCCGGCGCGGGCGCGGCGGCCGCGGGCGCACGCCGAGTGAGACGGGATCCGTCGCGCCGGCGGCCCAACCGCCGGTCATCGAAGAAGACGACGCCCTCAAAGCGGATGTCGCCGAGCCGGCAGCCGGTGAGGCCGGCCGTCGTCACCGCCGCCGGCGGCATCGTCGCCGGGGTCGCGGCGGGGTAGGCCGGGACGGCGCCGTTCCTTCAGAGGGGGGCGTGCCGGAAAATCTTCCGCCGTTGACGGGTTCGCTTCCGCAGCGGCCCGCGACGCCGGAGCGTCACATCTTTCGCGTGAGTTCCGACGGGAACGCCGAGGCGACCGGGGCGACCGCGCCTCCCGAACCGTCGCGGGCGATAGCCAAGCTCCGGCGCGCGCAGCCGCCCGCGGTCGAGCCGCCCCCCGTGAGTCTGACCGTCGCCCCAACGCCGCCCAAGAAGACCAAGCCCGCCCGCCGCTCGCGCGCGGTTGCCGCTGCCGATGCACCGGCGGCAGAGTTGAAGAGCGCGCCGGTGGCCGCGTTACCGCCGCCCGAAAAGCCCAAGCGGGCGCGTAAGACGCCGGCAGCCGCCAAAGCGCCGGCGAAGCGCAAAAAGGAACCGCCGGCCAAAAAGCCGGCGGCTCGGAAGAAGGCGACGACGAGTTCTAAACGCCGTTCGCCTGGCTGAGCTTGGCGATCTTGTCGTTGAGATACTCGACGGCGCGCTGGAGCTGACCGTCTTTGGCGACCGTGCCGTACTGCGGATGCTTGTTCTCCGTGACGACGACGTCGGGCGTGATGCCGAGATGGTTGATGTCGCGATTGCGCGGCGTCAGGTAGCGCGCCGTCGTAACTTTTACGGCCGATCCGTCGGGCAGCGGGAAGATCGTTTGCACGACCCCCTTGCCGAACGTCTTGGTGCCCATGATCGTGCCCACGCCGCTGTCCTGGATCGCGCCGGAGGTGATCTCCGAGGCCGACGCGGTGTATCCGTTAACGAGCACGACGAGCGGAAGCGGATCGATCGCCGTATCGTCGGCTTCGAGCGTGGTGATGTTCGACGCACGCGACTCCACCGAAACGATCGGCCCGCTCGGGATGAACTTGGAACTCACCGCGACGGCCGCCTGGAGGTAGCCCCCGCCGTTGTCGCGCAGGTCGAGCACGACGGCGCGTGCGTGTTCCTGCTGCAGGCGCGTCAGCGCCGCGTTTAGTTCGGCGCCGGTGTCGCGTCCGAAGACGGTGAGGGCGACGTAACCGATCTTTCCGGGAAGCATCTTTTCGTACACGCTGAGCTGATGGATCTTCGCGCGCGTGATTGCGATCGGCGTCACCGACGCGCCATCGCGGGTGACCGCGATCGAGACGCGGGTGCCCTCTTTCCCGCGTAATTTCGCGCTGGCTTGCTGGACGGTCAATCCCTTGGTGGACTTGCCGTCGATGGCCGTGATCAGATCGTCCTGCTGGATGCCCGCTTTGTCTGCCGGACCGTCCGGAATGACGTTCTCGACGAGGATGTACTTGGTCTGATCGTCGATTTGGATGACGATCCCGGTTCCACCGAAGTCGCCGCCGTCGAGATCCTGATTGAGGGCGGCGTACTCTTTGGGCGTAAGAAAGACCGTATACCGGTCGTTTACGGAGCGCATCATCCCGTCGAGCGCGATGTATCCAAGCTGATGCACGGTGAATTTCGAGCGCGAACCTGCCGCAGCGGCTTCGATCTCCCGATCGATCGAGCGCACGTTCGCGCCGGAAGAGTCGTTCGATTTCAACTGCGGCAGCGAAGCGCTCGCGATGCCGGCAGTCCGCATCGCAAACAACAGCTGGGAACGGACGCCGTTGAGTACCAGTTGCGGCTCGACCTTTTTATAGTAGTCCGTCGTCAAGTGCGCGTAGGCGCTAGCGATTTCGCTGGCGTCGCTTGCCGAAAGATGAATATCCGCGGGAACGGCGGCGACGGTCGACGCGGCCGGCAAGGCGATGAGCGTCGCGGCGAAGATACCGCCGATCGCGAGGGAGAAAAGACGTTTCATAATGTGCAATTTTAGCCGATCATGGGTGAGGGAGCGAGCGTAACCGGGCCTTCGCGGCAGCGAGTTGCCGGTCGGCGGGAGTGTCGATCAGTGCGGGGTCGGGCGATTGGTTCACCACGACGTCGGGTTCGATTCCGCGATGTTGGATGTCGCGCCCGAGCGGCGTGACGTACTTGGCCGTCGTGATCTTGAGCGCGCCGCGGTCGGGCATCGGGTAGATGCTCTGCACGACGCCTTTCCCGAACGTCCGCGTGCCGATTAGGGTGGCCAAGTGATAATCCTGCAGCGCGCCGGCCGTGATTTCGGATGCGCTCGCGGTGTACTTGTTGACGAGAATTACTCAGCGGAGCGAGGCCGCCGATGGCCGTCCCCAGCGCCTCTTCGCTCGAGCGCTGCCCGTCGCGGCGGATCGTCGAAACGATCGTTCCCTGCCCGACGAATAAGCTCGAGATCCTTACCGCGGCTTCCAACAGGCCGCCGCCGTTGTCGCGCAGGTCGAGAATGTACCCTTTCGCACCGTGCGCTTGGCCATCCAGAATTGCCTGCCGCACCTCGTCGGCCGACGTTTTTCCGAAATCCGACAGCCGAACGTATTCGAATCCGTTCTCCATTTTCGCGCGCACCGACGGAACGTGAATGATTTCCCGGACGATCGAATACGTCCGCTCGCGAGTTGAACGCGTTGTAGGGATGGGTGGTCAAATGGACCGTGGTGCCGGGCTCGCCGCGAATAAGCTGCTCGACGCGGTCGAGCGTGAGGCCGCGAATCGGCGCGCCGCCGACCGTGTCGACGACTTCACCGGGTTTCATTCCCGAACGAGCGGCGGGCATTTGCTCGATCGGCTGCACGACGATGCGGCGGTCTTTGAGCTGGTAAATGTACACGCCGATGCCGCCGAAGTTCCCGCCGCTCAGCGATTCGTCGAGTCCCTGAATCTCGCGTGGCGACAGATAGACCGTGTAGGGGTCCTTGAGCGAATCGAGCATTCCGCGCAAAGCGGCCTCGGAGAGGTCGCTGCGGCCGTTGCGCCCGAGAGTGCTCGCGTAATGCTGCTGCACGTACGCCAATTGGTCGGCGGCGCGTCCCGCATCTTGGCCGACGTCGCCACTGGCGTTTGCCGTCGGAACGGCGGCGTTGGTAATTTTCTTCGAGTGCAGGTAGCCGCGCAGGGCCGTTCGCTCGCCGTCGATCAGCGTCTGCGGATCGACCGGTTTGTAGTAGCTGCCTTCGAGCTTGCGTAAAGCGAGTGCGGCCATCTGGGGACCGTCGGCGTCCGCCGAGTCGAGAATGCCGGCGAGGTCGCCGGTCGTGGCAACGTCGATTCCAGGCTGTCCGCCGCTCGGGGCAACGTGGTAACGCAAAACGAGCGCACCGGCTGCGGCGAGGATGGCGAGGACGAGCGCGCCGAGCAGCGCGCGGATTCTAAGGGTCATCGAAGGTGTCTTTCCCCAGAACGGTACCCGTTAAGTCTTAATGGAGCCGGGGGGCGGGGTCTACGGGTTTTCCATCAATTCTCACTTCAAAGTGCAGGTGAGGGCCCGTCGAGGCGCCGGTCGACCCGACCGCGCCGATCGCCTGGCCGCGCTTGATCCCCTGGCCGTTCGAGACGTAGATCGCGCTGAGGTGCCCGTAGCCGGTCGAGTATCCGCCGCCGTGATCGATCAAGATGTAGTTACCGTAGCCGCCGTACCATTGCGCCATTATAACGGTTCCGGCGGCCGCGGCCGTTACGGTCGTCCCGCTCGGCGCGGCGATATCGAGTCCCTGGTGAAACTCGGGCGAACCGCCGAACGGGTTCGAACGCCAGCCGAATGGGGACGTGATCGTTCCGGTCACCGGCCACGAGAACGATCCCGGACCGCCCGCGGGCTCGTGGCTGCCGCCGGCGATGCCGGCCGCCCGGCGCTGCGCCTCCAGTTCGCGTTGGCGTTGCAGGATCAGGCCCTCGAGCTGAGATTCCTCCGCGGCCGAAAGATCTTCCATCTGGGCGACCTGCGAGGCGACCGTGCGCCGCTGTGCCGCCGTGAGATCGACGAGATTGCGGCGTTCCGAGGCCAGCGTGTCGAGCTGATTGCGGGCCTGCGTCTGCGCTTGCTGTTCTTGCTGCAGCTGCAGACGCGTGCGTTCGAGGTCGGCTTCGACGGCCGCGACGCGGCGCTCGGCAACCTTGCGCGCGCGGACGGCGCGCTCGTTGGCACCGATCAGCAAGCGCAGATCCTCCCAGCGCTCCACGAAGTCGCTAAACGAGCGGGCCGAGATCAAGACGTTGAGATAGCCGAGGTCTCCGTTTTCGTAGATGTCGACGAGCCGCCGCCGCAGCATGTCGTCGTGGAGTTTCAGCGAACGCCGGGCGGCGTCGAGCGCAACCGTATTTCGCTCGATCCGCCGCTGGGTCGCAGCCGACTGAGCTTCGAGGCCGCCGATGCGGACGTTGACGTTCGAGATGGCGGCGTTGGTTTCACCCAGCTGTTGCTGTAAATCGTTGTATCGCGCGCTGACCGAGTGCAGTTGCGAACGCTTGGCGCGCAGCGCCGCATGAATCTCGGCCGCCTTCGCGCGCTCCGCTCGAATCCGTTGTTCGGTCGTCGGCGTTCGGCCGGCCGCCAACCCCGGGATCGCAAAGGCCGCCAAAACGACGCCGGCGAGAAGCCGCCTTAGACGCGGCGACGTCAATGCCGCTTATCCTTGACGTAGACCGAACCCGCCAGGGACTTTGCATGCCCCTTGAGTTCGGCCGCGATCTCGCCGACTTGCGCGTAGTCGGCCAGTTTGCGGGTCTCGCTCGAGACGATCGCGATCGAGAGCGACATGATCGGAAAACGGTTGACCGCGCCGCGCCGGTCGCGCGTCTCGACGTATCCCAAACGTAAGTCGCGCGGCGAATAGAGCGCGCGGATGTGGCGATCGAAATCGACCAGGATCTCGCGTGCGATTTCCTCCGCGCGCTCGGGAAGCGTGATGACGATGAAGTCGTCGCCGCCGATGTGCCCGACGAAATCCTCGGGCGTTCCCCGGCGGCGAACGGCGTCGACCGACGCGCGCGCGACGAGCTTGATCGCCTCGTCCCCATGTGCGAATCCGTACACGTCGTTGAACGCCTTGAAGTTGTCGAGATCGAGGTAGAGTACCGCGAACGGCTCCATTTCGGCGATACGGCGCCGGAGGTCGCCTTCGATTGCAAGATTTCCGGGCAAACGGGTCAACGGAGAAAGCGCGGTATCCACCTCGACGCGCCGAATCTTGGCGCGAACCCGCGCGAGCAGCTCGCGAGATCCAAACGGTTTGGTGATGTAGTCGTCGGCGCCGGCCTCGAAACCGCGGAGCTTGTCTTCGGTTTCGGCTTTGGCCGTCAGAATGATGATCGGAACGTTGGCGATCGACGGATTCGCGTGACTGCGCACCCGCCGCGCTACCTCGTATCCGTCCATGTGCGGCATCATCAAGTCCAGCAGCAGAAGATCGGGAACGTCGCGTTCGATCGCCACCAGCGCCTCGCGGCCATCCGAAACGGTACCGACTTCGTAGCCGGCCAGCTCGAGATTCGTCGAAATGATTTTTTGCAGGCTCGGGTTGTCGTCGGCTACCAGCACGCGGTGGCCGAGGGCGTATGGAATGTTTTTCACGCGCGGCCCCTACCGCTCACGTGCGCAGATGACGACCTACCGATATCCACGACGCAACGACGCCGACCGCTCCGCCGACCAGGAACAACTCGGCAACGAGCACGAGTGGATCGACGGCAACGGCGTTCAGAGCAAGCCACGGGAGCGCTTCGAGCAGCTTCGGCCAAAGGGTCGCGCGCGCGATCGCGAGGATCGCCACCGCGAAGAGCGCGCCGACGAGGCCGTCCAGCAGGCCCTCGCAGATGAACGGAATCCGAATGTAGAGGTTCGTCGCGCCGACCAGTTGCATGATCGAAATCTCGCGCCGCCGTGCGAAGACCGTAAGCCGGATCGTATTCGAGATGATGATGCCCGCAACCGCGAGGAATACGGCGATGACGCCGATGCCGACGCGTCGCAACACGTCCCCGAGTTGCAGCAAGCGTCGAACGACGGTTTGCCCGTACACGGCGTTTTGAACGCCCTGCAGGCGCCGAACGCCGGCCGCGACGGCCGGCACGTTTTCGGGAACGCGCACCTTGATACGGAACTTGTCCGGCAGAGGGTTCTCGGTGAGGAGCGCGGTGTCGATCACCCCCTTCGTGCGTTGCCGCAACTCGGCCAGACCCTGCTTCTTCGATACGAACTCGACCGAAGCGATCCGTGGATCCGCGGTCAGCAGGCGATGAACCGACGCCACCTGCGCGGGCGTGGCACCGGGGTTGAGATAGGCCGAAATCTCGATCTGGTCGAGCAGGTGCGCGCCCATTCCGGCCAGCGCCGCCCGGACGAACAGAAATAGCCCGAGCAGGACGATCGTAATCGCGACCGTTCCGATGGCGGTCGCCTGCATGCCGGCGTTGCGCGTGAAATTGCGCAGCACCTCACCCAGAAAGAATCTGATCTTGCCCCAGTCCAAGGTAGTAATACCCTCGTTCTTCGTCGGTGACGATTCGGCCGTCTTCTAGGCGTACGACGCGGCGACGCATGCGATCCACGACCGCCTGGTTGTGGGTCGCTACGACGACGGTCGTTCCCTTGAGGTTGATGCGCAGCAACAGCTCCATGATTTCCGACGTGTTCGTCGGATCGAGGTTTCCCGAAGGTTCGTCGCAGAGCAAAATCTTCGGATTGTTCACGAGGGCCCGCGCGATCGCGCTGCGTTGCTGTTCGCCGCCCGAGAGTTCGCCGGGGTACATCCGGCTCTTGTGGGAGAGTCCGACCAGATCGAGCACCCGCGGAACCTGCCGCATGACGTCGCGCGTGTGCGCGCCGGTGACCTGCATCGCAAAAGCGACGTTCTCCCAAACCGTTTTATCGACGAGCAGTTTAAAATCTTGAAAGACGACGCCCAGATGGCGGCGCAGCGCCGGAACCCGCTGCCGTCGCAAGCGGTCGACGCGGATGCCGTCGAGCGTAATTTCACCGGCGGACGGGCGCGCCTCGCGGTAAAGCAAACGCAGTAAACTCGACTTACCGGTGCCCGAATGTCCGACCAGGAAAACGAACTCGCCTTTTGCGATCTCGAGGCTTACCTTGTCGAGTGCGCGTACGCCGTTCGGGTAGACCAGCGAGACGTTGCGAAGGGATATCATCGCTGCGAAAGGAGTTTTCCTCAGGGTGGGACCTATACCTTCGCCATGAACTTCGACCTGACCGACGAGCAGAAGGCGGTCCAGAGCCTGGCGCGCGAGTTCGCGCAGTACGAGGTCAAGCCCCGCGCCGAGCAGATGGACCGCGATGAGGCCTTCCCGTACGAGCTGGTTGCGAAAATGGCCGACCTGGGGTTCATGGGGTTGCCTTTCCCCGAGGAATACGGCGGGGCGGGCGGCGATACCGTGAGCTACGCGCTCGCGGTAATGGAGATCGCGCGAGCCGACGCTTCGACGGCGATCACGATGGCGGCGCACGTCTCACTCGGCGCCACGCCGTTCTACCTCTTCGGAACCGAAGAGCAAAAACAACGCTTCCTCGTTCCGCTCGCGCAGGGCAAGCGGCTTTGGGGGTTCGGTCTCACGGAGCCCAGTGCGGGCAGCGATGCGGGCAACCTCTCGACCAAGGCCGTCCTGCGCGACGGCGAGTGGACGATCGACGGCACCAAGGCGTTCATCACCAACTCCGGGACCGAAATCAGCGGCGGAACGACGATTACGGCGATCACGGGAACGCGCCCCGACGGAAAGCCCGAGATCTCCAACCTTGTCGTTCCGCAGGACACGCCCGGCTTCACGCGCAGCCGCAAGTACCGCAAGATGGGCTGGCGGGCTTCCGACACCCGCGAGCTTTCCTTCGCCGGCGCGAAGGTCCCCGAAGGAAACTTGCTCGGTCCGCGAGGCGAGGGCTACCGACAGTTTCTCACCATTCTGGACGGCGGCCGAATCTCGGTCGCCGCGCTCTCGATCGGCCTCGCAATGGGCGCCTACGACGAAGCGATCGCCTATTCGAAGGACCGGCATGCGTTCGGGCGCCCGATTAGCAAGTTTCAGGCGATCTCGTTCAAACTGGTCGACATGCTCACCGAGATCGAGCACGCCCGCCTCATGATGCTGCGCGCCGCGTGGGAAAAAGACTCGGGGCGCGATTACGTTCAGTCGGCGTGCTTCGCCAAGCTCTTTGCGGGCGAACTGTCGCATCGGGTCGTCAACGAGGCGCTTCAGATCCATGGCGGCTACGGATTCATGGACGAGTACCCGATCTCGCGGATGTACCGCGACCAGAAGATCAACGAAATCGGCGAGGGAACCAACGAGGTGCAGCGGATCGTGCTCGCGCGGCTCATGGGTCTCTGAGATCGTCGGGCGTGTCGTCGGAACAGATCCTCGCCGCCGCGTCCGTCATCGTTTCGCTCGTGGCGTTGGGGTTCTCGACCTTCTTCCTGGCCCGTCAGAACCGGCACCTCGAAAACGAGCGCAACGCGCTGGCCATCCTCGAGGCGATCGGTCAGCTGTCCGATCCGGCCATCGTCAAGGCATTCGCCCAGTTGGAGAACATCGGCTCGCGCTATCCCGATGACGACGCGGTGCGCCGGAACTTCGAAGGATCGGATGACGACGAAGCGCTGTTGCTGGTGGCGCAGTACGTCGAAACGGTCGCCTGTTTGGCCCGCCGCCGCGTGCTGGATGCGTCGCTGATCGTCGACGCGATCGGGTTCATGCTGCGCTCGCGCTGGAACACGATTCTCCCTTTCGTCGAGCGCCTGCGGCGCGTGCGGAACAACGAGTTCATCTTTGAAAACTTCGAGTGGCTGGCGATGTACAGCGTGTGGTGGAAAGACACGCCTCGGCCGCCGAACGATCGCAACTTCGACCCGCGGCAATTCGGCAACATCCCCTTCAAAGTCTAGACTTCTTCGCATGACCGCGCGCGCCGTTGTCATCCCGAGCGCTTCGACCGCGCATCCCTTCGGGCTTCGCTCAAACACAAGCTCCGCGCGCCGTTGTCATCCCGAGCGCTTCGACCGCGCATCCCTTCGGGCTTCGCTCAAACACAAGCTCCGCGCGCGCCGTTGTCATCCCGAGCGGAGCGCCGTAGGCGCGCAGTCGAGGGACGCTTTACGTGCCGGGTTCGACGAGCGTTGTTTCGGTGGGGTCGGGTTCGAGCAGCGGTTTGTTGACGATGCTGCCGTCGGCTTCGTGAATATCGTCGAACGAAATTCTCGCGTCGCGAACTACGCGGCGATGCGCGAGAAAGAGCGTTGCGTCGGCCGTTTCGCGTGCGACGAACGGTGCGCCGTTGACGACGGAAAAATCGATCGTCCACGGCACGTCGACCAACGGTGCCAGGGTGAAGTTCCCGGCGACGACCGCTTTGCGCGGCAGATAGTCGGCGGCACCGATCCACAGTTCGCGCAAGCGGTTGTCTTTCGGCTTGCGCAGCGGCGTCAGCCGGAGATGATACGTCGGCGTGGCGTCGAGGAGCGGCGTGTCGATCAATGAAACGGCATAGTCGCGGGCGTTGCTCGAGACGACCGCGATAACCGGGAGGCGCGCCGGCGTTTCGTAACTCTCAGCAGCGTGGGCCGGCGGCGCGTATGCCAGACCGAACATATAGCTCGGCGCGAGCAGCGGTACGCCGAGAAGATCCGGCGACGCTGGGGACGGGCCTACGGGGATACGGTAAGTAGCAGTGCCGCTGCCTCTTCCGCCGCTGAGGCTGATGTCGATGCTTACCTTCACGCCGTGCGGCACGGTGGGCGGCGCTGCGGCTTCCTCTAAGCTAATCGGCGCGACGCGAACGACGTCTTGGGCGGGCCGGGCGATCGCGCGATAGTGGTTGATACGCGGCGTGGTGCCGTCGAGCCCGTCGATGGCGATCGTGTAATCGATTTCGTTTGGATAGTGCGCGCTCGAAACCGCCGAACGCGATCGCAGGAAGAGCGCGTACGGGTCGAGGACGGGCGGCGCGCTCAGGATCATCGCGAATGGAGTTCGGGGCAGTCGAACGGTCCCGAGTATACGTATTGACCCTGGCCGTTTCGACCGATCCGAACGATCAGGTGGGAGGCGAGCGGAGAACGGTAGCCCTCGGAGACCACGAAGGCCGTGCCTCGCGGGCCCTTCACGTTAAACGTGATGCGCTCGCGAAGCTCGCCGTTGTCGCTCGAAGACGATCCGCCGGTGAACCCGGACTGCTCGATGGGCGTCCCCAGCAAAAACGCGGCGGCGGGGCTGCGGCGAACCGCCGCGAGCCCGCAGACGTGGCCGGGCGTCCGGTCGAGCACGCGAAAGACCGTGAACCCGAGGGCGACGGCCAGGCCGACCAGCAGTCCGGTAATCAGGAGGATGGCGAAAACGACGCCGACGACGATCCAGACGACGCGCGACTCCATTAGCGCGGATCTTCGCGCCCGGCTTTCATGAAACCGTTGCGCGCCGCGTGGTATCGTATGGGCCGGAGGATTCATCCATGATCGTACGCCGATTCCTGGGGGCCGTCGCCCTGACGACCCTGGCTCTCACGGTGCCCGCGCTGGCCGCGCTGTCGGTGGGGAGCAAGGCTCCCGAATTTACACTGCAGGCGACCCAGGGCGGAAATGCGTTTACCTTCAATCTCGCCGACGCGCTTAAGAAGGGGCCGGTCGTCCTGTACTTCTATCCCGCCGCGTTTACGACGGGCTGCACGATCGAAGCGCACGACTTTGCCGACGCGATCGACCAGTACAAAGCGCTCGGCGCCACCGTGATCGGGGTGTCGCACGATCCCCTCGACAAGCTCCAGAAGTTTTCCGTCAGCGAGTGCCGCAGCAAATTTCCGGTCGCGGCCGATACGAACCAGAGCGTCGAGAAGGCCTACGATTCGGTGCTCGCGCAGCATCCGCAGTACGCCAACCGCACGTCGTACGTGATCGCCCCCGACGGGACGATCGTCTACACCTATACGAGCTTGGATCCGTCATTGCACGTCGAGAACACGCTCGGGGCGCTGAAGACCTGGGAGAGCGACCACTCCAAGCCGTAGCGAATTTTTTTTCCGGAGAGCCGAACCAATCGCGCGCCCCGCGCATAGAAGGGGCATGGATAGCTTATTATTGGCGGCCATCGCCGTACTGGCGGCGCCGGCACTCAGCGCTGCCGGGTCCGTCGCGCCGACCGTCCACATTCGGAATTTTGCCTACGTCCCGGCGCGTCTCACCGTGACGGCCGGGACGACCGTGCGCTTTGTCAACGACGACAGCGAAGCACATACGGTGACGGCCGCTTCGGGCCGCACCTTCGATTCGGGAGGACTCGACTCGGGGGAAACCTGGACCCATCGTTTTGCGACACCCGGAGCATACGGATACCTCTGCGCGCTGCATCCGTACATGCGCGGCACGATCGTCGTCCTGCCGTCGTCCGCCGCATCGCCGGTCGCAATGCGGCGCGGAGGGATCGTTCCGTGAAGCGTCAGGATTTTCTGGAACACGTCGGTTGGACCGGCGCCGGCATCGCGTATGCGCTTACCGCTGGAGGCGTGGTTCGAGCCGCCGCCATGCCCGACTCCGCGTTCTTCGTACAAATAAGCGACAGCCACATCGGCTTCCATCAAGCCGCTAATCCGGACGTTTCCGCGACGCTCGAAAGCGCCGTCGCCGCGATCAACTCGCTCGCACGGCAGCCGCAGTTCGTGATTCATACCGGCGACGTGACCCATCTCGCCAGAGCCGATCAGTTCGATACCGCCAAACAGATTTTAGGGAAACTGCGCGCGCCGTTGATCGCGCTTCCGGGAGAACACGACGTGCTCGGCGCTACGCCGGCCGCATTCCTGGGGGCTTTCCCGCCGAATTCCGGATCGACCGGGTGGTTTTCGTGGGACGCCGGCGGCGTGCACTACGTCGCGCTCGTCAACGTCTTCGACTTCGAACGTATGGGCGTGCTGGGGAGCGATCAGATTGACTGGCTCCAGAAGGATCTCGCGCGTCTTCCGGCGTCCAAACCGGTGGTTGTGTTCGCCCACGTGCCGCTCTACGCGCTCTATCCCGATTGGGGCTGGACGACCGACGACGGCGCCAAGGCGCTCAACCTGCTGGCGCGCTTCGACGCCGTCACCGTCCTCAACGGTCACGTTCATCAAGTCATCGAGCACACCCAAGGCAACATCCGCTTTGCGACGGCCAACGCAACGGCCTATCCGCAGCCCGCCCCGGGGACCGCACCCAAACCAGGCCCCAAGACGCTTCCGCACGATCAGCTCCTGCGCGCGATCGGGTATCGCACCGTTGACCTGCAGGCGGGAGTCGCGACCGTTCGCGACGTGAGCTTGGCGTAGGTTGGCAGAGGAGCCGGAGCTGGCCCGAGCGTTTGGCGCTCGCGAGGCGTGGGCGTATGAGGCCGCGTACCGGATGTACCAACGCGAGCTTTACGTCGTCGCCTTCGGCGTGCTTCGGATCGCACAAGACGCGCAGGACTGCGTGCACGACGTGATGCTTCGGCTGTGGCAAGGCGGCGATGCTTTTCGCGTCGAGCGCGGATCGCTGCGCGCCTTCTTAGCAGTGTGCGTTCGGAACGAAGCGCTGTCGCGGGCGCGCAAGTCGCGAAACCGCGATCGGATCGCGCGATCGGTCCGGGAACCCGCCGGCCAGGACGATGTCGGCGAAGCCGTTACCGCGCGCGAGAGCGTACGGGCGGCGCTTGCGGGGTTGACGGAAAGCCAGCGACGTGCGATCG
Organism: Vulcanimicrobiota bacterium; assembly: GCA_963755555.1. Lineage (GTDB taxonomy): Bacteria > Vulcanimicrobiota > Vulcanimicrobiia > Vulcanimicrobiales > Vulcanimicrobiaceae > Tumulicola. The sequence continues at coordinate 2,266,078 of CAVWKE010000003.1, read as the reverse complement.
ACCTTGCGTACTACGCCGGATTGACGCACGAGCAAATTGCCGGCGAGCTGGGCGAACCGGTCGGCACGATCAAGAGCCGTCTTTCCGCCGCGCTGCGCCGGCTGCGCGGCGATTTTGTCAGACAGGAAACTACTCATGCCGAACTCTGAACACCTCGGCGAACTTGCGGAACTCTACGCTCTTGGAACGCTCGGCGACCTCGACCGCGTCCGAGTCGAGCGGCACCTTCGCACTTGCGCCGCCTGCTCGACGCGCGTCGGCGAGGCGGAGTCGACCGTGCTGCAGTTGATGCAAACGGACGCGGCGGCGCCGCCCGCCTTGCCGCCGCGCGCGTTGACGCTTACCGCCCCCAGCCGGCGCGCCCCGGAGTGGATCGCGGCCGTTGCCGCGGCCTTCCTGATCGGTCTGATTCCGTGGGGCGTGACGCTGACGCGTGAAAGAGGCGCAGCGGCCGACGCGGGCACGCAACGGCAAGCTTCGGCGGCGATGCTCGCCGGTCACTTCGCGCACGTTCCTTTCCGGCCGCGCACGTCGAGCGCACCCGCCGCAAAGGCGATCTACCCTCGTGAAGGCGGCTGGCTGTACGTCATCGTTGGGCCCGGGAAGGACGCTCTCGATATAGCCGTCGTTCGCGGCGCGCGGCGCACGACCGTCGCGACGATCCCCGCCGCTACCGAAACGCGCGCGGTCTTCGTCGCAGTCCGCGATCGGATTGACGGCGTGTTGCTGCTCGACGGCGATGCGGCGGTCGCCTCCGCCCGGATCGCCTACTGACGGCCAAAGCCGTATCGGTCGCTCAATTTTGCAAGCGCGACGCTCGGGATGACAATTCCGTGCGGCTCCGCGCGGTTGGGTTAGCCGGTTTCGTCGGTTTTGGCGAAGAGCTGTTGCGAACGCGGAACGCGCCCCAAGGAAGCGCCGGCGTCGAGCGCGGTCACGTCCCGCGGCACCACGTCGATCGGAGGAATTTCGAGGAGGTCGTCGCCGCCGAGCGACGCTTCATCTTTCAGCCGGCGTCCCTGAGGCAGGAGTTTGGTTTCGTACGAGCCGACCGCAGCGTTGAACGCGTTGACCGAACGTTCGAGATGGCGCCGAATGTCGAGCAGATGCTCCGAGAATTTTAACGCGCGCTCGTACAGAACTTTGCCGATCGTTGCGATGCGCTTGGCGTTCTCTTCCTGACGCAAGGCTTGCCAGCCCATCGCGAACGTCCGCAGGAGGCTGATCAGCGAGAGCGGTCCCGTCACGAGGACGCCCTTGTCGAGTGCGTACTCGATCAACATCGGGTCGTCGCTGCAGGCGGCGCTGAGGAACGCTTCGCCGGGCACGAACATCACGACGTAGTCGGCGGATCCCTTGGCGGTTTGGTAGCCGCGCCGGGCGAGCGCATCGACGTGATCGCGGAGCGCTCGTGCGTGCCGGCGTACCAAACTCCGGCGAGTATCGTCGTCGGCGGTTTCGAGCGCGGCTTGCATCGAGTCGGTCGGCGCTTTCGCGTCGACGAAAACGAATCGGTCGCCCGGAAGATTCACGGTCATGTCGGGCCGAATGCGCGCTTCCTCGAGCGCGACCGTTTGCTGCTCGGAGAAATCGCAGTGTTCGAGCATCCCGGCTTTCTCGACGACGTTGCGGAGCTGCATCTCGCCCCACTTGCCGCGCGATGCCGGATTCCGAAGCGCGGTGACGAGGGTTGACGTTTGGGTCGTCAGGTTGGTCGTGGCGAATTCGAGCTTTTCGGCCCGACCCAGCAGCTGGTCCAGCTGCGCGCGCAGATTTCCGGCTTCGTGCTGGCGCTTGGCCTCGAGATCTTGGATTAGCCGGTCGAACTCGTGGAGCTTTTGCGCGACCGGTGCGACGAGTTCGCCGACGCGCTCGCTCGCGCGGCTGGCGGTGGACTCCCGAAGCTCGTTTTTCGCGCGTTCGAGTAATGCTTCGATCGTCTTTTCCTGCGTCCGCCGCGATTCGGTGAGGGTCGCACGCAGGCCGCTGTTCTCGGCGCGCGCTGCTAGCCACGCGACGAGCGCTCCGGCCGCGGCGCCGGCGAGAAACGCGACCACGATCGCCAGGGCAGTCACGAACTCGACGCCGCGTACTTCTTCAGGAACGCCACCGTCCGCGCCCACGCATCCGCCGCGGCCGACGCAACGTACGCGGACCGCTGATCGTCCATGAATGCGTGTCCGGCCGCATCGTAGATCCGCAGATCGTGCGGTACCGCGAGCGCGGCGGCAAAGGCTTTCACGGAGGCGGCCGGGATGCCGGTGTCGCGGGCGCCGTAGCTGCCGCACCACGGCATCCGAATCGCGGCCGGGTCGACGCCCTCGATCGGTCCGTAAAAAGGACAGACCGCTGCAAACGCGTCGCCGTTGTCGATGGCCGCCAACATCGCGATCCGGCCGCCCATGCAAAACCCGGTGATGCCCGTTTTCGTCGCCGAAAATTTCGATTTGAGCCAGCGCGCCGACGCCCCGATGTCGCCGGCGTAGACCGTGCGATCGAGTTGCTTCGAGTACGGTCGAAAGGTCGCGATGTCGGTGACGCCGTCACCGCTGGGCGCGTTCGAGCGAGCGTACAGGTCGGGCGCGATTGCCGCGAAGCCCGCTTCGGCCAAGCGCCGAACGACGTCGCGTATCGAAACGTTGACGCCCCACACGTGCATCACGACGACGACCGAGCCGACCAAAGGACCCGCATTTTTTGGCCACGCCGCGTAGGCCGGAACGGCAATCCCGGGCCGGTCGAGGAGAACGTGCTCGACGGTCAACGCGGGGTCGGTTTCGGGTGCGCTCGGCGGGTGCGGTCCTCCCGCCTGCGCCGACGTCTGCACGAGCCCCGGCACGGCCGCGGCCGTTGCAAGACCGACGAAGGCGCGCCGGTTGAGCCCCGGAGAAATCGCTTGCGTCGGATCGATCTCGTCTCGATCCATGGGCTGTTGTTTTTGACCCGCCGGCATGGAGCTCCTAGAGCGCCTCGACCCGCGCGGGAATTGGGCCGTTTGCTAGAATAAGTAACTAAGGTCATTAAAAGGAGTACCAGGGATGAATCGAAGCGCATTTCTGACCGCGTCTGCCGGTCTAGCCGCGGCGACGGGCAGCGTCGCGGCCGCGCGGGCGGTTCCAGGGGGAACGCACCTGGTCGAGCGCCGGAGCGATTTCGACGAAGCCGGCTTTGCCGCCGCGGTCGGCCGGCCCGCGCGAATCCGGCAACTCTGGCAAGCCGTTGCATTCAAGCCGACGATCTGGAACAACGTCAAGAATTCGTTCAACGGTCTGCAATTTGGGTTCGGCTACTCCGCCGGCACGGTTACGATGGCATTTGCGGGTCATGGGCCGTCGGCCGCTTACGGCTACACGGACTACGTCTGGCGGAAGTATCGCATCGGTGAATTTTTCGACCTGCGGGGGGCCGATGGAACGCCCCTCACTTCAAATAGCTTTGTCGGCAAACGCGCGCCCGGCGACGCCGGCGCCGATCCCGACGACGCGCGGGGTATGTACCAGGACACGTCGATCGAAATGCTGCAGCAGCGCGGATTGCTCTATCTTACGTGTCACACCGCCGTCGAAGAGCAGGCGCTCGGGATCGTCAAGAAAGGCCTCGCGCCCGGCGGGATGACCGCTTCGGACGTTGCCGACGATATTTTGACGCATCTCATTTCCGGCGCGATCGTCGTTCCGTCTATGGTTGCCACCGTCGCCGTGCTGCAGGCGACGTACGGCTACACCTACATCACCATAGGCCTGTAGGGCCTTACCGGACTCCTTCGAAGCCAGGACGCATGCGTGTAACGCTTTTTTGGATTCCCCTCGCCGCGGTTGCGGCCATCGCCGCGGCGTCGTGTTCGGCTTCTTCGCCGCCCGCATCCGGCTACGATCCGCGCGCGCTGCCTACCGGACCCGTCGGCGCGTCGATTCAGTACGGTCACGACATCATCGTCGATACCCAACATATAATGAAGGGGTACGTGCGCGCGCGGATGTCGTGCGAGGCCTGTCACCTCGACGGCGGAACCAAGGCTCGGGGCGGCAGCTTCGTCGGGACGTACGCCCGCTTTCCGCAATGGAACGCGCGCGCGCACCGAGTGATCACGCTCCAAGACCGGCTGGCGGAGTGCTTCCTGTACAGCATGAACGGCCGTCCGCCCGCCTATGCGAGCAAACCCATGATCGCCATGGTCGCGTATATCGCTTGGCTCTCGCGTGGGACCGCGGTCGGAGCTGCCCAAAAGTCTGCCGACCGGTATATCGAGCCGCTGCCTGCCCGGCGTCCGGATCTGCAGCATGGTGCGACGGTGTATGGGCAAAAATGCGTTTCCTGTCATCAGGCCGATGGAAACGGCATCGCGGGGGCATTCCCGCCGCTGTGGGGACCAAAATCTTTCAATAACGGCGCGGGAATGTCGCACATCAACCGGATGACCGGCTTCGTGCGGTATAACATGCCCCAAAACGCACCCGGTTCGCTGACGCTCGACGACGCTTACGACGTGTCCGGCTTCGTCCTGAAGCACCGGCGGCCGCACTTCGGGCGCAGCGTACTCGTTCTTACATCCCCACGGCCCGCCGGATTTTTCTAGGAAGCCGCTAACTCTGGCCTGGTGAAGTTGCTTCCCGGCATTGTCGCCTGCGTGCTGCTTGCGGTCGTAGCGACGCTGCTGGGCATCCGGTTCCCCATCGTCGGCGCACCGGTCTTTGCAATTCTGATGGGCGTCGCCATTGCGGCTGGCCGTACGCCGGCACCGGTCTGGGTTCCCGGAACGGCCTTTGCCAGCAAGACGCTGCTCCAATGTTCGATCGTCTTGCTCGGCGCGAACTTGAGTTTGGCGCAAATCGCACGCGGCGGTTCGTCGGCTCTCGCGGTAATGCTGGGCACGTTCGCGCTCGTGCTCGTCCTGGCTTACGCGTGCGGAAGAATGCTCGGTCTGGACCGCGACCTGCGACGGTTGCTGGCAATCGGGACGGCGATCTGCGGTGGATCGGCGATTGCGGCGGTCGCAAGCGTCATCGACGTTGACCGATCCGACGTCGCCTACGCGCTCGGGACGGTGTTCCTGTTCAACATTATCGCCGTCTTGACGTTTCCCCCCTTGGGCCACGCGATGCTGCTTTCGCAGTCGGCCTTCGGCCTGTGGGCGGGAACGGCGATCAACGACACGTCGTCGGTCGTGGCGGCAGCGTTCGCGTACGGACCCCAAGCCGGCAACGACGCCATAGTCGTGAAGCTGACGCGTACGTTGCTGATCGTTCCCGTCGTATTCTTTTACGGATGGCGACGATTTGCGTCGGCTCGCGAAGGCGAGCCCGGCATTGCTTGGGGTGACGTGTTCCCCTGGTTCATTCTGTGGTTTCTCGCCGCGGCTGCCGCCGAAACGTTCGGCCTGATTCCGCCGGCCTGGCACGATCCGCTGCAGAAGGTCGCACTGTTCGCAATCGTCGTCGCCTTGGCGGGCGTCGGGCTATCGTCAGACGTCGCACGGATGCGGTCTGCGGGGTTGCGGCCGCTGCTCCTCGGCGGGATTCTCTGGATCGCGATCGCGGCGAGCAGCCTCGCCATCGCGCATCTCACGCACGTGCCGCGATAATTCGCCCGCCGCGGGTTGCGGCGGTTATCGTCGTAGACCTGCCGTACGCGCAAAGATAGAATGGTACATCGCGCCACCATGCAGAAGGAGGCGCGGCAGCCCTATGGCAGGAGCAAGGTAAGGAGATCGTGGCGGACACCCGGATTAAGGTGACCCTCCCGGAGATGGGAGAGTCGGTCACCGAGGGCTCGATCGTTGAATGGCGCAAGCAGGTTGGCGATTTCGTGAGCGCGGGCGACGCCCTGGTTGACGTCACCACCGACAAAGTCGACGTCGAAGTTCCGGCTACGGCCTCCGGTACGATCGCGGAGATTCTGGCGGGCGCCGGCGACGTCGTGCGGGTCGGCGCAGTCCTAGCGGAGATCGACACGTCCAAGGGCAACGGCGCGGTCGCTGGGGCGGAAACCGGCGTGTCGGCGAACGGAAGCGGCGCACCTCCCCGAAGCGGTCCGGTCGAGACGATCGAGGTCGTCCTGCCCGAGATGGGCGAGTCGGTTACCGAAGGGTCAGTCGTCGAACTCCGGCGCAAGCCGGGTGAATACGTCGCCGAAGGCGATCCGCTGCTCGACGTCACGACCGACAAGGTTGACGTCGAAATTCCGGCGCCGCAGTCCGGAGCGATTGCCGAAATCTTCGTTCGCGCCGGCGATACCGTCGCGGTCGGCGCCAAGCTCCTGACGATCGACGTCAACGCGCCGCGGCCGGCGGGCAGCCCCGCGCGCTCGCGCGCCGCGGCCGCGCCGCCGGCGGTTCCAACAAAGGCTTCGGCACCCGCTGCCGCGCGGGGCGAAACGTTGGCCGACCGTCCGGCGCGGCGGATGGCCGAGCGGCTGGACGTTGACCTCGCGTTGGTCAAGGGTTCCGGTCCGAACGGGCTGATTCTGCGCGGCGACGTAATCGAGCAACGCGAAACGGCCAAGCACCGCGCGGCTGCGGCGACTGCCGGCGCGCCGCTTCCGCCCCTGCCGCCGGATGCCAGGCTGGTGCCGATCAAAGGGCCGCCCGCGGCACTGATCGGGTACATGGAGCAGAGCCTGACGATTCCCACCGCGACGAGCTTTCGGGCGGTGCCGGTTGACGTGCTCGACGCCCGCCGCAAGGAACTCAACGGCGCGATCAAGGCAGCCGGCCGCAGCGAAAAAATCTCGTTTACCCACGTCGTGGCGTACGCGCTCGTCCGAGCCGCCCGCGAGATGCCGGCGATTACGTTTTCGTTCCGGCGCGACGAGACCGGCGCGCCCGCGCGGCTCGAGCCCGGGATCCATCTGGGACTGGCCGTCGACAGCGAGCGCAAGGACGGCACGCGCTTTCTCGTCGTCCCGGTGATCAAAAGTGCCGACGCCCTCGACTTCGCGGCATTTCGTTCGAAATACGAAGACCTGGTGCGCAAGTCGCGCGACAACAAACTCACCGCCGACGATTTACAGGGCGCGTCTTTCACGCTGACCAACCCCGGCGGCATCGGCACGATTGCATCGGTGCCGCGCTTGATGGCCGGCCAAGGCGCGATTCTGGCTGCGGGCGCGATCGGCTATCCGCCGGGATTCGCTAACGCCAACGAGCAGTCGCTGCAGTTGCTGGGCGTTTCGAAGATCATGCAGATGACCAGCACGTACGATCATCGCGTGATTCAGGGCGCACAGTCGGGTGAGTACCTGCGCGCCGTTCGACGAGTTGCTTCAAGGACGCAACGGTTTTTACGAGACGATCTTCGAGTCGCTCGGACTCAACGCGGCGGCGGTTCCCCAAATCACGACGACCGTTCCGGCCGGGGCGGCCCGCACCGCCGCCGCGCCGTCCGACGAAATGCTGCGCGCCGTTGCGGCCGGCATGGCGATCGTCTCGGCATACCGCCGTCACGGCCACTTGGCCGCCAATCTCGATCCGCTCGGTACGCCGCCGGTGGGCGATTCGTCGTTGGATCCGCAAACCTACGGGCTCACGCCCGCGCTGCAGGGAGCGATCCCGGCGGGCGTTTTGCGCGTCAAGGTTCCGGGCAGCACGCTGGCCGACGTGCTCCCGCACCTCAAGGAAACGTACAGTTCGACGATCGCCTACGAGATCGAGCACATTTCCAATGCCAAGCAACGCGTGTGGCTGCGCGACTACATCGAGTCGGGCAAGAACAAGATCAAATTTTCGCCCGAACGTCAGCTCGAGTTTCTCCAGCGTTTGACGCGCGTCGAAGCGTTCGACCGCTACGTGCGTAAGACGTTCCTCGGTCAAAAAACGTTTTCGGGCGAAGGCCTCGACGTCATGGTGCCGATGCTGGAAGAGATGCTCGATATGTTCGCCGACGACGGCGTCGACAACGCCGTGATCGGGATGGCGCATCGCGGCCGGCTCAACGTCATCGCTCACGTCGTCAACATGCCTTATGAAGAAGTCATGACCGAGTTCGAAGCCGCGCAGTATCGGGGCGAACTCGGTGACGACGACGTTATGGGCGACGTGAAGTATCACCACGGTGCGACCGGAACGTTCGTGACGGCGAAGGGCAAATCGATTGGCGTTACGCTGGCCCACAACCCGAGTCATCTGGAAGCGGTCGATCCCGTCGTCGAGGGAAGCGCGCGAGCGCTCCAAACCGATCATGCCGCCGGCGCGCCCGGGTACGAGCCGAAGCGCGCCGTGCCGATCTTGATTCACGGCGACGCGGCGTTCACCGGGCAAGGCATCGTCTCGGAAGTGTTCAACCTGCAGTCCCTGCCCGGGTATCAGACCGGCGGCACCGTGCATTTAATCGCCAACAACCAGATCGGGTTTACTACCGACGCGATCGACGCGCGCTCCACCCGGTATGCCTCGGACCTGGCCAAAGGCTTCGACGTGCCGATCGTGCACGTCAATGCCGACGACGTCGACGCCTGCATCGCAGCCGTGCACCTGGCGGTCGACTTCCGGCGCGCCTTCGGCCGCGACGTACTGATCGACTTGATCGGGTACCGCCGCTTCGGGCACAACGAACAGGACGAACCTGCGTACACCCAGCCGCAAATGGCCGAAAAAATCAAGAGCCATCCGACCGTCCGCGAACTCTTCGCCAACAAGCTGATCAATCAGGGAACGCTTACTTCCGAGCAGTCGCGCGCCATGGTGGACGCGGCCAACGAGTTGCTGGGCGAAGCCCGCAAAGCCGTCAAAGGCGTGCTGGCGACGCACGTAGCCGGCCGCAAGATGGCGGGCAGCAACACCTTCGACGGCACGGTGCTCCGGCCGGTCGATCGTCCGCAATTGGTCGCGTGGTCGGAGGCACTGGCGCACGTTCCCGAAGGCTTCTCGCTGAACCGCAAGCTGGCCACGCAGTTCGAGCGGCGCCGCGCGACGATCGCCGACAAAGGGACGGTCGACTGGGGAACCGCCGAGTCGCTCGCCTTCGCGTCGCTGCTGACCGACGGCACGCCGATCCGGCTCACCGGTCAGGACACCGAACGTGGCACGTTCAGTCACCGTCATGCGGTCTTTCACGATCCCGGCAGCGGCGCGATGTGGATCCCGCTGCAGCACTTGTCGCCGTCGCAGGCGTCGTTCGAAGTTCACAACAGCCCACTCTCCGAGTACGCGTGCATGGGGTTCGAGTACGGCTACTCGACCCAGGAACCCAACGCGCTGGTGCTTTGGGAGGCGCAGTACGGCGACTTTTTCAACGGCGCGGAGATCGTCGTCGACCAGTTCATCGCCGCCGGGCAAGCAAAGTGGGGCCAGACGACGCGCTTGACGCTCTTGCTGCCGCACGGCTACGAAGGAGGCGGTCCCGAGCATTCCAGCGCCCGGCTCGAGCGTTTTCTTCAACTCGTTGCCGAAGGCAATCTACGCGTTGCTTACCCGTCGAACGCGGCCAACTACTACCATCTGTTGCGCATGCAAGCCCGCTCGCCGATCGCCGTGCCGCTCGTCGTCATGACGCCCAAGTCGTTGCTGCGCGCGGAGAGCGCCGTCGGAACGCTCGACGAGATGGCCACTGGAGCCTTCGCACCGGTGATCGACGACCCGCGGGTCGCGGACCGCAACGCGGTCGAGCGGCTGATTCTCTGCAGCGGGAAGATCTATCACGACCTGGTCGCTCACGCCGCAGCGCGGGATTTACGAAAGACGGCGATCGCGCGGATCGAATTGCTCGCGCCGCTACCGGCGTCGGAGATCAATCGGGTGATCGCGGGGTACCCGAAGCTCACGAAGATCGTTTGGGTTCAGGAGGAGCCGAAGAACATGGGCGCGCGGGCGTTCGTGCGGCGGCGGCTGCTCGAGAGCAAACGCGACGGGTTCGACATCGAATACATCGGACGCGGCTACCGCGCGAGTCCGAGCGAAGGTTATGCAGGCCAGCACGCCGTCGAGCAAGAGCGCATCGTCGCGACGGCGCTCGCGGAATAGCGGGAGCGCATTCCGCATGCCGGCCGGTGAGACCGCGTGGCAGCGTGGAGAACGGCTCCTTCGCAAAATCGACGGGGACCGCGTTGCGGACAACCTGCTGCGTGCGTATGAGGGCATTGCGCCCGACTTCACGCGTTACCTCGTCGAATTCGCATTCGGCGAGATCTACGCCCGCGACGGCGATTTGCGGGCGCGCGAAGCCGTCGCAATCGCGTCGCTAGCCACCATGGGCGGCTGCGACGCGCAGCTCGAGACCCACGTCTGGGGTGCGTTCAACGCCGGCGCGAGCGAAGCAGACGTCGTAGAAACGGTTATGACGCTGATTCCGTACGTCGGTTTCCCGAAGGCCCTCAACGCCATGGCCATCGTCAAACGCGTCGTCGAGCGGCGTCGCGCCGAGGAGGAAGGATCGTCGTGACTCGTGCGGTGATCGCGATTGCTGCGCTAGCGGCGTCGCTCTTTTCGCCCGCGGCCAGCTGCGCCGCTGCCGGCGGCCTCGCGTATCCACAGCCGCCGACCGACGGTACGGTGGATACCTACTATGGATTGCAAGTCCCGGATCCGTACCGGCCGCTGGAGAGCATCGACGCGCCGGCGACGCGTGCGTGGGTCGAAGCCGAGTCGGCGCTCGCGCGCAACTACCTGGAGGCGATCCCGCAGCGCGCGGCAATCAAAGCTCGCCTCCAATCGATCGTGAACTACGAGCGCTACGGCCTCCCGTTTCACATGCGCGACCGGTACTTCTATCTTTACAACAGCGGGCTGCAAAACCAGTCGGTCCTCTTCACGATGCAAGGTCTCAGCGGTACGCCGCACGTGCTGATCGATCCCAACGCGCTCTCGACCGACGGGTCGGTCACCGTCGGCGGCGAATCGCCGAGCTGGAACGCCCGCTACTTGGCCTACGCAACGCAGACGTCGGGTTCCGATTGGCAGACGTGGCACGTGCGCGAGGTGGCGTCGGGCAAGGATTTACCCGACACCTTGCAATGGAGTAAATTTGCGAGCGCCGCGTGGCTGCCCGACGACGGCGGATTCTTCTACGAACGGTATCCGCAGCCGGCTTCGGGCGAAACGTACAAGGGCGCCCTCTACGATCACGCGGTGTACTTTCACAAGCTCGGCACGCCGGAGTCGGCCGATTCGCGGTTCTACTACCGCCCCGAACACAAGAACTGGCTTTACGGCACGCAGGTTACCGAAGACGGGCGATACCTCGTCCTGACCGTTTCGGCCAATACGTCGATCAACACGCGTATCGGATACGTCGATCTGCACGCTCCCAAACGCGCGGTTCGCGAACTGCTCTGGAAGAACGACGCCCAGTGGAGCTACGTCGCCAACGTCGGACCGGTCTTCTACTTCACGACTACGCTGGGAGCCCCCAACTCGCGCGTGGTGGCGGTCGATGTCCGCCATCCGGGGCGAATGCGCACGGTCGTTGCGGAATCGTCGTACGCACTCCAATCGGCGTCGGTCGTCGGAAAGCGCCTGATTCTGTCGTATCTCGTCGACGCACACGCCAGCGTGAAGGTCTACGACGAGCGGGGGCGCTTCGTCCGCAGCGTTTCGCTGCCGGGTCTTGGCGACGCGACGGGTTTCGGCGGGATCTCTACGGACCGTTCGACGTTCTACGTGTATTCCGGCTGGACGACGCCGCCGACGACGTACCTGTACGACGTCGCCTCGGGGAAGAGCACGGTATATCGCAAGCCGCACATCGACTTCGATCCGTCGCAATACGAGACCAAAGAGGTTTTCTACCGCAGCCAGGACGGCACGCGCGTCCCGATGATGGTGTCGTTTCGCCGGGGTACGCGCTTCGATGGAACGGCTCCCACGATTCTCTACGGATACGGCGGCTTCGACATTCCGATGACGCCGTATTTCTCGAGTTCGATCGCGACCTGGATGCAGATGGGCGGGATTTACGCGGTCGCCAACATTCGCGGCGGTTCGGAGTACGGCGAAGCGTGGCATCACGCCGGCATGCTCGGTAACAAGCAGCACGTCTTCGACGACTTTATTGCCGCCGCCGAGTACCTAATCGCCCAGAAGTATACGTTGACGCCGAAGCTCGCGATCAAGGGCGAATCGAACGGCGGCCTGTTGATCGGCGCGGTCGAAACGCAGCGGCCGGATCTGTTCGGCGCCGCGGTGCCGGGCGTCGGCGTTCTGGACATGCTGCGCTTCGATAAGTTTACGATCGGCAATTTTTGGATTCCGGAATACGGCTGCTCGTCGTGCGGCAAGGCCGACTTCGAATGGCTCTCCAAGTACTCGCCCTACGCCAACGTGCGACCGAAGACGGTCTACCCGCCGACGTTGATCATGACGTCGGATCACGACGACCGCGTTTTTCCGGCCCACAGCTTCAAGTTCGCAGCGAAGATGCAGGCCGATCAAGCCGGCAGCGCGCCGATTCTCCTGCGGATACAACTCAAGGCCGGTCACGGCGGCAGCACGACCCTGGCGCAAAGCATCGACTCGACCGCCGATGTCTACGCGTTTCTCGTCAAAAATCTCGGGATGACGTTGCCCGCGGATTTCGCGAGCGCTGCCGGAACGCCATGACCTTCACGCGGTTGCCACAGCGGGTCATCGAGCACCAGCGGCGGCGCTGACCTCGCGACAGGTCGAGGAAACTGCGTTCGCAGCCGTCGCCCGCGCAGGTTCGCAACGCGCCGGCGTGCCGTGAGATCGTCTCAACGGCGTCGCGCGCGATTGCGGCCAAGGCGGCCCTAATCGGATCCGCCGCCGTGCGGCCGGCGCTGCCGTCGGGGCGCAGCGACAGCAGCGGCGGCTCGTCGCCGGCGTAGCTGTTAATTGTCTCGACGTCGCGCGCCGGAAGCAGCTCGCCCGCGGTCGCGGCGAGCGCGCACCGGGCGACGGCGGTTTGAAGCCGCCGCGCGTCGTTGAGGTCTTCGGGGCGGACGGACGGGGCGAACGAAAGGATGCCCAGCCGCGGGAACGCGGCGGCCAGCGCATCCCGGTCCTCCAGGCTTCCGGCCGCAAACTCTAGACTCACGGCACCGAGCATAAAACCAGTTTAACCGGTTAGCTATGAGCGAGGCAAGCCGGCAGGCAGGACGGGTTCCCTCCTTCGTGGTAACCGTTCAAATAGGTGTTGCCGGCGGATCGAACATTGCGGAGAGCAATTCCGCCATACCGGTTCGGTCCGCGAATAGCTGCCGGTTGGCAGGCGTAAGGAAACCGCGAAGAACCATCGTGTCGAACAGCGCCAGGAGCTGATCGAAGTACCCCTGGTGGTTGAGCAGTCCGACCGGCTTGTCGTGGATGCCCAGCTGGCGCCAACTGAGCACCTCGCAGAACTCGTCCATCGTGCCGAAGCCGCCCGGCAACGCCACGAAGCCGTGACTCAGCTCCGCCATCAACCCTTTGCGAGCGTGCATGCTGCTTACCACATGCAACGCCGAGAGGCTGGAATGCGCGATCTCGGCGCGCGTGAGTGCTTCTGGGATCACGCCGATGACCTCGCCGCCGGCCGCGAGGGCGGCATCGGCGACCGTGCCCATCAGACCGACACCGCCTCCGCCGTAGACGATGCCGTAGCCGGCCCCGACGATCGCGTGCGCGACGTCGCGCGCCATCGCCGCAAACGAGTCGTCGGTTCCCGGGCTGCTGCCGCAGAACACGCAGATGCGGCGGTTCATCGGCAGGTCGCTTTAGCAGTTGGGCGCCGCGCGCCTGCCGAAGCGCGCGCGCATGGCCATCGCCCGCCGCGTTCGACGACCGTTGCCCGCCGACGGCGTAGTGCGCATCCTCCGCGAACGGCGCCGAGCCAGCTCGGTGAGTCTCGTCACCGGGCTCGTGTCCGCGGAACTCGACGAGGTCGCCGCATCGCTGAAGCGGCATTGCGGAAGCGGCGGGACGGCTAAAAACGGCGTCGTGGAGATTCAGGGCGATCACCGCGAGAAGATCTCCCAGTGGTTCGCGGCGCGCGGCCGCAAGGTCAAGCTCGCCGGCGGATGAGCGTGCGGATGCCCGGGCCCAGCGGCTGGACGACGCTGCAGCGCCTCATGCCCATGCCGTTTTTAAAGTTCGTGCCGTTCCTGACGGAGATGACGGCGCGTTACGGCAACCTGTTTGCGTTTTCGGTTCCGTGGCGAAGCTACGTCTTCATCAACGAGCCGGCGGCGATCAAAGACGTGCTCGTGACGCAGCAGCACGCGTTTTCGAAGTCGTTCGGGACGCGCATGTTGCGGCATCTTTTGGGCGAGGGGTTGCTGACCAGCGAAGATCCGCTGCATCGTCAGATGCGACGCATCGTACAGCCGGCTTTTCACCGCGAACGGGTGGCGCGCTACCTCGAGCAAATGGAATCTGCGGCGCAGGAGTTTGCCGAAAGCGTCCGTCCCGGCGAGTTATTCGACGCGCACGCCTCGATGACGGCCCTGACGCTGCGCATCGCTTCTACCACGCTCTTCGGGAGCGACGAAAGCGATGCAACGGCCCGCGTGAGCGGCGCGCTGGGATTGATGATGCGCGAGTTTCCCTACGTGCTGCTGCCATTCGGCGATCTGCGACGGCGTCTGCCGCTGCCGTCGACGCGTCGATTCGACCGCGCCAAGAAATCCCTCGACGAGATCATCTACGGCCTGATTGCGCGGCGTCGCGCCGAGCCGACCGAGGCCGGCGACGCGCTCTCGATGTTGCTCGCGGCGCGCGATGCCGAGACGGGTTTTCGTCCGAGCGACGAGCAGATTCGCGACGAAGTGATGACGCTCTTCATGGCCGGTCACGAAACGACCGCCAACCTACTGGTCTGGACGTGGTATCTGCTGGCGCAGCACCCCGAAGTTGACGAACGGATGGGCATCGCAGCGGCGAGCGGCGATCGCGGCTTCGTCGAGCGCGTGGTTCGCGAGAGCTTACGGTTGTATCCGCCCGCCTGGGTCGTCGGGCGGGAGTCGCTGCACGACGTCACGCTCGAGGACGGCACCGCGATTCCGGCCCGAACGACGGTGCTCATCGCGCCGTTGCTCCTGCATCGCCGCGCGGAGTATTTCGCGCAGCCCGAGCGCTTCGATCCCGATCGCTGGCTGGCCGGGGAACCGGCTCCGTTTGCCTACCTACCCTTCGGGGCCGGCGCGCGTCGCTGCATCGGCAACGAGTTCGCACTCAGCGAAGCGGCGATCGTGCTCGCCGCAATTTCGCGCCGCTTCTCATTCGCGCTCGAACCGGGCGCGCGGGTGCGCGCGGCACCGCTGGTGACGCTGCGGCCGGACGGTCCCGTTCCGATGCGGGCGATCGCTCGAGCGTCGAGGCCGGGAAGGCCTCAAGCGTCGGGACAGGAGCCGACGGCGTGCGGCTCGCTGGTCGGATCCCAAAGCCGCTTGGTCCAGCAGTTGCCCAGCAGCGAGCAGTAGCAGAGCTGCACGTCGATACGCCTCATGTCGGCAAGGATCCGCCGCGTGAGAAAGCGTCCATCGACCCGCAGCAGCAGCAGCTTTGAGCCCGCCGGCACCACCTCGCCGCGAACGATGGAAGTGACCGTCCAGTCCGACTTACCGTGGACGCCGGGCTTCGATTCGTCGCGCACGGCCGCGGACCGTTCGGGTTCGAAGGCGACCGAAAGAGCCGGGGCCGACGTCGGACTCAGCGTGACGACGATCGGCTTTCCGTCGCGCGTGACGACCGCCTGGCGAATCAACGCCGGGCCGATGCCCGGATTGCTGACGCTCAGCTCGAACGAGTCGCCGCCGAACGACGTCGAACTGAAGGTCAAATACGGCCACACGGTGGCGCTGAACTGCTGGCGGATGACGTACGTTTGATAGGCGGATGCCGCCGCGGCAACGCCGCTGATCAGCAGCGCCAGCAGCGCGACGTAGAGGTCGAATCGAAACCGCTTCTCGTTCACGCCGGTGCCTACGCAAGCACCAGCTGCTCGTCGCCGACGCCGGCCTTGCGGACGGCTTCGTGAATCATCTGGTCCTGAATCTCGCGCACGGCCCAGCGGGCCTGCGCGTCGGGCGACAGCTGGTCGACTGGATCGAAGTAGACGAAGGCCTTGCCCGGTTTGACGCTCGGCGCGGCGTAAACGGCGATGCCGTTGTCGCGATCGTAGTACTCGTAAGAGTGGACGTCGCGTTTGCCGCCGCCCCCGGGCGCGTCGCAAACGAACGTCGGTGTGTTGAATCCGGCCGTGCTGCCGCGGACGAACTTCTCCGTGTCGGTCGCGGTGTGAATCGTCGTGCGCAGCTCTTCCACCCCTTTGACCATGTCGTGCATGTACACGTAATACGCGTGCACGTTGAGATACCCCAGGCGCTTGACGAGCAGCTGCATGCGTTCGCGCGTGTCGTTCACGCCGCGGATCAGCACCGATTGGTTTCGAGTAAAGATTCCTCGCTCGAACAGGATCCTCATCGCCCACTGCGTGATCCACGTAATCTCTTCGGGCGCGTTGAAATGCGTGTGCAGGACGACTTCCTTGCCCATCTTGCGGCCGCGATCGACGATTGCCGTGATCGCGTCGAGCCACTCGGTGTGGGTGATGATCTTCATCGGCATGATCGCCGGGCCTTTGGTCGCGAAGCGCATGCGCCGGACGTGCGGGATGTCGAGCAAGGCGTTTCCGATCAGCTCGATGTTCTTGGGCGCAAGCTGATACGTGTCGCCGCCCGAGATGACGATGTCCTCGAGCTCCGGGCGCGCTGCGATGTACGCGAACGCATCTTCCCACTGTTTGGGCGTCTTGGCCAGCGCCACTTTGTCGACCGCTTCGGTGTCGGGCCCGATCGCGTAGCTGCGCGTACAGAAACGGCAATAAACCGGACACGTATTGAGCGGCAGAAAGAGCGCCTTGTCGACGTAGCGGTGTACCAGCCCCGGCACGGGCGAATCGGCCTGTTCGTGGAGCGAGTCCAGGGTTAGCCGCGGGTGATCCGGCAGCAGCGCCGAGGCGAGCGGGACGAACTGGCGCCGGATCGGATCGCGGATCGGATCGTTCCAGTCGATCAACGCGATCGCGTAGGGCGAAACGCGGACCGCCATCGGAGCCTGGGCGAAACCCGCTTCCGCGTCGGCGAAGAACTCCGGCGAACACACGTCCTTGATCGTGGTCAGCAACTCCGTCGAGGTCTTCACGGCGTTTTTCTGCTGCCAGAGGTGATCGAGGAACGTCGCCTGGTCGACGTCCGCGTACGCCGGGATGTGGCGCCAGAACTCGCCTTGTTTGAGATCCTTGTACTCGAACTGGTCGGGTGCCACCGGCGGCTTGAGATGGTGGAAGGTCGTATCGGTCATGGTTCGTTCCTCGCGTATTTTTCGCTGAAATAGGCCCGCACGTCGGGATGGTCGCGCAGCGTTTGCAGGGCCGTCTGCGCGTGGCCCTTGGCGTAGCCGTTGCCGACGATCATCGTGACGTCGCGGCCGACGCCCTCGGCTCCCAGCGCGGCCGCCGTGAACGAGGTTGCCATCGAAAAGAAGTAGACGACGCCGCCCTGCTTGGTGCACAAGATCGAAGCCAGCTCGGTGTCGGGCACGTTGACGCAGTTGATCGTGACGTCGGCCAAGGCGGGGGCCGCGGCCGCGAACTTCTCGGCTACGTCGAGCGCGTTGCGTGCGTCCGCGACGACGAGTTCGTCCACCAGCCGGGCGCGCAGCAGCAGCTGCGATCCGGCGGTCGTCGCGTCGGGCACGATCCCGATCACGCGCCCGCTGGTACCGACCTTCACCTTGGCGCGCGCGCACGAAAGCATGCCGCTTTTCCCGTCGGCACCGACGATCGCGACGGTTTGCCCCGGCGAACAGAGGCGTGCGACCTGCGCGGGCGCCCCGGCGACGTCGAGCACGGCGAGAGCCACGCTTTCTTCGATATCGGAGGGAAGTTTGGCCCAAAGCCCGCTTTCGAAAAGAATCGCTCGGCCGCGAATCCACACGCGGCCGGTAGCGACGTCGACGCGCGTCACTTCTTCCAAGTGCAGCGGCGTAAGCGTGAGCGACACCAGAGACGCGATGCGGGCTCCGCGCTCGAGATCGATGCGCGCGCGCAGCGACGCGCCGATGTCGAGAACCGTCCCGATAAACATTCCGCCGCTGCCGGTCACGGGATTGTGCTGCTTGCCGCGGCGCTCGACGGTATCGGCGACGTGCGCCGCAATGCGGCCGGGCTCGCCGCCGCAGGCGTCGGAAATCTGCTTGAACGAGGCCGAATCGATGTTGAGCGTCTCGACGTCGCAGAGGATCTCGTTTTCGAAGGCGACCGGTGTGTTGTCGATACGCCAGGCGTTTTGCGGCATCGCGCCCGCGGGCTCGAGCACTCGGTGCGTACCCAGAGGATGCACCCGGCGCTTCGAGATCGTGCTCACGACCGCACCGTAATGCCGCCGCGATCGTACGGCGTCGTCAGGACGATGGTCGTGCGGGTCCGCGCCATTCCAGGCATGCCCTTGAGCCGCGCCAGCAGGTCGTCGAGGTGTTTGGTCGATCCGGTCACGACCTTGCACACGAACGTCTCCTCGCCGGCCACCGAATGGACTTCGCAAACTTCGGGCATCTCGCCAAGCGCTTTGGTAAACACGTCGTAGTTGCAGTCCGGTGCCGTATACAGGCTGACGAAGGCGGTGAGCTGCAGGCCCAGGCGCTTAGCGTCGAGCTGCGCCGAATAGCGCTGGATGAATCCGCGCTGCTCGAGCCGCTTCACCCGGTCGTGGACCGCCGGTGCTTTCAGCCCGACGATCGAACCGAGTTCGGCAAAGGTAGAGCGCGCGTTACCCTGCAACGCGTCCAAGAGTTGAAGGTCGAGTTCGTCGAGTTCTTCGGTCGTCGCTATCATATTCGCTCGGGAGGGGACTTTGCCGAACAATATTCGGCTGTGCAACTATAGCACCAACGATTTATTCGGCGCAAGGGCTCTGACCCTCTGGACCCTCGTGGCAGCGGCTTTGCTCGCGACCGGCTGTAGCCCGTCACGAGGCGGGCCGGCCGAACCTGCCGGCACGGTCCGTTTTGCCATCGCGGCCGATCCCCAAACGCTCGACCCCTTGTTTGCCCATCCGGACGCCGCCTCGGTTGAAGCCCAGCTGGCGCGCCTCGCGTTCGAGCCGTTCGTCGATCTCGACGGGCGCGGGCGGCCGGTGCCGGCGCTCCTGGCCGTGATCCCGACGCACGCCAACGGCGGAGTCTCTTCGGACGGGCGAACGATCCGCTACCGCCTACGCCCCGGCGTGCGATGGAGCGACGGTTTGGCGGTCACCTCGCGGGACGTGCTGTTCACGCTCCGAGCCATTCTCGACCCGCGCAATCCGGTTCGGTCGCGCGAAGGCTACGACCTGATCGATCGGGCATACGCGCCCGACGCGCACACGGTCGTCTTCCACTTACGGCGGGCGTGGGCGCCCGCGGTGACGACGTACTTTTCGTATGGGTTCTCGCCGCAGTTCGTGCTGCCGGCGCACGTTCTGCACGGGCAGGCGCCGCTGGCTCGCGCGCCTTTCAACGCGGCACCGGCCGTCGGCGACGGGCCGTACCGATTCGTCGCTTGGCGCCGGGGCGAGGGGCTGCGTTACGCGGCCAATCCGTTCTACTGGCGCGGCAAACCGGACGCCGGCGTTCTCGACGTGCGCGTCGTTCCGGATCCGTCGACGAACCTGCTGTTATTGCAGTCGGGGCAACTGGACTGGAACCTGGTGGCGCCGGTACAGTTGCCCGTGCTCCGCAAAAGACCGGGGCTCGTGTTCGCGCGCGTCCCCACGGCGGTCGTTGCCGGGATCGCCATCAACACGAGCCATCCGCCGCTCGACGACGTGCGCGTTCGGCGGGCGCTTGCGATGGCGATCGATCGGGACGCGATCGTGCGAAAGATCACCCTTGGAACCTACCCGGTGACCAACGTGATGCAGCCGCACTTCTCGTGGGCGTTCGACCCCACGGTGCGCGAACCGGGTTACGATCCGCGCGCCGCCGACGCGCTGCTGGCGGCGGCCGGCTGGGCGCACGGATCCGACGGCCTACTGCGCAAGGCCGGGCATCTTTTTCAGCTCGTCTACGTGCAGTTTCCCGAGACCACCACCGGCGTGCGCGTCGCGACCGCCGTGCAAGCGGCGCTGCGCGAACGAGGGATCGACGTCACCGTCAAATCGATTTCGAACGCGCAACTCTTTTTGCCGGGAACCGGCGTGCTGGCCGCGGGGAACTTCGACCTCGCCTACGTTCCTTGGACGATGGGTGCCGATCCCGACGACTCGACGATTCTGCGCTGCGGCGGTGCCGCCAACTACATGCGCTGGTGCGATCCAGCGGTCGACGCGCTCGAACGCGCGGCCTTAGCGGCGACCGAGCAAGCGCAGCGAAAGCGGCTCTACGGACGAATCGGCCGAATCGTTGCGCGCGACGTTCCGATCCTCTACCTCTTCAACGCCGATTACGTTTACGCGTACCGCGCGCGGCTGCGCGGCTTCGCACCCAACCCCTTCCTGCCAACCTGGAATGCCGCGGAGTGGCGCGTGCGCTAACGGTCCGGCGGTTTGCCGGCGCAGGCGGAAGGCCGCCCGGATGCTTTCGCCGATATTAAGAGCGTAGCATCGTGTGGGAGACCCAACCTCGGGGACGATTGATGGGGAGTGCAGGTCGTTGATCGAAGTCTTTCTCAAGCGCCCGCTTTTTGCCGGCGTTCTGAGTTTCGTCGTATTGCTGGCGGGTTTGATCTGCATTCCGATCTTGCCCATCTCTCAGTATCCGCAAATCTCGCCGCCCACCGTGACGGTAACGGCGAACTATCCCGGCGCCACGGCCGCGGCCGTCGTCCGTTCGGTCACCACGCCGCTCGAGATCAATATTAACGGATCCGACGGTTTGCAGTACATGCAGTCGTATTCGAGTTCGAACGGGATCGTCACGATCACGTGCACGTTCGCGCTCGGTACCAACCCGACAACCGACCAGACCAACGTGCAGCACGGCGTCGACCTGACCCTCGCTCAGCTCCCGACGGCCGTCCAGCAGCAGGGCGTCTCGGTGCAGAAAAGCTCGGGCAACATCACGATCGCCGTCGCGATGCTCTCGACCAGCGCGTCGGTCAGCGACGTCGCGGTCAGCAACTACGCCGACATCAACGTCATCGAAGAATTGAAGCGAATTCCCGGGGTCGGCCAGGTGGAAGTGCTCGGCGACCGCACGTACGGCATGCGTATCTGGGTCGATCCCCACAAACTGCAGGCGAATAACGTCTCGCTCGACGCGGTCACCAACGCGATCACGCAGCAGAACGCCAACGTCGCGCCCGGCGCCATCGGTCAGGCGCCTACGACCGGGAAGCAGCCTTTCCAAATTCCGATCGACGTCAACGGACGGCTCACGTCACCCGCCGAGTTCGCACAGATCGTGGTCGCCGTGCAGCCCAACGGCGGCTACATCCGGCTCGGCGACGTCGCGCGGATCGAGCTGGGCGCGCAAAACTACGTGACGTCGGCGCGTTACAACGACCGCACGTCGGTGGTGCTGGCGATCGAAGGCGAACCGACGGCGAACTCCCTCCAAATCTCCAAAAACGTGCGGTCGACGATGGAGCGGTTGAAGGGGTATTTCCCGAGCGGAATGGACTATGCCATCGCCTTCGATACGTCCGACTTCGTGCAGGCATCGATCAAAGAAGTGATCGTTACCCTCATCATCGCGATCCTGCTGGTCGTCTTGGTCATCTTCATCTTCCTGCAGAATTGGCACAGCACCCTGATACCATCGATCACGATTCCCGTCTCGTTGATCGGTACGTTCGCAGCCATGAAGCTGATGGGCTTCACGATCAATACGCTGACGCTCTTTGGGCTGACCCTGGCCACCGGTTTGGTGGTGGACGACGCGATCGTCGTGCTGGAGAATATCGTGCGCCACATCGTCGACGACAAGGTCGACGGCTTCGAGGCGACTAAACGGGCCATGAAAGAGATTACCGGCGCGGTGGTTGCGACCTCGCTGGTCCTCATGTCCGTGTTCGTTCCGGTTGCGTTTTTGCCGGGAACCACCGGATTGCTCTACCAGCAGTTCGCCCTGACGATGGCCGCATCGATCGCCATCTCGCTCTTCACGGCGCTTACGCTCGCCCCGGTGCTCACCTACGAGCTGGTCCATTCCGAAGAACCCAGCAAGAATCCGTTCATGAAGTGGTTCAACGGTCGCCTGCTCGCGTTAAAAAGCTGGTATTCGGGAGCGGTTCCCCGGCTAATCGCGCGCCGTAAGATCATGGTCGCCATCTTTTTGGGCGGCCTCGTCCTGCTCGGCGTTCTCTTCAAGTTCACCCCGCAGGGGTTCTTGCCGACCGAAGACCAGAGCTTGCTTTACGTTTTGGTGACCCTGCCGACCAGCGCTTCGCTCGACCAAACCACGACCGTCGTCAAACGACTCGAGACGATGATGCTGAAGATGCCTCAGGTCGAGGCGGTGACCTCGGGAATCGGATTCGGCTTTGCCAACAGCAGCGCGAATCAAGCCACGTTGTTCGTGCAGCTGCAGCCGCTTTCGCAGCGTCACGCGTTGAGCGACAGTTCGCTCAACCTGCAATACCAGCTGTACGAACAGTTTCAAAAGATTCCGGGTATGACCGCGCTGCCCGCCAATCCTCCGGCGATTCCCGGACTCGGTTCCACCGGCGGGTTCGCCATCGAGATCCTGGACATCAATAACTTGGGTTTGCCGGCGCTCGACCGCGTCGGCAACGGAATTCTCGCGCAAGCAAAAACCGACAAGCGGCTCTCGCAGGTCCGTATTCCGACGCAGCTGACGGGTCCGTACTTGGTGGCCAAGTTCGATCGCGCCAAGGCTCTGTCGTTCGGCATCTCGCCGACGAGTTTCTTCAACACGCTCAACGCGACGACGGGTGCCGAATTCGTCAACTTTTTCGACTACGGCAGCCGCTCGTACAACGTCCTGGTTCAAGCCGACGCGAAGTACCGCACGAAACCGCAGGATCTCTCCCGCATGTACGTTGCCAACGCCAGTGGCGACATGATGCCGGCCTCGCAGTTCCTCCACATCACCAACCAGACGTCGAACGTGACGATCATGCGGTTCAACGAATACAACGCTTACGAGATCGACGGCTCGCCGGGAACCAGCGCGAGTTCGGGACAGTCCCTCGACGCCATCGCGCAAATCGCGACCCAGCATATGCCCAAGGGCATGCGGTACGATTGGAGCGGCATCGCCCGTCAGCAGGTGCAGAGCGGCCCGCAGACCATCATCGTCTTCGCGATGGGACTCCTGTTCGTGTTCCTCGTGCTGGTGGCGCAATACGAGAGTCTCTCGACGCCGTTCGTCATCATGATGGCCGTGCCGCTCGCGCTAGTGGGTGCGGTGGGCGGAATCTTCGTCCGGCGCCTCTCCGATTTGCTCGGCATCTTCATCCACTCCAAGCTGGCCGGCCATCTCGTGCTCGTACCGCAAACTTCGAGCGACATCTACGCGCAAATCGGGTACGTCATGCTGATCGGTTTGGCCGCGAAAAATGCGATTTTGATCGTGGAGTTCGCCAATCAGCTCCGCGAGCAGGGGCGCGACACGATCGACGCCGTTACCCACGCCGCCGCGGAGCGTTTGCGCCCGATTCTCATGACGTCGATCGCGTTCATTCTCGGAATTTTACCGCTGGCTTTCGCACACGGCGACGGCGCTCAGTCGCGCATTTCGCTCGGCACCGCCGTGCTCGGCGGCATGCTCGTCTCGACGGTCATGAACTTGGCGATCGTTCCGGTGCTCTACGTGATCGTGGTCGACTGGAGCGAACGGCGGCGAAACCGTCGCTCGAAGCACCTGCCGCCGTCGGACCTGCCGCCGCCGCCGCTGAACGATCCCCCGACCCTGCCGGAGCCGGCCCGCTAGCGGTTGCTAGGCTCCCAGCGTGGCGACGGCGTCGGCTTCGATTTCGACGACGTACTTTGGATCGATCAGGCGTGAGACTTCGAGCATCGACGTCGCCGGTCTGATCGTTGCAAACGCCTCGCGATGAGCGCGGCCGATCGCCTCCCAGTCGCGATCGATGTTGGTGACGAAGATGCGGGTGCGCACGACGTCCTGCAGCGATGCCCCCGCGGCGACCAACGCTTTCTCGATTGCCGCAAGCGCCGCTTTGGCTTGTGCGTACGCATCGGCACCGTCGCCGACCGTTCCCGAAACGAACACGGCGTTTCCGCAGCGCACCGCCCGCGAGTAGCCGACTTGCGGTTCCCACGCGCTGCCGCCCGCAATGCAGCGCCGGGGCACCGCGCCGCTCATTAGAGCGCCTTCACCGCCGCCGTCAGCTCGTCGACCGACGCCTTGGCGTCGCCGAAGAGCATCGAGGCATTGGGCATTTCGTAGAGCGGGTTTTCGATGCCGGCGAATCCCGAACGCATCGAGCGTTTGAGCACGACGACGTTGGCGGCCTTGTCGACGTCGAGAATCGGCATGCCGTAAATCGGAGAGCTTTGCACGTTGCGGGCGGCCGGGTTCGTAACGTCGTTGGCCCCGATGACCAAGGCGACGTCGGTCGTGGCGAACTCCGGGTTGGCGTCTTCCATGTCGAGCAGTTGATTGTAGGGGACGTTGGCTTCGGCCAGCAGCACGTTCATGTGGCCGGGCATGCGGCCGGCCACCGGATGAATGGCGTAAGCGACCTTGACCCCACGTTTTTCGAGTTGGTCCGCCAGCGCCTTGACGCTATGCTGTGCCTGCGCGACCGCCATTCCGTATCCCGGAACGAAGATGACCTTGCTCGCGTAAGCCAGCATGATCGCGACGTCGTCGGCGCTGGCGCTGCGAACCTGCTGCGGTCCGCCGGCGCCGGCGGCCGGCTCGGAGCCTCCGGCGGCGCCGAACGCGCCAAAGAGCACGTTGGTCAACGGGCGGTTCATCGCTCGTCCCATCAGGACGGTCAACAGCGTTCCGCTGGCGCCGACGAGCGCGCCGCAAATGATCAACAGGGTGTTGGAAAGCTCGAAACCGGTAATCGCCACCGCCAAGCCGGTGAAGGAGTTGAGCAGCGAAATTACTACCGGCATATCGGCGCCGCCGATTGGCAAGACGAAAAGCACTCCGAGCAGCAGAGCGAGCAGGATCAGGGCGACGTATCCCCATACCGGCAGCGTTCCGAGCGTTACGACGAACCAGACGAGCAACGCGAGGATCCCGAGTGCAACCAAGGCGTTGACGATCTGCTGTCCGGGATAGGTCACGGGCCGCCCGGTCATCAGTTCCTGAAGTTTCAGAAACGCGACGATCGAGCCGGAAAAGCTCACGGCGCCGATGATCGCCGAAAGCACCAGCGAGATCGCAATGACGTCGTCCATTCCG
Organism: Vulcanimicrobiota bacterium; assembly: GCA_963755555.1. Classification (GTDB taxonomy): domain Bacteria; phylum Vulcanimicrobiota; class Vulcanimicrobiia; order Vulcanimicrobiales; family Vulcanimicrobiaceae; genus Tumulicola. The sequence goes on along the minus strand of CAVWKE010000003.1, from coordinate 2,240,832 downwards.
ACCGACCCGCCGCGCGACACGTAAAACTCGACCGTCGAAATCAAGGCCGCGGCGCCGCCGCCCGCGCCGTTGTACAGGGCGACCATCTGCGGCATCGCGGTCATCTTGACTTTGAGAGCGGCGTAAACGCCAATTCCGCCGCCGACGATCACGCCGACCGCGATCGCCCACCAGCCTACGCCGGCGGTCGTCACCAGGACGCTCACCAACGCGATGAACATGCCGATCATCGCCAAACGGTTGCCCCGGCGAGCCGTCGCGGGCGAGTTCAATTCGTGCAAACCGTAAATGAACAGAGCGATCGCGACCAAGTCGACCAACGCGATCGCGATCGTCATCGTCTCGTTCATTTACCGCCCTCTTTGCGGCGGAACATCTGTAACATTCGTTCGGTGACCGCGAAACCGCCGAAGACGTTGATGGCTCCGAGCGTCACCGCGGCGATCGCGAGCACCGTCATCAGCGGGCCGTTCGAGCCGGCCCCGAAGAGTTGTGCGAGCACCACGATGGCGCCGGCCAGCACGATACCGTGGATCGCGTTGGTGGCCGACATGAGCGGCGTGTGGAGCGTCGTCGGGACCTTCGAGATCACTTCGAACCCGACGAAGACCGCCAGCACGAGCACGGTGAGCAGGCTGATGTAGTGGGCAGCGTCGCTCACGCGGTGCTTCCTCCTGTCGGCGTAGCTGTGCCGGTGATGCAGGCGCCCTTGGCGACCTCGTCGTTCATGTTGACGGCAAACGTTCCGTCCTTGATCCACGGCGACAGCAGTGCGAAAACGTTGCGCGAGTACAGCTGGCTCGCGTGATTGGGCATCGTCGAGGGAAGGTTCGTCGTTCCGACGATGGTGACGCCGTTGGGCGTGGTGACGATTTCGCCGGGGACGGTGAGGGCGCAGTTCCCGCCGGCCTCGGCTGCGAGGTCGACGATCGCGCTGCCCGGCCGCATGGCGGCGACCGCGGCTTCGCTGACGAGTATGGGAGCCTTGCGTCCGGGCACCAGCGCGGTCGTAACGACCACGTCGTTCGCGCCGATTTGTTCGACCATCCACGCGCGCTGCCGGTCCTGCTGTTCGGCGGTCAGCTCCTTGGCGTATCCGCCGGCACCCTCAGCATCGCTGCCGAGGTCGAATTCCAAAAACGTCGCCCCGAGAGACTGCACTTGTTCCTTTACCACGGCCCGCACGTCGTAACCGCTGACGACCGCGCCGAGGCGGCGCGCCGTCGCGATTGCTTGAAGACCGGCAACCCCGGCGCCGAGCACGAGCACTTTCGCCGGTGGAATCGTTCCCGCGGCCGTCGTGAGCATCGGAAAGAATTTCGGCAACGCGACCGCGCCCAGCAGCACCGCCTTGTATCCGGCGATGTTGCTCTGAGACGAGAGCGCGTCCATCGACTGCGCGCGGGTAATGCGCGGGATCATCTCCATCGCCAGCGCCGTCACGCCGGCTTCATCGAGCCGGCGAACGTACTGCGGATCCGCCAGCGGGTTGAGGAAGCCGACGACGGTGGCGGCCGGCTTGAGGGCGGCCAGAATTTCGTCGCTCGGGCGGCCGACCGTCACGACGACGTCGGCCCCATCCGCGAGCGCCGCCGCGTCGTCGACGAGCGTCGCCCCCGCTCGCTCGTAGAGCTCGTCGGGAAACGCGGCGGCAACGCCGGCACCGCGCTGCACGCGCACCACGGCGCCGGACTTTGCGAGTTTGGCGACGGTTTCGGGCACGAGCGCAACCCGGCGCTCCTGTAAGGCGGCTTCGCGCGGAACGGCGACGATCATAGGCAAGGCAGATACGGCTCAAGCCGCCCGACTCCTCGCTCCTCGCAGCCCGCTGGGAGCCTCCTAGATTCCGATTGCGAACAACGCCATCGCCAAAACGAGTACGAACGCGATGACTCCGCCGACGTGCGAGACGTGCTCGCGCCGCCAGCGGCGCCCCCCTGAGTGGTAGGCATTGAACAGATCCGCCAGCGACAGCGCGACGCCGGCGGCCGCAACCACGATCAGTAACGTGCGATCGCCTAAATAGATGGTCGCGGCGAGGACGATGGCGATGACGACGTCGCGCAAACCGGTCGCTCGCACGAAACCGTGCGACGAGTCAGCATCGGAAGGCAACCCGTAGGCGGCTGCGAGCCGTCGCGGCGCGAGCAGTGCGATTGCGCCGACCGCGGCCAATGCCAGCGCCACCAGACCCCCGACGATCGTTAGCGCGGTCATGCGATCGATACCCGGTTGCGCAACGTCCCAATGCGTTCGATGTTCACCTCCATCACGTCGCCGTCGCTCAGAAATTCCGGCGGCGTTCGGGCGAAGCCGACGCCGGCGGGCGTACCGGTGGCGATGACGTCACCCGGCAGCAGGGTCATCCCCTTGCTGAGCTCTGCAATCAAGCGTGAAACGGGAAAGATCATCTGGGCCGTCGATTCGCGCTGCTTCTCAACGCCGTTGAGCCGGAAGGCGACTTGCAGCGACTGCGCGTCGCCGACTTCTTCGGGAGTCACCAACCACGGGCCGATCGGACAGGAGTCGTCGAGGCTCTTTCCTTTGAACCACTGACCGTGGCTGCGTTGGAGGTCGCGCGCGGTGACGTCGTTGAGCGCGGTGTAGCCGAAGACCGTCGCCGAGGCGTCCGCTTCGGCGACGTCCTTGCACTTCGTGCCGATCACGACCGCCAGCTCGGCTTCGAAGTCGTACTCGCTAGAAAGCTTGGCATCCAAATGCAGGACGCAATCCGGCGCGGCGAGCGCGCCGGTCGCTTTGGTAAAAAACGTCGGAACGTCTGGGAGCTTCAGCTCGCGCCCCGCCGCGCGGGCGCCCTCGCGCGCGTGTTCGAGATAGTTTCGGCCGACGCAGAAGACGTTGCGGGGTGGAACCACCGGTGCCTCGAGCGTTACCGCCGAAAGCGGGACGAGATCTTCACCCGAGTGCCACGCGATGCGTTCGTGCGGCGCCAGCTCGATATACTCGCGCAGCGTTGCGGTCGAAATCGTGCGAATGGCGTCGCCTTCGATCACCCCCGGCCCGATCCATCCGTCCGTCGCGCGGTAGGTTACGAATCGCATCCGGCGTGGCGCGCTACGGCCTCGGCGAAAACAGGGGGGCCGGACTCGGCGAGGGAGTTTTCTTCCCGGTTATCTGGTTGAGCGAAGGCAGCTTGGCGCGTTGCTCTTGCTGCTGTTTGGCGGCGGCGGCAGCTTCTTGCTTCGCCGTGTCGATCATCACGTCGGCCGCGCCCTCGCTGTTGGCCCACGTGCCGCCTTTCGAAACGAGCGAGATTTTGCGATCGACGTGATGGGTTTTCGGGTCGTAATCGTAGGTCACGCGATAGAGACCGACTTCGGCCGAACCGTCGGGCTTTCGAATCCACATCTGCAGGGCATTGCCGTACGTCTGAGCGTTGAAGGTTCCGTACTTGGTGCCTTTGCCCGACTTGATGCGCACCACTTGGCCCTTCTTGTTGACTTCCACGACGTACTCCGCGTGGAGCTTCTCTTTGGGAAAGGGCGGCGGCGGAATCGCGACCCGATGCGGGGAGCTGCTGGGTGCGGGCGTCGTTGCGGCCCCCGCAGGCGTGCCGGCGGCTGCCACGATCGCGGCAAACGCTATTGCCGATAGACGTAAAATGGTCATACGCTCCTGCGCGCTTTACGCGCCTTCGTGGTACCGACCTGCCGGCGGTGCGAGGCGGTCGATGCCCGTCGGCGAAATCGGCTAGCGTGGCTGCTCGCACCGCGATCGTGTTTCTGCTCGCTTTGGCCGTAAGCACGGTTTGTGCCGGGGCCGAGCGTCCGATCGTCGATTTGCACCGCCTCGACGCGTACTTTGCCCTGTTCGCCGCGGATTCTAACGTGCCGTGGAAGTCGACGACGGTCCGGCTGGACACCTACTCGAGCGCTCCGGTACATTTTTCCGTCTATCCGGTCGATCCCGCCGACGTTTTGACGGCCGGTTCGAACGCCCGTCCGCGCGCGGTGGTGACGCGGACGCTTCGCGCGATCGCATCGTTCGACTTCACGCCGCCGGGCGGCTATCAATTTCAGTCGAACGAAGTCGAACGTGCAGCTCGGTTCGCGCGAAGGGTTCTTCGTGGTCGAGGCTCGCCGCGGCGACGTCGGCGAACAGGTTTGGATCAATCGTTCGCGCGTCGGCTTGATTTCCAAAGAAACCGCCGGCGAACTCGTCCTCTACGGCGCCGACCTCGGCACCGGACGAGCGCTGGCGCGGATGCGCGTGCAGTTCGTCGCCGACCGCCGCTTCACGACGCTGCTCACGGACGATCGCGGGATCGTTCGCTGGACGCGATCGCCGCGGCCGGTTTTCGCCCTCGCGCAGTGGGGAAACAGCTACGCATTCTTGAGCCCGTTGCCGGAGGCGCCGCTTCCCGCGACAATCGTCGGCGTGCGAACCGATTCGGCGGTTGTGCGAGCCGGCGGCACGGTGCGCGTCGTCGGCTTCGCGCGCAGCCGCGCGGGCGCGGTCCTGCGTCCGGCCGGCGGGAGCGCGACGATCTCCCTGCGCTTTGGCGCGAGGGCGTTCGGAGAACGGCGCGTAGCGCTCGACGCCGCCGGCGCGTTCGAAGCCTCGTTCGACCTGCCGCCCAGCGCACCGGCCGGCGACTACGCCGTGCTCGCGCAAGTCGGCGGCGGGGTGGGCGGCGCGACGATCCACGTCGATGCCAGCGCCGGCAGCCTTTCGCTCGCCGTTGCCGCGGCCTGCGGGGTTACGTGCGATCCGCGCGGCGACGTTCCGTTAACGATACGCTCCTCTCACGGCGCCGCGGTCGTGCACGTGACCGTCGTCCGTTCACCGCACGTTTACGCGGCATACGTTCCGGAGACGACCCCCTGGGGGACGACGGTATGGCTGGACGCTTCGGTGCGCACCGGTTCCGACGGCGTCGCGACCATTTCGATTCCGCATCCCAGCGACGAACTCGCGTCAACGTACGGCGTGCGGGTCGAATCCGGTGGTGCGAGCGCCGACACGCGCGTCGTGGTGCCGACCTCCCGCGCGGCGATCCGCGTCCGGCTCGACCGCGAGGATCAAACGCTGGGAACGCCGATCGGATTCGACGTCTACGCCAACGATTTCGATACCGAAAAACCGCTGGCCGGCGCGACCGTCACCGTCCGCCTCGTGCACGGCGCGTCGGTGGCCGAGCAACAGTTGACGCTTGACGGCAGCGGGCACGCACGCGGAAGTTTCTCCGCACCGCAGCTCGGAACGAATCTCCTCTTTGCCGCCGTCGAGGATTCCGGCCGAGCGACCGATGCGGCGTCGGTGCAGATCGAAGCACGGGCGGCCGATGCGGTGACCGTCGAGCGAAGCAGTGCCGACGTGCGCGTCGCGCTGAACAAGGAAGCGTATCGCGCCGACGACCAAGTCTCGGTCAACGCGTCCGCGCCGGGCGCTCGCGGCGATGCGCTGATGACGCTCGAGAGCGCGATAGGAACGGTGACCGCGGTCGTGTCGACCGGCGGCGGGCGGGCGGCGGCCCGCTTCCACGTGAGCGATTCGGCGGGCGATTTGCGCGTGGGATCGGCCTTCGTCGGCGACGGCGCGATCGCGTGGACGACGGTTCCTCTGACCCTGCAAGCGCCCGGCCGCCCCCAACTGGCGTCGCTTTCCCTCGAGCGCGACGCCCAGTTCGCCCCTGGGCAAGACGCGAACGTTTCGCTGCGGGGTACGTCCCCAGGCCGGGCTACGATGGTCGTGCGGGTGAGCCGGGCCGAGCCTTCGGGAAGCGCCAGCTTCGACTCGGCGCCGGGATTGCTCGCGCTCGGCGTAACGACGACGCAGACCAGCGCGCCCGCCGCCGTCACCTGGCACCCGTGGGTCGATTCGACCGGCAAACACGCGGCCGTTCTCGGCTTCGTGCGGCGCACGCAGCCGCCCGCCAGCATCGCGCTCGCGCAAGCCGACACCGATGCCGTTTCCTGGAACGTGGCGCGTGCGAGCGGGAACGATTTCGCCGTGAAGATGCCCACCCAAAGCGGCCGCTACACGCTCTCGGTTTTGGAGATCTCCGACGACGGAAGCGTCAGTGCCGGTTCGTCGAACGTCGTGGTACGGTAGTGCCGTGAGCTTGATGCTGCTCGACACGTACGGCCTCGTTTATCGCGCGTTCTTCGCGCTTCCGGGGCTGACGACGGCCAAGGGCGTGCCGATCAACGCCGCTTACGGCTTCACGATGATGCTCAATAAGCTCGTCGCGGACGAGAAGCCCACCCACGTCGTCGCCGCGTTCGATAAGGGCATGCCGGTCGACCGCGTCGCTCTATATAAGGAATACAAAGCGCAGCGAACCGCCATGCCGGACGAATTGCGCAGCCAATTCGACCTCGTGCGCCGGATCCTTCACGTGCATCGCATTCCGGTCGTCGAGATGGAAGGTCAGGAAGCCGACGACGTGATCGCCACGCTGGCGCGCCAAGCCGAAGAAGCCGGCGAGCAAACGGTCGTCGTGACGGGCGATTTGGACCTTCTGCAGATCGTCAACGAGCGCACGACGGTGCTGACGACGCGCCGCGGGATTACCGAACTCGGCCGATACGACCCAGTGGCGGTGCGCGAACGTTTTGGACTCGAGCCGTCGCAGCTGCCCGACTATCGCGGGCTCAAGGGCGATCCATCCGATAATCTCCCGGGCATTCCGGGCGTCGGCGAGAAAACGGCCGCCAAACTCTTACAGGCGGCCGGCTCGCTCGATGCGCTGCTCGCCGACCCGCAGCTGGCGGGCAATCCTAAACTGCGCGCCCTCATCGAGACGTATGGCGAGCAGGCCCGACTCTGCCGGACGGTGTCGATCGTGCGCCGGGATCTTCCGCTGCACCTCGACTGGGAGGCCAGCCGGTACGAAACTCCCGACGACGCCGAACTCTATCGCCTCTACGGCGAACTCGAGTTCAAATCGCTCCTCGCAAAGCTGTCGCGCCCGCCCGATCTCCCGCTCTTCGACGAGTCGGTGAGTTTGACCGGAACGTATCGCAGCTACGCGGCCGGCGTCGATCCTCCCGAGTTCACCCGTTTGGGCGAGGAGTTGCGCGCGCTGGCGGCGCGCCCTGCGGTGGCGTTTGCCGTGCTCGGCGACGCCATCGGCGTGAGCGGCGAACCCGGGACCGGGCTGGCGTTTTCGGCCGGCGCGGTCGCATACCCGGCGGTGCGCGACGGACTTCGCGAACTGTTCGGCGGCGCCGCCCGAATCGGCGCCTACGACGCAAAGCGCGTGCTGAAACTCCTGACGCAAGGCGGCGTAACCGGAGCGCATTTCACCGACGATCCGATGATCGGCGCGCACCTCCTCGACCCGGCCCGCGGATTTGCCGACGTTGAGGACGCCGCGGCGGCCCACTTACATGCCGGAGTTTCCGCGGATGCTGCGGCTCATGCCGATGCCGTGCTGCAGTTGATCTCGGCGACGCGCGCGGCGCTCGAACGGCGCGATCAGCTCGAACTTTACGAAACGATCGAGGTTCCGCTCGCCCCGGTGCTGGCGCGCATGGAGGCCGCCGGCGTGGCGATCGACCCGGCCGAACTGCACGCCATCGGACGCGAGGTAGAGGAAACCGCCGCCCGCCTCCGGCAGCGCATTTACGACTTCGCGGGTGAGGAATTCAATATCGGCTCGCCGCAGCAACTGGGCCGAGTGCTTTTCGACAGCCTTAAGATTCCGGCCGGAAAAAAAACCAAGACGGGATGGGCCACCGGAGTCGAAGTACTCCAGGGTCTGGCGCGCGAGTATCCGATTTGCGCGTTGGTGTTGGAGTGGCGCGAGGTTACGAAGCTCAAGAACACGTACATCGACGTCATTCCCCAACTCGTCGATCCACTCGACGGTCGCCTCCATACGGTCTTCAATCAGACCGCGACCGCCACCGGCCGCCTGTCGTCGACCAATCCCAACCTGCAGAACGTTCCGGTGCGCGGCGAACTGGGCCGGCGAATTCGGCGCGCGTTCGTGGCCGGCGAGGGCAACGTCTTGCTGGCGGCCGATTACAGCCAAATCGAGTTGCGCTTGATGGCACATCTTTCGGGAGACGAGGCGATGCGCCGGGCGTTCGAAGAAGGACAGGACATTCACGATTTCACCGCGCGGCAGATTTTTGGGATCGGGCTGGAAGGCGCGGTCGACGGCAACCAGCGCCGGATGGCCAAGAGCGTTAATTTCGGGTTGCTCTACGGCATGTCCGACTTCGGCCTCGCGCAGCGCCTCGAGATCGGCCGCGCCGAAGCCAAGGAGATCACGACGGCGTACTTCGCGCGCTTTCCTTCGGTTCGGGCTTATATCGAGGGCACGATCGAGCAGGGCCGGCGCGATGGGTACGTTTCGACGATTTTGGGACGCCGGCGCTATATGCCGGGACTCGCTTCGGGAAACTACATGCTCCGGTCCGCAGCGGAGCGCGAAGCGACGAACGCGCCGTTACAAGGCAGCGCCGCGGACCTCATGAAGCTCGCGATGGTCCGGATCGCGGGTGCCTTGAACGACAGCGGTTGCGACGCGACGATGTTGCTGCAGATTCACGACGAATTGATTTTCGAGGTTCCACGCGCGCAGCAATACGCCGTTTCCGGCCTTATTCGCGATCACATGGAACGAGCGATGGCGCTCTCCGTGCCGCTCGAAGTTACCGTCAAAGCAGGACGAAATTGGTATGACGTCGAGGCGTTGCTTCAACCCGAGGCGGCGACCAATGGCTAACGCGTTCGTCCTCGCCGTCGCCGTTGCCCTGGCGCCGGCCGTCGCCGCCAGCGCCCCGCCGGGCTTGCCGGTCGTCGTGGTTCGTGCGCCAAACGCCGACCTGCGTCTCGAGGTGGCGCGCACGCCCGCCGATCAGGAGCGCGGGTTGATGAACCGTGCGGCGATCGCGCCGCACTCGGGCATGCTCTTCGTGTTTGCGCAAGACGGCGCGGTCGAGTTTTGGATGAAGAATACCCTGGTGCCGCTCGACATGATTTTCATCGGGGCCGACGGCGCGGTCCGGAAGATCTACGCGAACGTCCCTGCCGCCCCGCCATCGCTGTCCGACGAACGAATTCCGCGCGAGCCCGGCGTCGCCAAGTTCGTAATCGAACTAAACGCCGGAGAAGCCGCGCGCGACGGCATTACCGAGGGATCGCACCTGACGATTCCCGCCGCCGCCAGTGCCTGAACTGCCCGAAGTCGAAACGATCGTTCGCGGTCTGGCCAAGGCAGTCGTTGGGAAGCGGATCGTTCGAGCGGAAGTGCGGCTGCCGAAGATCGCGGTGGCGCCGGCCGGCGTGGCATTCGGCGAGGCCGTCGCCGGCGAGCGGATCGTCGGGGTGCGGCGCCGCGGCAAGTACGCCATCCTGGCCCTGGGTTCGGGGCGAAACCTGGTGACGAGTCTACGGATGACGGGACGGCTCGTCGTTCAGTCCGCCGGGGACTCCGACTTTCCCGGCACGCACGTCGTGCTGTGGCTCTCCGACCGAACCCGCATGAGCTTCGCGGATTTGCGGACCTTCGGACGCATGCGCCTCGTCGAACCGGCCGAAGCGTGGGACCAGCAGCTCGGCGTCGAGCCGCTGTCGCCAGGCTTTACACCCGAGGCCTTTATGAGTATGCTTGCGGGGCGGACGACGCCAATCAAGGCATTGCTCCTAGATCAACGGCGGATCGCCGGCATAGGGAACATCTATGCATGCGAGGCGCTGTGGGAGGCCCGGGTCCGTCCGAGCCGGCCCGCAAAGGCGTTGACCAAACCAGCGACTCGCCGGTTACACCACGCCATAGTCGATGTTTTGAAACGCGCGATTGACATGCGCGGAACGAGCGTCGACGACTACGTGGATGCCGGGGGGGCCCGAGGCGGATTTCAAAACGTCCTCTCGGTATACGGCAGGCTCGGTCGGCCGTGCGTTCGGTGCGGCGGCTCGATCGTGCGGACGGTGCTCGGGCAGCGCGGGACCTGGTGGTGCCGCAAGTGCCAGCGGTGACGTCCAAAGAATAAAAATTTGAAACGTAAGGTAGGAAACTCAACATCACTACGACTGAAACCGTTCCAGTACAATCGCAAGAAGATCAGCTCGCGTTCGAACAGCAACTCTACGAAGAGTCGCTAAAGGTCCTCGACGAGGGACAAGTTCTCACCGGCACGATCGTTCAAAAGGACAAGGACGAACTGCTGGTCGACGTCGGCGGTAAATCCGAAGGCGTCCTTCCGTTCCGCGAGCTGTCGCTCGCCATCGATCCGCGCCTCCTCAAGGTCGGCGATACCCTCGAGGTGATGATTCACCGCATCGACGACATGGACGGAACGCTCTTTCTCTCCGAGCGGCGCGCCCGCGCGCTCAAGACGTGGGAGAAAGTGATCGAGGCCCACGAGCACGACGAAGTGATCGAAGCCACCGTCACGCAGGTGGTCAAGGGAGGCGTGCTCGTCGATCTCGGGATGCGCGGCTTCGTGCCGGCTTCGCAGATCCGGCGTCAGCCGGTCGGAAACCTCGACGAACTGGTGGGTCAGCGGTTGCGTCTCAAAGTGATCGACCTCGATCACAAACGGCACCGCGTCGTCCTGTCGCAGCGTCTGGTTCTCGAAGAAGAACTGCAGGCCAAGAAGCAAGAACTGCTCGATACGCTGGAAGTCGGGCAAATCCGCGAGGGCGTCGTCGTGCGTCTCGCGGACTTCGGGGCATTCGTCGACCTCGGCGGCATCGACGGCTTGATCCATAACAGCGAACTCTCGTACGCTCGCATCAAGCATCCGTCGGAAGTCGTCAAAATTGGCGACGTCGTGCATATCGAAATCATGAAATTCGATCCCGACGCCAAGAAAGTCAGCCTTTCGCTCAAGCACGCGCTGCCCGATCCGTGGGACGAGCACGCCGACAAGTTGTACGAGACGAACAAACTTGCGGCGCAAGTCGTCAAGGTCACGCCGAACTATCTCCTGGTTGAAATCATCCCCGGAATTCTCGCTATGGTTCCCAAAGGCGAGTTCGACGCGACCGCGCAGTACGTTCCCGGTCAGGAGATCGAGGTGACGTTGCTGACGATCAATCACACGACTCGCCGGATCACGGCCTCGATCCAGCACGTCGCGGACGTGCCTCCGGAGGAGATCGAGCAGCTCGTCGTTCCGGAAATCGACGACGTCGTTGCGGTCGCACCCGAGGGTTTGCCTGCGGACGATCCGCAGGAAGCCGAACCGGCGCAAACCCCTCCCGCGCCGTAGGTCGCACGGCGCCGCCAATCGAGGCAACGTGCGCGTTGGGCTGACGGGCGGAATCGGCGTCGGAAAGAGCGCCGTCGGACACCTCTTCGAGGAGTTCGGCGCGCTCGTCATCGACACCGACCGGTTAGCCCGTGAGGTGGTCGCCGGCGGGACCGAAGGTTTGCTCGAAATCGCAGACGCCTGGCCGCAGGTCGTACGCGACGGCGTGCTCGATCGCGCCGCGCTGGCGGAGATCGTCTTTCCCGACCCTGTGGCACGCGCGCGGCTCGACGCGATCGTGCACCCGCGCGTACGTCTACTCGCGCGCGCTGCCGAAGCGGCCGGGAAGCCGGGCCAAACGGTGGTGCACGTCGTCCCGCTGCTCTTCGAAACCGGATACGCGGACTTACTCGACAAATCGGTGCTCGTCGTGGCGCCCGAAGCCGCCCGGATCGCGCGAGTCGAAGCCCGAGATGGCCTCGACGAATCGCAGATCCGAGCGCGCATGCGCGCTCAGATCGCTCCCGAACGAGCCCGCGAGCTGGCCGACTTCGTTATCGAGAACGACGCCGGACTCGACGAGCTGCGCGCCCGCGCCCGCGCCGTCTACGATCGGCTCGCGCGCCCGTAGGGGAAGGTCCTCGGGCCGCCGGCTCGGGCAACCCGCCGGGCGCACTCCCGTTCCTGGGAGTTTCATAAGTTTACCGAGCGCTCGTATGGGAAAGGTACCTCTGTACCAAGTCCTACGCTAGAGAACGAGGTTTCGACATACTGATGGCTACGCAAGAACCCGGTCAATCCGGCGGCATGAGCGTCCGCGAAGCGGGTCGCCGCGGCGGCGAACGCGTGAAGGCGAAATACGGCTCCGAATTTTATGAAGAGATCGGCCGCAAGGGCGGAGAAGCGACCAAAACCAAGTACGGCCCGACGTTCTACGAGGTGATCGGGCAAAAAGGCGGGCAGCGGCCGAAACGCAGAACGGTCTCGTCTTCTTAGATCACTCCCCACCCGTAACTTCCTAAGGTATCGATGGCTGAAAAAACGAACGACGACGCGGCAAAACGCGAGATGTCCGTGCGCGAGGCGGGCAAAAAGGGCGGCGATACCGTGCGGGATCGCTATGGTTCGACGTTTTACGAAGACATAGGACGCAAAGGTGGCAAAGCTACGCGCGACCGCCACGGCGTCGAGTTCTACGAATCGATCGGCCAAAAGGGCGGAAAAGTCGTCAAGGAAAAATACGGCTCGGACTTCTACGAAGAGATCGGCCACAAGGGTGGTCAAAAGGTCAAAAAACTCATAGCCGAGGCCAAGAAAAAACTCCTCGACGAAAAATCCTAGCGCGCCCGCTCTCCAGCAAGTTTTCGCAACGAACCCCGCCTGCGTCCCATCTCAAGGGGGCGGGGCGGGGCGTTCCTTGTGCATGTCGACCTGTCCGCCGATCTTGCCCAGGTGAATCGTGTTGGCGTCGAAGTCGACGGTGATTCCATCGATCCGCAGCGTTTGGTCGTTGGTGTGGACGTAGGCCGGATGGGTCATGCGCAACAGCTTCGCGTCGTTGGTCCAGGTAACTAAATCGGTATCGAACGCGCGCTTTTGCGGATCGTCGATTCGTTCGACGTGCACTTTGCCGATCGCGGTGAAGTCCAGCGACTCGATGTCCAGTTGGATGTGCTCGGCGGAAATGCGCAGGTACGGTTTGCCCTTGCGAAAGACGATCCCGTTGCGCACGCCGTCGACGCTGCCGGACGTCCCGTCGGGCGAGAGCTTGGCGTGGTCGTAATCGAACGTCCACGACTTCGTCGTGATCCGATTATTGAGCACGTGGCCGCCGCGCAGGTCCATCGAGATCGACGACGGCGGCGGCGGCGGAGTGCCCCGCCCGGCGAGCACGACCTCGACGACGACCCAGGTCACGAACGCCACCCCCGCGACGATCGCCGCCCGCTTCCAGAGGCGGCGGCTACGGCGCGACATCGCCGTGTTTTTGCGGGATCAGGAGTATTGCGAGGTACAGTGCGGCCAGCGCGAGTGCCACGACCGTCGGGCCGATCTCGCCGAAGAACGTCCAGGCCCGCGACCCGACCCTGCCGGTTACCGCGACCTGCTCTTCCATTCGGCTGCGCGACTGCCAGCTGCCGTCCGGCGCGATAATGCCGCTGATTCCGGTTGCGGCGGCCCGCACGACGTAGGCGCCGCTTTCGACGGCCCGCAGCTGCGCGATTTGCGCGTGCATGTACGGACCCGAGGTCGTGCCGAACCAGGCGTCGTCGGTGCTGATGACGAGCAGTTGCGCCCCCCGGCGCACTTGCGCGAACGCCAGGTCGGCAAATGCCGACTCCCAACAAATCAGCGGCGCGAACGTCAAGGCGGAGCTCGGGTAGACGCCGTCGATGCGGCCGGTGCCGAATCGCCCGCTGAGCGCGCCGACGTACGGCAGCCACGAAAGAACGCGGCGGCCGGGAAACGTTTCCGCGAACGGCACCAGCTGACGCTTGTCGTATACTTCGAACGTTCCATCCGGCTGAAACACGAACAGCGAGTTGTATTCGCGCAGTCCGCGCTCGTGGATGCTCCCGGCGACGATCGTCGCGTGCGACGCGGCGGCGAGTGCGAGAAACCGCCGCATCAGCGCGGGATCGCGATCGAGCACCGTCGTGATCACCGTTTCCGGCCAAACGATCAGTTTGGGGTGATCGGCGGCGGCCTCGCGCGTCATCGTTTCGTAGCGGCGGACGGCTAGATCGAGCGAGTTCCACTTCAACGATTGCGCGATGTTGCCCTGAATCGCCGCCACTTCGATGGTCGGCGGGGGCAGTCGCCGTGCCGGCCACGCAAACCACGCCGCGGTGGTAACGATGGCGACGCTGCCGAGTGCGATGGCCAGCGGTCGCCACGTGCGGCGCCGCAGCGCGTCGGCGAGATACGCACCGGCGACGCAAACCACGAAGGTAATGCCGTACGTTCCCGCATACGCCGCGATCGCGCGCAGCGGCGTGTCCGCCTGCGTGTACCCGAGCTGATCGAAGGGAGCGCCCAACATGCCGACCGACCTCAGCCACTCGGCGACCGCAAATGCGGCGGCGGCGCCCAGCGGAGCGAGTTCGGGACGCGCGTAGCGGTACGCCAGTGCCGCGAGGATCCCCGCGAGCGCGAAAAACGGCGCTTCGATCAGCGCCGGACCCAACATCAGAAACGGACCGAACGGACCGATGTAACTGCCGACCGTATGCCCGATCCACGCGTAGCCCAATGCGAAGAATACGATTCCGCCCAACCAGCCCAATGCGGCGGCCCATCTCCAGGAAGCCTCTTGCCACGTCCAGAACAGCGCCGCGGTCCCAATCGGAGCGAGCCACGCCGCTCCGACCTTGGGGAAAGCCGCGGCAAGTGCGATCGCAGCGGCGGCGACGATCCCGGCGTCGCGCAGTCGTCGTGACGAGGAAAGCATGCGTAGATTTACTTTTGGTGTCCTAATAGTAACGGCGTTCATCGTTGCGGCTTGCGGCCGGCAGGTCACGCCGAACCCTCCCGGTTTGGGAGCGGGCGGTGCGCTTCCCGGCTACATGAGCGTCAAGTTTGACGTGGGCGGGCAATTCAACTTTTCCAGCTATCAGTACTGGGTCGTTTTCAATACCAGCGGAAACGGGTTGACGCCCGATACTCATCCGTTCCAGAGCAACTGGAACGCGTACTCGTCGGCGCTCGAGGTTGCCGGAGTCGGCGGCGCTACGTTCGCTCGCGCGATTCAATTCGTGAAGAACCCGAGTAACCCGCACGCGCCGCCGGCATTTCTGCCGTTGATTACGACGCCGCAACAATTTCAGTATACGGCTAACAGCAACGGCACCGGAACGGAGTTTTCCATCCTCTTCCAACGGTCGATCTTTCAACAGCATCCTTAAATCGCCGGGTCCGAGCCCGACGCCGATCAGCCCCGTGTGGTATTTCAACGCCTTCACAACGCAAGCAAATCCCTCGAACCAGCTGATCTTCATCGATTCGATGGGCGCCGGCGGACCGGTCGATCCGCAATGGAACTCGCCGCCGCTCGACGTCAGGCAGTGCACCGACCAAACCTACTACGCTCTGTCGAGCGGTCTGCAGATCGATCCGCCGGCGCAAATTCTCAGCGTCGAGGTCGGCAACAATCCCAGTCCCGCGCCCACCTGCGGTTCGAGCGGCCCCTCCAGCTAGCAAGAATCGGACTTCGTCAGAAGTTAAACGTCGAGGGGATGATCGAGCCCGCCTGGCCGATCGAAAACGATTCCGTTTGGTTTGGGAACGCGAGCAGACTCAGTCCCACGCTGACCGACTGCGACGCCTCGCTGTACAGCACCTGGACCTGATAGCAGTTTCCAATCGTGCGCGTGTAGTAAAGAATTTTGTTGGAGAAAAATTCCGGGCCCTTCCATTGTAAATCGGTCACGAACTGCAGCGATGCGTCGCGGCCGAAGGGGGTCGAGAGCTGGAGGTTCGTCGTCTCGAAGCCGAGTCCGGGACCGGGAATGAACGAGCCGCCTAAGAGTACGACGGATCGCGCCGACGGGCGCGCGGTGATCTGATAGCTCACCGGCTGAGCGATACCGTCGAAGTTGGTGGAGAAGCCGAGCGCGACCGAATACACGTCGTCGTTGAAGAACCGGATCATGTCTTGGGCGTTCTTCGTGTTTTCCGTCGGTTGCTGGTCGAGATACTGAAACGGCACGAGCGCCGGTCCGTTGTAGTTGGCCTCGTTGTACGTTAGCGCGTTGACGATGTGCGAACCGATCGGCGTCGTGAGGCTCAAATCTTGCTCGATGGCGGCTTTGAGGTCGCCCGTTCCGTAGGCGTACTGGTCGACGTTCACCGTCGCCTCGAAATCGCTCCCGAAGACCTTGGCAAGGGCCGGGCCGAGGACCAAACCGGCGTCCCCGCGCCACGTCGCGAGTTGCGTGGTCGGTTCGCTATATTCGCCGACCGTGAGTTGGGCCGAAACCGGAAAGATGAAATGCTGGAAGAAGTCGTACGGACGCACTTGGAATTCGGGGATCTTGTCGATGCCGAACGGCTCTTGTGCGAACGTCTTGTCGTATTCCATCTGATAGTCGGCGCCGGCGGTAGTGTAGTGCAGGAGATAGTCGAACTCGGCGGTCGAGTTGAATGAAGATTCGCCAAAATTCGAAGAACTGTTGGACACGTTCAGGCTCACGGTTTGGTTCAGCAGTTGATTGAACTGTCGCGTGTCGGTAAACGAGAAGCTGTTGCTGCTCGATTGGGTTCCCACCGAGCTGTGGTTGTAGGAATAGTTTTGCGAAGTGTTCTGCGTTTGGTGCACGATCGCGCCGCTTAGGGTTTCGTTCGGCGGAATGTCGCTGAGCACGCCGTAGTTCGATTGGTAGCCGAACTGAAAGTTGCCGCGTAAATGTTGCGAGAAGTTCTCCTGCTCCTGGGCCGCGACGTTATAGGTTCTGGTGCCGGCTATTCGGTCGTTCATCCCGTAAAAGTTGATGCTGACCGTTCGGCGGCCGCGCCGGCTCGAATAGAATCCCACGTAGCCGATTCCGACGCCGGCCTTCGTGAAATAGTTGAGGATGTAGTAGCCGTAATAATATTGATCTTTTCCAAACGGGACTTGAATCTTGATCCAGGCGCCTTCGTACGAGTCGTAGCCGACTTCGGGGAACCACTGCGGACGCGCGCGTTGATCCTCGACCGTCCGCAGCGGGATGACGAGTCGCGGGAGATAGAAGATGGCCGCGGCGCCGAGCCAAAGGATGGCCTTGTTGATGACGATCTTGTCCCCCGGAATCACGTCCATCGTTTTGCCGGTGATGTGATAGCCGGAACGGGGGTTCTCACAGGTCGTTACGCTCGGATCGCTTCCATGGGCCGTTCCGTCGGGATCGGTGTGGAGGTCGTTGGCGCGAAAATGAACGAAGCCGCGTTCGACTCCTTGGGCGCTCTCCCCGTTACCGTTGACGAGTTTGGCCGTCTCTTCGATCGTATCGAACGCGATCACGTCGCCCGTGAGCACCGAATCGTGGAGATGATTGATGAGAAACGGATGGCCGGTGATCGTAATCGTCCGGATGCCGTCGAAGTGGGCCTTGTCGCCGACGATTTCTTCGTCGCCGTAATAAATATGGACGTTCCCAGCGGCGTCGCCGGGCTGGCCTTTGGTCGTTCCCCCGGTGACGCGGTCGGCGATGACCGCGACGTATCCCGGCGGCAGCGTCGGCGCCCCGGTCGGAACCGGCGTCGGCTGGGGCGTGGACTGTCCGGCCGGCGAAATCGGCGGCGGCGTCTCACCGCCGCGAATGAGGAAGATCGGCTCGCTCGAAGCGACCGGGCTCGGCGTGGGCGTCGGAACGGGCGGCGGCGTTACGGCCGCCGACGACCCGGGTTGCGGCCGGGGAGTGGCGTGGAGTTGAAAGGTCGAGTTGGCGGCGCCCGGCTGGGCGCCCGGCAACGCGGGCGTTGTGACCGGCCCCGGCGACTCGCCGGTGCCGGGTGAAGCGCTGGTCTGCGGAGACGCGGACGGCTCGGGGGTCGCCTGGGCGACCGCCTCGGATGCGGCAACCGGTGCGGCCAGACGTTGCCCGCACGTTTGCTTATTGAAAAGCATGAGGGCCATCGCTTGGTTCCCATCGTCGGCCGGCGCGTTCGCCGCGGCGAGCAGCGGGCTGGCCGCGAGCACGGCAAAACACGTAATCGCGGCTACGCCGCGAATCTTGCGCGGCCCGAGCGCCACCGCCGTTAACGCTCTTCCATCCAAAGCAGCACCGCGCCGGTCGTTCCCATGATGACGTTGGGGACCCATGCGGCGATGAATGGATTGATCGCTCCGTTACGTCCGAACGCGGCAGCAGCCGAGATCATGAGGTAGTACACGAAAAATAGGACGATCGCCATGGCGATGCCCAGGGTGCGTCCGCGCTTGCCGAAGCGCAGCGCTAACGGCACGGCCAGCACGACGCTGATGATGCAGGCAAAAGGCCAGGCCAGCTTGTCCGCGAGATTGATTTGGAGGTTGCCCAAGGCGGTGCCGCCGATTCCTTGCGACTGGAGCGCGCTGACCTGCGTGCGCAACGACTTGCTGCTCATCGTCCACGGATCGTTGTTGACGCTGCTGACGAACTGCGCCGCCGTTTCGCCCAAGGGAAGACCGATCGAAATTTCGTTGACGTGCTGCTGGCTGGTCATGAAGCCGTCGTTGTTGTAACGCGTGTCGATGACGTTGTGCAGCACCAGCGTGCTGCCGTTGACGGTCGCCGTTTTAGCTTGCAGCGTCTGGTTCCACGGACCGAACCGAGCCGGTTTGAAAATCTGAATGCCGACCATCGTCTTGTTGTCGGCCGCTACCTGGGTGACGTAGAATACGTTACCCGTGTCTTCGTCTTTTCGGAAAAACTGCGGCTCCACCGGTAACGACGCGGTGTGGTAGACGATTTGATAGAACGTTCGGGTCGACAACTCGACCGAAGGCGGCGCCACCCACTCGTTGGTGGCATAGCAAAGCGCGAACATCACCACTCCGAAAGCCAGCGGGGCCGCGGCGATGCGCATCACCGAGATACCCGCGGTGCGCATGGCCGTCACCTCGTTGTCGCCCATCACGCGGCCCATGGCCAATAGCGCGGCGAATAGGCACCCAAACGGAAAGGCCATTGGAATCGCCTGCGGGATGCGGAAGATGACGAATCGCAGTACTAGAAAAAACGGTGCGTGCTGGTTGATGATGTAGTCGGCGGCGAGAAAGAAAATATTCAACGCCCAAAACAGCAAAAAGGCGCCCAAAGCGAACCCGAACGGTCCGAGCATTTCGCGCAGCAGATAGCCGTCGAGGATCGACAGTCGGAGCGAGGCCGAGCTGGTGCGGGGAATCGGCCGACGGTGCGTAAGGGTCGCCATCGCGAACGAACGTGGTTAGTAGCTTCGGTATGCCGAGAGCACGCGCGCCACGTAGGCTCGGGTTTCCGGATACGGCGGCACGCCTCCGTAGCGATCGACCGCGCCGGGCCCGGCGTTGTACGCGGCGACGGCCAACGTCACGTTATTGTGGTAACGGACCAGCAACGACCGCAGGTAGGTCGTCCCGCATTGGACGTTCTGCGTCGGGTCGAACGGGTTGCCGATCCCGCAACCCGACGACGTGCCCGGCATCAGTTGCATCAAGCCTTGCGCTCCCGCCGTGCTGATGGCCGAAGGATCCCCGGCCGATTCGGCCATTAAAACGGCTCGAACCAGCCCCGGCGGCACGCCGCTGGTACGCGACGCGTCGGAGACCAAAGAGTGGATTTCCCCCGGCGCGAGCGCGTGCGGCGAATACGGAAGATACCCGGCCCCGCTGCAGCCATAGAGCAGACCAAGAACGCCGAAGTATCCGAGAAGTCGCCGCATCGTCCCTCAAATTAGCACTTATGCCGCCCGCCCGCGACGGCCGGCCGAAACTCTAACCGCGCTTTCTTCTAACGTTCCGGCCGGGCCTGGCGGTTCGCCCCCGCCCGAGTCGCCAAGCAAGCGGCCTGGCCGGATGCAACTTTCCGATGGTATTGCGCCCTTGGCGCCGCTAGAGTGGTACCTATGTTAGAGCACGCACCCTGTTCGGTTCCTGAGCGAATCGAACGCGTCTGTCGCTATATCGAGCGACATAGCGAAGATCCGCTGACCCTGGACGATCTCGCAGCCAAGGCGGCGATGAGTCGCTTCCAGTTCGCCCGCAGTTTCAAGCGCGTCCTCGGCGTAACGGCCAAGCAGTACGTTGCCGAAACCCGCATGCGAAATTTCCAGGGAGCGCTGCAGCGCGCGCGGCCGATCGATGCCGCCGCGTACGATGCGGGATTCGGTTCGATCAGCCGCGTGTACGAACAAGTGCCGACGCGTTTGGGAATGACTCCGGCCCAGTACCGCCGAGCCGGCGCGGGCTTGACGATCTCTTACGCGACGCTGGACACGCCGGCGGGGTTGTTGATGCTCGCGGCGACCGATCGCGGCGTCTGTTTCGTGCAGTTCGGTGAAGGCGTCGACGAACTGTTGCGCGCGCTCCACGCGCAGTATGGCGGTGCGGCGATCGAACCGATGCGCGCGCCGTACTCGCCCGCGTTCCGAGGCTGGGTCGACGCCATTGCGGCGCACCTCGCCGGCGAAAGCCCACACCTCGACCTGCCGCTCGACATCCGCGCAACCGCCTTCCAAACGCGCGTTTGGAACTACCTGCGTGCGATCCCTTACGGTAGCGTCGAATCGTACGGCGAGGTCGCGGCCGGCCTCGGTGTGCCGAAAGCGGCCCGCGCGGTGGCCGCAGCCTGCGCGAGGAACGTGACGGCGTTGGTCATCCCGTGCCATCGCGTCATTCGCGGTACCGGGGACCTGGGTGGGTACCGGTGGGGCTTGGCGCGCAAGCGCGTTTTACTCGACCGGGAACGCCGCGAGCGCGGCGAAGCGGCGAGGGCCTGATTGAAAAACCGCGCGAGCGGTATAATCATACCGACGTGCATCGCCCAATTGGGACGGATAGTGGTTATTTCTGGTCCAGGGCGGGCCACAGCGCGAGCTTTTACGGGTCCGATTCCCCCGGCTTGACGGCGGCCGTGGCGCTCCACGCCGTGAGTGCACTGCGCAATGCTGGTACGGCGCTCCTAGTCGTGACGCCGGCGCACCGCCAAGCCATCCTCGCGTCCGTTTCCGCGAAATGCGATGTGAAGAAGGCCCTCGACGTTGGGGCGCTGGTGGTGTTCGACGCGCTCGAGACGCTCGATCGCGTGTCGTTTCGGGGATATCCGGATCCGGTGCGATTCCAGACGGTCATCGCCCGCACGGTCGAGGACGTAACGGGGACGCGTTCCCCGGTCTATGCTTACGGCGAGATGGTCGGCCTGCTCTGGAAGGCGGCCCAATATCCCGCCGCCCTCCGGCTCGAGCAGCTGTGGAATGGCTTGTGCCGGCGATTTCCACTTGCGTTGCACTGCGGCTATCCAATTGACGTGCTGAGCGAGGGCTTCGAAGCGTCGGCCGTCGGCGCCATTTTGCACGCGCACGATCGGGTGCTGGCCGGAGAACGGGCGGAACAGCTTGCGACGGCGGTCGATCGCGCGCTCGGCGAGATTCTTGGATCGGAGGCGCAGTCGCCGCGGCCGTACCCCGCCGGATGCGATCCGCGCGGAGCGTGGGCGGCGCTCCCGCGGGCGGAGGCGACGATTCTGTGGCTGAAGAGCGCCTGGCCGAAGCAAGCCGGCGAAGTGCTGGAGCGCGCGCGGCGGTACTACGAATTATCGGCTTGATCGTTTTCGGTTGAGCGGCGCCGGAGCGGGAGCACCGCGCGCAGCTCGGTGCCGTACCCGGGCCGCGATTTGAACGAGACGCTTTCGGCCAAGGTTTTGACGAGAAAAATTCCGCGACCGGTTTCGCTCAACGGATCGTCGGGCAGCCTGCCGTCGAAATACTCCAAGCCGGGACCGGTGTCGCGCACGGTGATGACCGGACGTTCGCCGAGCCACTCGATGCCGACTTGCACCAAACCGGGCGCGTGTTGGACCGTATTGGCGAAGATCTCGCCGACGATCAGCTCGACCTCGAAGAGATGCTCCGTACTCGATGCGATGCGCCGAAGATAGTCCATGACCTCGCGGCGCGAAGCCTGGGCCGTGTGCGCGCTGCTGGAATGAAATCGCCAAACGCGCTCGAGCGAGAGTTCGTGCGGACGATCGGCGACCGGAGCGACGTCTGAGAACTGCATCAACAAGAGGGCCGCATCGTCGGTCGGTAATAGGCCGCCGAAGACGGTCTCGGCGACGGCTTTGGCCGGTCTCGCGACGCCGGTATCGCCGACGAGCCGCGACACGGCCGCGGCCATCTTCCTTTCTACGACGGTCGCGTCGCGGGTAAACTCGGTCATGCCGTCGGTATAGAACGCCACGACGGCGTCGCGCGGAATCGAAACGGTATGCGTCGTCTCGCGCAAGCCCCAGCCGATGCCGAGCGGAGGTTCGCCGAACGGCAGCTCGACGGCAAGCTCGTCCTTCGCCCGCGCGATCAAGGGCGGGGGGTGCCCCGCTACGGCGTACCGCATCGTCGAATGCGCGGAGTCAAGGATACCGACGATCGCGGTTACCATCGTGTCGGGTTCCTGATTTTCGAGCAGCCGATCGAGGTCGACGAGAATTTTGGCGGGGTCGTCTTCCCGCCAAGCCAGCGTAAAGATCGCTTGGCGCAATCGACCGACGGTAATCGAGGCCTCGAGCCCGTGCCCGGCAACGTCGCCGATCGAAATCACGAGCCGGCCATCGGGGAGCTCGAAGGCGTCGTACCAGTCTCCGCCGACCAAGGCGTCCTTTTCGGCCGGCAGGTAGATCGCGTCCAAACGCAGGTCGGGGTACTGCGGCAGCGTTTTGGGCAGGAAAATGTCGTGCAGCGTTTCGGCGATGCGTTTGGTGCGCTCGAGCGAAAACTTTTGCGCGTCGATGTTGATGCTGCTGCCGTACCAACGAACGAGATTGCCCGATTCGTCGCGAAAGGGCTCGGCGCGCGTGAGAAACCAATGGAACGTTCCGTCGTGCTTGCGCAGCCGAAATTCCATCTCGAATGGCTCTCCCGTGGCGATCGAGTTCGGCCACTTTCGCATCACTTCCAGGAAGTCGTCCGGATGGTGGGCGGCCTGCCAACCCCAGCCGACCGCATCTTCAAAGCTTTGACCGGTGTATTCGTACCAGCGCTGGCTGTACCAATCGATCCATCCGTCGGCGCCGCACGTCCAGACGATGACGGGGACCGACTCGGCAAGCGCGCGGAATTGATCTTCGGCAGCGTGCACTTCTCCAACGTCGAGCACGATGCCGAACCATCTTCCGGGGAGTCCATCGCCCTGCAGCTCGGCTTGCGCGCGGATCCACCCATACGACCCGTCGCCACGCCGTATACGCGCGTGAATGCGAAAAGGTTTACCGGACCGGAGCGCCTGTGCGTAGGTCGCGGCGGTGCGCTCGCGATCCTCCGGATGGACGAGCGCGGCCCACCGCTTTCCTACGATCGCCGAACTCGGCCGGCCCGTCATCTCTTCCCACCGGTGATTGGCAAACTCGATCGCGCCGTCGGCGCTGGCGGTCCAAACGACGATCGGCAACGTCTGCACGGTCTCGATCCATTGCGGATCGAGCGGGCCGTCGGGTTTCACAGCGTCGTAGGCTCCACGCCCGCGCGCGGGAATCCCTCTTGGTTGAGCTCGCGGGAAACAATTAACCGGGCGCACTCGTACGTGCTGGCATGAAGAACCGTCCGATTCGCACGGCCTGTGCGACTATCGCGCTGGCGTTTTGCGCCGCATTCGCCCTGGCGCAGCCCACCAGGGCGGCCTCCGACAACCGCGTTTCGCGGCTGCTGGCGGAGTCGCGCACGGCGCTCGGGGGAGCGGCTTTGAAGCGCGTCAACATTCTCGAGGCCGATTCCAAGATCAGCGTGGGCGGCATCTCGGGGACCGGCAACTCGTGGCAAGAGGTCGGCGGACTGCGGTATGCAGAGTCGTATCGCCTAACCCCGCTCGCAGGCGGCGACGGCTACGATGGTACCGACGCTTGGAATCAAGACGGCTCCGGGCTCGTGTGGGTCGACGGCGGCCAGGCCGGCCGCGCGCAGGCGATCGCCCAGGGTTTCGCCGGCGGCTACGCGCTGTGGAGCGCCAATCGCGGCGGGGCCACGGTTTCCTGGAAAGGCGTCGAGGCAAGCGGCGGACACCAGTACGACGTACTGCAGATCGCGCCGCCGGGGTCCGCAGCACCCTTCGAGCTGTGGTTCGATCCGGCGACCCACCTGCCCGCGCGTTTCGTCCAAACGATTGGGCCGAACTCGAGCGTGACGACCTATTCGCAGTACCGTCCCGTCAACGGACTCATGGTGCCGTACGCGATTCACACCGAGTCGAACGATGGCAATTCCACCGATGCGACGCTCACGAACGTGGTAGCGAATCCGGCCGGCGGCGCCGAGAAATTGGCGAAGCCCGCTTCCAACGTCCGCGATTTCTCGATTGCCGGCGGCGCTTCGCAAACCAGCGTGCCGTTCGACTTGGTCGAGAATCACGTCTATCTTTCGGTCATGCTCAACGGGAAGGGACCTTACCGCTTCATCTTCGATACGGGCGGCGCGAACATCGTGGATCCGGCCGTGGCCCGCGAGATCGGTGCGGTCGGACATGGCTCGATCCAAGGCGGCGGCGTCGGGTCGACAACCGAATCGATCAGCTTTGCAAACGTCGATGCGCTTCAGATCGGCGATGCCACGGTGAAGGGTCAGCTCTTCGGCGTCGCGCCGACGCGTCTGGGTTTCGGCATGTCCGGGGGGCAGCCGGTCGACGGTCTCATCGGTTTCGAAGTGCTCGCGCGCTTCGTGACGACGTTCGATTACGGAAAGAATCAGGTCGTGCTGCAGATGCCGGGTGCGGGCGTCGCGCCGCCAGCCGGTGCCGACGTGTTGCCCTTCGTGCTCGACGGCCGTCAGCCGCAGTTCGCCTGCGGGATCGATGGAATCGCGACCCAGTGTACGGTGGACACGGGTGCGCGCGACTCGATTACGCTCATGGCGCCGTTCATGGCCGCGCATCCGCAAGTCGTGCCGATGACGCTGACCGCCGACGGCGTAAACGGTTTCGGGTTCGGCGGCCCGTCGTTCGGGAAGCTCGGGCGAATCGGCTCGGTGAGCATCGGATCGTTCACGCTGCCGCAAGTCGTGGGCGACTTCACCTCGCAACGAAAGGGAGCGTTCGCGGTACCATTCGTCGCGGCGAACGTCGGTGGCGGCATTTGGAAACGCTTCGCCGTAACGCTCGACTACGGAAAGCAAACGATGGCGCTGGTCGCGAACGAGTCGCTCGACAAACGCGACGTCTACGAACGCGCCGGTCTCTTTTTGCTCAATCGTGGGGGAAAATACGTGGTCCTCGACGCGCGCCCGGGAACGGCTGCAGCCCGGGCGGGAATCGTCAAAGGCGACGTCATTGCAACGATCGACGGGAAACCGGCATCGTCGATGAGCCTCCAAGCGGTGCGCGAACTGTTTTTCGGTCAACCCGGAAGCGTGCTGCAGATCGGGGTGATCGGTAAGGACGGAGCGCAGCGGACGGTCTCGCTAACGCTCCAGGATTTCGTCTAACGCCGAGTTCTTCGCGAAACTCGTCTGCGACCGCGCGTACGCACGGACCATCGCGACCGACGTGCAGATTACGCTCGATGCGTTTGCGCAGCAGTTTCGAACGGCAAAGGATCCGGCGTAGCGCTAATTCGCCGGCCGCGTCGCGGCTCGGCTGGAGTCGAACCTGAACCAGACGCAAGCCTACGGCACCTAAACTCGCCCTCAACGCCCCGCTCGAACGATAAATCGCTCCGCCGAGGGAGCAAATCTTGGCGTCGCTGCTCGAACGTTTGTTCGTCCGGCAACGCGAACGATTGTTTGCACGCAGCTTGCCTTGAGGATGCCTGGGGCGTATAGTGGAGCAAAGTGGTGTCTAGTGGTGCCTCAGGGAGGGCTGTGTGCACGCGGAGCTACCGCGCTTTACGGGGTCGGTCGAGCACGCTCTTGACGACAAGGGCCGGCTCATCGTGCCCGCGCGCTTCCGCGAGCGGCTGGGAGCGGGCTTTGTCCTTACGATCGCCCAGCCCGATCCGTGCCTGGCGCTGCTTCCCAGCACCACCTGGTCGAACTTTTGCACGCGCCTCGAGGCGACGCCGCGCAAAGACGAAGCGTTTAGAAGGTTCGTCCGTCAACTCTTTGCTCATACGGAGGAGGTCGCGTGCGATGCCCAGGGGCGCCTGGTCATCCCCGCCACGCTGCGCACCTATGCCGGCATCGCACGCGAGGTCGTTTCGGTCGGCTCGCTGACGCGGGTCGAAATCTGGGCCAAGGAGCGGTATGCAGCCCACGCGGCGCCTCAGGGAGAGGTCGCCGATTTCATCGCCGATTTGGGACTCTACTAATGTGGGGCGCGCATGAAGCACGTCCCGGTGCTGTTGGAACCGGCCTTGGAGTACTTGGCGATCGTGCCGGATGGGATCTACGTGGATGCCACCTTTGGCGCGGGCGGCCACTCGACGGCCATTCTGAAGCGCCTCGCCCCGGCGGGGCGCGTGATCGCGCTCGATGCGGATCCCGCAGCGAGCGAGCGGGCGCGCCTCCTCGAGGATCCGCGGCTGACGTTCGTGCGCTCGAACTTTCGCGACCTCGATCGGGTGCTCGAGCACTGTGGCGTGGCTTCAATCGATGGAGCGCTGTTCGATTTAGGGGTCTCGTCCATGCAATTTGACGATCCCAAACGCGGCTTTTCGCTCGGGCGTTCCGCGCCGATCGACATGCGCATGGATCCGCACGGCGGCCGCAGCGCGTACGACGTGCTCGCCAGCGCGAGCGAACGCGAACTCGCCGACATCTTCTTTGCGTACGGTGAGGAGCGATCGGCACGACGAATCGCGCATGCGATCGTCGAGCGCCGCGCGGCCGGAAGGCTTCCGACGACCACCACCGAGTTCGCGGGGCTCGTCGCCGGCGTTTTGCACCGCCCGGGACGCCGCGAGCGCCTGCACCCGGCGACCCGCGTCTTTCAGGCATTGCGGATTGCCGTAAACGACGAGCTTGAGGCGCTGCGTGAAGGCCTGACCGCAGCGGTCGCGCGGCTGCGCGGCGCCGGGCGCGTAGTCGTCATCAGTTTTCACTCGCTCGAAGATCGAATCGTCAAGCAAGCGTTTCGCGGCGACGAGCGGCTCGAGGTGCTCACCAAAAAACCGCTCGCTCCGGGGGAGCGTGAGACGTCAGAAAATCCGCGCGCGCGCAGCGCAAAACTGCGCGCCGCAGCCCGACGGAAGGCCAGCTGAGTGATCCAACCACGCCACTTCGATCCATCGGTCCGGCTAAAGAATCCCCGCGTCGCGCGCGCCGCCACGGAGCGGCGTCTCGTGCGCAAGTCGCGCGAGCGATACGCGAGCATCGTGCGCGTCTCGTTTGCGATCGGCGGTTTGCTCGTGCTGTTCATGGGATACGTCGTGCTGACGTCGTCGTTGACCGGCATGTCGTACGCGGTTGCCAAGGCGCATCAGCAGCGCGAAGCCTTGTTAGAGGAGACGCTGCGGCTCGACGACCGGATCGCAGCGCTGCAGTCCGACGAACGCCTCTCGGCAATGGCCGGTCGCCTGGGCATGAAGGATCCGCAGCGGATCGCCCTCGTCCGATTGAGCCGCCCCCAAAACGCCGGCGATCATCCGCGCGTCGCCGTCCTCTCGTCCCTCGCCGGGTTCTTCATGCCGGCGACTCGGCAACGGTAGCGACGGCCGGCCCACGGATACCGTCGGAATGCATCAACGGACCTTCGCCCGCGTCTCGCCGATGCGGGCGAGAGCCATTTTTTACGCCTTGCTCGCGGTCGCTGCGTTTCTCACGTGGCGGCTTTACGACGTGCAGGTCCTGCATGGAACGCAACTTTCGCGTCGGGCGCTCGCGCAACGTTCGGATACCGTCGAGGTCTTCGCGCGGCGCGGAAGCATCCTCGACCGCAGCGGCAACGTTTTAGCGCGCTCCCTTCCCTCGGAGAGCGTGTACGCCGTCCCGCGGGAGCTGTCCAACCCGGGCGTGGCGATCGCCAAGCTCCAAAAAGTCTTCGGCAAACTCGATCCGGCAACGGTTGAGGCGTTGCACGACAAAACCTCGTGGTTTGCCTGGATCGCGCGCAAAGTGCCGCACGACGTCGCCGAGCGGGTTCGGGCGCTGAACGTGGCGGGGATCGCTCTAAAGGAAGAACAGACGGGGCTGCGGGTCGATCCCGGCGGCAAACTGGCCGCGACCGTTCTCGGTTTCGTCGGTACGGACGAAAACGGCCTCGACGGAATCGAATACTCGCAGGACGAGCTCTTGCGCGGCCATTCGGGGAGCGTCGTACTCGAAACCGACGAGTTCGGCCGTCCGATTCCGTTCGGTCACGAACGCGTGGTTCGCCCGGCCGATCCGGGTTCCACGCTGCAGCTGACGATCGACTCGTACTTGCAGTTCGTGGCGCAGCGCGCGCTCGAAAAACAGTTCCGGACGTTTCACGCCCTCGACGGTACCGCGATCGTCATGGATCCGTGGACCGGCGAAGTGCTCGCGATGGCGAACGTGCCGACCTTCGACCCCAACCGGTTCTGGAAGTTCGGAGCCGACCAGCGGCGTAACCGAGCCGTCATGGACGCGTACGAACCGGGTTCGACGTACAAGCTCCTGACCGCCGCCGCAGCGCTGGATTCTCACAAGGTGACTCTGGCGACGCGCTTTCCGGCGCACGATACGCTCGTCGTCGGCGGGCGAACCATCCACAACGCGGAAGATGGCTTCATGAGCGGAACCGGCGGCAGCGAGACCCTGGGACAAATCGTGGAGTACTCGCACAACGTTGGGGCGGCCGAAGTCGGCATGTACGTCGGCGGCAAGACCCTCTACGCAATGGAGCGCAAGGCCGGTTTCGGGACGCCGACCGGCGTCGGGCTGCCCGGCGAAAATCCGGGAATCGTGCCCGCGCCCAAAGACTGGAGCGCGTCTTCGCTCGCAACCATGTCGTTTGGGCAGGGCGTTTCGGTGACGCCGATCGCGATGGCGCGCTACTACAGCGCGATCGCCAACGGCGGCCTCTTGATGGAGCCGCACGTCGTGCGGGCGGTCTACGACGATCAAGGCAAACTCGTTCGAAAGATTCCTCCGCGCGTCGTGCGGCGCGTTTTCTCGAAGCGCACGGCGGCCGAGTTGCGCGGCTTTCTGCGCCTGGTGGTATTGCACGGCACCGGCGACCCCAGCGCCCAGATTCCCGGATATTCCACCGCCGGGAAGACCGGCACCGCGGAAATGGTCGTCGACGGAACGTATCGTTCCGGCTATTACGCTGCGTCGTTCATCGGCATGGTTCCGTACGAACACCCCCGGTACGTCGTGTACGTCAAGGTCGAACGGCCAATCGGATCCTACTACGGCAGCGTCGTCGCGGCGCCGGCGTTTGCGGAGATTTCGCGCGCAGCGATGTTGCACGCCGGCGTGTTGCCGGCGGCCGCTCCGCATGGCTGACCGCCGGCCGGTCGACCTTTCCCAGCTAATCGCACGCCTGCCGGGCGGCGCACTAGTCGCCGGCGATGCCGATCGATCGATTACGAGCATCGAAAGCGATTCGCGCGCGGTGCGCCCCGGCGCGCTCTTCGTGGCGCTGAGAGGCGCGCACGCGGACGGCCACGCCTTCGCGTCGCAAGCCCTCGCCGGCGGCGCCGCGGCGGTCGTCGTCGAAGACGGTGCGCCGGCGTTGCCCCGCGGCGCGACCATCGTGACGGTCCCCGATTCCCGGCGCGCATTGTCGGCGCTTGCGGCAGCGTTTTTTGGCGATCCCTCCGGTTCGCTCGACGTGATCGGGGTCACCGGAACCAACGGCAAGACGACGACCGTGCAGATGACGAGTGCGATCCTCGAGTATGCCGGAAAACGCTGCGGCACGATCGGTACCGTCGGTGCCGCGCTCGGCGACCGCCGCTGGCCGCTCGTCCATACGACGCCGCTGCCGCCCGAACTGCACGGTCTGCTCGCCGAGATGCACGATGCCGGCGCCGCGGTCGTCGCGATGGAGGTCAGCTCGCATGCGCTCGCGCTCGGGCGCGTCGACGACGTCCGGTTTCGGGTTGCGGCGCTGACGAACGTCACGCGCGATCACCTCGACTTCCATCCAACGGTGCACGCGTACGCGGCCGCCAAACGCCGGTTGTTCGAAATGTCCGGTGAGGCCGTTCTCAACGTCGACGATCGATATGGCGCGCGATGGGCGCGAGAACTGGGCGAGCGGGGCGTGGTCACGACGACCTATGGCGAACGGAGCGGCCGGCTTTCGCCGGGCCAGCTGCTCGCGACGCCGGAGGGAAGCCGCTTCGTCCTCGACGGGCAATGGTTCGACGTGCGTATTCCAGGCCGTTTTAACGTGCTCAACGCGCTCGCAGCGATCGGTATCGCGCGCGCGCTCGGAGTCGACGACGCGACGATCGCAGGCGGGTTGGCGCGGCTCGAGCGGGTGCCGGGAAGGATGGAGCGGTTGCACGACCACGGCGTCGAGGTGATCGTCGACTACGCTCACACGCCCGACGCCCTCGAACAGGCGCTGCGAGCGCTGCGGGAGACCGTCTCCGGAGACGTGTTCGTCGTCTTTGGCTGCGGCGGCGATCGCGACCGGGGAAAGCGCCCGCAGATGGGCGCGGTCGCAGCGCGATATGCCAACCGCGTGTACGTGACCAACGACAACCCGCGAACCGAAGATCCGAACGCAATCGTCGAACAGATCGTCGCCGGAATCGCCGGCTGCGAGTACGACGTCGAGCTCGATCGCCGCGCGGCGATCGAACGCGCCGTCGCGCAAGCGCGCCCCGGCGACGCCGTCCTGGTCGCCGGAAAGGGACACGAGACGTATCAAATCGTGGGCCGTGACGCGGTCGAATTCGACGACGCGGTGGTTGTCCGGCAGGCGCTGCAGCTGCGCACGGCCGTAAAGTGAGGCTCCCCGTTCGGGAGGCCGTGGCGGCGGCCAACGCAACGCTGCTCGACGCGCCGAGCGCTCCGGACGAAATTTGCGCGAGCACCGATACGCGCACGCTGCGGGAAGGCGACGCGTTCGTCGCGTTACGCGGGGAACGATTCGACGGACACGATTACATTTCGGAAGCCGTGCGCCGGGGCGCCGCGTTGGTGATCGTCGACCGGCCCGAGCGGCGCGTCCCGGGCGTTGCAACGATGGTCGTCGCCGAGACGAAGGCCGCCTACATGGCGCTCGCGACGTTGGCGCGCCGGCGGTTCGAAGGCTGCGTGCTCGGGATCACCGGCAGCGCCGGCAAGACCACCACCAAGGCGTTCGCCGCCACCCTTCTGACGGGGCGATACGGGACGCGGGTGCTCGCCGCGCCTGCCAATGAAAACAACGAGATCGGCGTGAGCCGGCTGCTCTTGAACGCCTCCAACGACGAGCACGACGCGATCGTCGTCGAAATGGGCGCTCGCAACTTCGGCGACGTTGCGGCGCTGGTTGAAATCGCGCGCCCCGACGTCGGAATACTGACCAACGTCGGCGACGCGCACCTGGAGATCGTAGGCTCGCGCGAGCGGTTGGCGGAAACGAAGTGGGCGCTGTTCTCGCAGGGCGCGCGCCCTATACTAAACGCCGCCGACGCCGTTTCGGTGGCCCGCGCCCCGTCGCTGGAAAAACGGCCGCACTGGTTCGTCGCGCGCGACGACGACGCGACCGGCGGCCCCGCGGCTTTCGGCCACCTAACTGCGGTAGTCGGCCGGTCGCGATTGGTCGGCTTCGACGACGGCGCGATCGCGTTCGACCGCCGGATCGACGCGTCCATTCCCGGCGCGCACAACCGTGCCAATCTCGCCGCCGCCGTCGCGGGCGCGCTCGAGCTGGCGGTGCCGCTCGATGCGATTGTCGATCTCATGCCGCAACTGCGGTTGCCGACGGGCAGGTTCGAGTCGTTCGAAATGGCCGGCGGATGGCGGATCATCTATGACGCCTACAACGCCAACGCCAGCGGCTCGATCGCCGCGCTCGACGCGCTGGCAACGGAACGCTGCGACCGTCGGATCGCCGTGCTTGGCAGCATGGCGGAGCTCGGCGCGGAATCGATCGAACTGCACGAGGAAGTCGGCGCGCACGCGGCGCGTCGAGCCGGCGTCGTTTTGGTGAGCGGCGATTACGCCGACGCGCTCGCACGCGGAGCCGAGAAAGCCGGAATCGCTGCAGAGTCGCTGGTGCGGGTCGAATCCAATGCTGCGGCGGCCCGCTGGCTTCGCGGACACGCCCGCGCCGGCGACGTCGTGCTGTTAAAGGGGTCCCGCAAATACCGGTTGGAGGAAATCCTGGAGGAACTGCATCCGTGAGTTTGGCGACGCGCGGTTTGGCAGTGGAACGTCCCGAGCTGCCGCCCGGGGTGATGGCGATTCCGGTTCGCACGCCGCTGGTCCGCGCCGGCGATGACGTCGCGGCGATCGTCGCCGGCGCGGTAACGGGCATTGCCCGCCGCGGCGACGTGATCGCCGTCTCGGAAACGGCGGTGGCCATCGCACAGGGAGAATTCGTGCCCGCCGAATACGTTCGGCCGTCGAAGCTCGCCTACGCGCTGTCCCGGCGAGCCGGAGCACTCGCGACCGTCAACCAACCCGAGTCGATGCAGATCGTGATCGACGCGGTCGGGCGCCCTCGCGTCGTCCGCGCCGTGCTGGCGCAGGTTTTCGGAAGATTGATTGGCCGGCGCGGAGCATTTTACGAAGTGATGGGCGAGGCGATTGCGGCGATCGACGGGTATACCGGAACGATGCCGCCATTCGAACGCGCGATCGTTTTCGCGCCGCGCGATCCGGCCGGGTCTGCGCGGACGATTTCCGAGCGCGCCGGCGTTGCCAGCGCCGTCGTGGACGCCAACGATTTAAAGAGGGCCAAAGTGCTTGGAGCGTCACCGGAAGTCGAACCGGCGGCGGTCGAGCGAGCCCTGCTCGACAATCCGCACGGCAACGGTGACGAACAGACGCCGGTGGTCGTCCTCAAGTGGCGAGGCGCGGGAGCGAGCCCGTTACTGCGGAGCGAACCGTGAACCCATCGAGCCTCGTTTTGACCGGGCCCGCGATCGACGCGAGGATTCTGTTCGGCTCGGCGCCGTTTTGGGTGGTGCTCGGTTTTCTCGCGGCGCTGATTGCGGGCGCCTTGCTTTTGCCGCTGCTGCGCCGCTTTCAAATGCGCCAGGCGGTCTACGAAGACGCTCCGCCGTCGCATCGCAGCAAGAGCGGCACGCCGACGATGGGCGGCCTGGTCTTCGTCGCGGCCGTCGCGGCAACGCTGCCGGCCAGCCGGGCGCCCTTGCTATTGCAACTTGGCCTATTGGTCGTCGCGTGCGCGGCCGTCGGGCTGCTCGACGACTACCTGACGATTCGCCAGCAGGCTCGACGGGGGTTGCGTGCGCGCACCAAATTTTTGGCGACGGCGCTGATCGCCGTCGTGTTCCTGCGCGCGCTCGACGGATCGTTCGCCTTTTCTACCCGCGACGTGCTGTTCCACGCCGGCACGTTCTCGCTGGTCGCACCCCACTGGCTGTGGCTGATCTTAGGAATCCTCGCCATTACCGGAACGATCCACGCCGTCAATCTCACCGATGGGCTCGACGGCTTGGCCGCCGGAACGATCCTGCCCCCGCTGCTCGTCTTCATCCCGATCGCTGCCCAGACTCTGGTTCCCGCCGCCCTGATCGGCGCGTCGGCCGGTAGCGGGGCGTGCGTCGCCTTTCTGTTCTACAACCGCCATCCGGCAAAAATGTTTATGGGCGATACGGGATCGCTCGCCCTTGGCGCGCTGCTCTCGGGAATCGCGATCCTCAGCGGTGAGATGCTTCTGCTCGTACTCGTAGGCGGCGTTTTCGTGGCCGAAGCGCTTTCGGTGATGGTGCAGGTCGCGTATTTCAAAATGAGCGGCGGCAAGCGCATCTTGCGCATGAGCCCGCTGCATCACCACTTCGAACTGAGCGGCTGGCCCGAGACGAAGGTAACGGCGCGCTTCTGGCTGGGCTCGCTGGCGTGCTCGCTGGCGGGACTCGCGATCGTACGATGACGGGTATGTTTGGATTCGAACGCGGTGCGACGGTCCTGGTCATAGGATTGGGACGCAGCGGTTTGGCGAGCGTCGAAGTGTTGCGTGGACGCGGGGTCACCGTGTATTCGACCGACGAAATGCCGCCCGATCGGATCGCCGAACCCATTGCCGCGGCGGAGCGCTTCGGCGCCCGCTTTCTTTTACCGAGCGAAATCGAAACCGTTCTAGGCGGCCTGACGTCGGCGATTCTCTCGCCCGGCGTGCCGCCGACATCGCCGGTCGTGCGAACGCTCAACGACGCCAACGTTCCCGTGATCGGAGAGATCGAACTGGCGTACCGTCTGTGCGGCGCGCCCATCGTTGCCGTGACTGGGACGAAGGGAAAGTCGACGACGACGGCGCTGATCGGGCACTTACTGCGCGGCTGCGGCGCGACCGTGCGGGTGGGCGGGAATATCGGCAATCCGCTGATCGCCGAAGTGCTGGGCGCCGGCCCGGACGACTGGGTCGTTGCCGAGGTCTCGTCGTTCCAGCTCGAGACGATCCGGACGTTCAGGCCCCGCGTTGCGGTGTTGCTCAACCTCGCTCCCGATCATCTCGACCGGTATTATTCGATGGACGAGTATGCGGAGGCGAAGTATCGAATTTTTGCCAACCAGTCGATGAGCGATTGGTTCGTCGGGAATCTCGACGATCCGCGCATTGCCGAGTTGCACTGGCGCAACGGGGACGCACGCGCGCAGGCGCGGCAACTCTGGTTCACGCTCGGCGCACACGAAGATCGGGCGACGATGTTTTTGCGGGACGGGATGTTGACCTACGTTCCCGTTGCCGGCGACCCGCGTCCGATTCCGGTCGTGGCGCGCTCGGAGATCGCGCTGCCCGGGGAGCACAACGTGCAGAACGTCATGGCAGCGCTATTGGCGGTCCTCGCGATCGGGTGCGCGCCCGAGCGGCTGCGCGAAGCGGTTGCCTCGTTTCGTCCGATGCCGCACCGTCTCGAAACGGTGGCCGAGATCGACGGCGTGTTGTTCGTCGACGATTCTAAGTCGACGAATCCCGACGCGGCGATCGCGGCGCTGCTGAGCTTCCAACGCCCAATCGTATTGATCGCCGGCGGCCGGGCAAAGGGTACGGCGTTCGACGAACTCGGCGCGGCAATCGTCGCACGAGCGAAGGGGCTCGTCGCGATTGGCGAGTCGGCCGAGGCGTTGGCGGCCGCGAGCGCCGGCGTCCCGGTCGTGCGTGCGGCCTCGATGGAAGAGGCCGTCGGCGCGGCGCGCGCGCTGGCCGTCGGCGGCGACGTCGTACTGCTGTCGCCGGCGTGCGCGTCGTTCGACATGTTCGCTTCGGCGGAGGATCGCGGCGAGCGCTTTACGGCGGCGGTGACGGCGTTGCGGGAGCCCGCCGGTGCGTAACGCCGCGTCGCGTTCGATCTCGAGCCGAGGGGGGCGCTCGCGGCGCGACGGGCCGGATCGCGCCCCAATTCGTTCGTTCGCTGTGGCGCCGCCGGACGCCGTGCTCTTCGCGGTCGTGGCCACGCTCGTCGGGATCGGGCTCGTCATGGTCTTTTCGGCGTCGAGCGCCACCGCGTACGCCGAGCACGCAGACATTGCCTACTACGTCAAGCGGCAGCTGATTTGGCTTGGCGCAGGGCTGGCCGTCGCGTTTGCCGTGTACCGGATGGATCTCGGCAATCTCAAGCGCGCGGCGCCTTACTTGCTGGTCGCCGCGTTCGTCGGATTGTTGCTGGTTTTCGTTCCGCACGTCGGATTGAACGTCAACGGCGGCCGGCGTTGGATCGGCGTGTCGTCGCTGAGTTTCGAACCATCCGAGTTTGCAAAGGTCGCGCTGGTGATCTATCTCGCGGCCATGCTCTCGACCCGCGGCGAACGCATTACGTCGCTCGCCCGCGGGCTTTTCCCGCTCTGCGTTCCGGTACTCGGGATCGCTCTGCTCGTGCTCAAGGAGCCCGACATGGGCACCGCGAGCCTGTTCGTGTTCGTCGCCTTTGCGATGTTCTTCGCCGCCGGAGCTCGCATCTTTCACCTCGTTGCGATCCTCGCCGTCACGGTCCCCGTCGCGGCGATCTCCGTGATGGCC
This sequence comes from Vulcanimicrobiota bacterium, assembly GCA_963755555.1. Classification (GTDB taxonomy): domain Bacteria; phylum Vulcanimicrobiota; class Vulcanimicrobiia; order Vulcanimicrobiales; family Vulcanimicrobiaceae; genus Tumulicola. Next base: position 2,204,973 of record CAVWKE010000003.1, on the reverse strand, counting down.
AGCCCGTACCGGCGCGCCCGCATCTTTGCGTTCGTGGATCCCTGGAAGGACCCGCAAAACTACGGCTTTCATATCGTACAGTCGCTGCTCGCACTGGGCAGCGGCGGTCTCTTCGGCATGGGGCTGGGCGCCTCGCGCGCAAAGTTTTTTTACTTGCCGGAGCAGTACACCGATTTCATCTTTTCGGTTCTGGGCGAGGAACTCGGCCTCATCGGCGCGTTTGCGGTCGTCGTTCTTTTCGTAACGCTCGCCTACCGCGCCGTCAGAATAGCGATTGCGGCGCCCGATCGTTTTGGCTTCTTCATCGCCATTGGCTGCGCCGCGATGATCGTCATTCAGGCCTTTATCAACATCGGCGTCGTGACGTCGTCGTGGCCGGTGACCGGCGTCCCCTTGCCGTTCATCTCCTTCGGCGGCAGTTCTTTAATGGTCAACTTGATTGCGGTAGCCCTGATCGCCAACGTCGGACGCCACCGTCGTCTGAATGCCAAGCCGTAGCGCCGGCTTGACGGTCGTGTTTGCGGGCGGGGGAACGGGGGGACATCTGTATCCCGCAATTGCGATTGCCGACGCGTTGCGGCTGTCTGGAAATTCTCACGCGGCGTTCGTCGGCACGGCCGATCGGCTCGAGTCGACGATCGTGCCCCAAGCCGGGTACCGGCTTCATACGGTTGCGAGCCGGCCGTTGTCACGCAGGTTGTCGCCGGAGTTGGTTCGCACGGTTGCCGCGAACGCGGCCGGCGTCGTGCAGAGCTTGCGGCTGCTGGCTCAGTTGCGCCCCGACGTCGTGATCGCAACCGGCGGGTACGTTTGTTTTCCATTCGTTCTAGCGACCCGAATACTGCGCGTGCTGCGCCTTACGCGCGCGCCGATCGCGCTCTTGGAACCCAACGCCCGCCCCGGTTTGACGAACCGCATGCTCGCTCCGCTCGTCGACGAAGTATGGGGCGCGTTCGCCGAACCCGATCCGCGATTTGCCGGAAAGTACGTGCCGGCCGGCGTTCCCGTTCGGGCGGCCGTTCGCAACCTGCCGTCGCGTGCGGCAGCGGTAGCCCGGCTGGGCCTCGACCCAAATCGCAAGACGTTGCTGGTGATGGGCGGCAGCCAAGGTGCGCGCACGATCAACGATGCCGTCGTCGCCTTGATCGAGGGCGAAGGCTTGCCGGCCGGATGGCAGCTCCTGCTCGTCACCGGCGAGCGCGAGCACGCGCGCGTTCGCGCGGCCTTGGGCCGCGCGGACGGAACCGTCCTTGCGTATCTCGATGACGTTGCGACCGGTTACGCGGCGGCCGATCTCGTCCTCGCCCGCTCGGGCGCTTCCACGCTGGCCGAACTGGCGGCGGTTGGACGTCCGGCGATCTTGGTGCCCTATCCGCATGCCGCCGAAAATCATCAGGCCGTCAACGCGCAGCGGTTCGCGCGCCGCGGAAGCGCCGTCGTCGTAGCCGACGGAGAACTCGCCGGCGCCCTTGGCGGCCTCCTGCGCGACGTGGCCGCCGAGCCGCGGCTCGAAACCCTGCAACGTGCCGCCGAAGGGCTGCGCGGCGAGGATGCTCTGTCGACGGTCCTCGCCCGGGTCGAGCGTCTGACGCGCAGAAAGGACGAGCGGTGAGCCCCAAGGCGTACCATTTCGTCGGCGTGGGCGGCATCGGCATGAGCGCGATCGCCCGCATCCTGCTCGCGCGCGGCGAAGCGGTTACGGGGTCGGACGTGAAATCGACGGCCTTGGTCGAGGCGCTGCGGCGCGAAGGCGTTGCCGTAACGATCGGCCACAACGCCGCCAACGTCGGCGACGCACACACGGTCGTCGTCAGCTCGGCGATCGACCGGCGGAATTGCGAATATGCCACCGCGCAGCGTCGCGGAATTCCGGTCCTGCACCGCGGCGAAATGCTCGCGCAGCTGGTTCGTGGCCGGCGCGGGATTGCGGTCTGCGGCACTCACGGGAAAACGACCACGACCGCCATGATTCACGGCGTGCTGCGTCACGGCGGGGTCGACGCAAGCCTCGTGCTAGGCGGTATCGACGGCATGCTTCAAACCAACGCCCACGATGGACGTTCGCCCTGGTTCGTCACCGAAGCCGACGAATCCGACGGATCCTTCGCGCTGCTCGAACCCGCCGTTGCAGTCGTTACGAACATCGAGAACGATCATCTCGCGAGCGACGACGAGCTTCCACAACTCGTACGCGCGTTCGCAGAGTTTCTCGGGAAGCTTCCCGACGACGGAACGGCGATCGTCGGCGCGGACAATGCCCTTTCGGCCTCGCTGGTTTCGAACGATTTGCGGGCGCGAATTGCCACCTTCGGACTCCGGCCGGCCGCCGACGTACGGGCCGCCAACCTGCGCTTCAACGGTCTCGGATCGAGCTTCGACGCGATCGCCGGCGGAGTGTGCCTCGGCAGCGTCGCGCTCGGCGTTCCAGGCGCGATGAACGTCGAAAACGCGCTCGCGGCAATCTCGGTAGGACGCCTGCTGGACATTCCGTTCGCGCGGATCGCCGAGGCGCTGCACGCGTTTCGCGGCGTCCGCCGCCGGTTCGACGTTCTGGCGCGGTGCGATCGGATGATCGTGGTGGACGACTACGCGCACCACCCTACCGCCGTGCGAGCGACGATCGCCGCCGCGCGCGAGTACCACCGGGGTCCGCTGTTCGTTGCGTTTCAGCCGCATCGCTACTCGCGCACGGCGTTCTTGGCGCCGGATTTTGCCCGGGCGCTGCGCGATGCGGATCGCGTCTACTTGGTGCCCGTCTACGGGGCCTCCGAACCGGCGATTCCGGGCGTGAGCGAGCGTTCGATCGGCGAGCCCTTGGCCGCGCTGGGCACGGCCGTGCGCTACGTCGCCCGCACCGAAGACCTGGCGGAACGTCTTTTCGACGAGGCGCCGGCGGGCGCGATGGTCCTCGTGCTGGGAGCGGGCGACATCGCCGAAATTGCGGGCCGCCTTGCCGATCGCGTTTCTCAGGCCGGGGTGGGCGCGTGAGTTCGACGACGTCGCAGGCGCTGCGCCCGCTCCTCGACGCAGCCGATCGCGACGAGCTGGCTGCCGCGTTCCGCGACCGCGTCGCCTTCGACGAACCGCTGGCGCAGTACACGTCGTGGAGGATCGGCGGCCCGGCGGACGCGCTGACGGCGGTCGAAACCGAAGACGAGCTTGCGACCCTGATGCGGTTCTGTTTCAGACGGCGAATGCCGTGGTTTGTGATCGGCAGCGGCAGCAACGTCCTGGTGGGGGACGGCGGAATGCGCGGCGTCGTGATAAGGCTCGGCGGACGATTTGCGGAGCTTACGGTTCGCGACGGCGGAAGCGCGGTCGTGGTCGAGGCGGGCGCGTCGGCCGGCATGGCGGCGGTGACGGCCAAAGCCGCGTCGGCGGGCGCCGCCGGAATCGGCTCGCTTTCGGGGATTCCGGGAACCGTCGGCGGGTCGCTGCGGATGAACGCCGGCACGGATCGTGAGATCGGCGAGTTCGTTCGCGAAGTTTGGGTGCAGTCGCCGGCGAAACCCGCGGCGCACCCGATTTCGGTCGAGTACTTCTACCGTCGTTCCACCTTGGCGCGCGACGCGATCGTCGCGCGCGTCGTGTTAGCGTTCCCTAAAGGCGATCCTCGCAGCGTGCGCCAGGAGATGCAGACGCGTCTCGTGAGGCGAAAACGCACGCAGCCGATCGCCTTACCCAATGCCGGCTCCTGCTTTCGCAATCCGGACGGCGATAAGGCCGCTCGCCTGATTGAAGCCGCCGGCGCCAAGGGATGGCGCGAGGGAGGGGCGGAAGTCTCGCCGTTGCACGCCAACTTTATCAATAACGTCGGCGGTGCCAGCGCCAAAGACGTAGCGACGCTGCTCGCGCGGGTGCGATCGGCAGTCTTCGACCGATTCGGCGTGGAGCTGCAACTCGAAGTGCACCTAGTCGGAGTCTTCGTGGACCGATGAAACGAACAGCCAAGGTCGCCGTCGTGATGGGCGGCAACAGCGCGGAACGCGATATTTCCCTTCAGAGCGGCGCGGGCGTGATGCGTGCGTTGCAATCGCTGGGTTACGATGCGACATCGCTGGACTTCGACGAACGCTTCGTAGAAAACGTCCGCGACTTGAAACCCGACGTGGTCTTCAACGCATTGCACGGTCCCGGCGGCGAAGACGGGCACGTTCAGGCGTTGCTCGAGTACCTGGCGATTTCGTATACGGGCAGCGGGGTCGAAGCTTCGTCTCTTTCGATGGACAAGCACCTGACCAAGAAGCTGCTTGCGGGCGAAGGCCTGCCCACGGCGGCGTGGGATCTCTTCGATCTCAGCGGCGGAACGCTGCCGCTGCTGCCCGGCTCGCTCGATCTTCCGCTGGTGGTGAAACCGCGATTTGAAGGGTCATCGGCGGGCGTCGCAATCGTTCGCACCCACGAGCAGTGGACCGGTGCGATGCTCTCGGCGTCGAAGAACTATTCGCAGATTCTCGCGGAGGAGTACGTCGAAGGCCGTGAGTTCACGTGCGGCGTGCTCGGCGAAGAAGCGCTTCCGATCGTCGAAATCGTCGCCAACCGGGACGAGTTCTACAGCTTCGACGCAAAATACGAAGCCGGCCGCACGACCCACGTGGCGCCGGCGCGGATCGACGACGATCTCGCTGCCCGGCTGCAGATGCTCGCGCTTTCCGCCCACCGGCTCTTGGGATTACGCGACTACTCGCGGACGGACTTTATCGTCAGCCGCGACCTTCGGCCGTACGTTTTGGAGATCAACTCGCTGCCCGGCCTTACGCCCACCAGCCTTCTCCCGGATGCCTGCGCGCCGCTGGGCATTGGCTACGACGCGCTGATCGATCGATTGGTGGGATACGCACTGGCGCGCAGCGAGCTTCGCGACGCCGTCGCGTAAGGGCAGCGAAGCGGCCGTGAGCGCGCTTCCGACCGGGACGGTAACCTTCTTGTTTACGGATATCGAGCGCAGCTCGAACCTTTGGGAGCGCTCTGCCGATGCCATGCGCGAAGCCCTGGCCGACCACGACGCCATCTTGCGCGAGGCGACGGCCCGTTACGGCGGCACGGTTTTCAAGACGATCGGCGACGCCTTCTGTTGCGCCTTCGCGCATGCGGATGAAGCACTCGAGGCCGCGGTGGATGCGCAGCGCGCGCTCGCGAACCACGTTTGGCCGCAAGAGCTGGGTGAAATCCGCGTACGGATGGGGATTCATTCCGGCAAAACCGTCGAACGCGACGGCGATTACTTCGGGCCGACCGTCAACCGGGTGTCGCGGCTGACCGCGATCGGCAGCGGAGGTCAAATTCTCGCATCGTCGGCGACGGTTGCGTTAGTGCGTGCCAACGTCCCCCGGGGCCTCGAACTGATCGCGCTGGGGATGCATCGCTTGCGCGACCTCAGTCAGTCCGAGCCGGTCTTCCAGGTCGCCGCCGAAGGAATTCGCGCGGAATTTCCGGCGCTCGCCTCGCTGGACGTGCGCCCGAACAACCTCCCGTCGCAGTTTTCGAGTTTCGTCGGACGCGAACGGGAAATCGGCGAACTGCACGCCCTCCTGGGAGAGCATCGATTGGTAACCGTCGCCGGAACGGGGGGAATCGGCAAGACGCGTTTGGCCGTGCATCTCGCCGCGGCTGCCATCCACCGATTCGACGACGGCGCGTGGTTCGTCGAGCTGGCGTCGGTCGCCGATCCCGGTTTGGCGGCACAGACGATTGCGGGCGAACTCGGCGTGCGCGAAGAGCGATCCGAGGCGATTGCCGAGACGCTGCTGCGTTATCTCGAACGCCGCCGGCTGCTGCTCGTGATCGATAATGCGGAGCACTTACTCGGCGGGGTGGCGGCGATCGTCAAAGCGATCCTCTCACGCTGCGCCGAAGTTTCGATTCTGGTTACCAGCCGCGAGCCGCTTCACCTGACCGGCGAGCAGGTCTATCGCCTGTCCAGCATGCCCGAAGCTCCCGTACCCAACGGCGCCGGCGACTTGGCGCGTCACGACACCACGCGGTTGTTCGTCGAGCGCGCGCGCGCGAACGCGCCGGCGTTCGTGATCACCGACCAGGACGCTCCCGAGATTGCCAAGGTGTGCCGCAAGTTGGAGGGAATTCCGCTGGCGATCGAGCTGGCCGCGGCACGCGTATCGACGCTGTCGGTTCGCCAGCTTAACGAACGGCTGAGCGAAAAACTACCGTTGCTCGCTTCGCGCGACAGCACGCAAGAGCGCCACCGAACGTTGCGCGGAACGATCGATTGGAGCTTTCGGTTGCTCAGCGATGAGGAAAAGCGCGCGTTCTCCACGCTGTCGGTGTGTGCGGGAGGCTTCACGTTGGAGGCCTGCGAGCGAATCGCCCGATCGCCGGCGTCGTTGACCGTCGATGTGCTCGAGTCTTTGGTCGAAAAATCGTTCGTTCAAGTGGATCCGACGGCTGACGTTCCGCGCTTTCGGTGTCTCGACGTGATGCGCGAATATGCGTCCGGCGAACTGGCGGCGAGCGGTTCGGGCGAACGAGCCAGCGCCGACCACGCGCGGTACTACGCCGAATTCGCGGCGCGCGGACGCAGCGTCTCGGGAGAGGCCGCGTCCGCCTGGCATCGACGACTCGATGAGGAAACGCACAATTTGCGCGCGGCGCTGGACTGGTGCGCCGGCGACGATCCCGCGCTCGGAGGCCGAATCGCGCTGGATCTTTCGCCGTACTGGCGGGTGCGCAGCACGATAACCGAGGCGCGCGCTCGGCTGCGGGCGTTCCTTTGTGCCGACCAGATCGCGGGCGTCGAGCGCGCCGCGCTGCTATGTTGCGCGGCCTCGTTCGCGACGATGCAGGACGACTTCGCCGAATCGCTGCGTCTATCGCGCGAGGGGCTGTTGCTCTACCGCGCGGGGGGCGACGCTTTGGGCACGGGCGAGGCGCTTTTTCGAATCGCCGAGGTCGAGCACCGGAGAGGCCGTTTGGACGAGGCGAATCGTCTCTACGAGGAAGCTCGCGGGTTGTTCGTCGAGGTGGGTAACGCGCGCGGTGAAATGTTGTGCCTGGCGAATCTCGGAATGCTCGCGCGGCAGTTGGGAGATTATCGAAATGCCAAGTTGCTGCTGGCGGACGCGTTAGCGCGCGCGACCGCCTCCGGCGAAGGACGCATTGCCGGTGAGTTTTCCATTGCTATGGGATGGGTTGACCTCTATCTGGGCGATTTTTCGCAATCGCGGCGACGATTCGACGCAGCCTTCGCGCAAAAGAACGCCGAAGGCGATCGGTATGGCGCCTGCGGCGCGCGCCACGGGCTAGCGACGGTAGCGCTGCAAGACGGCCGGCTGGGTGAAGCGTTGGAGTCGTTCGCCGCCACGATCGAGTCGGCGTGCGAGCTGCGCCTGCAGGATTATGCATTTCGCGGGTTTCACGGTCTGAGCGCTTGTTTGGCGTTGGGCGGCGACGTCGAATCCGCCGCGGTATACCTCGGACTCGCGGAGAAACTTTTCCGCGAAAGCGGCCGCGAGCTTCGCGACAGCATCGCCTACGACGTCGCGCTCGACGCGATACGCTCGCTGCCGCAAGCGCGCCAAACCGAGTTGCTCGAAGAGGGCGCCCGGCTGTTCGACGCAGGCTGGGCTCGCGCGTCTGCGCGGCCGTGGGGTTCCCCCGGGCGACGCGCTTCCGGACGGCGACTAAGGCGCTACGGTGCCGGCGACCGCAGGATCACGATCCCGTTGACGTTGAGATTTTCGCGCTTGTGCGGCGTTACTTCGAAGGTATGATCGACGTGGTCTATTCCGGCCGTTCCGTTGAAGCCGATGCACTCCGCGCCGGCCGGACACTGCAGCGACTGACTGCAGTCGATGTTCGCCGGACACGGCGTTTCGAGGTAGTGGATCTCGAGCAGACACCGCGAGTTCGGCTTGGTGCACTGCGTGTTGGGCTTCGTTCTCACGACGGCGAGCTGTTTGTTGGCGGCGCTGGGACTCGGCGTCACCAGATTGAATCCGACCGGGTTGCCGTCGTTCTGCGGGCCTCGACCTGGCCCGAAGATCGCCTGGCTGACGCCAAGTCCGACGACGAAGGCCGCCGCGCCGACCAGAGCCATGCCCGTAACGCTCTTCATTTCACGCTCCTTGGTCGCGCAGCGGGAATGCCTCGACGACGGCCGCGCGGAACTCGTCGGAGTTCAATCGCCGCGTAAAGGCGCCGGCCTCCGATCCCATTTGGGCGCGAACGGCCTCGTAGATCGGTTCGCGGATCAGTCGTTTCGTTTCGCGAAGGGCGACCGGCGGCAGAGCGGCCAGCCGCGTGGCAATCTCGTCTGCGGCGGCGCCGACCGCGTCGTCCTCAACGACTTTCGTCACCAGCCCCATCGCCAGCGCGTCACCCGCCGCAATGAAATCGCCCGCCAGCATCAGCCAAGTCGCGCGCGTTCGCCCAACGGCCAGCGGCAGCAGCAGCGACGATCCAGCTTCGGGCACCAGGCCGAGCTGCGCGAAGGGCACGCGGAATCGGGCCGAGGCTCCGGCGACGGTCACGTCGGCGTGGAGGAGCATGGTCGTGCCGATGCCGATCGCATTCCCTCGGACCGCCGCCACGACCGGCTTGGGAAAATCGCAGAGGCGCTCGAGAAACCGAATGACGGCCACAAACGGCGACGCGTCGCCGGAGGACGACGCGTCCATAAAGTCCCGCAGGTCGTTGCCTGCGGTAAAGTCGTCGCCGCCGCGAACGATCACGACGCGCACGGCGTCGTCGGCTTCGAACGCCTCGAGCGCATCGGCCATCGCACCGTACATCGCGGTCGTCAGGGCATTTTTTTTGGCGGGGCGATCGATCTTGATCTGGCCAACACCCGAATCCGCCGCAACGACGATTTCCGTGGCCACGCTCGGGGCTTTCGACGCTTGCTTGGCGGCATCCTTAGGAGCCTGGAGGGCTATGGCGTGCCGTAGCCTTCCAGGCTCCTAAGGCCCGACGGCGCCTCCTTTCCGGCCCTGCAGGAGGTTCCATTTATCAAGCGGTGAGCTCGCGGCCAGAGGGGGTGTGCGCGCCCGCCGATAAACCTTGGCCTCCTCCGCATCCGCGGAGGGTCTGTTTGGAGGAAATTCTTGCCTACCGTAGTCGATCGCGGTCTCGAAGGCGTCGTCGTCGGGTCTACGCAGCTCAGTAACGTCGAAGGCGTCGTGGGACGTCTTACCTACCGTGGCTACGACATCGACGACCTCGCACCCAACGCGACGTTCGAAGAAATCGTTCATCTTTTACTTTACGGCCATTTGCCGAACCATCAGGAACTCGAGACGCTCAAGCGCGAACTCGGCTCGCGGAGGTCGCTGCCCGAGCCCCTGATCGGCGCCATGCAGAACGCTCCGAAGACCGCGTGGCCGATGGACGTGCTGCGTACCGTCCTCAGCGGCCTCGCCCTCTTCTCGCCGGTCAACGCCCACGGCGAGCATCTCTCCGACGTGCACACGGCCGTCGAATTGATTGCCAAGATGCCGACGATCGTGGCTGCCTGGGATCGCATCCGCCGCGGGCTCAATCCCGTCGATCCGCGCGCCGACCTTTCGCAGGCGGCGAACTTCCTTTACATGCGTTCCGGGAAACTGCCGCACGCCATCGAAGCCGACGCCCTAGACACGTACTTCGTGCTGCTTGCCGACCATTCGTATAACGCTTCGACCTTCGCGGCGCGGGTCGCCGCCTCGACGCGCGCGGATCTCTACGCATCGGTAACCGCCGCCTTGGCGACGCTGCAGGGCGACCTCCACGGGGGCGCCGCCACCGCCTCGTTTCAGGCGCTTTCCGAAATCAAACAACCCGAAAACGCCGAGGCATACGTCCGCGAAGCGCTCGCCCACAACCAGCGCATCATGGGCATGGGCCATCGGGAGTACAAAGTGCGCGATCCGCGCGCTCGCCATCTCGAAGCGATGGCCAAAACGCTCTCGGAGCACGAAGGCAACAGCCGCTGGTATCAAATCGCGCACGAACTCGAAGAGGCCAGCCGTAAGGTTCTTCAAGAGAAGAAGCCCGACAACACCATTTACGCAAACGTCGACTTCTACACGGCGCCGGTGCTAGCCGATTTGGGGATTCCGGGCGACGAGTTCACCTGTCTGTTCGCCTGCGGCCGGATTGCGGGATGGACGGGACACGTCCTCGAGCAACTCGCCGACAACCGGTTGATCCGCCCGCAAGCGACGTACGATGGACCCTCTCCCGGACCGTACGTGCCGATCGAAAAACGCGGTAGCAACGGGGTCGGCAGCTGACTCGATGCGCGTGATCCCCGCGATCGATTTGCGCGCCGGAAAGTGCGTGCGCATGGAGCGCGGCGACCCCACGACGACGTCGACGTACGATGGCGACCCGGTCGAGCGTGCCCGGGCGTTCGTAGCCGCCGGCGCGACCCGTCTTCACGTGATCGACCTCGACGGTGCCTTCGGCTCCGGTGAAAATCTCACCGCCGTCGAACGCATCTGCGCGGCCGCCGGCGTGCCGGTGCAGACCGGCGGCGGCCTGCGTGCCCTCGCCCACGCCGAGGCCGCCTTTACCGCGGGAGCGGCCGAGATCATTCTCGGCACTCTGCTCGTCGAAGACGAACGTCTGGCGCGTCATATCATCAGCCGGTTTCCCGGAAGAGTCATTGCCGGCATCGATGCCCGCGGCGCGCAAGTCGCAACCCACGGATGGCAAGAGCGCACGCCGGTCGACCGCGACGCTCTCGTGCGCCGGGCCGCGCAGTGGGGCGTTGCCCGGATCATCTTTACCGAAATCCGACGTGACGGCATGGGCGAAGGGTACGACATCGACGCCCTCAACGCCGTAGCCAACGCGGCCGAAGTGCGAATCACTGCCAGCGGGGGCGCTCGTAACATTGACGATTTACAGCTGCTCAAGCGTTCGGTTCCGCTGACCGTGGATTCGTGCATCGTCGGCAGTGCGCTCTACAAAGGGACGATCGACCTCCGCGACGCGATCGCCGCCGTGGCCTAGCTCTCCGAGCGCGATCGCTCTTCGAAGATTCGCGGCAGCTCGCTCGGCAGGCGCGCGACGATCTCATAATTAATCGTCTGCGACCACTGGGCCCAATCGTCCGCGCCGATGCCCTCGCTGCCGTCGATTCCAATCAGGGTAACCTTCGATCCGCTGCGAGCGTGCGGAGCGTTCGAAAGGTCGATCTCCGTAAGGTTCATCGCGACTCGACCGACGATCGGGCAGGGCGCCCCATCCACCAAAAACGCGCCGCGATTCGAGAGTGCGCGGGGGACGCCGTCAGCATACCCGACCGGCACGACGCCTAAGCGCATCTCCCGCGGCGCGTGATACGTTGCGCCGTATCCAACCGGAGACCCGGCCGGCACCGTGCGGACGACGGCGATTTCCGAAAGGTACGAGAGTACGGGCTGCAGATCGATGCCGTCGGGTCCCAGGGCTTTCTGAGTCTGTTTGGATGGCCACAGCCCATACAAGGCGATCCCGAAGCGCGAAAGGTCGAGGCGCGTCTGCGGCCACAACATCGCGGCGGCCGACGCCGCGATGTGGCGCAGCGGCACGATTCCGTGCCGTTCGAATAGCGGGTCCGCCGAGGCCAGCGCCCGCTCGAAGGTTTCCAGCTGGTGCTCCGTTGCCGGGGAGTCGATCTCTTCGGCCGACGAGAGGTGCGAGAAGACGCCCGCGATTTCAAGCTCGGAAACGTGCAGATAGTCCTCGACGGCGTCGGTCAGCTCGTGCGGCTCGAAGCCTAGACGGTTCAAACCGGTATTGACCTTCACGTGCACCTGCGCGCGCGTTTGGCGTTTACGGGCGGCAGCGGCCAGGCGGCGCGCGAACTCGCCCGTATCCCAGAGGGCCAGTTCGAGTTTGGCCGCCATCGCATCGTCCAAAGCGGCCGGCAACACCGGTCCGAGCACGAGGATCGGCGCCGTCACGCCGCCTTCGCGCAGCGCCATTCCCTCTTCGATTCCGTAGGTGCAAACGCGCGCCGCAAACGGCTCGACGGCTAGCGCGGTCTCGACGAGTCCGTGACCGTAGGCGTTACTCTTCACGACGAAGGCCGCGTGCTTGGGACCGACCAGATCGCGCAGGACCTTGGCGTTGTGGCGAAGAGCATCGAGGCAAACGTGCAGGGCGCCGATCATGCGATTCGCAGCCTCATGATCTTGACGACGTAAGCCACCGGGAGGCCGAAGAACGCTGCGTGCGCGACGAGCGCATTGACGAACGCGTTGGGCGTCGGCGGGTAGGTGAAGTTGTTGTCGGCCAGCAGAATCGTCTGCATGATCGTATACACGATCAGTCCGTACACCAGGCCCGACAGGACCCAGCGGCGATCGGCCAGCGGATTGACGGCGGCAACGTACGCATAACCGCCGGCCCAGCCGACGCTGACGAGCGCGTGGATCGCCGCGCCGACGTAGGCGTACGACGGATCGGCGAGAGCCGCCGGACCGAAGGTCGTGGAAGCGATCCACTGCCACATCGCCGCGAGCCGGCCGTGCGCCGGCACGAGCGTCGTCGCCCAAAGATAAAGATCGAGCAGCGTACCGCCGGCCAAACCCGCCACGAGGGCCTGGGGGACGATCCGCGTCCACGAAACGCGAGCGCGGGAACCCATGCGGCGGGGGATTCGCGCAGCCGTTGCGTCGGCCTGGGAGACCGCTTTTAAGCAAGCTTTACGGATCGCCGGTTACGATGACGCGGTGATGCGCGAACATTCACTTCCAGAGCCCAGCGACGTCGTGATCTGGGGAGCGTCGGCGCTCCTCTCGCTCGTCGTCGGTTTGGGGACGGCCTTCTTCCTCTGGATGGCGCTCCATCGCGCGGCCCAACCGATGCTCGCCCAGGGCGCCGTCATCACCCTGGGAGTCGGATTGGCCCTACTCGGGCTCTCGACCGAGCGCCCGCTCGTGCGGCTCTTTTTCGTGCTCCTGGCCGCAGTACTGGTGATCGGATACGCGCTAGGCGGCCCCGCCTTCGCCAATCTTACGCCGTAATCGAATCTACCCGGCAAACCTTCGAAAAGCTCTTGCACTCCCTTGGCGGGTCTGCTAAGATGGCACGGCTAGCGCTCTCGCGCTGAGAGTGCTAATGGCCTGTAAATCGTTGTGGGGAGGTTATTTTTCCGTGAATCTCAAGCCTTTGCACGATAACGTGGTTATCGAGCACGTCGAGCAAGACGACAAAACGACGGGCGGTATTTTCCTGCCCGACACCGCCAAGGAGAAGCCCCAGGAGGGCGTGATCCGGGCGGTCGGCGATGGCCGCGTGCTGGAAAACGGCACCAAGCTCGGGATGAGCGTGAAGGTCGGCGATCGCGTTCTCTATCGCAAGTATTCGGGCAGCGAAGTCAAGATCGACGGCACCGAGTACCTCATCATTCCAGAAAAAGATATCCTCGCCATCGTCGACAAAGTCCCGGCCGGCGTTTAAGGAGTTTTGAAACTTTATTATGGCTGCAAAGCAAATCGTATTCGACGAGAACGCGCGGCGCGCGCTCGAGCGCGGCGCCAACCTACTGGCCGACGCCGTCAAAGTGACGCTCGGTCCTAAAGGACGTAACGTCGTTCTCGACAAGAAGTTCGGATCGCCGACGATCACCAACGACGGCGTGACGATTGCCAAGGAAATCGAGCTGTCCGACGTGTTCGAGAACATGGGCGCTCAGCTCGTGAAAGAAGTCGCTTCGAAAACCAACGACATCGCGGGCGACGGCACGACCACCGCGACGGTGCTCGCGCAAGCGATCATCCGCGAAGGTCTCCGCAACGTTACCGCCGGTCAGCAACCCGCTGCTGATCAAGCGCGGCATCGAGAAGGCGGTCGAAATCGCCGTCGGCGAAATGGAATCGTTCAAGCACGACGTCGACACCAAGGAGAAGATCGCGCAGGTCGCTTCGATCTCCGCTAACGACAAGGAAATCGGCGATCTCGTCGGCGCTGCGATGGAGAAAGTCGGCAAAGACGGCGTCATCACGGTCGAAGAGTCGAGCACGCTCAAGACCGAAGTCGAAACCAAAGACGGCATGCAGTTCGACAAGGGCTACATCTCGCCGTACATGGTCACGGACTCGGAGCGGATGGAAGCCGTTCTCGACGATCCGTTCATCCTCGTCTCCGAACGCAAGATCTCGGCAATCGCCGACATCCTGCCGCTGCTCGAAAAAGTCGTTCAGGTGCAGAAGCCGCTGCTCATCATCGCCGAAGACGTCGAAGGCGAAGCGCTCGCGACGCTCGTGGTCAACAAGCTTCGCGGCACGTTCACCAGCGTTGCGGTCAAGGCGCCGGGCTTCGGCGATCGCCGCAAAGAGATGCTCAAAGATATCGCGACGCTCACCGGCGCGCACGGTGATCTGCGAAGAGCTGGGTCTCAAGCTCGACAAGGTCACCCCGGAGCAGCTCGGCAAGCGCTAAGCGCGTCACCGTTACCAAGGAAGAAACGACCATCGTCGACGGCGGCGGCAAGGCCGATGCGATCAAGGGCCGGATCGATATGCTCAAAAAGCAGATCGACGAAACCGATTCCGATTTCGATCGCGAGAAACTCCAAGAGCGGCTCGCGAAACTCTCGGGCGGCGTTGCGGTCATCCAAGTTGGCGCGGCCACCGAAACCGAGCTCAAAGAGAAGAAGCACCGCATCGAGGATGCTCTCAGCGCGACCCGTGCGGCCGTGCAGGAAGGCATGATCCCCGGCGGAGGCAGCTCGCTGGTTCACGCGATCAAGGCGATTAACAAGTACGAACCGCCGAAAACCAACGGTCATGCGAGCACCTGGGCCGACGAGAAAATCGGCATCGACATCGTGCGCAAAGCGCTCGAAGAGCCGCTCAAGCAGATCGCGTATAACGCGGGCTTCGAGGGCTCGGTCGAGGTCAACAACGTCAAGGGCAAGGACGCTCCGATGGGCTTCGATGCCATGAGCGGCGAGATCGTCGACATGTTCAAGGCCGGAATCGTCGAACCGCTGAAAGTAACGCGCTCGGCGTTGCAAAACGCGGCCTCGATCGGCGCGCTCATCCTGACGACCGAAACGCTGGTCGCCGACAAGCCCGAGCCGAAGAAGGAGCCGGCCGGAATGCCCGGCGGCGGCATGGGCGGCTACGACATGATGTAGGTTCGGCAGGAAGCCGAACGCGATCGAGAGCCCGGCGCTAGCGCCGGGCTCTCGTCGTTTCAAATGCACGGAAGCCTTCGCAAGGGCCGGCGAGGGTATTTTCACGCGGCACTCGGAAGTAGAGGCTTCCCATGACGCAGCGAGCGGTCAACGATTTCACGATTCGAGTCGCGACGGTTAACGGTTCCGGCAGCCAATCCTCAAACCTCGCGATCACCAACGCCATTCTCCGGCTGGGCGTTCCGGTCGCGCCCAAGAACGTGTTCCCGTCGAATATCGAGGGTTTGCCGACGTGGTTCGACATTCGCGTCACCGCGAAGGGCTACCAGTGCCGCACCCGCGACGTTGACGTTCTCGTCGCTCTGAACGCGACGACTTGGCAATCCGACGTCGCGGGGGTCAAGCCCGGCGGCGTCGTGCTGCACGAAGCGGCCTTTCCGGTGAGCGGCGAAACGCTGCGCGACGAGCTCACGTACTACGCGGTTCCGTTTGCGCAGCTCGCGAAAGACCGATTCGCCGATAGGGGCGACCTGCGCAAGTATTTGATGAACATGATCTACGTCGGGGCGCTCGCGCATTTGCTCGAGATTCCGCCCGAGACGATCGAGGAAGGCCTCAAGGCCCAGTTTCGCACGAAGGCGGCCGCCGTCGAACTGAACATGAACGCCGTGCGCGTCGGCCTCGAGTACGCGCGCGAGCATTGCGAAAAGCGGGATCCGTACCGCCTCGAACGCATGGTCGGAAAGGTCGACGGGGCGCTCTTCATGGACGGCAATCGGGCCGCAGCGCTGGGTTGCGTCATGGGAGGGTGCACGGTCGCCGCCTGGTATCCGATCACGCCGTCCTCGTCCCTCTGTGAGTACTTCATCCAGTATTGTGAAAAGTACCGGGTCGGGAAAGAGACCGGCGAGCACAAGTTCGCCATCCTGCAGGCCGAAGACGAACTCGCCGCCGCCGGCATCGTCTTTGGTGCCGGCTGGGCCGGCGCGCGGGCGATGACCTCGACCTCGGGTCCGGGCATCTCGCTCATGGCCGAGTACGCCGGCTACGGTTACTTCGCCGAAGTTCCCGGCGTGATCTTCGACGTGCAGCGGGCGGGCCCGTCGACGGGCCTGCCGACCCGCACGATGCAAGGCGACGTAGCGTTCGCATATAACCTCTCGCACGGCGACACGAAGCACATCGTGCTCCTCCCCGCCACGATTCAGGAAGCGTACGAGTTCGCGATGGAGGCGTTCGAACTGGCGGATCGCTTTCAAACGCCGGTCTTCGTGCTGAGCGATCTCGACCTTGGTATGAACTCATGGCTCTCACCGCCGTTGCCGTATCCGGAGAAACCCTTCGATCGGGGCAAAGTGCTCACCGCCGAGGATCTCAACCGCGTGCCTTCGTGGGGACGATACCGCGACGTCGACAAGGACGGCATTCCCTATCGCACGCTGCCGGGCACCAAGCACTCCAGCGCGGGATTCTTCACCCGTGGGACCGGCCACGACGAAGAGGCCCGTTACTCCGAGCTTCCCGAAGTTTGGAAGCGCAACCTCGACCGTCTCGTGCGCAAACACGAAACGGCTCGTACGGCCGTTCCGGCGCCGGTCGTTACGGGAAAAGGACAGCGCGTCGCGATTTTGGCCTACGGCACGACGCACCACGCGGTACTCGAGGCGCTCGACCGCCTGCGCGAAGCCGATCTCAAAGTCGACTACCTGCGCGTTCGGGCGCTGCCGTTGTCGCCGGAAATCGCGACCTTCATCCAGCGCCACGATCGCGTCTACGTCGTCGAACAAAACCGCGACGGCCAGCTTTACGGAATCCTGCGCACCGAACTTCCGACGCATCTCGTGCAGCGTCTGGAATCCATTCGCCACTACAACGGCGTGCCGATCGACGCGCACGCCATCATCGACCCGCTGCTCGAAGCCGAGCGAGCTCCGGCGGTCGTCGCGGAGTAATCATGACCGTCAATTTAATCGGCCTCACGCGCGAAGTCTACAAAGGGATGCCCACGACGTTGTGTGCCGGCTGCGGCCACAACTCGATCACAAACCATCTGATCAAGGCGCTCTACGAATACGGCGTGGAGCCGCACAAGCTCGCCAAGATGAGCGGCATCGGGTGCTCCTCAAAAACGCCGGCCTATTTCGTCGAACAGGCGCACGGGTTCAACGGACTGCACGGACGCATGCCTTCGGCCGCAACCGGGGCCAAGGTCGCCAATCGCGAACTCCTCGTCCTGGGCATCAGCGGCGACGGCGATACGGCGAGCATTGGGCTCGGACAGTACTGCCACATGATCCGCCGCAACGTCGATTTGACGTACCTGATTGAGAACAACGGCTGCTACGGCCTTACGAAGGGCCAGTTTTCCGCAACCGCCGACGTCGGGTCGACGCAGAAGAGCGGAAAGGTCAACGAGTACGCGACGATCGACGTCTGCGGCCTCGCCATCGAGCTGGGCGCTACCTACGTCGCCCGGTCCTTCTCCGGCGACGGAAAGCAACTGGTGCCGTTGCTCCAAGGCGCCTTTTCCCACCGCGGCACGGCGATTCTCGACATCATCAGCCCGTGCGTCACCTTCAACGACCATCAGGGGTCGACCAAGAGCTACTCGTACGTGAAGGATCACGACGTCGTCCTGCACACCGCCGACTACATTGCCGGCGGCCGCGAGATCGCCGTCGACTACGAGCCCGGCACCGTGCGCGACGTCGAGCTCGAAGACGGCTCGCACGTCCTGTTGCGAAAGCTCGACGTCGACTACGACCCAACCGACTCGCTGCTGGCGCTCCGAACGATTCACGAAGCGACGGATCGCGGCGAGTTCGTCACCGGGCTGCTCTACGTGGATACCAAGGCCCAGGATCTTTGCGAGCGGGAACGTCTGCCGCACGGTTCGCTCGTCGCGCTCGAGGAGGAGGCGCTGAGGATCGACCGTGAGGATTGGGAAGCGCTCATGCAAGGCGTTCGCCCGTGAAGATTGGCTTGCCCGCGATTACGCTCTGGCTGTCGGCCGCGCTTTGCTGTGCGGTGCCCGCGCTGGCCGTTTCCGTTCACAAGCCGCAATGGAGCGCGACCTACGTCGCCGCCTACAACCCGCTCTTTGGCGGCGGCGTTCCCTATTCGGGTGAAATGAAACTGACGTTCAATCACGGCATCATCGCCGGAACGTACAGCGCGACGTCGACGCGTCCGGATCCGCTCTACGGCCGGATCATCAACGTTACCGGAACTGTTCAGCACGGCAACATCAACTTAGACGTCGGCGGAATGAGCGGCTTTAGCGTCCGCGGTACGCTCGACTCCAGCGGTACGATCTCCGGCACGGCGACCCAGAAGGGGCGCATGTACGCGTTTCTGGCTAAGGTGAAATCGTCGCCTTGACGGTTGGGAGCGCGGTAGTGGACCGCCGGGTTTGGGTCGCGTTCTTCTTGTTGAGCGCGACCTTTTTCATGTTGCTGGTCGATTTCTCGATCGTCTCGATCGCGCTCCCCTCGATGGAGTCCGAGTTGCGTTTGAGCGGCAGTCAAGGTCAGTGGATCGTCAGCACGTACGCCATCTTCCTGGCCGGGTTTCTGATGCTGACCGGGCGCTGCGCCGACTTATACGGGCGCTACCGGTTCTTCGTCGTCGGTCTGTGCGTGTTCACGACGGCATCGCTGCTGGGCGGCTTGGCGCGCGACGGCACGTTTCTGATCGCCATGCGCGCCGTGCAAGGTATCGGGGCCGCGATCGTCAATCCGGCGGCGCTCGCCATCGTGCTCTCGCTGTTCCCGACCGGGCCGCAACGATCGCGCGCGATCGCGACTTGGGGGACGATTGGCAGTGCCGGGATCGCCGCCGGCATGCTGTTCGGGGGCGTTCTGGTTCAGTATCTCGGATGGCGCTCGGTGCTCTTCGTGAACGTCCCGTTTGCGATTGCCATATTGGCCGCCATGCCTTTTTTTATTCCGCGCGATCGCGGGCTCGACCACCGCCCGAAACTCGACGTGGCCGGGGCGCTGCTCCTCACCGGAGCGCTGGTCACGTTCGTCTACACGATCGAAGCGATTCCCGCGCGCGGCCTCGCGTCGTGGGTGACGCTGATCGGTTTGGCGGCAACGGGTTTGTTGTTCGCGCTCTTCGCCGCGGTCGAGCGCCGAGCGGGCGAACCGATCTTACCGCTGCGGGTGCTGCGGTATCCGGACCTGATTTCCGGCGCGCTCGTCGTCATGCTGCAGCCGATGTCGTACGCCGGCGTGCTGGTCTTCGCGTCGATCTACGTCCAGCGCGTTTCGGGGTACGACGCCCTGATGGCCGGACTCGCATTTCTGCCGTCGTCGCTGATCGTGTCGTTCATAGCGTCGCCGCTGACGATGCCGATCGCGCGCCGAATCGGCGTCCGAACGATGGGCGTCGTCACGAGCCTCGTGATGGTCGCCGGAGAAGCGCTGCTGCTGTTGCTGCAGCCGTCCTCGCCGTACTGGGCGATCGTCTTCCCCGCAACGTGCATCGGAGGTTTCGGCGGAATGCTCGCCTATCAAAGTGGGATGATCGCCGGACTCGGTCACGTCGACGATGCCGACGAAGGCACCGCGTCCGCAGCGCTCAGCTTTGCCTTGCAACTCGGGATCGGTTTCGGCGTCGCGCTCGGCGCGGCCGCGCAGGAGTTGCGTGGCAGCGAGTTGCTGCGCGCGGGAGTCGCGGCGAACGCGGCGCTGGCCGGCGGCTTGCACGCCGCATTTTGGGTCTGTGTCGCGCTGGGATTTGCGACGCTGCTTGCGATGTTCGGCCTACGGCACGCCGGCACCGCCGAAATTCCGCTGCGCCGGTATCTGCCGTTCGGCAAGCTGCATCACCCCGCCGCCGTGTCGTAAGGGCGCGGTCAGGGTTTGCCGTTCTCGAGCCGTCCCTCGAGCACTTCGGTCAGGCGGCGTTCGACGCGCCGCAGCGACGCGATTTCGACCGCCGCTTCCTCTAGCTGCGCGCGCAGATCCTGGACCGCGAGGTGGTCGTAGGCGAGCGCCGCTCCGCCGGCTAGCCGCCGCAGGTAGTGCCGCTCGTCGGGGTCCAAGTCTTCGCCGCCGGTATGCCCGCCGTAAAACGCGATCGCTTCCACGTGCGCGCCGAGCGTCACCGGAACGGCGTACAGCGGCTGCTGCGCGCCGGCCGGCAGGTCGTTGCGCTGCCACTGTGCGTCGGCGAGGTCGAGTGCCTGACGTTCCGCGCGAAATCTCACGACCAAACGGTCGTCCGCCGCGAGCCGCGTCGCGGTCGCATCACTCCATCCGGCGGCGGCTTTTCGCGTGTAGCCCGATGCGTCTGCGTCGAGAACGAAGATGGCTGCGGACGCCAGATCGAAGGCTTCCATCGGTTCGTTGACGACCGTTTCGTCGACGAAGGCTTTCGAGGTGGCGTGCGGGAGCAGGGCGGCCGCTTGTTTCACCCGTGCCTCCGCGAGGTGTCGCCGCCGAAACAGCACCACGTCGATGATTGCGTCCAAGCGGTTGTGCAGCGCGTTCATCGAGAGGCCGATCGCGGCCGCCGCGACGATTTCGAGGACCAGCGCGAGGCCGCCGCGCTCCAAGAGCTTGCCGACGAAATATTCGATCAACGAAAAGACGCTTACGGCAAAAATGGTCAGAAGCGTGTAGACGAGCGTCCGGCCGACGATGAAGCTCACGTCGATGACCCGATGCCGCACGACCGCATAGGCCACCGACACGGCGACGAGAATCGCCGCAATCGCGAAGGCGAAATACGCAAAGAGCAGCTGTCCCGGATTGCTGGTCACCGCCTCGCCGATTTGCTGGACCGTGTCGGTGAGCACGAACAAGACGAACGCAACGAGCGTCGGCGTGAGCCGGCTGCGGAGGCTGCCGGTGCTGACGACGTAGGTCGTGAACAGCGCGAACAGCGCCGCCACGCTCGGAAAACTCGGCGCGACGTAATCCTGCGCGAAGAGCACCCAGTGCGGCGGCGGCGTCGGCGAGAACCAGATGTTGAAGTAGGTGTACGCGTACAGCACTCCGACCGCGAGTCCGACCGGCACGGCCAGCCGGTCAACGACGGCGTTGGGACCGCGCGGTGCGTCGTCCGGGAACCGGCTCGCAAAAATCATCGTGCCTGCCGCCTGCAGCGCGTAGAGCACGGTCACGCCAATCTCGTACGCAAACGCCGGCCCCTGCGCGGCATGGTGCGACCAGTGCATGAGCGCCGTCGGCACCAGTAGCGGCGGTGCGATCAACGCAAAGCCCCAGGTAAGCCGGCTCGGCCGCAGCAGCACCAAGCCGAGGCTGACCGCCCCCAGCGCCAAGCCCGCACACGCGTAAAACAGGTCGGAAACGCCATACAGGGACGGAAACTCTACCGGCCGCAGCCGGACGGAGCGTATCGAACCGTTGCGGGAGACCACCAGTTGCAAGACGTCCCCCGGGTCGACGGGCTCGTTGAGAATCGCGTTCATGCGTCCGAGTCGCGGAACGCTTTCGTAGACGAGACGGTCGCCGGCGGCCAGCCCGGCTCGCGCAGCCGGAAGTCCGGGCTCGACCGAAACGATCGTGACGCCGTCGGATCCGACGTTGTAACCGAATTCGGCAACGGGCCATTCGAACGTGATCAGCGTCGTGACGAGGCCCGCTAACTCGAGCACCGCGATGAACGCGACGGCGACGATCCGCAGTCCTTTCACGCAACCGTCCGGAGGCGGCGTTTGTGGCGCCACGCGAACGCCGCGTACGCGGGCAGACCGCTCAGCAGGATGCCCAAACCGATCGACGTGTCGACCGGCGATTTCACCAGCACGTCGCCGACGATCGTCCAGGAGACGACCAAAAACAGGATCGTCGTCCATGGGTGGCCGGGCATCGTAAAAGAAGGACGAGCACCACCCGGAAGGCGCGCGTCCCGGTAGCGAAATACGATCAACGCGACGGCGGCAAGCCCGAAAAACGTGTAGTCGACGCTCGTGACGTAATTGAGAATCTGATCGTAACGTCCGGAAAGTGCCACCACCGCCGCGACCGCGCCTTGAACCGCGATCGCGATCGTCGGGACGTGCGTGCGCGCATCGATCTTTGCGAGATGACGAAAGAACGTGCCGTCCGCGGCCATCTGAAAGTACACGCGCGGCGCCGTCAGAATCTGATTGCTGAGAAATCCGAGCGTCGAGAGAGCCACGACGATTGCCATGAGACGCGCTCCCGGCCGCCCGAATGCAAGCTGCGCGATTGTCGAGGCGGGGGTGGCCGTTGCCGCCAGCCCGCCCGGGCCGAGCACCCGCAGGCAGACCGCGTTGACGGCGAGATAGAGCGCGACGACGCACCCAACCCCGATCAACAACCCACGCGGCAGCGTCTTGGCGGGTTCCTTCAGCTCGCCCGACATAAAGCTCGACGTTTGCCAGCCGCTGTATGCGAACAGCACGGGGACCATTGCGAGACCCATCGCGCCGAGCGCCGCGCCGCCGCCGGTTACGGCCGGCAACGCGGTGCCGGCGCCGTGCGGTGCGAACAGTCCCACGACGACGAACCCGCCGATCGCGGCAATTTTCAGCACCATGAACGTATTTTGGGTGGACGCGCCGGTCCGAACGCCCAGCGCGTTGACGACCGTAAAGAGCGCGATGGCGAGCACGCCGAGCACCTTCGTCGAGACGTGAAGCCCGGTCAACGGTTCGAAGTACGTGGAGAACGTTACCGCCGCGGCGGCCATGCCGCCGCTCTGGGACACCAGCAGGAGCGTCCATCCGAACACGAATGCGAGTGCGGGGTGAAATGCATCGCGCAGGTAGGCATAGAGACCGCCGTCTTGAGGCCGCCGGGCCGCCAGCTCGGCGAAGATTCCGGCGCCGAGCAGCGCCACCGCGCCGCCCGCGGTCCATATCAACATGATTGCTGCCGGCGCGGGGGCGTATCGCGCAACCACCGACGGATTCATAAAAATACCCGAGCCGACGATCCCGCCCATCACGATGAGCGCCGCATCGCGCGTTCCGAGCCGTCGTAAAAGCTGCGGCAATCGAGTCCTCCTACGCGGAGATACGACGCGCCGTTGCGAATGTTCTCCGCCATGCTTGCTGCCATCGCAATTACCGCCCTGACGCTCGCGCAGGCCACGCCCGCGCAGACCGTCCCGATGACGCCCCTTCCCGCACCCGTACAGATGCTCGAGAACGGTCCGTGTCTCGACTCGCCGCGACCGGTGCCCCGCGTGCTCCAACCGCCGGTCGAGCGCTCCGGCCAAGTGGTTCGCATCGACAAGGTCCAGTCGACCGCGACGTTGCTCCCCGGGGAAGTGATCGGCTTCCTCTATACGCTTGCCGACGGGTCGACGTGGCTCGGACAGCGGACGAACCGCTACATGTCCGGTGCCGACGCGAGCGCGATCAATCAGGTGCTCGCCATCACGCACATGCCGGGCGACAACGTCTCGCAGTTTCCGCCGCAGATGATCCACGGGGTAGCCACCAAGTACACCCAGTTCTTCCGGGTACAGATCCCCGGCGCAACCCTCTCGACGCTGCAGATCCAGCTGGTGCCCTGCGTGGTTTGGCCTCCCGGCCGGCCGCTGCCGGACCCGATGATGTAGCGCAAATTCTCAGCACCCGGCGCATCCGAGTGCTAGAATCCGGAGTTATGGACTACGTGCTGCGAACCAAGATCGGCACGTTCGAGCCCAATGCGGACGTCTTCGTCGACGAGGACGGCCACCGCGTGGTCGTCGTGGTCGAGGTGGCCGGTGCCGATCCCGACTCATTGCAGGTTGGGGTTGACGAGCGCCACCTCTACATCGGCGGCCGCCGGATGGAAACGGTCCGGCTGCGGCGCGCCTCGTTCGTACAGAAGGAAATCGGGTACGGTGAGTTCGTGAAGCGCGTCCACCTGCCGGTCGCGGTCGAGTACGCCGACGTCGCTGCGAGCTATGCCGATGGACTGTTGGTCATCGCACTCCCGATTGCCGCCACCGCGTATCGCCCGACGGCCCGCACCGAACTCCACATTTTGGTAAAGAGGACTCATTCCTAGAACTATGTCCCCGCAAAAGAACGCGACGATCGCACCCGCCAACCTGATCGGCATCCTGCCGCTCCAGGAAGCGGTGCTCTTCCCGCACACCGTCATTCCGCTGGCGGTCGTCAAGAAGCCGGGCATTCAGCTCGTCGAGGAGGCGCTGCGCGAAGGAAAGCCGATCGGCTTGACGGTCCTCAAGGATCGCGAGGTTGAGAATCCCGAGCCCGACGACGTTCAACGCGTCGGTACGATCGGCGTCATCCAGAAGATGCTGAAGGTCCCCGACGGCACGCTGCGCTGTATCGTCGCCGGCCAGCAAGTCTTCAAGATCGAGCAGTTTACGCAAGTCTCGCCGTACATGGTCGCCGCCTATACCGAGCTGCCCGACGTCACCGTCGAAAACGAACAGCTCGTCGCGATGCAACGCAACCTCGGCGGGCTCTTTCAGAAGCTCTTATCGTACCTTCCCCAAGCTCCCCGCGAGATGGAAATGGAGGTCCAGAACATCACGGACCCGGCGGTGCTGACGTATTTCGTCGCATCCACCATGCGTCTCGAAACCGCCGACCGTCAGGCCCTCCTCGAGGAGCGAGACACGGCCAAGCGGATGCGCAAACTCACGATGCTGCTCACCAAGGAGCTGGAAGTCGTCGAGCTGGGACACAAGATTCAGAGCGACATCCAACGCGAGATGGAGAAAAACCAGCGCGAGTTTTACCTCCGCCAGCAGTTGCGCGCCATTCAAGAAGAACTCGGCGAAGTCGACCCGCAACTCGCCGAGCTCAACGAACTGCGCGAGAAGATCGATGCCGCCGGGATGCCGGAGGACGTAAAGAAGGCCGCCGACCGCGAGCTGGACCGTCTGTCGAAGGTTCCGCAGGCAAGTCCGGAATACAGCGTGATCCGGACGTATCTCGACTGGCTGACCACTCTGCCGTGGAACAGCGAGACCGCCGACCATATCGATATCAAGCAGGCGCGCACGATCCTCGACGAGGATCATTACGACCTCGAAAAGATCAAGGACCGGATCGTCGAGTACCTCGCCGTCGGCAAACTCAAGAAAAAACTCAGCGGCCCAATTTTGTGTTTCGTCGGTCCCCCGGGCGTTGGCAAGACGTCGCTGGGACAATCGATCGCTCGGGCGATGGGTCGCAAGTTCGTGCGCCTTTCGGTGGGCGGCGTCCGCGACGAGGCCGAGATTCGCGGCCATCGCCGAACGTACATCGGCGCGATGCCCGGCACGATCGTGCGCGCGATTCGCGATGCGGGGACGCGCAATCCGGTGTTGATGATCGACGAGATCGACAAGGTCGGTGCCGATTTCCGCGGCGACCCGCAGTCGGCACTGCTCGAAGTACTCGATCCCGAACAGAACAATAACTTCCGCGATCATTATCTCGACCTGCCGTTCGACCTTTCGCAAGTGCTCTTCATTTGCACCGCCAACAGCCTCGACACGATTTCGCCGCCGTTACGCGACCGTATGGAGATCATCGCGCTGCCCGGCTACACCGAAATGGAGAAGCTACAAATCGCCAAGCGCTATTTGCTCAAGAAGCAGCGAACCGCGAACGGACTCAAAGAGACGCAGGCCCAAATCTCCGATGCGGCGTTGCGCGCGATCGTCAACGATTACACGCGCGAAGCCGGCGTACGCAATCTCGAGCGCGAGATCGGCACGGTGTTTCGCAAGATCGCTCGTAAAATCGCCGAGTATCCGCGCTTCAAGGGGCGGATAAAGCCCGAAAATCTGGCCGAGTTTTTGAGCAAGCCCCGCTTCTTCAACGAGGTGCGCAAACGAGTGGCCTCCGTCGGCGTGGCGACCGGTCTTGCCTACACCCCGGTCGGGGGCGACATCCTCTTCATCGAGACGCAGGTCATGCCGGGAACCGGGAAGCTCGTGCTGACCGGCCAACTCGGCGACGTGATGAAGGAAAGCGCGCAAGCCGCGGTATCTTTCTTGCGTTCGCGGTCGGCGGAACTCGGCTTGGCCGAGGATTACTTCGCCAAACACGACGTGCACGTTCACGTTCCCGCCGGCGCGACGCCCAAGGACGGACCGTCGGCCGGAATCGCGCTGGCGACCGCGATTGCGTCGATACTTTCCGGACTCAAGGTCGATCCGAACCTGGCAATGACCGGTGAAATTACCCTGACCGGTCAAGTTCTGCCGATTGGCGGGTTGAAAGAGAAGGTGCTCGGCGCCAAACGGGCCGGCATCGGCAAGATTCTCTTCCCCAAGCGTAACGAAGTCGATCTCGACGACATCCCCAAGGAAGTGCGCGACACGATGACGTTCGTGCCGGTCGAGGAGCTTTCTGAGGTCCTCTATCAGGCACTTGGAAAGCGGCTGATTTCTCCGGTCCCGCTCGGCACGGATACAGCCCATCGCAACAACGTCGTCCCAATGCGCCGCCACAACGGCGCGATCAAACGCGGCCGCACGACCGAACGTAAGCGCCGCGTCGCCAGCAGGAAGCGGTAGCGGCCGGAGTTTTCTAGCGCGCGCTAGGAGACGGTGATGCCGGTCCCGGAACGAACTTCGCCGATGACGGCGGCCAAGGTGCCGGCGGCCAGCAGGTCGCGCGCGAGCGCGTCGACCCGTTGCGCCGCGACGGCGATCAAGAGGCCGCCGGACGTTTGGGCATCGGACAGCCCGAGTCGAACGGCGTCGTCAACGCCGGCTTCGAAGCGGACGAACTCGGCGTGCGTCTGCGCGTTGTGACGCGTTCCGCCGGGAACGACGCCTTCACGGACGAGCGTCAATACGCGGTCCATGAACGGCACGCGGCCCGAATCGATCGACAGCGACACGTTCGACGCTGCAGCCATTGCGCCGGCGTGGCCGAGCAGCCCGAAGCCGGTGACGTCCGTTGCGGCCCGGACGGCATGCGCGAGCATCGCCTGCGACGCCCCCGCGTTCAAGGCCGTCATCCAGCGCACGGCTTCGTCGAGTGCTTCGGGGACGATCGCGCCGCGCTTGAGCGCCGTCGTTAGGATTCCCGTACCGAGCGGCTTGGTAAGAACGAGCAGGTCGCCCACCGTCGCGCCGGCATTGGTGACGATGACGCCCGGATCGACGATTCCGGTAACCGCCATCCCGTATTTCGGTTCGGCATCCTTGACCGTGTGGCCGCCAAGGATGGCGACGCCCGCTTCGGCGGCGGTGGCCGCGCCGCCGTCGAGGATTTGCGCCAGAATTGCGCCGTCGAGATCTTCTGGAAACGCGACGATGTTGAGCGCGGTGAGGGGCCGCCCGCCCATCGCGTACACGTCCGAGAAGGCGTTAGTCGCAGAAATGCGCCCGAAGTCGAATGGATCGTCGACGATCGGCGTAAAGAAGTCGACCGTCTGCACGAGTGCAACGCCGTCGGCCACCAGAAACACGCCGGCGTCGTCGCCGGTGTCGTAGCCCACCAATATCCGCGGGTCCGGCACCCCCGCCCGGACGCGTTGAAGAACGGCGCGCAGTTCGGCCGCGCCGAGTTTCGCGGCGCATCCGGCGCACGAGCTCAGTTCGGTCAGGCGGATGCGTGCGGTGTCCATCGAAGGCTCTTTCCATGAAGAAGTCGCTGCTGCTCCTTCCCGGGCCGGTTATGGTCGCACAGCCCGTCTTGGAGGCGGCGGCGCGACCGATGATCAACCATCGAGGCACCGCCTTCGCCAAGCTGCTCGCACGCGTTTGTGGGGCGCTCGCTCCAGTCTTCGGAACCGAGGGCGACGTGGTCGTGCTCGGCTCCTCGGGCAGCGGCGGCATGGAAGCCGCACTCGTCAATTGCTTCTCGCCCGGCGACGTGCTGCTGTCGTGTGCGATGGGGGTCTTCGGTCTGCGCTTCGCCGCGATCGCGCGCGCTTACGGCTGCATCGTCGAGGAGTTCGAGACGCCGCTCGGCAGCGCGGTCGATGCGCGCGCTCTGGAGCGGCGGCTCGAGGCCGATTCGCAGCGCCGGATCGGCGGGATTCTGCTCACCCACAACGAGACGTCAACCGGCGTGCAAAACGACATGGCGGCGCTCGCCCCGGTCGTCCGCCGTCACGGCGCGTTATCCCTGATCGATTCGGTCAGCGGGCTCGGCGCGTCGGAATTTCGGATGGACGAGTGGGGATACGACGTCGTCGTCACCGCCTCGCAAAAGGCGCTGGCCGCGCCGCCCGGCGTCGCGATGGTTGCGGCGAGCGAACGCGCGTGGGCGCGCATGGGTGACGCCCGAATTTCTCGATTCTATTTCGATCTGCGCCGCGCGCGCGAGTCGGCCCACGACGGCCAAACTCCGTGGACGCCGCCGATTTCAATTCTGTTTGCGCTCGACGCCGCGCTCGAGCGCTATCGCGACGAAGGCATGGGCGCGGCGTTCGAGCGTCACGCGCGCTATGCGCGGGCCGTGCGCGCCGGGTTGGAGGCGTTGGGGTTCTCGATCTTCTCGCGGCCGGACGCGCACTCGGTGACGGTCGTTACGGCCGAGCCGCCGGCCGGCGTTTCCGCCGGCGCGCTGCTCGAGCGGCTGCGAGATCGTTATCACGTCGTGCTTTCCGGCGGTCAGCGCGAGCTGGCCGGGAAGATCGTGCGCTTCGGGACGATGGGCGACCTGAGCGAGGCGGACGTGCTCGGTGCGCTCGCGTCGATCGAGTTGACGCTGCTCGACCTCGGAGCTGCGCCGGCGCGCGGCGCCGGCACGGCCGCAGCCGTTTCGGAACTCACGCAGCGCGCTCGCGCGCTCGCGTGAGCGACGAGCTGCTGACCGGACCGGGCTACGGCTCGCGACGATCGAGCATCGGATCCAGGAGCGGCTGGGCGAAGGGCGGCACGGCTTTCCGAATGGCTACGTCGATGGCCGCATCGAACTGCGTGAAATAGGGAACCAGCCGTGCCTCCTGCAGACTCGTTCTGACCGGTGGGGGCAGCGCGAACAACGACGCGACGAAGAGCACGAACCAGATGAGAATCGCACTTTTAACGAAGCCGGCGGCCGCACCGGCGAGAGCGTTGCCAATTCCCAGCAGCGGCAGTTTCGCAATCCGTCCGAGAATCGACGCCGCCACCAGAATGATGACGTAGGCCGCGATGCCGGTGAAAATCATGCCCGCGACGTGCGCGGGACCGGCGCCGAGTTTCGTCAGCGCCTCGATTTGCGCGTCGGCGGAGCCGTTATAGTACCAGGGGGCGATCAGACCCGCTGCGACCGCCGCAATCCCACCGAGCTCGGCGATGAACCCGCGCGAAAACCCCTTGAACGTTCCCGCGGCGAGCACCAGCACGATCGCGACGTCCGGCCACGCAAGACCGCCGATCATGCGCGAATTGCCGCGCCTAGTTCGGCTTGTAACGTTTGCAACGCGCGGGCGATCGCGACGTCGGCTTCCTCGTCGGTGATCGTCGCATCGAAACGCTGCAGCCAGACGCGAACGGCGAGACTCTTTCGTCCCGCCGGCACCTGAAGGCCGCGATATTCGTCAAAGACCCGAACGCTCGTAACCAGCTCACCGAGCGTCTGCGAAATCGCGCGTTCCACGCCGCTCGAGTTGGTTTCGAGGTCGACGACCAGCGCCAGGTCGCGGTAGGTGGCGGGAAACCTGGAGGGGGGACGATAGTGCGGCAGCGCATACTCGGGAAGCGCGTCGAGATCGACGCTGCAAAGATAGGCCGGCAGCCGAACCTCGAATGCTTTGCCAAGGCGCGGATCGAGCCGGCCGAGCGTTGCGACCTTGCGGCCGTCGATCGCGAGCGTTGCGGTTTTTCCCGGGTGTAGGCCCGCCGCCTCGCCGCGCGCCGCTTCGGCACGCCGGCCGGCGATCGCCGCTAGCAACGTCTCGCAATCACCTTTGAGCCGCAAGAAGTGTGCGTCGCGCCAGGCGGGCTCGTCTTCTACTGGTTCGGCCGAAAAACCGAAGGTCAGCGCCGGCCGCTCGACGACGCTCTCCCCGCGAAGACTGAAGACGTGTCCGATTTCGAAGACGGCGACCGGTTCGTCTGCGTTCGCGAAGTACGCGATCAAACCGTCAGCAAGCGAAGCGCGCAGGTACCGTTGATCCTCCGAAAGCGGGTTGAGCACTTCGACGGGTACCGCGTCGAAAGGTAAACCGGTGCTGGCGGCCGCGTCGAGCGGTTCGCGACCGTGCAGCGAATGCGTGATGATTTCGCGATACCCGAGCGCCGCGAGCGTATGTGCGATCGCGTTCTCGCGGTCGAATGCGGCGCTCGAGATCGCGTGCGCCGGGACCGAAGGCACGACCGCTTCAATCCGGTCGTAGCCTTCCATGCGCGCGACTTCTTCGACCAAATCGGCCGGAATCGACAGGTCGGCGCGCCAGGACGGAGGCGTGACCGCCAGGCCGAGGGGTTCGTGCGGCGTGACCGAGCAGCCCAGCGCGGTAAGGTGCTCGGTGATGCGTTCGGCGGTCAGCGTGAGTCCGAGCAGCCGTTCGACGTCGGCGGGTTGCAGGACGATTGGAACGGGCGCAGCCGGCAAATCGCCGAAGACGCGCGGCCGATACGCCGTCGCACCGAGCGTGCAGAGCAGCTGTGCCGCCCGCGCCGCGCCGGCATCGCTCAGCGCCGCCGGGAGCGATTTTTCATGACGCGACGAGGCTTCGGTACGTAGGCCGAACGCTTTGCTCGTGCGCCGAATTCGAGCGCCGTTAAACGTAGCGGCTTCGAGCACGATCGCGGTCGTCGCGTCGCCGACCTCGCTTCCGGCACCGCCCATCACGCCCGCAAGACCGAGCGGGCCGCCGTTGCCCGCAACGACCAAGGCCTGCGGGGAGAGCGCACGCTCCACGCCGTCGAGGGTGACGAGTTTCTCACCGGCGCGTGCGTCCCGCACGATCAGGTTTTGACCGCCGATTCTGGCGGCGTCGTAAAAGTGCAGCGGTTGGCCGGTCTCGAGCATCACGTAGTTGGAAACGTCGACGACGTCGTTGATCGGGCGCTGTCCCGCGAGCGCCAGCCGCACGCGCATCCACGCCGGGGCCGCTTTCACGGCGACGCGGTCGAAGCGTTGCGCCACGAACCGCGTGCAGTCGGGGGATTCGAGCGCGACGCTAACGGTTTCGCCGGATGGTTCATCGGACGCGCCGGGATTGCGAAACGACGGTAAGCGGAGCGGCGTTCCAAACGACGCTGCAAGTTCGCGCGCAATGCCGATCATCGACATCGCGTCGACCCGATTGCTCGTGATCTCCACGTCGAGCACCGCGTCGCCCAGGCCGAACGACGCGACCACGTCTTGGCCCGGCTCGCACTCCGGATCGAACTGCAGGATTCCATCTTCAAACCAGTCGGCCGGCAGCGCGAGCTCCTCGGCCGAGATCATCATCCCCTCGGAAGCGACGCCGCGCATCGTGCGCGGCGCGATCGTCAGGTGCGGCAAGCGTGCGCCAATGGTCGCCACCGCGATCGTCTGCCCTGCCGCGACGTTGGTGGCCGCGGTGGCGATCGTCAGCGGACGCTCGCGGGCGACGTCGACTTGCGCGACTTGAAGCCGGTCGGCATTGGGGTGCTTTTCGAGCCGCGCGATGCGTCCGATCACGACGCCGGTTATCGAGGGTCGCCTCTCGACGCCGTCGACCGGAAAACCCAGCATCGCCAATCGCTCGGCGATCGTCGTCGCGTCCGCCGGCAAATCGACGAAATCGCGCAGCCAGGCGAGTGGAACACGCATTGCCGTCGTCTATGCCTCTACTGAAGTTGTTCGAGAAAGTTGGGGTCGCTGTTGATGAACCGCCGGATGTCGTCAACGTCGTAACGCGCTAGGCCGAGGCGCTCGGCTCCGAAGCCGAAGGCCCAGCCGGAATAAACGTCCGGATCGTAGCCGACCTCGCGCAAAACGTTGGGGTGTACCATTCCCGCACCACCCAGTTCGATCCATCCGGAACCACCGCACATTCCGCAGTTCGCGCCGCCACCTTTGCATTTCGGACAGGTCGTGTCGACCTCGGCGCTGGGCTCGGTAAACGGAAAGAACGATGGACGGAATCGCACGTTTTGGGAAGGTCCGAAAAGGCGCCGGCAGGCTCCGACGAGCATGCCTTTGAGATGGCCGAAGTGGATGCCCTGTGCGATCAGCAACCCTTCGATTTGATGGAACTGGAAGAGATGGCGGGCGTCAACGGCGTCGCGGCGATAGCACTTGCCCGGAGCCACAATCGCGATCGGCGGCGCGTGCGACTGCATCGTTCGGACTTGCATCGGCGACGTATGCGGACGCAGCAGGAGCGAGTCGGTAAGCCAAAAGGAGTCGAAGCCCTCGCGCGCCGGGTGGTCGCGCGGAATGTTTAGGGCGTCGAAGTTGTAGTAGTCCGGCTCGACTTCGTTGCCGACGACGACGGCAAATCCGTGCTCGCGAAAGTACGCGCACGTGTCCTCGACGATACGGCGCACCGGATTGATGGATCCTCGCGCCGGGGGGATCGCCGGGAACGTTACGTCTATCGATTCGGCGAGCGCGCTTTCGAACGCGCGCGATTCGAGCCCGGCGCGCGCGAGGGCGAGCGACGCCTCCATCGCTTCGACTGCGTCGTTGATCGTTTTGCCGGCCGCGGGCCGCTCGCCGGCCGGCAGCGCGCCGATCGTCCGCCGCACTTGGGTCACTTCGCCGCTTCGGCCGAGATACGCAACCCGGACGGCCTCGAGGGCGGGCTCGTCCGGCGCCTCATGCAGGCTGCGATCGAATCGTTCCCGCAAGTCGGCCAGCATGGACGCCAGTTCGCTCATCGAGGTGGTGAATTCCAAGCTGCCGTCATGCTCTACCGCTCCGTGTGATCAATTGAAAAACGCCCGGACGTTTTTTACTCTACCGGGCGCTTTCAAAACTGACGGTGATTTCTCCGGTCGCCGCGTGCCGCGTTGCTCTTCGCGCGACGCCGGCGACCCGTGCAGCGTGCCTTCGTTCAGCCCGAGCTGGGCAGGTGCAGGTGGCGATAGGCCAGGTACGCGTCGATAGAACCAGTTTGGGCAAAGAGCTTCCAGAAGAAAGTCGCGGTCATCGTGCGCTCGGTCTCCTTCTTAAGCCGTCGGCTCCGGGGCGGCCGGTCTCGAGGAATGACGTGAGTATAGCATGGGTCCTTTAGCCCGGGTAGTCTTGACTTTTTTCACCGTTAACACTCTCTTGACAACCTGAATCGGGCGGCGTAGCGAGCGATTTTGCGGTCGCTTCGTAGAGTGCGATCGAGCCGGCGATTGCTGCGTTGAGGCTTTCTGCACGGGGGGCGATGGGGACGCCGATGAAACCCTCGCAGACCTCCTCCCAGCGTCCCAGCCCCCGTCGCTCGTGCCCGACGACGAGCGCGCAGCGTGGGGGCCACGCAAAGGCGTCCATGGGGGCGCCCCCGGCGCGCAGGCCGAGGACGGCGAACCCCCCCGCGGCGGCTGCGTCCGCCAGGGTGGCAGGCTCGCAGCGCGCGATCCGCAGACGAAAGAGCGCCCCCATCGCCGCGCGCACGACTTTTGGATGGAACGGGTCCACCCCCAAACTCCCGAAGGCTACGCCGGCCGCACCGAAGGCGTCGGCCGATCGCAGCAGCGCGCCGGCGTTGGCCGGATCGTTGAGATCCCCCAGGACCAGAAGCACGCCCTCCGGGACCCCGGTCAGTTCAGCCACCGGCCGCAGGCTTGCCGACGACACCGCGAGCACGCCGGTCGGCGTTGCCACGTCGGAGAGCCGAGCTGCCGTACGCGGGTCGATCAGGAAAGTCGGCGTTCCGGCCCCATCGAGGTCGCGAACGAGGGGGTTGGCGTCGTACGCCGCTTGGGTGACGTAGAGCTCCTCGATTGCGGCCCCGCTGTGATGTGCCTCCGCCAGCAGGGTGGGACCTTCGAAGGCGAAGCGGGATTGCTGCCGTCGCCCCTTTGCGCCGCGCAACGCCCGAACCTCAGAGACGCGTTCGGCGCGAGCGCCGAGGGGCTTAGCCATCTCGGCTTACCGCGGGCGCGTACGCGCCGTCACGAAGGCGCGCGTCGCGATCATGATCAACCCCGCGAAAATTGCCGCCAACGCAATCGCGATCTTATCGTTGAAATGATGTGGAACGAGCAGGCCGACGAGCAAATACACGGCGATCACGAAGACGACGATGAAGTAGACGAACCATCCAATTTCGGCCCGAATCGAAGACCGTGGCTGCGGCACTGCGAACAGATACGAGGCACGGCGCGAGGGTTCCGCCAAGTCTTCGACATGAGCGATTTTCCACGCGTCGTTGCCTCCGAACGGATCTTCGAAGGGCGCGTATTCGGCGTGCGCGTGGACGAACTGCAGTTTGACGATGAGGCTCGCGTGCACCGGCTCGACGTCGTAGAGCACCGGATCTCGCTGGCCATAGTGGCGACGCCATCGCCGGGCCGGCTCGTCCTCGTGCGGCAGTACCGCCACCCGGCGGGCCGGGCGCTTTGGGAGGTGCCCGCCGGCACGGCCGAGCCGGGTGAGGATCCGCTGGCCGCGGCGATCCGCGAGCTGCGCGAGGAAACCGGATACCGGGCAAGCGCCGTCCGGCCTTTGGAGGCGCTCTACTCGACTCCCGGCTTTTGCGAAGAAGTCATGTATTTTTACCTGGCGGAGGGCCTTCAACCCGGAGCCCAAGCGCTCGATGAGGACGAGCGGATAGAAGTCGCGACGGTTTCGCTCGCGGACGCGTGGAGCTTAGTGGCAAGCGGTGAAATTGCGGACTGCAAGACCGTGCTGGCCCTGCTCTGGTTGGAGAGCGGGCGAGGTGAAGTTGGCGGAGGTTCCGACCGATAGTAGTGGTACCGGGAAACATCGCGCTGTAAGCAGCGCGGGGAATCGGCCTTGGAGGAAGTCGTGGAAATACCTAGCGACATCGACGCCGTGCTCAAACGACTGCTCGACCCGTGCCAGGACGGCGCGAATTCCGTACTCGCCTCAGAAGACGAGGCGTATTTGAATTCGTTGATCGGCTCGATTAGAGGCGGCCGGCGTGCCGTGCTGATCGTCGAAGATGCCGACGAACGGCTACGCTACATGTTTAGCAACGCCACGCGCGCCGAGGCGGTCACGATGTTGGGCAAGGTGGTGGAAGCTACGGGCCGCCGCCTCGCCGAAGGCGAGGACTAGGCGGCTCTGATTTCTCCAGCTCTTCGTCACCGCGCGTCTCATTTGCGCTTGCAAACTTCGACGCGCGGTTCCTCGATCTGAAGAAATCATAGCCGCCTAGTCGGGGTTCGGCCGGCTCTTCGTCACCGCGCGTCTCATTTGCGCTTGCAAACTTCGACGCGCGGTTCCTCGATCTGAAGAAATCATCGCCGCCTAGTCGGGGTTCGGCCGGCTGTTCGTCACCGCGCGTCTCATTTGCGCTTGCAAACTTCGACGCGCGGTTCCTCAATCTGAAGAAATCATCGCCGCCTAGTCGGGGTTCGGCCGGCTCTTCGTCACCGCGCGTCTCATTTGCGCTTGCAAACTTCGACGCGCGGTTCCTCGATCTGAAGAAATCATAGCCGCCTAGTCGGGGTTCGGCCGGCGCTTCGTCACCGCGCGTCTCATTTGCGCTTGCAGACTTCGACGCGCGGTTCCTCAATCTGAAGAAATCATCGCCGCCTAGTCGCGGGTTCGGCCGGCGCTTCGTCACCGCGCGTCTCATTTGCGCTCGCAGACTTCGACGCGCGGTTCCTCAATCTGAAAAAATCATCGCCGCCTAGTCGCGGTTCGGCCGGCTGTTCGTCACCGCGCGTCTCATTTGCGCTTGCAGACTTCGACGCGCGGTTCCTCAATCTGAAGAACAAATGCCGCCAAGTCGCGCGGCGGACTACCCTGGTTCCGGATGTTTAGTCGACGAGGGAGAGTTCGTCGATTTTGCCGTCTTTGGTTAGGGCGAAGCGGTAATGGTATCGAGCGTGCGGGTACTGCACGATGAACTCGTAAAGCGTGTCGCCGTTGGACTCGGCGGTGCTGGAGATCGGCACGATCGTTTGGAGTTTTCCCAACGCCGCGAAATCCGAGGTCGTCACCAAATCGTCGGTAAGATAGGCGCTGAAGGTCGGCGTCAACTGCGTTCGGTCGACGTTTTTCTCGGCCAGACGCTGCAGCCATTCCTTCGCCCGCGATACCACCGCGTTGTCGAGCTGAGTCGTGGCCGGCGGGGATACGACGTCGAGGACGCGGACGGCGACCTGCACCGGTGAAACCACCCGTCCGCCGTGCAGCGCGTCGGTGTTGGCCAAGACGATTACCGCGATGTGATCGTCGGGGAGTACGGCGTTCGTCGCTTGATATCCGGGAACTTGGCCGGCATACCACACAAAGTTTTTGCCGCCGCGCTGATCGATGACCCAGCCCATGCCGTAGTGCGCCGGCCCGGGCGTCCCGCTCGACGTGAGCATCGCGCGAACCGCGTCGACGCGAACGAGCACCGGCATCTCGATATCCCACTTGGAGAGATCGTAAATCGTGGTCACGAGGCCCCGGTCGCCTGCGAGCCAGGCGGGATCCCACGGCTGCGTTGGGGTGAACCCGGCGGCGGCGTGCGTGTATCCGACGGCGCGCGCGGGCGAGATCCCGGTGTCGCCGGCGAGAAACGTGCGATCCATAACCAGCGGCACAAAAATTCGCTGCTGCAGGAAGTCCGACAGCGGCTCGCCGCTAGCGCGCTCGACGATCATACCCGCGAGCAAGTAGTTGACCGGATTGTCGGCGTACACGGCACCCGGCGGCGCTGCCGGCTTCATGGCGTTGAGCCCCGCGATCAAATCGGCTGGTTTCTCCGAATGCGAGAAATCGAGAGGCGGCTGAGCGTCCTTCAGATAGTCCGGCAGGCCCGATGTCTGCTGCAGGAGCTGGGCGATCGAGACGTCGGCGGCGACCGTCAGTTCCGGAAGATATTTCACGACCTTGTCGTCGAGCTTGAGTTTTCCGTCCTGCGAAAGCATCAGCACGGCGGCGGCGGTGAACTGGCGCGTGATGTCGCCTACGTAAAACTCGGTGTCTGGCGCGACGGGGAACTTCCGCGCGGCATTGGCAAAACCGAACCCGCGCGCGTAGACCAACCGGCCGTCCTCGACGACGCCGATGGTCAAGCCGGGCGTCCGCCCGTTGCGCACTTCGGCGTCGCCCAACCGCGTAATCGCCGCCGACATGCTCGAGGTGAACGCATGGCCGACGATCGCGGGGTTCCCTTGAACGGGCAACATCGCGGCGAAAAGCGCCGACGATACGACGGCCCAGCGTTTCATAGGTCGGATGATTAGACTAATAGGCGAGTTGGGCCTCGGCGACCACTTGCCCGCTGTCCATGAGAGCGAGCTGGTCCATCCGATGGCTCTTGGGGAGGTACAGCATCGCGATCTCCCCCCGGGATTCCGTGGCTCCGAGCATGGTCCGGTCCTTTCCGTGCAGCCAGGCGACCTGCATTGCAGTGGGACGCTCCCCGCACCAGGACGAGGTACCACGATCCGTCCGCGGCATACATCACGCGAGCGTTCGCTCCGCCCGCCAGGCCGCGGAACTCGGCCGTTCGGAAGGACGCGGGGTCTCCGAGGCGAGCGACCATCTGCGCGTCGCGATGGTCGGCAGCCTGCATTTGCCGGTTCTGCTCCCAGAAATAGGTTGCTGGAAGCATGGCGACCAGGAAGGCGGCGGCCGCTAAGGCCCAGGCCGCCGATGCCCGGATCCGGGCCGGCGGCTGCGCGCGCGGAAACCGCACCAGGTCCGGGGGCAGCTGGTAAGCCGGCTCGGCCGCGGCCAGCACGGCGACGTCTCGTTCGGCCTCACCGACCAGCCGGCTGCAGGTCGGACAAGCTGGCACGTGCCGGTCGGCGTAGCGACGCGAAACGTCGTCCATCGTGCCGAGCGCGTAGAGCGCGGCGTCGTCTGCGTCCAGGTGCGCCGGCTGGGACATCAACTAGGCGCCTGCAAGGCAGATGCCAGCTTCCGCAGGCCGGCAGCAATTCGGCTTTTCACCGTACCGAGCGGTTCGCCAAGATCGGCGGCGATTTCGGCGTGCGTTTTGGCCTCGTAGTAGGCGAGTTCGAGCGGGAGCCGCTGTTCCGGTGCGAGCTTCGCGAGCGCCGCCCGCAGGCGATCGCGCTCGATCGGATCGCCCGCGCGCAGTTCGTCGTGCTCTTCGGGCTGCGCCGACAAACGCTCTGAAAGGCGCTGCCGGCGCGACTGGGCGCGGCGTCGCGAAATCGCTTCGTTGCGAACGCAAACCACGAGGAAACTGCGCACGGCACCGCGCGAAAGTGAGTATGCTCCGGGCGAACGCCACACGCGCGTCAACGCTTCCTGGATGCAATCGCGCGCGTCCTCGGCGTCGCCGAGCACGTTGTACGCGGTGGAATAGAGCAGCCGCGCGTACCGGCGATAGGCTTCGTCGAACGCCCGCCGATCGCGCTTGGCAAAGGCATTTGCCAGCGCATCGTCGCTCGAATCGCGCATGAGCGCAACCGTTCGACGTGCCGGGCGCTTCGCGCCTGGGGGGCGTCGCACGCGCAGCCACGTCTTTAGAACGACTTCGGCGCCTCGGACGGATGTACGCACCAACATCCGTGGCCGGAGGTCGGCCCTCGTTACTTGCCGGAAGCCTGTTTCGCGATGTTGAGCAGCGTGCCGAAGGCCGCCTGGTCGGAGATCGCCAGGTCGGCGAGGGCCTTGCGGTTGAGGCTGACGCCCGATTTCTTGAGTCCGTTCATGAAAATCGAGTACGAAAGCCCCTCGCGGCGGACGGCCGCGTTGATGCGGCTGATCCACAGCGAGCGAAAGTCGCGTTTGCGGACGCGGCGATCGCGAAAAGCGTATGCCAGCGATTTCAGCAGCGCTTCGTTGGCGACGCGATAGTTGCGGCGCCGAGCCGCGCGGAAGCCCTTGACGAGCTTCATGACCTTGCGGCGATGTTTTATACCGGAAACGCCGCGTTTGATCCGTGCCATCGTTGAAGCCCTCCTTAGACCAAGTACGGAATCGTCGGCGCTAAGCGCTTGAGATCGCCCTTGAACGTCGGCTGATCCTTGCGGAAGTTGCGCTTGCGCTTGCGCGTCTTCTTGCTGAGGATGTGTCCGCAGCCGCTGAACTGGTGGCGATGCATGCACTTTGCCGGTAGCGGTCACTTTGACGCGCTTGGCGGTCCCGCGATGGGTTCGAATCTTAGGCACTGGTTCGTTCCTCCATCTCGGCCTCGTCATGCGTGACCGGCTTCCCGTCTTTGTCCGCTTCCTTCTCGCGGTGAAGCGAGAACTTCGGCGGACCCGTCGGCGTCACGCGCGGCGCCAAAATCATAAACATGTTTCGTCCTTCGAGTACGCGGCTCGCGTTCGATCGTTGCGAGAGGCGTCATATCCTCGGCCATCCGATCGAGCAGCCGCCTCCCGAACGACGTGTACGTAATCTCCCGTCCGCGGAACATGATCGTTACCTTGATCTTGCTTCCGTCGAGGAGAAGGCGTTCGGCCATGCGCGCCTTCGTCTCGTAATCGTGCGTCTCGATCTTGGGGCGCAGCTTGACTTCCTTGAGTTCGAAGTGGCGCTGCTTTTTACGAGCGTCCTTGTCTTTTTTCGACTGCTCGTATTTCAAACGACCGTAGTCGGCGATTTTGCATACCGGCGGCTGGGCCGTCGGCGAGACTTCGATCAGGTCGAGACCCGGCCGTTCGCGCTCGCGTAAGCGCGTCTTCGGTCAGCAGGATCCCGAGCTGTTCTCCGTTTTCGTCGATCACCCGGACCTGACGAATCCGGATCTGGTCGTTGATGCGTAGCGGTCGTGCTATGGCATATCTCCCCCAAGAAAACAAAAAAGCGGTCGCCGAAGCGACCCCACCGCGCGGAACCGGCCGACGGTCCCTCGAGGCAAGACCGGATCGCCCGCAGGCATCCGGTGAGTGGCGCGAACCACTGCTTCGGCCCGCCGAGCATATCACGCGCGGCGGGGGGAATGTCAACGGCGAGGCGCGCAGGACGCCGGATGCTCGAGGAGATCCGGGCCGCCGAACCGGCCGACGCGGCCTTCCTCGCCGACGCGTGGCGAGCCATGAGCGACGAGGTCGGACTCGCGCCCAGTGGTTTTGCGGCCGGGTGGCGCGAGCGGCTGATCGCCTATTTCTCCGCCGGAATCGCCGACGGATCCCAGCTGGTTTCTCGTCCTTCTCGACGGCCGGCCGGTGGCCACGACCGCCGTATTCGCGCGCTCGTCGGTCGTCGCCGAGGTCCAGCACCGCCGCGTCGGCGTGCTTGCGGGCGTCTTCGTCGCGCCCGAATGCCGGCGGATGGGGTTGGCGCGCCGGCTCGTGACCCACGCGCTCCAGTGGTGTCGAACGTGCGGATGCACCCACGTCACCTTGCAAACGTCGGACGCGGCCGAACCGTTGTACCGGGAACTGGGATTCGAGGACGACCGCGGACTCGTTTTGAATCTCAAATAACATGAAGTGGTCGTTCTCTTTCGCGCTCGGCACCGCCGCGGGCGCGCTTTTTTTCGCGCTATCTGCCGCTCTCTCGCGCGCCGCCGAGGCGCCGATTGTTTTACGGGTCGACGCATCGAAAGCGCCTACCCAAAACGTGGTGTTCACCCGCGAGACGATTCCGGTTCGGCCCGGAAAACTCGTGCTCTACTACCCGGAGTGGATTCCCGGACAGCACCAGCCGGTTGGCCCGATCGCCAACTTCGCCGGCCTCGCGATCGAAGCGGGGGGCGCGAACCTGCCGTGGCATCGCGAACCGCACGATCTGTTCGCGTTCGACGTCGACGTTCCGGCGGGCGCGACCTCGCTCGACGTGAAGGCCACCTACCTTGGTGCGACGTTCGGACACTATTCGTCGTCCCGGCTAGCGACGCCAAACTTGCTGGTGGTGACGTGGGATCAAAACCTGCTCTATCCGGCGACCGGCACGATCCAGAATACGGTCTTCAGGCCGTCGATCGTGCTGCCCGGGAACGACTGGCAATTCGCTACCGCGCTGACCGGAGCGCAGCGCAGCGGTAACGTCGTCGACTTCGACGCGGTGTCGCTCGAGCATCTGATCGACTCGCCCCTGGACGCCGGAACCAACTCCAAGCGCTGGCTGTTGTGGCACGAGGGCGACGCGTCCGTGTATCTCGACGCGTTCGCCGACGCGCCAACCGAACTGGCGGCCAAGGACGCCACCATCGACGCGTACCGAAAGCTCGTTCGCGAGATGCTCGCGATGTACGGCGTACGCCATTGGCGCAACTACGACTTCTTGTTGACGTTGTCCGACGTCATGCCGGGCGAGGGAATCGAGCACCACGAGTCGAGCGACGATGGAGCGCAGGGCGACGCTCTCGTCGATCTTGAGACGCTCGACCGGAGGGCCGACCTGCTCTCGCACGAGTTCAATCACTCGTGGGACGGCAAGTACCGGATGCCGCTGGGCCTGTATCCGCCCAACCTGCAGCTGCCCTACGACGATTCGCTGCTTTGGGTCTACGAAGGCATGACCCAGTACTACGGTAACGTGATGTCGTGGCGCGACGGTATTCGCCGAGGCGACACGTATCCCGACCACATCGCAGCGACCTACGCATACTACGATAATCAGCCGGGGCGTCGCTGGCGATCGCTCGGCGATACGGCGACGTCCGCGCCGATCGTGTACTCGGCGCCGCGCGGGTACGGCGCCGAGCGCCGGGGCGAAGATTTCTATGCCGAAAGCGAGCTGATGTGGCTCAAGGTCGACAGCGTCATCCGCGAGCGTACCGATGGCAAGAAGTCTCTCGATACGTTCGCCCGCGCGTTCTTCGGCGGCGCGAAAAACACCGGTCCGATCGTCGTGACGTACGACCGCGCCGACGTCATCGCCGGCCTCAACGACGTCGTGTCCTACGACTGGGCCGGATTTTTTCGCACGTGGATCGACGATATCGCCGTCCATCCACCCGACGGGTTCACGGCCGACGGCTGGAAGCTCGAATACACCGACGTTCCGTCGCACTGGGTACGCAAGAATGATTTCTGGTACTCGCTAGGATTCTCCGAGCGCGACGGGACGGTCGGTGACGTGCGCGAGGGATCGCCGGCCTGGAACGCGAGCTTGGGAATCGATACCAAACTCGTCGCGGTAAACGGGCGCGCGTACTCTAGCGACGTCCTATTCGACGGGCTCGAGGAAGCGGCCAAGACGCGCGTGCCGATCGGGCTGCTCGTGCGGCACGGCGATGCGTACCGGACGATCGCGATCGCGTACTTCGGCGGTCCGCGCTATCCGCACTTGGTTCGAATTGCGGGTGTCCGGGACCGGCTCATGGAGGTCGTCAAGCCGCGCTCCTAGGGCGGCGCAGGGCCAGCAAAGCGATCGCTCCCAGCACGACGCAGGCGAGTGCGAGCGCGATCGGCAGGGCGGCTTGCTGCAGCCACGGGATCGCGGGCAACGACTCGCCGGGCGCGAGCGCCGTCGAGGCCGCAGCGCCTCCCGCTGCGATCAGGCCCATGGCCACGCGCATCGGTGGGCCGATCCAGCCGCGGTCGAACGCGATCTTCAAAAACGACGCAACGCCGATGACGATCAAAAACGCGCCGACGTAGAGGAGGCCGCGACTCCCGACGAGCGACTCCACGTCGCGCGCCTGAGGGCGAGCCACCCGAGGGGGCGGACCGGATGTCCCCGCGGCCCCGCGGAGCCGTGGGTGGGCGGGCAGCGCCGGTGCGGGCTCGACGGGCGCAGGGACGGGGCCTGGAAGCCGAAGCTCCGCGACGGTTCGTTCTAGGGCGTCGACCCGAGCCTTCAGCTCGTCAAAGTCGGAGTCGCGCACGCAGCGATCGCATCACGGAAACGCTCCAGGAGATAGTCAATGTCGGCGTCGTCGATTACCAGCGGCGGCGCAATCCGAAGAACCATTTCGCGGGTGTCCTTGGCGGCTACTCCACGGGCGAGCAATTCCTCGGAAAGGTGTCGCGCCGGAATCGTAAGCTCGATGCCGATCAAGAGACCGCGTCCGCGAACCTCTTCGATCAGCGGCGACTTCAGCGCGCGCAGTCCCTGCATGATCTTCGCCCCGGCGTAGCGCGCGCGTTGTGCGAGGCGTTCGTCGACGATCACGTCGAGCGCGGCTTCAGCGACGGCGCAACCCAGTGGATTTCCGCCGAACGTGCTGCCGTGTTCGCCGGGTTGGAAGAGCCGCATCAGCGGCGCGTCGGCAAGCGCCGCCGACACCGGGTAGAATCCGCCGCCGAGCGCCTTGCCAACGAGAAGGAGGTCGGGTTTGATGCCGTCGTAGTCGCACGCGAACAGGTCGCCGGTGCGCCCGAATCCGGTCTGGATCTCGTCGGCGATAAACAGCGCGCGGTGCTCGCGGCACAG
Source organism: Vulcanimicrobiota bacterium (assembly GCA_963755555.1). Taxonomy (GTDB): domain Bacteria; phylum Vulcanimicrobiota; class Vulcanimicrobiia; order Vulcanimicrobiales; family Vulcanimicrobiaceae; genus Tumulicola. Next base: position 2,161,663 of record CAVWKE010000003.1, on the reverse strand, counting down.
CGCCCAAGCGCGTTTGAGGTATCCCTCCGGGGGCACGTTGACGCCGCCCTCGCCTTGAATTGGTTCGATCAGGATCGCGCAGGTTTCAGGTTTGATCGCCCGCTCGAGCGCGTCGGCATCTCCGTACGGAACCGAAACGAACCCGGGCACGAACGGACCGAACTCGCGACGGTACTCGGGGGTGGTACTGGCGCTGATCGCCGCAATCGTACGGCCGTGGAAGTTGTCGGAAAAGACGACGATCTCCGCGGCATTGCGCCGGATGCCTTTGACCGCATAGCCCCAGCGGCGCGCGAGTTTGATTCCGGTTTCGACGGCTTCGACGCCCGTATTGGTCGGCAACGCCATCTCGAACCCGCAGATCCGGGTGAGTTTTTCCAGGAACCCGGGCATACGGTCGTTGCGCATGGCGCGCGAGGTGAGGGTGACTTTGGCCGACTGATCCACGAGCGCCGCGCGGATGCGCGGATGAACGTGCCCCTGATTGACCGCCGAATACGCGCTGATGCAGTCGAGATATTTATTCCCGTCAACGTCCCAGAGCCAAACGCCTTCGGCTCGGTCGACGATCAGGTCGAGCGGGTGGTAGTTGTGGGCGCCGTGGCGCTCCTCGAGCGCGACCAGGTCGCGGGCTCGCTTCGAAATCGCGTGCTGCATGTCCTCACCTCGGCGCCGCGTGTGTTTACCGGTCGGAGCCGGGACCGCGGGGGCGCGACTCGCCCGCGTTCGAGGAACACTTGCAACTCTGAGTTAAGGACGTTTCTCTTGGGAACCTCTTGGCACCGGCTCGACCGGTTGATCGCGCGGGATCATTCCCGCGTCGGCGACAAAGGGCGCACGGCGACGTACCTGCACCCGCAACGGCGGCCTCGCGCCGTCGTGCTCCTTCACGGCATGAGCTCGAGCCCGCCTCAGTTCGAACGGTTCGCTCGCGAACTCTTCGCGCGCGGGCACAACGTCCTGGTGCCGCGCCTTCCGGGGCACGGGCACGCCGACCGACTTTCACCCGCGCTCGCGGACCTTCGCCCCGACGATCTGTACGCCGCGGTTGACGAGTACGTCGCCGTGGCTCGGGAACTCGGCGAGCGCGTAACCGTTGCCGGGTTCTCGCTCGGTGGTTTGCTCGCGGCGTGGAGCGCGCAGCACTACGAGATCGATCGCTGTGTGGCGATCGCCCCATTCTTCGGCGTGGCGTGGATTCCGGGACCGGTCATGCCCATAGTCGGCGAGGTCCTGCTGCGGCTCCCGAACCGGTTCGCGTGGTGGAATCCGATTCTGCGCGAGCGGCAAATGCCCGCGCACGGCTACCCGCGTTACGCGACGCACGCGATCGCCCACGCGCATCGAATGGCCCGGGCATTGCTGCGCGAATCGGCTACTCGCGCTCCATCGGCCAAACACGTGGTGATCGTCGCAAACGCGCGCGAGGCCGCCGTTGACAACCGTGCGATCCGCCGGCTGTACCGGCGTTGGCACGAGCGGGCGGCGGCGGTGGAACTGATCTCGATCACCGGCCTGCCGCTCTCGCACGATATCGTCGAGCCGTTGCGGGGCGGCGATCTCGCCGCCCGCGCGTTTCCGGCGCTATTGGCCGCGATCGATCCTTAGTCGGAGGGGTTTCGTCGCGAGCAGGTGAGCAGGTGATCGTTCACCATGCCGACCGCCTGCATGAAGGCATAGCAGATCGTCGGCCCGACGAAACGGAATCCACGTTTGCGTAACTCCGCACTCAGCGCCTCCGACTCCGGGCTAAAGGCCGGGACGTCGCCCGAACGCCGGCGTGCGGCCAGCAGCGGTTTTCCGCCGGTGAAGCGCCACACGAACGCATCGAAGGATCCGAACTCGTGCTGAATTGCCACGAATGCCTTGGCGTTGCCGACGGTCGCTTCGACCTTCGCGCGGTTGCGCACGATCCCAGGGTCCCGCAAGATCTTTTCGATCGTCGGCGCGCGCATGCGGGCGACGCGCGTGGGGTCGAAGTCCAAGAAAAGACGGCGGTAGTTAGCCCGCTTGCGCAAGATCGTTTCCCAGCTGAGACCGGCTTGCGCGCCTTCGAGAACGAGAAATTCGAAAAGTCTGCGGTCGTCGTGAACCGGCACGCCCCACTCCTGGTCGTGATAGCGAATCGACTCGGGCGTCGTCGCCCACGAACAACGCGTCGTCACGGCCGCTTTGGTCATGCCGCCTCGACATTAGGCGATCGTTTCGATGCGCTCCTGCTGCGGCGTACGTTCGCGCACCCGGCACCGGTGCCGCCGGCGACCGCCCCTTGTCGGGTTCGCCGGCAGCAACGACGCTATTCGAATCAACGAAACTGGTTGACGGTCCGTTTCGTCGAGGAAAGAAAGGGTGATTCGCTCGATCGACCTAACGCTGCGGTGTGATCGCGCCGCCGCCGAGCCACCCGGCTCGTTCCTATGACGAAGCGCTCGAACGGGCCCGTGCGTTCGCCGCGCTCGACGACGCGGGCATCCTGCCTGCCGCGCATACGGTACTGCTTCAACACGGAAAACCTACGCCGCTGGCCGTGGTTTTGCTGCACGGCTTTACCAACAATCCGGCCCAGTATGCAGAGTTCGCACCGCAACTGCACGAGTGCGGCGTTAACGTTTTCGTGCCGCGGATGCCGGAGCACGGCGACCGCGACCGGCTTTCGACGCGGATCGCATCGCTGACGGCTGCGGCGCTGCTGGGAAGCGCCGGCGAAGCACTCGACATCGCTTGCGGGCTGGGCGAACGCGTCGGCGTCCTCGGGATTTCGATGGGCGGAACCCTGTCGGCCTACTTCGCGCAGCATCGCGCGCTTTCGATTGCCGTTCCGGTTGCGCCCGATTTCGCGCTGCTGCAACTGCCGTATGGCGTCAGCCGGGCGTTCGCGCGCATCTTCGCGTTGCTGCCGAATTTCTTTGCATGGTGGGATCCACGCGAGCGCGAGCGACAACGACCAGCCACGGCGTATCCGCGCTTTTCGACGCGCGCCCTGATGCAGACGCTCCTCGTCGGCGACGACGTTTACGCCGCATCGCAGCGCCGGGCGCAGTTGGCGCAACGCATCGTAACGGTGGTGAACCGCTGCGATCCGGCGGTGAACAACGATGCCGCGCGGCACGTGTCGTCGGCCTGGAGCGGTTGGAATCCGCCGGGAGTCGAATACGTCGAGTTGCGCCACCTTCCCGAGAATCACGACATCATCGATCCAGCCAATCCCAATGCTCGAACCGAACTCGTGTACCCACAATTGCTGTCGGCGCTGGGAGTCGCGTCGTGACTTTCGCCCGCCGTCCCGCTTGGCGGATTGCGTTTGCGATCGCGGCGGCCGGCCTTGCGTCGGCAGGATGCGCGAACGCGCCGCGCGACGCTCTGCCGTCGAGTGCCGGCGCGCGGCCGAGCGCGATCCGCGCTGCGAGTTCGGGAAAAATCGAACACGTGATAATCGTCGTCCAGGAAAACCGCAGTTTCGACGATTTGTTTCAAGGCTATCCGGGTGCCGATACCGTTACGAGCGGCAAGGATTCTAAGGGAAATACGGTTGCGTTGCACGCCGTGAGTTTGGCGAAGCGTTACGACATCGACCACAGCGCGCAGGCGATGTTCGAGGCCTGCGACGGCGCGGGTGAAATCCCCGGCACGAAGTGCCGGATGGACGCCTTCGACCTGGAACGATCGCTGGGAGGGCCGCGCGATCCGCAGTATGCGTACGTCCCGCACGACGAGTCGAAACCGTACTTCGACATGGCGCACGAGTGGGTATTGGCCGATCGCATGTTCCAATCGCAAATCGACGAGAGCTTCGCAGCGCATCAGTACATTATCGCCGGCCAAGCACAGTCGAGCGTCGACGTGCCGTTTCTGCCGGAGTGGGGTTGCAACGGAGGACGAAGGAACTTCGTAGATACGATCCTCCCCGGAAGAAGCTTCGGGCCGCCGCAGCGGCCCTGTTTCGACTACACGACGCTGGGCGACGAACTGGACGAGGCGAACTTGACGTGGCGCTTTTACACCAGCCGGATCGCGGATCCGGCCGACGGTGTGTGGTCCGGGTATCAGGCGATCGCGCACATTCGCTACGGGCCGGACTGGAAAAAGGACGTCGTTACGCCGCAGAAACGATTTCTTACCGACGTGGCCGCCGGTACTCTCGCGAACGTGACGTGGATCACGCCGACGTGTGAGGAGTCCGATCACGTGAACTGTGGGGGAGGTTTGGGGCCCTCGTGGGTAACGGCGATCGTCGATGCCGCGGGCGCCTCGAAGTTTTGGAGTTCGACGGCGATTTTCGTGTTATGGGACGACTGGGGCGGCCTTTACGACCACGTTGCACCGCCGCATATCGACGACGACGGTTTGGGCTTCCGCGTTCCCCTGCTCGTCATCTCGCCGTACGCTAAATCGAACTTCGTCTCGCACGTGCGTTACGAACACGGCAGCATCTTGCGGTTCGCCGAAGACGCGTTCGGTCTGGGGCGCATGGCGGCCAGCGACTCGCGCGCGAACTCGCCGGCCGAGGACTGTTTCGATTTTACGAAGCCGCCGCGGAAGTTCGTTCCGATTCGAGCGCCGCGGGATCGCACGTTTTTCGTCAATCGTCGCGACGATCTGCGCGCGCCCGACTACGAATAGCTCCCGCTGGTAGCCGGAAGGGCGGCTGCTAGATGTAGTGCTTCAAAGAAGGCCAAATTTTCGTGAGGTTTTGGGTCGGGCCGGTGCAGACCATGATGGGAATGTCACGCTCGTACGAAATGACCCACGGCGAGTTGAAGCGGGCGGCGAGGCGGGCATCGCGGTACAGCGCAGCGGAAGCACCGCAGTCGCCGTTGACGTCGATGACGACGTCTCCGGAGGCGCCGTGGGTTCCCCAGAGCCAGTAGTTGTTGTGTCCGGAAATCGCCGGCGGCAGGCCGGACCGTGGACCGAAGAAGTCGAGGGCGGCGGCTTCACCGTAGTTGCTGGCGACGATCGCCGCATCCGCGCGTCGCGCAGGGGGTAATGTCCAGTAGACACGGGCCACGGCCGCGGCGAGCTCCGGCCAGCCGTGCATGTCCGCCCAGTCCGTCGGCAGTGCGGCGGATTGGCCGTGCTCGGTGGCCATCGTGCTCTTGCCGACGTGCAGCGCGCGTCCGACGAAGGCCGCGTAGTCGACCATCGGTCCTTCGGCCAGCACGGGCAGCGAAAACGGCAGAAAGAAGAGCCCTGCGACGACCATCGCCGCCACCAGCACCGTTCTGGCGACGAGCGAACGCCGCGTCCAGGCCGCGACCGCGACGCCGCCGGCGGCAATCGGAATTGGGTAGACGTCGCCCGGATAATAGTGCTTTCCGTGCAGCAAAATCATCGCGAGCACCAGCAGCACGTACGTGTATCCGAGAAAGCGGGTCGGGGCCTTGCGCAGCAGTGCGATCAATCCGACGATCCAAATCGGCGAAAGGAAGAGATTCGTGAGCAAGAGCTGTTGAAACAGATAGAGCGCCGGGCCGGCGACGACGTTCTTGCCGCTCGCGCCGTTGCGCAGGAGCTCGATCATCGGGAAACCGTGCAAGGCTTGCCACAGAACGTTTGGTGCGGCGATCGCGACCGCGATCGCCGCACCAAGGAAAAACCATTTCGATGCCAGCACCCGCCGTTGAGGCGTGAGCAGCAAGCCGCCGATCAGCGCTGCGAGAAAGAACGCGGCGCTGTATTTGCTCTCGAGCGCGATGCCCGCCGCAATGCCGGCTGCCAGCCACTGACGCGGATTTCCGCCCGTGGCGATCCGCAGCGCGTACAGCGCGACGAGCGGCCAGAGCCAAAGCCCGACCATGTCGGGACCGACCTTCGCTCCAAAGCTCATCAGGACGCCGGCAAAGAAGTACGCGAGACCGGCTACGACCTGCGCGAAAGCGTCGCCGCCCAACTCGATAGCCAGGAGACACGTCACGTACGCTCCCGCAGCGGCGAAGAGCCCTGCGACGGTCCGCAGTGCCACCAGCGAGTGTCCGAATAACTGCGATCCCGCCGCCAGCAAGGGGACGACGGGTGGTTGATCTACGTAGCCCCAGGCCGGATGAAATCCGCAGATGATGAAATAGAGTTCGTCGCGGAAGAATCCGTAATGCGGATTCCCGACCAGATGGACGGCAAAGACGATTAGGGCGACGACGAGCGGAACGCGGCGCGGCTGCATGACGTGTTTAGAGACTACGGCGCGACCGGAAATAATACATGGTAGGCGTCGAGGCGAATCGGCGGATACGTTCCCGGAATCGCGGCGACGTCGTGGGGATCGACCAAGATAAAGACCGGACGGCTACGCGCCCACAGGCGATAGTCTCCCGCCATTTCGCGATGCCAGCCGGAAACGACGATTCGGTCCGGAAGCGATCGATCGGCGTACGCCCCATAGGCGAGCGAGGTTGCGTCGAGCCATCCGTCAACCACGATCACGCCGCCGCGCGGAACGACCGGGCTAACTGCGTCGATCACCCAGCGTCCGCCCTCGCCGGCCGTACGTGCGAAAAATCCGCGTTGAGCGTAGAGCGACGCGCCGGCTTCGACCGCGATGAAGATGCAGAGAATCAGGCGTAATACGCGGGCTTGCAGCCTCGCCGGCGCTCCCGGCAACACCGCTCCAAACAGCGGTACCGTCAGCCATAGCGCCATGATGCGGTAGCGCCCGACGTCCGCTTCGTTGGAATAGGTCACCGAGAACAATAGCGCCGTGGTACAGGCGAGACAGAGAACGAGGGTCGTTCGCCAATCGCGTTTCCACGCGCCGCTCAATCCGATCGCCGCCAGCGCGAGCGCAAAAGCCCCGAACTGTTCGGCGATTCCCACGACGAACGCCCAGAAGGCCTGTTGCGCGTGCAGCGGATTTAACGATGCGAGGAAGTAGTGCGGAGCCTGAGATTCGCTTCCGGAGAGTGCGCGCAGCAGGCCGCTCGGCGTACTGGGATCGTTGTAATTCCAAAAGATCCCGCCGTCGGTTCCCGGCAGCACGGCGGTCGGATCGAGGCCGTGCGCGACGACGTATGCCGAGCGAATCGGAAGGTAGGCATACAGCAGCAGGCCGCCGATCGCGATCGCGGCGCAAACGGCAACTCGTCGCGCGCACGGGCGACGTCGGGCGACGAGAATTCCGGCGACGAATGCCGGTACGAGCCAGATGGCGTTGGGGTGCGACGCGAGGCCGAGCCCAACCAAAGCTCCGGCCGCGACGAGCCATCTGCCGTCGGCCCCCTTCATCCACCGCAGGAACGCGTAGATTGCAAGCGCCTCGCACATCACCGCGAGGTCCTGCGCTTCGGCGCGGTTTGCGTGCGACCACACGTCCTGGGCGAACGCATACCACAGCGTGGCCAGCAGCGCGATCGGGCGCCACGCTCCCAGTTCGAGCGAGACGGCGTAGGCCGTCGAGCCGGCGGCTGCCATCGCGACGGCGCTCATCGCGTTCATGCGAAATGCAATCGACCCGAGTGGGAGCAGATGCGACCACGCGTACCCCAGCAACACGTAGAGCGGAAATCCGGTTGGGTGCGTTATCCCCAAGATGTAGGGTACGCCCTGAAGCTCGGCCGTGTCCCACGACCCGGGTTCGTGCGACGCGCTCGCAATGTAGACGGCGACCGGAATCGAGAACGACGCCAGGTCGCAGGCCAGGCGCCCAAGCGCCGCCGGGTCCGCCCGCGGGACCCCGCGCATCACGCGAGCGTGGGCAGCGGCAACGACGGCCGGGTCGAGAGGTCGGGCCGCACCTGCGCGTATCCCTTGAGGGCGTCCTCCATCAATTGGAGGGCCAGATCGAGTTGCGGATCTTTGCCGTCGCGATAGTCTTGGGGAGCGATGTCGACGTCGTAGTCAGGGTCGGTGCCGTAGTTCTCAACCCGCCAGCCGACGTCGACGAACCAAAAGGAAAACTCCGGCTGCGTCGTCAGCGTCCCGTCGACCAGGTGGTGGTATGGGTCGATTCCGACTACGCCGCCCCAAGTGCGCTTTCCAACGAGCGGGCCGAGTTGGTAAAGCTTGAAGCAGTGACTGAAAATGTCGCCATCGGAGCCGGCAAACTGATTCGTCATGGCGACGATCGGGCCGCCGACCGACTCGGGCGGATACGGGACGAGCTTGCCGTAGCGCGGAGCGTCGTATCCCACGCGTTTGCGGGCGAGCTTTTCAAGCAGCAGCGACGAAACGTGTCCGCCGCGGTTGTAGCGCACGTCCACGATCAGGCCTTCGCGATCGAACTCGCTCAAGTATCCGCGGTGGAATTCCGAGAATCCCCAGGGTCCCATATCGGGAATGTGGAGGTAGCCGATCCGCTCCCCGGTCCGTTCGTGGACGAGTTTCCGGTTGGCTTCCACCCAAGCGCGATAGCGCAGCGCCGCTTCGCTCGCGAGTGCTTTGACCAGCACGGTCCGTTCGGCGTCTTTGCGCGCGCGAAGGGTAACCGACACGTAGCGCCCTGCCGCATTGACCAGAAGCCGGTCCGGTGAGACGTCGCGGGTGACGCGTTTTCCGCCGACGGCGACGATCGTGTCGCCGGCGCGTACCGCGAGTCCGGGTTCGGCCAAGGGCGAGTCGATCTCGCGATTCCACGAATCGCCGCGGTAAATGCGTTCGATCCGGTACCCGGCGAGGTCGTCATCCCAGACGAGATCCGCCCCGAGAAAACCGCGCTGGTATTGCGGCGGCTCCCGGTAATCGCCGCCGTACTCGTAGGCGTGCGACGTTCCGAGTTCGCCTTGCATCTCCCAGATAAGGTCGGAGAGCTCGCCGCGCGTGCGCACGCGGGGCAGCACCGCCCGGTAGCGGTCGTAAACTCGGTCCCAGTCGATGTCGCTCATGTCTTCCACCCAGAACTGTTCGGTCTGAAGGCGCCAGGCTTCGCGATACATCTGCGCCCACTCGTCGGGCGGAACGATCTCGACGCTAACCCGATCCAAGTCGATCCATCCGCTCTTGCGTCCAGTGTCCGAAGGCGGCTTGGGGTCGTCCCCCTCTTCGGGAAGGTCTGCGAGCGCGTCGATCGCTCGCAGCCGGTCCTCCGAGCGATAGACCAGCGTACGCTCGTCGCCGGCGAGGCGAATGTCGTCGCAGTCGGTCGCGATCGTGGCCAGGCGCTGCTGCTCGAAATCGTATGCGAGCAGCGCACCGTGACGCTCGTTGTCTACGTCCTCGCGCCGCGACGGTTTGATCCCCTTGACCGGAAAACGCGTGAACAGCACGCGATCCCGTACCGCCACCAACCGATCGTACTCACCTTCGTCGACCGCGAATCCCAGCACGCGGCCGCTGATGCCCTCGAAGTCGATCTCGACGTTGACCGGCTTTTCCGGCCGCTTGCGGTCTTCGTGGTCGTGTTCGTGATCGCGGTGAATCGGCTTGGGTGCGGGGACGAACGGCGACGCGACGTCGTCACGCAACGTGACGACGAACGGGCGGCTCGCCTGCGGAAAGCTCAACTCGAACTGCAACGCGTCGTAGACGGGATTGAAGTCACGCGTCGAGATGAAGTACAAGTATTTTCCGTCCGGATCCCATGCCGGCGATCGATCGAACCGCAGCGGCGACGTGACGTCGTGGACTTTCCCCGACTTAACCTTGACCACTCGCACGATCGACGTGCCCTCGGCCGGCCACCATACGTAAGCGACGAATCGCCCGTCGGGCGAGAAGGCGAGATCGCCGATGCGGTGCGCCGGACAGCGATCGACGATCCGCACGGCGCCGTCGTCGAGATCGAGCATGCATAACTCGTGCCGATGGTTCGCAAATGCGACGACGTCGGCCGTGGGCGAGCACTTCAGGTCGGTTACTCTGCCGATGTCGCCGTCGGTCACGAGGCGAGACTTTTCCGAGACGTCCGCGCGATGAACGGCGATTTGTTCGTAGCCGTTGACGTCGGTCACGCAGGCGAAACGCTTTCCGTCGTGCACCCACTCCGCCAGGCGCGCGCGGGCGGAACTTCCCACGCCGTGGTTTACGGCCGCGCCGTCGAAAAAGGGCATCGTAAACGGCTGGCCGCGCGAAACGAATGCGAGCCCGGTTCCGTCGGGGTGCGGCGCGAAGTCTTCGAGCGACTCGGAAGCGTCTTCGAAGCGGCGCACCGTTTGCGGCGCCGGCGAGTGCGTTTCGATCTGCGGTTTCGTCAGACGGTCCTCGTCAACGTCGTATCGCGAGATCTCTCCGCCGGCGGAATAGACGATTTGCTTCCCGTCGGTTGACGGAAAGCGAGCGTAGTATTCCGCTTCGTTGGAGTGCCGGCGTAGGTCGCTGCCGTCGTGCGCGCAGGAGTAGATGTTGCCGATGCCTTCGTGATCGGCGAGGAAATAGACGCGTTCGCCGATCGGCATCGGCCACGTCGGGTTGCCGTCTGGCAGCGTTAGGCGAACGAACTCGCCGCTCTGCGTTGCGTCGATCCAGATCTCGCCGGCCGTTCCGCCGCGGTAGCGCTTCCATCGTGCGGGGTCGTTGGCATTGCGCCCGATTGCCGTCACGCCGCCGGCGGAGCGCACGAACGCGCGCGCGTGGCCGATTGCGAGGTCGCGCGGCGTACCGCCCCCCGGCGCGATCGCGAACGCTCGCGGCTGTTCGTCCCACGACGTCGGGTTGGCGACGAAGTAGATCTCGCTTCCGTCCGGCGCCCAGCCGGTTACCGCGGCTACGCCCGCGCCCAGGAACGTCAAGCGTTCGCGTGCGCCGCCCGAGGCCGGCATCGCGTAGACTTCGGGAGTTCCCTCGTCCGTCGAAACGAACGCGATCGTGCGACCGTCGGGGGAGAGGCGCGGGAAGGAGCACGAGCCGAAACTGGCCGTCAAGCGCGTCGCCACGCCGCCATCGGCGCTTACGCTCCATAGGTCGTCCTCGCAGACGAAGACGATGCGGTCGCCGGCAATCGTCGGATAGCGGTAGTATCCCTGATTCATGTCGAGGAGGCTCCTTGGCGATGCGGGCGGCGGCTTCCGCTTACCCGCGGGCGCGCTTACTTAGAGTGCCCGCGAGGAATCGGGCCCTCGACGTGCAGCAGCCGTCCGAGCGCCGCCAGCATCTTCCCGGTGTTTTCGGCTTGCGTAAACGGAAGGACGAGCGTCGGCGTTCGCGTGCGTGATTCCAACGGTAAAACCGGTCCATCGGGCTCGAACTGGGTAGACGAGTAACCGGCGAGGCTGCGGAAGAGTAGTTCGGCGCCGAGTGCGTTCGCCCAGCCGAACTCGTCGCGGGTATATCGCCAGTAACCGTCGTCGTAGAAGCTTTCGTGAATCATTCCCGACTCGCCGTCGGTGACGGCCAGCGTCGTGATCGCGTCGGCGACCTCGTCGCCGTTGCGTGCCGTGAGTGCGCGTCCGATGATTCCCAGCGGCCACACGAAGTTCGGCGGCGTATGCGGGCTGCCCAGTCCGGCGGCGTACCGGCCGGAAAAGAAGTACGGATTGTTCTTGCTCAACGCGAACGCTCGCGTATTGCGATACGTCGGATCGTACGTCGAGCACCAATCCACGTAGGGCAAAGTAGTGAGGTTTGGAAGATTCGCGTCGTCCATCAGCGCGTAACGCCCGAAGCCGTCGGTTTCGTAAGCGTACATCCACGCCCGCCGCTTGGCATTGTAAAAGCGCCCGTAGCGCTGAACTCCGACTTGCACCCTCGCCGCGAGCGCGCTCGCGCTGGCGGCCAAGTCGCGGTCGCCGTAGCCCTGGATCGCGAGCCGCGCTATCTCGTGGAGCGCCACGACCGCCAGCGCGTTTTGCGGGACGTTGAATCGAAACTCCACGGCGTCGTCGGAGGGGCGGAACGCGCTCCAAATCATTCCCGTGCCGTCGGCGTACGCGAATTTGGTGCGAACGTGGTAGGGGTATGCGTACCGGCTGCACCGCTCGTGGTGCTCCTCACAAGAGTACGTCGAAACGACTTTTCGCATCGCGACGTGCAGTTCTTGGGTAAAGATCGTCCGGTCGCGCGTTTCGTGCCAGTACGCCCACGTGAGAACCATCGGCCACGCGAGCGAGTCCACTTCCCACTTGCGTTCCCACACGTGATAGTCTGCCTGAAAGGCGTTTGCGTAGGGGTCGGTTACGATATTGCGCGCGTTACGCTCGATGACGCCGGCAAATCGGCTGCGCAGGATCGGAAAAGCGTTTTGAAAGCGCACGTACGGAATAGTTTGGGCCGACGAGTCGCGCAACCACATTGCCGGTATGTCGCCCGTTTGAACGTACGTGGTGGCGTCGTCCTCCAAAAAAAAATCGTTGAAGATCGTATGGAATAGCTGAGCGGCTTCCACGTCGTGGACCCGTTTGCCGTTCAGCGGAATTATCAAGACTTGTGCGCGACTCGGCGCTCCCAAGATCGCCGCTAGTATCCCTGCCAGCGCGCATACTGCGAGTACGTACTTCATTCGACCGGCGAGAAGGTCAGCGCCTCGATCGGCCCGCGTTCACGATACGCGATGGTTACCCACCACCGCCCGCTCGAAAACGTTAGCCGGTACTTGTCGTGCGATACGCCGCCGGCAAGCGTTCGCTCGATGAACTCGATCGAAATCAGCCGTCCGAGGTTGGCGAACCCGGGAGTCAGTACGATCGCTTTCAAATCGGAGGTGATTTGCAAGTCCTCGTTCTGCGGCGGGCGCGAAAGTTGGGCCAGAAGGTTTGAGTCGCGCGGACGTTCGAGGATTGCGACGACGCTCTTTGCGAGCGGCGTAAGGTCGACGGAGTCAGCATTGGACAGGATCGCGATCGCCAATCCGTCGTCCAGCAAGAGCGCGTCTTCCGCCGAGAAACCATCGACGTAGCCGGGATGCTCGACGACGGCGTGACCGAACCAGTCGCCAACGAAAAATCCGAAGCCGTAGTTGGTCGGCGTTGCGTCGCGCAGGGTCGCCGATACGGTCATGGCTGCAAATGCCCCGCTGGGAACCACCCGCCCCGCGCGCAGCGCGGTCAGCCAGTGCAGAAGATCCGGCGCGTTGGAAACCATCGGTCCGCCGAGTCGCGCGCGATCCGCGCTCGGAGCTACTTCGCGCCATCCGCTTTCCCAAACGTAGCCGCGCGCCACGTTCGTCGCAAACGCCGGAATGCCGGTCCCGGTCGAAGTCAGACCCAGCGGCTCGACGATGCGCGCCCGCAGAAGTGTGGGAACGGTCGCGCCTTCGGTTCGTTCGAGAATCGCGTCGAGCACCTGGTAGTTGACGTTGCTGTACGTCCAGAGCGTGCCGGGTTCGGCGACGAGCGGCTCGTCCGGGCCGGCGGCGTCGGTGGCGATGCCGCTGGTTTGGTCGAGGAGTTGTTCGACCGTAACCCGGCCCGTTGCGGAAGGCGCCGACGCAAGGTACCGGCTCACCGGCGCGGCGAGCGCGATCCGTCCGGCCCCGACGTCTTGCATCGCGAGGGCGGCCGTAAACTGTTTGGTGATCGAGCCGATGCGATAGATCGTATACGGATCCGCCGGCAAACGGCTCCGCACGTCGCGCGCGCCGTAGCCGCGCAAATAAATCGGCGCATCGCCGCGCGCGACGCCGAGGGAAAGTCCGGGGATGTGCCGGTCGTGCATGACGCGTCCGACGATTGCATCGATCTCCGAACGCTGCGCGTGCGAGAGCGCGAGAACGGCCGCCAGGAAAACGTGCACGGCTCGAGCGCGGCCTCTACGGACGCTGCTGCGAGTCGAGCAAGTATCCCAGCGTAAAGTTCAGTTCGGAGGTGTCGGCGAGCTGAACCCACAGCGGGGTGATCGTCGGGATTTCGCTGATCGGCTCGAGCGGGACGATCGTGTCGAGCGTCGCGTACGGAATCGCCCGATACCCGGCGACCGTGCGAAAGAGCAAGTCGGCCCAAAACGCGTTGGCCCAGCCAAACTCCGGACGCGTGAAGCGCGACGGGTCGTTGGGGTCGACGGATTCGTGCATCAGGCCGTTGAGCGTATCGCTTCGATCGAGCATGTCGATGCCGTCGGTAATCTCTTGCCGCCGCCGAGTCGAAAGAGCGGCGCCGACGATTCCCAGCGGCCACACCCAGCCTTTGGGCGTATGCGGACTCCCGAGTCCGGTAGCGTACCTGCCCGTATAGTAGTACGGATCGTCGAAACTGAGCGTGAACCGGCGGGTGTCCTGGTACACGGGATCGTCGGTCGCGCACCACCCGAGATACGGCAGGGCGGTCAGGTTCGGGATGTTGGCGTCGTCCATCAGGTTGTAGTTGCCGTACCCGTCGGTCTCGTATGCGTACATCCAACCGTGCGTCGAGTCCCAGGTCCGGCCGTAGCGCTCGATGCCCACCTGGACTTGATTCGCGAGCGTCGTCGCGTCGCCGGCGAGTTTGGCGTCGCCGAAGGCGTCGAGCGCGAACCGCGCCAGCAATCGCATCGCGATCACGGCAAATGCGTTTTGAGGGACGTTGAAGCGATACGTTACCGGGTCGTCCGACGGCCGAAAAGCGCTCCAAATCATCCCGGTGTCGGGGTTGTACCGCTCGTGCGTCGGCACGGGTTCCGGCCACGCGTACCGGCTGCAAGCCGCGTGGTGCTGCTCGCACTGCAGCGTGGATACGATCGTCTGGAGCGCCCGATGGAGGGTCGGAGTGAAAATGGTGCGGTCGCGCGTGTTTGCGTAGTACATGAATGCCAGCGCCACCGGCCACGCGAGCGAGTCGATCTCCCATTTTCCTTCCCACACGTGGTAATCGGCGGTGAAAGCTTCGGCGTGCGGATCGACGAGAATGTTCTTGGCATCGCGTTGGACGACGCCGAAAAACTCGTAACGCAATGCCGGGTAGGATCCGACGTAGCGGATGTAGGGAATCGTTTGGGCCGCGGAATCGCGCAGCCACATCGCGTGAATGTCTCCGGTTTGCACGTACGTCGTCCCGTCGTTCTCGTGGAAGAAATCCGCAAAAAATTCGTGGAACAGCGTCGCGGTTTGAATCGGCCGGATGTGCGATGCGACCGGAATGTTGAGCGTTTGCGCGTGCGACGGCAGGGACGCAGACAATGCGCACACGCCGCCGAGTATCAGCGCGGCGATTCGTCGAGAGATCGCTCTCGTCATGGCGCGAACACTTCGCCCCGCGCTTTCTTCGGCCCCGCAGGAGGTTCGCTCTCGGCCGGGGCCGCAATCATGCAGGAACTTGGCGAACCGGCAATCGACCGACGAACTCCTGCGCGCTTTCGACGAAGGCAAAGCGCGCGCGTTGGCGCGCGCTATTTCGTGGGCGGAAGCCGGCCGCGGGGCGGAGCTCGTTCGACGGCTGTACGAGCGCACCGGGCGCGCGATGACGGTCGGCCTCACCGGACCGCCAGGCGTCGGAAAGTCGACGCTGTCGTCGGCGCTGGTTCGCAAGGCGCGAGCTCTCGGAAAACGCGTCGGCGTCGTTTCGGTCGATCCGACTTCGCCGTTTTCGCACGGCGCGCTTCTGGGCGATCGGATTCGCCTGACGGAGCACTTCACCGACGAGGGCGTGTTTATCCGTTCGATGGCCAGTCGCGGGCATCTCGGCGGGGTTGCCGGAGCGACCGCCGACGCGGCGTTGCTGATGGATGCGTTCGGATTCGACGTCGTTCTCATCGAAACGGTCGGCGTCGGACAGAGCGAGATCGAAATCGCGGAACTCGCGCATACCACGCTCGTCGCGCTGCAGCCGGGCAGCGGGGATTCGATTCAGGTGCTCAAGGCCGGAATCATGGAAATCGCCGACATCTTCGTCGTCAACAAAGCCGACCACCCGATGGCCAATCAGCTGCGGCGCGAGATTCGCTCGATGATGGAGATGCTGAGCTTTCCTGGCTGGGTGCCCGACCTCGTGACGACGCAGGCCCTGACCGGCGAGGGCATCGATCAGCTGTGGGCGGCGATCGAGCGGCACGTCGCGTATTTGAACGAAACCGGCGAAATCGCGCAAAGAAGGCGCCAGGCATTCCTGCACCAAGTGCGCCAGTTGGTGCTCGGTCGCTTTCAGAGGCGGCTCGACGCCGTCCTCGCGCGCGCCCCCGGCGACGGAATCGATCCTTACGCCGCGGCGGAACGCGTGCTGGCCGACCTCGGGCAGACCAACGTCGGTGACGACGAGGCGGTCCGACCGGCGCTAAGCCCGCGGGCGACCGTCAAAGGGCTCACCTAAGGGATGCCCGGCCGAGCCGTTTGGGGAGAATCGGCGCGGTCCGTCGAAGCGCTTGGCTTCAATCACGAACCTCCCACGAGAATAGGACGTTGACGTTGGCCAAAATGATCGAGCGCCCCAGCGGCTTGGGCGCGCCGGCAACCCCGGAGTTCGAGGAACAAAAGCGCCGCTGGGAGCGGGCCTCGGCTAAGGGCAAGCCGCGCGAAGGTCCCGGCTCGGGCGCGACCGATCGCACGATCTCCGACGTCCCGCTCAAAGCCGCCTACGGTCCGCAGGACGTCGCGGATCTGGACCTGGCGCGCGATCTCGCGTACCCTGGCGAGTTTCCCTATACGCGCGGGATTCACCCCAACGGCTACCGTGACCGGCTCTGGACGATGCGCCAGTTCGCTGGATTCGGAACGGCTAAGCAAACGAACGAGCGGTACCATTTTCTGTTGCAGCAAGGTCAGCACGGCCTTTCGGTCGCGTTCGACATGCCCACGCTCATGGGCTACGATTCCGACGCGCCGCAGGCCCGCGGCGAAGTCGGCAAGTGCGGCGTCGCGATCGACTCGCTGGCCGACATGGAAACGCTTTTCGACGGCATCGACATGGGCGACATCACCACCTCGATGACGATCAACGGGCCGGCGGCCATCGCCGTGGCGCAATACATCGCCGCCGCCGAGAAAAAGGGCATTCCGCGCGCCCGGCTCGGCGGGACGATTCAGGCGGATATTCTCAAGGAATACATCGCGCAGAAAGAGTGGATCTTTCCGCCGCGGCCGCACATGCGAATCATCGTCGACATGATCGATTTCTGCACTCGGGAAATGCCGAAGTGGAACACGATTTCGATTTCCGGATACCACATCCGCGAGGCCGGATCGACCGCCGCTCAGGAACTAGCGTTTACGTTGGCCGACGGATTCGCCTACGTCGAAGCGTGCGTTGCCGCTGGGATGGACGTCGATTCGTTCGCACCGCGCCTGTCGTACTTCTTCAACTCGCACGTCGACTTCTTCGAGGAGATCGCCAAGTTCCGGGCGGCGCGCCGGATCTACGCGCGGCACATGCGCGACAAGTACGGCGCGAAGGACCCGAAATCGTGGCAGTTGCGATTTCACACTCAAACCGCCGGCTGCAGCGCCACCGCTCAACAACCGGAGAACAACATCGTGCGCGTCGCATACGAGGCGATGGCCGCGGTGCTGGGCGGGACGCAGTCGTTGCACACGAACTCGATGGACGAAGTGCTCGCCCTGCCGACCGAGAAGTCGGTCGAGATCGCGCTTCGGACGCAGCAAGTGCTCGCATACGAGACGAACGTCACCAACGTCGCCGACCCGCTCGGGGGATCGTACTACGTGGAGGCGCTCACCGACGAAATGGAACGGCAGGCCGAGGCTTATTTCGCACAAATCGCCGAATACGGCGGCGTCGTCGAAGCGATCGAGGCCGGATTCTTCCAAAAGGAAATTGCCGAGGCTAGCTATCGGTACCAACGATCGATCGAAAGCAAGGACCGGATCATCGTCGGCGTCAACGCCTTCGTTCGCGAAGGTGAAAGAACGGAAATCGACCTCCTTAAGATCGGCGAAGAGATGGAACGGGAACAAGCGCGATCGGTACGCGAAGTCCGGGAGAACCGCGACGGCGCCGTCGTGCAATCCTCGCTCGAACGCCTAGAACGAGCTTGCCGCGATCCGAAGGACAACTTGATGCCGCACTTGATCGATTGCGTGAACGCCTACTGCACGGAAGGCGAAATCGTTGACGCGATGGTGCGCGTCTACGGGCGCTACACCGAGCGTTCGGTATTTTAGAAACGATGGCGATCGTGCGATTCGCAACCGTCATCGAGCGCTACCGCGCCCGCCGGACGCTATCGGAAGTTCGTCGTAAACTCGAGGAAGCGCTGCGGTTGAGCCAACTGCTGCACGAAAGGAACCATGAGCAACCGACCGCTACGAATCGTCATCGCTAAAGCGGGCCTGGACGGGCACGATCGCGGCGCGAAGGTGATCGCGCGGGCCCTCCGGGACGCGGGCATGGAAGTGATTTACACGGGGCTGTTTCAGGCGCCCGAGCAGATCGTGCAGACCGCGATTCAGGAAGACGCCGACGGCATCGGGCTGTCGATCCTTTCCGGCGCCCACATGACCCTGTTCCCGCTCGTAGTCGAGCAGCTTGCGAACCAGGAAGCCGGCGACATCGTCTTTTTCGGCGGCGGAACGATTCCGCCCGAAGACGCGGAAGCGCTCAAGCGCGCGGGCGTGCGGGAAATCTTTACGCCCGGCGCGCCGTTACAGGAAATCGTCGACTTCGTCGAACGCGAGTGCGGCCGTCGCCGCGAACTCGTCGGCTAGCCTTGACGCAGCGCGTTAGAACTCGCGTCGCTCCTTCGCCGACCGGCGATCCGCACGTTGGAACGGCATACGTCGCGTTGATAAACTACTGCTTCGCAAAGAAGCACGGCGGCGACTTCGTGCTTCGGGTCGAGGACACCGACCAAGCCCGCAGTACGGCCGAAAGCGAAAGCGCAATTCTCGAGGCGCTGCACTGGTGCGGGCTGACGTGGGATGAGGGTCCCGACGTCGGCGGCCCTCACGCCCCCTACCGTCAGAGCGAACGGTCGACCATCTATCGTCGCTATGTGGACGAACTACTCGCTGCGGGCCACGCGTTCAAGTGCTTCTGTACGCCCCAACGGTTGGAGGAGATGCGCATCGCTCAGCGTGCGGCCGGCGCGCCGCCGCGGTACGACGGCCTCTGTTTGAGTTATTCGGTGCAGGAAGTGGATCGGCGCGAGGCTGCCGGCGAGCCGTACGTCGTTCGGTTGAAGGTTCCCGATCGCGGAATTTGCGTCGTCGAAGATTTGCGCCGCGGAAAGATCGAGTTCGATTGGACGTCCGTCGACATGCAGGTCCTGATGAAATCGGACGGACTCCCGACGTACCATCTGGCAAACGTCGTCGACGATCATCTCATGGAAATTTCGCACGTCTTCCGCGGCGAGGAATGGGTTTCCAGCGCGCCCAAACATCTGCTCCTCTACTCCTACTTCGGTTGGGAACCGCCCAAGCTGCTGCATTTGCCGCTCTTGCGAAATCCGGACAAGAGCAAGCTCAGCAAACGCAAGAACCCCACGGGCATCCTCTTCTATCGCGCGATGGGATATTTGCCCGAAGCGCTGATGACCTTCCTCGGTCTGCTTGCCAACGCACCGCACGAAGGCGAGGACGAGTTGATGGATCTCAACGCCATCGTCGGGCGCTTCGAGCTGGAGCACGTCCCGATCGGCGGTCCGGTTTTCGACGTCGCGAAGCTCGACTGGCTCAACGGCCGCTACATACGCGAACGTCTCGATCCGGCGGCCTTTATCGAGCGAACCCGCCAATGGGCGCGGTTATCGCCCGAACGGACGACCCGAATCGCGCGGCTCGCGCAGCCGCGCGTCGAGCGCTTGAGCGACCTCGCGCCGCTGCTCGCGTTTCTCTTCGCCGGCCGGTTGCCGCTGCAGCGCGACGACCTGTTAGCCGGCAAGCTCGACGAACCCGAACTGCGCCGGGCGTTGACGTGGGCGTTATCGGAGCTCGACGCGCTGCAGACGTGGACCGCCGCCGGAATCGAGGCCGCGATCTCCTCGGTCGCCGGCGCGCTCGGCAAGAAGCCGCGCGACGTCGCTCGCCCCTTCTACGTCGCAATCGCCGGCAGCCCGACGTCGATTCCGCTTTACGACTCGATGGAGCTTTTGGGACGCGACCTCGTTCGCGAACGCCTGCGCGCGGCACTCGATGCGGTCGGCCCGCCGAGCAAACGCGAACGGGACGAGTGGCAGATCGAACTGCGCGACGCCGCCGCCGCGAAAGCCGCCGGATGATTCGCGCGATCGTCCTAGCGGCCGGCAAGGGCACTCGAATGAAGAGCGCCCGCCCGAAAGTGCTGCACGAACTCTGCGGCCGTCCGATACTGTGGTACGTCTTGCAGGCGTTGCGCGAAGCGGGCGTCGACGATCTGCTGGTTGTGACGAACGCGGATCTCGATGCAGAGATCGGGAGGCTCGGCGTCCCTGGGGTGAAGCAGGACGACCCGCGCGGCACCGGTCACGCCGTGAAAATCGCGCTCGACGCGTTGTCCCCGCGCGACACCGGGCGGATCCTGATCGTGTACGGCGACATGCCGCTGATACAGCCGGACCTGCTGACGGCCGTCATCGGCTCGCTCGAGGGCGGCCCCGGCGGCCCCGCAGCGTTGGCGTTGGTCACTGTAAAGATGCCGTTGCCGTCGAGCTTCGGCCGGATCGTCCGGGAGGGCCATAACGTCGCGCGAATCGTGGAAGCGCGCGATGCTACGCCTTCAGAGATGGCGATCGACGAGATGAACGCGGGCATTTACGCGTTCGAAGAACGCGAGCTGCGCGACGCGGTTCCGCGCCTGCGCGACGACAACGCCCAAAAAGAGTTCTACTTGACCGATGCCGTGGACGACTTGGTCAGCCGCGGCAAGGCCGTTCGGCCGGTGCTTTCGGAGAGTCACCTCGACGTGCTGGGGATCAACGATCGCGTCGAACTGGCCCGCGCCCGCAAGGAGATGAACGCCCGTCTGTGCGAGCGCCACATGCTGGCAGGCGTCACGATCGTCGATCCGGCGACAACCTATCTCGAACCGGAACTCGCGATCGGGCGCGATACCGCGATCTATCCGAACACCGCGATTTCGCGTTTGACGGAAATCGGCGAGCGCTGCACGATCGGGCCCAACGCGCGGCTGTCGAATGCAAGGCTCGGAGCGAACGCCACCGTGCGAGACAGCATCGTCACCGACTCGGCGATAGGAAGCGGCGCCGTGGTCGGGCCGTATGCCCACGTTCGAGACCAATCGATTCTCGGCGACGACGTACGCGTCGGGAACTTCGTCGAGATCAAAAAGTCGAGGCTCGCTCGGGGAGCCAAATCGAGCCATCTTTCGTATTTGGGCGACGCCGAGATCGGGGAAAAATCCAATATCGGTGCGGGAACGATCACTTGCAACTACGACGGAGCGAAGAAGAATCCGACCGTGATCGGAAGCAACGTTTCGATCGGGTCAAACTCGTCGCTGGTAGCGCCCGTTTCAATCGGCGACGGTGCGTTGACCGGCGCGGGTTCGGTCGTGACGCGCGACGTCGCCGCCGGCGAACGCGTGGCCGGCAACCCGGCGCGGCCGCTTGCGCCGAAGAACGAGCGAACCGAGACTTCCTAATGCTCCGGACCGGTCTCGCCGCTGCAGTAACGGGGGCACCGCGGACGGCGTGGCGGCGCCAATCGAACTCGCGCTTCCGGTTGTGATCGGGTCTTTGGCGGCCGCCGCGACGGCGGTTCCCTTCGTGCGCCGCGCCGCATCGCGATCGGCCGGCGCGGCCCGCCGCTTCGAACGATGCGAGCGGCGCTTGTTGGAATCCGTTCGCGCACTACTCGAGGCTTCGCGGCGTTCCAGCGCCGGCGTCTTCGCCGCGCTCGATCGGGAACTGCGCGAAACGGAGGCCGGAATCGACAGCATGCTCGCGTTCGTTCCAGCTGGTGATGACCTGACGTGCGCGTACTCCAGCGGCGAGCGGGTCGCGCACTTTGGGTCTCTGAAGCTGCGCCGCGACGACGGCACGTTGCCGGCGGGCGCGGCCTCCACGGGTTGTCGCGCCTCGCTGCCCGCGGGCGGATCCCCACTTCTTCCGACGGATCGATTCGCGCTGGCCGTGCCGATGATCGACGCCGGAACGCTGGTGGCGGTCGCCTACGTTTCGTCGATTCGATCGTTGCAAACGCCCGCTAACGATGCGATCGTGCGGGCGGTCGAGCGGGCCGCGGCGCCGTACGCCGCCGCTTTGGAACGTGAGGCGGATCGTGCCGACGCAACCTACGACGGGCTGACCGGATTGCTCGCGCCGCGCGCCTTTCGCTGCCGCCTCCGTGCGGAGCTCGAGCGCTGCGAGTGGGACGGGCAGCGCCGGGTTCTGTGTCTCTGGTTCGTCGATACCGATTCGTTCAAGTTCGTCAACGACTCTTTCGGACATCGCGCTGGGGATGGAGTATTGCAAGCGATGGCAGCGCTGCTTCAATCGCACCTCGTGGCCCACCTGGACGTCGCGGGACGAAACGGAGGCGACGAAATTTGCGCGGTTCTGCGCGGCGTCAGCAAAAGCCGGGCGATTGCGCGGGCGCAGGCGTTTTGCGAGGCGGTGAGGGCGCACGATTTCGGGCTGCCGGTGCGCGTTACGGCGAGCGTTGGCGTCGCGACGTATCCGCACGACGCTTCGAATTCCAGTGAGTTGCTGGAAATGGCCGATGCGGCCATGTATCACAGCAAACGCAACGGGCGCGATCGAGTCTCGTTCGTTGCAGAGAGCGGAAGCTTCAGGTGTGCAGCGGCGAAGGCGGTCAACGGGTTTTCTCGAAAGTCGTCGCAATGTCGCTCGTACGCCGACGAATCTTTCGCACAGCGATCCTCGCAATAGCGCTCACCGCGGCTGCGCCCGGCGTGGCTTCCGCGGCGTTCGCTCGGCCCAACCAGCTCGACCGCCGCGTGGATGCAATTTCGACGCAGTCGCTGCTTTCGCAGCCGGCCTTGGCGCTCGTGGATCCCGATCGTCAGGCGGCGGCCGTGCGGCTCGCGCGCTTGACCTTGCCGGGCTGGGTGCTGATGGCGCTGTTGGAAGCCGGGGCGCTCGCCTATTTCTGGCGCTCCGGCGCAGCGGCGGCGCTGCGCGACCGCTTGCGGCGCAGCGTCCGGGCGGAGTGGGGCGTTCGGTTTGCGTTTGGCGCCGCGCTCGCGTTGATCGCGCGCGTGGCCGCACTACTTCCGGCTTTCTATCTCTATCGCGTCGAGCGCGTGATGGACCTTTCGATCGATCTCACCCGGACGTGGGCCATGTTCTGGGTCTTGCACACCGTACTAGCGATGCTGGTGGCGGGCGTCATCGCCGCATTCGTGCTTTGGCTGGTCGATCGTACGCATCAGTGGTACGCTTACACCATCGTCGTCATTCTCGGCGTTAGCATCGCGTGGTCGTATTCCAGTCCGTACTTCGAGTTGCCGTCGTCGCGCGGAATTGCGCCGGCGTCGGGAGCGCTACGCGGGCAAATCGAGGCGGCACTCGCGCGCGGCAGCGTCCCCAGCCTGCCGGCGTTCGTCGAAACGTCGCTCGAGTCGCCGCTGGCCGGTGCGACCGTGTTCGGACTCGGCCGGTCCCGACGAGTCGTGTTGACGCGATCGCTGGTCGCCTCGAACACGACCCCGGAGGTCGTGTTTCGCGTCACGTACGAAGTCGGACATGCGATCCACGCCGATCCGCTCTTCGTCGCCCTGATCGAGGGCGGCATCGTCATCGTATTTTCGGCGATCGCGGTCGTGTTTTCAGATCGCATTGGGTTTCGGCGCGACGACGATCCACTATCGAGACTCGCATTGGTCGGGGCGCTTTTGGCCATCGTCTACTTAGGAGCGGTTCCAGTCCGCAACGCCGCGCTGCGCTCGTACGATCTCGATGACGATCGCTACGCCGTCGCGTTGACCGGCGATCGCGCCGCGGCGGTCCGGACGCTCGTCCGTGAGGCCGATCAGCGGATGGAGGAGGTCTGTCCGGAGTTGCTGCCGCGGCTCTTCTTGAGCGCGCATCCAAGCCCCGGCGTGCGGGTCGCCGCGATCAACGGTATTTCCGACGGTTGCCCGTAACGGTGCCTACCGAGGTTCGGGCTCGCATTCCCACGTGTTGGCAAACCGCATCGCGCTATCCAAATCGTCGGTCAGCCATCGTTCCACGGCGTCGGCAGCAGCGGCGACGATCGTGGGGAGCGCGCGCCGCTCCGTTGAGTCGAAGGGGCTGAGGACGTGCTCGACCGAGTCGAGCTCGGGGCGTCCGACGCCCACCCGCAAGCGCGGGAAGCCGTCGCCGATCGTCGCGACGATGGACCGAAGGCCGTTGTGGCCGCCGTGACCGCCGAACGGCCGCATGCGCAGGCGGCCGAACGGCAAATCCATCTCGTCGACCACGACGAGCACGCCTTCCGGCGGCGTACGGTACCATGACGAAATCAATCTGACCGGCGTGCCGCTGAGATTCATGTACGACGTCGGCTTCACGAAGACGACCCGGCGCGTCGCGTCGTAGGCCTGTTCCGCACTATCCTTCTTGCGCCACTTCACGATCCCGTAGCGACGGGCAATTTCGTCGACGACCATGAAGCCGGCGTTGTGGCGCGTCGCAGCGTACTCTTTTCCGGGGTTGCCGAGGCCGACGACGAGGCGCACGGCGCGTTGCTCGGCCAGGCGCTACTCCGATGCGCCTTCGGGCGTCGCGCCGATGACTTCGGGCTCGGCGGCTTCGGTCGGTCCGCCGGCGGCTTCCTCGAGTTCGCGTTCGGTGCGCGACGGCTCGATCGAGACGACCGTGGTGTCCGCCGGCGTAAGCATCTTGAATCCGTCGGGCAACGCGACGTCGCCGGCGGTAACGTGCTCGTGAAGGCCCAACTCCGTAACGTCGATTTCGAGGTTTTCGGGGATGCGGTTGGCCGGGCCCTCGATCTCCAGTTCGTGGGTGACGACATCCATCACGCCGCCCAGTTCGCGAATGCCCCGAGGGACGCCGACCGTTACGACCGCGAGCTTGGAAGCGATCGTTTCGTCGGCCGAGACGCGCTGCAGGTCCGCGTGAATGACGCGCCGTGAAAGCGGATGGTACTGGACGACGCGAACGAGCGCGGTTTCGTCTCGCTTCGTTCCGCCGGTCAGCGTGACGATAGCGTTGCGCCCGCCGCGATGCAACAGGTCTTCGAACGCGTGGGCGTCGATCGCCAGATGTTCCGGAGGCGTGCCGTGTCCGTAGATGACGGCCGGTATCTTGCCCGCGTGTCGCAGGGCGTTCGAACCGGTCGTACCGACTTTGGTGCGGGGCTCGACTGAGAGCTTCAGCTCTTTATTGGCCATATTTGAGAGTCCGAATACCTTTCTAACTAACTGCTGCGGGTTCTGCCAGGAGCGCCGACGGGTCGAGCTTCGGGGGCTCGTCGCCCGTAAATAGTTCCGAAACCGACCGATTCGTCGTGATGCGGTTGATCGCGTCGGCGAAGGTTTGCGCGATCGAGAGCTGCACGAACTTCGGATGCCGTTCGACGTGCTCCAAGGGAATCGTGTTGGTGACGATGACCTTTTCGATGCCGGAGCGTTCCAGCACGTCGACCGCGTCGTCGGCGAAGATACCGTGCGACGCGACGGTATAGACGTGGGTCGCACCGCGCGCGAGAATCGCTTCGGCAGCCTTCGCGAGCGTTCCACCGGTCGAGATCATGTCGTCGACTATGACCGCAATCCTTCCGGAAACGTCGCCGACGATGTCGGTAACCTCCGAAATGTCCGGTTCGGGGCGGCGCTTGAAGACGATTGCGAGCGAGCTTCCCAGCCGCTTGGCGAAGATCTCCGCACGATGCACGCCGCCTGCGTCCGGCGATACGACGACGATTTTGTCGTCGCAAAGCCCTTCCTTCTTCAGGTAGTTGCACAGTACGGGCGTCGCCATGAGGTTGTCGACCGGGATGTCGAAGAAGCCTTGAATCTGCGCGGCGTGCAAGTCCATCGTGACGATCCGTCTCGTGCCGGTCACCTTGAGCAGATTCGCGACGACCTTAGCGGAGATCGGCTCGCGTCCTTTGGTTTTCTTGTCCTGCTTCGCGTACCCGTAGTACGGGATGACCGAGGTTATCCGCGCGGCCGAGGCGCGGCGCAGGGCGTCGATCATGAGCAGCAGTTCCATCAGCGCGTCGTTGACGCTTTTCCCTCCAGGGGTCTTGCAGATGGACTGTACGACGAAGACTTCCGATCCGCGGACGTTCTCGCCGATCTCGACGCGAGTTTCGGCATTTTTGAATTCGCCGACCAGCGCCTTGCCGACGTGAAGCTTCAGACGCTTGGCGATCTCTTCGGCGAGCTGCGGATTGGAATTTCCGCTAAAAATGAGCGGAGGCTGACTCACGGCTGTTCTCCCCGGGGCGAGTAGCAGCGGATGACACACCTTCACGCGAACGCGCCAGGCTTCCTCGCTTAGAGGCCGTTGAGAAGATACAGCCGCGCCAGGGGCGACCTTTTCGGCGGTCCGACGCGCGCTCCTGAATCGCTTGCGGCTCCCGGGTGGTTCTCACCAGGGCATGGCTCAAAAGTTCCAGCTGGTCTCGCCGTTCGCCCTGGCGGGCGATCAGCCGGAGGCTACCCGGCGGCTCGCGGAGGGCATTTTACGCGGCGATCGGGCCCAGACGCTCCTCGGGGTCACCGGCAGCGGCAAGACGCTGGCGATGGCGCGCGCGATCGAACTCGTGCAGAAGCCGACCCTGGTGCTGTGCCATAACAAGACGCTGGCCGCGCAGCTCTGCGCGGAGTTTCGAGAGTTTTTTCCCAACAACGCGGTCGAGTACTTCGTGTCGTATTTCGACTACTACCAACCCGAAGCGTACGTCGCATCGACCGACACGTACATCGAAAAGGACAGCTCGGTCAACGACGAGATCGAGAGGCTGCGCCATTCGGCGACGCAGTCGCTGCTGACTCGGCCCGATACGCTGATCGTGGCGTCGGTTTCTTGCATTTTCGGTTTGGGCTCGCCGTCGGACTACGTGGAAATGTCGGCCCGCGTCGCAGTCGGCGACACGATGGATCGCGATGCTCTGCTGCGCAGGCTCGTCGACATGCAATACCGTCGCAACGACGTCAACCTCGTGCGAGGCACGTTCCGAGTTCGCGGGGACGTCTTGGAGTTCGTCGGCGTCGACGAAGAATTGGTGCATAGGATCGAATTTTTTGGGGACGACATCGAAGCGATCAACGTGGTCAACATGCTGACGGGCGAGTACGTCGAGAGCAAGGACGAACTGCTGATCTTTCCGGCCAAGCACTTCATTACGCCGGACGAAAAGTTGCGGCGCGCGATCGATGCCATCCAAGTCGAGCTCGACGAACGGCTCGCGGTGTTCAAAGAGCGCGGAATGCTGCTGGAGGCCCAGCGCCTCGAGACGCGCGGTAGATACGATCTCGACATGCTGCGCGAAGTTGGGTATTGTAACGGAATCGAAAATTACTCGCGACACCTGACCGGGCGCGAAGCCGGCTCGACGCCCTGGTGCTTGCTGGATTTCTTTCCCAAGGACGACTGGCTGCTGTTCGTCGACGAATCGCACGTCACGCTGCCGCAGGTTCACGGCATGTATGCGGGCGACCGCTCGCGCAAACAAGTGCTGGTCGAACACGGTTTCCGCCTCCCGAGCGCGATGGACAATCGGCCCCTCACCTACGACGAATTCGAAGAGCACGTCCGTCAGGTCGTCTACGTTTCGGCGACGCCCAGTTCGTACGAAACCGGTCGCAGCGCGCAAGTCGTCGAGATGATCATTCGACCGACCGGGTTGGTCGATCCCGAAGTCGAGGTCCGGCCGACGCGCAATCAGATCGACGATTTGATGGAGGAGATCCGTATCCGCGTCGAGCGCCAAGAGCGCGTCCTGGTGACGACGCTCACCAAGAAGATGGCCGAGGACCTGACCGACTTCCTATTAGAGATGGGTTTGCGAGCGCGCTATCTCCACAGCGAGGTCGACACGCTGGAACGCGTCGCCATCCTGCGCGACTTGCGCCTGGGCGCGTTCGACGTGCTGATCGGAATCAATCTCTTGCGCGAGGGGCTCGATCTGCCGGAAGTGTCGATGGTGGGAATCCTCGACGCCGACAAGGAGGGCTATCTGCGCAGCGGGACGTCGCTGATCCAGACGATCGGCCGAGCGGCCCGCCACGTCGAAGGCAAAGTGCTGATGTACGCCGACTCCGTTACCGAGTCGATGGCCCGGGCGATCGGCGAAACCCGGCGCCGGCGGGAGCGGCAGGTCGCATACAACCTCGAACGCGGCATCGAGCCGCGTTCGATCCGCAAGGAGATCCACGACATCCTTAGCGTTCTGGGCGCGACCCAGGAAAACCGCGAAAGGTTCAAAGCCGACAAGCTTCCTCGGGAAGTGGCGCTCCGGACGGTCGCGGAGCTCGAACGCAAGATGCGCGAATTCGCCGCGGCGCTGGAATTCGAGAAGGCGGCGGCCATGCGCGACGAACTGATCGAACTGCGTAAGCAGATCGGCGGCAACGAGGGCGTCCTGTTCGGAGGAAAGGCTCCGAAAATCTTCGACCGGGCGCTGCAGGAACTCGTCGGCGGCTGACGTCGGGCCCGCGGCCGGATCCAGGAGATACCCAAGGCGTGACGCATACCTCGCTCGATATGTCGGAAGCCGTCGGCGAACTGCTGATCATCGGCGTCGTCATTGGCGTCGCGGTTTTGCTGCACGCGTTGTGGCAACGCCGCTTCAGCAGCGAATCGCTGCGCAAGCACAACGACGTGGCCGGGTTTCTGTTTTCGGCGGTCGGCGTCATCTATGCGGTGGTTTTGGGTTTCGTGGTCGTGGTCGTTTGGGAAAAATACGACTCGACGGTTGCCAATGTGGAGACCGAGATCGCGGCGGTCAGCGACCTCTATCGAACGGTTTCCGGGCTTAGCGGGCCGACGCGCGTGGAGGTCCGCAAAGAGCTGAGCGAATACACCAACCAAATCATTCACGTCGAGTGGCCGCTGATGGCGACCCGGACGCAGGTTTCAAAGGATCTAGCGTTGATCGAAACGCTGGCACATCAGATCGATACGTACGTTCCCAAGAATCAGGGTGAGGCGAACGCGCAGCAGGAAGCGATGACCCAACTGAACCGGCTGCTCGACGCGCGCCGGTTGCGGCTGATTCAATCGGCTCCGTCGGTTCCGCTGGTCCTTTGGTTCGCGCTGATTGCCGGTGCGCTCGCGATGCTGTCGTTTGCCTTTCTCTTCGGCGTGGAAAACCGGCGCGCTCAGCTCGTGATGACGGCAATCTTGGCCGGCCTCATCGCGGTGCTGTTCATCGTCATTTCCGAGTTCGACGAACCGTTCGACGGTTCGGTAAGCATTTCGGTCGACGGCTGGACGGCGCTGCAGCAGCACCTCGCGGAAATTCCGTAATGCCCCGGCTCGACTTGCGCGAGCGCGAACGCGGGGACGCGATCGTCGTGCTCGGTACGACCCTGCCTAGTTGCGACGTTGCGGGTACGTTGCGCTATGCTACGCGCTCGGGTGCGCTCGCGCGCATCGACGGGCAGGTTGCCGGTGCGTTCGACCGCGAGCACCGGGAACTCGACGTAGGCTCGTCGCAGAACCGGCGCGAGCTGACGCTCGAGGTCGAGCGCCGGTCGTTGCCGACCAACGGCCTGCCGCCCGGACCGGGCGTGCGCTGGTCGCTCATGAATCGTAATTCCTCACCGGCGCCGCTTCTCGACGCGAGTTGGGAGGCTCGTGAGCCGGTCGACCCCCCGCAACCGGGGGCGCCGGCGGATCCGGTGGTGCTGTGGGGGCACAGTCACCTCGACGTCGCGTGGCTTTGGAGTTATTCCGCGACCCGCCGCAAAGCGATGCGAACCTTCGCCAATGCCGCGAACTTGCTCGAGGCCGACGCATCGTTCGTCTTCATGCAGAGTCAGCCGCAACTCTACGAGTTCGTGCGCGAAACGGACGTCGAGTTTTTCGACCGGATCGGACGGCTCGTCCGCGAAGGCCGGTTCGACGCCAGCGTGGCGGCGATGTGGGTCGAACCCGACTGCAACCTCCCGTCGGGCGAATCGCTCTTGCGGCAGATGCTCGCCGCGCATCATTTTTGTACTCGGGCGTTCGGCGTCGAACCCTCGATCGCGTGGTTGCCCGATACGTTCGGGTTCGCACGGACCTTGCCGTCACTGCTGGCGCATGCCGGGATCAAGTACTTTGCAACCACCAAGCTGGAGTGGAACGACACGTCCCGCTTTCCGTATCCGCAGTTTCGCTGGCGCGGGCCCGACGGCGCCGAGGTCTTGGCGGCCAACCTGCATTCGCTCGACGGCGGATGCGAGCCGTCGCGCGTGGCCGCCGCTCGCGCGCGCCGCGAGCCGCTGGTCGTGGGCTACGGTGACGGCGGCGGCGGTCCGACGGCCGAACAAGTCCGCGACGCGCGTCCGGTCGGCCGCTGGGAAGCTCCGGCGGAGTGGTTCGCCCGCTTGGACGCGGACCGCAGCGCACTTGCGCTCCACGACGACGAACTCTACCTGCAATATCACCGCGGCGTGTACACGACCCATCACGACGTCAAGGCCGCTAATGCCGCGCTGGAACGGCGGCTGGCGCAGGTCGAGGAGCTAGCGGCCTGGTGCGTCGCCGTGCGCGCGCAGTCCGACGCGCTCGGGCGTATCCGCGCGGCCTTGGATGAAGCTTGGCGAATCGTCCTGCGCAATCAGTTCCACGACGTATTGCCGGGCACGTCGGTGGCCGAAGTCTACGTCGACGTGCGCAGCGAGTACGCGCGCGCGAATCGGCTGGTAGACGACGCATCGGCGGCCGCGGCGGCGATGCTGCCGCGGGGAGCGCATCCGCCCCAAGCGCCTGCTTGGTCGGAGCCGCGCGAGCGCGACGGCGCGTACGATTTCGACAACGGCTTGGTGCGGGCGCGCGTCGCGCCGACGGGCGAGATCCTCGAGCTGGCTGTCCGCGATGGCGTCAATCTCGTCGAGCGGGCCAACCGTCTGACGATCTATCGCGATCGCCCCAAGAAATGGGAAGCTTGGAACGTCGACGACGGCTATCAGCGCTCGGCCGAAGCCGTACGACCGCAGCCGCCGAGCGTAACCGGCGGTGCGCTCGAAGTTTCGTTCGACGCCGGCAGCCGGTCGCGTGGCACGATGCGCGTGTCCTTAGCCGAAGGCGACCCGTTCTTACGCGTCGATGCGGCGATCGACTGGCAAGACCGGCGCCGGTTCTTGCGGATCGAAAACTGCCTGCGCATCGACGCGCACGAAGCGGCGTACGGCGCGCCGCACGGCGTGGTCGTGCGCGGCGCGCGTGCCGACACGCCGGAGCGCCGGGCGCAGTACGAGGTGCCGGGTCAGCGGTTCGCATTCGTACGCGCCGCTTCACGGCGCGCCGGGCTGGCGATGCTGGCCTTGGACACGTATGGATGGAGCGGGCGCGCGGACGACCGCGGATTTGCCTTGGGCCACTCGCTGCTGCGCGGCACGACCTGGCCGGATCCGTCGGCGGATGAGGGCGAGCATCGGTTTGCGTGGGCCTACTTGCCGGCCCAGGACGGTGCGACTTACGCGACGATCGAACGCGCGTGGCTGCGCTTTGCGACCGAGCCCACCGTGCGCTTGTTCGACGGCGGTGACGCCGCCGTACTGGTCGTCGCGTGCAAACCTGCCCAAGACGGTGACGGCGTGATCGTGCGCGTGCGCGAGTGCGACGGCGACGCGCGGCGGCTGCGCGTTCGGTGCGGCGGGCGGATGCGCGCGGTTCAGGCGGTCGACGCGCTCGAGCGTCCGATCCAGGGCGACCCGCGCATCGAGGGGGAGTCGTTCCTCTCCGACGTGCCGGGTTTTGGGCTGCGCAGCTTCCGAGTGCGGTTTTGATCCGTCCCATCGAGATCGTGCTGTTCGATTTGGACGACACGCTGCACGACGACACGCTCGCGTTTCGGAGCGCCGCCGAAGAGGTCGCGCGCGCGATCGCCGTCGAGTCGGGGATCGACGCGGAGGCCTTGAAAGCGGCCTACGTGCGTGTCGCCGAAGACTTTTGGACGCGCTTGACGGCCGACGGGCTGGGAGTCGAGCTGGCGAGCGTTCGTCGCGAGCTGTGGCGACGAGCGCTCGAGAGCGTCGGAATCGAAGACGACCCGCAGGCGGCGGCGGACGCGGCGCGGCGGTACAACGAGTGCCGGAAGAAATACTTCGCACCGTTTCCGGGAGCGATCGATCTGCTGCGCGCGTTGCGCGGGCGCGGAAAGCGCCTCGGACTGGTCACCAACGGCTTCTCGGAGACGCACCGCGAAAAGATCGCGTTGCTGAAGCTGGGCGAGTTTTTCGACGAGATCCTGATCGCCGACGAAGTCGGGATGCTCAAACCGGATCCGGCGCTGTTCGTCCATGCGTGCGCGCGGCTGGCCGGCACGCCCGCGGTCGCCGCGATGGTCGGCGATCGGTACGAGCGCGACATTCGCGGCGCGGCCGAGGCCGGGCTTTTTACGGTCTGGCTGAACTTTCGCGGCGATCCGCTGCCACCCGGTGCCAATCCCCTGCCGGATGCCACTTGCGCGAGCGTTGCGGACGTCTCACGCCTCTTCGAGGGGCTGCCGTGAGCGCGACTGCGGCGGTCCGCCTGCCGGCCTGGAACCTTCGCTCCCGCGCCGGGGTCTGATAGGATTCGTATGGCCTCGGGTCTCGACTCCATCGTTATCAAAGGCGCGCGCGAGCACAATCTCAAGAACGTCGATCTCGTGCTGCCCCGCAACCGGCTGATCGTCGTAACCGGCCTGTCGGGATCTGGGAAATCCTCGCTGGCGTTCGATACGATCTATGCCGAAGGTCAGCGGCGGTACGTGGAATCGCTGTCGTCGTACGCGCGCCAGTTTCTCGGACAGATGGAAAAGCCCGACGTCGACTACATCGAGGGGCTCTCGCCGGCGATCTCGATCGATCAAAAGTCGACCTCGCGCAACCCTCGCTCGACGGTGGGAACGGTAACCGAGATCTACGATTACATGCGCCTGTTGTTCGCGCGCGTCGGGACGCCGCACTGCTATTCTTGCGGGCGCGAAATCAGTACGCAGTCGAGCCAGCAGATCGTCGACTCGATATTGGAACTGCCCGAGGGCACGCGGATTTCGCTGTTGGCGCCGCTGGTGCGTGGACGTAAGGGCGAGTATGCCAAGCTCTTCGAAGAGGTGGCGAAAGAAGGCTTCGCGCGGGTTCGGGTCGACGGTGAAATAAAGGAACTGCGCGAGAAAATCGTGCTCGACAAGAAGCGCAAGCACACGATTGAAGTGGTCGTAGACCGGCTCGTCATGAAGCCGGAGATCCGCCAGCGGCTGACCGACTCGATCGAAACGACGCTGCGGCTCTCGACCGGCATCGTCACGGTGTTGATCGACGGCAGCCATGCAGCCGAGGCGCTCGGCAGTAAGGAGTTAACCTACAGCGAGGCGTTTGCGTGCGTGTACTGCGGGCTGTCGTTCGAGGAGCTGGCGCCGCGGCTGTTTTCGTTCAACTCCCCGTACGGCGCTTGTCCGGCGTGCAGCGGGCTCGGCGAAAAGATCGAAATCGATCCGTGGAAGGTGATCCCCGATCGCACCAAATCGGTCGCGGACGGCGCGATCGTTCCCTGGAGTCGCAGCCTCGGCACCGGCAAGTACCCCTCGATGAACCCGTATTATCTGCAGCAGCTCGAGCGCGTCTTGCGGCGGGCTCGCGTGAAGTTGTCGACGCCGATCGACGCGATGTCCGACGACGTCGTCGACACGATCCTCTACGGGACCGATCACGAGCAGGCCTTCGCTTACACGTCGCGAGCGGGCAAGACGTGGGAATATCGGGCGTCGTTCGAAGGCGTCGTAAACAATCTCCAGCGGCGCTATGCCGAAACGTCGAGCGAGTACGTGAAGGAAGACATCGAGCGGTTCATGTCGGCCTCGACTTGCAACGTCTGCAAAGGCGCCCGCCTCAAGCCCGAGGCGCTGGCGGTAACCGTTGCGGGCGACAACATCGACGTTCTGACCCGGATGCCGATCGAGCGGCTCGAAGTGTTTTTCCGCGAGCTGCGGCTCACGCCGCGGCAGGAGCAGATCGCCAATCAGATCGTCAAAGAGATCCGGGCGCGGCTGGGTTTTCTGACCAACGTCGGGTTGACGTATCTCACGCTGAGCCGTTCGGCGACGACGCTTTCGGGCGGTGAGTCGCAACGTATCCGGCTTGCAACGCAAATCGGCAGCGCGCTGGTCGGCGTTCTCTACATCCTCGACGAGCCGTCGATCGGGCTGCACCAGCGCGATAACGGAAGGCTTCTCGCGACGCTAAAAACCTTGCGCGATCTCGGCAACACGCTGATCGTGATCGAGCACGATGAAGACACGATGCGTACCGCCGACGTCGTAGTAGATATCGGGCCCGGGGCAGGCGCCGAAGGCGGCGAAATTCTGACGGTCGGGACGCTCGCGGAAATCGTCGCCAACCCGCAATCCGAAACCGGTGCGTATCTTAGCGGTCGAAAATTCATCCCGGTGCCCCGCCGGCGGCGGACGCCCCGCGGCTGGCTCGAGGTGCGCAACGCGCGCGCCAACAACGTCTCGGGTCTTGACGTGCGGTTTCCGGTGGGGACGTTCTGCGCGGTGACGGGCGTCAGCGGCAGCGGCAAGTCCACGATCGTCAACGAAGTTCTCGTCCGCGCGCTCAGCCAGCACTTGCACGGACAGCCGTCTGGGGGAACGTACGGTACCGTGAAGGGCGCGGGCCAGCTCGACAAACTCGTCGTAATCGATCAGTCGCCGATCGGACGGACGCCCCGCAGCAACCCGGCGACCTACACCGGAACGTTCGACTACATTCGCGAGCTCTTCTCGAAGGTTCCCGAGGCGCGCATGCGCGGCTACGCCCCGGGCCGGTTTTCCTTCAACGTCAAAGGCGGCCGCTGCGAGGCGTGCGAGGGTGACGGCATCATAAAAATCGAGATGCACTTCCTTCCCGACGTGTACGTGCCGTGCGAGGTATGCAAGGGCAAACGCTACAACGCCCAGACGCTGGAAGTGAAGTTCAAGGGAAAGACGATTTCCGACGTCCTGGAAATGCGGGTTGACGAGGCCGACGCATTCTTCGAAAGCGTCCCGCGGATCCATAACAAGCTCAAAACGATCTGCGAGGTCGGCCTAGGATACATCAAGATGGGCCAGCCGGCCACCACCCTTTCGGGAGGCGAGGCGCAACGCGTGAAGCTCGCCACCGAGCTCTCGCGCCGGTTGACCGGACGAACCTTCTACGTGCTCGACGAGCCGACGACTGGTCTGCATTTTGCCGACGTTCACAAACTGCTCGACGTGCTGCAGCGATTGGTCGGAATGGGCAACACCGTGCTCGTGATCGAGCACAATCTCGACGTCATCAAAACCGCCGACTACCTCATCGACCTCGGACCCGAAGGCGGCGACCGAGGCGGTACGGTCGTGGCGACGGGAACGCCCGAAGAGGTCGCCGCCGTCGAGAACTCCTATACCGGCCAGTACCTGGCACCCGTGCTGCGCGACCAGCGTGCGGTCGGGCACCATCTGCCCGATGCCGCCGAACTGGAGCGCCTCGAGCGCGAGAACCTTTCGGTGCTCGACGATCTCGCCAAGGGCGACCGCGTCGCCGTCGAAGCCTAGCAGGGTGCGGAAGAACTCCCGGCTAGGGAACTGAGAGCTTCAAGAGCGTGAGGTGCGGGAATGGCTAGTTTTGCGATTGCGATGCTCGTTTGTTCCGATTTGACGCGCTCGCGCAGTTTTTATAAAGACGTCATCGGTCTCGAGCTGGTTGCGGACCATCCGCCGCACTGGGTCGGGTTCGCGCTCGGCGGCGGCGCGACGTTGGGACTGCACCCGAAAAGCGAAGTGCTGGCGGTCCGGCCCGGTTCGCTGCAGCTCGGGTTCGCCGTCGAGAACGTTGACGCGTTCGCGGCGGATTGCGTGGCTCGCGGCGTGCCGGTCTTTCAAGACCCGCACGACGAATCGTTCGGCCGCATTGCGGTAATCGGCGATCCCGACGGGTACCCGATTCAGGTCGGCACGCTTCAGGCATGAGCCGAACCCGCAAGGGCGCGGATAAAGCGGTTCGGGCCGACGAACTGCGGGCTCGCATCGACGAGGCAAACTATCGCTACTACGCGCTCGACGATCCCGAGATCGCCGACGCCGAGTTCGACGCACTGTTGCGCGAACTGATCGCGCTCGAGACCGCGCATCCCGAACTGCGAGTCGCCGACTCACCAACCCAGCGCGTGGGCGCCCCGGCTTCAGAGCGGTTCGCACCCTACCGTCACGCCCGCCCGATGCTCAGCTTGGCCAACGCGACGTCGGAAGAAGAGTTGCGCGCCTTCGACGAGCGAGCCCGTAAGCTTGCCGGCGGCACGTTTACGTACGTATGCGAACTGAAGATCGACGGTTTGGCAATCGCGCTGGATTACGACGACGGCGCGCTCGCCCGCGGCGGCACGCGCGGCGACGGGAGCGTCGGCGAAGACGTGACGCCCAATTTGCGCACCGTGCGCACGATTCCGCTGAGGCTACGCCGCACGCGCGACGTCCCGGTTCCGGCGTTTCTCGAAGTGCGCGGTGAAGTGTATCTGCGCAAGAGCGATTTCGAGCGGCTCAACGCGGCGCGCGAGGGAGCCGGTCTGCCGGCGTTCGCGAATCCGCGCAATGCGGCGTCCGGCGGCGTTCGCCAGCTCGATCCGGCTCTGACCGCGGCGCGGCGGCTTTCCTTTTATGCCTATCAAACGGCGGCCTGGAGCGGCGTTGGCGAGAGCGCGACCCAGTGGGAGTCGCTCGAAGGCTTGGCCGCGCTCGGCTTTCCGGTCAATCCGCATATCCGGCGGGCGAAGGCGATCGACGAGGTCGTCGCGTTCTGCCGCGAATGGGAAGTGCGCCGCGACCAACTCGACTACGAAATCGACGGCGTCGTCGTGAAGGTCGACGACCTCGCCGTCCAGGAGCGTCTCGGCAGCGTCGCGCGGGATCCGCGCTGGGCGATCGCGTTTAAGTTCAGGGCCCGGGAAGCCCGCACGAAACTGACTGCCATCGTGGTGACGGTCGGTCGCACCGGAACGCTCAATCCGAACGCCGTCCTCGAGCCGGTGCAGATCGGCGGCGTGACGGTAAAGAGCGCGACCTTGCACAACGCCGCCTACATCGAGAGCAACGATATCCGCATCGGGGATACGGTCGTCGTAATGCGGGCCGGCGACGTGATCCCGCGGGTCGTCGGCCCGGTGACGGCCGAACGCACCGGCAAAGAGCGCCGTTTCAAGATGCCCGATCGTTGTCCGGTCTGCGGATCGGACGTGGATCACCCGCCCGGTGAAGCGATGGCGCGCTGTACCAACGCATCGTGTCCGGCTCAGCGCTACGAGCGCGTTCGCCACTTTGCCTCGCGCGGCGCTATGGATATCGAGGGTCTCGGCGACGTGCTGGCGGAGCAACTGACGCAGAGCGACCGGGTTCGCGACGTCGCCGATATATATGCGCTCGATCGGCCGGCGCTGCTCGCGATGCCGCGACTCGCCGAAAAGAGCGCCGACAAGCTTTTGCGGGCGATTGCCGCGTCGAAGCGTCGCGGTTTGGCGCGCGTGCTGCACGGCTTGGGGATTCGATTCGTCGGCGAACAGACGTCGCAGATTCTCGCGGGCGACTTCGGTACGCTCGATGCAATCGCAGCCGCGAGCGAAGACGAGCTGCGCGAAAGCGAAGGGATCGGCCCGGAAGTCGCCGCCGGCGTGCAGCTCTTTTTCAAACAGCCGGCCAATCGCCGCGTCGTCGAGAAGCTGCGCGAGGCCGGCGTGGATCTGTCGGCACCCAAGCGCGCTCGCGCCGCCGCCGGCCCGCTGGCGGGCAAAACGTTCGTGCTGACCGGTACGCTGCCGATCCTTACCCGCGAACGCGCCAGCGAACTCCTCGTCGCGGCCGGTGGGAAAGTCACCTCGTCGGTCAGCAAGAACACCGACTACGTCGTGGCGGGCGACGATCCGGGCAGTAAGTATGCCAAGGCTCAGCAACTCGGCGTACCGGTCCTCGACGAATCCGGCCTTCGCCGTCTCCTCGGAGATGGTTGAAGACCGCTAAAAAATCCGGCGAACGTTGGCTTCGAGCAGCGCCTCCGATTTCGCGTGAGGCAGCGCACCGGCCAGCGCGTCGACAACGTCGCCGGCCACGACGCCAACCGGTCGATGCTCGTGAGCGCGCTGACCCGCAAGGCCGTGCCAGTACGCCCCCGCGCACGCCGCATCCACAATTGACAAGCCTTGTCCGGCGAGCGTCGCGATAACGCCGGTCAGCACGTCGCCACTGCCGGCCGTCGCGAGCGAGTTCG
This sequence comes from Vulcanimicrobiota bacterium, assembly GCA_963755555.1. GTDB lineage: Bacteria > Vulcanimicrobiota > Vulcanimicrobiia > Vulcanimicrobiales > Vulcanimicrobiaceae > Tumulicola. The sequence continues at coordinate 2,123,615 of CAVWKE010000003.1, read as the reverse complement.
TTCCGGTCGCGTTGAGATGCATCGTCCTGCCGTCGTAGATCAACGTAGTTCGGCCTTTGAGTAGGGTCGTTACGCCGCTGCGATCGACGAACTCGCGCAGACGCGACACTCGATCGCCCGCCCCGATCGTACCCTTTCCGGAAAGGCGCGCGAACTCGCCGGCGTGCGGCGTCAACACCGCCGCTTTGTCGCGCAGGACGTCGAGCTTCTTCGAAAGGTGGAACAGCGCGCTCGCGTCGACGACGACCGGCAGCTCGTTGCGGCGCAAAAACTCGATCACGATCGCGCCCGTGCGATCGTCGAGGCCGAGGCCGGGGCCGACGGCGACCGAAGAGTTCCGCTGGGACGTCTCGAGAAGGCTTTCGACGACGACCTCGGGCGGTGCGTCTTCGGCCATCTCGACGACGACTTGTTCCACGAGGTGGGTGCGCAAGAGGTCCGCGGCGCCGGCCGGCGTCGCGACGGTGACGTAGCCCGCACCCGCGCGGGCCGCGGCCCGCGCGCACAACACGGCGGCGCCGGGGAACTGTCGGGACCCGGCGATTACGAGCGGTGCGCCCGCAGCGCGTTTGTCGCTCTCGGGAGCGCGCACCGGGAGGAGTCGCGCGCACGCGGCATCGTCGAGGGCGGCGAAGGTGCGCGGTTGGGCCGCCAAGATCGCGTGGTCGATGCCGATCGGCGCGTACCAAAGCTCGCCAACAAAGTCGCGGGCCGGGGCGAGGAAGAGTCCCGGTTTGGCCGCGCCGAGCGTGACCGTTACGCGTGCACGAACCGCGTCGTCGCCGGCGGCACCGGTCAACGCGTCGACGCCGCTTGGAATGTCGATTGCCAGCACTCGTGCCCGGCGGCCGTCGAGCGCGCGCGCCAGCAGGCTATAGCCGGGCGGCATCGGCAGACGCGCACCCGTCCCGAAGAGCCCGTCGACCGCAACGGCGTCTGCGATGGCGGCGCGCGCCGCGTCTTCGGTAGCCGGCAGCGGCCGAATTGCGACGCCGCTGCGCTGTGCGCGCGCCATCGCCGCTTCGCGAGCCTGGGTGACGCGCTGCGCCGGTGCGGCATGCACCGCGCGATCGAACGCCGGGCCCAATTCCGCCAGCGCGGCGAATGCGTCGCCGCCGTTGTTTCCGGGCCCGGCGAAGGCCACGACCCGGCCGCCGGGGGCGGTCATCTGCCGAATCGCCGCGGCAATTTGCCTGCCGGCGGCGTGCATCAATTCGTCTTCCCCGGCGACCGCGATCGCGGCCGCGTCGGCGGCGCGCATTTGTTCGGGCGTGAGAACGTAGATCATCGTTCCAGGATGACGACTGCCGCCGCCGTCGACGCCGTATGCGTGATCGTCACGTGAATCGTCCGAACGCCGCGCGTCGACAGCAGGCGTTCGGCCTTACCAAAAAGCCGAATGATCGGCTTGCCGCTGGGTTCGTGACCGACGCCGACCCAGCGCCACGGGATGGCGTGACCGAAGGCCTTGCGCGTCGCCTCTTTGGCCGCAAAGAAACCGGCGAGCCGCTCGGGCCAGTTTCGCTTGCGCATCGCGTACGTCATCTCTTCGTCTGAGTACACCTTGCGTGCGAACCACGCCAACTTGCGTTCGTCGAATCGATACCGCTCGACCTCGGCTAGGTCGATCCCAATCCCGACGATCATCAACGATTCCTTTACAATAACCCGTTCTTAATCGGTCGTCGCTTGTCATTCCCCGAAGCGGCGCGTCGCAAGTTTTTTAACGGCCGGCGGCGAAGCGTGTCCGGCGAGATGGATTCCCGCATTCGCATCATCCCGATTAACGCCGTCGACGCGACCTTCTTGGATCGGCTCGGGCTCTGCCTCGAGGAAAGGTTCCTTTCCAACGTGCGCGTGGAGCGCGCGCTGATGCTTCCCCGCAACGCGCTCAACGCCACCCGGCAACAGTTGTTTCTCTCGACGCTTACGGCGAAGGTGCTGCGCGCCTTTCCGGAAGACGTTGGCGTTCGCCTGGCCGTAACCGACTTCGACCTATACAAGACGTCGCACCGCTTCATTTTCGGCGACGGTGACGAGGCCCAGGCTGTGGCCGCGGTATCGCTGCATCGACTGCGTTCCGAGTTTTACGGCGAAGCGCCGGACGTCAACATCCTCTTTCAACGGACCCTCAAAGAGTCGGTGCACGAGCTGGGCCATGCGTTCGGCCTGAAGCACTGCTATAACGCCCGCTGCGCGATGTATTACTCGAACTCGATCTTCGAAACCGACAACAAGATGCCGCACTTTTGCGAGGTATGCGACCGCCGTTTGAATCGCGCCCGCAACGAGCGCTAGCGTAACGCGCGGGCATCGGCCAGCGAGACCGTTTCGGATCGGCCGTCGTCGCGCTCGACCACCAGCCCTCCGCCTTCCTCAAGCCGCAGGGCGGTAGCGTCGAACGCCTCCGTTGCGCCGTCGTTGAGAAGGCGGTACCGAGCGCCGGGGATGGCCGCTGCGGACTCCCAGGCGCGCGCGACGCGAGCCGGGCTATCCAGCAGCGCGAGGCTCGCGGCGTATTCCCGCAGCAGCGCAGCCAGTAGCGCTGCGCGGTCGACCGGAGCGACGTCGTCGCAGTATGCCGGCGTGGGTTCGATCGGCACTTCGACCGGGGGGCGGCGCACGTTGATGCCGACGCCGCACGCGGTCCAGGCGGATTTTCCGGTGACGCGCGAGACGCACAGAATCCCGGCTAGCTTTCCGTCGCCGGCCACGAGCAAATCATTTGGCCAGCGCAAAGTCGTAGGAATTCGTACGTGAAGGAGGGCGCGTCGCACCGCAAGCGCCGTCCAGAAAGGCACCCCCCAAAGGTCGTTTGCAGCGATCGCGTGCGGTAGAATCGTCGTTACCAGCAGTGAAGCGCCGGGTTGTGAGATCCACGGGCGGCCCTTGCGCCCGCGACCGTCGGTTTGGTGCTCGGCGACGATGCTCGACCCGAGGTCGCGCTGGTGCCCCAGACGCGCGGCGGCGTCGGCGTTGGTGCTGCCCGTCTCTTCGACGAAGCGCACGTTCGCGAAGGCCGTGCCGGCGAGGTCGGCGGCAATCCGTGCGTACGGGTGGTGCGCGGCTGGCGATTCCATCGGCGAACGGGGAGCTTGGCCGCGCGCCGCAGGCTTACCCCCGCGGCGAGCCGTATTCGGCGGTCCTATGGCTATCGAACGAACGCTCATCCTGTGCAAGCCCGACGCCGTTTCGCGCGGTTTGGTTGGCGAGATCACGGCCCGCATCGAGCGTCGCGGCTATCTGATTACCGCGATGAAACTGATGCAGCTCGATGGCGACCGTGCGCGCAAGCATTACGAAGAGCACAAGGGCAAACCGTTTTTCGACGACCTCGTGGGATTCATCACCAGCGGTCCGCTCGTCGCGCTGGCAGTCGAAGGCGAAGGAGCGATCGAGGGATGCCGCCAGCTGATCGGCGCGACCAATCCATTGGGCGCCGCTCCCGGCTCGATTCGTGCCGACTTGGCGCAGACGATCGGGCGCAATCTCGTGCACGGCAGCGACAGTAAGAGCAGCGCGGAACGCGAGCTGCCGATTTTCTTCCACGCCAACGAGTTCGTTTCGCGCCGCCACGATCTCGAGCGCTGGATCACCGACTGACGGTGTCGCTCGAAACGCTGCGCGCCGGCGGCCGGCCGCTGATCGAAGCCGTTCACGCGCGCGAAGTCCTGGATTCGCGCGGTAATCCAACGATCGCGGTGAGCGTCGCGACCAGCTTTGGCGCGGTCGAGGAAGCTATGGTTCCATCAGGCGCTTCGACCGGCGCCCACGAAGCGATCGAACTGCGCGACGGCGACGCGGAACGGTACGGCGGCAAAGGCGTGCGTAAGGCCGTACGCGCGGTAAACGAGGTGATCGGTCCGGCGCTCGAGGGTTTGGACGCGACCGGCCAACGAGCGATCGACGCGACCCTCGTCGATCTCGACGGCACGCCGAACAAAGGCAATCTTGGGGCCAACGCGCTGCTAGGAACCTCACTGGCGGTCGCGCGGGCCGCCGCCGCGAGCCTGTCGCTGCCGCTCTTTCGGTACTTGGGCGGACCGTCGGCGGCGACCCTGCCGGTTCCGATGATGAACGTGATCAACGGCGGGAAGCACGCCGCAGGGGCGTTGCAGTTTCAAGAGTGCATGATCGTTCCGCTTGGAGCCGCGAGCGAGGCGGAAGCGGTGCGCTGCGGCGCCGAGGTCTTTCACGCGCTGGGAAAGCTGCTGCACGACCGGGATCTGCCGACGCTGGTTGGCGACGAAGGCGGGTACGCTCCGCCGCTGGAGACGCCGCATCAGGCGCTCGATTTAATTCTCGCCGCGATCGACCTCGCCGGCTACAAGGCCGGCGCCGACGTTGCGATCGCCCTCGATCCGGCCTCGAGCGAATTTTGCCAGGACGGCAAATACTACGCGCTCGGAAAGGACCGCGGTTTGAGCGCCGACGAAATGATCGCGCTCTATCGCGAGTTGTGCGATCGGTACCCGATCGTGTCGATCGAAGACGGGCTCGCGGAAGACGATTGGGCGGGATGGCAAAGGCTGACGCAAGCCCTCGGCAGCCGCGTGCAGCTGGTCGGTGACGATATTTTCGTTACCAACGTGAAGTTTCTCGAACGCGGGATCGCCGAAGGCGTCGGCAACTCGATTCTCGTGAAGGTCAACCAAATCGGGACGCTCACCGAAACGCTCGACACGATCGAACTCGCACACAAGGCGGGATACTCGACCGTGATTTCACACCGGTCGGGCGAAACCGAGGATACGACGATCGCCGATATTGCGGTCGCGACCGGGGCCGGACAGATCAAGACCGGATCGCTTTCGCGCAGCGATCGGATCGCGAAGTACAATCGTCTGATGGCGATTGAAGACGACCTCGGCGCCGCAGCAAGCTATCCGGGAGCCCGGGCTTTTCGCTGACGTGGCGAAAGCATTTCGCTACGGGGGCCTGTAGCTCAGCGGTAGAGCGGCCGGCTCATAACTGGTTGCGCGTAGGTTCGAATCCTACCAGGCCCACCACGAATCATCGTGCGACTCACAGCGGCTCGGATTAATCGACTTCTTTAGATGGCGCGTAGCACGGTAATACGGACCGTCTCCCTCGCCGTAAATGCTGGATAAAAAGCAAGACGAGGATGTTTTTTAGGCTAGAGGGCTGAGCGACCAAGCTGGGACTCGCCGGCTGCTGGTGAACGCGGGGGTCCGAAGCCCTCTACACTACCAAAGGAACCGCACTAATGAGTATTTTCACTTCGGCCAGGTACGCAATCGGCGCTACCGCGGCGGCCGCGATCCTCGCTGCCTGTAGCGGCGGGTCGCGCGTCGCTCCGGCAGGCCCGGTGATGGGCGTTGAAAACTTGCACTCCTCGGCGCATGCCAGCCTAATACCCGAGCAAATGGTGCCCAGAGGGCCAATGCCTTTGTTCGGCCGGGCCGCCCCGGCTGCGGCCATGCAGGGCATCTACGTGAGCGAAGTTGCCGGCACGAGCATTTTCGGCTATAAAAACCGACAGCGGCCAAACAATCCACCCATCTGCACCGTCCCGTTCTCGGTCTCCTCGGTTAACGGCATCGCCGTTGACGGCGCCGGCAACCTCATCGATCCCGACGGCGGAGCCGGAGCGATTATCATCGGTCAGGGCCCGAATATGTGCGGCCCCAAGGCGGCGAAGATCGCCGACACCTACGGCCAGCCGGTTGACGCCAGCAGCGCCAATGCGCTGACCGGCAAGATCGCAGTAGCGAACACCTTCGATAATGGCAGTACGCCCGGCAGTATCTCGGTTTGCACCGTTTCGGCCGGCTGCACCAAGAACCTCACGAACCCGGCCATGGATGGAGTCGCCGGCGTCGCGATGGATAACAAGGGCAATTGCTGGGCCGACGGTATCAATCCGTCAGTTCAGGCTACCTTGACGTACTTCGCGGGCTGCGCCGGGCGTGGCGTTCAGGCGACCGGCTTCGGCAACGCGGGTCCCGGCGGTATCGACATCGACGCCTCTGGTAACCTGCTCACGATCGACGTCAGAGGGAATTCGGGCACCGGGTCGGTCGAAGTCTATTCGGGCTGCAAACCTGCGTGCACGCTGTTGAGCTCGACACCCTTAATCGCCCCCGCCGTCTACGGCCATCTCAACCATCTCCACAACAAACTCGCGGTTGCCGATTTCAGCCATGGTCAAATCGACATCTACCGCTATAGCCCGACCGGTGGCGTGACCTACCTCTACAGCTTCAACAACGGACTTTCGGCGAGCCTCTTCGTTGAAGGCGTCGCCTACGACAAGCGCTCTCCGCAATAACGCAGCGCTCATCGCAATAACCCCGCACTCGCCGCTGCCTACCTGGAGCGGCGTTTGCGTTTCTTACCGGCGGAATCGGTGCACGGGGAAGCGGTCGTGAATCGAACCGGTCGTCATTTCGTTCGGCCATCGCGTCATCGTCCATCCGGCTGGCGGGAGCGAAGGATCTCGCTAAGCGTAGAATGCTCTCGAGGCTCTGATCGCAGGCACTCGCCTCCGCAACATCATCCATTCGAGGACGACCGCACGGTTCGGTCCATGCCGTGATTGGTGCGTGCCGCGCCCTATTTGGGCCCTAACACGTTGACAGCCTCGCCCTCAGCCGCTAGGGTTTTGAGGGTCAGCCATTTGCGGCGCCATCGTCTATCGGTTAGGACATCGCCCTTTCAAGGCGGAAAGACGGGTTCGATTCCCGTTGGCGCTACCAAAATCAGTCATATTTCATAAGGGTTTCCGCGACACCAACCGCTCTCATGTAACTAACGTGTAACTACGGTCTAGGAGACGCCTAGCTTGCGAGCCGCTCGAACACGGCCGCCGCTTGGGCGTCTCTGCTTAAGTAGACATGGAGGTACCGCTCGGCGGTGATTCCGATGGTCGAGTGGCCAAGCCGCTTTGAGACGACCTCCAAAGCGACTCCATGCTTTGCCAGCAGGCTCGCGTGAGTGTCCCTCAAGTCATGTAGCCGTAGCGTCGGCCCTGTCATGCAGCCACCGATTTCTGTGGAGGTTGGGTAGTTTCGTAGGTCGCGAGGAACTCCTCGGGCGTGCGGTAACCTAGCGCGCTATGCGAGTGCGTCGTGTTGTAGCCGTGCAGCCAGCGGTGCGCCTTGAGTTGCCCTTCGACCAGCGAGTGAAACCACTGTGCGTTGAGAAACTCGCAGCGAACACAGTTATTAAACGACTCGATAAACGCGTTCTGCGTCGGCTTGCCAGGCTGGATGAAGAGCAGCTCGACAGCGTGTTCTTCGGACCAAAGCTGCATGAGCTTCGACGTGAACTCCGTGCCGTTGTCGACTCGGAGGTACTTCGGGTAGCCGTAGATCGCGGCTACGCTGTCGAGGACGGCGATAACCGATCGGCTTGGGAACGAGAAGGACAGTTCCAGGGCGAGGCCGCTGCGGCTGAACTCATCCTCCATTGATGGCGTTCGGAAAGCCCGCCCGCCGAAGAGCCGATCGTGCATGAAGTCGAGCGTCCAGCCTTCGAACGGTTTGGTCGCGCGGCGTAGCGGCCTTCCGCGCACGATCTTGGCTCGGCCACGCCGGCGCCGCCGACCGATTTGGAGGTTCGCCAAGCGATAAATACGGCGAAATCGCTTGTAGTTCATGAACTCATCTTCGCCGGGCGTCGCATCGCGGGCGTAGTCATCGTAGAGTCGTCGGCAGCCGTGTTCGGCGTGCGCTTGTGCAACCTCGGTCAGCCGGGTCGCCCACCGTGCGTCCTCCAGCGCTTTGGTGCTAGGGTTCTCATGCGGTGATCGACGGCGCGTACGAACGATCGCGCAGGCCTCGCGTTGACTTAAGCCGAGGGTTTGCAGCGCCTTCACGGTTTCGGCTCGCCGGGAAGGCTCCATGAGTTTTTTCGCATCAGCTCTTCCATGGCGTCGATATTGACGGTTTGGCGAGCAATGATGCGTTGCATCTGCGCGTTCTCAGCCTCGAGCTGCTTGAGCCGGGCGAGATCACTGGCGCTCATGCCGGCGTATTTTGACCGCCAAAGCCGGATTGTGTTGGCGTGAATGCCGTGGCGGCGTGCAAGCTCCTCAGCCGGCGCTCCGGCGTCGAACTCGCGTAAGATGGCGACGATCTGCGCTTCGGAGAAGCGACTCTTGCGCATGGGTGGATCTCCTTCGTTGCCCGTTTGGGCGGAAATCCACAGTTATCCCTGGCTCCCGATCCTGGGCCGACGCTACTCGGATTCTAGCCGCGCCGCAGCCGGGCGCCCGGTAAGGGCGCCTCGTTTCAAAAGACCTTAGCTCTTATCGAAACGATCGCAATGCGAACGTTTCGCCTGGCAATGCGCATATCAGGTGTTGATGTTGTAGTCTTTCCCTGATGGCCACCACACCTCGCGTACTAAGCGGGGCGCGCTCCTCAGGCGACGGTGTAGGCGGCCGTTTACGACTTAGTGCACGTGGTTTTGGCCGTGACCTTCCACACTCCGCCGACCTTCGCTTCGCTGAGATCGACTTGCTTAGCCATGGAAAGCATGGTGAACGTATCGCGAATCGGCGTCATCGTGCCGTCTGTGTCATAGAACGTCCCAATCCAACGGATTGTTTTTCCGGTTTCCTGCGTCGCCTCAGTTCCGTACTTTCCGCCGGAATCTGCATATGGCGCGTACCAGGTCTTCGTTTTTGCAAGGTACGCGTTGTACGCAGTAACGTCGCCGTTCGGGCTTGCGGTCCTAATCATGATGTTGCCGTCTTTGAGCTTAGTCGCCGTAATCGTAGTCGATGCTAACGCGCCCAACTCCGATGGATGCATCGGGTTTGTGCACGACCAAGTACCGACCATATAATCATACCCATGCGGACCCGCACCGACTGCCGACATGGACATCGGCGTGTCACCCAGCGCCGGTCCGGCAAGACTAGGCGCGATCACAGTTGCGCAAGCAACAAGCGCAATAAGAAGCCGTCTCATAAGGGTCACCTCCGTGGACATAGAGCAAGCAACTGGGCCCTTGGCGAAAACACCAAAGATCCCTGGCCACCCCGCAGCCCGGCGCCGGGTAAGGGCCTCGTTTTGAAAGGCCTAAGCTTCCCGCTACCCTTAGCCGTCACATCGCACCAATGTCAAACCGTTTGCTAATGGAACCGACCGGCGAATGCTGTTCGGTGGTGCGACCTTGCAGTACTCATCTGCCATAGCCGTCGCTGAAATGACACGGCCGGATTCGCCCGGCAGCCACGCGAAAGGGGCGGTCAAATGGGAAATATCGGGTGATAGCAGTAGCTCTCGTTCAGGTCTCTGACGAGGATTTTGCGTGGATGCTACGAGGTGAACCGGCCGTTCATCGAGTCGTGTGAACGGCGTTTCCAAGACTGCTCGTGACGCGAACATTAGCCGATCCATCGTTAAAGCGTTTATCAACCAGGGGACGACGCCAACGCGCTCGACAGTCGCTAAACTCCAGAAAGTGGTGGAAACCTAAGCGACGCATCTTCTAAAGCGGTCCGCACTAAGCATTTTGAACGGTAGGGCTTTCCCTGGGCCTATATAATGCCTCGGATGCGGCACCCTGGTACCATTGCGGAACCGCGACCATGCTGCGAGGGATTAGCCAGTCGCGGCTGCGACCTTGCTGAGCGTAAAGCCGTCGAGTTTCGGCGCTATCTCGCGCTTGCACCATCAACTTGAGCCGTCCCGCGTCGAGGAGAGAATATGTTTCACTACAATCAGCGTGCATTCATGGGTGTATGTGCGGCAATCGTCGCACTAGCCGGCTGCGGCGAACGGCAGATGAACGCCGCCTTTACGCCGAGCGGAGATTTCGCTCTCGCGACCGGCGGAGCCGAGTCCGAAAAAGGACTCGTCGGGACCGGGGTAACGCGTCTGTTGGAAGCTGTCGATACAGCGGACTCAACGTACATTTATCTCGCCGACGTGCTAACGGGTCATGAGAAGACGTTCTCGTTGTGGGTCAATTCGGATCCCATCGGCGTTACGTTCGATCGCTCCGGCGCGACGGCGTACGTAGCAGTCGCGAACCAGTTCTTGACGATCGACGTCGCTACCAGGAAGGTCCGAAATCGGTTCTCGATCGATGAGTGCTCAGCGGAGATTGCGGTAACGCCCGACGGCAAGACTGCACTTGTTCCGTGTGGCGCTAATTCGTTGCTCCTTGTCTCGCTGCTTGAACATAAAATCCAATCGCAAATTAGCCTTTCAGGGTTATCGTATCCCACCGGTATCGCGGTAGATTCGTCTGGTAAGAGCGCTTACGTTGTCGGTAACTCCGGTATGGCAATCATCGATATACCGAAAGCTCGACAGACTGGTACCGTTGCGTTACCAGGGGGATCGTGCTGGACTGGCGAGATTACTGGAGTCGCGCTCGTCGAGCAGCTCCATCGTGCCTATGCTTCAACCTGCGATCAGGCGGGCGACGAACCGCTCATTGCCGTTGTCGATACGCACTCTAACAAACTACTCAGTACAACCGATGTAGGCACCGCAGGAGAATGGCCGATCGATGTGGTGACGTCGTCAAGGGAACCATTTGTTTATGTTTCGGTGCAAGATTCGGACGGCGTCCATGGGCAGATCGTAGCGATTGATACGCGAACGTCGAAAGTCTCTATGAGTGAGAGTTTGTCGTGGGCACCGGCGGCGCTTGCAGCGAGTCCGAATGGGACGGCGATTTTCGCGTCAACCTGGGAGGGCACGATCTGGTTCTATACCGACGCAAGTGGCTTTAAGAAAAAAATGCAGGGGCCGATTTGTTGTTCAACCGCCGATAACAGCTTTGGCCATTTCGCGGAGTAGATCTTCGTTCGAATCGCAAGATCCAGCGCGCCGCCTTGCAAATACCAATGCGAGAAGTTGATGACTTAGGTAAAGCGTCTCTTCCGCGCGCTCACTCATGACGTAGGGTAATAGAGGCCCCGGCCCGGATGCGCGAGCAGGCCGCCAGTGACGAACCCGTCGCGGCCGCGATCTCCGCGAGCGCGAAGGCGGGCTTAGCGATCGGCGGATCCTGGCGCCGGGCTGCAGGGCGGCTAGGCTCCGTCTGCGCGATTCGCCACTTAAAAGTGTTCGATCTTCATCAAGGGATTTGCGAGGACAACTGCAAGATTTGCGCTTTGCCGCCAACAACGACGCGGCTATGGCTCCGCTTCGTTTCCGTCCAGCCTCGGCGCTCGCGCGAGGATCGTTGCCCGCGGCGGCCTGGCCTGCGAGCGCCTTGCGAGCCGCCCGCACGGCTTGCAGCCGATTCTCGCCTGCGCCGCGTGCAACGAGGTTTCGGTCTCGGGCACTTTCGAGGAATGGTGGCCCACAATTGGCCCACATACCGCTGACTACTGGCGGCAACCAGCGACAACCTGGATAGCGGCATCATCCTTAAGAAGCGCCTATTTTCGTCGTCGTGCGTTGCCTTGAGTTGCTCTGCGGTACCGCTTTCGATTCCCGTTGGCGCTACCAGAAATCTCCTTATCCTGTAAGGGTTTTGCGTGCATTTTGCGGCCGTGAGTGCCTCAATTCTAACGGCCGCCTAACGGAATTTGACAGAAGGTCTTCAGCTCACGATCTTCCCGAACGCCTCCGCCGCCTCGGCATCGCGGTCGCGGTAGACCGTGACGTAGCGATCGTACGTGATGCTGATGTCACTGTGGCCCAGCCGCTTCGAGATAACCTCGATCGGTACCCGGCTTTGGCAAGCAACGGGGCGTGCGTGTCTCGGAGATCGTGAAAGCAGGTGCGCCGCACCCGGCAGCGCCTCATGAAGTTCCGGAACGCGGAGTTGAAGAGCCAGAGGAGATCGGCGTCCCGTCCGGCTTGGGAAGATCGGCTCCTCGTCGTGACAGGCTGAACGTACGGCGATCCTCTGGCTCGCTTGGCAAGTACTCGCCGGCGACGACCGTAGCTTTGCGCTTCGCGATCAGTCGCTTCAGCTAGCTTCGCTACTCGATCGATCCCACAGACTCGTAACGGTGCGCCGAGCACAGCTTCGGACGGTCTGTATCACTCGGCAGGTCGAAGCGGCCGTTTACTTGTCCGATGGCGTATAGGCCGCGCCGCTGAGACCGCTGTAGAAGTTTGGATTGCCGATGCCATGCCAGCGGTTGGTCGCGACGTTCCCGACGTTGAGCCAGCTGTACGCATCGCCGATCGCCATCTTCTTTTCATTTTGGTTGAAGCCGCCAGAAACTGGATCGCCCAGACCGAACGCATTGGTATAGGTCGGGCCGAGAACATTGAACGGCGTTCCGCTCGGCGAGAGCGGTAAACGGTACTGCGAAATCGTGCGAGCGTTTTGATCGATCACGTTGAGCGTCTTGCCGTTATTGCTCACGTAAACGCCGCCGAAGAACTCATACGTCCCGATGGGCTCGATGATCTTAAACGTCGGTCTGGTGGTCGGGTTAACGACCTCGCCCAGGCCGAACCCGTAGGTGCTGCTGCTGTTATAGCCGGAGAAAGTGAACCACAGATTGCCCGAACCGTCGACGTCGACGTAGCCGACGCCGCAGACCGGAGCGCAGTTCGCGCCCAACGAGATCAGCGTCGGCGTCGCCGACGGATTCCCGCCGGGCCACCATTCGAATCCAGCACTCTCGCTTGAAACGCAGCTGGGGTTGCAGATTTCGATGCTATACAAGTTCAGCGACGCGAAGACGTTGCCACTGGCGTCGACCGCGCTGTCGTACCCCAAGCTGGAAAAGGACGTGCAATCAGAAACCGGGTTTGGACACCCGGGAACATACTGGGTCTTCAGCGTGCCGTCGGCGCCGTACTCTTGCACGACGCTCTCGGTAAACGCGTCGTTGAACTCGCACCCTACCCAAAGATTCTGCGCGTGGTCGACCTTGAGGGCGATCGGGTAGTTGCAGCCGTTGGCGGCCGCATCGATCGACGTAACCGTCTTGTGTCCTCGCCGGCCCAGCCCGAGCAGATAGCTGTAGTTTGTGTCCGACGTCCACAGGGTGACGGTCGCCGAGCGATGGTGCGCGAAGTGCGGTCGAGCGCTCGCGAAATGCTTCAACTGATAGCGCAGCGTTTTTAGCGGCATGGCAGCAGGCAGCTTGCCCTCCAACTCCAGTTGGAGCAGCCGCGTCGGCGTCAGCCGACCCTTCCTGAAAGCGGCGATAAAATTCGAACTGATGGGCGCCGACTGAAGAGAGTCTTGGGAGCCCGCTGGTGCAACGGGCGTGCCTTGCGAGGTGGAGCATCCAATCAGCAGCGTAGCTAATGTCACGCTCAAGCTACCAGCCGCAAGCAGGGATGCACGCATAGCTCTGTTACTCCACAAAAAGTGCTGCCTTAGTCGGCGCGATTCGTCGCGTATTCGCGTACCCCTTTGCGTCGGATGGGAATCGGCCGCGCAAACGATGCGCCGCGCGCGCAAAACAGCGCACTGTATATCCGTGGTCGTATAAGCGCGGAACGAGTCGTCCGCCGATGTAGCCGGTCGCCCCGGTCACGAGTACGCGCAGCGTCGCCGGCATCAGTACCCCCGAACGCGGATTCGGTGGACGGCGCCGATGACGTACGGGATTTCGCCGACCGTGAAGTGCTCCGACGCGCCAACGGCCAGGACGTAACGCTGCGGTAGAGTCGCTCGATCCATCGTGACGGTGATCGAGTACGTTCCGGGGGGAAGGCTTAGCTCCCGATTCGGCGTCGTAAGATACGAGATTCGCGAGAACGGCTCATAGAATGCTTGCACTCGATCGAACGGCACTCTCGCGATGGCGCGGTGGAAGGAGTCGCTGACGACGACGCGAGGTCGTCCGGGGTTGACGGTGTCGGACGTTTCGACGGAGACCCTCAGCGGCAGCGCGAGGGTGTCACGTAGGACGACACGATAGATATCCCGTTGTCCGCGAGCGAGGCGTCCGTAATATGCCCAAGATTTTTGCGGGTCGGGAATCACAACCGCATGCTGAGCGTCGCGAGGCGAGCAGGAAAAACGCGGGTCGTGGGCACATGCGGTTTGCGCGTCCAGCCAGCCGACTGCAAACCAGAGGATCGCTGCGAGCGCCAACGCGGCAAGAATTCGCCTAGCCCAGTACCTCGGTTCGAGCCTGGAGCGTATAAGTGGTGGTTCCAATTTCATGCCGGAGCGTTGCTGCACGTTGCAGCGTTCGTCGTTACGGCGGCCAAACCTTAATCGGAGGTCCGAGTAGCGGCCGTACTTCTTCGTAATGTGGTCGGGCGCGGCGGAGCAGGCGCCTGAATTTTCGCTGGGGACCGCGGGCGGGCTGCGCGGCAATGGCGGTTTTTCTGGGTGGCGAATGGGTGACGAGTAATAGAAGAAACAAATGAAGGAAGGTTCGATTTCCGTTGGCGCTACCACGAAGGGCCTTAAATGCGGGCTTTTTTCGTTGCTCGGATCGCCACGGTTGCCATTCGGTTGCCGTCCTGGTTCGGAGCGGCATTAGTTAGCGTTGCGCGGTTAGCGCTCGCTGGCACCGTTCTGAACCGAGAGCTCCCAGCGATACCCGTCCGGATCGTGAAACCACAGGCCCATATGCGGCGAGCCCGGCGATGTGGGGCCGATCTCGTCGCCCGGATCTTCCAGTTCTACGCCGTTTTTCTTCAGCATCTCGAGCGCTTCGTGTAGCGCGCGCATACTGTCGAGGTAAAACGACATGTGGTCAATCGTGTCCGGATGTGGTGTGCCTTTGAAGAACCCGATGATAATTGCGTCGTTCGTCAGCGCGATGGCCTCATCGGACCGGAACATTTCATGCAGATCGAAGTTCTTGGTCCAAAACTGCGCGCTCTTCTCCGGGTCTCTGACGGCAAGGCTGAAATGCCAGACCGCGCCAAGTTGTACTTTCACGTCCATACCTCTTCGTAACGCATCAAGTCGCAGTTTGTACGCGCGGATGATGCGAGCTTCCTGCACATTCGTCAAGAGCCCGTCATCCCTCCATCTAAGAGGCACGCTCAATATGGGGTCTTAGCGGATCTCCAATATTTTTGCGAGGCACGGTCGACGTTCTACACGATGGGCAGGGAGGCTTGCGGAAACTAACGTCCCCACCCCATCTAAACTAGTGACCTGCATCCCGCTAGCGTACTGCGAAACAATAAAGAGGCCTCCCACGTTCGTCGCGTGGGCTTGGCATTGTTGCGCTTGTAAAGTCAAACCCGGGGCCTGTATCGGCGACCTTTAGAAGTACGTTTTCGCCGTCCAACTCGAGGTCGACTTCACCGGCCCGGGGGCCTGGATGACAACGTTCGCAAGAAGTTCAGAAAAGATAATCGCCGCGGCGTTCTCATCGAATTGCCAACCGACATGCGCCCGGACGGTCGCGAGAAAGTCTCGCTTCGCCTCTCTTGCCCGTAGCGCATGATCTGATTCGAAATGCTAGACAACTCCAACGCCGCACACTAACGCGTCTTTTTCGGCGTGCTTTTCTTGACGGCTCCAGATGCTTTACGCGATCGCGCCAACGCCCTGCGGCCGCTACTTTCAACTTCGTCGGTAAGATCTTCGGCGGCCTTTCCTCCAGCCACCACAAGGTCTCCAATCACGCCCATGACGCGCCCAACCTTTTGCGCTCCTTGGGCGACCTGTTTCGTTTTCCGTGACACTTTGGACGCCGCGGACGCCGCCTTCTTTGCGAGGCTCTTCCCGCCGCGAACAACCTTCCTTGCAGTTTTCTTCGCTGAAGCTGTCGCCCGCTTTACGCTCGATTTCTTTGCCGTTTGCTTGCCTGAGGATTTCTTTGCTGCCATAGGATGTTTGGTTTCCTTGGAGAGTCGAGTCATACCCGACGGGTAGTAGTTATTGTTAGCAGCCTTCCCCTAAGTTCCGGCTAAGCAAACCTTTAGGCGAAGAGAATGGCCCCGGCAGCTAACCGAGGCTTGCGCGAGTACACGCGCGGACTACGCGCCACGAGGGGTCGAACTCGGGGCTCAACACGTGCAACGCCGCCAACGGCCATTAGCACGCACGCCGACGAAACAATCGCAGTCAGTGCAGCCGGCCGCCTCACGACCCCACCTGCTTCGAGACGTCGTCAAGCCGGTCGTAACTCATCGACATTCCGTCAGTCATGCCGGATTCCAGCGCACCGTCGCGCAGCTCTTGCGATTCGAACTGCATCGTCAGCGTAAGCAACGTTCTATCGCTAGATTTGATAAAAATCGTCGTGCACAACGCCTCGCCCGGCACGCCGTCCATCCTCTCAACGTTGACGATGCGGTCCGGTGCGTGAATCTCGCGAAATTCACCCAGTACGCCAAACTCCGCACCCTTGTCGTCGTTGCGCCACACGTAACGGTAGCGGCCTCCGGGGCGCAGATCAATCTCGCAGACCGGCATACTCCATCCCGGCGGCCCGAGCAGCCACTTCTTAACAAACTCGGGTTTGGTGTGACATTCGAAGACCAGGCCGGGTGGTGCGTCGAACGATCGTGTGACGCGAATCTCCCGCTCCGAGGGCGTCGTGACTACCAGTTTCGTAGACATCGCAGTATGAGCTCCTTTTACGGGGGTTTGCGTGCTTTGAGCTCGGCGGCCAGCAGAGCATCGAGCTGGTGGTACGTGCGCTCCCACAACTCTTGATAGCCTTCGATCCACGTCACCGCGTCAGCGATAGTCTCGGTGTCAACCGTCGCCGGCCGGCGCTGCGCATCGCGACTGCGGCGAATCAGACCGCCCTTCTCCAGGACTTTAAGGTGGCGGGAAATCGCCGGCTGACTGATTTCAAACGATGCGGTCAGCTCATTTACGGTCGCTTCACCCTGCGCCAGACGCAGCAAAATCGCGCGCCTGGTCGCATCAGAAAGCGCGAAAAACGTGGCGTCGAGGAGCTGGGTACCTAGGGAGGCGTCCATAATCTAGGTGTTATATAACACATACATTATTAATGGTCAAGAGTCAGGTCCCGGGAAATCAGCCGCGCCGGCGTCGCGATGGGGGCCCCGCCCACCGGGATCGGCGTGGGACCCCTTCGGCGCAAGCGTGGCGTGCCGTGATCGGCTCATTGGCGGAACGCAACGGCGCCGCAACGACCGACCTAAATACGTTTTCGAACGAAACGGTACAAATGGGAGGCTAACTCCTTTTGCGGGGTAGGGCGCCACCGGTTTTTCATCGCCGGGCGCTTATCATCGCCGGGCACTTAACGGAAGGAACGGGCTGCGAGCCGGCGGTCGCGGTGTTGAGAGAGCCGCAGGCTTCCCGACCGTGGGCATCCACAGGTGATCGCGCCGCACGCCATCTTTAGCCTATTGTGCGGCACTAGAAGCGCGTTTCGATGGCGGGCGAGGTTGGCATCGTCCGGGCGCACGAGCGCGTCGAAACGCGCGTTATGGCCGCGCCTTTCGCGGTTGCCAAACGGTTGCCGTCGATGGCAACCATTCTCGGCCGATCGACGACCGGGCAGCGGCGAAACCCCATATTCCACGCGGCCTTTTGCCCGTCCGCGACCGCCTCGACCACGCTTGAACCGATTCGATTCCCGTTGGCGCTACCATGAAAAGTTCGGATCGGCGGGCTCTCTCCTCATATCGCGATCGCATATTCCATGGCTGCGTGCATCAAAAAACGCTCAAAGGTTGGCGCGGCGCTCGTTTCGGACAAGTGGCTTCGATACGGCACGGTGAATAACGTCGATATATGCTGAAAGTCGTTCGTTTTGTTTGCGCCCTGCTGACGGCGCTGATGGTTCCGCAGCCCATGGAGGGCGCGGACGCCGTGCCGCTTCAACCGGCTCATCCGGCCCAGATCGATTGGAACCTCACGCCCGAGCAGATTACATCGACGTGCGCCGCCCAGATCGCGGCGCTTGACGCCGCCGTCAAGCGAGTCATGGCAATCTCCGGCCAGCGAACCTTCCAGAATACACTGCTTCCGCTCGAAAACGCGGAATCCGATTTGAACGACCGCCTGGTCGCTCAGGCCTTTCTCTTCAATATGGCCATCGACAAGACCGTTCGTGACGCTTCGGATCGCTGCAACATCGCTCAGAGCAATTACTTTGCGGCGTTCGGCGCGCGGCCGGACGTCTATCGCGCGTTGGTGGATGTCCAGCACAGCGGCACCGCGCGTACCGACGCCGACAAAAAGCTTTTAGAGTACTATCTGGTAAGCGCGCGCCAGTCAGGCGCCGGCCTGTCGGCAGAGAAGCGTAAGTCGTTCATCGCACTCTCCAACGAATTGACAGCGCTGGGCAGCAAGTGGCAGGAAGCGCTCAACAACGATGCTGCCACGCTCAACATCACGGCCGAACAAGCGCAGAGTTTTCCGCCGGATTTCGTAAAGACGATGACGCACAATGCGGACGGCACGTATACCATTAAGGTAAACGAAAGCACGGCCGTCCCGTTTTTGCAAAATGAAAGTGATGCCACCGCCCGTAAGGCGTACTACGTCGTCTACAACAATCGTGCCGCGGCCAACGTTGCAGTCCTCGAAAACGCCATCCGCGTTCGATATCAGATGGCCCGTTTGCTCGGATACGACTCTTGGGCCGCGTATCGGCTAGCCGATCGTATGGCGAAAACGCCAGAACGCGTGTTGACGTTCGAACGTTTGCTGGATGCCAAGCTCATGCCGCAAGCCAAGCGCGATATCGCCGGGTTGGCGCAGCTCAAAGCCCAGGACACCCGCGACGCTAATGCCAGGATCGATCCGTGGGACGTCGCTTATTACAGCAATCAATTGGTCAAGACCAAGTATTCGGTTGATAACGAGGAAATACGGCAATACTTTCCGGTAAACGTCGTCGTCGACCGCATCATGAACTTATATCACGAGATTCTTGGTGTGACGTTCGTGAAAGTTCCCGATCCCAAGGCATGGGCGCCGGACGTCATCAGCTACAACGTCTTCGACACGAAGAGCGGTAGGTTCATTGGCACGACGTACTTCGATCTCTATCCGCGGCCCGGAAAGTTTTCGCACTTTGCGAACTGGTCGCTGCTGCCCGCGCGCAAGCTGCCCGATGGAACGTACCGTCCGCCAGTTACGGCCATCTTGGGCAACTGGCCGCGCCCCGCTCCGGGTTCGCCCGCATTGCTTTCGCATCAAGACGTGGTCACGTTCTTCCATGAATTCGGGCACAACTTGGCGGCGCTGCTCGGGATCGCTCCATACGAGACGCTCAGCGGCGGGTTCCGTCAGGATTTTGTCGAGGCGCCTTCGCAGATGCTGGAAAACTTTATGTGGCAACCGTCGATTCTCAAGGAAGTCAGTTCTAACGTGACGACCGGCGCACAGCTGCCCGACGACCTGATCGCGAAAATGATTGCAGCACGTTACGTGGACGAGGCATACTTCACAACCGGCCAAATCAAACTAGGCATGGTCAACATGGCGTATCACTCGAGCGGGCCGAAGGTCGATACGACGGCGGTGTGGGGTCAGGTCTCTTCCGAGTACACTCCGCTCGCAATGGTTCCAGGAACGCATCCGCAAGCGTCGTTTGGCCATCTCTTCGGCTATGATGCCGGTTACTATAGTTACTTGTGGGCACTCGTCTACGCACAAGACATGTTTACGGCGTTCCAGAACGGCGGACTCGAAAACCCGGCTGTCGGCCGACGATACCGCCAAACGATCTTGGAGCCCGCGCGCACGTACGAACCCGACGCCGAAGTGCGCTCCTTTCTTGGCAGGCCAATGAGCACCGATGCCTTTTACAAGCAGTTCGAAGCGGCTCCCGAACCGACACCCACGCCTAAAGGTTGACATCGTCGCCAAGCCGCTCGACGGGGGCATCTGGTTGCGGACCGACCCGATAGTTTGGAGAATGCGGACTAACGATAGGAGGCGATGCTCGCAGATTTGGCCCACAATTGGCCCACATACTGTTTGAGTCTGGACCGCGCTCGGTTGTAAGCGAGCTGGCGATCACGCGACCTTTCCTTATGAGGCTGCGCGGACCTCTACTGAGATGTCTGCTTAGGCGCGCATAGAAAAAGGCTTTACATCCACGACGATGACACCTCGGCTATTTCTCAGGCGATGCAGCAACGAAAAGGCCCGCGTCGCTGAAGTCGGTTGACCTTTTTGCAAACGATGCGCACGAACGATGGCCCTAAGTAATCCGAACAATCTTCGTCGTGCCGCAAACCCAAAGATTGCCGTCGGGTCCGACCGCAATGTCTCCCGGTGAATCTCCAAACGTCGTCGAAAACCTTGAAATCGCGCCCTGCGGTGTAATACGCGTGATAAGGTTGGCCCGTCGATTGACAAACCAAAAATTGCCATCAGCCGCTGCAGTCATCGACGTGGGAACATAGAGCGGCTTGAACAAACGCATCTCGCCGGACGCGTCGACGTAGCCGATGTGACCGCCGGCGGAAAACCATGCCAGGCCGCCGCGCGCAACCGACACGCCCGCCTCACCATTGCACCCGCCCTCGACCAGATAGTCCCGAACCGTATGCGAGCGTGTAAACCGCCCGACACCGTCGCAGCCGGCGTACCATAACGATCCGCTCGAATCGTACGCGACCGATTTGATGTCGATGTCCGTCTTAAAATCGATCGCGGAAACCTTACCCATGTAACTGACGAGCCCCAACCTCGGAGTGGAATGACCGACGAAAGCAATCCCGTCGGGCCCTGCGGCCAACGCAATGGGGCTGCTGTCGGGCGGCAGCGCGTACTCCGTCAGTTTGCCAGTCGGCGTAATCCGACCGATGCGCGCGACGCCGTTAGCGTCTTCCGCGAACCAAATATTGCCGTCGCGGCCCGCGACGATTGCATCCGCGACGTCAGCCGCATGTGGCGTTGCAACGGCGCCCACGAACCTGCCGGCGGTCGTCATGCGCACGATGTAGCCCATCGATGCTACCCATAAGTAGCCGTCGCTGCCGGACGTAAGGTGGAACGGCACTATGCCCTGCCGCTGAATCGAGAACGGCGTCATGGTCCCACGGTAGCTCGTCGCCGCGAAGAGCACGATGCTCGCGCAAAGGGCTCCGGCGCGGTAGAAACTCATGAACGCATTCTGGCACAAGTTCGCCTGGTTTCCTCCCTTGTGCCCGCTTTAGCCGATGCAAACCGGGACCTTAGCAGCCTTTACTGGTGGCGACGCAAGGCTACCGTAAGCAGATGTAAGATGCAGGTCACTGGCGTTTCTGGCCGGCTAATGCTCGCGACGAGTCGGGGAAAACCTCTGCGAGTCATCGAATCGCCGAGAGAACTCTGTCAGAGCGCAAGCTCACTTTCATCCTGCAAAACGGAGCAAGCTCGCAAAATGAATATAGACCCCACAGTAACCGATCCACAGATGTACAAAGTTCTCTTCGAGAACGATCGAGTGCGCGTACTGCGGTATACGGATAGACCTGGTGACAGAACTGAGCCTCACCATCACCCGGATAGCGTTCTCATCACCCTCAGCAACTTTCGGCGGAGGCTAACTGTCGGAGACCGCATTGTAGACGTCGAGAAATCGGCTCACGAAGTCATCTGGAACTCTGCCCAAATGCACGTCGGCGAGAACACAGGTACGACCGGCACAGAGGTCATCTTCGTCGAACTAAAGTGAGGTCGCTCGACTTCTTTACGTGACCGTTGCGCGTCACGCGATTCGTCGCTTCCATTTCAAAGCGAGGCGCGCGCTTGCCGACAACATCCTTGACTATGCACGGAGGGCTTGCGATACCGACCGGTCATTCACATACTACGCCGAGACGTTCGATCTCGCCGCGGCTTTCTTTCGCGTCACGAGGGCCATCGGGGCAAGAGCGACCGCGGCAGCAATCGCAATCGTCAGGAGCGAGCCGGCAAGCCCGGGCTTATTCGACATGATGTACAGCGCCGCTATCAGTTCGCACGCTGTCATGAACACCGAGTAGTTCAGCACGCGATCCCCCCGTGCGGTCTCGAGTTCGGGGGTGATTGGACCGTCGGGTGCGTTCTGGGCTAAGCGATACAGCGCTTCGCCGCGTTTGCCGTTCGTAAGTGGGCCGTTTATGGCCAAAACAATCGTTGCGATTAATACGACTATTACCCAAGCTTGCCATCCAAAGCCGCCCACGTACACCATCGCGACGCCCATAACGACGAGCAACAAGACGCCGAATCCCATGATTGGCCCGACGAGAGGACCGTTGGAGAGTGCGGCGCGCGCCTGCGCTACCGTGTGAGCCCGGTGCAATGCGACGTACATGGCCAGTTCGATGCCCACGGCCGCAAATAGCATCGCAACGGCCAGCAAATGAAAGAAAAGCAGTATGAGAAACATTAGTTTTAGCCTTCGGACGACGCCGCTTTTTAACCTGGGACGAAGTGGCACGCCATGCGCGGCTGTAGCGGCCAAACGGGCTCTGCATCGCTTAGGCGCGCGTGCGTCTATAAAATCGGCGGTACGCAAGATACTTGCCAGCAAAGTGGGCCGAAGCTTTGCGGAGTCTGACCTAGCTGTCCGTTTACGGAAGAAACCAAAAAAAGTCTAATTGTCGCCCGTTACGTGGCCGTCACCTCTTCGAGTTGATGTAGCAACGCTTCCCATTGGATGACGCGCTCCCGACTACGCATTTTCAGTCCAGCGAGTTCTTCGCTCAACGCTCTGGATCCGGCCGCGTCGGTATAGATCTCGGGCGACTCGAAGAGAAGTTCGATCTCGTTGATGCGCGCATCGAGGCCTCCGATTTCTCGTTCGATTCGCTCGATCTGCCCCTTTAGCTGCGAGCGTACGCGCAGCGGCGTTTGACGCGACGCCTTGGCACGCACGGTCAACTCTTCGACCGCTCGGTCGATCGCCGCTTTGTCGCGCTCGCGCTGGGCCGCCTCGTACACGTCGTAATCGCCGTCGATGAGTCCCCACGCGCCCCGTTCAACCCACAATACCCGATCGCACAGGCGCGACAGCAGATAGCGATCGTGCGAGACGACGACGATCGTTCCCTCGTAGTCGCATAAGACGCTCTCGAGTGCTTCGCGGCTGTCGATATCGAGATCGTTGGTCGGCTCGTCGAGCAGCAAGATGTCGGCCGCGCGCGCCATCAGTCGCGCCAGCATGATACGGCGTCGCTCGCCACCGGAAAAATCGCGTACGGCTTTGTCGGCGGCATCGCCGCTAATACGCATGCGGCCGAGCAGACCGCGCGCTTCCTGCGGGGTCAGCGCAGCGCCGTCCAGCACGGCTGCGAGTGCGCTCTCCTGGACGTCGAGTTGATCGTGCGAGTTTTGGGCAAAGTACGCAACTTGCGCCGCGGGGTTGAAGACAACCGATCCGGAATCCGGTTGCGTTGCGCCGGTGAGTATCTTCAGAAGCGTCAACTTTCCGGAACCGTTTGGACCGACGATGCCGAGGCGCTCCCCGCGCTCGACGTCGACCGCTAGCCCGCTGAAGAGCTGCTGATCGTACGCTTTGCTCAAGCCCCGGGCTTGGAAGGCGAACCCGCTGCCGGCGCGCCGCGATGGCCGCAGGCGGACGGAGATCGGACGTTCTGAAGCCGCCGGAGACGGAGCTCGGGTTGTCGCTTCGATGCGCGCCAGCTGCTTCTCGCGACTGCGCACTTGGCTGTAATCCGAGGAGGTGTGCGTCGCTCGCAAGCCGGCAATTGTCCTGCGCCGCTTGTCGCGTTCGACAACGAAGGTTTCGTACTCACGCCGCTCCGCCTCTAGGCGCACCTCTTTCGCTGCGACGTACGCGGTGTATGCGGGCCGTGCGGGTGCGTAGGCGTGGAAGCGCCCTCGCTCGATCTCCCAGATGCGCGTAGCTATCCGGTCGAGAAAGTAGCGGTCGTGCGAAACGACGATATAACCGCGGCGATCGTTGGACACGAACGATTCGAGCCAGCGGATCGTCGCGACGTCAAGATGGTTAGTCGGTTCGTCGAGAATCAGGTAGTCGGGCTCGTCGATCAACACGTGCGTCAACGCGACTTTCGCCCGCTGGCCGCCTGAAAACGAGCGTAGCGGACGGTCGTATTCCGTTGGCGCGAAGCCGAACGCGGAGAGCATGGTGCGCAGCGCTTTGTTGCGCACGCCCGACTCTTCGTGCGTCGCTCTAGCCAGCGCAGCGTCGACGAGGCCTTGCAGCGTCGACTCGGTCTCGTCGGCAACGCCCTGAGCGAGATAGCCGAGCTTAAGGCCTTTTGCCCGTACGACGGTGCCGCCGAATGGAACGTCGGCGCCGGCGAGAAGACGCAAGAGCGACGACTTCCCCGCGCCATTGGGGCCTACGAGGCCGATGCGTTCGCCGTGGTTGAAAGCTCCACTAAGACTCGAGAATACTTCGTGCGCCCCATAGTGACATTCGAGATCGGAAAACCGCAACAATTCCACGCCGAGCCGTACATTCGCGCGTGTCCAGTCCTGAGGCCTTCGCGCCTGAAGCTCGACCCGACGGACGGTTAGGTACGCTCGTACGCCCGAGAGAGGTGAGATTCGAGCGGTTTCCAAATATCGTCAAGAGCCTGCCGAAGCTAGATCGGTTAAGACGATTCTTCTGTGGCCGCTACAAGCCGACGTGCGCGACAAAAAGACGGGAATCTACGTAACCGGTGCCAAAGTCCGCGTCAGAAGATGGGTCAACATTAGACGCGATCTAACGGGTTGGTGGGCTAATTTTCAGCCGGCGTTTACAGTCGTAGCGTTGACGGCAAATCGGGCCCGATATTTGGCCTCCGGTAGCGCTAGGCACAAGGGCTTCGATGCCGAATTCTTTGATGCCAATTAATGCAGAGCATGCTTAGGATTGCAGCACTCGTATTATGCGAAGCCGCTTTTTTTGGCGTTGGCGATGCCGGCTCAGGCTCTGCCTG
The DNA here is from genome assembly GCA_963755555.1 of Vulcanimicrobiota bacterium. GTDB lineage: Bacteria > Vulcanimicrobiota > Vulcanimicrobiia > Vulcanimicrobiales > Vulcanimicrobiaceae > Tumulicola. The sequence goes on along the minus strand of CAVWKE010000003.1, from coordinate 2,098,911 downwards.
CGACCGGCGACTTTGCCGGCCTCGTTGACATTGGCGACCATCGCAAAATGTATCTAGAATGCAGCGGACAGGGATCGCCGACCGTTGTTCTCATCTCAGGCAAAGGCAATCGCGCCGACACCTGGAGCACGGCAGCGCCGGATACGCCCGGTCCAACCGTGTTCCCGACGATAGCAAAGTTCACGAGGGTCTGCGCTTACGATCGGCCGGGAACCGTCGGCGCACTGGCTCCCGAGCCCACCCGAAGCGATCCGGTGCCGTTACCGGTTACAGCGGCCGCGGGTGAGGCGGATCTACAAGCCCTTTTGACCGCGGCCAAGGTGCCCGGTTCCTACGTCCTGGTCGGGCATTCGATGGGCGGCATGATCGCTAGGCTCGTCGCCAGTGAGCACGGCGACGAAGTCGCAGGCCTAGTCCTCGAGGACGCGCTCTCCGAAGACCTCTACAGCGGCTTGACTGCCGATCAGCGAGCGGTGTTCGAGAGACTCAATGGTGAGCCCGAAAGCTACGACAATGTGAAGAGCTTCGAGGAGATTCGGGCTGCCCCGCCGGTGCGGCCGATGCCTGTTGTGGTGCTCACTGCAGGCCTGCCACAGCTCACTCCGGAGGTCATCGCTTCGGGACAGTTACCGTCCGACGTGACGCAGGCGTTTGCCGATGCGCTCTGGACGGCGCAGATGCGGGCTCAAGACCATCTTGCTGCTCTCTTTCCTGGTGGGAGGCACATCATGATCGCGAACAGCACGCACTACATCCACGTCGATCGGCCGCAAGTGGTAATCGCCGCGATCCGCGATGTCGTCGAACGCCGTGAGGGCGGGAAAGACCAGTCTGCGTATGTGAGGTTCGGGAATATGACGCTCGATCGCAGAATACCGCACGTCGTGTCCGGGCTTACGAACTTAGGCAGGATCGGCCATCTGCTTGTCGGCTACGATATGCCATGAACCGTTTGGCTCGCGACGCCATACGGTAAGATAACGTCCTTTCTGTACGAAGGTCGCTCCGTCGGAGAGTGCCCTCGTGATTGAATCGTCCCCACCTTGCGGCCGATATTGCCCCGCACAGTAAGCCCGTCCGGTACGACCGTCAACGCACGGCGGCCGTGGGATACGAGCTGATGCTCGAAAACGCGCTGCGTACCGATCGCATGGCTTAAGGGGCGATAACGTTCTCCTGCGCCGAGATTGCCAGCCATGTACCGTTTTCTTTAAAGAAGACGTCGGTAAAGCGTTGGCGCTTTATCGGCCTCCCTGGCTGAGTAATCGTGTCTAGTCCGTGAAGCACCGCCGCGTCGCCGTTTGGATCGACGTCAACGGTTTGCTCGCTAAGCGCTATCTGAAACGGTTCCTTCCTTATGCCGGCCAGTTCCCGTACGCGATCTATAAGGGTCCCTTCGTTTGTAACGTGTTTGAATCGTTCGCTCAAGATTGAGGCAACCGTGCTTCGGTCGCCGTTGAGAATGGCGGTAATCCACCGCGCCTCGAGGCGGATCAGCTCCTCGCTCGCGGAGGGGGAGGCGGCTAGGCCTCGCGGTATCCGAACGATCGGCGCGCTAAGAACGAACGTAAGGACAAGCAGAACCGATACAGTCTTTTTCATGCAGCCGTCCTTTCCTGACATCCTTGCGGATCTCCGGCGTCACGATCTCCGACGTCTACGCCGCCTGCGAGCGGCTCGACGGTTAGCGTTCGCGAGCGCGTGCAGCTTTCGTAACGCGCGCAAGGAGTTCGGGCGCGTCGAGCCGCTCGCACGCGGCGGGAAATCCGGCAGTAGGTCCGCGCCACTCCAACTCGTCCACGTCTGCAAAGAGCTTCGCATCGGTTCGAAGGGTTGCTAGTACCTTGAAAGACAGCGCGAGCCGCTGCTGCTCGCCGAGCACTTGTGAGGGGAATAGCTCGATCGCGCCATACCGTGTCAGGAGAGCGGCCGCGCCTTTGGGCCCGATGCCCGCGATGCCGGGATAGCCATCGGCGGCATCGCCAACGAGTGCAAGATAGTCGGGTATCAGTTCGGGCGTTACTCCAAACTTCGCCCGGACGCCGTCAGCGTTCCGGATGACCTTACTCCTGCGGTCGATTTGCACGATGCGATCCTCGCGCACGCACTGCGCGAGATCTTTATCCGGAGTCCAAATGCAGGTTTTCCGTACCCGAGAATCCTGCGAGGCGATTGTGGCCGCCGAAGCCAGCGCATCGTCGGCCTCCAGCTCGATCATCGCCCAAACCGGAATCCCCATAGCTCGCAGCGCGTCCTCCAGCGGTTCGAACTGCGCGCGAAGCGCGGGATCGATCCCATCTCCCGTTTTGTAGCCGCTCCAAAGCTCGTTGCGGAAGGACTCGATAACGTGATCGGTCGCGACGCCTAAGTGCGTCGCACCCTCGTCGATCATTTGCACCGCGGTATTGAGCACTCCGACAACCGCCCCGAATCGTCGCGCCTTTCCATCGGTAACGCGACGCAGTCCATAGAAATGGCGGAAGAGCTCGTAGGTTCCGTCAATCAGATGAACGATCACGCTCGATGGCCTCACCCAACGCTAAACTAGAGCGCGTCCCGTTGGAACCACATCCGAGCTATTTTGCGAGGTCGTAGCGGTCCAGATTCATCACCTTCGTCCACACAGCGACAAAGTCGTCAACAAAGTTTTGGCCCGCGTCGGAACTTCCATAGACCTCGGCTAGTGCCCGTAATTCAGAGTTAGAACCGAAGATTAGGTCGACGCGCGTCCCTGTCTCGGTGCCGGCTTTAGGGTTTTGCCGTTCGTATAGATTCGCGCCCTTCTCTTTCCACTCGCCGTTCGTGTCGAGCAGATTCACGAAGAAATCGGTCGTGAGCGCGCCAGGCTTCGAGGTGAAGACGCCGTGCTTCGAGCCGTCGGCGTTCGTTTCGAGCACGCGCATTCCACCGAGGAGCACCGTCATCTCGGGCGCGGTGAGCGTCATGAGCTGCGCCTTGTCGACGAGCATCATTTCCGTCGGAATCCCGACGTCCCGTTTGAGGTAGTTGCGGAATCCGTCGGCGATGGGCTCGAGCACGGCGAACGCCTCCACGTCGGTCTGCTCTTGCGATGCGTCGGTTCGTCCCGGAACGAACGGTACGGTGACGTCGAAACCGGCGTTCTTTGCGGCTTTCTCCACGCCCGCGCATCCTCCGAGCACGATCAGATCGGCGAGGGAGATCTTCTTGCCGTTCTTCTGCGCGCTGTTGAACGAATGCTGAATCTCTGCGAGCTTCTTCAGAACCGTGGCTAACTGCGCAGGGCGATTCACCTCCCAATCCTTCTGCGGCGCGAGGCGAATGCGCGCGCCGTTTGCTCCGCCGCGCTTATCGCTCACGCGAAACGTCGACGCCGACGCCCATGCGGTCGAGACGAGTTGTGAGGTCGAGAGCCCGGAATCGAGAATCTGTTTCTTGAGCTCGGCAACGTCGGTTGCGTCTACGAGCGGATGGTCCACTTTTGGAACCGGATCTTGCCAAATGAGTTCTTCTGCGGGCACTTCCGGCCCGAGATATCGGGCGCGCGGCCCCATGTCGCGATGGGTCAGCTTGAACCACGCACGCGCGAACGCGTCGGCAAACTCGTCGGGATGCTCGTAGAAGCGTCGCGAGATAGCTTCATAGATTGGGTCGTAGCGCAACGCGAGGTCGGTCGTAAGCATTCCCGGCTTGTGATGCTTTGAAGAATCGTGGGCGTCTGGCACCGGCACCGCGCCGTTCTTTGCAACCCATTGCTTCACTCCGGCGGGGCTCTTAGTAAGTTCCCACTCGTTGTTGAAGAGCGATTCGAAGAAGTTGTTGCTCCATTTCGTCGGGGTCGTACTCCAAGTAACTTCGGGGCCGCCGCCGATCGTATGCTCGCTATGACCCCGCCCGAAGCTGCTCTTCCAGCCCAAGCCTTGCAAGGCAATGTCCGCCGCTTCCGGTTCGGCCCCGACGTGCGAAGGATCGCCCGCGCCGTGCGTTTTCCCGAACGTATGTCCGCCGGCGATCAACGCGACGGTCTCCTCGTCGTTCATCGCCATGCGGCGGAACGTTTCACGGATATCTTTCGCAGCAGCCAACGGGTCGGGGTTGCCGTTCGGCCCCTCGGGATTGACGTAGATGAGTCCCATCTGAACGGCTGCGAGCGGATTTTCCAGGATCCGTTCTCCCGCGTACCGCTCGTCGGCTAACCAGGTGCTCTCCGAACCCCAGTAGACCGACTCGTCCGGCTCCCAAGCGTCCGGACGCCCGCCGCCGAAGCCGAACGTCTTGAAGCCCATCTCTTCCAGCGCGACGTTGCCGGCGAGAATAATGAGATCTGCCCACGAGACCTGCTTGCCGTATTTCTTCTTGACTGGCCACAATAGCCGCCGGGCCTTGTCGAGATTTACGTTGTCCGGCCAGCTGTTGAGAGGAGCGAAGCGCTGTAATCCACCGCTTGCGCCGCCGCGACCATCGGCGATGCGATACGTCCCGGCGCTGTGCCAGGCCATGCGGATCATGAGCGGGCCGTAATTCCCGAAATCTGCGGGCCACCAATCCTGGGAGCGGGTCATGAGGGCGGCCAAATCGCGCTTTAGCCCCGCGAGATCGAGCTTCGCGAACTCCTTGGCGTAGTCGAAATCCTCACCCATCGGGTCGGATTCGGGCGAGTTCTGCCGCAGGATCGACAGGCGAAGTTGTTCTGGCCACCAGTCACGGTTTGCCCGGCCGGCGCGGGGCTTCTGAACGGGACATGCGGTTGTGGACACGATTCGATCTCCTTCGACGACGAGCAGCTCCCCAAGGGCGCCGTACACTCTATCGTAGTTGCTCGCGGGCCTTTTTTGAAGCCTCAACGCGTGCGTAGCGTTACGCCCTACGCGCTTCGGGACCCTTCGCGAGGATTATCGGTTTCAGGTCGCGTCCAGCCGTGGCCTACACGGAAAGCCGCCGACTCCTTCAGGGCAGATTCACCGAACAGGTGTTGCGCTGCCGCGCTCAATTGCGTGTTCTTTGCAGAAGACCGCTTTCCAGTATTTGTCGGCGTTTTTCGATGCTTGCTTGGCGACGTTGGCGTTCGGTTGCTGCGCCGCGTGGGAAACATTACCGGGGAGCCTCTGATTGTATCGTCGAAATCACGCGTCACCCTGGAGAATAGCGGTGAGAATGTTTCACCCTGCGCGAAGCTCCGAGGCAGCGCCCTCGAATGGGCTACGAGACCTGCTCGGACTACGCGTTGTTCTGTTGATGCTCTTGACGGCGGGCTGTTCGGTCGTTAATAATCCCACGATGCCCGGCGTAGGCGTCCCGTCTCCGGCGAACCGAGCGCGGTCGACTAGGGAGTTCGTGCTGGACCGGTTCACGAGCCCTACGTATAAAGATAATCGCCCCTCACCCCTGACGCCTGACCGTGCCGGCAATTACTATGGAACCACGTCCGCTGGCGGCTTGGGATATGGAACGCTGTACGAGCTTTCTCCAAACGGCAAGGGTGGCTGGACCGAAACGGTCCTCCACAAGTTCAAGGATTATTTGGACGGGGCTTATCCCGCATTGACCCCGCTCATTTTCGACAAGCACGGGGATCTGTTCGGAACGACCCAGGAGGGCGGCGCGAACGAACTCGGCGTCGCGTTCCAGTTCCACCGAACGGCGCGCGGCTGGGTTGAAAAGGTGCTGCATAACTTTGGAAACGGGGATGCCTATCCATTCAACAGCCTGATCATGGACGAAGCCGGCAACCTGTACGGTACCGACAACGTGTACCATAACGGCGGGGGCATCACCGAAGGCGTCTACGAGATCAGTCCGTCTCGGAGCGGCGGCCTATACAAGATAGTTTACGACCTCGGCATGGCCGCTGCCAATGGTGGAGGCGGCGGATTGGTTATGGACCCCAATGGCAACATCTTCGGCCTCTCGAGTGGATTCATCGAACCGGCGATCGTGTTCGAGCTCGAGCGAACGAGCCGCGGCTGGCGCCCGATCGTGCTGTTCAAGTTTAAGGAGATCGCCACGTATCCCATGGGCGCTCCGGCGCTCGATAAAGCGCGGAATATTTACGGGACGACGGCAGGGGGAGGTTCTCAGAAGCAGGGGACGGTCTACAAACTGAGAGCGTCAAAAACCGCACCGTGGAAGATGGAGACACTCTATGCTTTCAAGGGGGGCGTGGATGGAAGCGAACCTTACGCTGGAGTTACTTTCGACGGAACCGGCAACATCTTTGGCACAACGTCCGGCGGCACGTCGAACTCGGGAACGGTATTCGAACTGACGGCGGCCAGCCACAGCGAAAAAGTCCTGTGGACATTCGACGGCAAGGACGGAAGTACACCGCTCGCTCCCGTCGTATTGGACAATGCGGGCAATCTTTTCGGCACGACGTCGTCCGGTGGCGGCGATAAGCGCTGCTATGCCGAGGCGGGTTGCGGAAACGCTTTCGAGCTCACTCACTACTTACCGCCGCCCGCTATAGGCGGCCCAGCCACCATAGGAAGAAATGTCCAAATAACCACATTGCGCAACCCGGGAGCGTGGGAAAAGCATGGCGCGCGCCGTTGACCCGTCCTCGAGAATAACGTCATCCTCGTAAAGGTCAAGGGGCTCTTGCGCAAGCAGCCGCTCGTGCTGCGCGGGCGTGAGTTCATAGAGTTCTCCCGCCAACGGAACGCCGTCGCGTTTCACCATGGACACGCCAGGATGGGCGTTCTTGACCGAGAGCATCCGATAGCGGGGGGCAGTGCGGATCTCTCCTAGGAACTTCGCCCCCTGAAGAACACCGTGGTCCGGTTGCCCGCGCAAGGCTGATCCGCAGATGAAAAAGCGAATCGTGGGACTCACGGCATGCGCTCCTTCGTGAACCCGCGCTTGGCTAACCACGCGATCACGATTTGGGGATACCCCGAAACGAAACGCTTGGGAGGATCGGGCTCACCATTGTATCCGCTTTTCGACACAATTAGTTGATGACCGGCATTCGGGTACGTTTTGATCGTCACGTCACGATCTCCAGCGCGGATTAGATTCCGGCGTAAATGCGTCGCCGAATCGGCTGCGTCGAACATTTCGATCGAGTGCGCCGTAAAGGGCCAGCGTGGGAGTCGACGAGACGCTGAGTAAGGTGTGCGTGGGGTCGAAGGTCACAAGTTGACGCAGTCCAGCGATCATCGACGAGGGTGGCGGAATGGAGATACCAAGCTCCGGCATCAGTGAGTACCGGAACCATGCTTGCTTTGCGTCAACATCGTACAAGCGTTTTGCAGAACTCCACGAAACCGTGCCATTCAGAGCCTGCTCGAAGGCGTGCCAAAGGGCTATCGCCTGCGGCGATGCAGTTTCTACGTTGTGCCGACGCATCTCTTGTTCGACTTCATAGTCGATATTCTGCGTCAGGGATTCCGTTGGCGCACTTTGTAGGATCATGAAAGCGATCGGCCGATGGAGCGTTACGAGCGGCGCGGTCCAACCCCCGTTGCTAAAACCCCAGATTCCGATCCGATGCGTGTCCACGTGAGGGTCGCTACGCGCGACGTCATAGATAGCCGCAACGTCAGCAGCTCTCTGGCTTGGTCCGTTGAGAAACCAATTACCGGCTGATTCGCCGACGCCGCGCTGATCGAAGCTGATAACGTTGATTCCGTTGCAAACGAAAAAGGGGATGATAAAGCCCATTTCTCGCGTTTCAGGATCGTTGCCATGGACGAGCATCACGGTCGCACGTGGTCCCTGGCCGGCGTAATAAAGCGAGAAGCCAAGCCGTCCTTGAACCGCTTTAATGACGCGTCGATCTTCTAAGATGCCGCTTCGGAGATGCAGGTCGGGCGTTGCCCGTAGGTCGCCCGTGCGTTGCGAGGTCGAGTCGAAGAAGTCGTTTGAGGCCGGAGCCGGTAGCTCGTGTTCGACGCCAACGTAGATCGTATGTCCGGAGCCCGCGTACAATCCCGGAGCAATGGTTGCAGCTTGGGCCTGCGCGATAAGTGAGAGCCAGATTGCGAGCGCCCCGATCGCTTTTGTCACGCAGATTATACGTTCGGTGCAGTACGTTGTTTCAGAGACCGATTTCGCGGCGCAAATCGAAACCGTGGCGCACTTCTCTCGGCACTCGGGCGTTCTTCGACACCGGCGAATCTTGAGTGTTTGACGCTTTGCCTGGAAGACCGAGCCGGGCGACAACCCATCCTGCGGCCGACGTAGGTAGCTGAGGGCCGGGGTACTCGAAAATGGCCTGATAATGCAGCGCGGGGGCGCCTAACGACCGTCGGCGCGGGATGAGCCGAACGGAACGGGGACCGTCCGCCGGCACGCCGCCGGCGATGCGAACGGTCAGACGTGACCTCTTCGAGCAGGGATAGCATGCGGAAGCGCGGGATTCTCCGCTTACCCAAGCGCTTCCATTATATTGTCCCGACTGGTAGGCACCGGCGGTTGCCACAGAAAGAAGTTGTCCGTGAAAACCCTGTTCCTGAGTCCACCCTCGTTCGACGGTTTTGACGGCGGCGCCGGAGCGAGATACCAGGCGAAGCGAGAGGTGACCTCGTTCTGGTACCCAACGTGGCTGGCTCAGCCGGCTGCCTTGGTGCCGGGGAGCACCCTCGTAGATGCGGCTCCGCACGAGCAAACGATCGAGGACGTGCTGACGATCGCCAAGGACCACGATCTGGTGATCATGCACACCAGTACGCCGTCGCTCCCCAACGACGTCGAGTGTGCTCGCCGGCTCAAGGCACAGAACCCCAACGTCAAAGTCGGCTTCATCGGTGCCCACGTCGCCGTGCTTCCAGAACAGACGTTGCGCGATCACGAGCTCATCGATTTCGTTTGCCGCAACGAGTTCGACTACACGTGTAAGGAACTTGCCGAAGGCCGTCCGTGGAACGAGATCCTCGGACTCTCGTATCGCGATGCCAACGGCGAACTCAAGCGTACCGACGAGCGACCCCAGATCCACGATTGGGACGCGATGCCGAGCGTGCTGCCGCTGTACGCGAAGTTTCTCGACGTCACGAAGTACTATAACGGATACCTCCTGCACCCGTACGTTTCATGGTACACCGGTCGAGGCTGCACGGCAAAATGCACGTTCTGCCTGTGGCCGCAGACCATCGGCGGTCACGTCTTCCGCCACAAGAGCCCCGAGGCAGTCGGCCGCGACCTGGACGAAGCCAAGGCGATCTTCGGCTCGACGGTGCGGGAGTACATGTTCGACGACGACACGCTGACCAACGAAAAAGATTACGCCATCGCGCTCAGCAAGCACATGAAACGCTTGAACCTGAGCTGGGCCTGCAACGCCCGCGCGCACGTCGACTACGATACACTTAAGACCCTGCGCGATAACGGCTTGCGCGTACTGCTCGTCGGCTTCGAGTCCGGCAACCAAGAGATTCTCTACCGGATTAAAAAGGGCCTCAAGCTGGAGATGGCGCGTGCGTTCATGAAGAATTGCCACAAGCTCGGCATTAAGGTCCACGGCACGTTCATCATCGGCTTGCCGGTCGACACGCCAGAGACGGTGCGCGAAACGATCGAGTTCGCGAAGGAACTCGACCCTCATACCATTCAAGTTTCGATCGCGTCGCCGTACCCGGGAACCGAACTCTATAACCAAGCGCTCGCAAACGGCTGGTTCGCGCGCGACGACTTGGTTTCCGGCGCCGGCATCCAGACGTCGACCTTGCGGTACGACACGCTTTCGACCGCCGAAATCGAAGACTCCGTGGAGCGAATGTATCGCGAGTTTTATTTCAGGCCGAAGAAGATTGCCAAGATCGTTGCCGAGATGGTCACGAGCCGGCAGATGATGGTTCGGCGCCTCCGCGAAGGCGGCGAATTTTTCAGCTACCTGCGGGCGAGGCGCGTACAGGTCGGCGAACGGCGGATCGAAGCCGCAGTATCGTAACTCGTTCGGCGAAGCGTTACGTCGGCCGAGCGAGCCGCTTGGCCGAAGCCAGCGTTTCATCGAGCATGTTGCGCTGGAAGGCAATCATGTCTGGCACGTGCGGAAATCTCGGATCGCTGCGGTATGCGGTAAGGCGGTAGCCTTCGCCGTCGACAACGAGCGTACGGCGCTTTAATAAGGCAGCAAGCGCATCGAGGACTGCGGCCTCGGGATCGCGGCGCACATCCGGATCGACGAAGATGTCGTCGCCGATGGCGTCGATCCGCGCACGCACGGCCCGAACGGCGTCTGCGTTCGCGAACGTTTCGGGCGCTTCAGAAAAAAATGCGGCCAGGAGTGCGGAGTTCGCGACCGGCCGCGCCGCGGCGAGCGACGTACCGACGTCTGCGACCCCCCCGTATCGAATCACGCGATAGAGCATCGAGAGTCGCCCGGTCCGGAAGGGATCGTACGCGACGGCACATAGCCAGAGATCCGCCAAGGGCGCGAGCGCGCCGACGATCCCGTTGCGCATGGGGTGCATGCGGCCGTCGCGGCTAAAGTCTCCTTCGGGCGTGACGTAGAACGTCGCGCCCGCCCGCACGCGTTCGACGATTCCCGCAAGGTCGCGCTCGTTTACGGCTCGCAGGTTCTCGAGCACCTCGCGCCGGTAAGGCTGTTTCAGTTTCGCGATCTTGATCCAAGCCTGCGCTTTCATAAAGTTTTCGAGTTTCCACAAATCGCCCAAACTGCGGCCGGTCAAACCTAGCGCTGCGAGCGTTTCGCTCGGCAAGATCGCGTCGACCGACAGATCGCCGTGTGCGGATCGCAGCTCTTCGGCCAAACTGATAAGCGGTCGAGAGAAGAGATGGTTTTCGACCGGTAGGATGCTGAAGCAGTCCCACAAGGCACTCAGGTTTACGCTTCGAGTAAAGCGTGCGCTCCAGGGCAGCCGAGCGGCGATGAATCCCGTCTCGAACGTCCGGCGCGAATTGCACATAACGAGCGGCTTCCAGGGATGCAACAGAAACGTGCGCGCCGTAATCATCTCGCCTTCGTCCATGTGCTGATGATTCGTTATCAACACCGTTGCGCCGCGATTTGCAGGCAGCCGCCCCCATTGGCGAACGCGAATTCTCGACTTCATATAGACTTGGCGCACGCTGTAGGCGGTCGCCATCATCAACCAGTTTGGCTTCATCGTGGGGCCAAGTTGACTTCGCATCGTATGACGGCCGCTCTGTAGTGGCCTCGCGCAACGATCTCCGGCACGAGGAGTTCATAAACGACCGAGCCGCTGGTCAAAGCGACGATTGCGATGATGGTGGCGGCTCCGAGGTCGACAATCGACGAGACGCACGCCATCGCGAGGAGCGCCACGGCGTCAATTGCGAGCGCGAACGGCGTTTGAACGCGACGGTCGCCCACGCGCCGACGAAGCCGGTCGGAAAGTACTCCGGCGAACGGGATGATCGACATCAGCGCCGGATGCTGAAAGCGTACTCCAACCCATGGTGCGTTAATAGCTACGTGGTCGCGACGTCGAAATCGTGCTGACTTCAAAGCACTCCGAGCCTTCTTCGTGGGAGCAAGCAAGGCCCGCCTCTGATGGTTAGCGAATCCGAACGCATGCTGTTCGAACGCCTCCTGGCGGAGGCCTTTGAGATCGCGACGATTGCAGCGATCGCATATACAGTCGTCGCCATCGTTTGCGTTGCGCGCTTTGGGCGCGAGCCCGAACCAGAGGATGCCGAGCAGGCCCCACCGGTCAGTTTGCTCGTTCCACTACACGGCGCGGAATTCGATCTCGAGGCAAACCTGCACGCGTTCGCTTTGCAGGACTATCCGGAGTGCCAACTCGTTCTGGGCGTGGCGCGCTCCGACGACGGCGCACTGGCGATCGCGCAGCGCGTGGCGGCGGCGCTTCCCGATCGGAACATCGTTATCAACGTCGGTGAGGCGGCCGGCGCGCGGAATCCGAAGATCGCCAACGTCCTCTCGATGATGCGGCTGGTACGCCACAAAGTGTTGATCCTGGCCGACAGCGACACGCGCGTGACACCCAAGTACGTTCGTTCGGTCACGATGCCCTTACGCGATCCAGGCGTCGGTGTGGTGACGTGCCTCTTCGCCGGAGTTCCTGACGGAACGCTTTCCTCTAAGCTTGGCGCGATGTTCATGAACGAACAGTTCATTCCATCGGTGCTCGTCAATCGGCTGTTCGGGTCGCCGCGACATTGTTTAGGACCGACCAATGCGATCCGCTCCGAAGTTCTCGCCGAAATCGGCGGCTTCGAGGCGCTGGCACCCCATCTCGCCGACGACTTCATGCTTGGAAGTTTCGTGGCAGCGGGAGGCTTGCGCGTCGTGATCTCGCGTTACGTCGTTCGGACGATCGTGTCGGATTCAAGTCTTGGTGCCCTCTGGGATCACGAGCTGCGTTGGCACCGGACAATTCGGGGAGTACAACCCGCCGGATACGCCGGTATGTTTCTCACCTACCCCGTGCCGCTGGCGCTGGTCGCTTTTCTGCTCGCGCCGCAGGTGGAAAGCGCCGCCGCCGTCTTGGTTGCCGTGCTGGCCCGAATCGCCTTGCAGCGCGTGTCCGCGCGCGCTCTCCGCGTCACGCCCGCTTCGGCGTGGCTCGTGCTGCCGCGCGATCTCTTCGGGATTGCCTTGTGGGCATGGGGGCTCGCCGGGCGCGCAGTCCGCTGGCGTGGCTCGCGACTGCGTCTTGAATCGGGAGACGTGCTCGCGGAGCGCTCGTAGGTCCGAGAAAAAGAACGATAACTCGCTTGGTTGACGTGTTCGCGTCGCGAAGAAGGACGCATGTCTGAGATGGAGCCCGGCGGTTCTCGCGATCGCCCGCCCGCCTGAATGCGCGATATCGACCTTCAGGTTCGTCGAGTTCGTACGGACGAGGATGCCGCGGTCTTCCGCAAGCTCGTCGTCGAGTACGAGAATAGCCTTCCGGCGGTCCTGAGGCACACATGCGATGGTCCGCCGGCCCACGACGGTCCCAACGTGGCGCTCGTTGCGTTTGCCGGCGAAGCGCCGGCCGGCTGCGTTGCGTTAAAGTGGCACGATGCTTCAACGGGCATTTTGCAACGGCTTTATGTGGTTCCGGCATACCGGCAATGCGGCATTGCACGGGCGCTAGTAACGTTTGTCATCGCGGCTTCTCGCACGGTTCTACAGCATCGGATCGTCCTCGATACCGACCGCGAACTCCTGAGCGCCGCTTACGAGCTCTACGTCACGATGGGCTTCAAGGAATGCGATCCGTACGGCGACGTCGAGTACCAGTGTCCAACATATATGGAACTCGTCCTATAAGTCGCCGGACGACAGCGCCCGGCAGCAAGACTTTCGCGCAAAAAAATCCGGAGACGGATCGCGTTTTGGACTTCCTTTCCCGAGATGATGTAGACCAAAACGCCGGTATGACTGCCCTGGGCGCGAAGTGGCCGATAGACGCAGCTCCGGGGTTCGTGGCAAGATAGGCCGGATGAGCGACGTCCGAACGCTTGCGGTTGTCGCCGTGAGCTTGCTGCTTCTCGGTGACGCCTGTACGCACGCTAATTCCGATCCATTCACCGCCGTTCGCGTCACGATGCGGTGCGATGCGTGGGAGCGTCTGGCGGGCCTCAACGCGAGCGGATTCGCCAATGCAGATGGGCTGCGTCTGCGTTTTGTCGAGCGCGTTGACACACGCACCGGAGCATTTATGCGCTCGTGGCGATCGACGCCGGGCGAAATTCCGGGCGGCGAAGGATTCGACGGCGTGCGTGCCTGGACCCAAGACCGATCCGGCGCCTCGCACGATCTCGATGCGCCCAGCTCGCGCGCGCTCGCCGTTACGAACGCATGGTTGGAACGGCGGGGCTGGTGCCACCCAGCGACCGGCTTAGGGGTTACGGCCCTGGGGGAGCGACGATCCGAACGTTCGACGTTGGACGCGTTTCGCGTGACGCCCGACCGGGGGGCACCCGTCGAGGTGTGGATCGACCGCGGCAAACACGTTATCGCGCGTACGATTCTCCAGCTTCCCGAAGATCGCGAAGTGGAATCGTATTCGGACTGGCGGCTGGTAAACGGCGTAAAGATCCCCTTTATCCGCTCAGTTGACTATCCGGAAGACGAGTCCAAAGAAGTCTGGGTGACGACGCTCGCGAGCGGCTCGACCGTCGCTTCGCCGAGCACGGACTATGCGTCGCCGGCACCGCCGAACGACGTCGCGATGGCCGGAGGCGTTGCGGCGAGCAGCGTGCGGCTCGAGCTTATTCGAGATAAACCGCGCATTAGCGTAAGGCTTAACCGTCGTGGGCCGTTTATTTACGTTCTCGACACCGGGGGGCATTTTATCGCCACGCCGGCAACGGCACGCGTTGCGGGACTGCACGGTATTGGTGCGACGAACGAACTCGGAGCCGGAACGGGGATTCTAAGTGCGGGCCTCGCGCGAGCCGGGACTGTTCAAATCGCCAACGCGATCATGCGCGATCAGGTCGCGAAGGTGATTCCGTACGCGTCGACGCGACTGAACCGCGAAGGTCTTCCCGGAGCCACAGGCTGGCTGGGGCTGGAGACGTTCGAGCGCTTTGCCGTGACCCTGAACCCGGCCCGCTCGACCGCAACGTTCGTCCCACTTCAGCGCGCGGCACAGCCGAAAGGCGTGCGCGTTCCCATCGTGTTCGACGAGGACGCGCCGCTGGTGGACTGCACCATCGACGGATATCCCGGCGAATGCATGATCGATACCGGGAACGGCGGCGACACGATCGTCGAGGGGCATTGGGCTAGGCGCACCGGGCTCGCGAGGCGTCTCGCCCGCGGAAGGCCGGACTCGGAAGGATTTTACACGTCGCACGCGACCGTTGCAATCGGTTCAATCGGGATGGGCGACGTGCCGGTGGTGTACTCACCGCCGGCAATCCGGGGCTCCGAGTTCGACCACCACGGTCGCAGCCATCCTCAGCGAAAGCGTTCTGCGCCAATACGTCATGACGATCGACTACGGGCGGCACGCCATCTGGTTTGCGCCTCAGTAGACTACTGCCAAATGCCGCTGATTGTCGTCGCATCGCAATCATTGAGGATGCACGGGAGCCCGAAGATCGATTCGATGGTTTGCAGCACCGAATAGTGATCGACGTCCTGGTTGTCGACGCTACCCGGTACGACCATCGGGCCCACAAAAATCGTCGGAATGTGATTGGTATGATTGAGGTCCGGCGAGCCTTCGTCGAACGTCACGATCAAAAGGCCCTTATGCTGCTGGTTCCAGGCGATTATCGGGGGCAGGTGTTGTGACAGCCATTTGTCGCCGCGCGAGACCGGGCAGTTATGCATGTCGTTGCAAAGATTGGGGGTTATCCAGACAAACGTTGCCGGAGACTTTGGAAAACGATGGTAGACGAGATTGTCGCTAGGCGGCACGTTGGTAAAATTAACCCAAGGACTGTGCTTGCGCGCGTATTTCTGCGTCTCGCAGCCGGTAAATCCGTCATAAGGCATCGACTCCGAATAACCGGCAAAAGTAAGGCCGGCGGTTATGAGGTTCGATGCTATATTCGCGCTGCGGTACGTTTCGGGGCACGGGTCGCCGTGGACGCCGTGGGTCGATCCGGAAAAAAGGGCTAAATAATTTGGTTCGCTGGGATGACCGACGGCATGGCTGTTTGCCAGCAGCGCTCCCGACGGGACCAACGTCCGATTGATGTACGGAGCCTTAGAGCTGCCAATAACTCGATCTTCGTCCTTGTTTTCCATAACGACGATGGTCACGAACGAGGCATGCGGTGAGACCTGCGGCGCCGGCGCGTTTTTGGCCACAAACGTCGTCGGAGGCGGGTTACTTCCCGTAGTGGAGTTCGAACACGCCGCGGCAGCTGCGATAAGTAACGTCAAACCGATTGTTCGTAGGCATACGACGAAGGTAGCGGACACGACAGTCTCCTCTCACTGCTAAAGCGGCTTCGTAGGCGAAGCGAATGACCCACTGAGGGGAGTGTAGCGTGTCGGCGTTAAGCCGATATTAACGGTCGCCGCCGAACGATTTTCGGTCGCGAACGCGACACGCAACGAGTACCTCACGCATCGAGCCCGCGGGTGTCGGCTCGCTCGGCGTCCGAGGCGTCGGCCGTCCGTAATCGCCGGCCAACGATGACGCTTTCGACCGGGCGATAGGGAATTGCGTCCGGAGACCGGTTGTGCATGTAGGCTTCGTAACGACTCAGGGTGTACGATAGCACCCCGGGTCATCACCGCCGGGGCTCGAGCACTGGAGATAGCTTTTGAAAACCGTATCAGGCGCAATCGATTGGTGGCCCTCCCTTGCTTACGAGGAGATGGCTCCGACGGTCGATTACGTGCATCGCCTTAGCCAAATCGCTGGGAAATACACGCTGGACCAGCCTTACGAACCCTATTGGAGTAGCGTCGCACTCGTGATGACGCCGCGGGGTTTCGCTACGCGTACGCTGCGCTCGGGTGAGGTGCTCTTCAGCATCGAGTACGCGATCCTCGATAACCAGGTCGTCGTATCGGCATCGACCGGGCGGACCGCGATTCCAATCGCGGCCGGTTCGGTGGCCGACTTCTATCGGAGATTCATCGAGGCGGTCGCGCCCCTGGGAATCCCCGCGCCGCGTACGACGATGGAAACCGAAATTACCAACCCCTTGAGGCTCGATCGGGACGTTGCTCCTCGGCCCTACGACGCCTCGATCGCGGCGCGGATGTGGTCCGCCTTCGCCGCCGCCGACGGAGCGTTGAACGCTTGGCAGTCGAATTATCGAGGGCCTCGCGCACACGCCGGCATCATGTGGGGCGGATTCGACCTGTATGCGCCGCGATATAACGGTCGACCGGTCGTTCCTCCGCCCAATAGACCCGTATTCCAGCAAAACGGCATGAACGCCGAGGTGGTGGCGGTCGGCTTTAGCCTGGGCGACGAGGCGTCCCGCGCGGCGAGTTTCTACGCATACGTTTCCCCGCCGCCGGCCGGGATCGAAAGCGCCGATTTCGGCGTCGTGAGTGCGGGGTATAATGCCGCAGCCGGGCTCGCGCTTCTTCCGTGGGAATCGGCGCGCGCCAGCGCCGACCCCGAGGCAACGGTCGTTCGGTTCGCCGATGCCGTCTACGCGGCGGCCGTTCGACTCGGCGGCTGGCCGAAGGACTGGGTCGGCGCACGCCACGACGGCTGGTACGCGAGCCGCAATCTCATCGGATAGCCCAAAGCACTGAGACCCACCAACGAGGACACGCATGGACCTGACGAAAACCGTACCGCGCAGCGCCAAGGACAAACTCGCGGGGCTGGTGTCGCTAAAGCGCACGATCGATAAAGCGGCGGCGCACAACGAGGGGCACCTCGGAGAATACGACTACGACTGTCCGCACGACAAACCACTCTTTGCATTTCTCGGAACCAACGGCGAAGAGTTTTCCGAGAAGGTCAAGGACCTCAAGACCGATGAAGCGATGGCGGATTGGGTTCGTTCCGCCGGCTTAAAGAACAAGACTCAAGCCGAGGTGGACGCGTTTAATGCCGAGCGCATGCGCTGGCATCCCGAGCCGGGCACGCCGAGTGCACAATATTTTGGAAAAGTTCGCGAAGAAATCGCTCCCGGCCGCGCGGATATCGTCACCTGGTTCGATCTCCTCGATCTCGACGAGAAGCGTCCCGTTACCGAACCGACGAAATTCTAGGCGAGGACGCGCGTGGGCGCAAACGGCGGACGGATGCCCGCGGTCTTCTTCGGCCACGGCAATCCCATGAACGCGATTGGAAACAACGCGTATACGCATTCGTGGGCTCGCCTGGGCGAAGCATTTCCGCGTCCGACCGCCGTGCTCGCCGTGTCGGCTCATTGGTATTTACCGGGTACGTCGGTCACCGCAATGGCGGCGCCGCGGACGATCCACGACTTCGGCGGGTTTCCGCAGGCACTGTACGACGTGGAATATCCCGCGCCGGGGAGCGCGGCACTCGCCGGGCGCGTGCAGGAGCTTCTTGCGCCGATGAGCGTTCATCGGGACGAACAGTGGGGACTCGATCACGGAACGTGGTCGGTGTTCGTGCACGTCTACCCAAATGCGGACGTTCCGATCGTTCAGTTGAGCATCGACGAAACGCAACCTGCGGCCGTCCATTACTCCATCGGAAAGCGGCTCGCCCCACTGCGGGACGAAGGCGTGCTCGTTATCGGCAGCGGAAACGTCGTGCATAACCTCCAGGCTTACGCCTGGGGGATACCCCAAACGGAGCCCCTCGACTGGGCGGTTCGCTTCGAGCACCGCATACGCGATGCGATCGCGACGGGCGACGACGGCGCCCTCGTCGACTACGAAGAACTCGGTACCGATGCGATGCTGAGCGCGCCGACACCGGATCACTTCTTGCCCCTGCTGTACGTCCTGGGAACGCGCCAACCAGACGATTCGGTGACGTTTCCTATCGACGGCTTTGACGGCGGCTCGATCTCCATGCTGGCCGTGAAGCTGGGCCGGTGATGGAAAGTTCGGCCGCACCGGGACGCTTAGTGGTCGCTGAAACCTGAGATTTCATCCATCGTAGGGTCGAGCCGCAGATCCTCGTGGGCGTACTTTCGCTCTTCGTGTCCCTGCGTGGTCTTTACGCGTACGACGATTTCGTGGGGATGCACCTCTTTAACCGTCCCCTCTTCGTGCGATCCGTCAATGAACACTCGGTCGCCGGCTTTTAACATCGCTGGATTCCTTTACGAGCGCTTTCAGACGACTCCTTGGTAATTATAGCGGATAAAATCCTTTTCCGTTTGGTTGATCCGCGCGTCGCACGCGATGACGACGTCATCGGAGAAGTTTTGAAGCGCTTTCTCACTCATACGTTGCAGCATCGCTTCGTTGCCGCCCTCGATCGCGGCGAGGGCGCGCTCGCGGGGCAGCTCGTAGCTCCCGTCGAGCCACAGAGTCGATCGGAATGCGTTCAACGACATCCACCCCGCAGACTCCCGCGAACGAAAGAAGGGACTCCGGATGACGGGCTGCCTCGAGATGGATCGTCACCCGCTCCTGAGCCGAGGCGACGACGGTTTCGGGCTGGCTCCTCAAGCGGATCGGAATCGTGATGTCACCGACGTCGGGTAGGCCGAATTCCGTGAGACTCAAGTGGAGCGTGAAATCGCGCCACGGGCCCCTTCTGGAACTAATGTCTGCGAGCAAGTTCACCAGGGTTTCGTAATATAGCGTTGCCGGAAATTGGACTGCCCGCTGAAGGCTAATGTGCGGCACTGGTGGTGCGCTCCGCGGACTGCGAGACCTTCACGAGAATGCCCTCCACGAAAAGCTGGGCTCCGATTGTATCATATCGGCGCCGATTTTCGGGGACGATCGAGTGTAGTCCGTCGTCCAATTCGTCTGCCACGTTTTACCGTTATCGGGAGAAAACGCTTCCTCGAAGTGCGGATTGCCCTCCGCAACTCTCAGGGGCGCTACCGGCTTAAACGCCGGTTATGGTTTTGGGCAGTTTCACGCCGCTGCACGCTGAACGGTGCGCGGCTTCGCTCGCTACTGCCCCGCCGTTGCCAGATCCGATACGAGCGCTTTGGCTTGGTTGGCGGGTACGCCGAGGGTCACGAGCGTCTGCGCGCTCTTGAACGTTCTACTGGTTTGCTTGACAATGACCCAGCCGCCGGCGCTCTTTCTGGCCAGCGCTTCGCCACCGCCGTGACCGTCGGCCGCCTTCCAGAAAGCGATAGCGAACTTCCCTTCCGACACGAAACTGACGCTGAGATCGTCAACCTTGAGACTTTCCTGGACGAGTTGCGATACTGCGACCGCGTCTTTTTCGGGAAGGATAGCGGCCATGGCTTGGGCCGGCAACACGATCCCCGCCATGGCGAAAAGCAGCCCTGCTTTGAAGTTGGCAACGGGTTGTTTCACAAGACTTCCACATTTGCGGACTGCTCTCGAAAGCCCTTGAGCGTTCCCTATTCGCAGGAGCAAAAAAGAGCCCGGCAAAGTGGAGCGTCATGACTGGTCTGCAACAGATTCCGCTTACGACGATCGATGGACAACCGGCGAGTTTGGGCGACTACGCGGGCAAGGTTTTGCTGGTGGTCAACACGGCGTCCAAGTGTGGCTTAACGCCGCAATACGAAGGACTAACGGCACTGAGCGCCCGGTATCGGGATGCGGGGTTGGTCGTGCTGGGTTTTCCGAGCAACGATTTCGCAGGTCAGGAACCGGGTACCGACGAGGAGATCGCCGGCTTCTGCTCCACGACCTACGGCGTTAACTTTCCGCTGTTCTCCAAGATCGACGTCGTTGGGAAAGACAAACACCCCCTGTACGCCGCACTGATCGAGCAACAGCCGAGCGCTGCGCGCAGCGAGGCGTTTCGCGAGGAGCTCAAGGGTTACGGCATGACGCCGAACCCCGCGCCCGAAGTGTTGTGGAACTTCGAGAAGTTTCTGATCGGCCGTGACGGGGCGGCAACGGCACGCTTCTCACCGGACGTCGCGCCAGATTCGGAAATCCTGATCGACGCAATCGAACGAGAGCTGCGGACCAACGCGCCACCGGCGGTACCGCCCGGCTCATAGCCTGTCTCGGTTTTCCAAGCTCGCAGGACCGGAGCGCGCGCGCTTAGCGCTTCCCGCCGGTCTGGATGGTCGCGTAGATTTTCGTAAAGAGTTGTTGCATCTCGCTGTTCTTTTCCAACGGGCGGCTATTCGCAAAGAGTGCGACGACGAGGCCCGATTTCGGAAAGTAGAGGTGGGCCGCTCGAAAGCCGAGCGTTTCGCCTTGGTAGAACCAGAACGCGCCAAACTTGGGAGTGTAGCGTTGCGCAACGCCGAGTCCAAAGCCGGCCGGATCTGCGGCGGTGGTTTTGGTCAGCGGCTTGGCCGTCTTGAGCGAAATCAGGCTCAAAAGCTCCGCCTTCTGCTTGGCGGGAAGCAGCGACGTTCCATCATACAGCGCGCGAGCCCAAACCGTAAGGTCCTCGGGCGTCGAGACGATCGATCCCGCCCCTTGTGCCCACGACAGACTGTAGCCGGACACATTCTTGCCGATGAATTTGCCGAACCCGGGATCGTCGTTTCCGTAGTATCCCGCGACGACCCGCTTGGCGATGGACGCCGGATAAAGATTCGACGTGTAGTAGGTGTTTTTGAGACCCGCGCCGGCGATGATTCGGGCGATCTCGGTTGCAAAATTCTTGCTCTTACTGCGCGCCGCTACGACTTCTTGGGCCAACAGGTACCCGGTGTTGGAATATGAGTATTTCGTGCCGGGGGTTGATTTGAACTTTGGATAGATCAGTCGGATGAGCGTATCCGTTGGAACGTTTGCCATCGGATCTTTTACGATCATCCGGTCCCAGGCGAGCTCGTTATCGTAGGACTCGATTCCACCGGTCATGCTCAGCAGCTGGCGAAGCGTAAGCTTACGATAGGCGGGATATTGCGGAAGATACGTGCCCAGCGGTGCGTCGATCGAGAGGCGACCTTGAGCCTCGAGTTGCAGAACGGCAACGGCCGTAAAGGCCTTCGTATTGCTTCCGATCTGGTAGAGATCGGTGGGCGTCGCCGCCGGTCCCGACCCGTAACGCGTCGTCCCGGCGGTAACGTTGATGGCCGGCTGACCCTGCGAGAGGCTGACGGAGAGCGAAAGGGCCGAGAGGTGTTCCGTCGCACCACGCTCCTTCAGGTAGTCGTTGAGATCGCGCTGTAAGGCGGATCGGAGAGCCACGCTCGAAGTCGGAGCGCTTTGCGCGAGCGCCGGCAACGTGAGGAAGCCGATCGCCGTGGCGATCCCCGCCATTCGCGCCAGCCGGGCGAAGCGAAATGACAAAAGAACCTGCAACAAGAGCTGCCTCCTTCGATCTTTTTGGCGAGTGCGATGTTTGTCTGTTCAACTCCGGCGGCCGTTAGTACTTCCGAGCGCCGCCGCCGGGGAATTGAAACTTTTTGGGTGCGTCACGTGTCTATAAGTACGTAAGAAACATGTCAAATTGCAAAGAAGGGAGGTAGAACATGGGTTTCCATAACGGAATCCCGATTACGGTCGTAAGCGCCATGCAGAAGATGCTGACGCCGATGGAATCGACGTCCCGGCGCCGTGCCGAGGAAGACGCCCGCCGAAAGGCGAATTAAGGCCGTCGATGAGCATTAGGTGGTGGCCCTTCGGGCGCCGCCGGAAACGGCTCCCGCTGCTGAGGCTCGTGCGACGCGAGCCGGATAACGTTTTCGCTCTTCGATACCACACCAAGCGAGTCTGTGATCGGTGCGGCGATGTCGTCGTCACCGTGGATTGTCAATCCGTAGCCCCCCGGCTGACGGTTCATTACGGCTGTGAGGGCGCGACCATGGACGAAAATCAGCGCGCTCAGCGTAAGGCTTTCGAAAGCCGTATAACGCGCGCGTCCTAACCGAGATGCTCGAACCTTCGGTCGCGGTCGTAGGCGGCGGTCCGGCCGGTTTGAGTGCGGCCGGAGCCTTGAAAAGGGTCGGGCTCGACGCCGTCATCTTCGATCGAGACCACCGCATCGGGGGCTCGTGGCTGCGGCGTTACGAACGGCTACGGCTCCATACAATCCGGAGTTTCTCCGGACTAGCGCATTTTCCAATGCCGTCACGGTACCCCAGGTACGTTCCGAAAGATCTGTATGCCGCGTACTTGCAGGAATACGCTCGAAAGTTTGAACTCGACGTGCAACTCGGCTGCAACGTTACGCGAGTAAGCGTTGAGGAGCGCCCCCAAACCTCGCGGCCGGCGTACGTCGTGCAAACCGATCGCGGGGCGCGTCGATTTCGAACGGTCGTCGTCGCCACCGGCATGTTCGCCGATCCCATCGGGCCGACGCTCGTGCAGTCGGGTCGCTATCGGGGCACCGTCCTCCATTCTTCGCAGTACTTCGAGGGGCGTCGCTTTGCCGGAAAACGCGTTCTGGTTATCGGCTTGGGCAATACCGGCGCGGAGATTGCGGCAGACCTCGCTGAAATCGGGGCATCGTTCGTGGCCGTCGCCGTGCGTACGGCGCCGCCCGTCGTGCCGCGCGATTTTCTCGGCACGCCGGTACAGCTCTTCGGGATCGCGCTTTCGTGCCTCCCGGCACCATTCGCAGACCGGATTGGAAGTGTCATTGCCCGCGTGGCGCTCGGCGACCTGACCCGCTACGGGCTGCGACGGGCGCAATGGGCGCCGTTTTCGGCCCGACGAATTCCGGTGATCGACGTCGGTTTCGCGCGCGCCCTGAAGTCCGGGCGTATATCGATCCGGCCCGCGGCCGCCCGTTTATCGGAAACGGGCGTAACGTTTGAAGACGGTCGCGAGGAAATCTTTGACGTCGTGATTTTCGCGACCGGTTACGCGACCGGGCTCGAACGGTTTCTGGCGGTACCGGGAGTCCTGGACGAAAACAACTACCCGCGGTTCCAGTCGGGAGTCCCAACGTCCGCGCCGGGGTTATATTTCATTGGATTCGTGCGATCGCACCGAGGGCATCTCTTCGAGATCGACGTTGCGTCGCGCCGCCTGGCGCGCTCGGTGCTGCGCGAACGTTTGTAGGATTCAGATTCGTACGTAAGAGATTTTTTCTTTTGGCATGTCGAGTTCGCGCAGCAAGAACGTTTGCGGATCGTACCAGAGAGTGACGGTCTCGCCCTCGGCCGATAGTGCGATGGAAGCATCGCTCGCCGGAACTCCGGGCGGCCGCGCCGCCGAAGCGGGGATGACGGAAACCGCCTTCGTCTGAAAACCGCCGATACACACGCAATATTCGTCGTAGCGGTTGGCCCCGGTCGCCTGAATCATCGCCGGAAGCGTTGCGAACTCGGCCACGAAAAAGTCGAAGATGGCGGCGGGCGCCTGGGCGGGTGCCGCCAGCTTAGTAGTGGTCGCCCCGTGACGGTACGTCGCGCCTTGACTTGTAACCGCTACCGTGTCGGACGTGCCGTCCCCGTTTTCGGCCGACCAGAAACTGGTCGCAAACGTCGTTGAGTCGAGCGTGCGCGTCGTTTTTACCGAGTCGCCTTGTAAGTCGACGCTCTCCGTCACGACTAGCGACGGGCCATGCTCGATGACGACGGTGCTTGAGGCAGTCGTCTTGCCGTCGGCATGGACGGCGTAACGATAGGTGCCGGACGGCAACGCGCCGGGTGCGGCATCGGCACGGCCCGCCGGAGCCGCCGTAAACGCGAAAGTCCAAATGCTCAGCGCCGCGGCCAAACCGCGCAAACTCCGCGATGCACGTACCATCAAGGCGCGATTCGCCGCGGACGACCCGCCGGCTCCTTCGGTCTCGAGGTTCGTCTTGAACGATCTTGTCAGCGCCGGTGCGACGGCGTTCAAGCCGGGTCGGCTCCCGCCCGGTTATAGTGAGTACGTCAATAGGACGGGACTGAATACGATGGGACTGCGATCGATTGCGGCAACGGTTTTAGCGGCGGGAGTCGCCGGCGGCTCGTTCAACGCCGGGCACGTTCAAACGGCCGCCGTTTCGCCCATCGAGATGTTCGCGGCATCGTGGTCGCGTCACGGCGGCGGCTTTTACGGCGGTGTGTCCATCGCGCTGCCTCCGACCGGCCGGCGTCATCGACTGACGATCGGACTGTTGCGCACGCCAGCCGTCGAGTCCGTGCGCGTGTGTCTGGACGGTCGTGTTATCGGTACGTTCAGCGTCGGCTGACGAGGTCGCGGAATACGCCCGGCGGCGAGCCGGTTACCGACTTGAAAACGCGCGTGAGGTGGCTTTGGTCGGCGAAGCCGGTGGCCGCTGCGATTTCTGCGAGCGCCGCGGAACCGCCGGCCATCAGGCGGCAGGCCTGCTGGACGCGAACGCGGCTCAAGTAGTCGCCGACCGTAATGCCCTCGTCGATCCGAAATCCCCGTGAAAGCGAAGCTGGGTGCAGGCCGATTCGTGCGCCCAGTTCCTCGAGCGAAATTTTGCCCGCATATTCCTGGCGCAGGTAGCCTTTGACGTTTTCTACCCACGCCCGCCGAGGACGGTCGCGATCGACCATCCGCAACGCGATTCCCAACATCTCGGAAACGATCGCATCGACTTCGAACGCATCGTCGAGTTCGCCGGTCAGAAATCGTTGAAGCAGCTGCACTGCGAGCCATACCGCTTCGCCGTGCTGAAGTTCGAAGCGCCAGGCCGACGTATCGTAAAGATGGCCCGCCCGCGCCTGCCACTCGCTCTGGAACTCGATTGCAAAAAATCGTTCGGGTGCAAGCACTTCGTCCGAGTGAACGAATCCGGCCGGATGAAAGGCGATGCTGAACGGGTCGTAATCGATGGTCGTGCCGTCTTTGGTCTCGCGGTAGCCGCCGGCGTAGGGCATGAGGAAGTACGACAGCGCGTGTTCGTGGACGCCGATCGAGCGCGGACGATCGTGATAAACCAAGGAGAGCAAGACGCCGCCGATCGCTTGGGTACGCTCGACGGTTCCGTACCAGTGGCCCGGCGCTAATTTTTGCATCACGAGTTTGGTGTATCTTCTCCGTCGCGCGGCCCGCGCGTCTTGAACGATATTAGCATCCTCGATGGAGAAGCGTCCAAGACGCGCGCGAGGCAAACTTCCATACTAGGGGCATGAACAGACGACAGGTTCTCGGAGCCGCAGTCGCCGGCGGCCTCATGATCGGCGCGGCAGCGCGAAGCTCCGCCCAGCCCCACGCGGCCGCGGCGCCGAAGATTCCGCGTCCGAAAGACGGTAAGATCAAAGTGGCCTTCGTCATTTCCACGGGAGCCAATGTGATCGACCTCGCCGGACCCTGGGAAACGTTTCAGGACACGATGCTGCCGAACGGCGACATGCCCTTCGAGTTGTTCACGGTTGCCGAGACGACCCAAATCGTCGAGATGACCGACGGCTTGCGGATCGAACCGACCTACTCGTTCGACGCGGTCGAGCTTCCCCACGTCGTGGTCGTTCCCGCGCAATCGAATGGCTCTGACAGGTTCATGGCGATGCTCCGCGAGATCCAGGGCAAGGTCGACCTCACGATGTCGGTTTGCACGGGCGCGTTCAAGCTGGCGAAGGCGGGCATACTGGATGGCAAATCGGCGACCACGCATCACGACTATTACGATCAGTTCGCCAAACAGTTTCCGAGGGTGGAACTCGTACGCGGCCCACGCTTCGTCGACGAAGGCAGCATCATCACCGCCGGGGGACTTACTTCGGGAATATCCGCCGCCTTGCACGTCGTTTCGCGATACTTCGACTCGACGTTCTCGGCGCGAACGGCCGCATATATGGAGTTCGTTCCGACGGCCAGGACGGCGTAGGCCGTCCCGTTCCAGTCAGTCGCCGTCGAGCGACGGGTCGTTCGGCGAGGCACCCTTGCCGACGGGATCGTCGGGCGTGAACGGGGGCGCCGGAATCGTTCGGAAGCGCCGCGGCGTCTGCGTGAAATCGAAGCAGTCGCGTAAATTGTCCGATCGAGCGTCGGTCGTCCCCAGCGATCCCAGCGCGAACGTTTCCTCGGTAAATTTCAGGATGCTTCCGAACTCGTGCCGCTCGTGAGAGACGTAACCTGCCTTGGCGTACGGGGACACGACGATCAATGGAACGCGGAAGCCAAGTTCGTACGAATTGACGATCGGGGGTTTGACGTGGTCGAACCAGCCGCCCCAATCGTCCCAGGTAATGAAGATGGCGGTGGTATCCCAATATGAGCTTTTGCCGATCGCGTTGACGACGGCGGATACCCACGCTGGGCCCCCGCCATAGCCCGAGCCGGAATGATCGGAAAAGTGCCCTTGCGGCGTGACCCACACGACGTTCGCGAGATCGCCGCGGGCGATGTCGCTCAGGATCGCCTGCGGTCTCGAGACAACGTTGCGGTAGTCCGGACCGTAGCGGACGTGTTGGATCGAGTCGAAGGCTTTCCACAGGCCCTGCCCCCCCCCGTACTGATAGTAGCGCCACGACAGGCCTTTGGCATCGATGAGATCGGAGAGGACCTTCCGATCGAAACACGGATAGACCGACCCGCGCTGAAAGCCTTGACGGTTAATCACGTGGACGCGTTCCCACGGCGGCGCATCGCACCCGCCGCCGCCGCCGTGAAACTCGCCATGATCGATGGGGTTGGAAGAAACGTTCAGTGGCGATTTCGGCGTCGCGACGGAGTCGCCGCTGATGATGAACTGATGCGCGGGATAACTCGGTCCTTGGTTCGATTGGAACATACGGTCGGCAAATGCATACTGCTTGGCCATCGTAATGTAAGGCCGGTTCTCGGAACGCGGAACGTAGCCGTACGCGCAGACCGCTTTGAACTGCTTCCCACAGTCGTTGGAAGAATGTTCCTGCGACCAGCCGTCCATTTTGCCGCCATCGTATTCGACGGCGAAGCCGCTATGTTCGTGCTGCAGATCGTACTTGGCCGTAAGAGGAACGGCGTGCAGCCTCACCTCACGCCCCTTGTCGTTCAGCCCGCTCCGCGCGATGTCGGCTCCAGGCAATCCCTGGAACAGGTTGTCGGGCGTTCGGTTCTCTTGAAAGATGATGACGACGTGCTGAATTGGGAAATGATAGTCCGGCGCGCGATCGATCATCAGAGGGTTCGCGGTTGCGGGCACGACGGCGGGGCGGCCGGCACAGCCGATGGGTACGACGGCAATAGCTGCCGCCAGAGCGAGTGTAAACCGCAACCGATACCTCCCAGACGGGCGATCGTCTTCGCTTCTAAGTCGTCGGACGCCCGCCGACCCTGTGGGCGGTACCGCTAACCTGAGATGTCGCGCAACGCGCCGCGCAGTTGGGCCGGATTGTTCGTACGGGTCGGGGTGCCGGAAAAAAATTAGCAGATGCGGCGGATCGATCGTACGGAACCAGAAGGTTGCCTTTGGTCAGCTCGGTCGCTTCGAGCAAGCGGAGCGAGCGCGACGACCACGCTTCTTGGCCGTTGGGGAACCGACCGGCAGCGCTCCAAGGTACCGAGCGGGAAATCGCCGTCCAAACTCTAAAGGGGAAGCCTCGTTTTTCGTCGCTCGAGCCTTCGGAGGTATCGCGAGTGTTTCGTTTTGTAAGCAAGTTCTTAGCCTATGCGACCGTCATTGCCGTCGGGGCGGCCGGTTGCTCGGGGAATCGGTCGATCCTCCCCGCTGCCGCTCCCCAAGGCGCCGGCAGTAACGCGCGCACCGGTCGACTGCCCCACCCGGGAATCATGCGTCTCACCAGCCAGCCCCCGTCGGTGATGCAAATGGCGTACTTGATGACCGACGGATCGGTGCTCACGCAAAGCTATTACTCGAGCCAATGGTATCGCTACGTTCCGGATCAGTTCGGTAACTACGCAAGCGGAACGTGGACGCAGGTCGCCAGCCTCCAGGCCGGTTATTCCCCGAGCGCGTTTGCCTCGGCCGTGCTTTCCGATGGGCGCCTCGCCATCATCGGCGGCGAGTACAACTCTCCCGGCAACTACCAGCTCCAGCTCACGAATCTCGGCGCGATTTACGACCTGACGAAAAACACGTGGACGCCGCTCGGACATCCGCGCGGCTGGAAGTTTATCGGCGACTCGGAGAGCAGCGTGTTGCCGGATGGCCGCTTCCTCGTCGGCCAAAAACTCACCGAGCAGGACGGGGCGATGAATCCAACGACGCTGAATTGGACGAAGCTCGGGCATACCGGGAAGTCCGACTTCAACTCCGAGGAGGGTTGGACTCTGCTGCCGGACGGCACGATCCTCACCGAAGACGTGAAAAACGCCCCCAATTCCGAACGCTACAACCCAGCAACGGGACATTGGACCAGCGCCGGCTCGACGATCGTCGATCTGCATTCACCGTCGCCCTACCACCAGTGTTTGCAGTACGGCCCGAAGCCCAAAGACTGCTACTTGCCGCCGGGTGAGATCGGGCCGGCAATCCTTCGTCCGGACGGAACGGTTTTCGCGACGGGTTCGGCATCCGGACCAAGCGGCTTTGGAGCGGGACACACGGCCGTCTACCATATTTCGGGAAGCGGAGGATCGTGGTCGGCGGGTCCGGACTTTCCAAACGGCGACAACGCCGGCGATTCGTTCGCGGCCTTGCTGCCCAGCGGAAACGTCCTCGTGTTCGGGTTGACCGGTTCGCTTTACGAATTCGACGGCACGAAGTTCACGACGACCGGATCGGGGTACGGAGCGCCGCTGCTCCTGCCGACCGGTCAAGTCATGATTCTCGGATACTCGGGCGTCCAGCTCTACACGGGAGCCGGCCAACCGCAAGCGTCGTGGGCGCCGAGCGTCAAGACGTCGCCGGCGAGCGTCGTGCGCGGTCGTACCTATAAGGTCTCAGGAACGCAGTTCAACGGCTTGTCGCAGGCGATGTCGTTCGGCGACGAATTCCAAAACGCGACGAACTACCCGCTCGTGCGGATCACCAACAACGCCAGCGGCCACGTGTTCTACGCGAGAACGCACGGCCACAGCTCGATGGGCGTCGCCACCGGTTCGCTGGTCGTTTCGACGCACTTCGACGTTCCGGCGTCTATGGACAAAGGTCCAAGCACGCTGCAAGTGGTCGCTAACGGCATCGCATCGGTCGCGGTGAAGGTCACGGTGAAGTAGTCCGCCGTGCAGGCAGGCCGAGGCCTAGGACTGGTTCTCGTTTGTGCGGGGACAATTGGGTTCGGGGGGTGCGCCGCCAACGGCGGCGCACCTTTCGCCGGCCCGACGTCCGTCGCCGCAAGTAACGCCGGGACGTTTGGGAGCAATCATCCGCACTACATGCCGACGCGCGGAACCGCGCCGTCGCTAGTGCGGCCGGACGCGTTTCTCACGTATGGGAACGGCCCCGTGCTCGTCAACCCAAACATGTACGTAATTCTCTGGGGCTACCAGACCGCCGGCGATCCGAATCACGTCGCGAAGCTGCTTCAGCAGTACGGCACGCGGGTCGGCGGAAGCGCTTACAACAACATCTATACCCAATACTACGAGGTCGCGGGCGGCAAAACGATTCAGATCGCCAATCCCGCCAAACAGTTCGGCGGGATTTGGAAAGACGACTCGTCCATTCCCAAAGCGCCCACCGACGCGCAGATCGCGGCCGAAGCGCTCAAAGGCGTTCGGCATTTCGGATACGACCCGAGCGGTTCGTACGTCGTCGCGACGGCTCACAAGCATAGCGGTTCGGGATTCGGAACGGCGTGGTGCGCGTACCACAGTTCGACGCAATACAAGGGTAAGAACGTCTCGTACACCGACTTCCCATACGTGCCCGACGCGGGCTCGCAGTGCGGCGCGAATTTGATCGCGGCCGGCCCGAACCAAAACGGCAAGGACGAGGGCGTGACGATCGTGGAAGGCCACGAATACGCGGAATCCATTACCGATCCGCATCCCTTCTCCGGTTGGAACAGCGTTCAAGGCGAGATCGCCGATCTCTGCGGTTGGCTCGACGTCGAGAACGACCCCTTCGGAGACAAGACGTACGCGTCGCAAGCCGAATTCAGCAACGCCACGCAGTCCTGCGTGCATCGCTACCCCTAACGGGGACCGGAGGTTTGGGTGTTCGCTAGTCGCGCTATCGCCTGGGTCGCCGCCGCGGCGTCGCTCGCGGCTTGTACTTCGCATTCGACCGAAACCGTCGTACCGGCGGGGAGCGGAGCCCTAAGAGGCTCGATCGCCGCCGGAGCGGGGAAGATCGAGCACGTCGTCTTCATCATTCAAGAGAACCGCAGCTTCGATAATTTGTTCCAGGGCTATCCCGGTGCCGATACCGTCGCGAGCGGGAAGAACTCCAAGGGGGAAACGATCCAGTTGAAGGCGGTGAGCCTCGCCGACCAATACGTGATCGATCACTCGCACGACGCAATGTTTTCGGCCTGCGACGCTCCGGCGGGGAAGGTGAAGGGAACCCACTGCCGGATGGATGGATTCGACAAGGAACAGTCGTGGGGGGGGCCGTCCAATCCGGAGTACGTCTACGTACCCCACGACGAGTCCAAACCGTACTTCGACATGGCGCGTCAATGGGTGGTCGCCGATCGCACGTTCCAGTCGCATCTCGACGAGAGTTTCGTCGCGCACCAGTACGCGATCGCGGCGCAAGCCCAATCGAGCGTCGATTTGCCGGCTGGCGCCTGGGGATGTTCGGGTCAATCGTACGACAAAGTCGCGATCCTCAACCAAAATCGCACGGTCACCAAGAGCCAGCGGGCCTGTTTCGACTACCAGACGCTGGGTGACGAACTCGACGCGGCCGGGCTCACCTGGCGGTTCTACACGAGTAAATTCGATAGTCCGTCGAGCGGTCAGGGTTTTTACTGGTCCGGCTATCAGGCAATCAAACACATCTACGACGGTCCCGATTGGAAGAAAGACATCGTCACCCCGCAACAGGACTTCATTGCCGACGTCGGAGCGGGCACGCTGCCGAACTTCACGTGGATCACGCCCGTCTGTATGAATTCCGATCACGTCAACTGCGGCGGCGGCTTCGGGCCGTCGTGGGTTACCTCGCTGGTCAACGCCGTCGGCAAAAGCAAATTCTGGAATACGACGGCCATCTTCGTGATTTGGGACGACTGGGGCGGATTGTACGATCACGTTCCACCGCCGTATAAGGATTTCGACGGTCTGGGTTTCCGCGTTCCGCTGCTGGTGATCTCTCCATACGCAAAAAGGAACCACGTCTCGCACGTTCAGTACGAGACGGCCAGCGTGCTTACGTTTGCCGAGGACCTGTTCGGCCTGGACCGGCTCGCCGCTGCCGACAAGCGAGCTTCGTCCCCGGCCGGCGATTGCTTCAACTTCAATCGCGCTCCCCGCGCCTTCGTTCCGATCCAAGCTCCGCTGCAGAAGTCGTTCTTCTTGCACCAGCCGCCCGATAACCGCGCCCCGGACTACGAATGAGCGCGGCCGGCTAGCTGCCCTGCGTAACGTTAACGAAGATGCGCCGCGAACGCGCTTGGAACATCGAAGATCTGCGGCGCCTCGCCAAGCGCCGTCTGCCGCGGGTCGTTTTCGACTACATCGACGGAGGCGCGGACGGTGAGGCCACCATGCGGGAAAACTGCCGCACGTTCGACGACGTGACGTTTCGCCCGCGCAACGCGTTGACGCCGTCGCCGCGCAGCTTGCGTACGACGGTGCTTGGAACGCCGCTCGAACTGCCGTTCGGACTCGCGCCCGTGGGAAGCGCGCGCTTATTTTTTCCGCGCGGCGAATGTGCCGCGGCGCGCGCGGCCGGCGCCGCGGGGACGGTCTATACGTTGTCAACGCTGTCGGGTTGCACGCTGGAAGACGTCAAGGAAGCATCGGCCGGACCGGTTTGGTACCAGCTCTATCTGGCCGGCGGCCGCGAAGCGGCAACCAACGCTATTCGGCGGGCGCGCGAAGCCGGGTTTTCAGCGCTCGTCGTCACCGTCGATACGCCGGTTGCGGGACAGCGCGAACGCGATTTGCGCAACGGCGCCAAAGAGCTCGTTACTCGCCGTTTCGCGACGATGCTGCCGTACGCATGGCAGTTTCTCACGCGTCCTCGCTGGCTGGCGAGTTTTCTCGGCGATGGCGGAATGATGGACTTTCAGAACGTCGTGGTGCCCGGCCAGGGTCCGATGGCGTACGCCGACGTGGGTGCGGCGCTGGAACGCTCCACGGTTTCATGGAGCGACCTGAAATGGATTCGGGACGTCTGGGGTCCTGCGCCAATCGCCGTCAAGGGCGTACTCACGGGTGACGACGCGCGCCAGGCCATAGCCGCGGGGGCCGACGGCGTGATCGTCTCCAATCATGGCGGGCGCCAACTCGACGGTGTCGCCGCCGCATTGCGCGCGTTGCCCGAGATCGTTTCGGCGGTCGGTGCGCAGGTTGACGTGCTGATGGACGGCGGGATTCGGCGGGGAAGCGACGTCGTCAAGGCACTCTGCCTCGGCGCCCGTGCCGTCCTGGTGGGACGAGCGTATGCGTACGGCCTGGGGGCGACCGGCGGGACGGGAGTCGCGCGCGCGATCGAAATCCTCCGTTCGGACGTCGTGCGCACCCTCACCCTTCTAGGTTGCCGCGACGTTGCCGAGCTGGATCGGTCCTACGTCGAGATTCCGGCGCTGTGGGAGCGCCGGTAAGCTCGCGCGCAACCGTCCGCCGTTCAAAAGCATTTCTGCCGGTATGCAAAACGTTACTGAAGTTCTGCGCCGCGCGTCACCCGCGGGGCGCCCGCAGCCGCTCGCCTTTCTCGAAGGGCGCCTGTGGATCGGCTCATGGGATACCGACCGCGTCTACGCGATCGACCCGAAAACGTGGACGGTAGTGGAGGAATTCGCCGCACCGGGAAGGCCGTACGGCATCGCCGCCTTCGGCGGCGGGCTTCGCGTCGTCGTATCGGTCGGCGAAGAGGACGACCGATATCTCTACCGGTTGGTTCCGGGTCGCGGATTCGATTCTGAGAGCAAAACCGCGTGTCCGGAGTTCACGGGTTCGCATTTGGCCGCCGACGACGCGGCGCTCTACCTCTGCCAGCAGGGAAAACAACGCGTCCTGGTTCTCGACGCCGACGAGCGCGAACGCCGTGAAATCGCGCTGCCGACGCGGTGCGCCGGTCTCGGTTTTAACGGCTCCGGCCGATCGTTCATCATCTCCGGCGACGAAGAGCTGGAGAACCTTAATCTGGCTACCTTCGATTTGCACGCCGAAGCGCCGGCTCCCACGGCGGTGGCGGCCATTCCGTTCGACGCCCGCTGTTTGGCGTTTGACGGCGAGCGTTGGTGGACGAGTCATCGCGAGGCAAACGAGATCGTCGCCTTTACGGCGTGAACGACGTTTCTCTTCCCGAAAAACGCCACGCCACGTAGGCGAACAATGCCAGGGTCACCGGAAAAACGAAATAACTCGCCTCGGTACCTAACGCACCGCCGTTTACCCATGCGGGCCCCGGAAACGTCGCCGTAAAAAGCGTGCCTTCCGGGGCTTGCGAACCGTTACGCGTTCCGATGAC
The DNA here is from genome assembly GCA_963755555.1 of Vulcanimicrobiota bacterium. Lineage (GTDB taxonomy): Bacteria > Vulcanimicrobiota > Vulcanimicrobiia > Vulcanimicrobiales > Vulcanimicrobiaceae > Tumulicola. Next base: position 2,065,135 of record CAVWKE010000003.1, on the reverse strand, counting down.
GAAGAACTGCATGAAGTCGAAGGCGAAATGAAAGCCCGCGGCCAGCCACAACGATCCCGTTTTCCATAACGTGAAGCAGAGAAAGAAGCCCAAAAACATCACGCTGGCGATGTCGGCGACGTTCTCACCCCGTTTCCCGAGATGAGCCGCGCCGAACAGCACGGTGACGACCACGGCCGCCGGCCAAAACCCAATTCCCCGCGAGAGCGCGAACAGCGGGTAGCCGCGGAAGGATGCCTCTTCGAGAAATCCTACCATCAACATGACGATCAGCCAGCCGAGCGGATACACGGCCCACTGCGCACCGTGCAGGTTTATCCCTCGAATTTGCATTCCTCCGAACGCGAGCATCAAACCCCCGACGATTCCCGGCGCGACTACGCCCAGCGATACGCCTTCGAAGAAGCGTTTGCGCGAGTGCGGAGAAGTCGCGAATCCGTACGAGAACACGGAGCGGCGTTCGAGCCGGGCCATCGCGAAGGTCGCCGACGCGACCGCAACCGCAAAGACGATCTCGCTGAGCGCGAGTTGCCCGGGGCCGAGGACGGCCAGCCACGCGTCGGAAAGGTGAAGCTTCGGCAGGCCCGCATCGAAAGCGACGCCGAGAATCTGCTCGACCCCGATGAAGATGATCGCATACGCCAAAAAACGCCAGCCCGCGCGCAAGCCGTTGCTCCCCTTGAAAACGATCACGTCATTCGAGCGCGCCGTCTCATCGGATCGAGAGCGGAGCGTATTCCTGGGTTTGATCCCCCGCGGCGTTGCGCGCGATGATCGATAGGTCGAGCGTGTGCCGACGGGCCAGCGGCGGCAACTCGAGAACGTGCGTATGAAATTGAAATAGTCCGGGTCCGACGTGATCGGCATTGATCGAGAACGCGGCGGTTCGTACTTCGAGCGATGCGACGTTGGTACTAGCGACGATCGCGCCGTCGAGCCAGGTTCCGGATTCGATCGTGAGGCTGGACATCCAAACGCGCACGATGCGGGGGCGTGCGTCCGGTGCGGCGACCGGAGCGGTCGGCCAAACCCGAGGCTTCGCTGCAGCGATAACGAGGTTCGGGGGCGTGGCAATCGGTTTTGACGCGCACGCCGCAAACGTCAGACAGAGCGCTCCGGCGTATAGTAGCGGAAGGGGTTTCGCGTCGAGTCGAAACATGAACGTTAAGTTTCTTTCTTCCTCGCGGAGATAGGTCGAGCCTTTCGTGAACCAGCGCCCCCTCGTCAGCGACCGGCCCGGCGCCAGCCGGCTGGATTGGCTCGTAACGATAGCCGGCGTTTGGATCATGACCGGACTGTTCATCGACGCGCACGAACACATCTTCGAAACGATCGACACGTTTCTGAACCCGTGGCATATCACCATGTACAGCGGCGCGGTTTTTGCCGTCCTCGTGATCGCCGCCGAAATCGTGCGGAACTACCGGCGAGTGGGAGCGTTTTGGCCGTCGGTTCCAAACGGGTATCGGCAGAGCGTCGTGGGCGTGGCGTGTCTGCTGATCGGCGGAGGGTTGGACGCGATCTGGCACGCGTTGTTCGGCTTCGAACATCAGCTCGATCTGTTGCTGAGCCCGCCTCATTTGTTTTTGCTCAGCGGCCTGTTCTTCTTGGTGACCGGCCCGGTGCGCAGCGCGTTCGCTCGGCCGAACGAAACGCGTTTGCTGGACCAGTTGCCGATGGTGATTTCGATCGCTCTCGCATTTCAGGTGATTCAGTTCGTGACGCAGTTTGGATTCTATCCAGAAGCGTTGATGCGCGATCACCCGATGCCGCAAGTGCAATATCGGCACGAGCAGTTCGTGCTCACCGTTTTTCTGTTCTATAAGCAGTCGCTCGAAATCATGATCGTAATTTGGCAGAGCGCGCTGCTATCCGCCGCCGTGCTGTATCTGTGCGCGCGCAAGCACCTTCGGTTTGGCGCGCTGGTCGTTCTGTGCGTTGCGGAAAAGTTTTGGATCGGCGGCGAGATTTCGAGCGACGGGTACGAGATCGTTCTACTGATCCTCGCCGGTGCGGCGGCCGGGCTGGCGGGCGACGCGATCGTGGCAAAGCTGGACCCGTCGGTCCGAAACCCTAACGCCCTGCGCCTGCTCGGGTTCGTCGTCCCGGCGGGATATTTCGCGGCGTATTTCGCTCTCGCGGTGCCGATGTTTGGCGGCACCTGGTGGGATCCGAGCTTCGTTTTCGGTTCGATCGCGTTATCGGGGATCGTCGGCGTATGCGTCGCCCAACTGCTGATCGGCGGATTCGACGCCCGCGCAAACTCCGCGTGAAGCTCCGACCCGTTGCATACGCAGTTGCTATCCTAACCGTCGCGCTTCACTTAGCGTTCAACCATCGGTTCGGCTACTATCGCGACGAGCTCTACTTCATCGACTGCGCGCGACATCTCGCGTGGGGATACGTCAACCAGCCGCCCCTGGCGCCCTTCGTCGCATGGCTGGCCGCCCCGTTCGGCTACGCGGTTTGGGCGTTACGATTTTTGCCTGCGATACTCTCGGGGGTCACCGTCTTGTTGGCGTGCGCGATTGCCCGCGAGCTGCGCGGCGGCGCTTTCGCTCAGGCGATCGCCGCCGTTACCGTATTCGCCGCGCCGGGCCTTCTCGGCTTGGGATACGGACTCTCGACCGAAATGCTTTCACCGGCCGCCTGGAGCGCGCTAATTTACTTGACCGTCCGACTGGTGAAGACGCGAGACGATCGCCTGTACGTGCCGATGGCGCTCGTGGTGGCGGTGGGCATGTACGCCAAGTATTCGGTTGCCGCATGTGCGATCGCGCTTGCCGTGGGGCTGGTGCTGACCGGTCGCGCAAAGCTGTTGCGCTCGCGCTGGCTAGCGATTGGGATCGTCATCGCGCTCGCGGCGACCCTGCCAAACCTGCTCTGGCAAGTTCGGCACGGCTTACCGATGCTCGAAGTGCTCGCCGGCGACCGGCTCAATCGGCACGCCCTCGCCAACGGCATTGCCGACGAGTCGTCGAGTCTTGCGATCAACGCCGGATACTTGCTGATCGCGCAGCTGGCGTATCAAAATCCGTTTTACGCGATCGTCTGGATCGCAGGTTTGGCGGCGCTCTTTCGAAGCAAAGGCGAGAGCGACTATCGCTTCGTAGCGATCGCCTACGTGGTGCTTTTCGCCTTGATCGTGGCGACGGTCGGCCGTCCCTACTACATCGAAGGAGCGTATCCGGCATTGTTTGCGGCGGGTGGGGTGGCGATCGAACGGTTTCTCATTCAAAAGGCGGCATGGCTGCGTCTCGCGACGCTGACCGCGGTCGCCCTCACGGGGGCGGCGTTCGTGCCGCTCGCGCTGCCCGTGTTAGCCCTGCCGGCCTACATGCGGTACGAAATCGCCATCGGGCTCAGCCGTCCGTGGCCTCCAGACGGCAAGTATCACCTCATCAATCCGCTGTATGCAGATCAACTCGGCTGGAACGCGATGACCAAAACGGTTGCCGGCGCCTACTACGCGTTGCCGAAGTCCCGGCGAGTGCAGACGGCGATTTTTGCCGACCGGTACGCGTATGCCGGCGCGATCGACTTCTACGGACCTCGTTACGGCCTTCCGCCGGTCATCAGTCCCAACAACTCGTACTATTTGTGGGGAACTCGCGGGTACAGCGGCGACTCCGTCTTAGCGGTGGGAGCGACCGATTATCCGCTGCTGCTGCGTGCGTTCGGAAGCGTTCGCCAAGTTGCGGTGTACAGAAATGATTATCGGTGGATGCTCGAAGGCCCGCTTCCGATCTATCTTTGCACGAAGCCGCGCGCACCGCTGACGCAATTGTGGCCGGAGTTCAAGTACTACGGTCTCTAACCAGGAAGGAGCGCGCTGGCGGGGTAAGGGAACGCGCATGGAAAACGTGCACGCCGAGCGTTCCGCCGGCTGGTCGGTTATCTGCTACGTCGCGGTGCTCGTCATCGCGTCGCTGCTTACCAGTCCGCTACCGTCCGTTACGACGCCGCCGCCCGACTTAGCGCTGCTCGTCAACTCGCACCGCCTCGTCATCCTATGGGCGGCGTGGCTTACGTTTCCCGCCGCAGCATTTTTCCTATGGTTTCTCGTCGGCTTGCGCACCTATTTGAGCGGAGCCCCGGGGCGACAGGAAGGCCTCGCCCTATTTGCGACGATTGCGGGGGTCGTCATGGTTGCCGAGTCGCTGTTCGCTGCTTCGCTCGAGACTGCCGTCGGATACACGTCTCCCGACGTTTTCCAAGCCAACGGATTTGCAGCGCTCTACGGTGCGTTCATGTTCGTGCAGGGGGGTCTCGGCTACGCCCCGGTTTCGATATTTCTGTTTGCCGCCGCGCATAGTATGCGGCGTCACCACTCGGCACCACCGTGGCTCGCATGGCTTGGCTACGCCGCATCGCTCGGCGCGGCGATCGCAACGCTTTCGATGTTCTTCTCGGGTCCCATCATGTCGCCCAGCGGCACGGGCCCCGGCATCCTCGGTGCGCTGCCGTCGGCGGTCTGGCTGGTCGCGACCGGAGTCGTTCTGGTTCGCACGAAGGAGCGCCAGCCGGCCGACGCGCCCGCATGAAGCGCCCGCGACCGCGAGCGGAGGTTGCGCTCGCGCTCGCCGTAGTGCTGCTGAGCGCCTGCGGCGGCCGCACGTCCGGAACCTCGGCGCTTCCGCCGTTACCGCCTCCGAAGGCCGGGAAACACTTTACGCATATCGTCATCGTCGTCCAGGAAAATCGAACGTTCGATAACCTGTTTGCGACCTTTCCGGGCGCCGACGGTACGACGACGGGAAAAACGCACGATGGCAGGCGCCGCCTGACGAAGGGAAATCTCGAGAGCCAGATTTCACCGAACAACGGCTACCTCTACTGGATTTCGGATTGGAGGGGTGGGAACATGGACGGCTTCGACCTCGTTCCAATCGGGAAGATCCCGGGGACGTACGTTTATCAGTACGTCGATCCGGCGCAGATTCGGCCGTACTGGACCTTGGCGCAGCAGTACGTGCTCGCGGATCACATGTTTCAGACGGAAGGCAGCGGCAGTTTCACCGCGCATCAGGACCTCATTGCCGGCGGCACGGCGATCGACTCGACCCACAGCTTGATCGACTTTCCGAGTATGCCGCCGTGGGGATGCGACAGTCCCGCCGGTACCGTCACGACCTTGATTACCCGAGATGAAGGCTACGAGTTCAACGAAGGTCCGTTTCCGTGCCTCAAGTATCGCACGCTGCGAGATCTCCTCGACGCGGGGGGACTTTCGTGGCGCTACTACGCCCCGGAAGTCGGAAAGAGCTTCGGCGGCGACCTTTGGAACGCGTTCGATGCGATCGAGGCGGTGCGCGACGGTCCGCAGTGGGGGAAAAACGTCGTGTGGCCGGAGACCGCCATTTTCACGGACATCGCGAATGGCTCGCTTCCGGCGGTGAGCTGGGTAATTCCCGACTTCCAAAACTCCGATCACCCGGGCGACTCGTCGGACACCGGCCCGTCATGGGTGGCGCAGCTCGTAAATGCCGTCGGGAAGAGTTCCGCCTGGAACAGCACGGCAATCTTGGTCGTTTGGGATGACTGGGGCGGATGGTACGATCACGTCGCGCCGCCCGGACCGCGCAGTTTCGGCGGGCTCGGCTTTCGCGTTCCCTTCATCATCGTCTCGCCGTATGCGAAACGCGGCTACGTCACCCACGCGCAGTACGAGTTCGGCAGCATCATACGATTCGTCGAGGATAATTGGTCTCTGCCGCGCCTGGGAACGACCGACGTTCGCGCGGCGGATTTTGTGAACGACGTCTTCGAGTTCAGCCAGCCGCCCCGGCAATTCGTGCCGATCGGCGCGCCCTACTCGCGAACGTACTTCGAGCATCAGCATCCATCGAACCATCCGGTCAACACGGAGTGACTGACGGTCCGGCGGCCGTCCGGATCGTTGCTTCCCGGAAGGTCTCGGACTCTCGCTCGCGGGCTAGAAAGTAAGGGAGAACTCGTCGTCGTCGGACGAACAGTTCGCGTCGCCGGCGGGCGACGGCCGGTGGACGTCCAGCCGAAAGTCTAACTTCGTCGTGCCTTTGCCGGCGTCGGCCGAACGCGTGGCGACGTACGTAAAGTTAAACGACTTTCCGGGTGCCAATGGCGGGATGCTCTTGGCGTCCAGCTTCATCCCCGTTTGATAGATGTCGACGAACTGAAGAACGTCGGAAGCCTGCGGCCGGTCGCCGCGATTGATGACCGTGCCGTTAAGGTGGTACTCGTTGCTGCCCTGCGCGGACGTTACGTTCGCCACCACGACCGAAGCGATCGCCGGATCGGCTCCGGCGCAATCCGCGGCGGCAGCACAGGGAAAGAGCGCTGCGAGCGCCAGCGCCGCAATGATTTTCATGCTATCGTCGTACCCAATCGCGTTGGAAAGCTAACCGGGCTGGTGCTCACTCCTCGCCGTCGAAATAGTCGAGTGCTTCGGAGCGAATGACGCGCCGCTCGGGCGATTTCACGACCCACTTCGCGCTATCGGGGAAATGCGCGGATTCGCCGATTGGGTTATCGGCGACGACGTAGACGACGAGATCCTCAGTGCCGTCGTTGATCAACTGATGGGCTTCGCCGGGCTTGAAAATGAATGCGTCGCCGGTCGCGATGGGGGTCGATCCTTCGTCGTCGCGAGCGACCCCCGCCCCGGAGATGACGTGGTAGAACTCCCATTGCGCGCTGTGAGAGTGGAATGGATACGGTTTGTTTCCGGGCGCGACGCGCAAGATCTCGACGTCGAATGGGTGCCGTTCGTCGAGGTTGAGAGAGGCCGGATTGCGCCCCAGTGCTTCGGAAATTTCCTTTCCCGCGCCCGCGAACGCGTTCTTGGGTGACGACCAAGTTATCTCTTGCAGGTCGCCGGTGTTGATTTTTCTCATGCCTTTGAGATTTGCGACGGCCGCGCAGGGCACCCGCAAGTGCCGCTCGTGGGCGGCCCCGAGGGCGGCGTAATCGAGCGGGCCTCGAGTGACGGTCGCGGAACCAAGGCAGCGTGAGAGAATTTCGCCGGACCCCCGGCAGCGCGGTGGCGTTTCTCTTTACCGACATCGTCGGCAGTACCGCGCGTTGGGAAACGAATCGCGCCGCGATGCAGGAAGCTTTGCGCCGGCACGACGCGATCGTGCGGACGGCGATCGAAGTGCATCACGGTCGCGTTTTCAAAACGATCGGCGACGCGTTCTGCGCCTCGTTCGACAACGTGGCCGAGGCGCTGGACGCCGCCGTCGAGGGGCAGCGACGACTTGGCGCGGAGGATTGGAAGGCGGTCGGCGGGCTGCGGGTGCGGATGGCGGTGCACGCCGGCGAAACCGACGAGCGCGACGGCGACTATTTTGGTCCGGCGGTCAATCGCGTGGCCCGGCTGCTGTCGAGCGGGCACGGCGGACAAGTGCTCGTTTCGGGCGCCGCCGCCGACTTGGCAGCCCCGCATCTGGCGACCGGCACGGGGTTGCGGTCGCTGGGCACGCTGCCTCTAAAGGACCTCAGAGAGCCCGAACGGGTGTTTCAGGTTACGGCGGCGGGCCTGCAGTCCGAGTTCAAGCCGCTGCGCGCGCTTGAGACGCCTCCGAACAACCTGCCGCATCAAGCCAGCAGCTTCGTCGGCAGGCACGCCGACATCGCGCACGTAGAAGACCTGCTGCGCACCGGGCCGCTGGTCACGATTGTCGGTACGGGCGGCGTCGGCAAAACCCGGCTCGCGCTAGCGGCGGCCGCCGCCGTGCTGAACGATACGCGCGAGGGCGCGTGGTTCGTCAACTTGGCGCCGCTTTCGGATCCGAGCCTAGTACCTAGTACGGTCCTGTCGGCGCTCGACGTCGATCAGACCTCCGGCGCGCCGCCGGCCCAGATGCTCGTCGCGCACCTCAAACCTCGCGACCTATTGCTGGTCCTCGATAACTGCGAACATTTGATCCGGGACGTCGCCGAGCTGGTGGCCGCGATTTTGGCTAGCTGCCCGCAGGTGATGATTTTGGCAACCAGCCGTGAGGCGCTCGGAGTGGCCGGCGAGCGGCTGCATCGGCTGTCATCGCTCGACGACGAAGAGGCGGTCGCGCTCTTTGCCGATCGCGCCCAGGCGGTCAATCCGGCGTTTCGCGTGACCGGCGCTAACCGCGAGGCGGTCGAAGGTCTCTGCCGCCGCCTCGACGGCATCGCGCTGGCGATCGAACTGGCAGCGGCGCGGATGCGAGCGGTTTCGCTCGAGGACCTTTCGCGGCGTCTGCGGCTGCGCGCGCTGACCGGCGGCCCGCGAGACCGGCAGCCTCGCCAGCAGACGATGCGCGCCCTGATCGACTGGAGCTACGAGTTGCTGACGCCGCAAGAACGGCGGCTCTTTTGCGACCTGTCAGTTTTCGCCGGCGGATTCTCACTCGAGGGCGCAGCCGGCGTCTGGGAAACCGGCGATGAGTGGAGCATTCTCGACGACTTGACCTCGCTGGCCGACAAGTCGTTGCTCGTGGTCGATGCCGGCGAGCCGAGCCGGCGGTACCGCCTGCTCGAGCCGCTGCGAGAATATGCGCGCGAACGGCTCGACGAAATCGGACAAACCGCCGCGGTTCTTGGGCGGCACGTCGAGACGTTTGCCGGCGTTGCCGACCGTGCGTACGTGGAATGGGATACGGCTCCGGAACCGGACTGGGTAGAGCGGCTCGAACGCGATCTCGATAATTTTCGAGCGGGACTCGAGTGGTCGTTCGAGGAGGCACACGATCCCATCGTCGGCGCGCGCATCGCCGGCGGCATCGCGCCGCTGTTCCTGCGCCTTTCACTGCTGCGCGAGGGAATCGGCTGGTGCGAACGGGCGCTCGAGTTTGCGGACGATCTTTCGGCGGCGGCCAGCGCGCGGCTGCATTACGGCCTATCGATGCTGTACCACAACCAAGGCGCGAACGCCCGCGCGCTGGCGGCCGCTCGAGCGGCCGTGGATGCGTATCGTCGTGCCGCCGACGAGCGCGGTTTGACGCGCGCGCTGTCGCAGGTGGCCCACCATTTGGGCGATGCCTCCGGGGAGGCCCGGCAAGTCGCCGAACGAGCGTTGCAGCAGGCACGCGAGCTGGGCGACCGCCGTCTGCTGGCGGCAACGCTGCAGCGCTGCGCCTTCGTATACTCCCCCGCCGAAATCGTTCGGGCGAGAGCCTATTTCGAGGAATGCGTCGCGTTGTTTCGTTCGCTCGGTCGAGACGACGAAACCGCCCGCGCGCTCGGCGCGTGGGCGGATGCCGAAAGTACGGCTGCCAATCCGGCGGCGGCCGTCGCGATCGCGCGCGAAGCGATGGAGCTCGCGGCGGATGACGTCAAGGTCTTCGTTACCAACGTCTTGGCGAGCTGCTACGTCGTGCTCGACGATCGCGAACGGGCCTTACCGGCAGCCCGCGAAGCCTTCGGCGTGGCCGCTCGAAGCCGTCATCCGATTGCGACACCGTGCGCGATTCTCTACCTCGCCGCATTGGAAAGCGCCGTCAACGCACGCAGTTCGGCGCGGCTCGCCGGGCACGCACAGGCCCGTCTGCGGGCATTCGATTGGACCCTCGTAGGGCCCGATCGAGTCATCGATGCGGCGTTGCAAGACGCGCTGCGCCGAGAACTGCCGCCCGAGGAAATCGCAGCCTTGCTGGCCGCGGGCGCGAATTGGTCGGAGGAGGAAGCGGCGGCTAACGCCGCGCGCGTTTAGACTCGAACTGGCGCTGCGGGCGCCTCAACAACCGTGCAGTCCGCCCGCATTCGGCCGCAGCACCGGCTGGTGGCGGGAGCGGACGGTGTTACGGATGCCGGCGCTCTGTTGGTAATAGCACACTTCTTTCATTGCGAACGTTCCCGATTCTCCGGAACAGCCGGTCGTCGCGGCGTAGGATCCGGAGAGCGCGAAGCTCGTCGCATCGTAGTTGGCGCTTACGCTGAAGGTGCACGCGGTTTGGCCGATCGTCGCCACGGCGTCGCCGCTGAGCGCACCGGATCTCGCAAGCGTCATCGCGACCGAGTTGAGGACCTTCTTGCCGGCATACGTCAGGCGCAGCCGTCCGCCGACCGTCGAGCCGGTCTGCGAGAAATCGCCCAAGGCTTTCCCGTTTCCGAATGCGGTATCCGCGACCGTGCCGCGATACTGTCCGGCTACGTTGGCGAGCGCCGGCGCCGGCGTCGCCGGCGTGGTGGTAGAGGTCGTGCCGTTGCAGCCGGCAGCTGCAGTCGCCAAAAGCAGCGCTGCGCCGGCCATAACTAGGGCCTGTCGCTTCATTGCTTTCGGAGTATCCCGCGGCGGGCGCCGGCTCCTTCTAAGCTGGACTCCTTTGCTCCGCGGGAGGAGCCGCGGCCCGGGCGGCGATCGCGGCCACGTCGTATCCGAACCGATCGGCGACGTCGCCCGTCACCTCGACGATGTCGGCAAGCTCGCGATCGTCGAACTTCGGGCGGTAATAGTCGGGCAGCGAGAGTTTCGCGGTGTACGCGGCTTTGGTCTGTGCAAACTTCTGCGGGTCGACGTCGATGTGAGCGACGATTCGATCGATGGTTTCTGGCGAGTTGCCGCAGAGATCCTCGTAGCGCACCGTGCAAACGGCACGTTCGAGGTTTGGATCGGAAGCGATCTGCTTCAAAACGAAGTCGTACATATACGCCCAATAGCGCGCGCGAGCGCGAACCGTGCGTCCCTCGTCGCGAAGCCGGTGGATCTCTTCGAGAACTTGCGAGTCGCCGACGTTGGCCATGATTTGGCGAGATCCGAACTCGTGATGTCCGGTCAACTCGATGATTTCGATCTGCCGAGGGTCGTCGTTGTCCAGCTCGTCCCAAATTCGATCTTGTTTGAGCAGCGACGCTACGTGATCGACCGGGTTGCGCACGTAGAGCAAAAAGCGCGCGTCGGGAAACATTTGCAGCAAGTACTGCATCCGAATGACGCACATAATCGCCTTGCTCGCATACCGGGTGCGTCCGCGAGAGAGCAAGAGTTTTTGCAGATGCTCTCGGTAGAAGCGCTCGAAGGCAGGGTTCGACGTTTTACGATCGAGTACGCTGACCCGGTCTTCGTCGTGAATGTATGGGAAAAAGTGCTCCCAGAGAATTTCCTCGCCCATCTCGGCGCTGTCGCGGGTGACCTGGATCCGGTCGCGATGAATTCGCGGCACGGGCTTACGCATCGCGTCGACCGGGATTTTCGGGAAGAGCCAGTTCCACGCGTAGGGCGCGTACGGCATGAGGAAATCGGCGTATTTGTGGGTCGTGACGTCGGGATGCTCGCTCAGCATTTGGAGCGAGATCGTCGTCCCGGCGCGCGGCAACCCGCAGATGTACACCGGCCGGTCGACCCGAACGTCGGCCAAGCGGCGGCTCAGTACCTTCGATTCCAGGTTTCCGAGGCCGACGAAAAGGGGCGCTCCGCTGTGGACGCCCCGCACGGCCCAGTAGAACGGGGCCGGCACGCTGAAGCGCTGATTCTGCGCTGGTGGTTGAGACATAGCGTCCTAAAGTTTGTCCGACTTCACCTCATTCCCGCCTTCCGGGATGAAGAGTCGGCGAATCCCGTCGGCCCTACACCTTTTCGAAGAGTGCGCCGATGACGGTCAGGCCCGGGCCGAATGCCATGCTCAAGACCTTCGCCCCGACCGGAATTTCGTGCCGAATCGACGATCTGCTCCCAGATGTGCGGAGCGGTCGCCGATGCCATGTTGCCATTTTCGAGGAGCACCTTGCGGCTGAGGGCGATCTGCGACTCTTCGATGCCAAGACGGGTGCGGATCTGATTGAGGATCGCCGGACCGCCGGGATGGATCGCAAAGACCATCCGGTCTTTCTCGCGCTCGAAGTCCACGCCCGCTTGCCGGCTGAGCGACAGCACGAACTCCGCCGATCGAGTCGCGGATCAAGAACGGGACGCGCTTGGAGAGCGACATGTCGAACTGCAGCGGTCCCGGGCGCAGCGTCATCTCCGGAAGCGAATCCGGCAAGATGCGCTCTTCGAACGAGAGGACCCGCAGCCCGCGCCCGCCGGTCTTGCAGAATTCCGCTTGAGGATAGGCCGAATACTTGATGAACCCGTCGGCGAACAGCGTGGAGGTCACGAACGCATCGGGCGTCTCGCCGAGCAAATCGAAATGCAGCGACAGAAACTCCGTGTGAACGATGTCGACCCGCTTTTTTGGAGTCGGAAGCGAGGAATACGACGACCCCACGAGTCCGAGGGCGGTACGCACGGCCGGGAATGCGCCGTAACATCCCATGTGATAGGAGTGCGTAACGTCGGTATTGAGCCAGCCACGTCGAGAAAGGAAGACCTGGACGGGGCTGGGGGAGACGTAACCGGAGCAAGTAGCGTGCACGATTCCGTCGGGCTGTGCCGCGCCGTCAACGTAGATGCGTTCGAGAACGGCACACGCGGTTTGCTCGAACAACGCCATTCGCGCATCCAACTGCTCGCCGGTGGCGACCCGTAGATCGCCGTAAAGTTTTTTCGATCCGGTTGCGCCCGGATCGTGCGTCACGAAATCGGAGTGCAGCACGCCGACCTGCCGCGCGGCGATGTGCCGTGAGGACGCGCCGTAACGTGCCATGCGTTCTTCGATCACGCGACCCAGCTCGCGACGTTCGTCGTCGGAAGCGATCCCGTGTTTGGCGCTCTGCGCGATGGTCATGAAGTGTACTTGGATTTGCTTGAGTTCGTCCTGCGGGCACGGCGGCGACATAACGACGCGCTGAAAGTCGGCCAAGACGACCGGCACCATGCGCGTCCGCGCACTTTGTAGAATCGTACCCGCGTCGCTTCCAGGCCGCGGCGGTGCGGTAGTCGGAGCGTCGGCGGATGGTACGGTTATGGACTTGGTCATATGCAAATTGGTTTGTCGCAAGCCTCTTGAGGGCGGCTGGTGGGCGCTCGAGCGGGTTCCTCTGCTTGCGTTACTTCTACGCGCGCCGCGCCCTTCCATTTGGCGAGTCATCCAGCCCAGCGCAATGGATAAGTACTAGAGTCACCGCTGCGGCGATGATGGCGGTCACAAAACGGCCGCCGGGCGCCGGTCGCGCATTATTCGTCGTCCGGCGGGTCGAACGATGGCGAGCGGGTTTCGAAGTATGATGGCGAGCGCGATCCCGGAACGGCGGCGAAGGCACGCGGCGCGATTTGGAAGTCGAACATGTCGCCGATGCTGTTCGACCGGACGTCCGTCGTCCCCAACGATTTCAAGTCCCAGTTACGCTCGATGAAACGCAGAATGCTGCCGAACTCGTACTGCGTGTGAGAGACGTAGCCGACCGTTTTGGCGTACGGCGACACGACCAGCATTGGAACGCGAAACCCGAGTCCTTGATAGTCGAGCTGCGGGGGAACGACGTGATCGAAGTAGCCGCCCCAATCGTCCCACACGACGACGATCGCCGTAGAATTCCACGCCGAACTTTCGCCGATCGCGTTCACGATGGAAGCGACCCATTGCGGGCCGGTGTCGGTCGCCGCGGCGTGGTCCGAATTCTGCCCCGTGGGAATCACCCAGGAAACGGCCGGCAAACGATTTGCGGCGATGTCCTTGAATATCGTCGTTTCCGGCGAGACGACGTTTTGCCAGTCCGGTCCGTAGCGCACGCTGTCGATTGCGTCGAACGCGTTCCAAAGAAACCCGCTGCTGCCGGGGTCGAGCGGGGGCGTGTAATACCTCCAGGATAGGCCCGCTGGATCGAGACGATCCTTTAGCGTGACGTACGTTAGGCACGGAAACGGCCCTCGATTGAAAAGGTAGTCGCCCTTGACGGTAATGAGCGACGTCTTCGTACCGGCCGGCGCGTCGCAGCCCCAAGGCCCGCGCGACGGAAAATCGATCAGGCTTTGCGTCGCATCGATCGCCGTGCCGCCCGCAATGAGATCCTGATGGGCCGTAAAGCTTCCGCTGCCTTGCGTCTGAAAGAGATGGTCGGCAATCGCGTAGTGCGCGGCCAAGAACCAGTAGGGTCGAATCTGAGCCGGATCGACGTAGCGCAACGGGTAGGTACCGGCCGGACCTCCGGTGCCGCTCGAGCCGAAACCGATTTTGTCGAAGCCATCCATCTTGCCGCCGTCGTACTCCGTAACGAAACCGGAATGCATGTGGTTGAGTTCTTTTCCGGCGAGCGCGCCCTGGTTGAGCTTGAAAGACTTTCCGGTGTGAAGGGTGCCGTGGGTCGCGCCGTCTACTCCGGGGTACGTCGCAAACAAATTGTCGAAGCTTCGATTCTCCTGAATCACGATGACGACGTGCTGGATCTTGGTGGTTGCCCGCGGCGTCGACGTCGGAGATGCCGTCGGCGGCGTCTCGGGCGATGAGGGGCCGCCGCCGGAAGAGGAACACGCGGTTCCGAGCGCTGCAAGGGAGAGCAGAGCTGCCCAGCCCGCGCGATTCACCGTCCCCCGCCTATTCCGTATCGAGAGCCTGATAGGAGGGTCCCCGGCGGATGAAATAGTCGCACGTCCGGTTCGTCGGAATGGGGGTGAAGCTTCGAGGCCGCTTGCTAAAGGCGAAGGCGTTAGCGATCGACGTCGCGCGGACGTCAGTCGTTCCTAACGATCCCAGGCCGAACGTCTGCTCGACAAACTTCAGAATGCTCCCGAACTCGTAGTCGGTCTGCGCGATCTTGCCCTTCGCGACGTAGGGCGAGACGATCAATGCGGGCACGCGGAAGCCGAGTTGGCCCGACCCGTAGAGCTTGGGAGGAACGTGATCGAAGAAGCCGCCCCAGTCGTCCCACACGATGACGATGGCCGTCGAGTTCCAGTACGGGCTCTTGCCGATCTTGTTGACCACCGACGCGATCCAATCCGGACCCGTGTCGGTGCCGTCCTTCGTGCGCGGATGGTCGGAGTCGACTTGGTCGGGAATGACCCACGAAACGGCGGGCAGCGTACCGTTGTTGACGTCGTTGCAGACGTTCGTCTGAGGAATGGAAACGTTCGTCGTCCACTCCGGGCCGTACCGCACGGACTTGATGGCGGCAAAAGCGTTCCAAAGAGAACCGGCCGCGGGTATGCCCGTCTTAGGATGGTACGGCGACACGTAATACTTCCACGAGACGCTCTTGGCGTCGAGCAAGTCGCGCATCGTTCCGGTTTTGTAGTCGACGCAGGGGAATGGCAAGCTCTTTCCGCTGCCGATATACTGGTTGCTTACCGTAATCAGCGGGACCGTCGTGCCTTTGGGCGCGTCGCACCCCCAGACTTTCCATTCCGAGGGATAGTCTATGAGGCTGTTAGTGTCGTCGATTGCCGTGGCGCCGGCGATCAGATCTTGGTGGGCGGTAAAACTTCCGCTGCCCTGCGTCTGGAACATGTGATCGAGGAGCGCGTATTGCTGGGCGATCGCCCAGTACGGTTTGATTTTAGTCGGATCGACGTACTGGTACGCATAAGTCCCGCCTGGGTTATCGCCGCCGATCTTGGCTTTGTCGAAGCCATCCATCTTGCAGACGCTTCCCTGCCGATCGCATTCGGCAACGAAGGTCGACCAGTCGTGATTGATGTCGGCGGCGGGAAGCGGACTTTTTTTCAGCTCGATCTTTACGCCCTTGGACGTGTAGCCGTACGTCGCCCCGTCGGCCCCCGGAAACGTTGCAAAGAAGTTATCGAAGCTTCGATTTTCCTGGATCATGAGGACGATGTGTTTGATGTGCTTTCCGCTGACCGCGTCGGACGATTGCGCCGAGGCCGGCCGGAACGGCGCGAGCACCGATCCGCCGTTTGCCGAACAGCCGGAAAGGACGAACGCGACGGCTAACGACACCGATATGAGGGTGCGCGCAGATTTCACGAGGTCGACCCCTTTCCAAAATCGCGTTCGGCGAACAAAACTATCCCGCATGCGGACAATCTCCTTCCCCGACGAAGGAGGGAAGCGAGCGCTTCGAACGTCATTCACCCTGCTATGATGACCGTAGTCGACTATCTCCTACTCGACGTGTTCACCGATCGCCAGTTCAACGGAAATGCGCTGGCTATTTTTGCGGATACGTCGTTCGACGATGCGACGATGCAGCGAATCGCTCGCGAACTCAACCTTTCCGAGACGGTATTTCTCTCTCGCGCTGAAGGCGCCGTCGCCGCGCTGCGAATCTTTACGCCGGATCGTGAAGTTCCGTTTGCCGGCCATCCCACCGTCGGTACGGCAATCGCATTGCGCGAACGTTTGCGCTGGCCCGGCAGCGAGAGCCCGTCGTTCGGGTTGAAGTTGAGAATCGGCGACGTTGCCATCTCGATCGAAGCCGCCGATCCCGCGATTGCGTGGTTGACGACACCTCCGGTAGCGTTTGGGCGGGAGATCGCGCGTGAGCACGCGGCCGCGATGGCAAGCGTCGGTTTGGCCGACGTGCGCGGCGACTTGCCCCCGCAATTGGTTGGTGCAGGAAATCCGTTTCTTTACGTCCCGCTTGCGTCCGAAGCCGCCGTCGATCGGGCGGCGCTCGACGTTGCGACCGTCCGCGCGCAGCTCGGCTGGGACGAGATCAACGGCGTCTATCTGTTCGCGCAGACCAGCGACGGCGCGTACGCGCGCATGTTCGCTCCGATGTCGGGCATTGCCGAAGATCCCGCGACCGGGAGCGCAACCGGACCGTTGTATGCGTATCTTGCCAGACACGGTGCGCTCCCTCGGCGCGAGAATTTCTCGAACGAACAGGGGGTTGCGATGGGAAGGCCGTCATCGTTACGCGTGCGGCTGCAGTGGGGAGACGACGTGCCGGTCAAGATCGAAGTCGGCGGCAGCGCGGTATTCGTCGGAGAAGGCCGGCTCCACGTGCGCGGCTGATCGCGGCGATGCCGCTCGTCAAGGCGACGCCCGAACAGCTCGATCGCGCCGCTGCGTCCTTGCGAGCGGGCGGCGTCGTGGCGTTTCCGACCGAGACGGTCTACGGACTCGGAGCCGATGCGTTCGAGCCGCTTGCGGTGGCGCGCGTATTCGAAATCAAGGACCGGCCGCAATTCGACCCGCTGATCGTGCACGTGCTCGACGAGGCGATGCTCGCGCGCGTCGTTGCGGAGGTGTCCACGCAGGCGCGTCGCTTGATCGAGCGCTTTTGGCCGGGTCCCCTGACGATCGTCTTCGCGAAGCAGGCGGCGCTGCCAAATCTGGTTACGGCGGATTTGCCGACCGTCGCCGTACGCATGCCGGCGCACGCGATCGCTCGCGCGCTGCTCGAACGCGCCGGCGTTCCGCTGGCGGCGCCGAGCGCCAATCCGTTTGGGAGCTTGAGCCCGACGCGCGCGGAGCACGTTGGCCGCGCGCTCGGCGATCGCGTCGACCTTATCCTCGACGGCGGCCCGACGATGCACGGCGTGGAGTCGACGATCGTCGCGCTGTCCCCCCAGCCGTTGCTGCTTCGCCCCGGAGCGGTCCCGCTCGAAGCAATCGAAGCGGTCCTTGGGACAGCCCTTCTCGCCGCGCCTTCGCAAGGCAACCGGCCGACGTCACCCGGGCGCCTGACGCACCATTACGCGCCGCGGACGCCGTTGCGTCTCGTGGACCCCCAACAGGTCCCGGCTCGCGAGCGAACGCGGGCGGCGATCGTTACGCTTTCCCAGCTGCCGGAGGGCTACGCGCAAGCGCGCCGGCTTTCCGAGCGCGGCAGCCTTCGCGAAGCGGCCGCCCGGCTATTCGAAACGCTCCACGAGCTCGACGAACTCGAACTCG
Source organism: Vulcanimicrobiota bacterium (assembly GCA_963755555.1). Classification (GTDB taxonomy): domain Bacteria; phylum Vulcanimicrobiota; class Vulcanimicrobiia; order Vulcanimicrobiales; family Vulcanimicrobiaceae; genus Tumulicola. Next base: position 2,047,505 of record CAVWKE010000003.1, on the reverse strand, counting down.
ATCGCATCGACGTCGAACCTGTTCCCGAGACGGGTTTGGGCGTCGCGATTATGGATCGCCTTCGCCGCGCTGCGGTTTAGGAGAATTTTTCGGCGACGGCGAGAAACCGACGAGGCTTTTCCTGCGTTGAGCCGATAGAGAAGGTACGATGCCAAGATTTTTGGATCGGGCGCGAGTGAACGTCGCGCTCGTCGTTGCGTCCACGTTTTTCCTGGGAGCCGCGTCCGCGCCGGCCCTGCCGCCTTCGGTCGCCGCCGACGTGCACGAAAGCTATCGCCTCCTGACGGCCAGTGCCTACCGGCCGGTCGATCCGCAGGCGCTCCTCGCTGCCGCGAGCGACGCACTCGCCGACGCGGCCCGCAAGCGCGGGGTGACGCTCCCGCCGCCCGCGCTGCGAGTGGAAAGCGGAAACGATGCGACGCTGGCAGAGCTCGACGACGCGATCGCTTCCGCGGCCGCTGCCGCTCACGCGGCGCCAACCGACTTTGCCTACGCCGCTATCGCGGCGATGGCCAAAACGGTCGGCGATCGCTACACGCAGTTTTTCACGCCGGACGAGTTCAAGCAGTTCAACGATGCGCTGGATCCGGAGCGAATCAGTGGAATCGGCGTCATGATCGAAGCCGATCCCGTTTCCAAAGACATCCGCCTCTCGTACGTGGTTCCCGGAACGCCGGCCGACCGCTCGGGGCTTCGTCCGGGCGACGTGATGACGGCGATTGGGCCGACTTCCACCAAAGGCCTTACCGTCGACGCCGCCAGCAAACTTTTGCGCGGCAAGGCAGGCACGGCGGTCGAGGTGTCGATTCTGAGAACGGGCGCTGCGGAAGCGACCTATACGATCAAGCGTGAGGAAGTTCAACCCCCAACCGTCATCTTTAAGATGCTGCCGGGGTCGATCGGGTACGTCTACGTGATGGCGTTCGGAAAAGCGACGCCGTTCGAGTTCGACACGGCGATCACGCGCTTGAAAAATCAGGAGGCCAAAGCCTTGGTGCTCGACCTTCGCAACGATGGCGGCGGATACGTTAACTCGGCGCTCGCTCATCAGCCGGCGCTTCATCGCGAACAAAGCGCTGCTGACCGTCGAAGAGCGCGGAAACCACGCCACGACCATCGATGCCGACAACGACACCTCAGTGGCATTGCCCGTAACGGTGCTCGTCAATGGGTTCACCGCCTCGGCGTCTGAAATCACCGCCGGGGCGTTGCAGGACGACGGCGCGGGGACGCTGGTCGGAACGAAAACTTTCGGTAAAGGGGTCATGCAGACGCTCACGCCGTTGCCCGACGGTGCCGCGATCAAGATTACGACGGCGCATTATCTCACGCCGCGCCGGCGCGACATCAACCTGCGCGGGATCGAACCCGACCTGCTCATCGACGAAAACCGCGACGCGCAGTTCGGGGAGATCGATCGCGACGCGCAGCTGCGCGCCGCCATCGCCCTCCTCCAGCGAAAAATCGCCGAAACGAATCCTTAAGTGTCAGGGTCCCTGAAAAATAGGGCGAGCGCCTCGGCGCTCAATATTTTAAGCTGAGATCGTACTTGCACGTGTCGATGTCCTTTTCGACCTTGACCGTTCCATCGTGGTACACGATCCGCACGTCCATTTCACAGTCCGTATCGATGTCGAACGTCACGCTGCGGTCGGGTGAGAGCACTTCGTCGGCGTCGAGCTGATCGTGGCCCCACTTATCCGCAGCGATCGGCGAGATATACAAGTGATCGACTTGATGTCCGCCCTCGTTGATGACTTTGAACTTGTGCACGTCGGCCGACGCCGGCAATGCGCACACCGGCAGAGCCAGTGCGGCGAGGAACGCCGAAATGAAAATTCTCCGGAGCATATGCGTGGTACCCCTTGTTTCGAAGAGAATTTCCGAGGCGGCAACCCGGACCGCTGGAAGGTTGCGCGATAAGGAGCCGCTTGCTTCTCTCCCCGACCGCCCAACCCCCGCCGACGAGGCAAGGCGCCTGCCCGCGCCAAAGATGGCGTCGGACGAGGGCGATTAGCTCAGCTGGGAGAGCGCCTCCCTTACAAGGAGGATGTCGGCGGTTCGAGCCCGTCATCGCCCACCATCCTCGCCCCTGGCGCGTACAGGATCCCGAGCGTCCGAGCGGAGTCCCACATTGCGCATGCCGTCTTGTAATCAAAGAACTGCGCACTCTTTACCGATTCCGCGACACTGGAAGCTTTGCGCACATTGTCGCATGTGCGCGTCCGACACTAGTCCACAAGGCGCATCGGGGAATGATGTTTGGATCAGCGGGCCACCCTACAACGGAGTGTCGAGCACGACACCGGTGAACTACCAAGGTGAGAGCATAACAAGTTTGGCCCTCGGTCCCGCGCAACTCTGAGGCGTACGGACTTGGCCATTGCGGACAGGCCCGTTTAGCCATCCCCGCCGCCGCGCGCCCAGCGAACCGCGGGCGATGCGAGCGTCGTGTGTCCGACGGCAAGGCTCCGCGACGTTGGTAATCGGCCGGCCGCGTGCGGCATGAGGACGACGCTCTTTCGATCAAAGATCATTGCGTACTGTGCGGGCCCGAATCGAGCACGACCGTAGTGCCGTCGCGATAAACGATACGCCCGCAGTCAGCGCGAGGCAAGTTAACTATCTTTGTAATGACGATTGCGCCCAGCGCTTGCGCCTCAACACAAGTTCCCCAGTCCATTCCGTCAAAAGCGTTTACCTTTGGGTCGACCGTAATGGCGGCTCCGGCAGGTAACCCAAGCGTTATAATCCGCTCAAAATGCTGAGATGCGGCAAACGCAAAGGCTCCTCCATACACGTCGGCAACGTAGTCGGCCGGATGGCTATCCGCCAAGCCAGCAGCGAGAGCTCCCAGCAATAGGCACAGACAGGAGAGTACTACGGTTCGCCCCCGCCCGTCTCGAAGCAAAAGTGAGCCCACAGCGACGAGCGTCGCTACAATCACGACGATCGGAGCATCGCGTGTTGTGGCGTCGTTGTAAGAGATCTGCCATTGCGTTGCGACTCCGGCAATCGTACCGATACCCGCAACGACGGCGACCAACGGAGTTGCTCGTTGCAGCGAAGACACCATCCAAGTCAAGCCGAGCCCGGCGATCGGTAGAGCGAACCGCAGGGACTCACCGGTCGCCAGTTGCTCCGCGCTCGCTATTCCATAGCCCGTAGGGATTATTGCAAAGAGGCAGATTGAAATGACGGCAGCCCAACGCAACTGACGGTTAGGCGAAAGGAATGCCGACGCAATGCCACAGGCAAGGAAAAGGCACCAGACGATGCCAGCATTCCACGACGCCTTTGCCAGCGTCGCTAGCGAACCGGGCAGGTGCGATGCGAGCGTTGTATCCACTACGTCGAGGATCCGCGTCGTTGCTATCGGCACGGCCGCATGCGGCATGAGGATGAGGTCGCGAACGATCCAAAGTGCCAGCGCACCGCCAGAGAACGCAAGAGCCTTGATGAGTTGCTTCCGGTCGGAAGCCCATACTGAGCTGGCGGTGGCTGAGAGGAGCCAGCCATAAGGTTTGGTCAAAGCCAGAACCCCGAAAATCGGCGGGAGGTATTCCGTTAAAGCGAACAGGAAAAGCGCCGTCAACCAAACGTCGTTTTGCAAGGAAACGATCTGCACGGCCGCCACAGGGGTGGCCAGGAGCGCGCATGCGAGAAGCGTTCCCGCAAACGGAGCAACGCCGGCGCGCCGTGCGACTCGGCGAGCGATCAGGAGCAGCAGCACCGGCGGCATCAGGCCGGCCCATCCCACAACGCCAATCCCGCCCGTAGCGAACAGACCGCTTGCGAAAAGTTCTGACGCGGGTGGATACCACCAGTAACGTGTTCCCGTCGCCCAGACTCCGTGCTGCGCAACCCAGCTGGCGGCGTTGGGGAGGTGATATATCAAGGTATCGCCGTCCATCACAGGCCGAACTGCCGTCGGCCACGCGAGTGCCAGAAGCGCCGCGAATCCAATTACGGCATCCCAGGGCCAAGTCTGGTCCTCGTCGCGATCGACGCACCGCGTTCGCCGCGAGAGCCTAACCGCGAGCAAGGCGAGGAGAGCGACCCACAGAGACCACCAATACAACAGGTTGAGAAGACCGAGGCAAAGCGGGATAAGACATCCGAGCGCTATGGCCAACGCGAGTTGTTGCGTCGCATTTCTTGCCGATCCGAGCACCGGGGCCGCGAGCCAAAGTCCCAGGAGCCACAGCACACCCAAAGCACCGAAGGCAATCGCATCGGGACTAAGAGGGAGATGCACGCCGATCCTCTTGGGAAGCCACTCGTATCGTCGTCACGACGATAACCGAAAAAAGCGTGCGACGGCAAGTACTGGAATCGTACGTCGTTGCAAGTGCACGCTACCGAGAAAAGCCCTGTATCAAAGTTTGCCTCTTCCCGCGAGGGAAATTAGTGCGTGAAGGCCCGCGCCGCAGGCGCCGGCGGACGGTCTCGCCATCGCGAGAGCGTAAAACGGGACAGTTTTCGGTGCGACAAACGCTCAAAGTCACAAATCGGCTCAGTCGTCGGGGAACGGGCCTTTGGAAGGCCGGCGTGCCGGATCGCCCGTAGTCTCCGTGTATGCTCACCCACCAATTCGTCGATGTCGAGCGCGAGGGCGATGCGGTCGTCCTCACGATGAACCGGGCGGACCGGCGCAACGCGCTCTCGCTCGAGATGATGCGCGAACTCGATCGCGCGCTCGCCCAGACTGCCGAACGAACCGAGGTCCGCGCGGTGATCCTGCGGGCGAAGGGGCCGGCCTTTTCGGCGGGCCACGATCTGCGCGAACTGCTGGACCGGGACGTCGAAGCGTACCGCGCGATCTTCGACGCTTGCGTCGGTCTGATGGCGCGGATCGTTGCGATTCCCCAACCGGTCATCGCCGAAGTGGCAGGCATTGCGACGGCGGCGGGTTGCCAGTTGGTGGCCGCTTGCGACCTGGCCGTCGCTTCGGAGGCGGCGACGTTCGCCACGCCGGGGGTCCGGATCGGGTTGTTCTGCTCTACCCCCATGGTCGCCCTGACGCGGGCGATCGGCCGAAAACGGGCGTTGGAAATGCTTTTGACCGGCGAGCCGATCGACGCCCGGACGGCTTGCGCTTGGGGCTTGGTCAACCGCGTCGTTCCACCCGACCGGCTTCATGCCGAAACCCTCGCCCTGGCGGGACGGATCGCCACCGCTAGCCGGACGATCGTCGGCATCGGAAAGGCCGCCTTCTACGCGCAAATCGACTTGGACGCGCCGGCCGCCTACGAATATGCCAAGGAGGTCATGACCTGCAATGCGCTCGAGCCCGACGCGCGCGAGGGCATCGCGGCCTTCCTCGAAAAACGACCTCCCGCGTGGCAGCATTGACAAAAGCGGTACTTTTTGGTTAAGTCAAATTAACGGCCGCACGCCGCTCGGAATTGGGCTATGAGCGAGCGTGTTTCATCATCACTCGTCGCCCACACCCGGTATGCGCGGTCCCGACAAAAAGGGACTGTGCATACGCGACGGCAAGGGGACTCGCCTCCGGCGGGTCCTCTTGATTTTCAAACGGTCTATTTTGCCGGCTCCGGCCGGGCGGGCCCCCGCCCTCGGCGGTCGAAAAGGGCGCCTTCGTGACCTCCCTGCATCCCCGCACGCGTTATGCCGCGATCGTTTTGGCCGTCGCGCTGCTGGCGTCCCTGGCCGTCGGATTCTTTCGCCTTCGTACAGAATCGCATGCCCGGCGCGTCGAGATCGCCATGGATTATCAGGATTTCTCGGCGCTGGCGCGAGCCTACAACTACAATCCCGCGGCCTTTTTGATCGCCTTGCGGCGGGCCGGACTCACGTCGCTGGCGGTGACCGAGGAGTTAGGGGCAAACGTCGGCGACGACGGTAAAGCTTACCCGATGACGGGCGCCGCGCTGATGAATCAAGCGCGCGTCTCGCCGGTACGCGACCCGCTCCTGGCGGCCCTCGTCGCCGCGAAACGGATCGACGCAGGCGCCGTGTATCTCCTCGTTTCCGACCCGTCCGCATACGTCCGCTACCGCACCCAACTCGTGCTTCACTTCAAACCCGCAAGCGTCCGCGTGCTGCGTGCGACCCGGCCGTGGCTGATCGAGGTTCGCACCCAGATCGACTATTTCAACAATACCGCGCTCGGCATCCCGACCGACCAAATCGAGCTGGCGCGACGTCTCGGCCTTGCTATTGATTCCGCGCTTTCAAAACGACGAGCGTTTTGCCGGCCCGCAGATCGAAGCGGCGACCGACGACGTGTTGCGGTACGATCGCAAGGTTTCGACCGTGATCTTCTTTGGGTTGCGTAACGAAGTGCTCGGCTATCCAGACCACCTGGACGATGCGGCCGAGGTGTTCAAGCGTCACGTTTTTAATTTCGGCGCGATCGAAACCTACGATCCCAGCCAGGTGCAGAAGGGCAACGATACGCTCGCGCGGTTAATTCCAGGTCGCACCGTACGCGTACAAGCGATCGCCAAAACCGAACTCGACAAAATCAAGCTCGACGCCGTGGTCGCGCGATACGTGCTGGGCGTCCGCGAGCGCAACGTTCGAGTCGTCTACCTCCGGCCGTGGGACCATCAAGACGGCGATCTCTCGATTGAAAAGACTAACGTGGAAATGGTCGGACAGATCGCCGACGCGGTGCGCGCCGACGGCTTCGTCTTGGGCCGGGCGACGCCGATACCGCTCTATCGCGGAAACAACCGCGTGCTCGTCGGCATCGCGTCCTTGGCCGTCCCCTCGATCTTCGTGCTCCTGCTCGGCTTCTTCGGCCGCTACCGAGTTCGCTGGGCCGTGGCGGCCTACGGCCTGACGGCGTTGGTCTATCTCGCCGAAGTGTTCGTGCGCCATTCGATGCTCGGGCGATCGGCCATCGCGCTCGCCGGGGCGCTGCTCTTCGCAACCGCGGCGTTTCTGATCTTGATTCCGGCATTCGCGGAGACGCCGGCGCTGCGAACTGGCCAGCAAATCCTGCGTTGCATCGGTTGGACGCTGGCCGTGACCGGCGTCGCGCTTCTCGGCGCGCTGGTGGTCGTCGGCGTGATGAGTTCGCCGCTCGCGATGGAAGAGATCGAGCGCTTCCGCGGCGTGCGGCTGATTCTCGTAACGCCCGCACTGATCGCGCTTGGGTTGTACTTGTTCGACCGGCGGTACGGGTCCGGGGTCGAACGTCCGCGCGACGTATTTTTATCGCCGATATTAACGTATCAGCTGCTGACCGGCATCGCGATCGTCAGCGCGGCGGTCGTGCTCGTGATGCGAAGCGGAAACGACAGCGATATATCGCCGTCGGCGGCGGAGCTGACGCTGCGCCACGTGCTGACCAACGTGCTTACGGTCCGTCCGCGCTTCAAAGAGTTTCTCGTCGGGTTTCCCTGCATGATGCTCCTTCCGGCACTGGCGGCCGCGCACCGGCGCGCGATCGGATGGCTGCTCGCCCTCGGCATTGGCGTTGGGATCGGGGACGTGATCGATACGTTCTCGCATCTGCACACGCCGCTGACGGTTTCGCTGCTGCGGATCTTCAACGGTCTGGTAATCGGCGTGGCAATCGGAGCCGTCGCAGTTTGGATCTATCGCGCGCGGATCGCACGCCTCCCCGTTACCCGCTGAAGGGAAGCGATGCGCGTGCTGATTTCGGGCTACTACGGATTCGGAAACCTCGGCGACGAGGCACTGCTCGAAGTGATCGTGCGTCGCATTCGCGCGCGCTTTCCCGGCGCCGACGTCGAAGTGCTCTCGGCGTCGCCGCGATTGACGGCGGCCACCTTCGGCGTGATCGCAAGCCCCCGCTGGCCGTGGCGCGCGGTCCGGGAGGCGGTCGGCCGGGCGGACGTCGTGATCTCGGGCGGCGGCGGCCTGTTCCAAAACGCCACCAGCTTGCGCAGTTTGCTCTACTATGCGGGGATCGTGCGCGAGGCGATCCGCGCCAATCGCCGGACGATGATTTTCGCACAGTCGGTCGGCCCGCTCGACCGGTGGGGACGGTTGATCGTTCGCCGCTTCTGCCGCGGCCTGCGCCGCGCGACGGTCCGCGACGAGCGTTCGCGCCAGCTGCTGCACGCATTGGTCCCCGACACCCCGATCGAGCGGACGGCCGACCCAGTCTTCCTCTACGATCTCGAGGCGCCCGAATCGGACTTGCCGGCCGAGGGTTTAGGCCCCGAGAGCGGTCCCTATGCGATCGTGAGCGTTCGCAAGATTCCCTCGCTGAAGCACGGCAGCGCAACGATTGCTCGTGCGGTCGATCGGCTGGCGCACCGGCACGGCGTGCGTACCGCGTTTTTACCGCTCGGAGGCGCCGGCGATGCCGAGGTGTCGACCGGGATCATTCGCGCCTGTGCGTCGGAGCCGGTCTTGCTGCCCGAATGCCCGCTGGCGAAAGCCGCTGCAATTCTGCGGGGCGCGCGGGTGGTGCTCGGCATGCGGCTTCACGCGCTGGTGCTCGCCGCACGCTTCGGCGTTCCATTTCTGGCCATCCCGTACGATCCGAAAGTCAGTGCCTTGTGTGAGGAACTGGAGTATCCGCTGGCGCCGCTGTGGGCGCCCGGCGGAGGTCTGCCGGATGATGCGTTCGTCGACGCGCTGGTCGATCGGCTGGTTTCTGAGCGCGACGCTTTGGCGGCCCACCTGACCGGACGTGCCGCCGCGCTGCGGACCGCCGCCGAACGCAACTTCGACGTCTTAAGCGATCTGATGCGGGACGATGGGGCGGCGCAAGGCGAAGCGGGAGCCCTTCCATGAAGCAACCGCAGGCCGAGCGCGACTATCGCGCGACCTTGAACCTGCCGAAGACGGCATTTCCGATGAGAGCCGACCTTTCCACGCGCGAGCCCGAACGCGTGCGATGGTGGCGGGAGCACGCAACCTACGAACGCCGGCTGGCGAAAAACGCCGCCAACGAGCCTTGGATTTTGCACGACGGGCCGCCGTATGCCAACAACGAGCTGCACGTGGGCGGCCTCTTCAACATGGTGCTCAAGGACATGCTCGTAAAGATCGCGCTGCTCGACGGAAAGCACGCGACGTTCGTGCCCGGTTGGGACATGCACGGACTCCCGATCGAGCTGGAAACGCTCAAACACTTGGGAATTAAGGATTTCCACTCGATCGATCCGCTCGAGTTCCGCGCGAAGTGCCGCGAACGCGCGCTTTTCTGGCTCGACCGCCAGCGCGAGACGCGGATTCGGATGGGAAACTTCGGGCTCTGGGATCGTCCGTATCGAACGATCGATCCGTCCTTCGAGGCGACGATCGTGGCCACGCTCGCCGATCTCGCCGAAAAACAGCAGATCTACAAAGGGCTGCGGTCCACCCTATGGTGCGTCCACGACGAAACGGCGTTGGCCGAAGCCGAAATCGAGTACGAACCCAAAACGTCGCCGTCGATCTACGTGCGCTTTCCAGCCGACGCGCGGCAGCGGCGTGCCATTCTCGAACGCCTCGGCGCGGCGGCGGCGAGCGTTTCGGACCAGCCTCTGTCCGTGCTGATCTGGACGACCACGCCGTGGACTCTTCCCGCCAACGTCGCGATCGCGTTGCGCCCGGACGCGACGTACGGCCTCTACGATCTCGCTGGCGAGACCATATTGCTCGCGGTCGACCGGGCGAGCCAGGTGCTCGGCGAGCGTTTCTCCGCGGCGACGCTGGTCGCACGGGGCGCCGGACGGGAATTCGACGGCCTGGCGGTTAGGCATCCGCTGGCCGACCGCGACTCGCAGCTCGTACTCGCCGATTACGTGGATCTCGAAACCGGAACGGGCGCCGTCCACACCGCGCCGGGACACGGCGCCGACGACTTCGACACCGGCGTAAAGTATAATCTGCCGATTCTCAACCCGGTGGATGCGGCCGGACGATTCACCGCCGAAGCCGGTCCTTACGCCGGCTCGAACATCTTCGACGCCAACCCGCGCATCGTCGAAGACTTGCGCGCCAACGGCACGCTGTTGCGCGTAGAGGAGTACCAGCACTCGTATCCGCACTGCTGGCGTTGCCACAATCCGGTGATCTTTCGCGCGACCGCGCAGTGGTTTATTGCGATGGATCAAAACCTCCTCAGACAGCGCGCTCTCGACGCGATCGACGCGGTCGAGTACCTGCCTTCGTGGGGGCGGGTCCGCCAGCGTCAGATGATCGAAACGCACCCCGAGTGGTGCATCTCTCGCCAGCGCGCCTGGGGAACGCCGATTCCCGCGTTGGTATGCCGCGAGTGCGGCGAGTCGGTGCTCGATCCGGGCGTCGCACGAATCGTTGCGAAGCGTTTCGCGGAAGTCGGCGCCGACGCGTGGTGGACCGAGCCGGTCGATTCGTTTCTGCCGGCCCATTTCGTTTGCCCGGCCTGCGGCGGCTCCGAGTTCGAAAAGGAGTGGAACATCGTCGACATCTGGTTCGAATCGGGGGTCACGCATCTGGCGGTGCTCGGCCGAGATGGATTGACGTGGCCGAGCGACGCCGTCCTCGAAGGCGGCGATCAATACCGCGGCTGGTTTCGCAGCTCGCTCATTACGGGGGTAGCGATCCGCGGCCGCGCTCCCTATCGCAGCGTCGTCAAAAACGGCTGGGTGAACGACGAGCACGGCCGCGCGATGTCGAAATCGTCCGGCACGGGGATCGGTGCCCGCGAAGCCATGGAAAAGTGGGGCGCCGACGTGTTGCGCCTCTGGATCGCCTCGGTGGAGTTCTTCGACGACGTGCGTTTCGGCGCGAACGTCGTGGAGCAGACCGGCCGCGTGTATCGCAACCTGCGCAACCGCATTCGCTTCATGCTCTCGAACCTCGACGATCTCGATACGAGCGACGTGGTTTCCCCGGCGGCGATGCACCCGCTGGATCGTCTCGCGTGTAAGGTTGCCGATGCGTTCGCCGCCGAAGTGCGGCGGTCGTACCGCCGCTTCGAAATCCACGACGCGTACTTGCAGATCGTCGCCTTCGAAAGCGCGATGTCGAGCCTGTATTTCGACGCCCTGAAGGACCCGCTCTACTCGCGCGCCATCGCCGACCCCCGCCGGCGCAGCGCACAGTCGGCGCTCCTGTACGTTCTGTCACGCTTTCTGACCGCGCTCGCGCCGGTGCTTTCGTTCACGGCGGAGGAAGCGTGGCAGGCCTTATCCCCGAGGCTGCGCGGAGGGCTGGACAGCGTTTTCGACACGTCTTTTGATAGCGCGCCGTTCAAGCGGGAAGCGCATGCGAGCGACGCCGAGCTCTGGGAACTACTGCGGTCGCTGCGGGCCCGGGTGGCTGCCAGCGAATCGCCGCGCGACTTCGAAGCTAAAGTACGGATCGACGTAACGCCGGCAGCCTACCGCCGGCTGACGGCGCTGGGAGACGGCTTGCGCGAGGCATTGGTCGTTTCGCAGCTGGAACTGCGCTCGGTCACCCCAAGTCAAGACGAGTCCGACGGCGTGGTAGCGTTCGAACTCCTTGCCGCCGACGGTGAAAAGTGTCGCCGCTGCTGGAAGTATCGGCAACTCGGTACCGATGCAAACCACCCGGCGATTTGCGCCGAATGTGCGGCGGTCGTCAGCGCGCTGGACGCCGCGCGGGGCTAGGCGCTCAACGCTTCGATGACGGCTTTGGCGACGCTGGCGCTGGACTGCGGGTTCTGTCCGGTTATCCACGTGCCGTCGACTTCGACGTGATCGGACCACGGCGAACGTTCGACTACCGTGGCTCCCTGTTCTCGCAGCTTGGACGCGAGCAAATACGGCATCAAGGGTAGCAGTCCGGTCGAGCGCTCCTCTTCATCGGTGAAACACGTCAGCGTTCGTCCCGCAACGAGCGTTCGGGGCTGCTCGGCGCGGATCGCATCGACGAACGCCGCCGGTCCGTGGCAAACGGAGGCGACGATCTTCCGCTGCACGTCGAACTCACTCAAGAGAGTCTTGAGCGGAAGACTGCTCGCGAGATCGAACATCGCGCCGTGACCGCCGGGCACGAAAATCGCCTCGTACTCTAAGGCGTCGCCCGCTTCGAGCAATGCGCAAGTTTGGGCGAGCGCCGTCAGCGCCGCGTCGTCAACCTTTACGCCCGCCGCGCTGCGCGGATCGACCGGTGCGCGTCCGCCCTTGGGACTTGCCACGACGATTTCGAACCCTGCCGCGCGGAAGGCCTCGAACGGGATCGCAAACTCTTCCAGCCAGAGGCCGGTACGATGTTCCGCGTCGATTTCGCCATGGCTGGTGACCACGAGCAGGATTCTGGTCATGCTGGAGGCTCCTAGTTCCTCGCCAGGCCTCTTTCCCGGGTGGCGCCGTAGTTCAAACCGGCGGGCTGCCAAGCGGTGCGGACGCGATCCGATCGCGCAGCGCCGTCCAGGTTCCCGCCTCGATCGCCTCGCGCGCCTCGCGCAGCAGGGCGTTAAGGAGGTAAACGTTGTGATACGAGAGCAAACGCGGGCCGAGCATCTCTTTTGCCCGGAAGAGATGCGCGAGGTAGGCGCGCGTAAACGTGCGGCAGACGAAGCAGTCGCACTCCGGATCCGGCGGCGAGAAGTCGGTGACGAACTCGGCGTTGAAGATGTTGAAGTGTTGCTGCCGGGTCATCGCCCGGCCGTTGCGGCCGCAACGCGTGGGGTAGACGCAGTCGAACAGGTCGATTCCCGCGTCGATCGCCTCGACGAGGTCGCGCACCGTTCCCACGCCCATGAGATAGCGCGGTTTTTCCGCGGGAAGAAGGGCTGCGGTGCGGCGCGCCGTCGCGTACATTTCCGCGCGCGTTTCGCCAACCGATAGACCGCCAATCGCATAGCCGGAAAACGAGAGCTCGACGAGTTCGCGCGCGCTTTGCTCGCGCAAGCCGGGATCGAGGCCGCCTTGCACGATGGCAAAGGCCAAGGTCGCGGGCGAGCGGTGCGTCGCCGCGGAGCGGCGGGCCCATTGCGTGGTCAGCCGAACTGCGGCTTCGAGTTCGGCGCGCGGCGCGGGCAACTTCACGCATACGTCGAGCACCATCGCAACGTCGACGCCGAGAGCTTCGCCGAACGCCATCGCACTCTCGGGAGTAAAGCGATGTTCGCTTCCGTCGAGGTGGGAGCGAAAGGTTACGCCGTCATCGTCGAGCCGGCGCCGGCCTTCCAGGCTGAAGACTTGAAAGCCGCCGGAGTCGAGCAGAATCGGCCCGTCCCAGGCCATGAAGCGGTGCAGGCCGCCGGCGGCCGCAATGACGTCCGCGCCGGGACGAAGCCACAAGTGATACGCGTTGGCCAACAGCATTTGCGCGCCGGCGTTGCGCAGCTCGTGCGGGGTCAGTCCCTTGACGGTTGCGGCCGTGCCGACCGGCATGAAACAGGGCGTCTCGACCGGTCCGTGCGCGAGTGCGAGCGATGCCCGGCGGGCGTCGCGGTCGAACGCGCGAACCGTAAACGCGGCTGTTTTTGGCCCGCTATCCATCGGCGCGCAGCAGGGCGCGGGCCCGCACGTATGCGTCGGGAGGGCCGGCTTCGAATGCCAGCGGCGCGCCCGTACGCGGGTGCGCGAAGGCAAGGTGCCAGGCGTGCAGGGCCTGACCCGGGAGATCGAACCGCGCTTCCCGCTTCCCGTATGCGGGGTCGTTGAGGATCGGGTGTCCCATCGCCGCCAGGTGAACGCGAATCTGATGCGTCCGGCCGGTTTCGAGGCGGAAAATCAGTTCGGCGTGCCGCGAGAAGGCTTCGCGCAGTTCGTAGTGCGTGGTCGCCGCCCGGCCCTCACCGGTAATCGTGAACTTGAGGCGATTGCGCGGGTCGCGGCCAATGGCGCCTTCGATCGTTCCTCGAGGATTTTCGGGAACGCCGCGAACCAGTCCGAGATAGTCGCGCTTGATGCGGCGCGCCTTCATCGCGGCACCTAGTTCGGCGAGCGCCGACTCGGTTTTTGCGACGACCAGCAAACCGGAGGTGTCGCGGTCGAGACGGTGCACCAGCCCCGCCCGCACGGCGTTGCCCGGAAGACGGCCCCCTGCGTGCGCGAGCAACGCGTTGACGAGCGTTCCGTCGACCGCGCCGCGGGCCGGATGCGTCACCATGCCGGCGGGCTTGTCGGCCACGATTAAATCGTCGTCTTCGTAGAGGATCGGGATCGCGATCGCTTGCGGCGCGACGATCGGTTGGGGAATCTGTGGAATCTCGAACTCGAGTAGCTCACCTTGGGCCAGCGGGCGGCTCCCTTTGCTCGCAACGCCGTTTATGCGGACGTCGCCGCTGCGGACCGCTTGCGCCACCAGCGTCCGCGACGCTCCCGAGAGGCGCGCGACGACTACGTCGGTGCGTTTTCCGGCTTCGTCAGCGGTGACGGCGTGTAACAAGGCTCGATAGGATCAGCAGGCCGACGCCGACCGTGATGCAAGAATCGGCAACGTTGAAGATGTTCGGCCAAATCCGATAGAAATCGACGAAGTCGATCACGTAGCCGTAGTGCACGCGATCGAGGACGTTGCCGATGGCGCCGCCCACGATCATGCCGAAGGCGACGCGAACGAGCCGCGACTTCGCCGCGGCCTCGCGAAAACTGAACCAGAAGAGAACCAAAACGACGATCGCCATCGCGATCAACAGCACCGCGTTGCTCCCGAATAACCCGAAGGCGCCGTGCACGTTGCGCTCGTATGTCCACTTCAGGAAATGGGGGATCACGAAGCGGCTCTCGCCGGGCAAAAACGATCCGACGATCAATCGTTTGGTGAACTGATCGACCCATAGCACCGCGATCGCGGTCGCCGCGATGACGAGCGTGTTGAGGAGCGCCGAGCGCTCAGAGCTGCGGTTGCGGAACAAACTGATAGAACCATCCTGCGACGTTGAGGAACGCGTTGTTGACCAGTACGAGCCCGACTACGACCAGGAAAGCGCCGGCGGCGAACTCGATCGCCGGAAGAAAGCGCTTGATCCGATTGAGGGCGGGCAACACGACGCCGATCGCTGCGGCGGTCGCCAGAAACGGCACCGCCAGGCCAAGCGAATAGAAGCCGAGCAGGAGCGCCGCTTGGCCGTTATGCTGTTGAGACGCGATCGCGAGGATGCCGGCGAGGATCGGCCCGATACACGGCGACCATCCGGCAGCGAATGCCATGCCGACGAGCAGAGACGTCCACAGCGTGGCGCGGTCGCCGCGAACGACGCGGGCGCGCTTATCCATCATGAGCAGCGGAATCCGAATCATCCCCATCATCTGTAGGCCGAGCAGCACGACCACCACGCCGCCGATTTGCGAGATCAGCGTACGGTGCGCGTTGAGCACGCCCCCGATCGCGCTGGCCGTCAGACCCAAAATCACGAAAACGAGGCTGAATCCGAGAACGAAGGCAATCGCGTGTGCGAACGTGCGCGCGCGTGCCGCGGCGGCGGCTTCGGCCCTGAGGTCTTCGAGACTCTCACCCGTGAGCAGGGAGAGATAAGCCGGCACCAGCGGGAGGACGCATGGCGATACGAAGGAAACGAGCCCCGCCAGGAAGGCAATGCCGACGGTGATATGCGTCGTCGAGGTCATGCGCCCGAAATGGTTATCCCGCCATCCGAATAAGGCCTCTCACGAATGCAGCACTGGTTTACGTATCCGACAAATATCGACCCGGTCGCGATCCACCTCGGGCCGCTGAACGTCCATTGGTACGGCATCGCCTACCTCGTGGGCTTCGTGTGCGTCTATCTGTGGATGAGCCGGGCCGCCGGGCGGCTGCGGCTGGGACTTACCCGCGACCAAATTCAAGATTTCCTCTTCTACGCCCTGATCGGCGTGCTGGTCGGCGGCCGCACTTTTTTCGTCATCAACGATATCATCAGCAAGCACGATCTCGGCTTCTACTTGGCAAATCCGATCAACTTCATCGCCGTTTGGAACGGCGGAATGGCGTTCCACGGAGGATTGGTCGGCGTGATCGTCGCGATCGCGCTCTTTCTGCGAAAGCACCGGGCCCTACGTTTTCGCGTGCTCAGCGACGAGGTAGTGATCATGTTGCCGGTGGCGATCGCGCTCGTTCGCATCGTCAATTTCATCAACAACGAGTTGTGGGGGACGGTCTGCAATCCGGACCGCCCGTGGTGTATGATTCCCAAGCAAAACGGGGACTGGGGTCTATCTTATCGTCATCCGGCTCAGATCTACGAAGCGATCCTGGACGTTTTGACGCTCCCGATCTTGTTGATCCTTTATCGGCTCAAGCCAAAAGACGGCGTCGTCGCTTGGACCTGGTTTACGATCTACGGCATCACCCGCAGCATCGCCGAAGTCTGGCGACAAGCCGATTTTACGTGGCAGGGAATTACCGGCGGACAGCTCTACGCCATCCCGATGATTGCGATCGGCGTCATCGGCCTCGCGTACTGTGCGACCCGCCCGGGTCCGCGCACCGACGTCACGCCGGTCCCGCCCCCCGCCCCGGTCTCGGGGTGAACGACGCCGGCGATGCTGCCGGGCGCTATCCTGCGTTGCTACGCGAGATCGACGACGAGCTCCGTGCCTGCGGCCGCGACGCCGGCGTGGTGACCGTCGTGGGAGTGGCCAAACGCCAAAGCGCTGCGGTCGTGGCGGCCGCCGTCCGCGACGGCCTCACCGACGTCGGCGAGAACTATCTCCAGGAAGCCCGCGCAAAGCTCCCGCTGCTGCCGCCGGTGCGCAAGCACTTTATCGGACACCTCCAGATCAACAAGGCGAAGGCCATTACGGCCCTCTTCGACGTCGTCCAGAGCGTCGACCGGATCGAGGCCGGTCGCGCGCTCTCCGCGGCGGCGCTCGCCGACGGCAAGCGGTTGCCGGTACTGCTTCAGGTCAACGTATCGGCAGTCGAGCGCTTCGGCTGCCGCCCCGAAGACGCCGATCGCCTCGCCGAGGACCTGCGTGCGGAGCTGGGACTGCGTCTCGCCGGAGTGATGGCGATCGGGCCGGCGACCGCCGATCGCGATGAGATCTCGCGCGCTTTCGATCTTGCCGCCAAGACGTTTGCCCGCGTTGGTGGAAATACGCTCTCGATCGGCATGTCGGGCGACTGGCGCGAGGCGGTGCGGGCTGGGTCGACGATGGTGCGGATTGGAACGGCGCTCTTTGGCGGGAGGGACCACGCGTGAGCATGTTCAGCAAGATCGGGTCGTTTTTCTCGATTCGCGACGACGACGAGGAACCGTACGAAGAAGAGTTGGCGGCGCATCCACGGGTCGTCCCGTTGTCCGCCGCCGGTCGCCGGGGCGGCACCGAAGTAAGCGTCTACTCGCCGCGCAGCTATCAGGACGTCGTCGAAATCGCCGATTCCCTGCGAAATCGTCAGGTCGTGATCGTCAACTTGCAAAACGCCGATCGCGCGCTGTTGCAACGCGTGGTCGATTTCACTTCGGGCGTGGCCTATACGCTCGACGGAAAGATCCAAAAGCTGGCCGAGGCCATCTATCTCGTCGCCCCCGCCGGCGTCGTCGTCAACGCAGCCGGACTGCGCGAATCCATGATGGCGGACGGTACCCTCGACTTCATGTCGAATAGACTGTAGTAAAGATGGAAAAAATCACACCGATCGACATCCAACACAAAAGTTTCAAAAAAGCTCTGCAGGGTTACGACCGCACGGAGGTCGACGGCTTTCTCGACGAAATCATCGAAACGCTCGAGGACGACGCCCAGCACCGGGTTGCGCTCGAGACGGAGGTCGCCGACCTGAAGGAGCGGATCAGCCACTTC
This sequence comes from Vulcanimicrobiota bacterium, assembly GCA_963755555.1. GTDB lineage: Bacteria > Vulcanimicrobiota > Vulcanimicrobiia > Vulcanimicrobiales > Vulcanimicrobiaceae > Tumulicola. Next base: position 2,029,869 of record CAVWKE010000003.1, on the reverse strand, counting down.
AAAGCGATGGAAGAGTCGCTGCAAAATACCCTCGTCCTCGCCCAGCGGACCGCCGACGAAACCAAGGCGTCGGCCCACAAAGAGGCCGACTTGATCCGCGAGAAGGCGCGCCTCGAAGCCGAGCGCGAGATCGCCAACTACAACGACGCAATCGCCGACGTCCGCCGCGAGCACCAGCGAGCGCTCGAAGCCAACGAAAAGGCCCGCAGCGAGTTGCGCAGCTTGCTTACGACGCATCTCGCACTCGTCAACCGAGGCTCGTCACCGGTCCAAAACGAGGCCGCCGGAAAATCCAACGGCGAGCGTGCGGATGCGTCCGCAAAGCCTACCGCCAAAGATCCGGAACCGCCCAGCGACGACACGACGCGGATCACGGTCTACTGACGAAATCCCGTCGCGATTGACGCCAACCGTCGCGCTCTTGCCCGGTGACGGAATCGGGCCCGAGGTCTTGCGCTCGGCCGCCGCTATACTGCACCAAGTGCGGCCCGACGTGCGGTGCGTCGAAGGGACGGTCGGTGCGGCGGCCATCAACGCCGGTTTGCCGGCATTTCCGGACGAGACTCGCGAGCTCTGCGACCGCAGCGCGGCGATCCTGTTCGGCAGCGTCGGGCTTCCCGAATTCGACGGCCGGCCACTGCCGCAGCGTCCGGAGTACGCCCTCTTTCTGTTGCGGCGCGACTACGAACTGTACGCTAACCTGCGCCCCGTTCGGGTCTTTGCCGGATTGGAAGACGCTTCGTCGCTCAAGCCCGAACTCGTGCGTGGTCTCGACTTGGTCGTCGTTCGCGAGCTTACCGGCGGTATCTATTACGGCACGCCGAAAGAGCAGCGTAGCGTCGACGGCGTCGAAGAAGCCGTCGATACGATGATTTATCGCGCGCCGGAAGTCGAGCGCATCGCTCGCGTAGCGTTCGAACTGGCGCGTTCCCGCCGCAAGCATCTCACGTCGGTGGACAAGCAAAACATCCTCGAGACGTCGCGGCTATGGCGCCGCGTCGTGGAGCGCGTGAAATTGGATTACCCCGACGTGACGCTCGAGCACTTGCTGGTGGACAACGCGGCGATGCAGCTGGTACGCCGGCCGGCGGACTTCGACGTGATCGTCACGGAGAACATGTTCGGCGACATTCTGTCCGACGAGGCGGCGATTCTCACCGGCTCGATCGGAACGCTTCCGAGCGCGAGCCTGGGCACGCGCGGGGAGCCCGGCCGCCGCTTTGGGCTCTACGAACCGGTGGGCGGGTCGGCGCCCGACATCGCCGGGAAGAACCTTGCGAATCCAACCGCCGCCATTCTTTCGGCGGCAATGCTGTTACGGCACAGCCTGGCCGACGAAGCGAACGCCACCCGAATCGAAGCGGCCGTCGAGCGGGCCTTCGCCGGCGGTGCGCGAACCTCCGACCTCGTGCGCGATTCGGCGCGAGCCCTTTCAACGCAAGCCTTCGGCGATGCGGTAGCGGCGGCGTTGTGACGGCGCCCCAGCCGATCGTTTCCGCACCCGCGCGCATCGCCGCGCTGGGAATCTACGCGCCCGAACGCATCGTCACCAACGCCGACTTCGAACGGCGCCTGAATACGAGCGACGAGTGGATCGTCCAGCGTACGGGAATTCGGCGGCGCCGCGCCGTGGCCGAAGGTCAGTATTCGAGCCATCTGGCCATCGCCGCGGTCGAAGACCTGCTCGCCCACAATCCGCACGTCCGGGTCGAAGAAATAGACTACATCATCGTCGGATCGTCGACCCCGGACTACGCGTACCCGAGCCTTTCTGCGATGCTGCAGAATCATTTCAACCTGCCGCCCACCGTCGGCGCCCTCGACATCAGCACCGCGTGCGCCGGCTTTACCTACGGTATCAACTTGGCGGCCGGCCTGATCGGCACCCATCAGGTGCGCCGCGTGTTGGTGATCGTCGCCGACGCGCTCACGCGTTCGATCGACTATTCGGATCGTTCGACCAGCGTACTCTTCGGCGACGGTGCCGGCGCGGCGCTCGTCGAGTACAGCGACCAGCCGGCGATTTTCGGGATGGACGCGGGCGCCGACGGAAGCGGCGGAAAGTTTCTTTACCGCACGGCGCTGCGCACCGACATCAACGACGTCGTGGATTCCACGCGGCTTCTGCGCCAAGAAGGCTCGGCCGTGTATCGTTGGGTGCTCGAAAACGTTCCGTCGGTTGCCTATCGCGTTCTCGAACGTGCCGGTATGTCGCTCGCCGACGTCGACTGGTTCGTGCCCCACAGCGCAAACCTGCGGATGATCGAAGCGCTCGACAAGCGGCTGCCCTTCCCGATCGAGCGGACCTTGATCAGCGTCGAGGAGTACGGAAACACGTCGGCCGTGAGCATTCCCCTGGCGCTCGTGCCGGCGGTCCGCGACGGACGCGTGAAAGCCGGCGACCGGGTCCTTCTCGTCGGGTTTGGCGGCGGCTTGGTGACCGCCGGCAACGTCGTCATTTGGAGTTGATGCCGGGCGAAGCCGGCGCTGCCAAGGCGATATCCCGAGTTTTTCCCGCCATCGTTGCAGCGCTGGCGCTGATCGTCGTCTCGCCGGCCATGTATAGCGGCTGGATCGGCGACGACGCATTCTATTCCTTTCTCGATGGCGTACTGGGAGCGGATCGCATCTCGCTCGTGCAGGCGATGCGCCATTCGTTCGATGTCTGGCTGATCGGCAACGGGCGCTTCTATCCGGGGCTCGTTTTAGAGAAGTACATCGTGTTCGCGCTTTTCACGAATCTTATCGCCTACAAGACGCTGCTGATCGCGGCCACGCTCGCAACGATCGAACTGTTTCGTCGCTGCGCGGCCGCCTACGTTACGGAAGGTTACGCCAACCTAGCGGCATTGATTGCGGTCGCGTTCCTCACCGAGCGCGGTTATCACGACTCGATCCTGTCGTACAATGCGATGCCGCAGTTCGTCGCGCTTTGCGTGCTCGGTTCTCTGCTCGCCTTTCGGCGGACCCTCGAAGGTCGGGGCAGTCTCGTGCTCCCCGTGCTGCTCTACGCGGTCGCCGCCCTCACGTATGAGGACGCGTACGGCTTTTGCCTGCTGTATCCCGCACTCGCTAAACCCGGTCGCAGCTGGCTGCAAGTCGCGCGCGCATCCACACCGTTTCTCGCAATCGGGGCCGGCCTGACGGCGGTCAGCCTCGCACTTCGCGCGGCCGCACACCTCCCGCCTGGCTCGATGTACGCTACGAACTTCGGGATCGGCGGGCTGCTGCGCACGTTCGGAGATCAAGTCGTTGCGGCATTTCCGCTGAGCTACTGGCTCTTTGACCCGTCGCAGATCTTCAGTCGCGCCAATCCCTACGATTTTCTCAATAACGCGCCCGTTCGTCCGGAAGTTTTCATCGCCTTTGCCGCGGCGGGAGCCTACGCTGTCGCTCGCGTCAGGGGCGAACGAATCTGCGCGTGGCGCCCGGCGGCAATCGGCGCGTTCGTTGTCTTACTTGCAGCCGCTCCGATCGCGCCGCTCGTGAAGTACCAACACGAACTGCGACTTGGGTTAGGCTACTTGCCCGTTTTTTTTGAAACATTCGGCGTCGCGCTGGCCATCGCGGCAGTGGCCGTATCGACGCTGCACACCAAAGCAGCGACGGCCGTTGCAGTAGGCTGGATTGCTGTGATTGCCGCGGTCGGCACCATGACCCAAGCCGCCAACGTCCGTGTCGTGAGGGAGAACCAGCCGTCGAGGGCGGCGCGCGCGGCGCTCGAGCACCAGCTCGACCGGGGACTGCTTGCCGGCGCTGCGCAGGGAGCGGTGGTCGCGATCGTTCCCAGCTTTGACTGGATCGCCTTCGACGACGCAGGGCCAGACGGCATCTCGACCCGCGGCCTCTTCTTTCTCCACGGGAGAAAGCGCATCAGGCTAACTTCGCCCGGCGACCCACGTGCGACGCTGGCGCTTTCTTACGATCGCCACCGGCTCGCGTGGAGGCTCGTCTCGACGCCGCCGCGCAGGCGCTCGATCCTTCCGTGAGGGAGGGGGAACCGGCCCGGACCGCACATTGTTGACTCCGGTGACGCCACGCAGCATTCGTCTCACGACCAGTGTTTTCGTTTTGTTTGCGGCGGGCTGCGCCGCAAACTCTGGAACCCTCGGCGGCCCGAAGACGGCATGCTCCTTTTCAACGGCGTTGCCGTGCGAGTTGACCGCGGCCGCGACCGGGCAGCCGACGCCCATCCGACACGTCGTGATAATGATCCAAGAAAACCGCAGCTTCGATAACTTCTTTGCGACGTACCCGGGTGCCGACGGTACGACCATCGGAATGACGCATAACGGCGAAACGGTGCCGCTGTATGCGGGCAAACTCGCGGATACGACCGACATCGGCCATTCGTGGCCGACGTTCGTGAAGGAATACGATCATGGAAAGATGGACGGCTTCGATCTGATTCGTTTCCGCGGCGGCGCACCGGCCGGACTCTTTCCGTATCAGTACGTCGATCCCAAGCACATCCAGCCGTACTGGGCGATGGCGCGGCAGTACGTGCTCGCCGATCACATGTTCGAGACGCAGAGCAGCGGAAGCTTTATCGGGCATCAGGACCTCATTGCCGGCGGATCGGCGATCGCCCGCGAGAAGAGCCTGGTGAACTATCCGACCGATCAGCCGTGGGGTTGCGACGCGCCGAGGGGCACCAAGACGTCGCTGATCACACGCGACCACGGCCTGTTGCGCAATCAGGGACCCTTTCCGTGTTTGGACTACCCCACGTTGCGCGATTTGCTCGACGCCAAAGGCGTTTCGTGGAAGTACTACGCCCCACGATTTTACTGGAAAAGCGGCGGCTGGTTGTGGACCGCGTTCGACGCGATTCGCGCCGTGCGTTACAGTTCCGAATGGCAAACGAACGTCGTGTCGCCTGAAACGAGCATTTTTGCCGACATTTCGAACGACCGGCTGCCGGCGGTTTCCTGGTTGATTCCCGATAAGACCAACTCCGACCACCCCGAATCGGGGTCTTCGAACGGCCCTTCATGGGTTGCCAGAGTCGTCAACGCGATCGGCGAAAGTCGCGAATGGAATTCGACGGCGATCATCGTCGTGTGGGACGACTGGGGCGGCTGGTACGATCACGTGAAGCCGCCCCAACTGGATTACCAAGGCCTCGGTTTTCGCGTTCCAATGCTCGTCATTTCGCCATACGCTCGCCGCGGATACGTCGCTCACACGCAGTACGAGTCCGGCAGCATCCTCAAGTTCGTGGAAGATAACTGGGCGCTGGGGCGGCTCGGGACGAGCGACCGGCGCGCCAACTCGATTCGGAACGTCTTCGATTTCAGCCGGCCTGCGCGTAAGTTCGTGCCTTTTTCTGCGCCTCGCTCGCGCGAGTACTTCCTGAACCAGCCTCCCTCGGGCCTGTCGGTTGACGAGGAGTAGCGCGCCCGTCAGACGTTGACCGAGCGTTCGGCGACTTTGCGTCCGATGAAGTCGATGAAGCGAATGCGCAGGAGCGCGTGCTCTCGCGGATGCGCCGCCGACCAGGCCGCGCGCCAGCGGGTGACCGCGGACTTTTCCATCGCGGCGACTGCGTCGTCGTCCATCTCGTCGAAGTGCTGCAAGTCGAGGCTCACCGTCAGCGTCGAAGGTTCGCCGACGTCGAATCCCATGACGACTTCCGGATAGGCGCGTTTCAGCGGCGCCATCTCCGCCAGCTCCGCCGTGGCCGTCCGTTCGGCCGGCGACGGCGACGAACAGCCGGCTGCGATTAGCGCGAGGGCTGCTAAAATCCGGCGCGGCGACGTCATCATCCGGAAACGGTTCGGTTACGGCATACCGCTACCATGCGCGTATGGATGGAATCGCTTGGGCGGCCGGCGCGATGACGGCGGCCCGAACGCGCCTCGAAATCGCAACCCAAAATCTCGCGAACGTTTCGACCGATGGCTTCGCCCGAGTCGGCGCGCGCGGAACGTTGACCCCGTTTGGCGTTGAAGTCCGGCGTTTCGCGATGCCCGGACACGGCGGCCTGCATCGGACCGGGCGAGACCTCGATCTCGCCATCGTCGGTGCCGGCACGTTCGCGGTGAGCGATTTGGAGGGGAGGGTCGCTCAAACCCGCGCGGGTGCTTTCGCGCGCGAGCGCGACGGTACGCTGCGCGACCCGCAGGGCCGCGCGCTAATGGCCGGCGAGCGCGTCGTGCACTTCCCCGAGGGAGCACGGATCGACGAGCGCGGCTGCGTCGTGGCCGCGGACGGACGCACGCTCGGTCGGATACCGCTACCGCCGGGCAGTACGATTCGGTCGGGGTTTTTGGAGAGTGCGAACGTTGACGCGATCGCCGAGATGGTCGACGTGCTGGCCGCCGAGCGTTCCTTCGAGAGCGCGCAAAAAGTGGTTTCGGCGATCGACCGCGTGCGTGAAAAGTCCGCGAGCGACGTCGCTCGAGTCAAGTAGGAGAACACGATCGCAATGGATCGCGCCTTGTTTGCCGCCGCGAGCGGCATGGCCGCACAACAGCAGAACCTCGAAACGATCGCGGACGATCTGGCCAACGCCGACGTCGCCGGGTTCAAGGGCTCGGCCCAGCGATTTGCCGAGCTAGTCGCGCCGGGCGAAGGCGGCGTCGGAACGGTGGCGCTCGGCGCACACGTCGTTTTCGCGCAAGGAAAGCTCGCGAAAGCCGGTGGTCCGTTCGATCTGGCGATCGAAGGCCCCGGCTTCTTCCACGTCGTGGACGAGCGCGGACGGCACCTCTATACGCGCGACGGATCGTTCGAACGGCGTGCGGATGGATCGCTCGTTGACGCGCGCGGACTACGGCTCGCCGGTCTGCGCGTTCCGTCCGATGCACTCTCGATTACGGTGACCGACGATGGCAGCGTTCGCGCGACGTTTGCGGCCGGCACGCAAACGATCGGGCACGTTCGGCTGACCGAATTTCCGGCCCCGGATCGCCTGAAGAGCGTCGGAGGATCCCTCTTCGAAGCGACGCCGCAATCGGGAGCGCCGCGCGAGCTCGCCCCGGGATCGGAGGATGGACCAAAACTGCGATTCGGAATGCTCGAGCGATCGAACGTTTCGATCGTCGAAGCCATGATGCAGATCCTCAGCGCGCAGCGCGCCTACGAAGCCAATGCCAAAGGGGTGCAGGCCGCCGACGAAATGCTCCGCATCGCCAATAATCTGCAGCGTGGATAGCTCGGCGGCCCGACAGATCGGCGTCGTCCTCGAAACGACGATCCTCGGGCCGATCTTGCGGTCGGTCTTCGACCGTGACGACGGCATCGGGGAATTCGGCACGCAGGCGATGGCCCGCGAGATTGCCGAGGCCGATGCGGGAGGATTTGCGGCCGCCGTCAGTGCGGCGATAGAGCGCCGCCGGTGAGCGATCCGAGCACACCGCGCGAAGCGACGATTCGCGCGCTGCTTCCATTGGTAAAGCGTATCGCACGGCGCGTAAAGAGGTTGGTTCCCGGCTTCGATATCGACGATCTCGTCGGCGACGGAAGCGTCGGCTTGATCCGGGCGGTGGACTCCTTCGATCCGTCGCGCGGTCCTTCGCTGCAGCAGTACGCCCACCGGCTGATCGTTGGATCGATGCTCAACGGGATTCGCCGGATGGATCCGGTTTCCGAACGCGCGCGGCGGACCGTCCGGGACGGCGAGAACCAACGCTACGCCATTGCGGCGTCGCGCGGTGAGGTGCCGGGCCCGGAAGAGATGGAACGGCATCGGCCGGGTTATCTTCGCGCGCTGGCAGCGACGTATCGCGGGCAGCCGCTGTCGCTGGATGCCCCGCTGCCGCTCGGAGAGGCGCTTTCGCAGAACTGGAGCGACGATCCGGGTTGCATTTTCGAACGGCGCAGCCGGAGTCTCGCGCTTTCAGCCTCGATCCAATCGCTTCCGAAACGCCAGCGCGACGTGATCCTCGAGCACTACTTCGGGGATCGTTCGTTGCGCGCGATCGCCCGCCGCATGGCGATCTCGTCGCAACGGGCTTCCCAACTTCATCTCAGCGCGATCGCGAAGCTGCGAGCTGGTGAGGCGCGTGCTGCGGCGGATTGAGGGCGACGATCGCGCCGCCGACGTTCGACTCGCGGGGAACGCGCCAGCCAGCGAGGCCGTTTCGGCGGTGGCCGAAAGCGATCTCGAAACCACGAGGCTGCCGCACGATCATCCGCGCTGGGTACGCGACGCGATTGCGATTTCCAGTCGCGCCCGGGAACTGGTTATCCAGCTCAAGCCGGCGGTCGTAGCGGTCGTGTCACTCTGGGACCACCGCCTGCGTTGTATCGTTGTCGGCGGCCGTCGCGTCCAAGTGGATGCGAGCGGCAGCTACCGGGCGGACGCGTGAATCGAACTATCTTCCGATCGTACCCTAGACTGGCGGCCGTCGCGGCGATCGTCGCGATGCTGCTGGCGCCGGCGGCAACGCCGCTGGCTGCCCGAGCCGATATCACGACGCTGACCCTTCACGACTCCGGACGTTCCGAGGTCACCAGCCCGGACGCCGCCCTGGCCTTGGCGCGCACCCGCTTGGCGGCCCACGACGCCGGGGCTGCCGTAGCCGGGCTCGAGCGCTACTTGAGCGTCTATCCGCAGGAACTGACCGTCGAACGGTTTCTCGCCGATCTCTACCTACGGATCGGCAGCCTTACCGCGGCGGAGGCAGCCTACCGCGATATCGTCGACCGCTATCCTTACGACGCGTCCGCGCACCGCCGGCTCGGGACGCTCGACCTCTTGCAAGGACGCGTCGATTCGGCGATCGCCGAGTTCGAGACGGCGCTCCCGGAGTCGATCGACGATCTCGTCGTCGCGCACCAGCGTAAGGGCGACGTTGACGCCTTCGAGCGCGACATGGAGCAACGCGCGCAGCGGCGCTCCGGCGACGCGATGGTGCAGTACGAGATGGCCGAAACCTACGACGACTTGCACTTGCCGCACGACGCGCTGACGTATTTCAAGCGCGCCTTGGAGATCTACCCGAAGTCGACCGATATCCTCAACGGGACGGCGATCGCGCAAATGCAGGTAAACGACGGTGCGGGAGCCGAGCAGACGTTCGCGCTCTGCCTGCGCTACGACGGTGAGAATTACGCCTGCACGAACGATCTTGGATCGCTCTACCTCGACCAAAAGCGCTACGATGAAGCGCGCAAGCAGTTGTTGCGAGCTCACGATCTCGCTCCCGAGGGTCCGGAAGCGCTCGTCAACCTCGGGTACCTTTGCGACGAGCTAGGCGACCGGGTCCACGCCACGCAGTATTACGCCCAAGCGATCTACGTTTGGCCGTACCTCCCGGACGCGTACGTAAACTTGAGCTTCGATCAGATCCGGCAAGGATCGTTCGATCAAGCCGAGGGAGTGCTCCTAAAGGGCCTCGCCGTCGCTCCGAAGGACCCGCGGTTACACTACTTGCTTGGAATCGTTGACGAGGTGCACGGCAAGCGTCCCGAAGCGGTGGCCGAATTCCGCGACGCGGAGACGTCGGCCGATCCCGAGATCGTCAATTCCGCGCGCGCGAATCTGAGCGACATCGAACGGTCCGCCGCTAGTGAAAGTGCGCGGCCAACGCCGCCGCCACGGTCGCCGCCCCGATAATCACGAACCAGACCATCGCGCGGGCGAGAATCGCTTCCTGACTTACGCTGCGGGAACGCTTTTGCATCGGAGCATCTCCTTTCGGGCGACTCCATACATGCAATCACATTAACCTGATAGCGGTCTGGACGGATCCATGGCGCCGGCTGAGCGAACGAAGAGATTCGTGCCGCTCATGCGTTCGGGGACGGGCAAACCCAAGAGCGCGAGCAGCGTTGGAGCGACGTCGCCCAACTTCCCGCCGCGCGCCAAGGTTCCGTCGAGTCCCGCACCGATCAGCAGGAGCGGTACTTCGTTGGTCGTGTGGGCGGTAATCGGCCGGCCGTCGGGATCGAGCATCTCCTCGGCATTTCCGTGGTCGGCGGTAATTGCCAACAGTCCGCCGGCGGCGAGCACGGCCCGCGACAGACGCTCCAGACAGGAATCTAGAACCTCGACCGCGCGCACCGTCGGCGCCCACTTGCCCGTGTGGCCGACCATGTCGGCATTGGCATAGTTCATCACGATCGCATCGTATTTCCCCGACTCGACGGCGGCGACCGCGGCGTCGGTAATTGCGTCCGCCCGCATCGCCGGCGCGAGATCGTAGGTCGGGACCGAACGATCCGAATCGATCAGCCGGCGGTCCTCACCGCCGAATCGTTCCTCGCGGCCGCCGTTGAAGAAATACGTCACGTGCGCGTACTTTTCGGTCTCCGCCAGCCGCAGCTGACGCAGACCGGCGCGCGCGAGCACCTCGCCAAACGTGTCCGCCTGCGGCCGCGGGCCGAAGAGCACGGGATTGCGATACGCTTCGTCGTACTTCGTCATGGTCGCGAAAATGAGATCGTCGTACGCTCGCGGCGCGAACGCCCCGAACGGTTGCGTGCGATACGCGGGAACGCCGGCATCGAAGGCGGTCGTGAGCTGGCGTGCGCGGTCGGGTCTAAAGTTAAAGAAGATGCAAGCGTCGCCGGCCGCGACCGGTCGCGGCGTCCCAACGATCGTCGGCTCGACGAACTCGTCGTCCTGGCCGCGCGCGTAACCGGCGTCGACGGCCGCAGCGGCCGTCGTTACCGCAAACGGCGCGCGACCCCACGCGATTGCGTCGTAGGCGCGCTCGGTACGCTCCCAGCGGCTGTCCCGATCCATCGCGTAATATCGACCCGTGACGCTCGCGACGGATCCGGCGCGGCCGACCGCCGCCAAGTGCTCTTCGAGCCGGCGCACGTAGCGTTGTGCGGAGCGCGGCGGCGTATCGCGACCGTCGAGAAACGCATGTACGGCGAGCGGAACGCCGCCCGCAACTGCAGCGTCGAGCAGCGCGAAAAGGTGCTCGATGGAGCTGTGCACGCATCCGTCGGAAAGCAGCCCGAGGAAGTGAAGCCTGCCGCCGGTGCGTTGGACGTGGTCGATCGCCTCCCGGAGCACCGGGTTGCCGGCGAACTCTCCAGATGCGAGCGCCGCATCGATCACGAGCAAGCCCTGCGGTACCACGCGTCCGGCGCCCAGGTTCATGTGCCCGACCTCGCTGTTGCCCATGATTCCCGGGGGAAGTCCCACGGCCGTCCCGGACGCATCCAGCGTCGTCCATGGATACCGATCGAAAAACGCCCGCCAGTGAGGGGCGTTGGCCGCCGCAATCGCGTTGCCATATCCGGCGTCGCGGCAGCCCCAACCGTCGAGCACCGTAAGGACGAGCGGCCGAAACCTCACCGGACGGCGTTGGCGATCAGCGTTGCAAAGCCGCCGGGATCGAGCGACGCTCCGCCGATCAGGCCGCCGTTAATATCCGGTTTCGTCACGTAGGCGGCGACGTTCTCGGGCTTCATACTGCCGCCGTAAAGAATCGGAGTGGTTTCCAACCCGGCGAGACAGTTGCGAATCACCGCCATCACCCGCTCGGCCTCGTCGGGCTCGCAGTTTTTTCCGGTGCCGATCGCCCAAATCGGCTCGTACGCGATCGCAACGCCTGCGAGCGCCGCCGGGGGAATGCCCTGGAAGGCGTCGCGCGTCTGCGCGATGACTCGGTCGTCGATGTGTCCGGCGGCGCGTTCGTCTCCGGTTTCGCCCACCGCAACGATCGGCGTCAAACCGGCGGCCAGTGCCGTCCGAACTTTCAAGTTGACGGTGCGGTCGGTCTCGTTGCAGTAGGCGCGTCGCTCGGAGTGCCCGAGAATCACGTAGCTGACGCCGAACTCCAGCAACATTGGCGCGGCGATTTCACCCGTGAACGGCCCTTCGAGGTCCCAGTGCATCGTTTGCGCTCCGAGGCGTACGACGGTTCCCGCGATCCGCGTGGAAACCCGCGGAATTGCCGTAAACGGCGGCGCGACGACGATCTCTACTTCCGGCGGAAGCGACGACAGCCGCGTGAGGAAATCGTCGAAGAACGCGTCGGCCTGCGCGGCCGTCTTGTGCATCTTCCAGTTGCCCGCGACGATCGTGCGCGTCAACGGGAACCCTCCCCGCCTGGAGACGTTTCGAGGACGGCGACGCCGGGAAGCACTTTGCCTTCGAGGAATTCGAGCGTCGCGCCGCCGCCGGTCGAGACGTGCGACACGCCGCCTGCGAAGCCCAGCAGGTGCGCGGCCGCCGCCGCGTCGCCGCCGCCGACGACGCTAAACGCCCCCCCGGCGGTCGCAGCGACGATCGCCTCGCCGACGATTGCGGTACCTTGCCGGTACGCGGCGTTTTCGTAAACCCCCATCGGCCCGTTGAACACGATCGTTTTGGCTAGCGCTATTGCATCGGCATAGGCGCGCGCGGTCGCCGGGCCGATGTCCAAGATCGCAGCGTTGCCGACGTCGGCGATGGGAACGACGCGCGCGTCTCCGGCTTCGAACGACGAAGCTACGACGGCGTCCGTGGGCAGGTGAAGGTCGACGCGGTGCTGCTTGGCGAGTTCGAGGATCTGGCGCGCCGGATCGAGGTCGTCGTCGCGCAGCGACGTGCCGACCTCGATGCCGAACGCGGCCAGGAACGTGTTGGCCATTCCGCCGCCGATGCAGAACGCGTCGATGCGATCCATCAAGTGGGTAAAGACCCCGATCTTGTCTTTGACTTTCGCTCCGCCGATGGCGCACACGTAGGGTTTGGCGGGGTTCTCGACGAGTCTCGCCAGCGCGTTGAGTTCGGCTTGCATCAACAAACCGGCGGCGCTCGGCAGCAAGTGCGCGATTCCCTCCGTGGACGCGTGCGCCCGATGGGCGGTGCCGAACGCATCGTTCACGTAGAGATCGCCCAGTTGGGCGAGCCGCGCCGCGAATGCGCGGTCGTTGCGCTCTTCCTCCGGGTGGAACCTGACGTTTTCGAGCAACAAAACGTCCCCGTCGCGCAACGCCGCCACCGCTGCCGCGGCCGCGTCGCCCACGCAGTCCGGAGCGAACGCGACCGGCGCTCCGAGGCGATCCGACAGGGCCGCCGCTAGGGGCCGGAGCGAGAGCGTTGGATCCGGCTTTCCGGCGGGCCGTCCCAGATGCGAGAGGACGATCGTTCGCGCGCCGCGGTCGCGCAGCAGCGCGAGCGTTGCAACGGCCGCATCCACGCGCGTATAGTCGCCGATCTCCGATCCCCGCATCGGGACGTTGAGGTCTTCGCGAACCAACACGCGCTTTGCGCGCACGTCGAGGTCGGCGACGGAGCGGAAGCTCACGAGACCGCGCCGGCTAGGCGGTCGCCGGAATTTTTCGAGTACCATCGCCGTGAGATCCGCGAGACGGCACGAATAACCCCACTCGTTGTCGTACCACGCACCGATTTGCACGAGGTCGCCGTTTGCGTTGCTGAGCTTGGCGTCGACGATCGAACTGTGGGGATCCCGTTTGAAATCGCTCGAAACGAGTTCTTCTTCGGTGTATGCGACGTATCGCGCGAGATCGCCGTCGGCGGCGCTCCGCAGGATCGCATTGAGCTCGTCTTTGGTCGTCGGTTTCCTCGTCTGAACGACGAGATAAATCAGCGAAACCGTCGCCGTCGGCACGCGCAACGCAAATCCGTCGAAGGTGCCTTCCACTTCCGGAATCGTCAAATAGAGCGCCTTGGCAGCGCCGGTCGACGTCGGGATGATGTTGGTAGCGGCATTGCGCGCCCGGCGCAAGTCTTTGTGCGGGGCATCGAGGATATTCTGGTCGTTGGTATAGGAATGGATCGTGGTCATGAAGCCCTTGACCCACCCGAGATTGTCTACGATAGGTTTCAGCGCGGTGGCGAGGCAGTTCGTCGTGCACGAGGCGTTTGAAATAACGTGGTGTTTGAGCGGATCGTAAGTGGAATCGTTGACGCCGAGCACGATGGTGAGGTCTTCACCCTTGGCCGGGGCCGATATCAGGACTTTCTTGGCGCCGCCGCCGTCGATGTGCGCGCGCGCTTTGGCCGCATCCGTAAACAGGCCGGTCGACTCGACGACCACGTCCACGCCCAGGTCGCTCCAGGGGAGCTTGCCCGGGTCGCGCTCGGCCATGACCGCGATTCGGCGATCGTTGACCGTCAGCGCGTCGCCGCTGCTGCCCACGCGCCCCGCGTAGGTCCCATAGTTGCTGTCGTATTTGAATAGGTGGGCGCACTCGGCGGCACTCGTCAGGTCGTTGATGGCGGCGATCTCGACGGTCGGATGATGCTCGATCAACGCCTTGGCAAAATTTCTTCCGATGCGGCCGAAGCCGTTGATTCCAATGCGCATGGGAGGCTCTTACCGGACCTGCTTCGCGCGCCCCTGCCCCCGGCGCAGCCGCTCGGCCAAGCGCGAAAGGGCGGCAAGGCGACTGCCGACGGTCGGTTTGGCGATCGCCGGAACGCACCGCCTTCCCAACTCCGAAAGGGATTCGTCGGGATGTGCCAACCGCAACTCGGCGATTTCGCGCAACGCCGGGGTGAGCTGCGGAAGACCGTACGCGCTTTCGAGGTATTCGATGACGTGTCGCTGCGCGGCGGCCGCCGCGGCCGTTCGCTCGAGATTTGCGGCCTCCGTATTGACCAGGCGGTGAATGCGATTTTTCGTTTCGCGCAGCGCGCGAACGTCTTCTAACCGCAGCACCGCGCCGAAGGCGCCGATCAGCCCGAGCAGCTCGACGATGGCGTCGAAGTCCTTGTAATAGGCGACGATGCGCCGCTTGCGGGTCGTCAGCTTGGGAGGAACGCCCGCACTGCGAAGCGTCCATTCCAAGCGCTCCGCGAGCGGCCGCGCCGGCAGCACGAACTCGAGATGGTATCCGCGTGCCCCCGCCGCCAAAGAACCGCAGGCCAAGAACGCGGCGCGGATTTCGATCAGGCGATCGCACTTTCGAGCCGGCTTGGGCGGATCCGCGTTCCTCGGGCCCGCGAGTCGGATAGCAAACGTTGGGAGGCGTTGCAGCCGCGTCGCCGGCCGGGTTTCGATCGGACGCGACTTGCGGTCGTCCATCAGCGACCAAAACAGTCGCGCGATCGCGTTACGGTGAGTGACGAACTCGCCGTTGTTGCCGGCCGAGCCGTAGAGGATCAAGCCGGCCACGAGGGCCTCGCGGCAGTGCCCGCGCGGCGGAAGGTCGCGGGCGAGCGCATCTTTGGTATCGGCCGAGATCATATCCAGTCCGCGGGCTCGTCCCGGCGGGTGTCGAGCACTTCGTAGAGATCGGCGGGTTTGACTGCGGGCGTTACGCGCAGCGGCACCTCGCGGACGGCTACGGTCACAAAACGGTTGGCGTAGTGGATCTCGAGCACGTCCCCCGGGCGTACCCGATAGCCGGGCTTGAGCGGCTTTCCGTCTTTGACGATCCGTCCGTGTTCCAACGCCTCATGGGCCTCGCTGCGGCGCTTCGAAAGGCGAGAGACCTTGAGGAATTTATCGAGCCGCATTGTCCGCGCTTTTCGGCGCGCCGCCCGATGCTTACTTGACAGTTTTTAGAAGACGCTCTTGACAGGTATCGATATATCGAATAGTGTTCTGGTATGCACAATCACTTTTGGATGGGCGCCGGCTGGGGGGGACCCCGGCCCGGCCGCCGTTTCAAGCGCGGAATTCTCAAGTTCGTCATTCTGAAACTGCTCGCGGAGCAGTCCCGGCACGGGTACGACCTGATGCGATTCCTGCGCCGTAAGGGATGGGCGGGTGGAGCGGGTTCGATCTATCCGCTGCTGGCTTCGCTCGAGGAGGACGGCTTGATCGTCGGACGTGACGAAGGCGACCGGCGGACCTATGAGGTCACCGAGAAAGGCCGCCTCCATCTCGCCGAGCGAGCCGGCCATATCGGCGCGTTCTTCGAAGAAGAAGGGGACGACGAGGAGCCGGACGCGCGGGCGGAAACGCGCGATGCGGCAGGCCGCCTGATGCAGGCGGTCGCACAACTGGGGACCGGTTCGAAACCCGAAACCATCGAGCGCGTTCGCGAACTTCTCGATCGAACCCGCAAAGAAATTTACACGCTGCTCGCACAGGAGTAACTGATGGCGCAGGCGTCGGCCGGCCGGCGTCCCGGAGTAAACGTTTTCGACGAGAGCCGCCCGATGTGGCGGCTCCTGCTCGTATTTCTCGTACCGTTGATGCTCAGCAACGTGCTGCAATCCGCGTCGCAGACGATGGCCAGCATTTGGATCGGGCGGTTGATCTCGACGCAGGCGCTCGGCGCCGTGTCGGCGGTGTTCCCGATCATCTTCTTGCTCTTCTCGTTCGTGTTCGGCGTTTCCAGCGGCAGCAGCGTCTTGATCGGGCAAGCGTTTGGCGCGCGCGACCACCACAAAGTCAAGAAGATCGCCGGCACGGTTCTCGGCGCCGCGCTCTATCTCGGAGTCATCGTCGCGGTCGTAGGATCGATCGGATCGCCAACCATGCTTTCGTGGCTCGCGACGCCGCCGGACATCATCGCGCAAGCCGATGCGTACGCCAAGGTCGTCTTTTTGACCATGCCGCTCTTTTTCGTATACTTCGTGTATGCAACGATCCTGCGCGGTACCGGAGATTCCGCGACGCCCTTCTACGCGCTGATCGTCTCGGCCGTTCTGGCAATCGCGATCACCCCGCTCTTCATCCTCGGCTGGTTCGGGTTGCCGAAGCTGGGCGTCGTCAGCGCTGCGGTCGCCGGTTTTATCGCCAACGCCGCGGCGCTAGCGTGGCTGCTGGCTCATTTGGCGCGGCACGACCATCCGTTGAAGTTCGATCGCGAAACCCTCGCCGACATGCGGCTCGACTGGAAGATCCTGGGCGCCGTGGTACGGATTGGAGTTCCCACGGGTTTGCAAGTCATGATGGTTTCGCTGGCCGAGATTGCCGTCATTTCGTTCGTCAACCGATTCGGATCGAGTGCTACCGCCGCATACGGAGCGGTCAATCAGGTTGCGAGCTACGTGCAGTTCCCGGCCATTTCGATCGGCATTGCCGCGTCGATTTTCGGCGCGCAATGCATCGGCGCGCGCCGCGAAGACAAGCTCGGCAGCGTGATCCGCTCCGCGGTCGGTCTGAACTATGCGATCGGCCTCGTCATCATCGGTGCCTGCTACCTCTTCGCCTGGAACATCCTCGGCTGGTTCATCACCGACGTGCGCACGCTCGATATCGCGCACGCGTTACTGATGATTACGCTGTGGAGTTATGCGGTCTTCGGCAATAGCGCGGTGCTCAGCGGCGTTATGCGCGGCAGCGGCACGGTACTGTGGCCGACGGCGATCGGCATCTTTGTGATTTGGGGCGTCGAAGTCCCGGCCGCCTACCTCCTGATGCATCGCGTGGGCTTGGACGGCGTTTGGATGGGCTATCCGATTGCGTTCTGCACCGGACTCGTCCTACAGTTTTGTTACTACGAGTTCGTCTGGAAACACAAGACCCACGAACGTCTCGTTTAGCCGGTGCGCGGCATCCGCGATCAGAGGCGCTTTTTATTCTTCGGCGTCACGCAGGTGCCCGTGGCGCGGCAGACGACCACCGGCGGGTCGAGTACGTCGGCAGCGCTTTCGCCGGCGTCGGGCCGAGCCGCGATGACCTTGCGCGCTTCGAACGCCATGCGTCGCGAGGTGTTTCCGGTGTTTACGATCCGCCCCTCGGCTTCGACGTAATCGCCGGCGTAAACTGGAGCGAGAAACTCGACCGAATCGTAGGCGACGAAGAGTCCCTCGTCGCCGTCGAGCCGAATCAGCAGTTCGGTAGCCACGTCGCCGAAAAGCGCCAGCATACGTGCCCCATCGACGAGGTTCCCTCCGTAGTGAGCGTCGTGCGAGCTCATCCGCAGCCTGATTAGGCTGCTTGCGTCTTGGCTAGTTGCCACAGTTCCTCGAGTTCTGGAAGCGAGAGATCGGACAGGGCTTTGCCGTCGGCGGCGGCGCGCTCTTCCATGTAGGCGAAGCGTCTGTAGAACTTCTCGTTGGCCTGGCGCATCGCCGCTTCGGCGTCGATGCCGAGCGCTCGCGCGAGGTTTACGACGGTGAAAAACACGTCGCCGAGCTCTTCGCGGACGTGCGGGTCGTCCTGACTTTGGCGTCGCGCTTCCGCCAGTTCGCCGAGTTCCTCGCCGAGTTTTTCGAGGATGCCCTCGACGCCCGGCCAGTCGAAGCCGACGCGCGAAGCTTTCTCCTGCATGCGCTGGCCGCGCTGCAGCGCGCCGAGTTGTTTTGGAATGCCGTCGAGGCGGCTCTTGCGCGTCATTCCGGTTTTTTCGAGCGCTTTGAGCTTCTCCCAGCTTCGCCACTGTGCGTCGACGTCTTCGATCACGGCGTCGCCGAATACGTGCGGGTGACGCCGCACCATCTTATTCGCGAGCGCGTCGACGACGTCGGCCACGCCGAACTTCCCCGTTTCGACGGCTACTTGCGCGTGAAACACGATTTGCAGGAGCAAGTCGCCCAGCTCTTCGCAAAGCGCGTCCGGGTCGCCGTTTTCGATCGCCTCCACGACTTCGTACGTTTCTTCGATCAAGTAGGGAACCAGCGTGCGATGCGTTTGTTCCCGGTCCCAGGGACAACCCATTCGCAGGCGCGCCATGACTTCGACTAAGTCATCCCACGTGTAGTGCGACGACTGCGGCGGCAGCGCGACCAGCGGCATCGCGATCGCGGCGGACAGCGTGGACCGCGGCATACCGGGAACGATTTCGGTCCGGATGCCGGCTCGCTCGAACGACCGCAACAGGGGCGGCAGACCGGGAAAGTCGGAAAGCGGATTGCCGAGCACGCCGAGGCCCAAATCGCTCGGAGCGCGCCGTCCGAAGGCGTTCGACGAAGCGTTCGATCTCGTCGCTTCCACCGCGCACGAAAAGCGCCGCGTCGTCGATTAACCCACCGACGAGTTCCACCCCGTTTTCGCGAAGATAGCCGCGCAAATCCGGCGGCGCCAGCGGCGCAACGGCGCGGCCGATGGCGCGCAGGCCTTCGAGGCTTCCGATCGTCAGCAAGCCTGGATCGCCGGGGCCGAGCCCTGCGATGCGTACCAGCATGGCTGCGCGACTTCGCGGTCGCGATATAAAGGCCCCGGCGCGAGCCGGGGCCCTTACGTCCAACGCCCGAAGCGATTCCGCGTTATTTGGTCGGTGCGGTCGAAGGGGCTGCGCCCGACATCGACGGCATCGGCGGCGGCGAAGGGAAGAGGTCGGCAAAACGCGGATCGTTTACGACGATCGTCGCCTTTTGCTGCAGACCCTGTAGGAACGGTTGAATCAGCGGAGCTTCCTGTTGTTGACGGAGCATGTCGGTGATTCGCGTCGTCGAGTTCGCGAGCGTTGCCTTTTGAGCGGGCTGGATCGCTTCTACCTGAATGATGTGATAGCCGAACGGCGATTTCACCGGCGGGCTGATCGCGTTGACCGGCAGCGTGAAGGCCACCTTGTCGAACGCCGGCACCATCTGGCCGCGACGGAAGAATCCGAGCTCTCCGCCTTTGTCTTTGCTGCCCGGGTCGGTCGAATATTGTTTGGCGACGTCGGCAAAGCTCTGACCGGACTTCAGGGCGGCTTCGACTTTGTTGGCGGTCGCGAGATCCTTGACGAGGATGTGTCGCGCTTTGATCTGCTCCGGCTTATCGAACGCAGCGTGATTTTTGTCGAAGTATTGCTTGATCTGCGCCGGCGAGATCGTCGCATCTTTGGCAAGGGCCTTGTCGAGGATGATTTGCTCGCGCAGCGCCTGCTTGACGTCGTCTTCGCTGAGACCGCGGGCTTTGAGCATTTCGTCCCACGATCCATTCGGGAAGTTGGCCTTGAGGTCGTCTTCGCGGGCCGCGATTTCGGCGTCGCTGACGACGATTTTGTTGTCGTCGGCGTATTGCAGGATCAGCGCTTCCTGGACCATCTGCTGTAAGGTATTGCGGGCGCCTGGGCTGGCTTCGAGTTTATCCTCGAAGGCGCTGCGGCTAATCGGTTTACCGTTTACCGTCGCAACCGCACCGCCGCTCGCGCATGCCGCGAGGGCGCCGGCGAGGAGTAGGGTAGCGAGGCCCGCGATGACACGTTGGGCGTTCGACATTGTCGGCTCCACAGGGAAAAAGTCAGTGCGTAGTATGCGCGGGGCAGAGTGCCCCACGTTCCGTCCGCTGGTTCGCGCGCGGGCCCGGAGCTCCTTTCGACCGGCCGAGTCCATCCTGGAAAGCTGGGAAACGCCTGGCTACATCGCCTCCAAGAGCCCGCGCAACAGCGGCATCCACGCGCCTTCGGCGCGCCGCCGGTCGCGTTCGGGCGGCAGGTCGACCGAAATTTTGCCCTCGCCAAAGCGAAAGCGGTTTTTGGTAAGTGCCTGAAACTTCGGAATCGCCGCCTGGTCCAAGTGGAACGCCGGTCCGACCCCGAGCGTGAGCCGTTCGTCGTCCACGACTACTCGCGTCACGTTTTTTTGCAAGGCGACCGCGCGCAGTTTGGTCAGGTCGATGAGGTTCTGGAGCGGCAGTGGAAACGAACCGAAGCGGTCGCGTACGCCGGCGGCGATTTCATCGACTTCGGGTTCGGTGCGCGCTTTGGCGAGCTGCTGATAGACCGCGATTTTCTGCGAAACCTGCGGAATGTAGTCGTTCGGAATGAAGGCACTGATCTTCACGTCGATCACGGCTTCTCGCCGGTCCTCGAGCGTAGCGGTCATTCCTCGCCGTCGCGCGATCGCCTCGGCCAGCATCTCGCAGTACGTCTCGAAACCGACCGACGCGATGAATCCGGACTGCGCGGCACCCAGCAGGTTGCCCGCTCCGCGAATCTCCAGGTCGCGCATGGCGATTTGAAGCCCCGATCCTAAGTGCGCGAACTCGCGAATCGCTTCCAAGCGAGCCTTGGCGTCGGGCGTCAGTGCCTTGTGCGCCTGATAGAGCAGATAACAGTACGCTTGATGGTTGGAGCGGCCGACGCGTCCGCGCAACTGGTAGAGTTGCGCGAGACCGAACTTATCGGCGTCGTTGACGATCATCGTGTTGACGTTGGGGATGTCGATGCCGTTTTCGATGATGGTCGTTGCGACGAGTACGTCGAGCTGGCCCTCAATGAACGCCCGCATGACCGGCTCGAGCTGGCGCTCGTTCATCTGCCCGTGCCCCACGCCGATTCGCGCGCGCGGGACGAGTTTCTCGAGCGCATTTTTCAGCGCGTAGATCGATTCGACGCGATTGTGGAGGTAGTAGACTTGACCGCCTCGATCGAGCTCCGCGGTGATCGCGTGCTGGACGACGGCGTCCCCAGACGGCACGACCAACGTTTTAATCGACATCCGGTTCTTCGGCGGCGTTTGAATGAGCGACAGGTCGCGCACGCCCAGCAGCGACATATGCAGCGTGCGCGGAATCGGCGTGGCCGAGAGCGTGAGGACGTCGACCCCGGCGCGATACTGCTTGAGCCGCTCCTTATGCATCACGCCGAAGCGCTGCTCTTCATCGACCACGATCAAACCCAAGTCGGCGAAGGCCACGTCCTTTTGCAGCAGGCGGTGCGTTCCGATGACGACGTCGACTTTGCCCTCGGCGAGCGCGCGCAGTATTTCCTTTTGTTCGGTCTTGCTCTTGAAGCGGGAGAGCTCTTCGATTCGAATCGGAAAGCCGCCGAAGCGCGCGCCGAAGTTGCGGTAATGCTGATCGGCCAGCAAGGTCGTCGGAACCAAGATCGCGACTTGCTTCTTGTCCGCCACCGCTTTGAAAGCCGCCCGCATCGCGACCTCGGTTTTGCCGTAGCCGACGTCGCCGCAGACCAGCCGGTCCATCGGGCGCGGTTTCTCCATGTCCGCTTTGGTTGCGTCGATCGCCGTTTGCTGGTCGGGCGTGGGGTCGTAGGCGAACGCTTCCTCCATCTCGATCTGCCACGGCGTGTCGGCTCCGAACGTGAATCCGCGCGCCAGTTCGCGCTCGGCGTACAGCTCGACCAGACCGTCGGCAATCTTCGCGAGCGACTCACCGACGCGCGACTTGGTACGCGCCCAGTCCGCGCCGCCCATGCGGGAAAGGCGCGGCGACTGGCCTTCGGCGGCGGAGTATTTCGAGACTTGATGCATCTGGGTGACGGGTACGAGCATGCGATCGCTGCCGGCATACTTCAAGTCGAGATAGTCTTGCGTCGCGCCGAGAATCGTCTCGGCGCGCAATCCCAAATACTGACCGATACCGTGCACCGCGTGGACTACGTGGTCGCCGACCTTTAAATCGGCCAGCGTTACGGGCACGCCCTCCTTGACCGCACGCAACTTGACGCGCTTGGGAGGCGCGCCGAAGATCTCGCGGTCGCCAAGCACCCTGACGCGTAAGCTGGGGATCGTAAATCCCGCGTCGATGCTTCCATGATCGACGACCGCCCCGGGCCGTCCGAGCGCATCGCCGACCGCGATGCCGGCGGCCTGCAGCAGGTCGCGCGTGCGCGCGACCGCCGAGCTGACGACGAAAACCGTTTCGCCGGCCGCGACCGCTTCGCCGACGCTGCGGGAAAAAAGTTCGATGCGCCGGTTGAAGTGTTCGGCGGGACGGCAATCGAGGACGAACGATGCGATCGTCGATCCGGCCCAGCGCGTCGCGGCGGGATTCTCGATCGCCCCGGGAATCGTGAGGGTCGCGTGCCGAGCGACGGCGCCGCCAACCTCTTCCAAGTCGGGGCGAGGCGATGCGACTTCGGCCAATAAGGCGTCGCCGACGAACGATTCGTCAACCGGCAACTCGCCGGACTCGGCGTCCGCCATCAGCAACTGCTGTTCGCGCGTGCGCTCGCGGTCGAGTGCGCCGGCTACTTCCGCGATCGCCGCGGGCTCGTCGAGTACGACGATCGCCTCTGCCGGCAGATAGTCGAATATCGTCGCGCGCTCGTCGAACGCCAGCGGCAGCCACGCCTCGGGCACGTCTTCTCCGCGCTCCAGAAACTCCGTCAACTGCGCGCGGACCGGGGCGGGCCCCCGGTAGCGTTCCAAAACGCGCGTCCGGTACCGCTCGCCGCGCGGTATCTCTGCCCAGGGGACGATGCACGCTACGTCCAGGTCTGCGTCGGAGCGTTGCGTCTCGATCGCAAAACGCCGAATGCTCGCGATCGTGTCGCCGAAAAATTCCACGCGCACGGGCGCGTCGGCCGTCGCTGCAAAGACGTCGACGATTCCACCGCGGACGGCGTATTCGCCCGCCGCGCTGACGACGTCCACCCGCACATAGCCGAGGCTATGAAGCCGTTCTTGCGTCGCCTGCCAGTCCGCATCCGTGCCGACACGCAGCCAAAACGTCGACGCTTCGAACGTCGCGCGCGGCATCACGTATTGCCGGATTGCCGCAATCGGCGCCAGGACGATGCGGGGCAATCCGCCGGCCAAATCGGCGAGCAGGGTCATGCGAGCGCTGCGCTCTGAAGGGCCTTCGAGCGCGCCCACGGTTTCGGCACGCGATCGAAGCAACGCCGCCGTCTGCGGCTCGTCCTCGCCGAGGTAATAGAGGAGGTCGGCAAACGCGCGCTCGGCCGCGTCGGCGGTCGGAACGACGACCAGCACGACGCCTCCGAGGGCGCGATGCAAAGCGGCAAATGCCGCCGGGCGCACCGCCGCCGTCGTTTCGGCGAGCGCGTAGGTTCCGGGCTTGGGGCTGGGCAACGCCCGCAGCGCGCGAAGGCGTTCGATCGCACCGGTCAGCGGCGGCGCTGCCGCCAGGTGGCGCACGAAAGCGTCATTGAGTCCGCGACGCGACCGCGCGCGTTCGGCAGTGGGTTCGGCGATCATAATGAGCCGTTGGATTATAGCAGACGGCCGGGGCGCCAACGAACCAGCGCCGCAAACGGCGCCAGGGCGAGGAGCGACAGCCCGATCGAGACGCTCGGGCCCGGCGTCGCGACGGCATCGGGAATGTAGCGCAGAAGCGCCGTAAGCGAAAGCCCGAGTAACACCGCCGCACCCCGCGTCCCGGGCGCAAACGCCGCTACGGCCAGCAGCCAAACTCCGTACCACGGGTAGGGGTTTGGAACGAGCACCCAGCCTCCGAGCGCCAAGTACGTCCACCCTTCGGCGCACCCGCGCCGCAACATCGGGATCGCGAAAACCGCGCACGCGGCCGCGGCCGCGGCCGCGAAGCCCCACGCCACGATCGAAGCGCGCGGATCCGGCAAGAAAAAGGCCGCGCTCGTCTTCACGAAGGCTTGTAGCGAGACTTGGGGAGCGTAGCGCGCGTGCGGAGCTAAACCCGACGCGAGATTCGCAATCAGCGGTGCCGAGAATGCCAGCGCCGCCAGCGCGCCGAGCGCCCCGCCGAGACGCGCGCGCCGCGAGGCCAAGGCCGGCGGCACGGCCGCCAGAATCCCCGGCAGCTTTATTGCGCCGGCGAGCGCGGCGACGGCCGCACCGATTCCGGGGCGTCCGCGCCGGGCGAGCGTCAGTCCGGCGAGTGCGACGGCGACGGCGAGAGCGTCGTTATGGCCTTCAACGGCACACCAAATCGTTGCGGGGTTGAGGGCGATCGTCGCCGCGGCGGTGAGCCTTCGCGCCCAGTCGCCCGAATACGCTGCGTACGCGAGAAAACACGAGCCGACCAGGGCGCTCGCGGACAAGATCCGCAGGCCGTCCAGTTGCGCGGCGACGCCAAGCGGTGCGAACGCCCCTACGATCGCGGCGGCGATCCACACGAACGGCAGCCCGTAGACGCAGGCGGGCGGCGGATTTCCCCATTGCACGATGGTGGCGTCGAACAGTGCGCTTCCGCCCGGCAACGGCAGGTGGGCATAGGGGTTGCCGCCGAGCCGTGCGAGTTCGCCATACGTGGCGTAGGCGTACGCATCGCTCGAAAAAATTACCGGAACGCACCACGCCGCGAGCAGGGCAAGCGACGCGATGCCGGCCACGGCGATGGGCGTTCGCAAGCCGGCGGCCGCCGCGCCACGTCGAACGATTCGCAGATAGGCCGCCGCTCCCAGCAGCGTCCCGGCGAACAGCGCGCCGAGCTGCACCGCTCCGAAGGCATTCCAGTTCGTCGCGACGGGCACGGGCTGTGCGAGGTCGACGGCGAGGCCGGCGGGGACGCGCGCGTCGAACGCCCGCATGACGATCGCGCTCAGCAACAATCCGGCCGGAATCGCGAGCGCGATTCGCAGCCCTTTCACGTTTCGGAAGCGCGCGCGGCGACGGCGGCAGCGCCTAGGCCGATCAGGAGCCACCACGATCCTCCGACCTTTGGATAAAACACGAGATAGTCGGCGATCTGATGCAGCACCAGCGCGCAGCTCGCGGCAAATGCGGCGAGCACCCAGGGCGAAGCGCGGCGGCGCAACTCGCGTGCGAACGTCCAGACGATCGCCGCGATCAGCGCCAGCGTTGCCGCAAAAAGCAGCGCGCCGCCCTCCGCGAGCGATTGCAGGAACCAGCTGTTCGCGTGGGTGCGCACGCCGAATACGCCGTACTCCGGAAGTTCCAGTTCGTAATTGCCGGCGCCGACCCCGAGCACGGGACGATCCAGCCACATGCGCCAGGCCGCGCCCCAGAGCTCCCCGCGATTCCCCACGCCGCCGGCATACGCGCTTTCCGCCAGCGAAAGGCGCAGCACGTTGACGGTGTGCGCGTAAAAGGTCCACCAGCCCACGACGGCAACGCCGGCGGCGAGCCCGACCAGGGCCGGCCGCAGTGCGCGCAGCGCCGCAGCGCCGCCGGCGATCGCCAAAATCGTGCCGACGATCGCCAAGCCGAGGAGCCCCGCTCGCGAGAAAGTCAGGACGTCGGCGGCAACGGCTACGGCGAGCGCGACGTCGAGCAATCGGCTCCGGCGCGCGATCGACCACGCGCCGATCGTCGCGACCGCGATTTGAAAGTATCCGGCCAGTTGATTCGGACCCTCGAGAACTCCGGCGATGCGCGGAACGATCGCTTTGCCGACGTACAGTCCCGAGGGCGCGCCGACGATCTCTTGCGCGAGTGCGGTCAGTGAGACGACGATCGCCGCGACGGCGACTGCCGCCACGATCGGGCGGTCGTCGGGATCGAGCCGGCGGCATAAGTACGCGGTGATGAAGATCGCCGCATACTCCAAAACTTTGAGCGTCTCGCGCGCCGTTGCGCCGCGATGCGCGGCATCGATCGACGACAGCGCGGAAATCAGAAGATAGGCGGCCAGCGCCGCCAGCAACATCGGCATCGGGCGGTCCCGCAAGCGGGCGCTGCATCCCGGGAACGCCGTCAGACCGATCAGAACGCCGAGCAGGACAACTTTTGGAAGCGTCACCGTCGTGCCGGCGATCTCGCGGTACAGCGCGAAGGGCATTGCCAAGATCAGCGCGCCCAATCCGTACGCCGGGCGGCGGGCCGCAAGCAGCGCCGCCCCGGCAAAAACCGCGACGAAGAGTGCCGCCGATAACGGATCGAGCGGCACGGGAACGACGAACCGATCTACGACGGGGTGATACGTCAAGAGCGTTCGACGTCGTCGATCAAATAGAGCGGGCGGCCCTTCACTTCGTCGTAGATTCGACCGAGATACTCGCCGATGATTCCCAAGCTAATTAACTGCACGCCGCCCAGAAATACGACCGCTACGATCGTCGATGCCCAACCCGGCGTGTAGGCCGGCGGATTTACGCGCAACACCTTGGCCACGACGACGACCAGTGCGTAGACGAACGCGAGCACGCTGACGAGGAAACCGAAGTACGAGGCGAAGCGCAGCGGAATGTCAGAAAAAGACGTAATGCCGTCGACCGCAAACCGGATCATGCGCGGGAGGGGATACTTGGTCGTTCCCGAGCGCCGTTCGTCGCGGTCGTACTCGACCCCGACCTGATTGAATCCGACCCAGCTTACCATACCGCGGAGAAAGCGATGACGCTCGGGCGACCGGCGCAGCGCTTCGACGACCCGCCGGCTCATGAGCCGAAAGTCGCCGGTGTCGACCGGGATCGCGACCTTCGTCAATCGCTTGATCGTGCGATAGAATAATCTCGCGGTAAGAACTTTGAATGCGTTCTCGCCCTTGCGCGTGCGCCTAACCGCGTAGACGACGTCGAACCCTTGCCGCCACTTGTCGACGAACGCTGAAATCAGCTCGGGCGGATCCTGCAAGTCGCCGTCCATGAGGATGACCGCGTCGCCGGCGGCCAGCTCGATGCCGGCCGTGGCCGCCAACTGATGCCCGAAATTTCGCGACAGATTTACCAAGACGACGTGCGGGCGGCTTCGCATCGCTTCGCGGGCGGCGCGAGCGGTTGCGTCCGCGCTGCCGTCGTTGACGATCACGATTTCGTACGTCGGGCGCCCTTCCAAGTTCTCGAGGACGGTGGCCAGCCGAGCGACCAGCGGTCCGACGTTTCCTTCCTCGTTGTACATCGGAACGACGACGCTCAGGACCGGTTGCTCGCGGCGCGCTGCGGTCATGACCGCCTGCGGTTCGACGGTAGCCGACCTTCGTCCGCCGGGCGGAACCGCGCCCGGCGGCGAGAATCCTGGCTGGCTGTGACCTCCCCCCGACTGATCGCGCTGGCCGGATTGCTCTCGATTGCGGCCTGCAGCCACACGAAGTCGTCGTCGCAGCCCGCCTCGCCCTCGCCGACCCCATCCTTGCGGTCTGCACGCGTTCAGCCGGCTGCGACCCCTACTCGAACGCCTCCAACGGCCACTCCTCGTCCCGCGCTGCGCTCTTTCCCAAGCCCGGCTCCCACGGCGACGACCCCGGCGCCGGCGCCGTCCGGCGCACCGCCGTCGTCGCCGTCACCCTCTCCCTCGCCTTCCCTTGCGCCCGTCCGACTGCCGCCGGATGCTCCGCCGCGGATCGTGTCGGTCGACATCAACGAGACGACCGTTCATTCGGGCGATACGGTCTCGGGGATGGTTATTACCAGCTCGAACGTCGCCAGCGTCGAGGTACGCGTCGCCTCTTACGGGATGGCGCTGTCGAAGGTCGGCGTCGGACGTTTCGCCCTCTCGTACACGCTCGGTTCCCTTCCGTTTTTCGTTCGCGGCACGTACCAGATGAAAATCATCGCGCGTAACGCACGCGGCGACACCGCCCAAACGTCCCTCCCAATCACCGTAAGGTAACCCTTGGAGCGCCATGGACGGCGCGTAACCGGCCGCCAGTGAAGTGAAGCAAACGGTGTGGATGCAGCGCGGAGCCTCGCGGCGTGCGTCGCATCGAACGGCCCAAAAACTTTTGTGAAAATGAATGCCAGGCGTATGGCATCGGCATCCGTTATCGTAGCGCCAATGAAACGCGTCGAGCGAATCCGGCTCTACCCGAGCCCGCACCAGCAATCCGCCCTGCGGTTCATGCTCGACGTAACCCGCCAGCTGTATAACGCCCTGCTGCAGCAACGGCGCGACGCCTACCGCCTGCGAGGGCGGGCTCTCGCGAGTCGCGACCAATACGCCGAACTGACCGCGTTGCGCCGTGAGGATGCGCGCGTCGCGGCGGTCTATCGTGAGTGCGAAGATGCGGTGCTGCACCGCTTGGATCTGGCGTTCGCCGGATTTTTCCGGCGGCTCAAAAGCGGCGAAACTGCCGGGTACCCGCGATTCAAACCGGCGGCTCGCTGGCACCAGCTGACCTTTCCACACGGTGACCGTGCGCTGCGCCTGGACAAAGATCAAACGCGGCTGCGCATTCCAGGCGTAGGGTCGGTGAAACTGCGCAAAGGCCGCAGCGTTCCTGACTTCGGACGAGCGTGGCTGGTGGAACGCCACGGCCGCTGGTACGCTTGTCTGGAATGCGAACGCGAAGTCCGCCCGCTGGTCAAAACCGGGGTGACGCTCGGCATCGACCGCGGAGTGCACGTGCTGGCGGCCTGCTCGGACGGCCGGCTGATCCGCAATCTTGCCGTGGGTGAGCGGCGCAAAGCCGCCACGGCGCGGCTGCAGCGAGACCTGGAGGCGGTCACCCAGCGCGACGCTGCCGGGCGGGTCCGCAACCGCCGGGATCCGCAGCGCATTGCTGCGGCCTTGCGCCTGGCGCGATCTCGGGAGCATGAAGCTAACGCGCGGCGCGATTTCGCGCATAAAGCCGCTCGGAGCATCGTCACTACCGCCGACGCGATCGGGCTGGAACAACTGTCGTTGCGCGCGATGACCCGCAGCGCCAAGGGCACAGTGGAGCGGCCGGGGGTCAACGTACGGGCGAAGTCGGGGTTGAACCGGGCGCTGCTCGATGCGGGGTTTGGTCTGCTCGAACGCTTGGTATCTGAGAAAGCGAAAGAAGCTGCTCGGGTCGTGGTGCGGGTCGAGGCACGTTTTTCGTCACAGACGTGTTCGCGGTGCGGATACGTTTGTGCGAGAAGCCGGTGGAGAAGGCGCTTTTGCTGCGTTCGCTGTGGTCTGACGGCCCATGCGGACGTCAATGCGGCGCTGGAGATCCGTCGGCGAGCGCAGTTAGCGCTCTTAAGATTGCCGGATGCCGGTGAGGAGCTGGTTACGCAGCACGACGCTGCGTAAGGCATTCATAACGAAATTTGCGAACGTTCCTCAGGCTGGAGGTTTGTGGGGCGGTATTCCGGGACTCGGGAATCCCGTCGGCAGGTTCGGGAACGGCGCGGGATTATACGGAGTCGGCAGCGCGTTGGACTGCTGGGAGTTATTGCCGGTCACCGCGTCGGCCCATGCGTAGACCGTGTCGCGTTCGGCGCGAACGTCGGCGTCGGTAACGACGAGTTCCCGCGGCGCCCGCTGCAAGCCGTTTTGGGCGATCTCCTCGGACTGAAACGATCCGCGGTCGTAGAGATAGCGAACGATCGTGCCCGAGTTGAGGCGGCGCGTAATCTGATAGTGGAGCGTGTCGATTCGATCGAGGGGTATCGCTTGCGCGTTCCAGCCGCTGGCGTCGGTGGTAATGTAGACGCTCGCTCCGAATGGCGTCGTGGGCGGCACCTGCACGGTGAACGTCACCAGCACCGGCCGCCCGGAAAAATGCTGCGTGGGCGCGAGCGGGTGCCCCGGCGCCGGCGACGCCGGCAGCAGATCCGGATTCGGAACCGGCGACGAGAGGGCGATCGCAAAACGGGCCACGTCGTCGAAGCTGCCTTCGGGCGGCAATGGCTTGCGCGACAGGTCGAGCTCGGTCACCGTTCCGTTGGGATCGAAATGAACGCGCGCCCACACGCGCGGGCCGGGAACGATCTTCGACGGGCCACCGCTGGCGGCGTCGCGGATGAGGACCGCCGGTGCGACCCGGAAGCCGTCGCCGGTCGTAAAGAAGACAAAGCCGTCTTGATAGGCGAGCAGCTGACCGGTTACCACGAGCGAGGGACTCGCCGCCGTCAAAAAGATGGCCAGCAGCGCCACCGCGATCGAAATGGTTGCGCGCGGCGATCTCACTGCGGCAGCACCTGCACGATGAAGTTAGGGCTCCAACGGATATTCCCGAAGTTGAAATAGTAGGTGCGCTGCACGTCGAGCAACATGTGCGGCAGGATCTTGAAGCGGACGTCGCCGGTGATGTCGTTGGGTGGTTGACCGAGATAACTGTTGTAGATCGGCTGTCCGATCACGTTGGTCAGCGGCAGCGGAAAAAGATCGGGTACCGGAATCGGAAAATCGTCGTGGTGCCGGTATACGAGCGACGCATTGAAATCCGGATTGGGATCGTAGTTGGTTCCCACCGCGAGCGTTCGCAGCGTCGACACGCCGCGAAACGCCGTGAGGCTAGCGGGGCAATATCCCGGCTTGGTGGGATCCAGCTGAATCGTGCACGGCGGATAACCGCCCTGCAGGTAATAGTCGCCGGTATTCTGCACTTGGTAGCTCACGTACGAGTTGACGGGACGTGAAAACTGCCTGCTCAAACTCAGGGTCGTCGACGTGTTGTCGATATGATGCGGCAACGAGTTCCATTGCCGTTGTTTGGTGAAAGCCGCATTGAGAAAGTAGGCTTTGTACGGGTTGTCCCGGTTGCCGATCTTGACCGACGGGATGAATAGGCTAAAGCCGAAGACGGTGTTCCAAATGGACGTGTACGTCGTTCCGCCGAAAGACTGCAGACCGCTCTCCGAGGGCGGAATGGGGACGTTATACTGAAGCGCCCCTACCGAGTCGTGGTTGAAGCCGTAGCCGACGAAGGTCTGCTCGTACAGCGGCAGCTTACCGATCCGGTTTTGGAAACTCGTAGCGGTGAGCTGCACCTGTGAGGGATGGGACAGGTTGCCCGCGCCGACCGGATTGTTGGGGTTGAACGAACCCGGCCCGAGCAGGTTGTAGTTCGTAAAGTTCGACGCCAGTTGGAGGTACGAGTGCGGCAGGGCCGCCGTCATGGTGACGTAGGTCGTCTGAGTTTCGGACAGCGGGGGTTCCGGGAATCCCTGGTTGATGTTGAGCTGCGTAAACGTTTGAACTTGAAAGCGATCGCCCAGCTTTTCGTAGGCGGCCAGGTTGAAGAACCGGTCGGATTTGGTCAACGGGTTGGCCGAAAAGATCGCGTATTCGTGCTGACCCACGAAGTGCTGCTCGAACGCGAGATACGCGTAATTTTGGGTGTCGTAACGAAAGTGGAGCGCCGACAACGAATTGTTATTGCCCGCAAAGTTCCAGGTCGCGTCGAAGTTCGCCCCCGTCAGCGAGTTCTGCGCGAAGTATTGATTGGGCGAAAAGTTCACGACGTACGACCCGAGCGGGACGCCGACCCCGCCGAGATACGTCGTCGCCCCGATAAACCGCGCGTAGTTCTTGGTGCCGATGACGGCACTCGACGCCGTGACGCTCGGCTGGGCCGGAAGCCGTGGGAATGCGAACGTATCGCCCGGCATGGTTCGGCCCTTGATCGGATGCGCGAGATCGCCGTTGACGAACGTCCAGCGATCCGGTTCGCTGCTTACCGGCACGAAATAAATTCGATTGAAGTCGAGAAAATCGGACAGCGCGGCGCCGGACGCTTGCTCGTTTCGTGCGTTCAACGTTACGTGCCCGGCGACGAGAAAGCGGTTCAGCTTGAGGTCCATCGAAAACGCGTCGCCGCTGGCGGAGAAGCCGTCGCTCGTCTGCACCCGGACGTTGCCGTCCGCTTCGATCAGGAAGCTATCGTAGTAAAACGCGATGTGGTCCGCCGTCAAGCGGACGATCGTATTGGCTCGCGCCGACGCACAAGTGATTGCGAATACAAGAAGCGTGAGAACTACGCGGAGCGGGAAACGTCGCACGATTTGCGCACCGTTTTGCCCGGTGGTAAGAGTATCCTATCTCATCGCGTGCGGCAGGCGCGAAAGCAAATAAGCCGAAACGCGACGCCGTGCACGCAACGACGAATCGTCATCGCTTTACAATGGTGGTTACATTCTTGGTTTCGCGCGAATCCGCGACGTCGCGATCGCGCGCGTCAAGCATCTTGCCGGCGGGTCGCCGGACGTGCGAGCCGCTCGGTGCGGCGAGCCGGATCCCCCGTCCGGAAGGTTATTCCTCTCCGAGGCTGGTACGAGGCTCTCCAGCGACGCTGGGGAACGTTAGGGAACGCCGTGCCGCCGCATAAGGTGATTCGAGTTATGGTACGACCGCTCGCAGGCCGAACGGGGGCTGCTTTCGATAATCAGGTCGGCGCGCTCGCGCGCGTCGCCGCACGAGCCGGCGGGTAACGCGTGCAAGCGGCCATTTCCCCCGCGATCGAGCGTAGGGTCCCCGAGACATGGCGGCTGGTCAAGCGCGCCACGGATGTCGGACTAGGGGTCGTCCTCTTGGCGGTCTCCGCGCCGATCGTAGCGCTGGCGGCGCTCGGAATCGTTTTCACGACCGGCGGGGCGCCGTTTTTCACGCAGGAACGCGTCGGAATGAACGGCCGCCGTTTCAGACTGTTCAAACTGCGGACCATGGTCAACGGGGCGCATAAGATGCGCGACGGCTTGATGCATCTTAACGAAGTGGACGGACCGGTTTTCAAGATTCGAAACGATCCCCGGCTGCATCCGCTCGGCCGCTTCCTGCGGCGCACGAGCATCGATGAACTGCCGAACCTCGTCAACGTGGTGCTGGGCGACATTTCCCTCGTGGGGCCTCGCCCGGCGTTGCCGTGTGAAGTGGAACACTACGACGCCTTCGCCATGCGCCGGTTAACCGTGCCGGCGGGATTGACGTGCCTGTGGCAGATCAACGGACGCAGCAAGGTATCGTTCGAAGAGTGGATGGTGCTCGACAACGACTACGTTGACACGTGGACGCCGCTCGGCGATCTGGCGCTCATCGCTCGGACCGTTCCCGCGGTGTTGCGGAAGGACGGCGCGCATTAAGCAGCACCTGAGGGTCGTTCCGCAAGCCAAACGTCCGCGCGTTCGCCGCTTTTCGCTTGCGGGATCGACGCTTTTTATCATGGGAGCGACCTTCGCATCGACGATGCTCGGCTTCATGCGCGAAGTCGTCAGCGCGAAGTACTACGGTACGCGCTGGGAGATGGACACGTTTCTGGCGGCCGCGACGATTCCCACGATCCTGTTCGGCGTCTTCAACGGCGCGCTCGTGAGTGCGCTGGTGCCGACGTTTTCCGAGTATATCGCTCACCGGCGCGAAGACGAGGCATGGCGTCTGGGAAGCACCGTGCTCAACCTGTTGGCGATCGTGCTCACCGCATGCGCGGTCGTCGGATTTTTCACGGCTCGCTGGTACGTGCCGCTCATCGCGCACGGGTTCCCGGCGCCCCAAATGGGCGTCGCGATTCGGATGACCCGCTGGTTGATGCCCAGTATCGTCGCGGTGAGTCTGAGCGGCGTTCTCTCGGCCATGCTTAACGCGTATCACCGATTCCGCGCGACCGCCTTGGTTGGCGTCGTCGTCAACCTCGTGACGATCGCGACGGTGCTGGTATTCAATCACGGACTGAGCATCTACGCGCTGGTTCTCGGCACGACGCTGGGCTTGACGGCGCAGATGCTGGTGCAACTCCCTTCATTCTTCTCGATTGGGAAGTACCGCTTTACGATCGATCTGCGTCATCCGGGCCTGCCCAAGATTTGGATGCTCCTGGGTCCGATCATCGTCGGATCGGCGGCCGGTCAGCTCGCCCTGTTTTTCGACCGGTTTTTCGCCTCGACGCTATCGCCCGGATACATCGCCGGAATGAACTACGCCGTAAAGCTCGTGAATTTCCCGCAGCAGATCTTTGCGGCGGCGATCGCTACCGTGATCTTTCCGCTGCTGGCCGTCCAGTTCGCGCGCGACAACCGCCGCGGCGTTGCGCGCAGTCTGGTCACCGGGCTGCGCCTGGTAAACTTCATCACGATACCGGCGGTCTGCGCGCTGATCGTTCTGGCCCGGCCTATGGTTCAAACGCTTTTCGAGCGTGGAACCTTCCAGGCGGGCGCCACGGACCTGACAGCCGGGCTGTTGCCCTACGCGGCCGTCGGCCTGGTGGCGCTGGCCGCCAACGTCGTTTTGACGCGCTGCTGTTTCGCCTGTAAGGAGACCGCCTGGCCGGTCACGATCTCCGTCGGGGCGGTCACCGTCAACGTGCTGCTCTCGATGATCTGGCTACCCACGCTCGGGGCTCGCGGGCTGCTCTTGGCAAACTCTTTGAGCCAAACGATGCAGGCGGTGCTGCTGTTGATGCTGACGAGCCGCCTGGTTTCGGGCATCGACTGGGGCTCGCTCGCCGGCTCGGCTGCGAAGATCGTCGCCAGCTCCCTCGCGATGGTGGCCGCGCTGCATTGGATCGGGACCCTCGGAGTCACCCCCGAGGCGTCGCTGGCTTCGCGCGCCTGGTTCTTGTTCGGTCAGATCGCGATCGGCGGAATCGTTTTCGTCGCGGTCGCGCGGATGCTCAACGTCGAAGAGCTCGAGTTAGCGCGCCGAACGATCGTCGCCAAGTTCGAGCGCAACCTCATGAGCCCGCCCGACAACCGTGAGGCACCGATCGCATGACCCTGACGACCGTCTTGGAGCGGCGGCCGCGCTTTTCCATTATCGTCCCTGCCCACAACGAACGAGATCGGATCGGTAAGACGCTTCACGAGTATTTGGACGCGTTCGCCGACTCGGAAATTATCGTCGTTCTGAACGGCTGTACGGACGGAACGAAGGACGTCGTCGAGGCGTTGCGGGACGCGTATCCGGATTTGGTTTCGATCGAGATCCCCGACGCGGTCGGCAAGGGCGGCGCCGTGCGCGCGGGTTTCTTGGTGGCTCGCGCCGACGTCGTCGGGTACGTGGATGCAGACGGTTCGACGCCGGCCGTCGAGATGCGACGGTTGTGCGAGGCGATTGGCGACGACGATGGGGTCATCGGTTCGCGCTGGCTCTCCGGTTCGCGGCTGGCGATCGTCCAGCCGTTGAGGCGGCGGATCGCGAGCCGCACGTTCAACCTGATCGTCCGCGCCTTTTTTGGTTTGAAATACTCCGATACGCAGTGCGGCGCCAAAGTTTTCCGTCGTAGCGCCCTGGAGCGGGTCATGCGCGACGTCGAGACTTCGAATCTCGCGTTCGACGTCGATTTGCTTTTCGCGATGAAGCGTCTCAGGATGCGAATTTTAGAGGAGCCGACCTGTTGGGTCGACATGCACGGTTCGCGCATCCGCCTCGTATCCGCCTCGCTGCAGACCTTGGCGGCGATCGTTCGGTTACGCTTACACCATTCGTTTCTCGCGCTCGTTCTGCCGATCTACGACCGGCTCTTTCCTACCAATCCCGTCCGCCAACACGATCGCCTGCGCATCCTGATCATCAATTGGCGCGACCCCAAGCATCCGCAAGCCGGCGGAGCGGAGACCTATCTTTTCGAGCAGGCGAGACGTTGGGTGCGGTGGGGATACGAAGTCGAGTGGCTCAGCGGCGGATTCGCGGGCGGTTCGCGGCACGATCGGATCGAGGGGATCAAGGTCCGCCGAGTCGGGAATTTCATGACCGTCTATGCGTCCGTGCCTTTCGTATACCTGCGCGAGTTCCGCGATCGCTTCGACGTCATCGTGGACTCCTCCAATGGGATCCCGTTCTTTTCGCCGCTGTTTTCCATGAAGCCGAAGATCTGCGTCGTGTATCACGTACACCGCGAGCTGTTCAAGAACCACCTGCCGGGCTGGCTGGCGGCGGCGCTGGTTTGGTGCGAAGAAACGTTCGTGCCGATTCTGTATCGAAAAGTGCACTTCGTGACGATTTCGGAGGATACTCGCAACGAAATGCGCCGGGTCGGTATCGGCCAGCCCAATGCGGGCCTGGTGCGGTGCGGCGTCGACGAGTCGCTGGTGCCCGGACCGAAGGACCCCATTCCTACAGTGCTTTATTTCGGAAGGCTCAAGGCGTACAAGCGCGTGGATCGGCTGATCGAAGCTTTCGCCGGCGTACGTGCGAAGATGCCGTCGGCGCTGCTGCGGATTGCCGGGACCGGCGACGCGCTCCCGACGCTGCAAGAACTGGTTCGCCGGCGAAACCTCGAAGGAGCGGTCGTCTTTGAGGGGTTCGTCGACGACGACCGGAAACGCGAGTTGCTCCAGCGTGCCTGGGTCACCGCCAGTCTTTCGGAGATCGAGGGATGGGGCATCAGCGTGATCGAGGGAAATGCCTGCGGTACGCCCGCGATCGTGTACGACGTTCCGGGATTGCGCGAGGCGATCGTGCACCAGGAGAGCGGCCTGGTTTTGCCCGAGGGCGCCGACGTCGGGGCGGCGATTCTGTCGATCCTCCAGGACGACGTCCTGCGGGCGCGCTTAGAACGCGGCGCGCGCGACCGCGCGGCGCAGTTTTCGTGGGATGCGGCGGCGCGAGAGATGCTTTTCGAACTCATGCGGGCGATCGCCGGACTGGAGTTTCGGGCGGTTGACTTGGATCGGCGGTGGACGTTCTTTGGCGCAGACGGAAGGAAGTATGCATCGAGCCTGCTCGACACCTATTCCCTGCGTAACTAAGCGGCCCGCGCGGCGAAACTTCGCTTCGAAAGCCGCATCCGTCTTCGTCGTTGTTTTGTTGGCCGGTCTCGCGGCGAGTCTTACGGGGTGCGGAGGCGTTTCGCAGCGGCCCGAGCGCGCGCCGGCCGAAACGGCTCCGGCGCTTCCGGCCCTGGCGGCGTTCGAACGAGATCCGAACGCGCAGACGTGGGGAACGCTGCACGTGTCGCTCCTCAAAGGATCCATCGCTCCAGAAAGCGAGTCGCGCATCGTTGACGTCCTCGCAACCCGGCCCGTTCCTCGCAACGTGTTCGAGGCGGCCGCGGTCGATTTAGCGACGCTCGACTGGGGCGGCACGATGCAATGGGTCCAAAAAGTGAACGTCGCAGCCCGCAGCGGCCGGAACGCCACGGTGGTGACGAACTCGTCGGCGCTCGCCTGGTTGATGCTCGCGTTACGGGCCAGCTACGCCAACGACCCGGTGGACTTGACGCACGCCGACCTTCGAGCGGAACCCCCGCCCGCCGGTTTGCCGCTCAATCTTTCCCGCGTCGACTTTTCGGGAGCCGACTTGAACGCGATGGCCTGGCGCAACTCGAACCTTACCGACGCCGTCTTCAACGGTACCGCGGTAGACGGCGTGCTGACGTGCACCAACTGCACGTTCGGGACGCTGCAATTCGGGGGTACCGTGGTATTGGCCGACGGTAAGTGGCGCCCGCGCTGACATAGTCGTTGCGCTCTCCGGCGTTAACCCGCGCGACGGTCGTTACGATCGGCATCGTACTGCTCGTCGAACTCGCCGCGCTCCCCTGGACCGCCCACGCGTACGACGTAGCATCGTTTCTTTCGCACGCCGACCGAGTGTATTTCGCGCACGTTCCGCCGGCGCGGCTGTGGGCGTTCGGTTCGATTCCCTTGGGTGCGCTACTGCTCTCGCAGTTGCCGATGCTGGTATTTCCGCAGATGTGGAATGCATTGCCGCTGCGAATCTTCATCCTGAAGCTGCCGGCGTGGTGCGCCGACGCGATCGGCGCGGGCATCATTCGCGCCTGCAGTTCCGATCCACGTTTGGGCAACTCTTGGGCTCTGCGCTACCTGCTCGATCCGATCGTCGTCTTCGTAACGGTCTTTCACGGGCAGACCGACGCGATCCCAAACGCGTTTACCGTAGCCGGAATCGCCGCGATGCTTTTCGAGCGTTACGAACTTGCCGGAGTGATGTTGGGTCTGGGCGCGGGATCGAAGTTCTACCCGGCGGCGTTCGTGCCGCTGCTGGCCGTCGTTGCGTTGCGGCGTGCCTCCTGGCACGCGAGCCTCAGGGCATCGGCGGCGTTCGGCGCTACGGCGGTGATTACGCTGCTTCCGGTGTTCTGGGGGCGGGCCGGATCGATCGCCGGCGCGTGGGCCAATAATAGCTTCGGCCCCGAAGGCAATCGCGTCGCGACCGCTTCGCTGTGGACCTTGCTGCCGCAGTCGCCGGCGATCGCGCCACAGATCGAGCAAGTCTTCGCAATCGCCGTTCCGGTGCTGCTGGCCGCGTGGGAGTTGCGCCACGTCCCGGATCGGCGGGACGTGGCGCGCGTCGCGATGTTGTCGGCGTTGTCGATCGTCGTGCTCAATCCGGGAGCGCATCCGCCGTTCTACCTATGGATTGCCGGACCGCTCGTACTTTACGCGGCCGTAGCCGACGACGGTATCGTCAGCCTCGGTGGGATAGCGCTCTCCTGTCTCGGGATTCTGACGCAGTTTTGTCAGGAGGGCAGCGACGAGTACTTCACCCTGAATTTTGGGAGCGGCGCGAACCTGGGACTCTTGCGGTGTTTCGCTCCCTTCGAATTCCTCCAAAAACTCGTGCTGGTGACGTCGGTGGGGATCGTGGTCGCGAGTTATCTGCGGCCGCGACTTTCCCAGCGGTGGGCGACGAGTACCCGCTTTGCTGGTCAGGCGACTGCGCTCTCGCTCTTCGCGATTTTCGGCGCGGCGGTGGTGGCCGAAGCCGCATTTGCAGCGGCGACCCACGCCGATCGAGCCGACGGATTTCCCGCCGAAGAGGCCCTGGTCAACACCTTTGCGGTCCCGCCGCGGGTCGAACGACTGGCCGGCGGAAGCTGCGCGCTGACGTATTCGGCCAACGACATCATCGTCTATGCGGGCGACCCGTTTGCGGCTCGGTTCGCGACCGCAGCTTTGGGCTACACGCTCTTTTCTCCGGGCGAGTTGACGATAGGCGGCCGGACCGTTTCGGTGGCATCGTTGCCATCCAGATACGAGCGCGCCGAAGTTCTAACCCTCGCGCAGAAGGGCGTGTTGGTAACGCGAGAATTCGACGTATCTTCCATGCTGCGGCCGTACCGGTACGTGGAACGGTTCGTCGAACGCCCGTGCACGCTCATCGACGACAACCCGGTACTGATTTATCGCTTCGACTTCGCTGCCGCGCACGCCGCGGCCGCGGCAAAGCCGCTCTTCGAGCGCTTGAACCTCTTCGACACCAAGGTCCAGGAAACCGCGCCCTCCTCGTCGATTAAAAACGGATACCATGCTTGACGGTTTTCCGAAGGCGGCCGCCGTCGCAATCGTTCCCTGTTTTAACGAAGGCAGAAACCCGCTCGATCTGGCCGAAACCCTGTTGGAGGTTCCGGATCTTTACGCAGTGTTCGTTGACGACGGAAGCGAAGGCTCTAGCGCCGAGGCCTTGGCACTGCTTGCCAAGCGCGACCCGAGAGTCCGCGTCGATCGAAATGCTTCCCGAGTTGGAAAGGTGTCGTCGCTGCTGCGCATACTCGGCTCGCTCGATCCGCAGTCGCAGCGGATTGTGCTGTTGGACTCCGACGTCGTTCTGACTCCGCAGACGTTGCGGGCGGTTCTTGACGAGTTGAATTCGACCGATCTGGTGCTGGCCAACGCCGTCGCCATGCAAACTCCTCGAACCACTTGGGAGCGAGGTTCGATCTTCAGCGCCAACCGGCACGCGCGTTTGCGAGCGCGCGCGATCTCCAGCACCCCCGCCCTGTTCAGCAACGGACGGCTCCTCGGGATGACCCGGCGCTTGGTCGACGCGATCGTGCGCGGCGATGTCCCGCGACACACCGAAGACGCCCACTTCATGCTCGTCTGCATTGCCGAGGGATTTCGTTACGCCTATCTCGACGACGCCGTTTTGGAGTACCGCGCGCCCGACACGCTCGACGATTACCTGCGTCAGTCCGGGCGCTTTAGCGCGGGCAGGGCGCTGCTGCGCGAACGTTGGTCCGCCGCCGTTCTGGCGCGGTACTACGATCCGAAGCCGGTGGATTTGGCGACCACGTTCCTCCTGGAGGCGGTCCGCGATCCGGTCGGCGCTTGCGTCTTTGCAACGATGCTCGGCGCGAAGGCGATGCGTGGGAGCGCCGCGCAATCTCAGGGAGGCGCGTGGCCGGTGGCCGCAAGCACGAAGGTCCTGCGGTGAAGGTCGGAATCGTCACGTCGTTTCCGGAACCCAACGTCGTCAAGAGCGCCATCGCCTACTATTCGCAAACGATCCTGGACCCGTTGCGCGACGGGGGCGACGAATTCGTTATTTTCGCCGACGCGAACCGCGGAGAGCGTTTGGGAGCGTGCGAACGGTACGCTTCGAACGTGACCGTTAAGCGATGCTGGCGATACGGCTATTTTGCTCCGTTTCAGATTCTCGGCGCGTTGCTGCGCGACCGGGTCGACGTCATCCATCTCGAATACGACGTCTACTTGTACGGTGGCGTCGTGGCCGCCATATTGCTGCCGCTCGTGCTGCGCCTCGTGCGCGCCTTGCACGGGACTCGGATCGTTTCGACGCTGCACGGAGTCGTCTCGCAACGGGTGGTCACGCGCGAGATGCTTCGCGAGAACGGCTTCGTTCTTCCGTATTCCGGGATCGGACGGTTGGGATTTTACACGATTTACGCGCTCTTCAACTGGGCCAGCGATCGAATCGTCGTACTGGAGGTCAAGCTCGCCGAAATACTGGAATCCGAATACGGCGTGCCGCGCGCGAAGCTGTACGTTTGCCCCATCCCCCTGATGCACGAAGGGCCCCGGCCCTCGCTAGTCGAGGCCCGCGCGCGCTGCGGGATCGGCGACGGTAACGTAGTCCTGTTCTTTGGATACGCCTCCTACTATAAGGGAATCGACGTACTCCTCGACGCGGTTCCGGCGGCTCGAGAAATTTTCGGGGATATGGCGCTGCACATCGTCGCCGGACGACATCCGCGGCTGCGCGGAAACCCACGTTACGAG
The DNA here is from genome assembly GCA_963755555.1 of Vulcanimicrobiota bacterium. GTDB lineage: Bacteria > Vulcanimicrobiota > Vulcanimicrobiia > Vulcanimicrobiales > Vulcanimicrobiaceae > Tumulicola. The sequence continues at coordinate 1,988,937 of CAVWKE010000003.1, read as the reverse complement.
ACGTTTTACGAGGGATTGCGCGCGAAGGCCGTAGCCGCCGGTGCGGACATGCACGAGTTCGTCCCGGAAGGACAGCTTTCGGACTATCTCGCCGCCGCCGACGTCGTCGTTCTCCCGTACACGGCGACGTACGGCGCGAGCGCCGCGCTCAACGCCGTATTCGCCGCTCGAAAACCCGTCCTGGTCTCGACGTTCGCGGAGTTCGAGGGTGCGCTCGAATGCCAGCGGTTCGCGCCGGAGTCGCAAGCCTGTGCGCGCGCGATCGTCGCATTTTTTGCAACGAACCGGCGGTTACTCGAGACGCGCGTCGAGGACATCGCGCGGATGCGCGACGTCGCCGTGATCGCGCGCTCGATTCAGGACGTGCGTTCGCCCGGAAGTTCGCGTTCGGACGGAGCCGACCCGCAATGAGGCGCGCCCCGCGCCGGCGCTTTTACGACGCCTTTTTGGCGCTCGTGCGGCTGGTCGACGCCTGCCCCGCGCTCCTCGGGCTGGTGCCGCTGGGCGTTTTCTTCCCGTTGCTCGATTCGCGCGGACTCTACGAATACGGCGATGCGAACTTTCCGCTCAATCCGTTTTGGATCGACTACATTCTGCCGTGGAGCGGAGCGGCCTCGGCCGGCGCCGACAACACGTTCATCGGCGTGCCGCGGCTCGTGTACCATTTGGGCATCAACCTGCTGATCGGCGTCTTCCATAACCTGCAGGTCGCGCAGTGGTTGTGGTATTCGAGCATGACGACGCTCGGTCTCATCGGCGCGTACCTGCTCGCCAGGCGGCTCGGCGCGGGCCTTTACGCCGTACCGCTGGCGATATTTTACGGGCTGAACCTTTGGTCGTACGATCGGGTCGCGCAAGGTCCGATCTTTCTCTCGTACCAAGCCGTGCCGCTCGCGATTTACTTGTTCCTACGTTATCTCAAACGTCCGACTCTGGCCGGCGCCCTGTACTTCGGATGTTCGCTGCTGGCCGTCATTCCCGCCCCGCAGATCAGCTATTTGGCCGCGCTAGTTTGTTTCGGTATCGCGGTCAGAGAGATCGTGCTGCGCGGCTGGCGCGTCGTACCATCGCTTGCCGGGCTGGCAGTTGCCGTCGCGTTGACGAACGGTTTTTACGTGTTTTCCATGGCCGCCGATGCGTTGCTGAACTCCGGTGGGAACATCGCGCTGGTAAACCAGCGCTTCAACATGGGCGTGTTCGAGCACTACGCGGCTAACGTCGGGGTTTTGAGCACGCTCACCCTGCAAAGCTTTTTCTACACGTCGATCGCCCGTCAGTACGGTTTCGTTCAAATCGGCGTGGTCGTGCTTCCGTTGCTGCTGGGCGGGCTGTTGGTGCTGATGCGCCGCCCGACGCTCGACTCGAAGTTTTACGCCGGGTTTGTCTTGGCGCTGCTCGGAATTTGGCTGGTAGACGGGATCGTCATCGCTCCCAACGCGTATGCGTGGTTCCACTTCTTCGTTCCGGGGCTGCGCTCGTTCGTGGAGCCGGACTATTTCTCACCACTGTATATTTGGGGAGCGTTCGTCATGCTCGCGGCGGCGGTGCGGCTGGGCGCCCGCGCGTACGGAGTCTGGTGGCGCGGCATCGTCTGGCTCGTCGCGCTCAGCGGCGTCGTTCCGTTCCTTCCGATCGGTGACGCGGCCTCGGGTTTGCCCCGGACGTCGCAGCCTTCGCAGTACCGGGACTTTGCGCGCAGCCGGGTTCCGGGGAACACGCTGTGGATGCCGCCCGATCGAGGCGTACGGTACCGGTGGTCGCCATACGTCATCAACGGGTTCACGTCGTTGAACTCACCTTCGGATGCGATCGGTCCGACGATGGCTGAGTGGGTATCGCGGGGAACGGCGCGCGTGCAGGATCGTTTGGCGCGAGGTTTTATGGCCGGGCAGTTGAGAACCGTGAGGGCCCTTGCGCCGCTCCTGGGCGTCGGTACCGTCGCGATCGCGGCCGACTCGCTGAGTCCCGAACAACGGTGGCCAAATCCCGAAGTGATCGGCGCCTTGGAAACGTTCGACGCGCTGCGGCGCGGGGGGTTCCTCGTGCGCAGCACCACCTATTCGCAAGATCTCGTGCGGCTGGTCGTCGGAACGACGAAAACGCACCTGCCGGAACTCGGGCTGTACGACGTTCCCGCGCTCGTCGGGGGCTTCGACGACTTCATGTGGCGGGTCGCGTTGCCGGGCGGCGGCCGGTACGTGCCGGCAGCGGCGGATACACCGCAGTCTTCCGGCAACGTGCCCCTTCGAGCGGTCGGCCTCCCCAAGCTATTCCACCGGCGGATCCCGGTCCAGCGCCTCGATCGCTCCTCATCTTGCGGTCAGGGCGGCAGCCGACGTCTGAGAATTCCTCGAAACGCCAGGTCGGTTACCGTTACGACGGGCACGGCATCGCGATGTCTTTCAACGACGCTGCCATTCGTTAGCGATATCGCCGCGCTTCGTCTGGGAATCGACGCCTGGCCGCCCGACGTCGCGCAGTTGGAGATCGTCTTTGGGAACAAGGCCAGTGAAATCGGCGCGCTCGATCCGACGCTGACGGCACAGGAGGTTCCGTTCGACAGCCGGTCGGCAACCGTGGTAGTGAAGGTTCCGCCAGAGAGCCGCGTGACCGTACGCGGGATCGATCTGACGTGGGCGCCTCGCGCAACGACGGTACCGGCTGCGAACCTCGCGCCGACGTGTGACGCATCCGGCCTTAGATGGTCGGAACGAAATCCGCTCTACTACACGCTATCAGCGACCGCGCACGGGCGATGCACGCTGGTCTTTCGTCAATCCTTCGCGCCCGTTTGGTCGCTCTATGCGAACGGTCCGGGGGTTCGCGTTTTGGAACACCTGCAGGTTGACGGCTTCGCGAACGGGTGGGTGGTGGATGCATCCGGCCCGGTCACCTTCCGGGTGGTCAACCGGGCGCTGTTTGCCTACGCCGGCGGGATGATCTTCACCATTGGGTGCGTCCTGCTCGCCCTCGGATTTGCAATCCGGAATCGATTGCGGCGCGCGGCACGGCGCGCGCGCCGCGTGCCGTCTCCGGCTTGAGCGCTTTGACGGCCCGAGCGTGTTTATGGTTGCTCGCACTGGCGTGCGGGATCTCCGTCTGGCCGCTGCTGGCAGGGCAAACGATCCCCGCGTTTCAGCAGGACTGGACGTGGCCGCTCTCGCGCGACCTCGCCTGGCAGTGGCTGCATGCCTTCATCGGTCTGTGGGACGAGCGGTCGTTGGGACAAGGCAACGCGTTGCCGTGGCAGACCTACGCTGTGGTCCTCCAGGCCGCGATCGTTTTCGCGTTCGGTCCGGCAACGGGGCTCGCGGTCTGGATCGCCGCGCTCGAGTTCGCGGCGGGGGTCGGCTGCATCCGCATGCTCGCGTCCTTCGGCGTGCGCGCGCAACCGGCGCGCTTTACCGCCGCGCTGCTGTACGCGCTCGGGCCGGTTGCGTTCACCCGGATCGCGGCCGGACATTTGGCGTACGTACTCGCTTACGCGCTGCTGCCGCTGGCGATCGCGTTCGGCCGCGAGGCGATCGAGCGCCGGCGGGCTCTGGCGGCGGTGGCGCTCGGAATTACGATCGGCGTGGCGGGATGCCAGATTCAGTTTTTGGCGATCGCGTGGCTGGCCGTGCTTGCGTTGTTGGCGTTCGTGCCGCGCGCCGGCGGGTGGATCGGAAGGTTGGCGGTCGCGGCCGGTATTTGCATCGCCATTCAACTGCAGGCGCTGCTACCGCTGGCCTTCAGTTCGACGGCGTCGCTGTACGCCGCCCAGCCGGCGCTTTTGAGCTTCGAATACAACAACAGTTCGCCGCCGGCCTCGGCAATCGTGATGCTGGGATACTTCACGCACTACTACGAGTCGCATGCTCTCATCGGTGCCTCGGCTGCGCTCTACGGATTGTTGATCGGTTCGGCGTTGCTCGCGGTTTGGTCGACGTGGCGTGCCGGACTTTACGCCGTCGCGCTGATCGCGGCCGGAGCGGCCCTGACCTCCGGGCTGTACGGCCCGCTGGCCGGCGCCCTCGCGTGGAGCTTCGAGACCGTCCCGGCTTTTGCCGTGTTTCGGGATCTGCACTATTTTGCCGCGTTGACGGCGGTGGGATTGGCACTCGCGCTCGGTCTGGGGTTACAGCGTTTGCGCGCGCTTTTTACGGCGCCGGCGCTCGCGCTCGTCGTCTGGGCGATCGCGCCCGCTCTGACGGCGGGCGGCATCCGCGAGTTGCTCGTTCCGCGTCAGTACGTCGCCGATACGCTTGCCGATATGCGCGCGGTCGCGCAGCACGGTCCCGGACGCGTCCTCTGGCTGCCCGCCGAAGAGCCGCTGGGTTTGGTTGGCGCTCGAAACCAAGGCCGCGACTTCACCGCGTACGGACCGTCCGGAAACCCCTCGGTGAGCGACGACTATCAGAACCCGCAACTGGCGTACGCGTTGGCGACGCTTCGAGCCGGCCGGCCCGATTGGAGCGCTTTCGCCACGATGAACGTTCGGTACGTCGTGATTCGCACGTACGTCCAGTCTAGACGGCTCAACAACTTCGGGACGGGATTTCCGATGGCGTTCCAGGGTCTCGGCGATGGCGACGAAGGGCGGCTCGTGCGCACGTCTCCGGGTTTGATTCGGTTACGCGCCACCACACTTTCGAGCGTTTACGAGCTTCGCGGATTCGCCGGCGCGACCTACCTTGCGCGCGTCGACGGCAATGCGAAGCTCTTCTCGGAATTGACCGCGCACGCGGTTGCAATCGATCCCGCGGACGCGCCATCGCTGAACCTGCAAGCGTCGCCGCTCACCGCCGATCCGCGAACCGATTGGGTTGAAGGGACGCTCGGCTGGCGGTATCGACCGTGGCTGCCCGACAGCATTTATCCATTCGTGTGGACGCTTTCCAAGCGGTCGCTGGACTTCGGCTTGCCTTCCGGCGTGGACTGCGTCGTTGCAAGCGCCCTCCCGCGCGGCGCGGCCTTGCGCGCCGGAGCGGAAGAACTTTCGGTGCGCGGCGCGTGGCGCCGATACGCGCTGTCGCGGTCCGGCGCGACGTCGCTTTCGCTCGATCCGGCCGAGCACGACGTCACGGCGGTCGCGACCAGTCCGTGCGCGGCGCGCCCCATGCCCACCGCGCCGAGAGCGGCATTCGTCTTCGCCAGCGGCTACGATGCGGGGTGGCGCGCGATCGATGGCGGACGGTTGGTGCCCCCGGTACTGGCCAACGGATGGATGATGGCGTGGGCTGCGCGGACGGCGTCGGAACGGCTCGTCTATCTCCCGGCGTACCTTCAGCTCGCCGGATTGTTGCTTTCGGCGATCGTCCTCGCCGTGGCCATACCGCTGGCGCGCCGCGCCGACGTTGCCAACTTCAGCTAGGGAGTTCGACCCAGGCGCCGTCGAGTTCGGCGGATCGGCACGCTGCGTCGATGCAGCGCACGACATCGTAGCCGACCAGGCCGTCAATCCGCGACGGGGCTGTCCGAACGATGCTCTCGTGAACGTCGTCGGCAAGCTTCGCGAGCGGTTCGCGCCCGTCGACGATCGGAATGCGAACGTCGCCCAGCCGGTAGCTTACCATTTGCCGCGACAGCGTCTCGCTGGTTGGATTGCTGACGACGCCCTTATCGTACACCCGCAGCTTTTCTGATGGATCCACGTCGTCCCAGACGACCATACGAGTGCTCGCGGAGAGGACCATCCGCCGAACTTTTACGGGCGAGAGCCAACTAAGGTGGATTTGTGCGACGCGTCCGCTGCGGTATCGAAGCAGCAAGAATGCGACGTCCCAAACCGGCGGATGAATGTAGGCCATCGCGTGACATGCGATGGCTTGAGGAAGTTCTCCAAAAATATAGTTGAGAATCGAGAGGTCGTGGGGTGCGAGATCCCAGATGACGTTGGTCTGCTGAAAGAGCCCGAGGTTGACCCGGGTCGATTCGGCATAGTAGATTTCGCCTAACTCGCCGTCGATCAGGCTTTGCCGCATCGCCTCTACCGGCCCCGCGTAGAGGAAGGTGTGGTCGGCAAACAATCTCACGCCGGCCTTGGCGGCCGTGTCTACGAGCGTGCGCGCGTGCAGAACGTCCTCCGCGAGCGGCTTCTCGACCAGGACGTGCTTGCCGGCTGCGATCGCGCGCGTCGCCATCGCATAATGCATGGCGGGCGGCGTCGCGATCGCGACGAGATCGATTGCGGGATCGTTGAGCGCGTCGTCGAGTTCGGCGCTGGCGCGAGCCGTGGGATAGAGGCGTTCCATCCGGCGCCGGCGGCGCTCGTCGGTGTCGACGATCCAGCCGACGTTCCAGGTTTCGGACGTCGAGAAGTTACGCAGCAGATTCGGTCCCCAGTACCCCAGACCGACGATCGCAGCGCCTAGTTCCCTGGCGCGAGACACGTTCTTCGCGTCTTTCCTAGGAAGCCCAGGCGGCCGGTCGCGTCAGGCGCCCGGTTTCGGTCAGCGCCGTCACGACGTGCTCGATCTGATCGGCTGCGAGTTCCGCAAACATCGGCAGCGAGAGGATTCGATCGGCCGCCGCCTCGGTTTTGGGAAAGCGCCCGCGCGCGTACCCCAGGTCGTTATAGGCGGGTTGAAGATGAACCGGAATCGGATAGTGGATTCCGGTTTGAATGCCGCGCGCGGCGAGGGACTCTTGAAAGCGCGCGCGATCCGGCACCTGCGTGACGTAGAGGTGGTAAACGTGGCCTTCTTCGGCCAGGTTCGTGGGAACCGGAAAGCCGGCGCCGGCGAGCAGCTCGTCATAACGCTTTGCGTGCGCCTTCCGGCGGGCGTTCCAGTCGTCGAGATGGCGAAGCTTGACGTTGAGGACGGCCGCTTGAATCGAGTCGAGCCGGCAGTTGTCACCCTTGATCAAGTGCTCGTACTTCCTTTTTTGCCCGAAGTCGCGCAGCAGGTTGGCACGCTCGGCGACCGCATCGTTGTTGGTGACGATGGCGCCGCCGTCTCCGTAACAACCCAAATTCTTCCCGGGATAGAAGCTGAAGCAGCCGACGTCCGCGATGCTGCCGACGCGCTTGGAATCCCACGACGCACCGTGTGCCTGACATGCGTCTTCGATGACGCGCAGTCCGTGGCGACGCGCCGCATCGAGGATCGGCTGCATCGGCACGGCCTGCCCGTAGAGATGTACGGGCATGATCGCTTTCGTTCGCGGCGTAACGACGGCTTCGATCGCGGCGGCGTCGATGAGGTACGCATCGTCCACGTCGACCAGGACTGGAACCGCGCCCGACGCCGAAATCGCAAGCGCCGATGCGACGTACGTGTTGGCCGGGACGACGACCTCGTCGCCGGGACCGATGCCCATTGCTTCGAGCGCAACCTTCAACGCGGCGGTTCCGGACTCGACCCCAATACAGTACCGGGCGCCCGTGTAGCGTGCGAACGCTTCCTCGAATTGGGTGACCTGCGGCCCTAACACAAAACTTGCCGACTCGAGCACTCCACCGATCGCGGCGTCGACCTCGGGCTTGATCGACGCGTATTGCGCCTTGAGGTCGACGAAGGGAACGTTCATACTGCCAGCACTCCTAGGTGCGCGCGGCGGGCGCGTCGGAAAAAGGTGAAGCGACCGGCGGGCGAGGGGCCACGAGGTCGGGCCCCCCTTCGGGAACGGCCGTGCGTATCCATGCGCGCGTGCGGGCGGATTTTACGGCGTGGAGGTTCAATACACCCTCGCCGCGCGCTCTCGAGGGCAACCGCCCAAGAGCGCCTTTTTTTGACGACGGAGGAATGAGTGGCGTCCCCCAAAGCGGTTCTCATCACGGGCGGAGCGGGATTCATCGGTTCGCACATCGTCGACGACCTGCTCGCCGGCGGGCACCGAGTAACGATTTTCGATAACTTTTCCAGCGGCAGCCGGGAGAATTTGACGTCCGCAATCGCCGACGTGGAGATCGTGACCGGCGACATTCTCGACCGCGACGCGCTCGCCGCGGCCGCGCGCGGAAAGGACGTGATTTCGCACCAGGCGGCGCAACTCGAAATCACCAAGTGCATGGAAGATCCGGTCGGCGACCTGCGCACGAATTTGATCGGAACGATCAACGTGCTCGAAGCGGCCCGAGCGGCCGGGATCGAACGACTCATCAACGCCTCGTCGGCGTGCGTCTACGGACAGGCAGTCGCCCGGCCAAGCGATGAGGACGCACATCCGCACGACCCAAACTGGTCCTACGGAGCGAGTAAGCTCGCGGCCGAGAAGTACGCGCAAGTCTTTTCGAACGACTACGGGTTTCCCGCATTTTCGTTACGTTACGGCATCGTGTACGGCCCCCGCGAATGGTACGGCCGCGTGCTGACGATTTTTCTCAAGCGCGCGCTCGACGGAAGCGCGCCCGTCGTCTTCGGCGACGGCGAGCAGATACGGGACTTCGTGTTCGTCGACGACGTGGTCGGCATTCATCGCGCCTGCATGGAGACGGCGTTGACGGGCGCGCATTCGTTCAACGCCGGCACCGGAGTTGCCACCTCGATTGCCGATCTGGCGTCGCTGGTTTGCGACGTCACCGGACTCGAGGCGCGCCCGGTCCGTGAAGAGGTCGCCCCCGGCGAGCGCTCCGCGCTGGTCGACGGCCGCATGCGGCTGCCGTCCGAACTCGCGGTCATGCAACTCTCGCCGGCAAAGACGGAGCGACTCCTGGGACGGCGTCCCGCAACGGCGCTTCGGGACGGCCTGGAACGCGAGTGGGCTTGGCTGCGCGAGCACGCCGAGCGCTGGCACGAAATGCACTATTGATGGCCTGCCGATGCGCGTAATGATTTCGGCCGGCGGGACGGTGACGGCGCAGTCGCTCGTAAAAGCCCTTCGCGACGACGGCCGGTCGTCGTTCGTAGCGATTCTCGACCTCGACGAACTCAACGCGACCAAGGCGTTCGTCGACGAATTCGTTCTCGTTCCCCCGGCCGACGATCCCGAGTTCGTCGTTGCCTGCTTGGAGGCGGTGCGTCGCCTGCGCATCGAGTTGTTCGTTCCGATCATCGTCGAACGCGAGTTCCTCCCGGTGATCGCCGCCCGCGAACGCTTCGAGGCGCTGGGGTGCCGAGTCGCGGCGCCATCGCGGGAGACCGTGCTCAATGCCGGGGATAAGTTGGCATTCGCGACGTTCCTGGAACGGTTGGGAATCGAAGGCCCCCGAACCGTCGCGTACGTCTCCGGGCAATCGCCGCTCGGCTTTCCGGCGTATCTCAAGCCGCGGCGCGGATCCGGTTCGGTCGGAACGCAGTGCGTTCTCAGCGAACGGATGCTGCACGAGGCGGCCCGCGGCCGCACGGATCTCATCGTACAGGAGGCCGTCGAAGGCGTCGAATTCACGGTCGACTGCTTCGCCGCCGAGCCCGGTCGGGTGGTCGCGGCGGTGCCGCGCGAGCGAATCGCGATCAAGGCCGGGGTCTCGGTCAAAGGCCGCACGTATCGTCACTCCGGGATCGAGGCAATTGCCGGCGACGTGGTCGCGAAGACGGGAATCGACGGCCCGGCGAACGTTCAAGGGATGCTGCGCGCCGACGGCACGTTTTCGATCATCGAAATGAATCCACGCTTTTCCGGCACGCTCGCATTGACGACGGCCGCCGGCGTAAACTTCGCGACCATGCTGTTAGATAAGTTCGAAGGCAAGCCGATCGCCGATATGCGCGGGCGCCATCGGCCGGGCGTTACGATGCTGCGCTACTGGAGCGAGGCGTTCGAGGAGCCCGGTGCGGGAGCTTGGCTCGGAACGACGATGGCGCCGCGAACTCTCGGTTAAATAATGCGATATTCTCCGGGATCCAGCGGCGCCACGGCGTGCGAGTCGAGCGGAAGATCGCGCAGGAGGCGTTCGAGCACTCCGAGCGTGCCTCGATGGGCGATGACGAGGACGCCGTCGTTGGCGTGCTCGCGCGCCAGTTCGACAAAGAACTGCAAGCGTCGCGATACGTCGAGAAAGCTCTCCCCGCCGGGCGGCCGAAAATTTACCGGATCGGATCGCCGGCGCGCGAGTCCTGCGGGGTCGTTGCGTTCGACCCAGTCGAGCGTGCGGCCGTCCCAGCTGCCGAAGTTTATTTCCCGCAACGCGTCGCACAGGCTCGCGCGAATTTGCGGCGCGACGATCTCGAGCGTCTGCGTGCAGCGCAGCATCGGGCTGCAGAAAGCGGCGGTTAGCGGCGTTTCGCGCAATAAGGCGCGCGCGCGTTTGCTCTGCGCGCGTCCGAGCGCGTTGAGCGGCGGATCGCCGTTGGAGAGAAACGCGCCGCTAAGGTTTGCATCCGTCGTCCCGTGTCTGCACAACACGATCATGCTGCGTGCATTGCGCGAACGAGAAGGAAGCCCTGCGCTTCTAGCAAAGGAGCGGGCCTATGTTCGTGGGCGTTGAGCGTCGTCTCTCCGGATGGAACGTCGCGATCGTCCTCTACACGCTCGTAGCTTTCGCGGCGCTCGCAGGAACGTTGCTCGCGCCCGGAACCGTCGGGCACCACTGGGATTGGTTGATTCCGTCGGATCCGGCGGAGCTGCGACGCTTTGCGTGGACCTCGGGATTTGCGTGGCAAGACTTCGCCTACGGTTCGTACGTGACGTATCGTTACGCGACGACTCTGACGAGTTTTCTCTTCGGGCTCCCCGGGTTCGTCGGGTTGAGCGGGGAGTTCGTAACGAAATCGCTGCTGCTATCGAGCGTGATCGCTTCCGGCGCGGGGATGCGGTTTTTGCTGCTGACGCTCACGCGCGAAAACTCCGACGACCGCGACGGCGCGTACGCGACGCTGGGCGGCCTGCTCTACGCGCTCGCGCCATATGCCTACAATCAAATCATCGCCGGGGACCAGAGCGCATTGATTTCCGACGCGCTCAGCCCGATCGCGATCGGCTTGGCGTTGCGAGCCACATTCTCACGCGATCGCCATTGGCTCGCTTATGCGTTGGGCGCATCGCTGCTTCTAGCGATCATCGTCGCCGCCGCGCAGGTTTTCGTCTTTACCATCGCGCTCATGTGGGCGATCTGTCTGGTGCTGCAACCCTCGGTAAAATCGGTCCAGCGGTTAGCGCTGGCGACGGTGGCGGGAATCGCACTCTGCGCGTTCTGGATCGTGCCGGCGCTTTTTGCCGGCGGGGCCGTGCACACGGTCGTCCAGACCGCTTCGGTCGACCGCGCGTTTGCGACGCTGCAGCAGTTTTCCAACCCGCTGTTGACGCTGACGACCATCGCCTTTCCGGGAAACTTCTACCTGCAAGCGCTCGGTCGTGGAGCGCCCGCGTTCTTCGTAGCGTTCGTCGTCCTGATCGCCCTGTGCGCAACGGCGCTCGCGAAACGCCGAACGCCCCTGCTCGTTACCCTCGCCGCGATCTTTCTGGCGTTCGCGTTTCTGCCGCTGGGAGGCAATCCCGTGCTCGGCCCGGCGATCCTGGCGGTCTTCAAAGCGTTTCTGCCGTACAGCCTGTTCCTGCGCACGCCGCAGCATATGATGTTCGTCGTCGCGCTAGCCTTCCCAATGCTCGTGTATCTCTCTGCGAGAGTCGTTTCCGCGCGGTATTTTACCGGCTCGATTGCGATCGGGCTGTTGATTTTCCTCGCGTACGCGCAAGGATTCTTCCTGCACAGCAACTTCTTCGGTCTGGTCGGTCCGTTCGGAGAAACGCGCGGCGAGCATGCAACGGTGGATGCGGCGGCCTTCCCGGGCAACGAGCAGTATCGAACGCTGTTCGTTCCCAATGCGGCGAGCTACTACTATCACCCGGGCATTTTCGACTATTATTTCGAAGGTGCGGACGAACCGCAAGTTCGTTTTCTTCCGGCGATTACGATGGCGGCCGGAGCGAAGTGGTCGCCGTACGAAGGCGCGCAGACGCTGCTCAAGGCGCTCGACGAACTCGTTCCCGACGGCGCCGATCGGCAGACGCAGCGGATGCTGCTTCAAATCGGCGGGGTCAAGCATATCGTCGTTCACAACATCGGCGTTCCCGCCGCCGGCGTTCGGCTCGGAGGCGACAACGACCGGCGGTATCTCGAAGGCGCGCTGGCACGCGGCGGCGTTGCAACCTTCGAAAACGCCTATGACGACCGGTCCCTTTGGCTTTTCGGCAGCCCGGTGACGCGCGCGTACGCGCCGGACTGCATCTTCGGCGTGCCGCCGCGCGCCGACGTCTACGACGTGCTTGCGTTGGCTCCGTCGGCGGCGTCCTGCAGTCGTCCGGCCACCGTGGCATCGAGCCGTTCGGACCGCTCGGAAGCGATCGTTTCGGCCGCGACGCTTCAAGCGCGGCCCGACGACGGAATCGCGCTGGGTCGCCCGCGGGCTAACGTCGAGATCGAACCGTCCGACGACGGTAAGGGTTTTTTCGCGACCGTGCCGGCGGGCGTGCAGGACGTGGAGACGCTCGCGCTTCCGTCCGTTCCGCGCAACGCAACCGGCGTGGCCTTTCGAATGTACTCGAGCGCGCCGCGGCGGATCTGGCTTCAGCTTTACGCACCCGATTTTCGAAATTTCTATCAGGCAAACGTAGACTTTAGCGGAAAGGTCCAAGACGTCGCCGTGAACTTCGACCGCTTCGGCCGGATCGGGCGGCCGGACGCCGGCCGACTGCGAATTCTGCGGCTGGCGTCGCTGAACACGCAGTTGCGCGACGTGCACATGTACTTCGGCGCCTTTCACTGGATTTTCAACCGCCAGAGTTCGACGTCTCCGCGCTACTTGGCGATCGCTTCGAATCGTTGGGATCAATATTATTACAGTGGCGATCGCGATCGCGTCCTATTCGAAGCGGCTGCTGGATTGGCTCCGGCGTACGGCAAGGTACGGATCGCGCAGGGCGGCCTATACGACGTCGTCGCGCGCGTTCAGGAGTTCAAACGCCCGCTTTCGCTGCAAGTTTCGGTGGACGGCCGGGCGGCGCGATGTTCCGCCGACCGTTTGCGAAGCGACGTTTCGGAACGGCTGGTTCGTTTGGCGCGCTTGCCCGTGTCGGCGGGCGTGCACACGATTTCGGTCCGGTATTGCAGCGCCCCGGTGCAGCCGAAGACTCAAGACGTGGGCGTGGCGGCGCTAATTCTCGCGAGCGCGCGTCTGGCGCCGCCGGCGCGTCGCACCACCGGTACCGTCGGCATCGTGGCAGAGCGCGCCGGAACGATCCGCTTGAACACCACGGCAAACCTGCTCGTATTTTCCGATTCGTTCGACGATCGCTGGAGAGCGACGCAGGACGGCATCCCGCTAACGCACGTCTTCGTGAACGGGTATGCGAACGGCTGGCTGGTGCCGCATCCGGGAGCGGGCGACGTTATCCTGTCGTTTTCGCCCCAACGGCCGTTTACGCTCGGCCTGGTCCTCACCGCGGCGCTCGCACTGGTCGTGGTGGGAACGATCGCGTTCGTTCTCGCGGGATCGCGGCGCCGGACGGTGGTCGCGCCACAAGCAGCGGCGCAGGGATGAGCGAGGCAAAAGTCAGTTTCGTCGTCGTATCGCACAACCGCCGCGACCAGGTCAAAAGCTTGCTCGAGTCGGCCTACGCCGGCCGCCGAGTTCCCGACGAGCTGATCGTCGTCGACAACGCGTCACACGACGACACCGTCGAAATGCTGGCCCGCGAGTTTCCGGGCGTTCGGACGATCGCCAACGACCAGAATTTCATGGGCTCGTATGCCGTCAATCAGGGGATCGCGGCGGCTAGCGGCGAGTTCGTCTACGTTACCGCCGATGACAACGTGCTCGATCCGGAGTGCATCGGAGCGCTCGCCGATGCGATGGCGCGCCGTCCTGACGCCGGTCTGATTGCGCCGGTCATGTACTACTACGACGCGCCCGAGCGGATATGGTTTGCGGGCTGCGATATCAACATGCTTACGGGGCTTACGCGCTTTGCCACCGAGCTGCCGAGCGGAGAAATCGTCGAGACGACCTGCGCGCCGAACTGCTACATGATTCGCCGGAGCGTCCTCTCGTCGATCGGGGGACAAGACTACGCCACGTTTCCGTTCCATCACGAGGAGGCCGATTTTTCGTTTCGCGCGGCGAAGATCGGGTTCAAGTCCTACGTCGCGCGCAACGCGCGCGAGTTCCATAAAACGCCCGTTCCCAAACGCCGGCCGCTGGTGGGATCCGGCGATTTTTCGGTCGACGATCCGAAGCGCGCGTACTATCACGCCCGTTCGCGCGCGCTGCTCGCGCGCCGTCACGCCGGATGGCCCGCGCGCGCAGCCTTCTTTACGCTGTTTTTCCCTCCGACCGTCGCCGCCTACGCGGCGATTTGCGCCGTCACCAGTCGATCGCACGCGCGAGCGTCGCTGGCCTTCATTCGGGGTGCGTTCGACGGGCTGAGAATGCCGCTGCCCGATCCGCCCCCGCCCTTGCTGGGCGGCGGCCCGGATCAGTAGACTCGAACGTTTCGCAGTCCCGCGCTTTTGAAGGCGGAGGCGATTTTGTCCGCGTCGGCGCCCGCATCGGGGTATGCAACGACGCTGCGGCCGGCCTCGATCGCGCCGTTAAAGTTGTCGATCTCGTCGGATGGAATCGCCAAGCCCGCCAGGTAATTTGCCGAGTCGGCGCGCGAATTGAACGACCCGAGCGAAGCCGAACTCCGCCCCATCGGCACGCCCGTGCCGCCGGAGTCCCCCATGATGCCCAAGCCCTTGGTCATGTCGTCGGAGAGGCTATTCGACTCCATGTTGTTCACGACGTTCGACGAAATCGAGTTCGGAGGATTCGTCGGCGGGAGACGCGGCCGATGCCAGCCGGATGACTTTGACCTTGTTCGCATCGATCTGCGCGGCGGACAGCGCATTTTCGATCGTGGCCGAATCGCTCGTTGGGAAAATGCCTACGACCAGTCCTTGTGACACGTGGAGTTCCTCCTCGGGGACTTGCTTGAATTAACGTTCGAACGTATCGATGGCTTGGCCCAGACGTTCGATGCCGGCCGTAATCATCTCTTCCGACGCGTTGGAAAAGTTTAGTCGCATGCCGTCGTGTACGTCGCGGGCCGGATAGAAGCTGACGCCGGGGACGAAGACCACCTTGCGCCGAGCCGATGCGTGCAGTAACTCGGCCGTGTCGATGCCCGGCACGGTCACCCATAGAAACATGCCGCCCGACGGTAGCGAAAATTGCAGGCCGGCCGAACCGAGGCGATTGAGAGCTGCGGCCATCACGTCCCGGCGAGCGCGGTAGGTCTTGGCGATCGTCGCAACGTGTCGATCGAAGGCGGCATCGTCGCTGACGTATTCGTGAAAAACGTATTGGGCGAACGTCCCGCTGTGCAGGTCCGCACCTTGTTTCGCGAGCACGATTTTTTCGCGAATTTCCTCGTCGCGGATCACCAGCCAGGCGATCCGCATGCCGGGCGCCATGATCTTGCTGCCGGTCCCCAAGTACACGATCGGCGTCGTACTCTCGAAGGACGCAAGCGCGCGCAGTTCAGCCCCTTCGAAGCGCAGTTCGCCGTACGGGTCGTCCTCGACCAACGGCAAGTCGTATCGCTCGCACAGGCGCACGATGCGTTCGCGGCGTTCCGGCGCGAGCGTTCGGCCGGTGGGATTCTGAAAGTTCGGAACGAGATAGAGAAACTTCGGGAACGGATCGGCGCGTTCGAGCAGCCGCTCGAGCGATTCCGGAATCGCCCCCAAGTCGTCGGTATCGACCGTCAGATAGCGCGCCTGATACGCATCGAACGCTTGAATCGCGCCGAGGTACGACGGATTCTCGAGCACGACGTGGTCGCCGGGATCGAGGAAGATTTTCCCGACCAGATCGAGGCCTTGCTGCGATCCGTTGACGATGGTTACGTCCTCGGCCTCGAAGATGCGGCCGGTTCTACGCGTGAGCCGTTTGGCGATCCAGCGGCGCATCTCCGGGATCCCTTCGGTAACGCTGTACTGAAGCGCCGCCGCACCGCGCCGCTCCATGACGCGCCCGGCAGCGGCGGCAATCTCCGACGTCGGGAACAGTTCGGGCGCCGGCAACCCGCCGCCAAAGGAAATCACATCCGGCTGCTGGGTGACCTTCAGCATCTCGCGGATGGTCGAAACGCGCAGATGGGCGGTGCGTTCCGCGAATCGGGCCGCGCGGGAAACGGTAGCCATTCCGTTCCTTTAGCCGAGCACCGTCGGGGGTCCGCCTGAGACCTTAGGAGCTTAGGCGACCGGCATGGGGGGGCCGCTCAGCGGCGGCCGTTGCCGCGGGAGCGCGGCCGTGGAACCGATCAGCGGCTCGCCGGTGAAGGCCAAAATCGCGGCTCCCAGCCCGATCAGCATGACGAAGACGGTAACGAACGTGCCGATGACCGGCACGAGTTCGGCCGCCGTGATCATGACGAGTCCGGCGATCAGGGCGACGAGCGGGGCGGGCGTCGAAGTAGGCTTAACCAGTTCGCACAGCCTTCTTCCAACCAGCAGTGCGAGCGCTGCCTTTCCCAAAAAGACGGCCGCGACGATGGCAACCGCCTCCAGCCCGATGAACGGAATCAAGACGATCGTGCAGAGCAATAGCAGCGCGACCGGCAGCACTGCGACCCAGCCGAGAAGTCCGACCGCCGCGCACAACCCCGGATGACGCTCCAGCCGGTCGAGCGCGATCCGCGTTCTCACCGGGAAGATGAGGAAGAACAGCACCGCGATAAGTCCGGAAGCGATTCGCCATAGCACGCGGTAGTCGGCGACGAAGGACGTGCGGTCGGGGGGCGAGGACCACGGAACGACCGCGCTTGCGACGTCGCCGCCGATCGTATTGACTTGGCCGGTGACCATCGCGCCCGGCCGCACGTAGAAGTTCCCGCCGATCACGTTGACGTTGCCGTTGACGACGCCTTCGATCGTGGCGTCACCCGCAATAACGGTGAGATCGCCCTTGACGGTCTGACCCGGCTCGACGACGACCGAACCAAAATACGTCCCGCCGTGATAGATGCTGGGTATGCCGGCCAGCGCGGGCGCGGTCAAGGCTCCCAGGGCAACCAGCACGAGGGTAGCGATCCGCAGGATCATGGTCCCTCCACCGCTAGATAAGCCGTCAGTCGGGGACGCACTCGGCGATAGAACGCCACCACGGCAGCAAACAGCAGCACGTCGATCGACAGCACGCTCACCACCACCGAAAGCGCGATCGGCTCGACGGGCCAGAGGACGCGCGTCCCTTGCGCGAGCGCGGTCAGCGCGCCGTTAACGGACGTAGCGATCGCGGGCGGGTGATAGGGGGTCCCGGGCCACGCGGCCCAAAGGATTGCGCCGGCGACGATCCAGGCGGCGACGAGGTAGAACGCGGCCAGCGGGAGCAACGGCCGCTTCGGAAGTGCCGGAGCATCCATCGTACGCACGCGGCCCATCAGGTCGAAGGTGAAGTCCGGCGGCAACTCGGCGTTGCGTGCCGTAGCGAGCAGCGCGTCGACGGTCCGAACCCTCCGGTGCAGCTCTTCGCAAGCCGCACAAGCGCGCAAGTGGGCCACCAGCGCGGATGCGCGCGCCGGTTCCAGCGACGCTTCGACGTAGCGGTCGAGCAACGGTTCAGACGAGGAGCAACGCACGCGGGCCTCCTCGTTCCATGGCGGCGGCGGGGCGAGCCTCGAGTTCGCGCATTTTTTTTGCCAGCGCGATCTTGCCGCGATGAATCAGCGTTTTCACGTTGCCGAGCGAAAGTCCGAGGGTGCTCGCAATCGTATGATATTCCATGTTGTCGAAGTAACGCAGCGCCAGTACGGTGCGCGTGCGTTCGGGCAACTCCGCTAGGGCGGTGCGTAGTTCGCGCTCGGCTTCGTCGCGCAGCACGCCCCCGGCCGGATCGGCCTCGCGCGAAAGGTCGGGGAGAGAATTTTCGAGCGTTTGCTCCTCGGCCAGCGGCTGGGCGGCAGGTTTGCGCAACGTACGCCCGAGATGGGTACGGACGACGTTACGCGCGATCTGGTAGATCCAAGTCGAAAACTTGCCGAGCTGCGGATTGAACGTTCCCAAGTGGGCGTAGGCGCGCAGGAACGTCTCCTGCGAGAGATCGGCGACGTCCGAACCGTCGCGCAGGCTGGCGCCGATAAAGTTTGCAATTCCACGCTTGTAGCGCTCGACCAGCACTGCGAACAGCTCTCTTTCCCCCTCGCGCACGCGTACGATCAACTCTTCGTCGGTCAAACGATGCTCCTACCGGCTCCTACTTGGCCGGCCGGCATTTGTTACGCGAGGTCAAGGCCGCCGGCTCCTGCCGCCCCCTCGGAGTTCGGCGCCCAGCCGGACAGAGGAGGAGCACTTGGTCGCTTAGACCCGCAAAGGTGCAGGCCGGCCGCAGGTCGCGAGATCCGACGGCATTGGACCGACCGCGGCGTGACGCGATACGTAAGTGCAGCGGCTGCGGAGCACGTTTCGTCAAGGTAACCGCAGTTCGGAAGTGCTTCGGCACGCATGCGAGGCCGTTCAAGAGACGCCGTCGAGGTCCCGCGCGGCCGGCGCGCAAAAAGGGATTCCGGTTACCTTCCCTCGTAGGGCCCGTTCGATATGCTTCGATGCTCCCGTCGTCGTTTTGCCGCGCGAGCAGAACCGGCGTATTGTTCGCGCATCGGCAATCGGTCGGCGCGATAGTGGCATCCGTGCCCGGACTGATCGATCGTGGAATCGCGCGCCTAGCGGGCAGCATCATCGTTCGCCAAGGCGCGCTCGTATTTGCGGCCACGATGGTCCTCAACCTGGGCGGTTTTGCATTTCACGCAATTGCCAGCCGGCGGATCGGCGTCGACGATTACGGCGTCCTCTACACGCTGATTTCGATGAGTACGATCCTGGCGATTCCAGCCAGCCTCGCGGCGCCCGTCATCGCGCGCTTCGCCGCCGAGTTCGGCGTGTTGCACGACGAGCGGCACGTGCGCCGGCTAATAGTAGACCTTGTTCGGTCGTTCGGCTTGCTAGGCGTCGGGTATCTCGTCGTTTCGTTGGCGTTCATGCGTCCGGCGGCCCAGTTTCTGCACGCGCCGATTTGGCCGGCGCCGTTGGTCGCATTGATCGCGGGAGCGCTGCTGCTCAGCGGCGTGCTGCGGGCGGTCGCGCAAGGTACGCAGGATTTTGCCGGTTTCGCTCGTTCGTGCCTTGCCGACGGATTTTCCAAGTTCGTCGGCGTCGTCGCGTTCACCGCAATCGGCTTGGGTCTCCTCGGCGGAATTCTCGGCTTTTTTTGCGGCGCGGCGGGCGGCGTCGCGGCGATCGCGACGACCCTGGTGGTGCGATATCGCGCGACGGCCGATTGCACGATCCGTTACGACTGGCGGCGAATTGCGGTGAGCGGTTTGGGTTCGGCCGCAATCACGCTCTCGGGGGCTTTGATCGGCTCCGCCGACGTGATTCTGATCAAACATTTCTTCGCTCCCGAGCAAGCCGGTATTTATGCGGCAGCATCGCTCGGCGGAAAAGCACTCCTCTACTTCGTCGGCTTCGTTCCGACGATTCTGTTGCCCCAAGCCACCGAACGTCACGTCCGCGGCGAGCGCACGCGCTACGCGCTTGGAATGTGCGTCGGAATTCTAATTGCGATTTCCGTGGCGGGATTGATCGCGCTGAAGTTGTTCGGCATCGTGTTGCTCCACGCGCTGGTGGGCCACGCGTTCGACGCGGCCGAGCCGCTTCTGCTGCCGTACAGCGTCGGCATGATGTTTCTGGCCATGAGCGGCGTGCTGGGATCGTACGGAATCGCCACCCATCGGATCGCCTTTGCCGGCCCGTTGCTCGTCGGGGTCTTCGCGACGTTGACGGCGATTACGTTCGCGCACTCGTCGCTCGTCCAGGTGGTTGACGTCATCGCCGTAGGAAATGCGCTGACGGCGCTCGCCGTCGCCGGCGCGCTTGGGTGGCAGGCCCTAGCCGGCGATCGCGCCTCGTCGCGCTCGTCGCCGTGAAGTGCCGCGCGGGCGCCGGCCGTCGCGGTTCGGCCGGCGGGTTTTGCCTCGCGAGTTGCCCGCCGGAACCGGTCTCGGGTCCGGGCTGGCTCCGATTTTCCTCGTGCGCGGCGGGCCTCGGCGCTTACCTCCAGCTTTTTCGCTTGAGCGGCACGGCACCCAGCCCGTAAGATAGTCGTACATGGAACTGAGGGTCGATCGCACGGCCGTCGAGCGTTGCCGCGCGTTGGCGGCACAGATCGTCGCGCCGGTGGAGTCATTCATCGCGGCGCACTCGACCGTTTCGGTCGAGCGCGCGGTGCTTCGGCTGCTTGGCGTCGACGGAGTTGGTTCCGAGGAGATCCCGGTTCCGAACTTGATCGTCGACGCCGTTCCCGGGCCCAAGCGTGGCGGCGGCATCGCGCTCCCCTTTGCCCGGGCGATTGCGGAGACGGGTCTCGAGCCGGCGGTCCTCGGCGAGGCGATCGCCGGCGGGCGGTATGCCCTCGAGCAGTTTGCCGACGTTCCCGATGCGGCCGCCCGGGCGGCGCTGCGCGCCCACGTCGACGACGCGCTCGCACGGGTGCGCGCCCGGCGGGTCGAGCGCGAAGATTTGCTCGAACGATTTCCGCAGCTGCCGCCGCCGCTGCTCTACGTGATCGTCGCCAGCGGGAATATTTACGAGGACCGCGCCGCGGCGGTGGCCGCGGCCGAGGCGGGCGCACAAATCATCGCGGTAATTCGGTCGACCGGCCAGTCGCTGCTCGACTTCGTTCCGTTCGGGGCCACGACCGAGGGTTTCGGCGGCACGTATGCGACGCAGGCGAACTTCGCCATCATGCGCGCCGCGCTGGACGAGGTCTCGGAGCGGCTCGGCCGTTACGTCTTGCTCACGAATTATGCAAGCGGTCTGTGCATGCCGGAGATCGCGGCGATCGGCGCGCTCGAGCGGCTCGACATGCTGCTCAACGACTCGATGTACGGCATTCTGTTCCGCGACATCAATATGAAGCGCACGTTCGTGGACCAGCACTTCAGCCGGATGCTCAATGCCTATTCGGGCATCGTCATCAATACCGGCGAGGACAATTACCTCACGACCGCCGACGCGGTCGATCAAGCCCCGGCCGTACTCGCGTCCCAGTTCATCAACGAGGAGTTCGCCCATCGCGCGGGCATGCCCGACCGGCAGATCGGACTCGGCGACGCCTTCGAGATCGATCCAAACCTCGAGGATGGTTTCATCTATCAGGTTGCGCAGGCACAGCTAGCGCGTCAAATTTTCCCCGACGCCCCGTTGAAGTACATGCCGCCGACCAAACACATGACCGGCGACATCTTCAAAGGGCACCTGATCGACGCACTGTTCAACTTGACGTCGGTCATGACGGGCCAGACGATTCACTTGTGCGGGATGCTCACCGAAGCGATCCACACGCCGTATCTCGGCGATCGCGCCCTCTCGATCGAAAACGCGCTCTACGTCATGAACACCGCGCGCCATTTCGGCGACGAAATAACGGTGAAGCCCGGCGGAGCGATCGAGCGGCGTGCCGGCGAGGTTCTTTCAGGCTGCGAGGCGTTGTTGGAACGAGTGGGCGCGATGGGATTGATGACCGCCATCGACGCCGCAACCTTCGCCGACGTGAAGCGGTCGCCCGACGGCGGCCGGGGATACGAAGGCGTCTTCGAACGTGACGCGGACTACTTCAACCCGTTCGAGGATGCGCTGCGCGCCGCGCCGGCCGCCCGATGAGCCGGTTCGTCAAGCCGTACGGCGATACGATGAACGACGGCAAGGTGCAGATGTCGTTCACGCTGCCGGTCGAGTGGAGCGAAGCGGCCGACGAAGCGGCTCGCCAACTGGTCGCGAAGATGGGTTTCGCCGACGTGCAGGTCGTCGAAGGACGCCGGATCGCGCCGGGCTTCTCGTTTTTCGTCGTCTACGCCAGCACGCCGCAAGCGGTCGACGTCGACGGGGTCAAGGCACCGTCCGCTCGAACGCACGCGATGACGATGGAAGAGATCGACGCCTTCGTTTCCGACCGCATCGGCCGAAAAATTCGGATCGCCGGCGCCTGCATCGGTACCGACGCGCACACCGTCGGCATCGACGCGATTCTCAATATGAAAGGCTACAAGGGCGACTACGGGCTCGAACGGTACCACGCGTTCGAGACCCATAACCTCGGCAGCCAAGTGGCGCCCGAAGATCTCGTACGCTTCACCAAAGAAAGAGGCATCGACGCGATCTTGGCCTCGCAGGTCGTCACGCAAAAAGGAAGCGACGTCAAGAACTTTACCGAACTGGTCGAACTGATGGAAGCCGAGGGAATCCGCGATCGAGTCGTCCTCATCTGCGGCGGCCCGCGCGTCACCAACTTAATGGCTACCGAGCTCGGTTACGACGCCGGATTCGGCCGGGGGACGCTGCCCGGCGAAGTGGCGGCGTTCGTCGCCGTGACGCTGGCCGAGCGCCTGGCTCGGCGGCGGCGCGCCGACGATCCCGTACTCACCTGAATTTTGGAGCTACGTTGCAAAAGACCGCACTCATCACCGGAATCACCGGCCAAGACGGCTCGTATCTCGCCGAGCTCTTGCTGCACGAGAACTACCGCGTCGTCGGGATGACGCGTCGAACCAGCACCGAAGTTCACGAGCGCATCGAGCACATCGTCAACGACGTCGAGATCGTTTCGGGCGACCTGCTCGATCAAACGTCGATGACGTCGCTGGTCAACGACATTCGCCCGCACGAGTTCTACAATCTTGCCGCCCAGTCGTTCGTGCCGACTTCATGGAATCAACCGGTGCTCACGGGCGAGTTCACGGCGCTGGGAGTAACGCGCGCGCTGGAAGCCGTCCGCCACGTCGACCCGGCGATCCGCTTCTACCAGGCGTCCAGTTCGGAGATGTTCGGTAAAGTGTGCGAAGTACCGCAAAGCGAAACGACGCCGTTCTACCCGCGCAGTCCGTACGGCGTCGCGAAAGTCTACGGTCACTGGATAACCGTGAACTACCGCGAGTCGTACGACATGTTTGCCTGCAGCGGGATGCTGTTCAACCACGAGTCGCCGCGCCGCGGGAAAGAGTTCGTCACGCGGAAGATTTCCGACGGGGTCGCGCGCATCAAGCTCGGCCTGGCGAAGACGCTGCACTTGGGAAATCTAGACGCGCAGCGCGACTGGGGATTCGCCGGCGACTACGTGCGCGCCATGTGGCTGATGCTGCAAGCCGACGAGCCCGACGACTACGTCATCGCCACCGGCCGCACGCACAGCGTGCGCGAGTTCGTGCGGATCGCCTTCGAGGTAGCCGGTCTCGGATCGTACGAGCCGTACGTCGTGACGGATCCGCGCTTCGTGCGGCCGGCAGAGGTCGACGCGCTGATCGGAAACCCGGAGAAGGCGCGCCAAAAACTCGGCTGGGCGCCGGAAGTGACCTTCGAACGGCTCGTTGAGATGATGGTCGAGTCCGACCTGGCGCGCCTGTCAGAGCGCGCGCCGGTTTGAGCGACCCGCGAGCCAACGCCGGGGACGCCTCTTCCAGAGCGCTGGTGACCGGCGCGAGCGGATTCGTCGGCAGCTATCTGGTTGAGGCGCTGCGCGCTCAAGGCGCCCAAATTTTTGCCTACGGCGGACCGAAAGAGACGCGCGGCGCGTTCGCGCCCCTCGATCTTGGCGATCCGGCGTCGCTGGCAAGGGCGTTCGAGGCCGCACAGCCTACGGTCGTGTTTCATCTCGCCGCCCAGACGTTCGTGCCGGATTCCTTCACGTCGCCGATAGCCACGTACCGGACCAATACCGTCGGCACCGCGCTGCTGGCGCAAGCCGCTCGGGAATACGCCAAGAGCGGCGCCGTTAAGCCCCGGATCGTCTTTGCGAGTTCGGCCGAAGTGTACGGCGAGCGCGAAGCCGGCGACTTTCCGCTGCGCGAAACGCTCGACCTCAGACCGGCCAACCCCTACGCGGCCAGCAAAGCGGCGGCCGAAGCGATCTTGCTTTCCGAGGTGCGAAGTCTAGGTTTGGACGCCGTCGTCGCGCGTTCGTTTACCCACGTCGGTCCGGGCCAAAGCGATCGCTTCGTCGTCGCAAGCTTCGCACGCCAGCTCGCCGAAATCGCGCGCGGCGCGCCTCCGCAAGTGCGCGTCGGGAACCTTGCCGCGGCCCGCGACTTGCTCGACGTTCGCGACGTCGTCGCCGCCTATCTCGCGCTGGCTCGGGACGGCGAACCCGGGCAAGTCTACAACGTCTGCAGCGGCACGGCCGTAGCCATCCGCGACCTCTTGCGCGAGCTGATTACGATCGCTCGGGTTCCGGTCGAGGTCCGCGAGGATGCCGCCCGGATGCGTCCCCTCGACGTTCCAATCTTCGTTGGAAGCGCCGCCAAACTGCAGGCGCGCACCAACTGGCGTCCCGTCGTGCCGCTGGCTCGAACGCTTCGCGAAATTTACGAAGCAGCGCTGGCCGCCGCGGGAAACCCGGCGCCCGGATGAAAGCGTCTTAGGGACGATGGCGACGTTCGATCGGCCGGAGGGCGACCTGCGCGCGTTTGTCTTTAAAAATCGCGGCACGCTGCTGGCCGTTCCGGCGGTGCTCTTGACCGTATTCGGGAAACCGAGCGCGTTCGCCATCACGGCCGGATTGCCGATCGCGATCGCCGGCGAACTGATCCGCTGCTGGGCCGTCGGATATACCGGCGAGACGACGCGCGGCGACGAAGTCTCTGCGCCCGAACTCGTGACCGCCGGTCCTTACGCTCACGTTCGCAATCCGCTCTACGTCGGTAACTTCGTTACGGCTGCCGGGTTCGCGATCGCGTTCACGGGAAAAAACTCGGCTGCGGCCCGGCTGGCGTTGATCGCCGGGTCGCTGGCGGTGATGGCCGGCGTGTACGCGACGATCGTCCCGCACGAGGAACGCTTCCTGCGCGCGCGCTTCGGAGACGCATTCGACCGCTATTGCGAACGAGTGCCGCCGATCGTTCCCCAGCGCGACGGCATGACCGGCGGCACCGGGCGCTGGCGCCCCGAAGTCATCAAAACCGCGGAAAGCAAAACGTTCGTGACCTTCGGTGCGATGCTCGCGGCGCTCGCGCTGCGAGCCCTCAAGGCGTAAGCCCATGGCGAGGCGCAGCCTGACCTTCGCGCTCGCGGTCACGGCGCTGGTCGCCGGGCTCGAGCTGTGGGGGGGATTGCGATCGCACAGCTTGGCGCTCACCAGCGATGCCGTGCACGTCTGCATGGACCTGTTCGCGCTCGGTCTCGCGCTGGCGGTCGCCGTCGGCGCGGCCCGTCCGGCAGATCCGCGGCGGACGTTCGGTTACGGGCGGATCGAAGTGCTGGGAGCGCTCGTCAACAGCACGTTGTTGGTTCTTGCGACGATCGGGATCGTCTACTTCGCGGCCATGCGATTCGCCGAGCCGGTCGAACCGCACGCTCTCACGATGACGCTGGTCGCGGCGATCGGTCTGGGGCTCAACGTCTGTGCCGGCATCGCGCTCCATCGCGAGAGCCGTGGCGATCTCAACGTTCGCGCGGCCCTCTTCCACGTGTTGGGCGATGCGCTCGGCGCGCTGATCGTGATCGTCGGTGGAATCCTCATCGCCGCTACCCACGTTGCCTGGATCGATCCCGCGCTGTCACTTTGCGTCGCGGCGATCATCGTCGTCGGCGTCGTTCGGGTCATGCGCGACGCGGCCAACGTTCTGCTCGAGAGCGTCCCGGCGGACGTGGATTCCGCCGCTCTCGTCGCGCGCCTAAAACGCGTCGGCGGGGTTGCCGGCGTGCACGACCTGCACGTATGGTCGATTGCCAGCGGGTCGCATGCCTTGTCGGCGCACGTCTTGCTCGACGACCGCCGCTTGAGCGAGGCGGCCGGCGTGCTGCGCGAAATCGACCGCTGTCTGCAAAACGACTTCGGCATCGCCCACTCGACGATTCAATTCGAGTGTGACGATTGTCCGGTCGTGGTCAAGCACTGAATCGACCGTTCGCGGCGGACGGTTCTGAGGGCCGGGAAACGGGCCTAGTGTACTGTCTCCGGTATCTCTTTACAGTCGCCGGGCGTCTTTTGGTCGGGATGCTTCGTTGCTCATCGGTCACAACGCTACGGCGTTGCTCCCTCTTCGCGCCTTGCCCCGAGCCAAAATCCATCCCGGCTTTGTGTAAAGCCATACCGGAGACAGTACACTAGGGGCGGGGCTGGGGACGGGCGAACCCCAGTCCGGCTATGACAACCACGAATTCCAAGACCGTCGTCCTTTCGATGGCCCGCACGCCGTTCGGACGACTCGGTGGCGGCCTCGCTCCGCTCGGGGCGACGACCCTCGGAGCGATCGCGCTGGCGGGAGCGATCGAGCGCGCCGGCCTCGACCCGACGGAGATCGAGCATGCGATCTTCGGTGAGGTGCTCCAGGCCGGCGTCGGCCAAAATCCTGCGCGCCAAGTCATCTTCAAAGCGGGACTGGCAAAGACGGTCACCGCCGACACGGTAAACAAGGTGTGCGCGTCGGGTCTGCTCGCGGTCGTCAACGCGATGCGCTCGATTAACGCGGGCGCTCACAGCGTCGTCGCCGCTGGCGGCATGGAGTCGATGTCGAACGCGCCGTATCTGTTGCGCGACGCTCGCTTCGGCTATCGCTTCGGTGACGGCTCGCTGGTCGACGCGATGATCTACGACGGTTTGTGGGATCAGTATTTTCCGATGACGATGGCGTCGCAGGGGAGCAAAGTCGCGTCCGAACTGGGGTTCACGCGGGAAGAACAGGACCGGTTTGCGCTGGCGAGCCATCAGCGTGCGGCGGCCACGCACGACGCTGGGCATTTCGCCGACGAGATCGTGCCGGTGCGAGTTGCGACCAAAGCCAAAGGCAAGGTCGTTCGCGACGAGCTGCCGCGGCAGGGACGCGCGCGCGTTCCGGTTGCCGCCGGGTCCTCGCACGGGCGCATTTGGGACCACGAACCGTCCTCGGAGTTTGCGTTCGATTACGAACGCTACGCCCCGTTCGTTACCGGCGACCATCCGGCGACGCTGGTCGATCGTGACGAGGGCGTGCGTGCCGAGGCGAGCATCGAAGCGATGAGCAAGCTGCGACCCTTAGAGAAGGACGGAACGATTACGGCCGGCAACGCGCCGGGCGTCAACGACGGTGCGGCCGCGCTGATTCTCGCCGATGCCGAGTATGCGTCGCAGCACGGATACGACGCGATCGCGACGATCGTCGAGCACGCGTGTGTCGCGTGGGACTCGCCGTACATCTGTCTCACGCCCGCGATGGCGGCGCAGAAGCTGCTCGACCGGACCGGTCTCGCGCGCGCCGACGTTGCCGTCTGGGAGATCAACGAGGCCTTCTCGGCCGTAGCGATCGCGTCGGCCCGCAATCTCGGGCTGGACGAGACCTCGATCAACCAGTACGGCGGAGCCGTCGCGATGGGTCATCCGATCGGTGCGTCGGGAGCGCGCATCATCGGGACGGTCATCAATCAACTGCGCAAGCGGGGCGGCGGCTTCGGCGTCGCGTCGATTTGTTCGGGCGGCGGCCAGGGCGACGCGGTACTGGTGAAGGTCGGATAACCCAACCTCGAAATGACGTCGCCTTGAAGATCGCCGTCGTCGGCGCCGGCCAGATGGGCTCGGGCATCGCGCAGGTGGCGGCGACGAGCGGCCACGCCGTTTTCCTTAACGACCGAACGCCCGAGTTGATCGCCCGGGGGGTTGCGGCGATTGCCAAAAGCCTCGACCGGAGCGTCGAGAAGGGCCGGCTTTCGGCGGAGGGACGAAGTGAAATCCTCGCTCGAATCGCTGCCGTCCCCGCGCTCGATTCCCTCGACGTCGACCTAGCGATCGAAGCGGCCAGCGAACGCCTCGAAACCAAACTCGCGCTGTTCGAAACGCTCGACGCACGATGCGCTCCGCGGGCGATCCTGGCGAGCAATACGTCCTCGATTTCGATTACGACGCTCGCCGCGGCCACGCACCGGCCGGAGCGCGTCATCGGCATGCACTTCATGAACCCCGTGCCGGTGATGCAGCTGGTCGAAATCATTCGCGGAATCGCCACGTCGCAAGAAACGTTCGAATTTACGCGCGACTTGGCGCGGCAAATGGACAAGACGCCGGTCGAAGTGCGCGATTTTCCCGGGTTCGTTTCGAATCGCGTGCTGATGCCGATGATCAACGAGGCGATCTACGCGGTGTACGAAGGCGTGGCAACGCCCGAAGCGATCGATACGGTCATGAAACTCGGGATGAACCACCCGATGGGCCCGCTGACGTTGGCAGATTTTATCGGCCTCGACACGTGCCTTTCGATCATGGAGGTACTGCACGACGGCTTCGGCGATTCCAAGTACCGACCGTGTCCGCTCCTGCGCCAGTACGTCGCCGCCGGTTGGCTCGGACGCAAGAGCGGCCGCGGATTCTACCCATACGGGAATCCGTGAACGCATGATCGTTCCCACGCGCGCGCAGTTCGACCTGACGGACGAGCAGCGGCAGGTCGCGGCGTTGACCGCCGAAATCGCCCAGCGCGAGATCGCACCGCACGTGGCGCAATGGGACCGCGAGCGCGCGTTTCCCCGCGCCCTCTACGGGAAACTCAACGACGCGGGAATCATGGGAATCATCGTTCCCGAGAAGTATGGCGGTGCCGGTGCCGACTACGTCTCGTATGCGCTTGCGATCGAGGAGCTGGCACGGGTGGACGCGGGCGCAGCGGTTACCGTCTCCGTGCACTCGATGATTTGTTCGGCGATCCTCAAGCTCGGAAACGACGCGCAGAAGCGGCGCTGGCTTCCGCCGCTCGCAAACGGCGACACGATCGCAGGATTTGCCTTGACCGAATCCGATGCGGGTTCGGACGCTGCGGCGATTCGCGCCACCGCTAAGGCAACGCAAGTTGGGTACGTGCTCAACGGACGCAAGCAGTGGTGTACCAACGGCTCGTATTGCGGCGTACTGATGGGGATGTTCCGCACCGGCGGTCCCGGCTCCAAGGGCGTCAGCGCGTTCTTGATCGAAGCGGGCACGCCGGGCATGGCGGTCGAGAAAGTAACCGAGAAACTCGGCATCCATACGAGCAATACGTGCGATCTCGCGTTCGACGACGCCGCGATCTCTGCCGATGCGCTGCTCGGAGCGGAAGGCGACGGATTCGGAAACGCGATGACGGCGCTGACGTCGGGACGGATCGGAATCGCGGCGCAGGCGGCCGGAATCCTGGCGGCCTGCCTCGAGGAGTCGGTCGCATTCGCTAAAGAACGCATCGCCTTTGCTCGACCAATCGCCGCCTTCGAGGGCGTGTCGTTCAAGATCGCGGCGATGGCGACGGACCTCGACGCGGCGCGCCTGCTCATTTACCGTGCCGCCGCATTGGCCGACGCCGGAAAGCCGTTCGCGGTCGAAGCGAGCAAGGCGAAGCTCTTCGCTTCGACGGCGGCTCGCAAACATGCCGCCGAAGCGTTGCAAATTCACGGCGGGTACGGTTACACGACCGAGTTTCCGGTCGAGCGGCATTACCGCGACGCGAAAATCACCGAGATCTACGAAGGAACTTCGGAGATCCAGCAGCTAATCATCGCCCGCTCGTTATTGGGGAGACTCGATTAACCGTGAATCTCATGGAGTACCAGGGGAAAGAGTTGTTTCGCCGTGCCGGCATTCCGGTACCGCGCAGTCAGCACGCGCATTCCGCCCACGACGTTGCGGAATTCGTCGAGCGCGCCGTCGGCGAGTGGGTCGTCAAAGCGCAAGTGTTGATGGGCGGTCGCGGAAAGGCCGGCAAAATCAAGTTCGCGGCCACGGCCGACGAAGGACGCCGCGTGGCCGAAGAGATTTTGGCGACGCCGATGCCGCCCAATCGCCAAAATCCGGCCGGCGAGCCGATCAAGTCGTTGCTGGTCGAAGAGAAGCTGCCGATCGAAAAAGAGGCCTACTGTGCGATTGCGATCGACCGTGCGGCCAAAAAACCGGTGATCATGGTGAGCCGTTTTGGGGGCATGGACATCGAGGAGGTCTCGGAGAAACATCCCGAATCGATCGCAAAGTTTTACGTCGATACGGCCATCGGGTATTCGCCCTTCATTGGCCGCGAGCTGGCCTTTGAGGCGCAGTTGGATCCCGGTTTCCGCAAGCAGTTTCCCGGCGTCGTTGGGTCGCTGTACGACCTGTTCTTCCGTTATGGGGCCAAGCTCGTCGAAATCAACCCGCTGGCGTTGACTGCGGACGGGCGCGTTTACGCCTCGGACGCCAAGGTCGAACTCGACGACGACGCGCTCTTTCGCAACCCCGAGTTCGCGCAGTGGCAGCAGGCGTTGCCGCTCGACGAAGACGAGCGTTTGGCGGCCGAGTCGGGGCTGGGCATTCGGAACTTTCGCCGGTTCGACGGAACGGTCGGAACGATGGCCAACGGCGCCGGACTCGCGATGGCGACGATGGACGCCGTCGACTATGCCGGCGGAGCGGTCGCAAACTTTTTGGACGTCGGCGGAGGCGCCAACGCGCAGCGCGTCCGCAACTGTTACGAACTGGTGGTCAACAGTACGGGCGCGACGGTGTTCTTCATCAACATCTTCGGAGGGATCACCCGCGGCGATGAGGTCGCACGCGGTATCGTCGACGCGATGCGCGAAACGACGTCGCGCAAAATTCCGCTCGTCATTCGCCTCACCGGTACGAACGAAGAAGAGGGGCGCCGAATTCTCGCCCAGGCCGGGATGACCCCCGTCGAAACCATGGACGAAGGTGCGAAGCTGGCCGTGGAGCTCGGTGCGGCGTGAGCATTTACCTCGACAAAAACAGCAAGGTCATCGTGCAAGGAATCACCGGGGCCGAGGGTTCGTATCACACCGACCGGATGGTGAAGTACGGCACGAACGTCGTCGGCGGCGTGACGCCCGGGAAGGGCGGCCAGAAGACGGCCTCGGGGCTGCCCGTATTCGACACCGTCAAAGCGGCCGTTGCCGCCACCGGCGCGACTCATACGTGCATTTTCGTTCCTCCGCCGTTCGCCCAAGATGCACTGTACGAGGCATACGACGCCGGGATCGGTTTTGCGGTCTGCATCACCGAGGGTGTCCCGGTCCACGACATGCTCAGGGTCGTCGGCACGACGCCGGGCATGCGGATTATCGGGCCGAATTGCCCGGGTCTGATCTCGCCGGGCAAGAGTCTCGTCGGCATCATGCCGGGACACGTATTCAAGGAAGGCAGCGTCGGGCTGATCTCGCGGTCGGGAACGCTGACGTACGAGGTGGTCGACGGTCTAACCCGGGCCGGCATGGGCCAGTCCACCTGCGTGGGCATCGGCGGCGACCCGATCATCGGGACGACCTTCGTCGACTGCCTGCGCGAGTTTGCCAACGACCCGCAGACCAACGCGCTGGTCATTTGCGGCGAAATCGGCGGTTCGGACGAAGAGGACGCCGCGGCGTACATCGCCGAGCATCTGCCGGGGTTGCCGGTCGTCGCGTTCGTCGGAGGGCGGAACGCTCCGCCCGGAAAGTCGCTCGGCCACGCGGGTGCGATCATCTCGGGCAATTTCGGCACGGCGCAGAGCAAAATCGACGCCTTCCGGGCCGCCGGGGTCCCGGTCGCCGACCGGCCGTCGGAGATCCCGGAGTTGCTCGCTCGCCGGCTCGCCGCAGCGGTCTAAACGGCCTTCCTCCCTTAACGGGGGCTTAAAAGGAACGACCGCTCGTCGTATGAAAGTGCCTCACTTGCGTCACCTGAGAAGCGTCTGAGGCCTCCGGCCTCGGGCGCGCCCTCCTGTGGCGTAAACACACACCACTGATCGAGGGCATAGAATGACTCAATCACGGACCCTCCGTCAGATCGTCGTGGCGCTAGCTTTAATGGTTGCGTTCCTGTCCCAGGCAACATGGGTACTGGCGGGAACCACCGGACGGCTAGTCGGCCAGGTAACCGATGAAAGCGGAGCTCCGCTCGCGGGCGCGGCCGTCAAGGCCTCTTCCGCGTCGCAGACCGTTGCGGCTACCACAGACGCAGGCGGACATTTCACCTTCCTCTCCCTCGCTCCCGACACGTACACCGTGTCGGTGACGAAGGAAGGATACAACCCCACGACCTTTCCGGGCGTGACGATCTTTGCGGATCAGTCGCAGACCCTTGCGCTGCGAATGCAAAAGGGACTCAAGACGATCGCAACGGTCGGCGCACGCGCTTCCGGCAACCTGGTAAAATCGGGTACGACGGCCGACGTCTATTCCGTTAACCAGGCCACGCAGAACGCCGTTCAGGGCATCGGCGGCGGCGGCAATCTCGATAGCGCCTACTCGGCGATCTATTCGCAACCGGGCGTGAACTCGCAGATCGGCAACTACGGTTTCGGGCAAGTCTACTACATTCGCGGCTCGGCCTACAGCCAAGTCGGGTACGAGTACGACGGCGTCCCGGTCAACCGCGCGTTCGACAACTACAACGGAAACTCGCTTTCGAGCCTGGGCTCGCAAGAGACCGAAGTGTATACCGGCGGGTCGCCTGCTGGAGGCACGTCGGCCACGCTCGGCGGGTACATCAACCAGGTCATCAAGACCGGTACGTTCCCGGGCTATGCCCAGGGCGATCTCGGCATCGGGACGCCCGCTTTCTATCACAAAGCCGGCGTAGAGGCCGGCGGAGCGACGCCGGATCGTCTATTCTCGTGGTACGTCGGAGTCCAGGGCACGAACCAGACGTTCAACACGCTGGACAACAACAACGGCTCCTCCCAGCCCATCGACGGGTCGGGTCCAAACGGGATCTTCGGCTTCTACTACAACCCCGTCGCGGTGCTGTTCTCGCAAACCGGCATCGGCCCGTGGTCAACGTGTACGCCGAGCGGACCCCCTCCGGGTTCGGCGACGTACAACATCGGCATCCCGCTCGCGACCTGCAACGCGTATGCGCCATGGGCAGGCTCGGGCTTTTTGGGCCTGCCGTTCATGATCCAAGACCGCGAAAACGTCGTCAACCTGCACTTCGGCATTCCGCATCGTAACGATGCCGGCCGGGACGACGTCCAGGCACTCTACTACAACTTCGCCTACCACCAAGATTTTGGCGGTGCGATTTTCCAACAGGGCGGCTTGCCGTACCTCAATGGCGTGCTGGGCGGCTGGGGCGGTCCCAACGGCTATGCAGAATCGGTCTTCGGGACCGGGCCCTACCCCGGCGAAAACGGTCCCAATAGCAATCTCTGCGCCTACAACACCGTGATCTTCGGCGGATGTGCGACGACGGGCGGGTCACCGCTCCCGTACGCCGATACGCATATCTTCGCCCCGGGCACGACGTTTGGCCAGAATGCTGCCACGGCAACGGCGATCAACTACCTCGCCCCGAGCCAGGGCAACCACGTTCCCGGTTCCGGTATCTCGCCGACGAACGCCGATACCACCTGGAATGACGGCTCGGTCATCAAGCTCCAGTACCAAAAGAACTTTGGCTCGACCGCGTTCGTACGCGTCATGGGCTACTCGTTCTATTCAGACTGGTTGCAGTCGTCGGCGAATTTCGCCGGCCAATTCGTGACCGGTTACGGCTACGAAGCAACCGGGGCCGACTATCCGGCGCCGGACTACGAGCTCTCCACGCATACCCGCGGTATCCAGGTCCAGGGCTCCGACCAAATCAACGCACAGAACCTCCTGACATTTACGGGAAACTACACCACCGCAAGTGCCGTACGCTGGAACAATCAGTGGTACGGCGCTCCCGGCGGCGTGACCAATCTCGTCGGGAACAACGGCCAGTGCTATAGCGGCGCCGATGGCACCCTGTCGAATTGCTTCGCTGGAAGCACTGCGGGGACTTATGGTGATCCTCTCGGGGGCTTCACAAAGGGCAACAGCTCCTGTGCTAACCTGCCGGGAACTCCGGCATGCAGCGCCGGGGCGAAATATATCGTCACGATTCCGCAGGGCTATGGCACGCTGAATACCGTTACGCCCCAGTTCAGTTCGTTAGCGCTTCAAGACGAATGGCGTCCCAACGACAAGTTGGACCTCAACGTCGGCGTTCGCTTCGAGAGCTACGTCTACAACCTCCCGAGCGCGGACAATCCGGAATACAACTTCTGGTTTGCGCAAGCGGCGAACGCATATTGCTACGATCCAGCAACCGGTCAGCCGATCCTGACCCCCGTACCGATCGGCTCTTCGCCGGCTAACGCCGGGCCCCAGGTTCTCCCGAACGCGCAGGGTCTGGGCGAAAAGGCCGGTCTCTGCTACAATCCCGGCGGAACCCCGTTCATCTCCCCGTCCGGCAAACAGGCGCTGCATCCCAACGGCCAAGACGGCAGCGCGCTGTACACGAACCAGCAGCCCGCTGGGTTCTCGCACCCCGTCTGGTCGCCGCGTATCGGCGGCACTTACACGTTTACCCCCGACACCGTATTGCGGTTCAGCTACGGACGGTACTCGCAGCCGACGCAAACGGCCTTCGAGCAGTACCTGAACGCTTCCGGTCGAGGCGCGGCGAAGTTCGACTTTCAGCACTTCTGGGGCCTCGGGTTCACGAACCCAAGCCACGACAACCCGGTGCAGATATCGAACAACTACGACCTTTCCTACGAGCAGCACCTCAAGGGAACGGATTGGACGTTCAAGCTCTCGCCGTTCTACCGCTACACGACCAATCAGTTGGTCACCGTTTCGCTCGGCAACAACTTCGCCTCGGCGATCAATGCGGCAACGCAGCGCACCGAGGGCGTCGAGCTTGCCGTTCAAAAGGGCGATCCGACGCGCAACGGGCTTTCCGGCCAGTTGAGCTACACGTACACCAACGCGAAGATCAAGTACAGCACGTTGGCGAACGGCACCAACACGATCGACACGATCAACGACTACATCACGCAGTTCAACGCGTTGACGAAAGGCGGCGGCGGCTCGCCCTGGTATTGCGCCAACGGAAAGGGTGCTAATGGCTCAAACCAACCCGTAGCGGTCCAGTCGGACTGCTTCAAAAAGGGCGCCGCCATCCTGAATCCCTACTACAACACGCCGGTTCAGGGAACGCTCGACCGCAACGGCTGGTACGATGCTTACGCAAATAATCCGCCGGATGGAGCACCCGACACCGTGACCTCAGCGGCCCTTTCGCCCAACGTTTTCGCCGGGTTCATCAACTACAAACACGACAAGTTCACGGCGACTCTGAACGGCATCCTCAACGAGGGGACGAGCTACGGCTCGCCGCTCGTGGTGGTGGGGAACGATCCGCGCGTCTGTCAGTCGAACCAGAGCTCGGTTCCCGGTGTCGGCGCCCCGTACAAGGGCTACGCCGACTACCAGAACTGCCCGGCTTCGATCTTTGCAGCCTCGGGCGACCTCGCGATTCCCAATCCGCAGACCGGGACCTTCGACGGACTGGGAACGTATCGCGAACCGTGGCAGCTCAATCTGGGCCTGCAGTTCGGATACGACGTTACGCCCAGAGTCCACCTGACGGCGACGCTGGCCAACGTGCTCAACACGTGTTTCGGCGGATCGACGAACGCGTGGTCGAGTACGTACAAACCGAACGATATCGTATGTGCCTACGCGCCCAACGGATTCCAATACGTTGGAACCCAACCCGGCGCTGGGTTCTTCTACGGCGCTTCGGGTCACGATCCGGCTAACGGAACGGCGGGTTATCCCAACCCGTATAACCAGCCGTATCAACCGCTGTACGGAGCGATCCCATTCCAAGTGTACTTCAACGCGCAGGTCAAGCTGTAACCGCTCGACCCGCACGCTGAACGCACGGTGCCCCCGCTCGCGAGAGCGGGGGCTTTTTTTTCCGCCGCGAAGGCGGCGCGATGCGGTACGGCTATCAGTGTGAGGATTGCGAGGTCGCCGTCTTCCCGGTGACGACGCGGACCGAGCTGCAGTGGTTGAAGAACCGGCTGCACGTGGTGCGCGAAGTTGCGAAACACTCGTCGGGCGGCCTCGATTCTTGGATGGCCGAGGGGTTTGCATTCCTCGACGAACATGACGGCCACAGCGTCTTGCTGGTGTCGCGCCGCTAGAGCAAAAAAAAGGCGCCGTTTCCGGCGCCGTCAACGAAGGAACGAACCCGATTTTACTGCGGTAGGCGCAAGTGCTGACCCGGCTGCAAGGTCGCTCCATGCAAATGGTTGATCGCGGTGATACGGTCGATCGACTCTTGGACGTCGCCGCCGGGGGCACGGGTGGAGGCAATCGACCACAGGGTATCGCCGGGGTGAACGGTGACCGTCGAATAGCGCGCCGCGGTCGCAGCGTAGAGGCGTACGCTCGAAAGCGTCGGCAGAGCGACCATGAGGCTCAGCGCCGCCAGCGCGATCAGGGGCATGAGCGTCAACCGTTTCCGCCTAGCCACGTCTCTCGTCTCCTCCAGCCCATATGTAGGGCCAAACGGGTGTTCGTCCACTAGATTTTACCATGGGCCTGCCAAGCGCTGTCAAGCGCGCCGCGAACGTATGTTTGCCTTCAACCCTCCGCATGTGTTAATGTGTAAGCGGTAATCATGCCATATGGGTGGCATTTTGACCGCGACCTTGAGCGATTTATTGGGGGAGAAGCAACGCGATGGGGGCAGGCACGAGCGACAAACCCGCGACCGAACGCCAGCAGAGCATCCTGCAGGCGATTCACGACTTCCGATCCGAGCGCGGCTATCCGCCGTCCGTGCGGGAGATCGGAGAGCGGGTCGGGCTCTCGTCCTCTTCGACGATTCACGCCCACCTCAAGGCGCTCGAAAAGCGCGGGCTCATTTCGCGCGATCCGACCAAGCCGCGCGCCTTGCGCTCCGACTTCGGCGGTGGTTCGCCGGCCATGCCGGACGCCGTCGTGTTGCCGGTTCTGGGGAAGGTCGCCGCCGGCGTCCCGATAACCGCGGCCGAGAATATCGAGGGAGAGTTTCTGCTGCCGGCGGGCTTCGTGCCGCGCGCGTCGGATGCGTTCATGCTGCGCGTTCAGGGCGACTCGATGATCGAGGCGGCCATTCTCGACGGGGATCTCATCGTCGTCCGGCCCCAACGCACCGCCGACAACGGCGAGGTCGTCGTCGCGATGCTCGGCGGCGAGGCGACCGTCAAACGGTTCTATCGAGAGCACGATCGGATCCGGCTTCAGCCGGAGAATCGCAGCATGGAGCCAATCTACGCGAGCGATGTCGAGATCGTCGGGCGCGTCGAGGCTGTCGTCCGCCGCCTTTAGCTGGTTTGAGAGTCACGCCGTGCCCGCGATGCGGCGGGTCGGCGACCTCTCGTTCGTGGAGGCGGTGCGCGAGGCGCTCCCTTGGAGCTTCATCGGCTTGCTGGCGGCCTTTGCCGTCGTTTTCGTAGCGCAGTTCCGCGCTCCGGCATTTGCCGGCCCGTCCCTCGGTCTTCGGCTCGCCGCCGCCCTGCTGCCAGCGTTCGGCGTCATGGCCGCTACGCTAACGGTGCTGCTGGCGCTGCGCGTTGCCAACAAGGCCGGATATCCGCCGGCGGCCATGCTGCTAGGCAGCTGTACGGCGTTTGCGCTGGCGCTTCCGCGGCCATTTGGGCCCGACCCCATCGGGTATCTTCGGACGCTCGGCGCATCCGGACTCTTCATCGCGATCTTGGCGTGCGGCGCGACCGCAGCGTTGACGACGCTGTTCGCGCGCGGACGCACGCGGCGACCGGCACCGTGGATCGGTGCGGGATTGGCGATTGCATCGTTTGCCGCGCTGTCCGCAGCACACGTCTCGCTCGCCGCCGTCATCGCGGCGGCGATGCATCCGATCTCGCAGCTCGGCGACACCTACGTCGCGCTGATCGCCATCGTCCTCGCGCAGACGCTGTTGTGGACCGCCGGCGTGCACGGTCCGGCGGTTCTCGCGACGATCGTGACGCCCGTATATCTCACGATGCAAATGCAGAACACGCACGCTTACGCCGCCCACGCACCGCTTCCGTTCGCGGTCGTCACGTCAACGTTTCTGTTCGTCTTCCCCGGAGGTTCCGGCGCGACGCTGCCGCTGGCCGCGCTAATGGCATTTTCGCGGATCGCCCGCTTGCGGCGCATCGGGCGGGCGACGTTGCTTCCGGCGATCTTCAACATCAACGATCCGTTGATTTTTGGCGCGCCGATCGTCTTCAATCCGTACCTCGTGATCCCGTTCGTGGCGGCGCCCTTTGCCCTCGCGACGGTGACGTACGCGGCAACGGCGGCCGGTCTGGTCGCCCGCGCGGCGTTTTACGTTCCGTCTTCCGTCCCAACGGTCGTTTCAACGTACTTGGCTACCCAGGACGTGCGCGCGATTCCGCTCGTCCTGGCAAACGTGGCGATCGCGACGCTGATGTACTACCCGTTCGTGCGGGCCTACGAACGCCACCTCGACGCCGCCGCGAATCCGAACCCGGAGCCCGTGCAGGCGCCCGGATGATCGCGGTTCTTTGCGAACGCTTCGGGATCGGCGGTCCGCTGCGCGCGGCCGCGTTGCGCGCCGGCGCGCGCGTCGCCGACTTCGAGTATCCGGCGCAGCGGGAGGTCGCCGCCAATTTGCTCCAGGCATTCGTCGAGCAGGGCCTCGCCGAAAGCGATCTCGCCGGGTCGAGCGGCTACGGCTACGACGATCCCGTCCGGGACGCGTACGAATCGCTGCTGGCGCGCGTCTTCGGAGCGCAGCGCGCACTCGCGCGCTTTTCGTTCGCGAGCGGAACCCACGCGATCGTGACCGCGCTTGGTGCCTGCGCGCCGCCCGGGACGCACGCACTCTCGATCTCGGGGCGTCCATACGACACGCTGCGCAACGCCATCTGCGACGCGCCGTATTCGCTCGTGCAACAAGGAATGGGTTACGACGAGATGGCCTTGGGCGAGGACGGAGCGATCGACCTCGATGCCGTTGGACGCGCGTTAGCGTCGCGACCCTACGCGGCGGCGTTCGTTCAGCGGTCGCGGGGCTACGCCCCGCGCCGTTCGCTTTCGATCGACGACTGCGCCCAGGCGATCGATGCGATCCGGACGGTCGATCCAACCGTCGCGATTCTGGTGGACAACTGCTACGGCGAACTGGTCGAGCCGCGCGAGCCCACGCACGTCGGCGCGGACTTGGCGATCGGCTCGCTGATCAAGAACGTCGGCGGTTCGCTCGCCCCAGCCGGCGGATACGTCGCCGGCCGTGCGGACTTGGTCGAACGGGTCGCGGCGCGGCTCTACGCGCCGGGAATTTCGGGCTCGCTCGGGCCGTCGCTGGGACTCGGACGCGCGCTGGTGCAAGGGCTGTTTCAGGCGCCCTTAATCGTCGAACAGACGCTGCGCGGACTCGACTTCGCGGCGGCGCTCTTCGGGGAACTCGGGTATCGGGTCGATCCGCTGCCCGGTGCGCGACGCACCGACATCGTGCAGGCGATTGCGCTCGGCACGCCCGAGCGGCTGGTTCGCTTCGCGCGCGGGCTGCAATCCGCGTTGCCCGTGAACGCGCGCTTTCGTCCGGAGCCCGGGCCCGTACCGGGTTATGCCGAGCCGGTGATCATGTCGAGCGGCGCATTCGTCGCCGGCGCAACGATCGAACTCTCGTGCGACGCACCGATGCGCGCGCCGTACGAGGTCTATCTTCAAGGGGGCGTAAGCGCCGCCCACGGCTATCTTGGCGCGCTCTTTGCAGCGCGGGCCTTGATGGACTAGCGGTCTTCGAGGCCGCCCAAGTATCCGTAGAAGGCGTGGCGCTTCCCGTCGCTGGTCTCGATCACGATCCGCGTCTCCTCGATCCCGGCGCTCGTGATGGTTTTACCAACCAGCGTTTTCAACATCGTTTCAAGCTGGAGGAATTCGGCTTCCCGCATCCCGTCGGCTTCCGATTCGACGAGGCGCAGAAGCTCGTCGATGCGATCGTTCGTTGCCATGTATACCGATAATCGTCCGAATACCGCGGATTTCTTAGGGCGCCCCGAGCGGGCATTTCGACGTTTGTCGCCAGAAGGCGCCCGCGAGGGCTCCTAGAGAAGGCTTCGAGCCGATGTACCTGCTGGAGGTTCTCAGCGGACCGCTCGACGGCAAGACCTGGACCTTCGAGCGCGAGATCACGATCGGCCGTGACGATGCCGTCGCCGGGGCGTGCATTGGCCTCGACCGCTACGTGTCCCGCCGTCACGCGCTCCTGCGAATCGACGATGGCTCGATCTTTCTGACCGACCTCGAGAGCCGCAACGGCACGAAGCTCAACGGCGAGGCGGTCGTCGGCGATGCCCAACTTCCGGTCGGCATCCCGTTCGTCGTCGGCCGCACGGTGCTGCGGGTCACGCGCGCTTAGAACGCTTGCATGAAGATTGCCGAAACCGTCGCGCAGGCGCGCGCGCTCTTCGACGCCCTACCGCGGCCCCTCGGGTTCGTGCCGACGATGGGTGCGCTGCACGACGGCCACCTGCAGCTCGTCCGGACCGCGCGCGCGCGCTGTGCCGGCGTCGGCGTTTCGGTCTTCGTCAACCCGCTGCAGTTCGCGGCGAACGAGGATCTGGCGCGTTATCCCCGCGACCTCGAAGGCGATCGTGCAAAACTTGCGGAGGCGGGCGTCGACGCGCTGTTCGTGCCCGACGCGGCAGCGATGTATCCCGCCGGATTCACGACCTACGTCGACGTCGGACGGCTCGGAACAACCTTTGAAGGGATCGTTCGCCCCACCCACTTCCGCGGCGTCGCTACCGTGGTGGCCAAACTGCTGAACGTCGTGCGTCCCGACGTTCTGTTTCTCGGCCAGAAGGACGCGCAGCAGACGGCCGTTCTGCGGGCAGTCGTGCGCGATTTGGCATTTCCGGCGAGCGTTGAGGTGGTACCGACGATCCGCGAACGCGACGGGCTGGCGATGTCGAGCCGCAACTCGTATCTCACCGCGGAACAGCGCATCCACGCGTCCTCGCTGTACCGCGCGCTGATCGTACTGCGCGACACGCTCCAACGCAACGAAACGAAGGCCGCGGCCGTCGGAGCCGCCCGCTCCACCTTGAGTCCGCTCGCGGTTCCCGACTATTTCGACGTGGTCGACGCCGAAACGTTCGAGCCGATCGATCGGCTGAACGGCTCGGCGTTCGTCATCGGCGCGGCCCGGTTTGGACGCACGCGGCTGATCGACAATCTGTACGTAACGAGCGCCGACGCGGATCGGCCGGTATGAAGGGAACTCGCATCTTTCTTGGCGTCTCGGGTGGAATCGCGGCCTACAAGGCGGCCTCGCTCACGAGCGCCCTAGTGCAGCGCGGCGTGGAAGTCGACGTCGTTTTGACCGCCGAAGCGGAGCGCTTCGTCGGGCCGCTGACGTTTTCGTCGCTGACCGCGCGTCCGGTCTACGCGTCGCTGTGGGACGCGCCCGAACGCATCCCGCACATCCGGCTGGTGCGCGAGGCCGACGTCGCGCTGGTCGCGCCCGCAACCGCGAATACGATCGCCAAGCTCGCAAGCGGCGTCGCCGACGATCTGCTCACGACCGCGCTGCTCGCCGCGCGCATTCCCATCCTGATCGCGCCGGCCATGAACGATGCGATGTATCAGCACGCCGCGACGCGCGCGAACCTGGCGGCACTGCGGGAACGCGGCTACGAAATCATCGAACCCGAACGTGGGTTTTTAGCCGAAGGCGAGAGTGGGATCGGACGGCTGGCATCCGAAGAGCGACTGCTCGACGCGCTTTCGCGCACGCTCGCTCGACGGCGCTCGCTGGCCGGCAAGCGGGTCGCGATTACTGCCGGGCCGACCCGCGAAGCGTTCGACCCGGTGCGTTTTCTCAGCAACGCGTCGACCGGTTCGACGGGCATTGCGTTGGCTCGCGAAGCCGCTTTGCGCGGCGCCGAAGTAACCTTGCTGCTGGGTCCGACGATCCTCGAACCGCCCCCCGGCGTCACCGTCGTGCGCTTCACGACTGCCGCGGAACTTCGGGACGCGGCGCTCGCGCACGCGGTCGGCGCCGACCTTACCCTCGCGGCCGCTGCGGTCGCCGACTGGCGCCCGGAGCATCGCGCCGATTCCAAGCTAAAAAAAAGTGACGGCGACGTGACGGCGACGATGGTGCGCACTCCCGACGTGCTGGCGGCTCTGGGCGAACGCAAGGGCTCGACCTTTTTGGTCGGGTTTGCCGCCGAAACCGACGACCACGAGCGCAATGGTCGAGAGAAGCTCCGACGTAAGCATCTCGACGCGATCGCGGTCAACGACGTGGGCGGCGAACGCGGATTCGGGACCGGCGAAAACGCGCTCGTGCTGCTTTGGGGAAGTGAGGGCCGCAGCGACCT
Organism: Vulcanimicrobiota bacterium; assembly: GCA_963755555.1. Taxonomy (GTDB): domain Bacteria; phylum Vulcanimicrobiota; class Vulcanimicrobiia; order Vulcanimicrobiales; family Vulcanimicrobiaceae; genus Tumulicola. Next base: position 1,946,922 of record CAVWKE010000003.1, on the reverse strand, counting down.
CGGCCGCGCGAGCAAGCCGGAGCTGGCGGCTCGTCTGCTGGACGCGGTCGAACGGTTGATGGCGTGTTAGTCGCGATCGACGCCGGGAACACCGAAACCAAACTCGGCTGTTTTATCGCCGGCGACCTCACCCGAACGTGGCGGATAACGACCGACGTGCGCCGCACGCCCGACGAATACGGCGCGCTCTTTGCACAGCTGTTCGCCGCCGCCGACGTGGGCGAGATCGACGGCGTCGTCATCGCCAGCGTCGTGCCGAAGCTCGATCCCGTGCTCGAAGCGGCGTGCGCGCAGTTTTTCGGCGTGCAGCCGCTGTTCCTCAAACCGGAGCTGCAACGAGTCATTGCAGTATCCACGGCGTATCCGCGAGAGTCCGGCGCGGATCTCGTCGCTGCGGCAATCGGCGGACGAGCGCGCTTCGGCGCGCCGCTGGTCGTCGTGAGCTACGGCACCGCGACGGTCTTCATCGCGATTTCTTCCGCCGGCGAGTATCTCGGCGTCGCGATTGCGCCGGGCATAACCATTTCGATCGACGCGCTGGTCGGGCGTACGGCGAAGCTGCCGCAAATCGCGCTGGAGGCGCCCGAACGCGCGATCGGGCGCACGACGGAGGAAGCGCTGCAAGCCGGGATCGTCTACGGCTTTGCGGGGCAGACCGAGGCGATCGTCGCGCGCATGCGTGCCGAACTCGGCGCTCCCGCGAAAGCCGTTGCGACCGGCGGTCTCGCGCAGCTCTTTGCCAAACACGCGCCGGTCTTCGACGCGGTCGATCCGAACTTGAGCCTTATCGGGTTGCGGATCTTTTTCGAGGCGGCGCGGCTTTGACGTGACCGCGGTGGCACGCCGGACGCATCTGCTGCTCTTTGGCCTGACGCTCGTCGCCGGATATGCCGACGCGGTCGCGTTTTTCGGCTTGGGCGTATTCACGGCCAATATGACCGGCAATACGGTCTTGCTCGGCGGCGCGATCGTCGGACGATTCTGGCCGCACCTTCCCGGGGACATCGGGCTTCTGCTGCCGTTGCTCTCGCTCGCCGGCTTCGTCGCCGGGGGCACGGCGGCGGCGCTGTGCTTGCGGTACGAACGCGGGCGCCCGCCGGTGCGCACGTCGGCGGCCCTGCTTGGGGTCGCCGTCCTGCTTGCCGTTGCCGCGGCCGTCCAGCATGGAAACGGCACCGGTGCGGTGCGGTGGGCCGTGACGATCTTGTCCGTCGTGATGGGCGTACAGAGCATCGTCGCGGTGCGCGCGGGCGTCGAAGGCGTCTCGACGACGTTTGTTACCGGTACCCTGGTGCGCTCGATCATGAACCTGTTCGGAAGCCCGATCGAAAGCCCGGCGCTGCAAGCGCAAGGCCGAACCAACGCGTGGATTTGGACGTGCTATTTGGTGGGCGCGACCGCCGGGGCGATCGGACTGCGCACCCTTGGGGCCAACGCGTTGTGGATCCCGGCCGTCGTAGTGAGCCTTCTCTTGCCCATGGTATAGTAGGTCCGCCATGGACCGGCTGCTGCGCCCCCTGAACGTGGGTCCGATCGAAATCTGGCCTCCCTTGATCCTCGCCCCGATGTCGGGCGTTACCAACCGGACGATGCGCGCGCTTTACAAGCCGTTCGGCTTGGGACTGACCGTGACGGAGTTCGTCTCGGCGAATGCTCTGCAGTTCGGCAGCCGCCGCACGATGGAGATGATCGACCAGCACGGCTTGGAAAGGCCCGTCTCGACGCAGCTCTGGGGCGACGATCCGGCGACGATGGCGCGCGCCGCCCGCGTCGTTCGCGAGTGCGGCGCCGACATCGTCGACATCAACTTCGGCTGCCCCGCACCCAAGGTGACCAAGACCAATGGCGGGTCGGCGTGCCTGCGCGATCCCGAGCGCTGCGAAGCGATCATGCGCGCGGTCGTCGCGGCGGTCGACTGTCCGGTAACGATGAAGATGCGCTTGGGATGGAGCGAGGATCAGCTGGTTTACGTCGACGTCGCCCGCCGCGCACAGGCGGCCGGAGTGCGGGCCGTGACCCTGCACGCGCGCACCGCCAAACAATTTTACAAGGGGAGCGCCGACTGGGAGCACGTCGCGCGGCTTAAGCGCAGCGTCGAAATTCCGGTGATCGGCAACGGCGACCTCGACGATCCGCATCGCGCGATCGAGGCGATGCGCCGCAGCGGCGTCGATGCAGTCATGCTCGGGCGCGCGACGCTCGGAAACCCCTGGCTGATCGCCCAGATCCGCGACTTGATGGAGGGGCGGCCGGCGCGTCCGGCGCCGTCGCCGGCCGATCGTCTCCGCTTCTGCCTCGTCCACTACGCGACGATGGTGGACGAACTCGGCGAGGCACGCGCCGTCCCGCAGATGCGCAAGCACGTCGCCCTCTATCTCAAGGGCGTTGCGGGCGCGGCAGCGCTGCGCGAGCGGATCATGCACGTCGACCGGGCCGCGGAAGCGATTGCGGTCGTGAACGAAACGATCGCGCGACTGGAGTCGGCGCCCGCGGAGGCGGCCGCGTGAGCGCTTCGCGGTCCGATTCGCCGCCCGACGTGGCGGCCGAGACGTTCGAGAATTACAAGCAGTTCGTGAACCCACCGCTCGCCCGGGTGATGAAGATCTCCGGGTCGCCGGTGGAAATGCGCGCGAGCGGCTGCACGATTTGGGATCAGAGCGGAAAAGCGTACCTCGATTTCGCCGGCGGCTACGGGGTTTTTACGGTCGGGCATTCGCATCCGCGCGTGTTGGCCGCCGTGCGCGAGCAAATGGACGCAATGTCGCTCTCGGGCAAAACGATGTTCAACGCCGTGCTCGGTCGCGCGTCCCGGCGGCTGGCCGAGATCGTCCCGGGGGACCTTCAGATCTCGTTCTGGTGCAACAGCGGAACGGAGGCGATCGAAGGCGCGATCAAGCTCGCGCGCGCCGCCACCGGCCGGCCGAAAATCGTGAGCACCGTCGGTGCCTTCCACGGAAAGACGATGGGGGCGCTTTCGGTGAGCGGACGGGATACGTTTCAAACGCCGTTCCGTCCTCTGCTCGAAGGGTTCTCGCAAATCGCCTACGGAGCGGCCGACGGCCTCGACGCGGAGTTACGGGACGCCGCCGCGTTCGTCGTCGAGCCCGTCCAGGGAGAGGGCGGGGTGAACGTGCCGCCCGAGGGCTATCTGCGCGCCGCCCGGGCCGCCTGCGACCGGACCGGCGCGCTGCTCGTTGCCGACGAGGTACAGACCGGCCTCGGGCGGTGCGGATTCCGGTTTGCCTGCGAGCGCGACGGCGTGGTTCCCGACGTTATGACGCTGGCGAAGGGGCTCTCCGGGGGAGTTATTCCGGTGGGTGCGTTCATCTCGCGTCCGGCGGTGTGGGATCGCGCCTTCGGGAAGGCGCCGCTCTTGCACACCTCGACCTTCGGCGGGGGCGAACTTGCGTGCGCTGCCGCCATGGCGGCAATCGACGTGCTCGAAGACGAGGGTTTGGTGGAAAACGCCCGCGGACGCGGCGAACGTCTGCTCGCCGGTGCGCGTAAAATCGCTGCCGAGTTTCCAGCGGTCGTGCGCGAAGCGCGCGGGTTGGGTTTGATGGTCGGGGTCGAGCTGACCGCCGAGGGGTACGGCGGCTGGATCATTCCCGAGATGCTCAAAGCGGGCGTAACCGCCGCGTGGACCTTGAACCTGCAACGCGTGATTCGCTTGGAGCCGCCGTTGATCGTGACCGACGGCGAGATCGATCGTGCGCTGGACGCGTTGCGGGCAGGGGTGGCAACGGCCTACGAGAAGCTCGGCCAACTGTAAGGCAAATGCCCTATGTCGAAACCAGTATTGCGATTGCCGCTCCGGCTCGCGTCGTCTACGACCTTGCGAAGGACCAGGAGCGATTTCCGGAGTTCATGCCGGACGTCGAAAGCGTCACGGTAATCGAACGGCATCCCGACCGCGCGATCTCGCGCTGGAAGACGCTGGTCGAAGAGGCGCCGATCGAATGGACCGAAGAGGACCGCTTCGACGACGAACGGCTGCGCATCGACTATCAGCTTTTAGAAGGCGACCTCGATAAGTTCGAGGGCAGCTGGACGTTCGTCGAACGGGACGGCGCGACGCACGTCCGCCTCGGCGTGGACTACGACTTCGGCGTCCCCACCCTCGCCGAACTGATCGGCCCGACCTTGCAGAAGAAAGTGCGCGAGAACAGCGAGATGATGCTGGCCGCCCTAAAAATCCAAGCCGAAGCCACCGGGAAAACCTCCGGATGATGGGGGAACGGATGCACGGCCAGCGTCCCGGTCAGACGAAGTCCCGCTGCATCATCGTTAGCCGCGAAACGATAATTTGGGGCGCCCTAGGGGAGTGCTTAACAGACGAGGCGTCAATGCGTCCCATTGGCTGGTGGCCCCACGCGCAAGGCGCGTGGGGGGCGCGGAGGCTCGGCCGGAGCGCCTGTTACATATGAACAAGTTTTGTTTTGTTATTCATCCGCTTTCGCTGGAGGATGTTGCGCGTTACGAGCCCGGCGCCAAGGGGAAGGGCGACGCGATCATGCGCAAGATCATGGAGTGGATGCCGCCTTGGGCGGTGGTTCACGTTACGGGCGTTCGTACGCCTGACGGGCGCGAAACCGAGGGATGGTTCGTCTCGGCGCCGCTGTTACCCGAGCAGATGGTCGAGTTTCCGCGCGAAGAAGTCTACGCGCGCATCCTCGCAGCGATTCAGATCGGTGTCGACCTCGGGGCGCAGGTCGCCGGCTTGGGCGCGTTTACGGCCGTCGTCGGCGACGGCGGGATAACCGTCAACGAGCGCTCGCCCATTCCGGTTACCACCGGCAACTCGTTGACGATCGGGGCCGGCGTGCAGAGCTTGTTTCGCGCCGCTTCCGAGATGGATATTGCCCCAGCGGCCTCGACGGCCGTCGTTATTGGAGCGACGGGCTCGATCGGCAGCGCGTGCGTGAGGTTGATCGCACCCAAGGTCAAGCACGTCGTGCTGGTCGGACGCAACGAAACGCGGCTGCGCAAGTTCTACGAGCACCTGGCGCCCGAACTCCCGTGCGATGCGTCGTATACGACCGACACGTCCGCCGCGGTACGCCGTTCGCAACTCGTGCTGACGGCAACGTCCTCGACGCAGGACGTCGTCGAACCGGAGGATCTGCAGACCGGCGCGGTCGTCTGCGAGCTTTCCCTTCCGCACGACGTCAGCCGGCGGGTCGCACGCGAGCGGCCCGACGTCCTGGTCACCGAAGGCGGCAACATGCTCGTCCCGGGAAACCCGCGGTTCGAGCGCGTGCGCGAACGCGGCAGCGACTTCGACCTGAACCTTCCGCCGCGAACGGCGTTGGCGTGCATGAGCGAAACGATGGTGCTCGCGCTCGAAAATCGATTAGAGCCGTACACGCTGGGTCGCGGTATCGAACTCAGCAAGATCGTCGAGATGGAGACGATGGCGCAGCGGTGCGGCTTCGCACTCGCCGATATGCGTGCATTCGACGCCGCCATCACGCCCGAGCGGATCGCCGCAACGCGCGCCGCCGCGCGGGCGCGGCGCCAAAAAGGGGCGGTCGCATGAAGAAGGTGGTTTCGGTCTCGCTCGGTTCTTCGGCGCGCGACCATCGCGCCGACGTCACCCTGTTGGGCGAGGCGTTCGAGATTTCGCGCGAGGGCACCGACGGCAAGCTCGACGTGGCGATCTCGAAGGTGCGCGCTCTGGACGGCCACGTCGACGCCATCGGGCTGGGCGGAATCGACGTCTATCTCTACGCGGGGCGGCACCGGTACGCGTTGCGCGACGGCGTCCGCTTGCTGGAAGCGGCCAAAATCACGCCGGTGGTCGACGGCAGCGGCCTGAAGAACACCCTCGAGCGCGAGGCCGTTCGCTACGTGCGCGAGGAGTTGGGAATCGATTTGCGTGGCCGGAAGGTCTTGATGGTCAGCGCGCTGGACCGCTTCGGAATGGCGCAGGCGCTGGTCGACGCGGGCGCCGACGTACTCTTCGGCGATTTCATCTTCGCGCTCGACAAGGATCTGCCGGTTCGCGACCTCGCGACGTTCGAGCAGATGGCCGAGAAATATCTGCCGGATGCGTGCAAGCTGCCGTTTCAATTCTTCTATCCGACCGGCAAGAAACAAGACCGGCCGCCGGAGCCCAAGTATCCACAGTACTACGCGCAAGCCGACATCATTGCGGGCGACTTCCACTTCATGCGCCAGTTCATGCCCGACCGCCTCGACGAAAAAATCGTGCTTACGAATACGGTGACGGCCCGCGACGTCGAGGAACTCGCGGCGCGCGGCGTGGCGACGCTGATCACGACGACGCCGGACTTTGGCGGGCGCTCGTTCGGTACCAACGTCATCGAAGCCGCATTGCTGGCCCTGCTCGGGAAAACGTGGAGCGAGGTAACGGCGCAGGACTACGAAGGCATCCTGCGCGAGCTGGCCGTGAAGCCGCACGTCCTTCGCTTGAGCTGACGCCCGAGGTTCCGGGTGCCCGCAGCCTGGCGGAGGAGAAGCATTTCACCCCCCGAACAAACGGCGCCAGCGCCCGCCAGGGCGTCATCGATTACCGAGGGTCCGGGGCGCGTCCTTGAGCGCCCGCTTTTGAGGATTTGCAGTTGAACGACAAAGAGATCGTCCTCACCGCCGAGGGACTCACGAAGCTCGAGACGGAGCTCGACGAGTTGAAAACCGTCCATCGCCGTGAGGTCAACGATCGCATCCGGCAGGCCAAAGAGTACGGCGATCTTAGCGAAAACGCGGAATACGAAGACGCCAAGCAGGAGCAAGCGTTCATCGAAGGCCGCATTCTCAAGCTCGAGGCGATGATTCGCAATGCCAGGATCATCGACGAGTCGGAATACGCCGCCGACGAAGTGCATCTGGGCGCGATCGTGAAGGTCAAGGATCTCAAGACCAACGATGGGTACGAATTTTCAATCGTCGGATCGGCCGAAGCCGACCCTTCCAATCGCCGCATCTCGAACGAATCGCCGCTGGGACGCGCGCTGATCGGACACAAGAAAGGCGCCACCGTCGACGTCTCGACCCCGCGCGGCTTGGCGAAGTACAAGATCGAATCGATCAAGAGCAACTCTCCCAAGAAGGCCGCTAAGAAGGCTAGCTAACGACCGAACGCGCCGTCAGCGGCGCGGTGCGATCGCATCGCACGAGGGACATGCAAGAAGACCTCGGCAAAACCGAAGCGGCGTTGATAGCCGCCAGGCGCGAGCACTTGGCCGCACTGCGCGCTCGTGGAGACGATCCGTTCGCGCAGACGCGCTACGAAGTTGACGCAAGCTGCGCGGAGCTGACGGCTCGCTACGGATTCCTCGAGCCGGGCCAAAACGCGTCGGCGGAAGGTTGGAACGTCGCCGGGAGACTGCTCTCCAAACGCCGGATGGGCAAGACGATTTTTGCCGATCTCGCCGACCGCACCGGCCGGCTCCAGCTCTACGTCCGCAAGGACGAAGTCGAAGAGCGCGGGTTCGCCGATTGGAACGATCTGGATCGCGGGGACCTGGTCGGCGTGCGCGGATACGTTTTCCGCTCGAAGATGGGCGAGCTGACGCTGCACGTCACCGCGTTCTCCATTCTGGCCAAGGCGCTGCGTCCGCTTCCCGACAAGTGGCACGGTTTGGTCGACGTCGAAAAACGCTACCGCCAGCGGTACGTCGACATGATCGTCAATCCCGACGTCCGCGACGCGCTGGTCGCGCGCAGCCGGCTCGTCGCCGAAATGCGTCGCTTCATCGACGGTTACGGGTTCTACGAGGTGGAAACGCCGACGCTGCTGCACGTTGCCGGCGGCGCGGCGGCGCGCCCTTTTTCGACGCACTGCAACGCCCTCGATCAAATCATGCAGCTGCGGATTGCGACCGAGCTCAACCTCAAGCGGCTGATCGTCGGCGGCCTCGAAAGGGTCTACGAAATCGGCCGGATCTTCCGCAACGAAGGCATCGACACGACCCACAACCCCGAGTTTACGATGCTCGAACTGTACGCCGCCTACTGGGACGTGTCCGACATGCTGGACTTTAACGAGGCGCTCATCGCGCGGCTGGTCGAGGTCGCGACCGGCGGACGCGACGAGCTCGCGCGTGGCGAAGAAACGATTTCGTTCGCGCGTCCGTTCGCGCGCGTCGCGTATTTCGACGGCATCGCGTCCCATAGCGATGGAAAATTCACGCGGGAACGGCTGCTCGATCCGCGCGGCGCCGCGTCCATTCTCGTCGAACTCGGATTGCCGGAATCGCCGACGCACGGTCACGCGCTCGACAAGATCTTCGAGCGGGTCCTGGAACCGCACCTGATCGCGCCCACCTTCGTAACCGACTATCCGGTCGTGATTTCTCCGCTTGCAAAACGCAAACGGGACGATCCAGAACTGGCCGACCGATACGAGCTTTTCTGCGCGCGAATGGAGATCTCGAACGCCTTTACCGAACTCAACGACCCCGACGATCAACGCAAACGTTTCGAAGCCCAAGTCGTCGATCGCGCCGAGGGCGACGAAGAAGCGCCCGAACCGGACTGGGACTACGTACGCGCCCTCGAATACGGGATGCCGCCGACCGCCGGGATCGGAATCGGGGTCGACCGGCTCGTCATGTTGCTCACCGCAAGTCAATCGGTACGCGACGTGCTCGTCTTTCCGTTACAGCGCCAGCACGGATAGCGTCCGGCCGTCTCGACGGCAAGTGTTCCCGGTCGCCCGCGCCGAAGTGCGAGGGCATGGACGGACAAAAATGTGCCCACCCGCAGTGCACGTGTTTCGTCGATCTCGGAATCGTCTACTGTAGTCCCCGCTGCAAGGAACGTGACGACCTCGACGGCGACGCCGCGCCGCGCGACCGCTGCGGATGCCGCCACGTGGCCTGCGCGAGACCCGACTGATCGGCGCTTCTCGATCAACGGTTCGTGCGGCCGTCGAGTACGACGGCACCGAATTTGCCGGCTTTCAATGGCAGCCGGGGTTGAGAACGGTCGCCGGCGTCTTGGAAGCGTCGCTATCGCGTCTACTCGCCGAACCGATCAAGATTTCGGCAGCCGGCCGAACCGACTCGGGCGTGCACGCCAGCGGGCAGGTGATCTCGTTTTCGACCGGCCGCGCGTTTCCATTCGAGCGGCTCGCCATCGCGCTGGCCGGCGCACTCCCGCCGGATGTGAGCGTGCGCGAAGCGGAGCTGGTCTCCGCCGATTTTTCCGCCCGGTTTTCGGCGCTCGAACGCACCTACGTGTATGCCATCTGCCGCCGCCGCGAGCGCTCGGCGCTGACGATGCGTCAAGCCTATCAGGTCTGGCGGCCAATCGACATCGCCCGGGTGGAGGCCGCAATCCCGGCGCTGATCGGCGAGCACGACTTTCGTTCGTTCTGCGGGGTGGCCCCCGAGAGCGGCGTGACCGTGCGCGAGGTAACTCGGCTAATCGTCGAAATTCGAGGCGACCTCATGCGCATCGAGATCTCCGCCGGCGGCTTCCTGCACCGAATGGTCAGGACGATCGTGGGCACGCTGATCGATTGCGGGACCGGGCGCCGCAGCGCCGGCGATCTGCCCGCCATCCTCGCCGCCCGCAACCGTCAGGCTGCGGGGCACACTGCTCCGGCCAACGGTCTCTACCTCGCCGGGGTCAGGTACGGCGATGGCTACGATTCGTATTCCGAACCGCCGATCTTCCGATGGGGCGAGATTACGCGATCTCGCCGAGGAGGCGCTCCAGCTGGCGAGTCTGGCCGAGACTGAGGCGGCGCATTAGGCGGGCCGCTCCCTCGGCGGCGGTTGCCGAAGCGTCGGCCGCCAGCCCACGGCCGGCCGCCGTTAGAACGACGCGACTGGCGCGGGCGTCGCCCGGGTCGGGGCGCCGTCGCAAGATCCCGCGCTTCTCCAGCGGCAGCACCGCCCGGGTGACGCCCGAGGCCGTCACCTCGAGCGCGGCGGCCAGCTCGGTGGGGCGCAAGCCGTCGTCCGGGGCAGCAGCCAGGGCCCGCAGCAGGCGAAGCTCCGCGAAGCTGAGACCGTGATGGCCGCCGATTTTTGCATCGAGCATGCGGGTGGTCGCAGCGTGGGCGGCCGAGAGGCGCAGCAGCGCCGACAAAGGGGCGTTTTCCATGAACGTCACTATACTTGCCTAGTCAAGTATATGTCAAGCACTTTACCCGGCCGCTTACGTGCTTGACGCCGCCGCTTACGGGCGGGTAAGATGCGGTGGCCGCCGTTCGTTTTCTCGACCGGCGCGCACTTGGCCATCTTTCGCCGATTCGAGGACCTTCGCGCAGATGCGGACCTATCAACAAACCACGGCGCAAACCAGCCACGACTGGTTTGTCGTTGACGCGGCCGGGCAGCGCCTCGGTACGCTGGCGGTGCGCATCGCCCGCGCCCTCTCCGGGAAGCACAAGCCGACCTGGACTCCGCACATCGACAATGGCGACCACGTGGTCGTGGTCAATGCGGAGAAGGTCGAGCTGAGCGGCAACAAGCCGGATCAAAAGCTCTACTACCGCCACAGCGGATACCCCGGTGGACTGCGCGTGCAGACCGCGCGCGAAGTGCAGGCGAAGCACCCCGAACGGCTGATCGAAATGGCCGTGCGCGGCATGTTGGCGCCGAACCGTACGCGCAACGACCAGCTGCGGCGACTGAACGTCTACGTCGGCGGAGCGCATCCGCACGCCGCGCAAAATCCGCAGCCGCTGTTTTGAGCGAACTTAGGAGCACGTTTTTGAACGACAGCATTCAGGCCACCGGCCGCCGCAAGCGCGCGATCGTCCGCGTTTCGCTGACACTCGGGAGCGGGGTCATTACCGTCAACAAGAAACCGGTCGAAGAATACTTTCCGCGACCGCAACTCTTGCAGATCGTTCGCCAGCCGCTCGAAGCGACTCAGAGCCTGTCTCGCTTCGACGTCACCGTCAAAGCCGAAGGCGGCGGCGTGACCGGTCAGGCCGGCGCGGTTCGGCACGGCATCGCGCGCGCTCTCCTCGCAATGGACGAATCGCTCAAACCGATCTTGCGCCAGAACGGGTTCTTGACGCGCGACCCTCGGGAAAAAGAGTCGAAGAAATACGGTCGTAAGCGCGCACGTAAGCGCTTCCAGTTCAGCAAACGCTAGCCCGTCGTCCGGTCTGGCTCGGGTTGCGCTTCGCCGCGATCCTGCTGGGCGCGCTCGCCTTTGCTTGGAAACCACCGCCGGGATGGGTCGAGACGGCGTACGCCAACGGGGTTTACCCTGGTTGGGAGCACGCGGCCTTTGCGGTGACGCAGGGCTTTGGCTGGTCGCTCGGCGACTTCGCGTTTGGGATCGGTATCGTCGCGATCGTTTGGCGGGTGGTGGCGTTCGCGCGGGGCGGCGGACGCCGTCGGCCGCGCCGGTCGTACGCAGCGCTCCTGATCGACGTGGCGGCGATCCTCGGTTTATACGCCGTCTGGTTCGAAGCGAGCTGGGGTTGGAACTATGCCCGCGCTCCGATCGAAGCGCGGATGCGCTACGACCCCGCGCTTGTTACCCCTGCGGCCGCTACCAGGCTGCGCGCGCGGGCCATCGCCGAAATGAACGCGCTCGCCGGCGCCGCACATGCGCGTGCGGCGGTGCCGTTCGATCGACACACGCTGCGCGACGCGTGGCTGCCGGCCGTGCGACGCGCCGGCGACGCTTGGAGTCCCGAAGTCGGCGAAGCCAAACCGACGATCGCCAATCCGTTCATGGAGGCCACCGGCACCAGCGGATTCATCAACCCGCTCACGCTCAACGTGCAGCTCGCCGGCGATCTGCTTTGGTTCGAGCGTCCGTTCGATCTCGCGCACGAGTGGAGTCATACCGCGGCCTACGCGCGTGAAGACGAAGCCAACTACTTAGCGATCGTCTCGTGTCTGCGCTCGTCCGATGCGGTCATCCGCTACTCCGGCTGGTTCGAGCTTTTTCTGTACTTGCCCCAAAAGCCGCATTACGCTCGCAACGAGTTCGCCCCGCTCGTCTGGAAGGATTTCGCCGCACTGCGGCTGCGCGACTCCCGGCACGTCAACGTGCTCCTCGCGCACTGGACGTGGCGCACGTATAACGTCTACTTAAAGAGTAACCGCGTTTCTTCGGGCATCGCCAACTACAACGAAGTCACCCGCTTGATCCTCGGCATTCCCCTCGATGCCGGCGGGTTGCCGGTGGCCCGGAGTTGAGACCGCCGTGCTTGCGCGCTTATGCCGACGCGGACGAGTCGATGTCGGCATCGACGCCGTGCGGAATGACGTAGTAGAGCGCGATCGCAAGGTACGCGGCAAAACTGACGGCGGGGACGAAGATCCCGATCAGCGTTGCCGCGCCGTAGCCCGCCAGGCCGGTTCGGTAGGCCCGAACCGTCCGCTGCAGCGTCGCGGAGCTGACGGCCGAACCGAACGCTCCGGAGCGAATCAAATGCGCCAGCAGCAGGTTGTAGATCGTCGCGCAAAACGAAAGCGTAATCCCGTACAGAACCGTTGATGCCGCCAGCGTAGGATGCGCGCCCAGGACGTCGGTCGCAAACGGAATGAATGCGGTTCCCCCCAGCAGCAGGAGGTTGAGAAAGATGGTGGCCCGGTCGATTCGGGTTACCAGCCGAAAGAGCGCGTGATGGTTTTGCCACTGGAGCGCTATGGACGGCGCGTAACCGGCCGCCAGTGAAGTGAAGCAAACGGTGTGGATGCAGCGCGGAGCCTCGCGGCGTGCGTCGCATCGAACGGCCCAAAAAAGTTTTGTGAAATGAATGCCAGGCGTATGGCATCGGCATCCGTTATCGTAGCGCCAATGAAACGCGTCGAGCGAATCCGGCTCTACCCGACCCCGCACCAGCAATCAACGCTGCGGTTCATGCTCGACGTAACCCGCCAGCTGTATAACGCCTTACTGCAGCAACGGCGCGACGTCTACCGCCTGCGAGGTCGGACCCTCGCGAGTCGCGACCAATACGCCGAACTCACGGCGCTGCGACAGGAGGATACGCGTGTCGCGGCGGTTTATCGCGAATGCGAAGATGCGGTGCTGCACCGCTTGGATCTGGCGTTCGCCGGGTTTTTCCGGCGGCTCAAACGCGGCGAAACTGCCGGGTATCCGCGATTCAAACCGGCGGCTCGCTGGCACCAGCTGACCTTTCCACATGGTGACCGTGCGCTGCGCCTGGACGAAGACCAAACGCGGCTGCGCGTTCCAGGCGTAGGATTGGTGAAACTGCGCAAAGGCCGCAGCGTTCCTGACTTCGGACGAGCATGGCTGGTGGAACGCCACGGCCGCTGGTACGCTTGCCTGGAATGCGAACGCGAAGTCCGCCCGCTGGCCAAAACCGGTGTAACGATCGGCATCGACCGCGGGGTGCACGTGCTGGCGGCCTGCTCGGACGGCCGGCTGATCCGCAATCTTGCCGTGGGTGAGCGGCGCAAAGCCGCCACGGCGCGTCTGCAGCGCGACCTGGAGTCGGTCACCCAGCGCGACGCTGCCGGGCGGGTCCGCAACCGCCAGGATCCGCAGCGCATCGCTGCGGCCCTGCGCCTGGCGCGGTCTCGGGAGCATGAAGCTAACGCGCGGCGCGATTTCGCGCATAAGGCCGCTCGGAGCATCGTCACTACGGCCGACGCGATCGGGCTGGAACAACTGTCGTTGCGCGCGATGACCCGCAGCGCCAAGGGCACGGTGGAGCGGCCGGGGGTCAACGTACGGGCGAAGTCGGGATTGAATCGGGTGATGCTGGATGCAGGGTTTGGTCTACTCGAACGCTTGGTATCTGAGAAAGCGGAAGAAGCTGCTCGGGCCGTGGTGCGGGTCGAGGCACATTTTTCGTCACAGACGTGTTCGCGGTGCGGATACGTTTGTGCGAGAAGCCGGTGGAGAAGGCGCTTTTGCTGCGTTCGCTGTGGTCTGACGGCCCATGCGGACGTCAATGCGGCGCTGGAGATCCGTCGGCGAGCGCAGTTAGCGCTCTTAAGATTGCCGGATGCCGGTGAGGAGCCGGTTACGCAGCACGACGCTGCGTAAGGCATTCATAACGAAGAATCCCAGGACGAGCAGCGTGATCGCGATTGCGAAGACGCCGTCGGAAAACGCTTCGAAGCGCGTCTTGCTCATCCGGGTGCCATAACGTGTCGAGCGACATACCTCGGCAACGCCGGCGTCGCCTTCCGAACACGCCGAGTTTCTAGGATATTCCCATGTTCGACGTAGGAGATTCGTTACGCGGAGCGCTGGAACGGGCTGCCGCGCGGTTGAACGAGGCACAGTCCGCCGTCGCGCGCGCCAACGCGGGCCGCGATGCCGGCCGGACCGAAAACGCCGCGATGGCGCAGAGCGCTCAGGCGGCTATTTTTACCGAAGCGTTGCTCGCCGCCCAGCACGCGCGGTTCGCCGAGGTCAAGGCGGTCACCAAGTGACGGTACCGTTGCTCGATGCGGCCGCGAGCGCGATGGACGCGCAACGCGCCGCGCTGGACGTTGCCGCCCGTAACGTCGCGGCGGCCGAAGCCGCCGGCCCGGACGGCAGTTATCCTCGCGCGGTTCCGGAGTTTGCGCTAGTTGACGGCGACGACGGCGAGACCCAAGTCGTCTTTTCCGGATCGCATACGGAAGCGGGTACGAACGTGGACATGCTTTCCGAAATGATCGCGGTGATGAACGCGGCGCGCGCGTACGAATCGGACGCGTCGCTGTTCGACGTCGGCAAGACGCTGGCCGAGAAGACGATCGAGCTCGGCCGGCTGTGAAGGTTGAGGCGTTGCTGCCCGACGCACCCGCGTCCCGCGGGGATCGGCCGGCGGACGTCTCGGCATTCGGGCGCGCGCTCGACGCTGCCGGCGCGGCGCTGCGTGGCGCGCAAGATGCCGAAGACGCATTCGCCGCCGGTTCGGGATCGCTGCAAGATGCCGTGTACGAGCGGGCCCGCGCCGACGTTGCCGTTGCGGTTGCGACCGCCGCCGCACAACGCTGCGCGCAGGCGGTGCAGTCGGTTCTGAACATGCAAGTCTGAGGAGCGGCGGCCGTTGGAATACGTCGCCTGGCTATTCGCCCGATGGGGCGCGCTGTCGAAAACCGCGCGACTGGTCGTCGCGGCGGCGGCACTGGCGCTGCCGGCGGCGTCGATCGTCGCCGGGATCGCGCTTCACCCGGCCCGCGTTGCGTTGTTTGCAAGCCCGCTGCATGCCGAACAGCTTGCCGAAGTCGAGGAGCGTTTGGCGTCCTGGAACGTCGACTTTACGCCGACGTCCGACAACGTCATCGTCGGCGCGGGCCGGCGCAACGATGCGCTGCTGCGGCTGTCGCTGGCCGGCGTGCCTCACGCCCACCTCGAGGGGAGCGGCGAAGCGCTGGCCAACGTCGGGGTGCTGACGCCGCAGGCCGTGATCGACGCACAGACGCGAGCCGGATTGGCCGGCGATATCGAAGCCGGGCTGCGGGGGATCGAAGGACTCGACGACGCGCGCGTGATCGTTTCGCCGGCCCGCTCCGCGGAGTTTGCCGACGAGACCGCCCGCGATCCGAGCGCCAGCGTGCGGTTGCGCTTACGGGCGGGTGCCGAACTTTCGCGCGAAGCGGTCGCGGGAATCCGCGCCTTCGTCGCGGCCGGCGTGCCGGGACTACAGCCCGCGCACGTCACGATTCTCGACGATCGCGGCGTCGCGCTCGACGACCGCAGCCAAGGCGAAGATGCGGCCGAACTGCAGCGATCGCTCCAGACGGCTTTGGACGGGGCGTTTGGCGAGGGTGCGACGATCGTGCGCGTCCACGCGGAGTATCGCGGCGATCACAACAGCGAACGCGACGTTCGACGAGCGCCCGCCGGAGGGCCGATCGCGCGCACCCAACGCAGCGACGAATTCGACGGAAGTGGACGGCGGTATCGTCACAGCGACGTCACCGAGGAGCGGGGCAGCGAAACGCACGAGTCGATCTCGCAGACGCCCGCCGGCGGAATAAAACGGCTTTCGACGGCCGTATTCGTCGACGTTTCGCGTCACCTCGATCTTGCCGGCGTGCGCGGTCTGGCGGCCGCGACCGTCGGCTTCGATCCAGCAAGAGGCGACGCGCTCGCGATCGGCGCGGTCGACTTCCATCGCCCGTCCGTACCTCGGAAGGACGTCTGGTGGCTGCTCTACGGGACGCTGGTGCCGCTGGCGCCGGCGCTCGTGGGCGTTTTCGGACTGTTCGCCGCGGCGCGGGTAGCGGTGCGGCCGGCGTGTGCCTTGATCGAGTCGTGCGTCGAACGCGCCGCGCTCAAACGTGCGACCGCAGCCGTCGCCGGGTTCGCTCCGGCCCGCGTGCGCAGCGTGCTCGCGCACGAACCGCCGCACGCGGCCGCGGCGATCATCAGCGCGCTTCCGGCCGCGACGGCGGCCGCCGTACTCGAGCTCTATCCGCCGCACGAACGCGACGCGATCGTCAAACGAATGCAGCGTCCGCACGTCCCGCTGTTGGGCGACGCGGCGGAGCTTCTGCGCCGGCATGCCTGACGGTTTCGTGCCGCTGGACGAGTTCTTCGCGCAGCCGGCGGCGGCGGCAGCAGCGCCCGAATTCGTCGCGCCCCAACCGACGACCGCGAGCGACGGGACGGAAACTCTCTCCGAACTCTCCGACGTGTTGGCCGAAGTGCGCCGCTTTCGGGCCGCGCTGGCCGACGCGTTCGACGCCTCCCTGGCGGATTTGTTGCACGAAATCGCCTGCGCCGTGCTCGCCCGTGAGTTGTCGCTGGCTCCAGTTGACGTCGCGGCGCTGGCCGCATCCGCGTTCGAGCGCTTTGCGGCCGAGAACCCGTTATCGGTACGCGCCCATCCTGAAGACGTGACGGCGCTCGCGCCGCTCGGCTTCGCGACGATCGCCGATTCGAGTTTACGTCGCGGGGATCTCGTTCTCGAACTGCACGCGGGCACGATCGACGCGAGTTTGGGCGCGCGTCTGGAGACGGTGCTGGCGAGACGGTGATCGCATGCGGAAAGGTGTCGAGCGCGCGCGGCGGCCTGCTCGAGGCACGCGTTCCCGGCGTCCGCCTGGGCGACGGCGTAACGATCGCCACGCAGCCGGTTGCGACGAGCGGTCACGTTTGCGCGATCGGCGCCGACGGCGTGCTGATCGCCGCGCACGCCGCGATCGGCGGCATCGCGCGCGGGACCCCGGTGTTTGCGGATGCGTACGCGGCGTCGCTGGCGCTCGGTGCATGCGCGTTCGGTCGGGCGATCGACGCCCGCGGCCGGCCGCTCGACGACGGCCCGGCGCTGCGCGGACGGCGGGTCGCGCTCGGGCGAGAGCCGCCGCGGCCCTGCGATCGCACACCGGTGCGCGCACCGTTTTGGACCGGCGTTCGCGCGATCGATGGGTTGTTGACGCTCGGTCGGGGGGCCCGCGCCGGCCTATTCGGCGCGCCCGGGGCTGGAAAAAGCACGTTAATCGAGGCGATCGTCGCGGGCTGCCGGGCCGATGCCATCGTCGTCGCACTTGTGGGCGAGCGCGGGCGCGAAGCGCAGCGTTGGATCGACGGACGCGCACCGCACGCGACGATCGTCTGTGCGACCAGCGATCGAGCGCCGGCGGAACGAGTGCGCGCCGCTCAGGTAGCCGCCGCACAAGCCGCCGCCCTGCGCGAGCGCGGTCTCGACGTTTTGATGGTTCTCGATAGCCTCGCCCGGGTCGCCGGCGCAATGCGCGAGCTTGCGGTGGCCGCGGGCGAAGCCGTCGGGCGCGGCGGTTACCCGCCCAGCGTCTTTGCCGATCTGGCCCGGCTGGTCGAAGTCGCCGGTCCGCTGCGTTCGGGCTCGATCACGCTGGTCGCGAGCGTGCTGGACGACGGGGAGGAACGTGACCCCGTCAGCGATGCGGCCCGCTCGCTGCTCGACGGACATATTGTCCTGAGTGCTCGGCTCGCCGAAGCCGGGCGCTTCCCGGCGATCGACGTCCTCGCCAGCGCGAGCCGAACGATGGCCGCGGTGACGTCGGCCGGACATGCCGGCGCGGCAATGCGAGTGCGCCGCGCGCTCGCGCTGCTCGACCGGATCGACGACGCTCGCCGGATCGGTATCGCTCCGGCCGACCCGCCCTCGCAGCGCGCGGCCGCGGCCGAAGACCGGCTCGAGGCATTCCTGCGCCAACGCGACCGTCCGAGCGCGCCGGCCGAAACGCTGACGGCTTTGCACGAACTCGCCGCTTGCCTCGATTGAGCTCGGACGGCACAATGCGCAATCGCGAACGAGGGCGAAGTAGCTGCGAGACTCCCCATGCAGCAATTCAAAATAGCCGTCGTTTGCATCGCCGTTGGCGCGTTACTGGGGGCGGTGCCGGCATCGGCGCCGCCGACGCTTACGGACGTGCTCGACGCGCACCTGCGCGCGTTGCGCGCTTTGAAGGTTGCATCGCCCCACACGCTCGCAACGCAAGGAACGCTCGAAGGTCTGGGACTACGCGGAACGTTCCGGAGCTGGCGCGACGGCAACGACGAACGTTACGACGAAACGCTCGGAATCCGTACGCAACGAACGTTGCGGGTGAACGGACGAGAGTTCGTGCAGAATGCCAACGGTGACGTCCGCGAACTGCGCGGATTGGCCGCGCGTCGTCAGTACACGCAAGACTACATCGATTCGGGTGAGTTCGCGCGTCATCCCGAAAACGTCGTGCTGCTCGGCGCGGCCCGGCTGCGCGACGGGCGCAACGTCTGGCAGCTGCGCGTCACTTCTCCGGGCGGCGAACCTTTCGGCGTCTCGCTGGACGCGCAGAGTTGGATGGTTGACGAGATAGCCTACCTCAACGGCGACGCACTTGAAACGTTCGACTACTCCGGCTACGCCGTGGCGGGCGGCGCGCTCTACCCCGGCGTTACGGTGGAATCCAGCGGAAATCACGCCTACGATCTCACGTCGCGCGTGACGCGGGTCACGGCTAACGGGCCCGTGGATCGTTCGATTTTCGCACCGCTGACGGCGACCGTCGTCGAGGCGCCGGCTCCCGTAACGCTCGGGTTGCTCGCGGGGGACGGGCATTTGTTCGTGCGCGCCCGCGCGAACGGCGAGGCCTTGCTGCTGCTGATCGACAGCGGGTCGCAGGGCGTGTTCCTCGATACCGATGCCGCCCGGCGCCTCAAACTTACGCCGGAGGGAACGCTTGAAATTCGCGGCGCGAAACGCACGGCCGGGGCCGGCGTGGCGGCGCTCGACCGGATCGAGTTAGGCGCCGTCTCCTTCCCGGTGCGCATCGTTTCGGTCGCCGACTTAGGCGCGGTGACGTACCGAGGCGCGCGCGTCAACGGCGTCCTGGGTTACCCATTCTTTGCGGCCGCGGAGGTGCGCATCGATCCCGACCGGTTGACGATGACCCTCGCCAAGCCGGGTACGCTGCCCGTGCAAGGCATCGCGGTGCCGATCGATACCGATCGTGAGCTTCCCGAGATTTCCGCCCGGATCAACGATAAAACGGACGGCCGCTTCTTGATCGATACCGGAAACAGCAGCGAACTGCTGATGTTTCACGCGTTCCTACAGGCCCATCAGGGCCTGGTCTTCTACGGCGCAGCCCGAACGTTCGCGCAAAATCGTGGCGTCGGCGGATCCAGCGCGGCCGTGCCGGCGATGGTCGACCGCCTTGAAATCGGCCCGTTCAAGTTGTACAACCGTTACGCTAACGTGATGCTGGCCGATACCGGCGCGTTTGCCGACGGCAACGACGCCGGTAACATCGGATTGGGAAGCCTCGAGAACTTCGTGTTCACCCTCGACTTCGCCGGCGGCAACTTATACCTCGAGAAGGCGCAATCGTTCGACGACGGACGCTATCGTCCGCAGTACGATCCCGTGATCACGCCGCGGTAATACCGCAGCGACCCGCAGGCCACGCCGGCGGGTGACGATGGCGCCATGATGACCGATGAGCTTCGAGCCGGCGTCTTATCGGCGCCCGTGGCCGCGATCGACCGTCGCGAGCTTTCACAAGCCTGGTACTCTGCGCTCGGTTTCGCACGCAAGCGCTCGGTGGCCGCCGCAGCGCCGGCCGCATCGCCGAAGGTGCGCGCGCTGCTGCGCCCCGCAGAGTCGCCGGATTCGAAAACGCCTTTTCGCCGCTCGGCGCTACCGGCAGTCCGGCTGGTCGTGACGCAGAAGGCCGCCGAGAGCGCGGAAGCGGCCGCCGAACGGCGCCGGCGACATTCGCGCCTCGCGTCGCAGATCGAACGTGCCTTCGCGCGCCCGCACCCGCCCGCCCGGGCCACGTTTACGGTCGACAACGGCGGCGCGCGCGTACACGTCATGATGCAAAATCGCGATGACGGACTGCGGCTGATCGCGCTTTGCTCGCCGGCAAATCGAACGCTGGTCGCTCGCGCGCTCGCACGAGCTTCCTTCGCTCTCGCGGGGCGCGGCGTCACCCTCACGCTCGACAACGCCGGCGTGCTATCGTGTTTTTGAATCCGGCAATGAGCGCCGCGCTCGAACGGATCGCCGAACGGGCCGCCGACGTTCGGCGCGCCTTCCTACCGGGAAGCGTTCCCGACCACCATGACGTCGCGACCGCCGGCGGCGGTTCGACCTTCACGCTCGATCCACTGTCCGCGGCGGCGCCCGAAGGCGCGTACTTCATTTCGGTCGACCTCCGCGGCCGGACGGGATACTCTCGCGACGGAACCTTTCACATTACCGGCGGAAAATTGGTCGACGCGGGGGGCCGCGCGATCATGGGCAGGACGACTTCCGGAGCAGCTTTGAGCGAATTGCACGTCGACCCCGTCGAACGTTGCGCTCGGCCGCGCCGCGGGTGCGCGCATCGAACCGGACGGCAGCGTCGTCTACAGACGCTCGGCGCTCGATCCTCGGACAGGAACCCCAGCTGCGCGCGACGTCGTCGTCGGACGGATTGCGCTCGCACGCTTTCCCGCTGCGACTCAGCTCGACGCCGCGGACGGGGAGCGATTCTTCGCGCCGAAAGGCGTCTCACCGCACGTTGGGCTTGCCGGTGACGCAACCTTTGGCGCGCTGGCTCCAATGCGGCGCGAGCGCAGCCGCGTCGATCTCGACGCGAGTCTGGCGCGCCTCAAGGACGCGTACGTGGCGTTCGACGCGCTGGCTGCAGCCGAAACGGCGAAGCAGCGGCTAGGAAAAACGGCGATGGACGTCGTCAAGTGAGATTGCTGACGTTCGATCCAAGCGGGATGGGTTGGAAAGCTAGGCGCATCCGCGCGGCGAGGTTCGAAGAGCGCTCGTCGCTGCCGGCGAGCGCCGCCTGCGTGGTCGGCAACGGCGTGCGCGAAACCCTTACGTCGCTGCTTGGCGCCGCCGTCGGCGTTCGAGTTCTCGAGCCGGCGATACCGTCGCCGCCGGCATGGGTGGCGATTGCGCGAGAAGCGTTGCTCTATCGGACGCGCGGCAGCGTGGCGGATGCCGCGATCGTGCTGCGTCCGCGGGATGCTGCCGCGCTGGCAGCCGCCGCATTTGGCGAGAACCGCGCCGCGACCGACGCCCCACGCGACCTTTCGCCTTTCGAACGCGAAGCAGTCGATCGCGCCGCGGCGGCCATCGGCACGACGCTGCAGGCAGTATGCGGTGCGCGCGAGCGAGAGTCGCTCGAGCTGGTCTCGACGATTGCGGGCTTTGCCACCTATTTCGAGATCTTGTTGGAGCCGCCGATCGATGCCCGAATCGGAATTGCGTTGTCTCGAGATCCCGCTCCCGAACCGCGCGGGCGCCTTGCGCTCGAAGATTTGGCGGGGATCTTGCTGGAACCCGTTGTGACCCTCGACGTCGCCCGAATCCGGGCCAACGCGCTCGCCACCCTTACGCCTGGAACGATCTTTCCGCTGACCCGCGCCGGCGCACTGCATGGGAGGCTGACGATCGGCGGCCGGCAATTGGCGCGCGGGACGTGCGGAATGCGCGACGGCCGCTACGCGTTCGCGATTACGAGTTCGCCGTGACGGCCGATTCGAATCGGGCCGCGGAACACCCCGGCATCGACGTGCTGCTGCACGTTCCGCTGCAGTTGACGGCGCAACTCGGTGCCTGCCGGATCTCCGTCGCCGAGTTGCTGAAACTGGGCAATGGTTCGGTCGTCGAGCTCGACCGCGCCGCCGGCGCCCCGGTGGATTTACTGGTCAACGACGAACTCGTGGCCCGCGGCGAAATCGTTGCCGTCAACGCGAACTTCGGCGTGCGCATCACCGAACTGGTCGCGCGGCCGGCCTAGCGGTGGATCAGCTGATCGCGGCCGCCTCGCGCGGCCATGCGTTCGTCCCGATCGACGTGCTCGCGGGTCTCACGCTCCTGTCCGTGCTGCCGTTCGCCCTCGTGATGTGCACTTCGTTCGTGCGGATCGTCGTCGTTCTGTCGCTGGTTCGTTCCGCGATCGGCGCTTCGGCCGTTCCGCCGAACGCGGTGCTTACCGGGCTCGCGCTCGTGCTGACGATGGTGGTTATGGCGCCGACGCTGCAACGGATCGATCGCGACGCGCTGGCACCGTACTCGCGCGGCAAGCTCTCGCAATCGCAGGCGTTGACGCGCGCCTTGCGGCCCCTGAAGAGCTTTATGTTGCGGCAGGCCCGCTCGGCCGACGTGCGCCTGTTCGAGCGGGTAGCTCGGCGGGCGCCCGAGCCCGCCGAACGTGCGCCGCTGCTCGTGCTCGTCCCGGCCTTCCTGGTGGGCGAACTTCGGAACGCCTTTGCGATCGGCTTCGCGCTCTATCTGCCGTTCGTGGCGATCGACTTGGCGGTGTCGGCGATGTTGATGGGTCTGGGGATGATGATGCTCAGCCCGCCCGTCGTCTCGCTTCCGATAAAGCTCCTCCTTTTCGTCATGGTCGACGGCTGGGCGCTCGTCTGCGGAGGCGTGACCGCCAGCTTTCGTTAATGGTTGCGCGTATGCGGATCGACGACGCGATCGCGACCCTGCGGCCGTTTTTCTCGTTCGAGTTCTTCCCGCCCAAAGACGACGACGGCTCGCGCCGACTCTTCGAAACGGTGGCGGCGCTTGCACCGCTGCGTCCGGCGTTCGTTTCGATCACGTACGGCGCGGGAGGATCGACGCGCGCCCGGACCGTCGCGCTCGCCAAGCAGATTCAGCAGGAGACCGGAATCACCGTCGTCGCGCACGTGACTTGTGCGGGCACCCCGCGGGCGGAGCTCCGGTCGCTCCTCGACGACCTCGCCCGCAGCGGCATACGAAACGTTCTCGCGCTGCGCGGCGACGCGCCCAAAACGACGGGCGCCTACGAATCGCTTCCGGGCGGGTTCTCCCACGCAGTCGAGCTGATTGCCATGCTCCGGCGCAACTACGATTTTTGCATCGGGGCGGCGTGCTATCCCGAGAAGCATCCCGAATCGCCCAGTCGCGATGACGACCTCGCGCGGTTGGGAGAAAAGGTCGCCGCCGGGGCCGACTTTCTCGTGTCGCAGCTGTTCTTCGACAACGGTGCGTTTTTCGATTTCGAACGGCGCGCGCGGGCGGCGGGAATAACCGCGCCGATGCTTCCCGGGCTGATGCCGATCACGAACTTCGATCAGATCGAACGGTTCGTTGCAATGTGCGGCGCGGCCGTCCCTCCCAAACTGCGCGTCGAGATGGAAGTGCGCCGCGGCGACAAGGAAGCAGTCGAGGCGCTGGGAGTCGCCTACGCATCCATGCAGGCGATGTCGCTGCTGAAGGCAGGCGTTCCGGGAATTCACTTTTACACGCTCAACCGTTCGCCGGCGACCCGCGCGATCGTCTCGTCGCTGCTCGCTGCAAGCGCTTGGCGCCCCGCGTTTACGCGTGTCTAGGAGGCTGCGGTCTTGCACTTACTAGGCGCGACTTCTCAAGAAGTCACGTAACGGACATCCGGCGCTAACGGCGAGCGGCTACCGTTCGAAGATGGAGGCGTTCGACGGATTGCTGCGCTCGGCTCTGGTCGCGACCGCCGCCGTGTCGTTGCCGATGCTAGCCGTGGCAGCGCTGGTGGGCACATCCGTCGCCGTCGTGCAGGCCGCGACCCAGGTTCAAGAACAGACCCTTACGCTGTTGCCGAAGATCCTCGCCGTCGGCGCAATGGCGGCGGCCTTCGGTGGCGTCGCGATGCACTTGTTCGCCGCGCTGTTCGAGCGCGCAACGGAAGCCATTCCACTGTTAACCGGCGGTTCGTGAACGCCGCGGCGCTCCTGGTTTTTGCGCGTTGCGCCGGCTTTGCGTTTCGCGCTCCCGGATTCTCCCATCCCAGCGTCACGCCGATGGTGCGCGCGGCCCTCGCAGCGTTTCTTGCGATGGCGGTGGTGCCGGGGACGCGCAGCGGTCTTCGCGCGCCCGGCGGGATCGAACTCCTTTCGGCGTTTGCGCTCGAGTTTCTCATCGGCAGCGCCATCGGCATGGCCGCCTCGTTGGTGTACGATGGCGCCTACGCCGGAGGCCGCGCCGTCGACGATTACGTCGGGGTCAAAGCGATTGCGCCGAGCCTGCAGATCGTGGCGCCAAGCGGGTTCGGACGAATTTGGTCGCTCGCGTACACGGGCGGATTTTTTCTGACGGGCGCTTATCGCCCGACCGTGCTCGCATTTGCCAACGGTTTCGACCGGCTTCCCGTCGGAAGCCCGGTCGACGCCCATGCGTGGCTAGCGTACGCGACGGGCTTGGCGACGACGATCGTGTTGACGGGCCTGACCGTGGCGGCGCCGGCGATCGGATCGGCGTTCGTCGCGCAAATTGCGCTGGGAGCGCTGTCGCGCGCGGTGCCGCGCTTCGGAAGTTTTACGTTGGCATTTCCGCTCGCATTTGCTGCGGCGTTGATCGCGACCGTGCTGGCCGTTCCGGCGGTTTCGTTTTCGGACGTGATTCCCGTCCTGACGATCCCGGGAGCGCGTTGAGCGAACCCTCGGAAAAACCGTTCGAAGCAACGCCGCAGCGGATCGAAAAGGCGAAACGCGACGGCGACGTCGCGCGTTCGAGCGAGTTGGCCGCCAACCTATCGTTCGCATGTGCAAGCTGCGCGGTCGCGGCCGTCGCCCCCCTATTCGGCGCGCAGGCCCGCTCGGCGATCGCGACGGCGGCCGCGGGCCGGGCGCCGTGGGCGGGTGCGGCGGCGGCCTGTGCGCTGGCCCTCGTGCCGATCTTCGCCGCTGCGATCGCGGCGGTCGCCTCCGGAACCGTGCAGGGCAGCCTGCGGGTCGCCGGCCCGGGCTTCAACCTCTCTCGGCTCAGTCCGCTCGATGGAATCAAACGCGTGCTGTCGCGCGAGACGGTCGCGCACGGCGTGCGAGCGGCGGCGGCGTTCGCCGTTGCGGCGGCTGCAATCGTGCCGGTCGTTGCCGCGGCGATTTCGGAAATGCAGCGGGCCGGCGCGCCGTCCGCGGTGGCGGCGGCCGCGTGGAGCGCGATCGAACGCGTGGCCGTGGCGGCTTGCGCGACCGGATCGCTCTTCGCGCTCGTCGAGCACGCTGCGTCTCGCGCAGCGTGGCTGCGCAGGCTGCGGATGACGTTCGAAGAGCGAAAACGGGAGGCGAAGGAACAAGACGGCGATCCGTTTGCCCGCGGACGGCGCCGCGCGCTGCATCGCGCGTTTTTGCGCGGCCGCCTCGCCGAGGTAAAAGACGCATCGTTCGTCGTCGTCAATCCGACCCACGTGGCAGTCGCCTTGGTGTATCGGCCGCCGGAAATCGCCGTGCCCAAAATCACCGTGCGCGCCGCCGGAGAGGCGGCGCTTCGCGTTCGCGCGCTCGCCAAGGCGCACGCGGTCCCCATCGTCGCGAACGTTGCCCTGGCGCGAGCCCTCTATCGCGGCGGACGCGTCGGCGAACCGATCGCGCCGGGTCACTACGTTGCCGTCGCGGAGATCGTGACGGCGCTCGCCCGAGCGACCGCATGAGCCGCGTCCCGGTGTACGCGTTCGCCGCGCTGCT
The DNA here is from genome assembly GCA_963755555.1 of Vulcanimicrobiota bacterium. Classification (GTDB taxonomy): domain Bacteria; phylum Vulcanimicrobiota; class Vulcanimicrobiia; order Vulcanimicrobiales; family Vulcanimicrobiaceae; genus Tumulicola. The sequence continues at coordinate 1,921,116 of CAVWKE010000003.1, read as the reverse complement.
GCTCGCCGTCGTGGCGATCTTGATCGTGCCGCTGCCGCCCTGGCTGCTCGACGTTTTGCTCGGCATCAACATTTTCGGTTCCGCGCTAGTATTGCTGCTCTCGGTGACCGTCGACGATCCGCTGGAGTTCTCGGCATTCGCGCCGGCGCTGCTGGTCGCGACCCTCTTTCGGCTCTCGCTCGACGTTTCGGCAACGCGTTTGATCTTGACCGACGGCGGGGTCGCGGGTGCGGTCGGGACCATTATTCCCGCGTTCGGCGCGTTCGTCGTGCACGGCAATCTGGTCGTCGGGACGATCGTGTTTGCGATCTTAGTAACGATTCAGTTCGTCGTCATCGCGAGCGGTTCGCAACGGGTTGCGGAGGTGGCGGCCCGCTTCACGCTGGATGCGATGCCGGGGAAGCAAATGGCGATCGATGCCGACGTGCATGCGGGCGCCCTCGACGCCGAAGGCGCGCGTTACAAACGCGCGATCGTCCAACGCGAAGCCGATTTCTACGGCGCGATGGACGGGGCCGGCAAGTTCGTGAAGGGCGATGCGATTGCCGCGCTCGTGATCGTGGCGCTGAACCTGCTGGGCGGAATCATCGTCGGCACGCTCTACCGGGGGCTTTCTCCGATCGAAGCGCTCGACACGTTTGCGCTGCTGTCGATCGGGAACGCGCTGGTGACGACGCTGCCGGCGTTCCTGATTTCAACGGCGATGGGCATGATGGTGACGCGGGTGGCCTCGGAGGGTGCGCTCGGTGCCGATTTGGCGGCGCAGCTCTTTGCGCGGCCCGACGTGCTCCGAAGCGCGGGCGGCTTGCTGATCGCGCTCTCCTTCGTCCCGGCGCTGCCGCGGCCGCTCTTCTTTTTGTTGGGCGCAAGTGCGTTTGCCCTCGGGCAAGCCGCGCAGCGGCGCCGCCGGCGCGCGAGTGAAGAACGCCGGGAGGCCCGCGAACGGGCGCGGCGCAGCGCGTTGCGCCGTCCCGAACTCGCACTCGGGCTGGTTGGCGTCGACGCGATCGCGGTTGAAATAGGCGCAGACCTCGCACCACTGCTCGTACCGCCCTTGTCCGACGCGCTATTGGACCGGATCGGCGAGGTGCGCCGCGCGCTGGCAGCCGACATCGGCGTCGTCATGCCGGGGGTTCGGCTGCGCGACGACCTCACCCGGGATCCGCGAACGTACGCCATCCGCGTTCGCGACCGGCTGGCCGGCGAAGGGCATTTGGACCTCGAGCGGATGCTGGCGGTGGGCGACGACGCGATTCTCGCGCGGTTCGCCGGCACGATCGAGCGCGAGCCGGTTTACGGGCTGCCCGCGGCGTGGATCGCCGCCGACGAACGCGAGCCCGCGACGCAAGCCGGCGTTTTGGTATTCGACGCCGTCTCGGTGCTCGGCTCGCACTTGGCCGAAGCCGTCCGCGCGAACGCCGCCGACTTGCTCGGGCGTCAGGAATTCCAAACGCTGCTCGAGCATTTACGCTCGAGCGTTCCGGCGCTCGTAAAGGAGATCGGAAGTGAAGCGCTCCCGTTCGGTAGCGTTCATCGTGCGTTCGGGCTTTTGCTTCGGGAGGGCGTTTGGCCGCGCGATCCGGTGCACGTGCTCGAAACGATGTTGGAGGCCCAGAGCCGCAATCCGCGCGAGCTTGCCGAATCCGCGCGGCGTGCGATCGTGCCGGCGATGCTGCGCCGCCGCGGCTCCGTGTGTCTCGAGCCGGCGATGTTCTCGCCCGAGTTCGAACGCCGTCTCATTGCGGCGTGGATCGACCGCGACGGCGAACCGATCGCGGCGCCGGCTGCGATGGCGCTGCGCGAACGGATCGAGCGCTACGCGCAGCGCACCGCTGGGGACCGGGCGGCGATTCTGTGCACCGCGGCCCTGCGGCCGTTCCTGGCCGATTTCTTGGTGCGGGCCGGAGTCCGCGTCGGGGTATTCGCCTACGGCGAGCTTCCGAGCGATCTGGAAATCCGTCCGGCCGAAGTAATCGATGCGGGCTGCGTTGGGGTATAATGGCAGGAAGTCCCGGCTGCTCTCTGGGAGGAATCGGTCCCATGCGCCGCACGTTTAGCGCCCTCGCCCTTGCCGTCGCGCTCTCAGGCTGTGCCGCGCTCGGCAGTTCCCTCCCCTACCACGCGTCCTCGGTCGAAGACTCGATGGGGATGACGATCGAACAATATGCGGTCGGCCGGTTGCCCGCCGGCACCCAAAGCAAGCTGCACTGCGCGAAGCACGGCGCTTCCAAATCCGCCGATCGCCGCCCGATCTCTTCGAAGGGATGCCGGACACGGTAGGGGCGCCCTTCCGGCAGGCCTGATACCGCCGAAACGTTAAACTCTACCGGCCCGGCGGGCAACCGTTGCGGGCCTTTTGTTTGCACCGCTTTCTTCGGAAGCCAATGAGCTGGAATAACCTCAAAACGCCGTTCAAGGCGCTAGTCATCGTCGCCGTCGTCGTCCTGTCGATTTGGCGGATTCTGCCGGTCTCGGAGAAGATCGTCCTCGGCCTCGACCTTCAGGGCGGCTCGCGCCTGCTGCTGCAGCTCTATCCGACCGCCGAAGTGCCGGCGATTACGACGCAGGTCCAAGCGCAGACGCGCGAGGTTATCGATCGTCGGATAAACGGATTGGGCGTCGCCGAGCCGTCGATCAGCAACGTCGGAACCGACCGAATTTTGGTCGAGCTTCCCAACGTGAAGAATCCCGACGAGGCCGAGCGGGTGCTCAAAGAAGTGGCGGTACTCGACTATAAGATCGTGCCGCCCGAAGTTGACCAGAAAGCCAATGCCGATCTGGCGACGCTTTCTAGCGCGAACGTTCCGGCCAAAGCGAAGGCGGCGGCCGAGGCATACGTCGCGCAGGGTGCGTACGACGCGAGCGGCAGCGTCGTCTATTCCGGAAAAGATTTAAAGGCGGCGCAGGCGGGCTTCGACCAGAGCAATCAGCCCAACGTGCTCTTTCAGACGAAGAATCCGGCCAAGTTCGGCAAGATGACGACCGCGAACGTCGGCAAGCTGCTGGGCATCTTCCTCGATCATCGTTTCGTTTCGGCAGCCGTGATCGAAAGCCCGATTTACGACAGCGGTGAGATTCACGGAAGCTTCACCCAAGAGCAAGTCACGACGCTCGCCAACGAACTCAACGCCGGCGCCTTGCCCGTCACGACTCGCATCGTCGAAAAGGAAACGATCGGACCGACGCTCGGCAAGATCGACCTCATCCAATCGATGCGGGCCTCGATCCTCGGTTTGGGGCTCGTGCTCATATTTATGCTGGTCGTGTATCGCCTTCCGGGATTGCTCGCCGACATCGCGCTGGCCATCTACGTGCTCGTGATGATGGCAATCCTCGCGGTCTCGCACGCGACCTTGACGCTGCCTGGCATTGCCGGGTTCGTGCTTTCGATCGGCATGGCGGTCGACGCCAACGTGCTGATCTTCGAGCGCATCAAGGAAGAGTTGTGGAACGGCAAAACGATGCGCGCGGCCGTCCGGGTGGGCTTTCAGCGCGCGTTTTCGGCGGTCTTCGACAGCCACTTTACGACCATCGTCGGCGCGGGCGTGCTGTACATGCTCGGAACCGGCACGGTCAAAGGCTTTGCGTTTACGCTCTTTTGGGGAACGGTCGTGTCGCTGGTGACGGCAGTCTTCGTCACCCGCTTTTTCGTCGACGCGCTCGTCGACAACGATATCGCCACGGCGCCCGAACTCTACGGAATCAAGCGCGAAGAAGTCGGCATCTTTGCGAAGGCAGGGGCATAGAGCATGCTGTTCCGCCGGCTGAACTGGAATATCGTCGGGTGGTTCCGGGTCGTCTCGACGATCTCGTATCTGGTCATCGCGTTGGGAATCGGCTCGATGCTCTATCACGCCTTCGCGGGTGGCCAGGGCTTCCAGCCCTCGCACTTGCTGCGGCTCGGCCTGTCGTTTACCGGTGGAACGGACATTGCGGTTCGATTCACGCAGCCGGCCACGTCGGACCAGGTGAAGCAGGCCCTCTCGGGCCTGGGCTTGACCGAAGAGTCGGTCACGACGGCGGGAACGGACGGCAAGGGCTTTCACATCGAGACCCAGACCTCGTTCGCCAACGACTCGGCGCCCCTGTGGACGGCGCTCGGGACCGTCGCTCCGGTTGACCGGGCCGCGTCGTCGGTCACGGCCGTCGGCCCGTCGCTCGGACGCGAGTATCTGGTCAAAGCCCTATGGGCACTGGTGATCGCGCTTGGCATTCAATTCCTCTACATCGCGTTTCGTTTCGGTTGGAACTACATTTTCGGCCTGGTGACGGTCATCGCACTGGTTCGCGACGCGGCCATGATGATCGGCATCTATTCGCTGGCCGACCGGCGCGCCGACGACGCGTTTCTGGCCGCCGTCTTGACGGTCATCGGTTACTCGGTGATGGATACGATCGTCATCCTCGACCGAATTCGCGAAAATACCAAGCTGATGGCCGGATCGCCGTACGACGTCATCGTCAACGAATCGATCAAGCAGACGATGACGCGTTCGTTCAACACGCTGGCGACCGTCGTGATCACGCTGGTCGCATTGCTCGCGCTGGGCGGGGCAAGTCTGAAAAATTTCGCGTTCGCACTGTTGGTCGGGATCCTGTCGGGCGGCTATCACTCGATTTTCTTTTCCGCTCCGCTGGTGCTCCGCTTCCGCAAGCGCCAGCTCGAGGCGTCGCAACGCCGCCGCCGCGCTGGACTGGCGGCCGACCGGACCGCCTCGTCGCGCTCGCGCTCGGAAGCGACCGCCCTTCAAAGCCGCGGCGGGCTGGCGCGCGAGGACATCGTCGCGGCGCGCCGCGAACGCCGCCAGAAAGCCAAGTCGGCCCGCGCGGTGACGCCGGCAACGCCGGGTCGCTACCGAAAGAAACGCGACGCGGCTGGCGCCGTCGCGGTGGAGGATGCGTACGCGAACGAGAGCGAGCCGATCGATCCGCTCGACGCGCAAAACGCCGGACTACATGAGGCGGCATACGAACAAGGACACGAAGAAATCACGCTCAATCTCGACGAGTTCGACGCGCCCGCCGAAACCGGCGACGGCCGAACGCACGAAGAAGAGCGCTCCTAGACCTCGGCGCGCCCTTCCGCCGCCGACGCCGTCGGAGTCGGCGTTCGAAGCCGCGCTCGCCGCGCTAAAAAGCCAATCCGGCTTACCGGCCGGTTCCGCGGCGCCGCCGCCGCTCGAGGCCGAGGACGCGCGCGACGCGTTCGTCGAGCGAGCCTTTTCCAAGAGCGCCGAGTACCTGCGCGACCCGTACGCGCGGATTGCCGACGCCGTCACGTTTCATACCAAGGTCGTCGGCGTTTCCTTCGAGGGGCGTCAGGACACGATCGCCGGTTTGAGCGTCGGCGCCCCGCTCGCACTCGAGCGTCAGCCGGATAATTCCAACGACGGGAACGCGATCGCGGTGCGCTATGGAGACCTGCAAGTCGGGTTCCTCAGCCGTGGGATCGCCGCTCACCTCGCGCCGGCGATCGACGCGGGCGCTCGCTACCGCGCGCGCATCGCCTCGCTGACGGGCGGCGGCAACCGCAGTCGCGGCGTGAACGTTTTCGTCGAGCGTGACGTGGGTGCGGCGATTGCGCAACGGGAACGCGCGCGCGAAACGTCGCGCTCGACGTGGGCCGGCGACGTCGACCGCATTCGCACGGCGTTGATCGGGGCGTCGCCGCCGCACGACGCCCAGCTTGCGGTGCTCGAACGAGTTGCGGGCGGCCGGAACACGCTGGCGGTGCTGGGAACGGGGCGCGGTAAGTCCTTTTGCTTTCAACTTCCCGCCGCCCAGCGAGCGCTTTCGGCTGGGGAAAAGACGCTGGTCGTGTATCCCTTGCGCGCGCTGGCCAACGACCAGTACGAAGCGTTGATGCGAACGCTCGATCCGCTAGGACTGCGAATCTATCGCGCTAACGGCTCGATCGATAGCGCGCAGCGGGCGGAACTCTTCGAGGTCCTGCGCGAGGGAGCGTGGGACGTCGTGCTGGCGACTCCCGAGTTCTTGGATTTCCACCGCGACGCATTCGCCGGACGTAGCCGCCCGGCGTTCGTGGTGATCGACGAAGCGCACCACGTGCACGAGTCGCGCCACCGTCCCGCATACGCGCGGCTGCGCGCGACGATTGCGGCACTCAAGCATCCGCAAGTTCTGGCGCTCACGGCGACGGCCGGAGACGAGGCTTTTGCCAAGATCGTCGAAGAGCTGCAGATCGAGGCGTGGGTGATCGATCCGACGATTCGCGAGAACCTTCGGGTCGTTGACGCCCGCAATCGCAAAGACAAAGTCGCGTACTTACGCGACCTGTTCGCATCCGACGCCAAGGGCATCGCGTACTGTAACTCTCGCAAAGACGCCGCGGAGGTCGCCGGCGCGCTGCGCGCGGCTCTCGGCAACGACGTCATGTTCTATCACGCGGGGATGCCGTCGGCCGAGCGTCAAGAAGTCGAACGGCTGTTTCGCGAGGGCGCTCTGCGCGTCGTCATCGCCACGTCGGCATTTGGCGAAGGCATCGACCTTCCGGACGTCCGCCACGTCGTGCTCTATCACCTGAACTTCGACTTTGCCGAGTTCAACCAGCAGGCCGGCCGGGCCGGCCGCGACGGCGCTCCCGCGGAGATCCACCTGCTTTACGGCGATAACGATCGCCGGCTCAATGACTATCTCATCGACCTCGACGCTCCGACGCTGACGATCTTGCGCGAAATCTATCGTGGGATGCGCGCCCTCGCGCGGGACGGGATCGTCCGCAACGGCAACGCCGACGTCGCCGCCATTCTCGATCTGGAGAAGGTTCGAGATCGAACCGTTTCAGCGTCGTTGCGGATCTTTAGCGACGCGAGCCTCGTCGAGGTGGGCGAAGACGACGAAGGGCGGTTCGTTCGCTTTCTGCCGGTAGACGGCCGGGTCGATCTCGAGCAAAACGAGCGATTCGCCGAAGGTGAAGCGATTCGAGAAAGTTTCAATGAATTTTGCAAGCTTGCATTGAGCGCTTCGCCAGAAACGCTCGAGCGGATTATTAACCGCCCCATCTACCCTAGCCGCGTGGTAAAGCAGCGCTGATCGAGCCAGCTCTTCGTCGCCGAAGCCCTCACGTACCATAAGTACGCTTCGGGCTTCGGCTCCTCAATCTGACTCAATCAGCGCTGCTTTACGAGTTTTTCGGTGCGCGGGCCGCGGCTCCCCAATCTGACTCCAATCAGCGCTGCTTTACGCGTTTGCCGGTGTGGAACTCGCACTCGCCGAGTTGGTCAGGATGCGGGCGAGTTGGTCTTCGTCTACGGCTTTGTAGAAGGTGTTGTTGGTTTCGGTGATGCCCGCGTCAGCCCACGGATCGACTTGCGCGCGCGTGGTTGGGAGATGCACGGTCGGGCCGGCGGCGTCGGAATAATCGGCACCGCCGAATGCTCCGAAATCAGCACTTTCGCGATGGGCGAGCACCAGCGCCCCGACGGCCTGACTCGCGGCGCGGGCCTCGCCGCGGATGCGGCCGGTGAGGGCGCCATCGCTCGCAAGCGCGCCGTAAACGGCGATCGCGGGCCGATCGGCGTGCCAGGGCATGTCGCGGGTAGCGCCCGGAAAGCGTACCATGCCGTCGATTTGTCCCACGTCGTGCCGAATGGCTGCGCGCACGGTTGGATCGCTCTGCGCGGCGGCCACGAGGTCGTCGTTGAGCCGTTTGATGGCGTCTTCGGCCAGGCCGATTTTCGCTGCGTCGAGATCGAGCACGTCAAACGCGGCCGCCGGATGGATAACGCCGAACGGCGTCGGATAGCCGGCGTTCATGACGTCGCGCACGATCGCTGCGGCAGCTTTGCCGGGATCGCTCTCGTGCGCCGCGATGGCGTGCGCGACGGTGCTCGGAACGCCAGGGGCCAGCATCGTCTCCGGTGACGCCGCCAGCCACTTGACGTGCGCGTGCGACAGCGCGTCGGCAAATCCCATCGTATCCATGAGGCATTGATTGGCAACCACGCCGTCGACGCCGCGTTCGGCGTCTTCGGGATGCTCGCGGGTGTGGCGGGCGACGCCGTCGGCGATGGCCTTGGCGATGTCGGGCATCGACATGCAGCGACCGTCGCCGGTCTGCAGGCCTCCGCCGTCGCCGCCGCCATGGTCGACCAGATCGATCCACGTCTGTCTCGCGCCGCAGCGTTCGGCCCTGTCGAGGGTGCGTGCGACGAAGTCCGCGAGGGTCGAGCCGTCGCTCATGTCGCGGGCGGCGCCGGTTTCAACGGCGGAAACGCTGCCGTCGGCGATCGCGTATTGGTCGGTGTGCAGGTGCTCGCCGTGCCGCGACGTCGTATCCTCGACGGCAAACTCGATACGGGAATCCGTGCGGCTGGTCCGCAGTGCCTGCGAAAGCACCGGGTGCTGGACGGAGTCGAGGTTGTTGTCGCCGTCGCGATAGATGCCGAACTCGAGCGTGCGCCGCGACGGCAACGGGGTGACGATTGGCAACATGGGCCCTCCTGACCGAGTGAAGTCGGAGAGCCTACTGCGACGAGTGCGCCGAGCGGCTAGTCTCGGGGGTTTACGCCCGGGGAATCGTCGCGTCCCACCCGAGCACGCTCGAAAGATGCGCGATTTGCGCGCGCCGCGTTTTATCGGGTTGAATTCGCTGGGCGACGATGAGGTTTTTGATCCGATGGAACGGCGGTGCATCGCTTCCAAGAATTTCGAGCGACTCTCCGGCCGCGCGCGAGGCGCGCTCTGAATCCCCGAGCGCGTCGAAGACCGTTGCTTCGACGCGGCACAGCCAAGCCGCGAGGCGCGTGTCGCGCGAGAGCCCGTCGGTCACGCGTTCGCAAATCGTGCGGGCGTCGGCCGGTCGGCCGGCGCCGGCCAGCGCTTCAGCTTCGTGCAAGTGCGTGCCCCACCACGTGTGCGATCCCGGTACGGCCTGGGCGCGTGCTTCGCGCGCCGCGAGCACGGCGCACGCGTACGCGCCCCGGTCCACTGCGAGTCCCGCGAGCATGCCGAGCACGGACGCGCAGTTCGACCCGATCGCCCGTTGGATGGAGAGGGATTCGTGCGCGAGTTGCTGGGCGTCGTCGAGTCGTCGCTCCAAGCGTGCGATCGCGGCCATCTGCACGAGTGCCGCCGCGATATCGTCGAGGTATCCGTGCGAGATGGCGAAGGCGTAGAAGGCCGTACAGGCTTGCTGGGCACTTTGCGGTCCGGCGCGGTCGTCACAGGCGAGCATCGCGTTGACGTTGAGGTACTGGCGTCGCGTCACCGTGGAAACGCAGGCCGTGTCGGTCGAAGCCGGATTGCGCGCGTGGACGGCGACGGCGGAGGCAAAGTCGCCTCGTTCGTGATAGCAAAACGCGAGCAGCGCCGACGCTTCGGCGAGGGTGTCGATGGCGAGCGGCGATGACGGATCCGTCGTCGCACCGATTGGTGAAACGACGCGCTCGAGCTCGGCGCAAGCCTCCGTCGCTCGCCCCGTTTGGTGGAGCAGCTTAGCCCGTGTCAGCAGCGTTCGCGATCGGCCCGGACCGCGTTGGTTTTCGCACAACCTGACCGCGACGCCGAGCTCGTGCCGCGCCGGCTGAAGCCGGCCGTCGTCGAGCAGGAGGTCCGCCAGCACGCAATGACCCCAGATGGCGTCTTCGCCCTGCAGCGATGCAACCAGCGGCGCGAAGTAGTCGAACGGCGGCCTTGCCGTGACCGCCGGCCGAAAGCGAAATGGCGGTGCGAAGGCGGGCGTCGATGGCAACTCGTCGGGATACGCTGCCGGGCGAATTCCGTACGATGCCGGCGCGAAGATCGGCCGCGACGCGTTCGCGGGCGTCGGCGAGGTCGCGGTAAAACTGCCTTCGCGACAATCCCAAGTCGCGGGCCACAACTTTATGAAGTTCGCCGCCGATGTCGCAGCGGGTGACGATCGTATATAGCCGTTCGCCGGCGCCGCGCAATCGCGCGACCGCTCCGAGCGCCGCAGCGCGCAGCACCGCGGCGTCGTCGTCGTGTCCGGGCTCGGAGGGGAACTCGGAGGGCAGTCGCTGCCTTATGGTCCGAGCGTACGGATGCTCGCCCAGCCGCTCTTCGTCTCCCAGCTGGTGCAGCAGATCCGCAACGTCGCCGGCGCTAGCCAAGGCTCGGCTACGCCGGCGGTCGCGCCGCTTCATGAACCCACTCTTCCGCCGGTTTCCAACCGGCGCCTTCGCGAGCGGATGCCGTGCGCCGAAACCGGCTAAAGGGGAGCTCGGGCGGCGAAGCGTACGAAGCTCCCGTGGGCTCGCGTGTTGCGTGCCTGCGTGGGCGTGCTTTTCCCTGAGGAATGATCCAATGCGACGTATTCTTCCGCTTGCACTGCTGGTTCTTGGGCTCTCCGCGTGCGGCGCCGGCGGCGGCAGCGGTGTCGGCGCAGCCGGTTCGCTCGTCCCCCAACAGCTTCCGGTTTTGACTGGGGACGGTGGCGTGCAGAATCCGCTTCCCGAGCCTCCCGACGTGCTCCCGGTCCATCACGTCGCAACGGTGTCCTTAATCGCGCAAATCAATCCCGCCACGTCGCTTCCCGAACTGGCATACCAAGGAAATAACGCTGGCCTCGCGCCGACGATCCGGGTGAATCCCGGCGATACGATCGTCATGGACGTAACCGATGCGCTGCCGCACTATCCGAAAAACGGAGACGAGCTGCACGCGTACATGAACATTCATTTTCACGGTCTGACGGTCTCGCCGAATCCACCGGCCGACAATGTGATGACGATGCTCACGTCGCCCGGCAACACGCTGCACTACGTCGTGCCGATTCCCAAAGGCCAGGAGCCCGGCTTGTATTGGTACCACCCGCACGTCTACCAAACGACGGACTACCACGTCGGACAGGCGGGGATGTCCGGCATGATCATCGTTAATGGGCTCGAGCACCATTTGCGCGGGTTGGCAAAAATGACCGAACGGACGATCGTCATTCGCGCGACCGGAATCCATCGCGATTCGCACGCGCGCCCGCTGCCGCACGTCAGGAACGCCGGCACATGTGCGCCCGACCCCGGACTGACGGTCACCACAAACGGCGCCGTCAGACCGACGATTGCCATCGATCCCGGCGAAAAGCAGTTCTTCCGCGTCGTCAATGCGACCGGACACAAAACGCTGAGGCTGGCCGTCGACGGCGGTGACCTGGATCTGGTGGCGATCGACGGCTTCGCGCTGGACGTCTATCCGGGGACCGGACCGACCGAGAAGGTTCCAGACGTCGTCGTACCGCCGTCGGCTCGGGCGGAGTTCGTCGTCACCGGACCCGCCAGCGGCGAAGCGAAATTCCGGACGCTGTGCTACGACTCCGGTCCCAACGGCGATCCGGATCCGATGGTCGTGCTGGCGAACTTGCGCGCATCGAAACACGCGGCGCGCCGGTCGTCGCCGGCCTCTCTGAGCGTCGCCTCTCCGCTCCCGGACAACGGATATTCTTCGCCGCTTCCGCGACCGACGGTCGATCGTACCATCGTGCTCAGCGAAGACGGAAACGGAATGTACATCAACGGAAAACATTTCACGATGATGGATCCGCCGATGTTCGTCGCGCACGCCGGCACGGTCGAACGCTGGCACGTTATGAACGTGACCGAGGAGGTCCACGACTTTCACATCCATCAAATCCACTTCGTCGTGGCCAAAATCGACGACGTTCCTCTCACCCATCCGTATTGGGGGGACGCGGTCGTCGTTCCCCACGAGAAGAAAGGCGTCCCGGGTTCGCTGACCCTGCTGATGGATTTCCGCGATCCGGTCGTCAAAGGAACGTTCATGTTCCACTGCCACATTCTCGATCACGAGGATCTGGGAATGATGGCCTCGATCAAGGTGATCTAAGCTCGCAAGTTCTGGGTGCCGGCGTTTGACCGCACGTCGTCAGGCCGCCGTCGTTGTCGCAATCTTCGCAACGCCGCCGCACGGGATCATCTTCGTGGAGCGCGCCGCCCACCTGCGCGATCATCCCGGCCAGGTCGGGCTCCCGGGAGGCGGCGTCCATCCCGAGGACCGCGACCTCGCCGCGACGGCCTTGCGCGAGCTTCACGAAGAAGTCGGGGTCGACCTCGTGCGCGCGACGATCGTCGGCGAACTGCCGATGCGGCGGCAGCGACGCGTCAACAACTTCGACGTAACGCCGTTCGTGGCGGTCGTCGAAGAGGGCGAACTGAGAATCGACCCGGCTGAGACGGCCGGCGTTTTCCTCGTTCCGCTCGCGACCGTGCTCGACGGTGCCTGGGTGCAGAACCTCGCTCTCGATTACGAAGGCCGGCGCATTTGGGGACTGACGGCCCGGATTCTCCAGTCGTTCGTCGAGCAGTGGACGGCCGGGGAGCTGCGCGACCGAGTCCTCTCGCGTCTGGCCGGCGACGCGCCTAACGCGGCGGCGGTGACGGACAATCTTTGAGCAGCGTATAGCCGCCGGCGGAGGTATGCGCGATCACGTATTGCACGATCGCCGGCTCGTTCGCGCGCTTGTCGGGCGGCGGCGGTTGAAACGTCGTCGGGAAATTCGGATCGCGGAGGTTTCGATCCGACCACGGGTTCGAGGCTTCGCTGCGATAGAACCACGGGTAATCGAGCAATACCGAATCGGAGCGGCCGTCGGGAAATCGCACGCTCATTTGGATGTCAACCCAAAACCCGCGCGTTTGCGGATCGTAACGCGAACCGTGCGGATTGGAAAACTCGACGTAACCGCACGGTGCGCTCCCGCCGGCGCCGCTGCCGCTCGCGCCGCTGCCGCCCGCGCCGCCGCTTGCGGCGCCCGAACGACTTCCCGCGCCGGCGCCTTGCGCTCCGGTCGGAAGGTCCCAGATGGGCTTCGCATGTGAGACGGACGGCGGCCTCGGACGGGCAGGGCGTTCTCTCGGTGCGACCGCGGGGCGCGCGGTTGCAGCGGTGCGGGCCGGCCGCACGAGTTTGGGTTCGGAATTTGCCGCGATGCGCACGTGGGGGACGACCCGCGCGCGCGGCGTCGGCGAGGGTGAAGGACGCACCACGATCCGCGCAATCGTGACGTGCGACACGACTTCGCGGCTGGACGGAGCCGTCCGCGCGGGCAAAGGGACGAGCATCGCGAGCAGTTCGTGCAGTCCGATCGCGATGACGAACGCCGCGATCGTCCGCCGCAAATCCGAGTTTCTCAAAGGACCAGCTGTCGCCGCAGGCGGATAGCGAAGAGGCGCGTCACCCGATTGCGCGAACCCCCGTTCTCCGTGGAGATCGAAGCGCTCATTCGAACGATCCCCGACTTTCCGATTCCGGGGATCCTGTTCCGTGACATTACCCCGTTACTAAAAGATCGGCAAGGCTTTAGGCGAGCGGTCGACCTCTTCGTCGACCGCTTCAAAGATCGCCGCATCGACTACGTGGTCGCGGCCGAAGCGCGCGGGTATATTTTCGGCGCACCGCTGGCGTATGCGCTTGGCGCCGGCTTTATTCCCATCCGCAAGCCCGGGAAACTCCCGTCCGCGACATTCAGCGAAGAGTATTCCCTGGAGTACGGGACCGACGCGCTAGAGGTGCATCGCGACGCACTCGAGCTCGGAGCGAGGGTCGTGGTCGTCGATGACTTGCTGGCGACCGGCGGGACTGCGGCGGCCACCCGCCGTCTGCTGGAACGGCTGGGTGCGAACGTCGAGGCGTTCGCCTTTCTGATCGAACTGAGGGCGCTTTCCGGCCGCGCGGCGCTCGCCGGAACCGACGTCGTGGCGTTCGTATCGTATTAGACGTTCGTGAGAAATGAGGACGACGTGCTGAACGTAAGACGGTTAACGGGATTGTCGGCATTGGGAGCGGCCGTGGTATTGGCAATCGCCCTAGTGCTGACGTTTGCGGATCCCGCGCCGGCCGCGCGCGCAACACCCACGCCGGCCCCGACGCCGACGCCGGTCGCCGATCCCGCCGTGACGAAAATGGCCCGCCAGCAATTCGTCGCCTGGCAGGCCGGGAACTTGAACAAAGCCCTTTACGCTCCCGAAGTCGTCAGCAAACTCACCGACGCAAAAGTCGCCGACGTTTCCAAGGTGCTCGGGGCCCTCGGCGCGCTCACGGACACCGTCTACATCGGGCCCTTCTCGGCGCCCGATATTCCGCCGAACGCGCACGGCTATATCTACCAAATGCACTGCAGCGACGGAAGCGTCTATCTCTGGATGGTGCTGGATGCCGACAAGAAGATTGCAACGATCTTCTTCAAGGACAAGCTCGACGTCGAGACGATCGAGCGGCCCGGAACGCCCCAACCGGCGCCCTCGGCCTGACCGGCGGGCCCGTGCTCGGCGGGCGAGGTATAATAGGCCGATAGGGCCATGACGATTCAGGAGCTGATCGACCGCCTCCACCAGTACGACCCGTCCGCGGACGGGGCGTGGCTGCGGCGCGTCTACGAGATGGCCGACGCCGCTCACGCCGGGCAACGCCGGGCCTCGGGCGAGTCGTATATCGAGCATCCGCTGGCCGTCGCAGGGGTTCTGGCCGAACTGGAGATGGACCGAGAAACCATCGCGGCGGCCCTCCTGCACGACGTCGTCGAAGATACCTCGATCACCAGCGAACAGGTCGCCGAGCAATTCGGCGACGAGATCGCGCAGTTGGTCGACGGCGTAACCAAGCTGACGCGAATCCCGTATCAGTCCAAGGAAGACGCGCAGGTCGAGAACCTTCGCAAGATGTTCATGGCGATGGCCAGGGACATACGCGTCATCATCATCAAGCTTGCCGACCGCCTGCACAATATGCGCACGCTTGCGAGCTTGCCTCCCGCCAAGCAGCAGGCCATCGCGCGCGAAACGCTCGATATCTACGCCCCGATCGCGCACCGGCTCGGCATCTGGAAGATCAAGTGGGAGATCGAGGACGATTGCTTGCGGTATCTCGATCCATCGGCGTACCGAGAAATCGTCGATCTGGTCGCGAAAACGCGGATCGAACGTGAGACCGACGTGCGTGAAGCGATCGAACGCCTTCGGGCCGATTTCAAAGCGATGAATATCGAGGCGGAGATCCACGGACGCCCCAAACATTTCTATTCGATCTACGCCAAGATCAAAGGCGGCCGCGATTTTTCGACGATCTACGACCTGACCGCCATCCGGATCATCGTCGACTCCGTCAAAGATTGCTACGGAGCCCTGGGCGCGGTCCACGCCCGCTGGACACCGTTGCCTGGCCGATTCAAAGACTACATCGCGATGCCCAAGCCGAACATGTATCAATCGCTGCACACCACGGTCGTCGGACCGACCGGGGAGCCGCTGGAAATCCAAATCCGCACGTGGGACATGCACCGTACCAGCGAGTACGGCATTGCCGCACACTGGCGGTACAAGGAAGGCGGCAAGGTCGACCAGTTCGAGAACAAGCTTTCGTGGCTGCGCGCGCTGCTCGAGTGGCAGAAGGACATGCGCGATTCGCGGGTGTTCATGGAGAGCCTCAAACTCGATCTGTTCGATTCGCAGGTATTCGTGTTTTCGCCGCGCGGCGACGTGTTTTCGATGCCGGCGGGAGGCACGCCGCTCGACTTCGCTTACTCGGTGCACACCGACGTCGGCAATCACTGCGTGGGCGCCAAGGTGAACGGCCGGATCGTGCCGCTCGACTCGCATCTCAACAATGGCGATATCTGTGAGATTCTCGTCAACAAGACCAGCGGGCGCCCGTCGCTCGACTGGCTCTCGATCGTCAAAACGTCGAGCGCCAAACACAAGATCAAACAGTGGTTCCGCAAAGAGCGCCGTGAAGAGAACGTGCTTGCGGGACAGGAAGCGCTCGAGCACGAGGTTGCGCGCGCGGGCGTACGCGTCGACGCGGCCCGCGGCGAACTGCTCGAGCGCATCGCAACGCGCTTGAACTACGCCACTCCGACCGACCTCTATGCGGCGATCGGATTCGGCGACGCTTCGGCGCAGGCGGTCGCCAATCGCCTGCGCGACGAGGCCAAGAGCGGAAACGTCGTCGATATCGCCCAGGTCGGCCGCAAACCGGTAGTGCGCCGCAGCCTCCGCAAGTCGAGCGGCGTGCGGATCGCCGGCGTCGACGACGTGCTGGTGCGTCTGTCGAAGTGTTGCTCGCCGGTGCCGGGCGATCCGATCATCGGGTACGTGACGATCGGCCGCGGCGTCAGCATTCACCGGGCGGACTGCCCGAACGTGGCCTACATGAATGCGACGCCGGAGCGCATCTTGCAAGCGCAGTGGACGGCCGCCAACGCCGAGCTTACGCATGCGGTCGACGTCGAGGTCGAGGCGGAAGACCGCCCGCAGCTGCTGCAAGACATCATGGGGGTTTTTGCCGAACTCAAGACGCAAGTCAGTTCGGTGACGGCCCGGGTGCGACGCGACGGCCTAGCGGTTACGAGCCTGACGATCCAGATCCGCGATCTCGACCACCTCCACAAAATTCTCATCAAACTCGATTCCCTCGAGAACGTTCGTCGCGTCTATCGCGTTACGAAACGCGAGCGCGCCGCGCCGTGAGCGAACGATAGGTTGAATTCCGCGCAGGTCGCGGTGCCATGCGCCGCGGCGTTGCTTGCCGGAGCGATGAACAGCGTTGCGGGAGGAGGCAGCTTTCTCTCCTTCCCGGCGCTGCTGTTTGCGGGCGTGCCCGCCATTTCGGCCAACGCAACGAACAACGCCGCCATGTGGGTGGGAACGATCGGCAGCGCCCGCGGGTACCGCGAAGAGGTCGCCGCGCACCGCGGAATGCTGCTCCCGGCGATCGCGGCGAGCGTCGCCGGCTCGCTCATCGGAGCGGTATCGTTGCTGCTCACGCCGGCCGCGCTTTTCGAACGATTGATCCCGTGGCTGCTGTTGTTCGCGACCTGCGTCTTTGCCCTCGGACCCGCACTGACGCGACGGTCCGGCCGCCCGCGACACGCTCCCTGGCAGATTGCGGTTCAGTTTTTCGTCGCGATCTACGGCGGTTATTTCGGGGCCGGGATGGGCATCCTGATGCTGGCCGTGCTTGCATTTTCCGGGCTGCCGAGCTTCAACGCGCAAAACGCCGTCAAGAACGTGCTCGCCGTAGCGATCAACGGCGTCGCGCTCGTCCCTTTCGTCATCGCGCGCATCGTGGACTGGCGGCTCGCGTTGCCGATGGCAGCGTTGGCGCTGGCCGGCGGGTACTTCGGCGCGCGGTTATTTCGCCGGGTGCCGCAGCCGATCTCGCGCGCGGTCGTGATTGCCATCGGAACCGCGATGACGATCGCGTTCTTTATTCGATGGCGCTGATCGGCGTTTCGCCAAACTCCTCTTCGCCGCGCACGGTTTTCACTTCCGCACCCCGATGGAAGCCGCCGAGCCGTGGTTCGATGTATTGCGCCGCCCACAGGTACAAGGTCGGCACGACGATGAGCGAGAGCGTCGTGGAAACGGCTAGGCCGCCGATCACGACGACGCCGAGTGGAGCTTGCGTTTCGCTGCCGGTCTCGATGCCCAGGGCGATCGGCGTCATGCCGCCGATGGTCGCGAGGGTCGTCATCAAAATGGGCCGTAAGCGCATAGGGGCGGCGTGCAGCACCGCATCGCGGGCGTTCATGCCGCGCTCGCGCAGTTGATTGCTGAACTCTACGACGAGGATCGCATTTTTAACGACGATTCCGACGAGCATCAGTACGCCGATAAAGGCCGTAAGACCGAACGCCATGGGGGCGAACGGCTGATGCGTGAGCCCGTCGAGCCCGCTCCAGATCAGGTTGCGCAGAAGGATCCCAAAGACGACGCCGGCTGAGGCGAGCGGAACCGCAATCATGATAACCAAAGGGTGAAGGACCGACTCGAACTGCGACGCGAGCAGCATGTAAATCAGCAGAATCGCGAGTGCGACGATCAGTCCCAGACTCGAAAATGTATCTCCCTGCTGCAGCACTTGGGGACCGAACGCCCAGTAGTATCCGGCCGGAAGGGCGATCGAGTTCATGACCTTGGTAGACTGGGCGACGGCGTCGCCGAGTGGGACGTTCAGGCCAGCGTTAATGTCGATCTCGCGTTGTTTGTTTTGGCGCGTGATTTGCGATGGCCCGGTTCCGAACGTGATCTTGGCAAGCTCGGCCAACGGCATCGTCTGAAGCGTGAAGTTTCCGGTTAGGCTCGAGGCGGTATTGAGCGTTAGGCTGCCGTTCGTGCCGGCGGCGACCGGTAGCGACGACGACGTGTTGACGACCAGCCCGGTGGGAACCGTCGAGACGGGGACCATGAGATTCTGGATCGACTGTAGGCTGCGGCGCTGATCGGGCGGGAGTTGAACCTCGATTGGATACTGCGTGCCGTTGATCTGCATGAACGACGCCGTCTGACCGGCGGTGGCAATATCGACGACCTGCGAAATCGTCTGCGTGCTGACGCCGAGCTGCGCGGCTTCGGCGCGATCGACGTTGACGTCGATCTCAGGCTGCGCGTTCGTAATCCCGGGTTGGGGCGGCTGAAGGCCTTGAACGCCGGTCTGCAGCTTCGGAATTGCCGTAAACTCGGCGATGTCGTACAGCTTGTTGATGTCGGGGCCGAAGATCTGAATCTGTAAGGAATCTTGGCCGCGGGAGATGATGTTTTGGACGATGTCGATCGTTCGGCCGAAGACCTGCAGTCCTGGAACCGGCTGTCCGAATCGAGCCCGCATGCGCGCCATCTGCTCGGGCGTGAACGAGGTGGACGCGCGTCCGCGCCCACCCGAGGCGGAGCGAGTACCTGTGAGAGCCGCCGTCCACTGGGTGACGAACTGCTGCGCTTGACCGCCGCTGACGTTCGGCTTCAGCGTCACCGACAGGCTGGCGGTGTTCGTGACCTCCGTTCCGGACACGGAATTCGTCGACCCCACGAGCGATCCGACGTCGGCCACGCGTGGGTCGTTGCGCATGCGGTTCTCCACGTCGACGGCCGTTGCGTTGGTGACCGAAACGGCGGTGCCGGTCGGCATCTGCAAGGCGAACCGAGCGAAGTTCGAGTTCGAGGGAGGAAACAGCTCGGTTTTCACCGCGCCGAACTTCACGGCGACGAGCGTGATCGCAAAAACGATGGCGGCCGCGACAAAGACGACCTTCGGACGGTCGACGGCCTGTGCTAGCCGGCGCGTGTACCAACGGGCGAAGCGCTCGTACTGCGCGTCGAAAGCTCCCGAAAAACGCGCGTAGGCGCCACGATGAGCCCCATTCTTCGCCGAGCCGTTTGGCTTGGGCTCGGTGCGCTTGTGCAGGATCACCGACGACAGCATCGGGACCTGGGTCACCGCGACGACGAGCGACAGCGCGACGGCTACCATGACCATCACGGCGAAGGGAGTAAAGATGAGCCCTTGCAGCCCCGGAATGAGCACGAGCGGGACGAACACCGTAATGACGGTGATCGACGACGCCAATACCGCAGAGAATATTTCGGCGGTCGCCGTTTCGGCGGCTTCCATCGGGGTTTGTCCGCGAGCCATGTGCCGGTAGATATTTTCGATGACGACGATGGCATCGTCGACGATCAATCCCACGGCGAGGGCGAGTCCCCCGAGGGTCATGATGTTGAGCGAGTATCCAAGAACGTAGGCTGCGAAGAGCGTGCCGAGAATCGAAACCGGCAGCGAGATCGCGACGATTAGGGTCGAGCGCCATGAGTGGAGGAAGAGCAGGATGATCAGGATGGCCAGGAACGCGCCGTAGAGGGCGGTGTGCTCCAAAGCCGTGATCGCCTCACGGATGAAGCCTTGCTGGTCGAAAACGACGCCGAAGTGCATTCCCGGGTAGCGCTGTTCGATCGTCTTGATCTTTGCGTAGACGCCTACGGACGTTGCCACGATGTTGGCGTTGGGCTGGGCGTTGATCGTGATGCCCACCGCCGGCGTTCCGTTTAGTCGCTGGAAGGTTCGCTGTTCGAGGATTGAATCGCTGACCTTGGCAACTTCGTTGAGGCGGATGGGCGCGCCATTTTTGGTTGTGACGATGAGATTGCCGGTTTCCTGTGCCGATTGCAGCAACGCGCTTGCCCGTACGAGGTATTCACTCTTTCCGACCTGCACCACGCCGGCCGGAAGGTTGATGTTTTCCTCCGCCACTCGCTGCATAATCTGCGGAAGCGAGATTCCGTTGATGGCGAGCGCGCGCGTGTCCGGTTCGATCATGATCGCGCGAAGCTGATCGTTGCCGACCGTCACGGCGGCGACGCCGTCGATCGAGGAGAACTCGTCGCCAAGTTGGTTTGTGAACAGGTCGCCGAGGTCGCGCAGCGTCATGTTGGGGTCGGTCACGAAGAGCCGGACGACCGGCAATGAGTTTGAGTCGAACTTCGTGATGACCGGCTGCTGCAGGTTCGGGTCGTTTGGCAGGGTGCCCCAGATTCGTGAGACCTGCTCCTGCACGTCGACGGCCGCCGTATCGATGTTCGTGCCGAAGTAGAACTGGGCGGTAACCCGCGTCGTACCCTCCGAGCTGCTCGAGTTGATCTGCTGGATGCCGTTGACGCGGCTGACCGCATTTTCGATCGGCCGGGTGATCAGCGTTTCCATTTGCTGGGGGCCGACGTTGGGATAGGTCACGGAGACCGTCACGACCGGCTGCGTGAAGTTGGGCAGCAAGGCAATCGGCAGCCGGGGGAAAGCAAAGATCCCCAGGACGACGATCGCCAGTGCGATCATCGAGACGGCGACCCGGCGGTGAACCGCGAACTTCGCTATGGGCACTGTAGTGGGAGAGTTCCCTCGATTGCGCCGGATATACTGGCAGACGCCTGGCGGGCGGCGCCTCCTTGCTCTAAGGTAGCCGACGCGCCTTCGAAGCGCCTGGGGACGGCCTCGCCGGCCGTTGCTGGGGGGACGAAACGTGTGATAGGATGCGGGAGGTTCGCGAGCCGCTCTCGGCCTCGCGACCGGCCCGCTGCCCGCCGCGTCAGGTGGGCCGCCCGCTTCGGCGGACGTCCGCAGATGGGAAAACGATGACCGATTACGAGGTAACCTACATTTTACGCCCCTCCCTCGAAGAAAACGAGGTCGAGGAGCGTGCCAACGCGATCTCCGCGATCGTGACCAATCAGAGCGGCGAAGTCGTCAGCGTCGAGAAGCTCGGCAAGAAGCGCTTGGCGTACGAGATCAACGACGTGCGCGAAGGCCACTACGTCGTCATGCAGTTCAAGAGCGACGGCGCCGGTTCGAAGGAGCTGGAACGTCTGCTGAAGCTGCACGAAGACGTGCTGCGCGCGCTGGTGGTGCGCCTCGACGACAAGATGATCGCCCACATGGCCGCCGTGGCGGCGGCGACGCCGCCGCCCCCGGTGCCCGTCCCCTAGATCTTAGCGAAAGAGAGCAAGCAATGGCAGGTTCATACAACCGCGTGATACTCGTCGGCAACCTCACGCGCGACCCGGAAATTCGCTACACGCAGTCCGGCAAGGGCGTCACGAAATTCACGCTTGCCGTCAACAATCCGCGAAACAAGGAAGAGACGACCTTCGTCGACATCGTTGCCTGGGACCGGCTCGGCGAAACCTGCAACACGTACCTGAAGAAGGGTACGAACACGCTGGTCGAGGGGCGCCTAGTGATCCGGTCGTACGACGACAAAGACGGCAACAAGCGCAAAGCGACCGAAGTCGTTATCGACAACATGCAGATGCTCGGATCGCGCCGCGATTCCGAAAGCGGCGACGGCGGGGGCGGCTACAACGGCGGCAACCGCGACACAGCGGCCACGCCGGCCGCGACGGGCGGCGACGGTTTCGGAGACGACTCAGACGACGAAATCCCGTTTTAGCGTTTTAGCGTTGACTCATACGGATCGATTTCAGCGTATTATCTCGAAATTTCGAATAGTGGATTAAAGCGCGGAGAACGTCGGAAAACGGCTGGGGGGCCCTGCGAATGCGGGGCCCTTTTTCATCCCAATCCATGCCCATTCGGTATATAAGAGGCTACAAACGCCTTGGTTTCGTCACGACCAATGAGTCCGCGCTCAAGGTGTTCATCGAACTACGATGTTCGGGAGCGCCAGGAAAATCGGGAAACGACGACCTGATATATCATCGAAGGTATCTACGCCATGTTTTCCCCCATAGAACCATACGATCGTGGACTGCTTTCCGTCGGGGACGGGAACGCAATTTATTGGGAATGCTGCGGGAATCCGTGCGGCAGGCCGGCTGTATACCGGCACGGGGGGCCCGGCTCGGGTAGTACGTCGAGTGCCCGTCGCTTCTTCGACCCCAAGGCTTACAGGATCGTATTGCTCGACCAACGAGGCTGTGGTCGTAGCCAACCGCTCTTGACCAGCAAATCCGATCTCGAGGTCAACACGACGCAGCACATCATTTGCGACATCGAGGCAGTGCGCCGCCATCTTTCAATCGATCGGTGGGTTGTGCACGGCGTCTCGTGGGGTACAACGTTGGCGCTCGCCTACGCGCAAGCGTATCCCGACCATGTCGCTGCGCTGATCTTGGCATGCGTCACTACGACGTCGAGCCGCGAGGTGGATTGGCTCACACGTGGCGTCGGGCGCCTCTTCCCGCAGCAGTGGGAGCGCTTTGCATCACACATCCCGGACAGCCTGAAGGACATGTCAATCGCTGACGCTTACACCTCGCTCTTGTTCGACAATGACCCCGCGGTAAGGGCAGCGGCCGCGGAAGAGTGGTGTGCGTGGGAGGATAGCCACGTGTCCCTCGCGCCAGGATATACGCCCAACGAACGCTTTCTCGACCCCGAATTCAGGCTACGCTTTTCTAGGCTTGTGACGCACTACTGGAGACATGCGGGGTTTCTCGAAGAAGGCCAATTGTTGCGAAATGCAGACTCGTTGAGGATGACTCCAGTGGTCTTGATCCACGGAGCCTACGATGTGAGCAGTCCGCTTGAAGCGGCCTGGCAACTGCATAAGCGTTGGCCGGAAAGTCGGCTCCATTTGGTTTCCGATGCGGGTCACGGTGGCGGCTCCATGCCCGAGCGCGTTGTTTCTGCACTAAATGAGTTCAGAGATTAGACCGCGGTACCGAGTGTGCAGAGGGCCGGCGATGGGCGCGTGGCCTGGTCGCGGACGCCACCATCGCTCCAGGCGGTGCTCCGCCGAGGTAAGGAGCAATTGTGAGCCAGGACATTTCGCGTTTTAAATGGCCTCAGTGTTAGAGATAAGGCGCCCCAGCCACGAATTCGTTCCATCTTTCGTCAGGATGCGTGACGCCCGCATGGCCGTCGGGGAGAACGAGTGGGTCTACCGTGGTGAGGAGATCGCTCTCACCGATCCGCACGCTTACGTGGACCTCATGAACGAACGTGCCGCGGGGCGCAACCTCCCCGACGGTTGGGTACGAGCCGACGAGTTCTGGATCGTCGAAAACGGCGAGGTCGTCGGGAGCCTGAACGTGCGGCACGAACTCAACGAAAGATTGCGCCAAATGGGCGGCCACATCGGCTACTCGACGCACCCGTCGCATCGCGGACGCGGGATCGCCACGTTCGCCCTCAAGAACGGCTTGGCGATTCTCGCCAACCTGGAGATCGGCGAGGCTCTCGTCACGTGCGCCGCGGAGAACACCGCGTCAATCCGAGTCATTGAGAAGTTCCGAGCGCGCCGAATCGAGAACTGCGAGTTTCCGGATCGCCCGGATCTTAGACGCCGGCGCTACCTGATACCGACAAAAACCGAGACGACCGCGACCTAGCTCACAGCAGTCGTTCCATTGCGATGACGTCGACGAGCCGGCCGTCGAGCGCCCCGTGTTGGAGGAAAACGCCGACCTCCCGGAAGCCCGCTCCGGCGTAGAGCCGCTTGCCGATTTCGTTGGCATCGAGCGCGTGCAGAACGATTTTTCGAAACCCGCCCTGTACGGCGACCTCGACCAGCTCATCAAGCAGCAGGCGGCCGATGCCCCGTCCTCGCTGGTCGCGGGCGACGTACACCGACAAATCCGCAATCGCGGCGTGCGCGCAGCGGTGGGAGAAGCGGTTGAGGGAGGCCCAGCCCACGGTGCGGCTCGTTTCGGCGACGATGACGGCGTAGCGGTCGTCGTGCTCGTTCCACCAGACTTCGAGCTCTTTGCGAGTCTTCGGCGCGGATTCGAGCGTGGCGACGCGGTCCTCGATGCCCTCGTTGTAGATGTCGCGGACTGCGTCGAGGTCGTCGACCGAAGCCGGCCGGACGTTTGTCATTCCAGGCGCTCGACGTTTCGTAACGCCGGGAACAGCTTCATCCAAAGCAGTGCGATAGCGATCGAAGCGGCGCCTCCCAATGCGACGGCCGGGATCGCACCGAGCAGTGCGGCGGTCGTCCCGCTTTCGAACGCGCCGAGCTGATTCGACGCGTTGATGAAAAGGAAGTTTACGGCGCTAACGCGGCCGCGCATTGCGTCGGGCGTTCCGAGCTGCACGAGAGACGCGCGGATGACGACGCTGACGGTGTCGGCGGCTCCCATGATCGCCAGCGCGACCAGCGACAGCACGATCGAGCGTGAGAACGCGAACACCACCGTGAAGACGCCGAAAATGATGACGGCGGCAAACATGCGGCTTCCGACTCGGCGGCGCAGCGACCGGCGCGCGAGCACGATGGTGACGATCAACGCGCCAACGGCGGGGGCAGCCCGCAAAACGCCCAATCCCCAGGGTCCTGTGTGCAGGATGTCGCGAGCGTAGATCGGCAACAGCGCGGTTGCGCCGCCGAAAAGAACCGCGAAGAGATCGAGTGAGATCGCGCCCAACAGGGCTCGGTTGTTCCGTACGAACCGTACGCCTTCGAGGATCGTCTCAGTCGTCGGTGCGCTCCGCAGCGCCGGTGTGCGCTCGAGCGCGATCGCTCCGTTGAGCGAGCCCGAGACGAGCCAAAATGCCGCCATAACGGCATACGGTACGCCCGGCGAGAACGCGTAGACGAGGCCGCCGATGGCTGGGCCGGCGATCGTTGCGAGCTGGAAGACGCCGCTGGACAGGGCCGTGCCGCGCTGCACCATGGCCGGCGGCGTTACGCCCGGCAAGAGGGCTGCCCCGGCGGGACTCTCGAACGCGCCGGCGACTCCGAACACGCCTATCGCGCCGAAGATTTCCGGTACCGTCAGCCAACCTGCAAAACTGCCCCACGCCAAGAACGCCGCGGCGGCGCCTTCCACGCATTGGCAGATCTGAACGATGCGCTGGCGATCGTAGCGGTCGGCAGCGTGTCCCGCCGCCAGCACCAGCACCGCCGACGGAACGAACTGCACGAGCCCAACCAATCCGAGCGCCAGCGCGCTGCCGGTAAGGGCGTAGATCTGCCAGCCGAGCACCACCGTTCCCATCTGCTCGGCAAACTCCGAAAAGCCGCGCCCGAAGAAATAGAGCCGGAACGGCCCGTGCGCGAAGAGGTTGATGGCTAGGAGCCTGTAGGGTTCCTAGAACACGGCGTTGGGTGAGTCGCTGACTCCCTCGGCTCCGTCAAGACCGTTCGCGCTGCCGAGCGTCGTTACGAGCGAACCCGACGGATAACTGTAGATCGTTACCGTTGCATTGCCGTTGTTGGCATTGAACAACAGTTTTTCCGGCTTGTTGAGCGAGACGTGGAACGGATCGCTCAACCCCGATACCAAGATCGTTGCCGACGAGTACGGCGGTGCGATCAGGTCGATCGAACCGGACTGATCGTCGGCGATCAAGTTATCGTTTGCGTCGATCGCCAAGCCGCCGGGCGACGTAACGGTTGCGGCGAGTTGCGTGGGCGACGTCTGGCCCTTCTTGAACTCGTCGAACCCGCCGTTGAAGTTCGCATTGAAGTAGGAAACGAACAGATTGCCGTGCCCGTCAACCGCCACGCCTTCGGGGCCGCTGGTGACGTCGAGCTGCTTGCCGATCTTATTCTTACACTGGGCGAATTTGTCGAACGTATCCGGGCGAGTTGAGATTGTTGAAATCCACGACGTAGACGTTTCCGAGGGCGTCGGTCGTGACGTTGATCGGGTCAACGAGACCGGCGGAATAGGTGCATTTAGGCGACTTGCCGCCCGGCGCGTATTCCAGCACGTTGGCGCTCGTGACGTTGGCGACATAGAGATTTCCGGCTTTGTCAACCCACAAACCGTCGCTGTCGGTAAGGCCGGTCGTAATACTGCCAACGTTCTTATACGTCTTGTTCTTGAGGATCTGCACGCTCGTTCCGGCGTCCGAAACGAAGAGATCCCGCTCTATCGTGGCCGGCTTTTCCGGGCGACCGGGTAGCGCCGCATGAAACGATCCGGCAAAGCGGGTGTCGACGCCGGACGGGAGGATTGCGTTGCGAAGCGTCTGCGTTCGCGGGGCGATCTGATTGGGAACGGCGCCATCCGGGCCCTGGTTCGCGGCGCCGGAGCAGGCAGCGAGTACGAAGACGATGCCGGTCCCGAGCACCGCGCGCGCGACAGATAGTCTAGCGTGCACGAAGAGATTCCTTTCTTAGCACTTTCGGGTGAGGTCGTTTCCTCCGCCGCGCAGGTGCTTGCCGTCGGCGGTAAGCGTCATTGCATGCGAACCATAGTACGTTAGGGTGGCGCTGGTTCCGTACAGGATCCAGTTGCCGGAGACGCCCTGGCTGTCGGTCAGCTCGCCGTCGACGGTCATCGTCACCGTGAGGGTCGGATCTTTATCCGACACCCACGTTCCGACCAAGTTTGCGGTCGTGCAGCCGGTCGGGGGCGGCGCGGGCGTCGCCAGCGGTTTTACCGCCTTGCCGGAAAAATTGTGGGCGACGTCGAGGCAGAGATCGTCCGCCGTATACGGGTTCTGAGGCGTCTGTATGACGCACGTAAACGTCACGACGTACCCTTTGCCTGCCGCCGCGCAGCTCACGACGGCAGCCGACGTCGTCGGACCGATGACGCCCATTGGCCCAACGGCGAGCAGTTCGCCGGGCGTCGGTTCGGACACGTTCATCAGATAGGCGCCCAGCGCCGTCTTGGCTTTCGCGCTGCAATCGTCGGCCGTTCCGGTTGGAATAACGTAACGGATGCCGGTCAACATTTCGACGGCCGCCGAGGCAGTCGCTCCGCAGACGAGCGCACCGACGGCAAGCGCCGCTGCGGCGAGCGTGATGGAGCGGCGGGCGGTGGCCGTCATGGCCGGCGTTCCTGGACGTTGCCCGGCGAAACGACGACGGCGGCGGTCTTGGCCCCCGGAAATGCGGCCATCAGCTTCGTACACAAGCCGCTGGCCGTGTCGGGATTGGGCGGTACCTGCGTCGAGCACGTGAACGTCACGACGTAGCCGGTGTCGACCGGATAGCAATGAACGGCCGCCGCCGCGGTCGCATGGCCGGAGCTGTCGAGCGATCCGTAAGCGAGCCACTCGCCCGATCCGTCTTCGGATTCGACGGCGTTTTGCAAGACGGAGTCGAGCGCCGTTTTGGCCTTCGCACTGCAGGCGCTTACGGGCTCGTTGGAGACGACGACGTGTCCGCCGGCGACCATCTGAAGGTCGGCGAATGCGGGTTTGCCGGTCAGCGCTACGCCGAGGCCGGCGGCGACCGCCACGCACGCGATGCGGGAGCGAAAGGTCCTTGCCACGGATGCCCTCCTAGCGGCGCGATAAGCCGCAGAGCCGATGCGTTTGACGGCCTAGACGGGCACTCCCCTTACGGCGGCTACGTGCCGGGCGCGGTCAACTCGGTTTCGCCGGTCGGGCAAAATGCTTCGTGGATGGAGTGTGCCACGTAGTACGCGTGCACGTCGTAATGCGGGATCGGATACCCGGCGTGCCCGTAGGGGACGTATTCGATGTCGACGTGATCGATCGCGTAGCCCGGCAACGGTTTGAGCACGTTGTAGTACGTCTTGCCGGCTGCAAACGACTTCTTGTCGATCATCACCTCGGAGAACACCGGTTTGCCTTGGTAGACGCCGTAGATCGGACCGAACGGAAGATCCTTGGGGTTGGCCCAGTGTTCGCCCATGCCTTTGACGCAGGGTGAAACGAGCAGCGCGCCGGCGGGAATTCCGGCGGGCCGCACTTTCGGCTGCGGCGGCAATGGCGGTGCGCCGGGCGGAGCGGCGGCAGCGGCACCGGCCGCGACGGATGCGAATGCGGCGATCAAAGCCAGGGTGCGAACGAACATGAGTCCTCCTTTAGCGGGGCGGCCCGTAACGATGCGGGTCGATTTCGACGAAGCGATGTCCGCTCGGCGCGCGCATTTGCGGATCGATCGTCGGATCGTTGCCGTAGACGTTAGACGAGGTTCAGGAGCGTCGCCGACCTCCCTTGAGACCTTCGGGAAATGCTGCGGGACGGCAGGTCGCCCGCGCAGCGAACTCGTACGGCCGCACTTCAGAATGGACAATGCCGTCTTAGGCGCCACCGTCACCGCCTTCGTCGCCCTCTTCCCGATCGTCAATCCGATCGGTGGTCTGGCCGTGTTCTTCGCGCTGACGAGCAACGACAGCGAGCAGGAGCGCCGGCGCTACTCGTTGCTGATCGCCTTCTACGTCATCGCAATCTTGCTCGCGTTCGCACTGGCCGGGTCGTGGGTGCTGGAGTTCTTTGGAATCTCGCTCCCGGCGTTGCGAATCGCCGGCGGACTCATCGTCGCGCACACCGCTTGGGCGATGGTCACGGCTACGAGCCGTACGACGCCCGCCGAAACGGCCGAAGCCGAGCAGAAGGACGACATCTCGTTTAGCCCGATGGCGATGCCGATGCTGGCCGGGCCGGGTGCCATCGGCGTGGTCATGGCGCTGGCCGCTCGCCCCGATCCACGCACGTGGCTCGTGGGAATCGCGCTTGCGGTTGTCGCGATGGGCGTGCTGGTCTACGCGCTGTTGCGGCTCGGCGGTCCGTTGGCCAAACGCATGGGCCCGGGCGTGCTCGGTGCGATCGACCGGATATTAGGCTTCTTGATTTTGGCGATCGCGATCGAGCTCATCCTTACCGGATTCAAAGGCGTCTATCCCAAGTTCGGAATCTAGAAAGCCTTAGACCCGTCCCCGCGCGGCGCAGGCGGCCGTGCTTTCGCCGAACACGACGCCGAGGCCGCACGACGACGTAAACATCCGGCGGTTATCGTGGGGGACGCCGCGGACGAACGCATAGTCTTGCGCAGTCCCTCCGGGATGACGCCGTGCCAGGTAGGCAATGTAATACTTGCCGCGTGCGAATCGGTAAGGCCCTTGCGCCTCGCCTCCGCAAGAGCGATCGAGATCGTCTTCATTCGGATTGGTATCGGCCGTCCCGAGCAGGTAGGTCACGTGACGGCGCACGTAGCGGCGCTCGAGGAACGCGTCGGTCCCGACCACGTACGGGGGCGCTCCCGCCAATCCGTAACGCCACTGGTCGACGTCCGGGCAGCCGGCTTGCGGAACTGGCCGAAAGGTTCCGAAGTAGAAATACGACGACGGGTTGGCGACGATCAGGTGCACCGGGATGCCGCCGCCGGGATCGAGCGGTTTCGCCTTTCCGACGACCGCGTAGCGCTGCACGATTTGGCCACCCGCCGAGTGGCCGACGAGCACGATTTCCCGCATCTTCGGGAAGCGCGAGCGGTCCGCGAGCCGTGCGATCATGGCGTCGAAGACGTCGTAGGTGCTCACCGGCGCCGGCGAGAGCGCGTCCGAGCCGCCCGGCCACGTGCCGCTCCACCAGAGCGTATTCTTGGGCACCGCGTGTCCGGCCAGGTCGGCGCGTTCGACGAACTGGGGCGCGATCAGCAGCGTGTTCGTGGCGCGCGCCCGGCGCAACGCGATTGCGCCCGTGTCGTAGTAGTAGTCGGCGTCGCGCAGCACCCCGTGCACGACGATCACCGCGCGCGTTGCCGCGCGGTCGCCCTCGAGCGAGCCGTTGCCGAAGTAGCGGGCGATTCCGGACCCGCGCGGGGCGACCACCCGGAATTGGCGATCGGCGAGCTTTCCGGAATTGTCGGGCTGCGGCGTCGAGGTCGGCGAAAGGGTCGCCGCGGCGGCGAGCATCATCGCGAGCGTTGCTACCTTGACCATCCGTCCCCCGTTAATTGGCGTAAACCAGGCTTCCTGCGGTTCGACATATCCACAAGGCAACGTGTACCACTTGGACAAAGGCGCGCTTACGCCGCCGCGGGAACGGGTCGGCAACACCGACGCGCCCGAAGGAGTGCAAGCAGCGACGATGACGACAGGAGTGCATACGGCAATGCCGACCGACCTGCGCGATTTTCTGATGCTCACGTACGGCGAGCTCGAAGAGCTCAACCTTAGCGCCAAACAGCAGCGAAAGGATCGCGCCGCGGCCCACCAGCTGGCCGAAGAGCGGCTCGGGTACCTCGCCGATGAAAAACGAATCAAGGCGGTGACCGTACTGTTCAGCGACCTCGAGGGTCGACTGCACATGCTCGACTACGACAAGAAGTTCTTGCTCAACTCGCACGACAACCTCACGTTCGACGGCTCCTCGATTCGGGGGTTCACCCCGCAGCGCGAGAGCGACTTACGTTTGGTCCTCGATTGGAGCGCCTTTTACTGGGCGCCCGCCGACGTGTTCGGACCCGGCAAAGTGCTGGTTTTCAGCGACGTGCTCGCTCGCGACGGATCGCCGTTCGTCGGCGACATCCGGGGTGCGCTCAAGAAACTTTCCAACGAGTGTTACGTCAAAGACGGGTTGACCCTCAACGCCGCCAACGAGATCGAGGGGTTTCTCTTCCAAGGGCTCGATGCGGAACGCCGCTACCACGAGACGGGAGCGTTCGAATACGTCAACACGGGCGGCTACTATCACTCGCTCCCCGGCGATCCGCTGCGGACGTTCATCGACTCGGTTGCCGAAGTACAACGCGCGATGGGATTCCAGAACGAAAAGGACCATCCCGAGGTGGCGCCGTCGCAGTTCGAAATCAACTACGGCTACGGCGAGGTCGTCGCGGCCGCCGATCAAATTCAGCTCTACAAACTGATTTGCCGGCAGGTCGCAACGCGTCTCGGCATGACCGCGAGCTTTCTGCCCAAGCCGGTCGTGGGCGTCAACGGGAGCGGCATGCACACGAACGTGTCGGTCAGCAAAGACGGCAAGAATTTGTTTTGGGATCCAAACGGCCCCGAACAACTCAGCGACTTCGCGTGGCAATTCGTCGACCGAATCCTCACTCACGCGCAAGACGTCTGCTTGATGCTCAACTCCAGCGTCAACGCGTATCGCCGGCTCGACCCGCATTTCGAAGCGCCCAACCAGATCAAGGCGTCGGCCGTTGACCGCGGTTCGATGGTGCGCGTTCCGATCGGCAACGAACGCAGTTCGCGGGTGGAGGTGCGCTCGGTCGCACCCGACGCGAACCCGTACATGGTGATGCTATCGGTTTTCAAGACCGGACTGCACGGCAGCATCAGCGGCGAAAAGAACCTGCGCCAAGCCGAGCACTATCTCCCGGACAACATCTACGACGCGCTCGCACATTTTCGGCAGTCCGCGTGGACCGGCACGCTGCTTGGAAACGACGTGAAGGAGCGTTATGCCGACCTGAAACAAGCCAGTGCCGACCGCTGTCCGCGCCTCTTAGGAACGTTCGTCAAAGCCCAAGAAGTGCAGTATCACCACGAAGTTTACAACCAATATCTCTGGAATCTGTTCTAGCGTCTTCCTAACGGTGGCCGAGGTGCCAGCCGTGTGCGGCGCAGGCATACGGCGCTAGGCCGCTAGTCGTGCGCGGGATCGCCCGTTCGGCAAGCCTTTTGGTGGCGAAGGCGGCTTTCGGCGACCCGGTCTTGTTGTAGCAGGAGCGCGCGCCGCCGCGTTTGCGGGGCGCCTCGGCGGCGTCAGCCGGCGTTGGCCGCTTCACGCGAAACGTGCGCGACTTCGCGCAGCCGTTGCTGCATGACTTTGCTGGGAATCTTGATGCGGTCGGCCAGGCGCAAGAACGCGAACACGCGCACGTGCCACCAGGTCATGTCGATTTCGAACCAGCGCAGACCGTGGCGGGCCGAGAACGGGAAGGCGTGATGATTGTTGTGCCAGCCTTCGCCAAACGACATCAGCGCGACCCACCAGCAGTTCGTCGAGCGGTCGGCGGTGCGGTAGGTGCGATAGCCCAGCATGTGCGCGGCGCTGTTGACCAGCCACGTCGAGTGGTAGCTGACGATCAGTCGGACGAAGATCGCCCAGACGACGAACGCCCATCCGCCCAGGACGAACATCAGCCCGGCCAGCGCGATTTGCAGCGGTAGGCTGAGCCAGCGCAGCGCGCGGTAGAAAGGATCGGCGTAGAGGTCGGGCGCGTAGCGCAACATTTCGTCGTTGGTCGGAAGGGCCGCGTTGTAGCGGTAGATCCAATCGATGTGCGCCCACTTGAAGCCGAGGTGGATGCTGTGCGGGTCGCCCTCTTGGTCGGCATGGGCGTGATGCTTGCGGTGAACCGCCACCCAGCGGATCGGGTCGCCTTGCAGCGCCAGCGTACCGCAGACGGCGAGAAAATATTCCAGGGGTTTTCGCAAACGCAAACTTCGGTGGGTGAGCGTCCGGTGATAGCACAGCGTGACGCCTAGCGCGCCGGTGAAGTACGAGACGATCGCCGCCGCGACGAGCGCGTGCCAGGTGAAGAAGGCGGGCACGAACGCGGCCAGGGCGCCGGCGTGAATGACGATCAGCCCCATCCCGTTCAGGCTTCTAAAGTTGCGTTGACTCATGGGCCCCTACCGGAAAAAGACGCAGAGAGCCCGCGGAAAGCGGGCCCTCTGGTTGCATTGACGGTGCGTAAGCGACGGCTAGCGGTAGCTGGGACGCGACGCGAAACAGTCGCGGCAGTAGACCGGCTTGTCGCCACGCGGTTGGAACGGCACTTCGGCCACTCCGCCGCACTGGCTGCACGTTGCTTTGAACATCTCGCGATGTCCACCGCCGCCGCCGCTTCCCTGCGAGCGTCCGGCCTTGCGGGCGGCGCGGCAGTCGGAGCAGCGATTGGGCTTGTTGGTGAAGCCTTTCATCGCAAAGAATTCTTGTTCGCCGGCGGTGAAGGGGAACTGGCGTCCGCAATCCACGCAGGTGAGCATTTCATTGGTATACATATAGAAACTAACGAGTCTCCTGAAGGTTAGGTGGTTGTTCTCCGGATCCGACTCGCTAGTACTTGGAACGTGAACCTTGCGGGCTTCGACCTGGTAACCCCAACACTATACACCATCCCGCCCCGAAACGTTACCCCGGCCCAGGGGAAGATTTTTGGGCTGGAATGTGAGATACTACCGCCGTCGCTCCACCCGCCGTCTCAGAAGGAGACCGATTGGCTCGCTCAGGTCGTAGTCGCCCCCGTACCCGTTCCAAGGGGAGTACCAACGGCGCGCCCGCCGCCCCGGACACGTCGAAAGAAGCTCCACTCGAGCTTTTCGGGACCATCAAGCAAGTGTTCCCTAGCACGACCTTCGCCGTCGAGCTCGAAAACGGCCACACCGTCCTGGCCCACATCGCCGGCCGGCTCCGCCGCCACCGGATCAAGCTGCTGCTCGGCGACCGCGTCGAGCTCGAGATGTCGCCCTACGATCTCACGAAAGCCCGGATCGTCTACCGCTACCGGGCGGGCGAGGCGCGGCGCGCTCACTAGCCCCTGAAGAGGGATCCCGAACCCTTGCCTCGAACGTATGTTCGGTGGTTGCCGGGAGTAGCGTCCGCGTGAACGGCGTGATAGGATGAGCGCTGTTGCCGGCTTGCCGGCCACGAAACCCGGTTCCAATCGGGCCGGTGGTAACGCGAATCTGTCGCGTCACCTGGCTAGGGTTTCGCCCGCCGGCCTTCGGTTCGAAGGCGGCGCGCGCAACCGCCGACCACCTAGTCGAAAGGACAACGATGGCAGCCAAGACCAAGCGCGCCGTAAAAGACCGGCGGCCCAAGCGTAAGCCGTGCAGCTTCTGTGCGGAGAAGATCTCCGAGGTCAGCTACCGCGAGGTCAACCGCTTGAAGAAGTACGTCTCCGAGCGGGGGAAAATCGTTCCCCGGCGGATTTCGGGCAACTGCGCCAAGCACCAGCGAATTTTGACCGTCGCGATCAAGCGCGCACGGATCATTGCATTTCTTCCTTACGTTTCGGAGTAAGAAGCCGTGAAACTCATTCTTCTCGCCGACGTTAAGCCGCTCGGCAAGAAGGGCGAGGTCGTCGAAGTTGCCGAGGGCTACGCGCGCAACTTTCTCCTCCCCCGCCAGCTCGCTACCGCGGCCGATAAGGGTGCGCTCGCGCGCCTGGGCTCGCAGCAGAAAGCGCAGCAGAAACGCGACGCGCAAGTACTCGCCGATGCCAAAGCGCTTGCCGAACGGCTCGAATCGGCAAAAGTGGCCGTCAAGGCCAAGGCCGGGGGCAACGGTAAACTCTTTGGTGCGGTGACCAATGCCGACGTTGCGTCGGCAATTGCCGATACGCTCTCGATCGCGATCGACAAACACAAGATCGAACTAAAAACCTCGATCAAAGCGCTCGGATCGTACCCGGTAGAAATCAAGTTGCACAAGAACGTAGTCGCGAAAACCACCGTCGACGTCGTCTCGACGGCGTAGCGCGGTTCGTCATGGCGGGGAGCGCGCAATCTTCGTATGCGTCGCGCTTCCGGCGAAAGTTCGGCGTCGAGGACGAACTGAGCCGGTACGTCGCCGCGCTCTACGAAATGCTCTCGGCGGTTCTCGGGCAAGATAAAGTCGTTCTGCGCGCGGGCAAAGTCAACGCCTTGCGCATGATGCGGTCGCAACACCTGGCCGATCGCCTTTGCGCGCTTGGGCGCTTGGTGTTCGAGGATCCCACGCTGGAGCGGGCCACCACGCGGGCGCAGCAGCGCAAAGCGATCGCCGAAATCGAGGAAGCGATGGCCGACGCGATCGCGCAGCGGCGCGCCGAGGAGGCGATCGAGCGTCGCGTCAACGAGAAGATGACCGAGCGTCACGAAGACTACCTCAAAGATCTCAAACTCGAAGCCCTGCGCGAAAGCGGCGGGCCCGAGACTCCCGCGTCGCAGGCCAAGCTCGAAGAACTCGAGGCGCTTTCGCAGCGTTCGTTAGCGGCGTCGGCGTTACAGCGCTTGCGCCCGCAGATGTTGCGCGACGTCGTCGGGCAAGAAGCCGCCATCCGGGCTCTGCTCGCCAAGATCACGTCCCCGTATCCCCAACACGTCATCCTCTACGGCCCGCCGGGCGTCGGCAAAACGACGGTCGCGCGTCTCGTGCTGGAAGTGGCTAAGGCGCGCCCTTATACCCCGTTTGCCAAGAACGCGCCGTTCGTCGAGGCGAGCGGAACCACGCTGCGCTGGGATCCGCGTGAAACGATCAATCCGCTGCTCGGCAGCGTCCACGACCCGATCTATCAGGGCAGCCGGCGCGAGTTCGCCGAGGCGGGGGTGCCCGAGCCGAAACTCGGGCTCGTGACCAAAGCGCACGGTGGCGTGCTCTTCATCGACGAGATCGGCGAGATGGATGCCTCCCTGCAGTCGCGGCTGCTCAAGGTCCTCGAAGACAAGCGCGTCACGTTCGAATCGTCGTACTACGACGAAAGCGCGCCGAACGTCCCTGAATACGTGAAGCGGCTGTTTCGCGAAGGGGCTCCGGCCGACTTCATCCTTATCGGCGCGACGACGCGCGAGCCGGAAGACATCGATCCCGCGATCCGCTCGCGATGCGCCGAAATCTTCTTTTCACCGCTGACGCAACATCAGGTCGTCTCGATCGTGCAAGGCGCGGTCAAGCGACTGGATTCGCGTGCTTCGCGCGGGGTCGCCCGGCTGATCGCCTCGTATACGATCGAGGGACGCAAGGCCGTCCAGATCGTCGCCGACGCGTACGGGCAGGCTCTCTATCGGCTCTATCCTCACAAGCGCAGCGAGGTCACCAAGAATCCGACGATCGGCGAGGATGACGTGCTGGCCGTCGTTCAAACCAGCCGGCTCGTCCAGCACACCATCGTCAAAGCGCGGGCCGCCCGTGAGATCGGCAAGACGTATGGGTTGGGCGTGCTGCACCATCTCGGGAGCATCATCGAAATCGAGGCGGTGGCATTTCCCGCCTCGCAGCCGGGCAAGGGAACGATTCGCTTCAACGACGCGGCGGGCTCGATGGCCAAGGATTCGGTCTTCAACGCGACCAGCGTGATGCGCTCCGCCTCGAGCATCGAGACGGCCGATTTCGACCTGCACGTCAACATCGTCGGCGGCGGAAACATCGACGGACCGTCCGCCGGACTCGCGATCTTCCTCGCCCTCTACTCGGCGATCACCAAGACGCCGATGCCGCAGGACGTCGCGATTACGGGCGAGCTTTCGATTCAGGGCAAAGTGCGCGCGATCGGCGGGGTGGTCGAGAAACTCTACGCAGCGCGGCAAGCTGGGATGCGCCGGGCGATCGTGCCGAAAGAAAACGCGCGCGAGATCGACGCGGCGCTGACGGGCATGGAGGTGGTCGCCGTCTCCGGCGTCGAGCAAGTTCTGCGGGAATTGCATATACACAGGCGCTCCACAAGGCGTTCGCAGGCTCCTCGGCGCAGGGGCGCACGACGTCCATGAGCGCTCAACCGTTTCCCACGCCGATCGACCGCATACCGCCCCACAATCTGGAGGCGGAGATGGCGGTGCTCGGCTCGATTCTCGTCGACAAGGCGATGATGGGAGAGGTCGGCCAGATGCTGCGGGCCGACGATTTCTACGCCCACGTTCACGAAACGATTTTCTCGGTGCTCGTGCACTTGTTCGAGCACGACGAACCGATCGACAAGATCACCGTCAGCGAAGAGCTGCGCAATCGCAACGCGCTCGAACGGGTCGGCGGCCTGCCGTACATCGGGGCTTTGATGGATACGGTGCAGTCGGCGGCGTCGGCGCGATACTACGCGACGATCGTGCACGAAAAGGCCGCCTTACGGTCGTTAATCGGCGCCGGCACGCAGGTGACGCAGCTGGGCTACGCCGGCGAAGAGGACGTCGCCGAGGCGCTCGATCGCGCCCAGCAGATCGTCTACGCCATCGGCGAAGAGCGCGGCGAGAAAGAGTTCAAACCGGTCAAAAGCCTGTTGAAAGAAGCGTTCGACAGCATCGACCGTCTCTATCAGCTGCGGGGCGGCCGCACCGGGCTAACGTCCGGTTTCCCCGACATCGATGCGATGACGGCCGGTTTCCAACCCGGCAACTTCATCATCGTTGCGGCGCGGCCCGGCATGGGGAAGACGTCGTTCGCTCTCAACATGGCCGTCGCGGCGGCGCGCGAAGCGGGCGAACCGATCGCGTTTTTCTCGCTGGAAATGTCGAACAACGAACTGATTCAGCGACTGATCTGCTCCGAGGCGCGAATTTCGATGAACGACATGCGCCGCGGGAACATCGCCGGACAGCAATGGGAAGCGATCTCGCACGCGATGGAGACGCTCAACCACCTTCCGATCTTTCTCGACGACGTCGGCGCGCTGACCGTCAGCGACGTGCGCACGCGCTGCCGTCTGCTGAAGAAGGCGGCAGGCGCGAATCTGGGCGCCATCTTTATCGACTACCTGCAGCTGATGCGTCCGGGCCTGCTCACTCGGAACGCCAACCGGAACGAAGAACTTTCCGAAATCTGCCGCACGCTCAAGAGTACCGCGAAGGAGCTGAAGGTTCCCATCGTGGCCCTCGCGCAGCTCAACCGCGCGGTCGAAACGCGCACCGACAAAAGGCCGATGCTGGCCGATCTGCGCGACTCGGGATCGATCGAGCAGGAAGCCGACGTCGTGGCGTTTCTGTTTCGGGACGGGTATTACAACCCCGAGGGTGCCGATCCGGATCTTACCGAGTTCATCATCGCCAAACATCGCAACGGTCCGACCGGCCACGTCAAGCTGCGCTTCCAGCCGCAGTTCACGTTATTCGTGCCTTATGGTGACGACACGCACTACCCGTCGCCGTAGGCGTCCGCGCATGGATCGAGCGTCATTCGGTGGGGTCGTCGTCGCGGAGTTCGCTGAAAAACTCCACCGCCGTGTCGCGCAGGGCGTCGAGCAGGCGGCCGAAGTGGGGATAGATCTCGGTCGACGTCTCGACGCATAGCTCCACGGTGAAGAGCGCGTCGCGTTCTTCTTCCCAGATCGCCGTCTTGACGAACTTCTTGCGTACGTTGAGCGCGTTCGCGGCAGCTCGCGCGTCGCGGAGCTCGATGCCGTCGGGAAGCGCCCAACCCGAACCGATCATCACGAAGTTCGGATCGTCTCGATAGCCCACGATGAAATAGCGGTCGCCCTCGCTCTTGAAGGTAATGCGCAAGGCTTCGTCGTCGTTGTCGCGCGTGAAAAAGAGTCCTTCGTCGTCGATCGCCGATTCGATCGGCTGCAGGTGGTCGCCGTCACTCACGCGTCACCGGTCGCCCTTCATGAACTGCCGGATGAATTTGTCGGCAGCCGCGTTGCTCTCGCTGCGATCGACCATGCGTTCGACGGCGCCCGACCCCGCTTCGCGCAGCTGACCGACGATCTCCCAAAAATTCTCGAGAAACGAGTCGACGTCCAATGCCTGGTATTCGACGGTTGCGATGAAGATCGTCTCGTCGTGGGCGAGTGCGAACCGCGTTTCGGGATAGTCGTCCGTAAGCTCGCCGAGGGCGTCTCGCGTATGGGCCGGATCGCGAAGCGACTCGGGAATTTCGTAGGCCGTCGAAAGGCTGAAGCGTTGGGGATCGCGTTCGGAGACGGCGACCGAATACGTTTGCCCGCGCGTGCGAAACACGAGCTCCGCCAGTTCCGGTGCGTCGGCGACGAGCGCGGTATCGACCCGATGTCCTTCGCTTTCGATGAATCGCGCGACCCTCTCGCGGACGTTCACTTAAACCCGGCTCTCCTGATCCTCCACGCCGCCGATGCTCTGCGCGAGATAGGAACGTGAAAGTTTCACGTACTCCTTTGCCGATATCTCGATCCACTGTGCGGCTTCCCCGTCGATCGCTTTCTTGACCTGCGCCGGTGCGCCGGCGGCGACGACGCGCGCCGGGATGTCAACGCCCTGCCCAACGACGCTGCCGGCGGCGACCAAGGCGCCTTCGCCGATCGTGCAGCCATTGAGCAGCGTCGCATTGCTCCCGATCAAGGCGTGACGCTTGATGTTACAGTCTTCCATCACGGCGCAGTGTCCGACGGTCACGTCGTCACCGAGGTAAGTGCCGCCGTGTTCGCTGACGTGAACGACCGCATTGTCCTGAATGGACGTGCGCGCGCCGACCCGGATGGGGCCGTTGTCGCCGCGCAACACGGCTCCGAACCAAACGCTCGACTCGGGCCCGATCTCGACGTCGCCGATGAGCACCGCGTTCGGCGCGACGAACGCCGAGGGGTCGATGGCAGGGCGCTTTCCTCGATATGAAATGAGCATAGGCCATGCTTCGTAACCGCAGGCGTCGAACCTCGCCCTATGCATCGGCACAAAACCCCGCTGCGCGGCGTAAAGGCCATCCCGCACCCCAAGCCCGGCGATCCAAACTACACGGCCGTCAACTACGCCTACGCTGCGCGGGAAGGCCACGTTCACGAAGTCGTCGAGATCGGCGGACGCCAGCTGGCAAAGGTCGGATTTCCCGACCGAAAGATCGTGTATTACTTTCTCGACGACCTCGAACTCGACGAGAGTGCGAAGCGCGGCACGTTCCACGACGAGGACGTGCTCCGGGGCGGCCCCGAGACGCGCTAAGGCTTGACGAGCGGATTCTTGTCCGCGAACGCGCCGCTTGGGTTAGGGATCACCCACACGATCAGATCCCAGAGCGAAGGAAAGTGGAAGATGGTCACGACGTCGGAGGCGGCGGCCACCTTCTTGGTGGCGACCAGGGCCTGTGCCGAGGGTTGCTCGGGATTCCCGCCGGCGGCCTTAAATTTGGGGTCCTCCAGCCAGTGGTCGTAACTGAGCGCGCCGGTCGCCGGGTCCTTGGTTACCCAGTGAATGTGGCCGTCGAACTCGACCCAGCGGCCCGGATTGACGCCCCACAGCTGCGGCCGGTTGGGGCTCGAAACCAGCAAAACCGAGTAGTCGGCGCCCAGCAGACGGCCGTTCTTGTCGTACCAGAGCTGGCTCGGATGCCGGACGTCGGCTGACTGCCATTGCTGGTTGGCGTAACTGATCGCGCCGCTATCGTCGGCGTTGGTGTAGCGGACGTAGCCAGCCTTCTCGGCGGCCGCCGCAGTCGGGTACCGCTTCGTCAGATCGGCTCGAATCGCCGTGACGAAGGCGTTCTCGTCGGCGCTGGTCGATCCGTGGTAGGTCGCGTCTTGGTCGGCCAAGGCGAACGACGGGAGCGCGAGCGTCAGTAAGAGGGCGAAAATCGCTGGGAGCTTCATGGTCCGATGCTACACCCGAAATCCTTGGGAAGTCATCACGGGCTCATCAAATTGGCAGGGGCCGAACCCGCGTCGTGGAAGCTCGGCCGTCGGAAATTCCGTTCCTGCGGTCAGCCACGCCGACGTAGCTCAGCGGTAGAGCAATTGTTTCGTAAACAATAGGTCGCCAGTTCAATCCTGGCCGTCGGCTTATCTCCCGAGTGACGAGCGAGGTCCATCGCGCGACGTTCCTAATGTCGACGGTGCATTCCACCGCTTGCGCTGACGAAAGACGCCGAGAACGGCCGCGGCTAGCCGCTTGAGAACGTGTCGCCGCATTTCGCTTTCATTTGGGCGCGCACGGCGGCTTTAGCGGCAGCATCGCCGTTAGCGCCTTGTTCGAGCATTTGTATGAGGTCGCGCGATAGCGGCGGGTTGTAGGAGTTGATCCCGATCATCGTCTTATCGGCGCCGATAGTCTTGGCTGCGCTTGCAAGCTTCGGCGACGCGAAGTGCATCTGCACGACCGTCACGCTCGCCGATCCGTCCGGTTCGAAGATCGCGTAGTTCGTTTGGGTCGCCGCACTGCTCTCGGACTTCGGATTGATATTGACGTGGATCGCGTTGGGTATGCGACCGTCGTACCATTTGGCAACGGGCGCCGCATCCGTGTCTCTGATTTCGTACATCGTCAGCGAGACGCTGCTGCCGCAAATTTTCATCGCGGTCTTCATTTGGGCCGCCGACTTGGTCGCGCCCGGATACACCGGCAGATTCGCCGGAGCCGCGGGTGCGGCAGCCGTTTCGGAGCTGGGGGCGGTCGAGGCTACGCCTTGCGCCGCCGGCGCCTGCTGCGCGTTCTGTTGCGCGTTACCGCTGCCATGCGATCCGGAGCATCCGGCAAGGGTAAGAACCAGGGCGGCCAACGCGGCTTGGTGCTTTAGGGGCATTCGTTCGTTCCTCCAGTGTCGGCGAGTATGGCAGGGACGCGTGCGGCCGGCGTGCCGAGCTCTTCGCGGCGCGAGCGTTCAGCCGCCGAGGGGCCGTTCCCACACGGTGCGGGTGTAGAGCACTTGGAAGCCGAGACGCCGGAAGTTTCGTTCCGAACGGGTTGCCACCCCGGCGGCCGCGTGCGCGTGGCGGGCGCCTCGCTCGCGGGCGCGCGCAACCCGATCTCGGATGAGCGCGGTCTGCCAGCCCTGAACCCGCGCGGCCGGTGCCGTGGACGCGGCAAATAACGCCGCGAGTTCGCCTTCGACGTCCATCGCCGCGGTTGCGGCGATCGATCCTTCGAGGACGACCTGTAATTTCGTGACGGACGGTATGGCTCCGATGATGGCGCCGACGAGAACTTCGTCCTCGGTCGGCTCCCGCGCGACAAAGCCGGCCGCCGAGGCGCGTCCCCACACCCAGGGGTCGATGCCTTCGGCGATGCGGTCGTCACGCGCGAATGCGGCGGAGCCGAGGTCGGCTGCCAGCACGTTTTGCAGTTCGACGGGCCAAAAGCCGGACCGCGCCAGCAGACGTGAAAGCTCGAGAGGCGCTACGGCGCTCACGGCGATGCGCGGGGGCGTCCGATGCGTAGCGTAAAAATCCGTCAGCCGCGAGATGTCGCCCGCGGATACTTCCGCAAACAGCCCCAGCCCCGCGGCTTCCGACAACGGCGACCCAGCCCCGACAAAAGGCGCGACGCCGCCGGCGATCTCGATGATTTCGGCACCGAGTTGCGCGGCGATTTGGCGGGCCGCGTCAACGCATTTACGCCGCCCGCCAATCTCCGCGCGCTCGATCGCTTCGGCCAGGGCACGCGTGTCGATCAACGCGCGCAACCGACCGCGATGGTTCGATTACTTGGCGACTGCGGCAACGTCGGCCTCAGTAACGGCCGGTGCCTTGTTGCCCCACGAGGAACGAACGAACGTGATGACGTCGGCGATGTCGCCGTTTGAAAGCTGCGACCCCCACGGCGGCATGATGCCGTTAAACGCATGTCCTTGGACGGCGATCTTTCCGGTCAGTCCGTACTTGACGATGTGAATCACGAACTTTGGATCGGAAATTACGAGCGGATTGCCGGCGAGCGGCGGAAACGTCCCGGGAACGCCTTTACCGTCGGGTTGGTGGCAGCTCGAACAGTTCGTCTGGAATACCTTGGCACCGTTGGCGTTTGCTTTGGTCGCCGCCGCGTGCATCGGAGCGGCCGTCTTCCCCGCCGTGCCGGCGGCATCGCTCGAGGCGGAGGCGTCGGTCGAGCCGGAATTTTTCGCGCAGGCCGCCAGCGTTATCGCGGTCGTCAGCATAAGGGTCAAGACCGTGAACGATCGCATGCGTCGTGGCCTCCTTCGCGTCATCAGGCCTGGCGGGTTAGACTGCCGCCCTCATATTCCTCTGGAGCGCCATGGAGTGCGCGTAACCGGCCGCCAGTGAAGTGAAGCAAACGGTGTGGATGCAGCGTGGAGCAGCGCGGCGTGCGTCTCATCGAACGGCCCAAAACTTTTGTGAAAATGAATGCCAGGCGTATGGCATCGGCATCCGTCATCGTAGCGCCAATGAAACGCGTCGAGCGAATCCGGCTCTACCCGACCCCGCACCAGCAATGCGCGCTGTGGTTCATGCTCGACGTAACCCGCCAGCTGTATAACGCCCTGCTGCAGCAACGGCGCGACGCCTACCGCCTGCGCGGTCATGGCCTCGCGAGTCGCGTTCAGTACGCCGAACTCACGGCGCTGCGCCGCGAGGATGCGCGTGTCGCGGCGGTTTATCGCGAGTGCGAAGATGCGGTGCTGCACCGCTTGGATCTGGCGTTCGCCGGGTTTTTCCGGCGGCTCAAACGCGGCGAAACTGCCGGGTATCCGCGATTCAAACCGGCGGCTCGCTGGCACCAGCTGACCTTTCCACATGGTGACCGTGCGCTGCGACTCGACGAAGGCCAAACGCGGCTGCGCGTTCCAGGCGTAGGATTGGTGAAACTGCGCAAAGGCCGCAGCGTTCCTGACTTCGGACGAGCATGGCTGGTGGAACGCCACGGCCGCTGGTACGCTTGCCTGGAATGCGAACGTGAAGCCCGCCCGCTGGCCAAAACTGGTGTAACGATTGGCATCGATCGCGGGGTGCACGTGCTGGCGGCCTGTTCGGACGGCCGGCTGATCCGCAATCTTGCCGTGGGTGAGCGGCGCAAAGCCGCCACGGCGCGTCTGCAGCGCGACCTGGAGGCGGTCACCCAGCGCGACGCTGCCGGGCGGGTCAGCAACCGCCAGGATCCGCAGCGCGTCGCCGCGGCCTTGCGCGGTCTCGGGAGCATGAAGCTAACGCGCGGCGCGATTTCGCGCATAAGGCCGCTCGGAGCATCGTCACTACGGCCGACGCAATCGGGCTGGAACAACTGTCGTTGCGCGCGATGACCCGCAGCGCCAAGGGCACGGTGGAGCGGCCGGGGGTCAACGTGCGGGCGAAGTCGGGGTTGAATCGGGTAATGCTGGATGCAGGGTTTGGTCTACTCGACCGACTGGTATCTGAGAAAGCGGAAGAAGCTGCTCGGGTCCTGGTGCGGGTCGAGGCACATTTTTCGTCGCAGACGTGTTCGCGTTGCGGATATGTTTGTGCGAGAAGCCGGTGGAGAAGGCGCCTTTGCTGCGTCCGCTGTGGTCTAAAGGCCCATGCGGACGTGAATGCGGCGCTGGAGATCCGTCGGCGAGCGCAGTTAGCGCTCTTAAGATTGCCGGATGCCGGCGAGGACCCGGTTACGCAGCACGACGCTGCGTAAGGCATTGATAACGAAGTCGAGGTAACGCTTGCGGAGCGCGCGGTCAGCGTGGTACGAAATTCAGCGCCAGACCGTCGATACAATATCGCTGAAACGCCGGAGCAGGCCCGTCGTCGAAGAGGTGTCCGAGATGTCCGCCGCACCGGCGGCAGTGCACCTCGGTCCGCTGCTCGATCAACTGATAATCCGACTGCTCGAGCACTGCATGCGGGAGCACGCTGCGAAATGCCGGCCACCCGTCTCCGCTGTCGTACTTCATGTTCGACGTGAACAAGGCGAGCGAACACCCGGCGCAGCGATACGTTCCAATTCGCGTTTCGGCGAGCAGCGGGCTGGAGTTCGCCGTCTCGGTTCCACCTTCGCGAAGAATTCCGTAACGGGCGGGTCCGAGCAGGGCGCGCCACTGGGCTTCGGTGTGGGTGACGGGATATTCGGTTGCGCCGAGTGCTCGAAGCGACGCTCCCGCAGCCGCAGCCGCCATGCATCCGCTCAAGAAAACGGCGCGCTTCACTTCGGCATCGCTGGAATGATGTGGCACGCGGCGCCCCCGTTTTTTTCGAAGTATCGTTGGTGATACTCCTCGGCCCGCCAAAAGGCCGGCGCCGGCAGAATTTGCGTGACGACCGGACGCGCATGCTTGGTGCGCTCGGCGTCGCGGGAGGCGACCGCTTCACGTTGTTGTTCGGGCGAATGCGTGAAGATGGCCGAGCGGTATTGGTCGCCGACGTCGGGTCCTTGGCGGTTGAGCTGCGTCGGATCGTGAATGCTCCAAAACGCGTCGAGCAACTGCTCGTAGGTGACGCGCTTCGGATCGAAGGTTACCTCGACGGCCTCGGCGTGACCCGTGCCGTGTCCGCACACCTGGCGGT
Organism: Vulcanimicrobiota bacterium; assembly: GCA_963755555.1. Lineage (GTDB taxonomy): Bacteria > Vulcanimicrobiota > Vulcanimicrobiia > Vulcanimicrobiales > Vulcanimicrobiaceae > Tumulicola. The sequence continues at coordinate 1,876,367 of CAVWKE010000003.1, read as the reverse complement.
ACGTCGGGTGTTCGGTCGTTCCGCCGGTATAACCCGAGACGGCGTCGAGTACGCCGGGGATCTGGCGGAAGGCCGCTTCGACGCCCCAGAAGCAGCCGGCGGCGAAGGTGGCGGTTTCGCTGGAATCGTTCATACACCCAAAGAACGCCGGCCGGGCGCTTGCGGATGCGTCGGTGCGCTTACCGCGTCACGAGCGCGGTCAGAACGGCCGCTCGCGCCGCATCGAGGGCTCGCTCCGCGTGCGGCGAGGCGTCCATCCAGTCGTTGATCATGAGTGCGAAGATGGCGGTGTTTCCGGATCGCGCGCGAGCGTAGCCGGCCAGCAATCGGGCGTGATTCTCGCTGCCGGTTTTGGCGAAAATCGCGCCAAGCAACGGCGCTTGCCCGAACTTCGCGCGCAGGGTTCCGCTGGTTCCGGCCACCGGTAATGCCGACATCACGGTCGCGCGCTCGGGACCGCGCCAATCCGCCTGCAGGACCGTCGTCAACGCGCGCGGCGTCAACCGGTCGTACGCCGAAAGACCCGAGCCGTCAACGATCGTCACGGCATCGGCGTCGACGCCGATCGAACGCAGCCAGGCGAGTTCGATGTCGATTCCGCGCTGACGCGTGTCCTCGGCGGAACGCGCATCCGAGCGACCGGCCGCCGCACCTAGCTCTTCCAAAAGTTGTTCGCCGATGAGGTTGTTGCTAGGCAGCCAGAAATCGCGCACCAGCGTGCGCAGCGGTTGGGAGCGGTGCGTCCAGAGCGGCGTCGTCGCGGGCGGCGTCGTCCCCGAACGCGTCCCGCCCGCAACCGTCAGACCGTGCGCGGCCAGGGTTTTTGCGAAGAAGTCGGCGGCGTAGGCGGCGGGGTCCGGGACGGCCGGCGCGAGGTCGTCGGAGATCGGCGCGCCGAGCGGGTAGCTGCCGGTGACCTCGATGGTCGCGGGCCGATCCCACGGCCGGGCCAGGTCGGTCGTGTCTTGGCTGCCTGCGGCGCCCGTGACCGAGGCGTTTTCGATCGCAAAGGCGTCGCTGCGCGGATTCAATTCGAGGCGCGTGGCGTCGCCTACGGCGCTACCCGCACGGACGCGTACGTGCGCGACGTTGAGATCGAGGCCTAGCGCACTCGGCACCGCGGCGTACTCGTACGGGATATCGTCGATTGCCCAGCCGGGCGGATAGCGCGGCGCGTCGTAGCGCGACGCGTCAGCCACCACCGCGCCGGAAACGCGGCGCACGCCGGTCGCGGCAATCGCGGCTGCGGCGCCGTTGAGATCGGTGGGGAGAAGCTGGGCGTCGCCACCGCCTCGAAGATAGAGATCGCCGTTGAGCGTCCCAGCATCGGTCGTTCCGGATGCAGACACACCGGTTACGAAGCCATAGGCGGGTCCGAGCCGCGCGAGCGCTGCCGAGCCGACGATCAGTTTGAGGGTCGAGGCGGGAATGAAATCATCGTCGGCGTTGCGCGCGTACAGCACGGCGCCCGTATTCGCGTCGAGCGCGAACGCGCCCACGTGCGCGCCGGTCAACGTCGCGGCGTTCAAGGCTGCGTCGATCGCGCGCTGAAGGCTCGTTGGCGGCGAAGCTGGTTCCGCGGAGAGCGGAGCGCAGAGGGCGACGGCCAGCAACGTGCTTGCCGCGAGTTTTTCCAATCGGCAACGCCGCACGAGCTAGAACTGCTGCATGAAGCGGTCGATCTGCGACGGGTCGATGCCGGCGGCCAACAGGCGAACCGCCAACTGGTCGCGCTCTTGCGGCGGCGTGACGAACATGAACTTGGCGTCCGGCCCGTCGACCGTGCACCACTGCGCGGCGGCCGGGACGAGCGCCGTTTGGTACGGGCTCAGGGTCGTCGCGGTGTCACCGCACGCGACTTCCAGCGGACGGTCGAGCGACATGACGATCAGCGGCCGGCCATTGGCCGCAATCGAAGCCGGTTCGGAACCCGCCGCAATGCGCTCCACGACGAAACGCCGGTCGGCGATGAGGGCCAGTCGATCGAGGCCTTCGAAGTGATACGCAATCTGGACGAGCGCTCCGCCGGTTCCGGCGCGATAATCCAAGACGTCGGCGGCCTTCTGGACGTGCAGCTCGCGCGGCGTTCCGTCGGCACCCATCCGGTTCCAATCGAACATGCGATACGTGAGGTCGCTGGCCTGCTGCGTTTCGAAAAGCACGACGCCCGCGCCGATCGCATGCACCATTCCGGCGGGGATGTAAATCGAATCGCCGGCCTTGACCGGAACCTTTCGTAGAATCTCGCCGAGCGTGCCGTCGGCGACCCTGCGCTCGTATTCCGCACGCGACGTATCGCGCGTCCAACCTAAGACGAGTTGCGCGTCCGGCTCGGCCGAGAACACGTACCAACACTCGGTCTTACCGTTGGGTTGATGCTCGACTCGCCGCGCGTATGCGTCGCCGGGGTGAACTTGCACCGAGAGCCAGTCGTGCGCGGTGATGATCTTGGTAAGCACCGGAAAGATCCGGGAGGGATCCAGATCGCCGAGCAACTCGGCGCCGAGTTTGGCGCGCAGGTCGGCGACGGTCGCGCCGGCGAGTGGACCGTTGGTCACGCGGTTCGCATCCCAGCACTCCCACGACTCGCCCAACGCGGCGCCCGGATCGCCGTGCTTTCCAAACTCGGAGACCAACTCGCCGCCCCCCCAGATTGCCGGCGCCAGCTTGGGGTCGAGCACGTAAGGATAGATTCGGGTATCGCTCATCCTCGCGTGTCTTCGCGAAATCTTCGGCGCATCCGTGCCGCCCGCTCGCCGAAACCGTCTGTACCGCCGGCCGGTCGAACGAGCATGGAAGGTACGCAAACAGCTGCGCCCCAGCCGCGCCCGAATTGCGATTTAGTGATGAAGGGCGGCGTCGCCAGCGGCATCGTCTATCCCGATGCGATCTACGAAATTTCGCGCCGATTCGATCTCAAGAGCATTGGGGGGACCTCAGCGGGTGCAATTGCCGCCGCTTTGGCGGCGGCCGCGCAGTACCGCCGAATACGCGAGGCGGTTGCCGGCAATCCCGACGCCGGCTTCGAGCGCGTGCGCGCGATTCCCGACACGCTGGCGGACGGAGGCCTCTTGAGATTATTCGCGCCGAATCGGGTGACGAAGGCGCTATTCGGCATCGTCGTCGACCTATTCGCGCCGGCCACTCCCCGGTGGGTCAAGGCCCTCTGTTTGGTACGCGCGTATCCGCTGCACGCGGCGATCGGCGCGCTCCCGGCGGCGCTCTACGCCTACGCGGCCCTCGCAACGCCCAGCCCGCTCGTGCGCGACGTTCATTGGCTGGTCGCGCTGCTGATCGCGGCGATCGGTGCGGTCGCCGCGAGCGTGGTCGGACTCCTGTGGGACGTGTTGCGCAAGGTACCCAAAAACTTCTACGGGCTAGTGACCGGAGTCGACGACGCGAACCCGGACGACTCGTTCGCCCTCGGCACCTGGCTAACGCGCGAGCTGGAAGAGACTGCCGGACTCGACGCGGGATCGATTCCGCTGACGTTTGGAATGCTGTGGAATCCGCAGACCGCTCCGGGGCCGTGCGCGCTCGAAGAACCGCCGCCCAGCGACGGCCGGGCCGTGAACCTTCAAATGGTCACCACGTGTCTCACCGAGGGCCGTCCATACCAGTTTCCAACGCCGACGAGACGCTTCTACTTCAAACGCGAGGAACTCGCGGCGTTCTTTCCGCCGCACGTCGTGCAGTGGCTGTGCGATCGCGCACGCGTCGACGCCGCGCCGTTGGAGGGTCTCGTGCCGCTCCCGCCGATCGGCGATCTGCCGGTTATCGTGGCGACGCGCATGAGCTTGGCGTTTCCGGTTCTGCTGAGCGCCGTCCCGCTCCACGCGATCGACTACACCGACGCCGACCCGCAGCAGCCCCAGCTGGTGTGGTTTTCGGACGGCGGCCTCAGCAGTAACTTTCCTATTCAAATGTTCGACTCTCCGCTGCCGCGCTGGCCGACGCTCGCGCTGAATCTCGGCGCGTTCGGCCCCCGCACGCCGGCCGACGGTGTGATCATCATTGCGACGACGGCCGCGGGCCGGCTCTTGCGTTTCACCGGCATTTCAGGAATTCCAACGTTTTTCTCGGCGATGTTCGGCGCGCTGCAAAACTGGAACGACAACATGCAGACGGTTCTTCCGGGATTTCGCGACCGGATCGCGACGGTCGCGATGGCCGCCGAGGAAGGCGGTCTGAATCTCAACATGGACGCCGCCACAGTCGAGCGGCTGCGCGCGCGCGGCGCGGCGGCGGCCAAGGCGCTGATCGAACGCTTCGGTGCGCCCAGCGACCTGACTCCCGGCGCGCCGGCGCTTTCGTGGGAAGGTCATCGCTGGACGCGGTTTCGGCTAGAGTTCGAGACGCTGAGCGAACACCTGGCGCGGTTCGATACGGCCTACGCAAGGCCGTGGCAGCCGCGCGACGTCCCCTATTCGCAACTGATCGCCGCGAGCGATTCGCAGGCCATTCCCATGCGGTCGTATCCGCTCGGAGGCGGCGCCCCCGGGCGCGTCGAGGCCGGCGCGCTGGCCGATAGTACGGTGGCCCTGGCCGCGAGCTTCTGCGCGGCGGCCTGCATTCAAAGCGACGTTCCGCGACCGACGCCATCGCTGGTCGTTCGCCCGAACTTGGACCGGTGAGGAAGCACGACATGGCTCGCACGCACATCGCCGTGGTCAGCGCGCAACCTCCGGGAATGAAGTTGAAGCCGTTCAGCGACGCGGTGCTTGTCGGCGACACGCTCTACGTCGGCGGTCGAATCGGGCTCGATCCGAATACCGGGCTGCCGCCTGCGGATGTGGCCGACGAAGCGCGCTGCCTGATGGAGGACTTACGCGACGTGCTCGCCGCCGCCGGTATGACGATGCGTCAGCTCGTTTCCGTCACGGTCTTTTCGCCTGACGCGTCGCACTTCGAGACGTTCAACGACGTGTATCTTGGTTATCTCGACGCGAACCGCTTGCCGGCTCGAGCCTTCATCGGCTCCGGTGCGCTGCTGTTCGGCGCGCGCTTCGAGCTGACCGCCGTTGCCGTCGGAGGCCAATAACGAGTGAACGAGCGAGCAGCGGAACGCGCGCTGGCCATTCTACGGCTGCTGTTCGCAGACGATTTGGGACGCAGCGTCGGCATTCGGCTGTGGGACGGCCGCGTCCTCACCTCGCCGGCGGCGCGTTTCGAACTGATCGTAAGCGCTCCGTTCGCGCTTCGCGCGGCATTTCTGCCGCCGCTCGATCTCAATCCGGGCCGCGCGTTCGTCGAAGCTTGGATCGACGTCGTGGGCGATCTCGAAGCGGCCATCGATACGCTCGAACGCAGCGTCGCAAACCTTCCGAAATCGAAAATCGCGCGCTTGGCGGCACTCCTCCTGCGACTCCCCGCTCCGCCCAAAGTCGGCGACCGCGCCTTCCCGGGAAAACGTCATTCGAAGGTCCGCGACGCGGCGGCGATCAGTTTTCATTACGACCTGCCGGTGACGTTTTTCCGGACGTTTTTGGATAGCGACCTGGTGTATTCGTGTGCGTACTGGGACGAGGGCGTGTCGACGCTCGATGACGCGCAGCAGGCGAAGCTCGACTACGTTCTCAACAAGCTTCGCCTCGAACCCGACGCATCGTTTCTCGACGTGGGCTGCGGGTGGGGTTCGCTCGTCATTCGGGCGGCCCAGCGCGGGGCGCGCGCGGTCGGGATCACCCTCTCCCGGCCGCAATACGAAGAAGCCGGCCGTCGAATCGCCGCGGCCCGGGTCGCGGACCGGGCGCGCGTCGAGTTGCGGGACTACCGGGATCTCGGCACCGGCGAGTTCGATGCGATCGCCTCTATCGGAATGGTCGAGCACGTCGGCCGCGAGCGTCTCCAGGACTACTTCGACGTCGCCTATCGCGCGCTGCGTCCCGGCGGCCTCTTCCTCAATCATGGAATCGCCACGCAATCGCGCGACGGCAAGGGCTTTCGAGCGGGCCGGGGCTTCATCGGGCGGTACGTGTTTCCCGACGGCGATCTCGTCGCGCTCGACGCGACCGTTCGGGCCGCCGAAGCAGCGGGTTTCGAAGTGCGCGACGTGGAGAATCTGCGCGAGCACTACGCGCGGACCCTGCGGGCGTGGGTCGCCAAACTCGCCGCCAATCGAAAAGCCGCCGTTGCCTGCGCCGGCGCGCGCACCGAGCGCGTTTGGAGGCTCTATATGACCGGGAGCGCGCGCGGGTTTGCGCTGGGGCGGATGGGACTCGAACAGACGCTTCTCGCCAAACCGCGCGCCGACGGAACGAGCCGGATTCCGTTGACGCGCCGCGACCTCTATCGCCGTTCCTGAGATCGAACGGCCTGCCGCCTGCTCTTCCTTACGGGAGGCGGGACTCGCACTGCTTCCAGTCGATGTTTGCAAAAAACGCTTCGATGTACTTGCCTCGCTCCGAGGGCTTGTAGTCCTTGAGGAACGCATGTTCCCAGACGTCCAGAACGACGATCGGGACGAACCCGGCAATATGGCCGTTTTCGTGATCGTTGATCCAGTGGTTGGTAATTTGCCCGTTGGCGACGTCGCAATACGCGATCGCCCATCCCACGCCGCGCATGCCTCCAACCGCGACGAAGTCGTCTTTCCAGGCGTCGAATCCGCCGTACGCCTCGCCGAGCGCGTTGTAAAGTTTTCCGGTGCCGATTTCCGCCGGGCGGCCGGTCATATTGTCGAAGTAGTACTCGTGCAGCCGCATGCCGTCGTATTCGAAGCCCAGCCGCCGTACCAGTTCGGCGTAAGCTGGGTCCGCGCCCGACGGTTTGCCGGCGGAGCGAATCCCCGCCAAGCGCTCGTTCAACAGGTTGACGTTTTTGACATATCCTTCATACAGACCAAAATGCATCTCGAGGGTAGCGTCGGAAATGCCAGTAAGGCCCGAAAGGCTCCATTTTCGCGGCGCGTACGGTTTCATAGACGTAACGACGTTCATTGACGGCAGTTGCCTTTCCAAAAGTTGACTGAGTTGGATTGTTACCTTACCCATTTGGAAACGGCGCCGAAACGGGCTTGGCGGGGGTTCGTGCGAGTTCTCCGAAGTTCCGTTCGATGAGGTGGGGAATATCCGGGCAGCCGTTGCCGGCAGGTTTGCTCTACGGCTCCGAAATTACCGCGGCGTGCCTGGCGTACAATTTCCCCGTTTGCTTCGCCTATGCGATCGCGTGGCGTGAGAGCATCCGAGGGGAAAGCGGCGGAAAGTGGACGGCCGCGACGGTCGTTTCCCCCGATGGGGGGCACGGATTGTTTCAACTGACGAGCTACGTACCGAACGGCTGGAGCGATCCGTTGACGAATGCGGAGGCCGCCCTGCAGTACTGGCTCCTGCCGAACGTCAACGCGTTTTACGATCGGTTCGAATTGCGCGGCGATCCGCTGGTCAAGGCTGCCGCCGATGCGTTCAATCGGGGCTACGGCGCCGTAAGCGCGGATTTGACGGCAAAAAAGGATCCCGACGCCGGCAGTACCGGCCACGACTACGGCAGCGACGTACTCTCCCAGTATCACAAGATGGCCGCGGGCGGCGCGCCGACCTAAGCTCTGCTTGTCTCACAAAATCTACGTCGGCATCGGTTCGAATCTAGGAGACCGGCAAGGCAACATTCTCGCGGCCCTGCAGCGTCTGCGCGCGCGCTGCGAAGTTGCCGCCGTTTCCGACTTCTACGAATCCGAAGCCGCCGGCGGCGCCGCCGGCCCGGCGTATCTCAACGTCGCGGCGGGCCTCAGCACCGATCTCGATATCGGCGCGTTCGAACGGTTTGCCCGCGACGTCGAACTGGCGGTGGGCCGCGCCGCGAGCACGCAGAAACTGGCGCCGCGTCCGATCGATATCGACCTGCTCGCGGTCGACGAAACGATCGTGCGCGAGGGCTTGGAGACGAGGCCGTACAACTCCGTCCCGCTCGCGGAGATCGCCCCGCACCTCGTCTCTCCCCTTGGGGACGCGTCGGTCCGGAGGCGAACGCGCAGCCTGCACTTCGCAACCGATCGGCAGGACGATGCGCCCGAGGTTCGACTTTCGCTCAACCGGGTGGGCGTTCGTGGCCTTCGGCGCCTCGTTCGTCTCGACGTCGACGGTCAGGAGCGGGTTTACAACGGCGAGTTTACGATGGTCGCGGATCTCGAACCGCACAAGGCCGGCGTGCACATGTCGCGGTTTGCGGAAATTCTCGAAACGGCGACCCTCGAAGTGCTCGCGCGCGAGGACCGGCCGGCGCGGGTCGAACGGCTCGTCGAAGCAATCGCGCGTGAGGTCGTCGCGAGCCAGCGCGCGGTTCGCGCGGACGTCCGGCTCCAGGCCGAGTTCGGGCTGGAACGTTGGACGCCGGTCAGCGGAAAGCGCGGCGAGGAAACCTACACCCTCGTTGGTATCGCTTGCGCCGACGAGCGCGGCACGCGCCGGGTAACCGGCGTCGAAGCCGAGGGGATGACGGCTTGCCCGTGCGCGCAGGCGATGATGCGCGAGCACTCTCAGCGCGAACTTGTCGAAGCCGGATTTTCGGAGTCCGACGCGCGGCGCGCGCTCGACGCGCTTCCGGGGGCAACCCACAACCAGCGCGGGCGCGGCTCGATTCTGATCGGCGTCACCGACCGGGACGAAAATCCCGTTCGGGCGGAAGATCTCGTAGAAATCGTCGAAAACGCGATGTCCAGCGAAACCTACGACCTGCTCAAGCGGCCCGACGAGTTCTTCGTGGTGAACAAGGCCCATCACAACCCGAAGTTTGTCGAAGACGTCGTTCGCGGTATTATCGCCCGCGCGCTCGACACATACGCGGATCTAGACGACGACACGTTCGTGTTCGCCGGACAGGTGAACTACGAATCGATTCACAAACACGACGCCTTCGCGGAGGGGTTCGGCACGTTCGGTGAATTCCGAACGGAGCTGCGCAGCGGCGCTCTCGTGGCCCCGAAAACCGGTCTTGCGGCATGGCTGTGCGAGCGGGACCGTTCGGGCGGCGAAGCCAAATAAGGACGGCGATGCCCAAAGTCGGTCGCGTCGAGCTGCGCATCTCGCAAATCGAAGGATTCTTGGTGAAAATCCACCACCTCGACGGCCGCGACGTCCGTTCGGACCGTCAGGGACTGCCCGGCTGGCCGTACGAGCGTGCCGCCAAGGATGCATGGACGGTCGCCGATTGGCGACGCGAGCGATTCAATACCGTCTATCCCGGTTTCGACGTCGACGTTTTGGACGGCGACTGTAACCCGGTCCCCGGGCAAACCCGTCTAGAAAACCTGCGCGAATCGTACGACGACTGAGCGTTTCCTTCGTCAGGAAGCGTCCGCGTTTTCGAGTTCGGCGATCCGCGCCTTGAGGGCGGGGTGCGAGCCAAACAACAACTCGTACCAGTACGGCGGATCTTCGTCGGCGAGATTCTGATCGCGCAACCGGCGCAGAGCCGCAGCGCCGGCGCGCGGGTCCCGCGTAACGTCGATGGCGAAGCGATCCGCAGCCCACTCGCGCGAACGCGAAAATGCAAACAGCAGCGGGCGAAGCGCCTGAGTGGCGATCAGCATCGTCGCGTACAGGCGGGCGACGAGCAGCGGACGCTCGCGCAAGGTTTCGCGGACGCTCTTGGGCGTCGCGACCCGCGCGATGACGAACAGGGCCGTCGCGACCGCTTCGCCGACGATCATCAATCGCCACGTATCGCGGCTGGCGTAGTGCCCGATTTCGTGCGCCACGACGAAGGCGACTTCATCCTCGGGAAAGACGTCGATCAGCGTATCCCCGAGAACGATCCGATGGGTGCGCCCGATTCCGGTTACGAAGGCGTTGGCTTTGCGCGTCTGCCGGCTCATATTCATGCGTAGGATCTCGGCGTCGCCGACGCCGAACCGGGCTCCCAGGGCTCGCAGGCGACGTTCCAACGATCCCGTGACCGGCTCGAACGTGTTGAACAACGGCATGACGTAGAGAGGAACGACGATGTTGCCGATCGCGAACAGCGGAAGAGTGCCCGCGCTCGCGAGCCACGGCCATGCATTGGGTGCGCGGCGTACCGCCCAGCCGAACAGCGTTGCGACGAGCGCCGTCAATGCGGCCGATATCGCCGCGCCTTTGACGTAGTCGCTCAGCCACGCCTCGCGGGACTGGTCGCTGAGTCCGCAACGCCGTTCCAGCGCGTAGTCTTCCACGAAGGAAACGGGGAGATCCGCGAGCGTGCTCGCCGCCGAGATCGCGATCGCAAACGGTACCGGCCTTAGCCACGCGGGCAGGCTCAGCGTGACTCGATCGAGGGTCTCGCCGAACGGACCGTACGCCATCGCAACGGCCCCGGCGAGGCTGCGCAAGGTCTGGCTGACGTCGGTCGACCGGCGCTGGCGCGCGTACGCCGCCGGGCGCTTGCGCGCGGGAGGCGGGGGAGCGTCCCACTCGCGCAGAGCCTCGACGGCTCTTGCGACAACGTATCCAGCGCAAAGCCCCGCGCAAAATCCGAGAAGAACTCGTTCGAGCTTCATGGTATCCTCAACGCGTGAAGTTCTTCCATAACGCGCGGGTCTATTCTTTCGAAGCCGCGGATGGTCGACTGCGGCGCTACGAATCGCTAACGATCGACGACGGGTGCGTCGTGGCGCTCGGGACCGAGCCGGTCGGCATCGGTGTCGAGCGGATCGATCTTGGCGGCGCCGTCGTCGTACCGGCATTGGCGGACTGTCACGTGCATCTCGCCGATACGGGGTACTTTCTGGGCGCGCGCAACCTTGGTGGCGCGAACTCGTACGACGAGTTTGCCGCCGCCGCGGCGTTGGTACCCAATGAGTTCGGGATCGTCCTCGGCGGCCGCTACGACGAGAGCACGTGGCGCGACCGCGGCGTGGCCGACGCGCGCCCGCTCGAACGCTTTCACGCGGACGCCGACGCGCTGCTGGCCCGTATCGACGGTCACTCTTGCGTCGTGAACGCCAAAACCCTGGGGTGGCTTGCGCTTACGGCGGAGACGCCCGGCATCGAACGCGACGAGTCGGGTCTTCCTACGGGCAAGCTCTTCGCGGAAGCCAACTGGCGCGCGCAGGCGGCATTTTTGGCCCGCATTCCGACGGCCGCGCGTCGCGCGGCCGAACGCCGAGCCGTCGACCTGGCGCTGTCGCGCGGCGCCCTGCACTTGCACGTGCAGCTGCTTGGCTTCGCGCGACCACAGTATGCCGACGAAATCGTCGCGCTGCGAGCCCTTCCTGCGAAGATTTACCCAAAGGTTTGCGAGCCCGACGCGGGGCTCGCCCGCGATCTCGGGCTGGCGTACGTCGGCGGCGACGTTTTTCTCGATGGGTCGCTAGGGAGCCGTACGGCCGCGCTCTTCGAACCGTATGCCGACGCCGACTCGACGGGCGCGCTGCGGTTCAGTGACGACGAACTGCTCGGATACTACGCGCAAGCCGAAGCGCTCGGGATCGGTGCGGGCGTGCACGCGATCGGCGACGCCGCGATCGAGCAGAGTCTGCGCGTTTGGGAGCGCGTTTTAGGCGGAAAGCGGTCGCCGCGCGACAGCCGGCATTTCATCGAGCATTTCGAGCTTGCGACCGGCGAACAAATCGAGGCGAGCGCGCGCATGGGCATCTTGCTTTCGATGCAGCCGCAGTTCGACGCGCAGTGGGCCGGCGAAGGCGGCATGTACGACGCTCGGCTAGGAACGCGCCGCAAGCGTTCGATGAACGCGCTGGGCCGCATCGCGTCGGCGGGTGCGACGATTTGCGGTGGATCGGACAGTCCGGTGTGCGACCTCAATCCGCTAGCCGGCATGCAGGCCTGCCTCGATCACCACGAACCCTCGGAGCGGTTGTCGCGCGAAGCGACGCTCGCGGCCTACACCGTCAATGCGGCGCGTTTCGGGCATGCCGACGAACGGACCGGCAACCTCACGCCCGGACGGGCAGCCGACTTCGTCGTGCTCGATCGCGACCCGCTGCAGGGCTCCTCGCGCTTCTCGGAGTGCTCCGTACTGCAGACGTGGAGCGACGGACGATCCATCTGGACGACGTAAAATCGCGGTTTAGACGCTTGGAAATGATGGCGTTACTACCGAGCGATAGGTCGCCATGCGAGCGTTCAAGACGCCTGGGTAGGTGCTGAGAACATCTAGGTGCAAATCCTCTCCACCATGAGGGGCGCCGAAGTGCTACATTAGGGCGACCCCTTGAAACTCTTTCCTTTGAGGAGGCTGCTTCCTTGAGCGGACACTACGTTCGAGCGCTCGCAGTTGCGAGCATCGCTGCTTTAGCCGCCTGTTCCGGCGGCTCGATGAATCAAACCGTCCCCGCGGGTCCTATGGGACCAGCGCAGGTCGGTATTAGCAAGATCAGCGTCAACCCTGTTCCCAACACGCGGGCTGCCTGCGATTATATGCCGGTGCACGGTCAGGCGCGCTGCTTCGCACTCTTTATGAACGGGTACGCGGGCGCGAAGGGCGTTCAGCCGAACGTCAACGGATACGGCCCGCCCGACCTGATCTCGGCCTATAAACTTCCGCACGGCATCAAGAGCGGAAAAGGCCAAACGATCGGCATCGTCGATGCCTTCGACGATCCCAATGCCGAGGCCGATCTCGGCGTGTATCGCCAGCAGTTCGGTTTGAAGGCCTGTACGACGGCCAACAAGTGCTTCCGGAAACTGAACCAGCTCGGCAAGAGAAAACCGTTGCCGCAACCGAATTCGGGATGGGCCGGTGAAATCTCGCTCGACCTCGACATGGCGTCGGCGATCTGCCCGAACTGTAAGATCATCCTGATCGAAACCGACGACAACTACTTCAACAACCTCGGAGCGGGCGACGACATCGCGGTCACGCTCGGAGCCAACGTCGTGAGCAACTCGTACGGCGGAAGCGAAGGGTATACGTCGGATTCCGACTACGACCATCCCGGTCACATCATCACGGCGAGCTCGGGCGACGGCGGTTATGGCGCGCAGCAGCCCTGCTCGCTATCGACCGTCGTTTGCGTCGGCGGAACGACCCTGGCGCACTCGAGCGGCGCACGTGGCTGGGCCGAACAGTCCTGGCACTATGCGGGCAGCGGCTGTAGTGCGCTCGTGCCCAAGCCCAGCTGGCAAACCGATAGCGGATGCACGATGCGTTCGGAAGCGGATACGTCTGCGGTAGCGTCCGGCGTCGCGGTCTACGACACGTATCAAGCTCCCGGCTGGCAAGTATTTGCCGGCACGAGCATATCCTCTCCGCTGATCGCCAGCGTGTTTGCGCTGAAGAAGAACGCGCATAGCTTGAACTACGCTCAGCAGATTTGGCAGGCCGGTGGTACCTCGAAGTACTGGGACATCACCACTGGGCCCACCAATGGCAGCTGTCCGTCGCAGTACACCTACATCTGCACGCCCGAGGTAGGATACGACGGAATCACGGGTTGGGGAACGCCCCACGGAACCGGCGGCTACTGATTCGAGTAGCGATCGTCGCAGGTCCGACGTAGCGCGGCGCCTGCACGAACGTCGTTAGCATCCACGGGGTCGTCGAGCGCTACGTCTCGGCGACCCCGCAACGTCTTTTGCTTGAGGAGACCTCTTTTGCGACTCTACGTTCGAACGCTCGCCGTCGCGAGCATCGCCGCCTTGGCCGCCTGTTCGGGCGGAGCGACGAATCAAAGCATTCCGGCGGGACCTGCCGCCGGACCGGCGCAGGTCGGAATTAGCCGGCTCAGTGTCAATCAGGTGCCGAACACGCGGGCGCTTTGCGACTACGCGCCGCCGGCCGGCATGGCCCGCTGCTTCGCGCTGGTAAGCACGCAGTTTGCCGGCAAGAAAGGCGTGCAGCCGAATATCAACGGCTACGGCGCGCCCGACCTCATTGCTGCGTACAACCTTCCGCACGGCCTGAAGAGCGGGAAAGGTCAAAAAGTCGGAATCGTCGACGCCTTCGACGACCCGAATGCCGAGTCCGATTTGGCGGTCTATCGTGCGCAGTACGGCTTGCCGGCTTGCACGACGGCGAATAAGTGTTTCAAGAAAGTCAATCAGCAAGGGCAGCCCAGCCCGTTGCCGCGCGGGGACTCGGGATGGGCGGGCGAGATATCGCTCGATCTCGACATGGTCTCGGCAATCTGCCCTCATTGCAAGATCATCCTGGTCGAAGCCACCTCGAACTCGTTTAGCGACCTCCAGACGGCCGACGACGAGGCGGTTACGCTCAAAGCCAACGTCGTGAGCAACTCGTACGGCGGCGGCGAGGGCGGCGCGACGAACGTGCATTACGACCATCCCGGCCACATCATTACGGCCAGCTCCGGCGACTCCGGCTACGGCGCGCAACAGCCCTGCTCGTACGCGACGGTGGTTTGCGTCGGCGGAACGACGTTAGCACGGTCGAGCGGCGGACGCGGCTGGACCGAACAGTCCTGGCACTTCGCCGGCAGCGGCTGCAGCGCGGTCGTAACCAAACCGGCGTGGCAGACCGATAGCGGCTGCACGATGCGTTCCGAAGCGGACACGTCGGCCGTCGCAGTCGGCGTCGCCGCCTACGATACGTATCAAGCCCCCGGATGGGAAGTGTTCTCGGGCACGAGCATCTCGTCACCGCTCATCGCCGGCGTCTTCGCGCTGAAGAAAAACGCGGCTACGCTGAACTACGCACAGCAGCTGTGGCAAGCCGGCGGGACGACTAAGCTCTGGGATATCACGACCGGCCCCACTAACGGCACGTGCCCCTCGCAGTACACCTATATCTGCACGCCCGGCGTCGGCTACGACGGCATCACCGGGTGGGGAACTCCCCACGGAACGAAAGCCTTCTAGGCTCGTCGCGATTCCAACGGGAAAATGAAGGCCCGGCGATATTCGCCGGGCCTTCACGTTATACGAGAGAAATCGTCTGCGGCGGCTTCGGATGGGCCTCGATTGCGGTGAGGAGGTGGGCCGCGAGGACGTCGCACAGCGGGTCGTCGATCTCTTCGACGTTTCCGTGATCGGCCAAGAGCGCTTTCGTCGGGTCGATCGGAATGCGTGCGAGTACCGGCGCGGCCGCGAGTTCGGCGACCCGGTCGGCGTACGACGGCCCGAAGATCTCGTACTTGACCCCGGTGTCCGGCGCGATGAAATACGACATGTTTTCCACCACGCCGAGCACCGGCTTTTTCAACTGGCGAACCAGGTTGGCGGCCTTGCGCACGATCATCGTCGCCAGCGCCTGAGGCATCGTTACCAGCACGACGCCGTCGATCGAAAGCGACTGCAGTACGGTCAGCGGTGCGTCCGAGGTGCCCGGCGGGAGGTCGATCAACAAGAAATCGAGATCGCTCCACAACACTTGCTCGAAGAACTGCCGGATGACGCCGGTCAGTATCGGTCCGCGCCAAATCATGGCCGTATCTTCTTTGTCGGTCAGAAGGTTCGAACTAACGATTTCGATTGCCGTCCGTGACACGGCCGGAAGCATGAGCGGCTGCGGATTTCCTTGCGGCGTCTTGGCGACCGGATCGGCCTGTATGACGAGCGGCTCGTGCAAGCCGAACAGCTTGGGAATCGAAGGCCCGGTAATATCGGCGTCGAGAATTCCGACGCGCAGATTGCGACGCCGCAGCCCGAGGGCGATGAGCGCCGTGACCAGGGACTTCCCCACTCCTCCCTTGCCCGACATGATCGCAACGACGTGCAGGATCTTGGCGCGCCCGCGAAACTCGCCGGGCGCTCGCCGCGCCGGGTGACGATCTTCGTTGGCAATCAGCGGCACGAAGCCCGATAGGCGCGCCTGCTGTAGCGCGGCGACGATCGGCTCGACGCGCAATCCGTGGGCGGCGGCGCCTTGCTCGATCGTTTCCGAGCGGCTGACTCCGCACCCGCTGCATCCCAACCCGAACGCTTCCATTACCTGTGCGGCGATCGGCAGATGCGCTACCAGTTCGCGGATGTTCGTGTTCGGTGCGATCTCGAGTTCGATGTGCGGCATGTCGTTCTCTTCGGTGCGGCGTCAAAGGGTCTCTTTCATTCTGTCGAAAGACGCCGGAACGGCATGCGACGTTTGTATACGCGAGGGGGCATCCCGACCGCATGAGCGGCTCCGACGATCCTCACGACGCCGTCTCGCGCGCCCGGGAGATCCTAGCCGGCGGGTGCGATTCGCCCGTTCGATCGGGATGGTCGGTTGACGGCGAGATGTTCGTGCAGTCGTCCGCCCGCGGCGCCTACGCGTTCGACGCGTCCGGCCGCAGATACGTCGACTACGTGATGGCCTATGGTCCGCTGCTGTTCGGTCACACGCACGCGGCGCTCACGACCGGTCTCGACGCGATCGCGTGCGGCGGATTCGTTTGGGGGAATACCCATCCCGAAGAGGTGCGGCTTGGCGAACGGATTCGTTCGCATCTGCCGTCGATGGAGCGCCTGCGTTTCGTTACGACCGGAACGGAGGCAGTAATGAGCGCGCTGCGAGTGGCCCGGGCGTACGCGCGGCGCTCGCTCGTTCTGAAGTTTGCCGGCAACTATCACGGGCATTTCGACCTGGCACTGCCGGGAGCGGGCGCGTCGGCGCACACTGCCGACGCCGCAGCCGGCGGCATCCCTCCGAGCGTAACGCGCGACGTCGCGGTCGCTCGTTATAACGACCTGCTTTCGGTCGATACGGTCCTGGCCGGGCGCGAGCGCGAACTCGCCGCGATCGTCGTGGAACCGATCGCCGGCAACATGGGCTGCGTGATGCCGGCCCCGGGATTTCTCGAGGGCCTTCGTCAGCGTGCCGACGCGTATGGCGCGCTGCTGGTTTTCGACGAGGTCATTACCTGGCTGCGCTTCGGCCTGGGCGGCGCGCAACGACGGCTGGGCGTAACGCCCGACCTCACGACCGTGGGAAAAATCATGGGCGGCGGGGTGCCGATCGCGGCATTCGGCGGACGCGAAGCGGTAATGGCGGTCCTCGCCCCGGCCGGCCAGGCGTTTACCGGCGGGACGCATGGCGGAAACCCGTTTGGCGTTGCGATGGCGCACCGCGTCCTCGACGAACTCGAGACGCGTCCCGAGTACTACGAGCAAATGGACGCGCTCGCAAAGCGGCTGGCCGAAGGAATACGCCGTACGTTCGCGCGCCGCGCGCTAGACTATGCCGTCGTGCAGCACGAATCGATTGTGGATTTCAAGTTTCGACCGGGGCCGCCAAATCGGAACTACGACGATGCGCGGGCCGCCGACGGCCGCGCCTACGCGGCGTACTATCGAGCGATGCTCGGCCGCGGCATTTTGCTGCCGCCGTCGCAAAACGAAGTGATGTTCGTCTCGACCGCGCACAGCGCGAGCGACATCGACGAGACGATCGCGGCGATCGATGCGAGCCTGGGAACGATTGCCGGACCGAGCGGGTGACCCCTACGAACCAATGGCGTTGTAGGCGATGCAGTACCCGGTGGGAGAGATCGAGCCTTCGACGATTTTGCAGGTGCCTTGTGCGGTCGCGCTGTCCCCGGGGATGAAGAAGTTACAGCCGGAGCAGTGCTTTCCGTCCTTCGGCGTCGGCTGATACTGCATCGCCGCCTGGGAACTCTTGGCGTCGGCGGAAACGGGTGCCGAGAGCAGGCCGGCAAGTGCCGGCAAGACGATGGCGGTCCCGAGAAACGCCCGGCGGGACTGGAAGCCGATCGAGTCGCTCATGTGCCTAAAGCCTCCGTCTAAAACGTAGTTCCCAAACTCTACGCCGCCTGGGTGAAAAAAACCTGAATTGGTTAGGGCGCGGAAGGACGCCCGGCTCGCTAGCGTACGCCGTCGAGGGGCCAGAATCCATAGATGGCGCGGCCCGCCTCGAGATCCCAAAACCGGGTCGCGTTGTCGCCGACGCCGTAGACGACGCCGAAGCGGACCTCCCGTTCGAGAATGCATCTCACCAGCCGGGCGAAATCGCGTTGGGACATCCAGGTGGCCGCGTACCGCGCGAACTTCTGCTCGTCGGTAAGGTCGAGCCATTCGGACGAGCGGCGAACGCTCCCGTGTCGCGGATCGTCGGCGTCGGTGATCGATCCGATGCGAACGCATGCGACTTGCAGGCCGAAGGCATCGCTGTAGTAACGGCCGAGTACTTCGCCGAAGGCTTTCCAAACGCCGTAAAGGCCGTCCGGGCGATACGGATCCGCGGTGCCGATCACGCGACCGAATCCCGGCGCGTAAATGCGCGGGGCGTTTTCGACCTCGTTCATTCCGACCGCGTGGTTGGAACTTGCGAAAACGAGGCGCTCCAAACCGTTCGATCGCGCGGCTTCGTAGACGTTGTAGGTTCCGGCGATGTTCGTCCCGTGCACGTCTTCCCAGGAAGCGTCCACCGCGACGACGCCGGCCAGATGAATCACGGTGGTGCAACCCTTCAGCGCCTCCCGCATCGCGGCAGCGTCGCGAACGTCGGCCAGGACGTCGGCGTCGTGCAGGTCGATGCGCACGACGTCGTGGTCGGTGCGAAGGTTATCACACAGCCGGCGCCCGATCGTTCCGGCGGCGCCCGTCACCGCGATCCGCGGCCGCACGACGTTACTCGCGAACCGCCACCGGATAGACGGCCGGACTGCGTAAACCCGACGCGCCGACGCTGCGAACGCCCAAGACGTAATCGTCTTTGCTCACCGGCACGGTCGCTTCGGTGACGTTTCCGACGCCGCGAGCATACTGCCACTGGGACGCGTCGGTCGCGCGCCAGACGATCTCGTACGAAACGGCGTCCGCAGCGGATTTCCAACGCAGCGTGGAGTCGTATCCGAGGTGCTTGGTCAGGAGTTGTACCGTGGTCGGCGAGGCCGGTCCGAGCGCCAAGGTTGCGAGCGCCGCGACGTTCGCCTGAGTTGCGCGCGCGAGGTACGCGGGGTCGATGTACTGGGGCAAGTCCCCATACTGCACGCCGTCCTGCACGCGCACGTCCTGATGCTGATGGGCGAAGTTTTCGTGTGCCTCGACGAAGCGAATGGCCGCCGCGTAACCGGCGTCCTGAAACGACTCCTGGTCGCCGCCGCGCAGAAACCGGTCGTCCCGGAAAATCTGGCGCACGGAAAAGCCGGAAACGTACGCGGGAACGATCTGGGCCACGAAGCGCGACAGCTCGCGCGACGGAGAGTCGTTTTCCGATCCGACCAGGTTGACTCGATCCAGCGACGCTCCGGACGGCAGGGCTTGGCTGAACACGCGAATCACGTTCGGCTCGCCGTCTCCGTCGCCGCCGCGTGAGTTTCCAACGATGTCGTTGTTCAGAACTGCCAGCACCGGCGCGTGCCGGGCGGCTAGCTCCCGCGCGTAGTGGCCCGATCCCCACAAACCCAGCTCTTCACCGTCGAAGCACGCGAAAATTATCGTTCCCCGAAAGTGCCCTTGCGCCATCACTCGGGCGGCCTCCAGGACGGCCGATACGCCCGAAGCATTGTCGTCGGCACCCGGCGCCACGCCGGTGCCGTCGGTACAGTGCCCGTGACAGTCGTCGAAATGACTCGACATGACGTAGAGGCGGTCGGGTCCGTCTCCCCGCAGCGTTGCGACGACGCTGGATTCGGTAACCGCTCGCGGGGTGCGTGCGGTCTTCGGCTGAAGGTACGTGTCGAGCGCGACCGTCATGCGGCCCCCCGACGCCGCGGCGATCGCCGCGAACTGGGTCGCAATCCAATCGCGCGCGCCGAAGACACCGTGCGTCGCCGTCGAACGCGGTTTCCGAGAAGTCGTTACGCGTTCCGAAAGCGACCAGCGCGTCGTCGGTCTGCTTCAAGCGCGCGGCGCTGACGCTCGCGACCATCGCCGCGATCGACGGATCCGGTGAGACGGCGGGCAACGCGAATTCAGAGGGGTTTGCCTGAGCGATGGGCGCCGAGGTCGCCGCGAGGGCGACCGCGCAGCTTGCCAGGCAGAGCAGACGGCCGAGTTTCATTCCACGACCTTTTACGGCCGCGGCACGGCTCCTACGAGGCGATCCGGCGATCGCGGCGGCGCAGCCCCAGCGTCACCAACGTCCCGCGGCCCGGACCGCTGCTGACGTCGAAGAAGTCGGTGCAGCGCTGCATGATCGGAAATCCGCGGCCGCCTTCGGCGCTCAGCTCCGGGAAGGGCAGCAGCTCTTCGGGCGGCTCGGCGACTCCCCGGCCTCGATCGCGAACGGTTGCCACGATGGTTCGTGAGTCGATCGTGACGGAAACCTCGATCTCGGAATCGCCTCCCGCATGCTCGATCGCATTGGCGAGCGCTTCGCCAAGAGCAAAGGTGAGGCTTTCGATATCGTCCGCCGCAACGTCGTGAACGCTCGCCAATGCAGCGAGTGCGTCCCGGCCGGTGCGCGCCGATCGCGGCAGGGGCGGCAGCCGGAGCTGTAAATTGAAGGGACGAGGGTCGATCCGGTGCAGGTCTTGCGATGAGGTGATTTTCATGGGGGCCGATTGAGTTCTACCGCAAGTGCCTCCGACTAAACCGCCGGCGCCGGCCGCGGTCTACGTTTTACGCTGCGCCGACGGCACGCTGTATGCCGGCGCGACGACGAATTTGGCGCGCCGGCTGGCCGCCCACCGCCGGGGAGCGGCCGCCAAGTACACGCGTGGCCGCTTGCCCGTCCGTCTGGTTGCATGGTGGCACCCAGGCAGCTTCGATTTGGCTCGCTCGCATGAAGCGCGATTCAAGCGCCTGACGCGCAACGTCAAAGTCGCGATGCTGCAAGCCGACGAGGCTTTCGGCTGCCGCTTGCGCAAACCACCCACCACCCAAGATCCGGATAAAGACCAGGAGTGTAAACTCATGCACCAGACCCCGCCGAACGCGGATGAACTCGAAGCGTACAAGGACGAATCGCGTAAAGCGCAAGTTCGAATCGCGACCGAAAAAGGCGACATCGTCGTAACGCTCTTTCCCGACGACGCGCCGATGCACGCGGCCGCCTTCCTGAAACTGGTGAAGGCCGGGTTCTACGACGGACTGGCATTTCATCGCGTCGAGCCGGGCTTCGTGGTCCAGGGCGGCGATCCCGACGGGGACGGAACGGGAGGACCAGGATATCGTCTGCGCGCCGAGTTCAACACGCGCCCGCACGTTCGCGGAACCCTGGCGATGGCGCGCTCGTCCGATCCCGACAGCGCGGGCTCGCAGTTCTACCTGTGTCTTGCCGACGCGCGTTTTCTCGACGGGCAGTACACCGTTTTCGGAACGATGACGCAGGGGTTCGACGTGCTCGACGCCATCGCTCGCGGCGACAAGATGCGTAAGCTCACGGTGGAACCGATCCCGGCGGGCTCCGGCGCGTAGGCGCCTAGGCGCTCGTAAATACCGCGCGCGCGATCGCGTGGATCGCCGCGTTCGCGGCTGCATAGTCGGTGAGATCCCTGGTCATGATCGTGAGGATCAACGGCGCGTCGCCGAACGGACCGACAATCGCTACGTCGTTGCGGGTGCCGGTTATCTCGCCGGTTTTGTTGGCCACTCGCGTTCCGGGCGGCAGGCCTCGCGGGATTTTTTCGCGGTCGGTTTGGCCGAGCATGATCGTGACCATCTCGCGGCAATGCACGGCGGAAACGATCGTCGGAACGGCTTCGTGGGCGCCCCGCTCGATGACGTAAAGGAGACGTCCCATGTCGGCCGGAGTCGAGACGTTATCGTGGTGGTGCAGGATCGCAGACGTGTCCAGGAACGTGCGGGCGAGATGGGTTCGTTTCATCCCGGCCCGGATGCCGACCGCGTTAATCGCGTCGACCCCGAAATGCTCGATCAGCATATTGGCGGCGGTGTTGTCGCTGACTTGGATCATAGGAACGATCAGTTGCCCGACGGTGAAACGCGCGCCGTCTTCGCGGCCGCTCATAAAATCCGAGCCGCCGATCAACTCGCTTCCCCGGTTGAAAACGATCGTCTCCTGCAGCGCCCCGGGCTTGGCTTCCTCCGCAACGTACGCGGTCGCCATCACGAGCACTTTGATCACCGATGCCGTGGGAAAGACTTCGCCGGCGTGATAGGCCAAGAGCGGCGGCCCCGGGGCGAGCGTGCGCGCGAACGCGCCGAGTCTACCCGAAACTTCCCGCGCCGCCGCCGCCACGCGTGCGTGTAACGTCGCCGCGGCGGCGCTCGCCGGAAGCAGCGCTGCAGCCGCCGCCCCGGTCGCCAGGAAGGTCGAACGTCTCACGATCCGGTTCCTTGGTAATGTCGCAGCCCAACGCGCCAAAATGCGTAGGCGGCGCCGGCCCAAGCCAGCCCGATCGCCGGCGTGAGCAAGCCGACTACCGGGTTGAGATGAAATCCGACGTCGGTTTTTTGCAGAAAGTACGTGGCTGGAAAGTAGTTCATGAAGGCGAACGGCAGCACGAACGACAGCACGATGCGAACGCCGCGCGTGTAAATGCTGATAGGATAGCGCGTGAAATCCTGCTCTAGGGACATGACGACCCAGCGCAGCGTGTCGACGCGAATGAACCAGAACGCGATCGTCGCCACCGTCAAGGAAATTCCCAAGTCGATCAGCGCGCCTCCCAAAACGATGGCGGGCACGAACGTCACGAAGATCCAGTCGACTCTCACGCCGGCCGCCGCCGTTGCGAACCCCAGCGTTATAACCGCCAGCACGAGGCCGTCGGGAACGATTTGCTGGGGCACCGTCAGGACCTGAAAGAGCGTGTCGAGCGGGCGTACCAGGAAGCGATCGAAACGTCCTTCACGAATGTACTCGGGAACGCTGACGATCGTAAAGAAAAGGGAGTTGTGCGCTTCGTGTCCGGTCATCCACAGCGCGTACAGGAAGAACATCTCGCGGAAATTCCATCCATTCATCGATGGAAATTGGCGCATCGTGACGTACAGCGCTCCCAGCGCGACGCCGTGATACATTATCGTGAAGAAGAACCACATCACGAAATTCGCGCGGTACTCCACCATCGTGAGGAGGTTTATTCGCCAGTATTGCAGGTAGGCAGCGAGCATTCGTGACCCGCTTCGGCGCGCGGATGCGGCTCCCCGTTCGGACCCCGTTTCGACTCGATCTCACCGTATCGGCGTTGCGCCGCCTGGCCGCCAACGTCGTCGACGTCGTTAGCGACGACGCAACGTTCTACCGGGCGTTGAGCGACGGCTCCGGCTCGACGCTGCTGTCCATCGTGCAGCGCGAACCCGGTTCGATCGAAGTGCGGGCGACCGGGCGCGGCGCGGATCGCTGGCTTCCCAGCGTGGAAAGGATGCTCGGACTCGACGTCGATCTTCGGGACTGGTACGCGCGCAGTGCGGCGATCGATTGGCTGCGCCCGCTCGCCGTCGGATTGCGCGGCCTCAAGCCGCCGCGTTACCCGACGGTCTGGGAGGCGTGCGCTCACGCGATCGTTTTTCAGCAAATTTCGATCCACGCCGCATCCGCGATCATGCGGCGCCTCGTCGAACTCCTCGCGGCACCGGCAATCGCGGGAGGCGTGCGCGCCTACCCGTTCCCCGGCCCGCAGCGATGGCTCGATGCCGACGAGGCCGCGTTGCGCGCGGCCGGATTGTCGCGCAACAAAGTCGCGCACCTGCGTTCGGTCGCGGCGGCGTTCGCGGACCTGACCCTGCAGGAAAGTGTCTTGGAAACGCTTCCGACGCCGCAAGCGGCGCTGGCGCTCCAAAACGTTCGTGGAATCGGCCCGTGGAGCGCCGCCGTCGTGCTGTTGCGCGGGCTGGGGCGCCTCGACGCGTTCCCGCTGCACGACTCCGGCGTTGCCCGCAGCGTCGAAATCGTCGCCGGCCCGGACGCGAATCTCGATGCGGCGCTCGCCGCTCTCGGTTCGACGCGCGGGATGCTCTATTTCCATCTGCTCCTCGCGCGCCTGCAGATTTCCGGCGCAACCGCCGGCCGTGCCGGGCGGTCGAAGCAGGCATGAATCGTTGCGAAACCGTCTTGGCATGAAGACCGACTCGATCTGCGAGCACGTCGCCGACGCCGGAGATCCGACTCCGCGCACGCCGCAGGGTTGCGAAGAGTGCTTGAAAACCGGCGACTCGTGGGTGCACTTGCGCTTGTGCATGACTTGCGGACACGTCGGCTGTTGCGACTCGTCGCCGAACACCCACGCGACCAAACACTTTCACGCAACGCACCATCCGGTGATTCGATCCTTTCAACCCGGCGAAAGCTGGCGCTGGTGCTTCGTCGACGAGCTTTTCGTTCCATGATGGGGACGCGCATCGTCGGGAAGATCGCACTTGCCGGCATCGTGGCCGCGGCGACGCTGATCGGAGCGGCCCCCCAAACGCCCGCCACCGTCTCGGTGCTGTACGCCGGTTCGCTCGTCACCCCGATGGAGGGGCCGATCAAAGCGGCGCTCGCGCAGAGCGGAATCGCGTTCGAAGGCCAAGGTGCGGGCAGCCGAATGCTGGCGAACTTGATCGCGTCCGGATCGAAGAATCCGGACGTCTTCGTCAGCGTCGATCCGAAGCTCGTCGCGGGGCTCGGCTCGAAGGTTGCGTCGGCGTGTACGTTCGCCGGTACGAGCCTCGGCATCGGGTGGTCGAAGCAGTCGCGCTTCGCAGCCGCTTTCGCTCGTGTCGCTGCGGGCAAAACGCCTCTGCTCGACGCCTTGAGATCGCCCGGGATTACGATCGGGCGCACGGACCCGCGACTCGATCCCAAGGGCGCGTATACGCTCGAAGCAATGACGCTGCTGGCCGGCGCGGCCGGCGAGCGGCAAATTTTGGGCGACCCGGAAAATCAGGCGCAGACGTTTCCGGAAGAAGACTTGCTCGTCCGGATCGAGACGGGACAAGCCGACGTGGGGTTTTTTTACGAGCCCGAAGCCGTCGCCAGAGGCTTGAACTTCGTGCCTCTTCCGGGCGCCGCGGCCCTTACCGATAAAATCACGTACACGATTGCCGTACTGACGGGCGCTCCGCACCCGCGCGAAGCGGCGGCATTCAAATCCTTCATACTTGACGGTCAGGGAAAGACGATTCTCCAGAAAGCCGGTTTGCGGTACTTCGACGCACCGTGCGCGCGCGGCGCAGCCGCGACCCTTGGGAAAAGCGCCGTCATCGCGCGCTAAGCCTGCTCGAGCAGGATGCCGTCGCGCCGGGGCGTACGTGCCTCCGAGGGGTTCCCGTTATTGCGTAGCATCTTCTCCGATGCCGGTCGAGTCTGCGGCGTCGCAGCGTTTGCCTTATCTGCGTGCGCCGGCGGCATCTCGCCCGCGGGAAACGGCCCCGGTGGAGGTGTGACGGCCCGTATCGCGTCGAGCGGCGCCGTTCGTCCCGAGCATCGTCAGAAGGTCCAGCACGTCATCATCGTCGTTCAAGAGAACCGCAGTTTCGATAATTTGTTCCAAGGCTTTCCCGGCGCCGACGCGCAGTCTTACGGTTACACGAGCAAGGGAGTTAGGGTAACGCTGCAACCCGTCGGCCTCGCCACCGCCTGGGACATCGACCACAGCTCGGGTGCCTACTTTGACGCCTGCGACGGCCACGGCGACCCCCGCGGCTCGGGGTGTAAAATGGACGGGTTCGACAAAGAGTATGTGGGGTGCGGCGGACGCGGCGAGCCGCCGTGCCCGAATCAGCACCCACAATACGGCTACGTCCCGCATGCGGAGACGAAACCGTATTTCGCAATGGCGAAAAGTTACGTGCTGGCCGATCGAATGTTTGCGTCGAACTTCGACGGGAGCAGCTTCGTCGCGCATCAGTATCTCGTAGCCGGCCAGTCAGCGACGGCGGTCGACTATCCGCTCAACGTGTGGGGCTGCGACGGCGGTCCGAACGATACAATCGGAACGGTCACGCTCACTCGCGGATACGGCCCTCGCGTCCCCGTTTGCTTCGACGAACGAACGCTGGCCGACGAGCTGGACGCGGCGCGTCTTTCGTGGCGTTATTATACGTCGGATCTCGGCGGCAACGGAGGCATCTGGAGCGCCCTTCAGGCGATCTACCACATTCGCTACGGCCGCGACTGGGGCCAAAGGTCGTCAGTCCACAAACGGTCTTTTTCCAGGATGTAAAAAAAGGCCGCTTACCCGCCGTCAGCTGGGTGACGCCCACGGCACCGAATTCGGATCATGCCGGCTTCGGTTCGAGCCACGGCCCGGACTGGGTCGCATCGCTGGTCAATGCGGTCGGCAACAGCCCCTACTGGAAGTCGTCGGTCATTTTCGTAACCTGGGACGACTACGGCGGCTGGTACGACCACGTGCCCCCGCCGCTAACCGACTACGACGGCCTCGGCATCCGCGTGCCTTTGCTGGTCATCTCGCCGTACGCCAAAAAAGCGTACGTTTCACACGTACGCTACGAACACGCCAGCATTCTCAGTTTCGTCGAAAACGTCTTCGGGCTTGGTAGGCTCGCCGCAAGCGACAAGCGCGCGAACGCGCCCCGCGACTGCTTCAACTTCTATCAGGCGCCGCGACCGTTTGAGGCCATTGCGTCAACGTTAAAACAAGCGTACTTCGAACACGAACCACCCGACCATCGCGTGCCCGACACCCAATGAACGACTCATACGCTAGGTTCAACTCTAGTCGTCCTTTTCAAGGGAGAGTACCATGCGAAATATCATCAGAGCGCTTTGCGCAGCGGGCGGCATCGCGCTCGTTGCGGCGACGCTCGCAGCCTGCGCCGGTCAAAACGCTGCGACGCCCGGCCTTACGGTTCTCCGACCCGCTCCCGCCGCCGAAAGCGACGGCCTTTCAATGCTGCGTAAGAAGATCAAACACGTCGTCATTATCGTTCAAGAAAACCGGAGTTTCGACAATCTCTTTCAAGGATTTCCCGGCGCCGACACGCAGTCGTACGGCTACGCAAGCAACGGCCAGCAGATAGCGCTCCAGCCCGTCGGCCTCGAGACGAGCTGGGATATCGACCACAGTTTGGGGTCCTACCTCGCCGCCTGCGACGGTACCGGCAGCCTTCCCGGCACGGACTGCAAGATGGATGGGTTCAATAACGAGTACGTCGGCTGCGGCGGTTACGGCCCTCCATGTCCGAACCAACATCCGCAATACAGCTACGTGCCGCACGCCGAGACCAAGCCCTACTTCACGATGGGCAAGCAGTACGTCGTCGCGGATCGGATGTTTACGTCCAACCTCGACGGCAGCAGTTTCATCTCCCATCAATACATCATCGCCGGGCAGGCCAGCTCGGCCGTCAACTACCCCTACGGATATTGGGGCTGCGACGGCGGCCCGAGCGACACCGTGAATACGATCACGCAGCAACGCCAGTACGGTCCTCAGATCCCGGCGTGTTTCGACAATCAGACGTTGGGCGACGAGTTGGATCACGCCGGCGTTTCCTGGCGATTCTACACGTCGACGGTCAACGGCGACGGCGGAATCTGGAGCGCCTATCAGGCCATCAAACACATCCGCGAAGGCCCCGATTGGACCAATGACATCATTACCCCGCAGTCGCAGATTCTCCAAGACGCTGCGAACGGTAACTTGCCGGCCGTCAGCTGGGTAACGCCGACCTGCGCCCACTCCGATCACGCCGGATGCGGTTCCAACACCGGACCGGCGTGGGTGACGTCGGTCGTTAACGCCATCGGCGAGAGCCAGTACTGGAACTCGACCGCCATCTTCTTGATGTGGGACGACTACGGTGGCTGGTACGATCACGTTCCGCCGCCGCTGGAAGATTACGACGGGTTGGGGATCAGGGTGCCCCTCGTGATCATCTCGCCCTTTGCCAAGAAAGGCTTCGTTTCGCACGTTCAGTACGAGCACGGCAGCATTCTGAGGTTCGTCGAGGACGTCTTCGGTTTGCCGCGCCTGACCGCGAGCGACACGCGCGCGAACTCGCCGACCGCCGACTGCTTCAAGTTCGCGCGACAGCCTCGAGTTTTTCAGCCGATTCAGTCATCGCTAAAGGCCGCGTACTTCTTGCACGAGGCTCCCGACCTGCGTCCTCCCGACACGCAATAGTCCAGACGGAGCGGAGATCCCAGGCGGCCGGGCTCGCGCTCGGCCGCCTTTCTCTCATCCTCCTTGGATTATCACCTTGCGGGATGCGGCGCGCCAGACGACCGTCGAAAGCGCGGCAAACAGCAACAGCCAGACGAGTTGAATCTCGATGCTTACCGCCCATCGATCGGGCGGGACGAGGCCGACGTAAATCAGCAGCGGTGTGGAATAGATTGCGGCAAAGGGCAGCGCGAAAACGATGCGTCCGAGCAGCCCGGGAAAGAACGTCAGCGGAATGATCTGCCCCGACAGCAGGTCCGACGCCCAGCGGACGATCAACTGCGCCGCGAACGTTTCCAGCGTCCAAAAAGCGAGCGAGTTCATGAGGAAGTTCACGAAGAAGTTGACGCAATATCCGATCGCGAACGCGAGCAGAAACACGGCAAACGTCGCCGGACCCGGCACGTCGATGTGCACGAGAAGCAGCGCGCACAGCAACGACGGTACTACGAGCAACGCGTGCAGGAGCGTTTGTCCGACGCCATCGCTGAAGTAGTAGAGCGGAAGGCTAATCGGTTTCATCAGGTCGGTCGCGATCGAGCCCTCGCGAATTTTCTCCCGAATCAGGCGCGTTCCGTCGACCTCTAGAACCAGCGACATCAACATTGCGACGGTGGCATAGGTGATCATCGAATGCAGCGGCAAGTTGGAGGGTGCCGCGTTCTGCGCGTAGAGGGCCGTCCACAGCGACCGCAAGATGTAAACGCGCAGCACTAACGAGCCGATCTCGGTTAGCACTTCCATTCGGTACGTCGCTTCGCGCGCGAAGGCTTTCTTCGCGAACTCCAGATACGCCTCGATGTCAGCGCTCCTTTTGGCGCTTGATCGATTCCTGGCGGCGATGCTCCATCTCTTCCAGCTCGAGCATCATGACGTCGACCACCTTGTCGACCGCCGTCGCCTGCGTCGGAGGCGGCTCGTCTCCGGACCGGCGCGGGACCGGTTTGGCCCCGCGGTGCTCGCCCAACGCCGCGTCTTGAGCGTGAATCTTGCGCAGAAATCTTGCATAGGTTTCCGCCGCTCGCGCGCGCACGCCGTCGCTCGGGTCGAGGTTAAACACGGTTTGATAAAAATTCGTCGCGGCCGCCGCTTCCGGCGCTCGCTCCGGCGGGTAGATCGTCGCGGGATTTCCAGCCGCTACGTGCAGCATCGGCACGCTCGTTCCCGCCGCGACGCGCGCGTTCACGTGGACGATCCCCCCCAGCGCCACGCCCGATCCATCCGCGAGCGCCGCGCCGTTGAAGATTTTCGCTCCGGCCGCTACGAAACAGCCTTTTCCGATCTCCGCCCCGACGAGGTACGCGTGGGGACCGACGATGCAGCGTTCCCCGACGGTGAGTGGAAACTTCGAGACGCTTCCGCCGCTGGCTTTGAGGACGGCGTTTTCCATCACGACCGTATCGGTCCCAATCGTCACCGGCGCGCCCTCGGACACGATAACGGCACCGTGCAAAATCGCGCAACCCGAACCGATCGTTACGTCGCCTGCGATCGTAGCGCTCGGCGCCACGTACGCGCTCGAGTGGATCTTCGGCTTCTTGCCATTGCTGGAAACGATCATGGCGCGGCTCCCTCGTACCCCTCGACGTAGATTCGCCGGATGATCGACTCGAGGTCCGGCTCCTCGATGTTGACGTCTTCGACGCGATAGCGCTCGCTGGCTTGCCGCACGAGAAGGTCGACGCGCTCGCGATTGCGGTCGAAGCGGAAGCTGGCGCTGCACCCATCGGAGCCTACCAGCTCGGTGCCTTCGAGACGCGGCTCTCGCACGGGCTCGCTAAAATGCACGACGAGCGTGCGATGCTTCCCGTACTCGCTCTTGATGCGCTCCACGCCGCCATCGTAAATGATCTTGCCGCGATCGATCAGAATGATACGGCGGCAAAGTCGCTCGACTTCGGCGAGGTCGTGGGTGGTGAGGACGATCGTCGTTCCGCGCTCCGCGTTGATGCGCGCGATGAACGTGGAGATCGCGTCTTTGGCGACGACGTCGAGGCCGATCGTCGGCTCGTCAAGATACGCGATGGCCGGCCCGTGCAGCAGCGAAGCGGCAAAATCGCCGCGCATGCGCTGTCCGAGCGATAGCTGTCGCACCGGCGTGCGCAGGAACTCTTCCATTTCCAAAATCTCGACGAATTCGTCGAGATTTTGACGATACCGATCCCGCGGAATTCCGTAGATCGCCCGCAGCAGTTCGAACGACTCGATCAGCGGAAGATCCCAGTAGAGCTGACTGCGCTGTCCGAAAACGACCCCGATGTTGCGCGCATTCTCCTTGCGCCGCTCCCATGGGACGATGCCCGCCACCCGGACTTCGCCCGACGTCGGCACGAGAATGCCGGTCAGCATCTTGATCGTCGTCGATTTCCCCGCGCCGTTTGGCCCGATGTAGCCGACCAATTCGCCGGGTTCGAGCGTCATCGTTACGCCGGCCACCGCGACCCGCTCTTCGTAAGTGGGCGAGACGAGGGTGCGCAGCGCACCGAGCGCTCCGGGCAGGCGCTTGGGCGTGCGGAATACTTTGCGCAGGTCGTGAGTCTCGAGGATCGGCACGTCTCAAGCGCCCGCGGGGTCAAGCATCGGCGGTCCGATTCCACGAACGCCCGAGGTCCTCCGCTGCGGCGCTGCGTACAACCCCGTCCATGGTAGTGACGGTATCGAACCAGTACGGTACGGGAGCGCTTGCGGTGGCCAAGCGTGCGGCCGACGAACTCGGGTACGAATACGTTGACCAGCAGCTGCCGGTCGTCGTCGCCAAGCGCCTGCAGATCTCACCCGAAGAGGTGGACGCCAACGAAGACACGGGGCGAACGCTGGGCGAGCGGCTGCTCACGGGTCTGGAACGCGCCACGCCCGAGCTCGCGCAAGTATCGGACGTCCAACCGTTTGACGAGGAACTGCTCAAGGCCGTCCAGCAAGCCGTCCGCGAATATGCGGATCGTGGCGATGCCGTAATCGTCGGGCGAGGCGGGGCGCTAATTCTCGGTGCCGCTCCAAACGTGCTGCGCGTCTTTATGTACGCGCCACGGCGATGGCGCGTCGCCCACGTCGCCGCGGCCTATCGCCTCGATCCGAAAACGGCCGAAACGGAGGTCGACGCGGTCGACCGCATGCGTTCCGACTATCTCCACGACTGGTACGGCGCGACGTTCGGCGATCCCGAAAACTACGATCTGTGTTTCGATGCGTCGCGGCTGGGTGAGGCCGGCGGGGCGGAACTGATCGTTGCCGCAGTTCGGAGTCGCCGCGAAGCAGCCCGATGATCGAATCGGCGATCCCCAAGCGCGCGAGCTCGGTCTTCGCGGCGCTACGCTACCGCGACTTCCGCCTGCTGTGGGGCGGCTTGATGATCTCGAACGTCGGGACCTGGATGCAGTTTACGGCGATGGGATTTTTCGTCGCGAAGGTCGCCGGCTCGCCGCACGTGGCGGCCCTCGATTTAGGCATTCTCGGAGCGTCGCGCGCGATTCCGGTCCTGCTGCTGTCGCCGATCGCGGGCGTTGCCGCCGACCATCTTCCGCGTCGCCGCGTGCTGATCGCGACCAACGTGACGATGGCTTTCGCCGCGCTTTTGCTCGCGTTGCTCGCGACCGCCGGGCGGCTCGACATGGTGACTCTCGTCCTGATTTCGGCGCTGAACTCGGCGGCGAACGCCTTCGACTCTCCGACGCGCCAAAGCTGGGTGCCGTTGCTGGTGGGGCGCCAATACGTCGGCAACGCGGTGGGTCTCAACTCCGTCGCTTTCAATGCGCCCGCCGTGATCGGTCCCGCAATCGCCGGCCTGCTGATCGTCTGGGTCGGCGTGGCCGGCTCGTTCTACGTCAACGCCGTATTGACGCTCGCCGTCGTCGTTGCCGTCGTCATGATGACGCCCGCCCCGTTGACGGTCAGGCAGCGCGAACCGATGTTCCACGCGATGCGGCGAGGGATCGTTTTTCTCGCCCGCGATCCAATTCTACGATGGATCGTGCTCGCGTTCTTCGTTACGGCCGTTTTCGCTCGTCCGTACGGACAGTTGATCCCGGCGTTTACCGAAAACGTTCTCCATGCCGGACCGCGCGGGCTCGGGTGGGCCGTTTCGGCGATTGGTGTGGGCGGTTTCGGCGGCGCGCTGGTCACCGCGTATTTCGGACAGCGCAGGCGGCGATCGCGGATTTGGCTGCTGGCCGGGTTACTGATGTCCTTCGGAATCGTCGGGCTCGGATTCGTTCCGACGCTTGCGATCGCGCTGCCCGTGCTGTTCCTGATCGGCATTGGGACCATGGCGCTGCTGGGTGCGACGAACACCCTCATCCAGATGCTCGCGCCCGACGAAGTCCGCGGCCGGGCGCTGGCCGTCTATACGATGATCGCGATCGGCGTCGTGCCCGCCGGATCGTTAGTAGACGGCGCGATCGCCGCCGCCATCGGCTTACACCAGATGTTCGTGCTCTCCGGCACGCTCTGCGCCCTCACGTTCCTCATCGTCTGGTTCCTCCACCCCAAAATCCGCACCGTCTAACCCCCACCCACCCACGCCAGACGAACATTTTCTTCGTTCTATTTCAGACGACCGCGCAGCGTTCGTCCGAGGCCTTTTCCGATTCGCTCGCGAGGTCTCGAACTTTTTCGCAAAAGACAGGATGTCGAATTCCTTTGGGGTTGCGAAAAAGTCGCGAAGCAGAAAACCCGCTGGATGCGGGTTTTCGAGCGTCCTCGCGAGCGAATCGGAAAAGGTCTCGGGCGGACGCGGCACTCGGCGTATCCAAGCGACGAAGAAAAAAGCGAGCCGCATTACGCGACTCGCAGTGCATGAAAAAAACCGCTGAGCTTTACGCTGCGGCGGCCTTCTTGCGGCGAGTGGCTTTCCGTACGCCCTTACGGCGGGTCGTGGCCTTGCGGGCCTTGCGGACGCCCTTACGGGTCGTCTTGCGGGCTTTGCGCGCGCCCTTGCGCGTCGCCTTGCGGGCCTTACGTGCGCCCTTGCGCGTCGTCTTGCGGGCCTTGCGTGCGCCCTTGCGAGTCGTCTTGCGGGCCTTGCGTGCGCCCTTGCGCGTCGCCTTGCGGGCCTTACGTACGCCCTTGCGTGTGGTCTTGCGGGCTTTACGTGCGGTCTTTCGCGTGGCCTTGCGAACCGTGCGTTTCTTCGCAGCAGGCGCAGCCTTCGCTGCGGCCTTCTTGCGCGTTCGTTTGACTGCCATTATATCTGGAGTCATCCTTTCTCTGGCCGCGGACCGGCCAGGGTTGTTGCCTCCCTTATACAGTATTACGAGCAACGATGCAAGTTTTCAGTGATGACGGCGCACGCATCGACGTGCGTATCGATGGTTCGAACGGCGATCCAATCGTCTTGATTTCCGGCTTTCCGCTTACGCGCGACATCTGGAATTTGCAAGCCGAAGCGCTCTCGCGGACGCACCGCACGATTCGCCCCGACTTACGCGGCACCGGAAAATCGAGCGTTCCGGAAGGCCCTTATCTAATGGAAGTTCTGGCGTCCGACGTCGCCGTGGCGCTCGACGCGCTCGGGATCGAGCGCACCGCAATCGCCGGTCATTCGCTCGGCGGATACGTCGCGCTGGCCTTCGCGCGAATGTTCGCCGAGCGCGTTTCTCACTTGGCGCTGGTCTGCAGCCGGCTTGCCGCGGACTCGCCGGAGCGGGCGGCGACGCGCCGCGAACTCGCCGATCGCGCGGAAGCAGCGGGCTCCGTCGACCTTGTGACCGCCGCGTACGTTCCACTCCTACTGGCGCAGGAGTCCTCGCAGGTGCGGCCCGACCTCGCCGTTCGCGTGCGCGAAATCGCCGACGGTTTCGATCCGCGAGCGTCGGCCGCACTCCTCCGAGGCATGTCGCTGCGGCCGGCCTCCGACGATTTTGCTGCGGATCTCGACATCCCGGTTCTCGTTATCGCGGGTGGCCGCGATGCCGCGATTCCATTAGCCGAGGCGCGCGCCACGGCCGACGCATTCCCGCGAGGACGCTTGGTCGTGTGCGAAAATTCCGGCCATCTTCCGATGCTCGAAGAGCCCGAGAAAGTGACCGCGGCGCTGACCGCGCTGGTCAGCGAATAACGGGCAAACTCGAGCGTCTGCGAAAGAGCGTATAGATGAAGATGCCGGCGATGGCTATCGCCGCGACTATCGCCGCCACCAGAACGATCTTCAAGACGAAGGCGACGACCACCAGCGCGACGATGCCGATCGTGATCAGGGCGGTGAGCTTGAGGAACGTGGCGAGAAACGGATGCATCGTAAACCTCGTGGTGCCAAACATTGCACCAGTTGCTACCGGGGAGGCGCGTCCAGGTTTCGCCGGCCGGGGCTGAAGGTCCGATAGTCGGTTCGGACTAACGTGGCGCTATGGGCTCTCGACTCGTCGGCATCGTTGCCGTTGCAGCGGCGCTCGTTTGCTATGGAAACGGCACAGTCGCCGGTCGCGCGGCCGGCACTCCGCCGCGACACCTCGTCTACACGTTCACCTTCGGAACGGAAAGCGACCTGGAGGTCCATTCTTCGGGCGTCGACGCGGGCGGTGCAGCCAGCGGCGGGTCCGGGGTAAGCGACTTTAGCGGCGGGGTCGGCGATCAGGGCACGATCGTGGTCGACCTGCTCTCCCAGCAGCCGGACAATGGCTTGATTCTTAAGGTAAGCGAGCAAGCACAGAAAAGCCGTTCGGAAGGCGTGGCGACGTGCGTGGTTTACCCTACCACGGGCGTGATCTGCGATCCCAACGTGCCGGTGAATCCCGAAGAAATGGCGCTCATCCGCTTGCTTGCCCCCACCTTTGTGGACCCGAACAAAATCGACGCCAACCGGCATTGGAAGATCCAAACCGCGAACGCGCAGTATTCGCTCACCTCGGACTTTACGATTTCTCATAACGCCAGCGGCGTCATGACGATCGACGAGACCCGAATCGTGAAGCAGCAGCAGCCCAGTATCGTGACCACCGACGTCAATGCCAAGATCGGCTACGATTTCAACCGTACCATCCCGACGACCGTCAACGAATATTCGATCGAACGCAGCCAAGCCGGCATGGACCAGTACAACACGGTGAAAACCCAGACCGTCCTCCAACTCCAATCCGACTCCCTCGCCTCCCAGCACTGATGTCGAGATGACCGGATTGCGTTTGGGAGGCTTAGCGATCGTACTTGCCGTCGCAGCGACGGCGGCCCCGGCGCTCGCCGTCACGAGCAGCCCAACGATTCGGCGCGTCGTCTACTCGTTTACATGGGGAACGACCAACGCTACCGAGGTGCACACGTCGGGGTTGCCGGACAGCGCTTCGGGCAGCGGCGGGTCGGGCGGCATGGGCGCGGTGCCGCCGTCGAATTCCGGGAGCGCTTCCGGGATCAGCAGCTACGGCGGGGGAACGAACGACCGGGGCACGATCGCGGTCGACTTCGTGCGTCAGCAGCCCGACGGCGGCTACGTCGTCAGCATCAGTGAGACCGCGATGGAACGCCGTTCGGCGCCGGAGGCAACCTGCGTCGTCTACGGCGATCTCACGGTCGTCTGCGATCCCAACAAGAAGATTACCGCCGAAGAGCTGACGCTCTTGCGGCTGCTCGGCTCGAACTTCATCGACCCCAACCAACTCGATGCGAAGCAACACTGGCAGCGCGCTCGCCAGGGCACCGGTTCGTCCACGGTGTCCGATTTTACGATCGCGAAAAACGCCAACGGGATCATGACGATCGATGAAGAGACCATCGTCAAAGACGGCGGCGCGCGCCCGCAGGGGTCGCAAGTGACCGGAACGATCGGCTACGATTTCAACCGCACGATCCCGACGTCGATCGACGAGTACTCGATCATGCGCAGCGAACAAGGCGAGCAATATCAAACGGTCAAAACGCAGACCGTCCTGCAGCTGCAATCGGATTCTTCCGCCAAACCCTAGGCTCCTAAGGAGACGACCTCCTAAAGCTTCCCCAGAAAATCGAGCACGCGGTAACCGGCAGTCAGCACGTGCCCGGCATCGATGCGCCCGTCGACGAGCATTGCCCGAAAAACGCCGAAGTCGACGAGTTCGACTTCGATGATCTCGGTGGGTTCGAGATCCGGCTCGCGCGTTTTGTGCGCGCCGGTCGCTAGGAAGATTCGCGCCTGGGAAGTCGCGCGAACCGGCTCGGCGTAGTAGGTGGCGACGAGCTCCCAGCGTTGCGCTTCGTAACCGGTCTCTTCTAGGAGTTCGCGCGCGGCACAGCGCGCCGGGTCTTCGCCGTCGTGCAGGCCTCCGGCCGGCAACTCGAGGTGGATCGCATCGCTGGCATAACGGTATTGCCGCACCATCACGATGTGCCCGTCGTCCGTGACCGGGAAAACGACGACGAATCCGGCCGACTCGCGGACGTAGTAGTCCGGGACGATCGTACCGTCGGGAAGCTCCAGCTCGTTCGACGCGCAGCCGCAAATGCGGCGAGTCCACCACGAACGCCGAGGCGCGCCGACGCCAGCGCGGTTTCTCCATGCGGCCTACTAGCCGACGAAGCCTTTGCGGCCCTTCTCGCGAAGCGTCCCCGCGATGGAAGACTCGGTCATAGTCGTCGGCGGCGGAACGATGGGTGCCGGGATTGCGTACGTCGCGGCGCAAGCGGGCCATGCCGTCGAACTCGTGGAGCCCGATGTGGAAGCCCGCGAGCGTGCGCTCGAACGCATTCGCCGCGATGCGGTTCGCGCGGCAGCCGATGAATCGGTCGTTGCTCGCGTGCGCATTCTGTCCGCCGTCCCGACTCGCAGCGAGGCTACGATCGCGATCGAAGCCGTGCCCGAACGGTTCGAACTCAAACGCGCCGTTTTTGCGGAATTGGCCCAAGCCATCGCTCCGGACGCGTTGCTCGCGACGAATACGTCGGCGTTGTCGGTTGCCGAGATCGCCGATGCGGTCGAAAGGCCCGAACGGGTCGTGGGACTGCACTTTTTCAATCCGCCGCTCGCGATGAAGCTCGTCGAAGTCGTCCGCGCGCCCGACACGGCCGAAGCATCGATTCAGCGGGCCTTCGCATTCGTCGAAGGGATCGGCAAAACGCCCGTGCTCGCTGCCGACTCGCCCGGATTCATCGTAAACCGCGTCGCCCGGCCGTACTACCTGCAGGCAATTCGCGCCCTCGAACGCGGCGTCGCGTCGATCGACGAGCTCGATGCGCTCGCCCGGGCCGCGGGTTTTCGGATGGGTCCGTTCGAGCTGATGGATTTTATCGGGCTCGACGTCAACCTCGCGACCAGCGAGTCGATATACGCGCGCACGGAGGCTCGCCGGCTGGAGCCGCTCGAGTTGCAGCGCCGGATGGTCGGCCAAGGGCTGCTCGGGCGTAAGAGCGGCACGGGATTTTACGACTATCGCGACGGCAAACCCCAGCGGTTGGACGTTTCGATCTCGCCGCCCGGCGGCGAACGCGACGAGCAGGAGTTCGTCGCGATCGTCGGCTTCGGCGGGTTAGCAGACGAGTTGGCCGAGTTGCTGGAGCAGCGCTACGCGCGCGTAGAGCGGATCGAAAACGATGACTTGCTCGACGAGCTTTCGCTCGACGCGACGATCGTTATCGACGTCGGAGACGGGATCGGCGATCGCGGCGACACCATCGTCGCGCTCGACGGACTGCTCGCTCCGGAAGTGGCATTTTTCGCGGACGCGTACGCGACCGATCTGGCCGCCTGCGCCGGCCGTATGAAACATCCGCAGCGGTTGGCCGGGTACGGAATCCTCGGGTCGTTTGCGGCGCAGAGCGCGGTGGAAGTGGTCGATTCGGAAAACGTTTCGGACGACACGCTGGCACTCGCGCAAGAACTCTTTGCGGCACTCGGAAAGGGCGCCGTGCTGGTTGAGGACGTTCCGGGACTCTTCCTAGGACGCACGATCGGATCGATCGTAAACGAAGCCGTGACGCTGGTGCACGACGGTGTCGCGACGCCGGATGACGTCGACGCCGCGATGCGCCTGGGAACGAACTACCCGATCGGCCCGGTCGAATGGGGGCGCGAAATCGGCGGCCGGCGGATCGCCCGGATACTGCAGCGGTTGTCGGACGCCGAGGGCAGCGAGTTCGCACCGCACCGCGCTCTCTGGGTCCTCGATTTAGAAGACGAGGCTGCCGAGCCGATCGAGACGCCGGCGTCGTTGCCGGCCGCCGGACTGCCGGGACTCTAATGGCGGCAAGCCGCGAGGTCTGGGTCGTGGACGCCGTGCGGACGCCGATCGGACGCTACGGGGGTGCCCTGGCCGGCGTGCGGCCGGACGATCTCGCGGCGCTCGTCGTGCGGGCGCTCGTCGAGCGCACGCGGGTGCCGTCCGAGCGCATCGACGACGTGTACTTCGGCGACGCGAACGGAAGCGGTGAAGACAACCGGAACGTCGCGCGAATGGCGGTGCTGCTGGCCGGCTTGCCGGTAGAAGTGCCCGGAGTTACGCTCAATCGGCTGTGTGGATCCAGCCTGCAGGCAATCAATTCCGCTGCCCAGGCGATCGCGTTCGGCGAATGTGACGTGGTCGTCGCCGGCGGTGTGGAGTCGATGACGCGCGCGCCGTACGTGCTCCCCAAAAGCGACGCGCCGTTCGATCGCCGCCAGGAGCTGTTCGACACGGTGCTCGGATGGCGGATGACCAATCCGAATATGCCGGAGCGGTGGACGGTCTCGCTGGGTCAAACCGCCGAAAACGTTGCCGAGCGCTATGGAATAACGCGCGAAGATCAAGACGCGTTCGCCCACGAATCGCAGCGCCGCAGCAAACTCGCGACCGAGAGCGGTCGATTCGCGCAAGAACTCGTGCCGGTCCGCGTGGAGGCGACGAAGAAGTCTCCGGCGCACGACGTGCTCGTTGACGAGCATCCGCGCCCCGAGACGACGCTCGCCTCGCTGGCGGCGCTGCGTCCCGCATTCAAGGTAGACGGGACGGTCACCGCCGGAAACTCGTCCGGCATCAACGATGGCGCGGCGGCGTTGCTCTTGTGCGAAGCCGGCATCGCCCGCGCCCTGGATTTTCGACCGCTGGCGCGCGTCGTGGCATGTGCGTCCGCAGGCGTCGCTCCCGACGTGATGGGGCTCGGGCCGATTCCGGCCGTACGCAAAGCGCTGGCCCGCGCCGGACTGCGGGCCGGCGATCTCGACCTAGTCGAACTCAACGAAGCGTTCGCTTCGCAAGCGATCGCCTGCGTGCGCGAATTGGAGTTCGATCCTGACAAGACCAACGTCAACGGCGGAGCGATCGCGCTCGGCCATCCGCTTGGAGCCAGCGGTGCCCGGATCGCGACCACCCTGCTGCACGAATTGCGTCGCCGCGGCGGACGCTACGGATTGGCGACGATGTGCATCGGCGTCGGTCAAGGTATCGCAACTATCTTCGAACGAACGGAGTAAACGGGTAACGACGATGAGCACCAACGCGACCGCAGCCACCAAGACCCAACTCCTGATCGGCGGTACCTGGCGCGATGCGAGCGACGGAGTGGTCTACGACGACGCCAACCCCGCCACCGGCGCTCGTTTGGCCGGCGTGGCCGAGGCGACGCGCGCCGATGCCGACGCCGCGGTGTCCGCGGCCCGCAAGGCCTTCGACACGGGAAAGTGGCCGACGATGGCGGCCTCGCGCCGCGCGAAAATCGTCTATAAGATCGCGCAGCTGATTGCCGAGCGCGCGAAGGAGCTAGCATTGCTCGAAGTGCGCGACAACGGCAAAACGATTTCTACGGCGAAGGGCGAACTGGGCGCGATCGTCGACTGCTTCGAGTTCTATGCGGGGGCGGCGACCAAGAACTACGGCCTCTCGATGCCCCCGCCGCTGCCGACGTACCTCGCCAGCACGGTCCGCGAACCCGTCGGCGTCGTAGGGGCCATCGTGCCGTGGAATTTTCCGCTGCTGCTGGCAGCGTGGAAGGTCGCGCCGGCACTGGCCGCCGGCTGCACCATCGTCCTCAAGCCGGCTCCGTCGACCCCGCTGACCGCAATCGAATTGGGAAAGATCGCGCTCGAGGCGGGCGTTCCCGAGGGAGTCTTCAACGTCGTTACTGGATCCGGACGCGATCTCGGCGCGTGGCTGGTGGATCATCCGGGCATCGACAAGATCGCCTTTACGGGATCGACGCAAACCGGAAAAGCGGTTGCGTCTGCGGCGGCCAAGACGCTCAAGCGCGTAACACTCGAACTCGGCGGCAAATCCCCGTCGTTGGTCTTCGACGATGCGAATCTCGACGCGGCCGTCGCCGGCGCGCTGTACGGAATTTACTATAACGCCGGCCAGGCTTGCGAGGCGCGCTCGCGCATTTTGGTGCAGGCCGGCGTCTACGATCGTTTCGTCGAGGCCTTCGTGGAAAAGTCGCGCAAGCTCAAGGTCGGCGATCCGGAGGATTCCGCGACGCAAGTCGGCGCGATTACGATGCGCGAGCAGTACGACAAGATCCGGGCGTACTGCGAAGTCGGCATACGCGAGGGTGCGAAAGTCTTGGTCGGCGGCGGACCGGCCGAAGCCATTGAAGAGGCGTTTGCCGGCGGGTTGTTTTGGAGCCCGACGGCCTTCGAAGCGCAAAGCGGGCACCGCGTCGCGCGCGAAGAGATTTTCGGACCGGTTGCAACCTTCGTACGCTTCGAAACCGAAGCCGAAGCGATCGTCCTGGCCAACGACAGCGACTATGGACTCTCGGCGAGCGTGTGGTCGCAGAACGTCGGTCGTGCCAACCGCGTAGCGCGCGCGATCCGCAGCGGCACCGTCG
Source organism: Vulcanimicrobiota bacterium (assembly GCA_963755555.1). Classification (GTDB taxonomy): domain Bacteria; phylum Vulcanimicrobiota; class Vulcanimicrobiia; order Vulcanimicrobiales; family Vulcanimicrobiaceae; genus Tumulicola. The sequence goes on along the minus strand of CAVWKE010000003.1, from coordinate 1,835,827 downwards.
CCATCAACACGCCGTACGCGGTCTTTCCGGGGGTTCCATTCGGCGGGTACAAGCAGTCCGGCTACGGCCGCGAACTCGGCATGGAAACGATGCAAGCGTACAGCGAAACCAAGAGCGTTCTGACGTACATCGGCGAGAAACCGATGGACCCGTTCGGGGTATAAGACGGTACGAATGACGGAACCGCTCAAGATCGGCCAACACTACGATGCGACCTACGGCACGCTGTGGAAAGATGGGACGTATTTCCCCCGCGGCACGCGCGTGCTAGTCGTGGGCATGCACGTCGAGCAAGGATTTTGCGTGCGTTTTCCCGCCGAGCTCGACGGCGAACCGCTGGAGACGTGGGAAGACTGGAGCGAGACCGCATTTCTCGCGCCCGAAGGCTCGATCGAACCGCCCAACCGGCCGCTTTCGACCGCCGTGCTAGCGGAAGCGCGCGACGTACTTTCCGACGCCGACGACGGCTGTCACCTGCACCTGCAAGACGACGAGGACTAGCAGGTTGCTAGTCGCGCCGGTTACGTTCCGATCGTAATCGGTTCGAATTGCCAGATCTGCCAGCCGGCGCAAGTCGAGGATGATTGGTTCGGTCCCAATACCGCGACCCAGCAATACGTTTGGCTTGGTTTGAGATTGTGAAAGACCGTGCTGCCCTTCTTATCGGTCTTTTGCGTGAGGAACGCCGTGCCGGGGCGACAGTCCAACTGGTTTCCTGACTTGCAGCCGGCGCTCGGCTTCGGCGTGGACTCTTGCACGGGAATCTTTGCCGCCGGGCTCTGCTGCACGGTCACCTGAATGGTGGCGTTCGTAACCTTCGGATTCGGCGTAAACGAGGCCGACGGCGCCGGCGTCGGGGTCGGCGACGACGCGTTATTGCAGGCGGGGATGGCGAGTCCGAGGGCAATCGCCCCTAAGAGTATTAAGGCGCGTTTGGGCATGGCCGGGTCGGTTCGACGCGCCCGAGCCCCGCTCCGTTTCGCACTCTAGGCGGATGCCTGGGCGGCGAGGTAGCGTTGTGACTTGCGGCCGAGCGCCTCGTAGTATCGGCGAAACAGGGCTGCCGCCCGGGTGCCCGGCCAATGCGCCGGAACCAGTTCGCTCGGCAATCCCGGATCGGCGTAAGCAAACTTTCGGTAGTCGTGCACGAGCCATAGGCGCTCGACGAACGCGGCTTCGTCGCCGATTTCGAGCGCGTGCTCGGCAGTCTGCCGGAGTTCGTACCGGTCGAGGAATTGGCGGTAGGCGCCGGCAATGGCCGGCAGATCCCAGCAGCGCGCCACTAACTCGCGATCGCTGAGCGGCCCGCCGTACGTGCCGTCAAAGGCGTGGACCGCATCGCTTACGCCGTTGGCCAACGCGGCCCGCCGCACGGCCTCGAGCGTATCCGCCGGAGAAATCCAGGTTGAGGACGAGAGCGGCGCCCAGCCGAGTACGGTCAGCTCCTTGCGCAAGCGGTCGCGCCCCTCGCGGGCCTTCTCGCCCGCCGCATAGGTCATCAGGCGCCAGCGGCCGTCCCAATCGATGATCGGACCGTAGATCCGGGGGGTTAGCTCGGTAATTCTCCGTCGTCCACGGTCGGTAACCGAATAGAAAGCGCGGTTGCCCTGACGGCGCGCAACGAGCCAGCCCTGCCGCGAAAGGCGCGACACGGCCTGCCGCACGGCAGCTTCCGAAATCCCAAAGGGTGCCATCAGCCGGATGAGCGATCCGATCCAGAGCGAGGAACCGCCGTTCCCGCGGTGGGCGAGGTCGCCGAAGAGCGTAAAGATGAAGGAGTTCGGCCGGGTGACGAGGCGGTTTTGGAGGTTGACAGCCGTATCCATCGGGAATAGTATGACAGTATTCAAACGGATCGTCAAAAATCCGTCACAAGAAAGTACGGTGAGTTCTTCCATGGCCGCACGCATTTCAACGTTTGACGATTGGATCGACCTGCTCAAGCAGTGGCAGCACGACATCGGCCTCGATCGCGAGCTGATCGAGCGCTTCATGCCGGGGTACGCGTTCGAAGCCAAATACGGTGCGTTGGCGACGCCGGAGATCTATTTCGGCGATTTCAAAGGCGAGCGCCGCTGGGAAAAGCTGCGCGACGTTCCCGACCAACGGATGCGCGACGCGGTCCTCAACATGGTCGTGTATCAGGGCGACACCGAGTTCGCCTCGAACGAGCAGCAGCGCTTCCTGGTGAACAACGCGCCCAGCGAATACGATCTCGCGTCGCTCGTGCGGATCATGGTCGAAGAAACCCGCCACGGCTATCAAATGTGCCATTTACTGGTCGACCAGTTCGGCAGCGAAGGGAAAATCGAGGCGCAGAAGCTCCTCGAGCGCCGCGCCTTCGGCAAGAAGAACCGGCTGCTCAACGCGTTCAACGAAGACGTCACGCATTGGCTCGACTTCTTCGCCTACACGAATTTCATGGATCGCGACGGAAAGTTTCAACTGACGATGCTGCAGCATTCCAGCTTCGCGCCGCTGGCGGCGTCGATGGGCCCGATGCTCAAGGAAGAGTCGTACCACATGGGGACCGGCATCACGGGACTGCGCCGGATCGCCAAGGCCGGCGTCATTCCAAGCCAGATCCAGCAGAAGTACTACAACAAGTGGATCTCGGGATCGCTCGATCTCTTCGGAACCGATCACTCGGGTTCGGCGCAGTGGGCCTACACGTGGGGCATCAAAGGCCGCGTCGACGAAGACAAGACCGGCGACGCCGTCGACAAGGAACACCTCAACGAACGCGCGCGGCGGCAGTTTTTCGACGAGATTTCCGGGACGGTCGCCCGCGTCAACGAGGTCAACGCCAGCGAGACGAAACTCTACGTCCCGGACATGCGCTTCAACCGTCACATCGGCGATTTTTCCGGCCAGCGGTTCACGGTGACCGGCGAAAAAATTTCCGAGGAGGCGTGGCAGGCGTACGCGCCCACGGTCCTGCCGACGCCCGCGGATGACGACGCGCTCAACGAATACTTCAAGAATCCCGACTGGATCGCACCGAAAGGAAATTTAGCATGAGTACGACCGCAAACGGCGCCGCAGCGCAGACCGCATTCGGTCGCGAAGCGCGGCCTTTCGACGGCAAGCGCGTCGTCAATTTTTGGAAGGACGGACACGTGGGGTTCATCGAGATGGACGACCCGCCGGCCAACACCTACACGCACGAGATGATGCGCCAGCTAGACGATGCGATTCTCGACGCGCGCTTCGACTCGGACGTCGAAGTCATCGTGCTCACGGGCAAGGGCGAGAAGTTCTTTTCGGCCGGAGCGAACATCGGCATGCTCAACGCCGTAACGCCCGAGTTCAAGTACATGTTCTGCCTTCACGCCAACGAGACGCTCGGCCGCTTGGAGCAGACGCCGAAACTCGTTATCGCCGCGCTCAACGGACACACCGTCGGCGGCGGGCTCGAAATCGCGATGGCGGCCGATATCCGGATCGCGCGCCGGGACGCGGGGAAGATCGGCCTGCCCGAGGTCGCGCTGGGCGTCCTGCCGGGAACCGGCGGCACGCAGCGGCTCGCTCGCCTGGTCGGCAAGTCCCGGGCAATCGAGCTGATGGTAACCGGGAAAACCGTGAGCTTCGAACAAGCCCTCGAGTGGGGCGTGGTCAACGACGTCTACGAGGGCAACGCGCAAGAATTCCGCGACCAAATTCTCGACTACGCCAAGCAGTTCTGCACGCCCAACAAAGCGCCGATGGCGGTCGGTCACATCAAGCGCAGCGTGCAGACGGGCGCAGAGCTTCCGCTCCAGGATGCGCTCGCGCTCGAGCGCGAGCTTCAGTCGTTGCTCTTCAAGAGCGAAGACGCCAAGGAAGGTCTCGCCGCGTATAACGAAAAGCGGGTCGCTAAATTCAAAAATAAGTAGCCGGGGGTGGGCGATGCGGAAAGTCGTTCAACGGATCCTCGCCGCGGGTTTGGCGGCCGGCCTCTTGGGGGCTTCGCCGGCACCGGCCGGCGCCGCCGACGTGCAGTACGAGGCATTAGCCAAAGCCTATTACGGCGACTATTTCAAACTGAACCCGCTGGTGGCAACGTACGTTGGAGTGCACGAGTACGACGCGGAGCTCGGCGACTTCTCGCCCGCTAGCGTCACGCGTCAAGATGCGCTCGATAACGACACGCTGGCCAAGCTCGCCGCCATCGACCGCAGCCAGCTGTCCGCCGGCGTCGCCCTGGACGCGACCCTCCTGAGCAATAGTCTGAAAGACGACCTGCTCTCGAACGACACGCTCGCGGAATGGCGCCACAATCCCGACGACTACACGCAGGCGGCTTCCGGCGCGGTATTCGGGGTGATGAGCAAAGATTACGCACCCCTAAAAACCCGTTTCGACTATGCCATCGCGCGCGAGCGCCAGATTCCGAATATGCTGGCGCAGGCTCGGCGTAACCTCGCTTCGGTCGATGCCGTCACCCAGCGCATCGCGTATCAAGATGCTGCCGGGTCGGTCGACTTTTTCAAGACGAGCGTACCGCTCGCGTTTGGCGGCGTGAAGGATCCCGCGCTGCAAGCCCAGTTCAAACGGACCAACGGCGCCGTCATGAAGGCGATGGGGGCTTACGCCGCTTGGATCAAGGGAATCAAACCGAAGGGAACGTTCGCGATCGGGCCCGCTGCGTATCGCAAACGGCTGCTCTACGAAGACGCGCTCGATATGCCGCTGGACCAATACCTTTCCTACGGCACCAACGCGCTCGAACAAACCCGCGCGGAGTTCGTGGCGACGGCCAAAAAGATCGATCCGGCGGCGACGCCCCTGCAAGTCTATCAATCGCTTGCGAAAGTGCACCCCGCACCCGGCATGCTGCTGGCGAAGGCCACGAGCGATCTCGTCAAGTTGCGGGCCTTCATTGTCGCCAACCACATCGTTACGCTTCCGGCAAACGCTAATATCAAGGTAGTCGAGACGCCGGCCTTCGAGCGCACGACGACGACCGCGTCGGAGGATTCGCCCGGTCCGCTGGAGACCGTCGCAACGCAAGCGTACTACAACGTCACGCCGGTCGATCCGACGTGGAGCCGGAAGCAAACGCAGGACTATTTGGCGCAGTTCAACGACTTCGAATTTCCGATCATCTCGGCGCACGAAGTCTATCCCGGGCACTACACGAACTTCGCGATCGATCGCGGCTTGAACCTGAGCCTTACGCGCAAGCTCTCGGTAAGTTCCGAGTTTGCCGAAGGCTGGGCGCACTACTCGGAGCAGATGATGGTCGACCAGGGCTGGGGGAACGGCGATCCGCGCGTGCGCCTGGCCCAGCTGGACGAGGCTCTGCTGCGCGAGTGCCGTTACATCGTCGGCGTTAAGTTGCACACGCAAGGGATGAGCCTGAAGGCGGCCGAGCAGCTATTTACCGGACAGTGCTTCCAAACGCCGCAGGTGGCGGTCGAAGAGTCCCTGCGCGGAACGCAAGACCCGATGTACGGCTACTACACCCTCGGAAAGCTGATGATTCTCAAGCTGCGCTCCGACTATCGGCGAATGATGGGTTCGGCGTATACGTTGCAGAAGTTCCACGACGAACTGCTCTCTCGCGGCGACCCGCCGGTCCCATTGCTGCGACCCTTTATCCTCGGCAGCCAGGACGACGGCAAACCTTTGTGACTTACGTCAACATCGCGCGCGTCGTTTGATAAAACGCCCGCTGCACTGAAGGACCGGCGCGGGCCGAGCGACAACGTCGCACACGATGCGCGCGGGCTTTTTTCAATTCGCTGGCTTCGCCGTGCTGGCGCTGCTCGTCGGCTGTTCCACCAGCATGCAACCGGTTACCCCGTCGGGCTCTTTGAGTGTTTTCCAAGACGACGGCAGCAGCCGCGGCAAGATCAAGCACGTCGTTATCATCGTCCAAGAAAATCGCAGCTTCGATAACTTCTTCGACTGTTTTCCGGGCACCGACTGCGTGAAAAGCGCGCCGCCGCCGGCGCCCCAGCCGGGGCCCAGCGGAAACCCGGGACCGTGCCCGGATTCGATGCCGACGCCGAGTCCGGGTCCTACGGCAACCCCTATCGCGTTGAAATTCAACACCAAGCTCATAGCGCCCGACATCGACCATCGCTACTGCCCGACGTTTGTGATCGACTACGATGGCGGCAAGATGGACGGCTTTTGGTGGAACATCGGGGGTTACCCCGGCGGAGTGGCCAAGAAATACGCCTATCAAGTCGTCGCCGAGAAGCAAATTCAACCGTACTGGGACATGGCCGAACAGTACGTGCTCGCCGACCACACCTTCCCCACGCAAGCCAGCGGGAGCTTCACCGCACATCAAGACTTAATCCGCGGCGATACGGTGGTGAAGAAGAACGAAAGCGTCGTAGACTATCCGTTCAATCACGAAAAAGACGTCCCGCTGTGGGGCTGCGACGCACCATCGGATGCCGTCACGTCGCTGCTGACCTCGAAGAAGGTTTATCTCTACAACCAGGGGCCTTTCCCGTGCTTCTCCTACGCCACCATACGCGACACGCTCGACGCAAAGAGCGTCACGTGGAAGTACTACGCGCCGGCGTGGCCCGATAACGACGGCCAGGAGTGGAATGCGTTCTCCGCCATCTACGCGGTTCGCCACGATAAAACTGAGTATCCGAACAAGCCGAAGTTCAACTGCGTGAACAGCTGCGTCTCGTGGCCCGAAGCCAACGTGCTCTGCGACATCGCCGGGTCCACCAAGAGCCCGTGCCCCGCGCCCAATCCGCCCGGAAACGTGGAGTTGCCGCAAGTGAGCTGGGTGATTCCCGACGGTAACGATTCGGACCATGGAGGCGGGGGTGTCGACAACGGTCCGGACTGGGTGGCGTCGGTCGTCAACGCAATCGGCAAGAGTCAGTACTGGAACTCGACGGCAATCTTCATCGTCTGGGACGACTGGGGCGGCTACTACGACCATATTCCGCCTCCACAGTTGGACTATCAGGGTCTGGGGATGCGCGTGCCGATGATCGTCGTGTCACCCTACGCCAAAAAAGGCTACATCTCGCACGTCCAATACGAGTTCGGCAGCTTGTTGAAGTTTACCGAGTACACGTTCGGATTGCCGAGCCTCGGAACGACCGACGCGCGCGCCAACAACCTCACCGACGCGTTCAACTTCAGACAAAAGCCGCGCACGTTCGTACCGATCAAGCTGCTGAACAAACAGCACGACCGCCGCTACTTCCTCACGCGGCCTCCCTCGAATACCCCGGTCGACACCGAATAGCGCACGTTGTCTCGAGCCGCGCTGACTCTGCGGGCCGGACTGCTAGCGTTGGCTGCGGCGGCCATCGTGTTGTCGAGCTGCTCGAATCTCGGAAGCCCGGCGCGTACGACGTCTCCGTTCGGCGTCATACCCGGCGCGACCGCCAGCAGCGGCAAGATCCAACACGTCGTCATCATCGTGCAGGAGAACCGCAGCTTCGATAACCTTTTCGACTGCTTCCCCGGAACCGATTGCGTAAAAACCGCCGCCGGGCACGGTCCGAAACCCGGGCCGACGACCAAACAAAGCCCATGTCCCGACGTGGTTCCAACGCCAACCCCCGGCGCGACGCGCAAGCCGATCGAGATCACGTTCGGCGCCCACCTGGCGTCGTACGACCCGAATCACTCCTATTGCCCCGCTTTCCGGGTGGAATACGACGCCGGCCGGATGGACGGTTTTTACTGGAACGGCGGCCTGGTACAGGGCGAGCCCGACAAACGACTCGTCTATCAAGTCGTTGCCGAAAAGAATATCCAGCCGTATTGGGACATGGCGACGCAGTACGTGCTCGGCGATCGCATGTTCCCAACGCAGTCCAGCGGGAGTTTCACGGCGCATCAGGACTTGATTCGCGGAAACGCGGAATTGCGTTCGAACGCCACGGCAGTCGACTTTCCGTGGAATCAGAGGGGCATCAACAACTGGGGCTGTGACGATCCGACGGAACCGTCGAAAGGCGGCCCGTCGTATACGCCGCTGCTGACCGACACGCTGAAGTATATCCGCCTGGGTCCGCCGCCGTGCTTCAACTACGAAACGATGCGCGACACGCTCGACGCAAAGGGCGCGACGTGGAAATACTACGTCCCCGTCTGGCCCAACACCGGCGGCCAGATGTGGAATGCGTTCGACGCGATTTCGGCGGTGCGCTACGGGAACGACGGTGAGTGGCCGCCGCGACCCATCAAACCGTTCAACTGTCCGGGCAGCTGCGTCTCCTGGCCCGAGACGAACGTCTTGTGCGACGTGGCCGGCACGATCGCGAGCCCCTGTCCGAGTCCGAGCCCGCCGGGCGAGTTCGCCCTGCCCGCCGTGAGCTGGGTGGTTCCGGACGGAGAGGATTCCGACCACTACTCGCCGCTCGGCGACAACGGGCCCGACTGGGTCGGGTGCGTCGTCAACGCGATCGGCGAGAGCCGTTACTGGAAGTCGACCGCGATCGTCATCGTTTGGGACGATTGGGGCGGCTGGTACGATCACGTGCCGCCGCCGCAGCTGGACTATACCGGGCTCGGGTTTCGCGTGCCGATGATCGTGGTATCGCCATATGCCAAGAAAGGTCACGTCGACCACACGCAATACGAGTTCGGCAGCATTTTGAAATTCGTCGAGTTGACGTTCGGCCTTCCGAGCTTAGGGACGACCGACGTGAGAGCGCATAACATCGTTGACGCCTTCGATTTCAGCCAGCGCCCGCGCAAGTTCGTCCCGATCGCACTGCTGAACAAACGGCACAATTCCCGTTACTTCCTCAGCCGCCCGCCGTCCGGGACGCCGGTTGACACGGAATAGGGCGCGCCTTCGCGGACGAGCATGCCGGCATAAATTTCGCGCACCCGCTGCAGCGTGTCGATTTCGGAAAGCGGCTTGTCGTCGCGAATTCGGACGATCCGCGGAAAGCGCAGGGCGAAGCCGCTTTCGTGCAAGTCGCTCTCCTGAATTACGTCGAACGCGACTTCGAGCACGACTGCCGGCTCGACCGGTATCTCGTGCGAGCGCGCTTTTGCACGCTGCTCCGACGACGGAAGCCGGTGTTCGAGGAACCACGGCGTCAGCTCGGCGATTTCCGCGTCGGTTAATCCCGAATACGCCTTGCCGATTGCGAGCAGTCGATCGCTGCCGTCGTCGCGGACGGCGAACGTGTAATCCGAGAGTACCTTGGAGCGCTTGCCGTGACCCCACTCGACGGCTACCACGACGGCGTCCAGCGTCGACAGCTCGCGCTTGAGTTTGAGCCACCACCTTCCGCGGCGCCCGGGCGCGTATGGCGAATCGGCCCGTTTGATCATGGCGCCTTCGTTACCCCGCGCTCGCGCCGCTTCGAAGCGGGCATTGACGTTCGTCGCCTCTTCATCGACCCGTTCGAACGCAGCGACCGCAACGCGTTCGGCGGGATCGGCGAGCAGCGCGGCCAGGCGTTCGCGCCGGCGCAAATATGGCTCGTCCAGCAGCAGTTGGCCGTCGACTGCCAAAAGATCGAAGGCGACGTACGTCAGCGGTACGTCGCGCAGCAGTGCGGCATCGAGCCGCTTACGGCGCAGCCGCGCCTGCAGATGACGAAACGGAAGCACGCGCCCGTCGCGCATCGCCACGATTTCGCCGTCTAAGATGGCGTCGCGGTCGAGCGTCGCGAGAGCCTGCGTCAACTCGGGATAAGACGCGCTTACGTCGTTGAGCGTCCGCGAGAAGAGCGCGACGCTGCCGGAGTGCACGTGAGCCTGCGCGCGGATGCCGTCGTACTTATCTTCCAGCATCCAGGCGCCGCCGGCAATGTTTGGATACGACGCTGCGTATGGGATCGGCGACGCGAGCATGAAGCCGATCGGCGTCCCGTACGCGGTTCGGACTTCGGGCAGGTTCCCGTGCTTTGCGGCCAGGGCGGCGGCACCAACGTCTCCGGCCGCCATTACGGCTCGACGAACGTCCTCGGGCTCTGCCGCGAATGCCTGGGCGATCGCCTCCAGGACGAGGCCTTCGCGCAGTCCGACCCGCAAGTCGCCGGTCACGATCTTCACGACGTACGTGACGGCGAGCGGATCGTCGCACGCTCGCAGAATACGCTCGAACCGGACTGCCCGGCGCGCGTTCGCGTTCTTGCCCGCGACGTCGCCGATCTCGCCGAAGATTTCGGCGAGTTGCGCCGGAGAGAGCGGCTCCGGCGGCAGCAGCGTTGGATCTTTTGGCGCCCGGGCCAGCCTCCCGAGGGCCGCGCCCAGGTCTCCCGTGGCGCGATAGGCCTCCGTCAACGCAGCGTCGTCGAATCCCCACAAGCGGCGAGCCACACCGACGACCGTGCCGCCGCCGAGTGAGAGCGTTCGACCGTCTCGCGCCGCGAACGGGCGCCCAGTGAAAAACCGAACGGCCGCGACGAGGTCGTCATCCGCCAATCGTTGCAGATAGCCGGCCAAAGCGGCGACTTTGTCGAGCTTGCCGGGCCGGGCGGCAATCGCCTCAGCCGTCCGCGCAAAGCTTTCCATCCGGCGGCTCTGCTAGGAGCCTGTAGGACTATGGCACATTTTCGCCTCCGTACCGCCTTTTGCCCGAAGACTTCGTTGCTCATCGGTCACGAAGCTACGGCTTCGCTCCGTCTTCGCGCCTCGTTTTCGAGCAAAATTCGGTACGGATTCAAAAACGGCCATAGTCCTACAGGCTCCTAGGGCAGCTCCGTTCGGTAGAGGCGCACGTCGTCCATCGTTAAACGTTGCGGTTGCGAACCGGCGTAGGCGTCGAAACGGACGATGGAATCGCCCAATGCAAACGTGCCGTTTGGCAGCGCACGAAGCGACGCGACGCCGTCGAGCGTCAGACGATCCTTCACGATCACCACCCGCGTCACGTACGGCTGACCCCAAAAGACGTTCTCGTACCGTCCGACCAACGCGTCCCATGCGGCCGGGTGTGGGAACGTACGCGCCCCGGTATAGCGCTGGTTCGGATACCACTGCGAACCGTACGTCATTTCGACGACGCGTTTGCTCGCGTCGCGTCCGAATGCGATCAGGAACGTGGAAAAGTTCGGGTCGTCGGCCCAGAATTGATCGTCGCCGCGCGGATAAAGGGTGATGGCAGTCGTTCCATCCGTCAGGATCGCGCGGTCGCCCTGCGCGGCAACCGTAAACGTGCGGCCTTGCGCCGCGTACGTTCCGGCGTAGTCGGCGGCATTGGCGACGTGCGCCGGGTCGGGCGCCGGCGGTGGGCTTGGCAGCGGCTCTCCCGCGCTCTGCGCGCGCAGCACGCGCATCGCGTAAAGCGCGATCGCACAGGGATGCAGCGGCGCCTCCACGAGATTTGCCATCGCGATCACGCCGAATCCGCGCGTCAAGTTCATCTGCATGCACGCGGTATATCCCGACACGCCGCCGGTGTGCCCGATCAAACGATCGCCGTTGGAATCGAAGACGGACAATCCGAAGCCGTACTGCCGGTAGAAATCGGGCGCTTCCGTCAGCTCCGTGTCGGCCGAGCCCGCGGGTTTTCCGTTCGCGAAGCGGTCGGCATGCGTCATCAAGGCAAACGCTGCCGGCGACACCAACTGCCGGCCGTCGGCGGTTTTTCCACCGTTGAGGTACAGGCGCATGTACCTGGCCATGTCCTCCGGCGTCGAGAGCACCGAGCCGGCCGGATCGACGAAGTCCAACGGCGGCGATTCGACCAGCGCGGGGTGCAGGGATCCCGGCCGATCGTTGTCTCGCCATTGGTACCCGACCGCCGCCGCCGCAAGGGCGTCGGGCGTAAAGATGGGTGAGCTGGAGGTCATGCCGAGCGGATCGAACACTCGCGCCTGGAGCGCGGCGCTCCACGCACGGCGATCGAGCCGCGCGAGAATCGCGCCCGCGGTTGCGAACCCGTCGTTGGAGTACGACCATGCCGTGCCCGGCTTGAACAGTACTTTGGCCGAATGCAACGCCGCCACGTCGTAGAGGTAGCCATTTTCGACCGAGTAGTCGTCGGGTATTCCAGCGGTGTGCGAGAGCAGCTGGTGCACGAGAATCGGCGTCCCGCCCGAATCGATCGCAAACCACGGCAGGTAGCGCCGGACGGGTGCGTCGAGCGCGAGTCTGCCGTCGTCGTAGAGCTGCATCAGCGCCATGGCGGTCATCGATTTGGTAATCGAGCCGATGGCGAACCGCGACGCCGGCGTCACCGGCGCTTTGGTTGCGCGATCGGCATAGCCGAGGGTCAGAATTCGCAAGGTCTTCGTGCGGTCGGTAATGGCAATCGATAGGCCCGGGGTGCCTTGATCGTTCATTGCGGCCGGTGCGTAGGCAGCGATCGATGCCAAGGCGTCGTCGAGCGTCGGCCGAGTTCCCTGTGCCAACGCGGGGGCGCCGAGGTGCCATGCGATTGCCCCGGCGGTAAAGGCCGAAAGAGCGCGAGTCAAAGCATGAGAAGGATGCATCCGCAGTACTACTCGGCCCACGCACCCGCACCCCGCAGCCGCGGGCGGCAGCCGGGGTGAAACGCTCGGGGGCGCGCGGCGGTTAAGCTCGATACGATGGCACGTATTTACGAAACGATCGCCGATACGGTCGGCAACACGCCACTGGTCAAAATTCCGCGACTGAATGCCGGACGTTCGGCCACGGTGCTGGTCAAGTTGGAATCCTTCAATCCGGCCGGCTCGGTAAAAGACCGCATCGGCGTCTCGATGATCGAAGCTGCCGAGCGCGACGGCCGGCTACTCCCCGGGATGTCGATCGTCGAGGCCACCAGTGGAAATACGGGAATCGCGCTGGCCTTCGTCGCCGCGAGCAAAGGCTATCCGCTGATCCTCGTGATGCCCGACACGATGACGGTCGAACGCCGCAATTTACTCAAGGCATACGGTGCGCAAGTGGTGCTGACGCCGGGCGCGGAAGGGATGACCGGCGCGCTCAACCGGGCAAACGAAATCGTCGCGGGAGCGCCCGACAAGTTCTTCACCCCCAAGCAGTTCGATAATCCGGCGAATCCAGAGATCCATCGCCGCACGACCGCCGAAGAAATTTGGCGCGACACGGACGGCGCGGTAGACGTCGTCGTTTCGGCCGTCGGAACCGGCGGAACGATTACCGGCGTCGGCCAAGTGCTCAAGTCGCGCAAGCCTGCGCTGAAGGCGATCGCCGTCGAGCCGGACACGTCGCCGGTGCTGTCGGGCGGAAAGGCCGGACCGCACAAGATTCAGGGCACCGGCGCGGGATTCGTTCCAAAGGTGCTCGATACCGGCGTCTACGACGAGGTCATACGCGTGACCGACGCGGACGCGATCGCCACGGCACGGCGGCTTGCGCGTGAAGAGGGCATGCTCGTCGGAATTTCATCCGGAGCGAACGTTTGGGCCGCGCTCGAAGTCGCCGCGCGCCTCGAATTTCGCGGTAAGACGATCGTGACGATCGGCTGCGACACGGGCGAACGCTACCTCAGCAATCCGCTCTTTGCCGAGCAGGAGGCGATCGTCGTCGAACCCGCGCTGGCCGGTGCTGCGGGAACCTAAGGCCGGCAAAACGTCGCGAGGTTGTTAGTCGAGGTCACGCGCGGCGATCTCGTGGAATCCGAGCATCGCGTTGCGGCCTGCGCCGTGGATGCGCGGGGCGCCGTCGCGTTCGAAACCGGCAGAGTGAACCATCCGGTGTATTTGCGCTCCGCCGCCAAACCGTTCATCGCAGCGGCAGCGATCGAAGCCGGCGTTCGAGAACGGTTCGGCCTCGACTCGCGCGAAATCGCGGTGATGGCCGCCTCCCACTTCGGCGAACCGTTTCACGTTGCTGCCGTTGAATCGATTCTTTCGAAGATCGGCGCGGACGTAACGGCTCTCCAATGCGGATCGCACCTGCCATACGACGAACCGACCGCTCGGGCGCTGACGCGTCGCGGGGTCGAACCCAGTCCGATCTACAACAACTGCTCGGGCAAGCACGCCGGCATTCTCGCGCTCTGCAAGGCGATCGGTGCGGACACCGCAACCTACCTCGAGGCGTCGAATCCGGCGCAACGCCGGATCCTGGAGTTTTGCGCGCGTCTTTCCGACGACGATGCCGAGACCTGGCCGCTGGGCGTAGACGGCTGCGGCATCCCGGTCTACGCCACCAGCCTTCGCCAAGCGGCCCTCGCGTTCGCGCGGCTGGCCTCGCTCGAGGGGATTTCGGAGGCGGATGCGGCGGCCTTGCTCGTCGTGCGCGAGGCAATGACGACACACCCCGAGTACGTGGCCGGAACCGGCCAGTTGGACACCGTGGTGATGCAGGTCGGAGACGGAGCGATTGCGTGCAAGGGCGGTGCCGAGGGGATCCAAGGCGTTGCCGCCATCGCCGGCGGAATCGGCTACGCTTCCAAAGTCCTCGACGGTGCCGGTCGCGCACGCGGCCCTGCGACGATCGCGGCCCTGCAAAAGTTGGCGATCTTAAGCGAGGAGCAGGCGATGAAACTCGCTCGATTCGCGCGCCCATTCGTGTATAATCGGGCCGGACGTGCGGTCGGTGAGATCCGCGCGGTCGATCTCGGCTGCTAACGGGGAACAACGCGATTGTCAACGTCGGTTTTGCCGGCATACCTGCGCCTGCTCGAGGAACGCGTCCTCATCTTCGACGGCGCCATGGGGACTCAGCTCATGGGGCTGGAACTCACTGGCGACGACTTCGGGGGTGCGCGGTATCACGGTTGCAACGAAGCGCTGGTCTTAGCCCGCCCGGACTTGGTCTCCGCAATCCACGACGCCTACTTGGCGGCCGGTGCCGACGTCGTCGAGACGGACTCGTTCATGGGTTCGCGCCTGAAACTCGAAGAGTACGCCCTGGGAGAACGTACCGTCGAGGTGAATCGCCGCGCCGCGCAGCTGGCGCGCGAGGCATGCGATCGATTTTCAACCGGCGACCGTCCGCGCTTCGCCGCCGGCGCGATGGGCCCGACCGGAATGCTCGTCTCCTCCTCGGATCCGACCCTGTCCGCGACAACGTTCGAGCGCCTCTGCGACGTGTATGGCGAGCAGGCGCGAGCGCTGGTCGACGGCGGCGTCGACTTGCTTCTGCTCGAAACGATGCAAGATTTGCTGGAACTCAAGGCGGCGATCGCCGGCATCGTGCGCGAGTTCGGCCGCGGCTTGCGACGGGTTCCCATTCAAGCGCAGCCGACCCTCATTCAGGAGGGCCGCATGCTGTTGGGAACCGACATCCGCGCCGTCGTGGCCGTGCTGGACGCGCTCCCGATCGACGTCATCGGGCTCAACTGTTCGACCGGGCCGGCCCAGATGCGCGACTCGGTTCGGTACATGTGCGAGAACTCGCGCTGCTTCGTAAGCGTCGTTCCGAACGCCGGCCTTCCGTTGATGGGACCGCAGGGCGAAACGATCTATCCCGAAACGCCGAGCGAACTCGCGCGCGAGTTGGCGAGTTTCGTTCGCGAGTTCGGCGTCAACGCGGTGGGCGGCTGCTGCGGCTCGACGCCGGCGCACGTGGCAGCGATTCGCGAGGCCGTCGCGGCGCTCGGCAGCGACAACGCGGCGGTCCGGCGGGCGCGCGGCGTCATCCCGGCGATGCAACCGGATCCGCGGGCGCAGTGGGCGGCTTCGGCGATGACCGCCGTTGCGCTGGAGCAGCGCCCGCGGCCGTTGATCGTGGGCGAGCGTATCAACAGTCAGGGATCGCGCCGGATCAAGCGTTTTCTGCTCGATGACGACTACGACGCCATCGCACTCGTAGCGCGCGAGCAAGTCGAGGGTGGCGCGCACGTGCTCGACGTTTGCTGCGCGCTCACCGAGCGCGCCGACGAAGACGCGCAGATGCGCGAGGTGACGCGCAAGCTCGCGCAGTCGATCGAAGCCCCGCTCATGCTCGACTCCACCGAGCCCGGCGTCCTGAAGACGGCGCTGCAGAACTACCCCGGTCGAGCGATCGTGAACTCCGTTCATTTGGAGGCCGGGCGGTCCAAGATCGACGTCGTGCTTCCGCTGGTCCTCGAACACGGCGCCGGCGTCGTAGCGCTGACGATCGACGAATCGGGCATGGCCAAGACCGTCGAACGCAAACTCGAGGTCGCGCGCCGGATCTACGATATCGTCGTCGGCGAGTTCGGACTGCCGCCGGGAGCCCTGATCTTCGACGATTTGACCTTCACGCTGGCCACCGGCGAAGACGAATTCCGGAAGTCGGCGGTCGAGACGATCGAAGGCATTCGCGCCATCAAAGCGGAGCTTCCCGGAGTGTTGACGTCGCTTGGAATCTCCAACGTGTCGTTCGGTTTGAAGCCGTCCGCTCGCGCCGCGCTCAACTCGGTTTTTCTGCACCACTGCGTCGAAGCCGGACTCGACTTGGCGCTGGTCCATCCGCAAGACATCACGCCGTACTTCGAAATCGACGCCGCCATGCGCGAGTTGTGCGACGATCTGGTCTTCGATCGGCGCCCCGACGCGCTGTCTCGGCTTATCGACCGCTTCGAAAACGTGGTCGTGTCGGACGCCGCTCGGCTCGACGACGATGCGGAAACGGCGGTCGAGGAACGGATTCATCGAGCCATCCTGCTGCGCCGCAAAGACGGCATCGAAGCCAAGATCGACGAGGCGCTGCTCGGCCGCACGCCCGTCGCGGTGCTCAACGAGATTCTTTTGCCGGCCATGAAGGACGTCGGCGATCGTTTCGGCCGCGGGGAACTGATTCTGCCGTTCGTGCTGCAGTCCGCGGAAGTGATGAAGAAGGCGGTCGCGCATCTGGAACAGTTTCTCGAAAAGAAAGAGGGCTCGACCAAGGGAACCGTCGTGATCGCGACCGTCTTCGGCGACGTGCACGACATCGGAAAGAATCTCGTCAATACCATACTGACCAACAACGGCTATACGGTCGTCGATCTCGGCAAGCAAGTTCCGATGAACGCGATCCTCGACAAGGCCGTCGAGGTGCGGGCGGACGCGATCGGCCTTTCCGCCCTGTTGGTGTCGACCAGCAAGCAGATGCCGATCTGCGTCCAGGAGCAGGATGCGCGCGGCTTGAGCTTTCCGGTGATCGTCGGCGGCGCCGCGATCAACCGAGATTTCGGCCGGCGGATCGCGCTGCTCGACGACGGCAAGCGTTTTTTCGATCCGGGCCTCTTTTATGCAAAGGATGCGTTCGAAGGTCTCGAACTGGTGGACGTACTGACGGGCGACGCGGCACGGCGCGACGAGTTGATCGGGCGAACGAAGCGCGAAGCGTTTGCTCAACGCGATCGCCACCGCAACGTTCGGACCGTTGCGTCCGCAGTGTCGACGTCGGCCGTCAAACGGGAACTCGCCGACGTGCCGCCGCCCCCGTTTTTAGGGGTACGAACGCTCGACGACATCGATTTGCGCGACCTTTGGCCGTGCTTCGATCTGCGCAGCCTCTTCCGGCTGTCGTGGGGCGCGGCCAACACCAAGGGCGAAGCGTACGACCGTCTGCTCCGCGAGGAATTCGAGCCTCGGCTGAGGCGCTATCAGGAAACCAGTCTGAGCGACGGATCGTTGAGGCCGCGCGCAGTCTACGGATATTTTCCCGCCGCAGGCGTGGGAAATGAAGCGATCCTCTACGACCCGGAGGATCCGGGGCGGGAAGTTGCGCGCTTCGAGTTTCCCCGTCAGGCCGGGGGGGAGCACCTGAGCCTGGCCGATTATTTACGCGAACCCAGCGATGGAGTTGCCGCCGACGTCGTCGCGGTGCAGATCGTTACGGTTGGCGCGGAGGCGGCGCGCCGAGTCGAAGCGCTGCACGCGAACGGTGACTACAGCGAGTCCTACTTCCTGCACGGCTTCTCCGTCCAGGCCGCGGAAGCGCTCGCCGAATACACGCACCGCCGGATTCAGCGCGAGCTGCGGCTCGACCCGGGTCGCGGGAAACGGTACTCATGGGGATACGGAGCCTGCCCCGACGTCGCCCAGCACGAAATCGTCTTTGCGCTGCTCGGCGCCACCGAGCGGATCGGCGTCAGCCTCACGCAGGCCTTCCAAATGGTGCCCGAACAGTCGACGGCGGCGATCGTGATGCACCATCCGCGCGCAAGCTACTTCAATGCGGCCGCGCAGCGCGAACTGACGGCTTCGTGACCGCAGCCGGCGCGTCCGGTAGGGAACCTGCGGCTGGAGGCTAATCCGCCCGATATGTTCGCGCGCCGAATTACCGCTTCGATCGCAACGCTTGCGGTATGTCTGTGCTTCGCCGCTTGTTCAGGCGGCAGCGGCACCTCGGGAAATACGATCAAACTCGGCATCGACTTGCCGCTTTCCGGGGCCGACGCTTCGGTCGGACGCAGCACGCTCAACGGCATGCTGCTCGCGATCGACCAAGCCAAGATCTCGCGGCTCCCCGGCGGATTTACGCTCGAAGCCGTACAGCTGGACGACGCGGTGCAAGGCGTGCACAGCCCGCAGCAGGGCGTCGCCAACGTCCGGACGTTCGTTTCGGATCCCAGCGTGCTGGCCGTTCTGGGGCCGTACAACTCCAACGTTGCGGCCGCCGAAATTCCGATCACCAACGAGGCGGGGCTCGCGCAGATCAGCCCGTCGACGGTCAGCGACGGGTTGACGATCGGTCCGGATGCCGCCAAGCTTCGGCGGGCTAACCCGGCGCAAAACGCCTTCTTCCGCGTTTGCACGACGGATGCGCGACAGGGCGCCGCCGGCGCCGCATTCGCGCTGAAGCTGGGGCTCAAGAGCGCGTACATCATCGACGATAACGAAACGTACGGGCTCGATCTCGCCAACGTTTTCGAGCAAGACTATCAAAAGCTCGGCGGAAACGTCCTCGGACACGACCACATCGCCAAGGATACCCAAGATTTCAAAGCGTTGCTCACGAAAATCGCCGCCAAGAAGCCGGATGTGGTTTTTTACGGCGGCACGACGAGTACCGGTGCCGGACTGATTCGCCAGCAGATGTTCGACGTCGGAATGGGCGGCGTGACGTTCATGGGTGGAGACGGCATCCCCGATCTCGCGACGGTGGCGGGCGCGCGCGCCAACGGCACGTTTTACACCGTAGCCGCTCCCAATGCCGAAAAATTACCGTCGGCCCAATCGTTCGTCAAATCCTACGAAGCGGCGTACCACGCGCCGGTCGGCCCGTACAGCGCCAATGCTTACGCCGCCGCGCAAGTCGCGATCGCGGCGATCGCGCGGGCCATCGCCGAAAACGGGAACAAAATGCCGACGCGCGCGCAAGTGCTCGCAGCCGTCGCAAAGACGCGCGGCCTTTCGACGCCGATCGGGAAGATCGGATTCGATGCCAACGGCGACGTAACCGAGCCGGTGCTGTCGCTCTATGCGATCAAAGACGGCAAGTCGGTTTTCGTCAACCAAATCAACGTGAAGACGAAATAGCTTTCGAAGCATGCACGAGTTCCTGGCGCAGCTGGTCAACGGCATTTCGCTGGGCGGGATCTACGCGCTCGTCGCGATCGGTTACACGATGGTGTACGGGATCGTCGAGCTAATCAACTTCGCCCACGGCGACGTCTACACGCTGGGATCGTTCTTCGCGTTGGCGGTCTTCGGGGCGCTGGGCGTCTCCGGCGAGCTGCACGGTCCGGCCCTCGCGATCGATGCCGGCTTGGCGCTTTTGATCGCCGCCGTGTGCTGCGGCTTGATCGGCATGCTGCTGGAACGAGTGGCCTACCGGCGCCTTCGTAACGCGCCGCGGCTCGCGCCGCTGATCACGGCCATCGGTTTTTCGTTCGTACTCGAAAACGCCATGCAAGCTTGGAAAGGTTCGGCGCCGCTTCCATTCCCGGCGGTCTTTCCCAACCCGACGTTCCAAGTCGGCGCCTTGACGGCCAGCACCCAGCAAATGTTCGTCGTGGGACTGGCGATCGTCGCGATGTTTGGGCTGCAAACGTACGTCGACCGAACTCGTACGGGTCGCGCGATGCGCGCGGTCGCCCAAGACCGGCAAGCCGCATCGCTCATGGGCATCAACGTGGACCGCACGATCGCGATAACGTTTCTGATCGCCGGACTGCTTGCCGGGACGGCGGGTTTCGTCTCGGGCGTCTACTATCAATCCACCTGGTTTCTCAACGGCTTTGCGGCCGGCCTGAAGGCCTTCACGGCGGCCGTACTCGGCGGCATCGGCAACTTGGCGGGGGCCATGCTCGGCGGGTTTCTGATCGGCATCGTCGAGTCGTTCGCGACGTGGAAGATCGGCGGACAGTGGAGCAACGTCACCGTTTTTGCAATTCTGATCTTGGTTCTCGTCTTTCGTCCGGCGGGGCTGCTCGGCGAAGCGGTTCCCGAGAAGGTATGATTTACGCGTACGCCTTCGGCGTCGTAGCGGCGATCGTCGCCGCGGCGCGTTTCGCGAATCGCGGCACGTCTCGCACGCTCGTCGCAGTCGGGGTTGGCGCGTTGCTGGCGGCTCCGTGGATCGTCCGCAACGACGCTTCGCTCAACGCGATGGTCGATATCGGCCTGTACGTCGTGCTCGCACTCGGTCTCAACATCACGGTCGGGTTCGCCGGACTGCTCGATCTCGGTTACGCCGCCTTCTTTGCCATCGGTGCGTATACGTACGGACTGCTCGCGAGTCCGCAATTCGACCTGCACGTTCCGTTTTGGCTGCTGCTGCCGTTAGCTGCGGCGCTGGCGGCCCTCTTCGGCCTGCTGCTCGGTACCCCGACGTTGCGGTTGCGCGGCGACTACCTGGCGATCGTGACGCTTGGTTTCGGGCTGATCGTACCGCAGATCTTGCAGAATCTCACGAAGTATACCGGCGGCCCCAACGGCATCAGCGCGCTCGACATCCCAACTTTCTTCGGACGTTCGTTCGGGTCCGGCGCGATTGCCTACTACTATGTGACGCTGGCGGCGATTGCCGTCGTGATAGCCGGCGTCAGCAACCTGCGCGACAGCCGTCTGGGGCGCGCCTGGATGGCGATTCGCGAGGACGAACTCGCCGCCGCCCACATGGGCATCAATACGACCGCCGCGAAGCTCGCCGCGTTTGCGCTGGGCGCGTCGATCGCCGGGCTCGTTGGCGTCATCTTCGCCGCCAAGCTCAGCCTCGTCTCCCCCGATCTCTTCGGTTTTCAAGTAAGCGTGCTCGTGCTCTCGATGCTCGTGTTGGGCGGAATGGGAAACGTTGGCGGCGTCGTGGCCGGCGCGGTGGTACTGGCACTCGTGAACGGAACGATCCTTCCCCAAATCGACGGCATCGTTAACGGCGTGCTGCACACGAACGTCGATCTCACGAATTATAACTTTTTCATTTACGGAGCGATTCTCGTGCTGCTGATGCTGTTTCGGCCGGAGGGCCTGCTGCCCAATCGCGAACGCCGGGCCGAACTGACCGCCGCGCCCCCCGAAAGGGCGGCCTAAGCCGTGGCGCTCCTCGAACTCCGCTCCGTCACGAAGCTTTTCGGGCAGCTGGCCGTGCTGAAAAGCGTTTCGCTCGAGATCGAGGCCGGCGCAATCGACGGCGTCATCGGACCTAACGGCGCGGGAAAGTCTACCCTCTTTAACCTCATCACCGGCGTGTATCGCCCGGATGGCGGTGAAGTCGTTTTCGACGGCAGCCGGATCGACGGACTACCCGCTTATCGAATCGCACGGCGTGGAATCGCGCGGACGTTCCAGAACCTTCGCCTGTTCGGCTATCTCGATGCGGTCGACAACGTCCTGATCGGTGAAAACCCCAAGCTTCGCGCGACGCTGGCAGATTCTTTGACCCACTTGCCGCGAGAGCGGCGCGAGGAACGCGAAGCGCGCGAGGGCGCCCACGCGCTGCTGGACTTCGTGGGTCTGCCGGTCGAGAGCCGTTCGCAGTTCGCGCGGAACCTGCCGTACGGGATGCAGCGACGTTTAGAGATCGCCCGCGCGCTGGCGAGCCAGCCGCGTCTGCTGCTGCTCGACGAGCCGGCCGCCGGAACGAATTCCTCCGAGAAAGAGCAGCTCGTGCGGCTGGTCCGCGCGATCCGCGATCGTGGCGTAACGGTGCTGCTGATCGAGCACGACATGGGGCTCGTGATGCGGCTGTGCGAACGGATCTCGGTACTCGACTACGGCGAGAGGATCGCCGAAGGAAGCTCTGCCGAAGTGCGAGCCAATGCGCGCGTCGTCGAAGCGTATCTCGGGCTCGGGGACGAGCCGGCCGCGCCGGGCGGCCCATCGGACGACCAACGCAGTGCCTAAGTTGCTCGAACTGGAACGCCTCGACGTCCGCTACGGCGGCGTGCGCGCCCTGCGCGGCATTTCGATGTACGTGAACGAGGGGGAAATCGTCACTTTGCTCGGGGCGAATGGCGCGGGAAAGACGAGCACCCTGCGCGCGATCAGCGGCCTGGTGCGACCGTACTCCGGGGACGTGCGGTTCGCCGGCGCGTCCTTGTCGCGCGTCCCACCCCATTCGATCGCGCTGCGCGGAATCGGCCACGTGCCTGAGGGCCGGCACGTTTTTGCGCGGATGTCCGTGCGCGAAAATCTCGAGCTGGGTGCGTATGCGGTCGCTTCGCGGACCGTCTTCTCCGCGCGGCTCGAGGAGGCGCTGACGATTTTCCCGCGGTTGCGCGAGCGTTTGATGCAGCGTGCCGGAACGCTCTCCGGCGGCGAGCAGCAGATGCTCGCGATCGCGCGCGCGCTGATGAGCGCTCCGCGCCTGTTGCTGCTCGACGAACCGTCGCTGGGGCTCTCGCCGATCCTCGTGCAGACGATCTTTAGCGTGTTGCACTCGATCCACGCCCGCGGAACGACGATTTTGCTCGTCGAGCAAAACGCCCGCCAAGCTCTGCGCGTCGCGACTCGCGGTTACGTTTTGGAAAATGGCACGATCGCCCGCGAAGCGCCGGCCGCCGCATTGCTCGGGGACGACGCGGTCGTCGCCGCCTACCTGGGAGGTTAAGCGGCTACTTCGGTGCGATTGTAGACGAAGCGTCCGCCAACCATCGTTCCGACGATGCGGTAGTCTTGGTCCCAGAATGAGAGATCCGCCCGCATTTTCAGGGCGATGCGTCCCATTTCACCGTCGTGCCCAACCAGCTTCGCCGGAGCGTACGTGGCGGCTACGATCGCCTGCGCGAAGGAGATCTGCGCGTACGACATATAGTTGCGCACGGCTTCATCCATCCGCAGCGCGCTCCCGGCGATCGTCCCGTCGGCGGAGCGCATTACGCCACCCTCGATATGATAGCCGGGATCGGCGGGAGGCATGTTATCGCTGGCTAGGACGATTCTATCGCCCAGCGTGCGATGCAGGATATCCACCATGACCGGCGAGACGTGAAACCCGTCACAAATGAGTTGCACGAGGGTGCGACGGTCTTGGATGAAAGCCGCTAGGATCGACGGGTCGCGATGGTCGAGCGGCGGCATTCCGTTGAACGCGTGCGTCAGCGAACGAAAACCTAGTCCGATGGCCAGCAGTCCCTCCCGGTAGCGGGCCGACGTATGCCCCGCCGAACAGACGACCCCATTTTCCAAAAAAACGCGCGCCGCGTCGGTCGCGCCGTCGATCTCCGGCGCCATCGTCACCAGCAGGCACGCACCTTTGCAGGCATCGAGCATTTCTCTCGCGCGAGCCGGACTCGCCGGTAATAACCACTCGCCGCGATGGACTCGCCGGAACTTGGGATTGAGAAACGGACCCTCGAAATGCACGCCCAAACAGCGTGCGCCGCGCGGCGCGTCCTCTTCGAGCTGATTCGCCGCTTCGACGATCTCCGATGCGGCGTGCAACATCGATTCGAACGGAGCGGTCATGACGCCCGCGACGAAACCGGTCGTTCCCATGCGGGCGTACTCTTGCGCGGCAACGACGACGGCGTTGCCTTGATCGCGATTGAAGAGGGCATCGCCCGCGCCGTTGGTGTGAACGTCGATCAGGCCGGGAGCGATATTGCAACCGCCCGGCAATGCGTAGTCGGTTGGTCCGTCGGCCGCTAACACGGCGGCGATGCGCCCATCTTCGACGGCAATTCGACCGAAGGTCAACGTTCCGTCCCCGATGGCGATAAAGGCGGGTCCTAATATAGACCGATTAGACGTTCTCGTGTACTCCTTGAGGGAGGACGGAACCGTTCGACGTTCCCTCGGTCAGCGCCCCTTGCCCAGCAACCGCCCGAGAAACCCCGTTTTGGGGGCCGGCTTGCCGGCCGGATGCGAGCTTTGCACGCGTCCGGACGCGAGTCGTCGGGCGCGTTGTTCGAGCCGCGCCATGTGTTCTTCCGCATGGCTCGCCAACGTTGCACGGAGAGCTTGCGTTTCATTCCAGCCGGCCGATGCACGCCGCGCCTTTCGCGCAGCGTCGTATTCGCGGGCCGAAACGACGAAGATGCGACCGACCTGGACGTTGTGACCTTTGAGATACTCGCCGGCCAGTTCTACGACGTGCCGGCGTTCCGACGGCGCTTCGTTGTCGGCAATCGTATGCGCGAAGAGCATCGGCCGGCCGAACTGCGCTACGCGCTCGTAGAGTGCCAGTTCGCGATCCGACAACTGACGCGAGAACAAACAGAGCACTTCGCTCGCGTGGCTGGCAACGACGACGTTGACGTCTTCGGCATTGGCATCACCGGAGTCGAACGCCGGTGCGTGCACCAGCACGAGTTCGCGCGGCATCTCCCAGGGCACGAGCGCGAGAACGGCCCGTTCGGCGGCGGCCTGCGCGGCCCGTTCGAACGCAATCTCTTCCCAGCGTCCGTCATCGCCGAGCGCGTAGGCCCGTTCGCGCTCTCCGTAACGTACGTGAATTGGAAACCGGACGCTTCCGGCGACGTCGTCGTCGAGTACCGTCCGGCCGGCAAATGCGTTGATGAGACTCGACTTTCCGCGCCGCAGCGCCCCGAGGACGGCGATGCGCCACCGCTCGGGCCGCAAACCGCGGTCGTACGAGGTCTTATCGAACGCTGGATCCGCGTGGGCGGCGCGCACGGCGGCCGGCCCCGATTCGGCGGCTTCGACCTCGTTCGTCCGCGCGGCCAAGGGTGCGGCGACGCCGTGCGCGAGCGCGGCTGCCCGTTCGATCCCCGCACGCCGTTCTTGCAAATCGCGCACACGCGCCGCACCTTCTCCGGCGATTTGCGCCTGCAGCGCCCGCTCGATGCTGGCGAGTTCGACGTTTCGTTCGTCGTTGACGGCTCGCGCGATCGCCTGCCCGAGATCGTCGTACAGGGACTGAAGCCGGCCGCCTACCAGCGCGGCGAATGCCGTCATTTCGGTCCGCAGGCGCGGGAATATTTCGGCTCGCAGGTCGGCGGACAATTCGCGCTTCATGTACGCGCCGGGCGGTCGTGAAGCGAAACGCGATCCGATATCCGTTACGATGTCGATGGCCGGTCCGCCGATCGCTTCGAGCACGATCGTCGCTGCCAACGCGGCGCGAACGTCCGCGGCCCATAGGCTCGTCGCAGGATCGGCCTCAAACGCTCGCGCCGCGGCGTCATTCGGCAACCAGCGAAGCGGCCGCGGCATCCCGGCGTTTTCGGCCGCGCGTTCGAGGTCGTCGAGCGCCGTTTGCGAGGCGTCGCGGGCGAATTCGCCGGCAACGGCCGCGACGACGCGGTCGACGATCAGATGCAGCCGCTGCCGATCGCGCAGACGGGCGACGTCGGCGGTGTCGAAGGCCTGCGCCAAGGCGCGTTCGAGGTCGTCCGCCAGCGCCTGCCCGCGTTCCTCGACTTGCCGTAAGCGAACGCGTCCTGCCTCCAGCAATGCATCTCGCTGTGCCCGCGCGCGCTCGTCGAGCCGCGCGAGCTGCGGCATAATGGTGCTTCGTCGTGCGTCGAGGTCGACGGCGTCGAGCCCGAGCAGCCCGATTTCCCGATCGAGTAGCGCGCACTCGTCGCTCGCCGCCGTTTCGGATTCTTCGGCTGCGCGCAGCAGCCGCGCGCGCCCGGTCCGCACGACCAGCGTCGCATCCAGCGCCGCAAGAAACTGCGGGAACCGGCTGCGCTCGATCGCCGCCGGATCGCCGTCGAGCACGCCTTCGGCATACTCGCGCGCCGACAGCGCATAGACGTAGGTTCCCGGCGCGTGCACGGCGGCGAGGCGTGCGATCCGCTCGCGAGCGCCCTCCCAGGCCGGGACGCCGTCTCGCTGCGGCTGCCGCCAGAGATCGATTTTCGTTTGAACGATGAAGATCGAGTCGATGTGCTGCCGGACGATGCCGAGAAACGACGCGTCGCCTTCGGCGAACGGCTGCTGGGTGTCGATCAGATACAGCACGGCATCCGCCGTCGGGAGAAATTGCAGGGTGGCGCGCCGGTGCGCCGGGTTCAGCGAGGCGAGTCCGGGCGTGTCGGCGACCACAAAACCCCGCGCGAGGAACGGCGAGTCGGACCGCACGGCCACGCGCACCGGCGCGTTCTTTTCGTCGTCGACGGCGTCGTGAAGAGTGCCGGGGCGGCCTTTGCCGACCGCGACGAAACGGCTGAGTGCGTCGAGCGGAACCCGCTCCGAACGGCCGTCTTCGTAAAAGGCCGTTGCTTCTTCGCCCGTGCCGTGCTCCAGCTCCGTAATCGTCGCGGTCGAGGGGTTGATATCGGTCGCGAGCAGGCCGGCGATTTGGCGCGAACTCGCCGAGCCCTCGTAGCGGAACCTCCCGAGCAGCGCGTTTAGGAGAAACGACTTGCCGCTCGAGAACTCCCCGACGACTGCCACCACGAACTTCGAGCGCTCCACGCGCAATCGGCTGCGCCGTACGGCCGCGCGCCGCTCACCCTCCAACAGCGGTTCGAGAAGCGCCAGCTGTGCGACCAAGGCATCGCGCGAACGCTCGTACTCATCGATCGCATCCGCATCGGTTTCGCTCATCGTCGCGACGGCGCAGACTTCGCGGTCTCAAGAACGAATGAGCGCAAGGGCCTCGTCGCGATGTTTTTCCATCAGCTCTTTGGTATCGCCCTCGACGTTGAGGCGAAGCAAAGGCTCGGTGTTCGACGGCCGAACGTTCATCCACCAGTGCGGATAGGAGACCGTCACCCCGTCGAGATGGTCGATTTCGGCATCGGCGTAATGCCGTTGAATCTCTGAGAGCTTTGCCGGAACGTCGCGCACTTCGCTGTTGATCTCGCCCGACCGAAATCGGGTATCGATTGGGAGGATCGTCTCGCTGACCGGCCGGCCGGCTTCGCTGAAGAGTTCGAGACACTGGAGCAACGCG
Organism: Vulcanimicrobiota bacterium; assembly: GCA_963755555.1. Lineage (GTDB taxonomy): Bacteria > Vulcanimicrobiota > Vulcanimicrobiia > Vulcanimicrobiales > Vulcanimicrobiaceae > Tumulicola. Next base: position 1,808,788 of record CAVWKE010000003.1, on the reverse strand, counting down.
ATCATGCCAGAATCGGCATACCAGTTGTCGCGAAAATAAAAATGCCCGCTGTGCTCGCCGCCGAAGACCACGTCCTGCTCGCGCATCACCGCTTTGATGATGGAGTGCCCCACTCTCGAACGAATCGGTACGCCGCCCGCCTTTTCGATTAGTTCGGGCACGCTGCGGCTGCAGATGAGATTGCAGAGGATCTTCGAGCCCGGAAACTTTTTGAGCGTGTTGAGCGCGACCAGCGCGGTGACCGTGCTCCCATCGACCAGGTTGCCTTTTTCGTCGACGATGAACATGCGGTCGGCATCGCCGTCGAACGCGACGCCGAGATCGCAAGCGTGTTTCCTTACCGCGGCTTGCACGTCGACCATGTTTTCGGGCTCGATTGGGCTGGCGGGATGGTTCGGGAAATTTCCGTCGAGCTCGAAGTAAAGCGGTACGACTTCGCAGTTGAGATGGGCGAACACGTGAGGCGCCGTCTCGCCGGCCATTCCGTTTCCGGCGTCGACGGCGATTTTCAGCGGTTTGATCTTCGACGCGTCGACGAACGATAGGCAGTGTTTGGCAAAATCGTCGAGAATCGTCCGGTGCGCGACGCCGCCCGGCCGGACCGCTTTGGGCGCAAGCTCGCCGGCGGCCAGGCGGTCTCGAATCTCGGCCAGTCCCGTTTCGAGCGAAATTGCTTGAGCCTGCGCGCCCGTGAACTTCATTCCGTTGTACTTTGCCGGGTTGTGAGAGGCCGTGATCATCACGCCACCGTCCAATTCGTACTCCCCAACGGCAAAATAGAGGGCATCGGTCGAAACCATGCCGACGTCGAGCACGTCGGCTCCGGATTCGGTCGCGCCTCGGGAAAACGCTTCGAAAAGTTTCTCTCCCGACGGACGCATGTCGCGGCCTACCGCGATGCGCTTGGCTCCGAGGAGCGACGCGAACCAGCCCCCGATGCCGTAGGCGACGTCGTCGTTGAGTTCGGCCGGATAAATTCCACGAACGTCGTAGGACTTGAAAATCCCGGGGTTCAGTCTGCTTCGCACGCCGCGAACCGTTTCGGAGGCACCCATCGCAAAACCTAGGCGTTTCTCCCGTGACCCCAAAGGCCGGCCGGGCGTCGGTACGTTCGGATCTCGCGACGGCGGCCGCACGTGAGGACGATGGCGCCGTTCGCGCGCGTAACCGCAACCCTGTTGCTGACGGCGCTTTTGGTCGTGGCGCTGGCCATTGCGGTGCAGGGTGCGTTTCAGACGCGCGCCAGCATCGCCGACACGTTCTCGCGCCAGTCGAGGATTCAATCGGCGCAGATCGCACTGGAGGAACTGCTGCGGCTGCAAATCGTCGAAGAAAACGTCTTGCGCGGCTACTCGCTGACGCACGACTCGTTCTACGTGGACCAATACCGGACCGCGGCCGCCTCGTACGATCAAAAAGTTCGCGCGATCCGCAGCGCCTTGGATCCCGAGCGTTTGGTACGCGCTCAGCAGCTGCTCACGGAGTACGTCCGCATTCAAAGCCAGTGGCGAGGCGAAGTCGCGGCGCCGCTGCTGCGCCACCCCAACGAGCGTTTGGCCGAGTTGGACAAACGCAACAAGGTTTTTTCGGACTACGAAACGCGCATCGTTTCGGCTATCCGCTCCGAGCTTCAGATGGCCAACGACGCTTTCGCCCGCAGCACGCAGGCCCAGCTGGCACGGACGTCTTACGTTCGAGCGTTTTGGCTGCTGCTCTTCGGTTTGCTGGCGATCCTGTTCAACGCTTACCGGAGTCGTCTCAATCTCGAACTCGAGGAGGAGCGCACGACGACCGAGATCCTCCAGCGGGCTTTCCGCAGCGAGTCGGTTCCTCTTCCGCACTGTGAAGTGGGATCGGCTTACCGGTCGGCAAGCAGGCACTCGGCCGTCGGTGGCGACGTCTTCGACCTCTACCGAATCTCCGACAAACTGGCCCTTCTAATTATTGCCGACGTGAGCGGGAAAGGCATCGACGCCGCCGTCTTGACGGCCTTCATCAAGTTTACGATTCGCGGAATTGCCCTGCGTCATACCGATCCCGGCGCGATACTCGCCGAATTCAACGCCGCATTTTCGCGGGCGGTCCGCAACCCGTACCTTTTCGTCTCGATGTTCGTCGGGGTGCTCGACACGGAAACGTTCGAGCTGCGATACGCAAGCGCCGGGCACGATTCGGCGTTCCTTCGTCGTTCCGATAGCGTGCAGCAACTCGCCGTCACCGGGCCCGTGCTGGGCGTGATGGACGAACCTTTCGAGACCCGCACGATCGCGCTGCGGGCGGGCGATACCTTGGTTTTGGCCACCGACGGTTTGACCGAAGCCCGCGACCGTTCGGGCAACTTGCTCCACGAGGTCGGCGCGATGCGTCTGATCGACCGTTCGCCCGCCGGCGCGCAAGCATTGGCCGATAGCCTGGTCGAGCAAGTCCGCGCGGTTGCCGGCAACCGGTTGCGTGACGACCTGGCGCTATTGGTCGTCCGCGTGAACGAGACGGGAGGCGCGAATGCGTAAGCTTTCGGTGTCCTTTCTCTTAGCGCTGTTGATGGCCGTCGCGTTCGCTCCCAGCGCGCTGGCGCAGTGCAAACTGCATCGCGGCGCGCGGGTCGTGCTGTACAGCGAATCGGACGATCCCGATGTACTGGTCTGGGATTCGCGCTTTCGGCTGCGCGACTATCACGCCGCGTCGTTCGACGAGGCGCGCCAGCTGCTTCCGCACGCGCGTCTGGCATCGCCCGGAACGCGCGCGACCGTCGAGAGTTGCGTCTCGGACTTCATCGTGCCGCGCCTGATCAACGCTCCCGACGACGCGATCGGCGTCATCATCGTGAGTGGACCCCTGCACGACCAACGCGGATGGGTGCTCGGCACCGACGTGCGCTTGCTCCATCCACACTAGCAACCCGCTAGCTCCGCGACGCGGCGCGTCCAAAGACGCGCAGGCTGCCGTCGCCGAGCCGAACGCGCTCGATCGCGACGTCGTACGCCCGCTCGAGCAGATCGCTGCCCAACACCTCATCCGGCGAGCCGGCGCAGAGCAGGCGGCCGCCTCCGAGCAGGAGGATACGATCGGCGTAGGCGGCGGCGTCGTTGAGGTCGTGCAAGACGCACGCGATCGTTTTTCCGCTTCGCGCGAGCTTTCGCAGGAGGCCGAGGATCTCGTGGGCGACGCGCACGTCGAGGTGACTCGTCGGTTCGTCGAGCAGCAATACCGGCGTCGCCTGCGCGAGCCCGAGTGCGATCCAAACGCGCTGCCGTTCGCCGCTGCTCAGCGTCGAGAAAAGCCGATCGGCGAGCCTGCCGATCCCGACCGCTTCCAGCGCCGCCTCGACCGACTCGCCGTCGAGGACGTCCTCGCGCCACTGCCACCAGCGATGGTGCGGGAAGCGGCCGATGGCGACGACGTCGCGCACCCGCAAAGCATCGGGCAAAACCTCGTCGCTGGTGACGAAGGCGACGCGCAGCGCGCGCTGAGCCGCTCGCAGGTGAGCGACGTCGGCACCGTCGATCTCGACGCTTCCGTGGGCGGCCGGGTGTAAACCCGCAATCGTTCGCATGAGCGTGGTCTTGCCGACGCCGTTGGGTCCGAGGACGGCGGCAAACTCGCCGGGCGCAAAGCGCGCGTCGATTCCTTCCAGCAGCATTCTGTCGCCGACTTCGAGCGTAACGCCGCGCAGCGCGATCATCGCGCCCGCTCGCCGTAGAGGTAGAGGTAGAGAAATGCGGGCACGCCGATGAACGCTAACAAAACCCCGATTGGAAGTTCTGCCGGCGCCACGATCCAACGGCAAACGGCGTCCGCAAGCATGCAGAGCGCGGCTCCGATCGCCGCGCACGCCGGCAGGAGCGCGCGTGCGTCGGACCCGACCAAGCGCCGGGCGATATGCGGGACGATTAACCCGACGAACCCGACTAATCCCGCGAGCACGACGCTGCTCGCGGCCAGCAGCGATGAGGCCGCCAGAATCACCCACTGCGCGCGATCGACGTCGACGCCGACGGTTCGCGCGCGGACGTCGCCGACGCGCAGAGCGTTGAGCGACGGCACCGCCCAGATCGCCAAGATCGCACCCACGATCGCATAGGGCGCCGCGACGCCGAGGTCGTGCCAGCCGCGCCCGGCCATCGATCCCGCCAACCACGCGACGATCGCGCTAGCGTAGTCGTTCGACTGCGCGCGCACGATCGCGAGCGTCACGATTGCGGCAAAGAGCGTCGACAGCGAAACGCCCGCCAAAATCAAGCGATTCGAGTCGATGCCGCTCCCGCGCCGAGCCAGTGCCGCGACCAGCAACGCGGCGCCGAGTCCCGCGGCAAAGCCGATCGCCGGCGTAAAGGCGGCGCTTACGCCCGCCAGAATCGCGATCGCGATCGCAGCGGCAGCCCCCGCGCTGACGCCGGTGAGATACGGGTCGACCAGCGGATTTCGTAGCATGCCTTGCAGCATCGCGCCGCACAAAGCCAACGACGCACCGACGAATGCGGCGATGCAAACGCGAGGCAGCCGCAACTCCCATACGATCGTCCCAACGCTCCCGCCGCCGTGAGGATGGGCAAGCGCGCCGGTCACATCGTGAAGCGAAAGGTTCGTCCCACCGACCATGAGGCTCGCGGCCGCCGCCGCCGCAGCGACGGCGACCAGTCCCGCTAGCCGCAAGGTCACTTCGCGCGCAACTCCAGGGCGAACGCCCGTCCCGGCATCGGATATCCGGCAACGTCCGCGTAGCGTTCGTTTCCGAGATTGTAGCCGCGCACGAAAAGATCCAACCGTGGATCGATCCGCAGGTCGACGTAAGCATTGAGATTGGCATAAGCGATCGGTTGGAAGAACGCCGGCAGCGCGTAGTCGACGGGTCCTCGATTTCCGACCAGCCGTTCGGAGATCCCGGCTCCGCCGAACGCGCCCTTTGCGGCGGCCGCGAGTTGTACGGCGAAGTTCACCGTGAAAACCGGATCGTTGGGCAGGCGCTCACCGGTTTGCGTGTCCTGGGCTTGGTACAGATCGGTCGCATCGAGCGCGACGCTAACACCGCGATACGGACGCGTTTTGAAGGTGAACGTCAGGCCCTGCATGACCGCGTGGTTGAACGTTCTCGGGATGGTAGATATAGATGTACTGTGACGGGTAGCTCGCCACGAGCACCGGAACGATTAGATCGTTGGTGTGATTGGCGAACCAGCCCGCCGTGACTTCGCCGAACCCCACCGAATCGGTTAGTGTGACGTCGCCTACTCGCGCGCGTTCTGGCCGAAGCGTCGGATTGCCATAACCTGGGTAGTACAACTCGCTGGCATTCGGTGCGCGAAAGGCGGTCGCGTAGTTGATTTTTAGTTCTATTGGCGGCGACAGCGCCGCCTCGAGGCCCAGCGACGGCGAGATCTCGCCGCCCAGTCCGCCGTCGCGTTCGGCGCGCACGCCGGCGTACGCTTGCAGGGTGCGGTTGAGCTCGACGACGTCTTCGAAGTAGGCGGCGGTCTGCGCCAGCGCGGCACCGGCGATTGCCGGAGACGGGGTGGCACCCGGAGCGACCGGGAATGACGCGCCACCCGTATTGGTGACGACCGTGCCGCGCGAGAGGTCGATTCCGTAGAGGAGTCTTTGCGCCCCGGCGTTGACGCCGTTTCGCAAATCGAGGCTGACGCGAGATTCCTGGCTTAGGGATTGCGAGGGTTGGAAGCACGTGAAGTCGGTCGCGCTATCGCAGTCGAAGGCGATCTGCTGGCGCGTCGCGCCGAACTGCAACGTTGTGGTCGCGCGGCGTCCGTGGGTGCGCAGAGTTAGCGCCCCGTTTTGGTCGACCTCGTCCTGGACGCTCGTGTTCGAAAGGAACGTGTACGATCCGGGCGCGCCGCCGTGAGTCGAATCCGTGCTGAGGCTTAGCTGGGCTTCCACCGCGCCGATCGTGCGTTCTCCGCCATAACGCAGCGTTGTCGCTCGGTAGTCGCTGTTTTGCCGGGACGTCGTCGGCGGCGAACCGCCGACCGAGTACGGCGGCAAGGGAAAATCGTTCGCCGAGACGATGCGTTCCGCCGAAAAACCGAACGCTCCAGCCTGGAGTTCGCGATCGCCGAAGCTGCCCCATCGCAGCGTCCCGGACGGTTGTGCGGCCCGCTCGGTGATGACGTTGATGATTCCGCCGACCGAGCCGGCACCGTAGAGGGTCGAACCTCCCCCTTCGACGATTTCGATTCGCGCCACACCGACGGTCGAAAACGTTCCGAGGTTGACACTATTAGCAAATGAACCTGGCGCTGGCAGCCCGTTGACGAGGACGAGAACTTGAGCCGAGCTGCTGCCGCGAATGCCGTAGGAGTCGTTGGAACCAATCGCCCCATAGCTTTCGAGCTCCACGCCCGGCACGTTGGAGATTGCGTCGCCGATCGTGCGATAACCGTGGCGCAAAATGTCGTCGCGGCTCACCAGGTAGGTTACGCGGGTTGCACGGGCGATGGCTTCGTCGGAACGGTCGCTGGTGACGACGTGTGCGATCTCCGGTACCGGAGACGGTGACGGGGACGCGCCCAAAGACGGTGCCGGAGACGCAACAGCCGCCGTGACTGCGGCTATGAATGGGAACATTGCAATCCTTTCCCTTACGCGAGGCGGATCGTTTCAGTGCGGTTTGCGACGGTATCCTGACTCGCGGATCGTAGCCTCAGTGTCCGTGCCTTCCCGTCCCCTCGAGGACAGTGACGTACGGACGGCTCCCCGCATACAGTGGCGCGACCGTGCCGGCATCGAACCGGCTTCCCGCGCAAACCCTAGGCCGACGAGATTGGCACCGGCAGGCGGGCCTTCCTGGGTGACGGAAGGCTCGGCAAGTGAAACGCCCGTCGTTGCTCGCGCTCGTCGTGCTCGCGCTCGCCGCCTGCGCGGCGCCGCAGCCTCCGAAGAATGCGGCGATCGGAACGCAGCGTGCGCGCATCGTCGCGCTCGTCCCCTTCGTGGCCGATGACCTGTACGCGATGGGCGCGGGATCCGCGTTGGTTGCCGTTTCGTCTTTTACGGACGAGCCGCGCGCCCGCCGCCTACCGCGGGTCGCCGATTTTACGAGCATCGACGCCGAACGGATCGTCGCGTTGCATCCCGATCTCGCTATCGGAATTCCGTCGCAGGGCCGTCTTGCCGAACCGCTGCGCCGAGCCGGGATTTCCGTCGTCTTGTTGCCCGACGACAAGTACGCGGACATCTTCGCAAATTTGCGGAAAATCGGCGCGCTTAGCGGTCGCGAACCTCAAGCGCGCGCGCTCGTGGCGCGTTTGCAGCTCGCCACGAGCCGGTTGCACGCGCGGACCCGCGCCTACACGCACCGCCCCTCGGTCTTCGTCGTGCTGGGCACGGCGCCGATCTGGACTGCAGGTTCGACTTCGTATATTGCCACGCTCATCGCGCTTGCGGGTGGGCGCAACGCGGCGTCGGATCTGCCGGCTGCCTACGGAGAGTACAGCGCCGAAGCGCTCCTGCGGGCGCAGCCCGACGTTCTGGTCGCCGACCCGGCCACGCATTTCGGCGCGACGCAGGACCGCGAGCCGTGGCGAAGTCTTCGCGCCGTGCGCCTTCAACACGTCTATACCGTCGTGCCGGCTTCGATCGTCATGCAGCCGGGACCGAACTATAACGAGGGACTCCGCTGGCTCGTCGAACGACTCGCGCCGATCGCGACCTAGCCGCCCGCGCGCTCGTCGTCGCGGTCGATATCGCCGATCCGCGCCGCCCGCTCGAACCCGAGCTCGTCGAGTTCGAGGCGCTCGCGCAGGCTGCCGGGGCGCGGATTCTCGAGCGCATCGTGCAGCGCCGCGACGCCGTCGATCCGGCCACCCTGGTCGGCAGCGGAAAAGCGCGCGAGATCGCCGATCGCGCCAAGACTTTAAACGCCGAGTTGGTCTTGGTCCTCAACGATTTGCGACCGCGCCAGCGCAAGAACTTGGAAGCGATCGTGCCGCTGCCGATCGTCGATCGCACGATGCTGATTCTCGACGTCTTCGCACGCCACGCGCGCAGCCGCGAAGGAAAACTGCAAGTCGAACTCGCGCAACTGCGGTACCGGCAGTCGAACCTCATCGGTGCCGGCGCCGATTTGTCGCGGCTCGGCGGTGGAATCGGCACGCGCGGACCCGGTGAGACGCAGCTCGAGGTCGACCGGCGGCGCATCGGACAGCGCGTAAGCACGCTGCGCCGGCAACTTGGCGACGTGCGCAAACAGCGCGACGTGCGCCGTTCCGCGCGCCGTCGCGAGCCGCTCGTCGCGCTCGTCGGCTATACGAACGTTGGGAAATCGTCGCTTCTCAACGCGCTCGCTCGCAGCGACGCGCTGGTCGCCGACCGGCCGTTTGCGACCCTCGACCCAACCGTCCGCCGCGCGTACGTCGGGCCCAACACCTACTCGCGAATCGCCGACACGGTCGGCTTCATCACCGACTTGCCGAAGGATCTGGTGGCCGCATTCCGCGCGACGTTGGAAGAGTTGCAAGAGGCCGACCTGCTGGTTCACGTGCTCGACGCCAGTAACCCGGATTGGCCGCGGCAACGATCCGCCGTCGAGGCGTTGCTCCACGAACTTAGCCTGAGCGACAAACCTCGTCTTGCGGCGTTCAACAAGTGCGATCTCGTCACCGGTGCGCGGCCGAGCGAACCCGGCGCCCTTTACGTTAGCGCTGCGAACGGGGAAGGTCTCGACACGCTGCGCGCCGCGATCGCGACCGCTACCGCGCAAAGAGCATGAGGACCGGCCGATTCTTCATCCTTCTTGCGCTGACGGCGTTGCTGGGCGCTTGCGCGCGTGACGACGATGCGTCCCTGGTTGCAACCGCTAAACGACTGACGCCGTCGGTCGTCCTCTTGAGCATGCGGATTCCGCCGGAGCACCGGCGGGATCGCTACGACGATGCCTACGCGACCGGATTCGTCGTTGCTTCGGGAGCCTGGGGGAGCGACGTTCTCACGGTCGAGCACGCGATCGAAGGTGCGTGGGACCTCTCGATCACGGTCGCCAATCGCGAGCGAGTTTCGGCCAAGGTGGTCGCGTCGAACCCGGGCCTCGACGTCGCGCTGCTGCGTACCCGCCGGCCTAACCTGCGGATCGTGCTCCTCGGATCGTCGAGCGACCTGCAAGGCGACGTCGGACGCCGCGTCGGCCTCCTCGGCTACCCCGTGCCGGACGAGTTCGACGACGAAGGACTCGGACTCGCGACCTCGCTCGATGCGGGCTTGTTGTCGTCCATCCGCAAGGACGCGCTTGAAGTAACGCTCTCGATCGTTCCGGGCGAAAGCGGTGCGCCCGTGTTTTTCGCCGACACCGGCGAGGTGATCGGCATCGCCGACTCCCGCTTCGACGAGGAACACAGCATCGGCTTCGCCATCCCGATCGACGACGCCAAAAAATTCTTGGCGAAAGTTCGACCGCGAGCACGGACTCTAACGGCCTGCCCGAGACGTAAGCATTTCCGGACGGGACGTTCGCATTTTCCCATCCAGGGAAAATGCTACTCCCCGGCGAGTCGCTCTCGCCCATCCATGGGCTTCGCGACTCGTCCAGACGGCCCGCGCCCGAAAACGCTTACGTCTCGGGCAAGCCGTTAGAGTCCAGTCTAATGCGGGCCGGAAATGAGGCCGCGGTCGCCGATCCATTGTAACGGCGGGATTTGGAAGAATCGGGCGAGAGAGTTGATCTGCGGGGCGTACGACGCGCGTATTGCGGAGAAGCGTTCCCAGGCGACGGTTCGATCGTGCAGGACGTATCCGGCGAGCGCGAGCCGATCGCAGGCGACCTCGAATTCTTGACGCTCCAGACCCGGCGACGGCCGTTCGTGCGGGGCGGCGAGGTATTTGGACAAGTCTTGGGTCGCATGGCGGCCGAGGTTGTAGAAAATCCGCGCCTCGCCGTTGCGAACGCCATCGATCGTCGTCATCAGCAACGTCGCCGCGTCGAGCAGCGTTCCGAGCGTTCCAATCCAGGACTGGTAGTCGTGACTCGAACGGAAAAAGGCGAGACCGGGATAGGCGAGGTGGCTTTCCATGATCCGCGCGGTCCAGCGCTGTCCGTCGAGCAGCAGCAGATCCAAATCGCCGGTCGTACCGGAATACCCGGCGACTGCCAGCAGATCGACCCCGCTGGGCGGCGTGCCGGTTCGCGCTCCGAGCATCACGACGAACGCTTCGCGCGCTTGAAACGAGCCGAACAGTGCGAACAGATAGGCGGTAATGATCGAAAACAGTCCCAGCCCCGTGGCGCCGGCGGCGATCGAGAAGAAGCGGGTTCCGATCGATCGTCCGACGATGTCGCCGAACCCCACCGTCGTCAGGGACGTGCCGGCGAAGTACGTCGCGGCACCCAGCGAATGGACCGGCGGAGCGAGACCGCCGCGCAATCCCCAAAAGATCGCGCCGTATCCGGCCACGAGCAGGGTGCCCCACATTACCAGCAAGCCGATCAGCATTCCGGGCGCGAACGCCGCCAGCAAATTTTCGCGGCGTTCGTCGTCGCGCGCGTAGATTTTCCACGCCATCGCCGGCCAGAGGCTCCAAGCGAAGCGCCACGCGAAGACGCTTATCCGGAGGCGCCGGTCAACGGCGCGCGGCACGATCACCGACTGAAAGACGTCGTTGAACGTCAGCAGAACGAGCGCCGCACCGGCGACGACGCAGAGTACGTTGACGGCCATGATGCGGTGCCGTTCGACGGGGCGGGGCCGGAGGCCGTCCGAAGTCGAAGCACGCGGCCGTAGGAGTTGTAGAATTTGGGAGTGCTGTTCGTCACCGGACCGGTGCGATCGGGGAAAAGCGCCTTCGGCGTAAGGCTCGCGCTCGAAAGCGGCTGCGAGGTGACGTACGTCGCCACCGCCGCGCACGATCCGGAAGACGCCGAATGGCACGCGCGGCTGTCTCGCCACCTGCGCGATCGGCCCGCGTCGTGGCGCACGGTCGAAACGGGCGCGATGTCGCACGACGACCAGCTGGCGCTGCTTCGTAACTCCGGCCCGGAAACGTGCCTGCTGGTCGATGCCCTCGGCACCTGGCTGGCCGCCAGAATCGGCGAGCGCATCGAACTGCTCGAAATCGACTACGCGGTCTTGGAGGCGCAGCTCGATAGCGAGGCTGCCGAGTTCGTCGACGCGCTGTTGGCATCACCGGCGTGCGTGATCGTGGTCAGCGAACAGATCGGGTGGGACGTCGTGCCGGTCGCAGCCTCCGCGCGGCTCTTCCGCGACGCGATGGGCCGGATGACGCAGCGGCTGGCGCGCTCCGCCGAGCGGGCGTATCTCGTCGTTGCCGGGTACGCGATCGATTTGCGGGCTGCCGGCGAACCGATCGACGGCCGTCCCACCCGCGCATGACCGAAGCTTCGATTCTCGTCACGTTCCTCTGCGCGGTGGTCGTGCTGAGCGTTTTGGCGAAGCGCTTGAACATCCCGTATCCGATCTCGTTCGTGATCGGCGGCGTCGGACTGGCGTTTGCGCGCCACCTTCCGCGGCCGCACCTCGATCCGCAGGTCATTTTGCTGATCGTTCTCCCTCCGCTGCTGTACAGCGCGGCGTGGTCGACCGACTGGCTCGAACTCAAGCGCAACTGGCGACCGATTTCGCTGCTCGCGATCGGTTTGGTCATCTTCACGACGGTCGTCGTCGCCGTTGCGGTTCACGCGGTCGTTCCAAATTTTTCCTGGCCGCTCGCGTTCACGCTCGGGGCGATCGTTTCGCCGCCCGACGCGGTCGCGGCCGAGGCGATCTTCGAACGGCTCGCCATTCCACGTCGCATTGCGGCAATTATCTTAGGAGAGTGTCTGGTCAACGACGCGACCGCGCTGGTGCTGTACCGCTTCGCCCTGGCTGCGGCCATTTCGGGAACCTTCTCGCTGCTTCACGCCAGCGCGACGTTCGTATACGTGGCAGCCGGCGGGGTGCTGATCGGCGTCGCGGCTGCGTTCGCGCTGGAAGGCGTGCTGCGCTACATTCGCAAGCACGGGTTCGACGATCCGACGATTGCGAGCGTCGTCTTTCTGCTCGCGCCGTTCGCCGCGTATCTCCCTGCGGACGCCCTGCACGAATCGGGCGTGCTGGCGGCGGTGACCGCCGGCATCCTCCTGAGCTGGAGATCGCGGCTCTTCATCGATTCTGAAACGCGAGTCATCGGTTCGGCGGTATGGCGGGTGCTCACGTACGTTCTCAACGCGTTTGCATTTCTGCTTATCGGGCTGCAGCTTCCAGCCATTCTCGCCGAATTGCAGCCGCACGTCCGCGATTACGCACTTTACGGCGCAATGGTCGCGATGCTGGTAATCGTCGTTCGTATCGCTTGGGTCTTCCCGGCCACCTATTTGCCGCGGCTACTGAGCAAGCGGATGCGCGAAATGGATCCGGCTCCGTCCTGGCGTCCCGTCGCCGTGATCGGTTGGTCCGGAATGCGCGGAATCGTGTCGCTGGCCGCCGCCCTCGCGCTGCCGTACACGTTCGGCGATCAGCCGTTTCCTCAACGCGGACCGACGATATTCTTTACGGTCTGCGTCGTCTTCGTTACGCTGGTCTTTCAGGGCTTGACGTTAGGACCGCTGATCGAGTGGTTGGGCATAACCGAAGCGAGCAAGAATCAGCGGCGCGAAACGCGCCTGCGTATTCGCGCTCTCGAAGCGGGAATGGCGCGCCTGCGCGACGAGGAGCGCCGTCACGAGCCGGGACCGTACCTAGAGTTTGCCGAGCGGATCCTCGGCGAGTACGAGCAGCGGATCAACGTGCTGCGCGGAAAAGCCGCCAAAGACGAAAAACAGGAAGTCGACGACAGTCGCATCGACCGGCGCCTGCAGAAGCTCGCGCTCGACGCCGAGCGGCGAACGATCATGCGGATGCGCGAAGCGGGCGAAATTCCGGACGACATCTTTCGGTCGATCGAGTACGATCTCGACCTCGCCGCGCTGCGTCTTAGTTAGGGGTGCGGCCTTCGTTCGCGCCGGTGGGGGACGGTTGGGCGGTTGGGGGTGTCGCCGGGGCAGTCGCCGTGGGCGCGGGGCCGGGGGTCGGGGTGGAGACGACGGGCGCGCCGCCCGGAGTGGGTGCGATTCCCGGAGCCGGCGCCTCGGTTGCCGGCGCGGTCGCAGATGGTTGCGGGCTCGGCGTCGCCGGAGGCGGGAGGGTGGCCTGCCCTTCGGGGTGGATGACCGGGACCAGCCGGACGTATCCCACCGAGACGATCCGGTCTTTGAGGACGGTCACGTCGCCGGTACCGTAGCTATAGCCTGGCGCTCGAGCCGTGACGGTTTGGTCGCCGGCGGGAACCTTGCCAAGCACGAACGCGCCGCGCGCGTCCGCGGACGCGGTGTACAACGAACCGACCGAAACGAGCGCGTTAGGAAGGGGCCGATTCGTCATCGCATCGAGCACGCGCCCGGTCACCTGCCCGTAGTCTTGTACCCCGACCACGCCGGGTGAGGGCGCACACGAGTCGCCCAGCGCAAACAGCAAGACCAGTCCCAGAACGAAACGACGCATGATCGTACACTTTACGCTACCGCCCGGAGAAGTCCCCGAAAACCGGCTCCGCCGTCCGCCAGGGTCCGAGGCGGCGCTTGTGAAAACTTTCACAAGCCATGACCCCGTACCAACCCGTCGCGATTTACCTCTGCGTCGCCCTTGCGGCGGCCCTGATGTTTTCGCTGCTGCCCGGGCTGCTCCAGCGGCGTAAGCCGAACCCTCAGAAGCTCGAGGCCTACGAATGCGGGGTCGAGCCGACGTCGGCGGTCGCCGGCCGCTTTCCGGTGCGCTTCTATCTGGTCGCGATGCTCTTCGTCATCTTCGACGTCGAAGCGGCGTCATTCTATCCGTGGGCCGTCCAGATGCACGCTCTGCGCGTCTTCGGGTTGCTGGAGATGATCGTCTTCATCATCGTCCTGGCGATCGGCTATGCGTACGTGTGGAAGAAGGGCGGCTTCGCATGGCGGTGAGCTCGTGAGTCAGGGTCCGGGCCACTTCATGCTCGCGCGGCTCGACGAGGTTGCGCGCTGGGCGCAGAGCTCGTCGGTTTGGCCGCTGACGATGGGACTCGCTTGCTGTGCCATCGAGATGATGACCGTCACGTCGGCGGAATACGATATCGCGCGACTGGGATCGGAGGTCTTTCGCAGCTCTCCACGCCAGGCGGATCTGATGATCGTTTCGGGTCGCGTCGCGTGGAAGATGGCTCCCGTGGTCAAGCGCCTCTACGACCAGATGGCCGATCCGAAGTGGGTCATTTCGATGGGCGCCTGCGCGAGCTCGGGCGGCATCTTCGACAACTATGCCGTCGTCCAGGGCATCGACACGATCGTTCCAGTCGACGTCTACGTTCCCGGGTGTCCGCCGACTCCCGACGGACTACTGTACGCCGTAAACCTAATTCAGCAGCAGATCCGCGAAGGCGGGCGCGGCGGGATCCTCGCCCGCTCCTAATGCCGAGCACGCAAACGCCGCCGATCGCGGGTGCCGCGATCGACCCGACCAGCCTGCGCCCGCCGATCGACGACGCCGTCATCGAGCGGACCGAGCCGTCGAAGCTGCACGCCCGGCTCGAGGCGCTCAAGGCCGAGGGATATGCGATGCTGCTCGATATCGGCGCGGTCGACTATCTGCAGCGCGATCCGCGTTTCGACGTGGTCTATCATCTTTTAAAGATTCCGGCGAAACCGGCGAGCGTCGCGGAGGTTGGCACGCCCGCACGCGTGCGCCTGCTCTGCGGCGTGTCGGGCGACGATCCGCACCTGCCGACCGCGATCGACTTGTGGAAATCCGCCGACTGGGCCGAACGCGAGGTCTTCGACCTGTTTGGAATCGTTTTCGACGGTCATGCAGATTTGCGCCGAATTCAGATGCCGTACGACTGGGTGGGTCATCCGCTGCGCCGCGACTATCCCGTCCGCGGTCCCGCCCCCGAACGTTCGCCGCGTCCTGCGTTTGCGCTCAAGAGCAACGTGCAGGCCGGCGTCCCGCCGTCCGGCTCGACGCTCGGCGCGCTGCAAGAACAGATTAAGCGCGTGCGGGAGGACGCCTCGTGACGATGTCCACCCAGCCGCTGACGCCCGAGATCGTCAGCCAAGAGGGCAACGCGATGGTGCTCTCGATGGGTCCGCAGCATCCCTCAACCCACGGCGTGCTGCAGATCATGCTCGAGATCGAAGGCGAAACCGTCGTCAAAGCGGAGCCCGAAATCGGGTACTTGCATACCGGCATCGAAAAGACGGCCGAGAATCTCTTCTGGTCGCAGGCGCAGACCGTCATCGAGCGGATGGACTACTTAGCGCCCGAATCGAACTCGCTTTGCTACGCGCTCGGCGTCGAGCGGCTGCTGGGAATTACCGAGCGGATTCCGGAGCGCGCCCGGAACGTTCGCGTTCTCGTGATGGAGCTGACGCGGATCGCGTCGCACTGCGTCTGGTTGGGAACGCACGGCATCGACCTGGGTGCGATCTCGGTGTTTTTCTACTGCTTCGATCTGCGCGAGAACATTCTCGATTTGCAAGAGGTCGCCGGGGGTGCGCGCATGCATCCCAATTACGTCCGCGTCGGCGGTCTCAACGGCGATCTGCCGGACGGATATCTCGCCGAACTCGACGCGTTCATCGAGAAGTTTCCGGGACGCATGCGGGAGTTGCGCGGACTGCTCCAGGCCAATCCGATTTTTCAGGATCGAACGATCGACGTCGGCGTTTTGACGCCGGAGGAAGCGCTGCAGTGGGCCGTGACGGGGCCGAGTCTGCGCGGCAGCGGGATCGCCTATGACGTCCGCAAGGCCTTCCCGTACAGCGGTTACGAAACGTACGACTTCAACGTGCCGGTGCGAACGGAAGGCGATGCGTACGCCCGTTTTCTCGTCCGCCTCGACGAGATGGAACAGTCGCATCGGATCATCAAACAAGCGCGCCTCCGGCTCGATACGCCGGGCCCGGTGATGATCGACGATACCAAGGTGGCGGCCCCGCCGAAAGAAACGATCGCCTTGTCGATGGAAGCGCTGATCCACCATTTCAAGATCGTAAGCGAAGGCTTTCGCGTACCGCCGGGCGACGTTTACCAATCCGTCGAGTCGCCGCGCGGCGAGTTAGGCTACTACATCGTCAGCAACGGCGAGAACCGTCCGTACCGCGTGCGGACGCGCCCGCCGAGCATGTACAACCTGCAATCGGTCAAAGGTCTGGCTCCCGGGAATCTGATCGCCGACCTGGTCGTCATTCTCGGCTCGCTCGATCCGGTTTTCGGCGAGGTAGACCGGTGACCGACCGCGAGCGCGAGTTTCCCGCGCTGCTCGAGCGGCTGAAGCCGGAGTGCGATCGAATCTTGGCCCAGTACGAGCACAAACGGTCGGCGCTGCTGATGTTGGCGCACGTCTTTCAGCAAGCGGAAGGCTTCGTAAGCGCGGAGGCGATGCGCGCGATCTCGGAGATGGTCGAAATCACGCGGGCCGAAACGGAAGGAACGATCTCGTTCTATACGCTGCTGTTCAGGCGTCCGATCGGCAAGTACATGCTGCAGCCGTGCCGCGGGCTCGCCTGCGCGATCAACGGCGCGAGCGAGGTCATGGCCTACTTTCGGGAACGGCTCGGCGTCGGGCATCTCGAAACGACGCCGGACGGAATCTTTTCCTACGAAGAAGTCGAGTGTTTGGCGTCCTGCGACCGGGCGCCGTGCATGCAGGTCAACCTCGAGTTCGTCTACGACCTCACGCGAGCAAAGATCGACGAAATGCTCGCCGCCATCCGCGCCGGAACGTTTTCCGTGCCGCCGCTGCCGCAAACCGACGCACCGGGGCGAACGTGGGAGATGCGCCAGGACGAGCAGATCTCGCGCGGACGCAAGGCGGCCGGAGCGATCGGCGTCGAGAGTCCTAACAATGCCGGCGGCGTCGGGGATCGCAGCGGCGTCATCATGCTCGACCACATCGTCAACCGGAACGTGTATTTCTTCGGACTCACGCGGGAGCGCGCCGTCGTCGACTCGCGCGCGATCGTCGAAGAAGAGGGCGAAAAGGAAGCGATCGATGCCGGTCACTAAAGTGCTCACGCTCGGCATCGGCGAAGCGGATCTGCGCAGTTTCGACGTCTATCGCCAGCGCGGTGGATACGTGCAGTGGGAGCGGGCGGTTCGCGAGCTCAGGCCTGCGGACGTTCTCGATCTGGCGGAACGATCCGGATTGCGGGGCCGCGGCGGAGCCGGATTCCCGACTGGGAAGAAGTGGTCGTTCCTTCCGGCCAACAAGCCTCTGCGCTATCTCGTCTGCAACTGCGACGAGGCGGAGCCGGGCACGTTCAAGGATCACATGCTGCTCGAAGAGGCGCCGCATCTCGTACTCGAGGGGATCCTGCTCGGGTCGTACGGGATCGCCTGCCATCACGCGTTCATCTACATTCGGGGCGAGTTCAAACGAGGCTACGAGATTTTCTGCGCCGCCCTGGACCAAGCGCGCGCCGCCGGCTACGTAGGGACGAACCTTTTCGGAACCGGATTCGACCTCGAAGTAACGGTCCAGCGCGGTGCCGGCGCCTACATTTGCGGCGAGGAGACCGGACTGCTCAATTCGCTCGAGGGCAAGCGTGGCGAACCGCGCCTCAAGCCTCCGTTTCCGGCGATCGAGGGTCTGTACGGAATGCCGACGGTCGTCAACAACGTCGAGACGCTCGCCTATCTCGTGCCGATTCTCGAAAAAGGCGCGGATTGGTTCGCCGCCGTGGGAACCGAGCGGAGCAAAGGGTACAAGATCGTCTCGGTGTCGGGTCACGTCCAACGGCCGGGGAACTACGAGATTCCGCTCGGCACGCCGGTACGCGAAATCATCGAGCTTGCGGGCGGACTGCGGCCGGGACGCAGTTTGATGGCGGTGCAGCCCGGCGGCGGTTCGTCGGCCTGCATCTTCGAAGAGCACCTGGATCTGCCGTACGACTACGAAAACATGACCAAGGCGGGCTCGATGCTGGGCTCCGGCGCGTTCGTCGTCTTCGACGACACGACCGACTTCGTGAAAGCGGCACACAACCTGGTGCGTTTCTTTTCCCATGAATCGTGCGGCCAGTGCACGCCCTGCCGCGAGGGCGGCAGCTGGCTCGAGCGCGTGCTCGAGCGGCTCCTTCACGGTCGAGGGGTTGCGGGCGACTTCGACATGCTGCTGCGCGTCGCCGGCGGGATTACCGGACTGAACTTGTGCGCGCTCGGCGACTCGATCGAACCGTTCTTGAAGTCGGTGGTGCTGCGGTTTCCCGAACAGTTCAAGTCGCGGGTCGCGCCCGTCGCCGAGATGCTGCCGGTATGACCGTCAATCTCACGATCGACGGCGTGCCCG
Source organism: Vulcanimicrobiota bacterium (assembly GCA_963755555.1). GTDB lineage: Bacteria > Vulcanimicrobiota > Vulcanimicrobiia > Vulcanimicrobiales > Vulcanimicrobiaceae > Tumulicola. The sequence goes on along the minus strand of CAVWKE010000003.1, from coordinate 1,790,500 downwards.
TGGCGGTACCGAAGGGGACGCTTTTGGTCGAGGCCGCCAAGACCGTCAAACAAGAAATTCCGATTTACTGCTACCATACGAAGCTCGGCCCGGCGGGACTCTGCCGCGTCTGTTTGGTTGACATCGAGGGCCTGCCGAAACTCCAGATCGCCTGCAACACGCCGGTCGCCGACGGCATGGTCGTGCGGACGCGCGGGGAACGGGTCGAAGCCGGGCGCGCGATGATTCTCGAACTGTTGCTCGTGAATCACCCGCTCGACTGTCCGATCTGCGACAAGGGCGGAGAATGCGACCTTCAAGATTACGCGATGGCGTACGCGCGCGGGTATTCCGACGTTGCCGATCCGAAACTGCACAAGCCTAAGAGCGTCGACCTCGGACCGACGATCGTGTTGGACGAAGAACGCTGCATCGTCTGCCAGCGGTGCGTACGCTACGACGACATCATCGCGGCGGAGCGCCAGCTGGTCGTCAAAGACCGCGGCGTTCGCGACATCATCGCGACCGCGACCGACGAACCGTATCGGCATAATTTTACCGGGAACGTCACCGAGCTGTGCCCGGTCGGTGCGCTCACGTCGAAGATTTACCGCTTCAAGTCGCGTCCGTGGGACCTGACGCGCACCCAGACGACCTGCACGCAGTGCGCGGTCGGCTGCCAGCAGTTTGCCGACGTCCGTTACGGCGCCGTCTTGCGCACGATGACGGTCGAACGCGACGACGCGATCTCGGATGGCTGGCTCTGCGATCGCGGCCGGTACAACATCGGGTTTTACGCGTCGCCCGACCGGATCGTGCAACCGCTCTACAACAAGGGTGGAACGTTCGTGCAGATCGGATGGGACGACGCGTTCGCGCTCTGGGGTAAGGCGATCGCCGATGCGATTGCGGCTCACGGCCCGGCGGGCGTCGGAGCGATCGGCGGCGGACGCTTGACCAACGAAGAAGCCTACGTTCTGCAACACCTGTTTCGCAAGATCGGGACCCACGATCTCGATTGGCGCGGCGGCCGGCAGCGTCAGGCAACGCCCGGGGCCAACTCCGGGTCGCTCGCCGCTATCGAGCGGGCGGAGGCAATCGTCGTCGTCGGAGCTTCTCCCGAAGAGCGCGCGCCGGTGATGTGGCTGCGCATGCTCAAAGCCAAACTCCGCAGCGGCGCAAAGATCGTCGCCGAACCCACCGCGCGCGGCGCCGCCGGCGCCGTCGGGACCGGCGTAACGCGCGTGGCGCTGGTTTGGGATGGGGTCGACCCGGCTGCCGGCCGCGCGTTCGCGGAAGCATTCGGCAACGTCGCCGAACTTTCGACGTACATCGCGAGCGAACAAGGCAACGCGCGCGGTGCCGAAGCGATGGGCATGCTCCCGAACTTCGGACCCGGCTACCTGCCGGCACCGGCGGGGCGCGACGCGCTCGGGATGCTTGCCGGCGCGCGCGACGGAAAGCTCGGCGCCCTCTCGATTTTCGGCGCGAACCCGGCACGCAACGCTCCCGACGGTGCGGCCGCAGCGCTGGCGACCGTCCCGTTTCTGGTCGTGAGCGATCTTTTCATGACCGAGACCGCGCGGTGCGCGCGGCTGGTTCTGCCCGCCAAGGGTGCGTTCGAGAAACGTGGCACGACGTTGAACTTGGCCGGCGATCTGCTGGCCGTCAACCAGTCGATCGAAGCCCCCGGCGGCGTGCTCGCCGATCTGGAAATGCTGATCGGACTGGCCGAACAACTCGAGATCGATCTGCCCGCGGCAGAAACGGTGGACGACGCCGTCGCCGCCGCGGCTGCCGCGCCCGCACCGCTGGTTTTCGGCGACGCCCGCCTTGCCGGTGACGCCGACGGCACCGCCGACGCGGCTGCCGCAGCCATTCTCTCCGGCGGCGGCACTTGGCAGCACGATCCCACGCTGGCGGCGTTGCGCGGAACGTAGATGCAGTCGCTTATCGATACGGCCAACGCGGCGCCCGAGTGGCTGGTGGTGGTGGTCAAATCGGCAATCCTCTTGCTCGTCGTCGTAACGACGTTCGCGTATGCGATGTTGGCCGAGCGTAAGGTGCTGGGCTGGATGCAGTTGCGGCCGGGACCCAATCGGGTCGGACCGTGGGGCCTGATGCAGCCGGCCGCGGACGCCGCCAAGCTCATGCTCAAGGAAGACCTTACGCCGAAATCGGCCGACCCGCTGATCTACCGGCTCGCCCCGTTCATCTCGCTGCTGACGGCGTTTTCGGTGTACGCCATCATTCCGTTCGGCGCGTCGTCGTCCGGAGCGACTTGGGCGATCGGAAACGTCAACGCCGGAATCTTGCTGATTCTGGCGATTGCGTCGATCGGCGTGTACGGCATATCGCTGGGCGGCTGGGCTTCGGGTTCGAAGTATCCCTTGCTCGGCAGCGTGCGAGCGACGGCGCAAATGATCAGCTACGAGCTCGCGATGTCGCTTTCGTTTATCGGCGTTTTGATTCTGGCGGGTACGACTTCGCTCGACGGAATCGTCAACGCACAAGCGCGGCTGTGGTTTTTCGTTCCGCAGCTCGTCGGCTGCGTCATCTACGTCATTACCGCCGTTGCGGAAACCAATCGCACTCCCTTCGACCTCGTCGAGGCCGAGACGGAGCTGGTCGCAGGCTTTCACACCGAATACTCGGGTTTGCGGTTCGGGTTGTTCTTCATCGCGGAGTACGTCAACATGCTGACCGTCTCGTGCATCGCGACGCTGCTGTTTTTCGGCGGCTGGAACGCCCCGTTTGGCCTCGGATTCATCCCCGGCATCGTATGGTTCGTCGTAAAGGTCGCGTGTTTTATGTTCTTCTATATGTGGTTGCGAGCGACGCTTCCGAGGCTTCGCTACGACCGGTTGATGGCGTTTGGCTGGAAAGTGCTCCTTCCGGTCGCGACGCTCAATCTCGTCGTGACGGCGGTCGTGGTGGCGTTCCGATGAGAAAGAATCTGTATAACGTCGGAGCGATTCTCAAGGGTTTGTCGATCACGTTCGGGTTTATGTTCCGCAAGCGTCCGACGATCGAGTACCCGACCGTGAAGAAGCAGCACGCTCCACGTTTTCACGGACTGCACGAACTGCGCCGCTACGACGACGGCAAGGAGCGCTGCATCGGCTGCGAGCTCTGTTCGAGTGCGTGTCCGGCCAACGCGATTACGGTAATCGGCGGCGAGAACGCGCCCGACAACCGCCTGTCGCCGGGAGAACGTCACGCGGCGCGGTACGAGATCGACGAACTTCGCTGCATCTTCTGCGGAATGTGCGAAGAAGCGTGCCCGACCGATGCGATCGTTTTGACGCCTCGTTTCGAAATGGCCGACTATCGCCGCGGCTCGTTCATCTACGACAAGGCACGTCTGCTCGTTCCGCCCGAAGCCGGGACGGGACCGGCCCCCGACGAGCGCCCGGGCGGAATCCCCGGCGACTTGGGTCGCGTGGCGGAGATCAAGTCGACGACCGACGTCGCGCAGGGCTACTCGGCCACGTGGCGCGGAGAAATTCTCAAGACCCAGCGCAAAGGATTGGCGTCGAAGTGATCGGCTTTTGGATATTGGGCGCGATCGTCACCGTCAGCGCGGTTTGGACGGTCAGTGCGAAGAAGCCGGTCTACAGCGTGATCGCCTTGCTGATCAACTTTGCGGCACTCGCGGTGCTCTACGTAACGCTCTCGGCAGAGTTCTTGGCGGTGATGCAGATCATCGTGTACTCGGGAGCGATTCTCGTCCTGTTCGTGTTCGTGATCGCGCTGCTGAGCAGCGGCGTCGCGCCGTTCTCGGCCGGCCCCAATCGCCTGCCCAAAGCGGTCGTGCCGGCGATCGTGGTCCTGGTCGCCGCTCTGGGATTTCTCGTCTACGCGACCGCCGGGACGCAGGCCGTGCCCGCGCACGCCTCAAGCACGGTTTCGACCCTAGGCCCGGTCGGAACGGCCGGAGTTTTCGGCAGCGTTGCCGATTTTGGGAAGGCGCTGTTTACCACGCACCTGCTGCCCTTCGAAATCACCGCGCTGATTCTGATGGTAGCCGTCATCGGGGTCGTGATGCTGGCCGGTGACCGCGTTCCGTACGTCCCGTCTCGCAAGCACGCGGCCCAAGTCGAGCGCTCGGTGCGCGAAGCGATCCTGCGCGGGGGAGAGTAGCGTGCCGGTAGCGATCGGGAACTACATCGCGCTCTCGACCGTGATGTTCTTCATCGGGGTAGCCGGCGTGCTGCTGCGCCGCAATCCGTTGATCATGCTGATGAGCATCGAGCTGATGTTCAACGCAGCCAACCTCCTGTTCATGGCCTTCGCCCGCGCGTGGCTCGCGAACGCGGGGCAAATCTTTGCGTTTTTGGTGATCACGGTGGCCGCCGCCGAGGCGGCGATCGGACTCGCGATCGTCGTTACGACGTTCCGCGACGAGAAGAACGTCGACGTCGATGAAATCAGGTTGATGCGCGGATGAGCGCCGGACATCACGCCATGGGCATCGATGGGACGTATCCGCTGCTGATCGCCCTGTGGCTTTTGCCTCTGGCGGGCGCGATCGCGTGCTGGGCGTTTGGTCCGCAGCTCAAGGCCTGGGCCGGGCGCTTGGCCTGCACGGCGATGGGGGCCTCTTTCGTTCTGACGGCGCTTTCATGGGGTGCCGGGACCCAAAACGCCGGCGGCCTCTTGGGCGCTCATCAATCGATATTATCTTGGATCCCCGGGTCTTTCGATTTCGGGCTGCTTCTCGATCCGCTTTCGTTGCTGTGGACGTTTATCATTACCGGCGTCGGGTTTCTGATCCACTTCTATTCGATGGGATACATGGACGGGGATCGCGCATATGCGCGGTTTTTCGCCTATATGAACTTCTTCGTCTTCGCCATGCTGACGCTGGTGCTCTCCGATAATTTCGTCGGACTGCTGATCGGCTGGGGACTCGTCGGCCTGGCTTCCTACTTCTTGATCGGTTTTTGGTTCGAACGTCCGTCCGCGGTGGCGGCCGCGCGCAAAGCCTTCGTCATCAACGTGGTCGGGGACGTCGCGATCATGTTCGCGATCTTTGCGATCGTCGGGACCGTACACTCGACCGGATTCGGCGACGCTTTCGCGGCGGCCGGCAGCTACGGTCCCGGCTTGCTCTTCGCGATTTGCGTCGGACTCTTCATCGGAGCGGCCGCCAAGTCGGCGCAGATTCCGCTCCATACCTGGCTGCCCGACGCGATGGAGGGCCCGACCCCGGTCTCGGCCTTGATCCACGCCGCCACGATGGTCACCGCGGGCGTCTATTTGATCGCGCGCTGTGCGCCGCTGTGGGACGCCAGCCCGAGCGCGCAGCTGCTTGCCGGTTCGATCGGCGGCCTAACCGCAATCGTCGGCGCGATCCTCGGATGCGTGCAGTGGGACATCAAGCGCATTCTGGCCTACTCGACCATGTCGCAAATCGGCTACATGATCATGGGCGTCGGCGTGGGTGCGTACGAGGGTGGCGTGGCGCACTTTTTCACGCACGCATTTTTCAAAGCGCAACTCTTTCTCGCCGCCGGGTTGATCATCCACGCGCTCGCGAACGAACAAGACGTCCGGCGGATGGGCGGTCTGCGGACGAAGATGCCGTTTGCGTTTTGGGCGATCCTTACCGGAGTTCTGTCGATCTGCGGCATCCCGCTTTTTAGCGGTTTCTTTTCGAAAGACGCCGTGATTTACGGAGCGCTCCAACACGGACACCCATGGCTCTACGGCATCGGAATCGTGACCGCCGGGCTCACGGCGTACTACATGTTCCGTCTGCTTTTCGTGACGTTTTTAGGGGAATACCGCGGCGACGTCGATCCGGTCGACCTCGGCATGCGCGGCGCGCAGCTCGCGCCCGCGCCGGCCGTACCCGACGCGGAAGGCCACGGCCACGCCCCGGGTTGGATCATGAGCGTGCCGGTCGGAATTCTGATCCTGCCGACCGTCGCGATCGGTGCGGCGCTGATGGCCGGAGGCGAAAGTTCGCCCTGGTCGCGCTACTTCGCGCCGCAATTCGTTATGCGGACCCTGCCGCCGGCCCCGATTTCGGAGATCGCGACGTCGCTCATCGTACTGCTGGCGGTCCTGCTCGGAGTTGCGGTCGCGTGGCAACGCTATGCGGCCAGGAGCGCGCAAGCCAACGCCGTGGCGCGATTGCGCGACGAGTCGCTGCGCATGCCCGCCGTACTGACCAACCTGTTCTACTTCGACGCGCTCATCGATCTGGTCTTCGTACGTTCCTCGCAACTGCTCGGCACGCTCGTCGCTCGCGTCCTCGATCCTCATGTGATCGATGGAGCGGTACGGGAGCTGGCCGAGGTTACGCGTTCGGTCGGGACGCTCGTGAGATCGGTCGAGACGGGTCTGGTCCGCGCCTACGCCTTGATCTTGGCGTTCGGCGCGGCTTGTTTCATCGTTTACTACGCGCTGGCGGCGGGAGGGTTGCGCTGATGCTCGTCGTCGCGGCGATCCTATTGCCGTTCGTCGCGGGCTTCGTGCTGTTCGCTCTGCCGCGAGACGATCGCAACGTCTCGCGGGTCGTCGGAACGATCGCATCCGCGGCCGCCTTCTTCCTGGTGCTCGCGGCCGGCAACCAAGAGTGGAGCGTCCGCTGGCTCTCGCGTCCGTTCGTCGCGGCGTTTCACTTTGGGGCTACGCCCGTTTCATTTTGGCTCGCGCTCTTGACGGCGCTTTGCACCGCCTGCGCGGTTGCCGCGATCGGGCTTCCGCGGACGCGCGGGTTCGTCGCCCTCATGCTCTTTCTCGAAGGCTCGATGCTCGGGCTATTCCTGGCGCGCGACTTGCTGCTGTTTGCGCTCTTCTGGGATCTGATGCTGATCCCGGTGTTTTTCGGATTGACCGCTTGGAGCGCGCGTCCGGCGACGGCCTGGCGTTATCTCATATACAACTTCTCCGCCGGGCTGCTGCTGCTGCTGGCGACGGCCGCTTTCGGCATTCTGTATGGATCGACCGACGTGATCGGGCGCTCCGACGTGCACGTCGTCGGCGCTTGGGCACCTTGGATTTTCGCCGGCTTTGCCATCGCGTTTTTGGTCAAGACGCCGGTCTGGCCGCTGCATACCTGGATGCCGCCGACGTACGCCGACCTGCCGGCGCCCATGGTCGCGGTCGTCTCGGCCGTGCAGTCGAAGGCGGGTCTCTACGGACTCATTGCCGTTGCGCTGGCCTTGTTGCCCGACTATCTGCACCAATACGCCGGCGTTCTCATCGTTCTCGGAGCCGTATCGCTGGTGTACGGCGCGACCGCGGCGCTGGTTCAAAACGATGCCAAACGGATCGTGGCGTATTCGTCGCTCTCCCACCTCGGCCTGATCGCAATCGCGATCGCCGTCGGCAATCAGTTGGCGCTGCAAGGCGCGATGGTCTATCTGATCGCCCACGGCCTGTTTTCGGCGGCGTTGTTCATGCTCGTCGGCTACATCGAAGACCGGGAGGGGACGCGATCGCTGGTGCGGCTGGGCGGCCTCGGCAAGACCAATCCGCGACTCGCCGGTGCGTTTTGTATCGCGTGTTTAGCGGCGCTCGGACTGCCCGGCTTGGCTGGGTTCGTCGGCGAACTGGTCATGCTGACCGGCGTGTATCAGGCCGGATACGTCTGGCCAGCGATCGTCGGATTGGTAGCGGTGGTGCTGGCCGCGGCGTACTTCTTGCGGCTCTACCAGGGCATCATGAACGGGCCCGGAGTACCCGACCTGCCGGTCCGAGCCGATCTCACCTGGCTCGAAGGCTTGGCGGTCGCGCCGCTGCTGGCCGCGCTCGTGCTGGTCGGCGTGCAGCCGCACGCAATTTTGACGGCTTTTGCGGTGGTCGCCCGATGATCGCGCTTCCCTTTACGGCGGCCGATTGGTCGGCGCTCGTGCCGGTCGGCCTGGTCGCCGTTGCCGCGCTCGTCGTGCTCGTCGTCGATCTGATCGCGCGCCGTTACGTGCACCGGTACGTCTCGATCGGTATCGGCGTCGTCGGGGCGATCGCCGCCGGTGCGGTGGCGGCGCGACAGTTCGGGCACGACTATAACGCATTTTTCGGCGGATTCATGACCGGCGGTTTTACGACGGTTTTCGAAGAGATCGTCTTGCTGGCGGCGATCGGATCGTTGATTCTCTACGGCGCGATCGAACCGCCGGAACGGATAGCCGGAACCGTTGCACTGATGCTGTGGAGCGCCTGCGGCGCGATGCTGATGGCCGGCGCGGCTAACCTCATGACGGTTTTTCTCGGCCTCGAACTGCTCTCGCTCGCACTCTACTGCCTATGCGGCATGGCCGATCGCAAGACCGCTCGCGAGTCCGCGCTGAAGTATCTGATTCTCAGCTCGACCGCATCCGGTTTTATGCTCTTCGGCATGGCGTTGCTCTTCGGCGCCACCGGCAGCGTGATGTTTTCCGATTTCGTCGATCCGTCGCTGGCGTCGAACGGTCTTTTCTGGATGGGTGCGGGCATGTTCGCGATCGGGCTCGCGTTCAAGCTGAGCCTCGTGCCGTTTCACACCTGGGCTCCGGACGTCTACGAAGGCGCGCCGCTCCCGGTTACGGCTTTCATGAGCGTCGCCACCAAAGCGGCGACTTTGGCGGTGCTCGCGCGATTCGTCTACGCAGCCTTGCCGTCGGGAGTTTCCGCGAAATTGCTTCTCCCGATTTGGATCGTTGCGGGCCTCTCGATGATTTTCGGAAACGCGGGGATGCTGGCTCAGCGCGACCTCAAACGGCTCCTAGCGTACTCGGGTATCGCTCAGGTGGGGTACATCCTCACGGCGTTTGCCGGCGGTACTCCTCTCGGGCTGCGCTACGCGCTGTACTATTTGGCGGCGTACACGTTTATGAATCTCGGTGCGTTCGCAGTCGCCGCGGCGCTCTCCGACGACGGCGAACAAGGTTCGCGTTTAACCAGCTACGAGGGGCTCGCGCGGCGACGTCCGTGGCTGGCCGCGGCGATGACGATCTTCTTGCTCGCGTTGGCGGGTCTGCCGCCGACGGCCGGGTTTTTGGGAAAGATTTTGATCCTGTCGTCGAGCGTCGGCGCGGGGTACGCGTGGATGGCCGGCCTGCTGATCGCGGGCACGGCGATCTCGCTGTACGCCTATGCGAAAGTGATTTTCGCGATGTACGGGCGCCCCCGGCACGAGGTGCGCGACGTGCGTCCGTTCGTTCCGCTGGCGTGGGCGAGCGCGGCGCTGTGCGCCGCCGCCCTGATCGTCATGACGTTCTACCCGCTGACGCCGAGCAACGTCCTTCCGCTCGTTAAGTAGCGGCCTTGCGCTGGTGCAGGCAGAGCGCGTTGCCGTGTCCGTCGTTCACGAACGCCATCGTACAGACCGGGGATTCCATCACCTCGCCGACCTCGTAGCCGCCCTTTGAACGCACCCGGTCGGCGGCGGCGCGGACGTCGCCTACCGCAAAAAACACCGTCGCCGGGCTCGCTTTGCCGCCGAACTTGGCGGCCGGGGCAAACCCCCAGCCGGCGCCTTCGGGCAGATCGTACTCGGCACCCCATTCGTCCGACACGTGGGATGGCTCGGCACCGACGACGTCGCGATAAAAATCGATCGATCGTCCCACGTCGTTGACGGTAAAATAGATGGCATCGATGCCGGCCGCCCTGAGGTTTGCATCCATGGTTTCGCCTTTCCGAATCAAGCTTCGTAGTCCCGGGGACTGCTGGGCGACGCCCCCGAAGGCCTGCCCTCGGACGCACCGTCCGCCGGTAGTCACGGCCGGCCAGCGGGCGGCGTTATATTCATAGTCCGCATGGAATTCGGACAAGGGGGTAACGAAGTGGATCGCCGTTTTTATCAGTTCGCCGCCCTGCTGCTGACGCTGGTCATGCTGACCGGCGGACGGGCGCTCGCCCAGGCGAAGATCGTCAACGATCCTTCCGTCTTCGAACCCGTCTTCGCTTCCGATCCGACGGGCGCGATCCACGCGGCTCGCGAGCGGATCGCGGCCGGCGATCTGGCCGGCGCCGTTAGAGGGCTCGAAATATACGTCGTTTCCCACCCTGGCGAGGCCGGCCCGGAACGGTTCCTTGGCGACCTCTACTATCGCCAGGGCCGGTTTGACAAAGCCGAACAGATCTATCAGAACATTCTCGCGCACAATCCCGCGGACCGGGAGACGCACAACCGTTTGGGCGTCGTGTATGCGACCGAAAATCGGGTCGACGACGCGATCGCGCAGTTCAACAAAGCGCTGCCGGGAACCGATTCGGTGGCCGACTTGGTGGCGATGCATCTGCGCAAGGGCGACCTTGCGCAATATCGCGACTTGATGGTCCGTCTCGCCGCCGCCCAACCGACCGACGCGGACATTCAGGCCGAGACCGGGCAAGTCTATGCGGCGCTGCACCGCCCGGCCGATGCCCTCAGTTACTTCATGCGGGCACTCGACAGCGACCCACACTCGCTTACCGCCCTCAACGGCATCGGGTTAGCGTACTTCGACTTGCACAACTACGTGGAGGCGGAGCGCAATTTCCAGACTTGCTTGGGGATCGACAACACGAACTACACGTGCACGAACAACCTCGGCGCCGCCTACCTCCAGTCCGGCGATGACGAGACGGCTAAACCCTACTTGCTGCGCGCCCGCTCGCTCGCGCCCGAGCGGCCGGAAACCCTGGTAAATTTCGGGTTCCTTGCGGACCGCCGCGGCGACTGGAAACAGGCAGTCGACTACTACGTCAAGGCGACGGTCGTCGGCCCGTACTTGGCCGAATCCTACATCGATCTCGGCATCGACTACGAGCATAACGGGCTCTATCAGCTCGCGCAGGCCGCACTGCTGAAGGGTATCGCCGCGGCACCCGAGGACGGGCGCATTCGCTATTTGCTCGCGGTCGCGTACAACGCGCAGGGTGAAAGACCGCTAGCGCTGCAGCAGCTCAAAGTTGCCGAACAATCGCTGGATCCCGACGTGGCGCGTATCGCCACCGAGGAGTCTGCTAAACTCGCGTCGGAGCCCCACGGCTAAGCCGTCGGGCCGGTGCGGCGCTTCTAGCGCCGCTTAACGGCGAGGCAATCGATTTCGATGCGCGCGCCTTTGGGCAAGCCCGCAGCCGCCACCGTCGAACGGGCCGGCCTGGAAGCCCCGAAGCGGCGCGCGTAGCGCTCGTTGACCGTGGCAAAATCGTTCATATCGACGAGGAAGATCGTCGTTTTTACGACGTCCGCGAACGTGCACCCCGCGGCTGTCAACACCGCTTCGAGATTTTCGAGGACGCGCTCGGTTTGCGCCGAGACGTCGCCGGATATCAACTCGCCGGTCTGCGGGTCGATCGCGATCTGGCCGCTGCAGTAGAGGTGCTCTCCGCTGAGCACCGCTTGACTGTATGGCCCGATCGGCTCGGGTGCGGCGGCGGTGAAGACGCGTGCGGGGTCGTTCACACCGGGACGGCTTCGTCGCGCGACATCGTTCCCTTGAAATTCATCGGGGGTTCTTCGATGCCGAAGTTTCTCTCGTAGAGCGCTTCGATCTGCGCGCGCTCCCGCGCCGTCAGCGGTGGGGCTTCGGGAGCCCCGGCAAACTCCACGAGCTGGTTGCGGTCGTAAATGTTCGGGAGAACGCTGGTAACGCGGGGCTCGTCGAGCAGCCACAGGATCGCAGCTTGTCCGAGCGTCCGGCCGGGACGTTCGAGAAACCGCAGCTGCTCGATTTTCTTGACGCCGTTGATCAACCACGAGCGCGGCCGATGCCGGCGGTGGTCGTTTTCAGGGAAGACCGTTTCCTCGGTATAGTGCCCCTCGAGCAAGCCGCTGGAATGGGGAACGCGAATCATATAACCGGTATCGGCGCCGATGTCGTGCGCCGCGCGAATCTGTTCGTTTCCCGGATACTGCTCGAGGGCGTTCCAAATAATTTGCAGGCTCGCGGCGTTCCGCTTTTTCACGGCGTCGACACCTTCGTAAAGCCAGCCGATGGCCGGCCCGAGCGCGACGCCGTACATCCGCACCTTGCCCTCGCGCTTGAACGACTCGAGCAGTTCCCACAGAGCGTCGTCCTCGATTTGCGTCATCCGAGCGTTGTGCATCTGGTAGATGTCAACGTAGTCGGTTTGCAAGCGGCGCAGCGATCCTTCCAGCGCCTTCCGCACGAACGCGGGCGAAAAATCGTGGGGTAGCTCGGACTGCCCGCGCGATTGCTCTGCGGCTTGCGGCGTGTAAAAGTCGTAGCCGAACTTGGTGGCGTACACGACCTCCCGGCGCGCGCCGGCAAAGGCTTTCGCAAGCTGCTCTTCGCTGCGGCCGTTTCCGTAGGTGTCGGCCGCATCGAACAGAGTCACGCCGAGTTGTGCGGCTTCGCGCAGCAGCGCGACCGCGTCGTCGTCGCTCTTTTCGCCCCACCAGCTGGTTGCGGTCGTCCACAATCCAAATCCGACCTCGCTGACCGTGACGTCGGAATTTCGGATAGGTGCGGTACTTCATCGACTAAGCTTTCTCTCGGATGGGGCATACGTGGGTGCCGGAGGGCGTTCTCCCCGCTGCCCGCTAACTCTTATATGGTGGAGTATTTCGGCAGCTTCGAAGAAGACTTTGCACGGGTCGGCCGGTGGATAGCCGCCTATTACGCGCACCCGGAGAACTACCGCGTTCTTCCCGACGTGCGGCCGGGCGAGATCGTCGCCCGGATGCCCGCCGAGGCACCCGAGGATGGCGAAGCGTTCGAGCGGATCTTCGAAGATTTCGAACGTATCGTCGTGCCCGGCACGACCCATTGGAACCATCCCCGGTTCTTCGCGTATTTCGCCACCAGCGCCGCTCCGGCGGCCGTCCTGGCCGACGCCTTGGCGGCGGCGCTCGACGTAAAAGCGATGCTCTGGCGCACCTCGCCGGCGGCCACCGAACTCGAGATGGTTACGATGCGGTGGCTCGGCCGGTTGCTAGGCTTACCGGCTTCGTGGACGGGCATTATCTACGACACCGCCTCGATTGCGGGCTTCACGGCGCTGGCCGCCGCCCGCGAAGCGCTGGATCTCGACATTCGCGCGCAAGGTATGTCCGGCCGCGCCCTTCCGCGCTTGCGCATCTACGTTACCGAACATACGCATTCGCACGTCGAGAAGGCCGCAATCGCCCTCGGAGTCGGTCAAGAAAACGTCGTTCGCGTGGAGTGTGACGCTGAATTTCGTATGCTGCCGCAGTCGCTCGAGCGGCATATCGCTGCGGACCTCTCCGCCGGCATGCGCCCGTTGGCCGTGGCCGCCACCGTCGGTACGACCTCGACTACCTCGGTCGACCCGGTGGGCGCGATTGCAGAGGTTACTAGTCGCCGGAACGTCTGGCTGCACGTCGACGCCGCGTACGCCGGAATGGCCGCGATCGTACCGGAATATCGTGGATTGCTCGAGGGCATCGATCGGGCCGATTCCTTGGTCGTCAATCCGCACAAATGGATGTTCGTCCCGATGGACCTTTCGGTATTATTTCTGAAAGACGAAGCGACGGTCCGCCGCGCCTTCAGCCTGGTTCCCGAGTATCTCACTACGCCCGAAGACGGCACGATCAGCTACATGGATTACGGACTCCAGCTCGGGCGCCGGTTCCGCGCCCTCAAGCTCTGGTTCGTGCTGCGCCACTTCGGCGCCGAGGGAATCCGCCAAAAGCTGCGCGGCCACGTCGAACTCGCGCAGTCGTTTGCTGCGTGGGTGCGCGCCGATCCGGCTTGGGAAGTCCTCGCACCACACCCGCTCTCGGTCGTCTGTTTCCGGTATCGCGCGAGTCCCGCATCGGCGCTCGACGCGTTCAACGAGAAACTTATGCACGCGGTGAACGCTACGGGCGAAGTCTTCATCTCGCATACGAAGATCGGCGGAGCGTTCGCCTTACGCCTGGCGATCGGCAACCTCCGCACCCAGCGTTCCGACGTGGAACTCGCCTGGAGCATCCTTCGCCGCGAAGCCGCCCGTCTTAATCGTTGCGACGATGCGAAGAAAAGTCAATACAGGCGCAGATAGCGTTCGCGCTCCCAGGGATGGACCGCGCGGCGGTAGCGCTCGTACTCTTCGAGTTTAGCGTCGCGAAATGCGTGGAAAAGATGGTCCCCCAACGCCCCGCGCACCACGGCGTCGCGGTCGAGTTCGTCGATAGCTTGGCGCAATGATTTCGGCAGCGTGCCGATTCCGCGCTCGCGTCGCTCCTGCGCGTCGAGGTCGTACGTCGAGCCGGCCAGGGGCGGACCGGGCAACGTGGCGCGCGCTAGACCGTCCGCCGCAGCGCCGATTAGGACGGCCAACGCCAGATACGGGTTGCACGCCGGATCCGGGCTGCGCATCTCGACGCGCGGCGGCGATTGTTCGGGAGGCACGCGCACGAGGGCATTGGCGCTGCGGTGCGACCAGACCGTATAAATCGGCGCATCCCAGGCAGCCACGAGGCGCTTGTACGAATTCACCGTCGGATTGCAGATCGCGGTGGCGGCGGGAGCGTGGGCGAGCAGGCCGCCGACGACGTAGAGCGCGGTCGGCTCGTCGGCCCCCACGCCGAGCCTGAAATCCACGTGCAGTCCGCTCCCGGCGCGGTCTTCCAACGGTTTGGGCATGAACGTGGCGTCGAGATCGAACGCGGCGGCTACGTGCTTCGCGAGCGTTCGGAGGGTCAGCGCGTGATCGGCAGCCGCCAGCGGAGCGTCGTGCGCGACGTCGATTTCGTGTTGCCCGGCGCCGTGCTCGTGATGCGCCGATGCAACCGGAACGCCCATCGACTGCAGCGCCGCGACGATCGCGTTGCGTGCCTCTTCGCCGCGATCGTTCGCCGAAAAATCGAAGTACGACCCCACGTCGGACGTCGAGGTCGACGCGCCGCTGCCCGGCGCCCTGGCGAAGAGGTAGAACTCGACTTCGAGTCCGACCTGCAGACCGGCCAGCGCGCCGGCACTTTCGACGGCTCGCCGCAGCGTCGTACGCGGACATCCTTCGAACGGCTGGCCGTCGGGCATCGCAATGTCGCAGATCAGCCGCGCCTCGCGACCTTCGGGAGCCGGCCACGGGTAGATAGCAAACGTCGTCGCGTCGGGTCGCAACCGCATGTCGAGTTCTTCGCCGCGCACGACGCCGTCGATCGATCCTCCGTCGAAGGTGACGCGTCCTTCGAGCGCGTTCTCCAGCTCGCCGACCGGAATCGAAACGTTCTTGCTGACGCCGAAGATATCGGCGAAAACCAGGCGCACGAAACGCACGTTTTGCTCGCGCGCGAGCTTGATGACGTCGCGCTTTCCGGCCGCGCGCCGAGGTTCAGGTGGAGTGGAGTGCATCGATCGCTACCGCCATACGGAGGGTGAGTTGATCGTGAGGGTTTTCGAGCGAATGCCCGCAGATTTCGCCGATCTGCCGCAACCGGTAGAACACGGTGTGACGGTGAACGTTGAGTTGCGACGCCGCCGTTTTGACGTTTTGTCCGACGGAGAAGAAGAGTCGGAGCGTGCGTTCGAGCTCGGTTTGGTGCTTGCGGTCGTACGCGCGTAAGGGTTCCAAGACGCGTCGGGCAAACGTTTGCAGACGCCGCACGTCGGCGCCTTCGTAGAGCAAGGGATACGCGCCGAGGTCTTCGTAGACCGCAACGCGTCCCGGACCGAGAACGCGCCGCCCAATCGCCAACGCGGCTTGCGCCGCGTCGGCGCTGGCATAGAGGGTCAACGGCGTTTCGACGGTACCCACGCCGCCGGTAAAATGCAGTCCCGGTCTTGCCTTGGCGGCGCTCTTGGGCAGCAGCGTCGCAGCCGTCCGGGCGTTGCTCGCGTCGAGTTCGCGCGCGGCTGGGACGAAAACGAGCAGGGCGGCGCCTCGTTCGAGAAATCCGAGTCCGGCGTCGCCACGAAAGACGTCGGCGGCGACGGCGCGCAAGCCGGCGGTCGCGGTGCGCGACTCGTTCTCGCCTCCGTCGAGTTCTAGGGCCACGGCAAGATACGCGGGTGCGAGCGCGACGCCCCGGGAAGCGGCGTCGTCGCGCGCCGCGCCGGCGTCGTGATACGCTCGTTCGATCAAGCGCTCCCAGAAAACGGTTTTCCGTCCGCCGGTCGGAGCGTCGGCCGCTCGGGCCAACTCTCGGCCGATTGCCGCCGATGCCAGTCGCATCATCAGGTCGAGCGTTTGACGGTCGCCGTTATTCGGCTCGTCGCTGGAAATCGCCGAAAGCCACCCCACGTGCACGTCGCCGGCCAGCACCTTGCACGTCCTCCCGGAAGCGCCGCTTTCGAGGATGGCACGTCCGCTTGCCGGCATCGCGCCGTTGCCCGCGGCGGCGATCGGCTGCCAGCGCGCGTCCTCCAACAGCACCGTGCAACCAGCGGCCTCGGCGAGGTGCGCGGCGAGGGCTTGCAGACCGCCTCCGGAGGCGGCCAGGTGCGACAGGCGTTCGGCAAAAACGACGAGGCGATCGTCGTCCATGCGCTACGCTCCCAACAGCCTCGGGAAGAACTGCCCCGCGACGTACAGCACGGAGAGTGCGCCCACGACGGCCGCCGTCGTCCACGCGATGGCGTTTCCAAGCGGCGAGTTGGTATGCTTGCCCATGATGTGAGGGCGGTTGATGACGATCAGCATCAGCGCGAGCTCGGCGGGGAGCAGAATCCCCTGGAGCACTTGCGCGAACAGAACCATTTTGAGCAACGGAACGTGCGGGATCAGTACGACGACCGCGCCCACGAGCAGTCCGACGGCAAACAGCGTGAAGAAGACCGGCGCTTCGGAAAACGTGCGGTCGATCGCAGCTTCGAACCCGAAGGCTTCGCAGACGATGTAGGAAGTCGAAAGAGGCAGCACGGTTGCCGTGAATATCCCCGCGTTGAGAATTCCGAACGCAAAGATCGCGGAAGCGAACTCCCCAGCTAACGGCCGCAGCGCGACGGCGAAGTCGGAAGCCTTGGTCGGTTCGATATGCGCGCCGTGACGGTTCGCAAGATAGATCGTCGCAGCGTTGGCGACGATCATGAAGCCGGCCAACACGATCGCCAAAATCGAACCGGTGATTACGTCGATCCGGGCGAACGTCAGGTTCTCGGCGCGCGAACCCTTCTCGACGACCGCGGACTGCAGAAAAAACTGCATGTACGGTGAGATCGTCGTCCCGATCAGACCGACGACGGCGGCGATCCAGCCGGCGGTTTGCAGGTGAATCGAGGGCACGAACGTTCCGCGAGCGACCGCGCCCCAATCGGGGTGCGCGAGCACCGCCGATGCGATGTACGTCAAGTAGATCAACGACAACACGACGAACGTTCGCTCGACGACTTTGTTGTTGAACGCCAAAACGAAGAGGAACACGGCGACGAGGGCGATCGGAATGGCGATATAGCGCGAGATTCCGAAAATCTCCGAGGCTGCTGCAACGCCTGCAAACTCCGTCGCCGTCAACAACGTGTTGGTAAGAAACAACAAGAGCATTGCGAGGAACGAGATGCGCACCCCAAAATTCTCGCGAAATAATGCGGCGAGTCCCTTTCCGGTGACGCATCCCATGCGGGTCGACATCTCCTGCACTACGATCAGCGCAATCGCCAGCGGTATCAAGCAGCCAAAGAAGGCTGTAGCCAAACACCGCTCCGGCTTGCGAGTATTGGGCGATTCCCCCGACGTCGTTGCCGGCCGAGGCGGTGATGAAGCCCGGCCCGAGAACCGCGCTGATCAGCAGCAGCGATCGGAAAAACGAGCGCCGGCGCGGGCGATTCGCGAGCACCTGCCTAGACCTCGGCGGCGAGTCCGACGGGAGAGTGCCGGCGCGGCGTGAAGCGCGGCAGTTTCTTGGCGACGTCCTCGGGCATGATCGCGTCGATCGCGTCGTCGACGGTCACGATCCCGAGCATCTTCCCGTGGTCGTCGACCACCGGCACCGCCAGCAGGTCGTAACGAGCGATCGTCGCGGCCACGTCGACGGCCGGTGCGTCCGGCGCCACCGTGATCATGTCCGTTTCCATGATTCGATCGATGAAGGCCGTGGGGAGTGCCAGCAGCAGCGTGCGCAACGAGAGCGTTCCGAGCAGATGGTCGGCTTTGTCTAGCACGTAGAGGTAGTAGATGAACTCCGAGACCGGCGCGATTTCGCGAATCTTGCGGATCGTGCCCTCGGTGGTGCGATGCGGATAGATCCAGACGTAGTCGGTCGTCATGAGGCCGCCGGCGGTATCCTCTTCGTACTTGACCAATTCGCGCAGCTCGTCGGCCGTGTAGTCGCTCATCTCGGCGAGCAGCTCGGACTGGCGTTCCTCGGGCAGCTCGGAGAGAAGATCGGCGGCGTCGTCGGCGTCCATCTCCTCGATGATGTCGGCCGCGCGTTCGGTGCCGATATCTTCGATCAGGGTCTTTTGCTTCTCGGCGTCGAGATGTTCGAAGGCATCGGCCGCGGTCTCGTCGTCGAGTTGCCGGACGACGGCCGCCGCTTCGCGCGCCGAGAGGTCGCTGATGATCTCGGCCAGCTCGGACGGATGCAGCCGAGCGAGTTTGCTCTCCTTGACCGAAAGACGCACCTGCGACGGGTTGGCCTCACGAATCGGCGAAACCGCGCTCCAGGCGATCATCGTGCGCGGCACCGCGCGATAGATCGCGGGCGTGAAGCGCCGGCCGAACGACTTCAGCCCGAGCCGGCGCAGCAGCCCGGCCACGCCAACGTCCGCAGCGACAACGCGCAGCCGTCCGCCGGCGTCGGCCACCTCGATGTCGTTGATGCGTACGACCTTGCGCCCGTCGACGTCGACGATTTGCTTGTCGAGGAGGTCGGCGACGAGATAGAGTTCCTCGTCGTTGCTGGGAGCCGGCTCCTTCGGCGCCATGGTCAGGGCAACCGAGCCGTTGCGATCGACGTCGCTTACCGTCTCGATTGGAGCGAAGCGAAGGCCCTGCGACGTCTTGATGACGAGGCCCTCGATTGGGGGAAACGTATCTTCGGGTTTGCTGACGAGAAAGTCCGAGACTTTCCCAATGGAAAGATCGTTAACGGTCGCGCGGCGGCCGACCAGTTCGGAGATGAATCCTTCCGTGAACGTCATTCCTGTCGCATCCCATTCGCACCAGCTTTGGCACCACGCACCGTCGAGCCGCCGCACCGGAACCTTCCGGCGGCTCAGCCGCATTAGACATCGCCTTGTGTTCGGCGCAGTCTGGTTACCCGCTTGGCGTCTCTCGACGTTTCGGGGCAGCGGCATGTAGTTGCGTGGACGCCTCACCTATCGGGCTCAGTCCATAACCGATTATACCGCGACCGGCAACGAAAGGCCCGCCGCGGGTGGCGGCCGGTTTGGAATTGCGGGTAATCCGCCCCCTTCGGTCCAAAGTCGGTGCGTGTCGCGATCCGATCCGCTCGAACTTGCACTGAGCGTTGCCGCCGAGGCCGGCGAACTGCTAATGACGTACCTTCAGCGCCCGCGCGAGATCGCCGAAAAGGGCCGCCGGGCAGATATCGTCACCGATGCCGATCGTGCGAGCGAAGCGGTGGTCGTGGCGCGCTTGCGCGGCGCGTACCCGCGCGCGACGATTCTGGCGGAGGAAAGCGGAACCCACGAAGGGTCGAACGACGAGCGCTGGATCGTCGATCCGCTCGACGGCACGACGAACTTCGCACACGGCTATCCATTGTTTTGTGTTTCGATCGCGTACGAACGCAACGGCGAACTGATTGCCGGGGTGATCTACGCGCCCGCTATGAACGAATTTTTCGCCGCCGAACTTGGGGCGGGCGCGCGATTGAACGACCGGACCGCCGCCGCATCGCCGGTCGAGCGCCTGGCCGACGCCATGATTTGCACCGGTTTTCATCCCGCCGACTTCGAGCGCAACGCGGCCTGCTTTCGTTCGGTCTCGCAGCGCGCCCAGGCCGTGCGGCGTGACGGCTCGGCCGCACTCGATCTTGCCTATGCGGCGTGCGGCCGCTTCGACGGATTTTGGGAGTTCGATTTGAATCCGTGGGACGTCGCCGCCGGCACCCTGCTCGTGCGCGAGGCGGGCGGCCGCGTGACCCGCGTCGAACGGGTCGCCGGGCACGCTCGACGCGCGTTCCATCCTTGCCACCAACGCGCACATCCACGCCGAACTCGCCGCGGCGCTCGAGCCGTAGACCGACCGCGTCGCGGTTTAGGCTGAAAGGGTCGCGGCGCGAGCCCAGGCGCCGCCGCGGAGCTTCCACTGCGTCAGAACGGCGCGGGCCGTCCAGGCCGCGATCCATCCGAGCGCGACGCTGTAGAGGCCGATGTGAAGCTTCTCGATTCCGAACCACGCGAACGGAATCACGAGCGCGCTGCACACGAGGCCGACGATCATTGAAAACCGGGTGTCGCCGGACGCGCGAATCGGTGCGAGCGAGACCATCGCCCAGCCTTTGATCGGCAGCGTAATCATGTGCAGCGCCAACGGAAGTGCGGCCAAGCTCGCGACCGGCGCGTTCAGGGTAAAGAGGAACGCTAGCGGCCACGCCAAGGCGGCCGCAACGACGCCGGCGGCCAGCGTGACCGCGACCGCAACGCGTTGCGCCCGTCGCAGGAACCAGCGCGCGCCGGCGGCGTCGCCCGCACCCAAGCGCTGTCCGATGATCGTCTGCGCCGCACTTTGCAGCGGGCTCGGAAAAACGAAGGTGAGATCGGAGACGACGTTGAGCGCGCGAAACGCCGAGATCACCGTAGCCCCCAGCGGCGCGAGCATCCCGACGATGAAAATATCCGGCAGCATGACACCGACCAAAAAAACCGTCTCGGGGAAACCCAGCCGCGCGGATTCGCGGGCCGCCGTCCACGAGATTTTCCAACTCGAAAAGATCCGGTACGCGGGCTTCGTGCTGACGTACGCAAGCGCGCAGATCGCCCCAAGGGTCTCGGAAAGCAGCGACGACAGTCCGGCGCCGGCGATGCCGAGCGGATGGTGCGTTCCCCAACCGAGCGCTAGAACCAGCAGTAGCGGGATGTGCACGAGATTGACGACGATCAATACGAGTATGCCGATGATCCGGTTCCCCGCGGCGCCTAATCCGACGATCAACGTGCCGGAGATGACGATGGGCAACGCCGACGCGAGGCGCAGGGTCAGATAGTTGGCGCTTGCGTGAGCGCTTGGCAAATCGCCGACCAAGGCATGCACCGCGGGTCCACTGAGAAATATTCCGGCCACGAAGGCTCCGATTCCGACGGCAAACGGCACGACCGCTCCGGCACGGATCGTGCGGGCGAAGCCGTCGACGTCGCCCGCGCCGATCCGTTGCGCGGCGAGAATCGACGTGCCGGTCAACAGCCCGAAGATCGCAAACAACACCGCCGTCAACAGCGCGCTCGCGGCGGTTGCGCCGGCCAAGGCGACGGTGCCCAAGCTGCCGATCGCGATCGTGTCGACGACACCAAGAAGTTGGTCGCCGAGCATTTGCACGGCAATCGGAAGCGAAAGGCGCCGGAATGCGGCGCCTACGTTGCGATGATCGACGATCACGTGGAGTCCGACCCGAGCGGTCGCCCGGAGGTTTCAGCGAAGTTCGTCGAGCGCCTCGTAGAACTTGTCGATTTCAGCGTCGCTCGTATAGAAATGCGGGCTCACGCGGATGCCGCACCCGGGCCGGTAATCGGTGAAGATGCGGCGCGAAATCAAGTCGCGGCAGACGCGCTCCGAACCCTCGAAATCGACCCCGATCCAACCGGTGCGCCGGCTCGGCTCCAAGGGCGTGTTGACCTGCAGGCCGCGCTCGAGGGCCATCGCCGCGATCTTCGTCGTCAACCGGACGTTGTGTTCGCGAATCCGCGGCACGCCGATGCTCGCAATCGCGTCGTGCCCGGCCTTGGCAACCACGTAGCCCGGAATCGTCGGCGTTCCATTCCCAAAGCGGTACATGGTCGGCGCGGGCACGATCGGCGCCGCTTCGAATGCGAACGGGCGAGCGTGCGCCATCCAACCCGTCACCGCCGGCCGGAAGCGTTCCAACAAGGCGGGCTTGACGTAGATCCAACCGCAGCCCGGACCGCCGCACAGCCACTTGTGGGAACCGCCCGTCACGACGTCGAGATCCCACTCGGACACGTCGTACGGAAACACGCCGGTCGTCTGATACGCGTCGACGCAGAGCAACGCGCCCACCGAACGGCAGTGTTCTTGAATCGCCCGGACGTCGGCGACCGCCCCCGAGACGTAGTATGCGTGCGAGAGCACCGCAATAGCCGTCTTCTCGGTGATCGCTTCGACGATTCGTTCGGTGGGAATCGTGCGTCCGTCGTCGGACGGAACGATTCGAGCGACCGCACCGAACCGCTCCCACTCGCGCCACACGTACGTCAGCGACGGAAACTGGAGCGACTCGTAGACGACTTCGCAACGAGGCGCAGAAAAATCGATGCTGGTGGCGAGCGCCGCCTGCAGTACCGAAACGTTGGGTCCGAGAAAGACGCTGCCCGGCGCGGCACCGACGATTGCCCCGATGCCGTCGGCGATCTCGCCGATGGCCGGCAGCCAGCGCTCCCAGGCTTCGGGTCCTTCGGCTGCCCACTGCGACCAATACGTTTCGAGCGCCGCTTTCGCGCCGACCGGCGCGGCGCCCATCGAGTGGCTCACCAAATACGTCGAGTCGGACAAAATCGGGAAGAGGTCGCGTTGCATCGCTTGGGTCGTCGTCGCGTTCATCGGTTTCCGTTTTCCGATCCGTACCCGCCGCCGCCGAGAAGCGTGCGCACTTCCCAGAGTTCCGGGAACAATCTGCTGTCGAGCGTTTTTGCGAGGTAGGCGGCGCCCAGCGATCCTCCCGTCCCCATCTTTTGACCGATCATGCGTTCGACCATGCGAATGTGACGCCCGCGCCACAGGAGCAGCCGTTCGTCGAACTCGATGAGATCTTCGAGCAGCAGGTGGAGATCGTAATACTCGTTCTCCTGCGTGTAAATCCGGCGAAAGCTCTCGAGCAGCGCTTCCGAGGAGTTGACTTCGAATCCGCGCCTGCGCAGTAGTTCCTTGGCGTGGTCGTAAAGCGACGGATGCGCCATCCGGCGCTCGAGCCGGGCGCGCTGAGCTTCGTCGAGCTCGACGTATTTCAACACGTCCGTCCGGCGCAGGCCGCAGGCAAATTCGATTTCGCGAAACTGCACCGACTGGAAACCGCTGGCCGGGTTGAGGTTGTCGCGAAAGCGATTGAACTCTTGCGGCGTCATCGTTTCCAGGACGTTGACCTGCTGCTCCAAGATGCGTTGGATCGCGTGAATCCGGCGGAAGTGCTTGGCGACCCTGAGGAGATCGTCGCGGTCCATCGCGGCCATCGTCGCGTCCAACTCGTGGAGGATCAGTTTGAACCACAGCTCGTAGACCTGGTGGATGACGATGAAGAGCATCTCGTCGTGATGCTCGGGCTTCGACAGCGGGTGCTGCAAGCCAAGCAGTTCGTCGATCTCGAGGTAGGATCCGTAGGAAAGACGCTGGCTCGATTTCATTGTTTTCTCGCAGCCAGTTACGGGGAGGGGGCCGCATCTCCTCGAATCGGGCGCGAACATGAGTTTCTTACGCCTCGCCGGGGTAACCGCCGCGCTCGTGCTGGCGCTCGCCGCGTGTTCCGGTGGAAGCCGCAGCGGAGAATCGAGCGCGACGCCGTCGCCGGCACCCACGAATCCGATCGACTTTCCGCTCTTCGACGGTGCGAACGTGCTGTTCGACGCGTGCGTGGCACGAAACGATCGTAGCGCGTCCCGGCGTCGGCGATAACGCGGTCTTCACGCAGGGCGCCGGCAGCTACGACGGTCACGATGTCGTTGCCGGAACGCAAGCCCTGATGCCGTCGCTCGAAGCGTGGCTTGGGGATTTGAGCGCCCACCCGCCGACGGGCTATGCCCCGGCGCTGCAAAGCGACACGGCCGATGCCGTCCGTTCGCACACTCGCGATCTGGGCGTTCGACTTCGCCGTATTCGTTCGGACCGAAAACGGAAAGCGGCACGGCATCGTGGTGCTCGCGGTGGACCCCGCCGTGCTGGACGCTAAAGCCGGACCGATGCTGGGCGCGATTGGAAAGTTCAAACTGCTGCCGAAGTCGCTGCGCGACTCGATCGATGCCCAGACGAAGCGGCAGACGGGTTTCACCGTTTCGGAAGCGACGAACCCCAACACGCCGATCGGTGCCGCCGTAGGCGCGCTCGCGCAGTTGCGCGACTTCGGCGGACGCGGCGTCGTGCTGATTGACGCCGTCAAACAGTAAGGGCGCTTTGCGGGCTGCTCGAATAAGTCCTCGCGAGGTCGGCGCGTGGATCGTTCTCAACGCGCTCTGGATACCCCTGACGTTTCAAGATGCGGCGCTGATGACGATCGCGGTTCCGGCCGCGCTGCTGCATTTGGCGCCGACGTCATACGTCAGCGTCCTCTCGGTGATGGTCAGCGCCGCCATGTTCGCTGCGATGATCGTCCCGCCGCTCGCCGGGTGGTTCTCGGATCGCCTCCGGCGCCACGGAGGCTCTCGCAGAACGTTCGTCGTCGCGGGGCTTGCGGTTGACGTCGTCGCGCTCCTTGCGCTGACTTTCACGCATTCGCTGCTATGGTTCGGGCTGTGGTTGACCGTCGCGATCGTCAGTGCCAACGTCGCCCTCGCGGCCTATCAAGTACTGCTTCCGGAGCTGGTTCCGCGCGCCCGCTGGGGAGTCGTCTCCGGCGTACGCGGCGCCGCCAGTCTCATCGGAACGATCCTGGGTCTGGCGATCGCGGGTGCGGTTCCGGATCCGAGCGTCACGTTTGCGGCCGCCGCCGGAATCGTGATCGTCTGCGGACTTTCGCTGGCCTGGATTCACGAGCCGCAGTGGAGCGAGCCGGACCGCGCGCACGTTCGTGACTGGCACGACTTTACGATCGTCTTCGCTGCCCGGATGCTCGTGTTCTTTGGTCTCGTTCTGCTGCAGACGTTCGTGCTCTATTACTTTCGCGACGTTCAACGCTTGCACGCACCCGCCGCGGGCACGGCGATCGCGGCCTTCTGCACGATGGTCGGCGCGACCGCCTCGTCGGTGTATCTCGGGATTCTCTCCGATCGAGCGCCGCGAAAGATCGTCGCCGCGCTCGCGTGCGTACCGATGGCGATCGCCGCGATCGGGTTTGCGGTGGCGCCGGCGCCGCAATGGATCTTCCTGTACGCATTCCTTTTCGGCGTCGGCTTCGGCGGCGTCTTTTCCACCGGTTGGGCGCTCGCGATGGACAGTATTCCGGCCATGCGCGACGTGGCGCGCGACTTGGGGCTGTGGGGAATCGCTAGCAATCTTCCCAACGTCGTCGCGCCATTGGTCGGCGGCTGGTTCATCGGATATTTTCACGGCACCCGGGCTGGCTATCAGGCGGTGTTCGCGCTCGCCGGATTGAGCTTCGCGCTCGCGTCGCTCACGGTGCTGCGCGTCGGGAGGACGCCGTTGTCGTCGCTGTGGGGTTTCCCGGCCCGGATTACCGCGAACTTCTCGTATTACTGCTGGCTTCGTTGCGCGTATCGCATTCGTCACTGGGGCGCCCTTCCGCGCCGGCGCGGGCCGACGCTGATCGTCGCCAACCACCAGCACGACCTCGAATCGGCGGCCGTCGTCGTCACGACGTTCGTCGAGAGCGGGCCCTGGCGTCATCCGATCTTTACGGCCAGCTCGCGGCGCATGTACGAGCCGGGTTTCCTCGCGCTACGGCTGCCATGGCTGCGCGTCCTGCTCCGTCCTTTTAACTTTGGACCGCTCTTCATCTCGCTTGGGTTGTTGCCGCTGGAGAATCAACTCAACTCGCGCGAGATTTCGGCGCTGGCATGGTCGGTGCAACGGCGTCACGGACCGCTGCGCCTGGACGAGTTGTTCGACGAACGGGTGGCCGGGCGATTCCCGCCCGGCTCGAAAACGTCGGATCTCTTGCACCCGGGTCTGTTCGAAGCGGCGCACGCGAGCGCGAAGCTGACGTTTCTGCGCGAACCCTACCGGCGCGAGGTCCTCGAGGAGACGCGCGCGCTTATCGAGTCGGACATGGCCCGCATGGAAGACGTGGTGAAGCGCGGCGCGACGTTCTACCTCACGCCGGAGGGGCGTTATTCGTCCGACGGACGGATCGGGCCGATGCGCGGTGCGATCGATCGGCTGGCGCCGCTCGCGACGATCTATCTCGCCGGCGTGAGTTACGACCCTTTCGTTGCCAAACGGCTGTCGATGTTGTTTCGGATCGAACCGCTGCACGACCGCGCAGCGTTGACGCCGACGCTAGCGGCGATTCGTCCGGTGGTTGCAAGCCAACTGCTGGCATCCTGGCTCGACGGGCGCATCGCGGAGTTTTCGGAAGCGCAGGCGTGCGCGGCGGTGGCGGAACGGTTGAGAACGCTGCCGGCGTGCGTCTTCGTCGATCCGGAGTTGCGTCGCGATCCGGGCCGCCTGGTTAAAGCGGCGCTGCCGCGCATGGTCGAGTGGAAAATCCTCGAACGATCCGGCAGCCGCTACCGCTTGACGGGCGATCGTCGTCATCCACAATTTCCGACGGTCGACGATATCGTGGCCTTCAACGCCCGTCACCTCGAGCAAACCCTGGAAAACGTCGCTTACGCGCCGCCCGTGCCCGATCGATAGCCGCAGCGCGCGACCTTTTTGCGCTCGAACTCGACCAGCCGCGCGCGCATCGACCCCGGACGCGTTCCGCGCATGCGCCCGTCGCTACCGACGACGCGGTGCGCCGGAATGAACAGGGCGATCGGGGTGCGCGCCATGGCCATCGCTACTCCACGATGCGCGAGCGGGCGGCCGGCGGCGCGCGCCAAGTCGGCATACGAAACGAACTCGCCAAACGAAAGCGCGGCCGTCAGCGCCCAAACGGCCCGCGCAAACGGCGTCCCCGCCGGCTCGAGCGGCAGGTCGAAGTTGCCGAGCCGCCGCGCGAAATAGGCTCGCACCTGCTCGGCCGCGGCCGCTAGCAAGGGATCCGCCGGTTTGGACGGATTTCCACGGCGGGACGGCGCGAAAGTGGCGGCGACGATCGCGTCGTCTTCGCTCGTGACGACGAGGTCGACGCCCCATGGAATGCGGATTCTCAGGCGCACCGGATCTCGCCAACCTCCAAGCCCAAAGCAGCCGTCCGGTTCAACGCCCGGGCGGAATCCTCGAATGGATAGGTACAGGCTGGTATGGTATGCAAGGTTCGGGACCCGGAACGGCGGAAACGCGGGCAGCCGCAGGCGCGTTCCTTAGGTACAACTCGATTTTGGAGGTTCCCTTGAACCGGACGTTCGTTCGCGCCATTACCTTGACCACCATCGTGGCTTTAGCCGCCTGCCAAGGCTCGGGCATGGGCGGCGGCGCCATTCCCGCCGGGCCGGGGGGGCCCCCGGCACAAGGCGCGCAAGCGCCGTCCTCAATGCCGGCCGATCAATCGGATTTATCCGACGGAAGCGATCAGTCTGCCGGCGCGGCTGGGACGCCAAGCGGACTGATAGGATCGATCGCGAGCGACGGCGTGATCCCGATTACGTCCGCCAACGCGGTGAACCGGGTCTGCGCGCCGGCGCGCCAACCCGGGGAGAAGACGTGCTTCGCGCTGGAGCGTCGCGATTTGCGGGTGAACGGCCTCAACCCGCACGCCGCGCATCAAGGCTATGGACCGTCCGACTTGCAAAGCGCGTACAAAATCTCGGGCGCAAAGGGCAGTCTGGTCGCCATCGTGGACGCGTACGGGTATCCACAAGCCTCGAGCGATCTCGCGAGCTACCGCTCGTACTACGGTCTTCCGCCCTGCACGACGGGCAACCAGTGCTTGAAGGTTCGCAATCAGGTCGGCGGGACGAAGTTGCCGAGGGCCGATCAGGGCTGGGACTCCGAGCAGGCGCTCGATCTCGACATGGTCTCCGCGATGTGTCCGAAGTGCAAAATTCTGCTCGTCGAGGCGAACTCTAACTACACGAGCGACCTGTACGCATCGGTGGCCGAGGCCGCGAAACTCGGTGCCGTCGTGATTAGCAACTCGTACGGGGGGAGCGAATACGCCCAGTGCTCGGGCGGAGGCGAGCAGTCCGATCCCGCGTTTTCGTCCGCCGGTCGCGTGTTCGTGGCAAGTTCCGGCGATTTTGGCGGGGGACTGGGGAACTGCGGTGGTCCGCAACAGCCGTGTTCGCTCGCAACGGTCGTTTGCGTAGGCGGAACGCTGCTCGTGCACGGGCATACGCAACGCGGTTGGAAAGAATCGGTCTGGAACGAATTGGCGAACTACTCGTGCAGCGGCAGCTGCGGCGCCGCGGGCAGCGGCTGCAGCATCATCGTAAAGAAACCGTCGTGGCAGACCGATCCGGGTTGTAAGATGCGATCCGAAGCCGACGTCTCGGCCGAAGCCTCGGTGCTGACGCCGGTCGCCGTTTACTTCAGCGGTTACGGCGGCTGGACGGCGTTCGGCGGTACCAGCGTTTCCGCGCCGCTGATCGCGGGGATCTTCGGTCGAGCCGCAAACGGCCGAGCCGGCAATGGCCCGCGCAATCTTTGGGCCAACCGCGCGCACCTGAACGATCTGACGGTCGGAAACAATCTGTACGCCCCCTTGAGCGGGCCGTGCGCGTCTGGAGTGCACTACATCTGTTATGCGGCAAAGGGCTTCGACGGGCCGACCGGTTTGGGTTCGCCCAATGGCTTAGCGGCGTTCTAACCGTGCGCTACGTGATCGCGCTGGCCATGGTGTCGGCGCTGGCGATGGGAGCTGCAATGAAGGATGCGTCCGCCTCGACGCCTGACGAAGCCTCGATCGTCGACTCGGGATCGACCAACACGGCCGGGTACCGGATCGACGTACGGTCCGACGGCAGCGCTCACTTAACGCTGCAGTCACGCCCCGGACCCGGGGCCCCGAACGAGCCGAAAACGTTCTCGATCGCCGCTTCGTTAACGGCGCGGTTCTTCGCCGACCTCAAAGCCGTGCGTGCGGGCAACGTCACCGGCGAGCCGTGCATGAAGAGCGCCTCCTTCGGCACGAGCACCCACGTGAGCTGGCAAGACTGGAAGTCGCCCGACTTGGACTGTCCGTCGAAAAACACGCTGCTCGGCGCGCTGATTCGCGACGTGAACGCCATTCGTCAAGCCTCCGGAGTAGGCACGTTCCCCGGCATACACCGAACGCCGGGCAGCGGCGGACCGCTGCGCGTCGAGCCGTCGCCATCATCCAAACCGCACTAGCACACGATCGGCGTCAGCGCGACCACGCGTAGCGCCACCGTGCAACCGAGTTGTACGGTGAAAGCAACGGCCGGTCGTAGCCTTGCAGACCGCTAGGAAGCACGTCGATTTCGCTGACCTGACAAAGAAAGTCGTACGGCATGTCGTTCAGCAACTGGCGCTGCACGAACCGATAGTCCCGCCGGCGCGCGGCGCGGTCGAAAACGGAAGCTGCGTGCGCCAGGGCGTGGTCGACGGCCGGATTGCAATAACGAGCGTCGTTGAACCCGTGAGGTCCGCGCTGAGCGCAGGCCAGCAGCCACGATGCATCGGGGTCCAGGCTCGACTGATAAGCGTACAACGCTACTTGAAAGCGGCCTTGCATCAGGGGTCCGTCGAGCGCGGTAAATTCCTCGCGGCTATAGCGTTTCGTTTCGACTTCGATCCCCACGGCCCGTTCCTGTTCCACTATCAAGGGCACGAACTCGTTTTCGATATCGGAGCCGCTGAAAAACGCGAGCTGGAGTTCTAAGCGTTGCCCGTTCTTCGTGCGGACGCCGTCCGGCCCGGCGTTCCACCCGGCCCGCTCCAGCAAAGCCCGGGCGCGCTGGGGATCGTACGGAGCCGCGGATGCACGTGAATCGAACGCCCACGTAAATAATCCGCGCATCCCGGTTTCGGAGTCGTACAGCCCATGGGTGACTTTTTCGACCAGCGTATGCCGGTCGATCGCCAGTGCGAACGCCTGGCGAACGGCGAGTTCTTTCGTCACTGGGTCGGTGACGTTGAACGGCATCGCATAGAAGTACGGCACCGGCGTCACGACGACCCGATGATTCGGGATCCGTCGCAGCGCGTCGATTCGAGAAACGTCGGCAAAGAAGGTTGCGTCGACCTCCCTGGTTGTGAGCTGGTCGACGATCGTCGAGGAGTCGTGGACGAAGTGTAGGCTGACGCGGCGGATCGCGGGGCGCCCCGCGTAGTAGCGGTCGTTCGCGAGGGTATCGAGCCGATCGCCGTGCGTCCACTTTGTCATGCGATACGGTCCCGAGCCCAGCGGTGCGGCGTTGTAGGCGAGGTGATTGAGGTTCGGATATGCCGCGAGCAGGTGAGCCGGAAGAATCGGATAGTTGCTGTCGCCGCCGAAAAACGACGAGACGATCGGCGAGTACGGCTGCTTGAGCGTGACGACGGCGGTGTACGGGTCCGGAACGTCGACCGAGGCAATGCGGTCGTACCCGTAGCGGGACGAAACCGCATTCGCTGGATTCATAATCGCGCGATACGTGAACGCGACGTCGCGAGAACTTAGAGGAACGCCGTCCTGCCACGTTGCGTCGTGGCGCAAATGGTAGGTGACGCGCTTGCCGTCGGTCGAGATGCCGCCGTTGGCGAGGCTCGGAACGACGGTGGCGACGTCGGCGACGATCGTGCCGCGCGAGTCGTAGTTCGTGAGGTAGGAGTAGCCGAGTTCGCCGATCGCGTAGCCGAGCGCTCCTTCGAGATAGAGCGGATTCAGCGAAACCGGTTCCTGGGCGATGGCCACGATCAGGACACCGGATCGCTCCGGCGCGATCCCGGACCTCGTGCAAGCCGCTAGGGCGCAGCCAACTGCGACCGTCAAAAACGGGCGGACAAACGCCAACGCCGCCCGCGTAACGGAGCGAACCTCGATCGAACCCATTGATCCCCTGTCCGGCAAGTATACCAGCGGCTGCCGCCCGCCAGCAATCGTGCGAGAGTCCCATTCCTCCTGCCGGCGGCAGGCGCGCGGCGCGCGCGTGCGCGAATGCCGCGCTATGGCCAGCGCCGCCGACTTTGCCCTGTCCGGTCTGATCGTCTCGCTGGCGCTGGCCTCGCCGGCACCGTACTCGAGCGCTCCGCCGGTAGGCGCCTGTCCCCAAACCGAACCGGCAATCGCCAAGGCCGCCCAGCCGGCCTATCCGGCCGCGGAGATGCGCTT
Source organism: Vulcanimicrobiota bacterium (assembly GCA_963755555.1). Classification (GTDB taxonomy): domain Bacteria; phylum Vulcanimicrobiota; class Vulcanimicrobiia; order Vulcanimicrobiales; family Vulcanimicrobiaceae; genus Tumulicola. The sequence goes on along the minus strand of CAVWKE010000003.1, from coordinate 1,759,506 downwards.
CGTGCAGTCGACCATCTCGGTGCAAGTTATGGTGTACGTCAACGCCGACGGATCGATCAAAACGGCGTCGGTGGCCCAATCCAGCGGCTACGCCGATGCGGACGCGTCCGCGCTCAAAGCCGCACTGGCGAGCACCTACAAGCCGGGATCGAGCAACTGCAAGGCGGTTGCGGGGCTGTATCTTTTTAGGGCCGACTTCTCGCCGCCCGCGCCTCGGTAGCTACGCGGTCGTGTCGTTCGCGCGGATCGCAAGCGTTGCCGCCGGGTTTGCCGTTGCCGTCCTCACCGCCGGCCGGGTAGGCGCCGTGGAGGCGTGGCACGTCGCCGGCTCGCCGGTCGTCGTCGCCGCGCCGGTCGAGTTTCGCCATGCGGGTGCGATCCTGCGCGGCACGCTCTACCGGCCCCAGAGCGCGAAGCCGCTGCCGGCGGTCGTCGTCCTCCATGGCGCCGAAGTCGGAACCGCGGACGCCGCGCTCTACCGGCACTTGCGCGAAGGACTTCCCGCAATCGGCATCGCCGTACTGGTCTTCGATCGCCGCGGCAGCGGTAAGTCTACCGGATCCCTCAACGACGTGAGCTACGAACTGCTAGCCGACGACGCGATCGCCGGCGCGCGCGCCCTTTCGAAGCTTCCCCAGATCGACGCGGCACGGATCGGCTACTGGGGACTGAGTCAGGGAGGGTGGCTGTCGGTTCTCGCGGCCAAACGCGATCCCAAAGCGGCGTTTGCAGTTGCGGTCTCGGCGCCGCTCGTCACGCCGGAGACGCAGATGGAGTTCGCGATGTCGAACAAGCTGCGAATTCTCGGCTACTCTGCAACGGACGTTGACGCCATGATGGCGGCGCGCAAAGCTTGGACCGGCTACCTGCGCGGCCAGGTTCCGCGGGCGAAGGCCGTAGCGGCCCTCGCGTCGATCGATCGCAAACCGTGGTTCGATCTGATGTACATGCCGTCGCACGCGCAGCTGACGACCGATCCGTTGACGTCGTCGTACCGCAAAGAGATGGACGACGATCCGCTGGCTGCGATTGCCGGCGTGCGCGTCCCGATCCTGCTGATCTTTGGCGGGGCCGACCCATGGATTCCGGTGGCGGCGACGCTCGCGAGACTCAACGCGCTCGCGCCGTCGCACCCGAATATTGCATACGACGTCGTCGCCAATGCCGACCACGAAATGTCGTTCGATTCGCACGAAGCGATGGCGTCGGACGCAGAAGCCTTGGCCACGGCCGCGCCCGAGGCGCCGGCCTACTTCATGCTGCTGGCTGCGTGGCTCGAACGGTACGCGTCGATTCGGCGCCCCTAGCTGATTTCGCGGACGTAAGTGGCGATCTGCCACGTGTTGCCGGAGGGATCTCGCACCATCGCGCGCCGATCGCCGTAAGGAACGTCGCTTGGTTCCTCCAGCACTTCCGCCATGGCGGCGACGGCGCGGGCGTACGTCGCATCGACGTCCTCGACGTACACGTAGAAGAACCCCAAGGACTCGTCGCGCAAGCCGCTGCCGCTGACCATGATCGTCGAATCGCCGACGCGCATCATGGCCGGTTTGTCGGCGGCGAAGTCGCCGCGAGCGTCGAAGACGTTTTGAAGGAAGCGAACGAGGCCGGCGGGATCTGAAACCACGATGCGAGGAGTCACCGTGTGCCAGTTCGCAGGAATCCATTTCGGCATTCGGGGCGCTTCTACGAGCCGCGTTAACCCGCCTCGATCTTCACGCCCGTGCCCGACGGAGAAACGCGGCCGGGTCCTGCGCGCGCATTAGCGCTTCGCCGATGAGGACGGCGCCCGCTCCCGCCTTCCGGACGCGACGCATATCGTGCTCGTTGAGGATCCCGCTCTCGCTCACCGCAAACGTCTCGGCGGGAATTCTCGGCATTAGGCGTTCGGTCGTCGCGAGGTTGACCTTCATCGTGCGAAGGTCGCGGTTGTTGACGCCGATCAGCGTTGCACCGGCGCCGAGCGCCCGCGAAACCTCGAACTCGGTGCGCGTTTCAACCAGCACGTCGAGACCGTAGTCGTGCGCTTCGTCCAAACACGCTCGAAGGGCCGGATCGTCGATGCCGGCCACGATCAGGAGCGCGCAGTCCGCACCGTACGCTGCCGTCTGCGCGATGTGATAGCGCGTCCACAAAAAGTCCTTGCGCAGGATCGGGACGTGCGTAACGCGTCGCACGCGGTCGAGGTGTGCGAGGTCGCCTCCGAAAAAGTCACGTTCCGTGAGGACGCTGATCGCGGCCGCTCCTGCGCGATCGTAGCCTCGCGCGATCGCCACGGGGTCGAAGTTCGCAACGATCGTTCCCGCGGACGGCGACGCACGCTTGATCTCCGCGACGACGGCGGGGCGGCGGCCGCGTTGCAAGGCCGCCAGGAAAGGACGTCGCTCGGACTTCCGCGCCAGGGCGCGCTCGCGCAGGCGTGCGTACGGTTCGCAAATCGCTTCCCGCTCGTTGCGGGCAGCGTTTGCGGCGTAGATGCGTAGCAACATGTCACGGGCCACGGCTATCGTCGCACCGTTCGAACGAAATTCCTTAGCAGCAGCTCGCCGCACTCGGATAAAAAGGACTCGGGATGAAACTGGACCCCGCCGATGGGGAGGCTTCGATCCTGAATCGCTTGGACGACCCCGTCCTCGCTGAACGCGGTGACTTTGATGGCGGCCGGCAGGCTTTCGGGCGCGACGCATAGTGAGTGATAGCGCATCGCTCGCATCGGCGAAGCGATTCCGGCAAAGAGCTCGCTTCCATCGTGAACGACGGTAGCCACTTCACCGTGGACGGGGCGCTTAGCGCGCACGACGCGCGCGCCGTATGACACGGCGATGGCCTGCATGCCCAAACAGATCCCGAGCAGCGACAGGCGGAGGCCCGCGCACACCGTTACGATTTCCGCGAATGCAGCGTATCCATGCGGCGAGCCGGGTCCGGGCCCGATGACGACGGCGGCATGCTCGCGCACGACCGGCGGCGTGAGACACGGGTCGTTGACGGTCATGACGTTGACCGAAGCGCCCAAACCCTCGAGCGCGTGCGCGATGTTGTACGCGAACGAATCGTAGCTGTTGACGAGCAAAACCGGTTTAGGCAACGGCGGCAGCTTGGTCGGCGAGAACGGCGCGCGCGACTTCGGCCTTGGCGAGCACTTCGGCGTATTCGGCGGCTGGAATGCTGCGGTAAACGATTCCGGCGGCGGCCTGCCAGAAGGCCTTCCCCTCGAGTAACGCGATGCTTCGGAGCGTCAGCGCTGAATCGAGCGATCCATCGAAGCGAAAGTGGGCGACGCTGCCGGCGTAGACGTCGCGCGCGGTCGGTTCGAGCCGAGCGATCAGCTCCATCGCACGACGCTTGGGAGCTCCGGTGACCGTTCCGGCGGGAAACACCGCACCGAAAAGATCGAATGCGTCGCGACGGGGTAACAGTTGGCCCGAGACTTCCGAAGCCAAATGCATCACGTGACTGAAGCGTTCGATCGAAAGCGTGCGCTCGACACGCACGCTGCCGGCGCGGCAAACTCGCGACAAGTCGTTCCTGCCTAGATCGACCAGCATCGCATGTTCGGCGCGTTCCTTGGGATCGGCGAACAACTCGGCCGCCAGCTCGGCGTCGCGGTCCGGCGTCTGACCGCGCGGGCGGGTTCCCGCTAGGGGCCGAAGATCGGCGCGCCCCTGCCGAAGGCGCACCAGAAATTTCGGGGGACGCGCCGATCAGGGCACGCCCGTCGCGTTCGATCGCATAGCTGTACGGGGATGGATTGCGTGCCGTAAGGCGTTCGTACACGTCGAGCGCGTCGCCCCCGTACGGTTTGGAGAAGCCGATCCCCAGCACCAACTGATACACGTCGCCGTTTCGAACCGCACGTTGCGCCTTCACCACGCGGGCTAAATACTCGCGCCGCGAGAGCGACGCCTCGATGGGCGATCCGTCCTCGCCGGCATTCTCCGGGGACGAAACGTTGGGCGCGCGTGGATCGGCGGCGCGCAGGCGGCTTTCGTACGCGTCGAGGCGCTCCGCCGTGGCCGCACGCTCGGCCGGCGTCCGAGAGAGTCCGGTCAGCGTCGTACGACCGTGTTCGAACCACAGCCACGTTCCCGGAACGAATGCGTAGGCATCGCCGAAGAGACGAAGCGCGCGCGGCCTCGCCACGATATGCTGCAACGAGAGTGCTGCGTCGTAGGCGAATACGCAAACGAATCCGTATCCTGCGATTGGGGCGGTCAGGGCGCGGCGATAGTCTTCGAAGGCCGCACGGATGCGCTGGAGCAACCCCGGGTCGTCGTCGATGGCGATGGTCTCGAGCGGATCGAGTGCCGCAAAGGCGTACGGTGCGGCACCCCCGCACACGATCAGCGCGCCGCTGCCGTTGCGCAGTGCGCGGTACGCTGCGACGGGCGTAAGGCCCGGGATGCTGAGACTTCGAACGTCTACGTGGAGCTTGCGGACATCGGTCACGGGAGCTTCCTCACAGGGAGCGCGCGAAATAAAAAACCACCTCGTGTGAGGTGGCCGGCAACTGCACGATTAATGCCGAAGCGCTACAACCTCACCAATTCAAGGTGCACGCCAGAGCCAACCGTGGAACGCGCTGCGCGGATTCATGCCGCAGACGGTACCACGCCCTTGCGCTCCTGTCAACCGTGTGATAGAGTGCGGAAACGATGCTTCTTTTTATGGGTCGCAACGCATGGTGGTGGTCGCCGAACTTCAGGTTCCGGTGACGTAGCCGCGCGTTCGACCACTTGGTCGTTTGAGCCGCCCGCACCGGGCGGTTTTTTGTTTTTCTAAAGAGCAGAGGTTTTGTTACGATGCTGTCTGCCCCCAGCGCGCCCTATTCTTTTTCCGACGCGATCGGCGGAGTTCTCGCACGTCGCGATCTCGATGCCGAAGCGATGTCTTCGTTTGTGGGCGCACTGGTTGACGGACGCTGGACGCCGGCTCAGGGCGGCGGATTTCTCGCGGCGCTGGCCGCCAAGGGCGAAGCCCTCGGGGAGCTGATCGGTGCCGCCCGCGCGCTGCGCGAGCGCGCGCTGCGCGTCCCGCACGTCCTGCCGCTGGTTCTCGACGTCTGCGGAACGGGCGGCGACCGCTCGGGGACGATCAACATTTCAACGGCTGCTGCGTTTGCGGTGGCCGCGTGCGGCGTACCGGTAGCCAAACACGGCAATCGCGCCGCTTCGAGTCGCTGCGGCAGCGCCGACGTTCTGGAATTCCTCGGCGTATCGCTCGACCGTTCGCCCAAACAGGCCGGGGACGCGCTCGATCGCGACAAGTTCGCCTTCCTGTTCGCGTCAGGCGTATCATCCGGCGATGAAGAGCGTCGCCGGTTTACGCCGGGAACTCGCCGTGCGGACGATTTTCAATATCGTCGGACCGCTGGCCAATCCGGCGTGGGCGACGCGGCAGATCGTTGGCGTGGCGCGTCACGAGCACGTGGAGTTGGTCGGAAATGCATTGCGCCGACTCGGGACGGAGGCGGGGGCCGTCTTCCACTCGCGCAGCGGTTTGGATGAGATCGCGGGAGAAGGCCCGACCTCGGTTTTTCACTTCGACCGGCTCGAGGTGCGACGCTACGCGATCGACCCTGCCGACTTCGGCATCGTCGCTCCCGGGGCGGTTCTGGCCGGCGGCGACGTCGCCGTCAACGCGGCCGCATTGCTCTCGATTTTGGAGGGCGAGCGCTCTCCACGCGCCGACGTCGTCGCTTTGAACGCGGGGTTGGCCCTGCAGATTGCCGAGCGAGCGGGCTCGCTGTGCGAAGGATTCGAACTCGCGCGCACCGCGTTGCGCAACGGGACGGCTCGCGACGTGCTCGAGCGCGCGCGGCGGCCATCGTCCTGATGTCGCGTCCTTCGAACCGCACGCGAATCAAGTTTTGCGGCATGACGAGCGCGCGCGAGGCGGCGCTCGCGGGCGAGGCAGGTGCCGACGCCGTCGGCGTGATTTTTGCTTCGAGTCCGCGATGCATCGATCTGCCCGTGGCTGCGGCAATCGCGCTGGAAGTCGGACAGTGGCTGTCGTTGGTTGCCGTCGTGGATGTGGATCTGTCGCTCGTTCCACGGTTGTGTGCGATCGGATTCAGCATCCAATTTGCCGCGCCGGTCGCGCCGGAGATTGCGCGGCGTGCGACCGGCGGCGCGCCGTATCTCCGAGTCGTTCACTTAGACGAACGGGAGTCAGTCCCCGTAGAACCCGATTTCGTGCCGGGCGAGACCCCGCTTTTCGACACGGCCGCGCCGCATCGTCTCGGCGGCACGGGCCGTGCGTTTCAGTGGGACCGAATTGCCGCGCTCGCCGCGCGCCGGCGTGTGGTCGTGGCCGGCGGCCTTGAGGCCGGGAACGTCGGCGCCTGCATTGGCACCGTCCGCCCGTTTGCGGTTGACGTTCGCTCCGGGATCGAGACGAACGCCGGCAAGTCACGCAAGAAAATGGACGACTTCGTTCGCGCGGTTCGCGAAGCCGATGTGGCGCTCTATGGAAGCTAGCGGCTACTACGGCGACTTCGGTGGTTGCTTCGTCCCCGAAGTCTTGATGCAGCCGCTCGACGAATTGCGGCGCAGCGTTGACCAGGCGTTCGGCGACCCGGATTTTTGGAACGAATATCAAGGCCTGCTGCGCGACTTCGTCGGACGCCCATCCCCGCTGCTGGAATCGTCGCGGGCGTTCGCCGGCACGTCCGCCACAGTGGTGTTCAAACGCGAAGACCTGAATCACACCGGTTCGCACAAGATCAACAACGCGCTCGGTCAAGCGCTCTTGGCGCGTCGCATGCGTAAAAAAGCGATCGTTGCCGAGACGGGCGCAGGACAGCACGGCGTAGCGGTGGCAACCGTCGGGGCTCGACTCGGGATGCCGGTGGAGATCTTCATGGGCGAACGTGACGTCGCGCGCCAGGCCGCCAACGTGAGCGCGATGAGGATGCTTGGTGCGTCGGTGCGGATCGTGTCTCTCGGTACGAAAACGCTGAAGGATGCCACCAGCGAAGCATTGCGCGAGTGGGCCGGCTGCTGCGACGATACCTACTATCTCGTCGGCAGCGTCGTCGGGCCGCACCCGTATCCCTATCTCGTGCGCGAACTGCAAGCCGTCATCGGCCGCGAGGCGCGTGCCGCCGTGCTCGATCGCTATGGGCGCTTGCCGACCGACGTGGTGGCTTGCGTCGGCGGAGGCAGTAACGCCATCGGCATTTTCGGCGCATTTCTGGCCGATCCGTCGGTGCGCTTGTGGGGGGTCGAGGCGGCCGGCAGTAGTCACGACGGGTTAGGTGCGGCGACGTTGACGGGCGGCAGCCCCGGGTATCTGCACGGCACGCGTTCGTACGTTCTGCAAGACGACGAAGGCCAAATCCGGGAGACCCGGTCGATCGCCGCGGGACTCGACTATCCAGGCGTTGGCCCCGAGCACGCGCACCTGCGCAGTACGGGACGGGTGCGCTACGTCAGCGCCGCCGACCCGCAAGCGCTCCGTGCGTTTCGCCGGTGCGCCGCGCTCGAAGGCATCCTCCCGGCGTTGGAAACCGCGCACGCCCTAGCGTTTACCGACGAACTCGCTCGCGAAAGCGATCGCAATGGTCTGCTGCTGGTGAACTTCAGCGGGCGCGGCGATAAGGATCTCGCGCGCGTCGAAGAGGACTCTTTAAAAACGTGCGGGTGAACCGGCTCGACGCGATTTTTGCGCGCGCCGGCGATCGCCGGCTGGTCATACCGTATCTTTGTGCCGGCGATCCGGATGCGACAACCTCGCGATGCGTGCTCGGCGCACTTCACGACGCTCGCGTGGAGATCGTTGAAGTGGGGATTCCATACGGCGACGCGCTCGGCGACGGTCGGACGATCGCGCGCGCCGCGGGGCGAGCGCTGGCAGGCGGCATGACCCTCGGACGCACGCTCGATCTGTGCGCGAGCGTCCCCAATCCTCCGGCGATCGTGCTCTTCGGCTATCTCAACGCGATTGCGGCGTACGGCATCGAGCGCTTCGCCGCCGATGCGGCTCGTGCCGGCGTCTCCGGCGCGATCGTTGTCGACCTGCCCTACGAGGAATCCGACCGAATACGGAAGCCGCTGCAACGACATGGAATCGCCCTGATCGGGCTGATTTCGCCGACCACGCCGCTGCGGCGGGCCGTTTGCATCGCGCAAAGCAGCGATGGATTTGCGTACGTCGTTTCGCGGCTTGGCGTCACCGGCGCCGCGAGCGAACCCGATCTCGACGCGCTCGAACGCCGGCTACAGGAACTGCGGGCGAACACCGATCGTCGGATTGCCGTCGGCTTCGGTATCTCGAACCCCGCCCAGGTGGCTCGGATCGCGCGGTGCGCCGACGCAGTGGTCGTTGGAAGCGCGCTGATCGACGCGCTCGATGGGCTTCGCGGCGGCGAAGCGGCGACGGCGGCCAAAACGTTTCTCGACCCGCTGCTTCTCGCCGCGGAGTCGCCGATGCCCGGGCGGGGGACGCTTTACTCTGCGAACCTCCTCCGCGCCGGCATGCTTCGGTGGCCATAGCGAGAAAAAACCCAAGGGAGGGCAAGCCGACGGTTCTTGACGTCTTCGTGAAGCCGGGATCAAAGCGGCCGGGAATTGCGTGGGAGAATGGCACGCTGGTCGTTCGCGTGCGCGAGCGTGCGATTGAAGGTGCCGCCAACGACGCGTGCACCCGGGCACTGGCTGCCGCATACGGCGTCGCGCCTAGCGCCGTCGAGCTACTCGGCGGCGCTCGAAGCCGGCGCAAACGCTTCGCAATCGCGGGCGCAGCGGCGACTCCTTTTGAGTAGCGGAAGCGCGTTTGTCATCAACGCTGCGCTCTTAATGGTGCCCGAATTGGGAAACGGGTTCGCGGGCGAACGGCTGGAATAGTCTCCCATGAAGCAAATCTCGCCGATCGGAGTGCTGGTCGAAGGCGTTTAAGTTACGAGGCGCATGGCGCTCGAAGCGCGAAACGAAGACGACTCGGTCATACCAACGTGGTTGCTCGCTGCGGTCAACCCCTGCTCAACGATGAAAGAAGTGCGAAATGACACCTGGTGTTAAGGTCCTCGTTTATTGCGACCCGGATCCAATTGGGGTGCTGAACTTCTCACGAGTTCCGAACGTCGGCGAGTACATTCAAACGGAATCAGCGATGCTGCGCGTGACCAAAGTTCTTCACAACACGCGAGAGGGTGCTTCCGAAGGCGCCGGCGTCATGTGCGAGAGAGTCGAACACGAACATAACGGGCATCAACATTCATAAAAGCGTTCAGACATATCTTCGAAAACCGAGCGAAGTGGTTATGCCCTCCGCTTCCGTGCATGACGGGGGTGATAGCCAAGCGCTACTCCGAGTTGACCGGAGCGGATGACGGTGGCTGATGGCGGAAGTACCGAACATTTAGTCCCGAGGGGATCTTAGCGAAGGTTCGCGGCTTCTGTTTGAAGTCAAACATTCCAACGATCGACTTGGCGCGTACGTCGGTCGTACCCATGGAGCCCAACCCAAAGTTCTGCTCGATGAACTTCAGAATGCTACCGAACTCGAATTGTGTATGGTTGATTTCGCTCTTCGGGGTGTAGGGCGATGCGACCAGGAGCGGTACGCGAAATCCGAGGCCGCCGGCGTCGTCGAAAAACGGCGGCGGTTCGTGATCGTAATAGCCGCCCCAATCGTCCCACACGACGACGATCGCCGTCGAGTTCCAGTAGCTGCTCTCGCCGATCGCGTTCACTAACGACGCTACCCACTCGGGTCCGTTGTCCGGCTTACCTTGTCCGCCCGGATGGTCCGAATTGTCCTGTTTGGGCGTTACCCACGAAACCGCCGGCAGAGACCCGTTTTGAATGTCATTAAAAATATTCGTCTCCGGCATCGAGACGTTCGTCTTCCATTCGGGACCATTGTAAATGTCGGTCAGCACTGCAGGCGCGTTCCAAAGCGCTCCATCGTCGTTGGCGTCCGGATAGGGCGGAGTGTAGTACTTCCACGTTACGGCCTTAGCGTCGAGCAGATCGCGCATCGTCGGAGCGGGATAGGTCAGGCACGGAAACGGCCCTTTATCGAGCAAGTATTTGCCGGACGTCGTCAGCAAAGTTGTGTTCGTACTCGGCGCGTCGTCGCAGCCCCAATTTTTCCAAGTGTTCGGATAATCGATCAAGCTATCGGTGGAGTCGAGTGCCGTTCCGCCGGCAAACAAATCCTGATGCGCCGTGAAGCTTCCACTGCCCTGAGTTTGAAAGAGGTAGTCGCCAATTGCGTACTGCTTCGCAATCGCCCAATACGGCTTGATGTCGTTGGGATCGATGAATTGGTAGGGATACGTTCCTGTGGGAAATCCGCCTTCGAGATTGAAGCCATCCATGTCGCAGGACGTCTTAGGATAGGTGTCCTTACCATCGCAGGCATCGTTGTATGCCTGCGACGCATGATTGATATCGAAGCCTCCCGCGAGCCGATCTTTCGCGAGCGTAACCTTCGTCTTGACGTGCTTGCCGCCCACGCGCTTGAGATAGAAGCCATATGTCGCGCCATCCACGCCGGGAAACGTTCCAAAAAGATTATCGAAGCTACGGTTCTCTTGCACGATCAACACGACGTGCTTGATATATTTACCGCTTGCGTCCGGCGAAAAAGATGACCCAAGTCCCCTTGGAGTAAGCCGTACCCCTCCGCCGGTGGAACACGCGCCGATCGCCAGAGCCGCGAAAATCGCTACAAGCGAACTCGATGCCTTCATCAAACGAGCGCTTTCGCGTAGGTTGCGCTACACCTCCAGACGTCGAAGCTCGACGCGAATGGTAAGGACTGCACGGCACGCACCGCACGAACACCAATAGTTGACTCGTTCGCCCGATACAATCGCCGGGCGGCACCGCGGGGAAGTGGACGAGCTGCCGCCAGCCCAGTTTCCGCGAAGGTAAACCTTCCAACTGGGGGAAGTTTCTCGCTGTGATCGGTCGTATGTGGGGGCTCTCGTTTTCGTTTCTCTTGCTAGCCGTCGGCGTGGCCGGCTGTTCCTCGGCCGGTGTTTCGAGCGAGGGCATGCCGCCGCGCGCGCCGGTATCGCGAGCCGCCGCCGTGCGAAGCGGAGTTCCGGTACAGCACATCGTGCTAATGATTCAAGAAAACCGCAGCTTCGACGACTTCTTCGCCACCTATCCCGGCGCCGACGGAGCCACCACCGGCAAAACACACAAAGGCAAGACGATCCCTCTCAGGAAGCGCACTCTCGGCGCGCTCGACATCAATCACGTCTACCAGTCCTATACAACCGATTGCGACCTGAAGGGCGGCGTTTGCCAAATGGACGGCTTCGATCTCTCGAAGATCAGTCAGACGCCGATCGGCACGTACCCGTACCAATACGCCAACCCCGATCAAATCAAGCCATACTGGACGATCGCCTCGCAGTACGTGCTGGCCGACCACATGTTCCAAACCCAAGGCAGCGGCAGCTTTACCGCCCATCAAGATCTCATCGCCGGCGCAACGCGGCTCAACGACCACGAAAGCGTGATCGACACGCCGTCCAGCTCGCAGGAGTGGGGCTGCGATGCCAAGGCGGGCACCGTAACGTCGCTCATCACGACGCAGCTGCAGTTCGAATTCGATAAAGGGCCGTTCCCGTGCTTCACCTACCCGACCGGGACGCTGCGCGATCTGCTCGACGCCAAGGGCGTTTCGTGGCGCCTCTACTCGCCCCCCCACAAAGGAAATACGGGCGGCGGTGCGATTTGGAACGCGTTCGACGCGATCGACGTGGTTCGCAACGGGCCCGAATGGAAGACGAACATCTCGGTTCCCGAGACGAACATCTATAACGACATCACCAACGGAACGCTCGCCCAGATGTCGTGGGTCATCCCGAGCGAAGTCGACTCCGACCATCCCCACAAGCCGCAGGGGACGTATACGGGGCCGGAATGGATCGCGTCGGTCGTCAACGCGATCGGCAACAGCCCCTACTGGGACTCGACGACCATCATCATCGTGTGGGACGACTGGGGCGGATTTTACGACCACGTTCCGCCACCGTTTTTTGATAAGCAGGGTGGCTTGGGATTCCGGGTGCCGATGCTGGTCGTTTCACCCTACGTCGACGCCGGCAAAGTCAATCACACGGTCTTCGAGTTTGGGAGTATTTTGAAGTACGTCGAGGAGACGTTCAAGCTTGGCTCGCTCAATACGACCGACAAGCGGGCCAAAACGATGACGCCGATGTTCCACTACAGCCAGCAGCCGCGAGCCTTCCAAACGATTCCATCCGACCACTCCAAGGCGTACTTTCTCAGCCGGCCGCCCGACTACGATCCCGTCGACAGCAACTAAGCGGCCTGCTCACTTGCGTTTCCCTTCGGTTACGCAAGCAGGGTTACCTCACCACCGCCGGTGCAGATCGAGTCCCGCGCCGGCAGGCCGTCGCAGCGAAAAAGGACTTGTTTAAATATGTGCATCGCTTGTAAGCCCGCGCTCCTGGATTTTATGCGCAGCTCCATAGATCGGCGCACGTTCGTTGAGGGTATGGCCATACTCGCGGCCGGCGCGGTCGTAGAAACTGCTACGGCTGGGAAGGCGCTCGCAAGCGGTCCCGAGGCGGACACGATCTTTCACGGCGGGCGGATCTACACGATGAATGCGGCCGCACCGGTAGCGCAAGCCATCGCGATCAAGGCCGGGAAAATTCAGGCCGTCGGCACCTTGCAAAGCGTCATGCGTTACCGCGGCGCGGGGACGAAAGTCGTCGATATCGGCACGCAGACGCTGCTGCCTGGATTCGTCGAGCCGCACATGCACTACATCTATTCATTTTTCGACAGCGCTCTCAATCTAGGACCGTTCGTCAACACCAGCATGGACGAAGTGAAGGCAAAGCTACAAACCGCAGTCGCAGCGGCGAAGCCCGGCGAGTGGATTGTGGGCCAGTTGTTCGATCCCCTGATCATTCCGGGGACCTTCGACACCACCTTGGCAGGGCTCGACGCGATTGCCCCAGCCAACCCGCTCTTCATTCTCGAAGACAACGGTCACGTTGGCTTCGTGAACAGCAAGGCATTCGATGCCGCAAAAATCACCGCTGCCACACCGAATCCGCCGCAGGGGCGCTACGTGCGCAACGCCGCGGGGCAGCTCACCGGAGAGTTGAATGAGGCGCCCGCGATGCAGGCGTTCGTTCCTCTGCTGCCGGTAGTCACGCCCGCCCAATACGTGCAGAACGTTCTCAACCTCTTTAGTACTGCCGCGTCGGTTGGTTGTACGACACTGCACGACATGGGCGTCGGCCTGCTGAATCCGCAGCTTGACTACGACACGATAAAAGCGGCTTTCAAGGCAGATCCACCGGTCCGAATGACGGCGTTTCTGTCGTCTGCCGCCTTTGCCACGTGGCAGAAGTTGGGCATCACGCCGAATCAGGGTGACGACCGTTTGCGCTTCACTGGAATAAAATGTTGGGTCGACGGAACGAATCAGGGTAAGACCGCTTTCCAGCGCGAGCCTTACTTGAACAGCGCCTCCAAAGGGAATGCGAACTACACGACAGCAGAGTTGCTGGCAGCGGTGGAACAGGCCAACGACGCCGGATGGCAAGTCGCCATCCATTGCAATGGGGACGCAGGAATCGACGTGGGCCTCGACGCTTACCAAGCCGCCCTGCAAAAAACGCCGCGAGCGGACGCGAGGCACCGAATCGATCACTCAACCGTCTGTCATCTCGATCAGTTGCAGCGCATGAAAGCATTGGGTATTTCGCCGTCGTTTACGATCGGACACGTCTACTATTGGGGTGCTCCGTTCCAGTCGCTGATATTCGGTTCGTCTCGTGCAAATCTGATCGATCCATGCAAGAGCGCTCTCGACAGCGGGCTGAGAATCTCTCTTCATTCCGACTACAACACTACTCCAATCGGACCGCTGATCTACGTGCACAACGCGGTCACGCGTCTTATGCGCGGCACAAACGACGTCCTCAACGCGGAGGAACGGATCACGGTCGATCAGGCACTGCGCGCCGTCACAATTGACGCAGCTTGGCAGTGCCACTCTGACGGAATCGTCGGGAGTCTCGAGACCGGTAAGTATGCCGACCTCGTGCTGCTCGCACAAGACCCGCATACGGTTCGCCCTGAGGAGATCATCAATATCCAGGTCAATGAAACGTGGTTAGCTGGGAGCCGGCGCTTCCAGAAAACCCAATGACCCGTTGTCGGTAATGGTAGCCATCGACTTAAGGTCTTGCCGATCTCGAGCGATGCCCGCACTTCATCCGGGGTTCAAATCGGCAAGAATAAGCGTTGCGAAAATCGGAATGATCATGCAACCCTCCAAGCCGTCTAGAAGCGTTTCTTGCGGGAGTGTATCCGCCCGGCGAGTGTAAAGGAACGCGTCACTTAAAGTCGTAAGGCGGCGGCGATGCTCGAAATCGCTAGCGGCGCCGTGCGAGTGTACTACTTGTTCGATATCGCCGACACGATCGATCTGGCTCAGATGAGCGCGCTCGGTGGCGATAAGCGCGCGCCGGCAGCCCTTCCCTTGCGCCCGCACGCTCCCCCGTATCTGCAGTTTCCGGTTCCCCCTCTGGTCGCGAGTCTGCCGGAGGTTGAGTTCGACGGGCTGGGCTGCTCGACGCGATTAAAACTCTACGATTACGGCGTCATCTCGCTTCGCTGTACTTTCTTTGTCGCCGGCACGTGGAACGACCTAACGACGATTGCGGAGCGGGCGCGCAGTGACGAGCGTATCCTGCGCTTTGCCGAGTCGACCGTGGCGCGAATTTGCGACGAGTATGGGTATGCTTTGGACGAACGTCACCCAGCTTTGGTTGAAGATTATCTGATCATCGAGATTGAACGTTTTGCCGAGGACGTCGATGCCGAGACGCTCTTGGACGATCATTCCGCGGAGCTCGCAAGCCTGTTACTCGGCGAGCGCAAGTTGTTGTCGGCGTCCGAAACTGAAGAAGCCTTACGGATGAGGTTTTCCTACCACAAAAACGATCTAACGATCGTGCAGTGGGATACGGCCTTCGTCTACGATCGACGAGAGAGTTCTGGAGCGATCGAGGACATCTTAGAGTTTGCGAACTCCCAGCTGCTCGAGCTGCGCACCTACGACGCGCTGCTCGACCGGGAGCTGGACATCATCTACAAGATGCAGCCCGCGGGTCCGCCACGCTCGTTGCGCGGGCGCCACGAAGCCGAGCAGGCCGCAACGCTGCGCTACCTCATCGTCGACGTGCTCGAGTTGACGGACCGCTCGAGCAACGCATTGAAAGTCGTAGGCGATGCCTATTACGCGCGCATCTACCGGTCCGCAGCAAAGCGCCTAGGCCTAGCGGACTGGCAGCGTCATATCGATATCAAGCTCGCCAGTGTCGGTGAGATGTACCGCTTCTTCAGCGATCAGGCCCGCAGCCGCCGGGACGAGTTTCTCGAGGTGATCATCGTGGTACTGGTGGCCGTCGAAGTCGTGATCGGTATCCTCACGCTCATGCATTTCTAGCAACACCTTCGTTTCGTCCGCCGTCAGGAGGCATTGAGCTCGTCGATGAAGGCGGCGAATTCTGGATTGAACCTCTTATGGATCTCTCTCCAGCGAGTGCGCGCGCCCGGCGACGACATCACCCACTCGATGCTCGCGCGGATACCGGCCCAATGTTTGTCGAGGAGCGTGCGACTCTCGCTCTGAAAATAAAGGCTCTCCGCTCGGCGTAGGAAGCTGGACAGCATGAAGTCGTACTGCGTCCGTTCTACGTCGTTGAGTGTGGAAGCGTCACGACCGGCACGCAGGAAAAGATCGGTGAGGTTCTTGTCTTTTGCAATATCAAAGGAGATCGAAGCGAAGGAATCGACGACCTCCTGAAACGCCGATGCGCGAACGGCGCGCGTGTTGCTCCGAATTTGGATAGAGGTGTAGATAACCGTCGCAATGACGCCAAGACCGCTGACGATGTTGCCGAGCCAAGCGAACTGCTCCAGCGTCATGGTAGCCTCCTATGTTGGCCGCGGTTTACCGCAGGAGAGCCCCTTTTCCGTGCTGGTTCGAAAAAGGCTTCCGGTCCAACCACATTCGCCCTTTCCGAGCGGAACTTAAGCTGGCTCGCCACTCGTTTTTCGCCACGACGTCTCCAGAAATGGCAGTGATTGAGGGGAAGGCGCTCGAGCCACGTGCGCGACGGCGCGACGGCGAACCGCCGGAAACGTATCCGAGGGGAATGAACTGGTAGGCAGCCGGTAGAACGAGAGTGCCGTCAAGTCTATGCGCAGAGAATTAGCGGCTATCACAGCGGCGTTAACGCTGGGGGCGACGTCGAGTCCGCCTCCGCAAACGCCCGGCTCGAACATCGAAGTCACCAGCTGTCATGCGCAACTCGATCCGCCGCCGTTGCGCATCGGCTACACCAACGCCGCAGCGGTAGCCGCGGTTGAGGTGGACTTCGACATCGTCGGCGTCGTCGGCACGATCGAGAGTGTCGTCGATCGGGGTCGCTTCGAGCCCGGTAAGACGATCAGTCACGTTTTCAAACTTCCGCTGGATGTATCGCCGCTGGGTTTGAGTTCGGTGCGGTGCGTGGTTACCAGGGTGCTGTATGCCGACGGAACAAGTTGGGCGAAGCCGCAATGACGGCCGGCACGAGCCCTGGCCCAGGGTTACCGGGGCTGACCCCGTTGCAGATTCCATAGTCCAAGTGCCGCAAGAATGACGGAAAACATCGCCGTCACGCCGAGGGCGTGAAGCGTCCAAACGAAAAGGAACGCTCCGCTGGACTTGCCGATCGTTCCGTGAAAAACGCCTCCCGCTCCGATCACGTGGATGACGGGAAGGAACAGTGCAAGGAGCGCTCCGACGAGCATGATGACGTACCCGGAACGTCGCTCGGCGAGCACGAGCGTTCCGTACAGCCAGACGACCAGTATGGGAACCACAACGAGCGTTACTCCGCCCGCCTCGGGAGTTCCAACCTTCGCGTGGAGGGTGTCGCTGGTGAAGTGGAACGTTACGAACAAGATCGAGAGCAGAGACGTTATCGTTAACGCTAAGGTGTGCTTCATAACCGTCGTTCCTTCGGCCCGGCTTCTCGCATGAATTTGCAGTCGAAATCTTTATCGTCGCTCTGCTTAGCGTAAAACTGTAGGTCCCCAATACGGCTGTTCCAACGATCTTCCCCTGCGAGGTCAACCGCTCGGTCGGCTAGCGCTCAAGCATGGCGTACAAGTAAGGTTACCTGCCGCCTGGCGGATCAGCTCCTCTGCCTGCCGAAATAATCGCAGATTAACCGACCGTTGCTTCGTCTTAGGAGGGGATATGCGAAGAACGTCTCCCGGGATTGCGTCCGCGCTGGCTCTGGCACTCGCGCTGTCGGCTTGCAGCGGACACAGCTCACTTCCATCGCTCGCGGGAAACCCGCAAGCAGCTTCACAGTCGCTCGCTTCTCAAACGGCCGCATCACAATCCGGCGTAACGCACTCGACGCTCTCGGACAAACCGATCGTTTCGGTGCCGAGGATGTTTGGGAAGTTGTCGTTCAGCGATATTGGGCGCCATCCGTCCAACGCGGTCATTCGCGTTTCGCTGACCCTGCGGTACAACCACCAAAACCAACTCGACGAACTGGTCGCTAAGCTCGCCAATTCGTCTGGTTCGCACCATCGCTCTCTTTCTCCAAGAGAATTTAACTCGTACTACGCTCCGACATCGGAGCAAGAACGCAGCGTCCTACGCGCGTTGCGCGAAGCCGGCTTCACGATCGGCAAGCAGTTTGCAAATCGTACGCTCGTCGATGCGACGGCGCCAACGTCCGCCGTCGAAAAGTTTTTCTCTACGGAAATCCATTCCGTACACCAGGGGCAATACGGCGATCGTTATACAAACGTACGATCGGCGACGGTTCCGCCGAGCATCGCCCGGTACGTGCGCGACGTTTCGCTCAATAATCTCGTCGTGGTCCGCACGGTCGTCGATCAAACCGGCGGCGGTCGCACTTCGCCGTCCTTCCCGGTGGACGCGGCGGGGCGTCCCGTCATACCGCTCTCCGGCATCACGCCGATGGACTCGAGCGGCAATCTCGTCAACGGCGGCTTTGAGACCGGAGGGTTAAGCCCGTGGATCGACGAGAGCACCGGTCGGCCAGACGCTAAAGTGACGACGGCGCGCGCGCATTCCGGTTCGTATTCCGCAGTCATGGGCGCGCTGTCGCCGCCCGAAGTCAACGGTTGGTCAGCTATCGCACAACAAGTGAAAGTGCCATCCAACGGCCAGCTCAGCTTCTGGGTCTATCAAGGTTCGAACGAAGGTACGTTGGGCTACGGTACGCGCTACGCCTGGCAAGCCGGCTATCTGCTCAACTCGAGCGGAAGCATCCTTACAACGTTCTACAAAACCGTCAACAACACGAACGGCTGGGTGAACTACACGATCAACCTCGGTAGGTACGCGGGACAGACCGACTACGTTTATTTTGGCTGCTACGGGGACGGCTACAGTCAAACGTACACCTATCAATACGTCGACGACGTCGCTTGGGTAGGCGCGTCGCCATCTCCGTCGGCCAGCCCAACGGCCAAACCGACGAGCACGCCGACGACAGCTCCGACGCCGACGCCGACCACAGGTCCGACGCCGACACCGACCACAGCTCCGACGTCGACGCCGACCACAGGTCCGACGCCGACGCCGGGCGCCGGCTGCAACAATGCCTCTCCGGATAACGGACCGCTTACCAACTCGTCGGGCACCCTCGCGACCGGGGTCGCGAAGCCGTTCGACTATCCGGTTCAGCACGGCTGTAATGGAGCCGGTTATACCGCGGCGATCGTCATCGATGACCCGGTGAACACGAGCTATCTCAATTCGTATCTGTCGGCCTCACAAGTTACATACACCGGAACCGTGAAGAACGAAGCGGTTGACGGCGGCGGCAGCGGCGACGATCCCGAAACGGACCTCGACGTCCAAACCATCGCCGGACTCGCGCCGGGCGCGAACATCACCGTCTACGATATCGGATCGTTGGGCGACCAACAAATTGAAGATGCCTACAATCAGGTGCTTTCGGACGGCGTGGCAACGGCCGTAAACTCGTCCTTCGGCGGCTGCGAATCGAGCGATCCGTCGTTTGCCGACTCGACGAACTCAATCGCCGAACAAGGTGCATCCTTAGGGGTCGAGTTCTCCGCATCGAGCGGCGACACCGGAAGTAACGAATGCAGCGGCAAGAAGGGCGTTAGTGCCCCGGCCGGTGGGCCGTACTTTTCGTCGATCGGTGGCGTGAACTTTACCGAAACGAGTCAGGGCGTGCTCCAAACCGTTACCGAGGGCAGCGCCGATGGTGATTCGGGAGGCGGCGGCGTGTCGACGATATTTGGCCTTCCGAGCTTCCAAAGCGGCATCACCGGCGTTATCACTACCGGTCGCAATCAGCCCGACTACTCGCTGCCGTTCTTCCCGGTCGCAGTGTTTACGGGAGGCAAGTTCGGTGAGTATCTGGGAACCTCGTGGTCTTCGCCAGCATCGGTGGCATTGATCATCGAAGCCAACGAACTTCACGGCGCCAAGCTCGGATGGGTAAATCCCACGCTCTATAGCCTCTTCAAATCTACCGGCTATAGCACGTACTTCACGCCTTGCACGTCGGGCAGTAATGGTGCCTACTCGTGCAGCGCGACGCAGTACAATCAAGCCGCGGGCATCGGAGCTCCGAAGGGCTGGGCGCTCGCTAACGCGCTCTAACCTCGTTTCCGCGGATAAAGAACGAGGCGGCGCGAAAGCGCCGCCTCGTTGGCTCTATCGCCTCCGACTGCCTCAAGCCGGGGAAAATGGGCCGGCGCGCGAACAGCGGGTGCGTGGAAGTCGAGACCGCCGAGAAAGGCCGGCGCGGTTGCGAACCAAACGGCTAACGCCCGCGATTGGTGCGGTCGCCGAAGGCGTCGATCTGAGCGCGACACTCACCAAAGCCGACGTGCGCGACATCCGCGCGGCGCTTGATGAGCATCTCGTCCTCTTCTTTGAGGACCAGTCGCTGACGCCGGTTCAGCAGCGCGACTTTGCCGCGCTCTTTGGCCCGCTCTATATGCATCCGTTCTACCTCGGCCACGACGACGCGCCAGAGGTCATGATCTTAGCGCACGACGAGACCCACCGCGCCAACAGCGATCGCTGGCATACCGACGTGACCTTCCTCGAAAAGCCGCCTCAGGCAGCGGTGCTCTACGCCGAGCAGATCCCGGAGTTGGGCGGCGACACGCTCTGGGCCAACATGTACCTGGCCTACGAAACGCTCTCCGAGCCGATCAAAACGCTCGTCACGCAGTTGCGTGCGATACACTCGTTCGCGAAGAACTTCACGCCCGAGCGATTCAAGACGTTAGGCATCGAAGATCGGCGCGACCGCATGTACGCCGAGCATCCACCGGTGTCGCATCCGGTCGCGCGGACGAATCCTGCGACGGGGCGCAGGGCTCTGTTCGTCAATCAGGACTTCACGTCGCATATCGAGGGTATCTCGCCGCGCGAGAGCGATGCGCTCTTACGACTGCTCTTCGAGCACATGGAGAGGCCGGAGTTTCAAGTGCGCTGGCGCTGGAACGAAGGTACGGTCGCGTTCTGGGACAATCGCTGGACGCAACACTGCGCGCTCGCCGATTACTTTCCAAATCGCCGCCGCGTCCGTCGTGCGACGATCCTCGGCGAACGGCCGGTGTAGCACGTTCGAGCGACGCTTCGGCGCCTCCGACGTCGCACTCATCGTGATGGGCAGCGTCGTCGGATCGGGAATCCTCCGCACCCCGGCGGTCGTGGCGCAGCGCCTCCACGCTCCTGCACTAATTCTGTGCGCGTGGGCGGCCGGCGGAATCGTGGCACTCTTTGGCGCCTTCATCCTCGGCGAGCTCGCCGCGCGCCGTCCGCAAGGGTGTGGTATCTACGCCTACTTGCGCGACGCGTTTCATCCGGTCGTCGCGTTCGCCTACGGTTGGACCTCGCTGCTCGCGTCGTTCAGTGGCGGCCTTGCAGCGGCGGCCGTGCTCTTCGCAGGATACTTCACGATGCTGACGGGCTTTCACGTCGCATCCGGGCTGCTTGCGGCGATTGCCCTCGCCGCGCTCGCGCTTGTGAACTGCCTGGGCGTTCGTCAGGGCGGCAACGTCCAGAACGGATTAACCGTATTGAAGCTCGCCGCGTTCGCAGCCATCGTCGTCGCGGGCCTCGCGGCGCACCCGGCTTTGTCGTCGCGGCCTCCGCTTTCCACGGCAACGCCAAACACGCTCGCAGCATTTAGCTTCGCGATGATTCCCGTTCTCTTTACCTACAACGGCGCGATGGTCGCGAACTTTATGGCGACCGAAGTGAAACGCGCGACAATCGCGCTCCCACTCGGGCTCTGGCTGGGAGTTTCGGGCGTCGCAGTCCTCTATCTCCTGGTCAACGCTGCGTGCATTCGCGCGCTAGGCGTCGGCGGGCTGGCGGACACTGACGTCCCCGCCTCTGCCGTGCTGCTAGTTACGCTAGGTTCGCCTGGGGCGCGCCTGGCGTCGCTTGCAATCGTTGTCTCGACGCTTGGATTCATTGGCAATCGCACGTTGACGGTTCCACGCCTCTACCAAGCCATGGCCCAAGATGGGCTGTTCTTTCGGAGCGTCGCGTCGATCGAGCCCCGAACGCGCGTACCCGTCGTTGCGATCGTGTTGCAAGCGCTCGTGGCGATAGTTATCGCGCTCACCGGGAGCTACGAGCAGATTCTTAGCTACGTCGTTTCGACGTTTTACGTCTTCAACGGCCTATCGGCGCTGGCGCTGTTCGTCATCCGGGCACGCGATCGGAGCTCCGGCAACGGGCGGTCGGTAGAGTTCCGCGTGCCATGGCATCCCGTATCGACGACGATCTATCTGGTCGCATCGTTCGGCGTCGCGATCGCCACGTATATCGCCTATCCTCGCGAGGCGTTCTTTGGGTTGGTGATTCTGCTGAGCGCGCTCCCGGCCTACTTCCTATGGATGCGCTTTTCGCCGGCGAAGCGTACAGCTTGATGCTGCCTGCATACTTGGAATGCTCGCTCGACGCAACGCACCGCTACCCGTCAAACGCGTTGGCGAGCCTCTGTCCGAGCGACGCAGCGCCGCTGCTCGCCCGGTATGACGACCTTTCGCATTCGCGACCGATCCAAGCGCGCCCGTGGACGATGTGGCGGTATCGCGAGCTGCTCCCGATCGCCGAAAGTGAGGCGCCAGTTTCCCTTGGCGAAGGCGGCACACCGCTCGTTCCGCTCGCGCGCCTGCAGAGGCGATTGCGTTGCGAAGAGGTCTATGTAAAGGATGAAAGCCAGAATCCGACCGGTTCGTTCAAATCGCGCGGAATGTCGGCCGCGGTCACGGTCGCGAAGCGCTTGGGCGTGACCGCGATGGTTGCGCCGAGCGCGGGGAATGCCGGTGGCGCCCTGGCGGCCTATGGAGCGCGGGCCGGTATCGGCGTGCGCGTCTACGTGCCGCGCGATACGCCACACCTGCTCGTCGAGGAGATGGAGAGCTACGGGGCCGAGGTGATTTTCGTCGACGGCCTCATCGACGACGCCGGACGCATGGCCGCCGAGTGCGCACGGGCAACGGGCGCCTTCAACGTTGCGACGTTCCGCGAGCCTTACCGCGTCGAGGGGAAGAAGACGATGGGTTTCGAGCTAGTCGAGCAACTCGGCGGCGTTCCCGGCACGATTGTTTATCCGACCGGCGGCGGCACGGGCCTCGTCGCGATGTGGAAGGCGTTTGCCGAGTTGGAGCGAGTTGGCTGGATCGGTGCCGAGCGTCCCGTCATGGTCGGCGTCCAAGCCGAGGGCTGCGCACCGATCGTTCGCGCGTTCCATCGCGGCGAAGAGTCGGCCGCTCGCGTCGAAAACGCGTCGACAAAAATGTGGGGATTGCGCGTTCCGGGCGGGATCGGCGATCGTCTCACATTGCGTGCGCTTCGCGAATCGCGTGGGCACGCCGTTGCGGTCTCCGACGAGAGCGCTGACGCTGCGATGCGCGATCTCCATCGCAACGAGGGGATTGACGCAACCGAAGAGGGGGGCGCGACGCTTGCGGCGCTCCGTCGATTGGTTGACGACGGCGTTGGGCTCCCTTCGCCGATCGTACTCTTCAATACGGCCACGTCGTTAAAGTACGCACCGCGCGGATAAACTGAAAAGGGGCCATCTCCCGAAAGCGCGACCAAAAGAGAGCGCTGAATCGAGCCACCTCGGAACGACTCCTTAACACACCGCGCCGTTTGCAATCGCGATTCGGTGGCCGTCGAGCTTTACGAAGTCGAAGCCGTCGAAGCGCTCGTTGTACGTGCGGCTGTAGTCGCACGGCAGGCCTATCGCTTGCTCCTGCCCGGCAAGCATGCCGGCGATGCTGCCGGAGCGGTAATGCACGCCGGCCGCGTCGCGGCCCAACGCGATGTTTGCAGCAGTTTGTTCATCTCGTTGCCGAGCGTGAGCGCAGCGCCCTGCCACGGTTCGAGCGCGGACCCATCGGCGGCGGCCTTTGAGGGTACGCCCCTCTCTCCTGCGGCCGCGCTTTCTCGGAGAGACCTTCAGGAATCTTGTTCCATGCAGGCACATACCGCAACCATCGATGCGACGCAAATCCCGGCAATGATCAAGGACGGCCAGGACAGCGAACTTCCGGACCAGTAGCCGGATCGATAGGTCGATCTAGATACCAACAGAGCGAAAATCCCGAGAATCCCGAGACCCAATAGAAGCAGATCCAGCGCCGCTTTTCTTTTGCGCATAAGGGCTAGTCTTCGGGTCAGGTCTTTCCAAAATCCGTCGTTCATTTGGTTGATAGCGTGGAAGTCGTTTTGACGGATGGGACTTCCGCCCCCGAATTCCCTCTCCTGGTGGCAATGCTGAGGGGTTGCCCCCGCGATGCGATTCCGAAAGCTACAAGCTAAAACGCGGCCCAGCAGCTAGTTAGCGCGAAAATCGCGCTTGGTGCGGCCAACGCGCACTCTCGTCGGCGGGTAGGGCGGCGCGGCGGGTGGCGCAATCATCGCTTCTCCGACTTCTTGAAGACGCGCTTAGGCTCGACGCGGAGTCCGACTACGTATTCGCGGAGCGCGTGACCGTCGTTGTCAGGCTCGGCGTCTAGGTCATGGCCCTTCTGAGGCATGAGGTAGAAGGCGGCGGGCGATCTTACTCGTCAACCACTTGGAGAGGGTGCGCCTTTATCGCCCGATCGGCCGCGTAGGAAAGTCGACTTGTGACAAGGCCAAGCGCTTCAGCGGGATGACCAGAAACAAGAGTGAGCGAATCGCCACTCGATGCTGGCTCGGGTAGGGTTGTTTGTCGTCATTGTAACGGCGCTGCCATTTTTTCTACGGGCGTCGGCGCGTATTCCACCGCCCCAGCACTTCATCCAGGTGACGAGTTCGACGACTTCCCATCCCGGGGCGCTTGCGAACTCATCGGCCGCAATACTGGCTTCCGCGTTAGCCTTCGCCCCGGCGGAGGCGGCGCCGGGCGTCGATGGAATGACCTGGAATGCCCCCGAAGTCACGGTCGATGCGCTCGTCGGACGTATGAATTATCCGCCGCTGAATGCGAAGCCAAATCCCAAAACCGTTTCCTACTCCCCAGCGCCATTTTGTTCGCCGCCGTAGGAATTAACGCATGAAAACATTTTTTGCCGCTGTCGTATTATCGCTCGGGGGGCTCGCGGCTGCCGCCTACGGCGCGCAGCCCGCGCCACCGCACTTCGGGCCGGGGGCATGTCCGACGCCGCCGCACCCGATCGCAGCGCTCAAGGCGGCGCGCTGCGGCTATTTGGTCGTACCGGAAAACCGCTCGAAATCGTCGGAGCGGACGATTCGCCTCGCGGTCGCAATCCTGCCCTCACACCAGCAGCCGCCCCAGCCCGATCCCATCGTCTTCATGACCGGCGGGCCGGGGGAGTCCGCGATTAACACCATCCCATTCTTAGTGGAAGCCGGTATCAACCACGATCGCGACGTCATTATCATGAATCAGCGCGGGACCTTGTACGACGATCCCGACATGAACTGCCCGGAGCTCGACCAGTACAACGCGGAGCAGGTCAGCCTCGCCTTTGATGCGCCATCGACCGGGAAAGTGCAAGCCAAGGCAGCCGCAGCCTGCCGCAACCGCCTCGCCGGCCGAGGCATCGATCTGAGCGCGTACAATACGACGGAAAACGAACGCGACTTCGTGGACCTTCGTCACGCGCTCCGTATCCCGCTGTGGAACGTCTATGGCTACTCGTACGGGACCGATCTTGCATTATCCCTGATGCGCGATCATCCCGACGGCATTCGTAGCGTGGTCGTCGACTCCATCGTGCCGCCGGATATCGTGAACCTGCCGTTTACGTGGGGCAGCTTCAAGGCCGGTATGACGGCCATCTTCGACGATTGCGCGGCGCAGCCGAGCTGTGAGAGCAGATACCCTCATCTCCTTGCGACGCTCACCGAACTCGTCAATCGCCTGGAGAAGCAGCCCATCGTTCAAAACATCGTCCCGCCGCAGGGCGGCGCCCCCGTAAAAGTCGTGTTGGACGGTGGCGCGCTCGTCGACATGCTCGTGGCAAACCGCCCCAAGCCGGCGGATATGCCGCGCGCTCTTACCGAACTCGCGCATGGCAACCCGCAAATCATGTTGGGGGCGCGGGCCGCCTCTGCCGAGGTGCCCGCCCATCCGGAACAGGCGCTGGGGATGACACAGAGTTTGGTTTGTCGCGAATGGGAGCCGTACGGATCGACCGCGGACGTCTTGCGCGCCGGAAAAGAAGAGTTTCCCAACTGGCCGGATTCGGTGCTGGTCAATGCTCCACAACTGCCGTTCGAGCACGAGCTCTGCCAAGCTTGGAACGTCCCGAAGGGTCCGGACTCGCAGCGCGTTCGCGTTCGGAGCGCGATCCCAACCTTGGTCGTGTCGGGCGACATCGACGCCAAGACCGGCCATCAGTGGGGACGATACGTCGCGAACGGTCTACCGAATTCGACGTACGTTCGCATCCGAAACATCGGTCACTGGGTGATCGTGCAATCGCCCTGCGCCGCGCGGATATTTCGATCGTTCGTCGACCATCCGCGGTCGCCGGACACCACTTGTGTCGCTACCGTTCCCAGAGTGAGTTTTAAACATTAAATGAAACGCATAGCTTCGTTCGCCACTGGTCTTTCGGTGCTCGCAGCCCTGGGCGCCGGCGCGATTTTTTTCGCACGCCCGGCCGCGAGCGCTCCGTTGTTTGTCCCGGGTCCGTGTGCGTCGCCGCCGAAGGGCATCGAACTGCTAAAACGTGCGCGCTGCGGACGGCTGACGGTTCCTGAAGATCGCCGGCATCCGAACCGGCAGACGATCAGCCTTTCGGTCGCGATCGTACCGGCGGAATCGTCGACAGCGAAAGCGGATCCGATCGTATGGCTAGCCGGCGGACCCGGCGACGACGCCATCACCGAAATCCCCATGGCGGTGGCCGGAAAGCTCAACGGCGATCGCGACGTGATCTTCATGTCGCAGCGCGGCACCTATACCGCCCGGCCGCGGCTCACGTGTAACTCGGTCGATCGCTGGCCTGCCGACACGCTGAATATGCCTTACGATGCCGCCGAGACTCTGGTCGCATACGCGAAGGCGACCCGCACGTGCCGCCACGAACTCGCGGCGCTCACGTCCGACTTAAGCGCATATAATAGCTTGGAGAGCTCCGACGATCTCGAAGCCTTACGCGTTGCATTGCACGTGGCGAAATGGAACGTGTACGGTATCTCGTACGGGACGGATCTCGCACTCACATACATGCGCATGCATCCGGGAGGCATACGCTCCGTCGCCATCGACGGCATCTTCCCGCCGCCTCTCGCCGGCGGCGTCTCAGCCTGGACTAGCGCGGGCGAAGGCATCAACGCGGTTTTCAAAGCGTGTGAAGAGCAAACGGCCTGCCGCAAGCGCTACGGCGATGTCGGCGCGACGTGGCGCCGATTGGTCCTGCAGTACGAGGCTTCGCCGAAGACGGTGGAAGTAAAAGTGCCCGGCCACCCTGGAAAGACGAAGGTGATGATCAGCGGGGGCATGCTCGTGCAGTGGACGGTGTCGCCGGGGTCGCATGTTGCGGGGAAGGTTCCGGCCGCGATCGATGCCCTCGCCCACGGCAATCCGGCTCCAATCGCCTCGACGTGGGCCCTCCCAAAACTCGATCCCGCCGGTATTGGCGTGTTGAGCAACGGCTTGTTCAACGGCGTCGCGTGCGGCGAATGGGTGCCGTACGAAACCGAAAAGAGCGTCATCGAAGCCGGTCGGAGCGCGTTTCCGGCGTTTAACTCGTCGATTTGGAAAAACGCTCCGAACTTGCCTTTTATGCGGCAGAACTGCGGCGTCTGGGGAGTTCGCGTCGTTGCCGCCAGCGTTCGGGACGTGACGCGAAGCAGCATTCCGACGCTGGTGCTCAACGCCCAGTACGATGCGCAGACCGCTGCATCGTTTGGGGCACTGGTCGCGCGCACGCTACCGAACTCCGTCGTCGTGAGGATCCCTAACGTCGCTCACGTAGCGTTCGGCAGTCCCTCAACCGATGCCAACAACTGCGCGTACACGATCGCGGCTTCGTTCTTCGACGTCTTGGCCAAGGCCGATACGAGTTGTGCGCACACCGTTCCCGCGACGAAGTTCGAACTTTAAGCAACGAACCTGCTAACGCGCAGGCAGGTGCTCATTGCTTCGAGCCCAGCGGCCCTCCGTGCTACGCCCTGCATCGAGAGCGGGCGGTCGCGCGGCAAAGGGCACCTTGACGGTTCGCTAGTCGCCAAAACCCGTTACGGCGAGAGAATCATCTGTGCTGTTTCCGTCCGATACGTACGTGCCGTCCGTGGCGGCTGGAAGGTAAACCCATCTTGCCTGCGGTTGACGAGATCGCCTCAGTTGGGTAGCTGGATCGCGCACGATTCAGGGGCGCGA
The DNA here is from genome assembly GCA_963755555.1 of Vulcanimicrobiota bacterium. Lineage (GTDB taxonomy): Bacteria > Vulcanimicrobiota > Vulcanimicrobiia > Vulcanimicrobiales > Vulcanimicrobiaceae > Tumulicola. Next base: position 1,731,605 of record CAVWKE010000003.1, on the reverse strand, counting down.
TAGATACGCAAGCAACATTGCATCGAAGGCACCGGCTCCGACCACGGCGACGACGACGATGAGATACCGTTCTAAACTCCCATACGGTGACGTCGATGCGGATCGAATCCGACGGCTTCCGACTGGCGAAGCGTTCACGCTACTACGAGGCGTGCGAGGAATCCGTAAGATGGAGCGCCGCAGTGGTCCTCCTGCGCGGGTTCGGGCGCCTCGACGTCTTCCCGCCAACCGATTCCGGAGCGTCATTGCGCATGAAGGTGCTGTCATCCAATCCGAGAATCGACGATTCGAAGGTGCTCGAGTCGCTTGACGGGGTACGCGGGGTGCGATACTTTCATTTGCTGCTAGGCAGATTACACGGAATGTCTTCTCCTACGTTGGGATAAAGACATCGATGAACGCAAAGAACGAGATCCTTCGAGCCAATGCGGAGCCCGAAGACATTGCGATCTTCTCTGCGTTCGTCCTCAGTGCGACATTCTGGCTACTCCTCACAACGGCCGTCGGGCTTCTGATGAGCTTCAAGTTCCCCTATCCCGACTGGGCCGCGAATCCGCTCCTTTCCTTTGGCCGGTTACGTGCCATTCACACAAACGGCACCTTCTATGGATGGGCCTCGATTGCACTGGTCGGCGCTTCGATGTATGTCGCCGCTCGCACGTCAGGCATCGCCATAGTCGGCAAGCGTTTTGCTTGGCTTGCGCTGCTGTGCTTCAACGCGGCTGCGATCTTTGGAACCATCACGCTGGACCTCGGAATCAACTATGGCGACCAGGAGTATCGTGAGTGGGTCTGGTGGGTGAAGCTCATCTTCCTTGCAGGCGTATTCCTGAGCGGCCTTGTTGTGGTGCGCACAGTTGCCGAGCGCGCCGAACGAGAAATCTATATCTCCAACTGGTATACCATTGGCGGCTTCGTGTTCACGCTTATCCTCAGTATCGTTGCGATAATCCCGACGTATCAAATCGGGCTCGGGCAAGTTGCCGTGCAGGCATTTTTCATGCACAACGCCGTCGGCATGTGGTTCACATTTCTCGCGCTGGGCGTCACCTACTATGCGCTTCCCAAGCTCTTGAACAGGCCCATCTATTCATACGCGCTCGGCGTGCTCGGCTTTTGGACGAACCTAGTTTTTTATCCCATTATTGGAGCTCATCACTTCGAGTTCTCGCCGTTGCCGTGGTGGTTCCAGACGCTCGCCATCGTGTTCAGCGTGGGCATGCTGGTGCCGGTCTGGGCCGGCAGCGCGAACTTCTTCTTGACGATGCGTGGGTATTCGGAGGCGATCCGGCGATCGTACGCGCTGCCGTTCATCGTCGTCGGCATCGTCTACTACTTCGTCGGTTCGAGCCAAGGCACGATCGAAGCGTTTCGCAGCTTGCAGACGATTTGGCATTTCACCAACTTCACGATCGGCCACTCACATGCAACGATGTATGGATTCATCACGTTTATTGCTTGGGGCGCCATTTACGCGCTCCTACCACGCGCGACCGGAAAGCAACCGAACGTGCTGGCCGCCGGGCTTCATTTCTGGCTGGCGACGATTGGGGTGACGTTTTACGTGGGCGTGCTCTCCGTGGCGGGCACGCTCCAAGGTCTGACATGGGCGGCCGGCAACCCGTTCATCGCCTCGGTCGATGCGGCAGCGCCGTATTGGGTCGCACGTGCGGTCGCGGGCTCGATGATGTTTCTCGCACATATCGTCTTTGCTTACAACGTGTACGTTATGACGTTGGCGTCGACGAAGGAGAGTTCGAAATTCGAGCCATCGGCACGTCGAAGGCGTAAAGCATGAATCGCGGCATGAACAACGTCTCGTCGCTCGTTCTTGCATCCGCCGTCGTATACGGCGTGCTGGCCATCGCAATGGGGGTGATTCCTGGTGTTGTGCTTTCGCGGACTGCGCCGACGCCCGGCATGCAGCCGCTCACACCCGCGCAGGAGCGTGGGCGGTCGGTGTACGTGAGCGAGGGCTGCGAGTACTGCCACACGCAAAACGTACGACCGCTCGCCCAAGACCTGGTCTTTGGCAGGCCATCGGTCGCCGGTGACTATGCCTACCAGACCCCCGAGTTGTTGGGCGATCACCGCAACGGCCCCGACTTGATGAATATAGCTGCGCGTCAGCCGAGCACGACATGGCAGTATCTGCACCTGTGGAATCCCCGCGCCGTCGTTCACGACTCGATCATGCCCCGTTATCCGTGGCTGTTCGTGGTGAAGAACGCCGCCGCGTCGGGAGATGAGGTGGTGCCGGTTCCTCCCGGATTCGGACCCGCGAGCGGCGTCGTGATTACGACGGACGAGGCCGAAGATCTCGTCGCGTACCTCGAATCGCTCAAACAAGTGCCGTTGCACGGAGTCCCGCGCAAGTGAACGGCATGACCGTGCAGACCCCGGCGCATGATCCGCTTGGCTGGATCGTCATCGCGCTCGGAGTCCTTGCGACGGCCTGGACGATCGGTGCGGCCATTTACTGGACGGTGCGTCCGGGGGAGCGCGATCCACAGCACCCCAAGCGCCTCATCCTCAAAGACAATCGCTGATGCACGACGAGGATTTGACGCCAAACGATCCGGTATCGATCAGCATCTTTCTCGACGGTAACGCCGATCCGATTTCGACGTACAAGCCGCCGGTACGATTTTTCCTCGACACAGCAAAGCTTGCAGATGGCGAGCACGTACTGCGCATTCAGGCGGTCGATGCCGTTGGAAACGTCGGCGTGCGGTCCATCCCATTCACCGTATCGAACGGCCCGGGTATCACGGTCACCGGACTCCGCGCTGGTTCGCGGGTGCGCGGTACCGTGGAAGTCGACGTGAACGCTTTTGGCTCGGACGAGCCCTTCGATCCGGTTCGTGCTGAGTCGTCGGGGCCCGTTCCGGTGTGGACGTGGGTGTTCTTTGCGGTGATCGCTGGTTGGGCGGCGTGGTACGGTATCGAATATTTCAAGACACCGGACGCTTTCGCGCAAACGCCGACGTACGCACCCAATCCGGCGCTTGCGACCGCGAACGCGCCCGCGGCGCGATCGCAAGCGCAATCTCCCGCACCCATCGCACCAAACGCTGCGGTCGGGAGCAAAAACGTAGCGGGATTCGACTACGCGACGCTTGGTGCGACCGTCTACGCACAAAACTGCCAGTCGTGTCATGGCGAGAGCGGCGCTGGCGTACCGGGCGCATTCCCGTCCCTGGCCGGCGATCCAGTCGTCAACGGGCCGGATGCCGACGGTCATATTCGGATCGTCTTGCACGGGCTCGCCGGTAAGACGATCGGCAACGCGCATTTCACGGCTCAGATGCCGGCGTTCGGCGCGCAGCTAAGCGATGCCGAGATCGCCGCCGTCGTGGATCACGAACGTACCTCGTGGGGAAACCACGGACCAATCGTCACACCCGAGGAAGTGAGGCGCAATCGATGAGCATTGTCAGTGTTGTAAAACTCCGTATCGAGCCCTCCGATACGCCGAACATTCTCAGCGAAGCATCTAACGTGTTGCAACAGGAGTCGAGGGAACGATCGGGCTTTATTGCCGGGGAAGTTCTCGTGAGCACCGATAGCAAGACCGTCGTTATCCTTACCGAATGGGTCGACGGCCGCGCCTGGAGCCGGTCGCGATATGATGCGCGCGTAGGCAAGATGCTGGAAGACGGTCTAGCCGCCAGCTCTGAGATTGAGTTTGAGATCTACGACCGCCATGCCAAGTTCTTCGCCGCCGAGAGCAAACCCAAGTAGACTCAGCCGCGTTCGATTGCGTCGACGAGTTTGCCGCGATCGAGTTTTACGATGTGGCCGGAGTCACGTAGCAGCGCCCCCATCGCTTCCAGCTCGGCGATAGCCCGACTCACGACTTCTTTCACCGTGCCGGCGGAGGAGGCAATCTCGACCTGCGTCATCGTCCGTAACGGCGCGAGAGCATCGGTGAGTCCCAACGCGGGTGTGGCATATGGAAGCAACACCGTGGCCACACGAGCCGTTGCCGAGAGGGAAATCTGTGCTGCAAAGCGCCCGAGAATCGCGCGCGTATGTTGTGCGGCGGCCTCCTCGAGACGACGCGCGACGATGCGATGACGGTCCGCGAAGGCGCGTAGCCGCTCGACGGGCAGGAGCAACACCGCGGTGTCCGCGATCAGTGCAATGTGACGCAGACAAATATGGCCGCCGTCGAAAAGCGCAGTTTCCGCGAAGACCTCTCCCGGCAGGACGTCATACATGGCTTGCTCCCGACCTACCGTGGTCGTCAGCTGCGCTTGCACGATTCCGCTAGCAACGATACCCACGTAGGGCCAGAGGACGCCTTGCTCTGCCACGCAGTGGTGACGTTTGATTGCGGCGCGTCGCACGTAATGCGCTAGGCTTTCTAGCTCGACTTGGGGCGCTTTGGCGAAAATCGGATTACGGAGCAAGGCCGCCGCAATCGCCGAACTCGCGGCAAAATCAAGCGTCCGACCGATACGCACTTCCCAGCGGCCGTCGCCCAGCTGACGCTGCACCCACCCAAATCGCCGGTGGTGTTTGCGATCGAACTCGGCTCGCAAGGGTCGCGGCTCGTGGTCAGAAATCAGGACCAGCGTCTGACCAGCGCACAAGGAATCGAAAAGGGCGAAGATTTGCGGGTGGCGCCCGGGCAGCGGGATGGAGCGCACGTCCAGGTGCAAGTCAGGAGGGTGCATCGAATCTCGTCTTTTGTCGCAGGGCGACGTAGGCGCGGGTCGCTGCGACGCCTGCCCGGCCACTGTATAGTTGAACTATGGCGTACATCATCACGGAACCTTGCATCGGCACGAAGGACCGGGGGTGCGTCGACGTTTGCCCGGTGGACTGCATCCATGGCTCGGAAACGGACCCCATGCTCTATATCGATCCGGAGGTCTGCATCGACTGCGGAGCCTGCGTCGCTGCCTGTCCGGTCGAGGCAATCTATGCCGAGAACGACGTTCCCGAAAAGTGGACCTCGTTTATAGCCGTTAACGCTTCGCATTACGAAAAGGAAACTAGCAGATCGTGAACGCCGACCTCCTCATGAGAGATACGGACCAACTCATTCAAGTAATCACAAAATCGTGCGTCCATGTGGGCCAAAATCGCTAATCTTTAGATCACTGGCGGCGCGAACGGCGACAAGTTTGGAATTACAGGGCCAGTCGCTCCTCAGTAAGCTCGGAAAGCAGCGTATCGTGATCCGCTGACAAGGCCTCTTGCGCTTTCTCTACGAGCTTTGCGCGCAAGGCTTTCCTGAACTCGTCGATGTCGAGTCGTCGGTGGTGCGGCACCTTGCCGGCATCCCTGATAATGTCAGAAGGTAGTCAGCGACGGCTCGATCGCAAAGGATCGGCCGAAGAAAAAACGCCCCAAAACTTTACGGCAGCGGCGTTTCCAAATGGTGGAGATGGAGGGGAATCGAACCCCTGATCCCTTACATGCGAAGCAGACTAACGATAAAATCGTTTACGCAAGCGCTGCCTTAGGTGACCTCGACGGGCCGGCTCGCAACAATTTCGGTCCGGCCTAGTTGCCGTGCGCATTTTTGCAGTGAAACGCCAGCTCGACGTCGCCGCCGCATTCCTCGTGAACGATGTGGCTGGCGTGGGGGCCTTTCGTGAACTGCTTTCCCCACGTGCGCAGCGCGAGCACGATCGGCGCGAGCGCGCGGCACTTTTCGGTGAGCGCGTACTCGTAGCGGTCAGGGTGCGTTTTGATAGCGCCGGCGTTTTACGATTCCGTCCTCGGCGAGCTTCTTGAGGCGCGCCGACAAGATGTGTCGGTGCACGCCGCCCTCCTCCGTAGGGAGCTTCGCGCCGTTACAGCACCGCGTCGGGAGCGACCGCGATCGGCCAGTCTCCAACGTTGCTCGTGATCTTGTCCTTGAAGGCGCTGCCGCTCGGATATGCCAGCGATTCGATCGCAAACGGACTGCCGACTTCGACGCTCGCGTAGAGCGTCTTCTCGCTCTTGCTCAACGAGAGTTCGAACGGCGTTCCGTCGAGATGGATGATGCGCGATGGACTCTTCGAACCGGCCGGGAAGAAGTCGACCGACGGCACCGAGGAGTCGATGACGATGAGGTTACCGCTACTGTCTACTTCGATCGCGCCGGGGTCGCCGATGACGAGACCCAGTTCTTGTCCGGTCGTTTGGCCGGGCGGAAACTCCAACACTCCACCCCCGAGCGATCCGCCCGGATGCGAAACGTAGAGATTGTTCTTCGCGTCGACGGCCAGGTCTTCCGGATTGTCGGAATTGGGGAGTTGAATCGTCAGCGACGGCGCGTTTCTGCCCCTCTTATATTCGGTCACGGTGTAGTTTCCGACATTCGCGCAGTACACCGTTCCGTCGGCGCCGACCGTCAGGCCGGTCGGGATGTTGACCCCCTTGCTGATGGTGCGGCTCGGTTTCGTTGCGCCCGGATCGTAGACGGTGATCGTGTTATTCCCCAAGTTCGTAACGTACAGTTTGAGACTTTTGCCAACGAACAACCGTTCCGGGTTGCTTAGCCCGGACGTGATGTGACCGATCGGCGGCGGGTTCTTGCCCTTAACGGGAAAAATCGTGACCATATTCGTATTAAAATTGCCCGAATAGATCACCCTACTTCCGGCGATGGCGTCTGCGGAAATCCCGCCAATCGTGTGCGCGGCCATCGCGTGCGGGACCTTCGATATGCCATTCGCCGCGGCCATATTAGCTCGAACGAGTTCGTTCGCTGGCGACGAAGTCGCGGGCGTTCCTACACCCGAACAGCCGGATAGCAATCCGCCGGCTAAGGCAGCCGCGACCGGCCAACGCATAGGAGTTCCAGTGGATATCTGCATGACAAAACCTCCGCTCGCGACGTTTGGACAAAAGGCTAGTCCGTCCCTAGTGCTTCTCGCCCCTTGGTCTGCCGATTCGCAAATTGGTATGACACTTACGATTCCTCGCAACGATCGTGCAACGGCAGGCGGAAAGTGCTGACGAACCCCCCAAGCAGCGAGAGGGTGTCACAGCCGACCCAACGGCGCGCCGCTGAGATCGAGGCAGAACTCGGCCTCTCATCTCCGATAGCGGATCGTTTCCAAGCCGTTCTTCGACGCTCGCCGGCTTGAATGATGCGGAACCTCTTAATCGAATAGGCACTACCGTTAGCAAAAGGAGATGGAATGAATCGTAAAGAGTTGGCGTGCGCCGCCGTCGGCGCGGTATTGGGCGCAGCCGGGTGTTCGCCGGCGATGAGATCGCTTGCCGTACCCGCCGTTGACGCCGAAGAGCGTTCGAAGGCAATAGGCGACCGAGTGGCCCCCGAGAGCACTCCGCACCTAGAGCAAGCGGTGATCACGCTCATCTCCGGGACGACGAGAGACGCGTCCAGCGCGGTGTTCCATCTCTTGCCGAAGTCCGGCTGGAGCATCAGCTGTAGCGATCCTCGGCTTGAGGTTTCGATCGTTAACGGCCACGTCGCAACCCTAGTAGCACCGGAAAATGAGCAAGTCGCATTCATTGCTATCGTAACGATTGCACATTCGAGCGGAACGGATTTTACGGTGCGCTGCCACGTCGAAGAAAAGTGCAGTAACTAGCGAAGGTGAGGTGACGCGTTCCGTCCCTCGACTGCGCGCCTTCGGCGCTCCGCTCGGGATGACATACTTTGGGGGGCGCGCCGCTTGGGATGACGGATGGGCTGCAGACGCACGACGTCAGCGCGGTTCCCCGTCGCCGATCTGCACAGTGCTGCGCGTGAACAGCGATCCGCACGATATGCTGCCGCTATTCGACCCGGGTGTCGCGAGCGATCGTCTCGGCGACTTTGCCAAAGCCGGTCACCCGCCGTCAGTCGCTGACGGGCAGCGACTGACGGTTGATGCCGCGATACTGCTGGTCGTTTGCGGTGCGTTACCCCTTATTGCAAACTTCTTTCGATCCACCCCCATGGGTTCGGGAAGAGTTTTCTCCGAGACCCGCCAAAGGAGCCTGGTATGGTTGCCGGTGCCCTTGCACCCCGGCTATCCCTTGCGTGGTGGCTTGCCGCCGCGCTGTGGCTCGCGGGGTGCAGTCATGGCGGAGCGTATCACGCCTTACGCCAAACCGATACGCTGCAAGCCGGCTTTGCCGTTGCGCCCAATAGTTTCAATCCGCTGCTGCTGACCGAATCGGTCGAATTCGATCTCGAGGGGCTCGTCTTCAACGGATTGACCCAAGAAAACGAGCATAACGAGACCGTGCCGAACCTCGCGGCCGTCGTGCCGACGCAGCCTAACGGCGGTATCGGCCGTGACGGAACGACGATCACCTACCATTTGCGCAAGGACGTCCGCTGGCAAGACGGTGTGCCGTTTACCAGCGACGACGTGAAGTTCACCTGGCAAGCGGTCATGGCGCCGAGTTCGCGCGTGGCCAACCGGGTGCCCTACGACGAGGTTGCGCGCGTCGACACGCCCGACGCGCACACGGTCGTGTTCCACCTGAAGCGACCGTATGCGCCCTTCGTCGCCGAAGCCTTCAATAGTGCGACCGTCGGGTTCGTCGTTCCCGCCCATCTGTTGCGCCGCTATAGCGATCTCAGCCACGTTGCATTCAACGACGCGCCGGTCGGCACGGGCCCGTACCGGCTGGTGCGCTGGATCCGCGGCGATCGGATGGAGTTTGTCGCAAACCCCACGTATTTCGGCGGTGCTCCGAAGATTTCGCACATCGTCGTGCACGAGATTCCCGACGAAAACACCGGAATCAACCAATTGCGGTCGGGAGAGTTGGACTGGTATCCGTACATCAGCGAGGCGTCCTACGGCCTGCTGCGAGGCGTGCCGAACGTTCGCGTGGTGGTGACGCCGCAAAATGCGTATCGGGCGATGTACATCAATACCGAACGGCCGATTCTGTCCGACGTGCGCGTTCGGCGCGCGATCGCCTATGCGATCGATAAGCGCCAGCTGGTTGAACAAGACGACGTACGGCACCGGAACGGTGGCGACCGAAGACATCCCGGCGTTCATGTGGGCGTACGATCCTACCGTTCCGGTCGACAGGTATGATCCCGCAAAAGCCCGCGCGCTGCTGCACGAAGCGGGCTGGGAGCGCGGCTCCGACGGCATCCTGACCAAAGGCGGTCAGCGGCTCGCGCTGACGATGTCGCTGCGGCAAGGCGCTGTGGGCGATAATACCATGGCCGTGCAGGTGCAGGCCTGGCTGCACGCCATCGGCATGGACGTGACACTCAAAGACTATCCTGGAGCGGTGCTGTTTGCGCTCGGGCCGAGCGGCGTACTGCAGCCGGGAAAATACGATGTGAACATCAGCGGCTTTGAATCGAGTGCCGATCCCGACAACTCCGCGCAGTTCACGTGCGGCAACCGTCCGCCCAACGGATTCAACTGGACCCGCTACTGCAGTCCGGTGATGGATCGCCTCCAGGCGGGAGCCTTAACGACGTACGACCAGGCAGCTCGCAAGCGGGCGTACGCAAAAATCGAAACGCTGTTGGCGACCGACGTGCCGCAGATCTTTTTCTACTACCAGCCGGAGATTAGCGCCGTTACCCCACGACTGGAAAACTTTGCGCCGAGCATAGTGACGCCGACGTGGAACGTGCAGCAGTGGGAGTTGCGGCCCTGAGCTAAAGGTCAAAAGACGCGCGTCACGATCGCCCGTTTGGCGCCTCTGGCCGCCGGCATAGGCCGGATGGTCGCGAGGGCAGGTCGGCCCATTGACAAGGGAAATCCGGCGAGTCAAGCTTGTCCTGGGAGCTTTTAAATGAAAAGGTTCTGCGGTATCGTTTTTACCTGCGCTGCGTGCATGCTCGCCGTCGCGTGCTCCGCCGCGACCCCTGGCCTTTCACCTGCAACGAGCGCGCGTTCCGCCATCGCCCCGGCCGTCGGGAAAAACCTGTACTTGGCGAACTACAACGGCAATACCGTGGCGGTATATCCCTCTGGGCACACCAAGAACCTCTGGATCATCTCGCAGGGAATAGCAGGACCCGATGCCCTTGCTTTCGATGGGGCAAAAAATCTCTTCGTTGCAAATGCACCTTTTTCGGGCGCCGGCAGCGTCACGGTTTACGCACCCGGCTCTCAGGCCGTCTTGCGCACGATTTCGGCGGGGTTACGGATGCCGAAGGCTCTTGTGCTCGACGATGCCGGCAATTTGTATGTTGCGAATAGGGCCTCGAGCAGCCTCAATGGCAGCGTGACGGTTTACGGAGCGGGAAATACGACTCTGTTACGTACGATTTCAAGCGGCATACACGATCCTAACGCGATGGCGCTCGACCGGTTCGGCAATCTCTATGTGGCGAACTGGCCTACGTCGCGGCATCAACCGAGTACCGTGACCGCGTACCATCCGGGAAAGAGCAAGGCATTCCGAACCATTTCTCAAGGATTGTCTTTTCCCAGCGCGGTGGTTTTTGACGGCGCGGGCAATCTCTACGTCGCAAATTTAAGTTCGATAACGGTTTATAATCCTGGAAGCGGTTCGGTTGTCCAAACGATATCGGACGGAATCGATATTCCATTAGCTCTCGCCTTCGACGGCACGGGCAATCTCTACGTAGCGAACTTTTATGGTGAAGGCAACGGTAGCATAACGGTCTATGCTCCGGGGAGCGACTCGATATTGCGCACGATTAGGCAAGGAGTGCGTAGTCCGAGGAGCTTCGCATTGGGGCCTAGCGGCGATCTGTTCGTCGGTAACACTCTAGCTACCTTAGGGAGAATAACGGTGTACGCTCCGGGAAAAGACGAAGTGGCGCGCGCAATCCATCGAGGCGTGAACTATCCGGTTGCGGTCACATTTGGTCCTTGAACGCAACGACGCGCGTTAGCTGCCGTCTCCTGCCACGCCTTTTGGGAAAACGCGTCTCGCAATTATTGACAACGGGGGTCACTACGGGCGCTTTCCAATTGGGATCGCCATCGACCCCAGCGGCAAGTTCGTCTACATGCCCAACGCTCGGGGATTCGTTTACGGGTACGCCATCCAAACGAATGGTGCACTAGCGGTCCACCAGTTCGCTCGGCGCGGCCACGTTCAAACCTGGTTTGCGTACGTGTCGGTGTTGCGCCAAGGGTTGGGGACCCGGATCCGGCGCACGCCGGCGGCGGGATGGAAGTATTACCGTCGGCTGAGTATGGCGTTATAAATGGCCGCGAATATGGAGCCGGCCACCCCGCCGTACACGAAGACGACGAGCAGCGCCACCAGCACCCAGACAAGGACGAGTCCAGGATTGGGCGGCGTATACGGCATGCCGCCGCCGTGCAACCCCATCGGCCCGCGCGGTCCCATGCCGTGGCCGGCGTGCATGAAGTGCAAGGGCAGCGACAGGATCGCCACGATGAGGGCCGTCAGCGCCGACGCCAGCGTTGTCGACCAGACGTTGAGTGCAAGAAATCCGGTGCGCGCCGGTTGTTCCATGGTGAGTTCTCCTTTGCGGCTAGCATACCCCATCCGGCTGAACGCCGGCTGCGGCGTCCGCAATGCCGTCATGGAGCCGCGCCGCCCCGAGATCTTCAATCGTCGGCGTCGCCGACTCCGGCACATAGGCAACGACGTGGCGGCCCCCGCTGCTACGCTGCCGGATGCTGACAGTACTGCCGATAAAGCCCCCCGGTGCATCCCATCTCAGCAAAGCTATCGATGGTGCAGAACCCGCCGGTTGCGGTGTTGAGGGCATAAAACAGATAGGTGTACTCGCTGGTGCCTTGCGCAACAAGAGTTGGGTAAGCACCGCTTGTGTCACTGGAGGTGGAAACACCCCATAGGCTGGGCCGTCAAAGTTACCGTAGAGCGAACGAAGCAAGCTTGCCAAGCACAAGGTCCGGCCGATTTCCGTTGAAGTGCAGCTCGATGGAAGCTTTGCGACGCTTTGGGGAAGATCTTTGGACAGCCGATGGACCTACGGTGCGCTTCTTTGGGATGCCATATCCAACCCGGATGGTCGTCGTGAGGCTTAGCGACGGGTCACTCTGGATCAATTCGCCGTGTCTGCGACGTTCCAGCAGGCGGCGCATCTCGAGGAGATCGGTCCGGTAGCGCATCTCGTATCGCCGAACTCCCCTCCACGATTGGCGTCTGAAGTCGTGGGCCGGGTTCTTCCCTCGGGCGCGGTGCTGGAAAGCCTCGACGCTCGCCAACGCTCCGCCGCCCGCCTGGAGGACCGAGATTAGCCAGTTACTCTTTCGGGGCAGCATCGTGCTTTCCGAGATTGAGTTCTTTCATTGCCGGTCTCGCACGCTAATCATGGGAGACTTCATTCAAAACTTTCAACTTCAGCGCGGGCGCTGGCTACGAAACGCCCTGATGCAATTCGGTGGAATCTTGGACGGCGGCGTGCCGCGTGATCTGCGTTTTTCGTTCCTGGGGAAGCGCCGTCGCCAATTGGGCCGTGAGTCGGTGCGCGGGATCCTTTCATGGGACTTTGACAAACTCGTCGTCGGGCACGGCGATTGCGTCGAGAGCAATGCAAAAACATTTGTCGAGCAATCGTTCCGCTGGCTCCAGGACTCTTGACTCGTGTAACGTGAGTCGAACTGGCGAATGCCCCCTGCTTCGGTCGAAACGAGCCGCTGGCGATACCGGCGCGCGCCACGGCAACGCGCCCCAGAGCTTGATCGACACCGCCGCGAGCCCGCAAGGCATACGCCGGCAGCCCGCGGGCACCGCGCATGCTGGTCAACTCCCGCCGTGAGCGATGACGTATGCGCTGATCGTACGGCTCTTCAAGTTCAAAACGAACAAGTCGTGGTCGCCGAGCGCGAGGTCGGTTGGACCTGTCCGTCCGGTGTGCTCACACCGTTCGAGGTCGTGAGCCGTAGCTTCCCCGTCGCATCGATCGAGTAGGCAGAGATCGTGCCACTCGCAGTGTTCGAGGTAAGCGAAGCTGTCGTTGCGGGTAACCGCGACCGAACATGGAGCTGTGTTGCGATCGGGCACCGACATCGAAATCGGCGTCAAAGTCCTCGACGGAGCGACCATATAGGACGACGCGGCTCCGGTACCGGAAGCGCCCCCGAAGGCTTCGGAGACCACGATGATTTCGCTGCCAGGCACCAATCACCGAACGGCACCATTCCCGAGAGGGACGCACGACGGGCCGATCGGACCTCCTTGCCACGCTGTAAGTATCGATGTCGTTAGCCGTCTTCTCGGAACCATGAGCACCTGACCGCTGGCATCGAATGAGATCTCCGCTGGGGCGACGTTCGTGCCGCTGAGCGGAGATTTTCGCTTAGCAGCGAAGTCGCGAAAATGCTGTGAAGTGCAGCGTCTGATCTAACGCTTCTCGGTAGGTTGGCCCTTCGTTTCATCCCTGAGATGTTCTCTGGGCGGTATCGGCACCGTAGCGGTAGCGCCCCATCACCAACGCAGGCTCGGGATCAAACTCCGTCGCTCGCGGTGACAATGAACGCGGCGACGTAAAGTTGCGTGCCTCCTCGGAACTGCAGCCATAACCATATGTGCCCGGCTGCTCGACCTTAACGTTGAGTTGCATGTCTGCCGAGGAAATAGCAGAAGCCGGCAGCGGCTTCATTACCGTCTCGCGCTGTTGGAGCTGAGTCGCTTAGCGAAAGCTGTGCGGAGAGCGGCATCGGATGGGCGTGGACGTAGCTCAAGTCTCCGGCATTGAGAAAGACGGCATGGGCCAGCGCGCCGAGATACGGATGCTGGTCGGCCGCGGGAATGCCGCCTTCGAAAATGTGCACGACTAGCCTCGTCGGCATTCGCGTGGAGAGCTTGTTCGTGGAGATGCGCACGACGTACGGTCGGGTTCTTGAGATCATCCGACGCTCGCTCAGGTCGCGAGGTGCACGGGTCGAGCCGCCAAGATCGAGATCGAGCCGAAAGACCTGACGCCCGAAGCCTTGTGGTTCCGCGTCCGCATAGGCGTGATAGAGCCGTGGGCTGGGGAATCTTGCTCCAAACGAAAGTGTCCGTCGATGCAGATCGGGTGTACGTGAAGAAAAGTACGGAAGTCGTCGCTCACGATGATCATATGCAGCAGCTTGGTCATGTCGATACGGTACGAGCGGACGGCCGGTAGTGGATCATAGGGGGTCATCCACACGTCGAAATGTCGATCGAATGAACTACTCCGATTTGTGGCGCGAGCAGATATCCATTGCGCTTGCCGTCCCACCCTGAAGCGCAAACGTGCCAGGAATCGGCAGGGCCGGGGCGGCGGCCGCAACCAACGCCAGTATCGCGCCGGCTAGGATTGGATACGTTCGCACGATCGCTCCTCCTCAACAAATGCGCGGTCAATGTCACCTGACGCGTGCGACAAGGCATTCCCTAGCTAACTAGTAAGCGAAACTTGAATAGTGTCCTTACACCGCGGATCAAGCGCTGGGTGGATCATGCGCCGCCACAATAGTGTTCGGCGTTCGTGTAAACGGCCGCGTTATCGCTATCGCCTCCCCTTGTGAGGTCGTAAACCAGGAACGCGCGTCCCCGACTGTCTTTTGTTGGGTCGCAGCCAGCGCCTTTCTTGGGTATGGTCAAGAGACAGACTCGCACTCGGTCACCTACGTCAGCCACCGGGTGGTCGCCCGGCGCTACGTAAAGATAATTTATTAGGTCCTTCTTGCCGTGTCCCGGCATAATACCATCGCGAAACTCCATGCTCCCACCATCGGCCATCGAAGGTCCGGTGGGTGGCGCTTGGATTTCGTGACAACCGTATTGACACAGCCGAGAGGGCTTTCGATCTCGCGAACGTGGAGGGTCGGACAAGGCGCCGCGCTGGCAACGTCGCCAAACAGGAGTGACATGATTCCGCTGAGTGCCAGACTTTGTGCGCGGATTCTCCAAACTGTGCGGCTGCTTGGGCTTCGGGACATTTTAAAATCGCCTCTCCTGCAACTTAGTGCGACGTTCATGGCTCGAGATGGAGCCGCACCCCACCCACGCAATGCCCGCAAATAAGCAGCAAAATCTCCTAAATGGGCAATAGCTGACCAGCCCCGAAATGCGATTACGATTCCCGAGCGTAACCCCTTCCCTCGCCCTGGCCGCGGTGGCCCGTCAACGTCAGTCATGTAGGCTCCGGAGTTTCGATTACGGTAAGATGCGAAAGACGGCCTCCGCACGGTTCTGATGCGCCGCAACTCGTAACCATTCCCGTCGTGCCGCAAAGTGTGCCGCGCAGATCGAACACGATTTTCTTACCGAGCTAATACCTTGGCGCGGCCTGTACGCTAACACGTCACTATTCTGGCGGGCGCACTCGCCTTGCGCGCGCAGGTATCGGCGGGGGCAGGCGGCGAGCGAGCAACGCCGCTTCGTGGCGCTACTCAGTGTGACAAGGTGGCGTGAGGTCCGCTAGGGTTGCGATGCTCTTCTTAAGGCATCTTTGGCGCCGCATTTGTTGTCGTTGTATCCCCAACATAGCGTGGCAAAGCCGTCGCCGGATTCCGCGCCGGCATTCATGGTCACGTTTGTCGCGCTCGCTTCGGCGAAACCCGAACCGCCGCCGCGCCAGCCCCGCCGTTCGCACCTCCGCCCCGTAATATCCGCCCCCGCCCCGCCGCTGCCGAATCCAATGCCTCCTGTAGAGCTGCCGAGTAGCCGAAGCCGATTCCGCCCGACCCGAGCGTGCCATTGTCGTTACCCGCGCCTCCCGCGCCGCCGGAGGTCTGCGTGCCCCCGCCGCCGCCTTTGCCCATCAAGCCAAAACAATACCCGTCTTGGCCGCTCCCACCGGTGAGGCCGCCGCCCGGGCCCCCAAACGAACTTATGGTACCGGCATAACCGCTGCCGCCGCCGCCGCCAGCCACGACCACGCGGTTTGCCAGCGCAGTACCGCCCTGGCGTGCATCACTCGCGCCGCCTCCGCCGTTGCCGCCGCCAAAGGCTTTGGAACCTTCTGGGGGCGCGCCGGCGCCGCCACCGTTGAACCCACCATAGCCCTGGCTGGAATACGTGCCGTTGCCACCCGCGCCGCCGACGTAGATCGCAAGAGACTCGCCCGGCGTGGTCGGGATAGTGGCCCCGACCTCACCGCCATATCCGCCAGGATTGTTGGAGAACGGCCCTCCGCCTTGTGCTCCCGCGACGATGACATACACGGTCGTTGCGCAGACCGGGACTGTAAAGTTTTGCGAGCCCCCAGTGTAAGAGAGGAGTTTGAAGCCTTTGGTGACCTGCGGCGTGAACTGCGCGCTCGTGAAAACGTACTTTCCCGCATTCGCGTCGATCGTCGCCTCCCCGCCCGGTATCGGGTTACCGTTCCACGCGAGGGTTGCGACGTCGGAGGAGCTCAGCAGCGTGTCCGACGGCGGGTTATCTGCACCGCTCGTCGCAATCGCCGTCGCGCCGCTGGTGTCGCTGTCGCTCAGCGTGATCGCCGTCGCGTAGGTGCCGGCTATGGGATAGCCGTCGGCGTCGAAGGTGGTTACCGCGAATGGCGTGGGCCCGAACGCAACGCCGGCGCACTGGTTGGGAAGGGTACCGATGAACAAACTCCCCTCAACGCCCTCAAGCTTGGCGAGATGCTGGTAGCTTTCCCTCTCCTGATGGAAAACCCAACGTTCGAAGCGCTCGAGAGTAGATGAGCGTTGTAGGGAATCTTGCCGTCCACCGGAGCCAGATCGTAGAGGTTGACGTTCGTTTTGTATTTACCATGCGTCAAAGGCAGCGCGATATTGCAGACGAGCGGCATGCCCTTGCAATTCTTATTGTTGGACGTGAGATCGAACGCTTTCGTCCCGCTCGATTTCCCGCTCCAAACTAGCGTCATACCTTTGGAACCCGGCGAAACGTAGCCCCTCGCCTCCTTTTGAGCCGGAACCGCGCCACCATCCCTTTGCGGAGGCGCCGGGATGGTGATTTTGAGTGTGAGCCGGCCCTTGCCGGCATCGGGCTCCGCTGCGAAACCTGCTGCCGTCGTGTCGTCCGGTCCGGCGAACGCTGCGGCGTACGTGCCGAGCGTGGACGGGACACCGCGGGTCCCGCCGCCGGCGCAGCCGGCGAGGAGCGCCATAAAACCGATCGCCGCGAGCCGTATAAGACTTTGCATCTCGAGCTTGCTCATTATCGCCACCAGTTCTACTTACGCAGCCGTAGGTTGTCCAAAGTCGGCCCCTTCAGTCAACGGCAGGGGATCCCTGCGCTCGCTCCTCGGGCGTGACTCGCCCTTCTCGCGCTGCGCGCCTCTCGATGATAGCCTTTAGCTGCGCTAGATAACGGCCGTCTCACGGATTCCGCAAAACTCGCCCGGATTCGTCGGACTGCCGGGATTCAAAAACGCGAAACTCCGTACGGGGAAGGACGTTTTGGGTAATCGACGGGAGCGGCCGGGACCGGGATTCGCGGGTTCGATTCCTGTTTGGCGCTATAACGGAAACGCCTATTTTTGCGCACTTTTTTCACTATGGTAGCCATTCGGTAGCCATGCCGATTCAGGCGCTGTTACCTGCCAGCCGTTCGAGGCGCTCACCGAGGCGATCAACGGCGTCGCGTTGCCGAGTACGCCGGCGGTGGTGCGAAGGGCGCAATCCGGATGGCGCGCCATGGCCGCCGGACACGTTCAACAAGCAGTTCAGCGTCATCGCGAAGATCGTCGGGCTCCACGGCTTTCGATTTCACGATATCCGCCACGCATTTGCAACGCTCACGCTCGCGGACGGGAGACCCGTCAAAGAGGTGCAGCTGCTTATGGGACACAGCACTGCGAACACAACCCTCGCATTCTATGCTCATCCAGTGCATGGTCTCGGACGCGAGGCCGTCAACCGGCTGTCGCGTTCGCTGCTCCGGCCCCGAAAAGGACCAGAAACGTCGTTACCAAATGTCACCAAATCGCCTTAGGCCGCCGTTGTCCGTCTAGGCGATTGTGCGGAAATCCCGCACAAAGGCTACGCTTGCGGTGCGCGGAGAGGTGGCCGAGTGGTTGAAGGCGGCGGTCTTGAAATGCTAGACGCTAACCTCGACAAGTCCCCGTAAGTCATTTCTAAGCACGATTAGCGTACCTATCGATCCTTATCGGGACAATAGATGTTTATTCGGTGAGAAAATCGGTGATAAGAATCTCGTTTCTCACACGGGTTCTCACATCAGAGCTTGATCGCCGGCGCTTGACAAAACCTAAGCCTGGGTTTATCTTTGGAGCCTGTGGGCAGTCAACGCTACGGGCAAGTGCTCTTTAGGGTGATCTCCGGCGATCATGCCGGTTCGTCCGTTCCCCACATCCATGCAGATATTGGGAGCGGCGAGGTCATCGTCGAACTGGTTGCCGGAGGAGTGCGATTGTCAAACGCCCATTTCGCGCCGATCCGAGGCAAAGTCACGCGGAACGAAGTGCGAATCGTCCTAGCCGCCGCTAGCGAGCATTACGACGATCTTATCGAGCTCTGGGAGGAAAGCCAGCCATGAAATCGAGTGCAGCGAAAAAGCCGCGTATTCTCAGCACGCCGGCGGAAATAACAAAGGCGCTATCCAATTCCCGCGCGCGAGAGAAGCACGCGACGAAGATTCGTTCCGCTCACTACGATGCAAGGCGCGACCTGGTTGTCGCTGAGCTGTCTACGGGCGCGGTCTTGGCCGTTCCCCGGCGAGCAGTTCGTGGATTCGCAAGGGTTGCGGCGAAGGCGATCTCGCCCCTCGTTATCACTCCGGGAGCTGAGGGTTTGTGGTCGGAAACGGCGGATGATGGGGTTCTTCTGGAACAGCTTATCGTGTTAGCGGCTGGCGAAAGCATGGTTGGATCGGTCGGCGCTCGGATCAATGCGTCGAAGAAGTCCCCGGCCCGTGCGGCGGCCTCACGAGCAAATGGCGCAAGAGGTGGAAGGCCTCCCAAAAGAGTCGCGTAGCTGCGTGGCGAGTACTGTTTGGCGCGTTACCGTGCGCCTTTGTGATGTGCACCCAACAGTCTGGCGCACGATCCTAGTTCGGCCGGATACGAAACTCGCGATGCTGCACCGCTACATTCAGGCGGCGATGGGTTGGCAAGAGCACCATCTCTACTCGTTTGGTATCGATGGAAAGGACTACGGGATCCCTTCGCCCGACCTTGGGAAGAAGATCTACGATGCGCGTCGTTATTCGCTGAACCGGCTCTTCCCAACGCAGCCAACGCTGTTCACGTACGTGTACGATTTCGGCGACTGGTGGCGCCACGACGTCGTTATAGAAGGCGCGGAGGGCGCGGAACATCGGAAGCAATATCCCATCTGCGTCAACGGAGCAGAGCCGTGCCCGCCGGAAGATTGCGGAGGTCCGCCGGGCTATTGGAAACTCCGCGCAATTCTAAGAGACGAACGACACTCACGACACGCCGAGCTTGGCGGATGGGCTCGCTCCCAAAACTACCCACGGGGCTTCAATACACGATGGGCTACCTGGTCCCTTCGCGATGTGCAGAGGGGCTACCGCTGATGGAAGCCGATGCATTTGGGGTGGATCACACTCCGGTCTACAGGAGGTTCGGAAAGAGTAGCATCAAGGGTTCAGAAGGGACGATTTCTCACAACATGTGAGAAGCCGAGTCGTGCTAGCCAAGAATGTGAGAAGGCGGTATTAGCCAGAAAGCCTGATAAAACAGGCGTTAGCGGATACACGGAGAGGTGGCAGAGTGGTCGAATGCGGCGGTCTTGAAAACCGCTGAACGCGATGAGCGTTCCGTGGGTTCGAATCCCACCCTCTCCTCCAGAAAAGCCGGGATAGGGATATCGTGCGCGATTCTGACCCGCTGCGTCAATCGGCGAACCCCGGGGCCATGCCGATGTGCTGGCTATGCAGGGCGTGCCGCGCAACTGCAATGCCGGCGTAGCAGAACGGCCTCCCCTGGCGACAGGCTGCGGGGATGGCTGGCCTTCCTTGAGGAATGAAGTAGATGAATGTCAACAGCATCGCAGGGGTGTGCCTTAGCGCAGCGCTCTTAGCCGCGTGCGGCGGTAGCGGCGGTCCTTCTTCAAATCCCGTAGCGTCGCTAGACGGCGCTCGGCCGCCAACGTCAGCGCGGCAACGCGGATCACTCCGAACCGGTCGATAGTAAGGCCGACCAGCATGACCTTTGCATCGCCGAACGCTCGAACTCAGATAGCTCGCGTGCTCGGTTACGGCAGAGCTCGATCACTCTTCGGCGGCAACTGCTCCTCCAACGGGATCGCTTCCGTCTCGATTCAACGCTTCGTCAGAAGCGGAGCGCGGTTCGCAGTGAGCCCGATTTCAGCTGGTAGATGTAAGGAATACTTTGGAAACGATTACGGGCTTCGAGGAACCGTATCCATTTTCGTCAGGAAGTGAAAGCAGCGAGTGCTCCTCTCGCAAAACTGTATTGTTAGGCCGAGCCGAAACGGACCCCCTCCCCTACGGGCTGCCGGCGGCTAGGCCGCAAAGCCGTCGCGATCGAAGCCGCAACGCGTTAAGCGCCGCGCGCTGGGGCGCGCATCCCGCACCCGCGGCATTGGGAGACCCTACTCTCGTTCGTTAATCGCCTAGAGTCTCAAAAAAGCGGAGCAAGGCGACCCACCCCTGAACGTTAAAGCGTCATTTCCATTCCGTCGAAAGCCACTTCGGCGCCCGCTTCTCGGACACGAGATGCCGCCTCCGAAGTTGGGTCGAGCATCGGATTCGAGTTATTGAGATGCACAAAAACAATTCGCGTGCGCAGGCCATGTAATCTCGCGAGGGTGCCATCGACGCCTCCCACCGGCTGGTGCCCCAAGTAGCGGGCCGTCTTGTCCATTAATCCACTGGCGATGAGTTCGTCTTCGCTGTAAAACGATCCATCTAGCAGCGCGATGTCGGCACGAGCAATGGCTTCGAACAGTATATCGTCGATGCCCGCAAACACCGGAGCGAAGAGCAGTCGCGAGGCATTGCGATCGCTAAGCTCGTATGCTACGACGGCACCGTCAACCGCGCGGCGCCCCGCGTAGCCCGGCGTCATGCCGGGCACAGGAATCGCCCGCAGCTCAACCTGATTGCCCACGACGTCGTCGCCATCGACTGGTTCACAGTTTGTATCGAAAGGCACGTCGATCCAACGGTGCGGCGCCACGGCAAAACGTGCGAATGCCGGCTGAGACTCGGCGATTGCACGCGTAGTGGTGCTAGAGCGCACGATGAAACGGTGTTCTCCGTGCTGGCGCAAAGTTGCGAGTCCGCCGAGATGATCGATGTTGGCATCGGTAAAGAGCATGCCGGAGATCGGCGTGTCGCGAACGCCGATTGGATGCAACGGCGCAAAGCCTTCGATTTGTATCGCAATGTCGGGCGAACAGTTCAAGAGCAGCCAGCGTACGCCATCGGCACTCAGCGCCGCTCCCGACTGCGTACGGCGCGGCTGGCGGCCCGTTCGCGCCGCACTGCAATTCGTACAAGAGCAATTCCATTGCGGAACGCCGCCGCCGGCGGCCGAACCGAGAATGCGCAGGATCACCGCCGGCGCGGAACGAGTGCCGGCCTTTCGCCGCCCTCGCGCAGTGCTACCATACGCCCGTGGTGAGGACTAAGTGAGCACGCCGGATCGGTTGCGCCGGCATCCTCGGCGACGAGATAGGCCTGACAGCGGCAGCCTCCCCAGTCGAGTTCGCGCCGGTCGCACGAGCGGCACGGCTCAGGCATCCACTGCGTGCCGCGATAGCTCCGGAAGGCGAGCGAATCGTACCAGATGCGAGCGAGCGGGTGCACGCGTACGCTATCGAATTCCAGGGTCCGAATCGCGGCGGCCGCAGGACAGGGCAAAACCAAGCCGTTGGGAGTGACCGTTATGAACGTGCTGCCCCAACCATTCATGCACGGTTTAGGGAAATCGCCGAAATAATCGGGCAAAACGTAGATGAGTTCCATCTTGCCGCGTAATCGTTCGCGCGCTGCCCCAACGGCCTCTTCGCCGTGACGAACTTGTTCGCGCGTCGGCATGAGCGCGACGCGATTACGATACGCCCATCCGTAGAACTGCACGTTGGCAAGTTCCAGTCGCGGCACGCCAAGGTTTTCGGCAAGCGCAATGATCTCGTCGATCCTGTCGTGGTTGAGGCGGTGGAGTACGCAGTTGAGTGTGACGGCCACGTTTCGCTCGCGAACGCGTAGCAGTGCATCGATCTTTTTTGCGTGCACCGTCGTCCCGGCGATATCGTCCGCGAGTTCTGCTTCGGGGGCTTGGATGCTGATTTGAATGTGATCCAGCCCCGCGCCGAGCAACGCATCGAGCAGGAAGTCGTCGAGAAAAGTCCCTTGCGTGATCAGATTGGTGTACAGTCCGTGATGCGAAGCACGTGCGACAATCTCCGGCAAATCCGCCCGCAGGGTCGGCTCCCCTCCCGAGAAGTGCGTTTGGATCACGCCCAATGCTGCAGCTTCTTCGAGAACGCGGCTCCATTCTTGGGCGCTTAATTCGTCCGCGTACGTGCGCAGGTCGAGAGGGTTGTAGCAATATCCGCACTGCAGATTGCACCGATACGTTAACTCACACAACAGCGAAAGAGGTCGTGGCGAAGGAAAGGTTGTCACGTTTCCTCCACGAGACGCCGTTCGGCGAGCCGTTCTAAAAGGCCGCCGGCGTCCTCGCGCGCCTGCGCCTCGTCGACCTCAAACCGCGCGACCAGGATCGTCGCGATATCGGCGAGAGAGCGTTTCCCGTCGACGAGTTCGAGCGTCGCGGTAGCCGAAGCGTTGAGGACGAGCGCGCCTTCGGGAACGAGTAGCATTACGCTTCCATCGCCCTCGTGACGCAGTCTGACACCCTTACTGAGCCTGGGACGTGCGTGCGGGTTCACGAGAGCTTGAAAATCCCGGATGAAAGGGCGGTAGCGTCGAGGATGCACCAGAGTACGTCACATTTGAAACGTAACGCTTCCACGCAGCGCTCTTGAATCTCGGGCGATTGGGCTTCTGCAAGCACCCAAGCCAACGCCGTATCGGCATCACGTTTGGAGATCGGGATGCGCTTTTCGAAGTAGGCCAAGCCCGAACGATCGATCCAAGGATACTTCTCGATGATTGCGGCGCTTCGGCGTTCCATGACGGGTGGCCCAAAGAGTTCGGTCAACGAAGATGCAACGGCTTCGACCCACGGACGCGTTCGCGCGAAATTTACGTACGAGTCAACCGCAAACCGCGTGCCTGGAGCGACCGCGACTTCGGAACGAACTTCATCTTCGTCTAACCCGGCCGCTCGGGCAAGCGCCAACCAGGAACTCGTTCCTCCGTCAAGGCCGGCGCCATGACCGTCGTGATCGTGCACGCGCGAGATCCACATACGACGGTAAGACGCTGTCGGAAGGTTCGCGAGAATCGCGGCGTCTTTTACCGGGATCTGTTTTTGGTAGTAGTATCGATTAGCGATCCAAGCCTGAACTTGGTCGCGCGTTAGTTCGCCCGCGACGAGGCGTCGATGAAACGGGTGTTTGTCGTGGTATCGCTGCGCACCCACAGCATGAAGTCGCGCGACGAAATCATCGCCCGATTGCAAGCGGGGCGCAGCCGTCCTATTTCGGCTCGAAAGGAGTCGCCGAAGTCAAGTACGCGGTGACTTCTGCGCCCAGCGGGCGTTCTTCAAAGTTCGGCCGCACCCAGCGGTGACGCGTCTCTTTCATGCATCGACTATACACCATCGGAAATCCGTCTGGGAAGTCCCCGGCGCGACGAACGGACCACTGGACGCGCGGATCTTCGTTGGGACCATCCCCCAAAAGGGGCACCCTGCGCGCATTGATCCTCCAGGTCGATTAACACCTAAACAGACGTGGGCGGGGAGCCTAAGCCACAAAGCCAAGTCACCTTCGGGCTTAGAAGTCGAAGGAAGCGCGCATCGTGCCAAGGTACTTCGACTCATGTCTACGCCATCAGCATGCCGTTGCCTCGAAAGCTAAGGGCGGGATACCGGAGCCGCGACCTATCCTTACTGGGGCTCGCCTTGTTGTCGCTCGGAGCTGGCGGCTGCGGCGGCCCGGCGCCGGAGATATCGCTTCCAGGCGCGCCGACGGTGAGCGTCGCGCAACATCCTCTCGTCGTAAAAGTGCGCCGAAGCGAGACATATCCAATCGCTCCCAGCGGGGGCACGTTCCAAATCCCCGGCGCTGCCGAGTTTACCGGCGCCATCGACTACGGCGTAGCAAGCAGTATTTCAGGCGCAACGCTAACCGTGACGAATTACGGCCCCAATCCACCGCCGAAAGCGCCCGCATCCAACGTTCACCCGGCACTTTACCTGCAGGCGCAGATCGGCGGAGCCACACACGTTGCGTTCCAAAGCGACGCCTCCAAGACGATGACCATCGTCTCGGCCTCGCTCGTAGCCGGCGCGACGTATGAAGTCAACGCTTACTTTGGGAACCATCAGATCGCGTCCTATACGGCGACGCCGAGAAGCGGGCGCCTTACGCTGCCTTCGCCGTTGAACGGAGTATCGATGAACGCGGGAGTTCCGCTGCTCCTCGAACTCCTTCCGTTTGCCGACTGGGATAGCTTTGCTTTCGATCTGGAGCGTACCGGGTACAATCCAATCGAAACGACGGTAGACGCCGATAACGTTCGATCACTCACCGAAATTTGGAGCTTCGGTGCGGGTTCGTCGGTGGTTCACGAGCCGGTCTACGCTCACCGCGTAAAGGTGAACGGAGCCAAGAAAAACCTGCTCTACGTCGGCTCGGCATACGGCGCGACGATGGACGCTCTCGATGCCGATACCGGCGCGGTCGTCTGGCAAGATCCGGTGCCGTTCACGACCTATACCTGTGGAACCAGAACCTCGCACTTCTCGATCGGCGAGACGCCGGCGATCGATCGCCGGAAGAATCTGCTGTACTTCAGCGACGGCCACAATCAGGTACATGCCGTCGATCTCGGCACGGGGGTCGAGCGGCCTGGCTGGCCGCTCACGATCGCAGACTACACTCCGGATCAAAACTTTATGCACGGCGGCTTCACCTATAATCCCGCCAACGGGCTGCTCTATGCCGTCACCGGCTCGACCTGCGACATCTCGCCATGGTACGGCCGCATCGTCGCCATCAACACGCGCAAAGCGAAGGTGGCGGGCGTCTTCTTTCCACTGAGCGGAACGGCAACGCCGGGCCAAAGCGGGGGCGGCATCTGGGGGCCGGGCGGAGCTTCGATCGACCCGAGCACGAATAACGTCTTCATCGCGATCGGAAACGCCGATACCCACGTGGGTTCGCAAAAGCAGAATGCTGCTTATGCCGAGCAAATCGTGGAACTCTCTCCGAAGTTGAACGTCGTTCTTGCCAATAACTATCCAACGAATATTCCGATAGTACCCGGCCTCGACGACTTTGATTTCGGGGCGACGCCGCTGCTGTTTCAGCCTCCCGGTTGCCCGCCGCTGCTCGCTGCATTGAACAAGTCCGGCATGTTCGAGCTTTACGATCGCGACGCGATCGGGCCGGGCCCTATTCAATATATTGCAATGTCCATCCCGACCGACGAAGGAGACTTCGTCGGCGTTCCGGCCTACGATCCGATTACCGGATACGTGTACGTTGGTCTTCCGACGACGGAAGGCATCTATCAGCCAGGGCTCGCGGCATTTGCGATGCAATCGAACTGCACGTTAAATCCGACCCCGGCATGGAGCGCACAGTTCGGGCCCGATGGGGAAGCCATGGGCCCCCAGACGCCGCGGTCGCCGATTTCCATCGCAAACGGTGTCGTCTACGTCGCCAACTATTCGGGCCAAACCGAATACGCTTTCGACGCGGCAACCGGCGCGCAGTTGTGGACGGTTCCGCTGCAGAGTTTAGGAAGCATCGGAACCGTAATCGCTAACGGCAAGGTTTACGTCAGTGCCGCCGGCGGCCACATCACGGCCTGGGCTTTACCGTAGAAGGGGCAACTTTGACCGCGTTGTCCCTCGACGATAACTCGAGGGCTCCAGTCGCGACCGATTGGTGCGGGGAATCGTGAGCTGACCGCCCCAGGTCCGGAGTCGCCGGCTGTTCTGCATCGAGGTCGCTCCTGCGATGCTCGGCGGAGGGAACGGCGCGAAGCACGAAACCCTGGAACCGATGGCGACCCAAATTCGATTCAGGCGCGCCAGTTTCGGCGCGTCCGACCGGCACGGTCGCGTTTCTCGTTACCGATATCGAGGGCTCCACGCAGCGTTGGGAATCGTACCGCGAGGCCGTGGACGACGCGGTGAAACGCCACGATGCGCTCTGACGCCATGCGATTGATCGGCATGACGGCTACGCGACTCATGGGGAGTGCCTCCCTCAAACTGCTGGGGAGCTTTAGGATTCGCCCTTAGGTTGTTCGAAGCGCGATGGGTTATTGGGCGACGATCGTAAACGGGCCGGCACTGTAGTTGTCCATCGAGACGCCGCCGGCGAACCGCAGCCAGAACTTATAGACGCCGGCGGGCAGCGGCGGAACTGCCATCTGCATGTTGGGGCCGACGAGCGAGTTGCCGGCAATTCGCCGCCCCTCTTGCTCGAGAGTGTAGGTCTCATCGGTGTCGATCTTCGAGCCGCGCAGCATCGGGTGCAGGTACACGTACTGCAGAGACTGCGTGTTGATGAAGACGGCTTGGGCCGCAGCGTTCAAAGACGGCACGAGATCCTGCGCGGGCTTGCCGCTGCGCGTGACCTGCAGGTAGAGAATCTCCTGGCTGTTGGCCGGGAATGTGTCGCGCTCGAGCGTGACGACGTAGGGGCCGGCGTTGGCGACCTTCGTCGGGGTCGTCGTCACTGGCTGTAGCGGCGCGGCCGGCGGCAGCGGCGCGCTTTTGAAGCGGAAGACTTGGCGCTTCATGCCGCTCGGGATGCTGTCGGAGTAGAGGTAGTAGCCGTGGTGCGGATCCGCGGTGAAGTCGCCGCTTACCGTGCCCGTGGTTGTGTTGAAGGCCGTATCGAGATACGTGAGCGTCGCGAAGTCGTCGCGGGTGATGATGAGATGCATCGAATTTTGAACCCTGACCGCATAATGCATCACCGGCGTCGTGCCATCGGATTTGAACAGGCGCACCTTGATATTCGCGGCGGAACCGACGCCGTGATGTGCCCAGCCTTTGGCGACCGCCTCTTGCGCGCCGCCCAGCAGTGCAAAAACGCCGATCTGCGCGTTCGCCTGCGAGTCGGCAGCGGCGCGCGCGACGCGTGCCGCGCCGAATGCGAGCGCGCACAGGACGGCGGCCAGCGCGAACGCGACGACCTTGCCGCTCAGTCGGCGGTGCGTACGATCTTCCACGTTTCCTCCCCGATCGGATGTAAATAGTCCGTGGCGGCCAGCGTCTCCAAAATCTCGTGTAAAGCACGCCCGGTCTTATTCGGCATTCCCGACCGACGCATCGTCACCTCGTTAACTTAGCTCTAGGGATAGCCCAGCCCGAAATCACGTCCACGGTGCGAGGATACCACGAGGCCGCTCCGGCTTGCACTCTCCGGGCTTGCATCGCCCTGAAAATTAGCCGGAAAACCGCATGACGATGGGCTCACCTCGGGCTGCGGCAGATCAATCGACCATTACGATAAGGCGCACGCTCGAATGTGGAGTCTTGCAACGCAGTCCGCCGCGATCGAGCGTATCGACGTGACGGTCCCGCGGTTATTGATATGGCGAGCGAAGAAAGGCGTCCGCCGGAATAGAACTAGGAAAGCGCATCTGCGTCAGGCGGTAGTTCCAAACGCCGTGACCTACCATGATGCCCAGCGTCCGTACGCCGGTTTCGATGACGCCGTCGGATTGCAACCAGTATCCTCCAAGGCTTCCATAGTGTTGTTCGACCGATCCGCTAAATCCCGATTCGCGAACGTTAAATCGCATCGTGCAAAAATGCATGTTGTGCAAGTCGACGACGACGTCGGTCAACTGGCGACGAGGGTCGGGTTCGCGTGGGATGAGGTGCAGCGCATGGCCCGGGTCGCCGTTCGTGCAGGCTTCGGGGCCTTTATCGACCACGCGGTAGACGCTGCTGCCGATCACCGAAACGACGGCGATCGTTTGCAAATTTGGCGAAGGTCCGGGTGTGGGTGTCGCATAGGTCGAGACGGGCGGGTCGGTTTGCTGATACATCAACATGCCGTCGCGCAGGGCGCGGAACGCACCGTACCAGGTCGGGTCGAAGAAAGCGCGCGTGCTGACTAACCTGCGCCCGCCGTAGTCCATGATTTCCGAAGCGTAGTCGTCGGTTCGATGGCGGATCGACCACTCCGACGAAAATCCCGCGGGCCCGGTCATCATCTCCAACCAGACGAGATGCCGGATGACTCTCAGGCTGATCGAAAGGTTATCGCCGTACCCCTCCATTGTAAAGGTCAGGTACTGCGGCTGCGGTAACGCGCGCATCGACTCGACCGCCGAGGAGTAAAAGGACTCCGGCGAAGGTGGCGGCGAGGTATCTTGAGCGCGGGACTGCCCGAAACTACACGAAAGCGCGAGCAACGCCACCGCGATTGGATACGCCATTCGCATATATTGCGATTCTACATCTGACGGCGTCGTGCCGTCCGGCTAAAATGATGAGAAATCCGTGAAATCCGCCCGATCTACTGCGCTCCTTCAGGGGATCCTTTGGGGGTAAGCTTCCGGGGCACCAGGGGATAAGCTATGCATGAGCGCCTTTGAGATCTTTGAGGGGTCGAAGCCGCGTGGAACGCCGGGGTTCGCTACTCGACACCTCCGTGGTACGGTCTCGGACTTGCAGAGCGGCGTCTGGGCAGCTTTTTACAGGCAAATTACTCCCCGCGTCACGCAACAGCAACGCGAAAGAATACTTTCCGTTCACGCCTTCGCCGAACAATCTCCGTTACGATTACACCGCCGACGGCGTCAAGCGATCCATCGAAGACAGTCTACAGCGTTTAGGCGTCGACGCGCTCGACGTCGTCTTCATTCACGATCTTTCGCCGGATAATCCGTGGCTGCCCGGACGGTGGGAACAGCAGTTTGACATCGCGCGCAAATGCGCGTTTCCGGCGCTGAGCAAGATGCGCGATGAAGGCGCGATCAAGGGCTGGGGGTCGCCGATGCAAACGTGTGTCTCTTGGCGCCAGTATTCGTTGGTTGCTCATGAGAACGCCCTGCATCAAGTCCTTCCCCGGGCGCGAGAGTGCGCGTCACTCAGGACGAGAATTCTGCCTGAGTTCTGGTCGGATCTTCGATCGGAAGACTTGATCGAAAACGACGCTGCCGTACCGCCTGAGACTTAGCGGCATCCGGCGAAGCGGATTTTGTTCGACTGCAGACGCGTCGAACGAGCGAAGCGTTCGCATCGTCAATAGGTCAACCGGGTGGCGGGGAGGGCGTCGGACCCTGCGGCGGATAGCCCGGCGGCGGATAGCCCGGCGGCGGACCCTGCGGCGGATAGCCCGGCGGCGGACCCTGCGGCGGATAGCCCGGCGGCGCGTAGCCGGGCGGATAACCGTAGCCTTGACCCTGCGGAGGGTAACCGTAACCTGGCGGCGGGTAACCCGGCGGGTAGCCTTGACCTTGCGGCGGATAACCATACCCGGGCGGCGGAGAACCCTGCGGCGGATAGCCGTAACCGGGCGGCGGGTACGCGGGCTGAGAACCGTAACCCGGCGGCGGGTAGCTGGGCGGGTAACCGTAGCCTTGACCCTGCGGCGGTGAACCCGGCGTCGGGTAGCCATAACCCGGCGGCGGGTAGCCGGGTGGACCGTATTGACCTTGCGGCGGATACCCGGGCGGCATTCCCTGCGGCGAGTAGCCCGGCGTCCCCTGAGGCGAATAACCGTTACCTGCCGGCGAGTAGCCAGGCGGATAACCATAGCCGGACCCTTGTTGCGCCAGTTGCCGGTCGACCGGGAGCTTGAGCGGCGCTGCCGCTGCAACGTCGTCTCTAAATTTACCGAATGCCGATTTATCGCCGTTTAGGAGGGCGACGAGATCGGCGACGCGCTGATCGTCGCTAGGATGGTCCGAGAGCGTCCCGCTCGAGTGGCCCATGCCCGCGCTATCGTGATACTGACGGAAGTTCCAGACCATGCCCCACGGATTGAATCCGGCCTTCGCACAGGTGTACGCCCCGGCGCGATCGGCGTCGGTCTCAGTCGTCCGAGAAAGGCTCGCACCTTGTGCACCGCCGGGTGGCATCCCGGGAACACTCATTGCCTGAAGATGCTGTCCCTCTTGATAAAGATTGTAGACGTCGTGATGGATGTCGTGATTCACTTCGTGACACAGCACGCCGGCCAGTTGGTCTCGAGTTCTCACAAACATCAACATCGAGGTCGTGACGTAGACGTTCCCGCCCGGAGCGGCAAACGCGTTCGGCGACCTTTCATTTACTAAGACGAAATGGAAAGGCGTGAAGTACTGCGGATCTGCGACCGCGGCGATCTTGTCGGCGATCGGGCGGAGCGTCGCATAAAGCGGCGACTGCGCCGGCACGATCTCGCCCCTTTGCAGCATCTGTGCGTACTTTTGCTGTCCGAATTGCGTTTCCCAAGTTTTCTGCTGTTGTGAAATGTCGGAAGCGGCCGAGGCTATTGGAAATGCCAAAGCGGCCGACGCAAGGACGGCAAGCGCTCGTCCCCAAAGGGTGGTCGTCATAGCGCCCATTCTAACCTGCGCGCCGGGCCGGCGGGCGAGGATCGCGCCAGAACTAGGCTAAGAAATGATGAGAGATTCCGTCGCGCCCGAGAAGCCGAGGCCAACCCTCTCGGCCCAGCGCAGTTCGTGAGCCACTCGCACCTGCCAACGAACGACCGAGCTGGAACGACGAGTCGGACCCAGTTGCACGGCGACGGCGTGCTGCCGTTGTCAATTCGCAGGGCGGTCTGCATCCGATTCGAAGCGAACGACGATGGCATGAACGCCGAGGTCATGAATCTGGTTCTGTCGACGGTAACGTTGGTCGTCGTTGCCGCCGCTGCGGTGGCGGCGATCGTCCAGTTGCGACACTTGCGCGCGAGCAATCAGCTGAACGCGTTACTGGCGATCTTGGACCAATGGAGCCAGCCTACCGTACGGGCCGCATACGTGGAATTTTCGCGACGGATGCCGGAAAAACTAGCCGACCCGGAATACGTTGCGGCCCTGCGCGCACCAGGGTCGCTCGATCGCGGAACGTACCCGGAGTTCTTGGTCTTCGATCTTTGGGAGCAGGTCGGCACCTATGCCAAGCACGGCCTCATCGACGAGAGCATCTTGCTCGACATCACCTCCAGCCAGGTTTCGAACGCGTGGAAACTTGCCGCACCGGTCGTCGCGATCGTCCGCGCCACACATGGCCCGTCGAGCTTCGAAAACTTCGAGTACCTTGCCGTCCGTTCAGACTTATGGACCAAGCGCTACCCCAACGGGACGTATCCCGCCGGCCTACCGAGAATGCCGCAACTCGGCAAGTAACCTGCGACGCCCGTTTTGGCGAGCGCAGGCAGCGCTTTCAATCGCCGTGGCGTGGCGTCATGAAGTTCGTTGTCGGTAATGCGTAGGCGGTGAGCTGGCCGCTTTCGTCGGAGCAGTAGACCCAGCCGTCGATCACGATGGGACTCTCCCAGTGCACCGAACCGATCGTTTTGCCGGCGCCGCGCATAGCGCTGCTCCAAAGTTCATTGCCGTTTTCGGCGTCGAGCGCGACGATCGCGCCGTCGAACGCTACGAAAACGATCCCATTGCTGACCACCGGCGACGTTCCCTCACCGGAGGTCTGCCCGGCCGTGGATCTCCACGCGCCCACTAAACGGCTCGAGCCCGAGTTTGTTCTCAGGCGGTAGGCCTCAACCGATTGCGGAGATCCAATGAAGATCCAAACGCGATTCGCGGCGTCGGTCCACACGGCGGGCGTCGAAAACAGTCGATACGACAGTGAAATCTCCTGCAGTTCGCCGGCCACGCCGGGAAGTGGGCTGCGGTCGATCAACCGCAGGATCTGATCCTTTCCCCCCTGCACGAGCATGAGCGGCGTGCTGCTGTTGGTACGCCGCGGCAAAAGCGCCGGAGAGGTGCTTCCCAAATCGAGATCCTGCTGGTCCAGCTGTTGATAGTTCGCGGGGGTGTAGTTCCCGACGATCGCCAATGCGCCGGCCGTCAAACCAATTACCGAATCGCCGTAGTTGTCGCCGCCCTGATCGGCGTCGAACTTGCCGTTTCCCGTCGCTACGTAGACTTGGCCGTTCATTGCCGCATCGGGATCGACGACTGCTCCGCCTCTCGACCAGATTCCGGAGTCGCTGTTCGCGCACGACGTCGGCGTCGGAAGCTTACGGTAGGTGCTGCAGAGCGAGTTGAAGACGTGTTTGCCCCCATCGCTTAGGCGTACGCTTACGACGTGACCGTCGTACGGGGGCGTATCGCCGAGATAACCACCCGTCGTCGCATACAAATACCCGTTGGCGACGTTGAGCGCCGACGCGTCCTTTTCGGTCATTCGCATGCGCGTGATCCGCGTTGGAAACCCGGGTGCGCTCACCTCGTGACCGGTTGCCGCATCCAGCTTTCTTACGAACCCATCGACGCCCGGTACGTAGATCGCCCTCCCGCCGGGGTCGGCGGCGGGCGTTGACGTCGTGATCTTCGGCCCGTGCGTCGCAAAGCGCCAGAGAATATGCCCCGAGAATGCGTCGATGCCGAACGTGACGCCGTTCTTGGTCGTCTGAAAGAGTAGGCGACGCATTTTTCCGCGCACCGGCACGCGGCCAAGCAGGATTGGCGTCGAGTCCGCTACGGCGCCCCCGCCGAACGAGATCTGCCATTGCGCTTTGAGCCGATGCACGTTGCCCACGGTGAGAGCGCGCCCCGAGACGTCTACGCCGCTGCGGGCCGGGTCGTGACCGAAAACGGGCCAATCGTCGGCCTGGGCGGGCAAGGTTGCCGCCCCCACGGCAATGCACAGGAAAATCGCGAAGTTCGAAACGTTCCTCGGCATCGTTGCTACCTCGATAGTAACAGCACTTTGGGGGGAATGAGCCACAGCAGCTCGCCGGTCAGTGGCGATCCGGTGCTAGCAAACGTTACGCAGGCCAGCCCACCCTTTTTGAAAACGAGCTGGGCGCCTCCGACCACGGCACCGATCGTCGCGCTCATCGTCGGCTCGTGCCCCACCAGCAATATCGCGCCGGCGTTGGGACGCTCTGCGAGCATTTCTTCTAGGGCTTCTCGATCGAAGCCGGAACCGAGGCGCGCGTCTTCGACTAGCCGCTCGGGGATCTTGAGCTTGCCGGCGACGATCGACGCGGTCTGTTGAGCGCGCACCAGGGGGCTCGTAACGATCGCTTCGAGTTCCAGACTCAGGGCGGCGATCGCGCCGGCCTCGCGGGCGATCCGTTGCCGCCCTTGCGGGGTCAGCGGACGGTCGTAATCGTCGCCCGGCCATCGTGCCGGGTCGACCGCGGGACCGTGCCGCAGAAAATAACATTCCACGCCTTCACACTGCTTTGGCCGCGTGCTTCACGCGCGCGTGATGATCGTGCGAGGAGCCTTCGACTGCCAGCATCGGATTCGAAACGGGATGCGTTTTGAAGTACTCGAGCGATCGTTGAATGTCGTGCAGCATGGCATCGGCGAGATCGAGGCTCGAACCGTGCCGTACGAGCGCGCGCATTACGGCCACGTCGGTGATGTTTGGAACCATCGTGTATGCGGCGATCTGCCAGCCGCGTCCGCGCAGGCGATCGGAGAGATCGAAGAGGGAATAAGGTGCACGCGCGTCCTCGCGCATCGTCCATGATACGGCCGGGATTCCGTGGCGGCTGCGCCCGTCGAATAACAACTTGAATGGCCCGAGTTCGACAATCCTGCGTGCGATGTATTCGGCCACGTCGTAACAGCCTTGATGGATTCGCCGATAACCCTCCATACCGAGGCGAAGCATCAAGTAGTATTGACAAATAACCTGACCTCCCGGACGCGAGAAGTTCAGCGCGAAGGTCGGCATGTCGCCGCCGAGATAGTTGACGTGGAATATGAGTCCTTCGGGCAGATCGCTGGCTTCGCGCCAGATTACCCAGCCTACGCCCAGCGGTGCGAGCCCGAACTTGTGGCCGGAGGTGTTGATCGAGCGCACGCGTTCGAGGCGGAAATCCCAGACGATTTCCGGCTGAACGAACGGGGCGATGAATCCGCCCGAAGCCGCGTCGACGTGAATGGGAACGTCGAGTCCGGTTCTGCGCTGCAGATCGTCGAGCGCGGCCGCAATCTCTGCGACGGGTTCGTACTGACAGGTGAACGTGACGCCGAAGGTCGGCACGACGCCGATCGTGTTTTCGTCGACGCGGGCCAAGACTTCTTCGGGAGTCAGTCCCAACCGATCGCGCTCCAGCGGAACTTCGCGCAGTTCTACGTCGAAGTAGCGCGCGAATTTGTGCCAGCAGACCTGCACCGGTCCGGTGACCATATTCGGGCGATCGGCCGGTCTTCCCAAACGGGCTTGCCGCTCGCGCCACTTCCACTTGAGGGCCAGGCCGCCGAGCATCGCCGCTTCGCTCGATCCCGTGGTCGAGCACCCGATGGTCGTCGCCGACTCCGGCGAGTTCCAAAGGTCCGCCAGCAAATGAACGACCCGGCTTTCGATCTCGGCGGTCGCGGGATACTCGTCCTTGTCGATCATGTTTTTGTCGAGACTCAGGTCCATCAGCTTGTGGATTCCGTCGTCGAACCACGTTTGGCAAAACGTGGCCAGGTTTTGCCGCGCGTTGCCGTCGAGCATCAGCTCGTCGGTAACCAACTGCAGGGCCACGTCGGGGCGCAGTCCCTCCACGGGAATTCGTCGCTTGGGAATCGTCTCGTCCATGGCCCGGGTCGCGTAAGTGTCCGCGATCGCCGAATCGCGCCGGTGCTTGCGTTGATGTAGCGGCACGTCATACTCCTAGCGGGTAGGCTTCTTCGCCGTGAAGTTCGACGTCGAGTCCGCGCTGTTCGGCAGCTTCGTCGACCTTGACTCGCGTGACGAGATTGATCAGCGCCAGCATCGCGTACGTAAAGCCGAAGGCCCAGGCGCTGCAGACCACCGCAGCGACGAACTGCTTGCCGAGGAACGACGGGTTGCCGCGCAGGAGACCGTCGGCGCCCGCCGGGTTCCAGAGGGTCGAAGCAAACACGCCGAGCAGCACGATGCCCAAAAAACCGCCGACGCCGTGGACGCCCCAAACGTCGAGCGCGTCGTCCCAACCGAGGCGGTTCTTCAACGCGACCGCCGCGTAGCACACCAATCCGGCGGCCACGCCGATGATGACCGCCGTCGTCGGCGAAACGTAGCCGGCGGCGGGCGTCACCGTCGCCAGTCCCGCAACCGCGCCCGTGAGCAGCCCGACGAACTTTGGCTGTCTTCCGCGAAGCCACTCGATCAAAAGCCAGGCGATCGCCGCAAACGATGCCGCTATGTCGGTATTGAGAAACGCCGACGCGGTCACGGCGTCGACCCGAAGTTCCGAACCGGCATTAAATCCATACCAACCGAACCACAACAGGCCCGTGCCCAGAGCGATCAGCGGAACGTTGTGAGGCCGGTTGTCGATCACCTGACGCCGCCCCACGTAGAGCACCGATGCCAGCGCCGCGAAACCGGCCGACGCGTGCACGACGATGCCGCCGGCAAAATCGAGCACGCCCCACTTGGCCAAGATCCCGTCCGGACTCCACAGCATGTGAACGAACGGGAAATAGACGAAAATCAGCCAGCCAGTCAGGAACCAGAAATACGCTTTGAAGGTCACGCGGTTGGCGAACGCTCCGGTGATCAACGCCGGCGTGATGATCGCGAACATCATTTGATAGGCGATATGCACGATCAGCGGAATCCCGGCGTCGTTCCCGGTAAACATCGTATGCAGGGTGACGCCGTGCAGAAACGCGTACGTCGCCGGATTTCCGATGATGCCGCGCCAGTCGGGGCCGAAGCTTTCCGAGTAGCCGAACGCAAACCACAAAACCGTGGTCCAGCCGAGCGACATGAAGCTTTGCATCATGATCGTCAGCACGTTCTTTCGCTGGACTAACCCTCCATAGAAAAACGCGAGCCCCGGCGTCATCAGCATGACGAGGCTCGCACAAAGCAGCATGAATGCGGTATTTCCAATGTTGACTGGGCTCGGCGCGGTAGGCATCGGCGTTCCCTCCGTCGCGAAGAAGCATGAAGAAAGAGCAGGGCTTAGGCGCTCGTAGCTCGCTCCCCCGCTCCCCGCTACGCCGATCGACGGTCGAGACGATCCACCGGGCCGGATCGGCGCTCCCGGGAGCCCGTAGGCTCCTAGAGGATCGCAAACGGTTTCCAGCCGTGTTCTTGGGCCTGCTGAACCGCCGCGACGCCGGCCGGAACCATCGCAAATCCCGGCAGCAAATGACTTTCGAAATCGGCCAACACGGCTCGCGGGTTCGCTCCGAGCTTTTGCGCCACGAGAAAGGCGATTCCCGTCGCGGCGTTGTGGCATACGAAAAACTGGCCGCCGCGCTTCAATACGGCCTGCGCGCTCCAGTCCTGATAGACGCCTTTGGGATCGTCCGGGTCCGCGTCGAGGTCGAGCGTCGAGCCCGCGGGATAGTACGCATTGGTTTGCGCCAGCTGGAAGTGCGAACTCAATCGGCCCAAACCGTATTTCTTCCAGGTCGCGTCGTCGAGCGACAAGACGATCGACAGACCGATAAATACGGCGAGCGTCGAAAGGCGTCCGAGACCGAGCGAGAACTCGTACGCGTTCATCGCGTTTTGCATGTGGAGGTAGACGCTGGCGATTCCGGGCGCGACGATCAGCGGATCGACGGACTGAAACACCTGCTTGTGTTCGGCATCGGTCGACAGTTTGCGGAGCATCGCGGCGCCGTCGAATTGACTCGGCTTGAGCACGCTGAAGTGGATCGAGGCGCGCTCCTGGGCGGCCGCCGGGATCGACGGCTCGCCCACCGCGGCCGCCGATGCCGCGATGGCCGTCGCGGCGATAAATTCTTTCCGTGAGAACGTCATGAGCGATGTCCTTTCTTGGCGGTATGCAGCTTGAGTGCGGTCCTAGGGCGCCGGCATCGTTGCGTGAATCGAATGGCCGCCGATCGTGCCGGCGATTGCGGCGCGAGCGTCCGCTGCGTACGAAAGCCACACCGCACGCACGTCGGCGTGCGGCCAGTGCAGTTGGGCGTCGACGCGTCCGTCGCGCGAGTTGACCGTTACCGTCCCCGACACGGCCAGATCTTCCGTCCATTTCACGCCGTACAGCGCGAGGCGCGTCGTCGTCTTCACCGACGTCGCGACGAACTTCCCACCGCGCAGGCCGGCTCCGCGCGCCGTCCCCAGCGTTTGCGCGCGTGCGAGCGCGTCGCCCGCTGCGTAGACGGCGTCGGCGGCGAGCCGCAAGCCGGCGCCGCGTCGATCGTTTCCGACGGTCCGTGCGGCCGGAACGTTGGATAGAAAGCGCGGAAACGCCGGAACGAGGCGCAACGCCGGGATCCCGCTCGTGCAGGCGGCACGGATCGAGCGGTGCGCGATGAACTCGCGCACCACCGCCGACGCGCAGTCGTAGTCGTCGCCGACGGCGGTTACGTGCCCGGTATTGGGGACGATTATCCGGCGCGCGTGAGGAAACAGTGCCGCCGCGGCATCGCCTTCGGCCGGGGTGGTGATCGTGTCGAGGTCGCCCGTCAGGACGAGGGCGGGAACGTCCGGCATCTTCGCACCCGCCGGCACCGGTTGGCCGGGTGGGTGCGACGGCGACGGAACCGGCCAGTTCTGGCAGAGCGGCACGTACGCGTAGTCGAGTGGGATGTTTAGAAACTCGTCGAGCGTGAACGGTTCGTACAGACTCGGATCGGAACGCCGTTTCTGGACGAGCTGCCGCTGCCATGCGCTCGCGCGCGCGGCGGGATCGAGGCGCATGTCGTACGCTTGCGGATTGTCGCTGCAACTCGACGCGACGAACAACCCGTTACTCAACTGGCGCGGATCTCTCGGCGGAAGCTCCTCGTACTGTTCGGCCTCGCGCGCGAGGCGGCGCAGCGCAGCGGCATCGCGCGCATCGAGGTACGCGCGCACCGCGGCGTCGAGGTCGCGATACACTAGCGGATCGAGTCCGGCGGAATCCATGACGAACGCCAGCTGTACGGCCGTAATCGGTGACGAGCGCGTTCGCAACGCGGCGAGCAGGCGCCGGATGCGTCCGAGCGGCGAGCCGGGTAGCGCCGCGCAGGCCGGCGAGCGACGGCAAACGCGATCGAAGGCGGCTCGAATCGTCGGCGCGGTACTCGGATACCAGGGGTCGCCGCCGATCGCTGGATAGGCTCCGTCGAGCGCGACCGAGCGGACGCGCTGGGGGTGGCGGGCCGCGAAGACTTGCACGAAAAACGTTCCGTAGGAGTCGCCGTAAAGATCGACGCGGTCGAGCGACAACGCGTCCAACAGGGCGTCCAGATCGTCGGCGGCTGCGTCGGTCCCGAACAGATCCGAACGAGGTCCGAGCTGCTTCCCGCAGCGCGCGACCGCGTCCAAGGTCATCGGTCCGGTTTGCAGATCGCGGCAGTCGATCGCTGCGGAGCGGCCGGTGCCGCGATCGTCCATCAGAAGCAGATCGTGTGTCTGCAGCAACGGGCCGAAGAGCCGGCGATAGGCGTCGCGCGAGGCGCCGGACGGATATCCTGGCCCGCCTTCGGCGGCTACGATCGTTCCCTCCGACGGGGCGCCGGCGTGGGCGTGCGGCAGCCACGTGAAGCCGATTGGAATCGTCCCCGAGACTCGTCGCGCCGAATCGAGCGGTCGCGACAGCGCGCCGCACCGGTACTGCACATCATCGCCGCACGGGTGCAGCGACAGCGTCCCGACGAGTAAGAGCGCTGCGAGCACGCCGCTACATCGGCACTTCCAAGCCGAGTTTTGCTAAGGCGTCGGCCGGAATTCCCAGGCTCGAAGTCATTGGTCTGGCGTTGCGCTTGAGAAAGACGTACAGGCTGCGGCGCCAGGCGTTCCAACGGCCGCCGCTCTTGGGCACGATTTGCGGGTCGGCGGCGTAGTACGTCGTATCCTCGCTGCCGATGTGGAGTCCGCCGCGAGCGCACCCTTTTACGATCGGTTCGATGTCGAGCTTTTCCATGAAACCGAAGCGCGCCGTGATGCGGATCAAGCTGGTCGAGAGGCGTTCGACGGTGACTCGCCGGTCGTCGGAAACGTAAGGGTCGTTCGACGGCAGGATCGTCAGAAGAACGATGCGCTCGTCGACGCTGTGCGTTCGCGCCCAGTGGTGCCGCAGCACGAAGGGTACGCCCTCAGGATCGGCCGTCAAAAATACGGCCGTTCCGTGCAGCGGCGTTCCCAAGCGCCCCTTGACTTCGGCCAAGAATTGGTCGACCGGCTCCGATTGTTCCACGTAGCTGAGCGCAACGCGGCGGCGCCCGGCACGCCACGTACTCGCGACCGCAAAGACGATCAAGCTGATGACCACCGGTATCCAGGCGCCTTCGAGAAGTTTGCGCATGCTGCCGGTTACGAAGAGTAACTCGACGAGCAGGAACGGCGCGGTTGCAATCGACGCCTTGAAGACGGACCAGCCGAGTTTCTCGCGAACGACGACGTAGTACGCGATCGACGTGACGACCATCGTTACG
This sequence comes from Vulcanimicrobiota bacterium, assembly GCA_963755555.1. Taxonomy (GTDB): domain Bacteria; phylum Vulcanimicrobiota; class Vulcanimicrobiia; order Vulcanimicrobiales; family Vulcanimicrobiaceae; genus Tumulicola. The sequence continues at coordinate 1,692,179 of CAVWKE010000003.1, read as the reverse complement.
GCCACGGCCAGCCCGTAGGCGTCGGCCAGCCGAATCGAGCTGCGGAACCCGACGACCAGAGCGATACAGGTGATAGCCAGCAGCCCGTTGAGTGCCGGCACGTAGACTTGTCCGTGATGCAGCGCCGACGTGTAGATCACTCGCGTGCGTGGAATGAATCCCAACGCGATGGCTTGTTTGGCGAGCGTGAATACACCGGAGATCAACGCTTGCGAGGCGATGATCGTCGCGACGGTTGCGATCGCCACGACGGCGTACAGCGCTACGGGTGGGACGAGTTTATAGAACGGGTTTTCGAGAACCGCTGGGTCGGCAAGCACGAGCGCGCCCTGCCCAAGGTAGTTCAGCGCGAGCGCGGGGAAAACGACGGCCGTCCAGGCCACCGCGATCGGCCCGCGTCCGAAGTGCGACATGTCCGCATAGAGCGCTTCGACGCCCGAAACGCACAACACGATCGCACCGAATATCGTCACCCCCGCCAATCCGTGGTGGGCGAAGAATCTTGCGATGTAAAGGGGGTCGATCGCCAAAAGCACCGCCGGATACTTGACGATCGCGCCGATCCCGAGGGCTGCAATCGTAGCGAACCAGAGCAGCATTACCGGTCCGAAGATCGCGCCGATCTTTGCGGTTCCGCGTTTTTGAAACAGAAACAGCGCCGCGAGCACGCCGACTGCGATCGGCACGATGAAGGGTTGCGCTGCCGACGTCGCAACGGTCAAACCCTCGACCGAGGAGAGCACCGATACCGCCGGCGTAATGACGCCGTCGCCGAAGAGCATTCCGGCGCCGAGTAAAATGAGAAACGTCAGCCACGTCGCCCTGGGGGGAATGCCGCGCTCCACCGGCGGCAGCACGAACGCCAGCAGCGCGAGGATGCCGCCCTCGCCGTCGTGCGCGAGCCGCATCACCATTCCGATATAGCGCACGAAAACGATCAGAATCAGCGACCAGAGTATCAAGCTCAGCACGCCCAGCACGTTCTCGTGGGTGGGAGCCAGCCGCAACAAGTTCGTAAAGCATTGGCGAAACGCATAGAGCGGGCTCGTACCGATGTCGCCAAAGACCACGCCGATGGCGGCGACGACTACGGCGGGAGCCGTCCGCGCGCGCGTTTTCAGAACCTGAGGTGGAGGTCGCAGGCGCCCTCCCGGCCGGCGCCGACGAGGGCCGCGACGGCAAACGCCCAAGACGCGGTCATTCTACCGCGAGCCTTCGCCCGGACCGGGGCCGCCCCTCGTTGGCCGCGTCCTCCATTAATAATAGACTTTCGTTTCCCACAAACGCAGGCAGAGAAGCGTGTTGACCGGCTGCGACGCAAGGCCGTCGATCTCGTCCTGCGTTACGTCGAATCGAATTTCGTTGGGCCAGCCAGCCCAAGGCATCGGGAATGGAATCGGGATGCGGACGTAGTGATACTGATGGGTGGCCGTCCGCAGACGGAGCGCGAGTTGGACGGAACGACCGGCCGCTCCCGGATCCGGATAGAGCCACGCGTAGTAGGCGTCTTGGTCGTTTTCGACGGCCACCCGCAGCGGAACCAAATCGCCGACCGGCTTGTTGCAGGCGGTCGCGTTCTTATCCAGCAGGACGAAGGTTGGCTGCACGTAGAGAAACGACTGCGGCGACGCTCCGTTCATCAACAGCGGTTCGAGCGGCGGCGGCGTGCCGGCAGATAGCGTCTGCGCGATGCTGCGGTCGTGGTCGGGCATGAAGGTGACGTAGTCGGTGGCGCGGCAGCCGTATTTCGGAGCGCTCGTGTCGAGCCGGTACGTGCCTTGCGCGACGTCGAACTCGGCGACCTTCGGGTTGTCGTCGTCGCCGCGTTCGAACCGAAAAGTTCGATCCAGCTTAACGTTCGTTCGACGGTCGAGCAGGCGGACGCGGATCGCAACGTTCGTCTCCGGCTTGGCCTCCAGCGCCGGCGCGCACAAGGCCACGTGCAGGATGACGTGTGACATTCCGATCATCGAGGACCCCTCATGCGCGCTCCTTCGACGAGACGACGCTTAAGCCCGGGCCGCACGCAAGGGCCGCGGCCGGGCGGCCGGGAATCGCCTCGTTCCGCCGTCCCCGCGGGTTCGAGCGAAATCCGCCCCTGACGCACTTGAAAGGAAAAGAATGACGATGAGTACCGCGACGGTTGGCGTAACCGACGTTGACGCCACCTACTATTTGGTCAAAGACCTCGATCGCGCCACCGAATTCTACACCAAGCTGCTCGGCGGGCCGCCGGCAATGACCTTCCCCGACATGGTTGCGGAGTGGAGTTTCCCGAGCGGGTCCGCGTTCGGCCTGTACAAACCCGAAGACGAGTGGCGTAAGAGCGGCGGCGTGCTGTTCAACGTTCCCGATCTGAAGGCGGCGATCGAAGCGGCGAAGGCTGATGGCGTCGCGTTCGACGACGACGGCAAGATTGAGGAAACGCCTATCTGCTTCATGGCCTTCGGTGAAGATTGCGAAGGGAATACGTTCGTTTTGCACCAGCGCAAGGGTTGATGCGAACGGACTCAACTCGCGCCCAGTACGTGTTGGGAAATACGTCTGATGTCTAACGTGCGGTTGGAGCGGAATCTCAAAGTACCGGCGGTACCGGCGTACGAAGCCCTACGCGAGATCCTGCGCGCGATCGAAGCCCAAGAAGGCAACTGGCGCGGCTTCGCGCTTCACGTCTCGCTCGGCGATCTGCACCTAGCCGATTTCGGTTACGTGGCCGTCCCGGTGCGGATCGCCGTCGGCCGGGAACACGAGGATGCCCGTGCCGTCGACTTAACGTTTAGCGCCGTGAACCAGCCGTCGTCGTTCCCCACGTTCAACGGTTCGATCGGCATGGACGCAATGGGTACGAGCGGCGCGATACTTTGGCTCGGCGGGGGGTACGACGTACCTCTATTGACCTTCGGCAAGCTCATCGATGCCACACTGGCATCGGGCGTGGCCAAGCGGTCGCTCGAGAACTTCATCGAGGACATCGCGGCCGCGTGCACCGCGCTCGTCGAACGACGCGAAGCCGAGTACGTACGTTATCGAATGTTCGAGCGCTAACGGCAATCCGCGAATCGTGAGCGTACTAAAGGTGCAGGCCTGCGTGGTTGGCGGCGGCCCCGCCGGCATGATGTTGGGGCTGCTGCTGGCGCGGGCGGGCGTAGGCGTGGTCGTACTCGAGAAGCATGCCGACTTCTTGCGCGATTTTCGAGGCGATACGATTCACCCGTTGACCCTCGACGTGATGGACGAGCTCGGTATGCTCGACGAGTTCTTACAGCAGCCGCACCAACGGGTGGCCCACTTGTCGGGCAGGCTGGGGGACGCGACGGTGACGGTCGCAGACTTCACTCGCTTGCCGACGCGCTGCAAATTCTTGGCCTTCATGCCGCAATGGGAGTTCCTCAATTTCTTAGCGCAGCGGGCCAAAGCGTTTCCAACCTTCGGGCTGAGGATGCAGGCCCGCGCCGTCGACCTTCTGGACGAGGATGGGGTCGTCGCCGGCGTTCGCGTCGAGACGCCGGACGGCCCGCTCGACGTGCGCGCGGACCTGACGATCGCCGCCGATGGGCGCGACTCGATCGTTCGCGATCGCGCGAAGCTCGACGTGGTTGAAATGGGTGCGCCGATGGACGTCCTTTGGATGCGGCTCACGAAGCTGGCCGGCGATCCGCACGAAACCTTTGGATACGTGCGCGAGGGGCGGATTCTCGCCCTGATCGAACGCGGCGACTACTGGCAGTGCGCGTACGTCATTCCCAAAGGCACGCTCGCCGGCGTGCAGGCGGGCGGCCTGGACGCGTTTCGCGCGGAGGTCGCGCGCGCCGTACCGTTTCTGGGCGATCGGGTCGGCGAGTTGTCTACCTGGGACGACGTGCGGCTGCTCACGGTGCGGGTCAATCGGTTGCGGCGCTGGTACCGTCCCGGATTGCTTTGCATCGGTGACGCCGCCCACGCGATGTCGCCGATCGGCGGGGTGGGAATCAACCTCGCGATTCAAGACGCCGTCGCCGCGGCAAACATCCTGACCTCTCGCCTGCTGTGCGGGACCGTACGCGAACGCGACCTGCACAAGGTTCAACGCCGCCGCGAGTTCGCCGCCAAGACGACCCAGATGCTGCAGCTTCTCGTTCAGCAGTACGTCGTCGGGCGCGTACTCACCAACGAACGGTCGCCCCTGCTCGTTTGTCTGCCGGCGGTAGCGCGCCATTTGCCGTTTTTGGCACGCATTCCGGCGCGCCTGGTCGGGCTCGGCCTTCGCCGCGAACACGTCCAAACGTAATACGTTTCCCGCGCGGCGCGCGGGTGAAGGAGGAATGCGGGCAATGCGGACTATCCTGGCGTTAGGCTGGTGGTGCGTTGCCGCCCTCGTGCCGGTCGTTGCGGCGGATCCGCCCACCCAGACGGCGACTGGGATTCCCCTGGACGCGCCGTGGAAGGTGACGATCTACCAGTTGGCGCGAACGAAATTCGTGCATCCGGCCTGGGGCTGGCAGCACAGCGAGCGCAACTACCGGGTGGGGATCTCGCTGGCGCAGAGCGATGGGCTCGACGTCGACCGCGACGTCCTCTTTGCGGCCGCTTTCCTGCACGACATGGCGGCGTTCATGCCGTGCGCCGATCCGCATTTGGAACACGGCGACTGCGCCGCCCAGGAAAGCGGTCCGATCCTGCGCGACGCGGGCTTTCCGATGGCGAAGTTTCCCGACGTCGCGGCGGCCGAACGGGGACACATGTACTATCGCGATCCGGGTGCGATTCCGGCCGCGATCGTGCTGCACGATGCCGACTCGCTTGACTTTCTGGGCGAAATCGGCGCGGCCCGCATGATCGCGCTGACCGGCGAAAAAGCACCCAGCTTCGCCCCGGCAGTCAAGAGCCTGCGCTCGTTCCTGCGCGACATTCCCGCGCACCTGACGACGCGAGCGGCGAAGCGAATCGGCGCCGAGCGGAGTGCGGAGCTGGCGCGATTTCTCGACGGCCTCGACGCGCAGACGTTCGGCGGACAAGCGATGTAGGCGTCACTCGAAGCGCAACGCCTCGATCGGATTGAGACGCGCCGCTTTTTGGGCCGGGTAGTACCCGAAGAATATTCCGACCATTGCGGCAAAGAGCACCGACGCTGCAATCCATTGGAGTGGAATGGCCGTCGGCCAATGCGCGAACTGTGCGACCAGCAGGGTGCCGGCCGTTCCGGCGACGACGCCCGCGATCCCGCCGATCGTTGACAGGACGATCGACTCGGTGAGAAACTGGTGCAGAATCGCCTTTCCGCGGGCGCCGACGGCCATGCGCAAACCGATTTCGCGCGTGCGCTCGGTGACGGAGACCATCATGATGTTCATGATTCCGATCCCGCCGACGATGAGCGAAACGGCCGCGACGCCGGCCAGCAGGAACTCCATGACGGCGCCCGTTTGCGAAGCCGCTTGGGCGATCGACTGGAGATTCCGAACCTGAAAATCATCGGGTTGCGGAGCGACGATGCGATGGCGCTGCTCGAGCACGTGCGTGAGGCTGCTTTGGACTGGATCGATCTCGCTTGCGTCGGCGGCCGAGATCATGAGCGAGTTCACCGTCGTAAGCCCCGTCAGCCGCTCCATCGCGGACGTGTACGGGATCAGCACGGTGTCGTCCTGATCCTGTCCCATGCCGCTTTGGCCTAAGGCCGTCAGCGTGCCGACGATCGTGAACGGCGCACCTTTGACGATAACGGTCGCACCGATCGGCGATTGGCCTCCCGGAAAGAGCTCCTGTACGACGGTCGCGCCGAGGACGGCGACCTTTGCGGTCGATGCGACGTCGGATTCGTCGAGAAACCGGCCGGTTGCGATCGGCCAGGAGCGGATGAACGTGTAGGTCGGCGCCACCCCGCTCACGGTGGTCTGCCAGTTGTTCTCGCCGGCCACGACTTGCGTGCGCAGGGTCACGACGGGCGAGACGCTGGCAACGCCCGGAAGTTTTGCGATGGCGAGACCGTCGGCCGGAGTCAGCGTCGATGCGGTGCCGAAACCGCCCCGGGCGCCGCTTTGGGTGAGGCTCCCCGGTTGAACGACGATCAGATTCGACCCCAGGCTATCGATGCTGCTCTGCACGGAGATACGTGCGCCGGCGCCGATTGCGACCGTCACGATCACGGCGGCAACGCCGATGACGATGCCGAGCATCGTGAGCAGGGAACGAGCCTTATTACGGATCAACGCCTGCAGGGCTAGCCGGAGCGTCGCTTTGATCGTCATGCCGCACGCTGCGAGTTCTGCGTGTCGGCGACGATGCGACCGTCGCGGAACGTGACGATCCGGCGTGCGTAGGCCGCAATCTCCGGTTCGTGCGTCACCAGCATGATGGTGATGCCCTGCTGCTCGTTCAGCCCACGCAACAGCCGCATGACGTCGCCCGAGGATTTCGTATCGAGGGCGCCGGTCGGTTCGTCGGCCAGCAGGAGGCCCGGATCGTTGACAAGCGACCGTGCGATCGCGACCCGCTGCTGCTGGCCGCCGGACATTTGGTTGGGGTGATGATCGCGCAAGTGCGCGACCCCGACGAGTTCCATTTTCTCGGCCGCGCGGACGCGCCGCCGGGCTTCCGGAACGCCTGCGTAAACCATCGGCAGCTCGACGTTTTCCAGCGCACTCGTACGCGGCAACAGATTGTACGCTTGGAAGACGAACCCGAGGCGGCGACTGCGAATGTCCGCGCGCTCGTCGGCACTCAGATTCGAGGCATCGCTGCCTTCGAAGAGATACGAGCCGCCACCGGGCTTATCGAGCAACCCGACGATCTGCATGAACGTCGATTTTCCCGAACCCGACGGACCCATGACGGCGACGAACTCGCCAGGGTCGAGCGTAAGATCGACGCTATCCAATGCGACCACTTCGGCCGCGCCTAACGCATAGACCTTGCGTAAGCCGCGTGCTTCGACCACGGCCGGCATTAGTGAATCCCGCGCGTTGGGTTGCCGCGCATCGGGCTTGCGCCCAGGCCTCCGGCTGCTGCCGGCGCGTGCGTCCGCTGCCCCGAACCCTTGGAAGCGACGACGACGGCATCGCCGGCGGCGAGTTGCGCGGGCGCGATCGGCGTTACGGCGGTTTGGGTTGTCGTTACCAGCGTCACCCGAACCGGCACGCGCACCAGGGCGCCGTCGCGCTGCACGAAGATCGAACCGGTCGATCCGGCGGTTACCGCGCCGGCCGGCTTTGCGCCGCCTTGCACCGCGCCCCAAGGCGACGACGCGCCCGTTCCGGGCCCGCTCGCCGGAGCGGCGGCGTGCGGATTCCACTGCAGCGCTTCTAGCGGTACGACCAGCGCGTTTTTCTGCGTGGCCACGTCGATCGTCGCGTTAGCGGTCATGCCCGGCAGGAGGGCGCCGTCGCGATTATCGACCCGCACGACTACGTCGTAGGTGACGACGTTGTTTACCGTCTGCGGGTTGATGCGAACTTGCGCGACCGTACCTTGGAACGTTCGGCTTGGATACGCGAGGACGGAAAAGTCGACCTTCTCGCCCGTCTTGACGTTGCCGATGTCGGGCTCGGCAACGTTGATGTTGACCTGCATCTTGCCGAGGTCCTGGGCGATGGCGAAGAGGGTCGGCGTTTGCAACGAAGCGGCAACGGTTTGACCGACGGAAACGTCGCGCGCCACGACGGTGCCGTCAACCGGCGAGGTGATGACACCGTGGGCGAGATTCAGCTGGTCCTGTGTGACGATCGCCTGGGCCGATCCAACCGCGGCTTGTGCCGCCTGCGCTGCAGCGGCTTGGGCCTGCGCGGTCGAGCCGCTCTGATCGGTGGTGGCGGCGGCGGCGTGCGCCTGCGCCTGCGCCTGCGCGACCGCCGCTTGAGCCGCTGCGAGATCGGCGGTCGACTGCGCGACGCTGGAGCGATCGGTGTCGACCACGGACTGGGCAACGTAGCCCTGAGCGAGCAGCGCCGCGTCGCGCGTTTCCGTCTTTTGCGCCAGATCTTGGGCCGCCTGTAACTTCGCGATGTTTGCGCGCGCGGCCGCGACGGAAGCCTGTTCGGCGGCGGCGTTGGCACCGGCCACGGTCACGCCCGATGAAGCGCCGCCGGCGTTGGCTTGCGCCTGCGCGGCCTGCGCCCGCGCTTGTGCGAGCGACGCGTCCGCTTGATCGAGTTGCGCTTGGAACGTGCTTGGATCGAGACGGGCCAGGACTTGGCCGGCCTTGACCTTGCTGTTGTAGTCGACGTAGATCGCCGAAATCGTGCCGGAGACTTGCGTTCCGACCGAAATGTTGTTCTGTGGGTTGACGGTTCCCGACGCCGTCACGTTTTGGACGAGCGTCTGTTGCGTTGCCGGCTGGGTAACGTACTGCACGTCCGAACGCGCTCGAACGGCCCCGGCGACCGCGAGTGCGGCGGTCAAGATAGCGGCGGCGACGATGCTGGCGATGATCCAGCGGAGGTTGACCGTTCCGATTGCGCGCAGCCGCGCACCGAGTGCCGGGATCGTTCTGGTTGCCATAACGCTAACCAGCGTAGGCGCGCAGGCTGGCAAATAGCCGAGAATTTCGCCGCTGGCGTTAAGCGGCGATTAGACTAGCAGGTTGCCGTGTTCCTTGGTATCTTACGGGCCGCTCTTACGCAGGATCGGTCCGGTTTTCACGACTTCGAAGGCCGAACCGGGGACGTTCTTGAGTGCGTCGAGATCGTTATCGTTCCAACACTTGGCGGCCCTTCCGCCTTCGCCTTGAAAGTACCAATTCGAACCGTTATCGGCGACGAACATGCCATAGGTTTTCATCGCCGTCAAAATGACTTTCGCCGTTTGATTGAAGCCCGAGATGTCGTACGACGCTTTGAGGCGCACGCGCAACCCCATCGGCGGAAGATCGCGATTGCGACTGCTGCTGGCGAAGTGGGTTGCCGGATGGATATATCCGGCCTGCGTCCGCTGAACCGTGAAACGCAGCGCATGCTCGATGGCGCCGGCGGCGACCTCGTCGCACTTGATCAACGCCGGCAGGATCGGCAGTCCGGCTGCGTCGGCGGACGTCCAGCCGTTGGGGCGCAGCTTATCGGTATCGAGTGGAAAAATCGCGCCCGAACCGGCGTGCCAGCTCGCACCGCCGTTTTTGGGGAAAGCGCGCCACATTTCGTACAGTTTACAGACGCCCTTCTGCAACACGAGCACGTGGCGGTCGCCCGACGCGTGCCGCCCTCCCTCGATCTGTGCGTCGGGCGGAATCGGATAGGGTCCGGGATCGCTTTGCGACTCGTAGTCGAAGGTGACCGGAACCTCTTTTTGCGCGCTCGGTACGACGTCAAAAGGTATCCCGTAATCGGGATTCTGCCCGAAATCGGGGTGCAGGTTGCCCGGGATCGATGCAATGTAGCGATCCGAGCGGGGGTCGACGGGATAGTTTGAAATGTCGGTGTTCCACCAGTTGTCGGCTGGGAAGATCGAGCAGCCTCCGACCACCGGTACGCCTGACCGTACGGCCGGCAGCGTGCGGCCCGACGGGGCGCTGGGTCCTCCGGTCAGGGCCGAGCACCCGGCAAATGCAAGTACGGCGGCCGCAATAGCTCCACGAAGTCCGCGCATCGTTCCACCCTCCGCAGCGTTAGTACGGTGCCGGCAACGCCGCTTACTGCCGCGTAGGCGCCGACCCGGACCTTAGCCAATAGACGCGGATGCTTCGCGGAGCGATCGCCGGTGCGGTCGGCCTACTCGTGCTTGTGGCGATCGGCGGATACGCCGCCGTTCGAATGGGTGCGGTGCCGGCGAATGCCGACGGCCGGCCCATGCCGTTCGAGCGCTGGGCGGCCCGGACGTCGCTCGCGGCGACCCTCGGACGCGAGGCGCCCAAGACGCCCAACCCGCTCGCGCTCGACGACCCCAACCTGCTTGCCGGCATCAAGTTGTACGCGCAAAACTGCGCGGTCTGCCACGGCGCGTCCGACGCGCTTCGCTCGCGAATTGCCCAGGGACTCTATCAGAAGCCCCCGCAGCTCGCCAAGGATGGGGTCGAAGACGATCCCGACGGGGTGACCTACTGGAAGATCGCGCACGGCATTCGGTTTACCGGAATGCCGGCCTTCGGGTCGTCGCTCACGCAGCGGCAGGTGTGGCAGCTGACGCTCTTCCTAAAACATATGGACAGCCTTCCAACCGCGCCGGAGCGCGTCTGGAAGGCCGTTCGTGCTTCAACCTGACTGCCGAACCCGCGCCTAACGGGCCTAGGATGATCTTGCCTTAAGGGCTTTGTCCCTGATAGTCTTCGGGACTCTTTTCGACCGGCGTCGCGGCAAAGATGTACTGATCGTGGGACACCGCCTGGTTGACCGGCGACGTCATCGCAGAGACGTCGGCCAGGGTCATTTGCGGAAAGGCTTGTCCGCGGAACGAACCGTCGCCGTTCATCGTGGCGACGATGTGCAGACGTTCGCCGGTACCGATTCCCAAGCCGATGTCGATCTGGCTGGGTCCGATGTCGAACCAGATGTAATTCCCGTCGCGTCCCCCGACGACTTGGATGAACGCCTTCTGGTACGCGTTGTGATAGTACCCGCGCAACGTGCCGCTGGAGGATAGCTCCAGGTCGAGATGCCCGGCGATCGGATACTGCGATCCGTAGACCGTGGTAATCGTCGTCGAGTAGTGCGTCTCGGATGCGCCGTTGCCGGCATCGGCCGCCGCAGCGATCGGCAGCACCGCCGCCGATAAGCTCAGCAGTGCTATCCAGGCCGCGATACGGAAAGCCGGTTGTCGTACCATGCTCAAGTCCTCTCAGGTGGTTCTTCTAGGAGTAGAGCGCTTCGCTCGGCGAGAACGTGACCGGCGTGACGAACCCTTCTGAAATCGACCTCCGGGGCCTGCCCGTTTGGGACCGACCCGACCTCGTCCGCGAGGCCCTCGATCGACTTCCGACCGGCGCCTCCCTGACGTTCATCACCGAGCACGAGCCCCGCGGCCTGTCCGCTCGCATCACGCAGGAACGGCCGGACCGATTCGTCATCGAAACGCGGCGCGTGGCGCGCGGAATCTGGCGGGTTAGCCTGACCCCGCAAGAGCGGCGCGAAGGCGAACGCAACCCGCTGGCGCATTTTTTGGGGGGCTGCCCGGCGTTCGGCGGCCTCGGCGAGCCGGTCTTCGACGAGCTTGCGGCATCCGCGATCCCGCAAACCGGCCGGCGCGGGCAAACGTTGGTGGCGGAAAATTCCGAGTCGCCCTTCATCGGCGTAGTGACCGAGGGCATCGTGGTGCGAGCCAAAGGCCACGACATCGACCGCGAACGGATCCTATACGAAATTTTTCCGCACGAGTTGTTCGGCGTCGCTGAATATTTCGACCGCGGTCTTTCCAACGCGCGGATCGTCGTCTTTTCCAAAACGGCACGCATCGTCAAGCTTCCGTGGGACGTCGTCGGCGACGTCGCGTCCCGCTATCCCCAGTTGACGACGGCGCTTGGCGTCGTCATCGCACAGCGCCTGCGGCAGATGAACGACACCATTACCGTGCAGGGCGCGCTGCCGATCCTCGCGCGCATCGCGCGCGTGCTGGTACCGTACGCGATGCCGGAACGCGGGCTGGTGCCCGCCGCGGCGTCGCTGGCTACCGTTACCCAGTCGCAAATCGCGGCCGCGGCCGGTACCGTCAAGGAGGTTGCCGCCCGGGCGATCGCCGAGCTGGAATCGCGGAACGTGTTGCGTCGCGAACGCGGTCACATCCGCTATCTCGACCGCCAAGAGCTGCTGGAGTTAATCCGGGAACTTTCGTGACGCCCTGGCTCGGCATAGGAGCGGAGCGTTTCGCGCTGCTGTTGGGGCTGTCGCTATTTTTCGGGTTCGCGTTCGAAGAATTCTATTCGGGCGAGACGCGGCGCCGCCCGGGCGGCGTGCGCACGTTTCCGCTGCTCGCGATGGCCGGCGGAATGCTCTACGCATTGGAGCCGCGCTACGCGGCAGCGTTCATCGCCGGCTTGCTGATCCTCGGCGCTTGGACCCACGCGTACGTATGCGACGTTTATGCCAAGCCGCGGCCGCCCGAAAGCGGTTTCATCGTTCCGATCTGCAACCTGCTGGCGTACGTTCTCGGCGCGATCGCGCTGACGCAGCCCCTCTGGATCTGCGTCGCGGTGGCGGTGCTGGGCGTGCTGCTGTTGGGCGGGCGGGAACGGCTTCACGAGTGGGCGCGGCGCGTTCCCGGCGAAGAGATCGCGACGGCCGGCAAGTTCTTAGTGTTGATCGGCATCGTGCTTCCGCTGCTGGCCGGTCGTCCCCCCATTCCGTACACGACGATCACGCCGTTCGGCGTGTGGCTCGCGGTCGTCGCCGTTTCTTCGATTTCGTATGCTAGCTATCTGCTGCAGCGATACGCCTTTCCCCGCGGCGGCGTTTTGCTGACGTCGATACTGGGCGGCCTCTACTCGTCGACCGCGACGACGGTGGTCCTAGCACGGCGCTCCCGCGACGAGGGAATGTCGGCCGAGTTCGAAGCCGGCATCGCCGCGGCGACCGGCATGATGTACTTGCGGATTCTGGCGGTCTGCGCGATCTTCAGCGTCGCGCTCGGTCGCGCGCTGCTCCTGCCGATGGTGGTTCCGTGCGGATTGATGCTGGCGTTTGCGTGGCTGCGCGGCCGCCGGCAGTCGGGCGCTGCGGTGCGCGAGCGGGCTCCCAACCCGCTGCAGCTGTCGACCGCCTTGATCTTTGCTGCGTTGATGGTCGCGATTTCGATCGTCACGACCTGGGTGCAGGCGCACCTGGGGCGCGCCGGCGTGTTCGGTTTGTCGGCCGTGGTCGGCGTGACCGATATCGACCCGTTCGTCTTGAGCCTCGCTCAGGGTGGCGTTGACAAACTCGGGCTGGCGGTCGCAGCGCTCGCGATCGTCATCGCGACGTCGTCGAACAACGTGCTCAAGGCTTCCTATGCGGTCGCGTTCTCGCGCCGGCGCGAAAGCGTCATTCCGGCCGGAGCGCTGATCGCGAGCGCCGTCGTCGGGCTCGCGATCGGGTACGTGGCGCTGCGGTGAGTTTTTTACGGCGCTGGCTCGACCTGACCAAGAATCGCCAACGCGTCGGTTTGCGCCCGTATCGCGACGTCGTCGTGGATGCAGGCTACGACTCGGCGTACGACCGCGTACTCGGCGCAATCGAGCGGGTTTTGGGAGCCAACGTTGCGGCCGCCGACCGAAACGGGGGAACGATCGAAGCGTCCTTCGGCCTGGTCAACAGCGAACGCGTTCGCTGCACGCTGCAGCGCCTCGACGATCGTACCGCGGTACGCGTCGAGGCGTTCTTCCCAGCCGGTGCCGTCGTGCGCGAACGCTCTCGCGCGGTCGACGCTCTGGCCGACGCACTCGCCGAACCGCCCGACGGCGCGTCGCCTTAGCTCGACGCGATCGCGTCGAATTTCGTGTACGAATGGAGAACCGGCGGGACGGCGATCGAGCCGTCGAGCCGTTGGTAATTTTCCATCAGCGCGGCGAGCGTTCGGCCGATGGCCAAACCGGACCCGTTGAGCGTGTGCGCGAACTCGGGCCGGCTCTTGGGATCGCGGCGAAAACGAATGCCGGCCCGGCGCGCTTGGAAGTCGGTGCAGTTGGAACACGAACTGATTTCGCGGTAGGTTCCGGTGCTGGGAAACCAGACTTCCAAATCGTACGTTTTAGCGGCGTTAAAGCTCGTGTCCCCCGCACAGAGCGCGACCACGCGATACGGGAGGCCAAGCATCTGCAGCAGCGTCTCGGCGTCGTGCGTCAACTTCTCGAGTGCGTCGAAGGATGTTTCCGGTTCGCTCACCCACACGAGCTCGACTTTTTCGAACTGATGCTGGCGGATCAGGCCGCGCGTGTCTTTGCCCGCGGCACCCGCTTCTTTACGAAAACACGGCGTGTACGCGGCGTACCGTAGCGGCAGCTCGCCGGCGCCGAGGATTTCTCCGCCGCGCAACGCCGTGAGCGGAACCTCGGCGGTCGGAATCATGAACAAGTCGGCATCGGGATCGCGAAACATCGCATCCGAGAACTTGCTCAGCTGTCCCGTCGACCACATCGTCGCACGGCTCACCAGAAACGGCGGCACGATTTCGACGTAGCCAGCGGCATCGGCGCGGTCCAGGAAGAACTGTGCGAGCGATCGGCTGAGGCGCGCGCCCTTGGCCTTGACGACCGCAAACCGGCTGCCCGAGAGTTTGGCGGCCCGCTCGAAATCGAGGATCCCGAGTTTTTCGCCAAGTTCCCAGTGCGGTTTGGGCGCAAAATCGAATGCCGGCGGTTCGCCCCACGTGCGAACGACGACGTTGGCCCGTTCGTCGCTGCCGTCGGGTACCGAGGCGTCGAGCAGATTCGGCGTTCCCTCGAGCAGGGCGCGCAGCGGAGAATCTTCTCGCTCCGGCGACAGCGCGTGCGCGCGCTCCTCGCTTTGCTCGATCTCCTTCGACAGCGCGTCGATTTGCGATCGCAGGTCGCGAGCGGCAGCGGCTCTGTCGGATGCGCTTGCAATCTTCGCCGTGAGGACGTTCTTTTCAGCCTTCGTTCGCTCGGCCGCAGTTATCGCCGAGCGGTACTCCTCGTCGTAGCGCAGAATAGCGTCGACGAACGACGGGTCGAGCCCGCGACGGCCGGCCGAGCGTCGAACGCGGTCGGGATCCCGGCGAACGACGACGATATCGAGCATGGAGAAGCGCGCCATTACGCAGCCTGCAAACGCACTCCTACCGGGTGCGCAATTCGCAACCGATAAATTGGCGTCGCCTCGCGAAGCGTTGGCCGCATTCTTCGCGCGGGTGACGTTGCCGGCGCCTGCGACCGAGCACGTTGCGCTGGACCGCTCGTTCGGGCGAATTTTGGCGCAGCTATGCGAAGCGGACGACGACTATCCGAACTCGGCGCGTTCGGCGATGGACGGTTTCGCGCTCCGGGCGGCCGAGACGCCCGGCGAGTTCGCACTCGAGACCGACGTGCGCATGGGCCAAACCCCGGGCACGATCGCGTGCGCACGGGCGACGCCGATTCCAACCGGCGGCGTATTACCGGCCGGCGCCGACGCGGTCGTTCCGATCGAAGACGTCTACGTATCGGGAACGACGCTGCGGGTCGCGGACCGCATCGCGGCCGGCGAGAACGTCATCCCTCCGGGGGCGGACATGCGGCGCGGCGAGACGATCCTGCGCGCCGGCACGCGCATCGCCGCCCCGCAGGCGGGCGTTTTGGCGACCCTCGGAATCGTCGACGTGCCGGTTTACCGGCGCCCGGTCGTCGGGGTGTTGTCGAGCGGTGACGAACTCGTGGCGGCGTCGGCCCGCCCGACCGCCGGCCGCGTACGCGATTCGAACCGCTACGCAATTGCGGCGTCGCTGCGCGCCATGGGAGCGCAACCGCGCCACTATCCGCGAATTACCGACGAACCGGGGGAGTGCGAAAGCGCTCTCGCGGCAGCACTGCGCGACTGCGATGCCGTGGCGATGAGCGGTGGTTCCTCGGTGGGCGAGCGCGACCGGCTGCCGGCCGCGGTCGCCGCCTTGGGAGATCCGGGCGTGATCGTACACGGACTGCGGATCAAACCCGGGAAGCCGCTCTTGCTGGGCGCGCTGGCCAACCGGCCGATCTTCGGCTTGCCGGGAAACCCGGCGTCGGCCCTGTTGGTGATGGAGGGCGTGTTGGCGCCGATCGTCGCGGCGCTGGTCGGCGCTCCGGTGACCGTCCCCATCGCGTCCGCGGTGCTCGCCGAGCCGCTCCGCGGCCGCCTCGGCTGGACCTGGTACGTTCCGGTGGCATTGCGGCATGAGGGGGAGACCGTGACGGCGCATCCCCTTCCCCTGCGCTCGTTCTCGACGAGCCTCGCGGCCCGTGCCGATGGGTACGTCGTGACGGACGAGCGTGAGGCGGAACGGCCCGCGGGTGCGGTCGTCACCGTACGCCGATTCCTGGGAGGCTAAGTAGTCCATGGTGCGGCCCACGCCCGCGATCCAAGCGATTCCGGCGACGACTCCGTTCGTCGGTCCCGAGCAACTCATGCGCGAGCGGGGCTTGTCCGAGCTCGTGCGTCTGGGTGCCAACGAGAGTCCGTTTGGACCCTCGCCGCGCGCGATCGCCGCAATGGAATCCGAGCTGCCGAGACTGGGGTGGTACGGGGATCCCGAGTCGCTGGAGTTACGCGACGCGCTCGCCGCCAAACATGCGTGCGATCCCGAGCAGATCGTGATCGGCTCGGGCATCGACGACGTGATGGGCTTAGCGGTTCGGGCGTTCGTGCCGCCCGGGACCGCCGTGCTGACCACGCGCGGAACGTATCCGACGCTCAACTATCACGCGATCGGCTACGGCGCGACGCTCGCCTACGCCGACTATCGCGACGACGGAACGGTCGACCTCGATGGGCTGTCGGCCGCCGCCCGGCGGACGCGCCCCGCGCTCGTCTACTTGGCCAATCCCGATAATCCCAGCGGCTCGTTCGCGGACGCCGCCGGCGTTGCCGGTTTGTTGGAAGCGCTGCCGGAAGACTGTCTGCTGCTGCTCGACGAAGCGTACGCCGACTTCGTCGACGATCGCGATCTCATGCCGGCGCGCTTCGACGGCCGGCTGGTCCGCATGCGCACGTTTTCGAAGGCGTATGGGATGGCGGGCGCGCGAATCGGGTATGGGCTCACCAGCGCGGACAACGTCCGGACGTTCCAAAAATTCGTTTGCACTACGGAATCAACCGCAACGCTCAAGTCGGGGCGCTGGCGTCGTTGCGCGACGACGCGTTTCGGGATTACGTCGTCGCCGAAACGGCGACGGCGCGGACGGCGTACTACGAACTCGCCCGCAAGCTTGGCTGCGGATACATTGCGTCGCACACCAACTTCGTTTGCCTGGATATGGAGACGCCCCAGCGCGCCGTCCGCGTGGTCGACGAGTTGCTCGAACGCGGGGTCTGGATTCGCAAGCCCGGGGCGCCGCCGCTCGATCGTTACGTTCGCGTGAGCGCCGGAACCGAGCCGATGCGCGCGGCGTTCGCGGCCGCGCTGCAGTCGGTGCTGGCGGAGGCGACCGCGTGAGATACGCAATCGTCTCCGACGTGCACGGTAACCTCGAATCGCTCGAGCGCGCGCTCGACTTGCTCGAACCCGACGACCAACTGCTGTGCCTGGGAGACATGGTCGGTTACGGCCCCAACCCCAACGAGTGCTTGCGACTGCTGCGCGATCGCACGACCCACGCGGTGCTCGGCAACCACGATCTGGCCGCGCTGGAGAACTTCGGCACGGAATATTTCAACGAAGCGGCGCGCGCGGCGATTGCTTGGACGCAGAAGGTGCTCGACGATGAAAGCCGCGCCTGGCTCAACACGCTTTCCTACGAGCTGCGCCTGCCGGATTTTTTGCTCGTACACGGAGCCCCGGTGAACTACTTCGAATACATCCTCGACAAGCGCACCGCTTCCGCCGCCTTCGCCCACACCGACGCACCCTTGATCTTCGTCGGCCACACCCATATCGCCGAGCACTGGACGCTCGAGCCGGACGCCACGGTGGGGCACAAGCATCTGCAGCACGGCGGCGAGCTCGAACTCGAAAGCGGCCGGCGTTATATCGTCGACGTCGGCAGCGTGGGGCAGCCGCGCGACCTCAATCCCCAGGCCTCGCTCGTCTTCTACGACACCGAAACGAAACGGGTGCGCTGGACGCGATACGACTACCCGATCGCGGTCGTTCAAGCGAAGATTCGGGCGGCGGGTTTGCCCGAATATCTCGCCGACCGGCTCGAAGTCGGCCGATGATCGGCGTTCCTTTCGACGACGGCAACTGCTTTGCGTGCGGCCCGGAAAACCCGATCGGCATGCACGTTCATTTCGGCCGTGCCGACGACGGCAAGGGCGTCTGCGCCGACGTCACGCTCGCCTCGCAGTTCCAAGGGTGGCGCGGAATCGCGCACGGCGGCATCGTGATGGCGTTGTTGGACGAGGCGATGGCGCACGCCGCCGGGTTCGCCGGTCACCGCGGCGTCACGGCCAGCGTCAACGTGCGTTTTCGAAAACCGGTTCCGTTGGAAGCTCCGCTGGCGGTTCGCGGCCGCGTCGCGTGGCAGCGCCGCAACGTCTTGGGCGTCGAAGCGAAGATTTTCGACGCGAACGGGACCCTGCTCGCGCAAGGCGAGGGACACTTCGTTTCTCGCGGCTCGCTCGAGGCGGCCGACGACCGCCGCAATCCGACGCTGTGAAGTCGAAACAACAGCGCGTTGCCAAGGTCGAGCACGAACAACACCGGCGAACGCCCGCAATCGATAACCGGCGCGCGCGACACGAGTACGAGATTCTCGAATCGCTCGAGGCGGGGCTCGCGCTCACCGGCACCGAGGTCAAGTCGATCCGGGCCGGAGGCGTCAGCTTAAACGAGGCGTTCGCCCGTTTTCGCAACGGCGAAGCGTGGCTGCTCGGGATGCACGTTCCGCCGTACAAACAGGGAAGCTTTTCGAACGTCGAGCCGAACCGGCCGCGCAAACTGCTGCTGCATCGAGAGCAGATCATGCGGCTGCAGGGCCGCGTCGGAGAGAAAGGCTTGACGATCGTCCCGCTGCGCCTCTACTTCACGCGCGGGATCGTGAAAGTGCAGCTCGGGTTGGCTCGCGGGAAAAAACTTTGGGACAAGCGGGCCGACGTTGCGAAACGCGACGTCGAACGTGAAATCGCGCGCCGGTTCAGGCGGTGAGGCGCTAAGTGTTCTGCGGAGCGTACGGCTGATGCGAGGCGCGCATCCGGAACGCAACGTCGAGCGAACGATCGAGCTAGGCGGTATCGTGCGGCGCGGCGACCGCGTGCTGATCGCCTGCAGCGGCGGACCGGACTCGGTCGCGCTGGCGGCGGCGTTGCACGCGGTCGCCAAGCGGATGCAGCTCGACCTGCGGCTCGCCCACGTCAACCACGGCGCCCGTGCGTCGGCCGGGCAGGACGAGTGCGTGGCGGCCGGTGTCGCCGCCGGGCTCGGGCTCGCGCTCGACGTCGTCAGGCTCGCACCGCAGCCGCGGGACGAGGCGACCCTGCGGGAGGCGCGCTACGCGGCGCTGATCGCCTTGGCGCGACGGACTGGGGGCACCGCCGTCGCCACCGCGCACCACGCAGAAGACCAGAGCGAAACGGTATTGCTGGCGCTCTTTCGCGGGACCGGACCTGCCGGCATCGGCGGCATGCGTCCGCGACGCCAACTCGCTTCGGGGATCGACCTCGTGCGGCCGCTTCTGCGCCTGCCGGCCGGCGAACTGCGGCACTACTGCCACGTTGAAGGGTTGCCGTACGCAATCGACCCGACCAATGCGGACGCGCGCCCTGCGGCGCAACGCCGTCCGTCAGGCGCTCGAAGCCGTCCGCCCGCTCTTTCCGGGATTGGACGAGGCAGTCGCCCGCGCCGCCGAGCTGGCTTCCGACGAGCGAGAGGCCGCCGGACGAGCCGGCCTGCGCCGCCTGGTTCGCGGGCGGCTCGCGAGCGAGCGAGAGCTGCGCGACGTCGATTTCGCCCACGTCGAAGCCGCCGTGCGCGCCCTGGAGACCGGGGGAAGCGGCACCTTTCATATGAAGGCTGGGGTGCGGCTGGAGATACTGCGCGGGGAAATCGCGGGTATAACGCGGGGGTGACGGTCGTCGCGCAGACCCGGATCCCGGGAAAACGGCTTTACCGTGCGGAGGAAATCGCGTCGGCCGTCGAGCGGCTGGCCAAGGCCATTGGGGCAGACTCTTCCGGGCAACCGCTCCTGCTGCTGGGGGTGTTGAAGGGGGCGCTATATCTTACCGTCGACCTCTCGCGGGCTCTCGCCGCAGTCCCCGACGGACCCAGTGAAATCATCGTGGGGTACGTTTGCGTTTCCAGTTACGAAGCCGGGCTCGAGTCCAACGGGGAGCCGAAGGTGCTGATGGATCCCGGCGTGCCGGTCGAGGGACGTAACGTGGTGATCGTCAACGACGTTGCCGACAACGGGCTCACACTGGAGACGCTTCGTGCGCTGGTAGGGGTACGGCGGCCGGCGAGCCTGCGGCAATGCGTCTTGTTCGAAAAACCCGCCGCGGCACGGTCGAAAGTCCCACTCGATTACGTCGGACTGCCCGTCCCCGAAGCCTTCGTCGTAGGTTACGGTTTGGACTATCAGGAAGATTACCGCACTTTGCCCTACCTGGCGTCTTTGAAAGAGCCGCAGAGAAAGCCGACGGTCCCATTCACGTGAGTAAAAACCTGCGCTCGATCGTCTTCATCATCGCCGCGATCGTCGTCGTCTTCATTCTAGTGGAACGGTTCGTCCAGCCGAGCGAGGGAGCGACCCGTCTCGACTACGGGGCCTTCTATCAGAAGCTCGAGGCCGGACAGGTCCAATCTTTTCACGCGGTCGGGCTATCCTCGACCGGCGAGCTCACGAGCGGCACGAAGTACACGGTCTCCGTCCCCAACGTCGATCAGACGTTTGTCGACGAAGTGTACCGAAAGGTCAAGAGCGGCGCGGTCAGCTTCGATCAGCAGTCGAACAGCGGATTGCTTTCGAGTCTGATCGGACTTGCGCCGCTGGCGATCATGGTGATGATCCTGTTCTTTATCTTACGGCAGGCGCAGAGCGGGGGAAGCCAGGCATTGTCGTTCGGGCGCTCGCGCGCGAAAATGCTCTCCGAGAACCGGCCCAAGGTGACGTTTGCCGACGTCGCCGGCGTCGACGAGGCCAAAGAGGAACTGGCGGAGATCGTCGACTTCCTCAAGTATCCCAAAAAATACCAATCCCTCGGCGCGCGCATTCCCAAGGGCGTGCTGCTGCTGGGGCCGCCCGGAACCGGCAAGACGCTGTTGGCGCGCGCGATCGCGGGTGAAGCCGGCGTTCCGTTCCTCTCGATTTCGGGCTCGGACTTCGTCGAGATGTTCGTTGGGGTCGGGGCGTCGCGCGTTCGCGACTTATTCGATCAGGCGAAGAAGTCGGCGCCGTGCATCGTCTTTATCGACGAGATCGACGCGGTCGGCCGTCAGCGCGGCGCCGGCCTCGGCGGAGGACACGACGAGCGCGAGCAAACGCTCAACCAGCTGCTCGTGGAAATGGACGGGTTCGATCAAAACACCGGCGTGATTCTGATCGCTGCGACGAACCGAGCCGACGTGCTCGATCCGGCGCTGCTGCGTCCGGGACGCTTCGACCGTCAGGTCGTCGTCGACCGCGCCGATTTCAAAGGCCGCGAGAAGATCCTCGAAGTGCACGCCCGCAACAAACCGCTGGGCAAGGAAGTGTCGCTGCAGACGTTAGCCAAACGCACGCCCGGGTTCTCGGGCGCCGACCTGGAGAACCTGCTCAACGAGGCCGCACTCCTCGCGGCCCGCCGCAACAAGAACCTCATCGAAATGATCGACTGCGACGAGGCGATCGATCGCGTCATGGTCGGTCCGGAGCGCAAGTCGGTCGTGATGTCGGCCAAAGCCAAGAACATCGCGGCCTACCACGAGTCCGGTCACGCGGTCCTGGGCGGCTTGCTCGACAAATCCGATCCGATTCACAAGGTGACGATCATTCCGCGCGGCATGGCGCTCGGTATGACGTGGTCGTTGCCCGAAGACGATCGCTACCAGGTGACGCGCGAAGAGTTGCTCGCCCAAATAACGATGGCGCTGGGCGGCCGGCTTTCGGAGGAGATCAAGTTCGGCGACGTGACGACCGGGGCGAGCAACGACTTTGAAAAGGCGACCGAACTGGCGCGCCGGATGGTCACGCAGTACGGCATGAGCGAGTTGGGTCCGATTCAGTACGGCCGCGGCGCGCATCAAGTGTTCCTGGGGCGCGATTTCGGCGACGAGCGAAACTACTCCGAGGAGATTGCGAGCAAAATCGACGCGCAAGTGCGCGCGATCATCGAGTCGTGCTACGAAAACGGCAAGCAGATCCTCAACAAGAACTGGGACAAAGTCGATCGCATGGTCGCGTCGCTGCTCGAATACGAGACGGTCGACTCCGAAGAAGTTGCGGCGATTCTGGCCGGCAAGCCGTACGATCGAGTGGCGGTCGAGAGCGTGTTGCCCGTGGAGGGCGACGGCGAACGCGCCTCCGCCGACGAGCCCAAACGTGCCGAGAAGCCGGCACGTCGCCCTTCGAAGATATCTCCGGAACCTGCATGACGCGGGGTGCCGTTCGGGCCGCGGCCGCGATACTCGCGTGCGCGACGGCGCTCTTTGCGATGCCGTGTAATGCCACCGACGCGGTGCAGCAGCAGCGAGGGACGCTTCCGCGGGGCGGATCGTACGTGCTCGATACCGACCCAACCGTCGGAGTTGCCGCGGTCGCGCTGTGGTTTCGCGCTCCGGGAGCGGGCTACGACAACGCTTCGCCGGGCGTCTCGCGGCTGGCGGCCACGGCCGCTGCGGTCGCGCCGCTGGCGGGCGGAAAATCGCTGTTCGCACTCGTCCGCAGCGTCGGCGGCGTCCTCAACATCAACGTCTACCCCGATATCGTGGGGATCGGGGCCATGGTGCCGTCGTCGGCGGCGCGCCGCGTAGTTGCCGCCATGACAGCCGCATACTTTGCGCCCGCAGTCGACGATTCGACCGTGAAGGTCGCGCGCAGTGACGCTGCGGTGCTGGCCGTCGAGCAGCGCTACTCGCTCGACGCAACCGTGCACGACCTCTTGTTCAAGCAGATTTTCGCCGCGGGGCCGGCGCACTACCCGCCGCTCCCGGACTCGGTTGCCGCGATCTCCCGAGTGTCGTTCGACGACGTTGCCGCGTTCGCCAAACGTGCTTTTCGTTCGGGAAATGCGGTCCTGGCGTTGACCGGAAACGTCAACGCATCCGCGATTTCCGCCGTAACCGACGGCAGCGGCGACGCGCCGATGGACGCGCCGCTCGACTCGGCGCTGTCGGGCGCCTCGGGTGAAACTACCGCTTCGGCTCCGATAAGCGGCGTTGGTTTGGCATGGGTCGGGCCGCCGATTTCCGACCGGAAGGCGTCAACCGCGCTCGACTTCGTCAGCGATTACCTCTTCCGCGACGAAACCGGTCAAGTGTCGCGATTGCTGGACGCCGGAAAGACCGACGCCTATGCGTTTGGCCAGTTCATCACGTTGCACGATCCCGGCGTCTTGCTGGTGACGATCGGCGGCCCGGACGCCAAACGCGTGTCCCCGCAAGTGCTGGATCGGCTGCAAGCGCTGAAGCAACCGATGGATGCACAAACGTTCGACGCCGCGCGCGAAGCGTTTCTCTATCACATCGCTTCCGATACCGAGACTTCGCAAGAACAGGCCGATAATCTCGGCTGGTACGCGGTCGAGGGTGCGCCGAGCTACGCTCCCGGCGATGCCGGCGGCGACTACGAACGGGTCGCGCGCGAACTCGATCCGGCCTACGTTTCGCAAGTCGTCGCGCGCTATCTTTCGGCCAATCCGGTGACCGTGAATCTGATCACCGTCGCGCCGTCGAAGGAGCCCGCGTCGTGAGGTCGCGTTTCGCCGTCCTGTCGCTCGCGACGTATCTCGCGGTCGCTCCGGCGTTTGCCGCGGCCGACGTCCCGGCGCCGACGATCGAACACCGCGACGGCACCACCATCGTGCGCCAACTCGACGCCCATTCGGCGTTGGTCGGCGTAGCGCTCGTCGTGCGTGCCGGACTCGACCGGCAGACGATGAAGCAGAACGGCTTGGCCGCGTTGGTCGCGCAGACGATCTTACGAACGCCGGTGACGTTGCCCGCATCGAAGGGTCCGGCGGCGACGATGCCCCTGGAACAAGCGGTTGCGGCCAGCGGCGGCTCGGTGCAATTCACGGTCGATCCGAGCGACGTAAGGATCTACGTCGAGGCGCTGGGCACCGACGCACCGGCCGTCCTCGCACTCGTCCGCCAAGCCCTGGCAGCGCCCGATTTTAGTCCCACAACCGTGCGCGACGCGCGTGCGACGCTCGAGCGTGCGATCGCACAGTCACAGGCGCGCTCTCAGTACGCGCTGCAGGTCGGACTCGACATGCTCAATCAGGCATCGTCGTCCCAGGCCAACACCGGGCTGCCGGCGCTGGGAACCGCAACCTCGTTGGCGGAACTCGTGCCGGCCGACGCCGCCGGCTTCTACCGTACGTACTACCGGCGCGGCGGCGCGGTCGTTAGCGCGGCCGGCAAGCTCGACGCTCTGCCTGCCGACGGGCTGTCATCGTTGGCCGACGCACTGCCCGAAGGCACGACCAGCGCCGTGACCGTGCCCATTCCGGCGTTGCGCGGGGCCTCCCGCGAGGTGGTAGCGCACCGCGACATCTCGGCGCCGTGGCTGATCGCGCAGTATCCCGCACCGAGCGTGGACAGCAGCGATTTCGGCCCCATGCTCGTGCTCTCGGCCTTCGTCCGCCGGACGCTGGCCGAGATCGCCCAAGTGCCGGGGGCCGTTTCGCCGACGATTACCTCGCGCGCGGTCGGCGCGGAGTATTCCTACGATCGCGCGCCCGCTCACCTCGTCCTCTACGTCAACGGCAGCATCGGCGATCCGACGCGCGCGTTCGCAACCGCTCTTTCGGTCGTCAACGTGCTCGCGGCGACGCGCTTGCAGGGGACGATCGATCAGTTCAAGGCGGAGGCCGCGGGCGATTTCGCCACGGGTGCTACGACGTTGGAAACGCGCGCGTGGCTGGCGGCCGTGTTTGCGCGCGGGAGCGCGTCGCCCGATTTCCTCGACCGGGCGCTGCGTGCGATCGCCGCGACGACGCCTCAAGACGTGCAGCGGGTCGCGCGAAAGTATCTCGGAAATCCGACGATCGCGCTGGTGCTTCCGCGGGACGAAAGCCGCCAAAACTGACGCTCGCGCTCGTTCACGATTACCTGAACCAACGCGGCGGCGCCGAACGCGTCTTTTCCAAGATCGCGCAGGCCTGGCCTGAAGCTCCGGTCTACACGGCGCTCTACGACGAGCGTGCGACCGGCGACCTCGTCGCAGCCGATCGCGTACGCACGTCGTACCTGGCACGCATTCCGTTTGCGAACCGGTATTTTCGCGCGCTGGCACCGCTCTATCCGCGCGCCTTCGAGGCGTTCGACTTCGCGGGCTTCGATACGATCGTGAGTTCCACGACCGCCTGGGCGAAGGGCGTACTCGTGCCGCCCGGGAGCATTCACGTCTGCTACATCAACACGGTCAGCCGGTTTGCCTTCGCGTACGACGAGTACGTCGGCGGACTGCAGGCCGCCAGCCGCGTGAAGCTGCTGCCGCGGTTCGCACGCCCGATCGTCGATCGCCTCGTCGCCTGGGACAAGGTCGCCGCGCAGCGCCCAACGGCGTTCGTGGCCAACTCGCGCAACGTTGCCGAGCGGGTCCGGCGCTGCTATGGTCGCGAAGCGGAGGTGCTGCATTGTCCAGTCGACGTCGACCGGTTTACCATCGGGCGCGGCGCGGGCGACTACTATTTCATCGCGTCGCGGCTGCTGCCGTACAAGCGCATCGATCTTGCGATTCGCGCCGCGCAGCTCGCGGGCGTGAAGCTGCTGGTAGCCGGAACGGGCCCGTCCGAACGCGAGCTGCGCGAACTCGCCCGTGGCACGACGACGACCATGCTCGGCTACGTCGACGATGCGAAGATGAACGCTCTGCTCGGCGACGCGCGCGCCGCCGTCGTTCCGGGAGAGGAAGACTTCGGTCTGCTGCCGCTCGAAGCCGCGGCGGCCGGGCGTCCGACGATCGCGCTGCGCGCGGGCGGCGCCCTCGAGACAGTCGTCGAAGGTGCGACCGGCAGACATTTCGACGAATCGTCGCCCGAATCGCTCGCGCGCGCGCTGCGCGAGTTCAATCCTTCACCGTACGATCCGCTGACGCTGCGCCGCCACGCCGAACGCTTCGCACCAGCCCGCTTCATCGAACGCCTGCGCGCGATCGTAGACCGCGTCCGAGCCACCGCCGCATCGCCCGGAACCGCGCGGCCCTAGCCGAAACCACCAAGAACGTGGCCACGCATGCTGTCATCCGCAGTCGAAGGACGCGCCAATAACGTGGCCACGCATCTCGTCATCTGCTGTCGAAGGACGCGCCAATAACGTGGCGCTTACGCATCTTGTCATCTGCTGTCGAAGGACGCGCCAATAACGTGGCGCTTACGCATCTTGTCATCCTGAGCGGAGCCTCCCAAAGGGAGGCGCAGTCGAAGGACGCTCGCGCCCAGCTAACTCTCTGTGCGGCGATTGCGGCGTTCGTCGCGGTCTATCTCGCTTACGACCTCAATCGTCTGTACGCCCTGCGCTACGGCGCCGACCTCGGAACGTATTTGCAAAGTTTGGTCAACCTGCGCGCCGGTTCTTCGTGGAACTTCGGCGAGTGGCGGCCGCACCTGCAAGTCCACGACTCGTGGGCGCTGCTGGTGCTCGTCCCGCTGGTCGCGCTTTTTCCGCGCGCCGAAACGCTGATCGCCGTGCAAGTCGTGACCGTCGCACTTGCCGCGCTGCCTCTCGCGGCATTCGCGCGACGATTGGGAGTTTCGCCCCCCGCCGCCGCGGTGCTGGGCATCGCGTATTTGCTGACGCCGTCGGCGCAAGGGCTCGCGTACGACAATTTTTCCGAAAACGTCTTCGTGCCGCTGCTGGCATTCTCCGGAGCCTTAGCCGTGGCCAGGCGCGCGCTCTGGCCGTCGCTGGCGTTCGCACTGCTCCTGGCAGGCATCAAGGAAGACGAAATCCTGTTCCTCGTCTGGTTCGGCGGCGCGTGCGCGCTTTGGTGGGATCGGCGCATCGGCCTCGCGCTCGTCGCAGTCGCACTGCTCAACGGCGCCGGGTATTGGGCGATCGAACGCCTGCATCACGTGCGTCCGAACGATCCGCCGTACGGGCTCGCCGTTCACGACGTCAGCGGAAAGTTCACGCTCGCGTCGCTGCTGCTCGCGCCGTTTGCGTTCGCGCCGCTGGCGGTCGGGCGCTGGCTGCTGCTCGCCCTGCCGCTGTTGGTCGAAATCGTTTTCATGCAGCCGTGGACGTACGAACCCAGCCGCATCGGTTCGCACTACACCGCTCCGCTGCTTTCGGCAGCGGCGATTGCGGCTGCATGTGGCCTGCGCCGTTTTCCGGGTTTCGCACGCGCGATGATTCCATGCGCCTTGGTCGTGACGTTTCTGATCTTCACGGACACGGCGCTGCGCCCCGGACGTTGGCCCTACATCGTGGACTGGAACGCCTATGCCCGCGCCGCAGCCGTTCGAGACGCCGACGCCGCGGT
Source organism: Vulcanimicrobiota bacterium (assembly GCA_963755555.1). GTDB lineage: Bacteria > Vulcanimicrobiota > Vulcanimicrobiia > Vulcanimicrobiales > Vulcanimicrobiaceae > Tumulicola. The sequence goes on along the minus strand of CAVWKE010000003.1, from coordinate 1,665,064 downwards.
ATTGCTGCCGCGCCGCGCGGAAGGCGTTTGGGCCGTTGCTGCCGCCAATCCCAAGGTGCGGCTCGATCCGCGTCCCGACCCGCAGTTCGTTCCGTGCCCGGCCTACGACACGGACGCGCGAGCATTCTTCGCCAGCCTAGCCGGCCGGATGCCGGCCGCGTTGTGCGGCGGCGTGCCGGCGGCATCGAAGTGACGGACGACGCGCTCGACCGGATCGCCTTTCCTCGCGCGATGCGCGAGGATCGGGGCCGGTTCGCACGCGTGCGCGGCGCCCGCGTGCTGATCTACTGGCCGCACGGCTTGGGCGACTGGACGCATCTCGGCGCGATCTTGCCGTTGCTCGAACGGAGCAACGCGTATGCGGTCACGCGTTTCGGCGACGACTACGTCAGCTTGATGGAGCAAAGTCCCTACGTTAGGCCGCTCGCCGGCGGAACTCGGGCACCGGGCGACGGAGCCGCCTCGGGTGCGCGCCATTTCGGGCTCGACCTGCGCCGGCTCAACGGCAACGCCGCCGAAGCGGACGTTCCGGGGCCGCTCGCCGGCCAAATCCGCGAATTCGCGCCCGGCGTGCTGCTCTGGACGGACTACCCAGAAACGGAAGGCCGCACCGGCTTTCCATTTCATACCAAAGCGCGCAACCTGGCGCGTTTGCTCGTGAGCCCGGAACGGTTGGCGTCGTTCGATCTCGCGCAACCCCTTACGAACAGCGTCGATTTTTCGGCCGGCCCCGAAATTCAGCGCCGGGTCGACGAACGCTTGGCGGCCTTCGCCGCGCCCGGCAGCCGCCTGTGCGTGCTGTCGCGGGCCGGCGTCACGGCGGCTCGCAAAAACTGGGGCGACGGTTCCGAGGCGCGCGCATTCGTGGAACGCCTGCGCCGCGAGGATTCCCGCTGGCGCGTCGTTTCGATGGACGACGAGCTGCCCGGTGACGGCGTGGCCGGTTTTCGCGCGCTATTCGGTGAGATCGACCAGCCGTTCGCGCGGCTCTATAAGGCCTTAGCGGCGCGCACCGACTTGTTCGTCGGCGTCCCGGCCGGCCCACTGCACGTCACGATCGCGCGCGGGGGCATTCCCACCGTGGGCCTGTGGCTCGCGCATCACCCGGATTGGTACGACGAACCGAACTCGGCGGCGATCCACTTGGTCGGCCGCTACGTGCGCGACCGCGGTTTCCATCGCCGGCCCGCAACCGTCACGAAGCCGGCGTCGCTGCAACACCGCATTCATTATCTCGAAACGCCCATCGCCGGGGCGGACGACGCGATCGAAGCGGTGCGGGTCGTACTGCGTTAGCGGCCGGCGATTACGTTGACGTGAAGTTTGGCACCGCCAGCAGCGCGACGATGGAGAAGGCGTTGAAGAGCGCGTGCGAGATCATCGAAGCGAAGGCGTTGCGGGAACGATAGTAGACGTAACAGAGCACGATGCCGCCGAGCGCGAGCGGGATCGCTTCGTAGAGATCGCCGTGGGCGAGGCCGAAGAGCACGGCGCTCAAAATCGCGCCGCCCCAGAAGCCGCCGAAGCGCAGGCCGAAGTTGAAGAAAAAGATGCGGAAGATCGTCTCTTCGGCGATCGGAGCGAAGATTACGGCGAACGTGACGAACGAGACGATCGCCGTTCGGTCGCGCAAGCTTTTCAGAATCGCGACGGTTTCTTGCTGGTGCTGCGAGTGCGCGATGCGTTCGATCAGGGTCGCGCCGCCGTCGGCGACGATTGCCATCGCCACCGCCCCGGCGACGGCGATCCCCAGCGTCGACGCGGAGGGCGGGGTGAAGCCGAGCTCGCGAAGACTGAACTTCGAAAGACGCGGCAGCGCGGCGAGCAAGCCGGCGATCAACGCGCCCTCCAACAAAAACTGCAGCGCGAGGCCCGCTTCCAGCATCCTCGGACCGATCGAACGCGGCGGCGTAAGCGAGGTTCCCGCGACGAACGCTACGACGAACAGGGCGGCGACGAATCCGGCTAACAGCCACGCCCAGATGCTGGTGAAGCTATCTTTCGGCCAGCGCGTCGGCCAGGCGGGCGAAATCGTTGAGGTCGAGTCGTTCACCGCGTTGCTCCGGAGAGAGATGGCTGGCCGCCGCGGCTCTCTCGATCGCCGCGCGGGGCAGCTCGAGCGCGAGCGCAAGACTGTTGACGAGCGTCTTGCGCCGGTACGCGAAGGCGGCACGCACGACCTTCCGAAAGAGCGCGAGGTCGCGCGGACGCACCGCCGGCTCTTCTCGGCGAACGAGCCGCACGACCGTCGATTCGACTTTTGGCGCGGGATAGAAGGCGCGAGGTTGGAGCGTGAAGACGCGCTCGACGTGCATCGCGTACTGTACTGCGACCGAGAGGCTGCCGTACGCCGGCGTCGCAGGAGCTGCGGCGAGCCGGTCGGCGACGTCCTTTTGCACCATCGCCACGACCGTTTTAGGAGCGTGCGGCATCTCGGCGAAATTCACGATCAAAGGCGTAGCGACGTTATACGGCAGGTTCCCGACGGCGATCCACGGTGCTCCGCGCGACCACTGGGCATAGTCGAACGTGAGGGCGTCGGCTTCGACGAGCGTCGCTGCGCCGAGATCGGCGCGCGCGCGTAAGACGCCGACCAGATCGGGGTCGATTTCCAGCGCCGTGACGTCGAGGCGCTCCTCGAGCAACGCGTACGTAAGCGCGCCAGTGCCGGCACCGATCTCGAGGGTACGCGCCGTCTCACCGGTGCAAAGCCGTGCGATCCGCCGCGCGGCGTCGTCGTCGATGAGAAAGTTTTGCCCGAAGCGTTTGCGCGGACGCAGCCCCCGGCGCGCGAGGGTCGCGCGCGGATGCTCGGGCTGCGTCACTTCAATCGATAGACGGTTATCTGCCGGCGGCCGAACAGCATCGCGTCGCGCGTGGAGTTGAATCCCAAGTCGATGCGCAAGCCGTGAATCGATCCGCCGGTGTCGCCGGCAACGGCCAAGCCGTAGCCCGGGATGAAGAGATGCGTTCCCAGCGGGATGATGCGCGGATCGACGGCCACGATTCCGTGACCGGCACGCCGTCCGATCGCCGTCATGCCGCTGCAGCCGTCGCAGTTCGCGGTATAAGCGGTGGCGACCATCTCCATCGCGCTGCGCGCGATGTAGGCGCTGCGTTCGACGCCGAGCGCCGCGAAACGCGAGAATGCTTCGTATTCGCCGACGCCGTCGGCGACGACGCGGCTGCGCGGCTTACGCGTGACGTGCGTTGCGACGACCGATTTGTGCACCGTACCGCCGTCGCGTTGCGTAAAGCGGACCGTCACGCGCCGCTCGCCCGGAGAACCTTTCGAAATCGTGCGCGAGGTTCCGGGCTGCATCGTAATGTCGAGCCGGTGGACCGTCTTTACGCCGATCGGGCGATTCCGCGTGCGCGTCCACGTGGTCACGCGTTCGATGCGGACGACGCCGTCGGCCGGCAACGGATCGGCGAGGGCCGGACGTACTACGTCGTCGGGCCCGAGCGAAATGCGTTGCTCGTCGAGCAGCGCGCCGACGTCTTGAGCCGCCGACGTTGCGGCGAGGCGGTCGCGGGCGGTAACGATCGTAACCTTGACGGCGGCTCGGTAGTCGACGACGAGGCCATCCGAAAGCGGCACGTCGATGGCCGGGTTGACGTAATCTCCGCTGCCGACTGCGACGCTTCGTTCGCGCAGAAAGTCGCCGACGGTCGCCGCGGCGGTCACGTATTGCGCGACCGTGCCGTTCGATTCGAAGGTGACGGCGTGTCCGGTTTGGGCCGCTCCCGCCGACCCGGAGTCGGTCGCCGCGAGTGCTAGGGAGGGGTGCGTTACGAACCCCGCCCCGACGAACGTCGCAGTTAGGAGCGTCACGGCCAACACGTGGCTTGCCCGAATGGGACCGCGTCCGATCAAACCGAATTGTTCCTTTCGAGAAGAGACGTCGAACCGGCGTGGCCCGATCAGAAAGCGAATCCGGCGCAAAGTCCGCGCCGATGGCAGATGACGGATCCGAAGTTTCAGGTTGGAAACGCCACGGTGGAGCGCCGGCTGCCGAGCTCCGTGGAGCCCGCGCACGTCCGACGTTCCTGCGAACCGGGATGACGCGCGGCTCGCAAAAGGGCTGCCGAACTGGCAGCCGGGTCTGACCCGCGCACTATAGCACGGCGTTGGAAAGCCGGGAATATGCCGAAAGTCGCAATTCGGCAGGAGACCCCTTCAGCCTCGATTTCGAGACCTTCGAACGGGCGGAGCGCACCCGGTAAACGCGAACGAGCCTACCCGTGGAGCACCTGCGCGTCGGGTTTTTCACCGAAGTCTACCGCCCGGTCGTCAACGGTGTCGTTGCCTCGATCGACGCGCTCGCCGAAGGATTGCGCGAGCGCGGCCATCAGGTCTACTGTTTTGCGCCGAGCATGCCGGGCGGCGACGAACCCGACGGGCCGGTTTTCCGGATGCCGTCGCTTCCGCTTCCGACGCGGACGGCTTACCGTTTGACGCTGCCGCTCGTTAGTCGCCACAACGTCAACACCGTCATCAAGCGCCTGTCACTCGTCCACGTGCACTCCCCGTTCGTTACCGGATGGATGGGCTTGCGCTACGCGCGCCGCTATGGAATGCCGCTCGTCTATACGTATCACACGCAGTTGGAGGCGTACGCGCACTACGTGCCGTTCGAACCGAACGCCACCCGCTACGCGGCATCACAGCTCACGCGAACGTTCGCCAACCTAGCCGACGCGGTGGTCGTGCCGACGCCCGCGATGGCGACGCGGCTGCGGGCGCTCGGCGTGAACGTGCGGGTCGAGGTCGTGCCGAGCGGGATCGACGTACGGCGGTTTGGCGCGGGCCGGCGCGATGATGGCCTGCGGGCCCGCGCCGGCGCGCGCCGTGGCGATCGCCTGATCCTCTGCGTTTCCCGGCTGGCCAAGGAGAAGAACGTCGAACTGCTCTTCGAAGCCCTCCGGGTCGCCGACGATCCGACGCTCCGGCTGGTCGTGGCCGGCGACGGGCCTGCCCGAGCGGACTTGGAAGAGCGCGCCCGCGAATGCGGCGTGGCCGGGCGCACCCGGTTTCTCGGCGCCGTCGCACGCGAACAGCTGCCGGACCTGTATGCGAGCTGCGATGCCTTTTGCATGCCCAGCACGACCGAGACGCAAGGCCTCGTGCTGGCCGAAGCGCTCGCGGCGGGCGCGGCCGTGATCGCCGCCGACGCGCCCCAGAACCGCGACGTACTCGGGTCGGCCGGCCGGATCATCGCCCCCACGCCGCGCGATTTCGGCAATGCCCTGCGAGCCGTGGCCGCCACCCCGGAAGCGGCGGCCTCAGCGCTCGCCAGGACGGTGGCCGAACGCTTTTCGATCGAACGGCAGCTCGACCGAATGCTTGAGATCTACACGAGTTTGCTGGGACCCCCCCACCTTGACAGCGAACATATGTTCGCATAAAATTGCGGTATGGATACGTCACTCGGATACGCGGCCGACGAGCGGGGTGCGGGGGTAGCTTACGCTCGCGTTCGATCGGGCGACGCCGAACATTTGCTGCGCGTTCCGTTCCGAGTCGGCCGGGTCTCGGGGCTTCAGCAAAGGGAAGCCGGCTACGCTGCCCTCACCGCCGTCGCCCGGACGTTGCGCCGGCGCGGGGTCTCACGGGTGTGCTTTCATCTGAGCGACGCATCGCTGCTAGCGGATTTGGCGTCGCACCGCGACGTGCCGCCGCCTATCGTGCTCCCTTACGTACGTCTACGCTGCGCGCTCAACCAGCTCGATGACGTTCGCCTAGAACTTGCCGCCGACGATGATTTGACGCAACGGGCTCGCGCCGAGGTAGTGCTGAACGTTGCGGCGTGACCTCGTTTCGGCGCGTTAAGCCGGGAGAGCTGCCGGAGGAAACGCGCGCGCTGGCGCGTGCGCTGATTGGCTACGTCCTCGTCCGCGAGAGTCCGGAGGGCGTAACCGCCGGGCGGATTATCGAGACGGAGGCTTACCTTTCCAACGATCCCGCGTGCCATGCGTTCGGCGGACGAAGCGCGCGCAACGCCACGCTTTTTGGGCCACCGCATCGAGCGTACGTTTATCTAATCTATGGAACGTCGTACTGCTTCAACCTCTCGAGCGAGCCGGACGGGATCGGGGCCGGCGTGCTCGTGCGCGCGGTCGAGCCGCTCGCGGGCATCGAGCTCATGCGACGCCGGCGATCCACCGAGAAGATTCGGGATCTCTGTCGCGGGCCGGGGCGCGTCTGCCACGCCTTCGCAATCGACCGATCCCTCGACGGGACGGACCCATTGGTCGACACCCAACTCTGGCTGGCCGCGCCTCCCGACTCGCGGCGGCGCGTTCGGGCCAGCCGGCGCATTGGGATCCGGCGCGCGACCCGGCGTCTGCTGCGCTTCTATGAAGCCGGCAATCGGCACGTCAGCGGTCCGGTTCACCTCAGCCCTCCTTGAACGCTCGGTAGGGCTATGATATAGTGTGGGCGTCGCGCTGCTGCTGATGTGTCGCAGCGGCGACGCCATTTGACATTCCCCCACGTGCGCGCCACCGATCGATTGCGAGGCAGCCTCGCCCGCGAATCGACGCCGCTTGGCGCTGACACGGCTTCCTGAGAGAGATACTCCTCTGCAAACGGAACATCGTCCCAACTCCGACATGCGTCCCGGACAAGCCGGAGGCGGCCGTCGCCGCCGTTCGCGCCATCGGCGCTTCACGCAACATCCCGGTCAGTTTCACGACCAATTTCCGCAGCCCGATGCAGGGCCGCCGATGCTGACCGCCGCCCAGTTGGCGGAAAAAACCAAAACCGAACTGGTCGAAATTGCCAAGGAATTGGAAATCGAAATTGCCAGCGCGGCGAAGCTGAAGAAGGACGATATCGTCGCTTCGATCGTTTCGGCGCAGGCGGCTCGATCGGGCCTCGAGATGGCCAGCGGAATACTCGACGTGCTGCCCGAGGGCTACGGCTTCTTGCGCCGCGGCGGCTACGTCATCGGCAACGACGACATCTACGTCAGTCAATCGCAGATCCGGCGCTTCGAGCTGCGCCGTGGCGACATGGTCGAAGGCCAAGTTCGGCGCCCCAAAGAGAGCGAGAAGTACTACGGGCTCATTCGCGTCGACAAGGTCAACGAGCTGGATCCCGAAGCGATCAAAGGGCGGCGGCTTTACGAAAAAGGCACGCCGATCTATCCTCAGGAGCGCTTCAAGCTGGAGGTTCGCTCGACCCAGCTTTCGACGCGCGTCATCGACTTGTTCTGCCCGATCGGCAAGGGCCAGCGCGCCCTCATCGTCTCACCGCCCAAGGCTGGTAAGACGACGCTGCTCAAGAACATCGCCAACTCGATCTCGATAAACCATCCGGAAGCCCACATCATCGCGCTGCTGGTCGACGAGCGACCCGAAGAGGTCACCGACATGCAGCGCACCATCGACGGCGAGGTCGTCGCGTCAACGTTCGACGAGCATCCCGAGAATCACACGGCCGTTGCCGAACTGGCTATGGAACGCGCCAAGCGTTTGGTGGAACTCGGCAAGGACGTCGTGATCCTGTTAGACTCGATTACGCGTTTGGCGCGCGCTTACAATCAGGTCGTGACCAGCTCGGGAAGAACGCTTTCGGGCGGACTCGACACCGCCTCGCTGCACAAACCGAAGCGCTTCTTCGGAGCCGCGCGTAAAATCGAGGAGGGTGGGTCCCTCACGATCATCGCGACCGCCCTGATCGAGACCGGTTCGAAGATGGACGACGTCATCTTCGAAGAGTTCAAGGGCACCGGCAACATGGAACTCAATCTCACCCGCAAGCTTGCAGAGTCGCGCGTCTTTCCGGCGATCGACATCAAACGTTCGGGCACGCGGCACGAAGAACTGCTGCTTTCGCCCGACGAGATGCGCAAGATCTGGATGCTCCGGCGGGCTACCGCGGTGCTCAACACCGGCGACATTACCGAGATCATCCTCGACAAGATGGCGCAGACTCGAACCAACGACGAGTTCCTGCAGTCGGTCACCAAGGAAGCGCTCTCGATGTCGCGCGGGTATGAGGATAACGGCAAGCACTAGTACCCGGCTTAACAAGTATCTCGCGCGAGGCGGGGTGGCTTCGCGGCGGGCGGCAGACGATCTGATCGCGCGCGGTGCGGTGCGCGTCAACGGACGGGTCGTGCGCGAACTGGGGACGCTCGTCAGCGCCGGCGACGTCGTCGAAGTCGGCGGCGTGGCCGTAACGCCGCCGGATGCGTACACGTACGCAGTGCTCCACAAACCGACCGGCGTGATGACGACGATGCGCGATCCGCGCGGACGGCGCACGGTCGCACAGCTGCTCCCGAGCGGACCTCGGATCGTTCCGGTGGGACGCTTGGACTTCGACACGTCGGGCGTTCTGCTGCTCACCGATGACGGCGATCTCGCCAACCGGTTGCTGCACCCTCGCTTCGGCGTCGAAAAGACGTACCGCGCCGTGATCTCCGGCCGTCTATGCGCCGACGACGTGCGCCGCCTTAACGCGGGAGTCGCACTCGACGACTCTCCGGCGGCCGGCGCAAAGCTGCGGGTGATTTCGCGTAGAGGCGACAGCAGCGTCGTCAACATCACGATCCATGAAGGCCGCAACCGGCAGGTCCGGCGGATGTTCGAAGCACTCGGCCATCGCGTGCTGGAACTTTCGCGCTTGCGTTTCGGCCCGATCGCGCTCGGCGAACTCGCCCCCGGACGAGTGCGCCCACTCTCGGAGCGGGAACGTGCGGCGCTCGAAAGGCATCGGGCTGACGGAAGCTGACCCGCCCGGCGCGAAGCGGACGCCATGACGGCGAGAGAGCGTCACTTGGCGCGACGCGCGGCCCGCCCCGATCGAACCCTCGTGCGGCTTTCGAACGGCGCCACGTTCGGCGGGGAAACGCTCGCGTTGTGTGCCGGGCCGTGTTCGGTCGAGTCGGAGGAGCAAATCGACGCAACGGCGGCGGCCGTCGCTCGCGCCGGCGCAAACGTGCTGCGCGGTGGAGCGTTCAAACCGCGGACGTCGCCGTATGCATTCCAAGGGCTGGGACGGCACGGATTGGCACTGCTGCGGGGGGCTGCCGATCGACACGGGTTGGCGGTCGTCACCGAGGTCCTCGATCCCCGCGACGTCGCGATGGTGGCCGAATACGCCGACATGCTCCAGATCGGTGCTCGGAACATGCAGAACTTCGCCTTGCTGCGCGAAGCCGGACTGGCCGGCAAACCGATTCTTCTCAAGCGCGGCTTCGCGGCGACCGTCGACGAGTGGTTGATGGCCGCCGAGTACGTGCTCGTCGAAGGAAATCCCCAGGTCGTTCTCTGCGAACGCGGCGTGCGCTCGTTCGATTCGGCCACGCGGAATCTGCTCGATCTTTCGGTGGTGCCGCTATTGGCCGAGCTGACCCACCTGCCGGTCGTCGTCGACCCGTCGCACGCCACCGGCCTGGCGCGTTTGGTCGAGCCTATGAGCCTAGCAGCGATTGCAGCGGGCGCCGACGGGCTCCTAGTTGAAGTGCACCCCGAGCCGGCGGGCGCCGCGTCGGACGGACCGCAATCATTGACGTTCGAGCAGTTCGCATCGCTGACGGCCCGGCTCGCCGAGGTTGCAGCAGCGGTCGGCCGGCGTTTACCGCCGTCCGGCTTGACGGTACAACAGTTCGTACACACCCCGACATAAATCCAGCCGAGGTATCGATGAAACGATTTTCTGCCGCCGCGACGATGGCTGCCCTCGCCGGCATGCTAATTGCCGCCTTGCCGGCTGCCGCCCAATACGCAAACGAATTCATCCCGGCCAAGCTCTTGAAGCAAGGCGCGACGACGGTCGGCATCGCCGGCACCGGCACGGTGATCGTCCAGGTGCAAGTCAATGCCGACGGGAGCCACAAGGCGATCAAGGTAATCAAGTCGACCAACGCAGGCGACAACGCCGCGGCGCTCGACATCGCCCAAAACTCGACCTACCGCCCGGCCCATCGCGGCACGACGCCGGTTCCCGCGTTTTACGATTTCACCCTGAAGTTCACGGGTAAATCGGTTGCCAGCTCGGAGACGGGAGGCGGCGGCTCGACCGGCGGCCTCAGCCCGGCGGCGGCGGCCGTTGCCGCCTTGATTCGGGCCAAGAACTACAGCGCCGCCAAATCGAAGGCGCAGGCCGGACTGCTGTCGGCCCCGGGCGACGACTCGCTGCGCGAAATGCTTGGGATCGCGGCGTTCGACAGCGGCGACGTGACGACTGCGGCCGCCGCGTTCGACAAAGTACCCACGGTCGGCAAGCAGTTCCAGCCGGCCGCGGCGGCCAGCTTTGCGGCGGCTTCCGTCAGCGTGGCCGAAGACAATCCCGCGCAATCGCTCGCGTATGCGAAGAAGGCCGTCGCGCTCAATCCCGATACGAACTCGCGCTTCGCGCTGGGTACGGCCCAGTTGGCGAACAAGCAGTACGCCGATGCGGTCGCGACCCTCAAAGGCGTGCACGATTCGGCCATGAAGGACCCCAAGATCACGAAGTCGGCGAAGGTCAACATCGACGCCCGGCTGATGAGCGCGTACCTGGCAACCAACAACTCGCAGGCTGCCCAGGCCCTGGCCAACGAGATCAAGCAGTTGGATCCGAGCAGCACGCTGCCCGGGCGCGTTTTGGGCAACACGTACCTTAAAATGGGCGTCAACGCGGCGACGGCGCAGCAGTACGACGAGGCGTTGAAGAATTTCGACCTCGCAGCCGCACAAGGCGATCCGGAGGTCGCGGTCACAGCCAACGTGCAAGCGGCGTTCGTAATTACGAAGACGAGCAAGCCGGATTATAAGAAGATGCAGACCTACGCCGATAAGGCAATCGCCCTCAAACCCGACGACCCGCAAGCCAACTTCGCCGAGGGGATCGCGTTGACGGGCGAGTGGGCGCAAAGTCACGACGACTCGCAGAAGAAGAAGGCGCTCGACGCCCTCAATCACGCGGACTCGCTGGCGAAGGCGGCCGGAAACGAGGCGCTCGCACTCTCGATCGAAACGTTTATAAAGAACAGTCTTGGGGAGAAAGCCCCATAGTGAAAGTAGGCAGCCGATGAGCGAACGCTACCAGGACTTTCGGCCGGGGTGGGCCAATGGGTCGCCCTCACGGGACCGCGGGCGTTCCCGCCGGACTTCAATTTCTTACAGCCACGTTATTGAAACGTAACCCGGAACGGGAGGAGTCGGAACACCGTGTTTGACGGATTTATTGGTCTCATGCGACAGGGCGGCTGGGACATGTGGCTGCTCCTGCTGATCTCAATCGTCGGCCTGGCCGTCGCCATCGAGCGCCTCGTGTTCTTCTGGTCGCAGCACGGCGACACGAAGGGACTCCTGCGCCAGATCGGCCAGAAGATATCTACCGACGATCTCGACGGGGCGATCAAAGTGTGTGCGGCCCAAAAGGGCATGCTTCCCCGCATCCTCGAGTTCGGTTTGCGCCGGGGCGAAAAGAACCGCGCCGATATCACCGACGCGCTCTCGATCGCGCTGATGGAGCATCTCAACTCGCTCGAACGCAACCTCGCGATCATCGGCACGATCGCCGTAATCGCGCCGTTCGTCGGACTGTTCGGTACCGTACTCGGTATCATCAAGGCCTTCCAAGATATCGCGCTCAAAGGAAACTCGACCCCCGCCGTGGTGGCGGCCGGCGTTTCCGAAGCGTTGATCACGACGGCCAGCGGTTTGATCATCGCGGTCATCGCGGTCGTGTTCTTCAACTATTTCAAGTCGCGCATCAAGAACTACAACCAAGAAATGATCGTCGCGGCCAACCAGCTCGCCGAAATGCTGCACTTCCACAACACCGGATCGCCGATCCCGACGGATCTCTACCAACCGCCGAAGACGGCCAAGTAGTCCGGCAAGGGCAGGGCACAAAACCGTGGGACTGCTTTCGGCTAAGCAAGACGAAGAGGTGATGGCGGAGATCAACATCACGCCGTTCACCGACGTGCTCTTGGTTCTGCTCATCATTTTCATGATTCTGGCCGCGCTCGTGGCGCCGCCCGGGTTCGAAAAAGAGCTGCCGAACAAGAATACCAACAGCAATACGAACAACAAGAACAAGAACGACATCGAGGTCAACGTCAACAATAAGGGCGTGATTTTCGTCGACGGCACCAAGACCACCGACGTCGGCATCTACCAAGTGATGCTTGCGGCCGCAAAAAAGAAACCGAACCATCACGTAGCGATCGTCGCCGATGCGAAGGCGCCCTACGGCATCATCATTCGGATCCTGGATGCCGCTAAGATTGCCGGACTCGAAGACGTCGGCTTCGTCACTTCTGGTTAGACGGAGGTTTGTAGAACGTGGCCGTTTCGACAGGCGGGGGCGAAGATGAGGTGATGTCGACGATCAACATCACGCCGTTTACCGACGTGTTGCTGGTCTTGCTCATCATCTTCATCATCCTGGCATCGGTTACGAAAGAGCCGAAACTGCCCGATGCTTACAACAAGGACAAGGTGACCGCCTCGCAGATCCTCGTCCGGATCGACGACAAGAACAACATCTCGATCGGCTCGAATCAGGTCAGTATCTCAGACGCCAAAGCCGCGTTCGCGCAGGTTCAAGATCAAACCGATCACAAGTTTAAAAGCGTCATCATCAAGGCCGATCCGCACACCAGCTACGGCGTGATTCTGCAGGTAATGGACGCGGCGAAGTCGGTGGACCTCACCGATTTCGGACTGGCTAACCACGTCCAGGGCACTCCCGAAGGGCAGAGCCAGTAGCCGATGTCTTCATCCGCTCCGCCGCCGTCGTCCCCGAAGCCCAAACGCGAATCACGCTACATTACGACGAGCGAACGCGTCGGCAGTTTCGTCGGCTGGGCCATCATTCTCTCGCTTGCGATTCACTTGCTCCTCGGCGCGTTCTTCCCCAATCTCAAGAACCAGCACGAAGAGACGGAAGTCGAGAAAGTCTCGATGGCCAAGCGGGTGAAGGTTCGCGTTCCGACGCCGCCGCCGCCGACCCCGACGCCGCCGCCGACGCCGACTCCTCCGCCGCAGTCGACGCCGCCGCCGAAAAAGCAGCAGGTGCAGCCCAAGCCGCTCAAAGTCAACCTAGTCAAGACGACGAGTAAGAACGCGGCCGGCAATTCCACCGAGCACACCGTTAGTCAACCGGCGAAAGGTTCCGAAGGCGGCGTCCCGGGTGGTCAAGGGACGGCCGCACCAGGCCCCACGCCCGGCACACCGAAACCGGCGTGCGCGAACCCGAACGTGGATGCAACCGTCACCAACGCCGTGCAGCCCGAGTATCCCGAATCCGCTTTGGAGGCGGGCGTCGGCGCCGTGCAAGTATTGGTCAAGGTGACCGTGGGACCGTCGGGTAATTTGGTCGGCGCCGAGATCTACAAGAGTTCCAGCAACATGTCGATCGATCAGTCGGCGCTGCGGGCGGCCCGGCAATCGTCGTACTCACCGAAACTCATCAACTGCTCACCGACGACGGGCGACTACCTCTTCCGTGCCGACTTCCAGCCGGGCTGATAACGGCCGACGTCTCGGTTAGCCCGCTTTCGGCACGCGGGCGCCTTGGGATGCTATGAATCTCGGCCGGCATCCGCAGCGACTGCTCGTCACTGCGTTCGTCCTCTCGCTGCTCTTGCACCTGATATTCGCGGTGGTTATGCGGCAGTCGCGCGGCTCGACGCCTAACGGCGTCGAGGTGGTGACGATCGAGCATCGCTCGGCGATCTTGCGCATGCAGACGCCCCCGCCGCGTCCGAAAGTGACGCCCGTTCCGCACCCCCGTCCCTCGGCGCGGCCGGCGCCCCAAAAAACGCATGGCGCTCAGCCGCAAAGCTCCGCGAACGGCACCGCCGTCGCGGCAAGCGCCGCACCGACGCCGGAGCCGACTCCCGCGGTCGTTGCGAGCGCCGCGGCATGCGCCAAGTCCGATATCGGCGCCGCCGTCGTCGGCGACCCGCCGCAACCCGACGTTCCCAACGCTGCGAGGGCGGAAGGGACGAGCGGCGTCGCAACGATAACGGTTCGGCTCGACGCGCGCGGCGAGGTTACCGGGGCGGACGTGGCGCGCGGCACCGGTAACTCGTCTCTCGATCTCGTCGCGCTCGGGATGGCGCGCGCCGCTCGCTACGCTCCGGCAACGCGCGACTGCAAACCAATCGCCGCGCAGTACGCTTTCAGCGTAAAATTCTTTGCCTGGTAACGCGTAGCGGTACGGAAACTTCGCGAGCGTAGTAGCGTGCGAGGCGGGAGGGGGCGACGGATGCGCGTAACGGTGGCGGCGTGACCTTCGCCCAAGCACTCGGGCTCGCACTCTTGCAGGGTGTCAGCGAACTCTTCCCGATTTCCAGCCTGGGGCACACCATCTTGGTGCCGGCCGTGCTGCATTGGAACAACATCGATCGATCGGCGCCGTCGTTTCTCGCGTTCGTCGTCGTCCTCCACCTCGGTACCGCTTTGGCGTTGATCGTCTTCTATCGCGCCGAGTGGTGGGCGATCGTCCGCGCCCTGGCAGCCAGCGTGGTGCGCGGACGCTTGAGCGACGATCGGAACGAGCGCGTCGGATGGCTGCTCGTGATCGGCACGATTCCGGTCGGGCTGCTCGGCGTCGCCCTCGAGCGCCCGGTCCGCGGGCTCTTCGCGTCGCCGGAGCCGGCCGCGTTCTTCCTGCTGGTGAACGGTTTGCTGATGTTCCTGGGCGAGCGTCTGCGGCGCCGGCGCCGCGATCGCAAGATCGAAGCGCTGACGTACGGGCAGAGCGTCTTCGTCGGCTTCGCACAATCGCTCGCATTGCTGCCCGGCATTTCGCGCTCGGGCGCCTCGATGGTCGCGGGATTACTTTGCGATCTCGATCACGAGAACGCCGCCCATTACTCGTTTCTGCTCGCCACCCCGGTGATTTTAGCCGCGGCGCTGCTCGAATTCCCTAAACTCTTCGCACCCGGCGCACACCTGGTCCTCGTTCAGGCCGTCGCCGGCGGCATCGCCGCCGGCGTCGCAGCCTATTTCTCGGTCGCATTTCTCACTCGCTATTTCCGTTCGAACGATCTGCGCCCGTTCGGCTGGTACTGCGTCGTCGTCGGTGCGGTTTGTTTCATACTCGCACGCATGGGGGTTATTTCGTAACGATGAAAACCGTTGCTCTCGTCCTCGCCGTCGTATTCTTTCTGCTCGGCATCCTCTACGGACTCGGGAAAATCAACTTCCTCACCGAGTCCGGGGCCGGGCATACGCATCACATCACGCACTTGATCGTGCTGTGGTTTTTGGCGCTCCTGTGTCTGATATGGGCTCGTTTCCAAAGCTCGCCCTCGCGCTACTGACTACTTATGTTGTTTGGGTGGCGGCGACGAAGCGATGCGGTGTTTGGTGGCGGCGACGAAGCGATGCGGGCCTCGGCCCGCGGGACGTTCGCGTTTCCCCATCCAGGGGAAACGCTACTCCCTGGCGAGTCGCTCCCGCCCATCCATGGGCTCCGCGACTCGTCCAGAGGCCGGCGGCCCGAGGCCCGCATCGCTTCGTCGCAGCAAACCTAGGAGGGCTATAGCCGTTCTGGAATAGCGTTGGGCGGTTGGATTGGACAGAATTGTTATGCAGAAGCTTACGCACGTTGACGTTGACGGGAGCGTGAGGATGGTCAACGTTTCGGAAAAAAGTGCGAGCGTTCGGAGCGCTCGGGCGGAGGCGGTCGTGCGGCTCAATGATGCTGCGGCGTTGGCGTTGCGCGAGGCGACGCTGGTAAAAGGCGATGCGTTCGTGGCGGCGCAGCTGGCGGGGATTATGGCGGCTAAGCAGACGCCGGCGCTCATTCCGTTAGCGCATTCGTTGCCGCTAGCGGGTGTGGATGTGGCGTTTGAGTGGATGGGTGATGGGGCGTTGAGGGTTGAGGCGGTTGCGCGCACGACGGCGCAAACGGGCGTGGAGATGGAGGCGTTGGTTGCGGCTTCGGTGGCGGCGTTGACGATTTACGATATGTGCAAGGCGCTCGACAAAGGGATCTCGATCGAGTCGGTGCGACTGCTCGAGAAGCGGGGCGGGAAGAGCGGGGATTGGTCCCGTGTTTAGGGTTGCGCTGATCGTACTCTCGGATCGCGCTGCCAAGGGCGAGCGCCCCGACGGTTGCATTCCGGTGATGAAGGAAAAACTCGGGGCGGCGTATGCGATCGTGCGAGAGTCGATCTTACCCGACGATCCGGCGGCACTTCAGGCGGAGCTCATCGATCTTTCGGATTCGGGGAACGCCGATCTCGTGCTGACCAGCGGGGGCACCGGCTTGAGCCCGCGCGACCGCACGCCTCAGGCGACCGGGGCGATCCTCGACTACGAGGTGCCCGGAATTGCCGAAGCCATTCGTTTTACTTCCGGCGCAATCGTTAAATCGGCGATGCTTTCGCGAGCGCTGGCCGGCGTTCGCCACCGCACGCTGATCGTGAACCTTCCGGGAAGCCCGAAAGCCGTGTCCGAGTCGCTCGACACGATCGTCTCGGTGCTGCCGCACGCTCTCGAGCTCTTGGGCGACCGGGTCGTCAACGGGTGAGCGCGGCGTCCGCGTTCGAACGAGCGCAAGAATACTTACTCGGCACGATCGACGAGACGGCGTCGCGCAAAACTTCCTACAAGCTCGATCGGATCCGGGCCTTGCTGTCGGAGCTGGGCGATCCGCATCTCGCCTATCCAACGATTCACGTGGGGGGAACCAGCGGCAAAGGATCGACGTGTACGATGATCGCTGCGGTGTTGCAGGCCGCCGGCCGTCGTACCGGCTTGCATACGAAACCGCACCTGCGGATCGCGACCGAGCGCGCGCGCGTCGACGGGGTCGCGGTGAGCCCGGAACGATTTGCGGCCTTGCTCGAGGAGATGATGCCCGTAATCGAACGAGTCGCCGCACGCTACGGGCGCCCGACGTACTACGAAACGCTTCTGGCGCTGGCTTTCGCGCACTTTGCCGCGGAGCGGGTGGACGTCGCCGTCGTCGAAGTCGGTCTGGGGGGCCGGCTCGACGGGACGAACGTTCTGCAGCCGGTGGTAACGGCCATCACGTCGGTTGGATACGACCATACCGAAGTGCTCGGAGACACGCTGGAGGCGATCGCACGCGAGAAAGCCGGGATCGCCAAATCCGGCATACCATTCGTCATCGCTCCGGTCGCGCCGGAGGCCACGGCGGCGCTGGAAGCGCGCGCCAGCGAGGCGGGCGCCCCGATCGTCCGGGTGAGCGACGCGGTCCGCATCGAAGACCTGACGATGCGGTCCGGTGAGTACGCACAGCGGTTCGTTGCCGTCACTTCTCGCGCGCGGTATCGCATCAGCCTGCCCGTCTACGGCACGTTTCAAGTCGCCAACGCGGCTACGGCGGTTGCCGCGCTGGAGCAGCTTCCCGAGCGTCTGCGGCCGGATCGCCGCAGCGTCGAACGGGGGTTCGCGCGAGCGGAAATTCCCGGACGGATGGAAGTCTTTGCCGAGAGTCCTCCGATCGTATTCGACATCGCTCACAACGTCGAGAAAGCCGAAGCGCTAACGGCATCGTTGCGGAAGACGTTCCCGAATCGCCGCGTGCATTACGTCGTGGCAATCGGCGAGAGCAAGGACGCCGCGCGCATCCTGACGACGCTGACGTCGGTGCCGTCCACACTGACGTGCACCTCGTTCGAGGTCGCCGGACGGCGCGCGATTTCACCGCAACTGCTCGCCGAATTGGCCGAGTCGCTCGGCGTCCACTCGACGGCGATCGCCGATCCGGTTGCGGCCTTGGCGGCAGCGCGAGCGCAGGCTGCGAGTGAAGACGTCGTGGTGGTGACGGGTTCGACGTTTGTGGTCGCTACGACGCGCGAATGGCTGTTGTCGGAGATGGCCGCCGGTGTGCGAAGCGCCTGACCGCGGCGCGCTCGTAGTGCGGGGCGCGAGGCTGGCGTGGGGTACGCGGACGTACGTGATGGGCATCGTCAACGTTACGCCCGACTCGTTTTCGGGCGACGGAATCGCCGACGCCGCCATGGCCGCCGAACGCGCGGTCGCGCAATGGAGTGCGGCGGCCGACCTGCTCGACATCGGCGGAGAGTCGACGCGTCCCGGACACGTTCCGATCGCGCCTGCAGCCGAAATCGCGCGCGTCGTTCCGGTGATTCGCGAAGTCCGCGAACGCCTCGCCTCGGCGCCAATTTCGGTGGACACGTACAAGGCACCGGTGGCGCGGGCGGCCCGCGCGGCCGGCGCGGATCTCGTCAACTCCGTGTGGGGCGCTTCCGACGAGCTGCTCGACGCCGTCGCGGAGTTGGAAATGCCGATCGTCGCCACCCATAACCAACACGGCACCGATTACGGCACGCGTGGCGTTATGGACGTGGTCCTGTCGTTTCTGGACGACTGTGCGACGCGAGCCGTTCTGCGCGGCGTCGATAGCGGACGCGTCATTCTCGATCCTGGAATCGGGTTCGGTAAAACCGCCGACCAGAATTTGACCGTGCTGCGCGGACTCGATCGGGTCGTGGCCCTGGGGTTCCCGACGATGCTCGGTACTTCGCGGAAAAACACGATCGGAAGGCTGACCGGCCGCCAGCCATCCGACCGGGTGTACGGCACGGTGGCGACGACGGCACTTGCCGCCCAGGCGGGGATAGACATCGTGCGCGTCCACGACGTTGCGGCCGCGCGGGACGCCGTCTCGGTCGCCGATGCCATCGTGCGGAATTGGAGGCCGGACGGATGGACCGAATAACCTTGACCGGCATTCGGGCGCACGGCCGGCATGGGAACGAGCCGGCGGAACGAGAACGGCCGCAGCCGTTCGACATCCAGCTGACGCTCGACGTAAACCTCGAACGCGCGAGCCGGAGCGACGACTTGGCCGACACGGTCGATTACGCGCGCTTGTACGAGCGCATCGTCGGGATCGTCGCGGACACTTCTTACGCGTTGATCGAGCGGCTTGCGAGCGATCTTTTGGACGTCGCGCTCGAAGACGCGCGGGTCACCGGAGCCGAGGTCACGGTGGCGAAGCCCGGAATTTTGAACGGGGCGACGCCGTTGGTGACGGTCGCGCGACGCCGGTCCGCATGACCACCCATCTGGCGTACGTGGGACTCGGCGCGAACCTCGGCGACCCAATCGCTCAGGTCGCGCGCGCCCTCGACGCGCTCGAGGAACTGGGAAGGGTGCGGCGCCGATCGTCACTCTACCGTACGCGCCCGTGGGGAAAAATGGATCAGCCCGACTACGTCAATGCCGTCGCGTTGCTCGAAACGGCGCTCGCGCCGCCCGCCTTGCTCGCCGGTCTCAAGGCCATCGAAACGAGCCTGGGGCGCATCCCTGGAGAGCGCTGGGGACCGCGCGCGATCGATCTCGATCTCCTGGCTTACGACGACCTCGAGGTCGAGGTGAAAGACCTGCGCGTTCCGCATCCCCGCCTGCGCGAGCGTGCCTTCGTCCTCGTTCCGCTGGCCGAAATCGACTCGGGGTACGAACCGTCGCGTGCCGCTTTGCCGGCCGAGGAGCTGGCCGGCGTCGTCCGGATCGGCCTAGGTCCCCTTGGCGGGGCTGCGGAAGCGTAACCACATGCCCGTAGCTGCGAGCGTCGCCGAACGCGTCCGCCGGCTGGCCGAGTTCCTGAATCAGACCGACGCGGTTCGGGTCGCGATTCGCCGCGGCGACGCCGAAATTGAAGTGGCTCGTAATCCGCTGCCCGCCTCGGGCAGCGCTTCGCGCGCGGGCCTTGGCCTCGCCGATCCCTCGCCGCTGCGGCTCGACACGATCAAGGCGGACCTCGTCGGCATATTTCGTCTCAGCCGTCCGGCTCCAATCGAAGGCGAGTTTCTCGAAGTTGACCGCGAACTGGCTTATATCGAAGCCCTAGGCATTCGCAATCCGGTGCACAGTTTGGGCGGCGGACGGATCGTCGCGATTGCGTCCGGTGACGGGACGGCGGTCGAATACGGTCAGCCGCTCTTCGTGCTGGATCGCGGCTAGGCCGGCGGCCACAAGAGGGACGTTCGCATTTTTCGAAAGGTCTTGATCGCCAACCGCGGTGAGATCGCGCTTCGCATCAATCGCGCTTGCCAGGAACTCGGCGTGCGTACGGTCGCGGTATTTTCGGAGGCCGACCGCGACTCGCTGCACGTGCGCCAGGCTGACGAGGCGTTCTGCGTCGGGCCGGCCGCCGCGTCACGCTCCTATTTGAACATTCCGAACATCATTTCGACGGCGCTGATCTTGGGCTGCGACGCGGTCCATCCCGGGTACGGATTCCTCGCCGAGAACGCGCGTTTCGCCGAGATCTGCGCCGACCACGGACTCGTGTTCATCGGACCGCGGCCGAGCGTCATCGCCGCCATGGGCGACAAGGCGACTGCCAAGGCGGTCATGCGCGATGCCGGCGTTGCCACGACTCCGGGCACCGACATTCTACCGAGCGTGCGCGCCGCTGCGGAGGCGGCCGAAGCGATCGGGTATCCAGTGCTGCTCAAGGCGACGGCCGGCGGCGGCGGCAAGGGCATGCGCGTCGTGGAGCGGCCCGCAGACCTCGAGCGCGCGTTCGCCAGTGCGACCGCTGAAGCCGAGGCAAGTTTCAAAGACGGGCGCGTGTACTTGGAAAAACTCATCTCGAATCCGCGCCACATCGAGGTGCAAGTCCTCGGCGACGCCGCCGGAAACGTCGTTCACCTCGGCGAGCGCGACTGTTCCGTGCAGAAACCGTCGCATCAAAAGCTCATCGAAGAATCGCCGGCCCCCAACCTTTCCGCGCGGGCGCGTTCGTCGCTGCACGCAATGGCCGTTCGGGCTTGCCAGCACGTCGGCTACACCAACGCCGGCACGCTCGAGTTTCTCGCAAGCGGCGACGAAGTTTATTTCATGGAAATGAATACGCGCATCCAGGTCGAGCACCCGGTTACGGAGATGGTCTTCGGAATCGATCTCGTGAAAGAGCAAATCCGGATCGCGACCGGGGAAGCGCTCGGATACGTCCAGC
The DNA here is from genome assembly GCA_963755555.1 of Vulcanimicrobiota bacterium. GTDB lineage: Bacteria > Vulcanimicrobiota > Vulcanimicrobiia > Vulcanimicrobiales > Vulcanimicrobiaceae > Tumulicola. The sequence goes on along the minus strand of CAVWKE010000003.1, from coordinate 1,644,141 downwards.
GGGACCTCGTCGCACGCGGCCACGCCGTCGAGTGCCGGATCAACGCGGAGGATCCGCGCAATAACTTCGCTCCGCAGGCCGGCGTGATTTCAAACGTCGTCTTTGCGGGGGGACCCGGAATCCGGGTGGACACGCACCTGTATGCGGGCGCGACGATCCCACCCTACTACGACTCGATGCTGGCGAAGGTCGTTGCCTACGGCGATACCCGCGAGACCGCAATCTCCCGCTTGGAGCGCGCGCTCGGCGAAACGGTCGTAGAAGGCGTGCCCACGACGATCGAGCTCTGCCTGGAGATCTTGGCTTCACGGCCGTTTCGTTCGGGCCACTACGACGTCGGATCGTTGCCGGCGATGCTGGGTTCGGCGGTCTAACGTGGCGACCCGGCGGTTAGGACGGGAACGAGCGTTGCAAGCTTTGTATTCGATCGCGGTCGGACGGCGGGAGCCGGGGGACGCGTTGGCGGAGGTCGTCGACGAAGGCGCCGACGCGAGCCACCGAGGATTCGTCCGAGACCTGGTTTTCGGCACCCTCGACTTCAGCCCGCAAGCCGATCTCATCCTCGGTCCGCTGCTCGAAGGGTGGACGATCGAACGACTGCCGACGATCGACCGTTTGCTCTTGCAGATGGCTACGTACGAACTGCGGCACGGCACCGACACGCCGCCGGCGGTCGCGATCAACGAAGCGGTCGAACTCGCAAAACGCTTTTCCACCGAAGACTCGGGCCGCTTTGTGAACGGCGTGCTGAACGCCGTAGCCGTCAATGCCCGGGCCTAAGCGCGCTAAGCAAGCCGCGATCGTGCGCGGCGTTTTGGTTGCATTGCTGATGGTCGTGCTCTTTGCCGCCGGGACGATTGCCGGAATCGTGGCGGCCTACGCGCGCAATCTTCCCGATATCGGCCGAATGGCCGACTACCAGCCGGCCAGTTCGACCCGCATCTTTGCCCGCGACGGCTCGCCCTTGGCGTCGGTCTACAAGGAAAACCGCGTGTGGGTGCCGATCGCGCGTATCCCGCCGCTCGTTCGCGATGCCTTCATCGCCAACGAAGATCACAACTTCTATTCGCATCACGGCGTCGATTTCGGCGGGATCGTTCGCGCCGGGTACGCGGACCTGACGCATCAGGAGTTTCAAGGCGCTTCGACGATCACTCAGCAGCTCGCTCGCCGGCTGTTTTTGACCAACGAGGTATCGATCTCGCGCAAAGTTCAGGAAGCGCTCCTCGCGATGGAAATCGAGCGGTTTTATACCAAGGACGAAATCCTCGAACGCTATCTCAACATCATCTATCTCGGCGCCGGAGCTTACGGCGTCAACGCCGCGGCGCACACGTACTTCGGCCAGCCGGTTGAAAAACTCACGCTCGCGCAGGCCGCGATGCTGGCCGGGGTCGTCGCCGCGCCTTCGGACTACTCGCCGTTTACGAACCTCGACCTCGCGCGAAATCGCGAACGGCACGTGCTCGAACGAATGGTCGAAAGCGGCTACGTCTCGCGCCAGCAGGCCGACGACGCGTACGCCGAACCCCTCGGACTGATCGCGGCCCGCGCCACCGGGCTGCAAGGCTACGGCTATCCGTATTTTACAACCTACGCCATCGCCCAACTGCAACGGACGTTCGGCAAGACGGCCGTCGAGGAAGGCGGCCTGCAGGTGTATACCACCCTGGATCCGCGTCTCCAGCGCATCGCCCAAGATGCGGTTACTTGGGGCGTCGGACAAGCGGTGGGCGAAGGCATCAACGCGCATCAGGCGGCTCTGGTCGCATTGCGCCCGTCGACCGGCGAGATCGTCGCAATGGTCGGCGGCACCGGCTTTTCGCTGGCCAATCAGTTCAACCGCGCGTGGCAGGCGCATCGGCAGCCGGGGTCTTCGTTCAAAGCCTACGTGTACACGGCCGCGATCGACTCGGGAATGCCGGCATCGACGACGATCGACGATTCGCCCGTCAGCTACCCGATGGGCGACGGGACGCGCTGGTCGCCGTACGACGACGACGGCAGTTACATGGGAGCCGTCTCGCTGCGCACGGCCCTGACGCTTTCGCGCAACGTCGTGGCGGTAAAACTGGCGGAGCGTTTGGGCGTCGATCGCGTGATCGGGTACGCGCACCGGATGGGTATCACGGCGCCGCTGGAGGCGAACCTTTCGCTGGCGTTGGGTTCTTCAGTCGTTTCGGTGCTCGATCAGGCCAGCGGATACTCGACGTTGGCGAACCAGGGTCTGCACGTCGACCCGACGCCCTTTCGGTTGGTGAAGGATTCGCTCGGCAACGTCGTGCTCGACAACCGCTATCCCCAGGCGACCGACGTCGTAAGCGCCGGGACCGCTTACATCGTCACCACGATGCTGGAGGACGTCATCGCGAAAGGGACGGGTTATCCTAATGCGATCATCGGCCGTCCGGCGGCCGGGAAAACGGGGACGACCTCCAACTTCCGCGACGCGTGGTTCGTCGGATATACACCCGACCTCGTAACGGCCGTGTGGCTTGGGAACGACGACTACTCGCGGATGTACGAGTCGTACGGCGGAAACGTTCCGGCCCGGATTTGGGCGCGCTTCATGAAAGCCGCGCTCGCGGGCGCGCCCAAACAAGACTTCGCGTTTCCGGCCGACGAGGTCGCCAAACTCTCCGGATGCGGCCGCGGTTACGAATATTATTTGAAAGGAACCGAACCGGCTTCGCCATGCGGCGGAACCTACGCCGCCTACGCCGCCCAAAACCCGGTGCCGTACGCGACGCTGGCGCCGTACGCTACGCTGCCGCCGTATGCGACGGAACCTCCGGTCGCGCCCGAGTCTCCGGCGGCGCAAGCGCCCTCGCCTCCGGCCGATCCGTCGGCCGATCCCTCGACTGCGCCCGACGCAAACGCGCAACCCGCGTCTACTGCGCCTCCCAAACGGCGATGATGGACGAAACCGAACCGGCTTGTCTCGTTCTGACGGTCGGCAAGTTCGCTGCCCGAATGGTGAGGTGGTTCGGCCGGGATCCGCAGTTGAAGCGAATCGGCATTGAAGGCGAAGTCTCGGGCCTGCGTGAGTTCGGAAGCGGGCATCTCGGCTTCGCCCTCAAGGAAAAGCAGGCCGCCGTCGAATGCGTCGCCTGGGCGAGCGACCGGCGTGGATTTCCGGTACTCGAGAATGGCGCCAAAGCGATCGCGTACGGTGCCGTACGAGTCCACCCCGAACGCAGCGGATACAAACTCTACGTCGAAGCGATCGAGGTTGCCGGCTTGGGCGAGCTGCACTTGCAGTACGAACGCCTACGCCGAAAATTCGAAACCGAGGGACTCTTCGAACCGAGCCGCAAGCGCGCCGTTCCCGAGTTGCCGCGGCGGGTGGCGCTGGTTTCCGCCCGCGGACTCGGTGCCGAAGATTTCTTGGCCGCAATCAAACGCACGACGCCCTTCGTCGAAGTCATCTTCGTCGAGACGCGAGTCGAAGGTCTCGGTGCCGACGTCGAGATCGCTTCCGCGCTGGACGAAGCCTCGCGGACCGAGGTCAACGCGATCGTCCTCGCGCGCGGAGGCGGCAGTGAAAAGGATCTGTTCGTCTTCAACCTCGAGCCGGTCGTACGCGCGATCGTGCGTGCGAAAAGGCCCGTGCTCACCGCGATCGGGCACACTTCCAATCATCACCTTTGCGACGAAGTCGCCGACCTGGCGTTCGGCACGCCATCGCTGGCAGCCGAGTACATCGCAAAAGGCTGGCTAGTTGCGAGCCGGCGTCTGAGCGTTGCGATCCGGGATCTCGCCCGATCGGCCCGCGACATCGTCTTGCGCGCATCGCAACGTTGCGAATCGGGGAGCGGCGCGGTGGAACGGGCCACCCTACGCATCCTTGCCGCTAAACTGGCGGACCTCGCCGGCCGCACGGCGCGGTTGGAGCGCCGGAATCCGCAGCGCACGCTGGCCGACGTTCGCGCGCGCCTCGCCGCATCCAGCGGCCGTCTCGACACCGCCGCCGCCCGGCTCGTTTCGCGTAAGGCGCACGCGTCGGGGGAACGCGGCGCCGCGCTCGAGCGCGGGATTACCGCGCTGCGAACGAGCTTTGTGCGACGTTTGGAGCGTACCCAAGCCGAGCTCGACCGCTTCGACCCGCTCGCGCCGCTCGCTCGCGGGTACGCAATCGTCACCAAGGATGGGCGCGCCGTGCGCGACGCCGCGCTAATTCGCATCGGCGACTCGGTCGAGGCGCGCCTGGAGCGCGGGATGCTCGCAGCCCGCGTGGAATCGGTCTCGGACCATGGCTGACGCACTCCCTCAGAGCTTTGAAGCAAAGCTTGCGCGCATCGACGTCATCGTCAAGGAGCTGGAAGGCGGATCGGTTGACTTGCAGCGCGCGACCGAACTCTTCAAAGAGGGAAAGACGCTCGCGCGCGAATGCGAAGCTCTCTTGAAGGGTGCGCAGGAGCAGATCGATCGCGCCAGTCGCGACGAGCCGCCGGCATCGGCTTCGGGATAGCGTGCGCGAGGCGGTTCGGCTGGATGCGGCCGTCGTCGCGCGAACCGGGATGACCCGTTCGCAGGCCCGCAGCTTGATAATGGAAGGCCGGATTCGCGTCGACGGCCGGGTCGCAACCAAAGCCGGCCAGAGCACTAACGCGGCGGCAGCCATCGACGTCGCGCAACCGCGGCGGTTCGTCAGCCGCGGCGGCGAGAAGCTCGAAAGCGCGCTTGAAAACTTCGGTATCGACGTAACCGGGAAGGCCGCCCTCGACGTCGGTGCGTCGACGGGCGGATTTACGGACTGCCTGCTCCAACGGGGCGCGGCCGCGGTGACGGCCGTCGACGTCGGCTACGGGCAGCTCGACTGGCGCCTGCGTAACGACCGGCGCGTCACCGTGGCGGAACGCACGAATTTCCGCCTGCTCCCCGATGACGCATTTCCAGGCTGCTTCGACTTCATCGTGGTGGATACGTCGTTTATCTCGGTGCGCGCGATCGTTGCGCGGGCGCGCGCGTATTTGCGCTCGGCCGGCGCGATGGTCGTTTTGGTCAAGCCGCAGTTCGAAGCGGGACGCGGGCGCGTGGGAGGCGGGGGCGTCGTTCGCGACCCGGCCGTTCACCAAGCCGTGCTGGGCGAGGTTCGCGACGCGCTGCTCGCACTCGCCGTCGTCCCGGTCGCCCTGGTGGCCTCGCCGCTGCGCGGTCCCGCCGGAAATCGGGAGTTTTTCATGGAGCTGCGCTTTGCCGGGCAGCCGGTCGACGACGCACGAATCGCTGAGGTCGTTGCCGAAGGCACGTCCCGATGACGCGCATGCCGGCGATCGAAACGAAGCTCGTCGCACTCTACGTGGACGTCGCTCGCGAGCACGCGCGAGCGCTGGCCGGCCGGATCGCAGCCTTATTTCGCGCGCGCGGATTCGGCGTGGCTTTGTGCCGCGGCCAGCACGAACAGCTGCAGATCGAAAACGACGGCGCCGTGGCTGAAGAATCGTCCCTGCTGATTACGGTCGGCGGCGACGGGACGCTGCTGCGCGCCGCGCGTCTCGCGGTCGAAGGCGGCGTACCGATCCTCGGCATCAACACCGGCCGGCTTGGCTTTCTCACCGAACTCGATGCGAACGATCCGGCCATCGACGCGTTGCCGCAAGCCGTCGAGCGGGGACTGTTCGTCGAAGAGCGCGTCTGCTTGGAAGCCGAATACGCCGGCCGGCGTTACTTCGCGCTCAACGACGTCGTCGTGCGCAAGGGCGAGGTATCCCGCATCGTACCCTTCGGGCTGCGGTTCGACGACGAGGCGATCGTGCAGATTCCGGCCGACGGCGTCTGCGTTGCGACGCCGACCGGATCGACGGCGTACTTCCTCTCGGCCGGCGGGTCGATTATTTCGCCCAGCGTCGACGCGTTTGGGGTCGCGCCGCTTTTGCCGCACACGCTGTTCTCCCGGCCGTTGATCGTGCCCACGAGTTCGCGGATCGAAATCGGCTGCGATTCGGAGATCGCGCAAGCGCATCTCGAGTGCGACGGGGACGTTTTAGCCGATATCGCCCCAGGCTCGAGCGCGGTCATTCGCCGGCATCCCAAGCGGGTTAGGCTGGCCCGCACGTCACCCTTACGGTTCTTCGAACGACTCGAGGAAAAAATGCTGTGGGGCGTTTCCATCAAGGACCCTCGTCGTTAACGACGGCAATGGAATGCTGCGCCGGCTGGAGATCGAGAACTACGGATTGATCGCGGGCGCCAGAATCGAATTCGACGGCGGAGCGACGATCTTCACGGGAGAGACGGGTTCCGGAAAAACGATGTTGCTCGGCGCGTTGAACTTCGTCTTAGGCGCTCGCGCCGATGCCGACGCCGTGCGCCGGGGCGCGGAGAGGACCGTCGTCACGTTGACCTTCGATCCGAGGGGTACTCTTCGCGAACGCCTGATCGCCGACGGCTTCGAGCTGGATCCGGGTGAGGAAGCGGCGATTTCTCGGGAAATGAACGACGCCGGGCGGTCCAGCGTGCGCGTCAACGGCCGCGCTTCGACGGCTGCTTACGTCCGCGCGACGGCCGATGCGATTGCCGAGGTCGTCGGGCAGCACGAAGCTCAGAGATTGCTCGCGCCCGCGTACCACCGCGATCTGCTCGACGGTTTCGCAGGCGCTCCCGGACGGCGCGCGCGCGAATCCGTCGCGCGGGCGCACGAAGGCTTCGAGGAGCGTATGCGGCAACTCGCGCGCCTGCAGGGAGACGAACGCGAGGAACGGGGGCGCTACGACGACGCGAGTTTTGCATTGCGGGAGATCGAGAGCGTAAGACCGGAATTTGGCGAAGTCGAACGCCACCGCGAACGGCAGCGGTACCTTGATAACGCCCAGCGCATTGCCGAAGCCCTGCGTCGGGCACATGAGTCCTTGGCCGGCGACGATCGCGGCGCGACCGAGGCGTTGGGAGAGGCAAGTTCGGCGCTCGCAAGCATTGCGGAAATTCTGCCTCGGTTCGCGGCGATGGCCGAGACTGCGACGGCGCTGCAGAGTCAGGCCAACGATCTCGCCGCCGAAACTGCGGGCGCACTGGAAGGCGGCGATCTGGATCCGAAGGAGCTCGATGCGATCAACGCGCGGCTGGACGCGCTGGAACGTCTCGCGCGAAAGCACGGTGGGAGTCTCGAGAGCGTTTTGGACCACGCCACCGAGGCGCGTGCGATCGTCGAGGCGTACGAAGGGCGAGATCGCCGTGAGGCGGATCTGCAGGTGCAAGTCGAAACGGCACGCCGCGAACTCGCGACCGCGGCTGCAACACTCACGTCGCTGCGAAAGAAAGCGGCGACGGCGCTCGTTAGGGCGATGCGGGCGGAGTTTCCCGACCTAGCGCTGGGCGGCGGAACGTTTGAGGTGAAACTCGACCCGCTCGAGCCGATCGGGGTCGACGGAGCCGAGCGAATCGAGTTTCTCTTTGCCGCGAATTCCGGCGAGCCCGCGCGCTCTCTCGCTCGCGTCGCCTCGGGCGGCGAGCTGTCGCGCGTATTGCTCGCGCTGGTCGTCGTGCTCGCGAACGCGCGCGAAGATGCCGGCGCGCTGGTTTTCGACGAGATCGATTCGGGAGTCGGCGGCGCGACCGGGACGACTATCGGTGCGCGTATCGGCCGTCTGGCGCGCTCGGGACAAGTGGTATGCGTCACGCACTTGGCGCAGCTTGCAAGTTGGGCGAACCGTCACTACGTGCTGGAAAAGACGGAGCGAAAAAACGAGACGACGATTTCCGTTCGCGAAGCCGCCGGCGACGAGGCTCGCGAACTCGAACTCGCGCGCATGCTTTCCGGCGAGAAACACGACATCGCCCTCGAGCACGCGCGGACCTTGTTAAGAAAGTCGCGCCGCTAGTTTCTCGGGAAACTAGCTGATTTGGTGGATCTTCAGGATGTTGGTGCCGCCGGCGCCGACGGGCATTCCGGTCGTAAACGCGATGAGATCGCCGGAGCTCACCCGCCCCGCGCGCAGCATCTCCCGTTCGGTCATGTAGAGCAGCACGTCGATCGAGGCGTATTCGTCGATCAGCAGCGACTCCGTCCCCCACACGAGCGCGAGGCGGCGCGCTACGACGGAGTCGGGCGTGAGCGCGACGATCCGCGCTTGCGGCCGAAAGGCCGCAATGTGATGCGCGGTATTGCCGGTCGTCGTGCCGGTAACGATGTAAGGAATGGCGAGTTCGGCGCTGGCGCGCGTGGCGGCTTCGGCAATCGAGGCGGCGACCGTCGGCTGCATGTCTTCCAGGCGGCGGTCGCGCAGGGCGTGATGCGGGTACGCCTTTTCCACCTCCCGCGCGATCTCGGCCATCATCCGTACGGCTTCGGTCGGATAGAGGCCGATGGCGGTTTCCCCGGAGAGCATGACGGCATCGGTTCCGTCGAGGATTGCGTTGGCGACGTCGGTGGCTTCGGCTCGCGTGGGGCGCGGCGAACCGATCATGGATTCGAGCATCTGGGTCGCGGTGACCACCGGCTTACTCGCCCGGTTACATTCCGCGATGATGCGCTTCTGCACCATCGGTACCGTTTCGATTGGAATTTCGATGCCGAGATCGCCGCGCGCGACCATGATCCCGTCGGCGGTCTTGATGATCTCGGCCAGATCGTCGAGCGCCTCGTGTTTTTCGATTTTCGCGATCACCGGAACGCGTTTTCCGTGTTTGGCGATGAACGACTTGGCGCGGGCGACGTCTTCGGCGCTACGGACGAACGACAGTGCGACGTAATCGACGCCTTGCTCCAAGCCGAACTGGAGGAACTCTAGATCGCGCTCGGTCACGGCTTCGACGTTGAGCGTTCCGTCGGGATAGCTGATGCCTTGATTCGGACGAAGGTCGCCCCCGAACTCGACGATCGTCTCGATTTCGGTGGCGGTCTTCCCGACGACGCGCAGAGCGATCTGGCCATCTTGCAGGTACAAGCGCTTGCCGACCGCGACGTCGACGGGAAGTTCCCGGTAACTGGTGCTGGCGCGTTCGCTCGAGCCGGCGACGTCATCGATGGTGATGGTAAAGCGCGCGCCGCGATCCAGGCGCACCGACTTCAGCGATCCCCCTAGGCCGCCGGTGCGAACCTTCGGGCCGGGAAGATCTTGCAACAGTGCGACGTGAATGCCGAGCTCCGAAGAAATCGCGCGCGCGTTGGCAATGACTTCCGCATGTTCGTCGGGCGTGCCGTGGGAAAAGTTCAGGCGGACGACGTTGGCTCCGCTGAGAAACAGCGAGCGGATGATGGCAGGCTCGCGCGACGCAGGTCCGATGGTCGCGACGATCTTCGTCCGTTTTTGCACGATTGGTTCCATGTGGGAGGGCTCAGGCTTGCGCGAAAGCAGAGGCAGGCTCCTGCGATGCGTTAAGCGCACTTAAGAGCCCTTGAAAGCGATGTGCCGATCGTGAAATTCCGCGATCCCCGAGACCGGCGCTATCCGGAGCGGCTGGCGGGAAGCACCGTCGCTTCGATCGGGCTGCACGCGTTGCTCGCGCTGCTGCTCGTGAGTCTCGTCTTTACGTCGTCGCAGGAAGGCGCTACCGAGAACGTGGAGGGCGGCTCGGTCGTAACGCTCGAGCGAACAACTCCGGCGATTGCCAGCCAGTCGTCGGCGGCGCAGGCGGCCCGGCCGATTACGCACGTGCCGCGAATCGCGCCAGCGCGCCAAGCCGCCTTCGCGCAGCCGCAGACGCAGCGGCTTCCGCAAAACCGTCACGAACTCGCGCGCGAGCAGCCGACCGCACCTCCCAATCCTCGCGAGATCGCGCAGCAGAGCCCACAGCCCAATCCGGCGCCGACGCAAAACGTCTACGAGGTCCACCCGAGCAACGAGCTGCCGGCCGCCCCTCAAAGCGTTCCGACGATCGCGCCGGTCGCCGTCGCGATCAAGCCGCCGCCGAGCGCGGCCCCGTCACCGGTTCCCACGGCCGTGGCCACCGTTTTGCGGGCAAAACCGCCTGCTCCGACCTCGGCTCCCACGACTCGCGCCAGTCCTGCCCCGGCCGCGCCGAGCCCCAGCCCGACCGCGGCCACGATCGTTGCCCGCGCCAGCGCGGCGCCGAAGCCGTCGCCGGCGCCGGCGGTGCGTTCGTCTGCGCCGCCGGCACCCCGATCGGGCGTTCCAAGTCCCAGCCCGACACTCGCCGCCGCGGTTGCAAATACGCGCGGGACGGCCCCGAGCCCGGGGCCGAAGGGCGAAGGGTCGCCCGGCCCGCGCGCCGGCACGAATCGGAAAACGAGCCCGACGCCGGCCCGTCCGATCGAGTTGCGTCCCACGCCGAGCCCCGGACCGCGGCCGGTAAAACGCTCGCCTCCCGACATCAACGGGCGGCTGCGCTCGCTCCTGCCGAATAATCCCGTTCATCCGACCACGAAACAGTACGCCCCGGCGATCTCACTGCGCGGTTCGCTCGAGCCCACGCCGCCGCCCAGCGTGCTGGCGCAAACCAAATACCTGTACCGGTCGAGCGGAGTCGGTGGTGAGGCACGGGTCGAGATGTGGGTTACCTCGATGCACAAGGCCGGGCCGACGACGATCTGCACCGGCTGGCTGGTGCGCTATCCCCTCAACCAGACGCCCTCGCATCCGGGCGACTTTGCCCCGGCCAACGGCACTCAAATGACGATCGGCGGGGGAGCCGGCGCACGCGCCATCCTGCCGCCCGTCGTTAACGGGATCGTCACCCTCCCGTGCGACGGCCGGCTGCTCGTACCGTACGCCGCGTCGCCTGCTGCGTCGCCGTAACCTGGGGCCATTCCCCCTTGAGTTCAGACGTTCGTCGCACTACAATTGAGGCACCGAATTCGGCACACTTCGTCTAACGAAGGAGGGCGGTTGGAACCGCAAGATCCACCGGGCCATCGGGCCCGCGACAGACGCGCCGGATAGCGGGCAGCAAAACGCGCCCACGTTGCCGGGCGATACCGGAGGCGCGCGATCGCAGCGACTAACGAAACAAGGTGAGGGGCCGCGCCCACGTGGGGTTGCGGCCCGTCGCCGTTTTCGCTATCATGGAGTCCGGTTTAGCAGGAGCGTGGGCAGGTCCCGCGCTTCGTCGTTGTAGGGGTTTCTCATGAGTGATGTGGCGACGGTGTTCGAGCGAGAGCTCGACGCGATCGCACACGATGCGGTCGGTTTTCCGGAACTGGAAATCGTGCAGCGGCGCGTTCGGGCCTCGCGCGGATCGACGGCGTGCGGCGTCACGATCGATCGTCCGGGAGGGGTGGACTTGGAACTGTGCGAGCGCGTTGCGGGCCGGCTCAACGGCGCGCTCGACGGTTGCGGCTCGGCCTATTCGCTCGAAGTCGAGTCGGCGGGCTTGGAGCGTCCGCTCGTACGTCCGGCCGACTACGCCCGTTTTGCCGGACAACGAGTGAGAATCGTGACCAAGATCACGGTCAACGGCGGGAAGACGCATCGAGGCATTCTGCGCGGGGTGCGGGGTGAGTCGGTCATCCTCGAAACCGGCGCCGGAGAACTTCCGTTACCGGTATCGACGATAAAATCGGCAAATCTCGAATACGATCCGCGGGCGGATTTACAACGAAACAAACGCGAACGCAAGGGGTCTCATGGCAACAGCAGACACGGTACCTGAAGAAAAACTCATCGACGTCCTGCACTCGATCGCTAAAGAACGAAACATTTCGTTCGAGATGCTGCTCGAGGCGCTGGAGGCCGCGCTCCTGACGGCCTACAAGCGTCACTTCGGCAGCGAATCGAACGCAATCGTTACGGTGGATCGCCAAAGCGGCGCCTACAAAGTGTATCATCGCCGAACGATCGTTCGACGACGTGACCGATCCCAAGCTCGAGATTTCGGTCGCAAAAGCGGGCAAACCGTATCAGACCGGCGATTTCTACGACGAGGAAGTGACGCCCAAAGATTTCGGGCGAATCGCGGCGCAAACGGCCAAACAGGTGATCGTGCAGCGGATTCGCGAGGCCGAGCGCGACACCGTATACAACAAGTACGTTCGAAAGCTCAACGACCTCGTGACCGGCACGGTTCAACGTTACGAGCAGCGAAATATGTACGTCACGCTCGAAGGTCGCGACGAAGCCGTAATGTATCTCGACGAGCAAGTGCCCGGAGAGGCCTATCGCATCAACGATTTCATCCGCGCCTACGTTCTCGACGTCAAAAAATCGCCCAAGGGCCCGCAGGTAATCCTTTCGCGCACCGCGGAGGGGCTCGTGCAGCGATTGCTCGAGCTGGAAGTCCCCGAGATCGCCGACACGACGGTGGAGATCATGGCGATCGCGCGCGATGCCGGCAGCCGCGCGAAAGTCGCCGTAAAGAGCAATCGCCCGGAAGTCGATCCGATCGGCGCCTGTCTGGGGCCGAAATCGAGCCGGATCGCAAACGTTACCGACAACTTGCGCGGCGAGAAAATCGACATTATCGCATACGCGACGGATCCGGCGACCTTCATTATGAAAGCGCTCGCCCCCGCCAAGGTGATCGGCGTCGAACTCTTCGAAGACGACGGCGTCGCACTCGTGATCGTTCCGGACTACCAGCTGTCGCTGGCAATCGGGCGAGACGGTCAGAACGTCCGCCTCGCCGCACGGCTCACGGGTTGGCGCCTCGACATTACCAGCGAAGCGGAGTCGACCGAAGCGCGCGAGCGCTATATGGCCGAGCGAGCCAGCCGCACGGCCGAAGAGGCCCCGACGGAAGAGCCCGAAACGCCGGCGGCAGCCCTGGAGGGCGTCGATATCGATCCGGATTTGATTCGCAAGCTCGAGGAGTTCCGGCGCGAACGTCTGGGCACCGAAGAAGGGGGCTGACGCTTTGGGGGCGCAGCCGGGGCGCCCGCAGCCAATTCGCCAGTGCGTGGGTTGTCGTAGACGGTATCCGCAGGCGGAAATGGTGCGGTTCGTTCGAACCCCCGGAGGCTGGAACGCGCACCCAGCTGGGGAACGCGGCCGGCAGCCCGGCCGAGGTGCGTACCTCTGCTCGGATGCGTGTGGGGCAGCGGCGTCGAAGAACAAACGCTACCCCGGTCTTGCCGCCGCCGCGGCAGAGTGTGGTTTAATAAAAGCTCGTCGGATGGATGACACTAACGTGACGATCGGCAACGTCGGCGACCATGCGCCCTGAAGCGATGAGGGGCGTCAATTGAACGCGTAGTGGGGTCGGACCCGTAGTCGGGACGATCCCACCGTAAGGTGAGGAACTTGGCTACGGGAAAAGTACGGATTTTTGAGCTCGCCAAAGAGCTCGGGTTGCCTTCGAAGGAACTGATATCGCTCTTCAACGAGCGTCTCGGCGGGGTCTTCGAGGCAAAAAACCAGTTAAGCGTCGTCCCGGATCAGATCGCCGATTTGATTCGCAGCGTTTTGTTGAAGTCGGCCGAGGCCAAAAAGGCGGCGGCCAAAGCGGCCGAGCCGCCGACGCCGCGCCCGGCGGCGGCCCCGAAGCGAGCGCCGCGGCCCGCGCCACCTTCACCACCGGAGACGCCGGTGCCACGCCTGCGACCCGTTACCGGAACCGCCGGCCGTACGGCCGCGCGTTCCGCTGCAGCCGCGCCAACCGTCGAAGCGTTGCCGGCCGCCCCAGCGCCCGCCGCCGAACCGGCGCCGGTCGCGGCGGAGGCTCCCGAGGTCCCGGCCGCCGCCCCACGACGGCCAGCTCCGAAACCGGCAGCCGACCCGATCCCGCAACTGCGTCCCGTCCCGGCCGGGCAGTCGTCGATTGCCCGGCGCTTGCCGCCTCCGCCGACCACCACCGCATCCGCGTCGCCGGGTCCTCGAACCGGAATGCCCGGCCGCCCGGGCGTGGCTCCACGTCCCGGCCAGGTGATGCCCGGTCAAGGGGGCAAGGCGCCGATCGCGCCCGCTCGCCCGGCTGCGTCCGTGCAGACCGTCGCGGCGCCCGCGCGCCGGCACGCCGGCAACGGTCCGTTCCGTCCGATGGGCCCCGGTCAGCGCCCGGCCGCAGGTGGTCCGGCTCGACCGGGCATGCCGACCGCGCTGGATATGCCCGCGCCGTCGACCGGCGGCGGACGCCCCGGCGACCGCATTCGCTCGCACGAAGACAAGGCCGCCGCCAAGAAAGATCGGGAGAAAGAACTGCTGCTCGAAAAGGAGCGGCAACGTAAGAAAAAAGGCGATCACGCCACGCCGGCACCGGCGCTGCGAACGCTCGAATCGATCGAAATCCCGGATTTGCTGACGGTGCAAGAACTGGCTACGTCGATGATCGTCCCGGTAAAAGACGTCATCACCGAGCTCATCAAGATGGGCACGATGGCGACGATCAATCAGAACATTCCCAGCGACGTCGCCATTGCCGTCGCCAAGAAGTTCGGCTTCAGCGCCGTCGTCAAAGAGGCCGGCCAAGAAGTCACGGTCGAGCAGGAAGAAGACAAACCGGAAATGATGACGGCGCGCGCGCCGGTCGTCACCGTGCTCGGACACGTCGATCACGGAAAGACGTCGCTGCTCGACAAGATTCGCCGAGCCAACGTGGCGGGCGGCGAGGCGGGCGGGATAACCCAGAAAATCGGCGCGTATACCGTCGAGCAGCACGATCGCAAAATCACGTTCATCGATACGCCCGGGCACGAGGCGTTTACCGCCATGCGCGCGCGCGGGGCGAAAGTTACCGACGTTGCGATTCTCGTCGTCGCGGCAGACGACGGCGTGATGCCGCAGACGAAGGAAGCGATCGCTCACGTCAAGGCGGCCGGCGTGCCGATCGTGGTCGCCATCAACAAGATGGACAAACCCGACGCGCAGCCCGACCGCGTGAAGCAGCAACTTTCCGAAGAAGGACTGCAGCCGGTCGACTGGGGCGGAACGGTCGAAATGGTGCCCGTCTCCGCCAAGAGCGGCGACGGTATCGGCGGACTGCTCGACACGGTCTTGCTCGAGGCCGACATTCGCGATCTTCGCGCCAATCGAAATCGCCGGGCGACCGGCGTCGTGATCGAGTCGGCGCTCGACCGCGGCCGCGGCGCGGTCGCGACCGTGCTCGTGCAAAATGGCACGCTGCGCGTGGGCGACATCATCGTCGTCGGCGGAACGTTCGGTAAGGTGCGCGCGCTGATCGACGACAAGGGCAAACAGGTCAAGAAGGCCGGACCCTCGATCCCGGTCGAGATCATGGGGCTTTCCGACGTTCCGTCGGCCGGCGACTCGCTGATGGTCGTCAGCGACGAGCGCGTCGCGCGCGAGGCCGCAGAGAAGCGCGCGACGCGACGGCGCGACGTGCGCATGGCGGCGACGGGGTCGCAACGCGTCTCGCTCGAGACGTTCATGACGATGCCCGCCGAAGGGAAGAAGTCCCTCAACCTGATCATCAAAGCCGACGGTCAGGGCTCGCTCGAAGCGTTGCGCGCCCGGATGGAGTCGCTGTCAAACGAAGAGGTCGACATCCGCGTAATTCACGGCGGCGTCGGGGCGATTTCGCCCAACGACGTAAACCTGGCGAGTGCCTCCAACGCGGTACTGATCGGCTTCAACATTCGCCCCGACGAGACCGCGCGCCGGTTGGCCGAAAACGAAGGCGTCGATTTGCGCTTCTATCAGGTCATCTACGAAATCGAAGAGGACCTCAAGAAGGCAATGAGAGGAATGCTGGCTCCGGTGATTCGCGAGGTGATGCTCGGCCGGGCCGAGGTCCGGCAGGTCTTCAAGGTTAGCAAGGTCGGTACGATCGTCGGTTGCTACGTGACCAGCGGAAAGATCGCGCGCCACTCGAAGGCTCGGGTCATTCGCGATTCGGTCGTCGCTTTCGACGGCGAAATCGAATCGCTGCGCCGTTTCAAGGACGACGTTCGCGAGGTCGCCGAAGGCTTCGAATGCGGCATTCAAATCGCGAAGTTCCAGGACCTCAAGGAGGGAGACGTCATCGAAGCCTACGCGATGGAACAGGTCGCCGCCGAGTTGGTGCGCGCGTGAAGCCGCAACGGCTAGCAAAGATCGACCACGAAATCCAGCGCATTCTCGGGACCCTCGTGTCGCAAGAACTTCAGGATCCGCGATTGTCGTTCGTAACCGTGACGCGCGTCGAAGTGACCGACGATCTCCGGCACTGCAAGGTCTTCGTTTCCGTGATCGGAGATCGGCAGGCGGCGCGGCAGTCGCTCGACGCGCTGCAGCACGCCAGCCGATTCCTGCGAGGCGAGTTGGGGCGGAAGATCGATCTCCGGCATACGCCGGAGCTGGTCTTCGTGGAGGATCGCTCGGCCGAACGCGCGATCGCGCTGGCGAAGACGCTCAAAGAAGCGGCCGGGGAGAACCCGGCGTGATCGAGGAGAATCCCAAGATCGCGTCGACCGCCGAAGTCGTCGCCGAACTGAACGCTCGTTCGGCATTCGTGATGGTCAGCCACGTGAAACCGGATGGCGACACGCTCGGGGCCGGTTTGGCGCTCGGCCTGGCGCTCAAACGTCTCGGAAAGCGGGTCGCGTATTTCCAGCAGGATCCGGTCCCGCGAAACCTGCGCTTCCTTCCCGAATCGCAGTTCGTTTCGCGCGCGCTTCCGCCCGACTTGCCGCCCGATGCGCTATTCGTGTTCTGCGATATGAGCGATCACTCTCGAGCCGGCGCTTTTTTGCCTCAAGTGTCTCGTGAAAACATGCTCGACGTCGACCATCATCTGGGGAATGCGCTCTTCGGCAAGCTCAACTACGTCCTCGAGACCGAGTGCTCTACCGGGACGGTCGTGATGCACCTTTTGCGCGAGATGAACGTGCCGGTCGATCGGGATATCGCCACCTGCATACTCACGACGATCATGACCGACACGGGCGGGTTCATGCATTCCAACGCGTCGCCCGAGGCGCTGGAACTCTCGGCGGAGCTGATGCGTTTGGGTGCGAACAAAGAGGAGATCACCGAAGAGATTTTCCTCCGCAAGCGCGTCGCTGCGACGAAATTGCTCGGCCAAATCATCGACGAAATGACGTTCGCGCACGAAGGCCGGTACTGCTATTCGCACGTCGACGACGCGATGCTCGCCCGGACCGGAGCCGACGGAGAGGATACCGAGGACACCGTCAATACGCTGCGCGGTCAAGACGGCGTCGAAGTGGCGGCGCTCTTCAAGGCGATCGACGGCGAGATTCGGGTGAGCTTGCGATCGACCGGACGCGTGAACGTGCAGGCCGCGGCCAAGCGCCTGGGCGGCGGCGGACATTTTCGCGCCTCCGGCTTGACGTACCGAGGAACGCTCGAGGAGGCATTCGGCGCGGTCGACGCGGCGCTCGTAGCCGAAGGCTTATGAGTCCGGCGCCGGTCACCGTCGTCGCCGGCCTCTTTCTGGGTGCGTTCGGTGCGGCCGGCACGTGGTTCTTGAGCCGGCGCTTTCCGCACGCGCGATTTTTGCGCGCCGGCTACGCGCTGATGTCGGCCGGCGGCGCGCTGTTTGCGGCTTGGGGCCTTTCGAGAACGCTGGGCGTTGGCGTCGCGGGAGCGACCTTGGTGGCCTTGGGCGCGGCCGCCGGAACGATCGGGGCGTTGCGCAAAGAACTGCGGTCCCCGTCCTAAGTCGTGATGCTCGGCTTCGTCAACGTCTTCAAACCGTCCGGGCCGTCGTCGGCGAACGTCGTCGGGCGGTTGCGCCGCCTTTACGGGCTTTGCGCGCGCGATCGGAAGATCGCCGCCGGCCACCTGGGGACGCTCGATCCGCAGGCTGCGGGCGTGCTGCCGATTGCGATCGGGAAGGCGACACGTCTGATTCCGCTGTTGACCGACCGGCGAAAGGCCTACGCGTGCACGCTCGTGTTGGGGCGGTCTACGACGACGCAGGATGCATTCGGCGAAACCGTCGAGGCCCGTCCCGTGCCGGACGATTGGCTGCAGCGGATCGACGCGGTGCTTCCGGCGTTCGCCGGCAAAATCGTTCAAATCCCACCGATGTTTTCGGCCGTGCATCACGACGGAAAACGACTCTACGAACTCGCACGCCAAGGTCAGACGGTCGAGCGCCGCGCTCGCCCGGTGACGGTGTATGCGCTGACGCTGCTCGGATTCGAACGCTGCGTCGCGCGGCTGCGGATCGCGTGCAGCGAGGGGACGTACGTTCGTACGCTCTGCCACGACATCGGCGCCGCGATGGAAGTCCCGGCCCACATGGGAGCGCTCGTCCGTGAAGCGTCGGGTCCCTTCGTGCTGTACGAGTCGCTCACGCTCGAAGAAATTGCCGACGCTCCCGAACGGGCGTTGATTCCGCCGGAGCACATCATTCCGTTTCCGACGATCGTCCTCGACCTTCGAGGATCGGCCGATTTTCGGGCCGGGCGGGTGGTCCCGCTGCCGCAAGGCGCCGCAGCGCGTCACGTGTTCGTGCGCGACGAGTCGCGCACGCTGGTCGGCGTGGGTGAGGCGCTCGGCGCGCTGCTGGCTCCGCGCAAGGTGTTCGTGTAGGAGCCTGTAGGGTTATGACTGTTTTCGAATCCGTGCCGAATTTTGTTCGAAAACGAGGCACGAAGAGGGAGCGAAGCCGTAGCTTCGTGACCGATGAGCAACGAAGTATTCGGGCAAAAGGCGGTACGGAGGCGAAAATGTGTCATAACCCTACAGGCTCCTAGGTGCGAGTCTTTTACGGCCTCGAGCGCGACGTGGCGCGACCGCTTGCGTTGTCGATCGGATTTTTTGACGGCTTTCACCGCGGGCATCGCGAGATCGCCCAGCAGACGCGCCGGATGCGAAAACCCCGGTGGCGTACGGGGGTGCTCACCTTCGCCGACCATCCGGCCGCGTTTTTGCGCCCCGGGCAAGAACCGCCGCTGCTCGCCACCCCACAGGAGCGGCTCGACGGCCTTGCCGAGGCGGGTTTCGAAGAGTGCATTTTCGCTGCCTTCGACGAACGCATCGCAACGCTATCGCCGACGGCGTTCCTGGACCTGCTCGTCGACGAGTTGGGCGTGCGGGCCATCGCCGTGGGCAACACCTTCCGCTTCGGCCACCGTCGCTCGGGCGATGCGGAGTTCATGCGCGAGTATTGCGAGCGCCGCGACGTCGGTTTCGCGGCCGTGGAAAACGCGACCGACGGCGGCGAACGTATTTCGAGCACGCGCATTCGAAAATTGGTGGCGGAAGGCGACCTCGCTGCCGCCGATCGCCTGCTGTCCGGCATCGGATACGAAATTCGTGGTGTGGTCGAAGTCGGCGCCGGCCGCGGACACGGCTTGGGGTTTCCGACCGCTAACGTTCGTCCGCCCGATAAGCTGCTTCCGAAAGACGGCGTCTATTCGGCCACGGCGCGCTACGACGGCCGCGATTGGGCAGCGCTGGTATCCATCGGTACGAATCCTCAGTTCGGCGGGACGCGCCGCACCATCGAGGCCTGGTTACGCGATTTTCATCAAACCATTTACGGGCGCGAACTGGCGCTGCGCGACTTTCGTTACCTGCGCGAGCAGAAGTTTTTTGCCAATGTTGACGAACTGGTCGCCCAAATGCAACGGGATCTCGCAGCGGTCGCATTTCCGAGCTATGGATAGCCGCACGTTGTTGCGTCTTGCCGCCGCGGCCGGTGTGGTGCTCGCGCTCGCGGCCTGCAGCGGCTCGACGGCCAAGAAGGGCGCGGCCGACGATCGGATCGCGCACGTCGGCCAGCCGGCACCGAGCTGGTCGGAAGCGACCGCACCCTCTGGGACGCTTTCGCTCGCGTCCCTGCGTGGGAAGGTCGTCTACCTAAACTTTTTTGCGACGTGGTGCCCGCCGTGCAACGAAGAAGCACCGCAGATCGAATCGCTCCAGCGGCAGTTCGGCTCGAAGGGGCTGCAGGTGGTCGGCGTCGACGTGCTCGAGAACGCCCGGAAAGCAGAGTCGTTTCGGCAGGCGCACCGCTTGAGCTACCCGGAGGTCGTCGACGACGGGACCCTGCGCGACCAGTACAACGTCAACGGCCTTCCCGTCCACGTTTTCATCGATCGAACCGGCGTGGTTCGCAACGTCATCGTCGGCGAGCTTTCGGCCGAGGCGATGCGGGCGAACGTCACCGCGCTCCTGCGATAGCCGCGGCCGGGTCCCGCGCCCATGATTTCGGGGCGCCAGCAGAGAACCAGCCGAGTCTTGAAACGGTCGTTACGTCGGCTCTCCCAATGTTGTGCGGCAGTCCTCGTGCTGAGCGGCTGCCAGGGCGGCGGCATGCAAAATCCGCTCCTTCCCGGCAACGGCGGCCTGACTTCGGGCAACGGCCTGTTGGGAAGCGGACCGTCTGGGGCCACACTGGTTCGCGTTCACCTTCCGTGGACTCTCAGCAGTTCGCCATCCGGAGGTGCTGGTTCGGGCGCGGCCGGGGGTGCGGCGGCGCCCCTGATGCCGGTCGCGAATCCAACGCTCGCGCCCATGCCCGGCGCGACGCCGGGCGCCGCAGGTCAGGTCCAATCGTTGACTTTGAACGTGAGCGGCCCGACGCCGGCGAGCCAGACCATCGGCTTGACCGCGGGCTCGCCGGGCTGCGTGAACGCGGCGGGGGGAGCGATTTGCCAAGCCGCCCTAGCATTGCTCCCGGGATCGTACGCCGCCGTGGTGGCGACGTTTTCGTCACCGAACGCAACCCTCGCAAACGCCGTCAGCAGTCCGCAAACGATCGCCTTTAGCGTGTCTTACGGCGGCTCCAACGTCGTCAACCTCGCCTTGGCCGGCACGGTCGCCCAAGTAGACGTCGTCCCCGGCTCGTCGATGAGCGCCGAAAACGCTCAGGATGGCATCGACCTTTACGGAGCCGGCAAACATCAGCTCGTCGCACAACTGCTCGACGCGAATCAAAACATTATCCTGGAACCGTCCGCGCCGGCCGTAAACGTCGTGCAAACGGGCGGAACGCTCGCACTGTCGGTCGCCGCGTCGAGTCCTTCGACGCCGAACGTCTTTACCGTGACCCCACCGTCGTCATATGCGGGCGGCTCGGCCACCCTGCGAGTGAACGCCTCTTTCCCTGGGCAGCCGGTCAACGCGTGCGCGCAGGCCGCGTCGAACGTGCTCCGGTAGCGTCAACCTCGACGTTCGGCAACTGCTCGCCGTGGCGAACTCGAGCGCCAACACGGTAACGCTGTATGCGGGCGGACAAAACGTCCCGCTGGTCACGATTCAAAACGGTATCACCGGTCCGCAAGCGCTCGTCTTCGATGCGGCCGGCGATCTTTTCGTCGCCAGTCAACCCGGAAACGTGACCGAGTACGTCGCACCCTACACCGGTCCGCCGGCGACGATCGCCGTCGGGGTGAACCATCCGCAAGCGTTGGCGCTGGACGCGCGCAACGATCTCTTCGTCGCCAACGGGAGCGCCACCAATACCGTCACCGAGTACGCTCCGCCGTACGGCGGAGCGCCGATCGCAACCGTTTCGACCGGCATCGACGACCCGGTCAGTCTGGGACTGGACGGTTCGGCCAACCTCTTCGTCGCCAACCAGTCCGCCAACACCGTGACCGTCTATGCGCCGCCGTACAACGGAACGCCGGCTACGATTTCGAACGGACTCAACGGACCGAACTCGCTAGCCATCGACGGCCGCGGAAATCTCTTCGTGTCGAACCTCAACAGCACGCCAAACTCCGTCGTCGAGTTCGTGCCGCCGTTTGCGCCCTCGAACGTACCTTCGATCGCGATTACGAACGGGGTAAACGAACAAGGCTCGATCGGATTGAGTCCGTCGGCAAACCTCTTCGTTCCCAACCAAGGCGCCAACACGGTAACCGAGTATCCCGCGCCGTACGGCGGCGTGCCGACGACGATCAGCGGAGGTCAAAGCCAACCGGTGGCGCTAGCAATCGACGCCGCCGCGAATCTTTACGTCGCGAACTACGGCAACAACACCGTCACCGTCTACCCGTCGCCTTACAGCGGCGCTTCCTGGATTACGTTGTCGAACGGCGTCAGCAATCCGCAAGCTCTCGCCCTATCACCCCCAACGACTGGCCTCTTACCGTAGGCCCGCGGCCTTCTTAGGCGGCGCGGACTACGAGGGTGCCGTCTTGCAGGTCGACTCCGGCGGTGCTGCCGGCTGGGAGCGCGCCGCGGAGAATTGCGGCCGAGAGCGGTGTCGAAACGTGGCGCGAAACGGTGCGCTGCACGAAGCGCGCGCCCGTGCCGGCCGCTAACGACTCGTCGGCGAGAAATCGTCGCGCTCCTTCGGAGAGTCGCAAGCGTACGTCGCGCGCTCCCAAGCGCGCGGCGAGAGCGTCGAACGTGAATCGCGACGATCGCTTCGATTTGCGGTAGTCCAAGCGCCGCGAACTGCACGATCTCGTCGATACGGTTGAGAAGCTCGGGGCGCAGCGCGAAGGTGAGCTCGTCGTCTTCGAGGTTGGTCGTGAGGACGATCAACGCGTGGCGGAAGTCGATCGTACGCCCTTTTGCGTCGGTAACGCGCCCGTCGTCGAGAATCTGGAGCAGAACGGCGGCAACGTCGGGATGCGCTTTCTCCAGTTCGTCGAACAAAACGACGCAGTAGGGACGCCGGCGTACCGGTTCGGTAAGTTGGCCGGGTTCGTCGTGCCCCGCGTATCCGGGCGGCGCTCCGAGCAGCCGTGAGACCGAGTGCTGTTCGGTAAATTCGGAGAGATCGATACGAACCAACGCCGCTTCGCTCCCGAACAGCGCCTCGGCAAGGGTTTTGGCGAGCTCGGTTTTTCCTACGCCGCTCGGCCCTCTAAACAGAAAGCTCCCCAACGGTTTGCGCGGATCGTGGAGACCCGCGCGCGCGCGCCGGATGGCGTCCGACACCGACGCGATCGCGCGATCTTGTCCGATGACGCGTTTGGCAAGCACGCTCTCGAGATCGAGAAGCCGATTTGCTTGGGCTTCGCTCAATGCCGCTTGCGGTATCCCGGTCCACCGGGTTACGACGGCCGCGACGTGCTCGCGCGTGACCGTCGGATGCTCGACCGCGCCCTTGTTCGCAAGCGCCACGTACGCTGCGGCTTCGTCCATCAAATCGATCGCCTTGTCGGGCAGAAAGCGATCGGCGATGTAGCGCGCCGAGAGCGCCGCGGCAGCCTCGACGGCTTCGTCGGAAATCGCGACGCGGTGGTGGAGGGCGTATCCGTCGCGCAGCCCTTCGAGGATCGAGACGGTCTGCTCGATCGTCGGTTCTTCAACCATAACCGGCTGAAAGCGCCGCTCGAGCGCGGCATCGGACTCGATGTATTTCCGATACTCGTCGAAGGTCGTCGCACCGATGCACTGGAGTTCGCCGCGCGCGAGTTCGGGCTTGATCATCGAGCTCACGTCGAGGGCGCCTTCGGCGGCGCCGGCACCGACCAGCGTGTGCAGTTCGTCGATGAAGAGCACGACGTCGCGGGCGCTGCGCTTCACCTCGTCGAGAATGCGTTTGACGCGCCCTTCGAGCTCGCCGCGATATTTCGTTCCGGCAACCAGCGGCCCCAGCGAGAGCGCGAGAACGCGCTTGCCTCGCAGCGACGCCGGCACGTTGCCGGCAACGATGCGTTGCGCGAGTCCTTCGACGATGGCGGTCTTGCCGACTCCGGGCTCGCCGACGAGCACCGGATTGTTCTTGCTTCGCCGCGCGAGAATTGAAACGACCCGTTCGATTTCATCGTCGCGCCCGATCACCGGATCGAGCTTCCCGGCCCGGGCGAGGTCGGTGAGGTCGCGAGAGAAATTTCCGAGGGTCGGCGTTCCCCGAAAGCGTTTGGTCAGTTCGTCGAGCGGCGATCCCCCACGCTCGTTCCCCTCGCCTTGCATTTTCTCGGCCAGGAGCATCGAGCCGGCGATTAGGCCGGCGGCGGCAAGGGCCGCGCCGAGGTAGGGCAACGCCCCCGTCACGGTTCGCTTCTGCGCGCAGGCCGGGCAGAGACGGAGTCTCCCGTCGAAGATCGGCGCCGGGCGCGCCCCGCAGTTTTCGCACGTATGGTCCATCGAACCGATGTACCTCAAGCGGCCAATCGGAGTTTCGGAGCGCTCAAACCAGAGCAGCTAGGGCTCGGCCACGAACGTTACGCTGACCGAGACCGAAACGCTGACGTTCGATTGATCCAGCTGCGTTGGGGCCGCCGCGGCCATGCGCATCATCGGCTGAGGAGAAACCGCGCCGCCGCCGCCGAGATCGATGCTCTTGATCGCCACGATCCGTAGGTGGGCGGCCGCCGCCAGTGCGTCGGCGCTGATGCGCGCGTCGTCGACCGCCTTCTTCGTCGCCGCCGCGCGCGCCCCGGAAGAATCGGCCAGTCCGAAGCTTACGCCGCCGATCGACGTGGCGCCCGAGCTCGTGCAGGCATCGGTGACGCGTCCGGCCTTCGTGAGGTCGCGGACCTTCACGTTGAATCCACGCGAGACGGTATAGCCGTAGCGTTCGCCGTCGGGATGCGGCGGCATGATTTGCGGCTTTGGATTGTAGTTGACGTTGTAGTACGACAACGTGACGTCGGCGCGGGCCACGCCGACCTTCCCGAGAGCGACCACGATGCGGTCGTAGATCGCGTTGTTCCGCGACACCGCCTCGCCCGCGTTGGCGGCGTTCGTGTTGACGCTGGCACTAACGTTGGCGACGTCCGGCGGAAGCGTCACGGCACCGTTTCCGGCGACGGTAATCTCGGTTTTGCCGTTGAACTGGTCGGCGGCGAAGACCGGAGCGGCGGTCATGGAGAACGCGACCAGGAAGCCGAGAAGCCTGCGTTTCATATTGCTATAACGTCAACGTCGAGGCAGACGTACCCTGGCTCGCAGCGCTTCGAGAGCGGCCGCCCGGTGCGGCGCCGCATGGAAGGAGAGTGAAATCTCATGGGAATCATCGCATGGATCATCCTCGGCCTGCTCGCGGGGATCGTCGCGCGCTGGGTGGTTCCAGGCGAGGGACCGGGCGGCATCCTGGGCGATATCGTCGTCGGGATCCTTGGGGCGATCATCGGGGGCTGGATTTATCAGTTCTTCGGGCACACCGGCGTGACCGGATTCAACCTGCCGAGTATTGTCTGTGCCGTCATCGGCGCGGTCGTGCTACTCTTCCTCATACGGGCCGTCCGCGGCCGGCCGGCCGCCTAGCGATGCCCGGAACGGACGCGCTCGCCGGCACTAGCTTGTAAGGGGTTTACCGTCCATGGCCTACGTCATCACCGAACCGTGCATCGGCACCAAGGACAAATCGTGCGTCAACGTTTGTCCGGTCGATTGCATCCACGGCAAGGACGACGACGAGATGCTCTATATCGACCCCGAAGTCTGCATCGACTGCGGAGCGTGCGTTTCGGCGTGTCCCGTTGAGGCGATCTTCGCTGACTCCGACGTTCCGGAGCAGTATCAAAAATGGACCGAAATCAACGCGGAGTACTTCAAGAAGAGCTCCTAGGCGAGGGTTTCGTTCAGGCAAACTTTACGGCAAAGAGGCTGATCGGGCGGGCGATTACGACGTCCGCATCTCCCAGCAGAGCGGGCGTTGCGCTTTCCCGGCGCACGGCGGTTACTTCCGCGACCCGGCGCAGGCATGCCGGACTGCTTGCGCGCGGACCGGACCCACGATAGAAAATGTCGCTGGTTTGCGGGTTTGCGGCATCGCCGCGCAGGGCGATGAACGCGCAAGGGTAGGCGCCCACGCTGCGCAGCAGGCCGTCGCGGCCGCGAACGAACCCGACCGCGTATTCGCCTGCACCCTCCAACCGGAGAGGGACTACGAGCCTCGCATTTTCGGCCAGCGCGTCCCACCAGGCGGCCGCGATGTCGTCGCTGCGCGCCGTCACCACGACGTCGTCGTACTCCGAGCCCGCAAACGTCTGCAGGCTCCCGTCGGCCGCGAGGACGCGAACGTTCGAGTAGCCGAGCCCCCGCAGAGTATCGCGAGCGCCGGCGGCCATTTCCTCGTCGAGATCGACCGTCGTGACGCTGCCGCCGGCGCCGACCAGTTCGGCAAGCAGTGCGGCGTTGTAGCCGCTGCCGGTTCCGACCTCGAGGACCCGGTCGCCCGGCGAGGGGGACAGCAACTCGAGCATCAGGACGATCATACCAGGCTGCGAGATCGACGAAAGCACTTCGCCGGCGTTGGTCTTCAGTGCGATGGCGCGGTCGGCGTACGCATCCTCGACGGCCATTCCGGGCAAAAAGCGGTGACGGGGTACCGTTCGCATCGCCGCCGCCACTGCCGGGCGGTGCAGGATTCGGTTGCGTTCGAGTTGCGAGACCATTGCCTCTCGAAGCGTTGCGTCGCGCTCCACGTCCGGCATTTCGACCTTTCCCCCGAGGTGCGCTCCCGGCGAGGCTGGAAAAAATAGCTCATGGACTCGCAAATCTCAGCCGCGGCGTTCGATCACTTCTTTGCTTGGGCGCCCTTGATCGTCGGGCTGCTGATCTACTTCGTGTTTTACGTCGCGAAGCGTCACGAAGCGACCGCGACCGGCGTGCCCATCGGCCAGACGTTCGCATGTGCAAACTGCGGCCGGCGCGGCCGGCGCGAGCATATGGTCCCGCAGCAGCACGGCGGCGCGACGAGTTGGTACTGCGCCCACTGTGCCCGGGTGTAGGAGCCGGTAGGGCTCGCGCCTAGATTTGGACGACCTCGCGGACTTCGGGGACGTCCGCGGTCACGATCGTTTCGATCGCACCCTTCAGCGTCATCGTGGATGCCGGGCAACCACCGCACGCACCGAGCATCTGGACGAAAGCCACACCGTCCTCGACCTTGATGAGCCAAACCTCGCCGCCGTCGGCTTGAATGCCGGGACGCACTTTTTCTAATGCGGTATTGACCCGATCCTCGATCGAGGGGTGGGTTCCTACGGCGGCCTCGATGCTATCGCGAGTCATGGCGGGTTCGAATTCAATGACCCCCGCACCGGCGGGAAGCGTTGCGATGGGGTCGGCCGCTCGCTCCCTATTGCCTTTGGCCGTAGGATTTCATCACGTCGTGGATGCGGGAAGCGATCGAGAGGGCGTCGTCCCAATGGCGTTGCCACATGTTTCGGCCGAAAATCAGCCCCACGCAGCCCGCTTCCATGGCGATCCGGGCTTTGTGTACGGTTGCGTCGTCGCCCATCTTGCTGCCGCCGGAAACCAGGACCAGCGTACGGCCCGCCGACTTGACGACTTTGCGCAAGCCTTCGACGTCCGAAAATTCCAAGTCGTTGTAGGGTTTGGGAAGCTTGCCGGCGTCCGCCGAATTCCAGACGGGTTCGTTGAGTTTCACGACGTTGGCGCCGATTTCGCACGCGACGCGCGCTGCGTAGTCGACGGCGTACAGCGAATCGATGCCTCCCTTCGCTTTGACGGCCGAGCCGCGCGGGTAGGCCCAGACGACCAGCGGCATTCCTAAGCGGTCGCATTCGCGGCGCACGTCGTTGCACTGCGCGATGTCGAGATCTTGCGCGGGACTCCCCACGTACAGCGTGTATCCGACGGCATCGGCACCCAACCGGACGGCATCCTCGACCGACGAGGTCATGGGACTGAAAGCGTCGTCGTCGGGTGGAAGGTTGGTCTTTCCGTTGACCTTGAGCAGCAACGGGACGCGGCCGGCGTAGGCTTTCTGATATTTTTCGGCCAGGCCGATGTGGAGTGCGATGCCCGAGAAATTCCCTGCGACGGCGAGACGGTAGATCCAATCGGTATCGATCGCATCGGGGTTGTCGAAGAAATCGACCGGTCCGTGCTCGAGTCCTTGATCGATCGGCAGCATCATCAGCGTGCCGTTGGCCGGTCCGCACTGGTACATGAGACGGTGCAGCCGGGTGCGTTTGCCCGTCGAGAGGTTCATCTCGTCGAACGTGGGACGCGTGACGGCGCGCGCGATTGCGTCGGTGGTACTCATGAGTTCGCCTTCGGCCAGCGTCGAAGCGGCCCCTACGCTGCGGCGGGAAAGGCCCGCCGGTCCGCCCAAAGGGCCGCTCGTGAGCCGGATCCAGCGCATCGGTTTTATCGGACTTGGAACCATGGGCGAACCGATGGCGGCGTCGTTGTGCCGGGCGGGATTTTCGGTGACCGCAAGCGTGCACCGCCGGCGCGAGGCGCTCGACCGGCTAAGGGCGGCTGGCGGCCTGGAAGAATCGGCCGATCCGGCCGCGGCCGCCGCCGGATCGGACGCCGTGATCCTGTGCGTCCCGGACGCCCCGCAGGTCGAAGCCGCACTGTTCGATACCGGCGGGGTAGCCGAGGGCGCGCGCCCGGGGACGCCGATCGTCGACATGTCGACGATCTCGCCGGTCGCGTCGAGGCGCTTTGCGCAACGCCTTTTGCAAAGCGGGCTGCGTTTCGTCGATGCTCCCGTCAGCGGCGGACCCTTGCGCGCGGCCGAAGGAACCTTGGCGATCATGGTCGGCGCCGACCCAGACGACTTCGCCCGAGTCGAGCCGATGTTGCGCGCCATGGGGACGCCGCACCACCTCGGTCCGGTCGGAATGGGTGAGACCGTCAAGCTCGTCAATCAGATCATCATCGGCAACGTGATGATCGCCAACGTCGAAGCGCTGGTTTTCGCGCGCCGCGCAGGAGCCGATTTGGACCGGGTTCGCGAAGTCCTCGCGACAGCCACCGCTTCGAACTATGTGCTCGAGCAGTGGCTGCCGAAGACTTGGCTGGCCGGGAGGCTCGAAGGGGGATTCGCACTCGACCTGCTCCGCAAGGATCTTGCGGCCGCGCTCGACACTGCGCGCGCGGCGGACTACCCGATGCCTGCGACCGCGCTGGCATACCAACTCTACACTTCTCGCTCGGCACAGGGGGATGGTGCGCTGGATTATAGCGCAGTAGCCAAATCGTATGAACGGATCGCTGGAGATGAAGCCGGCACGGGGCGCGTTCGTCAAGAGCCCGGACTTCAATAAGAAAATTCTGGTCGTCGACGACGAGTCGGCCATCCTGCAGACGCTGCGGTTCAATTTGGAACGCAGCGGGTATGCGGTCGTCACGGCTAGCGACGGCCGCGGTGCGATCGCCATGGCGCAGCGCGAACAGCCGGATTTAATCGTGCTCGATATCATGCTTCCGGTGCTCGACGGGATCGAAGCATGTAAGGAAATTCGGAAATTCAGTTCGGTGCCGATCATCATGCTGACGGCCAAGGATCAAGAGATCGACAAGGTACTGGCACTCGAACTCGGCGCCGACGACTACGTGACCAAGCCGTTCGCGCTTCACGAATTCCTGGCTCGCGTGAAGGCTCGGCTGCGGCGGCAGGCGCCGATTCAGGCGGGACACGACGGGGCGATCGCGCTCGGCGAAATCGTTCTCGACCCTTCCCGCCAGCAACTCACCGTGCGCGGCAAGAACGTCGCGCTTGCGCCAAAGGAGTTCGCGCTTTTGCGCGTGCTCATGGAAAACAACGGCCGCGTCGTTACGCGCCAAACGCTGCTCGACAAGGTGTGGGGATACGATTTCGAGGGCGAGCAGCAGACCGTCAGCGTCCACATTCGCTGGTTGCGCGAAAAAATCGAAGAGGACTCGGGAACCCCGCGCCACATCCTGACCGTCCGCAGCCGCGGGTACATGTTCAAATCTTAGGGAGACCGCAGCCGGCTCCGCGGGACTTCGAGCCGTGACCGCCGTCGAGTGGGCGGTCGCGGCGGGGGCGATCGGTTTGGGCGGCGGCGCGCTGCTGATGCGCGCATTTCAACTGCGCTCGCGAGCCGTCGCCGTACCCGCGGTGCCGGCCGGGGCCGACGACGAGGCTGCGTCCGAAAGCGCCTTCATGCGCCTGGTACGCGCGCTCCCGCTCGGCGTGGTGCTCGTGGATTTCCAGCATCGAGTCGAATTTGCCAATCCGGCCGCCGGAGCGATCTTCGGGTTCGACGCCGAGCGAGCGGCCGGAGGACACGTGATCGAGGCAATTCCGAACGTCGAACGTGGAGCAGAGGATCGCCGACGCCCTGTCGGGCGAAGCTTCGGTCGCGCAGTTGACGCTAAGCGGCCCTCAGGGCGGGCGCGTCTATCGCGTTTCGATGTACCCGCTCATCGGTGGGCGAACGAGCCCGGTGGGTCGTCGTCTTTGCCGACGATCAAACCGCACTCGTGCGGCTCGACCGGGTGCGTAAGGAATTTCTCTCCAACGTTTCGCACGAACTGCGCACGCCGCTGTCGTCGATCAAGCTTATGCTGGAGACGGTTATGGCGGCGCCGGAACAGGAAGCACGCGACACGTTCCTTCCCCAGTCGCTGGCCCAAGTCGACCGCTTGAGCGCGCTCGTCGATCAACTCCTGGAGCAGGCGCGCGCGGAATCGGGGCAGATGAAACTGGCGCTGCGGGACGTCGATCTGGAAGAGGTCGCACATCCGATCGTCGCCTCGTTCGAGCCGCAGGCGGCGAACAAGGGAATTTCGCTCGAACTGTTGCCGGTGCGTCCGGTCCGGGTGGAAGTCGATCCCGATCGCCTTTCGCAAGTGTTCGTGAACTTGATCGACAACGCGATCCGGCACACGCCTTCGGGCGGCCGCGTGAGGATCGAGTTGGATGCGCGCGGCAGCGACGCAGTCGTACGCGTGCGCGACACCGGCGAAGGCATTCCCTATCGCGACGTTCCCCGGATCTTCGAGCGGTTCTACGTGGTCGATCGTTCTCGCAAACGTGAAAGCGGCGGAGGCGCCGGCCTCGGCCTCGCGATCGTCAAAGGCATCGTCGACGCGCACGGCGGCGCGGTTTCGGCCGAGTCGATGCTGGGCCGCGGGACCACCTTCACCATTCGCCTGCCGATCATGCGGATAAAGCGCGAAACCTGACTTCGTTCGTCGGGAGTTAATCGGGCCATAAAGCGCCCCTAATCTGAACGTGGCAAGCTAGTTTGCGTATGGCGAGAGCGGCGGTGTGCGGCAAAGAAGCTTCTTCCGAGCGCGCAATGCGCGCTCAGATACTGGCCGTGCTCGAGGAATTGTGCCGCGATAAGACGCTGCGCGAAGTGCGCGAGTGGTATTTCGACTCGCCGCCGGAGCCCGTCCCCGGGAACCGCGCCGGCCTCGCCGGCTGAGGACGCGACCGTGCGGGCAACCGCGTCCCGGCCGACGAAAGACGGCGCGATGTTCGTCACTCGACCAGAATCGGCCGCCGAGTCGACCAAAACGAAGCTGAAGGCCGAAAACCTGAACATTTACTACGGCGCATTTCAAGCGATCCGGGGTGCGACGCTGGCGATGCCCGAAAACCGCGTCACGGCGTTGATCGGTCCGTCGGGATGCGGGAAGTCGACGTTCATCCGAGCCCTCAATCGCATGCACGACCTGACACCGGGGGCGCGCGTTGAGGGCCACGTGCTGCTCGACGGTCGCGACATCTACGCACCCGACGTCGACCCGGTAACGATTCGCCATCGCGTCGGCATGGTTTTTCAGCGGCCGAATCCTTTTCCCAAGTCGATTTTTGAGAACGTCGTCTACGGTCCGCGCGTACAAGGCGAGCGACGGACGGGCGTGCTGGCGGACATTTGCGAGCGAAGCCTGCGCCATGCGGCGCTATGGGACGAGGTGAAGGATCGGCTCGACCGGTCCGCGCTCGATCTTTCCGGCGGCCAGCAGCAGCGGCTCTGCATCGCGCGCTGCCTCGCTGTGGACCCCGAAGTAATTTTGATGGACGAGCCGGCTTCGGCACTCGATCCGATCGCGACGAGCAAAATTGAAGATTTGATCGAGGCCCTGAAGCGCGACTACACCGTCGTCATCGTCACCCACTCGATGCAGCAGGCCGCGCGGATCAGCGATTACACGGCATTTTTTCTCTTGGGCGATCTCATCGAGATCGGCACTACCTCGTCGATTTTCACCAAGCCCCAAGACAAGCGAACCGAAGACTACATCACCGGCCGCTTCGGCTGAGATCTCGAGTCGCCGACGATTCCCTTCGTCCGCTCGTCGCACGAGCGCGCTTTCGAAATTGGGGAGAGCCATTAGGGTCCTTAAGGCGTGCTTAAGTTGAACTTAATCGCCCGGCGGATAGACTAGTGAACGTTCTACATCGCATGCGCCAAGGAGGTGTCCACCTTGCGTTTCCTAGTCGCGCGAGCCGGTTTGCTGGCAGCAGGAATGGTTGCGGCGAGCGGATCCTTTGCCTCCGCCCAAACGCCGGCGACGCCGGTACCGAAGACGGCGGTCGCCCAAGCCGCTCCCGAGCCCACACCGACACCGAATCCATTTACGTACAGCGGGACGATTCGATCCTATTACTTCACGCGCCAAAATGCGTCGAACAATCCCGGCACGCAGTTCGACTTCACGCCGGGCGCCAAGTACAACTCCAACGGGGTCAATCAGGCAACGTTGAACAGCTCCATCGACCTTCATGGGGATTATCACTTCGCAGGCGGTGGATGGTACGTGGGCGGCTCGTACTTTTACGCCAACCCGATCAGCGGTCCGTGCACGCCCGCATCCACGCACGCCAAAGGCAAGCCGTGCGTTTCGCAAACCCCGCCGAACACGAATCC
This sequence comes from Vulcanimicrobiota bacterium, assembly GCA_963755555.1. Taxonomy (GTDB): domain Bacteria; phylum Vulcanimicrobiota; class Vulcanimicrobiia; order Vulcanimicrobiales; family Vulcanimicrobiaceae; genus Tumulicola. The sequence continues at coordinate 1,611,875 of CAVWKE010000003.1, read as the reverse complement.
CGACGATACGCTGCCGGGGTTTGCGATGAGCACTTTCCCGGAGGCCTATCTCGCGTTCAAGGGGTACGGCGTCACCGGAAAGATCGGCGATCAGCTGTTTAGCTCTCCGTGGGCCGCACCTTACGACGGCACGCGTCTCAAACCCGTCGCTTACCAGGGCGCGGACGTTTCTTACGTGCTCGGAGATGCGTGGACGTTTGAAGCCGCCGACATGATTCAGTTCGAAAACCGCACCAGCAACGCGTTCGAAAGCAACACGCTGCTGACGAGCTTTCCCGCCGGGGGCGGCGGCATGGCGGCGAACATCTACGTGCCCGGCGGCGGAAGCATTACGACTGCTGGCTTCTTTTACGGAAAGGTCGGGTACGCCCCCAAGGGTGGCCCCTACGCGCTCGACGGATACGTGTATGCCGTGTCGGACCTCGTGAACATGTCGTGGTTCGACGGAAAGTATACCTTTGGCACGAGCAAGGCCAAGCCGTTTGTCGCCATGCAAGGCGGCGTCGAGAGCAATGCGGGAGCTTCGTACGTTGGAAAGATCCGCAGCTCGGATATCGGCGTCCAACTGGGCGCAAACGTAACGCCGAACGTGCTCGTTACGGCCGGCTTCGATTCGATTCCGTGGCAGAACGATACGATCGTTCTACCTCACGGCGTCACGTGCAACAACAGCACCTACCAGATTTCGGCCAAGGGCGCGACCCTCGGGTATTTCCTGCCGGGCAACGGCGGATCGTCGGGTCAGGCCGGCGTGTGCTTGAATAATCCCGACGGAACGACCAACGTCTACTACGGCGGATGGGCCAGCCCGTATACCGACAACTACGCGACCGACCCGTTTTTCACGACGACGATCACCCAAGGCATGGCGGATCGCCGCGCTCCGGGGACGTCCTGGAAACTGGCCGCCACGTTTACCTCGAACAACAAGCGATGGATCGTGATTGCCGCCGACGCGTGGTACAACTACGGCAATGCCTTGGTCGGGGAGAACACGAACGAATGGAATCTCGACGGGCAGTACCATTTCAGCCCCGCGACCGCCGGGCCGTACCGGGGGCTGCTGTTGCGCTATCGATACGCGCAGAGAACCGAAAGCAACACGTTCTGCGGCGCTTCGGGAGCGAGCTGTCCGGCAGGGGCGGCGATCGGAAGTAGCTTCCTGGGCGGTTTGCCGCTCTTCAAGTACAACCGCGCCCAATTGGAGTATGATTTCTAGCGACGTCCCTGGAGAAGAGCCAAACTTGAGAGACCACCCGGCTAGTCGCGTCCGGGTGGTCTCATTTTTATATTTAGTGACCTAGGTCATCGACCCTGTTACGTATAAAGGAAAAGAAAGTCATCTTTTTCTAAAAGGAGACTCCTCTTCCAAATGAGCTTTCAAGCGCGTCTCGGACTCCTGTTCGTTGGGCTCGGCTCCCTTGCGGCGTTCCCCGGGCCGGCGCAAGCTGCACCGGCGCCTGCCCCCGCTCCGGTGCAAGCTGCGCCGGCGCCCGCCGCCGCTCCGGCGCAAACGGTGCCGGCGCCCGCCGCCGCGCCGGCTGCCGGCGGGTCGTCGGTCGCCCAAACCGCGGCGGTCGCGACTCCGACGCCCAATCCACTTACCCTCAGCGGAACGTTTCGCACGTATTACTTTACACGGCAAAACGCTTCGAATAACCCCGGCGCCCAGTTCAACTTCACCCCGGGCGCCAAGTACAGCACGACCGGCGTCAACCAGGCGACTTGGAACAGTTCGATCAGTTTGCACGCGGAGTATCTGTTGCCCGACATGGGCGGCCTCTTCATCGGCGGGTCGTATCTCTATGCGAACCCGCTGGACGGCCCGTGCTCGGTGGCCTATCCCGAACACATCAAGGGACAACCGTGCGTAAGTCAGGTGCCTCCGAACACGAACCCCGACGATACGCTTCCCGGATTTTCGCTCGACACATTTTACGAAGCGTATTTGGGCTACCGGGACAAGTCGTGGTACGCGAAGGCCGGCGATCAGATCTTCACTTCGCCGTGGGCGGGGCCGGCGGATACGCGCCTCAAACCGGAAACCTTTCAGGGCGCCGACGTGGCGTTTTCGGGCGTGAAGAACTGGACGTTTGAGGCGGCCGACATGATCCAGTTTGAGAGCCGGACGAGCAACGTCTTTCAGAGCAACACGCTGCTTACGAGCTATCCCGCCGGCAATCAAGGATTACCGGCCAATATCAACGTGCCGGGCGGCAACTTCATTCAAACCAACGGATTCTTCTACGCCAAGGCCGGATACGCAAATGCCTCCACCGGTCTGACCCTCGACGGCTACTTTTACAGCGTCAGCGCTCTTATGAACATGCTGTGGTTCGACGGCAAGTACTATTTCAGCGGCACCGGCGTCAAGCCGTTCCTCGAAATGCAGGGCGGCACCGAAACCAATGCGGGAGCCTCGTATCTGGGCAAGATCGACAGCCAAGTCATCGGGGCGCGCATCGGCGCCAACGTCACCAAGAACATCCTGCTGACGTTCGGGTTCGACAACCTGCCGTGGCACAGCGACACGATCACGTTGCCGCACGGCGTTTCGTGCAGCAGTTCGACGAACCAGATCACCGCGAAGGGCGCCACGCTCGCGTATTTCCTGCCGCTGGTCAACGGCGGCACCGGGCAATGCAGCAACAATCCCGACGGAACGGCTAACGTGTACTACGGCGGGTGGGCGAGTCCGTACACGGACAACTATACCGCCGATCCGTTCTTTACCACGAACGGGTCGCAAGGCATGATCGAGCGGCGCTCGGCCGGGACGACCGAACGGCTGGCCGCGACGTTCACGTCGAACAACAACCGCATCGTATTTCTGGCGGCTTACGGGTGGAGCAACTTTGGAAACGGCGCGGCGCCCGTCGCGAACACGAACGAGTACGACCTCGATGGGACGTACCGCTTCAGCCCGTACAAGGGAACCGGTCCGTACAAGGGGCTCATGCTGCGCGACCGCTACTTCGTTCGTACGATCGGCAATACGTTCTGCGGCGCATCCGATACCACGTGCCCGGCGGGCTCGGCGTACGGGGCACAGTACCTCGGCGGCCTTCCGCTCTTCAAATACAACCGCGCCCAGCTCGAGTACGACTTTTAGGGCGGCCGGCGGTTTGCGGGCGTTTCCCTTTTCGCCCCGCAAGCCGGCCGGCTCGGTGGGATGACCGTGACGGCCCGGAGTGCAATACTTCGGGCCGCATGGCTTCCATGAAAGCGCTCGTAAAAGCCGGCCCCGAGCCGGGGTTCCGGCTGGCCGACGTCCCGATACCGGCGGTCGGGCCGACCGACGTGTTGATTCGCGTCGAAAAGGCCGGCGTGTGCGGAACCGATCAGCACATCTACGCCTGGGATAAGTGGGCGCAGGCGCGAATTCGGCCACCGCTCGTCGTCGGCCACGAGTTCATGGGAACGGTCGAAGCCGTCGGCAGTGCGGTGTCGTCGGTCCGGGTCGGCGAGCGCGTGTCGGCCGAAGGCCATATCGCCGACCTCACCTGCGTTTTGTGCCGCACGGGAGAGGCGCACATTTGCGAACGCGTTCGGATCATCGGGGTCGATCGCGACGGCGCCTTCGCGCAATACGTCGTTATGCCCGAATACAACGTCTGGAAGCTCGACTCGGCGATCCCGGATGAATATGCCGCGATCTTCGATCCGCTCGGCAACGCCGTCCATACGGTCATGGCCGCCGGAGTGAGCGTCAAAAGCGTGGCGATCACGGGCGTTGGATCGATCGGATTGATGGCGATTCCGGTGGCCCGAGCGGCGGGCGCCGCATCCGTGTTTGCGATCGACGTCAACCCCGCCAAACTCGAACTCGCGCGGCGGCTCGGGGCCGACGCCGCGTTTCTCGGAACGCAGCCGGACCTCGTCGACGAGATCAAGCGGCGGACCAACGGCGACGGCGTGGACGTGCTGTTGGAAATGTCGGGCAGCGGGGCGGCGATCGATTCGGGGCTGCGGATGGTTCGCAACGGCGGCACGGCGGCGTTGCTCGGAATTCCGAGCGACGCCGTGAACATCAACCTGGCCGAGCGCATCATTTTCAAAGGGCTTACGGTCCTCGGAATCAACGGGCGCAGAATGTTCGAAACCTGGTACCAAACGCAGGCATTGGTAAAAAGCGGACGCATCGATCTTCGTGCGATCATCACGCACGTACTGCCGTACACGCAGTTCGACCGCGCCTTCGAGCTGATGCGAAGCGGCGAAGCCGCCAAGATCGTGCTGGACTTCAAGGGGGATATCGCAAAATGAATCGGGCCTTCGAAGAGAAGTTGCGCGGCGAGCTCGACGCTCTCAAACGCGCCGGAACCTACAAACAGCTGCGTCACATTACGACGCCGATGGCACCGGAAGTTCACATGGAAGAAGCCGGCGACGTCATCGTGCTGTCGAGCAACAATTACTTGGGGCTCGCCGATCAGGCGGAAGTCGTGGAAGCGGGGAAGGCCGGGCTCGACAAGTACGGCGCGGGCACCGCCTCGGTGCGGTTCATCTGCGGGACGTTCGACATCCACCGGACCCTCGAGGAACGGATCGCAGATTTCCTCGGAACCGAGGCATCGCTCTCGTACGTCGCCTGCTGGAATGCGAACACCGGGCTGTTCGCGACGATTTGCGGGGAAGGATCGGCAATCGTTTCCGACGAGCTCAACCACGCCTCGATCATCGACGGCGTCCGGCTCGCGTCGAAAGCGCGTCGCGAGCGTTACAAGCATAGCGACATGCGCGAGTTGGAAGAACGGCTCCAGGCCGTTTCCGGCTGTTTCCCCATCGTCGTGGTCACCGACGGCGTGTTTTCGATGGAAGGGGATCTCGCGAAGCTGCCGGAGATCGTCGCGCTCGCCCGAACCTACGGCGCCATCGTCGTCGTGGACGATTCGCACGGCACCGGCGTGATGGGAAAGACGGGGCGCGGAACGATCGAGCACTACGGCCTCACGGGACAGGTCGACGTCATTACCGGCACGCTCGGCAAGGCGCTCGGCGGCGCGGCGGGCGGGTTCGTCGCGGGCAGCGCGGCGCTAATAGATATCCTCGTTCAACGGTCTCGCCCGCAGTTGTTCTCGAATGCATTGCCGGCAACGGTCGCGTGCAGCGCGCTCGAGGCGATCGACTATCTCGACGCCCATCCCGAGCTCGTCGAGCGGTTGCGCGCGAATACGAAGTACTTTCGAGCCGGACTCGAGCGAATCGGCTTTCGTCCGCTTCCCGGTGACAGCGCCATAGTTCCGATCGTCGTGGGCGAAACGGCGTTTGCCATCTCGACCAGCGACCGATTGCTGCAGCGCGGCATCTTCGTTACGGGTTTCGGTTTTCCGGTCGTTCCGGAAGGTACGGCGCGCGTCCGCGTGCAGATCAGCGCCGCGCTCACGAACGGCGAAATGGACCGCGCGCTGGCGGCGTTCAGAGAGGTCGGCGAAGATCTAGGGATACTGAAGAGCGAGGCCGCTACGGAATCTCGGGGATGACGAGCGCCAGCGCCCAGCCGCTGCCGGTTCGAATTCTGACGACGTACCCATCGGCGGTTCGGTCGTACACCTGATAGCCCATTTGCAGGGCTTGCGCGAGACTCTTGAAGATCGTCAGGCCGGGCATGTTTTGGCTCCTGCGCAACCCTGCGTCGGGTGGCGCCTAATTCATGGTACCCGAGAAACATGAGAAATGTTTTGAGGGAGCGTGCCGAGGCGTTACCGGGTTTCGTCCTGCTGGCCGCTGCCGCCGCCGGACTGCTCTGGGCGAACTCGCCCTGGCAGCACTCCTACGGAGCGATGCTGCATTTCAAGTTGCGCTCCGCCGGCGGTCTTTTCGGAGCGCCCCTCTCGGCGCACGACTGGGTGAACGACGGCCTGATGGCGATCTTCTTTCTGGTCGTCGGCTTGGAGATCAAGCGCGAAATCCTCGATGGAGAATTGTCGACCTTCGGGCGGGCTGCGCTTCCGGCGCTCGCCGCACTCGGAGGCGTCGTGATACCGTCGGTCGTCCTCGCCGCGTTTCTTTGGCACGATCCCGTGCGTTTGAAAGGTTGGGCGATTCCCGCGGCTACCGACATCGCGTTCGCGCTCGCGGCGCTCGCGTTGGTCGGCCGTGCGGTTCCATCGGCACTGCGCGTGTTCTTGACCGCGCTCGCGGTATTCGACGATTTGGCGGCTATCGCGATCATCGCCATCTTCTATACGACAGAACTTGCGATGCCGGCAATGCTGGCGGCAGCGGCGTGCGTAGCCGCCCTCGTGCTGTTGAACCGATTGCGGGTGTCGTGGCTCCCGATCTACCTCGCGATAGGGGTCGTTCTGTGGTTCTGCGTGCTCGCATCGGGCGTGCACGCCACGCTGGCTGGCGCGACGCTCGCACTGACGATTCCCGTAACCGACGTAAAAAAGCTCGAGCGTGCGCTGCAGCCGTACGTCGCATTCGCCGTGCTGCCAATCTTCGGTCTGTTCAACGCGGGCCTTGCGTTTGGCGGTCTGACGCCCTCGGTTTTGGCGAGCGCGCTGCCGGTTGGGATTGCAACCGCACTGTTTTTCGGCAAGCAGTTCGGAATCTTCACGTTTTCGTGGCTCGCGGTGAAGGCCGGGATCGCGCCGCTCCCGCCGTCGGTTAGCTGGCGAATGATGTACGGCGTAGCCCTCTTGGGCGGCATTGGGTTCACGATGAGCTTTTTCATCGGGTCGCTGGCTTACGGGTCGGAAAATCTGTTGGCAGAGGCCAAGATCGGGGTTTTCGCCGGTTCGCTCGTCTCGGCCATCGCGGGCTATTTGGTGTTGCGTTCGGCCGTCGCTCGGCAAGACGCGGGTAGTCGAGCGGGATGAAGTTCCGCCTTTTGCGCAGAACGCGGGCCGCGGAGGATTGCATGAACCGTTCGGATCGACTCCGCTTCGTTGCGGCGCTGGGAATTTGTCTATTGCCGGCGACGGCGCGGGCCGCATCCCCGCCGCCCAGTCCGCCGCCCACGGGGGCGCCCGCCGGTTACGACGCGTTCGTCCGGGATGCGAAGGTGACGCCCGGCCTGATCGCGGTCGTGCGCAAAGCCGGCAAGGTGTATCTGGTGCTGCAGAAGTCGCAACTCGGCCAAGACTTCGTCGAAACGTCGGTCCCGGCAACCGGCCTGGGCGGCTTCGGTCCGGCGCCGGGCGAGCCGTACGTGGCCCCGGCGCGCATCATGCGGTTCGAGCGCAACGACGATGCCATCGTCATCCGCTGGCCGAACACGTTCGCGCGAGTCGACGCGGGGACGCCGCAAATGATCGGTGCGCAGCTCTCGCTGCCCGGCTCGGTGGTTGCGGTTACACCGATCGTTGCCGAATCGCCGACCGCCGTGGTCGTTTCGGCCGCACCGTTTCTCGGCGACGTCGCGAACCTCGCCGCGCAGTTTGCCGCGATCGCCACGAATCCGGCCCACGGCTACCGACTCGACCCGGCGCGCGCGTTCTTCGTGGACGCCAAAGCCTTCGCCCAGAACACGCTCCTGCGGGTCAGCCAGACTTGGGCCAGCGATACTCCCGATACGATCGACAATGCACCCGACGCCCGCAGCATCGAAGTCAAAATGACCTATAACTTCATCGCCGCACCGAACGACGGGTACATGCCGCGTCTGGCCGACCCGCGCGTCGGCTATTTCGCGCAGCCGCTGGTCGACTTCCAGCGCGACGAGAAACCGTCGCGAAACGTGTACTTTTTGAGTCGTTGGAACTTCCGGCCGGCGCAGCCGGGAAGGCCGTCGACCGCACAGAATCCGCTGATCTTTACGCTGAGCGACGACCTGCCGGTCGCCTACCGGGATACGGTGAGGAGCGCGCTCCTTACCTGGAACGACGCGTTCGCCCGGATCGGGATACTCGACGCCGTCAAGGTCGAGCAGCAGCCTTCCGATCCGAGCTTCGACCCCGACGACATCCGCCACAACATGGTGCGCTGGTTCGACGCGCCGATTCCCCAGTACGGAGCCGAGGCGCTCATCGTTACCGATCCACGCACGGGTGAGGAAATCAACGCCGGCATCAACGTCGATGCCGTCGAAGGATTGGGCGGACGCAGTTACCGATATTACGTCGCTCCAGCGCGCGGGCTGCCCGACACGCCCGCGATCGAAAAGTCGTTTACGCTCGAGTCGATTCGGGCCGTCGTACTTCACGAATCGGGCCACGACCTCGGCCTTCAACACAATTTCATCAGCTCGGTGGCGTACGGCGCGAGCCAACTTCAAGATGCGGCCTTTACGCACCGGCGCGGCGTCGCAAGTTCGGTGATGGAGTACGCTCCACTCAACGTTTGGCCGAGAGGGCGCGCCCAAGGTGACTACGTGCAGCTCGTGCTGGGTCCGTACGACTACTATGCGTTGCGCTTCGGTTACGAGTACATTCCCAACGCCGCGACTCCGGAGGCCGAGGTACCGACCCTGAACCGGCTGGCGTCGCGCTGGTCGGATCCGATCTATCGCTTCGCGTCGGACGAAGACGCTGCGTTCCAGAACGGGCACGCGATCGATCCGCGCGTGCAGATGTTCGACTTGACCAGCCATCCGCTCGAATGGGAGCGAATGCAGCTAACGATGCTGCACGGAATTCTCAATGCGGTAGACCGCCGCTTTCCTAAAAGCGGCGAGTCGTACGACGAGGCTCGCCGGGCGTTCCTGCTGCCCCTGCGATTATACGTGCGGTATGCGGGCATGCCGGCTCACATCATCGGCGGCGAGTACCTTTCACGTGCCGCCGCGGGCGATCCGCACAGTTATACGCCGCTTCAGCCGGTATCGCGACCGGACGAGTATCGCGCTTGGCAAACCCTGCAAAGCGGGATGTTTTCGGACGCGGCGTGGCGTTTCAGTCCGCGGGTCCTGCGCAGCCTCACGTACACTGAAGTCAGTTTGCTCGGATCGGACGCGACCTGGGCGTACGATCCGTCGTCGCGTCACGACGTTGACGTCGTCGCGATCGCCGGCGCGGCGCAGGAGCAGGTGCTCGACGAATTATTTGCGCCGCTGACGCTTTCGCGCATCGACGGCCTAGCGACGAAATATGCCTCGGGGAGCACGATGACTCTGGCGGACCTGTTCGATTGGACTCGAGATGGGATCTTCGGAGACATCGAAAATGGAACCGTTGCCAAGGCCGGCGTCGTACGACGCAACGCGCAGATGAACTTCGCAAAGCGGCTCGGCCGCTTGTGGACGGCGCCTGCCGCCGGAACGCCCACCGACGCACAGGCGATGGCGCGTCTCCAACTCGAAAATCTGACCGGCTACGCCGCGCGCGCCTTGCGGGCGAACAAGCTCGACGAAATGACGCGCGCGCATTTGGAGGCGCTGCAGGCGCTGGCGAGGCAAGCGCTGGAGGCGCGGGCGACGATCGCGGCGCCGGCGGCGCACGCGTCGCCTTAGCGCACAATTTTAGCGCGCCTCCGGCTCCGGGCTCGAAGGCGCGCGCGTTCGGCGATAGAATGAAGCGCGGAATGCGCCTCGGCTTTCGGACGCTCGTACCGTTGTTTCTTTGTGCTGCCGCCGGCGCGGCCGCGGCGGCGCACGTTGCTATCGACGTGGTCGGCGACTACGCGCTGCCTACCGATACGTACGATCACCTCGCACACACCTCGCGCAATCTCGTCGCCGGACTAGCGCTCTCGGCGGCGATTCTCATCGCCGTTCGCGGGCTGCGGGCTTGCTGTGACGTCGCGGTAGCCAATCGCGGCCGGCTGATCGGTCCCAATCTCGGTAAGCGAACGATCGCAGCCTTCGTGGCGGCGGTCGTCGCCTTTGCCGGCATGCTCGTGCCGGCGATGGAACTGCTCGACGCGCGGCTCGATGGCGCACCCCTGGACGGACTCGACGCCGCTTTCGGCGGATCGACGCTGCTCGGCGTGGCCGTGACCGTTGCGTGCGCCGCCGTCGTAGCGGGAATCGTGCTCGCTCTGGCGGCGTGGATCGTCGCGCATCGCGACGTCATCGAGACGATGGTCGTCAGCTTGCTCGGACGAGCCAACTCGGCAACTTGCAAAAACGCCTCGGCTCTGCGCCGGCGTTTCTCCCGAACGCGGCGGCCCGTTGCCGTCGGTGCGTTGCAACTCTGTAAACGTGGACCTCCGAATATTGCCCGAGTCCCATATCGGCAATATTTCACCGGCAACTTGGAAGGAGATCCGCGTGCTTTGCGTTTATTCGCGCGCGTCACGAATGCTGCTCGCATTCGCAACCGCGCTTACTCTGGCGGCACCCGCTTATGCCGCCGCCCCACCGCCGGAGGCGACGCCGCCCGGCAGCATTAGCGGCGTCGTCGTCGACGCCGCCAACGGCGTCGCAATTCCGGGCGTCGAGGTCGGCGTCAACGGTCGTAAGACCAAGACGACGACCGACGCGTCCGGCCGTTTTCTCATCGATTCGCTGCCGGTCGGCAACTACACCCTGTCGCTGCGCCACCAGGGCTACCAGCCGGCGCTTTCGGAGTCGATTCTCGTCGGTGCGGCGGTCGTAAAGGTGACGCTCTCGATGCAGCGCGGCGCCAACGACCTGCAGGTCATCGCCGTCACGTTGACGCGAGCTAGCGAGTCACTGCAGCAGTCGAGTACGTTTACCAAAACCCTCAACACCGAAGAACTCCAGCGACAAGGCATCGTTCGGACGGCCGACGCGCTGCGAACGCTGCCGGGAGTCAACAACGGCATCACCGGCGATACGGCATCGTTGGCCGACGACATCAATCTGAGCATTCGCGGCATCGGTACGCTCGAGACGGTGGCGGCGATCGACGGCCATCCGATCGGATATGGGATAAAGGGCGGCTACAATTATCAACTGTCGCCGGTCTATCCTTTTCGCGACGTGTCGGTCCTCTACGGTTCGGGAGGGAGCGACCTCGTCGGCGTCAACGCGATCGGCGGCGTCGTGAATTTCCTCACGCTCGATCCCACGCCGCAATCGCAGTTCAGTCTAACCCAGGGCTACGGTACGTTCCAGCAACTCTCGACAAGCCTGACCGGAAGCGGAACGACCGGCCATTTGGGATACGCGTTTGCGTACGGCACCGGCTATCTCGACGGACCGTTCAACAACGATTCGTTCTATCAAACCGGGGCCGCTTTCGACCAATCGGTCGCGTCGGGCCCGGTCCACGATCTGGGCATCTATGAAGACGATTCGGCGACGACCACTAAGGCCGGGCTCCTGAAGCTGCGGTTTAACTTCACGCCCCAAAGCAACCTGACGTACACGATGGTGACGAGCTCGCGCTGGGCGAACAAGACCGGCAACGGCGACGGCGACTACCTCGAGTACGCGCCCGCCCTGTCCTTCGGCGAGCAGCTCCTGGCCGGCTACGACCCGTCCAACTATCCAAGCCTCCCCGCGTGCCCCAAGGGTAAGTTCGTCGGAACCAACGGGAACGGCCAAATCAACGGCTTCGGTCCCAACGGCAAACCGGACGGCGGGGTCACCTGTCAAACTCCGCAGCAGTACGCGGCGTTCAATACGGGCTGGGATGGCGCCGGTCCATCGTGGCAATCGCTCAAGCTCAACGATAACTCGCTCGATTTCCGCCACACGAACGGAAACACTTCGCTGCGCGTGAATCTGTTCAACAGTTACTACGAAAACCTCACCGACCGCACGTTTCAGCTGCCCTTCTTAGCTCTGTCGGACGGCAGCTACTTTCAGGGCGACAATGCGTCCTGGTCGAACATCGGCGTCAACGAATCCGGAGCGGTCGTGAGCGAGAGCATCCTCGGCAAGAGCAACGACTTCGAATTCGGCGACTCATATCTCAACAGCGCCTATTTCACGTACTCGAACGGCGAACTCAAAGGCGCGCCGGTTGTCAGTGACAACGCGTATTTCGTCCGCGACGTCTATCATCCGGCTCAATCCCCGCTGGCAGCCTATCTCAATCTCTGGGCGAAACACTCCACGGCGACCAATACTTCATACCTCGACTCGCGCGGCTCGCTCGTCTACCGGCTCACGTCGCACGACGTCGTTCGCGCTTCGGCCGGTTCGACGACGACGCAGCCGAGTGCGAATATGATCGGACAGCAGTTCATCGAGTCGTTCACCGGCGGAGCGGGCGGCGGAACCCCAATCAGCTGCTCGAACTTGAACTCGATCGGGAGTGCACCCTCGACGGTGTTGAAGCCGGAGCAGGGGGTCGACGAGGACTTTGCCTACGTGCATCGGTTTAACGGCGACAGTCAGGTACAGCTGACCCTCTACAACACCAACGTCTACGACAAGCTCTATTCCACAACGCTTCCGCTTTCGCAGACCGGGACGACCTTCATTCCTCCGGCGTACCTGCAGCAAGTCACTGCTGCCGTCGCCGGAAAGTGCGGTGCGGCGATCGCTCCATCGCTGCTGGGCGTCAGCGGCAATCTCAACGTTGGAACGCTGCGCGCCCAGGGCGCCGACCTCAGCGGGCGGGCTCGGTTCAGCCGGCGCTTCTATGCCGACTACGACTGGGCGCTCACCTCGACGATCCTGATAAACGCCAACCAGACTCTGTTGCAGAAAACCACGACGCTGATCGTCGACGATCAGCTTCCGCGGCTGCCGCTGCACACGTTCAACGGATCGCTCGATTACACGTTCGGAAACGGCTTGGACGCGCGTTATACGCTCTATACCGTCTCCGTCAACAACACAAAGTCGCTGCCGGCATACGACTACAGCGATTTCAGCTTGGCGTATCCAATGGCTCACGGCGTGCTCACCGGCACGGTTCTCAATCTGTTCAACCAGTATGGGTCGATTGCGGGCCTCCGATACGAAGGGGTTCCGCTGCCGCTCAACAGCTACGCCAAGCGGTCGTCGTACGCACCGTACATCGGCGCCGATGCGACGGAATGGTTCGGACTACCCTACCGCACCATCTACTTCAGCTATCAGTTTTCGGTCTGAGGTAGTGGTTGAAAGCCGATGGCGGCCGCCGCGGCCGCCATCGGTCCCAGGGGGATAAATAGTTGGAGCGGCTCAACGAAAAAGAGGATTCAAATCATGCGAGATCTCGCCATATTTCTTACGTTCTTCTTGACGCCGATCTTCGTGGCGGCGGCTGCGCCGCCGGTCGTTTGGTCGGCGGACTTAGCGCCTTGTCGAGCCGAATTCACCGTCTCACATATGGTCGTGTCGAAGGTTTGGGGTCACGTCCCGGTGCGGCAGCTGACGATCGTCAATACGTCGGGCACGCCGGTCCCACGACACCTCGAGGTCCTTCTCGACGTCACCCACGAGGATACCGATAACCACGAGCGCGACGCCGATCTGCGTTCCGCGACCTACTTCGACGTGGCCAAGTACCCCACGATGACGTTTCGTTCTACGTCGATCGTGAGCAAGGACGCGTCGAACTTCTCGGTGACCGGAGATCTCACCATAAAGAACGTCACGAAGCCGGTAACCTTTCCGGTGCACGTCGTGGGGGATTATTCCGGATCGAGGCGGCTGGCGCGTCGGCTACTCCGGGCAGCTCACCATCGACCGGCGCGACTGGGGGCTGGTGGACGCCCGCCTCACGCCGGCCGGCGTTCTGCTGGTCGGCTACAGCGTCGATATCGGCCTAACGGTCGAAGCGCTCACGAACGATCCGCGGCTGCATCCGCGGACGTAGCCGCCGTAACCGAGGAGCGGGCGGGGACCGGCGCCTTTGCGGCAAAGCTGACGGCGTGATCATCCTACTCGCAAAGAGCGCACCGTGATAACGCCGGGGGAGCTCGGGACGCTCGAGCTCTTCGAGGGCTGCAGCGACGAGCAACTCGCGTTCTTTTCCAAGGGGTGTGCCGACGTGCGCGTGGCCGCCGGTGACTGGATCATTCGCGAAGGAGAGACCCCGCGGTTTTTCGTGCTGCTTTCGGGCACGGCAGATATTATCAAGACCGTTGCCGACCAGCCGGCGCAGCTCGGGACGTACGGACCCGGTGACGGATTCGGCGAAGTGCCGCTGCTGCTCGGATCGAGCACCGTCGCCGGCGTTCGCGCGACGTCTGCGGTGCGGTTGGCGCGCGCGGACCGAACGCTGTTTTGGCGCATGATGCATCAAAACGAGTGCTTCGCCCGCGGCGTCTTGGCCAACATGGAGCACCGCGTCGCCCTCGTTCAGCAGATTGCGATCCAGACGCCGCCGGCGGTTTGCACGATTGCCGGCGACGAGCGATCGCCGGCGTGCTACGAGCTGCGCGACTTCCTCACGCGCATGCACGTCACGTTCGATTGGGAGGCGCGCGACGGAAGCGAGTGCGTCGTCTCGTTCGAGAAAGGGGCGCCGCTGCGCTCGCCGAGCGTGCGCGAACTGGCGGAGCGGCTCGGGCTCTCCGACGTGCCGCGTTCCGCGCACTGCGACGTCGCGATCGTGGGCGGCGGTCCGGCGGGCCTCGCGTCGGCCGTGTACGGCGCGTCCGAGGGCTTGGACACGCTTCTGATCGAGCGGTATGCGCCGGGGGGGCAGGCCGGCATGTCCTCGCGGATCGAGAATTATCTCGGCTTTCCGGCAGGCATCTCGGGCGAAGACTTGGCGGATCGCGCCTTTCATCAAGCGCAGCGGTTCGGCGCCGACGTCGTCGTCGTGCGCGACGTTGCAGCGATCGACGGCGAGGAAGGCTCCCGGCGCCTGACGCTCGATGACGGACGAACCGTTCTCGCTCGGTCGGTGATCATCGCGACCGGGGTTGCCTATCGCTCGCTCCAAGCCGACGGATGTGACGATTTGCTCAACCGCGGCGTGTATTACGGTGCCGCGCAAGCGGAGTCGCAGGCGATGGGAGGACGCGACATACACGTGGTCGGTGGCGGTAATTCGGCGGGTCAAGCCGCGTTGAACTTCTCGGCCTACGCTCGTACCGTAACGATCCTCATTCGTGCCGCCGATCTATCGAAGGACATGTCGCAATATCTGGTCGATCGCGTGCTGCGCGAGAAAAACGTGACGGTGCTGACGCAGTCGGAGGTCGCGGGAGTCGCCGGCAACGACCGGCTGGAGCGCGTCCAGGTGCGCGACGGCCAAAGCGGCGAGACCCGTTGGGTCGACAGCGGCGGGGTCTTCGTGTTCATCGGAGCCGTGCCGCGGACCGACTGGCTCAAGGGGTTCGTTGCATGCGACGAGCGCGGCTTCATCCTCACCGGAATGGAGGCGCGAGCTGCCGACTCATCGTGGCCGCTCGAACGAAATCCGTACATCTTAGAGACGAGCCGGCCGGGCGTCTTCGCGGTCGGCGACGTGCGCAAAGGCTCGACCAAGCGCGTGGCCGCGGCCGTCGGCGAGGGTTCCAGCGCGATCGCTCTCGTCAACGCGTACTTGCAAACGATCGCGTCACCCAAAGAAGGCACAGCCGCAGCGCCCCGGGCGGGTTAAGCCGGCAAATAAAAGCTCGTATGTCGAAGTTGATTTACATCACCAACACGTCGCTCGACGGTTACGTGGAGGACGAAAACGGTGCCTTCGATTGGGTCGATCCCGACGAAGTACACGCGTTCATCACCGAGTTGTTGCGGCCGATTGGGACCCTTCTAATTGGGCGGCGACTCCATGAGACGATGGCTTACTGGGATGCACCGGTGGAGACTTATCCACCCGAACACCGCGACTTCGCACAAGTCTGGCAGAAGGCCGACAAGATCGTCTTTTCACGAACGTTGACCGGCGCTGCGACGCGCAACACGCGTGTCGAGCGGGACTTCGACCTCGACGCTATTCGGAAGCTCAAGCGCGAGTCGGAGCGCGACGTCAGCATTGGCGGTGCCGAGCTTGCGGGGCTTGCGCTCGAAGCCGATCTCGTCGACGAGTGTCACCTGTTTCTCAACCCAGTGATCGTCGGCGGCGGAAAGCCGGCATTCCGAGCCGCTTTACGACGGAGTCTCGAACTCCTTGAGACGCGCCGTTTCGGCACCGGGGTACTCCACTTGCGCTATCGCGTGCGAAGGGTTACTCCTAAAAAAAACTAGGTCCAACAAAAATCATTTGCTGGACCTAGACAGGTTGCGGGGGATGGATTTGAACCACCGACCTTCGGGTTATGAGCCCGACGAGCTACCGGACTGCTCCACCCCGCGGCGAGAACAACCCTTATACGACGCAGGGGGTTGCGCCCCTGCGATGACCTGGAGCGGCAGCGGTGCGGCGCTCCGGCCGCCGAAACGTAGCGCGATGGCCCAGGACGCGGCGCTCGCCCGGCGGATTCCCAAGGTGCACCTCCACTGCCACCTCGAGGGCAGCCTGCGAGGCGCGACCTTCGTCGAACTCGCGGCCAATCGCGGCGTGTCCCTGCGCTACCGGCCCGCCGGCCGGGAGGACGCCTTTGGCGACGAGGGACTCGCGCAGCCCGACCTGGCGGGCGATCCGTATCGCTTCAAGGATTTCAAGGAATTTTCGCTCGCGTTCGCGGCCGTCAATCGCGCTCTGCAGCAGCCCGAGGACTTCGCCCGGCTGGCTCGCGAGTTCGTGGAGGACGCCCTGGCTCAGAACGTGATATACGGCGAACTGTTCGTTTCGCCGTCGGTGTGGACGTTCTTCAACGAACGGCTCGACGTGCGCAACGCGGTCGCGGCGATCGCCGGCGAGCTGCGTGGCGCCCGGCCGCACGCGACGTTCAAGCTCTTCGTCGACCTCACGCGAAACTTCGGCGCGGACGCCGCAATGCGAACCGCGCGTCTGGCGGCGTCTTTGGCCGATCTCGACGTCATCGGCATCGGACTCGGAGGCGACGAAGCTCGCTTCGCGCCGGAGCTTTTCGTCGACGCGTTTGCCTGGGCGCGTTCGGCAGGATTGTTCGCCGTGGCGCATGCCGGCGAAGCGGCCGGTGTGCAGAGCGTACGAACCGCCGTCGAGCTGCTCGGCGCGCGGCGCATCGGGCACGGGATCGCCGCGCTCGACGATCCGGCGACGTTGGAACTGCTCGCGCGCGAAAACGTCGCGCTCGAAGTCTGTCCAACGTCGAACGTTCTTACGGGTGTCGCAAAGGCCGGCCGCCACGCGTTCGTGGAGTTCGATCGTGCCGGCTGCCGAGTAGTCGTCGATGCCGACGATCCGGCTATGTTCCACACGTCGATCCAACGCGAGTACGAACTGGTGGAACGCGTTGCCGGTCCGGAATTGCTGCTGCGATTCGTGCGCAACGCGATCGACGCGAGCTTTGCAGAACCCTCCGCAAAGGCAGCAATGCATGCGCGGGTTCGCGCGGAACTGGACCCCGCGCGTCGAACCGGAGTCGAATATGTCGGGCCAT
Organism: Vulcanimicrobiota bacterium; assembly: GCA_963755555.1. Lineage (GTDB taxonomy): Bacteria > Vulcanimicrobiota > Vulcanimicrobiia > Vulcanimicrobiales > Vulcanimicrobiaceae > Tumulicola. The sequence goes on along the minus strand of CAVWKE010000003.1, from coordinate 1,594,664 downwards.
AGTCACTTCGCGGAGTCGATCGAAGAGTATCTCGAAGCGATCTACCGCCTCGAGCACGAGGGACCGGGCGTCACGACGTCGGGGCTGGCTTCGATGCTCGGCGTCGCGCCGGCGTCGGTTTCCGGGATGCTCAAGAAACTCGACAAAGACGGCTACGTGACGCACGTCGCGCGCGGTGAAGCAAAGCTTACGCTTAAAGGTCTCGAGGTGGGCGTCCGCGTGCTGCGCCGGCATCGCCTGGCGGAGCGCTTGCTCACCGACGTGCTGGGGATGCCGTGGGAGGAAGTGCATTCGGAAGCGTGCATGCTCGAACATGCGATCTCGCAGCGCGTAGAGGACCGGCTCGTGGCCTTGCTCGGCGATCCGCAAACGTGTCCGCACGGCCACCCCGTCCCTCCGCGCGATTTGAGCGTGCCGGTGCGCACGGGCACGCCGCTGGCGCAGGTCGAACAAGGAACGTTGGCGGTCGTAAGCGGCGTAACCGACGAGGTTCCCGAAATTCTGCGGTACTTGGGCGACGTTGGGCTGCGCCCGGGTGCGCCCGTTCGGATCGTTGAGAAAGCACCGCTGGGCGGCCCGGTGACGGTCGAGATCGGCGGCGCGCGACACGCGATCTCGCTCGAACTCGCGCGCATGGTCATCGTGGCCGACGACGGGCCGGCATGATCACCCGGCTGCTGATCGTGCTCAACGCGATCGGATTCTTGTGGGAGATTGCGGTAGCCGGTCCCGGAATGCTTACCGGCGGCGGCCACCTCGAACGAGTCCTCGCCGACGCATCGCTCTACCCCCAGGCGGTGCTCGTCGACGGTCAGTGGTGGCGCATCGTGACGAGTGCGTTTCTGCACGGCAGCCTGCTGCACATCGGCGTGAACATGCTTTCGCTATGGTACCTCGGGCGATTCATCGAATACGGCCTGGGGCCGTGGCGCATGCTGCTCGTTTACGTCGCGTCGCTGATCGCGGCCGGACTGGGCGTCGTTTATTTCAGTCCGGCGCTCGTTCCAACCGTCGGCGCGAGCGGCGCCATATTTGGTCTCTTCGGCGCGCTGTTTGCCATCGGATTGAAGCTCGGAAAGCCGGGAATGGAACTGGTGCGCGCCAACATCGGCATTTTGGTGCTCAATCTCATCATCACGTTCGCGGTTCCGGCGATTTCGTGGCAAGCCCACATTTCCGGGCTGATCGCCGGGTTCGTGTTGACGTTCCTCATTTATACAGCCCCTCGGCGCGTCGCGCCGGTCGTCGTAGATGCGAACACCGGCGCGGAATTGGAGACCGAGTACGAGCCGCCCCCGCAGAACCGTCCGACGCGACGCCTGTGACGGACGCGCTCGAGCGCGTTTTTTCTGGCGAAGGCCCGCTCGCGCGCGCACTGCGCGGATTCGAGCCGCGCGCGGGACAGTTGCAGATGGCGCAGCTGGTCGAGCGCGGGTTTCTCGAGGGAACGCACACGATCGTCGAGGCCGGTACGGGCGTCGGAAAATCGCTCGCCTATCTCGTCCCAGCGATTCGCAGCGGGAAGAAGGTCGTGCTTTCGACCGGGACGATCGCGCTGCAAGAGCAACTGGTCGGCAAGGACATTCCGCTCGTGCGCGATGCGCTCGGCGCGGCGGTCCGGGTGACGTTGCTCAAGGGACGCAGTCACTACCTCTGCCGGCAAAAGTTCGAACGGCAGCGTTCCGACCGGCTGGTCGCCTCATCGCCGTCGATGCAGCGCCTGTGGGAGTGGGGCGCCCGAACGTCGACCGGAGACCGTGCGGAGCTGACCAGCGTGCCTCCAGCCGGCGAGTGGGAACAGCTCGACGCCGATGCCGACGACTGCGTCGGCGAGTTCTGCGAGCGTTTCCGCGACTGTTTCTACTTCAAGAAGCGCGATGAATCGCGATACTCCGATCTGATCGTCGTCAATCACGCGTTGTTTTTTCTCGACCTGGCCGTCGGAGGCGGCCTCTTGCCCGCTTACGACGTGGCGGTGCTCGACGAAGCCCACCAATGCGAACGCTGGGCGACCGACGCCCTTACGGCGACGCTTTCGCGAGCGACGGTCGGCCGGATGCTCCGCAAGCTGCACCGCTTTTACAACTTGCCGCCGTCGTTCGACGCGCAGTTCGACGACGGGATTCGAGCCCTCGAGACCGCCTGCGCGAGGGTGCCGGGAGATCGCTATCCGCTGGAAGCAAACAAAGCGGTGTGGCCGGTGCTGGAAGACCTTCGCAACGCGCTCTACAAGTTGGAAAACTGGCTGTATGCGAACTGGCACGCGGCGTTGAAAATCAAGCCGGAGAACGATGCCGAGGCCGAACGGCGCCGCGACCTGGCGATGCGCGTCGTGACCGGGCACGCGGCGACGATCGATCGTGCGGGCGCGCCGTCGGATCGATCGATCGCGTGGTTCGAGCGAGGCGAAGGCGACGGACGCTACGCGCTGAACTGCGCGCCGCACGACGTCGCCGAATTCCTGCGCGACACGCTGTTCGCGCACACGGAGAGCGTCGTCCTGACCAGCGCGACGATTTCCGTCGCCGTAACCGGAGACAGCGAAAGCGATCGAGGCTCGTTTGCGTTTCTCAAGCGTTCGCTAGGTATCGACCACGCGCAGGAGCTGGTCGCGCCGTCGCCCTTCGAGTTCGGCCGGCAGGCGCGCCTCTTCGTGGCGCCCGCGCACCTCAACCCGAAGTCGCCGGACTTCGCGCGTCACGCGGCGCCGTTGGTCGAGGAATGTCTCGACCGCACCTCCGGACGCGCCTTCGTGCTCTTCACGTCCTACGCGCGGCTGCGGGAGGTGTACGCGCTGCTGCGCGAGCGAATCACGTTTCCGGTGCGGCTGCAGGGCGAGCTTCCGCGCACTCAGTTGCTCGATTGGTTTCGACGCACGCCAAACGCGGTGTTGTTCGCCACCGGAACGTTTTGGGAAGGGATCGACGTCGCCGGCGACGCGCTGTCGTGCGTGATCATCGACCGGTTGCCGTTTCCAACGCCCAGCGACCCGCTCGTGATGGCACGCGTTCGCGCGTTGGAGGCGCGTGGGCTCGGCGGCTTCGAGCACTATATGATTCCGGCCGCAACCGTCCGGCTCAAACAGGGCTTCGGGCGGCTGATTCGCAGCAGCTCCGATCGCGGGGTCGTGGCGTTGCTCGACGGGAGGGCCGCATCGACGCGCTATGGGGCGGCGATTCTAGCGGCGCTTCCGCCTGCCAAACGGATCGAACATCTCGACGAACTGGCCGAGTTCTTCGGCCGTCCCGACGATGCGTCAGTCCGCTAGCGTTGCCTCGAGTTTGGCGCGTTCTTGCAACTCGGCAACGACGGTCGAGTCGGCCAGCGTGGTCGTGTCGCCGAGCGTGCGTCCTTCGGCGATGTCGCGTAAGAGGCGACGCATGATCTTTCCGCTGCGCGTCTTGGGAAGCTCTTGGGTAAACGTGACGTACTTCGGTTTGGTGAACTTGCCGAGCTTCTCGGCGACGTGTTCGCGGAGCTCGTCGGCCAGTTCGGCCGAACCGGGTTTGCCGCCGCGCAGAGTGACGAACGCATAGATCGCTTGTCCGGTCGTGTCATCGATTTTCCCGCAGACGGCGGCTTCCGCGACGAGCGGGTGATCGACCAGCGCGCTCTCCACTTCGGTGGTGGAAATCCGGTGGCCGCTCACGTTCATCACGTCGTCGATCCGGCCGAGGAACCAGTAGTTTCCGCGGTCGTCGCGCCGACATCCGTCGCCCGCCAAGTATTTGTGCTCGAACTTCGACCAGTAGGTCTGCTCGTAACGTGCGTCGTCTCCCCAAATGCCTCTCAGCATGCCGGGCCACGGCCGCGTCAACACGACGTATCCGCCGCCGCCCAGCGGCACCGACTCGCCGCGCTCGTTGACGATATCGGCCTGAACTCCGGGCAACGGGAAGGCCGCGCTCCCGGGCTGCAACGTCGTTACGCCGGGCAGCGGTGAGATCATGATGCCGCCGGTTTCGGTTTGCCACCACGTGTCGACGACGGGCACGCGGTTCCCGCCGATCCACTCCCGATACCACATCCACGCTTCGGGATTGATCGGTTCGCCGACCGTACCTAAGAGGCGCAGCGACGACAGGTCGTGTTTGGCCGGATACTCGGCGCCCCATTTCATAAACGTGCGAATCGCCGTCGGCGCGGTGTAAAGAATCGTCACGCCATAGCGCTCGACGATCTCCCAAAACCGGTCCTTGTCGGGGAAATCCGGCGTGCCTTCGTACAGGACGCCGGTCGCGCCGTTGGCGAGCGGCCCGTAGACGATATACGAATGGCCCGTCACCCAGCCGATGTCGGCGGTGCACCAGAAGACGTCGCGATCCGGCTTCAAGTCGAAGACGAGTTCGTGCGTCATCGCGCACTGCGTGAGGTATCCGGCGGTCGTGTGCTTGATGCCCTTGGGCTTGGCGGTCGTGCCGCTCGTGTACAGCAGGAAGAGCAAGTCTTCGGCATTCATCGGCTCGGGCTCGCAGGTCGCGGGCTGACCGGCCACGACCTCACTCCACCAGCGATCGCGCCCCTCGTGCATCGTCACTTGGTCGCCGATCCGGCGGGCGACGATGCAGTGGCGAATCGAGGGCGTCCGCTCCATCGCAACGTCGCAGTAACGTTTGAGCGGGATCTTGTGTCCGCGCCGCCACCCCCAGTCGCAGGTGATCAGGGCGACGCACTGGGCGTCGTTGACGCGATCGACGATCGCCTCGGGCGAAAATCCGCCGAAGATCACCGAATGCGCCGCCCCGATACGCGCGCAGGCGAGCATGGCGACCGGCAACTCCGCAATCATCGGCATGTAGATGGCGACGCGATCGCCTTTGCGAATACCAAGTTCCCGCAGGCCATTGGCGAATCGGCAAACGTCTGTCGAGCAGCTCGCGATAGGTGACCGCGCGCCGATCGCCGGGCTCGCCCTCGAAGTAAAATGCAACCCGGTCGCCTTTGCCGGCGGCTACGTGCCGATCGAGGCAGTTCGCGGACGCGTTGAGTGTCCCGTCGCCGAACCATTTCGCATACGGTTCGTTCCATTCCAGAACGGTTGTGAACGGAATCGATCCACTCGAGCTTGCGCGCCCACGACGCCCAAAACGCCAGGTAATCACGTTCGGCCTCCTCGTAGATCGCCGGTTTGGCGTTGGCGTGCCGGGCAAAATCGCTAGCCGGTGGAAAGCTCCGCGTTTCGTGCGAAAGCGCTTCGATGGAGGCGGCGTCGCTGCTCATACCGTTGGGCTTTTAACGAGGCCGCCCGTTCGCGCCTGCCGAAGAATCGGACGTGCTCAGTTGGGGCGCGCTCGCGCTGGCGACGCTAACTGCGACGGCCGGCACCGGTCTGGCCGGAATCCGCTACGACGCGCCGCCGCCGAACTTCGCGATTCCCACCACGCGCGGTACCGAGTATCTGTACGCTTTGCGCGGACGCGTCGTGGTCGTCGACTTTTGGGCGTCGTGGTGCGACGTTTGCACCGCCGAGATGAAGTACTTCGTGCGCGCGAAACAATCGCTGGGCGATCGCCTCGCCGTGGTCACCGTGTCGGCAGAGCCGCCCGACGTCGCCGCGAGCTACTTCCGCCTCTGGAACATTGCGCTTCCCTTGGTCGAAGATCGGACCGGGGCCATCTCACGGCTCTACGGCGTTTCGAAGATCCCCGTCACGCTCGTCCTGGATCCGGCCGGAAACGTTTCCTACGTTTCGGTCGGCGGCTTGAGCTGGGAGGAGCTCGACCAGGGGATTCAACAGGCTGCTAGCACTCCGGCGTCAAGAGTGCTACAGTAGGAGGCTATGAGGGAAGAGCAGGGAGCTCTCGACAAGCGCAAGGCCTACATTCTCGCCACGGTCGTCTACGAGTACATCGAGACCGCCGAGCCGGTCGGTTCGCAAACGCTTACGCAAAAGTACCATCTCGGCGTCAGCTCGGCCACGGTACGGAACGAAATGGCCGAATTAGAAGCGAGCGGCTACCTGGTCCAACCTCACACGTCCGCTGGGCGCGTTCCCTCGGACGCCGGCTACCGGACGTACGTCGATCGGTTGATGGAACCCGAGGAGCTGCATCCAGAAGATCGCCGCCGGATTCGCGAGGAGCTGCACGATGCCAGCCGCGAGCTGGACGAAATCATCGAAAGCACCACGCGTTTGCTCGGGCGGCTCTCGAATAACCTGGCGTTCGTGACCAAACCGCATCAGGAAGCGCAAATTTTCAAGCACATCCAGCTGATTTGGCTCTCGCCGCGCACGGGCGTTGCCATCGTCGTCACGTCGCTCGGCGTGGCGGCGCAAAGCCTGTTCGAGCTGGCGGCCGAAATGCGCCCCGACGATCTCACTCGCTTTTCCAACGCGCTCAATCATCGCTTTGCCAACCGTCCCATGCGCGACGTCGTCGAGAGCGACGTCGCGGCGGCCGCCGAAGAGATCGCCGCGCACGAAGACTTGCGTCGAGCCGTCATCGGCGCCCTGCAAACCGCTCGTTCGAGCGAACAACCGACGATCGCTTCGGCCGGAGCGCAGAATTTACTGGACCAGCCGGAGTTTCAGGACTTGCGGAAACTCCGTTCGATCCTGCGCATCGTCGAGGAACAGAAGACGCTGTACGAAATCGTTGCCGACGCGATGACCGTCGAAACGCCGAGCGTCCGTATCGGTCACGAACTCGGAAGCGAAGAGCTCGCGGACCTGTCGGTCGTCAGCGTCCCGTACCGTTTCGGACCGAATGCCCTCGGGATGCTCTCGATCCTCGGCCCGCGTCGCATGCCCTACGGCCGGCTCCTCGCGCTCGCATCCGGAACCGCCGAAAGCTTGAGCGCCCGCCTCTCCGACGTCGAGCAAGCCTGAACCTTACGTCATAGCAATGCCCACCACGGATTATTACGACGTCCTCGGTGTCGCTCGCGACGCCTCGGGGGAGGAGATCAAACGAGCGTATCGCCGGCTTGCGCGAACGCATCATCCCGACGTTTCGTCCGACAAGTCCAATGCCGAATTGCAGTTCAAGACGATCAACGAAGCCTACGAAGTACTCTCCGACCCTGGCAAACGCGCGCACTACGATCGATATGGGACGACGACCAATGGCAGCGCGGGTGCGAACGACTTCGGGTTCGGGGCAGGCGCGTTCGGCGATATCTTCGACATGTTTTTTGGAAACGCGGGTGGCTCGCAAGCGCGGCACGCCGGGCCGCAACGCGGATCGGATTTGCGCTGCGACGTCGAGATTACGCTCGAAGAAGCGTTCGCCGGAACGGCCAAGGAAATTCGGTACACACACCTGGCGCGCTGCGATGCGTGCTCCGGCTCGGGCGCGCTTCGCGGAACCCTCGCGACGCCGTGCGCGCGCTGTCACGGCAGCGGCATCGAGCGCGGCGTTCGAAACACGCCGTTAGGACGGTTCGTGACGCAGACCGCCTGCACGCGTTGCGGCGGTGAGGGTCACGTCATCGAGCATCCATGCGAGGTTTGTGCCGGACGCGGAAACCGCGAGACGGAACGGCGGCTGACCGTGAAGGTTCCGGCCGGCGTCGACGACGGCTCTCGGATCCGCATCGGCGGCAGCGGCGAGGCCGGCAGTCGCGGCGGCCCGCCGGGCGATCTGTACGTCTACGTGAGCGTCACGCCGCACCCATCGTTCCGGCGTGAGGGGCTCGATACGTACGCCGACCTGGCGGTGAGCTTTCCGCAAGCCGCATTGGGCGGCGTCCTGACGGTGCGATCGCTCGAAGGCGAGATCGAGGTCCCACTTCATCCGGGCACGCAGTCCGGGACGACCCTGCGGCTGAGGGGACATGGCATGCCGAGCGTGCGCGGAAGTCAGCGTGGAGATCACCTCGTTACCGTTCACGTCGCCATCCCGACGAAAATGAACAAACGGCAGCGCGAGTTGCTGGAGGAGTATGCCCGCGCCGGCGGCGACGCCGTCGAGGAGCGCTCGTTTTTCGAGCGCGTCAAAGACGCGTTCCGACCCGAGTAACCGGTCGTGCCGGCCAGGCGATTCTTTGTCGAAGGCGTTGGCGTCGTGGGAGACGCCGTCGAGATCCACGGAAGCGATGCGCGGAAAATCATTCACGTGCTGCGTCTGCGTGACGGCGACTCGATCGAGATCGTCGATTCGGCAGGTTCGCTGTTTAGCGCAACGCTCGCGATTTCTGGCCCGCTGGTGAAGGCTACGCTTTCGGCGGCCGTCGCCCGAGAAGGCTCGCTCCCCGGAAGGCTGCGGATCGACGTGGCGCAGGCGCTTCCGAAGGGCCGCAAGATGGATTTGGTCGTCGAAAAGGCGACCGAACTCGGCGCGGACGCCATCCTGCCGTTTCACTCGGAGCGTACGATACCTACGGACGCTTCGGACGCGAAGCTCGAGCGTTGGCGGCGCCTCGCGAAGACGGCCGCGCAGCAGTGCGGTCGCCTCAACGTACCAACGATTACGGCGCCGCTGCGGTCCTTCGACGCGTTGCTGGCGCGTTTCGAAGAGTACGACGCCATCCTGTTCGCCTGGGAACTCGCCTCCCACGAACCGTTGCTCCAGCGGTTGCCGCCGTTGCTGGCGGACGCGCGCCGGGTGCTGATCGTGGTCGGTCCGGAAGGAGGCTTCACGCACGAGGAAGGCGAGGCCGCGACGGCCCGCGGGGCGGCGCCGATTTGGCTGGGTCCGCGAATTCTCCGGACCGAGACCGCCGCCATGGCGCTGTTGGCAATCGTCGACCTTTTCGGGCCGGAACTCGCGCCGACTGCGTCGTAGGTACGCCGATTGACTATGGCACTACCGTTTTCGGTCGTCATTCCAACGTACAACGAGGCCGGCGGGATCGAGCGGCTGCTGCGCGCGCTTCGGAGCGTGTTCGTCGCGAACTCGCTCGACGGCGAGATCGTGGTCGTCGACGATAACTCGCCGGACGGCACGGGAGCGATCGTCGACCGGCTGGCGGCCGAACTTCCCGTGCGCTGCCTCCACCGTCCCGGAAAGCTCGGCTTGTCGTCGGGCGTGATCGACGGTTGGAAGGTCGCCCGCCCGGAATCCGTAGCCTTAGGCGCGATGGACGCCGACTTCAGTCACGACGTAAACGTCCTGCCGAAAATGGTAGCGGCGCTCGAGGAAGGATACGGCTTGGCGGTCGGCAGCCGCTACGTCGCGGGCGGCGGTATCACCAACTGGCCGCCGCGCCGAATCGTCACGTCGCGCGTGGCGTGTTGGCTCGCGCGGCCGCTGACGGCCGTCAAGGACGTAACCAGCGGATACTTTCTGGTCCGCCGCGAGGCTATCGAAGGTACGCAACTCGATCCAATTGGGTTCAAAATCGGACTCGAGGTGATCGTGAAGGGCAAGTACGGGAAGGCCGTCGAGGTTCCGTACGTTTTCACCGATCGTGTCGTGGGCGAGTCGAAGCTCGACCAAAAAGAAATTTTCAACTACCTCAAACAGTTGCGCAAACTATACTCGGCACGCCTGCTGCCGAATCACGGGAGCTAGGCCGCGCAAATGCCGATGCCGGACTGGCTGAGCAGCCGCCGCAGCAAAGAGTCGCAATCGCGCGACGCGGCGTTGTGGAGCAAGTGCCCCAAGTGCGCCGAAGTGCTATATCGCCGCGACCTCGCGGCGAACGCCTACGTATGCACCCGATGCGGCCACCACTTCCGCATGGGAGCTTACGATCGCATCAGCACGATCGTCGACGGCGATTTCGTCGAAATCGGTAACGACGTTTCCCCGGGCGATCCGCTGGATTGGGTGGACAAGAAGACGTATCCGGTTAAGTTGAGCGGCGACCGCGAAAAGAGCGGGCTTTCCGAGGCGGTCGTTTGCGGTTTCGGGCAAATCGGCGGGTTCGACGTCGCTCTGGCCGTGATGGATTTCCATTTCCGCGGAGGGACGATGGGGACGGTCGTCGGGGAACGCATTGCCCAGCTTTTGGAAGAGGCGCGTAACCGAAAACTGCCGTGCATCATCTTCACCGCCTCGGGAGGTGCTCGGATGGAAGAAGGAATGCTCGCGCTCGCCCAGATGGCCAAGACCACCGCCGCCGTAACGCGTTTCGTCGACGACGGAAACTTTTTGCTCGCGGTCCTCACCGATCCGACGACCGGCGGCGTCGCCGCGTCGTTCGCATTCCAAGCCGACGTGGTCGTCGCCGAGTCGAAGGCGATGATCGGATTTGCCGGCCGGCGAGTGATCGAGCAGACGATCCGGCAAAAGCTGCCCGATCAGTTCCAAACGGCCGAGTTTTTGCTCGAAAAGGGTGCGATCGACATGGTGATCGAGCGGCACTCACTCAAAGATACGCTGGTGCGATTGCTGCAGTATACGGCGAGGCGCCGGTGAGCAACAACCTCATCGTCGAACGCGAAAAAGGGTTGCTCGAACTAGAGCAGCGTATCGCCGATCTCCGAGCCGCCAACGCAGCTCAACCGGTTGATATGTCTTCCGAAATTGCGGCGCTCGAGCAAAAGTACCAGCAGATTCTGCGCGAGGTCTTCGGATCGCTGACGCCGTGGGAGAAGGTGCACATGGCGCGCCATCCTAACCGGCCGACGACCCTCGACTACTACTCTGCCCTCGATCGGTTCGACGAACTGCACGGAGATCGGCAGTTCCGCGACGATCCTGCAATCGTCGCCGGATTCGCAACCTTGCGCGGACGTTCGGTGATGGCCATCGGACAGCAGCGGGGCCGCGACACCAAGGAAAACCTGCGGCGCAACTTCGGGATGCCGGCCCCGGAAGGTTATCGCAAAGTCCGCCGCCTCGCGCGCCTCGCGTCGCGCTTGGGCTTGCCGATCGTGACGTTCGTGGACACCAAAGGCGCCGATCCGGGAATCACGTCCGAAGAGCACGCGCAGTCTGAAGCGATTGCCGGCTGCTTGGTCGAATTCACGGCAGCCCGCGTGCCGATCGTCGCGGTCGTCATTGGCGAAGGCGGGTCCGGAGGCGCGCTCGCGCTGGCGATCGCCGACCACGTGCTGATGCTGGAGCACAGCACCTATTCGGTCGCCTCTCCGGAAGGCTGCGCGGCGATCCTGTGGTCGGACGCAACGAAAGCGGAAGAAGCGGCGGCACGGTTGAAGTTAACTGCGCAAGACCTTCTGCGTTTCGGGATCGTCGACGAAATCGTCCTCGAACCGTTGGGGGGAGCGCATCGCGATGCAGCCGGGGTCGTCGGGCTCGTGCTGACGGCGGTGGAGACGGCGGTGGCCCGGCTCCGGGCGCTGTCACCGGAGCAGCTTTTGGAGGATCGCTATCGGAAGTATCGGCGGCTAGGCACGTGGCAAACACAACGCCTCGAACCGATCGAACGGAGCACGTAAAGCGGCGCATGCATGCTCGGCCGCTCCTTCGCTTTCTCGGCCGGATGGGCGCATCGGCACTCGCGCTTCTGGTCCTCACCCTCGTCGGAATTCAGTTCGGTCGCGTGATCGGCCAAGACGTCGGCATGTCGGCCGAGCTCTCGTCGGTTCGCACTCAAATTACCGCCCTGCAAAAGCGGCGGATTCGTCAGCAGGCCGAGATTCGGCGTCTGCACGATCCCGAGGGATCCGTTCCAGAAATTCACGATCGGCTGCGAATGGTGCGATCCAACGAAGAGATCATCTTCGTCAGCCCGGCCCCGTCCTCGCGGCCGTGAGCGAGTCGGTCGACGGCATCGTCATCAATCTCAACGCCTACGGCGCGACGGTGCGGCTGGACAACGGCGATCTCGCCACCGCGCCGGCGGACGATGTGGAGACGCACAGGGCGCAATATCAGCGGGCGCTGACGCAGCGCAAAGAGCTGGCCTTCGACCTGCGGCGGGAGGGGCGCCGGCCGGTCGTCGTGCTCGCGCCCCAGATTCGCGACGCGGAACTCGACGAACAAATCAATTCGTACCTGCGCAGCACGCAGGATTGGGAGCCTCCCGACGGCGTGCCGGCCGCAGACCGCCACTTCCTTCACAAAAAACGGCGCGCCGCGCTGTTCGAATCCCGGCATCGGTAGCGTGAGCGGCCGCTACGCCGTCGTCTCGATTGGAACGAACTCGACGCGGCTGCTCTTGGCCGACGTTTCCGGCAACGTACCGCACCTTGCCCTCGCGAGGACCGTTGGTACCCGCATCGGCGAAGGGTTGGGCGTGCAAGGACGGCTCGGCGAAGAGCCGATGCGCCGAACGCTCGCCGCCGTCGAGCAGCTCGTACGCGGGGTGCGGGGACGCTACATCCGCCTGTTCGCCGTCGCAACGAGCGCGCTGCGACGGGCCGAGAACGCAGACGAATTCCTGACGCGGGCCGGCGACATCCTCGGCGTCGAGGTGCGAGTACTCTCGGGGGAAGAGGAAGCGCGGGCTTCGTATCGCGGCGCAATCACGGCGCTCGGGCGGTTGCGGGGCGAGCGGGTCGGCGTAGTCGACACGGGCGGCGGCAGCACGGAGTATGCGTGCGGAACGGGGATCGCGCCCGAGCGCGTGCTGTCGTGCGAGATCGGGGCGGTTCGGCTCACCGAAGCGCTGCCTTCGTTGGCCGGCAGCGCCGGCGCCGTCGACGCGGCGACGGTCGACCGCGCGCGCGAACTGGCACGCGAAGCCTTGCAGCCGTTGCGCGAGTGCGATCCCATCGAGCGCTTGGCGCTCGTCGGAGGGACGGCCACGACGACGGCCGCGATCGTCCGCGGCAAGGCCGGGCCGGTCGACGGTTATCGGCTGAAGAGCGCCGATTTGGAACTCGTCCTGGCGCAGCTCACGGCTATTGGCCTGCAAGAGCGCAAGGCCATTGCGGGCATGCGCGCGCAACGCGCCGACATCTTGCCGGCCGGGATCGTCGTGCTCGCAACGGCTCTCGACATCCTCGGATGCGATGGGGCGGTCGCGAGCGGCGCCGACCTCCTGCTCGGCATCCTGCTCGAACGGCGCGATGACGAGCGGCCGGCAGGAGGATTGCCGCGGCCCGCGCGCGCAGGGTCCGAGACGCCGAGAGGATTTCGCTAATGGATGACCAGCAGATTCGCAATCACATCGAAGAACTCGTCACGGAAGAACATCGGTTACTCGAGCATGGTGAGAACGGCGTGTTGACGCCGAGCGACCGCCAGCGCCTCGAAGCGCTCGAAGTACAGCTCGATCAGTTTTGGGATCTCCTACGCCAACGCCGCGCCCGCGTTCGCGCCGGACAAGATCCCGACGTCGCGCACCTGCGCTCCGAAACAACCGTCGAACAGTACCGCCAGTAGATTCTTGTCATCCTGAGCGGAGCGCCCGCAGTCAATTCTTGTCATCCTGAGCGGAGCGCCCGGAGGGCGCGCAGTCGAAGGACGGGATGGTGGTGGAACCGGTAGACACAGCAGACTTAAAATCTGCAGTCCCTAAAGGACGTCCGGGTTCGACTCCCGGCCATCCCAAAAAGTATTTTCCTTATTTTACAGGCGTTTCCGCCGAACTAGTTCTTACGGCTCGATCGCGAGCTGGCTCGGCGAGCCGCCAGGGATCGGAATGTACATCACTAGGTTGCGGGTGCGAGGATTATAAACGTGTATGCTCGATTTGCCGATGCAAGCGACGTAGAGCATTCCATCGAGCGGGCTTACGGCGAGCGCCAAATTCGTAGCGTTCGTGTCGAAATATTGAGAACATTCGCGGAAAGTGCAAGGATGAATCCTGCCGCGCAGCTCCGCGATATAGAGGTGTCCCGAGTCGTCGCTTGCGATTGCTTTCGTCTCGCCCGCGTAAAGCTGAGCACGCTTGCCGGAACCGACGTCGATCACCTGAACGGTGGTCTTTGAATTCCGCCGCGACTTTGCCGCGACTAACGAGGCTTCTGGATTCACCGCGAGCTGGACAGGCAAGTAATTGGAGACGTGCTGGAACCAGGTCCGATCGGTGGAGCGGAGCCGATATCTCGCCAACGCATCGGCGAACAATCCTTCGTATCCAACCCAGAGCGAATCGCGGGCGACGAGTATAGTCAGCGGGCTATGCGGATCCTTGATCTCGCGCCACGGCTTCGTATCCCCTTGCCGGTAAAGCTTGACGTCGCCGCCGGCCAATGCCTTCGTGTTGACGTAAAGCACGTTCTCGTCATCGGTTGCGACGGAGCTGTGCGACCAGGACGGGAGGTCCGTGATTTCGCGTATGAGCTTGCCGCTCTGAACGTTCACCTCGAGAACTTCGTATTTGCCGTTTCCGGATGGATTGTCGAGCCCGACATACAGATGTCCTCGCCGATCCCATACCAGCGAGTTGGCAACGAGGCGCGGACCGCCGAGCGGGATTACTTGAGCGAACTTGTCGCTGTGCGGGGGAAAGATCAAGATCCGCGTGGCGTCGGAGGTGTGGTCGACCACGGCAACCGTGCCGCGGCCGAGCACCGTCGGGGGCGCTGGAGAATTCGACTGCACCGGGACGGTTCCGGCGCTCCCGCTGCATCCGACGCAGAGTAAGCTTAGGACGACCCATAAAAGGCGCCACCGATGCGAGCCAGACATGCGCTCCACCTCCGAACGGCGATTTTCGGCTTACATGAGACGGTTTACTCCGTAGCGTACCCGCCTCGCGCGACGTTCGCATCCTGTTTTCTCGCTGTTGGCGGCGCTCTACTTGGCGGTGCTAGCCGTTTGGCCGCCGCGTTTGGCGGGCGCGGACATATTGGGGCGGGATGAACGCTTCGCCGCCGAGTTCGTCGGCGGCATCCCAGACCCAGCGCGGATCGCGCAGAAAACCGCGCGCGAGGGCGACGAAGTCCGCGTCGCCGTCGGCGACGATCCGTTCGGCTTCGCGCGGATCGGCGATCATGCCGATCGCAATCGTGGCGATCTCGGCGTTGCGCCGAATGGCCCGCGCGAAGGGCACTTGGTAACTTGGGTGCGGGTCGATACGCTGTGCCGGGGTCAGGCCGCCGCTCGAACAGTCGATGAAATCGCAACCGCGCTCGCGCAGTTCCCGCGCGAAAACGATCGACTCTTGGAGGTTCCAACCTCCGTCGGCGTAATCCGTCGCCGAGATTCGAACCCCGAGCGGCTGCGACGGCGGCCAAACCGAGCGGACGGTCGCGAACAGCTCGAGCGGAAAACGCATTCGGTTGGCGAGCGATCCACCGTATTCGTCGTCCCGCTGATTGGCAAGCGGTGATAAGAATTCGTGCGCGAGGTAACCGTGCGCGAAGTGCAATTCGACGACGTCGATCCCGAGTCGAGCGCAGCGTGCGGCGGCTGACGCGAACTGATCCGTGACGCGCCGCAGACCCTCACGGTCGAGCGCCGCCGGGACGTTGGCGCCCTCGTCATAGGGGATCGCCGAGGGCGCCAGCGGAGTCCAGCTCCGTCCGTCGCGAACCGGCCCACCACCCTCCCACGGGGGAAGGGTCGACGCCTTGCGCCCTGCGTGTGCCAACTGCACGCCGATCTTGACGCGCGTCCAGCGGCGCAGGAATGCGATTACGCGCGCGATGCCGGCCTCATTATCTTCGTCATAGAGGCCCAGGCAACTCGGCGTGATCCGTCCTTCGGGACTCACGTGCGTCGCCTCGAAAAAGGCGAGACCCGGACCCGAAAGGGCCAAGTGACCGAGGTTGACGAGGTGCCAATCGTTCGCGGTTCCCGCCTGCGCGGAGTACTGACACATCGGCGAAACGACGATCCGGTTTTCGAAACGCACGTCGCGCAAATCGAACGGAGAAAATAACGCGCCGTCCATGACGTGTCCGCCAACCCCCGCGCAAGCCGGCCGGGTTGCAGCGATCGCGAAGGTCCGGTTTCGAGACGTTCGAATCGAAAGACGAATGCATTGGCGCTACGTTACCCTGGCGACGTCCGTTGCCGTCTGGACCGCCCTGACCGCCGGGCAGGCTGCGGCAGCCTCGTCGCCGGCCGTTACGCTCGTCCTCGACGCGTCGAACGCGTCGCGGGGCATCCTCTACGCGCACGAACGGATTGCGGTGTCCCCGGGCCCGCTCACCCTCGCGTACCCGAAGTGGATTCCCGGCGAACACGGACCGACCGGCCCGCTCAACGACCTCGCGGCATTGCGGATTTCGGCCGGCGGCAAGGCGCTGGACTGGCGGCGCGATCAGGTCGACTTGTACGCGTTTCACATCACGGTGCCCCCGGGAGTGCAGACTCTCGCCGTCGATTTCGACGTTCTCCTCAACGCACCCGACGACGTGATGTCGTCTCGATCGTTGGCCGTCGTGAATTGGAACCGCGCCTTGCTCTACAAGGACGGCGTCGACTCGCACGACTACCTTTTCAAGCCATCGATCGAACTGCCGCCCGGATGGGAGTACGCCACTGCGCTGCGCGATCCGGTAGCAACCGGCAGCCGGGTTGACTTCGCCGTTACGCCGCTCAACGAGCTGGTAGATTCCCCGCTCGACTTGGGACGGTACGTGAAGAAGTGGGACCTTTGGAAGGACGGCAGCGCGTTCGTACAACTCGACGCGTTTGCCGACCGTCCTCAAGATCTCGAGATCTCGCCGGAGTTGCTAAGGGCCTACGAACGTCTACCGGCCGAGGCGTTTGCGATGTACGGATCGCGCCACTTCATCGACTATCACGCGCTGCTCGTCCTAAGCGACGCGGTCAGCTCCGAAGGGATCGAACACCACCAGTCCAGCGACAACCGGGCCGACAACGGTTTTCTGACCGATCCATCGGACTCTCTCTCGGACGGCGACTTGATCACACACGAGTTTTCGCACTCCTGGAACGGCAAATACCGGCGGCCGGCGGATCTGACGACGCCGAACTTTCAAGTTCCGATGCGAACCGATCTGCTCTGGGTGTACGAGGGGATGAATCAGTACCTGGGCGACGTATTGTCGTTCCGTACCGGAATTCGCGAGCCGAAAAAATATCCGGAGTATCTCGCGACGCTCTATGCCGACATGGACACCGAATCGGGGCGTAGCACGACTCCGATCATCGATCTCACGACCGGCGCGCCGTACTACTACGAGGCTCGCGGATCGTATCACTCGATTCGCCGCAGTTCCAACGACTTCTACACCGAGGGCGAACTCGTCTGGCTGGACGCAGACACGATCATCCGGGCGCGCTCGCACAACGCCCGTACGCTCGATACCTTCCTGCATCGGTTTACGGAGCCGTCTGCCACGGGGCCAATCGTTTCGACGTACACGCGCGCGCAAGTCGAGCGACTGCTCGACGAGGTCGAGCCGTACGACTGGCACGGCTTTTTCGAGAAATACGTCTATCATCCCGAGCTGCACCCGCCGACCGACGAACTCGAGCGCGCGGGTTGGCGCCTCGCTTACACCTCGAAGCCCAACGAGTTCGTCGAGGCCGGCGGCCGCGAAGTCGTCGGGTGGTATTCGTACGGCGCCAATATCTCGGACGAAGGCACGATTGCCGACGTTCGGACCGACTCGCCCGCTTGGAAAGCGGGCCTCGTCCCTGGGATGTCGCTTTTGGCCGTGAACGGTCAAGAGTATTCGCCGGACGTCTTGGAGTACGCGGTCAGGAACGCGCAGCATTCCAGCGCACCGATCGCGTTGATCGTCAAGCAAACTGGCTGGTACCAAATGCTGTCCCTCGACTATCACGCCGGCATCCGCTACCCGCACTTGGAAAGAGTCGAGGGTGCGCCCGACATGCTGGCCGCGATCGTCGCCCCGCACGCGAAATAAGGGCGGGGTACAGATTTCTCCGATCCCGGCAGGTTCTCTCGCCGGGGGGGACCAATAGCGCCAGGTTCTCCCCGCGTCCCCCTTCTCGGAGGTCGGTAAGTCCACGTGAAGATCGTGGTAACGGTCAAGCTCGTGCCGGATCCCAACGCTCAAAAACGGATCGACCCGGCGACGAAACGTCTGATACGTTCCGGTGTCGAGACCGTTCTGAACCCGTACGACGAATACGCCCTCGAAGCGGCTCTCCAATTGAAGGAACGCGCCGGCGACGGCACGACCGTCGCCGTCTTCAGCATGGGGCCCGATGGGCTGAAGGAGACGCTGCGCAAGGCGTTGGCGATGGGCGCCGACGAGGCGATTTACCTGACCGACGCCGGGCTCGAAGGAAGCGACGTCTCGGCCACCGCCTATGCGATGGCCCGGGCGATCGAGAAATCCGGTTTCGACCTTCTCGTCGTCGGCGGTCTGACCGACGACGGCAGTACCGGGGCGGTGCCCGGCGCGCTGGCCGAGCATCTGGGCTTGCCGTGCGTCACCAACGCGCGCAAAGCCGAAATCGTCGACGGCAAACTGCGCGTCGAACGCGAGACCGACGGCGGATATCAGGTTGTGAGCGGACCGCTTCCCGCGTTGCTGACCACCGCGCTGACATTCGGCGAGCCGCGCTACGCATCGCTCAAGGGCATCATGGGCGCCAAGAAAAAATCGATCGCGACCTTGACGCTCGCCGATCTCGGTTTGGAGCGCGCCGTCGGCGCGGCGGGTTCGAAGATGGTGCTCGAGTCGTTTGCTCCTCCGCCCCCGCGCGAAAAAGGTCGCGTCGTGGAGGCTGCAGACGGCGCGGCCGGAGCTCGAGCGATCTTCGACTTTCTACGTGAGAAGAAGTTGGTGTAACGGTGAAACACGTCATCGTCTACGCCGAGCATCGCAGCGGTAAAACGCGCAAAGTCACGTTCGAAATGGCGACGGAGGCGCGCAAACTCGCCGATGCGCTGGGCGGCCAAGCGTACGCCGTCGCCTTGGGTGCGGGGGCGCAGGCGATCGCCGAGCAGCTAAAAGCGTATCCCCTCGACTCGGTGTTCGTTACCGAGGATCCCGACGTCGACAAATTTCTGCTCGACCCGGTCGTGGACTATCTCGAACAAGCCGCTCGCCGGGTCGGGCCTTCCCTCGTGCTGGTCCCCAACACACTTTCCGGGCGCGACGTCGCCGGGCGCCTCGTTGCCCGCCTCGGTGCGGGAATCGGTGCGGACGTTACCGACTTCAAGGTCGAAGCCGGGCGCGTCGAATGCGTTTCGCCGAAAATGGGCGGCGCCCTCACAACCGTCTGCGCGATCGAACCGGCCAATTACGGAATCGCGACCGTGCGCCCGAATGCCTTTGCCGCCGCTGCGAGCGGCTCGGGAGCGGCCGTGCAGCCGCTCGAGAAGCCGACCGAAAAGACCTACACAACGACGGTTGAGGAAGACATTGAGGAAGGCAGCGGCGAGCTGGCACTCGAGGAAGCGCCGGTCGTCGTAGCCGGCGGGCGAGGGCTCGGCGGACCGGAACCGTTCGAGACTTTGTTGAAACCACTCGCACGTGCGCTCGGCGGTGCGGTCGGCGCTTCACGGGCGGCGGCCGATGCCGGTTGGGTCTCATACAGCTTACAGATCGGACAGACCGGAAAGACCGTCACGCCTAACCTGTACGTCGCCGTCGGCATATCGGGCGCGATACAGCACAAAGTCGGCATGCGTTCCTCCGGCACGATCGTTTCGATCAATAAGGACGCGGCTGCGGCGATTGCCGAGTTCTCCGACTTGTTGGTCGTCGGAGACGCGTTCCAAATTGTACCGGAACTGACCAAGTTGATCGAAGCCGCCAAGGCGTAAACGTTAAAAAGGAATTATGAAGAGATTCTCCCTCACCCTCATCGTCGCGCTGGGATGCGCGTTTGCTGCGTTTGCCGCGACCACGCCTGGGGCACAGGCTGGACTCTTCGGCGGAAAATCGTCGACGCCGAGCCCGTCGCCTTCACCATCGGCGTTGCCGACGGCTAGCCCTGAGCCGCCAAGCGTGGCCATTCCGCGCCTTCAGGCAAAACTCAAGGCTAACCCGAACGACCAGCAGGCGATGTCGGAGCTGGCGTCTGAGTTTCTGCAAATCAACCGGCCGGACCTCACGGCGCAGCTCACCCAGCACCTGCTACAGGTCGGCGACAAAACGGCGCAGGTGTTCTACTACGACGGGGTCGCGGCCCAACAACTCGGCAACGCTCGCGCCGCAACGTACGATTTCGAGCAAGCCTCCAACCTCGATCCCACCAACATGGGCATTCTCGCGCAACTGGCGGAGGTGTACCTCAAAGAGAACCGGGCGGCCGATGCCGAGCGCGTCGCCAAGCGTGCGGTCACGTTCAACAAAGATCAGCCCGTGGCGCTGATGACGCTAGGCAGCATCTATGCGGCCGAACAGAAATACGACGATGCACGCGCCCAGTTCGAAGCAGCCTTCGTCATGAATAAGAAAGACACGACCCCGATCTATCAAATCGCCACGACGTACGCGCAGCAAAATAACATCCCAATGGCGCTGCAGACGATCGACCGGGCCCTGATGGTGGATCCCAAGAGCGTACAGGCCCTGGTCTATAAGGGAGATCTCTACGCCAAGCAGCACGACGATGCGAAAGCCGTCGCAGCCTACGACGACGCCATCGTGGCCGCGCCAAGCGACGACGAGAAGGCGCAGATCATGGTGCGCGAGGCCGGCTACTTCGTCTCCGAAAAGAAAAACGCACAGGGAGAAGCGATCCTCACTCAGGTGATCACGCAATATCCGAAGGTTCCGGCGGGCTTCGTGGCCTACGGCGACTTCTACGCGCAGCAGCATCAGTGGGACAAGGCCGCGGACAAGCTCAAGGCGGCCCTGGCGCTCGACCCCGATAACGCTCCCGCGCTGTTGTCGCTGGGAGAAATCTCGATGCAAGCGGGGAAGGCCAACGACAGCGTCGGCTACCTGAAACACTACACGCAGGTCTCGCCCGACGCTCAGGGATTCGCTTTGCTCGGGCAAGCGTATTCTCAAACCCACAACTACGCGGGCGCGCGCGACTCGTGTGGGAAGAGTTTCGAAATACAACGTTCGCCGGAAACGCTAAGTTGCGTGGCGGGGGCCGACTTCGAGCTGAAGAACTACAAAGAGGCCGCCCAGATTTTCGACGTACTCGACAAGAGCGCGCACGGCTTCCTCGATCAAAATCCGCCGTTGCTTTTCATCGCCGCAAAATCTTATCAAAACGCCAATCAGTGCACGAAAGCGGTGGCGGCGTACAAACGCCTGCTGCCGATGATGCGTAAGGGTACGAAGGAGTATGCCAGCGTCAAGAAATCGGCAACCGATTCGTGCCACCCGGCAAAAAGCGCGCACTGAAGTTCGTCACCGATCCAATCTACGGCGACCACCTCCGTAACGTCGGGCATCCCGAATCGCCCGACCGCGTGGAGGTGGTCGCCGCTCGTTTGCGCGCCCGAGGGGTACTGACCGACCCGCTTGGGGCGCGCGACGCCACCGACGACGAGATCCGGCGCGTCCATACCGCAGCGTACCTCGAGCTTCTCGAGCGCGAAGTCGGCAGCCTGAGGGGCGAGGCGCGCTATCTGTTCGACCGGCGACGTCGTCGTCGCCGAACATTCGCTGGCGGTGGCGCGGCGGGCCGCCGGCGGCGTCGTGGCGGCGGTTGAGGCCGCGGCAGCTGGCGCCGAGCCGGTTTTTGCGCTCGTGCGGCCGCCGGGTCACCACGCCGAGCCGGCTTGCGGGATGGGATTCTGCCTTTTGAACAACGTGGCGATCGCGGCGCGGGCCTACCGGGCGGCGACCGGCGGCCGGGTGCTGATCGCCGATTTCGACTATCACCATGGCAACGGCACCGAAGCGATCGCCGGGGAGGGCATCTCCTACGTCTCGACCCACGCCCATCCGGCATATCCCGGCACCGGCCGGTCGAGCTATCGCCTTGGCTCGGACGTGGTAGCAAACGTTCCCTTGCCTGCTACGGGTATCTCGACCGAGGCCTTCGTCGCCGTCTGGGAATGGTTGCTGCCCGCGCTGGCGGCCGCCGTGCGGCCACAACTCGTGCTAGTCAGCGCCGGCTTCGACTACGTCGCCGGCGACTGCGTTGGCGACCTGGGGGTAGGGGTCCCGGCCGCCGCCTGCCTCGGCGGTGCCCTCGAATCGGTCGCTCGTGACCACTGCGACGGGCGCCTCGTCTACGCCCTCGAGGGAGGCTACGGCCTCGACGCTCTGACCGAATCGATTTCGCTGATCGCCGCGGCGAGCGCCGCCGAATCCTCCATCGGCAGCGGCGCCGAAATGGCTGCGATCCCCTCCTCCGTCCGGGCGACTCTCAGGCAAATCTCATACCTCACTCAAGGAGGCGAGCCGGAGGCTCCGAACTAGCGTTCTCAGCGGGCCGAAAAAGGAGAACCCAGGTTGGGTTTTCCTGATTTGGTTTGGCTACCAAAGCAACTACCTGAGGAGGTATTAATGATCCGGAGATCGATCCGGCACATCGTTACCGCCCTTGTACTGCTCGTCGCATTCGTCTGTCAGGGAACATGGGCACTGGCAGGCACGACGGGCGGTCTGAGCGGTAGCGTGGTCGATGCCGATAACTCGGCACCGGTCGCCGGAGCGCAAGTGACGGCCTCAAGTCCGTCACAAAACGCTACCGGAACGACCGATGCCACCGGCCACTTTACGTTTCTGACGCTCCCGCCAGACACGTATACGGTGACCATCGCCAAGAGCGGCTATCAATCGATAAGCGTTCCAGGTCAAGTCGTTTTCGCCGATACGGTGCAAAACGTGACCGTGCGCTTGCCGAAAGCGCTCAAAACCATCGCGCACGTTGCAGCTACCGGCGTGGGATCGCTGGTAAAAGCCGGCACCACGGCCGATATTTATTCGGTCAACGCCGGAATGCAAAAAGCCGCTTCCGCCTTGGGCGGCGGCGGATCGCTCAACTCGGCCTACTCGGCCGTCGCGAGCGTTCCCGGCGCGTACGTCCCGGCCAACCAGACCGGGTATTTCCAAACCGTCACGATTCGCGGCGGTGACTACGACCAAGTCGGCTATGAGTTCGACGGCGTACCGGTAAACCGGTCGTTCGACAACTATCCGTCGAGCTCGGCCTCGTCACTGGGTAACGCCGAAGTCCAGGTCTATACCGGCGCCAACCCCGCGAACTCCGAGAGCCAGGGTCTCTCGGGCTACATCAACCAAGTCATCAAGACCGGCACCTATCCCGGCTACGCGCAGGCGGAGCTGGGGATCGGGACGCCGACCTTCTATCACCGCGCGATGGTCGAAGCCGGCGGATCGACGCCGGATCGGCTCTTCTCGTACTACGTCGGCGTAGCCGGCTACAACCAGGACTTCAACTACGTCGATAACCAGAACGGCGCAACCTATGACAACTGGGTCGGAGCGCCCATGTCGTTACGAGGCGACATCAGCTACGCCCCAACGGTCAACTACATTGTCGGGCACCGGCACCTAGTTACTACTACATGGGACCGTTCAACTACGCGTTGCTGTCGAATATCTCGGCGCGCGACGCAGTCGTGAACTTCCACGTGGGGATTCCGCACCGCTTCGACGCGGGTCGCGACGACGTGCAGTTGATGTGGGACAGCGAGTCGCTCCACAACAACTTCTACTCGACGACCAACGACATCACGTCGACGACCGGTTGCGCGGGTTTGTCCAACGGCGCGGACTGCGCCAATGCCATCGGGCTCGGCGCGCCGCAGTTCTACATCGACAACGTCAGCTGGAACTGTCAGGGCTCGGTCGGCGAAGACGTTCTCCGCGGAGGGCTCAAGGCAAGCTCGGCTGCGTTGGGACGTACTTACTACCCGAACAGCACAAATCGTACCCAACCCTTCATTAACTGCGCGACCGGGTTTGGTGGTGCTACGGCAAGCCAATGCGACCAACCCACCCCGGCGGCGGCGATACGATCTGGAACAACCAGGAGATCGTAAAGCTCCAGTACACGAAGAACTTCGGTTCGACGTCGTTCTTGCGCCTCTACGGCTACACGTACTACAGCGACTGGCTGCAGAACGGGCCGCAGACGACGTACGCGGACTTCGCGGGCTGCTGTGCCTCCGGACTACGAACTGAGCTCGCATACGCGCGGCGTCAGCCTCACCTATCAGAACCAGATCAACTCGCAGAACCTCGTAAGCGCGCAAGCCTCGTACGTAACGGCCAACAGCATCCGCGACAACAACTCGCAGATGTTCAACGTTACGCGGTGCTCGGGGCTTCGCGGCAGTTGCGTTAACGCCGCAGATCCCTACAGCGGCTATCTGCTACGGATCCACTGCCGGACCCTCACGACCTGCGCCAAGCGGTGCGGCCAGCACGCCGTCCTGGGCGACCTGGGGTAACCTCGGTTCGTCCGGGCATTTTCGGACCGGCCACCGGCCCTCCCGGGTTCGTGCCCGGATCCGAACGTGAGACGACGACCTGTACGTATCTTCTTGCCGAGAACAGCGCCTACGCCACGTACAACCAGGTCATTCCGAAGTTCTTCTCGGCTTCGCTGACGGACGAATTCCGTCCGTCCGACAAGTGGCTGTTCAACCTTGGCGTTCGCCTCGACAGCTTCACGTTCCAAGGTTCGAACACGGACAACGGACCGGCCCGAGACATGTGGACCAACGCGTTCAACCATCGACAACTGCATCAACGACATCAGCGGCAAACCGGTTCCGAAGCTAACGAGTACGTCGAATGGTGGCCCGGGCCTTACCAGCGTCCTGAATCCATGTCCCGCCGGCTGGGCGAGAGCGAACTGGCAGAACACCCCGGCGAACTTCACGTACAACATCTACCAGCCGCGTATCAGCGGAACGTACACGGTCAATCCGGAGAACGTCGTCCGGTTCTCGTACGGCCGGTACACCCAAGCTCCGAACGCGGCGTTCGAGCAGTACAACACGCTCCAAGACGATCTGGCCGACTACGACGCCTCGAACTTCTACGCGTTCGGACGTACGTCTCCGGGTTACCCGATCGCGCCGCCGACGTCGATCAACTACGACATTTCGTGGGAACACCATTTCAAGGGCACCGCGATGTCGTTCAAGCTGACACCGTTCCTGCGTCAAACGCAGAATCAGATCCAGAACTTCTTCCTGGATCAGAAAACTGCGTTCGTCTCGGGTCTCAACGTCGGTGATCAGCGCAGTCAAGGTGTCGAGTTCCAGTTCCAAGATGGCGACTTCTCGCGTAACGGTTTCGCGGGACAGCTTTCCTTCGCATACACGAACTCGTACATCCACTACGGCATCGTTGCCGTCGGGTCTCTACGGGACGACCGTCATCGGCGGCACGAACCAAGCCATCTCGCAACTACAACGCCTACACCTCAGCCTGCGCGCCGGGAGGCCCGTGGGTCGGTAAGATCGGTGCTAACCACGTTCCGTACTGCGGAACTGCGACGGACGGAGCCGGGAATACAGTTGCTGCGGCGCCGTGCTACACGACCGCCGGCGTCCCGGTGTACCACTGTACGGCGGCCGACATCGGCAACCCGTACTGGAACAACCCGCAGTCGTTGATCGATCCGGGAACGGCGTTCCCGACGTTCGACATCTTCCCCGGCGGTATTGGGATCGACCGGCGCAGCTTACGGTGTACCGTACGCGGCGTCGCTGATCGTGAACTACAAGCACGACAAGTGGGCGGTGACCCCGTCGCTATCGTTCGCCGGCGGCGGTAAGTACGGCGTTCCGCAGACGAATCCGGGCATCGATCCGGCCGGTTGCGGCGCGGTGTTGCCTGGGGTTTCCGGGGCCAACGGCGGCGGCCGTTACGACGCTCTGTCGTGCGGGATGGTAGGCGGTAACACGCCGACAGCCGTTCCGGACACGTACACCGGCGTGTTCGATCCCCTAGGCTCGTTCACGCAGCCGAACTTCCTCGGACTGAACCTCCAGCTGACCTACGACGTGAGCCCGCGCCTCAGCCTAACCGGCGTGCTGGCGAACCTCGTCAACACCTGCTGGGGCGGCACCAAGGCCCCGTGGACGTCCAACAACGGCAACGTCTGCGCGTACTACCACGGGTGGCTTCGGAAGCGAGATCTATCCCGTCGGGAACGACTACAATCCGGCGGGATTCCACGGCTCGATCGTTCAGCCGCTGGTCAAGTATCCGTACAACCCACTCTTCGGACCCTTCAACCAAGACGGAAACTCGACCAAGACCCCGTTCCAGTTCTACGTGACGGCGAACATCAAGATCTAACCGCCGCTTCGTAGCCAAATGAAGAGGCCTCCGCTCGCGCGGGGGCCTCTTCATTCGCTTTCGGCGAAAAGTCTACGACGCTAGGGAGTCGGCGATCTTCTGCAGTTCCTCGATCGGCAGATCGCCCACCAGAGAATAGTGCAGAACGCCGTCGGTCCAGGTCAGCAGCGTCGTTTGTCCGCGTTCGGCATAAATCGCGGGCCGTCCCGAAACGCTGGTCGCTTGGGGACTCATGCGCTGCAGGTCGAGCCCCGAGTCGCCGGAGTTTTCGAACAACGAAACGGTTCGAATCCCGTCCGAATACAGAATCTGCAGCGTGCGTACGCCCTTGATCGCGATCGCTTGACCTTCGACTGCCGAAAAGCCCCCGGGAAAGAGTTTGGGAACGTGGGCCTCAAACCCGATCGAGCGCGCCACCTCAGCAACGTCTTTAGACGGATCGCCGTACTTTGGCCCGCGCACGACCGGGTACGTCTTTGGGACGTCGAAATCTGAGGCTGGAATGTCGCTGGAATAGCGCACTTCCTGAAAGCGGGTCTCGCTGACGAGCGAACCGTCGGACGCAAACTGCTGCTTGTCGAGCACGAGTTTGGTTTGCTCGTCGATCCGCACGAGCATCATCGTGCGGCTCGTAACCTTGTTTATCAACGCGACCGCCCGAACTTGGCGTCCGTCAAACGACTCGGGCGGCTGCTTCACGGCCCGGTAGTTTGCCCGCAGGAGCAAATAGTTGTCATCGCGAGCGATTTGGTCGTTGGAGGCATCGTTCTCGGTCCGCACGACGCGGTGGCGCCGAACGTCGACAAAGTAACTCTCGTCGCCGTGGTTCACGACCAGATCCCCGTGCAGTCTCGGCGGCGAGATGTAAAAACGTTGCGTAAGGTTCGGCGCGCGGTGCTCGATTCGATAGACCGAAGCTTGCGTTTGCCGGTCGCCAATGTTCACGGTCTCGACGGTTCCGGCGAACGAAATCTTCGCCGGTGCCGTGATCGCGTCGAACACGAAGCCGTCGGCAGGCTCGTCCGGAGGCGCGGCGCTCGCCAACGCGAGGCTGGCGGCGACCATTGCGGTGCCGGCGGCAATCTGCAGTCGCTTCATCGTCCCGTTTCGTCGGCCGTGAGCACGGTGGGTAGCGCATCGCCCGCTTCGAACGGCGTATTGGTGGAGAGAGCGGCGTGATTCTCCATGTAGTAGGCGGCATCGAGGGTGCCGTTCTTGGCGGCTCCGTGCCAGCCCGAAACGGCGAAGTAGATTATCAGTGCGACCGTCGCCGCGATTGGCACGGCTGCCGCAGTGCGCATCGAAGCCGAAAGCCGCTGCCACCAGGGCGTCCCGACGTCGCTGGCGGTTCGCGCGTAGATCGAGGTGACGAGTCCGGGAGGCAGGTCCAAGGTTTCCGCCCGCGCGTGCGCTCGCAGGAGCTCACCGAGCCGGACTTCGGCGTCGTGCGCTTGCGCGCACGCCGCACAGGTCGCCAGATGCGCGTGGATCGCGGCATCCTCCGGCGAGGCGAGCTCGCCGTGGACGTAGTCGACCAGTTGCTCGGGAGTTGGATGCGTTTGATTCATGATGGTGATCTCAATTGCCGGGTGATGAGTTTGCGGAGCTGGTTTCGCGCGCGGTGCAGCCGCGATCGCACCGTTCCGATCGAACACCCCACGACCTCCGCAATCTCTTGATAACTGCACTCCTCGATGTCGGCGAGCACGACGATTTGCCGCTGCTCGGGGGAGAGGCCGTCAAGCGCTTTGGAAACCTCCTCGCTGAAGTGCCCCTCGACGTAATCCTCGATCGGGTCCTCCGCCAGCGGCCGGCCGGTGCCGAACGCTTGGGGCTCGTTGTCTTCCGGAATCTCAACTAGATAACGTCCCTTGCGTCGCCGAAGTTCGTCGCGGTGCAGATTCGTGACGATTCGATAGATCCACGAGAGGAAGGACGTCCCCGGCTTGAAGCTCCGCCACGCGCGGTGAACGCGAATGAAGGCCTCTTGGGTCAGATCCCGGGCGTCGGCCTCGTTACGAGTCAAGCGGTAGGCGAAGTTGTAGGCCGCCTTACCGTACTGCTCGACGGCGCGCTCTAAAAAAGCGGTTTGTTCCGAGGTTGGGAGTTCGGCGGATTTGCGGGGCGCGGCCATAGG
Source organism: Vulcanimicrobiota bacterium (assembly GCA_963755555.1). GTDB lineage: Bacteria > Vulcanimicrobiota > Vulcanimicrobiia > Vulcanimicrobiales > Vulcanimicrobiaceae > Tumulicola. Next base: position 1,566,636 of record CAVWKE010000003.1, on the reverse strand, counting down.
CTACCCGCCTTTTATGGCTAAACGAGCGAACGGCCCTTCAATCCGGTTGCCGGCGGTGGGCCGCGGGAGCTCTACGGCCGCGCCCAAAGCACCCGGGCTACCCACCATAATCCCGCCGCGACGAGCAGCAACACGACGAAGAACAACGCCAGTTCGAGTAAGACGATCCCGGCAAACTGACTTCCCCCGCACAGCGCAACGACGCTCGCGACGAGCGAAAGTTTGAAACGTTCGAACGGGTTGCTCGACAAACCGGCGATCGAGCGCGCTTGGGCGAGCGCCGCCTCGGGATCCCAACCGCCGGTATCGGCAATGTAGCCGATCCGGCCCTGCGACGTAACGATATAGAGTTTGTCGCCGTGAATGAAGTTGCTCGTGCTAACGCGCAGCGAGTTGATCCGGAATTCGTCGAGCAGACGCTGGATCGTCGACCCCGTGCCCGTCAGCAAGGACCACGACGCAGGTTTCGCGCCGTAGGCGTTGCCGTAGGCGCGCAGCACCGCGGGTGAGTCGTACTGCGGGTCGAGCGTGATTTCGACGAGTGCGAAACGGCGGGGATCTAGCCGTGCCTGCAAATACGCGTATTTGCCGCTGATGGCCGGACAGAGCGTACGGTCCGGGCAGCGCGTGAAGACGAACGAGATCAACGTGGTTCTGCCCTGGAAATCCCGGTCGAGTTCGACGACGTGCCCGCGTTGGTCGACGAGCGTCGCGGCCGGCAACGAGTTGCCGAGTTCCACCGGGGTCACGCGTCCCGGCTCGGGCAGGCCGGGGGAAAATGGGCCGGCGACGCGCGCCTGGCGCAGGCTCCACGGCTGCGTGGAGGGATCGAGGAGCGCGTCGATTCCGGTCCCGGGCAACGGCACCGCGGGCGGCAGGAGGCGGTAGCGGCGAATGGCGGGCGGCAGCATCCCCGGCGCCGCCTCAGTGCGGACAATCGCCGTCCCGTCGCTCAATCGGTCGACCACGACGCCGTGAACTGGAACGACCGTGAGAACGGCCGCCAGGCCAAGCGCCAGCATCAACTCAGGAGGTCGCGGACCGCGCGCGCGATGTCCGCCTCGGGTTCGTCGTCTTCGCGCAATCCGCGAATGCGGCCGGCGGAATCGATCAGGTAGATGGCCGCCGTGTGCACGACGTCGTAGCTCCCGCGTCCGGCCTTCCCGGGCACGCGTTGCGCCCACACGTGGTAGGCGGTTTCGACGTTCCCGACGTCACCCTGACTGCCGGTCAAGCCGACGATCGAACGCCCGAAGCGTCCGACGAAGGCGTGCAGCGCTGCGGGCGTGTCGCGCCGCGGATCGACGGTCACCATCGCGACTTCGACCTGCGCGCCGCGCCGTCCCAGGGTAGTGCTGATATGCGCCAGTTTCGCGAGCGTCGCCGGGCAGGTATCGGCGCAATGCGTGAAGCCGAACGTCAGCAAAACGGGCTTGCCTCGCTGTGCCGAGAGACTCCACGGCCGACCCACGTCGCTCGTGAGCGTGAAGTCGGGGGCCGGGCGCCCGGCAGCGCATCCGGCCACCAGCGTCGCCAGCGCGGCGGCGCACAACGGGCGCAGCAAGCAGGACATACGCCCATTGTACGCCGCATGGCGGCGCATGGGCACAACGAAAGGCGTTACGAACGTCGCGGTACTCGGCGCCCGCCTCGCAATCGGCGGCCTGCTCGTTTCGGCCGCCGTCTTGAAAGTCGGTCACCCCGCCGAACTTGCGGCAGCGATCGCCGGCTTCCGGCTGCTCCCCGCCGTCGTCGTCGGACCGCTGGCGTTGGCGCTTCCCTACGTCGAACTCATCCTTGGCGCGTACCTCGTCGCCGGCTTGTTCGTCCGCGTTGCGGCGATCGTGGCTTGCGTGCAGTTCGTGCTTTATGCGGGAGCGATCGCCTCGGCAGTGGTGCGGCACATTCCGGCGGCGTGCGGCTGTTTCGGACCCAACGATGCCGCGGTGGCCGACTGGCCGCACGTGGCGTTCGACCTGGCCCTGGCCTCGGCGAGCGCGTTCGTGGCCTACGGCGCACCCGGTACCTTCGCTCTGGATCGGAGATTTCGTTCGCGATGAACCAACGACAGCTCGGGATCGGCTCGATCGTGCTCGTCGCCGCGATCGCGGTCGCGGCCGTGGCGTGGTACGCCTTTGGTCCGTCGCATCGCGTCAAGAACGCATCGCAGGCGCCGGCGGTCGGCAAGGCCCAAGTCGGACAGCCCGCACCGGAGTTTTCGGTCGCAACGACCGCCGGTCTGTTCGACCTCAAGGGCACCGATAAGCCGGTCTTTTTGGAAGTCTTTGCGACGTGGTGCCCACATTGTCAGCGCGAAACCGCCGTGATCGACCGGCTCTATAACCATTTCAAATCACGAGTCGACTTCGTCGGTGTCTCGGGCAGCGATACCGCGATCGACGGCACGACCGCCGCCTCGCAGCTCGACGTGCTCAAGTGGGCGCAACGCTTTAACGTACAGTATCCCGTGGCATACGATGCCTCGCTGGGCGTTGCCGCCAGCTATCTGCAAGGCGCCTTTCCCACCCTCGCAATCATCGGCAAGGACAAGAACGTGGCGTACCTCAATACCGGGGAGATCTCGTACGACGACCTCGCGGCGGCCTTGCAGAAGGTTTTGCGCTGAACGCTGGGTGCGGGTGGGGTCGAAAAAAAAATTAGAGCGTACTTCGCGAGAGAGCTCTAATATTTTTTTCGACCCCACCCGCACCCAGCTCTCGGCAAGCCTTCGGCCGCCACGCGGTTGTCTAGCTCGATATAAATACAAAATGCGGAGCGGTGGCGTTGTTGCGGAGCGGGTGTGTAATTGCGGAGCGGGTGTGTAATTGCGGAGAAGGGTTGGTTCCGGAAGCGTGGGAGAAAAGACTTAGGGTGGAGCGGGGGTGGGGTCTGAAAAAAAATTAGAGCTCTCTCGCGAAGTACGCTCTAATTTTTTTTCAGACCCCGCCCCCGCTCCGCTCCGGGTCACTGTCAAACGGAACCGGCCCGGCGGAGTTTAGTCGTTGGGGGGCCAGGAATACAAGGGGGCGGGGACGATGGGGGTCCCGACTTCGAGGGTGATCTCTTGGTGGGCAGAGAGCGGAATGGCGCGCAGGTCGGCGTCGTACTTCGCACCGTTGACGTAGGCGGTTACCGGACCCTTGAAGCCGGCGATGTTATCGGCGCCTAGTGGTTGGCCCCAGATGTCGAAGAGCATTCCGAGCGTATACGGACCGCCGCCGGGCGGGTGCAGATCGGGTGCCTCGACGTGGATGATTCCACTGGCGTCGTGGGTGTGAATCCAATAGAGGCAGCCTCCGCCGGGGAGCTGCGGGTTGGGCGCAAAGCCGATGTACCTCGGAATTTGAATCTGCTTGCCGCGATCGAACAGCGCGACGTGCGCGTGAACGTGCAGCGACGTCCCTTCCTGCGCGAGACAGGTCAGGCCGTCGATGGGCTGGCCGGTGCCGCCGGTGCGCGTGTTTCCGACCGGGAAGTGTTGGACGCCGATCGTTCCGCCATCGACCAATGCGATCGGCTTCGCGCTCGCGTTAGGTCCGGGCGACGGCGTCGCTTGGGCGATGTCGAGGGCGTGTTTTTGCGCCCACTTCATGCCTCCGAATATCAAGATGATGACGACGATGAGCGCCGCAACACCGATGTAGACCGGCATCATGGGATCGCGGTGCGGCGGCGGAGCCGTAGGGCCCGAGCCGCGCGATTGACGCCGGCGTTCGGCACGAGAAGGCTGTGGCAATCGAACCTCGTTTACGGAGCTGGAGCGGTGAGTGGCGCCGCCACGGGCGAATCCGCCGGATCGAGGCAGCGTCCCGGCACCAAGTAGTTCGTGACGTAGTCTACGACCGCATCTTCCAGCGACGTCTCGGGGGAATCGTATCCGGCGGCGCGCAGGCGATCGATTCTGGCGCACGTCGAGTACTGATACTTCCCGCGCAACCGTTCGGGCATTTCGACGAACTCGATGCGCTCGGGAAGTTCGAGCGCCCGGAAGATTGGCCGCACGAGTTCGAGCCACGTATGCGACCGTCCGGAGCCCACGTTGAAGATTCCGGCAGCTTCCGACTCCGCCAGGTGCAGCGTCATGTTGACGGCATTTTTCACGTAGACGAAGTCCCGCCGCTGCTCGCCGTCGGCATACTCCGGACGGTAGCTCTTGAAGAGTTTGACGCTTCCGGTGGATCGAGCTTGCTCGTACGCTTTTTGCACGATGCTCCGCATTTCACCCTTGTGATCCTCGTTGGGCCCGAACACGTTGAAATACTTGATGCCGCAAATGCTCTGATCGAGTCCGGTACGCCGGGCGTACAGGTCGAACAGATGCTTTGAGTACGCATACATGTTGAGCGGGCGAAGCGTCTTCAGGTCGGCTTCATCCGAAAGATCGTCCTCGAGGCCGCCGTACGTGGCGGCGGACGAAGCGTACACGAAGCGTTCGGCGCTTTCCTCGGCCCACCCGGCGAGGTTTTTGGTGTATTCGTAGTTGTTACGCATGAGATAGTCGGAATCGGTTTCGGTCGTTGACGAGCACGCACCGAGATGAAACACCGTTCCGATTCCGCCGAAATCGTCGCCGTCGGCGGTGCGCCGTTCGAAGTCGTCGGCGTCGAGGTAGTCGGCGAAGCGCAACGGCACCAAATGTTTCCACTTTTCGGAACCATCCAGGCGATCCACGACGAGAATATCGTCGATCCCGCGCCGATTCAAAGCCCAAATCAGGGCGCTGCCGATAAGGCCGGCGCCGCCCGTGACGATAATCGTGCCGCGGTCCAGGTCGAACATTTCTGAGAAGCCCCCTCTCCCCCGGCACCGCCCGGGAGTCCTCCGGGCGCCTGCCGCAGGAGGCAGTATTTAACTTGCGAATGATTCGCAGGTAATGATTTGCAAGAGGTTCGCAAATTTAGCATTCTCACTGGTGCTCGGAGCGGCCGCGTCGTCCGCTCCGCGCGTCGCGTTCGCTTCCGAGACGGCGGTGCTCTCCGGGCGGGCCGTCGATTCCGCGTCCCGGCCGGTTTCCGGTGCTCTTCTGACCCTGCGCGGCAGCGGGGTCACCTTGCGCCGCTCGAGCGGTGCGGATGGTCAATTTCGCTTTCCCGCGCTGTTTCCGGGAACGTACCGGCTCGACGGCGTGCTGGAAAACCGGCAGGGCTCCTGCGTCGTCGAGGTGGCGGCGGCCGGTGCTTTCGTGACGCTCGTCTTGCTCTCGACGGTCGGTCACGTGTCCGTCTCCGGCGGCCAGCTGCCGATCCGCGGATCGGGTACCGACGTCACCGTGAATCAGGATCTCCTGGACCGGATGCCCTACCAGGGGTCGTTGCCTGGGGCGCTGCTGCAGCTGCCGGCGGCTGCCCGTGGTGCCAACGGGGTCGTGCACATCAACGGCGATCACGGTGATATCAACTACTACCTCGACGGCGTGCAAGTGCCGCAGGAGCTCAACCGTGAGGTCGGGAGCGAAATCGATCCGAGCGATATCGCGTTCATGGACGTCGTCGAGGGAGCCTATCCCGCCCAATACGGAGGACGTTTCGCCGCCGTCGTCAACGTCGGGACGCGGATCGGCAGCGGTCCGCCCGGGGCTTCGGGGTACGCCGACCTCGGCTCGTTTGCGACCCAGACGACGTACCTCAGCGCCCACGCGCCGGCGAGCAGCGGCCAGCTGTCGCTGGCACTCGCCGCTTCGCAGGGCGACCGGTTCCTGGATCCGCCGAGCGCCGCCGTCGTGCACGATAAGGGCGCAGCCGTGAACGCGTTTTTGCGTTACGCGGTCCCGCTGGGGAAGAACTACGCCAACGTTACTTTCATCCACTCGGATCAGCGCTTTGAAATCCCTAACGACGTTGCCGGTGGAGAACCGGCCGCAACCGACGATAGCGAATCGCAGACGGACTCCTTCGTAGCGGTGCAAGTGCATCGGCCGCTCGCTTCCGGCGGAGCTTTGAGTTACGGAATCGGCTACAAACAGTCGCGGATCCAGGATTTCGGCGATCCTGAAAACGACTTCGCCTACGGCTACGCCTTGAGCGCGGCCGGCGGTGGCTCGCCGCAGGACTGCGCCAAGGGCGTTGTGCCGGCGTGCGCGTATTCGCTGGCCGCCGACCGAACGGCTCGCGACGGCGTCGTCAACGTAGACGACCTGCTGGTTGACGGCAGACATACATTGCGCTACGGTGCGTCCTACGACGTAACATCGGTCGATAAACTCTACGCCGTTACGCTGCAGCCCAACAACTTTCTGGCCCCGATTTTCGAGCCCCAACGCCCGACCGCCGCCTACACGGTCGTTGACGACGCGCCTAACGTGGGGCACACGACGAGTGCCTACGTACAAGACTCCTGGCAGCTCTCGCCGAGCTGGCTGCTCGACCTTGGCGTTCGGCAGGACGTCTTTTCGCTCTTTTCGACCCAGTTCCGGAGCGCTTTTGCCCAGACGAGCCCGCGCGTCAAGGTAACTCGCGAGTACGGCCCGCGAGCGAACGTCTACGTCTATTTCGGCCGGTTCTTCACGCCGTTTTCGCTGGAAAATGTTTCGCCAGCAGCGGCGCATTTGCTCGACCTGCCCGAGCAGCCGGCGATGGCGCAGTTCGACCTGCGGCCCGAACGCGATAGCGTGTTCGAGGTTGGCGCGCATCTGCCGCTGGGACGAGGAACGCTGGGACTGCGCGTCATGCAGAAAATAGCGGTGGATCTGATCGACGACACTCAGGTGGGTGTCACCGCCCTGCATCAGGACATCAATTACACCGCCGGCAACATCTCGGTACAGAGTGCGTACTATCAGCAGCCGCTGCCCGGCGGCGGACGCCTCTACGCCGGGCTGACCCATGCTCGTTCCGTTAATGCGGGCTGCGAGACGCAGCTGTTGGCGCCGTGTTTCGGCGCGCCGGCCGGCTACACGCCGGCCGACCACGACCAGAACTGGGACGGTATCGGCGGAGTTTTGAGCAACGACCGCCGCGGCGGCTGGTGGGCTTTAGACGGTGAATTTGGCTCGGGGCTTTCGTCGCAAATCTGCGTTCCGCCAACGGACGATTGCAAGGTGCCGCCGCACCTGACCTTCGACCTCGTCAAGGGCATCGCGCTGACGGGGCGATCGGTCGTTACGGTCGGAATCGACAATCTCTTTAACGACCGCTACCGCATCACGTATCTCAACGCCCAAGGAAACCACTATGCCGCCGGCCGCACGCTGGAGATCGGCTGGCGCTTCGCCACGGCACCCGCCGATCCGCAGTCGCGGTGATCGGTTAGAACGGTGCGGAAAGGCGGAACAAGACGGACCGGCCGTTGGCGATTTGGGTCGTGTTGAAGCCGTTGGCGACCTTGATCGGGTACTGGTGATTCAAAACGTTCGTGACGATGAACGAAACGCCGAGCCCGCGGTCCTCGCCGGTGCGCCCCGGAGTTAGGTAGCGACCCGCGGCGACGTCGAAGGTCGTGTGCGCGGGCAGCCTGCCGTTGAGATTGGCATTGGCGCTTTCGAACTCGACCGGGAAGCCGCTGCCGTAGTTTCCCTGCAGGGTTGTGAACCACTGGTGACCGCCGCCGAACCGCCACGTGTATCCGGCTGAGGACGCGACCGTCTCGTCGTGATCCTCGGGCGCGAGTTGCGACACGCACGATTGATCCGTGGGATTTGGCGGAAAGAGAAACGTCGATCCCGAGACGCAGGCGGCGTACGAGCCCGAGACGGTGCCGGTAAAGAACCAGCTGTCGTCGCTGGGAAGCCGCCCCGTGAGTCTTACCTCGACGCCCTGGTCGAAACCGATCGCGTTGTTGAAAACGGCGAACAGCGGCGTGTTCAGCAGCTGCGTCGTATCGAGAACGTTGACGGACGTCTTTTTGAAAACGTTGATCGAACCGGTGAGGTTGGCGTTGAATTCGTGGTCGATTCCCGTTTCGTAATACGAGTCGCGCTCGGGCTGGAGATCGTACACGGGTACGGTCGGGCAACCTTGCAGCACGACGCAGTCTTGGCGGACGTCCTCGAGCAATGGGGCGGCGTAGAAGCGGCCGTAGTAGGCATGAAACGAGTTTTTGCCGCCATCCCAGACCGTGACGCCGACGCGCGGACTCCATTGCCAGCCGCCCGTGTAGCCAGTCGAGTGATCGTAACGAAGGCCGTAGTTCAGCTGTACGTACTTCGAGAGTTGCCACTTGTCTTGGGCGTAGATGCCGATTTGCGATCCGGCCTGCGCCTGCGTTGCCGACGAGATTAGATAATACGGTTGTGCGTGCATTCCGCTGGTGCCGCAGTCGGGAAAGTAACAGGCAAAGGCTTGGTCCGCGACGACGTTTTCGCGGTTAACGTCGATGCCGACTTTCCACGCGTGATCCTTGGTGGCGCGAAAATCCGACATTCTCAGGCCCACGTAGCTGGCGTAGGTGTTCGAGAGCAAGCCCACGTTATGGGTCGCCTCGTCCGATCCGTCGTTCGGTCGCGGGCAATCGGCGCAGATCAGATCGGCGCCGAACGGCGGGGTGAGGCCGAGCACGTCGTTCGGGAGGTCGCCGTCATAGTTGATACGGGTCGAACGCCACCACGGCACGATCTGAAAGACGCCGTTGCCGTCGCGCGACGTCTGCGTGATGTTGAGGTTCGAGAAGCGATCGTACTCGCGCTGCACGTCGTCGGTTCCCGCGGGCGTGAAAATCGGGTCGTAGGGGTTGTTCGGGTCGGTGTTGATCGGAATCTGGAACTGCGCGAGCTGATTGGAGTAGTCGAAACCCAGCGTCGTCCGAGGGCTCAGCTGGGCGAGGAATCGCAGGAACTGATTGCTTTGCGACGCGTTGTCGTGAATCGCGTCGAACGTCGGCGCGTCCAAACCGCGAACGCTGCTTTGACTGTTGGCGTTAAAGAACAGCTCGCTGGATCCGAAGCGAGTCGCGGTCTCGAGGCTCCCGACGGCTTGCGACTGGTTGCCGAAACCACCGGTCAGCACGCCGTAGGCCCCTTCGGGCAGATCGGTCGGCCGGTTCGTGATGATGTTCACGACGCCGCCCATCCGGTCGCCGCCGTACTCGGCCGGAATCGCGCCGGTCAGCAACTCCAACGAGTTGATGTTCTTCGGATCGACGATTTCGGCGAAATTCGAGGTCGTTGCCAGGGGTAAGGGGGCGCCGTCGATGTTGTAGGTGACCCCGTGAAAGCCGTTGATCACCGGCTCGTTGTACGAAAACGGAATGACGCCGGGAAGCGTTCCAATGAGTTTGTCGAGACTGTTTTGTACCGGCGAGGTTTGAATCGTGGCGCGCGTGAGCTGATTTACCGACGGCGCGTTAGCCTGCAGCCCGCCGGCGTGTGCCGTGACCGTCGTCTGGGCGATCTGGATGAGCTGAGTCGAGAGGGCGACGTTGACCGTGACGACTGCGTCGCTCGAGACGGTTACCAGCACCTGCAGTTCGTGAGCGCCGTTCGCCCGGGCCGCGACCCGGTACGATCCGAATGGAACTTGGGGGAAGACGTAGTCGCCCTTCGCGTCGGTCGTCGCCTGGAAGCGCGATCCCTCGCCTTCGAGGGTGACGCGCGCGCCGCTAGCCGGTTTGCCGTCAACGGTGACCGTGCCGCGCACTAGGCCGGTCGTGGCGGCCCGGACCGGTGCGCCGAGAACGGTCCAAGCGAAAAGAGCGGCGATGCACGCCGTGAGAAAACGAGACATGGCTCTCCTTCGATCTTTGTAGGTTGTGCGAACGGAAGAAGGCGCGCTTACGCGCGCGCGTTCGCGATCGGAGGAGGACGGGCGAAGCGCCGCCGCAGCAACGGTCGACGGCGCACGAACAGCAGCGGCTTCGCCGCCCGGACCCATATTGGGGTGCGAGCGGCAAATGAGGCGCGAGCGATGGCGACGATCGTCCCCGCCAACAGCCGGACTAACCAGCGGGTCAGGGCCAACAGCAGCCAAACAGCCGACAGCAGGAACGCGAGCGTGAGCCACGCCCCCGGGCTGGAATGGCGCGCTTCGATCCGCTCGCCGAGAACGAACCAGAGCCCGGCGGCTGCCGTAACGGACGCGAAGCTCGGAACGTGCGTCCGCAGGCGCGTCGCGAGGATGCTGCCGTCGGCGGCGCCTTGGGCGCCCATCCAGGCCAATGCCCCGAGAAACGCGGCGAACCCGGCCGAGCCCATGATGGCGACCTGGATCAGAAGTTCGTTGTAGGCGCCGCCCATCGCGTGTTCGCCGCCGTAGAGCGCCGTATGCGCTGCCAAGGAAGCGAGCAAGCCGAGGGCGAGAGCGCCCGGAATCTCCCGAAGCCTCACCCGGGTTTCTTTCTACGGGGGGATGCGGGGAGGCCTGGGGGCGGCGTCGTACTGTCGTGACCCCGCACCTGGCCGCTCGTTACCTCGGTGGGAATGGGAGTCTCGTATGAACTGCTGGTCTTGGCGATGATCGCTCGCACTCGCGTCGAAAATGCCGATACGGTGAGCTTGGTTTGCGCGCTTTTGGTGCGTTTTCCGGAGCTCGCGTCGATCCGCTCGATGCCGGCGGACCGCACCGTCCGGCTCACCTTCGCGTTGCGCCAGCGTCTCGACCGCAGCCTCCAGACGAGCGTTACCGAAGCAATCGAGGACCACATCCGCAGTTTTCTGTCGCTCTTTCGGGAGGAGCCCGAAACGTTGCGGTTCGAGTGGGAAGGCGACCGCTCGATGACCTTCGTGCACATCACGCGCGATCTGGAAAGCTTCACGAAGGAAGAGCTGGAGCTGCAGGTAGCGTTCTTCGGGCAGCGCTTCCACGACGCGCTGGTACGAAATCCGCTGCCCGACGATCACATAGACGCCGATCCGGCAGCGCAGGACGAAGCGGCCTTGTTCGCGATCGAGGCGCTCCGCGACCCGGCCCAGTCCAAGAGTCTGGTGGGGTTTCGAGAAGAAAAGCGCGTGCTCGTCTACTTCCTAAAGGCGCAGAAGAAAGCCAAGGCGTCGGCGCGCCGATAGCTATTCCCGCAATCCACGTGCTGCTCGTCGGGGATGTCGTCGGATCCCCGGGCCGGGAGACGCTCAAACGCTGCCTTTCGTTGGCGCGCGAGCAGCATCACATCGACGTTTGTCTGGCCAACGGCGAGAACGCCGCGGGCGGCTTCGGCTTGACCGCTCAGACGGCCGGCGAAATGTTTGAAAGCGGCGTCGACTTCATCACCAGCGGCAATCATATTTTCGACAAGCGCGACTTCAAGGAATATCTGGAAAACTCAGAGCGCGTCGTCCGCCCGGCAAACTATCCCCCGTCGACGCCCGGGCGCGGCGCCGGTACGCTCGTCGTCGGCGGCGTCACCGTGGGAGTGCTGAATCTGATGGGGCGGACCTTCATGCCGCCGGTCGACGATCCATTTCGCTGCGCCGATGCGTTGCTCGAGGATCTTCGGCGCCAAACGCCGGTGATCGTCGTGGACGTCCATGCGGAGGCAACTTCGGAGAAGGTCGCTCTCGGACGCTATCTCGACGGCCGCGTTTCGTGCGTGTACGGCACCCACACCCACGTGCAAACCTCCGACGAGCAGATTTTGCCCGGCGGCACGGCCTATATTAGCGACGTCGGCATGACCGGCCCGACCGAAGGCGTCATCGGTATGGAGTCGCGCGCGGTCCTGGATCGGTTTCTAACCGGAATCTCCGAGCGATTTACGGTCGAAAAATCCGGAACGAAACAGTTTTGCGCGGCCGTCGTAACGATCGACGCCGCATCCGGCAAAGCCACCGAGATCAAAAGAATTTTCCAGCGGGGAATCGCGTGACGAGTTCCACCGGTCCGCTCAAGGTTTCGGCCAAGAGCAGTCCCAACGCGGTTGCGGGCGCGATCGCAGCGACCCTGCGCGAGCGCGACGGCGTCGAGCTTCAGGCGGTCGGTGCGGGCGCGATCAACCAGGCGATCAAAGGCGTCGCGATCGCCCGGAACTACTTGAAGACCAACGGCATGGACGCCGTTTGCGTACCGGCGTTCGTTATCGTCGCTATCGGCGACAACGAGCGGACCGGTATCTCTCTCCAAATCGAACGCCGCCCACTAGCCCCCGAGCCCCCGCCCCCCGCCCCCGAAAACGTCCCAACGACCTCACCCAAAGCCACAGGCGAGACGGCAACGCCCCAAGCCGGAAGCACAGCCGATCTTCTAACAAGCGCGCCCACCAGCGAGGGCGAAATTCCGACGACCCAACCCACCGGTGAGGGCGAGATTCCAACGACCCAACCCGACAGTGAAGGCGAACGTCCAACGACCCAGGCCGGCAGCGGCGAAACGCAAATTAGGGGTGCCCTAGGGGAGACAACAGCTTGATACCCAGCAACAATGCACCCCATAACCCGGGGGCCCCACGAAGTGGGGGGCGCGGAGGCTCGGCCGCAGCGCCTTTAGAGCAGGTGCCTTACAATTAAAGTCGATTTTCATTCACACAGTACGATGAGCGACGGGACGCTCGGCCCGCAGGCGCTGGCGGATTTCATGGCCGAGCGCGCGGTCGAGATGTTCTGCATTTCCGATCACGACACGCTGCGGGCCTACGGATCGTTCGAGGCGCCCGCCGGCACGCGCTACGTCACCGGGATCGAAATCAACACGACCTGGCGCCAGAACGAAGTGCACGTGCTCGGATACAACGTGCCGCTGGGTCCCTCACCGATCAACGAGTTGCTGGAATACAATCAGGCTCAGCGGCGGGTGCGCGCGCAGACGATGGTCGACCAGATCCGTCGCGCCGGATACGGCCTCACCATGGAAGACGTGCTGCGTGAGTCCGACGAAGCCGACTCGGTGGGGCGGCCTCACGTTGCCAAAGCGCTGGTTCGCGCGGGCATGACCACGAACGTCGACTCCGCCTTTCGCGACATACTCGGAAGCGGTAAACCCGGCTACGTGCCGCAGCTCTACACGACCCCGCAGCACGCTATCGAGGAGATCGCGAACGCCGGCGGGATTCCGGTGCTCGCCCATCCGGGGCGCTTGAAGGATCGCGTTCTCATCGACGAATTGGCCGGACACGGTCTGCGCGGGCTGGAAGTCTTCTACCCGCTGCACGACTCGAGCGACGTTGCGGAGTTTCGCGCCAAGGCGCGCCAGTACGACTTGGTGATGACTGCCGGGATGGACTTTCACGACATCCGCTACCACACCAAAGGCGTCGGGATGGAGGTCGACGACGCCGACATCGCGGCGTTCCTCGATCTCGTCGAAGTCTTCGCATAAGGACTAGCCGGGCCGCGCCAAGAGCGCGGCGACGGCCGCGCGCACGTTCGCGAGCGTCTGATTTGCCTGCGTTTCGTAGCCGGCGAGCGTTTTTTCTTGCTCGGCAATCGCCGTGAGGTCGTGCATGTAGCGGTGATTGACGCGAACGTTGTACGCGCACGCCGCCAACCCGGCGAATGCGAACTCGGCGGCACATCCCACGTCGCTGGCCAGATGGCGGTTTCCGATCTCGAGCAGCTGCGCTGCCTGCCGCAAGGCGTCGAGCGACAACGTCGCGGTCCCCAAAGGTGCATCGGCGGCCTCGCCGAGCGCGAGTTCCAACACACGGGCGCGCTCAGCTTTCTCTTCGGGACGTTCTTTGGGCAGCGCCTGCGCGGCGACGACGGCGGCAAAAGCTCGCTCGTCGCGGTCGCGCGCCTCCGAAAGCGCGCTCCGCAGATCGTCGCTCGCTAAGGCGAGGTTTTGCGCCAGTTCCGCGTGGGCGGCATATTTCGGATTGCGCGCGCAGATTCGGGCGACCATTCCAACCAACGCGGCTCCGCACGCGGCAACGATCGTGGCCGCACTACCTCCGCCCGGGACTGGTGCCTCGGAGCCGAGGTCGGTCAAATACTGCTGGATCGTTTCCACGTTCGCTCCTGTTAGGCGGTGCGGCGGCCGTGCCCTAGACCGCTGCAACCGCGGCGGACCTGCCGGGGTCTGCGCCGAAGGTGCCCGGCGCCCGGATGTGGCTCCGACGAAAGGTGAATTAACGTGCCCGTTTTGGATCGAACCACCGGCGACGTCAAGGATCGCAGCTTGGCCGAAGCCGGCCGCGCGCGCATCGCGTGGGCCGGCGCGTACATGCCCGTGCTGGGACAAATTCGCGATCGCTTCGAGATCGAGAAGCCGCTCAGCGGCGTCCGCATAGGCGCGTGCCTTCACGTTACCACCGAAACGGCGAACTTGATGCTGGCGCTGCAAGCCGGCGGCGCGCAGTTGGCGCTGTGCGCCAGCAACCCGCTCTCCACCCAAGACGACGTCGCGGCGGCGTTGTGCGATTACGGCATTCCAACCTTTGCGATCAAAGGTGAAGATAACGAGACCTATTATTCGCACATCGAAGCGGTGATCGCGAGCAAGCCGCAGATGTCGATGGACGATGGGTGCGACCTCGTGACGACGATCTACACCAAGCATCACGCGCTACTCTCCGAGATGATCGGCGGGTGCGAAGAGACGACCACCGGCGTGATTCGCTTGAAGGCGATGCAGAAGGAAGGCTTGCTGCCGTATCCGGTGGTGGCCGTGAACAACGCCTTGACCAAGCACATGTTCGACAATCGCTACGGCACCGGTCAGTCGACCCTCGACGGGATCGTCCGAGCGACCAACGTCTTACTGGCCGGCCGGACGCTGGTAGTAGTCGGGTATGGCTGGTGCGGACGCGGGATCGCGTCGCGCGCGTCGGGTATGGGTGCGCACGTCGTGGTAACCGAGGTCGACCCGCGCAAGGCGATCGAAGCCCAAATGGACGGCTACCGGGTCATGCCGATCGGCGACGCCGCCAAGATCGGCGACCTCTTCGTCACCGTCACCGGCAACTATCACGTGATTCGCGAAGAGCACTTCAGGCTGATGAAAGACGGCGCGATCGTCTGCAATTCCGGCCACTTCAACGACGAACTGGACCTTGACGGCATCAAGCGCATCAGCAAGGGCGTCGCGTCGCCGCGCGAGTTCGTCGAGCAGTACGAACTGCACGACGGCCGCAAGGTCTGCATTCTGGCCGACGGACGCCTCGTGAACCTAGCGGCCGGCGAAGGCCATCCGGCCGCCGTCATGGACATGTCGTTTGCCAATCAGGCGCTGTCGGCGGCCTATCTTGCCAATCACTACCGCGAGCTGGCCAAGGAAGTGTACGACGTACCCATCGCGATCGACGAGGAGGTCGCGGCGCTCAAGCTCTCCTCGATGGGCATCGAGATCGACGTTCTCACGCCCGAGCAGATCAAATACATGGCGTCCTGGTCGGAGGGCACGTAGTTGGGCTATCGGAGATTCTTCACTAGCGAGTCGGTGACCGAGGGGCACCCCGACAAGGTGGCCGATGCGATCTCGGACGCCGTCCTGGACGCGCTGCTTGCAGACGATCCGATGTCGCGCGTGGCCGTCGAAACGTTTGCGATCACCGGTCAGATTCATCTCGCCGGTGAAGTGACGACCAAGACGTACATCGACATTCCACGGATCGTTCGCGAAACGATTCGGGAGATCGGCTATACGAAATCCGCGGTGGGATTCGACGCCGAGACGTGCGGCGTGAGCATTTCGATCGACGAGCAATCGCCGGACATCGCAATGGGCGTCGACAAGTCGCTCGAAGCCAAGGGCGGCCGGGACGACGAGTTCGAGCAGATCGGTGCGGGCGATCAAGGCATGATGTTCGGCTACGCGTGCCGCGAGACCGACGAACTGATGCCGCTGCCGATCGTGCTCGCCCATAACTTGACGCGGCACCTCACCGCGCTGCGAAAGAACGGCGACATACCGTATCTGCGTCCCGACGGCAAGTCGCAGGTGACGGTCGAGTACGATGGCGATCGGCCCGTCCGCGTCGAGGCGATCGTGGTTTCGACCCAGCACGATCCGGACATTCCGCTGGACGTCATTCGCAGCGAAGTGACCGAGAAAGTCATCAAACACGTCGTCCCGGAAGCTTTGCGGGATCGCAATACTCGAATCTACGTGAACCCGACCGGGCGTTTCGTCATCGGCGGTCCCAAGGGCGATGCCGGTCTGACCGGCCGGAAGATCATCGCCGACACGTACGGCGGCATGGCGCGCCACGGCGGCGGCGCATTCTCGGGAAAGGACCCGACGAAGGTCGATCGGTCGGCCGCGTACGCGGCCCGCTGGGTCGCCAAAAACGTCGTCGCAGCCGGCCTGGCCGACCGATGCGAGGTGCAGGTCGCTTATGCGATCGGCGTTGCGGAACCGATGAACGTGTTCGTCGAAACATTCGGCACCGCGAAGATCGAAGAAGAACTCATTGCCAAAGCGGTGCTCGACGTCTTCGACCTTCGGCCGGCCGCAATCATCAGCGCGTTGAATCTGCGCCGGCCCATCTACCGGCAGACGGCGGCTTACGGCCACTTCGGCCGGTCGGATCTCGACTTGCCGTGGGAGCGGCTCGATCGCGTCGACGCGCTGCGAAAAGCGACCGGTTTTACCGGCGAGGCATTGCGCGTACCCAACTTCGCTACCTGAAAAAAGGAGCCAGGATGTTGAAGCTAAGACTCCCCGCGATTCTTGCCGCGGCGGGCGTCGTCGCGTTTGCGGCGGCGGTAACCGTCGCGCAGGCTGCCACGATTTCGAGCGGAACCTCGATCCTCTGCGTGCTCGGGCAAGGCGTCAACTCGGCGACCCTCAAAGCCGGCACCGACTTCAAGTTGAAAGTGGACGACCCTACCCTGCCGGCGTTGGCTGGCGCCGCCATTCACGGTCACGTGACCGACGTTACGGGTCCGGGGGGCTTAACGCGCGCTCGCATCGGTTTCATGCTCGACTACATTCAGTTCAAAAGCGGCGCGCGCGCGCCGATTCACGCCAAAGTCGTAAGCAAGAACGTTACTCAGACCAATACGGCGGTCGCTCAACGGGAGGCCGTCAAGTTTGCGCTTCCTCCCATGCCAAACGGTACGGTAACGCCCGGTCCGATCGCCTGGCAGATGCACTTTCGCCGAGACGCCGCGCCCTCGGTTTCTCCCCCGCCGGCCGGCAACACGAGCGGCTACGTTTACGCCCAGAAATCTAATGAAACTATCGTTATTCCGCCCGGCTCGCCGGTTACGATTCAACTAACCAGCCCGCTTACGACACCCTAAGGGAACCAATGTACGCATGAAACCTCGGAACCACCTCACCGCGCTGGCCCTCGCGGGGGCCTTCCTCGGGTCGGCGCTCGTCGCGCCGGCGGCGAGTTCGGTTACGCTTTACAACGGTACCGTGATCAACGCTCGCCTGAATCAAGAACTCAATACCGCCAATGCCAACGTCGGAGACAGTTTCACGATGACGGTCGTGCCGCCGTATCCCAGCGGCGACCCGCTGTTCCAAGGCGCGACGCTAACCGGCGAAGTGACGAAAGTGCAGCGCGCCGGCCAAGGTCGTAACGCCGAAATCGTGATCGTTCCGCGCTACCTGCGATTGGCCGACGGCAGCAACGCCTACGTTCACGGCAGCGTGACGAGCATCGCTGCGAACAAGAGCACCGGTGAGACGGCCGGAAAAGCCGCGGTCGGCGCGCTCGCGGGAATGCTGATCGGCAACGCGATCGGCAAAACGATATTTCACGCCAGCGGCGGTGGAGCGGTCGGGCTGATCGGCGGCGCGATGCTGGGTGCAAATAGCAAGAGCAACTTCACGGTGCCGCCGGGCGCGAACGCAACGGTTCAGCTCAGCCAGTCGCTGACGATCCGCCGGCAGGCCTCGCAACCCTAGTCAGTTCCCCGATCGGCTAAAGCAATGGGAGGCTCTGGGGTGCGGCGGCGTCCGAAAGCGCGGGCCGATGGTGGGCGCGAGCGGTAACCGTAGCGATGACCTTCAGGTGGGCGCCCGACGGGGGTGTGGCCGCGTGCCCGAGGGCCGCATAGCCGGCAAACGTGATCAGACCGGCGGCGAGAAGACTGAGACCGAAGCGAATCACGGGACCCTCCATGGCTCTTAAGGTTTTAGTTGATAGATAGAGCCTACTCCCCCGCGCGAGCTTTGTCAACTAAGATTTTAAGAGATATCGAGCGGAGGGCCGGGGCGACCCGCGTTGAACGTGGGGCGGCGGCAAAAACGGAGTACACGTTCCGGATTAGCTCAGTTGGTAGAGCAGCTGACTGTTAATCAGCGGGTCGCTGGTTCGAGTCCAGCATCCGGAGCCATAAAAAGCCCCTGAAAATAGCACTTTTCGGGGGCTTTGCCTTTGGGCGATCGGGCCGTTACAGCCGAAGTTACAGCCTATCCCCTCGCGGGAGATTTTTTCCGGGCGCCCCCAAAGGCGTCGTCAAGCTTCCGAACCGCCCCCTTGGCGAGCGAGGGCAGGAGGTGGGCATAGGTGTCGAGCGTGACCCCGATCCGGGCGTGGCCGAGCTGGGCCTGGATGATTTTGGCGTCGGCGCCGCTCGAGAGAAGCGTTGTCGCGTAGCTGTGGCGCAGGTCGTGGAACCGGATCGGCGGCAGCTTCGCCCGTTCCAGCAGCGGCTTGAACGATCGGGAGATCACGTTATTCCGGCGGAGCGGGCCGCCCCCCGGAGCCGTGAACACCAGATCCCCGGTCCCCAGGGGCGCTCCCTTGGCTGCCGCCCTCTCGCGATGCCCCCTAAGCGCCTCGATGGCCACCTTGGGGAGGTAGACCCGCCGGCGCGAGGCTTCGGTCTTGGTCTGGACGATTGATACGACCCCATTCACGTCCTGCTGCGATCGCCGAATGCTCATCGTACCGTGAGCGAGGTCGAGGTCGCCCCATTCTAGAGCGAAAAGCTCGCCTTGGCGCGCTCCCGATAGGACGGCCAACACGATCAGCGCTTCGAGCTGATCACCCTTCGCGGCCTTGAGCAGTTTCTTGATTTGAGCGGTCGTGAGGTGCTGCATTTGGCGGGATCGGTAGGACGGCGCGTCAACCAGCGAGGCCGGGTTCCGCGGAATCAAGTCTTGCCGGAGCGCGAACCGTAACGCGCGGTGAAGGACGGCGTGTGTGAGCTGGATGGTTCGATCGCCTATTCCTTGGCGTCGGAGTCGAGCGTAGAACGCCGAAATCGACCTTGGCGATACGTCCTTGAGCTTCAGGTGCCCGATGCCGTGCGCGCCGTTGATGTGGACGTCAACGATGCCCTTGTAACTCCGCAGCGTCGTCGCCTTAAGCGCCGGCGCTACCGACTGTTCGAGCCAATCGGATAAGAACGGTCCAAGGGTTTTGCGGGTCGGGGTTTCGGCCGACCGGCCTGAAGCGATCTCGTACTCGATCGCCTTCAGCTTGGCCAGTACCTCGGATTCCTTACGCCCGTAGACTTGCCGGCGCTTACGTTTCCCGCTCTCGTCAACGCCGAGATTCACTATGGCAGTCCACATGCCCAGCTTTTCATGGAAGAAGACGGAGCCTTCGCCTTTCTTGCGGCGCGGGCGGGTGGTGCGTTTGGCGCGATCGGTCATTGTGGCCCGTCTTCAACACTTATAGGTTACAGCCTATCAGTCAGGTGGTCGCCCCTATTTGACAATAGTGCGCCCCTTGCCCTAATGTGGAAGTAAGGGATGCTGGATCAGCACGTACGTCAACAGGATGGACCGGATGGTCATCGTTGGCGGGGCGGGAAGCCTTGAAGTGATGAACCCCAAGGCCCTTCGGTAAGGGAAACGTTACCCCAGGGACTAGCTAGAGGCCCGAACTCCCAAGCTCCGTTGGATGACGGTGAAGGAGTCAGACGCCGGGCGCGACGCCCGAAGCGGAGGATACCGCGGCGATCTGATGAGCGACTTCACAATCATCGCGGAGTTTTTTCATGGAGAAATCCCAAGGCGACGCCAGCGAACTTCGTTGCTATTCAGATGCTTCCGCAGCCGCACTTCTTGGCTGTAGCCGGCGCCACGTCGGCAATCTGCGCGCGAGCGGTGCGCTCAAGTACTCAAAGATCGGGAAGCGGATCGTCATACGGCACCGCGATCTCGTCGCGCTGCTCGACCGTAATACCAAAGGCGGTTGGGCGGCATGATCGATGTCGAGGGCCCTCTTGAACGGGAGACCATCGCTGAGAATTCGACGCGGCGACTTTGCCTTGAGTGCAATCGCGCGCTCGAGGCCAACCAACGTAAATTTTGCAA
Organism: Vulcanimicrobiota bacterium; assembly: GCA_963755555.1. GTDB lineage: Bacteria > Vulcanimicrobiota > Vulcanimicrobiia > Vulcanimicrobiales > Vulcanimicrobiaceae > Tumulicola. The sequence continues at coordinate 1,546,615 of CAVWKE010000003.1, read as the reverse complement.
ACGCAAGCACGCTAACGCCCAAAAGACGCGGCGATACAGACGTCGGCAAGCGGCTCTGCGAGCCTTCAGGGCGCCGGCGACAATTCACGAACTAGTATCACGAGTCGTAGACGCAGGCGACCTCCATGATCTTGAGGTTCGAATCCGCGCCTACGAGGATCATGAGATTATCGAACACCGAAGCGGCGCCATGGTGCTGCGGCAGGTAGCGGAATGTTTCGACGAGACGACTGTCCAGAACCGGGGGCATATTCTCCCACGATCCCTGCGAGTCTGTTAGGATTATCCCCACCGTAACGCTTCCCCCAAAAATTACGTGTTATCATGAATACATGAGGTCCCCGCTTTTGGCGGCGGCCTTTTTTTCTTGAGGAGTTTCAGTGATGATTTACGAAGCCGAAATTCGCTTTCGTCGCGGAGATCCGGAACGCTTGGCCGCCGATTTGAAGGCAGTGGAACAACTCCTCAACGAGCGGAGCCTAATCGCGAGCGAGGGTGAAGCAACGCCTCCGGTTCGAAACGCGCGCCAGGCAGTCGGACGTCGAAATCTGGAACTCGTGAGGGGCTAAGGGTTCGCGTGTATGGACCAACGCTGGGCAAGGGTGCCGATCGATGCCGCTCGCGTCATTCCCGGTGTGCCGGCCCGCGTTTTCATAGCGTTGCTGTGCCATCGGAACGAGTCAACCGGGCAGTGCGACCCGAGCGTGACCACGATCTCAAGTCTGACAGATGTCCCCAGGCGAAGTGTCCTAAGGGCGCTTCAACAACTGCGCGACGTTGGGTTAGTCGACTGGGATGAGCGCCCGGGAACCAGCTCGCGCTATCGCTTCACCCGTGTCAAATCCGACACCGGTGACGAGTCGGGCACCCCTGTCGAATCCGACACCGGACCCGTGTCAAATCGGACCGGAAGTAGTGACGAAGTTGACACCCAAACAACGAACGAACAGCGTCTTGAACAGAACGACGTCGTATCGAACGACAAAGAAGAAACCGGTTCGAAGCTGGCTCAGCTCGGTCTTCGAAAGCGACAGATCGAGGAAGCCCTTCGGGATCACCCAGTCGAGGCGAGAGCGTGGGCGAACGCCGGCCCCGATGGTGTACCGAAAACTGGTATCAATCGGCCGGCCGCCTTTATCCTCAGTTCGATTCGGGACGGCGTTATGCCGGTGCCGGAGTCTCCCAAGCCGCGCAGCACGTACATGGAACGCCAGCGACTGTACGGCCAAGACTTCACCGGGTGCGGTAGCGTACTGTCAGACCCTTCGACGCCAAGGATTTCACCTAATGCGAAACAGACCCGACATCAGCAGTGACCCGATCGTCGCCGAACAAATCCGCGCCGCCCTCGAGGCCCCGATTCCCGAGCAGCGTCCAAGGCCGCGGCCACTTGTTACGCCAGAACCGCTCCGCCCGTGGAGAATCCGCCCTGTCCCAAAACGCGCCAGAACCCCGAGGGCCAGCGATGCCGCGCCACTGTAGTGTCTGCGCTTCACCGGAACTCGCTGGCATCGTAAAGGCGATATGCAGCGGTGTTTCGTTACGGGCCGCCTCGAAACGCTTCGGCCTCACCGCCTCGTCGATCGATCGACACAAATCTCGGTGTATGCGCATCGCTCGGCAGCAAAAAACCGGCGAAACGTCAGCCAACGGCCCTGCGCGCGTCTCGCGCGAGAAAACGCATCGTTTCGCAAAAGAGGCTCCCTCCAGCGCCGACGATTCCGCCTCCGCCGACTCCGACCTCTCCGTGCGTTCAATGCTGCGCGAGCGGCTTGCCGCGGCCTACGACCGCGGCGACGATGACACGATCGCGAAGCTGGGTCGAACCCTTCTCGCGTGGGAGGGCGGCGGTGACGCTCCAGGTGACCTCGCGCGCGGCCAACATTGCGAGTGCTGTAGCCTTCGCCTGTTCGGCGTAATGCCTGAGGAAGTGCTCCGCGAGGTAAACGCGCTCATTGCTGGTAGCGTTACCGACAACAAAACATTAGCGCGCAAACGAGGAGGTCGGCGATTCCGCGCCTTCTGACGCGATCGACGCCGTGGTTCGACCTTTGGCACTCGCCGGCTCTGAACCGCCCAAAGGCGCGCCTGGAACGGCCGGAGACGCTACGACTCGGTGATGCGCCTCATGGTGCCGGTGCAGTGCTTGGGAATTGTCGGAGTAGCCGATGATCAAGTTGCACGGCATAGCATCCGGCGCGTCCAGGGCCGACCTGATCTCGCTTTCATGCGCTGGATCGACGTCGCACCGGTACGTATAGGCCATCAACGCCATGGTAAGGTCTCCCTTCTGCCCGGTTTTTGAGCGGATTCGCTATTATACCCGCAAAGTCACGCTCGAAGCGGTCGAACGACGAAGGGAACAGAAACGCGGCGTCATCGCGCGCCGATACGTTGTAGCGGCTTCCCGAACCGGCTAGAAAGGCGCGCTTGTCGCCTGCCGGCACGATAACGAGGGTCTTGCGCCACTTCTCGTATGCGAGTTCAGCGGGGTCCTTTGCCATTGAACTAGCGTATCAGGGCGTGCAGGGCGCTCGATAGCTGGGATTGACCACGTTTTGGGCGCAGCGTGCGCCAGAAGGGCTAGAAGATGGACTCCCCTCACGGATACCGCCTACGCATCGTGTCGACGGCATCGAGCCTCGAGCGGGGCCAGGAGACGATCTTGATGCCTATCGCTGACTATGCTGGCCCGTTGCCGGCGGTTGGCGATCACGTCGTCGTACAGAACTGCGAGCGCATTGTGCGGCGGCGCATCTTCGGGCCCTACGAACCGCCGGCCGGGTATCCGGACGGGCTGGTCGTTACTCTGGTTGTCTACGCGTCGCCGAAAGATACAGCGCTGCAGGAAATCTAACCACTCATCCCCCGCTAGGCGGGAAGGAACCACTATGCCAGACACCATGGAACTCGTGCGGACAGCGGTCCGCGACGAGGCTGTTAAACGCGGGCTTGCGGACCCGACTTTCGCGGAACTCGCGGATCTCACGAAAGTCGCCGTTGGCGAGGATGGTCAGCCGAACACTTCGGACGTCCTCGAGGCGGTTAGTTCGCTCCGCAAAACAAAGCCGCACTTGTTCAAATCGGCGACGCAGCTCACGGATGACGAGTTCAGGGACCTTACGGACACCCTGCGCGAGCGGCGGAGCATGCACCCGCAGAAGATGCCGGATGGATTGAAGCGGGTCAACGCGTTCGAAATGCGACAACGAACGAACTCCGATCGCTTCATGCGGTCCTTATCGGCCAGTCCACCTGGCACGACAAATCCGTCGTCGAAGAAGTGGCCGCGCGTCAGGGGATTGTGTTGAAGCTCGATCGCAGCGGCGAGCAGAGAGAAGGCGGATCATGACCATGCTTCTCGACGCGCCCCGGTTATCGCAAACTCACAGCCAGCGCGAACTCCTCTCGGAGCGGCTGAAACTCGAAACGCCGCGTGCGAGCGCGGAAGCCGACTGGGATCGCATGCATCCCAAGGCTCCGAACCCTTGGCGTGGTGCTCAAGAGGCCCTAGCCGCGCTCAAGAAACAGAGCGACGACCTCGATGAGGCGCAACGGCGTGCTGAGTTTGCCGAAATCGTGCATCAGTACGAGGTCGCGTGTGCCGCGATTCGTTCGCCCGATCTGGACGTAGCGAAAGTACGAGCGCTCGAACGCGAGATGGCCGAGATTCCGAGCGGGTTCGATTGCGTTCGCTCGGGTGCGCACATTCGCACGGGGCAGCCGAACAGCGAGGCGGACGCCGCGCAGCGTGAGGCGGCAAAGACGTGGCTTGCTCTCGACACCGCGCGCGGCAATCTTGCAGGGCAGATTTCGAATGCTGCCGGCCGTCGAGTCGAAATGGAGCGGCAGCATCCATTCTTGGTCGATCTTGGTGCGCAGCTCGACGCAGCGTCAACGAAGTAGATTTCCCACGAGTGGCCCGGGCTCTCGTGGGGCCGCTGGCCCGGGTGATGGAAGCGGGACCAGCAACGCAGAGGGGTGGCTACGGCTGCCCCTTCCGCATTTTCTTTGTGAAAGTGAACCATGACAGTCGGTACGGAGAAACTCGAGGCGATCAGAAGTTCCGCGCAGGACGAGCTTGCACGCCGGCGTCTGTTGGAATACGCGCGGGTCATGGATCCTCGATTCATTCCGGCGCGTCACCTCGTCTTGGTTGCAGAATATCTCGAAAAGCTCGAGCGCCGCGAAATTCGCAAATTAGCAATCACCATGCCGCCTCGACATGGTAAGACTCGGCTAGTGTCGCAGATATTTTGCGCCTGGCACCTTTCCAGGCATCCCGATCAAGACATCGTTTTAGCAAGCTACGGGAGCGAAGTCGCGGAAGGATCATCGCGCGCGGTTCGGACTCTCCTGACTGACGAGCGTTTCCCGTTCGTCGATGTTGAGTTACGCGAGGATTCGCGGTCGGTGGGGCGCTGGCAGACAAAGCAGGGCGCCACACTCATCGCGGCAGGAGTCGGAACTGGCTTGACGGGGCGAGGATTTTCGCGCCGGAATTTGCGACGACTTACTAAAAGACCGCGAATCAGCGGATTCGGACGCTATTTTGAACAGTACGCGCGCGTGGTATCAAGACGTGTTTTTAACGCGCGCCAATCCCGGAAACCCTCAAGACCACGGGGCTGGCGGAGCGATTCATGTGATGATTGGCACGCGCTGGTCCGAAAAGGATCCGCTAGGTGAAGTTGTCGATCGCGATGGCTGGGTGACGCTGAATCTGCCGCTGATTTCCGAGGGTAAGGGCGACCCGCTCCAACGACCCGAGGGCGAATGGCTTTGGCCCGAACGTTTCAGCGACGCCGACATTCCCAGCGTCGAGCGCGGTGAGATCAGCTCGCGATCGTTTGCGGCATTGTACCAACAACGGCCCTCACCTCAAAATGGCAGCGTTTTTCGTCGCGCCTTCTTCGAAAATCGATACGCGTCGCTGCCAACCGCAAGCCCGATACCCACCGGGGAAGCTCCCGCCGTGGTTGAGCCCAGCGGAGTACGGCAGCCGGCTTCGTCAGTCTCCAATCGTCGTCGCTGGGGTCAACTGCGCGGCGGCAACCGGCTTGAATAACGACTTTTCGGTAATCGCAACCGTAATGGCGGATGGCCGCGACTTTTATATCGTCAACATCGATCGCGCTCGTCTTGAGTTCGCAGATCTTAATTCGGCACGTCATAGAGTCGCACTGGCGATATCGCCAGAGGCTCGTCTTTATAGAAAATGCGAGCGCAGGCCAGAGCCTGACGCAAGATTAAAGCGAGCGACGGGCGTTCCCGTTGTGGCAGTGCCACCGCGCGGTAGTAAGATGGCTCGGGCCGAGAGTGTCAGTCCGCTTTTTGAAAGTGGACGTGTCAAGTTACCGTACTCGGCACCTTGGGTTGAAGAGATGATCGAGGAATTTCTGCGGTTCCCCACTGGCCGCCATGACGATCAGGTAGACGCCATTTGTCTGGCGCTTTCCCAAGCGCAGCAGATTCAGCGAAACCGACAAGCTCAAGACTTTGCAAGCCAGCGTGTTGACTGGATGGCGCGCTAGCCTCCATCACTAAAAGTGAAAGGTAATCAGACATGGACACCCCCGATCTCACGGAAGCGGAGAAGGCGCTTTGTCAAGCGCACGGACAGACGATCGCGCGCATAGCCATATTCGATGACCGCGACGGCGCAAACAATGTTTCTGGGCAGAAAATAATTTGCAATTCAGCGACGACAGCGAACTCGAGCTGTACTCCGAAGAGTTTCGGCCGCAGTTTCACGAGACAAGCCGGAGCTTGCCATCCGTGCTCGGCGATCAGTGCGACACGCTGCTCGAACACCAGCGGCGGCACGGCAAGCAGGGAGCGTCACAGTGACGGCATCACCACGGCCAGGCCCGCAGATTCCGCTTAATCCAGTCGTTTGGAAGCCGTTCTTCCAGCATCAGAACCCGCGCTTTCTCATCAAGATCGACGGCAACACCTATTTCGGCGAGTCGTACATCTACTCTAAGAACGCGCACGGCGCGACTGACGAAGCGACGACCGTTCTTCCGGTCGACGGTAAGGCAAACTTCGCCGGCATCCAGGGCAATGGACTTGCGAGCCTCTATCCCGACTGGACCGCCAGCATTCAACGCTCGGACGAAGCCGGCAATGCCGGTCAGCCGGTTGTGGCCGAGATCTGGGCCGGATACCCGACCAATCTTGCGGGCGTGAACCAAAAAGGCTTGACGGGCTCTACCTGCGCTTCCGCGGATGCGTGGACACGTACTCATCGGAACTCGAAAATAACATCACGATGTTCACTTGCCGCTCGCTAGCCTTTCCGCTGACCTCGACAAAGATCGTCACGCCGTTTCCTCGCGAAGAGTCGGTCACCACGATCGCGTGGATTGCGCAGCAGGCGAAGCGGTTTGGGCTCAAGATGGCGCCGCCGAAGCTTGCCAACCCTCCGGTCCTGATGATCGATGTATTGGGTAGCGAGTTCATCACCGGCGTACGCGGTTGGTTCATTTGGGACCTCATGCTGCAGTGCGCGCAGATTGACGACGTTGACTTGTGGGTCGATCGCACCGGAACGCTACACTACGAAGCTGCCTCGCTGGTCGGGAACCCCGATGGGCAGCGCGCGAAAGTCTATTACCAATGGGGCATGAACTGTAAGGGGCTCACCTCGACGCACTCCCCGCAGTTTTCAAAGAATGTCCGCGTGCAAGTCCATTCTTGGACACCAAGAACGCGCACCGCAAGCGTCACGCGGGTTCAAACGAATCCCGATGGCGGGATCACGACGAACTCGTACACCCGCACGGTCACCTCGACGCCCATCTTCGGCACGACCTCGAGCATCACTACCTCGATTTCATCGAATGGCACGGTCACGACGTCCGAAGGGACAACCGGCGGCGGTGGTGCGAGCGGCGGAACAGGGATCGAGAATGAATCGGGCGTTGAAAAATATATTTACTTCGTTCGCAACAAGACGCTCGCGCAGTGTGAAGCGATGGCGCAACAGATTTGGCGCCAGATTTCGATGCACGAGTATACGATTAAGGTGATCGCGCCGGCTACCCCGGCGGACCTAAAGAACATGGACGTTGACGCGAAGATCATTTTGACCGGTCATCCGATGAGCCAGTTCAACCTCGATACAAACGGCGCACAGCGTGGCTACTGGCCGCGTGAAATCACCGAGTATTTCGATCCCAAGGCGGGTTTCTTTTGGGAGATCGATGCCGTCTCGCACGAGCTGCCTCAGGGCGCAGTGTAATGGCGAGCTGGATTCGACCGTCGTCCCGACCCCCGACACCTCTGACAACGAAGCTGGGCTACCGTCAATGACGCCTAGACATGCTTTCCGAGTGCGCGGAGTCGTTGTAGAACGGGCTCGACGGGGTGACCTTGTGAGATCAAAAAGTCGCTAAGGCCACGATCTCTTTTTGCCGCGTTGCAAGGCTCGCATACCCAAACGAGGTTTTCAGGAATGCTCAATCCACCCAGCTTCACCGGATAGATGTGATCCAGCCGATGCGAGCCCTCCGCTATTACGCATTTACAATATGGGCAAGCGCTTAACCTGGGCAGATAGTCCCGATGACGTGCCGCAAGGTCACGCGATCGCTTGTCGAGTGCGGCAACACGAGCGCGAAGAGTACCGGGAGCAGGTTTCGATTTCGTCGTAAGTCCGAGAGCGCGCCTACAAGCGCGAATCATTATCTTTGAACCCTCGATTTCTATCTCAAGACTCTCCGCTCGTTGCCAATCCGTATCTGCTAGAAACCGGAAAGCCCAGACTAGCTTGCGGCGCTCCTCCAAAATGTGTTTCAGCGCCGTCATCTGCGATTGATAAGTTGACAGCCGTCGCTCCGCTCCAAGCATGGTGAATGCTCGCAGCATCCTGGATGTTTTATCGTATTGAGTTTTAAGTGCCTCAAAATCCGTCGTTGATGTGCCTAATAGTTGTTCGAGAAAGGCGAGAACATCATTAAAATAATGCTGCTCCCGGAACGGACCTGGGATGTTAAACGGGATAGTCGAGGGGAGTTCTGGTACGACTTGCTTGATCTCATTATGTACTGGACTTAGCTGGCGAGAGATAAAGGTAGCAGCGTAACGGGCACGTTCAGTACCTCCTTCGACGCCGTTGAGCAGTGCAGCCAACTCTCGTTCGTCATTCTGAAGCACCACCTCGTGCTGGCGTAGTTCCGTACCCGCTACTTTTGGATGGATTCTAACGCGCTTCAGTGGGCGTAGCTGGTCGAGGACGTATTGCTTCCATGCGTCTTTAGACCGTTTAGGACGATAGTATGACTTCATTCTAAATGCGACTGGTGCGCCAGGTGGCTGAGGGTAAGCGCTTGAGCGTCGCCATCGCGAACAGATTGCGCCTTACTGGCTCAGAGCTCGAACGTGCCAGTTGCATTCTGAGCTGATGGACAGATACACGTTACCTCCAGAGTAGACGCTAGTCACATCGCTGCCGCTAGACGCTGGTTCGTTTCAGACCCGCATCAACCTGGCGCACGCGATAATAACGGCTAGCATCCAAAACAGAGGAATCCAAATGAAGAAGATTTTAGCGTTCGCTCTTTGCGGGGTCTTGATCGCCCTTTGCGTTCCGACTGACTAGCGCTGTTCGGAATGAGTAGTGCATGGCCTGAGATTGTAAGAGGCGGCAAAGCCCATCTCGGCTACGCACCCGCAGCCCCAGTACAGTGTCCCATCTTGAGTCACGTGCGGAGCCCGCTGTCCTATCGTGCCGCGGGCTCCCCCAGACCGAGTGATTCGGGGCTCCGAGCGGCTAGGTTTGCCAAGGGCCTTTAAGAGCTCGTCTTTCGAGAATGGCATACTTGCGGATTCGTCGGGCAGTCATACTGTCCGCCTCATCAGGCACCGTCTCAGCTAGTCTGTACCGCGCGGAAAAAGCGTGATATGGTCTCGGCATGGACGAGCTAATAAGGGCTATACGTTGTGCGTTTGGGCCTTGCGGCAGCCTGCGGCGCGCACCGGACCATTGACAAAGTTCAGAACTGGCGCCGGTTTGATCCCGGGACTGGGGGTCTATGTTACCTTTGAACGGGTCTTTGCACAAAAGGCTCGGCCGCAGGACCTTGTTAATTACATTTCACAGTTCCCTATGGTTCCGCTCGTCAGATTGCTTTGCGGTATTGGCGCCATATCGCACAACTCATCACACGCTACTCCATTTGATATTCAGCAGAACTTCGCCGACGAGTTTCGCGACAACAGTGGGATGAAGCGTGTTATCGAGTTGCTCACGGCTGAACCGGACAACGTGTTTGTGTCCGAAGAGCAAGTTGCCTCGCTTATCAAGTACGCATTATTAAATGCCCATTCGGACCACTGGCCGTCGGACGCCGGCGACCTGCTGGTTCGCATGCTGCTTGTATATAATTCGCTTCGCGGAGTGGAGCACGAACCGAAGCGTGACGACCGCGACACGTTTATGAACTTTGAACTGCGCGCGGCTGCAAACTTTGACGAGAGCCTAGCAGCTATTATCGCGCGCTTTGCTGCATTCTTCGACTGGGCACGGACCGACGCGGACGCAAAGGCGTCTCCAAACTACTTGGATTTGGACGCAGATTTTTCGCGCTTCTATGGCATGTCCTACATGGAGTGGGCAGCGGCAGCGTTCGCTTTCTTGACCCATTTCCGTAGGATTACTAACGCTGCTGAAATGGAAAAGCTTTCACCTGTCTTAGACGTAAACGTATTTCTAAGTTCCGTTGGCGAGCAAACGATACTGCGCGCGTGGCTCGGGCATAACTCGGTCTCGATCGACGATGCGATCGCATTCTTCAAACGCATGGAGGAGGGTAATAAATCCTATGCAGGCATCGTGGCGCTCCTTCCGTTCATGCGGCGACCACTGCTTGCTGTTGCCTCAGATCAGGTGTGCGCACCTTACCTTCCATACCTGGAGAACAGCCTAGGGCTTGGAATATTTTTCGCGCTGCTGGATGGCTATAACGAGCATGGCGAACGCGAGAATGGGAAGAAGTTCACCCGGTTTTTCGGAGAGTTTTTCGAAGACCACATTGTTAATCTAATTCGCGACGCTCACCCTACGCCAGCATTGGTGTTCGGGGAGATGGAATATGTCAAAGGAAGTAAGTCAACGGATCTTGTTATCTTTGAGGGCGATGCAGCGTTGTTTATCGACATCACGTCGTCTCGATTTAATGTAGCAAAGACACTTGTCGCTTTGGACCCCGAAGCGATTGAAAAAGACGTTGAAAAGATCGTGTTAGCTAACGCTGAGCAACTCGACGGTTCGATCGCCGCATTTAGAGATGGACGCCTTACGTACCCCGGGATTGACGCGTCGAAGATTAAACGCATTTTTCCTATTGTGTTATCGCTCCAGGCGCTGCCTAGGGCATTTGAGTTCAATAAGCGTGTGTTAGATGGCATTGCAGCGAAAGGTCTGCTAGCGGGATGCGAGCGACTTGAAATGCTGACTGCTGAAGATGCTCAGGGGTTACCGGATTTCTACGCGGCCGGCGTTACCTTATCGGAAATGTTGGACCGAAAGCTAAAGCATTCACATCCGAAAGCTAGAAATGATAGTCTTAAGAATTACCCTCTTTTATTTTGATCGGGAGACCCTTGCTAAGGCAAAGCCCAAGTCGGTCGATCCAAACTCCGACGTATGGTTGCAACAGGTCCTCGAGCTTGCTCAGCGCTGGATCGGTTCGGGCAGCGTGAACGACGCCTAACGGGAGAACGACGACCGAAACCCCACGACCCACAGTCGCGGTCTGCGGCTTATGGCCTACACGTCGATGGAGTTTCAGAAGGTTCGCGAGGCACTACTAACGTGCTCCGACGCCGACCGCGCGTACCTGCGCCGCTGGATACTGCGCTGGATCGACGACTACGGGCACGTCCTTCGAGAGGCGGAGAAGTTGCCCGAGAAGGGTTGCTGAGAAACGGAATAAAGCACTCGCTATCAAAACGAGTTTTGATATTGGCAGGCGCTTTGCTGCTGACAGGAAATCCCCGATGTCCTAGATGCTTATAAGGAAGCACCCTAAGAAGAGGTCGATCCCGCCGCTGCAATTGTCGTTGGTGCAATTCAGAGAACTCTGCGAAAAGATCCTTGGGAATCTTGCTCCGGGTACATCATGTGATATTGAGTTTAGGGGAACAGACGGGTCATATATCACCGCCTCGGACGTTGACGCAATCGATCCTATAGATGATACGATTCCAAGTATTATCGTCATGCCGACCGTTAAGGCAGAGTCGATGTCGGGCGACTCTATAGAGCTGCGACCAGAAACCGTAACTGGTCCGAATAACAGCTCGACCACTACTTACATGTTCGCCGCCACCGGTGCGCGACAGGAATGGGTTGAAGGCGTAACTGAGGCAATAGCACAGTGGTTCCTGCGAAAACAGAGTAAGCTCTTCAGGCATTACAACTATGTAAGCGTTGGACTGCCATTGGCCGCGCTCGTTTGCTTCATCGCAGCCCTTGTATTTGGTTTGAGAACCGACCCAACTCACACTAACATTTATTGGTCATCCCTGGCGCTTCCAGTTGGGCTCCCGGCCGTTGTGGCTACCTTCTGTTTTATAGCAGCGTCGAGAAGTTTCCATCAGAGCTATCCAGACTTTTCCATCGTGGTGCGAGAGCGAAAAAGCTCCCTTACGTTAGCGACCGTTCTTGCGGTCGCGGCATTACTTTTGACGGTGATACAGATCATTGTGTCAGTGGTTCGTCACTAGCGTAATGTGCTTAAAGGGAACGAGCGCAGGGTACGCTGGCGACTGCCTTCAATTCCGCTGACTCAGCCTGTGATGCGCTGCCTGAGCTGATCCGCGTGCTTGATAGCGTCCAAGGCCTGCTGGTTATCAGGGGCGAGGTACAAGAGGTTCTCGGCAAGCTTCGCGTATTGGTCGATGGATGTGGCGTGAGGGAGCACGCTAATATGTCCAAAGACACCTGAGCTGCGATTACGCTCCAACTCCTCGACCAGCGTTTCTAGGGTCGTTCGCTGATGCTCGAGTTGGCCGCGCAGCACCGCAATCCGCATTTCTAGCGCGCTGGAGCCGCCCTCATCGAAACCGGAATCCACTCTATTGTACCCCCGTCGTGTTCTTGTACGCGCACTCTATCCCCGCGTCGCATATTGTCGTCAAGGCGGCGCGGGATATGAAACGGGAGCGGCCGCCACGCGGTTTTGCGGCCGCTCCGAGATCTATCCTAACCAGGATCACAGTAGTGCGGCGACGGCATAAAGCCCTAACAGAGAGGGTAAGAAGTCGGTCCTAGCGCCAAGCGTGATGCCCAGTTCCGCGCAGTTTCACTCTTACTTGCGGCCCGCGATTCTACGCCGTTGCTCGGCGGTCGATAGGGTGTAGTACGTTGAGCTCGCCGCGACCAAGCCGACGAGCACTCCGAATAGAAATGCTGCCACGGCAGACCAGTGCCACGCCACCATCGTAAAGACGGCAACTATTATCATGGCGAAAAATCCGACGAGTAAGCCGACGCCATCGCGGCCCAGCGCAATGAACGCGATCGTAATGCAAATTGCAAACGCGACTAGGACAATAAAGCCGACCAATTAACGGCACCCCTCAACTCAGTGCTTCCTAGGATACCGGGCAAGCGCTTTGGAGCGGAAGGGGCTTTCGTCCCGCCGGCGGCCGGGTCACCTGCGTCAGTCGATAGAAGGTATTAAGTCGCTCCGGCAGAGAGGCCCGAGCCGTCGCCAAACCGTGTGACGCGATCACAAAGCTTCGTAACCCGATCGGCAAAACTAAACAGCGCGTCATTGGGGTCGCCTGGTCGCGGCGTCGTGTTGCTATCTGCTGGCTGACCACCTTCGACCCTAATCTGAGCCTTGACGGCCTCCGCGGTATCTCGTAGCGATTGAATGTCAGATGATGAAAACATGGGCACCTACTATAGCACGCCCGCGGCCAAGCGGCGTTGCAGATTGTCGCGAGCGTTCATGTCCCGAAATTGCGAAAGAGCGGCCGGTGAACACGGCTGCCCTTCCTAACGTAACGCTCCCAGCCTAGTTTGGCTGTGGCGCTCCTGGCTCCAACCCATTGTGGAGGCCGGGGTTAGTCTCGCGTTGCGAGGCTTCAAGATTAGCTTACCACGTTTACCCGTCGCATGAGCGGAAATCTCGGATATTAGATACCCCTTGACGCGTCGCCATTCCCGGGCAGTTTCGCCCTTACCCGGCCGCCAGGCCCACACTCATCCAAGGTCCATCTACGGGCGTTACTGATAGGAGAAGCAGCGGGTTGCTTCGCGAATTTGCAAACGCTCCTAGGAGAACGAATGAAAAGTATCGCAGCAGGGCTGCTCTTGGCGACGAGCATGTTTTTAGTCAGCATGCAACCGAGCCAGGCTCAGAGCAGCATGTCTTCGTCGGGTTCGATGATGTCGATGCCGAAGTGCGCATCGGGTGACTCGGTGGTCGGCGTCAACATGACCACGAAGATGTATATGACTCAGGCGCAGATGAAAACGAAAACGGCCAGCATGACGATGGCGCAAAAAGAAGCGATGATGAAAAAGAATAACGTCAAAATGATGTGCAAGTCGCAAGCCACGGCGATGGGCGCAAAAATGATGACGACGCCTCCCATGTAGGTTCGGGATGGCGCCCGAATCCGGTTGTGAAAAGCCGGATAAATGCAAAGGGGCCCCGGCTAAAAACAGCCGAGGCCCTTGTGTGCAAACGTGCGAGCGTGGCAGAAACGGAGCCGATTCGGTACTCAGCCCAATGATTCACCGTTGACGTCTTGGTATGCAAGATCGATCAGTTGGCGACTTGTGTTGGCCCGCCGCGCCTCAGTCTCTTCTTCGCGCAGCCTGTCCCATTTCTCTAACGCTGCCAGCAGATCCCGACCGAGCGGACGGTTGAGCTTGGAGTGATCATTCGGCGCCATTAAATCGAGTTCAGACCACACAAAATACGAATCGTTGAAAATCCGCCGCTCTTGGACCATGATCTCGACGCGTCGAATGATCGCAAGCCGTACCTTCGCTTCTCGATCACTTAAGGGATCGCGCGACCAATCGATAATAACGTCGTCGCCCGTCAAATCGGTGATGATCTTGTTTGCCTCGGCTAGAGCGCGATTCGCAGATAGGTGTCGTGGCATTTCATGTGCTCCTTTCTTGGGGTAGCTAGATGATAATGGCTGAGAGGGCGACATCGTCGAAGGCTTGCGCCGGTCGAACGTACGTCATGAGTACGGCGAGGCTCTTGTGACGCGTCGTGCGCGCGATTGAATCGAGCGATACTTTGGCTTGGGCGGCGCTGGTCACGAAGCCGGCGCGCAGGCTGTGACCGCTAAAGTCGCCCTCGATGCGGGCGCGGCCGGCAAGGGCTTTGACTAGATTGGCGACGTCCCGGCCGCCGATCGCACGGTCAGTGATTCCGCGCTGAAGGGTGAACGTGCGGAAGAGCGGTCCTTCGGTGATGCTGGCGGCTTCGAGCCACGCGCGCACGGCGCGGACGGCGCAGAGCGATCGATTCGCGACCAACGGGACGGCGATCTCGGCTCCCTCGCCAGTCTGGTCGGTCTTGGAGCGGCGGATGGTGACGCAGAGACCCTCCTTGCAGAAGCGCAGGTCGTTGACCGTGAGCGCTGCAAGCTCGCTCCGACGGAGCGCCGCGGAGAAGCCCAGGAGCACGATCGCGCGGTCGCGCTTGGCCTTGAGGCCGTCGCCGCGGATCTCAAGCAGCATGGCCCGCAGGGCCTCGAGGGTGACGGCCGATTTGCGGACTTGGGCCGAGCCGATCGTCCGGGCGATGCCCCGAACGACCCGGCGCACGATCTCGCGCCCTGCCGGCGAGGGTAGCCCGCGCTCGCGGTGCGCGAAGGCGATAGCGACGAGGTGATGGCGGATCGTGGCGAGTTTCGCGCGCTCGGCGAGCTGCGTGGCATACAGAACGACGGTTTGGGGAGTCGCCGGCAACGGGCTCATGCCGCCGCCCTGGCACCAAGCCTCGAAAGACTCGGAAGTCGCTCGCATATGCGCGGCGCGTGCGCTCAGCATATGAGGCTTCCGCGTACTCTCGGGCTCGCTCGACCGTTGCGGCCGGATACCGGTTAGCGGCCCTTGCAGTAAGGGTGGGGAGTTCGGGTATGCTAGAGATTGTCATCGGTAAGCTCATCCCTTCCGGTGGCTTGGCCTCGGCGGTCTGATCACCGCTGGGGCCTTCTTTCCGGCCTCGTTGTTACAGCCTATTTACAGCCGGAGCGTTGCCTGTCTTTCCTATTATGCGCCAAAATGCCTGGTAAATCAAGCGTGATTGCCTATCGGCTGGGCGGGTTTCGCTGACTGTTAATCAGCGGGTCGCTGGTTCGAGTCCAGCATCCGGAGCCATTCGAGAGCGAAGGAGCCGTCCAACGGGGGCGGCTCCTCGTCTTTCGCTCGCCGCGATTCGGAACCGTTGCCTGTGGGGTGCGGGTTGAAGGTGAGGATGCGAGCCGCTGACGGAAAGCCATGGAAGTGAAACGCTCAACGACGTCATCGCAATACGTCTACAAAACGATGCCTTCTCCGGTGGGAGAACTCACGCTGGTCGGGAGCGATCGCGGGCTTGCGGCGGTGCTCTGGAAAAACGATCGCCCGATTCTCGTGAAGACTGAGGCGATGAAGGAAGACGCGCATCATCCGATCCTGCTCGAGACCCAGCGGCAACTCGAAGAGTATTTCGCCGGCATGCGCAAGTCGTTTACCCTGGATCTCGACTTCATGGGAACCGACTTCCAAAAGAGCGTGTGGAACGCGCTGCTCCAAATTCCGTTTGGTGAAACCCGAACTTATGGCGAGATAGCCAAGCAGCTTGGAAACGTGAAAGCGACTCGCGCGGTAGGCGCCGCGAATGGAAAAAACCCGATCCCGATCATCGCTCCCTGTCACCGCGTAATCGGCGCGACGGGGGATCTCACGGGATTTGGAGGCGGCCTCGAGAGGAAGGCGCGCCTGCTGGATCTGGAGTGCGGCAAGACGCCGCTGGCCTTCGAACAGATCTCGAGAAAGTAGCGCCAGCCCGGCCGCTCAGGGTTCCATTGTAAGCCGCCGCCCGATCGCGTCCGGATGCGGTCCAGGTTCCGGGCACAACATCCGCACAGGAGACTAGGCTAGCATAGTGCCATCGCAGTGCGGATCGCTAACCCGGTTCCGCGCCCGAGACACCTGCCCCGTCGCCTGTTATCCCCTTCCGGCGACGGGGTTTTTCGTTCGCGTTAGCCGCGTAACTACTCGGGGTAGGACTACTCTATGCGAGCAACATGGAAGCCCCACGAAAAGCACGGCACGTTGACGATGCGAAGCGACCTGCCTTCCAGCGTTTACGCCTTCCCGAAAGAGCGAAAAGAGCCGCTGACGGATGCGCGCCACGTTCGTAACGCCGCCGCGCGCTTCGACCAGGTTACCGGCGTCTCGGAAGACGAGCGGGCTCTGGCGTTTGCAAACATCAAAAAAGCGGCGAAGCATTACGGCGTAGAGCTCGGAGAGTCGTCGTGGCGCGACTTAGGGGTCCACCCGCAGCGCGGTAGGAAGGCGAGCGCGAAGAAGGGCGCCGCGACCCGCAAGCGCACCGGATCGGCCCGTAAGGCAGCGGCCAAAGCCGTGGCAACCAAGAGGCGTACCGGTGGTTTGCGTAAAGCCGCCAAAAAGGCCGCCGCAACCCGCAAAAAGAGCGCTCGTAAATAGGGACCGAGTTTTTCAGGGTTTCTTCATGCGAAAGCCGTAGCGTACGCCTGGACCCTTTGTCGGAGGTGCGCGCATGTGGGCCGGTTCGTTGCTATGAAGGTTATCGTCGCGGCGGCGTTCGCCGCGGCAGTGCTCGGGGGATGCGGCGGGAGCGCCGGTTCGGGCGGCAGGGCGATCCCGGCGTTCGGCGCTTTGGGCAACCTGCGACCGGGCTCCGTCGGACTCGGGAAAACTCTCACCACCAAGGACGGCGGCCAAATCTTCGGCTTTGCGATCGAGCAAAGTGGCAATCAAGGTATTCTCGCGTCATCGCAAGACACGTCTACGCCGGGCGTGTTCAAAGTTTCGGTGGAAACCTTCAACCAAAATAACGGGCGGATCGTCAATTCGTTCGCACGATCCACGAACAAGCGCGACTCGTACGGAGTTGACGGGATTTTTTCAGGCAATGCGGCGCTCGTGACGCATTACATCGTTCCCAAGGGCAGCATTTTTGCGATCCGAAAGTACGAGACGGTGGTTCCGGTCGAGGCCGCTAAATTTACGGGCACCTGGACGCCGCCGATCAAGGACATCGACGTGTTGCAGACTGCCGACAACCAGACGACGAACAAGAGCGTTGCGTACGCGATCGAGCTCAAGAATCAGGATCGTCCCGATTTGATCGTCTCGAACGTCGCGGCCGATTCCTTCGGCAAGCCAATCCATCTGGATCCCAACGTGTTCTCGCTGGGGAACGGGCCGCAACTCGCCCAGTACGCGTCCGCAAATCAAGCCGTACTCGCGCTCTCCCCCGACGGAGGCGCCGTCGGCGGTTCGCCGCCGATAAACGTGTTGGTGGATCTCGCTACCGGCAAGACCGCACAGTTCGACGGATTTAACAACGGTTACTTTCACGCCGGTTACGTCAACGGGCTGGCGGTCGATCCGAACACCGGAGTGGCCGCCACCGACACCGAGTTGAACGCCCAGGTAGAGTTTTACGACTTGAACAAAAAGCAGGGGATCGCGGCGGTGCAGTTGCCGTGCACGGGCCCGACGAGCCAAAGCAACAGCGGGGCGGGTATCACCGTCGATCCGATCAACAAGCTATTTTTGGTCACCGATCCATTCTACTGTAATGGGAGCGCTGGAAGCGCGCTCGTCGTTTACGACGAAGCCGGCAATGAAGTCGAAACGATCACCGGGTTCAAGTTCGCGATCGCCGAACCGCCGGTTGCGATCAACCCCAGCAAACGCATGGGGTGGGCGTTCGGCCCCGCATTCAACCAGCTCCAGCAGTTTTTCTACTAGCACGCAACGGGCTCGGCGGGGCACTCCGCGTTCGCGCCGAATCGCAGGGCGAACGGAGGATCTCGATCATGAATGGCTCGGCTCTACGGGCGGTCGCTTTGGCCGTTGGGGTGCTCGCGTGGTGGCTGCCGGGCCGCGCGAGCGCACTGGAACGCATCCCGTTCACCGACGAAGGTGGCCTCCTGCACGTTGCGGCAACCGTGAACGGGCAGCCGGCGCCGATGCTCGTCGACCTCGGAGCGGGGCTGGACGTCCTTTCCGAACGTCTGGGCTCGCGAGCCGTAAACGTCGACGGAAAGTACGTGACGTTGAGCCTCACGGGTCAACGCGTTGACCTTCCCATCGGGACGGTGGTTTCGCTCGCGCTCGGCGAGTTTCGCGTGGACAACCGTATCGTAGGCGTCTGGAAAGGCCTCGATGGAACCGGCGCCGACGGTCTGATCTCCGCCACCGCCTTCCAAAACGTTACCGCCACGTTCGATTTCCGCGCGCGCGAACTGTTGATTGAAGATGCCGTTACGTTTGCCGACCGCAGGCGCTTCGCCGCCCGCGTCCCGCTTTTTCTTCAGGACGAACTAGGGATCGCGCTTGGCGTTTTCGCGCGTTTCAACTTCGGAAACGGCCAGAGCGGGCTGTGCGTCATCGACACCGGCCTGCAGGGGGTCGCGATCGACAAGCGATTCGCCGCGAAACTCGGCGTCAATCTCGCCGATCCTAGTCTCAAGCGAGCCCGGACTACGTTGGGCGACGGTATCGCGGCCGTCATCCCGGAGCTGACCTTAGCCGACGCCACCGAGGCCACACTGGCTCGTCCGAACGTCGTCTTCAGCGACCTCGTCTACGACTGTAACGTTGGGAATCAGTTTTGGGCCGGGAAGATTTTCACCCTCGACATTCCGCACCGCGTCATGTACGTCGCGCCTCCGGCATGATTGGAAGGAATGCGGGTGCGCGACGGTTCGTCGACCGGCGACATCTTTAAAGGACACTTCGCTCGGACGGTTGACGAACTCGTCGCGCTCGAAATCTCGCTGCGAACGGGGAACGACCCGGACGATCTCCACGAGGCGCGCGTCGCGGTTCGGCGTTTGCGTTCTTACTTGAAGACGTTCCGGCCCGTGCTGGACGTCGCTTGGGCGCGACCGTTGCGCGAACGCCTTGCGGGGCTGGATCGCTGCTTTTCGGCCGCGCGCGATTTCGACGTGATCGCCGAAATGGCCGAAGCCTCCGGGCTGAGCCCGGGGCTGGAACTGCGCGTGCGGGCCGAACGCGACTCAAGGCACGCGGCCGTCCGAGGCGAACTGCGAACGGAACGTTTCGCCGAGCTGCTCGCCGATTTGGTCTACGGAGCCCGCCACCCGCGCTTCGGGGAGTCCGCCGGCACGCCGGCGCGCCGGGGGCTGCGTAAGCTTCTGGCTCGCGCGTGGAAGCGCGCCCGCAAGCGCGTCCGAGCGTTCCGGCCCGCGTCCGGCGACGTGCGACTGCATCGAATCCGAATTGCGATAAAACACCTGCGGTACGTCGCGGAGTGCATCGTTCCGTTCGCCGGAAAACGGGCCAAAGCGTTAGCGCGCCAGGCCGCGAAACTCCAGTCGGTCCTCGGAGAGCGTCACGATGCCGTGATGGCGAAAGAGCGCCTGGATACCGCACTAGGAATTTCAACGCTCGACTTCGAGGGCGCGAGGTCCGCGCATTGGCGCGGCATCTGGCGTAAGATGCGGGCGGAGTACCGGAAGGTTTGAGTGGAGAAGTCTTTGCAGCAAGATATCCTCGCGGACGACCCCGAACGGCAGCGCCTCGCCGAAATGGCGATGCGGCCGCTTTCGCCGTGGCGCCGATTCGGGCCGTATCTCAGCGAGCGGCAGTGGGGGACGGTTCGCGAAGACTACAGCAGCGACGGCACCGCATGGGAGTACCTGCCGCACGATCATGCGCGCTCGCGCGCGTATCGGTGGGGTGAGGACGGCATCGCCGGGATTTCGGACATCCATCAACACCTTTGCTTCGCGCTGGCGCTTTGGAACGGCGAAGACCCAATTCTCAAAGAACGTCTCTTCGGGCTGACCGGGAACGAGGGCAACCACGGCGAAGACGTCAAGGAATACTACTTTTACCTCGACAACCTGCCGTCGCACGCGTACATGAAGATGCTTTACAAGTATCCGCATCACGCCTTTCCATACGCGGCATTGGTCGAAGAAAATCGGCGACGGAGTCGCGAAGAGCCCGAGTTCGAGCTGATCGATACCGGTATATTCGATGGCGACGAATACTTCGACGTTTTCGTCGAATACGCCAAGAACGATCCCAGCGACTTGCTCGTCCGGATCGCCGTTACCAACCGGGCGTCGGTCCCGCACGACCTTCACGTGCTTCCCACGCTGTGGTTTCGCAACGACTGGTCGTGGAACGCCCGGTCGGTGCGCCCCGAACTCAAGCTGCGCGAAAGGCACCCTTGGGGGAGCGCGATCGACCTTCGTCACCCCAAGCTCGAGCCGTTCGATTTTTATACGTCTTCCGAAGACGAGTTGCTCTTCACGGAAAACGAAACCAATAACGAACGTCTCTTCGGCACGTCCAACGCCTCACCGTGGGTCAAGGACGGCGTCAACGACTTCCTCGTCGGAGGCGTGAAAGAAGCCGTGAACAGAGCCGACTTCGGCACGAAAGTTTCCAGCCGGCACTCGTTCACGCTCGCTCCGGGAGAAACGAAAATCGTTCGCGCGAGATTGAGCGCGACGGCGGTGGAAGCGCCGTTTGCAGCCGGTTTCGACGAACTGGTCGAGCGGCGGCGAAGCGAAGCCGACCGATTCTATTACGGCGTCAACCCGCATCCCGTGGGCGACGAACTGCGGGCGATTCAACGCCAGGCCTTCGCCGGGTTGCTGTGGACGAAGCAATGCTATCAGTTCGTGGTTGCCGAGTGGCTGGAAGGCGACCCGGCAACGCCGCCGCCCCCTTCGCAGCGGCGCCGCGGCCGCAATTGCGATTGGCCGCACCTGTACGCAGTCGACGTCATTTCGATGCCCGACAAATGGGAGTATCCATGGTTTGCCGCGTGGGATCTCGCCTTTCACGTCGTCGCGCTGGCGCTGATCGATCCAGAATTTGCCAAACATCAGCTGGTATTGCTGACGCGCGAGTGGTACATGCACCCCAACGGCCAGCTGCCCGCCTACGAGTGGAACTTCGGCGACGTCAACCCTCCCGTGCACGCATGGGCAGCGATGCGGATCTATCAGATCGAAAAGAAGACGCGCGGGACCGGCGACCTAGCGTTTTTGGAACGCGTTTTCCAGAAACTGCTCCTCAACTTTACATGGTGGGTCAACCGAAAGGATGTGGAAGGAAACAACGTCTTCCAGGGCGGCTTTCTCGGACTCGACAACATCGGAATCTTCGATCGCAGCGCACAGCTGCCGACCGGGGGCCACATCAATCAGTCCGACGGCACGAGCTGGATGGCCGTTTACACTCTGAACCTGCTGGCCATCGCGCTCGAGTTAGCCCAGCACAACCACGTCTACGAGGACATCGCTTCGAAGTTTTTCGAGCACTTTTTGTATATCGCCCACGCGCTGAACAATCTCGCCGGGGAGGAAGGCTTGTGGGACGAGGAAGACGGCTTCTATTACGACGTTCTCAGGCTCGACGACGGTACCGCCGTACCGATCAAGGTCCGTTCGCTGGTCGGCCTCCTGCCGCTGCTCGCCGTTGCCGTCGGCCAGCGAGGAATGGCGCTTCGCATTCCGGAGTTTCGCGAGCGTCTGATCTGGTTCGTCGAAAACTCGCCCACGCTCTGCGACAATGTCGCGTTGGATGAAGGGGGATACGAGGGGCGCTTGCTGCTCGCCGTCGTCGGGCGCGAGCGCCTGCAGCGAATCTTAGCGCGAGCCCTCGACGAATCGCACTTTCTCAGTCCGCACGGGATTCGGTCGATTTCCAAGTATCACGCGGCGCATCCCTACGTTCTCGAAATCGACGGTCAGTCGTATAGCGTTGACTATCAGCCGGCCGAATCCAACTCGGGGACGTTTGGCGGCAACTCGAACTGGCGCGGACCCGTATGGTTTCCGATCAACTTTTTGCTCGTCGAAGCTTTGCAGAAGTTTCACTATCAAGTCGGCGACGACTTCAAGGTGGAGTGTCCGACCGGATCGGGCAAGATGCTAACCCTGTGGGAGGTTTCGATGGAGTTGTCCCACCGGCTCATTAGCCTCTTCGAAACCGACGAGCGCGGGCGGCGGCCCATTTACGGTTCCGTCGAAAAGTTTCAAAGCGATCCGCACTGGCGCGAGTACATCTCGTTTTTCGAATACTTTCACGGAGACGACGGTCGCGGTCTCGGCGCGAGCCATCAAACGGGCTGGACCGGCCTGGTGGCGAAGTTGATCCAGCAACACGGTGAATACTGCGGGCGGGGAGTCCACCCGTTAGTGCCCGGACGCAAGAAAGTCACCGAGTCCCAAGCAGGAGCCTAGCATGAGCGTTCTGAGCATCGACGTCGGCGGCACCCACGTCAAGATTCTCGCGAGCGGTCAAACGGAGCGGCGCGAGTTTGCCTCGGGAGAGGCCTTGACCGCCCATGAGATGGTCGATCGCGTCAAAAGTTTGGCCGGCGATTGGGCGTACGAGCGCGTCTCGATCGGGTATCCGGGTCCGGTCTTGCACGGGATGCCCGCGGTGGAGCCGCACAACCTCGGAACGGGGTGGGTCGGCTTCGATTTCGAGCAGGCCTTTGGCTGCCCGGTGAGGCTGGTCAACGACGCGGCGATGCAGGCGCTCGGGAGTTATCGTGGCGGGAAGATGCTTTTCTTGGGCCTTGGCACCGGCTTGGGGACGACGTTGATCGTCGACGGCATCGTCGAGCCCATGGAACTCGCGCACCTGCCGTATAAGAAAGCGACGTACGAAGACTACGTCGGCGTTCGCGCGCTCAAGCGGCTTGGAAAGAAGAAGTGGCGCAAGAAAGTAGCGGCCGTAGTAGACGCGCTGATCCATGCCTTCGAGCCCGACGACGTCGTTCTGGGCGGCGGTAACGCTAAGAAACTCAACGAACTGCCTCCACACACACGACTCGGCGACAACGCCGACGCGTTCCAAGGAGGCTTTCGGCTTTGGGAAGATCCCATCGCCGACACTGACAAGGAGACCGCGTAGATGCAGTTGGGAATGATCGGACTCGGACGCATGGGGGCGAATATGGTGCGTCGCTTGATGCACGACGGACACACTTGCGTCGTGTACGATCGCAATCGGGACGCGGTCCAGGCGCTGGCAGCGCAAGGGGCGCAGGGTGCGGCAACGCCGTCGGAGTTCGTCGGAAAACTGGAAAAGCCGCGCGCCATATGGCTGATGGTGCCGGCGGCCGTGGTCGACGGCAGCATCGCCGAGTTAACCCCCTTGCTCGAAGGGGGCGATACGTTAATCGACGGCGGTAATTCGTACTACGTCGACGACATTCACCGCGCGAAGGCACTCGCCGCTAAAAGCATCGATTACGTGGACGTGGGTACGAGCGGTGGAGTGTGGGGACTGGACCGTGGATATTGTATGATGATCGGCGGGCCCGACGGCGCGGTCGGACGTTTGGATCCGATTTTCAAATCGCTCGCGCCGGGCATCGGCACGATCGACCGCACCCCCGGGCGAGACAAGGCCGGCGGCACCGCCGAGTACGGCTACCTGCACTGCGGCTCCAACGGTGCGGGGCATTTCGTGAAGATGGTGCACAACGGCATCGAGTACGGAATCATGGCGGCATATGCCGAGGGGATGGGCATACTCAAGTCCGCGAATATCGGTAAGCACCAGCAAGAGATCAACGCCGAAACGACGCCATTGCGCGATCCCGAACTGTATCAGTACGACTTGAACCTTCCAGATATCGCCGAGGTATGGAGGCGCGGAAGCGTCGTGGCGTCGTGGCTGCTCGACCTTACGGCAATCGCCCTGTTCGACGATCCCGAGTTGTCGAAGTTCGGCGGCCGGGTTTCGGATTCGGGCGAGGGCCGCTGGACGATCAAAGCGGCCATCGACGAGGCCGTCCCGGTTCCGGTGCTCTCATCGGCGCTTTTCGAGCGGTTTGCATCTCGCGGGAACGCACAATTTCAGAATCAGCTGCTTTCGGCGATGCGCTTTCAGTTCGGAGGCCATCTGGAACAGAAATGAGCCAAGTGCATTCGGACGCCTTGGTCTTTTTCGGCGCGACCGGAGACCTGGCGTACAAGAAAATTTTTCCAGCGCTGCAGGCGATGGTCGAGCACGGAACGCTCGGCGTCCCGGTGATTGGGGTCGCCAAAGCGGGTTGGAATCTCGATCAACTTAAGGTGCGCGCACGCGACAGCATCGAGACTCACGGCGGGATCGACAACGAAGCCTTCGAGAAACTGTGCGGCTTGCTGCGCTACGTGGACGGCGACTATGCCGACGACGCTACCTTCGCCCAACTGAAAGCGGCGCTGGGTAAAGCGCAGCACCCAGCGCACTACCTCGCCATTCCTCCGCTGATGTTCGAGACCGTCGTCGAGCAACTGGCTGGTTCGCGATGTTCTGCGGGCGCCCGCGTGATCGTAGAGAAGCCCTTCGGAGAGGACTTGAAGTCGGCGCAGGAACTCAACCGCGTCTTGCACCGATACTTCACCGAGTCGGACATTTTCAGGATAGATCATTTTCTCGAGAAACGTCCGGTACGGCACATGATATTCTTCCGCTTTTCCAATCCGTTGCTCGAGTCGTTTTGGAACCGCGAGTTCGTCGAGAGCGTGCAGATTACGATGGCGGAGGACTTCGGCGTTCAAGGACGAGGCAGTTTCTACGATGCGACCGGAACGATTCGCGACGTCATCCAAAACCATCTTTTCCAGGTGCTGTGTAACGTCGCGATGGAACCGGCTTCCCGAACCGACAGCGAATCGATTCGCAACGAAAAGGTACAGGTTCTTCAGGCGATCGCAGCCTTGGAACCCAAAGACGTCGTACGCGGACAGTTCGACGGCTATCTCAAGGAGAAAGGCGTCGCCGCCAACTCGACGACGGAGACGTTTGCGGCCATCCGTCTGTTTATCAACTCATTTCGGTGGAGCGGCGTCCCGTTTTACATTCGGGCCGGCAAGGAGCTGCCGGTAACGGCGCTCGAGATCGTCGTCCGGCTTCGCAAGCCGCCGCAGATTTTCCCGATCGCGCCGACCTCGGATTACGTGCGCTTTCGGTTGAGCCCCGACTCGGCGATGGCGATCGGGATGACGGTTCTCTCCGACGCCGAGGACGTCGCCCGAGGGGTCGAACTGTCGGCCAGCCGGAGCCCCACGACCGACGAGGGCGACGACGCCTACGAACGCGTTCTCGGCGACGCGATGGCCGGCGATCAAACGATGTTCGCACGTCAGGACTACGTCGAAGAAGCGTGGCGGATCGTCGATTCGGTGCTCGACGACAAGACGGTCTACCCTTACGCGACCGGGACTTGGGGCCCGTCCGAAATCGAGCGCGTCACCCCCCCGGGGGGCTGGGTGAATCCGAACGTGGAGACGGCGGTACCGGTTGCGGCGGGTCGGTGATGTTGTAGTTCGAAAAACTGGCATCCGCCGAAAGAGGGAACATGTGAGGATAGTCGACGTCCGCGTTCAGCGTCGCCGGCAACAGATACCCGGCTACGTCGTTTGAGGCAATCGTCATATGCACGTGCATGCCGTCGGCATAATTGGCATCGACCCAGTGCGCCCCGGACGCGGGATTCAGCGCCACCGTGGCGGACTTGAGCGTGGTTTGCTTCTTGAGGCCTTGCAGCGTGAAAATTGCGTCGCCGTCTTTTTCACCCGTTTGTTGGTACGTGTAACGGCTCGGCCACATGTTCGGGTCGATCATCGAGAGATCGATGTCGTGCATCTTCTCAGCGAACGACGGCTTTTTGGTGAGGTGGACGATGTAGTGGTCGCCGCGGCGGTATTCGCCCAGACCCTCCATTTTGAAATGGAGCCAGGGAAACGTCTTCATAGCCATGTCGATGTTCAATTGAAACGTGTAGCCCTGGAGCGCGTCATTTCGTCCGTAAGCCGCCGCGATAACGCGCGCGCCGCTCGGTACCGGCGTCGTCGCGGCCCCGGCTCCGGAAGCAACCAGCGTGCCCGTTGCAGCGGCGGCAAAGGCGCTCAACCAGACGTTCATGTCGAACCGCACGTCTTATTCTACCGCCGCGCGGGCAGTTCCTAACAGAAACTTGCCGCCAGCTCGGTCTCCTCGGCGAAGTCGGGGAATCCGGCTCGTCGCCTCAGAAAGCGCCGTCATGACCGGCCGCTCGCACGCGCTGCCTCCCCACGCCGTTCTGCTGGCGTTTGAAGGCCCGGATCCGTATTCATTCGTCGGCGGGCTCGGGACGCGCGTCACCGAGATGAGTGCGGCGCTGTCTACGGCCGGCGTTACGACGACCCTAATTTTCGTCGGGGATCCGCATCGCCCGGCGGTCGAACGGCCCGTTGCGAACCTCGAATATCGGCGGTGGTGCCAATGGATCTCCGCCTACCATCCGGCAAACGTGTACGACGGCGAACTCGACAAGAGTCGCGACTATGCCGCCAGCGTACCTCCGTTCGTTCTCGATGCAATCGTCGCACCGGCTGCCGGGCGCGACGAGCGCGTGCTGATCGTCGCCGAAGACTGGCAGACTGCCGGCGCGATCGTCGAACTCGATCGGCTGCTGCGCGAACGCGGCCTCCGCGATCGCGCGATTCTTTTGTGGAACGCGAACAATACGTACGGATTCGATACGGTCGACTGGGCCGCTCTTACGACGGCCGCACGCGTGACGACCGTCAGCCGCTACATGAAGTTCGAGCTACGAGCGCGTGGCGTCGAAGCGCTGGTAATTCCCAACGGGATTCCGAGCCGGATTCTGGGCGGCCCGTCCGAGGGTGCAGTGCGCCTCCTCGAGGCAGCGTTATCGGACCGGCACCCGCTGTTCGTCAAAATCGGGCGATACGACGAAGACAAACGCTGGACTCAGGCGATCGAGGCCTTTGCGCTGGTCCGCTTGCGACATGCGCAAGCTACGCTGGTGATTCGCGGCGGAAGCGAACCGTACGGCGAACGACTGCTGGCGCACGCTTCCGCTTTGGGCCTGAACGTCGAGGACGTGCGTGCCGCGTCGCCCGAAACCGAAGCGTTCGCTCGCGCGTTGAGCGCCGCGTCCGGCGCGATTCTCAATCTGCGGACGTTCGTTCCCGAAGAAACGCTTTTTGCGCTCTATCGGGTGGCCGATGCCGTGCTTGCCAATAGCGGTAAAGAGCCGTTCGGCCTGGTCGGACTCGAAGTGATGGCGGCATCGGGCGTCGCCGTAACGGGCTCGACCGGCGAAGACTACGCGCGGCCTTTCGAAAACGCCGTCGTCTGCGACACGGGCGAGCCCCGCGAACTAGCCGCCTATCTCGAATGGCTGGTTGCCGAACCGGCTCGGGCTCGCGAGGTCCGAGCCGCCGGCGAAGCCACCGCCCAACGCTGTACGTGGCCGGCCGTTCTCGAAATACTGGCGCACAAACTCGCGCGATAGGCTGGGAGCCTGCAGCTCCTACCCCCGCGCGAGTTCTTGGATGCGCGCGGCGATTTCTTCCGCGTAGCGAAGTGCTTCCTCGTCGGAGCGGCCTTCGGCGTAGACGTTGAACTGCGGTTCCGACGCGTCCGGGAGCACCAGGACCCATCCGCCGTCGCGGCCGAGACGGATACCGTCGGTCAGTTCGACCTGTTCGCCGTTGGTTTCGCCCAGAAGCCGGCGCATGATCGCGCCCTTTCGTTCCCAAGGACAGTGGTCGCGACGTGAGGCCAGGTGCCAGTGCGGCAATTCGTCGACGAGCGCGCTGAGGACGGCGCCCTGAGCGGCGATCAACTCCATGATTTTGGCCGCGGCGTAGAGCGAATCGAAGACAGGTTGAAACTCTGGAAAAATAAGCTCGTAGTTCGCGCCGCCGGCGAACGCCAAAGCCCTTCCCTCTTCGGAGGCCAATGCCATCAGCGATCTGCGATCGCTGCGCGTGCGAATGATGGTGGCGCCGAGCGACGCGGCGATCGTCTCGATCGCTCGCGGTGCCATGACCGGGACGGCGATGCGGGCATTGGGTACGGCGCGCGCGACGAGCATCGTCAGTAACGCGAGCAGACGGCTCTTTTCGATAACCCGGCCGCGGTCGTCGACCAGGGCGAGCGCCTCGCCGTGCTGATCGAGAAGGATCCCAAGCGTCGCACCCAGCGAGGTCGTAACGTTCCCAAGCTGATCGAGGTGACGAGCGCGATTTCGCGCAAACGTGAGCACCTTTGTGTTGTCGAAAAACGCGTTGAGCGCGATCATTTCGACGCCGAGATTGCTCAGGATCCGAGGCAGGATGAGCGATGCGTTTCCGTAGGCGTAGTCCACTACGACGCGCATGTTGGCCGTCGACATCGCGTGCGGGGCTAAGGACGTGAGAAAATCGTTACTGTATCCTTCGATCGATCGCTCGGGGAAACTCAACAGGCCGACCGACTCCATCGGAGTCCGCCGAAAGTCTTCGCGAAAGAAAATATTCTCGATCTTTCGTTCCGTGTTCTTGTCGATGTTGACGCCATGATGGTCGAAAAATTCGATGAGAAACTGGTCCGGATCGCCGGGCGAAATGCCGGTGTGAACGCCGGCGTCGCCGAACGCGCGGACGGCGTGCCGCGAGACCGGCGTCGGCACTTCGCGAAGATCCTGCACGTTGATTCCGACCGACAGCAGTCCGGCAATGATGCAACGGTTGGTGAGACGCGATGCCGGGTGCGCGTCCCGGCTCGTCAGCACGGTTTGACCGGGACGGAGCACGGAGCCCAGCGCCTGCCCCAGCTTGAGCGTAAACTCCGGCGTAATTTCGATATTGGCGAGTCCCGAAACGCCGTCGGCTCCGAAGAGCGAGCCGGGCCATTTGATGCCGTAGATCAGGGACATGGAAACGATCGACCCGGCCGCGACCGACTTGTCGGGCCAGAGTTTGATATTCGATGGAACCGTCGATCCGCTGCCGAGCGTACTGCCGCGTCCGACGACCGCACCCTCCAGGATCGTCACGCGGTCCTTGACGATCACGCGATCGGCGAGCGTGCAGCCGGTTAACGTGGCGCCCTCTCCGACGTAGACGTCTTCCCACGTGATGCTGCGATGCAGCCGTGCGTTCGAAGCGATGATGGACGATGCCCCGACGGCGGTCAATTCTTCGACGACCGCTCCGGCTTCGATCGTGACGTTGCGGCCGATGCAAACGGGGCCGTGGACGTGGGCATCGGGCGAGATGCGGCTCTCTTCGCCGGCCCAGACGCCGGGCCGGATCTCGGTGCCCGGGAGTTCCACGCGAACGGCTCCCGAAAGCGCGTCGTAGTTTGCCTGGAGATATTGCTGCAGGTTGCCGATGTCGCTCCAGTAGGCCCCGGTAACGTGTCCGAAGAGAGGCTTGCCGTCGCGCAGCATTCGGGGAAACAAGTCGCGCGAGAAGTCGTAGTTCTTCCCGGGCTCCATGTAATCAAAGATCTCCGGTTCGAGGACGTAGATCCCGGTATTGATCGTGTCCGAGAAGACTTCACCCCAGGAAGGCTTCTCGAGAAAGCGGGTGATCCTACCCCGTTCGTCGGTGACCACGACGCCGAACTCGAGTGGGTTGGAGACCCGCTGCAAGGCGATCGTTGCTGCAGCGCCTTGCCGCTGGTGATAGTCGATGAGTTCGGTGAGATCGATGTCGGTGAGCGCGTCGCCGGAAACGATGAGAAACCGTTCGTTTCCGAGCAACGGCTGCGCGAGTTTGATCGCTCCCGCCGTTCCCAGGGGCGTGTCCTCGACGACGTACGCCATCCTCACGCCCATCTCCGTACCGTCGCCGAAATAATTTTCGATTTCGTCGGCCAGGTAGTGCAAGGTCGCGACGACGTCGGTGATGCCGTGGCGCCGCAGCAGATCGACGATGTGGTGCATTACCGGTTTATTGGCGACCGGCGCCAGCGGTTTGGGACGGCCCGAGGTAAGCGGCCGCAAGCGAGATCCCTCCCCGCCGGCCATCACGACCGCTTTCACCGTCCGCCCTCTGGCATCGCCTCTTGAGTATCACACATGATGGCACCGATGCGAAACAGCCGCCCGTCCTTTTCGAGATCTTCCAAGGGCAAGAAATGCCTGCGACGCCAGTTCGGGTGAGCGTCGACGGTCCCGGGGACGTTTACGGCGTTCGTTTCTGCGAGCACATTTTCGAGCGCGACCACCGCGAGCGCGGACGGCGTTTCGGCGAGGAAGCGATGTACCGCCTCGGAGAGTTCCCAGACGGCCGCCGGCGTGCCCCCGGCCGATGCGTCGGCGCGCAACCGTTGTGCACCGGCGGCATCGGTCGAACCGCTGCCTTCTAGCGCGTCGATCAATGCGAAACGTGCGTGGTGCCGGTCGTCGGGCGCGACGCTCGCTGCGGGATCCGTGCCGAGCCACCAACCGGCGAGTGGCGGGAGGTCGTGCGTGCCGATGCTGGCGGCGGCCATTCTTGGATACGACTGCGGCGGCAGAAACGCTCCGTCCCAGGCTCGCTCGAAGTAGATCAATCGCGACGAGAGTGCGCGTGCCTCGCGCAAACGCTCGCGAAAACC
The DNA here is from genome assembly GCA_963755555.1 of Vulcanimicrobiota bacterium. Taxonomy (GTDB): domain Bacteria; phylum Vulcanimicrobiota; class Vulcanimicrobiia; order Vulcanimicrobiales; family Vulcanimicrobiaceae; genus Tumulicola. The sequence continues at coordinate 1,516,002 of CAVWKE010000003.1, read as the reverse complement.
CTCCGGAACGGTCCCCAGATCTTCGCCGACGACGGAACATCGGTTACGTACGCTTTCGAGCGCAACGATGCCGAGCAGCTCCTCGAGCTCGTAGGAGACGTACGCACCTGCGGCCGCACTGCGGCCGCCCGGCACCCAGAACGCGCGTCGCAACGCCATCACGTGGTCGATCCGCAGAACGCTCGCGTGACGCATGTTGGCACGCAGGAGCGCGCTCAGCGGTGCGTAGGCGCGCCGGCGCAGCTCGCGAGAAAAGAAGGGCGGCAAGCCCCAGTTCTGACCGTCTCGGTTGAGGGCATCGGGGGGAGCGCCTAACGAGGCTCCCGCCCGGATTGTCCGTTGGTCGCCCCAGGCGTCGGCGCCGTCGAGGGCGACGCCGACCGCGAGATCGCGATATAGCCCGACGCCGCAGCGACGGGCGTTCGCGGCGGCCGTTGCGAGCTGTTCGTCGGCCAGCCATTGAAGGTAGCGGTAATAGTCAAGGCGCGTACGATGGCCCTTCGCGAATCGCCGCACGTCCGGAGAATCCGGCGTGCGATATTCGAGCGGCCACTGCTGCCACCCGTACCGCGGCTCCACCGCGGTACGAAAGAATTCGTCGAGCGCCTCATACAGCGCCAATCGCTCGAGCGCGACGCCACCCTCGCGGACGAACCGGCGAAAGGCTGCGGCGCGCCCGTCCCCGGGCCGTTCCAAGTGGTTGGCGCAAAACGACGTGAAGAGCAGCTGCAGGACGTCGTGCTTGATGCGGGCGACTCCGGCGTAGTCGACTAATTCCTGCACGCGCAGCGAGTGCAGGGCTTGCGTAAAGCTAGGACGCTCGATCCAGGCCCGCGCGTCGGGCGACTCCGCCAGATCGGGGACCGCGGCAACGTCGACGTACAAGGCGTTGAGAAAAAAGCGGCTGGAGGGTGCGTACGGGCTGCAGTCCGCAGGATTGGCCGGGTGGAGTTCGTGGAGCGGGTTCAGGCCGATCGCCGCCCCGCCGGCGGCCGCGGTCACGTTTGCGAGCGTCTTAAGGCTGGTGAAGTCGCCAATGCCCCAATCGTTGCGCGACCGCAGCGCGTACAATTGGGTTGCGAGCGCCCAAATACGTCCACCCTCCATTTCTGGGGACAGGTAACACGCGTCGGGGACGATGACGAGCGGGCACGACGCGGCCGTTGCGTCCGTGCGAATCGTAAGCGTATGGTATCCGAGCGGCGGATGCGCGCCGATCGCCACCCGCCGGCGTTCCAACGGGGTTGCCCCGTCGACGCGGCGGTCGATCGCTTCGGCCTCATTCCAAGACACGCGGCCACGAAGCACACCGCCGTCTTCGAGATCGATTTGCCAGGAAAGCAAGGCCGGGCTGCCGCCCTTTAGCACGCAAGGGACGTACACATGGGCGGCGCGGCAAACGCACACGGGCGGGAGCGGCGTCGACCACGGCTCGTCCTCGAGCTCGGCAAGGGCCGCATCGAGCGCGGCATCGGATGCGAGATCGTACCCCATCGCCGACAGCAGCGCGCGCTTGGTTTCCGCACCGACGCGCACGTCGTTTGCGAAGTAGTCCTGAAAGTTCGGTTGTATTCCGGCGAGTTCGGCCAGCCGATCCAAGGACGCGGACATCGCGGAGGACGTTACGTGCCGACGAAGAGGGCAAACGAACGGTCGGCCATCTCGAACTCCGATCCTGGTTCGTGAGGGAGGTTGCGCGGCGTTCCGTTCCAACGGGCCGTATCGATCAGCTCGGTCCACCGCCGCGCCGCCGGCGTCGACGGCAGGGTGAATCGTACGGCAAAGTCGTGTCCGTTTACGACGAGCAAGAAGCTGTCGTCGACCTCGCGGTACCCCTGCAAGCTGACGAAACGATCCCCGACGTCGCCCCCCAACAATGCGCCGAAACAGCGCCGCGACGAGTCGTTCCAGTCGTCGTCCGACATTTCGCGGGCGTCGGGCGCGAACCACGCGATGTCTCGGATCGGCGAGTCACCGGTCGTAACCCCGCGAAAAAAGCGGGGGCGCCGAAAGACCGGGTGCGTTCGGCGAATCTCGATCAACGAGCGCACGAACTCCAACGTGTGCGCGTCGGAGCCCGACGAGTTTGCGCGGTCGAGCCACGACACGTCGTTGTCTTGGCAATAGGCGTTGTTGTTTCCCAACTGGGTGTGCCCCAACTCGTCGCCGGCCAGCAGCATCGGCAAACCCTGCGAGAGCAGCAGGATGGCAAGAAAGTTACGCTTCTGGCGCTCGCGCAGAGCGAGAACGTTCGGATCGTCGGTCGGACCCTCAGTTCCGCAATTCCAGCTGTAGTTCTCGTCGGCTCCGTCGCGGTTTTCTTCCAGATTCATCTCGTTGTGCTTGCGGTCGTACGAGACGAGGTCCCGGAGCGTAAAGCCGTCGTGCGCGGTGACGAAATTCACGCTGGCGCGCGGTCGCCGTCCGCGCCGGTCGAAGATGTCGCTCGAGCCGGTCAGACGGGTAGCCATTTCGGGCATCGAACCGTCGCCGCGCCAGAAACGACGTACGCCGTCGCGGAAACGATCGTTCCATTCGGACCAGCCGGCTGGAAAGTCGCCGACCCGGTATCCGCCGTGACCGAGGTCCCACGGCTCGGCGATGAGCTTGACGCGTGAAAGTACGGGGTCTTGTTCGAGGGACGCGAGAAAGTTGCTCTGCGCGCTAAACTCGCCGGATTGTCCGCGCGCCAGCGTGGTCGCTAGATCGAAGCGAAAGCCGTCGACGTGCATCTCGTTCACCCAGTATCGCAGCGAATCGGTTACGAGCTTGAGCACGCTGGGGTGCGCGAGATCGAGCATATTCCCGCAACCGGTATAGTCCAAGTAGTAGCGCGGATCCTCGGCCAGGCGATAGTACGACTTGTTGTCGATACCCCGAAAGCTCAGGGTCGGACCCAGTTCGTTTCCCTCGGCGGTGTGGTTGAACACGACGTCCAGAACGATTTCGATGCCTGCGTCGTGAAGGCGGGAGACCATCGTCTTAAATTCGCCGAGATCGGGTCGCGAAAGATAGCGCGGCGCGGGGGCGAACAACGAGATCGGACTGTAACCCCAATAGTTGTGCAGGCCTTTTTGGATCAAATAGCGATCGTCGACGAAGTTGTTTACCGGAAGCAGTTCGATTGCGGTGACGCCTAGGCGCGAGAGATATTCGATCACCGCCGGCGAGGACAGGCCGGCAAACGTACCGCGCAGTTCGGGCGGCACGCCGGCGTGCTTCATCGTGTAGCCGCGTACGTGCATTTCGTAGATGATCAGGTCGTGCCAGCGCGTATGGAGCAGCCGGTCGTTGCCCCACGTAAACGCCGGGTCTACGACGACGCACTTGGGCATCCCGGCGGCGTTATCGCGACGGTCGAACGAAAGATCGGCGCGAGGCGAACCGACGCGGTAGCCGAAATGCACGTCGCTCCAGACGATCGTGCCCACGACCATCGCCGCGTACGGATCGAGCAACAGCTTGTGATGGTTGAAGCGGTGGCCGCTAGGCGGATCGTACGGTCCATAAACGCGGTAGCCGTAGAGCAGACCGGGCCGCGCGTCGGGCAGGTAGCCGTGCCAGACCGAATCGGTGTATTCCGGGAGCGCGATGCGCTCGACTTCGCGCCGTCCGCGGGGATCGAAAAGGCACAGATCGACCTTTTCGGCGTTCTCCGAAAACAGCGCGAAGTTTACGCCGGCGCCGTTCCAAGTGGCTCCCAGCGGATAGGGTCGACCCGGTAGAACCGAGACGCGCCGCGACGCGATCATGCGGGTTCGTCACGCGTCAGCACGAGCATTCCGAGCGGCGGAAGGGTCAGCGTTAGCGAGTATTCGCGGCCGTGACTTGCGATCGTCTGCGCTTCGACGGCTCCGCCGTTGCCCACGTTGCTCCCGCCGTAGTAGTGGGAGTCGGTGTTGATTGCCTCGCGATACGCTCCGGGCAGCGGGACGCCGAGCCGATATTGATAGCGAACCACTGGGGTCGCGTTCAAAATCGCGAGCACGACGCCGGCCCGTCGCCCTTTTCGGAGGAACGCCATCGTGCTGTTCCCGGCGTCCGAGAAGTCGATCCATTCGAAACCGGCTGGGTCGGCGTCGAGTTCGAAAAGGGCCGGCGTCGTGCGATACAGGCGGTTGCAATCGGCAACGAGCCGAGCTACGCCGGCGTGCAGGCCGTCGGCGAGCAGATCCCACGGTAACTGCACGGTGTGACTCCACTCTGCCGGGACTCCGAGTTCCGCGCCCATGAATAAGAGCTTCTTGCCCGGATGCGCGTAGGTCAATGCAAACAACGACCTCAGATTGGCGAACTTCTGCCACCGATCCCCGGGCATTTTTTCGAGCAGCGATCGTTTCCCGTGGACGACCTCGTCGTGAGAAAGCGGCAGGACGAATTTTTCACTGAACGCGTACACGAGTCCGAACGTTAAATCGTTCTGATGGTAACGGCGGTATACGGGATCGTAGCCGAAATATTGCAGGGTGTCGTGCATCCATCCCATGTTCCATTTATAGCCGAAGCCCAACCCGCCGCGGTCGATCGACCCGGTGACCATCGGCCACGACGTCGACTCTTCGGCGATCGTGACGACGTCGGCGTGCAGGACGGCGATCGTCGCGTTGAGGCTGCGAAGGAACTCGATCGCTTCGACGTTTTCGCGACCTCCGTATTCGTTCGGAATCCATTCGCCTTCACGACGGCTATAGTCGAGGTAGAGCATCGACGCGACCGCATCCACGCGCAGCGCATCGATGTGGAACTCTTCGATCCAGAATAAGGCGCTGGCGATCAAAAAGTTTGCCACCTCCCGGCGCCCGTGATTGTAAACCAGCGTGTTCCAATCGGGATGAAATCCCTTGCGCGGGTCGTCGTGCTCGTAGAGGTGCGTGCCGTCGAAGAGCGCCAGGCCGTGAGGATCGCTCGGAAAATGGCCGGGCACCCAGTCCAGGACGACCCCGATTCCCATCCGGTGCGCGGCATCGACGAACGCCCGAAAATCTTGCGGAGCGCCGTAGCGGCTCGTTGGGGCAAACATTCCCGTCGGCTGGTAGCCCCACGATCCGTCGAAAGGATGTTCCGTTATCGGCATAAGTTCGACGTGCGTGAAGCCCATGCTCGCGACGTAGGGGAGCAACTCCTCGGAAAGTTCGCAATAGCTGAGGAAGCGCGCGTCTTCGTTCGAGCGTCTGCGCCACGAGCCGAGATGGACTTCGTACACGGAGATCGGCGCGTCGGCGCGCTGGCGCTCGCCGCGCTCGCGCATCCAGTCGGCATCGCCCCAGGCGGCAGGTTCCATCGCGTGAAGGATCGACGCATTCGCCGGGGCGGTTTCGGAGTAGCGCGCGAACGGATCTGCCTTGAGCGCGGGCAGACCTCCGCCCGCGCCTTCGATTTCATATTTGTAGCGAGTGCCGGACGCGGCGCCTGGAACGAAAATCTCCCACACGCCGCATTCGACGCGTTTACGCATCGGATGACGGCGTCCGTCCCAATCGTTGAAGTCACCGACGACGCTGACCCGGCGCGCATTGGGCGCCCAAACGGCAAAACTGGCACCGGCAACGCCGTCGATCGTTCGCGGGCGCCCGCCGAGGACTTCCCAAAGCCGGTGATGCTTGCCTTCGGCGATCAGATAGGCATCGACCTCACCGAGAACCGGACCGAAGCGATACGCGTCCTCGATCTCCCGGCGTCCGTCGGGCCCGTTGACGGCAAACACGTAGTCGAACGGACGGCGGCGGCCGGAAATCCGCAGTTCGAACAGACCGTCGTCGTCGATTCGAGCGAGTTCGCGGAGTTTCTCCGAGTCCCGCGCTCGAACGAATGCACGCGTCGCGCGCGGCAGCGACGCACGAATCGTAAGGCCGCCGTCTTCGGCATGCATGCCGAGGTAGGCGAACGGGTCCGTCCAGTAGCGTGCGAGCAGCACGACGCTCCTATTTTGGCAGCGCCGGCTCGAACCCGCTTACGCCTTGCACCACCAGTGGAATCTCGTGCCAGGCGCGCAGGAACTCGGCGACCGACCACGCTTGGGCGATGGCGCCGCGCGCGTCGAAAGGGGCCGTGGCGTCGGCGATTTCGCCGAGACTGCCCAAGCCGTAGTCGAGAAGCCGATCCGTCAGCGGCCGCAGGAACGAACGGGCGATGACGGGATCGCGATAGACGCGCGCGTGCGCGATCGCAAACGATCCTAGCAGCCACGTCCAGACGGTGCCTTGATGGTAGGCGGCGTCCCGGGCTGCCGGCCCTCCCCCGTAACGCGGGATAAAGCGCGCATCCGACGGATCCAGCGACCGGATGCCGCTCGACGTCAGTAGCTGGGCGGCGCAAACGTCGACCACCGCGCGCTGCCGTTGGGCCGACAGCGGCGAGCAAGGCAGCGAGACGGCAAAGAGTTGATTGGGACGCAACGAGACGTCGTCGCCTTCCGGGCCGTCGAGTACGTCGTAACAGTACCGTCCCGCAGCGTTCCAGAACCGATCGAACCCGGTTTGCGCGACCGCGGCAACGGCCGCGTACTCGGCCGCGTCCGAGCTGCCGATTCGTTTTGCCAGCGACGCCATTCGTGCAAGTGCGTTGTACCACAGTGCACCGATTTCGACCGGTTTGCCCATGCGGGGGGTGATGACGGTGTTGCCCACTTTGGCATCCATCCAGGTGAGCTGCATTCCGGGAGCGCTCGCGACGATCAAGCCGTCGGCGTCCATGTGGATCCCATAGCGGGTCCCGGCGCGGTAGCACGCGATCACCGACTGGAGCGACGGCCAGAGCATCTGCAGCGCTTCATCGTCGCCGGTCGCCTCCACGTAACGCGCTACCGCCTCGACGTACCAGAGCGCGGCGTCGACCGTATTATATTGCGGCGCTTCGCCGCGATCGGGAAAGCAATTCGGCAGCATCCCGCCATCGACAAAACTCGAGAACGTCGTCAAAATCTTCTTCGCGATCGCCGGCCTGCCGGTTGCAAGCGCAAGGCCCGGCAGGGCGATCATCGTGTCGCGTCCCCAGTCGGCGAACCAGTGATAGCCCGCGATGACCGACAACGCCCCGGGATCGGCGGCGATCGGACGCGCGACGACGAACTGGTCGGCCGCCAGGACGAAGTGCTGCATCCAACTGGGTTCGTCGGCGTGTCCGGCGCACCGATAGGCATCGAGCACGGTCGTTTCATGGCGGCGCCGGCGGCCGGCGGCATCGTCCGCGCCAAACTCGCCAAGCTCCGCATCGGCGGCCACGACCGTGATCGTATCGCCGATCTCGAGGGTTGCCGTAAAGACTCCGGCGGCAAGGTTATCGTCGCGGTCGTCCAAACCGCGCTCGGTTTCTTCAGCCAGCACGAAATCGCGATACCAGACGTTCTCGACCTCGACGTCGCCGGAGTCGGCGGCAAGCCAGAACGGACGCCCGCCGGCGATCGCGTCGATTCGAAGCGTTCGGGAGCGCGACTTCGTAACGCCGACGTGCCAGTTGCCCGCGTGCGTGTTGGCGTGAAAGTCGCGGTAGTTGACCAACGCGCGCAACGAAAGCTCGAGCGGTCCGGCTCCACGCAAGCTTCGGTAGCGCACGTACGTTGCGTTCGCGCCGGGCTCCATCCAGATCCGCTTCTCCAAGAGGGCATCCGCCAGCGCGAATTCCCAGACCGGCGTGGTTCCGTCGAGATAGAACCGTTCGATCATCGTAAACCCCCGCGGGGAAATGTACGCGCCGCTCCAGCGGTTACTCGCGATCGCGTACGACGCGCCGCGGTACCCAACCGTCTCGTCGATTTTCGTCAGCAGCAGCGTCCGTTCGACGGGCGGGCGAAAGGCGGCGATCAGGAGGCCGTGATAACGCCGGGTGAGCGTGCCGGCAATGGTGCCTGAAGCGAATCCACCGAGCCCGTTGGTGACGAGCCACTCGCGCCGCTCGGCCTGATCCAGATCGCCGCAGACCGCGCGTCCGAATTCAACCGGCATGGTATCCCAGCGGGTGTTTGTCCTGACCCGCGTACTCCCCATGCTGGAGAATCAGCTTTCCCACCAACGACGTCCAGCCGGTTTGATGGCTGGCGCCCAGCCCCGTGCCGTCATCGCCGTGAAAGTACTCGTTAAACGGAATCAGGTCGCGCCAGAGCGGATTGGTCTGAAACGTTTCGTTCTTTCCAAAGACGGGTCGCCGCCCGGCAGGGTCGCGTTCGAAGATTGAAATGAGGCGAAGCGAGAGATCGCTGGCAATCTCCCAGAGAGTCGAGTAGAATCCCGACCCGGCGGGCATCTCGACTTTGAAGTCATCGCCGTAGTAGTAGTGCAGCTTTTGGAGTGCCTCGATCAGCAGAAAGTTGATCGGAAACCATATCGGACCGCGCCAGTTGGAGTTTCCGCCAAAGGTGCCGGACTCAGATTCGCCCGGTTCGTACCCGATGCGGTATTCGGTTTCGCCGATCGTCAATACGAACGGACGGTCGAGGTGCACCCGCGAAAGGGAGCGGATTCCGACCGGACTGAGAAACTCGTCCTCGGCGAGCATCCGCTGCAAAATTCGGACCATTTTGTCGGCGTCGGCCAGTGCAAGCAGGTACCGCTGGTTGATCCCGCCTCGCTCCATGTAGGCGATCGACTCGGTAAGGTCGGGACGATGCCGTAGGAACCAGCGAACTTGTTTTGCAAACGCAGGCAGGCGATCCAAAACGTCACCTTCTGCGACTTCGCTCGCGACGAGCGGAATGAGCCCGACGAGCGAGCGAACGCGCAGCGGCGCCGGCGCGCGGCCGTTGACGTGCAGAAAGTCGTAGTAGAAACCGTCGGCGTCGTCCCAGAGGCCGTCGCCGCCGATTTCGTTGATTGCCTTGGCGATGTAAAGGAAGTGCGCGAAAAACTTCCCCGCGATGTCCTCGTACGCCGGTTGACCGGCGGCCAGGTCGATCGCGATTGCCAGCATGTTCCCGCTGAAGACCGCCATCCAGCTCGTGCCGTCGGATTGATCGATTCGCGTCCCCGGTGCGAGCACGGCATCGCGATCGACGACGCCGATATTGTCCAATCCCAAAAATCCGCCTTGAAAGATGTTGTTTCCGGCGGCATCCTTGCGATTCACCCACCACGTGAACGCGAGCAAGAGGCGCTGAAAAACGCGTTCGAGGAAAAGCGCGTCGCCGGATCCGCGGATCTTGGCTTCGATTTGATAGACCCGCCGGGCGGCCCAGGCCCAAAGCGGCGGATTGACGTCACCGAACGCCCACTCGTAAGCGGGAATCTCGCCGCTGGGGTGCAGATACCACTCCCGCGTCAGCAGATCCATCTGCCGTTTGGCGTACTCCGGGTCGAGCAGCGCCAAGACGACGCAATGGAACGCGAGATCCCATTCGGCGAACCAGGGGTACTCCCACGTGTCGGGCATCGAAAGCACGTCGGCGGCATGGAGATGCTCCCAGCGGCAGTTCCGCCCCGAGCGGCGCTGGGGCGGCGGCGGAGGCATTGCCGGATCGCCGTCCAGCCACTCCCGCACGACGTAGTAGTAAAACTGTTTGCTCCACAGAATCCCCGCAAACGCTTGACGCGCGATCGCGCGCAGATCGTCGCTCACCGGAACGTTGACGACGCCGGCGTAGAACTCGTCGGCCTCGATTCGGCGTTTCTCGAAGACGTCGCCGAAGCCGGAAAAGGCGTCGGCAAGGTTGACCCGGTCCGTCAGCCGCAGACGAATCGTCTTAGACTCTTGCGGCTGAAGTTCGAGCACGTAGTGAATCGCCGCCTTGGTTCCCACGTTTGCGGGGTTGACGGCGCTGCGAACGCCTGCAACGACGCACTGGTGGATCCCGTCTTTGACGTACGGACTCGGGTTGGGCGCGTCGAACAGCCGCCGATAATTCGTCTCATTTTCGGTAAAGAGCGTCTCGCCGGCGTCACAGTAAAGACGGCGGTCGCCAAGCCGCTCGTGCCGCGCAACCAGCAGGTTGACGCCGGTGAGGTGGGTTTCTTCGCGCCGGATATCCGGCTTGTACGAACCATGCCGCCACGACCAAGTGTTGCGAAACCACAGCGTTGGGAGCAGGTGCAGCGTTGCGGGGTCGGGGCCCCGATTAACGACCGTAATCCGGGCGAAGATGTCGTCGGGAGCGTTCTTCGCATACTCGATGACGACGTCGAAGAAGCGATTCTCATCGAACGCGCCGGTGTCGATCAGTTCGTATTCTGGATCCGCTTTGGTTCGACGACGATTCTCTTCGACGAGCCGCGCGTACGGAAACTCGGCGTGCGGGTAGCGATAGAGCATTTTCATGTACGCGTGCGACGGCAGGTTATCGAGGTAAAAATAGTATTCCTTGACGTCCTCGCCGTGATTGCCCTCGCCGTTGGTCAAGCCGAAGAGCCGCTCTTTGAGAATCGGATCCCGGCCGTTCCAGCAGCTGATTGCCAAACAGAGCAGTTGGTGGTCGTCGCAAAGTCCTCCAATGCCGTCTTCTCCCCAACGATACGCGCGCGAGCGGGCATGGTCGTGCGGGAAATACTCCCAGGCGGTTCCACCCGGACTGTAATCCTCGCGGACGGTTCCCCATTGCCGCTCGCTCACGTACGGACCCCAGCGTCCCCAACGCTCGGTTTTTAGGCGCCGGCGTTCGAGCCGTTCCCGCTCCGCATTCATGCAGGCCCGGTTCGGCCTTACCATCCCCATCCACTTCGTTGACGCCGGTCCGTCAGGCCGAAGCCACGGTCACAGGAGAAGCGCTTACCGGTTTCAAACCCGATCCTTGCGCTCGCTCGAGCGCCTTTCCAAATGGGGGTGGCCACCGTGCGAATGTTCGGAAAGTCCGGAGACGGTATCGTAGCGATCTTATGCTTTTTGGCAATCGCCGGATGCTCCGCGACGACACCGGTTAACGTTCCCGCCGGCGCCGGGCTTCGAGCGGTACGGCCCGAACCGGCCAAGGTCGCGGCCACGGCACTGCTTGCAGTTGCGGCCCAGAGGAGCGGTTCCGTGGTCGTTTTCGATGCCGGCTACAACCGGATCGAAACGATATCCGGATTCACCGCGGGGGCGATTTACGACGACCGTTACGATCGGGACGGCAACCTCTACGTAACCGATGAGGTGAATTCAATCGTCGATGAGTATGCGAAAGGCCATACCAAGCCGACGTTTCAGTACACAACCCTGGTACGCGGACCCATTGGCGTTACCACGGACTCGGACGACGACGTTTACGTCGCAAATTATGTCGAAGGAATAACGGAGTATCGTCAAAAGCGCAACGTCGCCATTCACTCGTGCACGATTCCGGGGTATGCCGTCGGGGTTGCCGAGAAGGGCGGCCGAATCTTCGTCACGTTCAACGGCTTTTCGAGCGGGAATGGCGGAATCGTCGAGTTTGCGCACGGGCTGAGCGATTGCAACGGAGTAGTTCTCAAGGTGGTTCTCAAGGGACCGTACACGGGTAAACTGCAGATCGATCGCCAGGGAAACCTGGTCGTAGCCGACCAGGAGTCGAGCACGGTCGATGTCGTCGCGCCGCCGTACTCGTCGATTACGAGAAAAATCACCGGCTCTCGTTTCCCGTTCGGGGTCGCATTGAACGAATCCGATACGTTACTTTACGTCGCCGGCGAGCACGAGGTTAGGGTCGCCACGTACCCAAAGGGCGCGCTGGTAAAGACGTTGAGCGCGAAAGACATTCGCAAACCGGTTGGGGTCGCAAGCTATCCTTAACTCGGCAGTGAGACCGTGAGCCGCTGGTGGTCGATCGGGTTCGGCCTGGCCGTTCTCGTTGGTTGTACCACCCTCGGCCCGCTGCCCGAACGTTCAACGTTGCCGGCACACTACAATGAAACGCCCGCGGCACCCCCGCTACTGACGGTGCAACCGTCGAAACCCGGCGCCGCCGTTTCAGCGGCGGTGCTCGGCGCCAATATGGCGACGTGGTACGACGTTACGCAGCCGGGGCTGGCGCCTACGTTCCAAACGGCGGGGCTGCAGTTGACCCGATGGCCGGGCGGATCGGAGTCGGACAACTTTCATTGGAAAACTGACAGCCTCGGCCAAGGCCCTTGCGGCGGGGGCTACGTCAATCCCAACTCGACTTTCGACAGCTTCCTGCGCGACATCGCCCATCCGGCGCATCTCGACGTCGCGGTTACCGTCAACTACGGATCGAATCCCGAGTGTACCGGCGGGGCCGACCCCGGCGAGGCGGCCGGCTGGGTAAAATATGCAAACGCGCGCAAGCATTACGCGCTGAAGTGGTGGAGCGTCGGGAACGAACAGTACGGATCTTGGGAGACCGATCTCCACTCCCAACCGCACGATCCGTCCCAGTACGCCGGATTGGTAGCGACGAGCTTCTATCCAAGGATGCATGCGGCGTCGCCGACGCCGATCGACGTGTGCGTTGACGTGGACCCGGATACGCCGGGCTGGGACGCCACCGTGCTGGCGCAGGCGAAGTACGACTGCGTGGAGCTGCACTATTACCCGCAAGGCAACACGGTCGACGACGCGTTCTTGATCGAGAAGGCCGCGCCCGGACTAGCGGCCTACGTCGGCCGCCTCAAAGGCGAGCTCGCGGCAGCCGGCCGGGCGAAGACGCCGATTTACGTTGGCGAGATCGGCTCGACGTACGGCACACCGGGCAAACAGACGATGTCGATTACGCAGGCGCTCTATGCCGGGCAAGTCGTCGGCGAGCTGATGAAAGCCGGAGCGGCCCGCGCGACGTGGTGGATCGGTTACGGCGGCTGCAACTCGAGCAGCGGCGGCGGCGACTTCAGCCCGTCGCTTTACGGATGGCAGGATTTCGGCGGTTACATGATCTTTTCCGACGGAACGCTTGCGGACGGGTGCTCGACGACCGACGTCCCCCGCGGGACGTTGCTGCCCACCGCCCGGGCGTTGCAAGTCGCGTCGCATTTCGTGCGCGACGGCGAACGGATGCTGGGACTGAGCAAGACGGGGCTGCCGCGCGTACGAGCCTACGCTTCGACTTACGACGGGGGGTTTGCGTTGATGCTCTTCAACTTGAGCAAAACCGAAGGGAGCGTCGTGCCGGTAAAGATCGCGGGCCGATCCTCGGGCTCCGGCGGGGAGATCGTTACCTACGATAAGGCCCTGTACGATGCGTCCAAACAAAACGTGTGGAAGGGCCCGATCGTCAAAAAACTGCCGCCCTGGAGCGGCGGCTTCAGCGTGACGTTGCCGCCCTGGAGCATCGTTACGGTGCAGACGAAGTAGGCGCCGGCGAATCTGGTTTCAAAAGGGTTCCCAGGTAGTCGGGGTCTTTGGCATCTTGGTGACGACGATAGCCGCGAGGATCGAAGAGCCAATTGGGCAGAGCCGGCACGAACACGACGGCGTCGAGCATGATTTCGACGCTTCCAGGTCCGTTCATCGAACTCGTTCCCCACGATCTCCTGGTTTCGATCCAATAGTCTAGAACCGGGTTGAACGACGACGTAATTTCGGTCGGGCCGCCAGCCGGCGGGGTCGCGACGTAGACCGCTTTCCAAAGGTCGAAGCTGGCGACGTTGACCCACAACTCGCGCAGGTTGTGCCTGACGGCGTCGGCGAGCGGGCGAAGTCTTAGGTGATAGGCTCGATGTCCGTCGATCTGATCGATACCGGCCAGATCGATCGCGTAGTCCGGATGAGAGACGACGACGGTCGCGATGGTCTTCAGTTCCGATGGCATGTCCGGCACCCGCGCGTCGCGTTGCGCGGCGGTCTTTGGTCGAAGCTCCCACGCGAACGGGCCATTCCAAGAAACGACGACGCTGGCATTGGGCAAGAACGTTCCGATTGGATAGTTCGAATACGTTTCCATTTTATCCGACGTTCTCATGGCGTAGCGTAGCGTAACGTTGTATGCTTGATTAGACGCTCCCGGCACGGACTCGGAGAATTGCCACGTGCTCGTCCAGACGACGTAGGGGGCAAGTGGATACGACGCCAATCGACGAATGGAACGCTCGAAGATCGCTGCCGGCGAAACGAAGGCTGACGGTACTGGAGACGGCGGCATCGTCATTGCGAGTAGAACGAGCGCGAGCGATCGCTGCACAAGGCGGATATTCTGGGCCCCGGTTTGGGCGGCCTACGACATTCGACCTTTCACGTAACGGAGATAGATTGAGGCGGGCGAAGCATGCGGCGTTGCCGATTTGGAAGGACCGCCCGTGAATCGCGTGATCGTTGTGGGGAACGAGCTGGAATACGCGCGCATTTCCGCGACGCGCGATGGGCTCCCGACCTTGGTGTTTCTGCACGAGGGACTCGGCTCGGCCGCACTCTGGCGCGATTTTCCGGCGGCGCTGGCGCGGCGCACCGGATGCGGCGCGTTGGTATATTCGCGCTACGGAAACGGGTTTTCGACGACGCTGCGCAGCCCGCGCGTTCCGACGTACATGCACGACGAGGGGGGCGAGACGCTGCCGGCCCTGCTCGAGATGCTGGGAATCGGCGATGCGGTATTGTTCGGACACAGCGACGGGGCTTCGATCGCGCTGCTTTGCGCCGCGGAACGCCCTCCGCTCGTCCGGGCGTTGGTGCTCGAGGCGCCGCACGTCTTCGTGGAGGAACTCTCGGTACGGAGCATCGCGGCAATCAAGACGGAATACGAACGTGGTTCGTTGCGCGATCGAATGCGCAGACATCATGAGGACGTTGACCGGACGTTCTATGGCTGGAACGACGTGTGGCTTTCGCCGGCGTTTCGAGGTTGGAACATCGAGCCGGAAGTTCGACGCGTAAGCGTTCCGGCACTCGTGCTGCAGGGAGCGGACGACGAGTACGGGACGCTCGCTCAAGTGGAAGCCATCGAGCGCTGCGCCGCCGGCCCGGTTGACCGGCTGTTGCTTGCAGGCTGCGGGCACGCCCCGCACCGCGACCGCCGGCCGTTGGTCGAAGAAGCGGTTGCCGGATGGCTCGAGGAGGGGGCACAATGAGTTCGTGAGCGATAATGATTTTGGCGGCGTCGAGCAATTCGTCGAGCTGCAACGCGGCGACGGCAGCTTGCGCGCGTACTGCGCCGGCCCGTCGGACCTGCGGACCGCCGCCGCGTCGGTCGTGATCGCGATGCACGTTTGGGGCGTCGACGAAAGCATGCGCGCGGCCGCCCGGCGTTTCGCCGACGCCGGTTTCGCCGCGATCGTGCCGGACTTGTACGCGCGTTTCGACGCCCCCGATGGCGACGGTCAGACGGACTATCGGCCGTTCGCGGCTTTGGCGCAGAAGCTTACGTTCGAAACGGTCGATCCCGACATCCGGGCGGCTGCAGACTGGCTTGAGAAAACTTCCCCGGGAGCACTGATCGCGATCGGGGGGTTCTGCATGGGCGGGGCGATCGCGCTGCGGCGCAGTTACGGCTACGGCCGCTTCAAGGCGGCCGCAATTTGGTACGGACGGCTCGGTGACACGAATCCGGCCGCCGTTGACATTCCAATCGTCGCCAGCTTCGGCGCCGACGACGCGGGCATTCCCGCCAACGAGGTCGAGGAGTTTTTTGGGCGCCTTCGCGTTCCAAACGATCTCAAAGTGTATCCGAACGCGGGTCACGCTTTTTGCGACGCCGCGCGTCCGTCGTACGAACCCCAAGCGGCGGAGGACTCGTGGGAGCGAACCATTGCCTTCCTGCGAGAACGGTTGCTTACGGACGCGGGGTGAGGTGCAGTTCGCCGGCGGCGTAGTCGAGCTGGACGTCGAACTGCTGTAGAAATGCGGCCCCCAGATGACCGAACGCGGTGCCCTGGAGCGTGCGCGTCGTTCCAATGCGTTGCGGTCCGGTGCGATAGGCGCCGATGGTTACTTGCGGGATGCTCCCGATCAACTCGACGCTGGTGCCCCCAATTCCACTGACCAGACGATGTTCGGTTACGGTGAAGAGCGTCGAGTGCTTTGAGTAGAAATCGTAGGCCAGATTGATATTCGACTCGTCTCCGGTGTCGACCGCGAGCTGCGCGTCGACGGCACCCAGATGGACGCTGACCACCGGAACGAAGTTTTGGAATGACAGCGGTATCGAGATCGAGTTGCGGGGCGCGCTGACGCCAAGCTTTACCTGGTGAGCGCTCGCGTCGATCTCGACGCCGGTCGTTCCCAGGAAATCGGCGCCAAGTACGACGTCGTACCCGAAGTGACTGATGTCGTTGAGCACGACGTAGTACGCATCCGGGTAGGCAGCGTTACCGACGCGCAGCGGTCCCAGCCGCACGACTTGCGTCGAATAGTCGCCAAGTCCGCGCACGTGGAACGTGCCCAGCACGGTCGCGTCCAAGCGAGCTGCGAGTTCGGAGCTAATCGAAAGTCCCGAGTTGCCGCTGTCGATCAAGCAACGGACGTCGACGCCGCCGAGCGAGCAGTTCACGATCGGCGTCACGTGCGAGGGATCGGTTGAAACCGGCTCCGGCGCTCCCGAAAAGACCGGCAACGGGCCTCGCGGCGGGTGAAACGCGGATGCCACCGGCGTGCGGTCGTCGTACCGCTCGAGCACGCTGCCGTTGTGGCGGATCTCATAGGGCACCGCGTAACCGTCTTTGCGGCGATAGTCGAGATATTCGAACGTGTCGTCGCCGGCAAGGTCGCGCGCGTAGTGGACCAGCGCCGTCACCGGGTCGACGTAGAGCCGAAGTGGGAGCGCTTGCGAATCGGTCATAAACATCGTGCGGTAGCGCCGCCCGGCAAACGTGATTGTGCCGGCGTCGTCGAGGCGCCCGCCCCCGTGCGTGATAAACGTCGGGGCGAGAAAGCCCAGCGACGCGATCAGCCGCAACGAGCGCAGATACGGCTCCGGATCCGGCGAACGAGGCAGCGTCGTATCGTTCATGTTGATCGCATACAGGCGGCTGCCGTCGAAGTAGGTACCTTCGCAGAGTTCACCCGTGCAGCGCCGCACCGCGAACGCAAGACCCTGACTTTCGCTCGAGACGACGGTGGTTTCGCCCTCGAGATTCAGCCGTGAGATCGAGACGAAATGCGTGTTCCAGACTGGCCCCGCGGCCGCGCGCATCCGCCCGATGAAGGCGGCGAAATCCGCGGACGGTCCGGCCGCGCCCAGGGTGGCTAACCCCAGGGCGCAGAGCAGAGCGAATCGCGCGGCGAAGGCCATCTGATGGACTTCGAGTTACTCGACGGCTACCTTCTCGACGGGGAGCCCACCAAAGCCGAGGTCGTTCGGCGCTTGCTCGACTTGCCGCAACCCGCGCCGGGAGCGGCGCCGTTTTTCGAGGGAATGCGGCTGCTCGGCACGCGAACGCCCGACCTCACCCTGATCGCGCTGCGTCTCGTCCTCGCCGGCAAACGTGCGGACGACGCTTCGGTCATCGCACTGCGCGAAACCGTCGGACGCGCGCGGGCGGGAGACGCGGGTGCTCGCGCCGCGTATCGCGAGCTCCTCTCGGCCGCAGGGGACGGAACGGCATAGTGCAAGCGCTCGCAATCGGTCCGATATTTACGTGGTCGCGCTGGCAGCCCGACCGCAAGATGCTCTTTTCCAGCTATTTGCTGGCACGCGACGGCGGGAACGTCGCGTTCGATCCCCTGACCCTCGATGCCGGCGAAGAATCCGAAATTCGCGCGCTGGGCGGCGTTGCGACGATTCTGCTGACGAATCGCGATCACGAGCGCGGCGCCGCGCTGATGCGCGAGCGCTTCGGGGCGCGCGTGCTGGCCGCTCGTACGGAATCGAATTCGTTCGAGTTAACGCTGGACGGCGTTTTCGACGCTCCGTCGCAAGTGCTGCCCGGGGTTGCGTCGCTCGCGCTCGAGGGTGCCAAGACGCCCGGCGAAGTCGCGTTCGTCCTCGACGAGTACGGTGTCGCCATCGTTGGTGACGCCCTGCTCGGAACGCCGGCCGGGGCGCTCTCGTTCCTTCCCGACGAGAAGCTAGCCGATCGCAAGGCGCTCGCAATCTCGCTTCGGCAACTCTGGGCGCTCCAGCCGCAAGCCCTCTTGCTCGGCGACGGGATGCCGCTGTTCGCGGGCGTTGACGAAGCGCTGGCAGCGCTGCTGGAAACGCAGGGCGGCCCGGCGGTCAACCGGATCAATCTCGACGAACTGGCGTGGGAGTCGTTCGACGACGTCGGTGGGCGTTACCGCGGGAGATCCGCGGAAGTCGGGCTGCTCATCGGCGCCCGCAAGCTGGGGTATCAGATCGCCGAACTTCCACCCGGAGCGCGCTTCTGTCCCTTGCACGCGCACGATAAAGAAGAAGAAGTTTTCTACGTGCTTGCCGGCGAGCCGACGATTCGGACGCTGCGCGGCAGCGTTCGGCTGCGGCCGGGCGACTTCATGGCGTTTCCGGTCGGGGATCGCGGCGCGCACCAGCTGGTAAACGAAAGCAGCTCCCCGTGCACCGCAATTCTGTTCGGACTGGACGATCCCGACGAGATTTCGTACTACCCCGACTCGCAAAAGCTCGGGCTTCGCCGCCGGCGGCTGCGCGTGCGTCTCGATCGCCTCGATTATTTCGACGGAGAGTGAGCGCGTTTTGAGCCTCGCCACGCGCGACCTCGTGGTGTCGTACGGTGACGACCGCCATCGCGCTTTGGACCGCGTCTCGATCGCGGTCGCTCGTGGACGTACGCTCGCAATCGTCGGACCTTCGGGGGCGGGCAAGACGACGCTGCTGCGGGCCATCGCGGGACTACAACGGGTTCTCGCCGGCGACGTCGTCCTCGATGGCGAGAGCGTCGTCCGCCAATCGCCTCAAGCGCGGCGGATCGCGCTGGTTTTCCAGGACGACGCGCTTTTCGGGAACATGAGCGTGCGCGCCAACTTGCGATTTGCGCTGCGGAACGTGTCGAAACGCTCCGAAGAGGCCATCGGCGAAACGGCCACCGCCCTTCATATCGGCTCGCTCCTCGGACGCCGTCCGCGCGAGCTTTCGGGTGGAGAGCGGCAGCGCGCCTCGATGGCGCGGGCGCTTCTTTCGGATCCAAAGGTGCTGCTGATGGACGAGCCGCTCGCCCATCTCGATCCGTCGCTGCGACGCAGCGTTCGCGACGAGGTGCTGGGCGTGCGGGAACGGTTTGCGGGTCCGATCGTGTACGTGACCCACGACCATGCCGAAGCGATGGGCGTCGGCGACGAGCTGGCCGTGCTGATCGGCGGGCGGATCGAGGATTCGGGCGAGCCGCAGCGACTCTACGACGCGCCACGCACGATCGGTGTAGCGCGCTTTTTGGGAGAACGCCCGATGAATTTATTGCCGGACGCAACCGCGGTGATCGGCATCCGGCCGGAGCACGTGCGCCTCGTCCCCGGCGGCGAGCTGCGTGGCCGGATCGTACGGCGGGAAACGACCGGCGCGGACGCTTACCTGCTCGTGGAAACGTCGCGCGGCGAGCTGACGGTACGCGTGCGTGCCGGCATCGCTGCCGGAACGAGCGACGA
Organism: Vulcanimicrobiota bacterium; assembly: GCA_963755555.1. Lineage (GTDB taxonomy): Bacteria > Vulcanimicrobiota > Vulcanimicrobiia > Vulcanimicrobiales > Vulcanimicrobiaceae > Tumulicola. The sequence goes on along the minus strand of CAVWKE010000003.1, from coordinate 1,496,664 downwards.
AGTCGAACTGACGTTCCCTCCCGAGCACGTGCGTCGTTTCGACCGGACTTCCGGCTTGGCGATGGCGTGACCGAGACCGAGGCGCAGGCGCGCGGCGTTATCGCTGCCGGATTCGACGGCCAGCGATTCGACGCGAGCCTTCCTCGATTCGGTGCGTACGTGCTGTTCGCGCGCAACGTGTCCTCGATTTCGCAAGTACGCAGTCTCAGTGAAGCGCTCCGGGCTCATGGCGAGCCCGCCGGCTTCCCGGCGCTGATTGCAATCGATCAAGAAGGCGGCCGAGTCGCGCGCCTTCGCGACGGCGTCGAGCCGATGCCGTCGATGATGGCGCTGGGCGCGGTCGACGATCTCGACCTGGCGCGGTGCGCCGGCGAGCAGTCGGCCTACGACCTTCGGCGGGCCGGGTGCACGCTGAACTTCGCTCCGGTCGTCGACCTCGCGCTGCACGCGGATAATACGGTGATCGGCACTCGTTCGTTGGGTTCCGATCCCGTGCGAGTGGCGGCACTGGGAGCGGCCTTCGGGGCCGGCCTGGAAACGGGCGGGATTTTGCCTTGCTACAAACATTTTCCCGGACACGGAGCCAGCTCGATCGACTCGCACGTCGCGTCGCCCACGATCGATGCCGGTGCCGACGAACTGCGCCGGCGCGACCTGATTCCGTTTGCGAAAGTGGCCAAAAATGCGCCGGCGGTCATGGGAACGCACGCGGTCGTCCGGGCGTTTGACGCGAAGCGGCCGGCAACGCTGTCGCATCGCATCGTGACCGGCCTGCTGCGGGGCGAGCTTGGATTCGGCGGCGTTTTTGTGACCGACTGTCTGCAAATGTCCGCCCTGGCGGAACACGAGGAGCCGGCTCGCGCCGCGATCGCGGCGCTGACTGCCGGCGCCGATCTGCTGACCGTCAGTCACGACGTCGACCTCGCGCTGGAGATTGCGGCGGCGATCGTGCGGGCCGTCGACGACCGGAGCCTGTCGCGCACGCGACTACAGGAGGCTTACGGGCGCGTTCGGCACCTGCGTGCGTCGGCGGCGACGACGATCGACGACGCGCCGGCGCCGCATCCCGGCATCGGTCGCGAAATCGCGAGGCGAGCGGTCACGCTCGTGCGGGGTCGCGCACACGCCGACCCTTTCGCGTCGGTGGCCGTGTCGTTTGCCGGTCAGGTTTCCGAAGGCATTAACGCGCGGGCGGCAGCCGTCGGGTCGCTGCGCGACGAAGCGCCCGCGCTGGAAGAAATCGGTTTGCCGCTCGATCCGAGCGAAGGCGACGTGGAAGTCGTTCTGAGGGCGGTTCGCGCCGACGGCAGGCGTCCGCTCATGCTCGCACGGCGCGCTCACTTGCACCCAGCTCAAGCCCGCGCGATCGCACGGATCGTGGCCGAGCATCCCGACGCGGCGGTCATTTCAATGCTCGAACCGTACGACGTGCCGCTCTTTACGAACGCCGCCAACGTGCTGGCGGCGTACGGCGACGATCCGGCTGCCGTCGGCGGTCTGGCCGACGTACTTTTCGGCGGCAGCCGCCCAGAGGGGCGCTTGCCGGTCGAGTTGCCATTTTGACGGACCGCCGTTTTCTCGGGGTCCGACGCGTGTTGAGCCAAGCTGCCGGGTCGCAGTTTACCGGTGCGGTTGCGCGCATCGAGAGCGGAGGCGGCGTCGCGTTCGAGCGCGCTTATGGGACCACCCGCCTCGACTCGCTTGGACGCCCCGTGTACTTAGACACGCCGTTCGATCTGGCGTCCCTGACGAAGCTCTTTACCGCCGCACTCGCGCTGCGTTTCGTGGCGACCGGAAGACTGTCGTTGGACCAACCCTTGACGGCCGTGCTGCCCGAATGGGCGCGGGGATCGACCGCCCGGATTACGGCGCGGATGCTGCTGGCGCACACGTCGGGCATGCATTCGGGCGCCGACTTTCGCACGATCCTCGACGACAACGTCGAACGCTTCGCACTCACGCGCGAACTCGCCGCCTTACCGGGAAGCCGCGTGATCTACAGCGACCTCGGCTACATCGTGCTCGGCCGAATCGTCACCCAGCTCGCCGGTTGCGACCTGGCCGCCGCGTCGCGCGCCGCCTTTGGGTCGTCGACGCTCGGCTTTCGCCCCCGGGCAACCAGACGCGCCGAGATTCCGGCGACCGAAGAGGACGACTGGCGCGGGCGCGTGCAAGGATTCGTTCACGATGAAAAGGCCTACCTGATGGGTGGCACTGCCGGCCACGCCGGGCTCTTCGGAACGGCATCCGACGTAGCCGCGCTGACGGAGGCGTATCTCGGACCGATTCACGGTCGTGCCGGGAGTCTTTTGCCGCCGGATCTCGTGCGCGAAGCAGTCAGCGAGCAAGCTCCCGATCCCGTCCTGCGGCGCGGACTGGGGTGGGCACTCAAGACCAGCGATCAGAACTCGTGCGGGCGGTGGATGGACGCCGCCAGCTTCGGTCACACCGGATTCGTCGGAACCTGCGTTTGGGCCGACCCGGTGCGTGACTTTCAGGCCGTGCTGCTGACGAACTCGGTGTATTTTGGTCGGGCCGATACCCGCGCGTTTCGGGCCGCATTCTACGAAGCGGCCGTCGAGGATCTGCAGGGGGGTTCTTCGGCGTGATCGCCGTGGGATTAATGAGCGGTACGTCGCTCGACGGAATCGACGCGGCACTCGTGCAAATTCGGCCTCGTGCCGATCGCTACGCACTGACGCTACTGCGCTTCGAAACGTTCGAATTCGATGCAGGGCTGCTGCAAGCGCTCGCGGCGGCGCTTCCGCCGGGCGACGGCGGCGCGGCGGTCCTGGCGGCCCTCCATCGCGCCCTGGGAGAAGCGTTCGGCGCGGCGGCACGCGCGATTTCCGGTTCGGAACGAGTTGCTTACGTGGCCTCGCACGGCCAAACGATCTGGCACGATGGGCCGCGGAGGGTGACGCTGCAGCTCGGCGACGCCTTTGCGATTCGCGAAGCCGTCGGCGCAACCGTGTGCTACGATTTTCGCAGTGCGGACTGCGCGGCCGGCGGTCAAGGCGCGCCGTTAGTGGCATACGTCGACGCGATTTTGCTCGGCGACGACGGCGAGGATCGCGCGGCGCTCAATCTCGGCGGTATTGCCAACGTCACCCTCTTGCCAAGGGCACGCGATTCGGGCGTGGTCGCATTCGACACGGGTCCAGGGACGATGTTGATCGATTCGTTCGTGCGCTCTCGCAGCGAGGACGAGCGGGCGATCGACCGCGACGGCGACCTGGCCGCGGCCGGCAGCGTGGACGAAGCGTTGCTGGCAGCGATGTTGTCCGACGAATACTTCGCGCGACGCCCGCCCAAAACGAGCGGGCGGGAACGATTCGGCGCGCACTTTCTCGCCCGGCACCGCGAGCGGTTGGCGCGATTACGCCTCGACGACGGTTTAGCGACGCTCACCGAGTTGACGGCGGCGTCGGTTGCGTCGGCAATCGAAGCGTCGGATTTCATGCCGGCACGATTGATCGTAAGCGGCGGCGGCGCGCGCAATCGGCACCTCGTCGCGCGGATCGCCTCACGGCTTCCGCGTGCGCGGGTCGAACCGTCGGACGCGATCGGCATCCCGGCGGAAGCGAAAGAAGCGATCGCGTTCGCCGTGCTCGGCTACGAGACGCTGCGCGGGCGGCCCGCCAACGTGCCGCATGCGACCGGAGCCGCACGGTCGGTCACGCTGGGCGCGATCGCACCCTGCGATTTGTCGAACCTGCTGGCTGAAGTGGAACGCGAATGCCGCTCGTCGTAGGCGTCGATGCGGGCGGAAGCCGTACGGAAGCCGCGGCCCAGCGCGATCAGGGGCCGCCGCGAACGTTCGTCGGGGCGGGCGCCAATCCGAACGTCGGCGGGCTCGAGCAAGCGGTGGACGCGATCGCTGCGGCGGTAATCGGCGTCGCCGGGACGGATCGGCCCGACGCGATCGCGGTAGGTGCAGCGGGTGCAGGCCGCAGCGAGATTGTCGAAGCGATGACGGCGGCGCTGCGCGCGCGCTTTCCCGGAACGCCGATTGGGGTAAGCGACGACGCACGGATTGCGTTGCGCGGGGCGGTTCCGACGGGCGACGGCTTCGTGCTCGTGGCGGGCACCGGTTCGCTCGCCTACGGCGAGATCGGCGACCGCGCTTTTCGCGCCGGCGGCGGCGGCTTCGCGCTGGGTGAAGAAGGTTCGGGTTACGCAATCGGCTCGGCGGCGCTCAAGCTGGTGTTGCGTTCGCTCGAAGGGCGAGCGCCTCGCGACCCGCTGATCGAAGCGCTCGTGATGCAGACCGGCGCGAGCGGGATCGCGCAGCTCATTTCCTACACGTACGCCGGCGGAACGCCCGTGCGGTCAGTGGCAGCGGTCGCGTCGACCGTAATCCGGCTGGCCGATAACGGCGAGCGCAGCGCCGTCAGGATCGTTCAAGGCGCCGCGCTCGAACTATTCGAGCTGATACGCGCGGTGTGTCGCCAGGCGGGGATGCCAGCATCGGATCTTCCAATCGCGCTATCCGGCGGTTTGGTTCGCTCGAACAGCTTGCTCACGTATCTGATCGAAACGCGCATCGCCAACGAGTTGCCGCACTTGCGAATCGTCAAAAACGGCGGTCCGCCGTACCTGGGCGCGCTGGCAGCGGCATGGCGGCTGCTCGCGTGAGCGAAGGTCCGGCGCCGACGGAGCGGGTCAATCCGGCGACGGCCGATCTGGATCTGCGCAGCACGCCCGAACTCGTGACCGCACTGGTCGACGACCAGCGCATCGCCGTCGACGCCGTGCGCGCACGATCGTCGGTTCTCGCCGAAGTCGTCGAGGCGGTGGTGGGGCGTCTGCGTCAGGGTGGACGGCTCCACTACGTCGGCGCGGGAACGAGCGGGCGTCTCGGCGCGCTCGATGCCGCGGAGATTCCTCCGACGTTCGGAACGAGCGCCGATCTGGTGCGCGCGCACGTCGCCGGTGGGGCAGATGCGCTGGCGCGCTCGGTCGAAGGCGCCGAAGACGATCGCGAAGCGGGCGATGCCGCCATGCGCCGCGACGTCGTCAGTGGCGACGCGGTCGTCGGGATATCGGCGAGCGGCAGCGCACCGTTCGTCGTCGCGGCGATCGAACGCGCGCGCGAGATCGGCGCCTACACGGTCGCCGTGGTTGCCGTTGAAAATTCGGCGCTGGCGCGAGCCGCGGACGTTGCAATCGTTCTGGCGACCGGAGCCGAGGCGCTGACCGGATCGACCCGGCTCAAAGCGGGAACCGCGCAGAAAATCGCGCTCAACGCACTCTCGACCGCCGTCATGGTCCGTTTGGGAAAGGTTCACGGCAACTTGATGGTTGACGTCGTGGCGAGCAATCGCAAGTTGCGTGACCGCGCGCTGCGGCTGGTGCGAACGATCGCCGGCGTCGATGACGACGCCGCGCGAGACCTTCTCGAGCGTGCGAACGGGCGCGTGAAGGTCGCCGTGGTCATGGCACGCCGCGGTGTGGACGCTCGGACCGCCGCCGCATTGCTCGAGCGCGAGCACGGATCGCTGCGCGCGTTGTTGTGATCGCCCCGGTGCTCGCCTTCCTGCTCGCGGCGATTGCGTTCGTGCCGCTCGACGATCGCCCCGTAAGCGCGCAGCTCCCCGTGATGCTCGGCAGCATCGCCGGCGTTCGGGTGGACGCGCCGCCGGCAGCCGATCTCGGGCGCTATCTCGTTCGCGGCGATTCGGACGCGATCGTTCGCTGGCTGAACCGGCGGTCGCGCGATTCGCGCAGCGCATCCTTCATCATATCGACGGACATGCTGGCGTACGGCGGGTTAGTCGCGTCGCGCGTTCCGGGAGCATCCTACGCGGACGCTTACTCTCGGCTCGCGATTCTGCGAACGATCCGGGCAAATCGTCCACGCGCGTGGATCGGTGCGTTCGCAACGATCATGCGCCTCGCCCCGACCGGCACGCCAGCGTCGAGCGGCTTTTTCGCAGCCTACCCGGCCTGGAAGCTTCTACAGCAGTACGCAAACTTGCACGATCCGCCCTCGCCCGAAGAAACGCTGGTCGCGCGCGACCTCGAGGCGGACATCGGAACGCCGACGCTGGATGCCTACCTCGCTGCGCGCGCGCGAAACTTGGCGGTTGACCGGCACCTGCTCGGGCTCGTCGCCGATGGCAGCATCGATCGGTTGGCGCTCGGCCAGGACGACGCCGGCCCGGTGGGTTTGCACGTTCGCGAAGTGCGGTTGCTGCAAACGGAATCGGCCGACTTGCAAGTCACCGGCCGGGCCTCGATCGAGCCCGGCGCCGACGAACTAGGCATGGCGTTGGTGGCGGGGGCTCTCGCGCGCCAGGCGCACTGGGTGCCGCACGTAGGGGTTCGCTATTCGACGCCGGCCGGCGCCACGTACCAGGATCCGCTCGAATTCGCCCCGATTTCCAACGCGATCGACGCGTTGATCGCGCTCTGCGGAGGCGTGCGGGATGACGATCGCCCCGACATCTACCTGTACGTTCGCCTGCCGGGAACCGCAGCGCCGGAAGACGACGCCTTCGTTGCGGCGATGACGCGCGACGCTGAGGCGGGGCGCTCCGTAGCGTTGGCGGACATCTCGTTTCTAGCGTCGTATCGCGATCAGGCGGCGTTCGCGCAGCGCCTGTTGCGCTCCGGGTTGGCCGCGCGACTGGACGCGTACGCCGCCTGGAACACCAACGCGAACACGGTTGGCACCGCCGTCGCCGAAGCGGTGGCGGCCGGCGCGGGACGGCGCAGTGGGTCGTACGACGCGCTCGCGCACCGCACGTTTACGTTGATGCGCTTTCTGGACGACTACGCGTTTCACGACGAAGTTCGGCCGCAGCTCAATGCTGCGCTCGAGGCGCAGGGCGTCGTGGATCACACGCTGCTCGCGCCGGACGTCGCGGCGGCGTTCGCGGAGCGCAATCGCGCGTTCTTGTGGAATCGGGCCCAAACCATCGTCGATTTGCTCGATCCCGGCTACCATGTCGCCGCCTTGCGGATCGAGCTTCCTTGGGACCGAACTTTCGAAACCCGCATCGATATCGGCATCGCCCCGAACCTGTAAGACGACCGTCGGGTTCCATTGACCCTCCTGATATGATGGAGCGGATGGACGTTCGCTTCGTCGCCACGGCTTTCGCCACCGCGATTACGATCATCGATCCGATCGGGATGATTCCGATGACGTTGAGCGCTACGGTTCGGGACACGCCGGCGCGCCGAAACGCGATCGTCGACCGTGCCGTTTTGGTCGCGGCTTTGGTCATCTTATTCATGGGACTGGTCGGACGCGCGCTGCTCGATTATCTCGGTATAACGCTGCCGGCATTTATGATCGCCGGCGGAATTTTGCTATTTCTGATCGCCATCGACATGCTGTTTGCCCGTCCGACCGGTGCCAAGCGTACGGAGGCCGAGGAACGCGAAGCCGCCGAGGTGGAAAATCCTGCCGTTTTTCCGCTGGCAGTTCCGATGATTGCGGGGCCGGGGACGATCGCAGCAGTGCTGTTATTGGTAAACCTGTCGCACGGAGACCGCACCGATCTTGCGATCGTGGCGGCGGCCTACGGCGTCGCGCTCGTGATCACTTGGTTGTGCATGCGCGCATCGACCCTGTTGTTGCGCGCGATCGGCAACACCGGGATTCACGTCATAAGCCGATTGCTGGGCATCATCCTGGCGGCCTTGGCCGTGCAGTTCGTCATCAACGGGCTCGTTGGGACGCCTCTGCTCAAACACTGAGCGCGGCCGAACGCCGCTACGGCGAAGGGTTGCCGGCGGCCCAACGATCGTATACGGATTTCTCGAGCGGAGGCAATTGAGTGCCCTTTGGAAGCTCGTAGCCGGCCACGGGGAGCGGAAACGGCATCGGATGCGGCGGCTCGTGAAACGGGTCCGACGCGGGGTCGAAGCAAACCGGCCAGACAATATTTCCGTCTTCCATCGCACCGCTCGGATACGTGTACGTATACCGCGCGTAATAGCAGTCTTGGCCGCGATCTTGCCAGCTTCTTACGGGAGAGATGATTCCGTTGCCGTGTTGGTCGCCCTGGGTAGAGTGGGCGTCGAACGCGTAGGATTTGGACGCCGACTGAGCGGAGGCGGGATCGATCGTGGGGATGGCGCGGGGATCGTTGCCTTTGTTGAGTTGCGCCACCTCGTTGGCGAACTGCGCCCGGTCGCGCGCGAGAACGGAGACGATCGTGGCGCGCTGTCGCTGTGGCGGCTGGGGCGGAGCGAAAGTTACCTGCCTGGCCAACTCGTGACGGGGTGCGGGACGCGCTGCTGCCGGGGCGGGCCGGACGTGGCGCCGCGGCGTTCGCGGTCGTGCGGGCGGCGTGGGAGCGCGCCTCTGCACTGAGATTGTCGTGGTTTCGGAAATTTGCTCGCGCGCGCCTTGCGGCGTAATCACCGCTCGAATTGCATAGAACATCAGGCTGAGCAGGGCTACGTGCAGCACGACCGAGATTCCGATCGAACCGAGCATAACCCGGCGCTGCCGATCGCGCGTTGGCAAAGAACCGGCTCCTCCGGCGCTCACGTTAAGCGCTGCACCTGGGAAGCCTCTGGATAAAAAGGCGCCTCCCGGAAAACCGGGAGGCGCGGAGGGAGGTGGAGGTAACGAGTTTGCCGGCTTAGGTCGGAGGCCGGTGGTGTCCGCCGCCGTCGCGGGAACCGCTGTCACGGGAACCGCCGTCGCCGCCCCGTCCGCCCGACGGAGCCGCAGCACGAGGAGCCTGTTGCTGCTGCATCCGTGGAGCCGGCTGTTGCTGCTGCTGGCGTGGAGCCGCGTAGTCGTAGCGCGGAGCCTGCTGCTGCATGCGAGGAGCCGCGTAGTCGTTGCGCGGAGCCTGCTGTTGCTGCTGGGCCGCGTTGTTGTAGCGCGGAGCCTGCTGTTGCTGCTGGGCCGCGTAGTTGTAGCGCGGAGCCTGCTGTTGCTGCTGAGCCGCGTAGTTGTAGCGCGGAGCCTGCTGTTGCTGCTGAGCCGCGTAGTTGTAGCGCGGAGCCTGCTGCTGCATGCGAGGAGCCGCGTAGGCGTTGCGCGGAGCCTGCTGTTGCTGCTGGGCCGCGTAGTTGTAGCGCGGAGCCTGCGCCTGCAGGTTCTGCGGATGGTTAACGATCGGTGCCGTTGCCATGCGCGGAGCTTGGACGTGAGTCGTTGCCATGCGCGGAGCTTGGACGTGAGTCGTTGCCATGCGCGGAGCTTGGACGTGAGTCGTTGCCATGCGCTGGGCTTGGACGTGAGTCGTTGCCATGCGCTGGGCTTGGACGTGAGTCGTTGCCATGCGCGGAGCTTGGACGTGAGTCGTTGCCATGCGCGCCGGTCTGGCCTGACGTACGATCGCGTGATTGTGCGCGACCGAGATCGGACCGTTGCGGGTCGTCATGTTGCGGCCCACGACGCGCTGGTCGTTGCGGACCTTCGCGCCTTGCTGGCGGGCGATGCGATTTTCGTTGCGCCGGATGTTGGCTCTGAGCTTGGCAATTCGTGCCTGGTGTCCGCCCTCGGCGCGCAGCGACGTGATGCGGCTGCGATCGTTGGCAATCCACGTGTGTTCGTTATGGATGGCCTGAGCGTTGGGGTTCATTTTCTTGGGCGGCGGGTTCTTGCCGCCTCCGCCGTTACCGCCGTGCTTACCGTAGTAGTAGACGTTCTTGGTATAGCGGTAGTATGTGTTGCCGCCGTAGCCCCCCGGATAGCCTTGCTGGTATCCGACGCTCGGATAGCCGCTTGGGTACCCGTAGCTGGGGTAGCCGGTCTGGTATCCGTAGCCCGGATAGCCGCTCTGGTATCCGTAGCCCGGGTAGCCGCTGCTAGGATAGTAAGCCTGCTGGTACTGCGACGAGATCAGCGACGTCGCGACCAGACCGAGAACCATGTCCAGGACGGGGCTGCCGGTGAGCGATCCGTAGCCGTAAGGGCTGCCGTAACCGTAGGGCGTTTGGCCCGGATAGCCGTACGGCGTTTGGCCCGGATAGCCGTAAGGCGTTTGGCCCGGATAGCCGTACGGCGTTTGGCCCGGATAGCCGTACGGCGTTTGGCCGTAAGGATACGGGTACGCGACCTGGCCCGGATAGCCGTAAGGCGTTTGGCCCGGATAGCCGTAAGGCGTTTGGCCCGGATAGCCGTAAGGCGTTTGGCCCGGATAGCCGTACGGCGTTTGGCCCGGATAGCCGTAAGGCGTTTGGCCCGGATAGCCGTAAGGCGCTTGACCCGGATAGCCGTAGGGCGTTTGGCCGTAAGGGTACGGGTACGCCGCGACCTGACCCGGATAACCGTACGGCGTGCCGCCGCTCGGATACGGGTATGCCGTCTGGCTCGGATAGCCGTAGGGGTACGGATAAGCGGACTGACCCGGATACCCGTAGGGCGGGATGTATGCCACCGGCGTGCCGTAGACGTACGGAGAACCGTACGTGCCGTAGGGATACGGCGTGGAATAGCTAGGCGCGCCGTAGGGCGCTCCGTAAACCGGGGCGTACGCGACCGCTTGCGGTGGGGCGACGGCAATCGTCGGGGGCGGTATCGTCGCTCCGAAACCGTAGTATCCAGAAAGCGCCGCCTGCCCGATCGGGGGCGCCACGGCGACCGCAGTCGGCGGGCACCAAATCCAGACGTTATTGATGAACGCCCACTGGCCGTTGCCGTAGAGCGGGCAGCCCATGGGTTCCAACGACGCCAGAATCGGCGTGTACGGCGAAATCGGGGCGCCCGCCGCGGGCGTATAGACGAGTTGAGCGCCGGCGGGGATGGTCGAGAGGAGCGATGTCGCTCCGAACGCCGTCGCCGTCACGAGCCCGAAAAACCACTTGCTAGTCATATGTTGCATGTACCTCTGGGCTGATTGTGACCCAGAACGGCCCAGAGCACGCGGCAATTACGATTAGGCGGTCGTTAAGGCGAGGTTAGAAGGGCGTCGGAGGCTGACAAAGTTCGATCAGTACGCCGGACGTCGCTTGGGGATGTAGGAACGCGATCAAGTTGCCGTGCGCTCCCACTCGCGGGTGCTCGTCGATCAAGCGGACGCCGGCTGTCCGCAGTTCGTCGAGCTTGGCTTGGATGTCGCGCACGCGGTACGCGGTGTGGTGCAGGCGCGAAGCGGCCTCGCCGCGATATTTTGCGATCGGCGATTGCTCGTCCAGCGGCCGAAGCAGCTCGACGATGGAGTCGCCGGCTTTCAATCCGACGACTTCGACGCCTTGGTCGATCACGATCTCGCGATATGCCTGTTCGAACCCCAGCGTGCCGGTATAGAGGCGCAGGACGGCGGGCAGGTCCTTTACCACGATTGCGACGTGATCGATCTCCACTACGCGACGACTTCCTTCGCTCGATACGTGCCAAAAACGTCGCGCAGAGCATCGCAAATCTCGCCGAGCGTCGCCCCCGCGTCGACCGCCTCTACGAAGTGCGGCATGAGGTTGTCGCGGCCGGCGGCGGCGAGGCGGACCGCCTCCAAGCGCCGCCCGACCAGCTGTGAGTCGCGTCCGGCGCGCGCCGCGCGCACGCGCTCGCATTGCTCTCGCTCGATACCTTCGTTAATGCGCTGCAATGGAATGGTGCCGGCATCGCCGCCGGGCTCGACAAAGGCGTTGACGCCGACGACCACCGTGTCGCCGCGCTCGATTGCCTGCTGGGCGGCATAGGCCGATTCGGCAACGCGCGCCTGCATCCAACCGCTTTCAATCGCCGCGACGCTGCCGCCGAGCCGGTCGACCTCGGCGATCAGCGCTCGGCTTCGCTCGATAAGTTCCCCGGTCAGCGATTCGACGTAAAACGATCCCGCCAACGGGTCAACGACGTCGGCGACTCCCGATTCGTACGCGACGATCTGTTGCGTCCGCAGCGCGACTTTGGCGCTCTCGGCGGTCGGCAGAGCGAGGGCTTCGTCTTTGCCGTTGGTGTGGAGCGACTGCGTGCCCCCGAGGACGGCTGCGAGCGCTTGGAGGGTTACGCGGACGACGTTGTTGTCGGGTTCCTGGGCCGTCAGCGTCGAGCCGCCGGTCTGGGTGTGAAAGCGCAGCATCTGCGAACGGGGGTCCGTGCACCCAAACTCGTCGCGCGTAATGTGGGCCCAAAGATAGCGGGCCGCTCGGAATTTCGCAACTTCTTCAAAGAAGTCGTTGTGCGCGTTCCAGAAAAACGAGATCCGGGGTGCGATGCTGTCGAGATCGAGTCCGCCGTCGCGGGCGGCGCGCAGATACGCTTTGGCGTTGGAAAGCGCGAAGGCCAGTTCTTCGACGGCGGTCGAGCCGGCTTCGCGAATATGGTAGCCGGAGATCGAAATGGCGTTCCATTGAGGAACTTCGCGCGCGCAGTACGCCATCACGTCGGTAACGAGGCGCATCGAGGGCTGCGGCGGATAGATGTACGTCCCCCGCGCGACATACTCTTTGAGGACGTCGTTTTGAACGGTGCCTCCGAGTTTTGAAAACGGAATTCCGCGCCGGCGTGCCGTTGCGAGAAATAGCGCGAGCAGAATCGAAGCTGGTGCGTTGATCGTCATCGAGACGGTGACCCGATCGAGCGGGATTCCGTCGAACAGCGTTTCCATGTCCGCAATCGAATCGATCGCAACGCCGGCCTTCCCCACTTCGCCGCGCGCCTGGGGCGCGTCGGAATCGTAACCGAGCTGCGTCGGCAGGTCGAAGGCTACCGAGAGGCCGGTTTGTCCGCGCTCGAGCAGGTAGCGATATCGCGCGTTCGATTCCGAAGCGGTTGCGAAACCGGCGTACTGCCGCATCGTCCAGAGCCGTCCGCGGTACATGTTCTCGTAGAGGCCGCGCCCGTAAGGAAATTCGCCGGGCTCGCCGAGCGCGCGCGCGTCGCCGGGAAGGGCGTCGTAGACGGGCTTTAAAGGAATCCCTGACGTCGTAAAGTCGCGGGGCATGCTAGGAGACAGTACGCCGCCCCGACCGGCGACTCCGGTTCGGTCGCGGCGGCCGCACGTCCGGCACCGTTCTACTCGATTGTGACGAGAGGCGATCCGGATTCGATCGGCTCGCCGGCTACGCCATGCACTTTGACGACGACGCCCCCACGGTGCGCCCGAATCTCGTTCATCATCTTCATCGCCTCGATCACCGCGACGACTTGGCCTTCCTTGACGGCTGTACCCTCGGCGGAACTCATCTCGACGATGATGCCGTGCATCGGGGAAACGACGTCGTTCCCGGCGGATCTTGCGCGCGACGTGCGGGCGGCGCCGAGTCGAGGGGCGGGCAGCCGAGTCGCGCCCGGCGCCGTTCTAAAAGGCGAGTCCACAACCCGCACGCGGTAGAGCTTGTCGTCAACCTCGACGCGAATCGTCCCGTCGTCCGAGTCCGCGGCGGCGCCCGCAGTGGGGACGACCGACGGCAACGCGGGGTCGGCTGGCGAACCGTTCGGAGCAAACGTTTCCGCGAACGCTTCGAGCGTCGCCGTTCCGTAAGTGCCGTCGGCGACCAGCGGATGGTCGCACAGCGCGCGCAGGATTGGCAGCGTCGTCGGAACGCCATCGACGACGTACTCGTCGATGGCCCGCCGCAGGCGCGCGATCGCGCGCTCGCGCGACGGCGCCCAGACCACCAGCTTGGCGATCAGAGAGTCGTACTCTGCGGGAATCGTCCAACCCGGGTAAGCGGCTGAATCGACCCGCACGCCCAGCCCCCCGGGTTCGCGGTACGACGTAATCGTGCCGGGCGCCGGACGAAACTGACGCGCGGGATCTTCGGCGTTGACGCGGCCTTCGATCGCGAAACCGTTGAACGTAACGTCGGACTGTTCGAAGCCCAGCGGCTCGCCGGCGGCCACTCGAATCTGCTCGCGGACGAGGTCGATTCCGGAAATCATTTCCGTCACGGTGTGCTCGACTTGGATGCGCGTGTTCATTTCGAGAAAGTAGAACGCACCCCCGGCTACGAGGCACTCGATCGTCCCGACCGAATCGTAGCCGATCGCGGCAGCCGCCCTCACCCCTGCGGCGCGCATCGCGGCGCGCAGCTCGTCGGGCACCAACGCCGGAGCTTCCTCCCAGAGTTTTTGGTGACGGCGTTGGAGCGAGCAGTCGCGTTCGCCCACGTGCACGATGGTTCCGAACTTGTCGGCCAGAATTTGCAGCTCGACGTGCTTGGGATTCTCAAGGTAGCGCTCGGCATAGATCGTATCGTTCTTGAAATACGTCTGCGCTTCGCGTCGGGCGGTTTCGAATGCCGAGGCGATCTCGTCGGTGTCGCGCGCGACCTTCAATCCCTTGCCGCCGCCGCCGCCCGACGCCTTGAGCGCCAGCGGCAATCCGTAGGTCTCCGCGGCCCGGCGAGCGCCGGCCACGTCGGCGATCGGCTGCGTGCCGCCGGGTACGAACGGCACGCGGGCTCTTTCCATCGCGCGGCGCGCGCGAAGTTTGTCACCCATCGCGTCGATTGCCTCCGCGTGCGGCCCGATCCACGTCAGCCCGGCGGAGACGACTTGCCGCGCAAAGCCGGCATTCTCGGCCAGAAAGCCGTAGCCGGGATGGATCGCCCGTGCGCCCGATCGCCGGGCGATTTCGAGCAGTTTTTCGGCGTCGAGATAGCTGCGCGCCGGGGCCGCCTCACCCAGCAGGTACGCTTCGTCCGCCATCCGCACGTGGAGTGCGTCACGGTCGGGCTCCGAATAGACCGCCACCGTCGCGATCCCCATTTCGCGCGCCGTTCGAATGACGCGCACCGCGATCTCGCCCCGATTCGCGATCAGAATCTTGTCGAACATGCCGCCGCGTTGCCGGCGCGTGCGATCGCGCGCAGATCTTCGATCTCCAGATCCGGCGCTCGCATCGCGTAAGCCCAGGGCGACGGGCAACCCCGTTCGCCGGCTGTCCTCATCGCTGCGAGGTGTCCGAGCGCAATGGCGATGGCGGTCAGTTCTCCATCGCTCGGAGCGTCGGTCACGCGTCGAAATCCGGGGGGTAAAGACCCATCATGTGATAGCCGGCGTCCACAAAATGGACGTCGGCGGTGACCGCTTTGGAAAGATCCGAAGCGAGGTAGACGGCGGTATTGCCGACGTCTTCGGGCGTTACGTTGCGTCGCAGCGGGGCGACCTTGGGAACGACGTCGAGAATTCGAGAAAAACCGCCGACCTGCCGCGAACTGGCGGTTTTGATCGGACCGGCAGAAATCGCGTTAACTCGAATCCCGCGCTCCCCGAGATCGAACGCAAGATAGCGAACCACGGCTTCGAGCGCCGCTTTGGATATCCCCATGAGATTGTAGTTGGGCACGATTTGCGTCGCGCCCAAATAGGTGAGGGCCATCACCGAAGCGCCGTCGGCCAAACCGTCCCGCAGCGCCCGCACCAAAGCGATCAGCGAATACGACGAAACGTCGAGCGCGAGGGAGAAGCCGCCGCGAGACGTCTCGTAGACTTTTCCCGCGAGATCTTCCTTGTTCGCAAAGGCGATCGAGTGAACGAGCGCGTCGACCGGCCCGAAATCCTTGGCAAGCCGGTCGCGCATCGCGCCTAGCGATTCGTCGTTGGAGACGTCGCATTCGACGACGAGCGCATCGCCGAGTTCTTTGGCCAGCTTGGCTACTTCGTCGCGGACGCGTTCTCCCTGATAGGTGAGTGCGAGCCGGGCTCCGTGTTCGTGGAGTCGCCGCGCGATTCCGGTAGCGATCGACCAACGATTCGCGACGCCGGTAACGACGGCGCGCTTCCCTTCTACGAGTTTCACGCCGCTTTACATACCAGCGACGGCGCGGGCGTCCTGCCCCCGAGGTGCCTCAGAGCGTCGCCTGCAGGAGCGTATAGTTGCGCTCCTGGACTGCATGCACCGCCCAGACCCCCGCCGGCACGAGCGTAGCGTTGGAGACGAGATGTCCCGCCAGCGCCGCGTACACCTCAGGCGGTCTTTTCTTGAGACGGGTGGCGACGAACTGCGCGAAGGCGCGAGTGGCGTTGTTGCACACGAAAAAGCGCGCACCCGCGTCAGCGACGAGCGATTCGATCGATGAATCGTCGCGGCCGCCAGTCTTGTGAAAGCACGGATTTCCACGCTTCTTTGCGTCGTAGATCGTGTTGAAGTCTTTGGCGAACTCGCCGAGTTTGGGAGCGGCGCCGTGCAACGGAAGGAAGTATTCGTTCCACATGGCGTCGTCAAAGCCCAAGAGCACCGAAACGCCGTGGTAGAGCACCGCCACGGGACGCACGTCGTGCGCTGCGATGCCGACGTCGCCATAGGCGTTGAGCGTGTTGCGCATCGCCACGAGAACCTCGCCGCCGTCAATCTTGGTCGAGGCGAAGAGATGACGATGGCGCGCGTCGGTTTTCAAGAGAGCGTCGAACTCCGCGAGATCGAACCGCAGCGGCGGTATCGGCTCGGCCGACGGGCTTGGCCCCGGCGACGCAACGGCCCCCGCGGTCGCGAGCATTGCAAGCGATCCGAGGCCGAGAAAGTCGGAGCGGTTCTGCATGGTCGACCCCTTTACAGCGGGATGTTTCCGTGCTTGCGTTTGGGGCGGTCCACGCGCTTGTTCGCCAGCATTTCCAGCGCCGTCGCGATCGCGCTGCGGGTCGCGCGCGCCTCGATGACGTCGTCGACGTACCCCCGTTGGGCCGCGACGTACGGATTGGCAAAGCGTTCCGTGTACTCCTCGACCAGTTCGCGCATCTTGGCCGCCGGGTCGGCCGCGGCGGCAAGCTCGCGGCGGAAGATCGTCTTGACCGCGCTTTCGGCTCCCATAACGGCGATCTCCGCGGTCGGCCACGCGAGGTTGACGTCGGCGCGAATGTGCTTGCTTGACATGACGTCGTACGCCCCACCGTACGCTTTTCGGGTGATGACCGTAATTTTCGGAACGGTCGCTTCGGCGAACGCGTACAGCAGCTTGGCGCCGTGGAGGATTATTCCGCCGTATTCCTGGCCGGTACCGGGCAGAAAACCCGGAACGTCGACGAACGTCAGCAGCGGAACGTTAAACGCGTCGCAGAAGCGGACGAAACGTGCGGCTTTGACCGATGAGGCGATGTCCAGGACGCCCGCTAAGACGCTGGGTTGATTGGCGACGATGCCGACGGCCCGGCCGTCGACGCGCCCGAACCCGCAAAGGATGTTCTGGGCGTAGAGGGGCTGGATTTCAAAGAACTCGCGGTAGTCGAGCACGGCCGTAACGACGTCGTGCATGTCGTAGGGCTTGTTGGGCGAGTCGGGCACGACTTCGTCCAGCTCGTCGATCGAACGGTGCGGGTCGTCGTCGCACGCGAATCGCGGCGGGTCTTCCAAGTTGTTTTGCGGCAGGTACGAAAGCAACGCCTTAGTGAGATCGACGAGATCGCTTTCGTCGGATGCCACCAGATGCGCCACGCCGCTGCGGGTGGCGTGCGTGGTCGCGCCGCCGAGTTGTTCGAACGTAACGTCCTCTCCGGTGACCGTCTTGATGATCTCGGGACCCGTGATGAACATCTGCGAGATCCCTTCGGTCATGACGACGAAATCGGTGATCGCGGGCGAGTAGACGGCGCCCCCCGCGCACGGCCCGGCGATCAAGCTGATCTGCGGAATCACGCCGCTCGCCATCACGTTGCGCCAGAAGATCTCGGCATATCCGCCGAGCGAAACGACGCCCTCCTGAATGCGCGCGCCGCCGGAATCGTTGATGCCGATCATCGGCGCGCCAGTCCGCAGCGCGAGATCCATCACCTTGCAGATCTTCTCCGCGTACGCCTCGCCGAGCGAACCTCCGAGTACCGTGAAGTCTTGGGAGAAGAGAAAGACCTGGCGGCCGTCGATCGTCGCCCGTCCGGTAAGGACTCCATCGCCGAGAAACTCTTTTTCGTCGAGCCCGAACGCGTTGGTGCGATGAACGACGAAGCGGTCGAACTCGGTAAACGATCCATCGTCGACGAGGGCAAACACGCGCTCGCGCGCCGTGCGCTTGCCGCGAGCGCGCTGCTTTTCGGTCGCTTCGGCGCCGGCGGGCTCGCGGGCCGCCTCACGCTTGCGCCGCAGCTCGTCGTACTTCTGCCCGTGCGTCTTCACTCGCTGGCGTTTGCACGGCGCGGCGGGCGCGCCCTCCGTCCGGCGCCGCCGGTGGCCGAGGCAGACTCCGGGCAGGCGTCGAAGGTTTCGTCCCCACGCTACGACTAGGAGATTCGTTGCATGTTGCGTTCGTTGTTCGCGCCGTTTGCCGTGGCCGCGCTCGCCCTGACCTGCGTCGGCGGCGCAAGAGCCGCCACGTTTCCCGCGCCGCCGCCGGTGCCGTCGCCTCAGCCGACGACCGACGTCTATTTTGGGACGAGCGTCACCGATCCGTACCGCTACTTCGAAAACATGAAGGACCCGGTCGTGGTGAACTTCTTTAAAACCGAAAACGCCTACGCGCGAAGCGTCTTGGCCAAGCTGGGTGCGCCGCGCCAGCGGCTTTTCGACCGTATCAAGGTTTTGGACAATGCGGGCGTTTCCGTTTCTTCCGTCGTGCGCGACGGCGACCGGTACTTCTACGAGAAGCTCAAACCGGGAGAGAACTCGGAAAAGCTGTACGTGCGCGAGGCCAATGGAACGGAACGAGTGCTGGTGGATCCGGAAAAGCTCGCGAGCGCCGGCAAACACTACACGATCAACTACTTCCTGCCGTCCTTGGACGGATCGTACGTCGCATACGGGATCTCCGAAGGCGGCTCAGAAGCTTCGGTGATCCACGTCGTCGAAACGGCGACGGGAACCATCTTGCCCGACGCGATCGACCGCGCGTATTTCGTTGGCGCGACGAGTTGGCTGCCCGACGGAAAATCGTTCTACTACGTGCGGTTCCCGGAACTTAAACCGGGCGAACCGGAGGTTGACAAAGAGACGCGCGCGGTGAACTACCTGCACATTTTGGGTCGCAACCCCGATCGAGACGTACCCGTCTTCGGGTACGGCGTGAACCCGAAGGTGACGTTCGAAACGACCGATTTTCCGATCGTGGCGTACTCGCCCGCGTCGAAACACACGATCGGCTACGTCGTTCACGGCGTTAAGAACGAAGTTGTGGTTTACTCGACGCCGGCGACCGCGTTGACGTCGGGAGACGTGCCGTGGACGCGCGTCGTCACCGACGACGACGACGTGACCGGTTTCGACGTGAAGGGTTCGACGATCTATCTCCTCACGCACCACGACGCGCCGACGTTCAAGGTCGTCGCAACCTCGCTCGACGCGCCGAATTTCGCGAGCGCGCAAACGGTAGTTCCGGCGAACAAAGAGGTCGTGCTCCAGCTCAGCGTCGCGGCCGACGGTCTCTACGTGCGCTCGCGTCTGGGCGGGTTCGGCCGAATCGCGAAAGTCGCGCTTTCAGCTGACGGGGCGCCCGGCGCCACGACCAAAATCGCCCTTCCCTTCGAGGGCTCGATCGACTTGATGGCCACCGACCCTCGGGTTGACGGCGCCGTTTTCGGACTAACCGGGTGGACCCATTCGCTGTTGTATTACGCGGTGAACGCCCAGGGCCGGATAAGCGATACGAAACTCAAGCCGCTCTCGCCGGTAAGCGCGGCGGCGTACACGTCGTCCGAAGTCGAGGCGCGCAGCGCCGACGGTACGATGGTCCCGCTGTCGCTGGTGTACCGGAAGGGCCTCAAACGCGACGGCTCGCACCCGGTCGACCTCGAAGGTTACGGCGCCTACGGAATCACCGAGGATCCCGGCTTCAGCACGACGCGCATCGCCTGGATGGAGCGCGGCGGGATTTACGCCGTTTGTCACTCGCGCGGGGGTGGATGGTACGGCGACGCTTGGCACACCGCCGGCATGATCGCTACCAAGAATCATACGTGGGAAGACTTCGTCGCGTGCGGTCAATGGCTCGTCGACAATCGCTACACGTCGAAGGCGCACTTGGCCGGCGAAGGCACGAGCGCGGGCGGGATTTCGATCGGCCGCGCGATCACGTCGCGGCCGGACTTGTTTGCTGCAGCCCTGGACGTCGTCGGCGTCAGCAACGCTTTGCGTCAAGAATTCTCGCCTAACGGACCGCCGAACGTTCCCGAGTTCGGAACGGTCACCAACGAGGTTGGTTTCCGCGCGCTCTACGCGATGGATGCGTACCAGCACGTGGTCGACGGGACGGCCTATCCGGCCGTAATGCTGATCACGGGTTTCAACGATCCGCGGGTTGCTTCGTGGGAGCTAGCCAAACTGACGGCGCGCCTGCAACTCGCGTTGACCAGCGGCCGGCCGATTCTGCTGCGCGTCGACTACGACGCGGGGCACGGGTTTCTCGCCTCGTCGAGACGGCAAACGGAGCAGTTGCTCACCGACGAGTACGCGTTTCTGCTCTGGCAGTGCGGCGACCCGGCGTTTGCCGGCATTCCGAAGTTCGTCGTGCCGAAGCGGTAGACTACCAGATTCCGAGCAGTACCTTCACGTCGTCGGAGGCCATCGTGCGCGGATCCCACGGCGGCGTGAAGGTGATCTCCACGTTGGCGGTTTTAACGCCTTCCACGGTAAGCACGTGGTCTTCGACGGACTTCTTGAACATCGGACCGACCGGGCACATCGGCGACGTGAGCGTCATCATGACGTTGGCATGCTCGCCGTTCTCGCCTTCGACCGAAACGTCGTAGATCAATCCGAGTTCGAGCACTCCGAGGTTGAGTTCTGGGTCTTTGACGTCGGTGAGCGCTTCGCGCACCTGTTCGGCGGTGGGCATGCGCCGGGCTTTCCGCGGGTCGCAGGGTAAACCCCTCGAGTGGGGGGATAGTATGGAAGGAAGGTTAGAAGGGCCGAGCAGGCAACCCGTCGCGAAACTCGCGCGGCCGGACAACGAGTTAAAGAGGTAACCCGGAAAGGAAAGCCTAGAGCGATGTCAATGTGGGAGCCCTTCACCGAGCGAGCGCGGCGCAGCATTGTACTCGCTCAAGAAGAGGCCCAACGCCTCGGAAACAACTATATCGGCACCGAGCACATTCTGCTCGGGATTATTTCCGAGGGCGAAAGCCTGGCGGCAAAAGTGCTCGAGTCGCTCGGAGTCAACCTGGCCAAGGTCCGCCAAGAGGTCGAAGCGATCGTCGGCCGCGGCGGCCAGACCGTCCAGCAGGAGATGGTCTTTACACCGCGCGCGAAACGCGTGATCGAGTTGGCTTTCGAAGAGGCGCGCCAGCTCAACCATAACTATATCGGCACCGAGCACCTGCTGCTCGGGCTGATTCGCGAAGGCGAAGGCGTGGCCGCGCGCGTCCTCACCAACCTCGGGGTCGACCCGGCAAAGGTCCGCTTGCAGACGACGTCGCTGCTCGGCGCCGAAGGGCAGCCGCCGGCACCGAAAGGCAAGAGCAAGACGCCGACGCTCGACGCCTACGGCCGCGATCTGACCCAGCTGGCGCGTGAGAACAAACTCGACCCGGTCATCGGCCGAAACAACGAAATCGAACGGGTCATCCAAATTCTCTCGCGCCGCACGAAGAACAATCCGGCCCTGATCGGCGAGCCCGGCGTCGGGAAAACGGCGATCGCCGAAGGTCTAGCGCAGCGCGTCGTCAAGGCCGACATTCCCGAGCCGCTGCGCGACCGGCGCGTCATCACGCTCGATCTTGCCGGCCTCGTGGCTGGTACCAAATATCGCGGCGAGTTCGAGGAGCGCATGAAGCGCGTCATGGACGAGATCCGCACGGCGAGCGGTGAGATCATCCTCTTTATCGACGAGCTGCATACGTTGGTCGGTGCCGGTGCCGCGGAAGGCGCGATCGATGCAAGCAATATCATCAAGCCGGCGCTCGCTCGGGGCGAGCTGCAATGCATCGGCGCGACGACCCTCAACGAGTTTCGCAAACACATCGAGAAAGATTCGGCCCTCGAGCGCCGCTTCCAGCCGGTTATGGTCGGCGAGCCGTCGGTCGAAGAGACCGTCGAGATCCTCAAAGGGCTGCGCGATCGTTACGAAGCCCACCACAAAGTACAAATTACCGACGAAGCGTTGGTTGCCGCCGCGAAGTTGAGCGACCGGTATATCACCGACCGCTTTCTTCCCGACAAAGCCGTCGATCTGATCGACGAGGCGAGTTCGCGGGTCCGGCTTCAGGCGACGCTGCCGCCGCCGGAAGTGCGCGAGGTTGACGCGCAGTTGCGCGCGGTCGTGAGCGAAAAGGAAGCGGTAGTCAAGAACCAAGAGTTCGACAAAGCAGCCGCGATTCGCGACCGCGAAGAAAAGCTGCGTCTCGAAAAGGCGCGCCTGGAACAGGAGTTTCAGGAGCGCCGCGCACAAAGCGACGGCATCCTGCGCGTTACCGCCGAGAACATCGCCGAGATCGTTTCGGCATGGACGCGTATTCCGGTCAGTCGGCTGGCGCAGGCGGAGACCGAGAAGCTGCTCAACATGAAGGAGCTGCTGCACGAGCGCATCGTCGGACAGGACGAGTCGATCGAGGTCATCACCCGCGCGATCCGCCGCTCGCGGGCCGGTCTAAAGAATCCCAATCGCCCGATCGGATCGTTCATCTTCCTCGGGCCCACCGGCGTCGGAAAGACGGAGGTCGCGCGAAGCGTGGCCGCGCTGATGTTCGACGACGAAGAGTCGATGATACGGATCGACATGTCGGAGTACATGGAGAAGTATTCGGTCAGCCGTCTGGTCGGAGCGCCTCCGGGCTACGTGGGGTATGAAGAGGGCGGTCAGTTGACCGAAGCCGTGCGGCGGCGTCCGTACGCGGTCGTGCTGCTCGACGAGATCGAAAAAGCGCACCCCGACGTCTTCAACTTGCTTTTGCAAGTGCTCGACGACGGTCGTTTGACCGACTCGCAAGGCCGGCAAGTCGACTTCAAGAACTGCGTTATCGTCATGACTTCGAACGTCGGAGCGACCGGCATGACGACTACTACGGACATCGGTTTCCGCCCGCAAAAAAGCACCGCCGAGGACGAAGCCAAAGCGTACGAGCGGATGAAAAACAAGGTGCTGGAAGAAGTGAAGTCGACGTTCCGGCCCGAGTTCCTCAACCGGGTCGACGAGGTCGTGGTTTTCCACCAGCTCACGCGCGAGCAAATCGAGAAGATCGTCTCGCTGGAACTCGAGAAAGTCATTCGCGAAGTCAAGGCGCAAGAGATGGAGCTCAAGGTCACCGAGGCCGCGAAGGGCCTGCTGGCGCGTAAGGGATGGGATCCGCAGTTCGGTGCCCGTCCGTTGCGCCGGGCGATCCAGCGAATGGTGGAGGACGAACTTGCCGAGGAAATGCTCAGAGGCCGGTTCGGGTCGGGCGATCACATACTCGGCGACGTGGATCCGGACGATCCCGACAAGCTCAAGTACTCGAAGATTCCGTCGGTGGAGCCGCCGGCTGCCCCCCCCTCCGAAGCCGCCGTTACGTAGGCGGGCGCTGTTTTCGCCAGCTCTTCGTCGCGGGGGGTCCTCATTTACGGTTAGTAAACTTCGGACCCCCCGCTCCTCAATCTGACGAAAACATCGCCCACCTACGCGGACGCTTGCCTGTCGCGGGGGCGGCTCGTTTACTTCGTAAACATCGGAGCGTCGCTCCTAAATCCGACGCAAACATCGCATCCCTAGGGATAGGGGGCGTTGTTGTTTTGTTTTCGGTGCGGCTACGGGTGGGGGCGGTGGGGGACGATTAGGTTGGCGATTTGGGAGAGGACGGTGATGCCGTTTTGGTCGATGGTTTGGAGTTTTACGCGAAGCGTACCGCGGGTTTTGCCGGGACGCGGTACGAGCTCGATCACGGTAGCACGTACGAAGAGGACGGCGCCGGCTTCGACCGGCGCGAGCCAGCGCAACTCGTCGATGCCGGTGCCGATGACGCCGATTTCGCGCAGCACGCCGGAGTTGACGATCAAGCGCATCGTGATCGCCGTCGTGTGCCAGCCGCTGATGACAAGGCGACCGAAGAGTCCCTTTGAAGCCGCGGCGGCCTCGAGGTGAAACGGTTGCGGATCGTAGGCTCGTGCGAAGCGTAGCGCCTCTTCCATACTAACGGCATAGGTCGAGGTTTCGAACGTGCCGCCGAGTTCAAAGTCTTCCAAATATCTTGGCGCGGCCGGATCGGGCGACTCCATCTCCTCTGCGACACACCCGCGTAAGGATTGGTTTACAGCGAGTACGAAGGCGAGACGCACATGCTTTCGCACGCTTTGGCCTTGGGAGTCTTAGCGCTCCAAGCAACGCCCGTTCCGTCGCCCGGCGTCTCGCCCTCGCCGGCGTCGTCACCGGGAATCCTGACCGTCTCGCCCGACCAAATTGATCTCAATCCCGCTCAACAGCGGGTAGTTCAGGTAAGCGGTGCCGCGGCGCCACTTCAGGCGACGCTCGATCGCAAGCTCGCCCTCGTCACGGTCGACCCGGCAGGCGGCAGCGTGACGGTCACGGCAACGCAGGCTACCGGCAGCGACGTCCTCCACCTCGTCGACGCCGGTGGGGCGCAGGCCGACGTGCCGATTCGAGTAGCTTTCAACGCCGGTACGATCGTGCCGCAAGCGACCCTGAAAGTCACCGGAAATCCAGTCGATCCGACGTGGCTTGCCCGGCAGGCGGCGAGTTTGGTCGGGCGGCTCACGCCGGCGCTCCCCGGTGCCGAAACGACCGTCGGCATTCCCGCCGCTCCTGCCGAACCGCTCGCACCCGGCGGGCAAGTTCAGGTTTCCGTTCCCGTGCAAATTTCGAGCGGGGGCGACCGGTACTTCCCCCAATCGGGCGCGACGCTGCTCGACGTTCAAAACGTCGCGGTCGACGCGTTCGCGCCGGCGTTGCTCTTCTACGACGACGACCCCGAGCACGTGGCGGCGGACGGGGTGCTCTTTCGCGGCACCGTCTCCGCCTCGGCCCCCGCGCGGCTGTATTACTACCATGACAATACTGCGGGCCCGCGCCGCATCGTCGTGATGCTTTCCACCGGCTCGCAAGATCCGACGTCGGTCCAAGTCATCGACTCGAGCGCGGGCCCCAACATCGACGTCATGCAAGTCGGTCACGCCGTCTCGCGCACCTACCTAACGATCCAGCCCCGCGGCGAAGGCATTATCGCCGACCTTTCCGGCGACGAGCCGTCCGTGCTGCACGACGTGCCGATGTCCGCCCGGCAAGGGGTCGCCGGTGCGGTCGACCTGCGCGTGCTCGCGGGCGGACCCGTCACCGTCACCGTTTTGGCCGCGTCGCCCGGCGTCGACCCGCGCTCGCTGCTGGCGCAGCCGGTCCTTGCGAGCGACGGGCACCATCGTTCCGGCGTTTTTCGGCTGGCCGGATTCGGGAGCGACGCGCTCGCGTACGCGGCCGGAGCGCCCGACGCCAAACTCGTGATCGGCGACACCGACCCGACGCCGCCCAGCGCCGATTCGAGTGCGACGGGGCACGACTATGGAGACTACGGCGTGCTGCACACGGTCGACCTGACGTTGAGCAATCCCGGCGACGCGCCGGCGGCCGCGTATCTGTACTTACGCCCGATTGGCGGCATCGCGCGCGCTAGCTTTCTGGTGAATGGGAGCTTGGTCGAGCTCGGCTGCGTGCGGGAGCCGGTCCCGTATCAGATCTCCGCCTTCGAGCTTGCGCCGGGGCAGACGTCGCGTGCCGTCGTCACGACCATGACGGATGGCGGGTCGTTCTTTCCGGTCGAAATCGGCGTCAGCGGTACGCCGCCGCAGCCTGCCGCGCCGCCGATCGGTGCGCCCAACGGCTGCTTCCCCAAGCCGCCCCCGCCGTCGCAGTGAAACTTTCGCACGAGGGGAGCGTAGATGCGCTAGGAGGGCGAGGCACCTGCAATGACCGCCGTCGTGGAGGCCGCAAACGAGCCAAAAATCGTTTTGCTCGTGCGGCTGCTCAACGCGATCGACGAAGGCAACCACTCCTTCGAAACGCTGAAGGATCGCATTGCCGAGGGCGGTAAGCGGCCGAGCACGCGGAGTTTGCGCCGCTACTTAGCGGTCCTGGCCGACGCTGGTTTCCCGTGGCGTTTCGACCGGACGGCGGGGGCCTATCGTTTTGCGGACGGCTACAGCCTAAAACGGCTCGACCTTTCCAACGGCGAGCTTTTTGGATTGGTGGCGCTGCGGTCGCTGGGTGCGAGCATCGGCGGCGCGATCGGGTCGTCCATCGACGAGGTCACCGAAAAGCTCGTAGGTACCGCTGGGCGCGGGGCCAAGGCGCGCGTCGAGACGCACACGCCGGTCGCCTTTCAACTGTCCGAGATTCGTCTCGACGAACACGGCGAACGCGCCTTCGCGCTGCTCTCCTCGGCCGAACGCGCCTCGCGCAGCGTTGCGTTCACGTATCTCGACAAGAACGGCAATCGCAGCGCTCGCACGATCGACCCGTACGGCTTCATCATCAATGCTGGACGGGTCTACTGCGTCGGCTTCGATCACGGACGGCGGGACAAACGCACGTTCGCCGTGGATAGCGTGAGCGAGCCGCACGTGCTGGCGAAGACGTTCGTGCGGCCCGATGGGTTTCGCATCGAGGAGTATGTAGCCGGATCGATCAGCGGAGTGCTGCACGGGTCCGAAGCGATCGCCGTACGCGTCGTGTTTGCACCGCGCGTCGCTAAGGCCGCGATGGCCGCTCGGATCGTAGCCGATCGTGAAATCGAGCGGCGCGACGACGGCTTTGCGGAGATTACGTACCGCGTGAACGACCTGGACGAACTCGTGCGTTGGGTCCTTGGCTGGGGCGCCCAGGCCGAAATCGTCGATCCGGCCGAAGCGCGGCACCGTATCGCCGGCCTTAGCCGCGAAGTCTCCGCGAAATACGACCCGAGCTAAAGCGTAAAGCGACCTTCACTCACCCATAACGAAACCCGTCGTGGCAATGCCTCGGCGGGTTCCGACGTATTCACACACCGGATCTCGCCCGTTTGGCTCCCGGGTGGGAGAGCCCCACTGACGTCGATCGGCGGTTTGACCGGTACCATCGGGAACGCCGCTCATCGCAACGTTTCACGCGTTTGCATCCGGTCGCGACCGATACGTTTATCGCGCTTCGAATCGAGTTCGAAGTGCGTGAATCGTAGCACACGCCAACGGCGTCGACAAGCTCCCGTTCGCCAAAATACACAGTCTTTCCACAAGTTTTTTTTGCTTATGCACTGCCGACGGTCGGGTTATCCACGACCGATGACGAACGTGCGCTCGCATGCCGATTTTCGCATTCGTCTCGCTGGTCGTCGCACAAAGTCTTATGGGAGGTCTGCCGATCGACGGCATCGCCTGTAACGCCAACGAAGGTGCGGCCGAGCACGTTCACGCGCACCTGCAAATATTCGATCGCGGAAAACCGGTGGCGATCCCGGCCGACGTTGGAATACCGCCGGGCGCCGGCTGCCTGTACTGGGTGCATACTCATATGGCCGGCGGGTACATTCATATCGAATCGCCCGTGATACGCGCGTTTACGCTCGGACAGTTCTTCGACATTTGGGATCAGGACCTCAGCTGGACGCGCGCGGCGACGGCGGCGGCGCCCCACGGCCGGAGAATTTTTGTGTGGGTCAACGGCAAGCCGTGGAACGGCTCTAATCCCCGAGCGATCGTTCTGCACGACCACCAGTCGATCGTGATTCAAAGTGCTCCGCCGTTTGCCAAGCCGAAACCATCGAATTGGGCGACGCTCTGAGCCGTATGAATCCCGTCGAACTCGACGGCCGGCGACTGACGCTCGAGGACCTCGAGCGAATCGTCGAACGGGGCGCCGGTTGCGATCGCGTCCGACGCTCGCCGGCGGGTCGGTCGGGCTCGCGCCTTCGTCGAGGAACGGTTTGCCGGCGGGCAGCCGATCTACGGCGTAACGACCGGCTTCGGCCGGCTGGCGAACGTGCCGGTCGATCCAGCCGATGCCGCGCAGCTTCAACTCAATCTGGTCCGAAGCCACGCGGCTGGAATGGGCGACCCGCTCGCCGCGCGGCTCGTGCGGGCCGCCGGCGTACTGCGCGCCAACTCGCTTTCGGCCGGGCATTCGGGAGTAAAGGTCGAGACGCTCGACCTCATCGTCGAACTGCTCAATCGCGGCGTTACACCGGTGGTTCCTTGTCAAGGATCGGTTGGTGCGAGCGGCGACCTCGCGCCGCTGGCGCACATGACGCTCACGCTGATCGGCGAGGGTGAAGCGTGGTATCGCGGCGAGCGCCTGTCTAGCGTGGTGGCGCTCGAGCGAGCCGGGCTGGTCCCCGTCGTGCTGGGCGCCAAAGAAGGCTTGGCCCTCATCAACGGTACGCAAGTGATGACCGGTATCGCGGCGCTCGGCGTACTCCGCGCGGAACGTTTGGCCGCCGCTGCCGACGTCATCGGCGCGATGTCGCTCGAAGCGTATCACGGCACCGAACGCGTCTTCGACCGTCGCCTGAACGAGCTGCGGCCCCATCCCGGACAGCTGAGGGTCGCCGGGAACCTGCGCGCGTTGCTCGCGGGTTCGGCAATCGTGAAGTCGCACGCGGAGTGCGGGCGCGTACAGGATCCCTATTCGTTCCGCTGCATCCCGGTCGTGCACGGCGCGGTACGCGACTCGATCGCCCACGTTCGGCGGGTGACCGAAACCGAAGCGAATTCCGTTACGGACAACCCGCTGGTCTTCCCCGAGGACGGCGAGTTTCTCTCGGGCGGAAACTTCCACGGCGAACCGATCGCCCTCGCGATAGATTTCCTGAAGTTTGCCGTTTCCGAACTCGCATCGATCGGCGAGCGGCGGCTCTACCTGCTGCTCAATGCGGAGGACCGCGGCTTGCCGCTCTTTCTCACCGGCCGCTCGGGGCTGCAGTCGGGGTTGATGATCGTTCAATACACCGCGGCTGCTGCCGTGAACGACAACAAGGGCCTGGCATGGCCTTCGAGCGTCGACTCGATCCCGACGTCTGCCGGTCAAGAAGATCACGTCAGCATGGGCATGACCTCGGCCAACAACCTGCAGAGGGTCCTCGACAACGTTGAGGGGGCGCTCGCGTGCGAGTTGCTCGGCGCCCTCACCGCCACCGATTTTCGGCGGCCGACGGCTTCGGGGGCCGGCACCCAGGCCGCCCACGACTTGGCCCGGCGCAGCATCGCCCCGTGGACGGACGACCGCGCGCCCGCGCCGGACATCGTCGCGGCTCGCGAGCTGATCGCGTCGGGCGCACTGGTCCGCGCCGCCCAAGCCGCCAGCGGCTCGGAACTGTGACTCCTAAACGGGATAAATCTTGACCTAGACTCCAAAGTTGGAGTATCCTTAAACGGCCGTGAATCTTCCCGATGTCCGCGAGCCGCCGGCCTCTCGCCGCGATCTCGTACCTACCGCCATCCGTGCCTTCGCGAGCTTGGCCGCGATTTGGAAGCTGACGGGGGCGCAGCAAGCTCGGCTGCTGGGGCTCGAGCCTACCCAACTCTCGACGCTTTACAAGTGGAAGAGCCAGCCGAAACGGGCGAACCTCTCGCACGATACGCTGGACCGAATCTCATATCTCGTCGGGATCTACAAGGCGCTTCATTTGCTGCTGCCCGACGATGCGGCCGCCGACGCGTGGGTTCACCGTCCGAACTCGGCCCCGATTTTCGGCGGCCGCAGCGCGCTCGCACTCATGCTCGGAGGATCGATGCGCGAACTATTTCTCGTGCGTTCGTACCTCGACTCCGAACGCGGATAGACGGCGCGCTTTGGCGGCGCCCGTCCCCACCATCCGCCTGCGCTGGCCGTCGGCGAAACGCATAATTTCGACCCGCTTCCCGAGCGTCGGAATTCTCGACCGTCTCGTCGCTCCCGAAGAGCTGGGCAGACTGGAGGAGATCGACGCACGTACCAACCCGCGGTTACGCCTCGCAGCGACGGCCGCCAGCGTCATCGTGGCGCCGTTCGTCCACGTCAATCCCGCCGGTTCGCGGTTTTCGGACGGCACCTTTGGAATATTCTATGCCGCCCATCGGCTTCCGACGGCAATCGCCGAAGTGCGCTATCACCGCGAGCGCTTCTTGGCCGCGACTAGCGAGCCCGCGCAAACGCTCGAACTGATGCTCTACGAAGCGGCCGTGAACGGAACCCTTCACGACATCCGGACGAGCGATAACCGCGGGTGGTACGATCCCAACTCGTACGCCCGCTCGCAGCCGCTCGGCTTGCGATTACACAAGTCCGGTTCCGAGGGCATCGTCTATCGCAGCGTGCGAGACCCCGCTGGAACGTGCGCCGCCGCCTTCACCCCAACGATCGTCTCGCGCTGCCGCGCCATCAAACCGCTCTTCGCCCGCTGGAACGGAACCCGGATAACCACGATCTCCGCGCCCGTGACCTGAGTGCCGGAATGCCTTCCGAATTGGCGCGTTTCGCAGACATTTCCGTCGGGGGTATTGCCGGAATGACCTCCGAATTGGCGCGTTTTGCAGGCATTTCCGTCCGGGGGACGTTCGCGTTTTTGCATCCATGCAAAAACGCTACTGCCTGGCTCGTCGCTCCCGGCATCCATGCCTCCGCGACGAGTCCAGAGCCCCCCGGACGAAAACGCCTGCAAAACGCGCCAATTCGGAGGGCATTCTTGAACCCCGGTATGAACTTGCCGTCTCGGGTCATTTTGGAAAGGCGTTTGGATAAGCGGGCCTCTGGACGAGTCGCGAAGCCCATGGATGGGCGAGAGCGGCTCGCCAGGGAGTAGCGTTTTCCCTGGACGGGAAAACGCGAACGTCCCGCGTTCCAAATGTCTTTCCAAAATGACCCGAGACGGCAAGTTCATGCACGTACAGTTTCTTAGAGCTTGACGTTGAGTTGGAAGTAGGCGTTGAAGGGGCCGGGGAGGACGAAGGAGTTCGTGTCGGCGTATGCGGGGATGAACGACTGGGTGAATGCCGGATTGAGTCCGACGCCGTTGGCTCCGCGGTCGTTCGGCGACGTGCCGTTGTAGAAGTTCGAGACGTAGTAGTAGTTCGAAATGTATCCGCAGGTAAAGCTGTTGGGCGGATACTGCTTCGTCCACGGCTCCGACGAACCGCCGAAACACGCGTTGGCGAGGTTCGCCAGCAGCAGACTCGCTTTGATGCGCGGATTGATCTGGTAGGCTAGCGACATGCTCAGGTTTAGCTGCGACGGTTGCCGGTATGCGCCGAAGGAATCGAAGCTTCCGGTTTGCGGGTTGGGAACGTATAAGACGCCTGCCGACGTGCCGTTCTGGGTGGCGGCGAGATTGCAGGTCGTATAGTCGGCCTGCAGCGGGTTGGTCGTGTGAATCGGCGATCCCGTCATGTGGGCCGAGTTGTTCGTGCAGACGCGCGGGTCGATGCCCATAACGTCGGCCGGATTGCCGTACGGTTGACCTTCGTTGAACGTTAGCGCTGGGGTCACCGAAAACGGGCCGCGTTTGTAGTTGATGACGGCGCTGAAGACGTTGGGCGACAGGTAGCCGTAGTCGAGCCCGACCGGGTACCAGCCGTTGCGGTCGAGGAGCGGCTGCTGCGCCATCCCGTAGTACGGATTGAGGATCGGCGGGTTATATCGCGAGTTTAGCTGCCGGCAGCGCGGATCGGGGTAAACGTGGCCGGCCGGGTCGTTCTCGTAACAGTGCGAGCCGCCACCGGCCTTGGTGAGGCCGTTGAAGTTCGCGATGTCTTGGTTGTAGGGATCGATCGGGTTGATGCTCGTGCTCGGATAGTTCGCCCACTTTTCGGCGGCGTTGGTGTAGGTGTACGACAAGATGAACGATAGGCCGTCCTTGTCGAAATCGCCTTTCGTAAACTCCATCTCGACACCGTCGACCCGCTCGATGCCGCTATTGAGGCCGCCGGCCAACCCGAACGGCAGAAATACGCTGTAAATTTGATTGGTCGCATAACGATAGTACGGCGTCAGCTTTATCGACATATCCGTGCCTTTGAAGCGTCGCTCGTACGAAGCGTCGTAGTTGTCGGAGTACTGCACCTGCGGGTCGTGGCGCGGCGTCGTGTAGCCGTACTGCCAGAAAGCCTGAAACAGATCGAAGGCGAGGTTATTATCTTTGGCGTTGTACTGGACCTGATACGTTTCCGGCTCTTGCGCGAACCGTCCGGCGGAGAATCGGAGCACCGTGTCGGGGTTGAGCGAGTAGGTCACACCGAGCTGCGGCGTAAACGCGTAGTCGGTGAGCGTCGGA
The DNA here is from genome assembly GCA_963755555.1 of Vulcanimicrobiota bacterium. Taxonomy (GTDB): domain Bacteria; phylum Vulcanimicrobiota; class Vulcanimicrobiia; order Vulcanimicrobiales; family Vulcanimicrobiaceae; genus Tumulicola. Next base: position 1,464,689 of record CAVWKE010000003.1, on the reverse strand, counting down.
CTGTACTGATTGCTCAGCAGGAGGTGTCCGTTTTTCCCGTCGGGATGGACGGTTTGCACCGGGTGGGCCGGGATCGTGTTATCGACCGGACAGGTGAACCCGATGAAGGGATTGGGCGGCCGGCCGCTGGCCGGGGGAACCGGAATGAAGTACGGTGAGAGCGTCGCCGGGTTGTAGCAGAACTCGCGCTGTCCGGCGAGAAACCAAAAATTCTGTCCGTTGTCGGACGTGTTGGCAAGGTTGTACTCGTAGGATTCGTCGCGCAGGCCGAGGTTGACGACGAGCCGATCGTTCGGACTCCAATTTTCCTGCAACGCGATCGACGTAAAGTTCGGGACCACGTTGTTGACGAAGCCGGAGTTGCCCGTATACGTGACCTCCCAGCCGGCGCCCGGAAACGCGGCGCCCGGCTCCGGATTCGCGAACGTTCCGCTGGTCGCGCGGCTATTGCATGGCGCGACCGCGTGGGTCTTGTAATTGAAGCACTCGGTTCCGTTGGTGAGATTCGTGGCCGGCGTGTTCAAAAAGTTGTTAAAGTTGGTGTTGTTGTAACGATTGGTGCTGGCCGTCGTATAGTTCGCGTCGAACGTGAGTAAGTTTCTCGAGTCGATCTGGTCGGCAAAACTGAAGGCCAAGCCGCGGGTGTGGGATTCCAGTTCGTAATCGTAGCTGGTGACGCCGAATCCGAAGAGTCCCGAGGCGAAGCTCAGGGGACTGGTTTGGAGCCAATCGGAGTAAAAAGTGTAACCGTAGATCCTGAAATACGCACTCGATCCGATGTTGTGCTGGTATTGGAGTTTGACGATCGAAGCGTTGTTCCAAAACGCATCGCGCGAGTCTTGGGGTACGGCGGAGTAGGTTCCGCCGGGACACGCTCCCGGGATGCTCGGCGGCTTCCCCGGCGCTCGGTACGGCGTCACGTTCGCGCACCGGTCAGTCGGAGAACTTGGCATGAGATAGGGAATCGGCGACAGCCCGGTGGGATTCTCGCCGAAATGCGTGTTCCCGGGCCAGGTAACGAAATCGCCCCAGACTTCCGGAATCGATCGCCCGGTTGCGAGCTGGTTGAGCTGCAGTACGAGATTGGGACCGATGTCGTTGGGTGAACTGTAGAACTGGCTCTGCAGCGACGTGACGTTGTAGAGCAGCTGCACGTCGTCGCGGCCGGAGTCATGCCTGTGCGGGATGCCGAAGTGGAAGTTCGCGACGTTCTCGCGGTCCGAGAGCGTCGAATAGCTGGCGTAGGCCGGCGAGATCGTCTGGTAACAGCCCGGATTTTGCGCGACGCCGGGCGGGAGCTTCGCATAGCCCGGCTGCCCCGGCTTCAAGTCGAAGGGGTTGTAGACGGGCGAGGGGTTGGGCCCGTCGTAGAGTCCCGACCCGGCGGGTGGGGCGGAGCCGCACTCCGGATAAACGCCGCCGAAATACAGTGCCGTCGTGTTGTAGGCGATGATCGGATAGCCCCAAACGTCGCCGAGATTCGAACCGTTGAACTGATCCAAGTAGCGGTAGTCTTGATCGTAGCCGCCGATGCCGACGTAATAAGAAAACAACCGGTCGGGAGTCGCGCCGCCGACTTCGGCTTGGAGCGTGTGGTAGAACGTCGGCGAGCCGATCCCCGCGCTGACGTTTGCGTAGCCGGGAAACGTTCCGGTCTTAATCACTTGATTGATGAATCCCGCCAGACCGCTCGCGCTCTCGCCGGCCGTCCCGCCGCCTGCGTAGAGCTGCAGCTCCTGTTGGCCGAGCGTGCCCGCGGTTCCGCCCGGGTAGTTGTCGAACGAACGGTTAACTGGAACGCCGTCGAACTCGTAGCCGACCTGGTCGAAGTTCCCGCCGCGAATGTACACGACTTGGTCCCAGCCTTGCTGGTTGGGCGGCACGAACGCGCCGGGTATTGTGGCGATCGCGGAATACGCGTTGTTCAGATTTCCACCGCCGCCGACTCCCTGGACCGCTTGTGTCACCGCGGCGTTCACCGAGTACACGTCGGACGTCGTTCCGGGCTTGACGACGTCCATCGAAGAACGCGTGGTGACCGTGGCAATCGTCTTGAGGGCTGGACCTAGGCTGATCCGCAGGCTTTGGGACTGATCAGCGAAGACCGAAATACCGCTGGTGGTCGCCGTTTCGAAGCCGGTCTTCGAGACGATGACGGTATAGGTGTCGGGCGCGAGCGATAGCAGCGTAAAGCGTCCCGATGCGTCGCTGGTCACGGTCGCCGTTTGCGAGGGGCTGGCGGCCTCGATCTTGGCGCCCGCGATCGGCGCGCCGGCTTTGGACAGGACCGTCCCGTTGACGGATCCGGTCGTGCCGGCGACTGCGGGAGCGGCAAACGAAAGCGCGATCGCTACGAGCGTGATGGCGGCGAGAAAACGGCTGCGCATGAGTCTCCCTCGTTCTTTCGCGTTCGTCCGGGCGTAGACGCTTTCGCTCCAGGCATTAGCGCCCCTTCGATTGAAGCGCCGATTGGATGCTTCGTACTACGGCCATAAAAACGTTCGAGGGAGCCTTCGTGTGATGACCACTGCAGTTTCCGGACCGCGCCCCATGCGCGCCGCGCGCGGCAGCGAACTCAGCTGCCGGGGCTGGCCGCAAGAAGCCGCGTTGCGCATGCTTTGCAACAATCTCGATCCCGAAGTGGCCGAGCGTCCCGACGATCTCGTCGTATACGGCGGCAACGGCCGCGCAGCGCGCTCGTGGGAGGCGTTCGATGCAATCGCCGGCGCGCTCAAACGCTTGCGAAACGACGAAACGCTGATCGTGCAAAGCGGCAAGCCGGTTGCCGTTTGGAAGACGCATCGGCGGGCGCCGCGGGTGCTGATCGCCAACTCGAATCTCGTCCCGAAATGGGCCGACTGGAAGACCTTCCGCGAGCTGGAAGCGCAGGGACTGACGATGTATGGCCAGATGACGGCCGGGTCGTGGATCTACATCGGAACGCAAGGCATCGTTCAGGGAACCTACGAGACGTTTGCCGAGTTGGCGCGCCAGCATTTCGGCGGATCGTTCAAAGGGCGCATCTGCTTGACGGCCGGGGTTGGTGGAATGGGCGGCGCGCAACCGCTCGCGATTACGATGAACGGCGGCGTCGCCTTGATCGTCGACGTCGACCGCGCTCGCTTGGAGCGCCGGCGGGAGCTGCGCTACCTCGACCGGGTTGCGGCCTCACGTGACGAGGCGCTCCGCGCCGCCGAGAAAGCCAAGCAGGCGGGTGAGCCTTTTTCGATCGGCTACGAGGGCAACGCCGCGGTGGAGTTCGCACAGTTGTACGACGGCGGATTCCGTCCCGACGCGGTCACCGATCAAACGTCGGCGCACGATCTGCTCAACGGCTACGTGCCGGCCGGAATGACGCTGGACGAAGCTGCCGAACTTCGCACGCGCGATCCGGCAGAATACGAGCGCCGGGCGCTCGAAAGCTGCGGCGCGCACGTTGCCGCGATGGTACGATACTTGGACGCCGGCTCGGTCGTCTTCGACTACGGTAATAACATTCGCGCGCAGGCGCAGCGCGCCGGTTTCGAGCGCGCCTTCGCCTTTCCGGGATTCGTGCCGGCGTTTATCCGCCCGCTCTTTTGCCGCGGTTCCGGACCGTTCCGGTTTGCGGCGCTCTCGGGCGATCCGGCCGACATCGATCGCTGCGACCTCGAGTTGCTGCGGCTCTTTCCCGAGAACGAATCCCTGGCGCGCTGGCTCAAGCTCGCACGCGAGCGGGTTGCCTACCAAGGCTTGCCGGCGCGGATTTGCTGGCTTGGATACGGCGAGCGGGCCAAAGCCGGGCTGGCCTTCAACGAGTTGGTGCGCAGCGCGCAAGTTGCCGCGCCGATCGTCATCGGACGCGACCATCTCGATACCGGCAGCGTCGCGTCACCGTATCGCGAGACCGAAGCGATGAAGGACGGAAGCGATGCGATCGCCGACTGGCCGATCCTCAACGCCCTGCTCAACACGGCCGCCGGCGCGCATTGGGTGAGCTTCCATCATGGCGGCGGCGTCGGCATCGGGTACAGCCTTCACGCCGGGATGGTCGTCGTTGCCGACGGAACGGACGACGCCGAAGATCGGCTGGCGCGAGTGCTGACGACCGATTGCGGAATGGGCGTGGTGCGTCACGCCGATGCAGGCTACGAAATCGCGATCGAAACGGCCGACGCGCAGGGGATCGATTGGCGCTTCTGATCGTTCGGGCGAAGACGGTCGTCCCGTGCGACGGCTCGATCGCTCAATCGGGTGCCGATTTCGAGTCGCTCGGGCGTATCGACGACGGCGCGGTGCTGATCGACGGCGATCGAGTCGCCGCGGTCGGCCGGCGCGCGCAGGTGGAAGCGACGCTCGCCGGCCGCTCGGTTAGCGAAGTAGACGCGGGCGACGCCGTCCTCTTTCCGGGCTTCGTTGACGCCCACGCGCATCCGCTCTTCGCCGGCGACCGCGAACCCGATTTCTCCGCGCGGCTGCGCGGCGAGCCCGCCCCGCTGGGCATGCGCTACACGATCGAGCAGACGCGCGCGGCGTTGCTCGATCCGACTGCGTTCTACGAACGAACGATTCGCGCGCGCCTGCAGACGATGCTGGCACACGGGACGACGACGCTGGAAACCAAGACGGGGTACGCGCTGCACAAGCCGGGCGAGTCGGAACTGCTCGACCTGATCGCCGCGCATCGCGACGAGACGGCGGCGCCACGTCTGATCGCGACGTTTCTGGGGGCACACGCGTTGCCGCCGGAGTTTCTGCGCGAAGACGCGTTCGTCGACTATTTGATCGACCAAGTCGTTCCGGCCGCGGCCGCGCACGGAGCGGTATATGCGGACGCATTTTGCGAACCCGGATTCTTCTCACCGGGACAAACGCGCCGCTATCTCGACGCCGCGCGGCTGCACGGCTTACGGCTGCGGGTGCACTGCGACGAAATGGCCTACGGCGGTGCGGCCGCGATGGCGGCCGGCTTGGACGTCGACGCCGTCGACCACTGCAACTACATTCGCGGCGACGACGTGCGGGCGATCGCCCAACGCGGCATCGTGGTCGTCGCCTGCCCGGCGACCATTGCCTATCTCGACCTGCCGCAACGTGCGCCGGTCCGCGCGCTGCTCGACGCCGGTGCAACGGTGGCGCTGGCGAGCGACTACAACCCGGGAACGTCGCCGTGTTTCAACCTGCAGACGGTCGCGTATTACGGGCGGAAGCTGTTCGGTTTGTCGGCGGCCGAGGCGCTCTACGGCGTGACGCGCGCGGCCGCGCACTCGCTGCGGGTCGACGCGGGGTCGATTCGGGCCGGCGGTCCGGCCGATTTGGTCGCGCTGCAGATTGCGTCGCCGGAGGAGTTCGGCTGGCAATTCGGGGGAAACCTCGCCGCGCTGGTGGTGCGAAAAGGTGTACCGTTGGGACCGTTGGGAGCCGCGACGGGATGACCGACGAACTCGTGCAGTGCGCGCGAGCGCTGGCCGGCGGCGAATTGCGGCGAAATTTTGCATTTGCCGTGCGGAACGGCCGAATTGCCGCGAGCGGCGATTTTGGCGACGTGCGCGCCGCGGCCGGGGATCTCGAAGTTCGATCCTTTCCGCCCGACCGATTGATCGTTCCCGGATTTATCAACGGGCATAGCCACGCGTATCAGATTCTGTTGCGAGGCTGGGCCGACGACCGACCGTTCGCGCAGTGGCGAACGGAGGCGCTCTATCGAGTCGTCCCGCAGCTCACCCCGTGCGACGTCTACTGGACCTTCGTCGCGGCATTTTCCGAGATGCTGGCAGCCGGGATCACGACGGTCGCCGAGTTCTTCTACCTCAACGGTGCCGGAAACGCGCACGCCGAGGCGGCGATTCGGGCGGCCGGGGAGGTGGGGATTCGACTGGTCTTTGCCCGCACGTGGATGGATTCGCCGCAAGCCCCGGTGCAGTTTCGGGAATCGATCGACGTCGCTGCGGAGCGGACGCGCGAGCTGATGGAAGCGTATCCACACGCCGGCGTCTGCGTGGCTCCGCATTCGCTGCACGCGGCCTCGCCGGAGATGCTGCGTGCGGCTGCGCGATTCGCGCGGGAGTTCGACTGCGCGATGCACGTTCACGTCGCCGAAGCGGCGTACGAGGGCGAGCAAACCCGTGCGCGCTTCGGGACGACGCCGATTGCACTGCTCGAGAGTTTGGGCGCGTTGACCGAGCGAACCGTTGCGATTCACGCGATTTACGTCAGCGAAGAAGAGAAGAAGGCGATCGCGCGCAGCGGCGCGCGCGTCATCCACAACCCGATGACCAATCAATACCTGGGTGACGGCATCTGCGACGTGACCGAACTGCAGGCGCTCGGCGTGCCCATGGGCCTCGGTACGGATGCCGACGTAAAACCGTCGCTGATCGACGAGATGCGGGCCGCGTCGCTGCTCCAGAAAATTCTTCGTTCCGACGGCAGCGCGCTGGGCGCGCGCGGCGCGTTCGCGCTCGGTACGTCGCAGGGTGCGAAGGCGCTCGGGGTCGCGGCCGGGGACTTCGTTACGGGAGCCTTTGCCGACTACGTCGTGCTCGACGGATCCAAAATCGATCCGTGGTCGCCGGCGATCAACGCGCTGGTCTATCGCGGAGAGGACGGATGGGTGCAGGCGACCTTCGTCGGCGGGCGGCGCGCGTACACCGGCGAGCCTTCGCCGCTGGCGCGCAAAGCGTGGGAAGAGACCGCCGCGGTCGCGAAACGGCTGATGGCGTAATTTTGCTCTTGCTCGGGGGAGGACTGTAAAAAATGCGTTCCCTTGCAACCACGGTGCTCGCGCTTGGACTGATCGGTCTCGCTGCCTGCGGCGGCGGCAAGTCCAGCGACCAAAACGGCAGCAATAACTCGGGAAGCACGGCGGCTTCGTCGGCCAAGGTTCCGAATTGCGGCGCCGTCAAGGCCGTTTGGGTGAACCTCAACACCAAGGTGTATCACGAGCCCGGCGATCAGTATTACGGAAACACCAAAAACGGGGAGTACCTCTGCCCGTCGCAGGCTAAGGCGCAAGGTTTCCATGCGGCCGGCGGCGCGATGATGATGAACCAGTCGAACCAGATGAACTCGGGCCATCATCGCCGCCACAGCACCGCGGACAGCACGCCCTAGGGCGACGTTACAGCGCGGCTTCTAAAGCGGCGAGGGCTTCGGGGAGGTTCGCGCGGGCGTATCCGAAGCGGATGCGATCGTCTCCGGCATCGAAAGCGGTGCTCGGCAGCAATAGCACTCCGGCGTTGCGCGCGAGGTCGTCGCAAAAGCGTTCGGCGCTGCCGCGCAGATAGCGCGGGAAGGCGGTCGTGCCGGCTTGCGGACGCTGCCAATCGAACGTTTCAGGCCAGCGGGCGAAGAACGAATCGAGCAGCTCGAGGTTTGGCAGAACGATTCGGCGGATTCGCTCGAGCAGTGCGCCACGGTGGCGGAGGGCGAGTTTTGCTAGGAACTCGCTGGGCGCGCCGTTGCAGATGGTAACGTAATCCTTGAACTCCGCCATTCGCTGGTAAAGCGATCGGTCGCGGGTCGCGATCCATCCGATGCGCAGCCCCGGCAAACCGTAGACTTTCGCCATGCCGCCAAGCGAGATGCCGCGCTCGTAAAGGTCGCACACTGCCGGATGCGCAGCGGCCGGGTCGCGTTCCGAGCCGCGATAGACCTCGTCGGAGAATAGCCACAGCCCGCGTTTGCGCGCAATCGCAACGACCGCGTCGAGACGCTCGCGGTCGAAGGCATAGCCGGTTGGATTGTTCGGCGTCGTGAGAACGATTGCGCGGGTTGACGGGCGGACGAGGCGCTCGAGGTCGTCAGGATCCGGCGCGCCGCCGTTCGTGAGATCCGACGGCCAGCGCGTCGCTTCGGCGCCGAGTGCTTCGGCCACCGAATAGTGCGATTGATACGCCGGGAATTGAACGATAATGCCGTCGCCGGGCTGCAGCGCGACGTTGGCAAAGCTGAAAATCGGCTCCTCGGCACCGCTGTGCACCAAGACGATCTCCTCGTCGGCGTCCGAATACGAGGACGCGATCGCCCGGCGCAGCTCAGGGTCTCCCCGGGACTGAGTATATCCGAGCCAGACGTCGGCCAACGCCGCTTCCGCGCCCGGCTCGAACGCCAGCAGCTCGCCGATCGAAAGCGACTCGGGATCGCTCGAGCACAGCAAATACCGTATCGCGAACTCATGGCGAGCGAAGTATCGCTCGAGCGAAAAGGCGCGCGGAATCATAGCGTCTCGCGGACGGCCCGCATGAACGCTCCGAAGCGGGCGTTGTGCTCGGGAGTGGACGCGAGCCCCAGATAGGCGACGACCACGTAGCGCCGCCCCTCACGGGTGGTCAAGATGCCGCCGTCGTGGGTAACTTCGTCGGTGTCGCCGGTCTTGTGCGCAAAGACATCGTCGTCGCGCAATCCGCGGCTAAGCTTATCGTTCCATTGCTGCTTTGCGAGGATCTCCCGCAGGAGTCCGGCGTGGGCGACCGTGCCGTCGGCGATCGCCTGGAACAGGCGGGCGGCGTCGCCTGCCGGGTGGGTGTTGCGATGCACGCCGTCCCATTGTGGATCGTCGATCAGCGGCTCGCTTCCCGAAAGTTTTCGGTAGAACCCCGTCTGCGTCAAACCGAATCGCGAGCGAACGATCTCGGTGGCGCGCTCGCGGACGACGACGTCGAAGAGCTCGTTGGTGGCGACGTTGTCGGACCGGGCGACGGCACGTTCCAGCAGTTCGAGCAGCGACGCTTCGTAACCGGGCAGGAGCGGCGACTCCGCATCGTTGGCGGTCAGATTTTCGGGGGCGATCGCCCGGCGGGCCCCGAGATCGCCCCCTCGATCGAGAACGGCCGCCGCGAGCGGCACTTTGATCATGCTGGCTGGGTAAAAGGGCCGGTATGGTTCCATGGCGATTGCCGCGGACAGCGGATCGAGGGAACGAACGACCGCTGAGGCGGGTTCGAGCCCCGTTTCCCGGCAGATCGTTCCCAGGCGATCGGGGTCGAGCCGCATGGTTTCGGCTTCGCACGGCGCGCGTCGGAGCCTGCCGTCAGCCAATGCATGCAAGTACTTGCATTCGAACCTGAGATGATGTAAACTCTGCGTGCAAGTGCGTACTTGCACGCGTTCCCCGCCGAAGAAACGAGATGCACCTCAAAATGGAATCCGTCGTGATCGAATACCGCCCATACGCCTACGAAGCTGTCGAGAAAGCCGTTCTGCACGCCCTGGAGGGCGGGGCAGACCGCGTCATTCTCGATCTCGACGCGCTCGACGCGCTCGATACCCAAGGGGTCCGCGGGCTGATCACCTTGCTGCGCCGAGCCCGCGCCGCCGGCGGCGAGCTGGCGTTGACGTCCCTCAAACCCGACGTGCGGAGGACCCTCCAGGTCACCGCACTCGATCGAATCTTTCTCCTCGTCGGAGCGGAGGCTGCCTGAAGGTCATGAAGCGTTTTCTTGCCGTCATCGGACTCGCCGCCTTGGCGACCGCGGCGGCGCCGGCGTCCAGCGGGACCGCCGACGCGCACTCGGTCGTGCAAAAGATGCTCGACCGTAATCCGTCGCTGGAATCGTATCGAGCGCGCGTGCACGTCGACGTCCGTATGCTCAACTTTCCATTCTTGGCCCCCAAACTCGACGGCACGTCGTACTATCGCCGGCCCGACCGGTACGAAGTGGTCTTCGATAGCGTGCCCGGCTATGCCAAGGGCTTCCAAAAGCTGTTCGACGACGTCGGCGATCCGGCGGCCTGGGAAAAGGATCAGAACCTTAGGCTGGACGGCCTAAGCTCGATCGATGGGCGCCCGACCATCGTGCTGCGCCTCACGAAGAAAATTCACAGTACGATCCTCGACCACACGCTCGCGTACGTGGACGCGGCGAGCTTCACGCTGACGAAGATGGAGTGGTACTACACGAGCGGCGGCAAGATTACGATGTCGCAGCAGTTCGGCAAGCAAGACGGCTACTGGGTGCCGGCCAGCCAGCACGCCACGATCGACATTCCGCACGTTCACGCGATCGCGGACGCAAAATACGGTTCGTACCAAACCAACGTCGCCGCCGTGCCGGTGACGCCGTGATCGATGCGACCCGCCGCCCGGCGGATGCGAAGTCGGCCTCGCCCGAGGAGACGCGCGAGCGAATTCTGACGGCCTGCCGTGAGGTCATTGCTAAGAAGGGCAAGCGCGGCGCAACGACCCGCGAAATCGCCGACGTGGCGGGCGTCAACGAGGCGACGATCTTCCGGCATTTCGGAACCAAGGAAGCGCTGATCGTTGCGGTCGCGCAGCATTTCTGCGGGTTCGTCGCATTGCGCGACGTCGCTTCGCAGCTGCACGGCGAGATTTCCGAAGATTTACGCCAGATCGGATCCGCGATGCTCGAGCGGATGGAATCGCAGATGGACATGATTCGCTGGTCGCTGGTCGAGCAGGACTACGAAGCGTCGATCTTCGCGACGACCGCATGGCGCCCGCAGCTCGCGATCTTGGAAGTCGTTCTGGAGTTCATGCAACGGCGTATCGGGCTCGGCCAGCTGCACGGCGACGCGAAGAAGCTGGCGCTGACCTTCATGGGTCTGATCTTCATGCACGCGCTCGCTCGGAAGAAGTTTCCCGATTCCAACCTCTATCAAGACGGCAACGAGGCGGCCGTAGCATTTTACGTTGACGTCTTTCTCAACGGAGTACGAAGCTAAGTTATCATGGATACGCGCGAAGCCGACCGGCAAACGACGACGGCGACGATCCCCAAGCCCCCGAACGCTTCGAAAGACCTCGCGAACGACGACGAAGTCGAAGAGCACCGCGCGGGACCGCGTAAACGCGTCTTTTTTGTAATCGGGGGACTCGTCGTCCTTGCGTTGATACTCTTCTTCGGGATTCCCTGGCTGCTCTATAGCCTTTCGCACCAGGGCACCGACGACGCTCGCGTCGACGCCGACGCCGTGGCGGTGACCAGCCGCATCGGCGAAAAAATCGACCAGATTCTCGTCGACGCCAACCAGCCCGTGCACAAAGGCCAGCTGCTGATCGTCATGGATAACAAGGACGAAATCGCGCGGCTCAAGCAGGCGCAGGCGCAGTACGACTTGGCGATCGCCAATCAACGTACGGTCACGGTGCAGGGCCGGGGCGGCGTCGCGCAGGCGCAGGGCGAGATCGGCAGCCAACAGGCGCAGGTGCCGGTCGCGCAAGCGGGCGTCGTGCAAGCACAATCGCAGCTAGCCGTGACGAGTGCCCAACTTCCGGCTGCCGAGCAGGCGTACGTGAAGGCACAGGCCGATTTCGCGCGGACGCGGTCGCTCGTCGGCACCGGCGACGTCGCCCGCCAGCAGCTCGACGCCGTTCGCGCGGAAGCGGCGCAGGCAGCGGCGCAACTGCAGGGGGCGCGCGATCAGATCGGGGTGGCTCAGGCCGGCGTAGCGGCCGCGCAGCAACGAGTGTCGGCGTCGGCGGCGACGGTTGCGGCCGCCCAAGGCGGTTTGACGACGGCGCAAGGCAAACTCGAACAAGCCGCGGATCCGAGCCAAGTCGAGTCGGCCAAAGCCCAGCTGGACCTGGCCAAGCAGAGCCTCACGTACACGCGGATTACGTCGGCCATCGATGGATACGTCGGCGAGAAGAGCGCCGAAGTAGGTCAGACGGTCAACGCCGGCATTACGCTGATGACGCTGATTCCGCACAAAGTCTACATCACCGCGAACTTCAAAGAGACCCAGATGGGTTCGATGCGGGTCGGTCAGCCCGTCGACATCAAGGTCGACGCGTATAAGGGCGTCACGTTCCACGGTCACGTCGAGTCGATCAATCCGGCGTCCCAAAATACTTACGCGCTCGTGCCGGCCCAGAACGCGACCGGGAACTTCGTCAAGGTAACGCAACGAATACCGGTTCGCATCTCGATCGACAATGAAGGCAGCGATATGCCGCTGCGGCCGGGTATGAGCGTCGAGACGTTCGTCAAGACGAAATAGACCGTAAGCGAGGTAACGCGCGAAATGCAGCAAAGCGTGGTCGTCGAACGCGGCCTGCGCAGAGCCATCGTGAGCGTTGCGGTGATCGCCGCAACCCTGCTCGAGATCATCGACACGACGATCGTCAACGTCGCGCTGCCGAACATCCAAGGCAACTTCGGCGTAGCCATCGATCTGAGCGCTTGGATCGTTACCGGCTACATCATCGCCAACGTCGTCGTCATCCCGATCACGCCCTGGCTGGCGGCACGTTTCGGGCGCCGGCAGTATTTCTTTGCGTCGATCGTCATCTTCACGTTTGCCTCGCTCATGTGCGGACTGTCGCATAGCTTCGGACAGCTGGTGTTTTGGCGGATCGTGCAGGGGTTAGGCGGCGGCGGCCTGATTTCTACGTCGCAGGCGATCCTGCGCGACACCTACACGATCGAGGAACAAGGAACCGCGCAAGGAATTTTCGCCATGGGCGTGATCGTCGGCCCGGCACTCGGCCCGGTGCTCGGCGGCTGGATCACGGACAACTTCAGCTGGCACTGGGTGTTCTTCATCAACTTGCCGGTCGGCATCGTCGCCGGCGCGTTGATTTGGTCGTTTCTCCGCAATCCGTCGGAGCCGCAGTACAAGAAGCTCGACTGGGTCGGATTGGGCTTGCTCGCGCTCGGCCTGGGATCGATGCAGTACGTCCTCGAGCAAGGCCAGCAATACGACTGGTTTGACGACGGGAACATTCGGCTTTTTACGTTTCTTTCGCTGGCCGGCTTGGCGGGGTTCGTGTGGTGGACGCTGCGGTCGCGAATTCCCGTCGTGGACTTACAGGTTTTGCGGCTGCGCCAAGTCGCTGCCGGGAGCATTCTCGGGGCGGTTCTGGGCGTAAGCCTGTACGGGTCGATTCTCGTGCTGCCGCAGTATCTCCAGAACTCATTGGGCTTCACCGCGACCCTCTCGGGGTTGACGATTTTGATCCGCGCAGGTGCCGTGATGGTCTTTACGCCGATTACCGCCGCGCTAGCGGGGCGGGGCATCGTGGACGTGCGCATTTCCACCGCGGTTGGTTTCGTGCTGCTGGCGGTCTCGAACTGGATGCTGGCCAACGTCACCACGCCGGAGTCGCAGTTTGGAACGCTCGTCTTCTCGCTGGTGATTAGCGGGATCGGACTCTCGCAAATCTTCGTGCCTCTTTCGATTGCCGTTCTCGGGGGCGTTCCGGATAAGGAAGTGCCGTCGACGTCGGCATTCTTCAACCTGTCGCGGCAAATCGGCGGCAGCTTGGCCACCGCGGTCCTCGTGACGCTGTTGGTTCGAGGCTTCAGCGTTCACCAGAGCGCGCTGGCCGGCGAGCAGACGCTATCGCACGCGCCGACGGCGCTGTACCTGCAGGCGCGCGGCGGGCAACAATCTGCCCCGGCGCTGGTCAATCTCCAGCGGATCGTGGAAGGTCAGGCGGCGGTTCAGTCGTATGCGGATACGTCGCGCTGGGTGGCCCTCGTTACGATCGCGCTCGCACCACTGGTTCTGTTGCTCAACAAGCCGCGTCTCCGGGCGGCGGCGGGAGAATAAGTCATGCACCTCAAGAGTCGCAACGTTTGGTCGCTGGTCGCGCTGGCCGCACTGTTGGCGGGAAGCCTTCCGCTCGGGCGCGCCTCGGCGCAGGTCGGCAGCCCGCTTCCAACGCACGCTCCGATGCCGACGCCGGTGCCGTCGCCGATACTCCCGATCGTCCCAACGGTCGCCCCCGGGTATCAGGCGCCCATGGTAATTCCAAGCAGCGCCACCATCGCCGGCGTCACGCAGCAGCCGTTCGTTGGCCTGTCGCTGCAGGATGCGATTGGAATGGCGCTGCTCAAAAATCCGAACCTCTCGATTTCGGCGTCGAACTCGCGAGTCGCGGGTTATCAAGTCGTCGAAGCAAAGGGCGCGTTCGATCTGAGGCTGCAGGTACAGCCGGTGTCGAGCATGCAGATTTCCCCTCCGCTAAATCCGTTCGAAGCGGGACCCGGCGACACGACAGCATACGTTTGCCCTCAGTCTAATCCGGCTTGCCCGCCGCCGGGTAGTAATGTGCAGTTCAAAGAAGGCCCGGGCAACATCATCCAGCATCAATACTCGCTGACGTATGGCTTAGGCGGCCAAACCGAAAATGGCATGCAGTATACCGCTGGGATTCAGCAAACCCGCACGTATAACAATACCTCGTTCAATTCTTTCAATCCTTACTACCTGGCTTCACTAAACCTTGCGGTTACGCAGCCCCTGCTGAAGAACTCCGGTATGAATGTTTCAAAACGTCAGTACAAGCTCGCCATGGTCAATGCTGATGCCACCTCCGCGCAGTCGCTCGTCGATGCGTCGAACACCATCTCCACGGTAGAAGACGCGTACTGGAACCTCGTTTCCGCATGGCGCAACGTGGCCATCCAGGAAGAGGCTCTGAAAGATGCCGTCGCCCAGCAGAAGAGTACCGTGCGATTGGCGAGGCGAGGGGCGGCGGCGCCGATCGATGCAACGGAATCCGCAACGCAGGTAGCGACATTCCAGGACAATGTGTTTTCCGCCCTGCAGACCGTCTCGGAATTGCAAAATCAGCTCAAAGGGATGATCGTTACCGACCCGGGAGACCAGATTTGGCAGGCTAACCTGTTGCCGACGTCGTCGGCTTCGCAGCTTCCCCCCGCCCCGTCACTTAGTACGATCATCGGCCAGGCGCTGCAAAACCGTCCCGAAGTGAGACAGGCACTCGATAAGTACCGTCAAGCCGATATCGATCTTGCGTTTGCGAAGAACCAGGCGCTTCCGCAGGCGGACGCACAGATAACCTATCTGAGTAACGGCTTTGCCGGCCTTCCGCAACCCGAGCCGGCATTCGTAGCGAGCAATTGTGCGTTCGGATTGGTATCGCTTTGCCCAACCCCCCCACCATACACGCAGGGCTCGATGGCGCAGGCGTACCACAACTTGTGGACGTTTCGGTATCCGACGTTCAATATCGGTGTGACTGTGAGCTTTCCGCTGCAGAACGACTTGGCTAAGGGACTCAAGGGCGTCGCCCGAGAGGAACAGCAGCAGGCCGCAGTGTTGACCGCCGGCGTCGCTGCTCGGATTGGCTACGACGCCCGCAATGCGCTACAAACGTACCAGTCGGCCCTTTCGCGTCTCCATTCGGCAACGATTGCACGGCAAGCTTCCGAACAGGTTTACGCAAGCGAGCTTCGCAAATTCCATAACGGCGCTTCGACGACGTTTCTGGTTTTGCAGCGGCAGGTTGAACTGAATCAAAACCGCGGGCGCGAACTTCTGGCGCAGACGGATCTCAACAAGGCCGTCGTAGAGATCGACCGCGTCGAAGGGACGATTCTGACCAAGAACGGCGTGAACGTCCAAACGCTCGGATCGCAAGCGCTGGCGCACGGTCCGGCACCGCTTCCGGTGCCGTCACGCTTGCCGACGCCTTCACCGCGTCCGTCGTAGTTGCGCCGCGGCATTTGGGCGGCGGCGCTAACGCCGATCGACGCCGCCCTGCGGCCGGACTCGAGGTGGGCCGCGCGATATTACGCGACGCTCCTCGAGGGCGGCTGCGACGGCGTCCTAACCCTCGGTACGACCGGCGAGGCGATGTCGTTCGGAATGCCGGCACGGCTGGAGTTCATGGAAGGCCTTGCTGCGGCCGGCCTACCCCTCGACCGGCTGATCGTAGGAACAGGCGCGGCGGCCCTCGACGACGCGGTGCGACTTACGACAGGCGCCGGCGAGTTGGGTTTTTCCACAGCCCTCGTCATGCCGCCGTTTTTCTTTCGCGACGTTGGCGACGACGGAGTGCTAAGGTATTTCGACGCCCTGTTTTCGCGGACGTCGAACGTTCCGGTGCTGCTCTATAATTTTCCGGCGATGAGCGGCATCGCGTTTTCTCCGGCGCTGGTCGATCGTCTCCTCGAAGCGTTTGGCGACCGGATCGGCGGGGTCAAGGACAGTTCGAACGACGCCAGCCTTCAACGCGAACTCCTGAAGCGTCATCCGGACCTTCCGCTTTTTCCCGGATCCGAAGCGCGGTTGCCGGAAGCGCTGAGTTACGGTGCTCGGGGATGCATCTCGGGGAGCGTCGCACTTTGGCCCGAGTTGGCGCAACGAGTCTATCGCGACCCGACGCCGGATGCGGCAGCACAATTAAGTGCTTGCCGCGGCGCGTTGGACGGCTTGCGCTTCATTCCGGCGGTGCGCCGCGCCGTCGCGCAGTTGACCGGCGATGACGATTGGGAGCGCGCGATGCCGCCGCTGACGCAGCTTTCGACCGAGGAACGCGAGGCGTTGGATCGCCGATTGGCCGCCGTTATCGCCTAACGGCGCCTTTGAGGAAGAAGGCGAGATTTGCGGGACGCTCGGCCAGGCGTCGCATGAGGTACGGGAACCAGTCGTCGCCGAACGGGATCGCCAAGCGCACGCGGTAGCCGCGCTCGACGAGTGTTTCGGCGAGCGCCGTGCCGATGCCATACAGCAGTTGAAACTCGAAGCGGCCCCGCTTCGGCAGCGCTTTTGCTTCGGCCAGACGCTCGACGCGCGCGACGATTGCCGGATCGTGCGTGGCGATGGCCGTGTATCCATCGGCGCCGAACGCCGATTCGACGAGCGCGAGATAGTTGTCGTCGACGTCCCGCTTGCGCACGTAAGCAACCTCGGGTGGCTCGAGATACGCCCCCTTGACGATCCGGACGTTGGGCCGCAGCGCCAGCAAGTTGGCGAGGTCGCCGTTGCTCCGCAGCAGGCACGACTGAAGCGCAAAGCCCACGCAGCTCCAGCGCTCGCGCAACCGCCGGTAGATTTGCAGCGTTGCGTCGGCGTACGACGACTGCTCCATATCGATCCGCATCGTATTCGAGGTTTCGCCGGCGGTTCGTGCGATGCGCTCGGCGTTCTCGAACGCTAGCGCGGGATCGAGGTCAAGCCCGACGTGGGTGAGTTTGAACGCCACGTTGGCGTCGAGCCCTTCGGCCGCAAACGCGCGCAACAGCTCGCAGTAGCGTTCGGCGGCGGCCGTCGCTTCGGCGCGATCGCGGACGCTCTCGCCGAGGACGCCGCAGGCAACCGCAAAGCCGCGCGCGTTGGCCGCACGAGCGGCCCGCAGAAAATCGTCGGCGGTTTCACCGGCGACGAAACGCCCGGCGCCTAGCCGCATCCCGTAACGCCGCACGGCTCGCCGTATTGCCGCATTGCCGGCCGCCCTGAGAATCGCCGATCGCAGCGGACGATCGAGCAAGTTCGCGAAGGCCGCCTCACCCGGCGCCATCGGCAAGCTCTCCGTAGGTGACCCGGGTGGCTTGCCGCACGTCAATGGCGGCGCGTACCCGCGCGCTCGTCAAGGCCGCCAGCTCGCCGGTCCATCGATACCCCTGCGTGCCGGCGTCGGCGCCGGCGAACGGTCCGGTCGCCGGATGAAAAAAGATCTCGGTAACGCCATCGGGGAGCCGCTCGATCAGCGCCAGGACGCGTTCTTCGGTCATCGCGCCCGCATCGTTGACGCCGAACGCGAAGTCGTTGGAGGCGACCCCGTTACGGCGCGCGCGCGCGCGCATCAGCGCGAGCCACGGTCGGGTCAAGAGCGCGTTGCCAATGCGAGCTCCGAGCCGGTCGCGGCCGGCACGGTACGCCGGCAGTAGCGGTTCGCGTGGAATGCGGATGGCTCGCATTCCGTAGTCGCGTCCAATTTTTAGCAGCAAGTCGAAGACGGTTGGGTGAACGTGCATGTGGCATTGTGCGTCGATGTGATCGAGTACGAGCCCGGTCGCGGCGAAGCGTTCGAACTGCGCGCGGATTTCGGCATCAAGCTGCCTCCGTGCTCGTGGGTGAAAAAAGAAGCGGAACCCGGCCCGAACCAAATCGGTTGGAAACTCTCCGCGCGAATCGACCAGATCGGGGATCTGCTCGGCCGGCAGCGCCGGGCGTCCGTGGACGAGAACGACGTGCAGCCCGACGGCGAGGTCGGGCATGCGCCGCGCGCGTTCGACGGCGTCGCGCGTTGCCGGAGCATTGACCATCAGGCTGGCCGCGCGCAGGATGCCGTCGCGATGCGCGCGTTCGACTGCCTCGTTAACCTCGGGCGAAAGACCGAAGTCGTCGGCGCTGACGATCAGACGCTTGCTCACTCACGATGGTCTTGGTGGAGCTGTCCCGCGGCCAGCGCGTCGACCAGCCACGTCAGCCCGCCGGATTCCGGCGCGACGATCTGCGCCGGATACTTCGTTGGATCGTACTCACCCTCGAGGACGGCGCCTAGAATTGCCGCCTTTTCGGAGCCGTCGACCGCGAACGCGACCGTGCGTGCGGCGTTGATGAGTTCCGGCGTAATCGTGACCCGCCACATGCCTTGAGACTCGGCATAGACGGCGCGGACCAGGGCTGCATTGTCGGTGAGCGGCGACGTTCCGGGAAATAGCGAGGCCGTGTGGCCGTCGGGACCCAGACCCAACATCACGAGATCGAAGCGCGGCGGCTCGCCAAGATCCGTGCGCAGGATGGTTGCGTAGTCGGCGGCCGCTTCGGCCGGGTCGATTTCACCGCGAATCCGGTGCACGTTCGGGGCCGGAATCGGCACGCCGGCGAGGAACGCTTTTTCGGCCATCAAGTAGTTCGACTGCTCGTCGTCGGGCGGCACGCATCGCTCGTCGCCGAAGTAGACGAAGACGTCGCTCCACGAGAGCGCGTCGCGGCGAGGTTCCTGCGCCAGCAGCCCGTAGGCGGCGCGCGGCGTGTTGCCGCCGGAGAGCGCAACCCGGAAGCAGCCGCGGTCGGCCGTCGCCGCCTGACCGACGTTCACGAACAAGTCGGCCAGTGCGTGCGCGACCCCCTCGGGATCGGCAAAGATCTGGACGCGTCCGCGCCCGCTCATCGGCCGACCGGTTGGGCGCGCGAAAGAACGTCGCCGACCGCCAACAGCGAATCGAAGAAGATCCGGTCCTTGCGTGCCGTCAGGATCGCCCGCTCGATCAGCGAGGCGGTGTCGACGTTGGTAATCGGATGGAAGCGGTCCGGATGTTGCGCCGCGCCCGTGACGGTGAGGCCGATCACTTCGGATTCGTCGAGACCGCGCTCGGCAACGAAGCGCGTCTGCGACGAGTGCAGTGCCACGCGGCGAATGCGCCGCGGCGGCCCGTCGAGGGCGATCGAGAACTCGATCTCGGTTCCGAAGCGATTGCAGAACCGGTCGGGCGCGCAGGTGGTCCATTCCAAGCGGCTCGCGAGCCACCCGAGCAGGTAGTACGCTTCCGCGGCCGATCCGCTGGCGATCTCGACGCGGCGCAGGTCGAACAGTTCGCGAATCACGTTCTTTCCGTCGAAGAACAACGCAATGCACTCCTGCCAAGGAGCCAGCCGCAAATAGGCGAGGTCGCACATCAACACATCCGGATTCGCCTGCACGAACGAAACGAGTTGACGCAATCCCTCCTCACCATCGTCGAGCGCGGAACTGTTGTAGACGACCACGCCGGCGTTCGGGGCGATCCGGGAAAACCGCGGGTCTTGCGCGATTCGAGTCGACGCCCATACCAGGACGACGGGTGCCTGCGGCAAAGCGAGTGCCGCAACCGCCGACTGCAGCGACTCGGGATCGCTGTCGCGCACGCCCAGCTCGATCCACTCACCGCGGGTCTTGAGACATTCTTCGTGCTGTTCGCAAGCGTCCCCGACGGAGCGTACCGTCTCCGGCTGGGTCGCGTCGAGAACGATGACGCGGGCTGGGTCTTTGACGGCCAAGCAGTGAATGCGGTCGCGCAGCCACGCGCCGATGCGGTCGTCTTCGAAAAACGCGACGAGCGTCATCAGGGCAACGTTCATGGCGTCGTTGCTGCTGTCGCGCCGGCGCGCCGCCAACTCGGAAAGTACGGCCCGAACGTCGATGCTCACCGCTGCCTCCAGCCCGCGCTCACAGCCGCCGCCAGCCGGCAAACAGCTTGCTCGCGCAAGCCGGACCCTGACTGCCCGAGGCGTAATTCGGAAACGAAAAATCCTTGGTGTTCTTCCAAACTTCGAGCGTCGGCATCACGAGTTCCCACGCGCGCTCGACGGCATCCCAGCGGGTGAACAGCGTTTGGTCCCCGCGCATCGTATCGCCGATCAGGCGCTCGTACGCCGGCGGCGAAACGACGCCGAAACCGCTGCCGTAGTTGAAGTCCATGTAGACGCTGCGGACGTGATCCTTGGGGCCGGGGACCTTCGCCTCGAACCGCATCGCGATGCCTTCGTCGGGCTGGATCTTGATGACGAGCAGATTTGGTTTGATGTCGTCAGTCGACGCGCCGTAGAAACGATGCGGTATCGGCTTGAAGGTCACGACGATTTCCGACAGCTTGCGGGCCAGCCGCTTGCCCGACCGCAGGTAAAAGGGCACCCCGGCCCAGCGCCAGTTGTTCACCAGAAACTTTACGGCCGCAAACGTCTCGGTGTTCGAATCGGGGGCGACCGCGTCTTCTTGCCGGTAGCCCTTGACCGGCTCGCCGTCGATCGTCCCGGGACCGTACTGCCCGCGGGCCGCCGACTCGGCGACGTCGTCGTACGAAGGCGGCGCGATTGCCGAGAGCACCTTGTATTTTTCGTTGCGAATGTCGTCGGCATGCGAACTGATCGGCGGTTCCATCGCGACTAGTGCCAAGAGGTTGATAACGTGATTCTGAATCATGTCGCGCAGCGCGCCGGCGTGGTCGTAGTATCCGCCGCGTTCCTCGACGCCGAGCGATTCGGCCGCCGTGATCTGCACGTTGGCAACGTAGTTACGATTCCAGATCGGCTCGAAAATCGTGTTGGCGAACCGCAGCGCGATGATGTCTTGGACCGGCTCTTTCCCGAGATAGTGGTCGATCCGGTAGACGGCGTTTTCTGGAAAGACCTTATCGATCTCGCGCTGAAGCGCTCGGGCCGAATCCAAATCCGTACCGAACGGCTTCTCGACGACGATGCGCGTCCAGGAGTGGTCGCCGTCGTGCGGTTCGAGGCCGGCGTTCTTGAGATGTCGTACGACGACCGGGAAGACCGACGGCGGAGTAGCCAGGTAAAAGAGGTGGTTGCCGCCCGTCCCGAAGCGTTCGTCGTTGCTCGCCAGCAGCGCTTTAAGCTTGACGAAGTCCTGCGAGTCCTTGAAGTCGGCCGCGATGTAGCTGATGCGCTGGGAGAAGTCATCCCACAGGGCGCCTTCGGGTTTGCAGTCGGACGGCATGAACTCGTCGAGTTGCGCGCGGCAGTACTCGCGAAAGCTCTCGTCGTCGTACTGGGTTCGGGCGAAGCCGACGAGCGCAAAATCGGTCGGCAGCGTCCCGTTGCAGCGCATCGAGTATACGGCCGGGAGCAGCATGCGCTTGAACAGATCGCCGCTCGCGCCGAAGAAGACGATGCTGCAAGGATCTTCGATCCGGTCGCTCGGAGCCAAGCCCTCGCGCAGCGGATTGACCGCAGCACCGTCCGTCGTCGGCTGGGCGGCGATCATACCCGTACCGAGAGCGCCTCGTCGACGGCGGCGATCAGCGCGCGCAGACCGGATCCAACATCGCCTTTAAGGTGGACGCGGACGCCGCGGCGGCGGCGCTTGTCGAGCGAGATCCAGTCGCCGAGCGCTTCTGCCGCGAGGAGCGTCCTAAAGCCGAGGTGCATGCCCGGGATTTTGGGATCCTCCGAATCGTCGGCGACGATCTGCAAGACGACGCACGAGTCGGGGCCACCCTTGTGGAGCTGTCCGGTCGAGTGGAGAAACCGCGGGCCGAAGCCGACGGTCGTGGCGACCTTGCGTGCGTCGCGGATCTTCACGCGCAGTTCGTCGAGCAGGCGAACGTGCTCGGCGTTACGCGCGATGTAGGCCGTAATCGCATTGTAGTCATGCGGGCGCAACTGAGCGAAGAGGCCGGCTAGTGCCTGCACCGGAGTTGTTGCCGATAAAGTCGCGCTGCCTGAAAGGAACGAAACGTCGAACGCGTGGTTTGCGACGTTTGCCTTGGGCTCGTCGAAGCTGCCCTTCTGCGCGTACTCCGTGAGGAGTGCGACCGTGTTGTCTTTCGACTCCTGGACGTTGGGCTGATCGAACGCGTTGATTCCGAGAATCACGCCGGCCGCGGCGACGGCGATTTCCCAGAGATAGAACTGTTCGCCGAGATCGTATTCGTCGTTCATTGCCAGCCGCACGACGGGGTGCCCCGCGGCTTCGAGGGCGCGCAGCTTGTCGTCGACGCCTGGCTCCGGATCGGGGAGATTCGCGCCGACGTAGACGAAGAGCCGGTCGTCGGAGTAAACGCCGGGATCGCCGAGCGGCTCGCCTTCGATCGGAACGATGCCCTTGCCGTGCTTGCCGGTCGATTCGGCGATCAGCTGTTCGGCCCACGCGCCGAAGGCCTTGACGTCGGGATGGGTCACGATCGTGAGCTTGTCGCGACCCGTAACTGCGAGCCCGCCGAAGACCGCGCCGAGACGCGTTCCCGGAGCGGTTTTGACGTCGACCGTGCGGTCGTTGGCGTGCATCGCTCCGAGCGCACGGTCGAGCAGTAGGTTGATGTCGTAACCGACCATTGCGGAAGGTGCGACGCCGACGTACGAGAGCGCCGAGTAACGCCCGCCGATGTTCGGATCGTTCTCAAAACACGTGAGAAAACCGCACTCCTTGGCTTCCTTTTGCAGCGAGGTGCCGGGGTCGGTGATCGCGGTAAAGTTCCGGCCCGCGATCGAGGCGCCCAGCAGTTTGGAAACCTTCTCGTGAAAGTACGCATAGAAGGCGTTGGGTTCGGTGGTCGTCCCGCTCTTACTCGAGATCACGAAAACCGTCTGCGGAATCTCGATCCGTTCTTCGAGCTCTTGGATTTGCGCCGGACAGGTCGAATCGAGCACGAGCAGTTCGGGCCGTCCGTCGTACTGGCCAAAGGTGTCGGCGAGAATGTCGGGCGCAAGCGAACTGCCGCCCATCCCGCAGACCACGACGAAATCGAAGCGCTCCTTGATCTCGTCGCCGAACGCGCGCAGCTCGGGAACGGATTCGAGCATGTGCTGCTGAATCGTCAGCCAGCCGAGAGACTTTTTGATGATCTCGGCATCGTTCGGATCGTTCGACCAAAGGGTCGCGTCGTGCGCCCAGAGCCGGTTGAGAAAATCTGCTGAGGCGAGCGCGTTCAGCGCGGATTCGTAGTGCGTTTGGGAGGATCCCAGCGTCAGCCGGACGCGCTCGGCGCCGTCGGCCTCGAGGAGCTTCTGCTTGTAGACGATCGCACCGAGCAGCGCCGCGAACGAGTCCGAAAAGAGCGTTAGCCCTTCGACTTGCAGGTTTTCGGTGACCTCGAAGAGAGAGATTTTGGCGTCTTGCAGCGCGCGCATGACGTCGCGAACGCCGTCCAGATCGCTCTCGACCGTGTCCGCGACGATCTTGCCGTGATCGAGCAACGCGTCGATCGTCTGGGGCGGCATCGTGTTGACCGTGTCCGGACCGACGACGGTTTCGACGTACATGAGGTCGGGATACTGCGGATTCTTGGTCGACGTCGACGCCCAAAGCGGCCGCTGGACCGCTCCGCCCGCCGCCTTGATGGCGGCGAAGCCTTCTCCGAGGAAGATCTCTTTGAACTTCTGGTAGGTAAGCTTGAGATTGGCGATCCCGGTCTTGCCGAGCAACCCTTCGAGCTTTTCACCTTTAGCGATACGCGCTTGAAGCAGCTTGTCGATTGCGCTGTCGATCCGGCTGACGAAGACCGAGTTGACCGAGCGAATCTTGTCGATCGGCTTGCCCTCGGCTAGCCGCCGCGTCAGTCCCTTGACGTACGCGCGCGCCGCTTTCTCGTACATGTCGACCGAGAAGATCAGGGTGACGTTGATATTGATGCCTTCGTAAATGCACTCTTCGATCGCGGGCAGGCCCTCCTTCGTGCCCGGAATCTTGACCATCAGATTCGGACGGTCGACGCGCGCCCACAAGTCCTTGGCCATCGCAATCGAACCCTGGGTGTCGCGCGCGAGCAACGGCGAGACTTCCAGGCTGACGAATCCGTCGTTACCGCCGGATGACCGGTAGACCTCGGCAAATTCGTCGCACGCGTGCCGGATATCTTGGATCGCGAGATCCCAGAAGAGCGCTTCGGCATTCTTTTCGGATCCGACCAAGCCGCGCAGTTGCTCGTCGTAGTCGTTGCCGGCACCGATCGCCTTCTCGAAAATCGTCGGGTTGCTGGTCATCCCGCGCAGTCCGCGATCGATCATCCGCTTGAGTTCGCCCGAAGCAAACATGCTGCGCCGGAGGTTGTCGATCCAAACGCTCTGACCGTTGTCGAGCAACTGGTGGAGCTGATTTTCCACGTGAGGATATCTCCTAGTGAATGCCGGGCGCGGCGAGTGCGATTTGGTCGAGGGCTACCTGAGCGACGTTGTCGGGTGTAAAGCCGAACGCTTTTGCGAGCGCGGCCATCGGCGCCGAAGCGCCGAAATGATCGATCCCGAACGCAAAACCGCGATCGCCGACGTACTTCGACCAGCCGAGCGTCGCACCGGCCTCGATCGACACGCGGGCGGTCACCGCCGGCGACAGTACTTCGTCTTTGTAAGCCTGCGGCTGGGCGTCAAAAAGTTCCCAACAGGGCATCGAAACGACTCGGGTGCGCACGCCCTTGGCGTCGAGGATCGTCTTGGCGTCTACCGCCAGCGAGACTTCGGATCCGGTGGCGATCAGGATCAGCTCGGGATTTCCGTCGGACGCGTCGCGCAGCACGTAGGCGCCTTTGGCGACTGCGGCGTCACGCTCTCCTAGAAATGGAAGTTTCTGGCGGGTGAGCACGAGCACCCAGGGTGTTTCGCTGCGGTTCACCGCCAGCTTCCACGCTTCCATCGTTTCCAGGGAGTCGGCGGGGCGTACGACGTTACAGTTGGGGGTCGCGCGCAACGTTGCCAGCTGCTCGATCGGTTGGTGCGTCGGGCCGTCTTCTCCCAGCAAGAACGAGTCGTGTGTAAAAACGTAGATGCAGTGGATTCTGGAAAGGCACGCCAGCCTCAACGCCGGCTTGAGGTAGTCGACGAAGTTGAAGAACGTCGCGGAGAACGGAAGCAGGCCTCCGTGCAGCGCGATCCCGTTACCGATCGCCGCCATCCCGTGCTCGCGCACACCGTAATGGATATTTCGGCCGGCATAGTTGCCGGGGCTGAAGTCACCGCAATTCTTCAAATACGTTTTGGTCGACGGATCGAGGTCGCCGGAGCCGCCGACGAGTTCCGGCAGGCCGCCGGCGATCGCATTCATTACCGTGCCGCCGGCGTCGCGCGTGGCGAGCGCCCCGTTGGATTCCGTAAAGACCGGCCACGGCAAGTCGGCCGGAACGTCGCCCCGCAGTCCGCGCTCGAGCTGCGCCGCAAGGTCGGGGTTGGCCGTTTTCCACGCGTCGTACATTGTGGTCCACTGGGCCTCGAGATCGGCTCCCTTGGCGCCGGTTTGACGAAAGAACGCCAACACGTCGTCGGGCACGTAGAAGTCGGGCTCGAGCGGCCAGCCGAGGCGCTCCTTCGACTTCGCAACGTTTTCGGGGCCGAGCGCCTCGCCGTGGGCCGAGAAGTTATCTTGGCGCGGCGATCCGTATCCGATGTGCGTGCGCACGGCGATCAGCGAAGGCCGGTCGGTTACGTTTTTGGCAACGTAGATCGCCTGATCGATCGTGTCGACGTCGTTGCCGTGGGCCGCATCGACGAACTGCGTATGCCAGCCGCTGGCTTCGAAGCGCGCGATCGGATCGTCGGTCAGCGTGATGTCGGTCGGACCCGCGAGCGAGACGAGGTTGTCGTCGTAAAAAAGGATGAGTTTGCCGAGCTTGAGGTGTCCGGCCAGCGAGATCGCTTCTTGGCTGATGCCCTCCATCAGATCGCCGTCACCGCAGATGCAGTACGTGAAGTGATTGACGACCGGCTGGTCCTCGCGGTCGTAGACGGCACCGAGATGGGCTTCGGCAATCGCCAGGCCGACGGCGTTCGCAATGCCCTGCCCTAGCGGTCCGGTAGTCGCCTCGACGCCGGGCGTGTGCCCTACCTCCGGGTGGCCGGGCGTCTTGCTGCCGAACTGGCGAAACGACTTGAGGTCGTCCAGCGTCAGGTCGTATCCCGTAAGGTAGAGCAACGCGTAGAGCAGCATCGAGCCGTGTCCCGCCGAAAGCACGAAGCGGTCGCGATTGAGCCAATGCGGATCCTTAGGATTGAAGCGCAGGTGCCGCGTCCAGAGCGCATAGGCCATCGCCGCGGCGCCCATCGGCATACCGGGGTGGCCCGAGTTGGCCTTTTGCACTGCGTCGACGGCCAGGAATCGGATTGCGTCGATGCGCTGCTCGTCGGCTGGGGAGTTCGGCACAGGATCTCCTTCTGAAGAGGGATGGGGTCATTTCGCTAATTCCGTCCCATTCCTTACCCAGAGACGCGCTTTCCAGCCGCCGCTGCGGAGCCCGCGTTCTCCGAGACCCGGCGACCGGCATGGTAGGCGCAGCGTCGCGACGTAAAGCGTCAATCGATATGGACGTAGACGCGCTGCGCGCCGCGATCGAGGCGTTGTCGCACGGTGAAGGCGACGTGCGTGGCCGCGAAGGTCGAGCGGTTGACCGCGTAATGCGGGCGCTCGACGACGGCGAGTTGCGGGTGGCCCAACCGGGTTCGGCCGGTGAGTGGACGGTCAACGCCTGGGTCAAACAGGCGATTCTGCTGTACTTCCAGCGGCGTGACGCGCGCTGGATGGGCGCGCGCGAGGACGACGCGCCGGTCTACTTCGACAAGCTGCCGGTCAAGCGAAACTATAAGAAGCTGGGAGTTCGCTGCGTTCCACCGGGCGTCGCTCGCTACGGCAGTTTTCTCGGACGCGGCGTCATCCTTATGCCGGGGTACGTCAACATCGGCGCTTACGTGGACGAAGGCAGCATGATCGACACCTGGGCGACCGTCGGGTCGTGCGCGCAGATCGGGAAGAACGTGCACCTTTCGGGTGGGGTCGGGATCGGGGGCGTGCTCGAGCCGCCTCAAGCGGCGCCGGTGATCGTGGAGGACGGGGCGTTCGTCGGTTCGCGATGCATCGTCGTCGAGGGAGTTCGGATCGAGTGCGAGGCCGTGCTTGGTGCGGGCGTCGTGCTCACGGCCAGCACGCCGATCGTCGACGTGCGGGCGGCCGAAGCCGCGGTTACGCGCGGTCGAGTTCCGGCGCGGGCGGTCGTGATCCCGGGAACGCTGCCGAAGCAGTTTCCGGCGGGCGAGTTTGCAACGCCCTGCGCGCTGATCGTTGGAACGCGAACGGAATCGACCGACCGCAAGACGTCGCTCAACGCCGTTTTGCGCCAGTTCGAAGTGGCCGTATGAACCCGCGCGTACTCGAAACCCCGGGGTCGCTGATCCGCCAGGTTGCGGCCAAGCGGCGGCCGACGTCGATCGATCTCGGGCTGGGCGAGCCGAGCCTGCTCCCCAATCTCGAGCACTTCGAAGCTGCGATGCGGTTCGTTGCCGAACACGGGGTCAAGTACACGGCCAACGCCGGCGATCCGCGACTCCGCGACGCAATCGCGGCGTGCTACCAATATCCCGGCATGGAACGCGGCGAAAGTGCGTGCGTGACGACCGGATCCCAAGAGGCGATGTACGCAACCTTAATGACGTTGCTCGATCCCGGGCGTCACGAACTGCTGGTCGTCGAGCCGGCCTTTCCGTCGTACGCGAAGATGGCGTTGCTCAACGGCGCCGGTTGCCGCGCGGTGGCAATGCGCGAGGAAGACGATTTTGCGTTCGATGCGCAGCGGATTCTCGCGGCGGTTACCGACGCGACGCGCGCGATCGTCATCTGCTCGCCGTGCAATCCGACGGGAAGAGTCATGTCGAGCGATCAGGCCGACCAACTCGTCCGGGGCCTCGAATCTCGCCCGGGTCCGCGAATTTGGTTGATTCACGACGAGATCTATCGCGAGCAAACCTTCGTTGCCGACGCAGCGTCGTTGGCGGAGCGCTATTCGCAAACGATCGTTACCAACTCGCTGAGCAAGAGCAACGCCCTGACCGGGCTGCGCATCGGATGGATTTTGGGTCCCGAAGACTTCGTCGAACAGGCCATCAAGGCGCATGCCTGGCTAACATCTTGCGCCGACACCTTCGCGCAACAGGTCGCGCTGCACGTCTTTGCGTCGCCCGCCGGCGTGCGCGAGCACGCCGACTGGTACGAACGGCACCGCATCTCACTGCTGGCCGCGCTCGAGGCGAGCGGCTTGAGGTTCGTCGCGCCGGAAGGTTCGTTTTACGCGTGCGTCCGGCTGCCCGACGGCACGGGTTCGCTGGCTGCGGCCAACGCTCTGATCGAAGAGCACGACGTGCTGGCGATTCCGGGTGTTGCGTTCGGTCCGGCGCTGGAAGGCTGGCTTCGCCTAAGTTGGGTCGCACCGGCGCAACGGGTAGCCGAGGGAATCGGGCGCATCGCCGCCTACTGCTCGTCGATCCGGCCGATCGAAGCCGAACGGCGATAGCGCAACCGGCCGCATTCGGCCGGTGTAAGTAGCGGCATGAAGATCGGAATTTTGGGAAGCGGCGACGTCGCTCA
The DNA here is from genome assembly GCA_963755555.1 of Vulcanimicrobiota bacterium. Classification (GTDB taxonomy): domain Bacteria; phylum Vulcanimicrobiota; class Vulcanimicrobiia; order Vulcanimicrobiales; family Vulcanimicrobiaceae; genus Tumulicola. The sequence continues at coordinate 1,436,215 of CAVWKE010000003.1, read as the reverse complement.
ATCGCTCGCCGCCGGCTTTCTAGCCCGTGGCGACGACGTGATGCTGGGAACGCGCGATCCGGGAAAACTCGCGTCGTGGATCGAGGAACATCCGAAGGCCCGAGTTGGGTCGTGCGCGGACGTCGCGTCGTTCGGCGAGTTGATCGTGATCGCCACCCTGGGAACCGCGACTTCCTCGGTGATCGAAAGCGCCGGAGTAACCGCTTTCGACGGCAAAGTCGTGATCGACGCAACCAACCCGTTGCGGTTCGACGACACAGGTCCGCATCTAGCGGTCGGTTTCAACGATTCGCTCGGGGAGCAGATCCAGCGCAAGCTGCCGCATTCGCGCGTCGTCAAGGCGTTCAACACCGTCGGTGCGCCGGAAATGGTGAATCCGAAGTTCGAGGGCGGTCCGCCCAGCATGTTCGTCGCCGGGAACGACGACGAGGCGAAGCGGACGGTCGCCGGGATCTTAAAGGACTTCGGATGGGACGTCGTCGACCTCGGCGGAATCGAATCGGCCCGTTATTTGGAAGCGATGTGTATGGCGTGGGTGGTGTACGGGCTTCGGGCCGGCACCTGGCACCACGCTTTCAAACTGCTGCGCTGAAGCGTCCAGTCCAAAAACGGTTTGGCCCGAGCGGGACTCTACCGCAAGCTGGGGTCGCCGCCGCGCAGATCGTAGACGTAGATCGAGTACCCGACCTTGGCAGTCGGGGTTTGCGCGCGCAGCCAGCGTCCGGCGTCTCGATAGTTGAAACTCCTGCCGTACAAATACGTTACGCTGACCGCGACGACGCAGCGGAGGCGGCGACGCCCCGCTTCGTCCCAATACGGCGGAATAGTTCCCTTTTCGATGCCATAGTAGGCAAGGGGTGCGGCCCCGAAATACGAGACGCACGTCTGGGAGATCCCTCGAGCGTCAAGCCACCACTTGAGCTTTTTGAGATCCTGTCCCCAGTCGATGTTCGAGTCGATCAAATAGTGCGGTCCGCTTCCCGGACCGCCCGCCAAGACGTTGAAAAATGCGAGGTAGTTGGGATACACGAAGAGCGATTCCGCAATCAGGAGTGCTAGACAAGCGGCGACGAGTATTCGGGGTGCGTATCGCGCCGTGACGATGGCCACGACGGCGAACAGAAACGGATACACAGGCAGTAGGTACCGGATGCCGATGTCGGCGCGATCGAACAGACAGAGCAGCCCGTAGACCGCAATCGGAACGATCAGGACCATCAAGCTGCGAAGTTCGCGCACGTTTCGCAACGCGAGCGCGGCGGCAGTTACGCATAGGATCAGTACCGCGACGGGCGCTTTCACGAAGAATGCTGCGGGGAAATACCACCACCATCCCCGAGTAGATTCCATTCCGAACAAATAGCTCAGCGCGCCCTGCGTGTGGACCGTCGCCGCTTTGAAATTGACGGCATAAATGCTGAGGTCGCCGCGGCTCAGCAGCACCAGAACGGCCCCGGCGCAGACGACGGCCAGCGGTACTCCGACCTCCGCTGGGCGCCCTCGCCGGAAACGAATGACTGCGATAATCGCGAATACCGGCAGCAGAAAGAGCGCCGAAAACTTCGTGGCGATGGCCAGCCCAAGTGCCGCACCGGCCAACGCGTACCATTGCAGTCCCTTTGAGTTGAGGGCTTTGTCCCACAGCAGGACGGCGATGAACGAAAAGAACGTAACCGCGAGGTCATTAGTGGCGTATCTCGCGTGCGCGATTACGGTCGGATCGAAGGCGTACAGCGTGAGGGCGATCAGGGCGGCAGCGCTTCCTGCCCGCGCCCTCGTCCACAGTGCGAGCACGATCCCGAGCAGCAGCGACAAGACGATGGTCGCGCACCGTCCGAGGAAAAGTATTTCTTCGGCGGGCAAGCGATTCGAATAGAGAAAATTTCTTCCGAAAACGACCTCGTCGCCACGCGCCCACGAAGGGTCGTCGCGTGGTGGACGCAGATCGCACAGCAGCAGCGGAAGTGCGACGAGCAGTTTTCCAAGCGGCGGGTGCTCGCGATTCATCCGGAAATCGCCCGTCGTCCAATAGCTATAGCCGGCGGCCAGATAGATCCCCTCGTCCCAGGTTTGCACCTCTTGACGAATCGAGGTGATTTCGAGGACGAGCATCGCCGCGAGCAGCATCGCCGAAATCGTGGGAAAGTAGCGATCGTATCTCGCCGCCATCCGCGTTACCCGAGCGGCTTGCGGAGTTTGATTAGCCGCTCGACCTCGCTGAAGCCGCAAGCCTCGTGGGCACGTAAGGACGCGGCGTTATCGAGTTCGGTATCGGAGGCGAGTTCGGCAAAGCCGCGCGCTTTCGACCACTCCTCCGCAGCGCGCATGAGCGCGCGCCCGACGCCCTGGCCGCGCGCGCCCGGCTCGACGTACCATCCCTCGACGTGAGGAACGGGCATCGAGTCGCAGCCGTCGGAGAACGAGCGCAACGCGAGTTCGAGAAATCCAACCGGCACGCGAGCGTCGTTTTCGGCAACGAATACGGCGGCAACGTTCGGAATCGGGACTCCGGCGGCGAACTCGCGCGCTTCGCGCTGCAGGTCGGCGCCGGCGTGCGGCCACAATTCGGCGCGCAAGGCGGCCCACGCGTCGGTATCGGCGGGTGCGAACGCACGGATCACTGCGCGGGTGACACCCAGACCGTCTGCACGTTGGCGAATTCGTGAACGCCGAAGTGCGAAAGCTCGCGCCCGTAACCGCTCCTTTTTACGCCGCCGAACGGGAGTCGAGGATCGCTGGCGACGATGCCGTTGATGAAGACCGCCCCCGCTTCGACGCGCTGTGCGAGAGCTTCGGCTTTCGCAGCGTCGCGCGTCCAGATGCTGAAGCCGAGGCCGTAGCTCGAAGCATTGCTCAGGGCGATGGCATGCTCGCCGTCGCGGGCGCGTACGACGGCGGCCGCCGGTCCGAAAACTTCTTCATCGAACATCCGCATGCCGGGGACGACTTCGGAGACGATCGTCGGCTCGTAGAAGAAGCCGGGGCCGGGAATCGGTCTGCCCCCGAGATCTAAACTTCCGCCGCGACTCACGGTGTCGCGAACCTGCTCGTCCAGGCCGTCGCGCAAGTCGGCGCGCGCACAAGGCCCGAGCGCGACGCCCTCCTCCGTCGGGTTGCCGATGCGCTGCGATTTCGCCAACGCACGAAAGCGCTCGAGAAACGCGTCGTAGACCGGGGCAACGACGATGAAGCGCTTGGCTGCGATGCAGCTTTGGCCGTTGTTTTGAAAGCGTGCGGTTACCGCGGCTGCGACCGTCGTCTCGAGGTCGGCGTCGGCGAGCACGACGAAAGCGTCGGATCCGCCGAGTTCGAGCACGCATTTCTTGAGAGCCGCACCCGCTGCCGAAGCAACCGCGATGCCGGCGCGTTCGGAGCCGGTTAGCGTCACGGCCGCGATCCGGTCGTCGGCGATGAGCGCGTCGGCACGTTCGTTGGAAACGAGCAGCGTCGCGAGCAAACCATTTGGCGCGCCGGCGTCGCGGAAGACGCGCTCGATTTCGAGCCCGCAACGGGTGGTGTTCTCGGCGTGCTTGAGCAGCACCGCGTTGCCGGCCAGCAGCGCCGGCGCGGCCGCGCGAAACAGCTGCCAAAACGGGAAGTTCCACGGCATGATCGCAAGGACGACGCCGAGCGGACGAAAAGCGACGTAGCTGCGCGCGGCGTTTGACGGCGCGTCTTGCGCCGCGACCAGCTGGCTGCCATTTTCGGCGAAATACTCGCAGCACCAGGCGCACTTTTCGATTTCGGCGCGGGCTTGGGCGATTGGTTTGCCCATTTCGCGGACGGCCGTCAGCGCCAGGGCATCGCGCTCGGCGCGCAAGCGGAATGCGACGGCGCTCAGCAGGGCGCTGCGCTGTGCGGTCGTGGTCGTCGCCCAAAGCCGCGCCGCTCCGGCGGTCACCTCGAGTTTGGACTCCAGCGTGCGCTCGTCCGAATGTTCGAAACGTTCGAGCACGTTGCCGGTCGTCGGGTCGATCGTCGTGAACACGCGATTCAGAAGCCGTGCGCCCACGGGCCGCGACGGACCCGCGTAGACCTCGACCAGGCGCCCCGGTTTCAGGTAGGTCTTCGCGACCCGCTCCACGTCGGCGGCGGTGATTCGCGCGAAGCGATCGTTGAGAGTGCGATAGTAGTCCGACGGTAAGCCGTTGGTGAGGATGTCGAGGAGTTGTTTGGCTTGGCCGGTCGAGGACGCTTCGTCGAGCAGGGCGTCGCTAACGAGGCGGATCTTCGCTTCCTGCAGTTCCGTTGCCGAAACGGGTTGATTTTGGAACTGTTCGAGTTCGGCACGCACGAATTTGACGGCCTCGACGACGCGCTGTGGCGACGCGCTCAGCTCGATCCGGAAATCGCCGCGGTCGGCGTCGGCGTCGAGCGTACTGTTGACGCTGTAGACGAGGCCGCGCTTCTGACGCAACTCCTGCCACAAGCGAGATTCGAAGGCTCCGCTCCCGCCGAGAATCTGGTTGAATACCAGGAAGGTGTCGTAGTCGGGACTCGAACGCGAAACGGCGGGCTGCCCGAGACGAATGAAGACTTGGTTGGCGGCCGTCCCGATGTAGTCGTGGCCCTTGGTTGGCGCGGGCATCGCCATGAGGCGCGGGTCGGGCTTGGATCCGGTGGCTTGCCACGAACCGAACGCCGCCTCCAGCGCCGCGCGCACGCGCTGCGGCGTGACGTCGCCGACGACGGCGATCGTGGCGAGATCCGGTCGCCAGTAACGGCCGGTATAGCTCAGGAGATCGTCGCGGGTGATGCTGTTCACGCTTTGGGGGGTCGGATTGCGCAGCGAAGGGTCGTCGCTCGCGAGCAGCAGCTGGTCGTAGGCCCGATCGATCATCACGCCGGAAATATTCGATTCGGACTGCAGGCTATTGGCGAGTTGCGATCGTTCGATGCCGAACCAAGGGTCGGCAAACGTCGGATGCGCTTCCCCGTCGGCAACGATGTCGACGATCTGCTCGAAGTCGCGGGCTTCTCCTTGAGCGGAAAACGTTTGGCCGGTGTCGACGAAAGCGCCCATCTCGTCGGTCGCCTTACGCCGCTGCGCAAACGGATACTTGGCGCTTCCGTAGTCGGCAACCGACGACGCCAGCCGCGAGATGCCCTCGCGGCCCGGAGGCTGGAATGCCGGCGAGGACGCGATTTGGCCGCGCAGCACGAACGTCGGCCGATCGGTCTTTTGCTGCACGATGACCCGCAAGCCGTTCGAGAGCGTAAACGCGACCGGCGACAGCGCGCTGCGTGCCGTCGTCGGCGTGCGGACGGCCTTGGCGACCCAGGCCGGTTCGACGATCGGGCCGGTCGGAACGCGCTTGGAGAAGTCGTCGCTGGCGGAGGTGTCGCTCTTGTTCGAGTTGCCCTTCGGCGGATTTTCGTTCGGCGTAAGACGGCCGACGACGTTGGGCCGGCTCATGTAGGTTCGAGCGGCGTCGAGCAGATCGTTGCCCGTCAATGCCGCTAGCCGGTCATCTTCGCTGGAAATCTTCTCGCCGACGATGCCGTACGTGTAGCCGGCCAGACTGCCGATCCCGTCGATCGAGTCGGCAGAGTAGAGCCGTTCGGCGATCGTCAGTCGCTTGGCGGCGGTGACGAGTTCGGGACTGAAACCGGTCTTGAGGACTTGGTCGAGCGTCGCCTGGAAGACCGCCTGCGCCTCCTCGGCGTGGTGCCCGGGGTTGAGAACGATGAAGACGTGAAGCAGTCCGCCTTTCAACTGCGTGTCGGCGTTAGCCTCGATTGCGAGCGCGATGTTCGTCTGCACGAGAGCTTGGTAGAACGGCGACCGTTGATTCGCGAGCAGCGTGGAGAGGGTGCTGACGGCCGGTTCTCCCGCCTGCTTGTCCCCGGGAATCGCGTACGCCAGATCGAGCACTTCAAAGGGAAACGGAAACTCCGCCTCGACCGTCTTACCGGTTGCCGCCACCGGGTTGCGGTCGCGCGACGGCGGCAGCGTCTTGCGCGGAATCGCGCCGAAGTATCGTTGCGCCTTGGCAAAGATCGCCTCGTGCGCGACGTCGCCCGCCACGACCACGGTCGCGTTGTTGGGCGCGTACCATTGCTTATAGTAGCGCGCGATGTCGGCGGCCGTTGCGCCGGCGACGTCTTGTCGATTTCCCACGGGCGTGCGGCCGGCCGGCTGGCCCGGGAACGCCGCCGCGCGGACGCGCGAAAGCAGATTGAAGAACGGCGAGCTGGCATCGCCGTCGAGTTCGTTGAGCACGGCGTTGCGCTCGACCGCCCAGTCGGCAGCGCGCAGGGCCGCGTGCTGCATCCGGTCGGCTTCGATGAAGAGTCCGACGTCGACTTTGTCGGCGGGCATCTCGAAATAGAATTGCGTGTAATCGTACGTCGTCTCGCCGTTCATCTGCGCGCCGAGGCGAGCGACGATGTCGTCGAGTCCTCCGGCCGAAATCTCGGGCGTTCCGCGGAACATCATGTGTTCGAGCGCGTGCGCGAGCCCGGTCTTGCCGGGCGTTTCGTCGAGCGAGCCGAAACCGTACCAGACCGAGGTCTGGACGACCGGTGCGGCGCGATCCTCGACCACGACGACCCTGAGGCCGTTTTTCAGCGTGGTCGTATAAATGCCGGCGTCACCGGGTCCGCCCTGAGCGGCAGCGCCTGCGGTTGCAAGCACGACCAACATCAGCAGCGTAGGTACGAAGCGTTTCACGTTGAGGCGACTCCTAGATAATACGCAGCCGTTTCCTCAACGGCCGCCAGAGGAAGACATCCGATCAGTTCGCCGCGTTCGAGTTTGAGGCCGCGTTCGGCTGCCAGCCGGGCGATCAATTCGACGACGCGATAGAGCGGCGTGGCGCGGTAATCCGTGACGTTGAGCGAGACCGCAACGCGGCCGCTCGCGGTGGGAAAGGCGAGCGCGCGTAGCGAGCGCAGCCCCCCGTCGCGTTCCCGCACGGCGCGGGCAATTCCCCGGGCAACGTCGAGGTCGTCGCTTGCCAGTTCAACGTTGAAAGCGATCAAGACGTGCCGGGCGCCGATGGCCACCGCGCCGGCGCTTTCGTGCCGAGCGACGTCTCCCTCGTCGGGGGCCCACCGCGGATCGGCGAAGCGAGCTTCGAGTCCTTCGAACTCGCCGCGGCGCAAGTCGGGTAGATTTCGCCGGTTGCCGTGGCGGGCCGCAGCTCCGTAATAGAATGAGGGAATTCGGTAGCGTTCCCAAATGGCGGCACCGGCTCGATGGGCGAGAGCGGCAGCGTCGGCCAGGCTGGCGCCCTCGAGCGGCACGAATGGCAAGACGTCGAGCGCGCCGATCCGAGGGTGGGCTCCGCGATGGCGGCGCAAATCGATTCGGCCCGCGGCCATGCCGGCGAGCGCGACGCCGGCCTGCAGCACTTCGTTGCCGTCGCCGGCGATCGTGAGGACGCTGCGGTGGTGGGTCGCGTCGGCGGTGGCATGAAATACGCGCGCGCCGGACTCCAGCGCCGTGGCGGCCGCAGCCTCGAGGAATGCGGGATCGCGCCCTTCCGAGAAGTTCGGCACGATTTCGAAGACGGGCATGATGTAGTGCTAACCGAACGCGCTGCGGATTGCCTGGGTGACGTCGGCGGTGTTTTCGGGTGATATCAAGTCGCCGTAGCCGAGCTTACGGGCCTCGGCCGCGCGCCGATCGGCGGACTGCACGGCGCGGACTTCTCCCGCCAGCCCGAGTTCGCCAAAAACGGCCGACGCCGGCGGCATCGGAACGTTGCGAAACGACGAGACGACGGCGAGGGCAATCCCAAGGTCGGCGGCCGGTTCGACGATTCGAAGTCCGCCGGCGACGGACGCGTAAACGTCGTGGGTGCCGAGGTGGAGGCCGGCCCGCCGTTCGAGGACGGCGAGGATCATTGCGAGCCGTCCCTGGTCCAAGTTGTTCGCCAGCCGCCGCGGCGTGCCGTAGCTGGTTTCGCCGACGAGCGCCTGTACTTCGATCAGCAGCGGACGGGAACCGACGACCGAGGCGACGACGCACGATCCGCTCGGCCGCTGGGCGCGAGCGCCGAGGAACAGCTCGGACGGATTGGCGACTTCGGCGAGCCCGTCGTCGTGCATTGCAAAGACGCAGATCTCGTCGATCGATCCGAAACGATTCTTGTAGGCGCGGAGAATGCGGTACTCGCCGGTCGCTTCGCCTTCGAAATAGAGCACGGCGTCGACCAAGTGTTCGAGCAGTCGCGGACCGGCAATCGCGCCGTCCTTGGTCACGTGACCGACGATCAGGGTCGCGCACCCGGTGCGTTTGGAGTACTCGATGAGCGCTTGCGTGCAATCGCGGATTTGGGTGACGCTGCCGGCGTACGCTTCGGATTCGGGCAGCCACACGGTCTGGATCGAGTCGATCAAAAGCGCCGTCGGTCCGCGCCGTTCGAGTTGGTCGAGCACGGCTCGCAAGTTCGTTTCCGGATAGACGAGAATCGGTGCGTCGATCTGCAGACGTTGCGCGCGCAGTTTCACCTGGGCGGCGGATTCTTCGCCGCAGACGTACACGACTTCGCCGGCGTGGGTGAGACGCTGCGCAACTTGCAGCAGCAGCGTGGATTTTCCGGCTCCTGGAGGTCCGCCGACGAGCGTGAGACTGCCGGGCACGATTCCCCCGCCGAGCGCCGCGTCGAACTCGGCCATGCCGGTCCGCAGGCGGACCAGTTTGGCCTCGTCGACCTCGCCTAAGACCATGGGCTCGGCGGCCGCACTCCGGCGCGCGGCAGTGCGTGCCGGTTTGACGGTAAAGGGCCGTTCGTCAAAGGAGTTCCAGGCGTTACATCCGGGGCAGCGGCCCAGCCAGCGCGGCGCTTCGAACCCGCACGCGGAACAGGAGTAGACCGAGCGCGCTTTAGTCACGTACGGGTTTTTCGTCGGTGGCTTGCGAAAACCGCCGCCGGTGAGCCTTACGACGCCGATCCAGATCGCCATCGACGGGCCGGCCGCTTCGGGGAAGACCACGGTCGCGCGTTTGCTGGCGCGGCGGCTGCACGCGCTCTACTTCGATACCGGCGCAATGTACCGGGCGCTTGCATACGAAGCGCTGCAGACGCGGACCGACGTCGACAACGGCGCGGCGCTCGCGCGATTGGCGGCGGCACAGCCGGTCGCCGTCGTGCTGGACGCTCGCGCGCCGCTCGGATTTCGAATCGTCAGACCCGACGGGCGCGACTTCACCGAGGCCATGCTCCAGTCGAACGAAGTCACCGCGATCGTTTCCACGGTCGCCGCTCACCCGGAAGTTCGCGCGGAGATGATCGAGGCACAACGGCGGGTCGCCGCCGGCGGTCCGGTCGTAATGGCCGGCCGCGATATCGGAACGGTCGTGTTGCCGAACGCCGCGGTGAAGATCTACCTGACTGCTTCGGTTCCCGCGCGAGTCGCTCGCCGGCGCGCGCAGCTGGAAGCGGCCGGCCTGGATGTGGACGTCGACCGCTTAACCCGGGAAATTGAGGAGCGCGACCGCCTCGACCGTACGCGTCCGGTCTCGCCGCTCGTACCCGCGTCCGACGCTCGTTCGATCGATTCGAGCGACCTCACCGCCGAGCAGGTGGTCGACGAGATTTGCGCGATCGTCGCCGCCGTCGGGGGCCGTTCGCGGTGAATCCCCTGGCCTACGATTTGGCCGCCGGCACGCTGCGGGTGATCTTTCGTACGCTGTTTCGCGCGCGCGTTTACGGCATCGAAAACGTTCCGCGCGAGGGGGCGCTCATCGTAGCCTGCAATCACGTCTCGTATCTCGATCCGCCCGGCTTGTGTTTCTGCCCGAGACGGATCCGCTTTATGGCGAAGAAGGAGCTGTTCGAGATCCCGGTGCTCGGAGCGGTGATCCGAGCGGTCGGGACCTACCCGGTCGATCGGCAAGGCAGCGCCAGGGCCGCGATCAAACGTTCGCTTGCAATTCTGAACGACGGCGGTGTGGTCGGCATCTTCCCCGAGGGCACGAGAAATCTCACCGGAGAGATCGAGCCCCAGACGGGCGTCGCGCTGCTGGCGGCGTTGTCCGGCGCCCCGGTCCTTCCCGTATGCGTCGTCGGCGGGGATCGGGCGAGCCGTTTCGGTCAGATTAAAGTCGTATTTGGGCGCCCTTTGGCGCCTTGGGCGGACGGAAAAGCAACTCGCGAAGACTTGGCGAAGTTTACAGCAGACGTGATGGGTGCGATTCGCACGCTAGCGGGGAGTATCGGTGGAAATTCGTAAGGCGTCGGTTCAAGGATTTTGCTTCGGCGTCGCAATTACGGTGAAGAAGGCCGAAGAAGCGATTGCGTCGCGCGGCGCGGTGACCACGCTCGGACACGTGGTTCACAATCCGCAAATGGTCGAATCGCTGCGCGCGCGCGGGCTGCGCAACGCGCAATCGGTCGATGAGGTCGATGCCGGCGCGCTATTCGTTCGCGCGCACGGCTTGCCGGTTGAAGTCTTCGACGAGGCCAAGGGAAAAGGGCTTGAAATCATCGACGCGACCTGCCCGATGGTCACGAAGATCCACGTCCAAGCCGAAAAACTCAAGGCCGACGGCTACAAGATCATCGTCATCGGCGATCCGGCTCACCCGGAAGTCAAGGGAACGCTCAGCCACGTACCCGGCGCCTGGTGCATTCAAAAGGTCGAAGACGTCGCCCGCCTTCCTCGCTCGAGCAAGGTCGGGGTCGTCGTGCAATCCACGTGGTCGGGACAAGGCTTCACCGAGATCGTGCGCGAGCTTGCGAACAAATATTACGAAGTTCGCGCCGTCAATACGATTTGCACGGATACGCACAATCGCCAGGACGAGGCGCTGCGACTCGCGCAAAACGTCGAAGTGATGGTCGTCGTCGGCGGAAAGACGTCGGCGAATACCAAACACCTTGCGGAGTTGTCCGAATCGCACGGCGCGCGCGCCTACCACATCGAGGGTGCCGCCGAGCTTCAACCGGAATGGTTCGAGGGCGTTAAAGTCGCCGGTCTGATGTCGGGCGCGTCGACGCCTGGATGGCTGGTCGACGAAGTCGAGGCGCGTATGGAGGAGCTCAGTCGTCAACCTGCTTGAGCGCTTTGAAAGCGCCCTCGAAGAACGAATCGTTAGCTATCGGGGATCGAGGGAGATCTCCGATATGCTTTTGCGGCATTTTGGGTACGGCGGCTACGGCCCGGCCCGACGCGGGAAGCGCTTACGCCCACAGATGGTCCTGCGCGTCGCCGAGACCGAAAACGCGCCCCCGGAAAACGGGCTCGATGCGGCCGTCGCGGTCGAGATTTTTCACAACTACTCGCTGGTTCACGACGACATCGAGGATCGGGACGAACTCCGGCACGGACGGCGCACGCTCTGGAGCGCGTACGGCGTCCCGCAGGCGATTAATGCCGGCGATGCAATGTGTGCGCTCAGCTTTCTCAGCCTCGAGCAGGCCGCCGAGTTCGTGGACCCGCGGCGCGTGCTCGCGATGATCGCACTGCTGCACGAGGCCCACGCCGTCATGTGCGAAGGGCAGTCTCTCGATCTGCGCTTCGAGACGGAAAAGCGCGTCGACCTCGAGGGATATCATCGGATGATCGATTGTAAAACGGCGCAGTTGTTCGATGCGTCCTGCCGCCTCGGCGCGCACGCGGCCGGCTGCGACGACGAAACCGTGAGCGGATACGGCGCGGTGGGACGCGCGTACGGAATGGCGTTTCAGATTCGCGACGACGTGTCGGGCATTTGGTCGTCGGTCGACGAAACCGGAAAGGTTACCGGCAGCGACGTGGCCCGCCGGAAGTGGACCTTCCCGGTCGTGTGGGCCATCGGCCAGCCGCGGTCTGCGGCCCGGGACGCGGTGGCCGACGCATACGCGCTCGCACGGCCTCTCGACGAGCGCGAGGTAGCGCAGGTCGTCGCCGCCCTCGACGAACTAGGCGCGAGAGAGGCGGCGCGCGCCGCCGCCGCCGAACATCTAGCCGTCATCGAGCACCACCGCAACGCAGCGCTGCGCGAGTTTTTACTGCGCACGCTCGATCTTGCGGCCGCTCGCTAGGAGGAACGCCGCGTGAAGGCCGCCGCGCTCGCCCGTCCGCCGACGCGGCAAAATTCGCTCGGGTGGGCGCTGCCGGCGCTGCTTCTGCTCGCATTGATCGTGCGGCTGTTCTTCATTTCGAACGAAGGTTTCAAAACCGACGTCTACACGTTCGAAGCTTGGGCGATGGCACTGGCCGAGAAAGGCTTTGCAAAGTTCTACGGATCGGCGGGATTCGCCGACTATCCGCCCGGGTATTTCTACGTGCTCGCGGTCGTCGGCCAGCTGTGGGAGACTTTTTTCAAAGGTTCCGACGGCGGCCACTACGTCGTTTTGCGCGCGTTGGTGAAGCTGCCGGCAATCTTGGCGGATCTCGGCGTCGGCGTTCTCGTGTATGCGACCGTTCGCCGATTTGCGGGCGCCGGAATCTCGCTCGGCGCGGCCGCGCTGTACCTGCTCAACCCGGCCGTCGTGTATAACTCGGCGGCGTGGGGGCAAGTCGATTCGGTCGCCGGCGGATTGGCACTGTTTGCCATTTACTGCTTCCTGCGGTCCGACGACACGGCGGCCGAACGCCCGAGCGGCTGGATCGTGGCGGGCTGGCTCTTGATCGCGTACTCGCTGTTGATCAAACCGCAAGCCGCCGTGCTGCTGCCGCTGATGGCGGCGTTCGCGTTCGTGGACCCGGCTCGCCGTCGCGCGCGCCTGATTGCCAGCGCCGTCGGGATCGTTGCTGCTGTTCTCCTCGCGATCGCCGTCACCGAGCCGTTCCACCCGAGCAACCCGATCGCGGCACTTTCCTGGCTCTTGGGCCGGTACACGTACGGATCGAACGTCTATCCGTTCAATAGCGTCAACGCGTTCAATCTGTGGGCGATTCGAGGTTCGTTCTGGCAGCCCGATACCGGCCCGATCAGCGCTTTCGGCGCGTTCTCGCTGGGACCGCAGTACCTCTGGGGAATCCTGTTGGTGGCCGCCGCCGCCGTGCTGGTGCTCTGGCGATACGTCCAAGATCGCAGCGCCCGAGCCTTCTTGGAAGGGTGCGCGATCCTTACGATTGCGTTCTTCACGCTGGCGACCCGGATGCACGAGCGTTACCTGTTCGACGGACTGCTCTTTACGATCGTTTGCGTACCGTTTGCGCGCCGGTATCTGTGGGGTGCGATCGCGCTTTCGATCGTGCTGTTCGCCAATCTGCAGTACTCGCTCCAATATCTCTACGCCATGGACAACCACGTGCCGGGCGTAAACGCGCAAAACCTCTGGGGTCCGCTCACGGTGGTCCTGGCGTTGCTCGCGGTGGGCACGTTCTTTTGGCTGGGGTATCAGTTTCTCGGAGGAGAGACCGCAGCGGAACGAAGTACGGAGGCGCCCCTGCCGGCCGTCTCGGCGCCCGTAGTTTTCCCGGGCACGCGCCACTGGTTCGACCCGCGCGAAGGGCTTACGTCGCTGCGCGCGCCGCTCGACTACGTCATCATGCTCGCATTGGGTGCGCTGAACTTCGTGCTCTCGTTCGTCGGGTATTGGTGGCCTCCGGACAAGGTTTTCGACGAAATCTATTTCGCACGAGCCGGCGAAGAGTATTTGCAGAACCTGCGGATTTACGAGAACACGCATCCGCCGTTGACCAAACTGCTGGTCACGATCTCGATGATGCTCTTCGGCGGCATGCCGCACGGCCACGGATTGGGGGGCTGGACCGGTCTCAATGCGATCGTCGGCCACATGAAAAATGGCGACAACGCATACGGCTGGCGATTCCTCGACGTCGTCTTCGGCGCGCTGGTCGTCATGCTGCTGTACGCATTCGCCAAACGAATTACCGGCTCGACGCTGTTTGCTGCCCTGGCCGCGCTGCTTCTCACCGCCGACGGAATGCACTTCGTGCAGTCTCGGATCGCGACGCCCGAAGGTTTCGTGATCTTTTTTGCCACGTTGGCGACCTATGCATTCTACCGCTTTTGGATCTCGTCTCAAGCCGGCGAGCGAACGTACGTCGAGGTTCCCGGATGGGCGTTTGCGGCAGGCGCCGCCGCGGCGCTGGTCGCCGCTGCGGTTCTAGCGTTCGCCGGCCGCGCCGTGTGGAAGTTCGATACCGCGACGACCGTCATCGCCGTGCTGTATCTCGCCTGCGGCGGGTACCTGATCGTCCGCTATATCGGATTTCCGCGGCTATTTGGCGATGGGCGCCGCCAGTACACCTTTGCCGAAGGTTCGTTCGCCCTCTCCGGCTCTGACGGGTCGACGCTCTATGCTCCCGACGGTGGGACGATCGACGATCGCGGCAAGATCGTTCGCGGCGATCGATCCCAAAATCGCGGCGGCGTCCTGCGATACGACGACGATCCCCTCTCGATCGAATACCGCCGGGACGCCAGCGTCGTCTACGAAACGCCCTCAGGTACGGCGACGTACGCACACGGCGACGTTCGCACGCCGGAAGGCGGCGTTGAAGACGGACGCTCCTCGAAACTCTGGCTGGTCCTGTTCACGGTCGCCCTCGGCTGCCTCGTGAGCAGCAAGTGGTACGGCGTCATGGGTTTCGGCGTCAGCTTCATCGTGTTGATCGCAGTGGTTCTTCAGCGCTACTTCCTGAAACTGCGGCCCGCTCTATGGGGAAATCCGCGCGGTTATCGACTCGATGGCGCGCTCGTTGCGATCGTCTTCGTGAGCGCGACGGTGTATGCGCTGGCTTGGACGCCCGACCTTTTACGGCACTCCGCCGATCCTAACGAAATCCATTCGGCAAACGACGTCGTCTACCGGCAGGCGTCGATGTTCAATTATCACGACACCCTTAAAGCGACCCATCCTTACTCCTCGAAATGGTGGGAATGGCCGCTGGATCTCGTACCGGTGGCATATTTTTACCAAGATCATCGCGTTAACCAGAGCGACAACTCGGCTTGCTGCATCTACGAAATCACGTCGATTCCAAATCCGGTTATCCTATGGTTCGGGTTGATTTGCGTCCCATTGGTCGGCGTACTGGCGTGGCGCGAACGCAACAAAGGTTACGCTTTGATCGTGCTGACGTATCTTCTGCAGTGGCTTCCGTGGATGAAGTCGCCGAGAATTACCTTCGCCTACCACTTTTACGTAGACATTCCGTTGATCTGTTTGTGCAACGCGATCGTGCTGCAGCGAGTTTGGCAATGGGGAACCCGCCAAGGAACGACGCAAAGCCGCTGGCTCGGCGGCCTTGCCGTCGGCGCGTACGCCACGATTGCCGTCGCATGCTTCGCGTACTTTTATCCGATTCTCGCCGCGCACCCGATCGCATGGAACGCCTGGCACCAGCGGATGTGGTTCGGCTACTGGGTAATTGGTCCGGGATAGCGAAGGGCCAGGCAGCGAGGTCGCAGCGATGTCGGGACATTCGAAATGGCACAACATCAAGCTCAAAAAAGGTAAGGTGGACGCGCAACGGGGCGCACTCTTTACCAAACTGAGCAAGGAGATCGTCTTGGCCGCCAAAAGCGGCTCACCCGATCCCGAAGCCAACTACCGGCTGAAAATGGCGGTCGAGAAAGCGCGCGTGTTCAACATGCCGCTGGACAATATCAAGCGCGCGATCGCCCGTGGAGCCGGCCAGACGGGGGAGCGCGAGATCGAAGAGATTCGATACGAGGGCTACGGTCCCCACGGTCTCGCCGTGGTCGCCGACGTCGCCACCGACAACCGCAATCGCACCGCCGGCGAACTCCGGTTTCTCTTTGCCAAGCACGGCGGAACCCTCGGCGAGACCGGCAGCGTCGGCTGGATGTTCGACGCGGTCGGGATCGTGGAAGCCGATCCCGGTACGGAATCGGAGGATCGTTTTACCGAACGCGTGCTCGTCGACGGGGTCCAAGATCTCGAGTACGACCCCGAACTGGCGACCGTCTATACCGATGCGGGGATGCTCGCGAGCGTACGCGACGCTCTCCAGGCCGGCGGCGTAAAAATCTCCGACGTGTATTTAGGAATGCGCGCCAAGACCAAGATCGAACTGCGCGGCGACGATCTTGCGGCCGCGCTGGCATTTTTGGAGGCATTCGACGAGCACGAGGACGTTCAGCGCGTTTTCGGCAACCTCGACGTCTCCGACGTGTCGCTGGAGGCGCTCGCCTGAGACTCACGCGCGAGACGGTTGGGGAGTACCTGCCCCGCGATTGGGTATTCCCAATCGTCTTAGTGGTTTTCGTCGCCGTCGTCGTGTGGTTCGGGAGGCAGATTCACGACTTTTTGATGCCGCCGTCCACGACGGTGACCATACCGTCGTTCGTCGGACAAACCTTGACCGATGCCAATGCCGAGATCCAGCGGCTCAAGCTTTCGTCGGCGGTGATCGATCACACGACCAGCGATCGATATCCGAAGAACGTCGTGATCATGCAGCGTCCCGACGTTGGCGAGCAGGTGCGCGAGGGCCGTCAAGTTTCGTTCGTCATCAGCGACGGGATCGTGGCTCGGCTGATGCCGGACCTCCGTTACCAGTCGATGCGCGAGGTCGAACTCGATCTTTCTCGCGTTCGCCTCAAACTCGGCAAAGTGACCTACGTGAAGAACGACGTCATCCCGGAGGGACACGTCGTCTCTCAGGATCCAGCGCCGCTGTCGAGCGTTGCTCAGGGCGATACGGTGACCTTGGTCGTAAGCCGAGGCGGGTTGTCGGTCGTGCAGGTGCCGAACTTCACCGGCATGCTGATCGACGACGCGCGAGCGCTTGCCCAGAAGACCGGCGTCAAGCTCGGACAGATCGTTTGGACGCCGCTGGGGCCGAACGGGCCGCCGCGCGGGGCCGTCGTGCGCCAGATACCGGCTCCTAACGGAAGGATCGCGTCGTTCGATCCGGTTTCACTGCAAGTGAGTGCCGGGCCATTCGAATCGGGATATATCGTCCGCCAAGTGCGGTTGCTCGTTTCGGTGCCGATGCCCGACGATACCGCCGCGACTCAGCAACTCGACGTGAAGGTTACGGTAACCGACGCAACGGGAAAATACGACCTCTACCACGCCTTCGCTGAGGCCGGGCAAAAACTGGATTTTACGGTCACGGCGGTTGGGACGTCGCTGGTCGACTTGTACGTCAACGACCAGCTGGTCGGCGAAACGCGTCTAGGGGCAGAGCCGCCGGTCGTGTACGGCAAAAAGCCGGTCCAGCCGCATAGTCCCGCACCTCAAAACACGGGCCGGCCATGAGAGCGATAAAAATCGCGCCGTCCTTGCTGTCCGCCAACTTTGCCTGCATCGCCGAGCAGATCGCCGAGGTGCAGGCAGCCGGTGCCGACTACCTGCATCTCGACGTGATGGACGGCCGGTTCGTCCCGAACATTACGTGGGGGCCGAAGATCGTCGGGGACTTGCGTCCGCTCTCGCCGCTGGTCTTCGACGCGCATCTCATGATCGTCGAGCCCGAACGGTACGTTGACGATTTCCGCGCGGCGGGTTGCGACCGGATTACCTTTCATCTCGAAGCGACCTGTCACGCGCAACGCCTGCTGGCGCACGTCCGTTCGATCGGCGCGAAGGCTGGTCTGGCCATCTGCCCGCAAACGCCGGTTGCGATGCTCGAGGACGTCATCCAAGACTGCGACACGGTGTTGGTCATGAGCGTGAACCCGGGGTTTTCCGGTCAAACGTTTATCGCGCGGACCTTCGAGAAAGTGCGCCAAGCTCGGGCGCTGATCGATCGGCGCGGCATCGATTGCGAGATCGAGGTAGACGGCGGCATCGGCGAAGAGAACGCGCGCGAAGTTGTTGCGGCCGGCGCGGACGTGCTGGTGATGGGTTCGACGATTTTCGGCGCCGCGGATCCCGGCGCGGAACTGCGCCGAATCCGCTCGTTGTTGCCGTAATGGCGCGCGAGGCGCCGCCGGCACCGCTGCGCGAAGACGACGTGGTCGCGGCGATCCGGGCGATCGTCGAACCGGTTGACAATCGTTCGATCGTCCTGGGGATCGGCGACGACGCGGCGCTCTGGCAGCCGTCGCGATCGCATCGAAGCGCGATCACCACCGACGTACTGGTCGAAGGCGTACATTTTACGCGGGCATCGATGTCGCTGCGCGATGCGGGCTGGCGCGCGATGGCAGCTAATGCCAGCGATCTGGCCGCAATGGGGGCGCGCCCGGTATTGGCGACCGTCGCGCTTGGGGTGCCGGCGGGGACGAGCCTCGCCGACGTGCGCGAGTTGTACGCCGGTTTGGCGGCCGCCGCCGCTGCGGCGCATCTCGCGATCGTGGGGGGAGACCTTTCGCGCGCACCCGTCTTGACGATCGCCATTACGGCCGTTGGCGAAGTTCGGGCATCGAACGCGAAAACGCGCGCGGGCGGACGCCCCGGCGCGGTCTTGGCCATCACCGGTCCGCTCGGCGCGGCGCGCGCCGGCCTCGCGGTCGCTACGCAGCCCGACTCGTTCGAAACCCCGCTATCCGGCGCGGCTCTCGACGCGTTTCGGCACCCGCAAGCGCGCGTGGCCGAAGGTCGCTTCCTCGCGGCGAGCCGGAACGTGCAGGCAATGATCGACTGTTCCGACGGCCTTTCCACCGATCTCGACCGCCTGTGTGCGGCCAGCGGCTGCGGAGCGAATCTCGAGCGGGTACCGGTTGCAGACGCGGCTCGGGCGTTCGCGAATGCGAGCGGCCAGGATCCCGAGCGCTACGCGCTCGCCGGCGGCGAAGACTTCGAACTGCTCGTGGCGGTGGGCGCGCGCGCGTTTGCGCACGTGGCCGCCCGTTTTTCCGCACGATTCGGACGAGAACTCCTGCGCATCGGAACGTTGCGGCTGGAACCCGGAATCGCGCTGCGCGACGAGCCGCTCGAACGTTCGGGCTGGGATCACTTCGCGTCGTGAGCGAAGCGGCCGGATCGCGCGAGGTTCGGTTGGGCGATCCCGACGCCGCACATTTGCAGATTGAAATCGACGGGTACGAACATCCCGAGGTCGCCGAGCCGCAGGGATTCGACTTGCTGGCCTGCCGCGTGCACGCTAGCGCGGCTCCCGTTCGTGCGACCTTCCGCTACGGCGTGCGCGGAATCGAGTTCGAGGATCTCAGCGCATACCTCGTTGAGATCAACTCCGGTAACGGTCCGCCCAAAACGCTGGAGTTCGCGGACGGCCTCTTCGCACTCTCGTTTGCGCCCAGCCGCCGCGGCCCGGTCCTCTGCGCCGTCACGCTCAAAACCATCGAAGAATCACACCTCCGCCTCGAGTTCATGATCGCCCTAGAGCCAAGCGACATCTCCACCACGCTCCAACACCTCTCCAACCTCTAACCCAAACAAAAAAGCCAGGCGATCGAATCGCCCGGCATCGCATCGGTCTAGGGAGTCTGGTTTAGTCAGATTGAGGAGCCGCAGTCCGAAGTGGACTATGGTCCACGAGGACTGCGAGCGACGAAGAGCTGGCTAAACCAGGCTCCCTAGACCTTGCGGGTAACGCGTTTGGAGCGGAGACACTGCGTGCACACCTTGGCGGTACGGTGGGTACCGCGCTCGTCCACTTTTACCGACTGCAGGTTGGGCAGCCAGCGGCGCTTGGTTTTATTCATGGCGTGGCTGACGTTGTTGCCCGCACGCGGACCCTTGCCACAGACTTCACAGCGCTTCGCCATCGGGAATCCTTTATCGCAGCGGGTTGAGAGAAACGTCGCAGCCGGATCCGTCCGTGACGGCGGCTCGACGACAACCCACGAATAGTACCACGGAGGCCCGGCCGCGGGCAAGAATTCCCCGGATGCATCCGAAAACGCCTCGCCGTGGACGTGATTGCTTTGGACGGCAAGGGCTACGCGAAGTTCCTTGCCGCGGGCACCTACTTCCTTAAGAAGTACCGCCAAGTCCTCAACGACCTCAACGTTTTCCCCGTACCCGACGGGGACACCGGAACGAATATGTATCTGACGCTGCGGGCGGCTACCCTCGAGGCGGCCAAACTCGGCGACGTCCCCATTTCGGAAATGGCGGCTAGAGCAGCCGAAGGCAGCCTGATGGGCGCCCGCGGCAACTCGGGCGTGATTATTTCGCAAATGCTGCGCGGCTTTGCCCACCACGTGCGCAATCGCGACTCGATCGATACGTTCGTCCTGGCCACCGGCATGCGCGAGGCGGCGTCGGCCGCACGCCAGGCGCTCGTTCGTCCGGTTGAGGGGACGATCGTTTCGGTGGCCGACGCGGCCGCCGAGGCGGCCTATCATCTGGCCCTAAAAGAACCCGAATTCTATCGCTTCGTCGCCGGCGTGCTGCGGGCCGCAAACGATGCACTCGATCGCACCCCAGACCAGCTGCCGGTGCTCAAGGAAGCCGGCGTCGTCGATTCCGGCGGCGCCGGCTTCGTCTATTTTCTCGAGGGCGTTCTGCGCTTTCTTCCCGACCAAAAAGTTCGGGCAACTGCTTTTCCGCGCCGGCCGTTGCGCGCGAGCGTCTTTACGCCGCGGCAGATCGTTGGCGAGAACAAATTCTGCACGGAGTTCGTTCTGGAGAATGCCGGCGTCGGCGCCAACGAACTGCGCCGCCTGCTCGAACCGCGAGGGGAGTCCCTGTTGGTGATCGGCGACGTGCCGACGATAAAAGTGCACGTCCATACCGACAACCCCGAGAAGGTCAAAGATGTAGCCGGTCGCTACGGGACCCTTACGCGCGTCAAGGTCGACGACATGGAACGGCAGCATACGATGCTGGTGGTCGATCGTCCGGAACGCCCCTATTCGATCGTCGCGCTCGTTCCCGGCAACGGTTTCGAACGGATCGTTCGCGAACTCGGGGCCGAAGTCGTCGTGTCCAGCGCGAAGAATCCAAGCGTTCGCGACCTGCTGTTGGCGGTCAACAAATGTTGGAGCGACGAGATTTATCTGTTGGTGAACGACCCCAACGTAACGCTTTCGGCTGCCGAGGTGACGCGCCTGACCGACAAACGCGTTCACGTCGTTCCGACGCGCGACGTCGTGGGCGGGATTGCGGGTCTCTTCGCCTTCCGGGGGACAAACGGAGGCGCGCCTCCAGCGGCTTCCGCGATTCTCGCCGCCGCGCAGCGCGTCCGGAGCGCGCGGGTATTTTTCGCTGGAAAAGACGCCGCGGTAGGCGGGGTGACGCGTCGCCAAGGGCAAGCCTGCCGCACTCCGCGATGGCGAGCTCTCGGGCGGGGCAACTCTGAGCGACGTGTGCCGCACCGCCCTTGCCGCAATGGGCGCCGGTGCCGGCGGCTTGATTACGCTGTTTTACGGCGGGGCACAGAAGGAAAAGGATGCCCAGCGCTTAGCCGAGGAACTGCAGGCGGCTTTTCCGCAGGCGAGTGTCGAATACTACTACGGCGGTATGAAAAACGCGGAATACTGGCTGTCGCTCGATGAATAGGTCTCCGCGGATCGCGGTCGACGCGATGGGAGGCGATCACGCCCCCGAGGAGGTGGTGGCCGGCGCGCTGCTCGCCGCCGGGGAGTCGGACGCGGAAATCGTGCTCGTCGGTGACGAGCCGCGCGTACGCGCGCTCCTCACCGGACCGTCGGCCGGGCGGGTTTCGGTCACGCACGCCCCCGACGCCGTTCCGATGGCGCAGTCGGCTTCGGCGGCGCTGCGCACCGCCGACCGCACGTCGCTCGGAATTGCCGTCAACCTGGTCAAACGCGGCGAAGCCGACGCGGTAGTCTCCGCCGGGAATAGCGGCGCCTTTCTTGCGATCTCGCTCATCAAGCTGCGAACCCTCGAGGGAATTTCGCGACCGGCGATCGCCACCGTGTGGCCCGCGCTCGAAGGACCGACCGTACTTTTGGACTCTGGCGCGAACGTGGATTGCCGCCCCGAATGGCTCGAGCAGTTCGGCATCATGGGTGCGGCATATTCGAAGGCGGTCCTGAAGGTTGCGAATCCGCGCGTGGCCGTGCTGTCGGTGGGCGAAGAACGCACGAAGGGGAACCAACTCGTGCTGGAAGCGGCGAAGCTGCTCGAAGCCGCACCGGTCAACTTCATCGGCAACGTCGAGGGACGCGATCTGTTTCACAATATCGCCGACGTGATCGTGGCCGACGGCTTCGTCGGCAACGTCGTATTGAAAACCGGCGAGGGGATGATCGCCGACCTCGCAATGGTCATGCGCGAAACGCTCTTAGGCGGCAACCTGCTCACCAAGCTCGGCGCGGCAATGCTCGCGCCCGCGCTGCGCGGATTGCGCCGGAAGTTCGACTACGAAACCTACGGCGGCGCGCCGTTGCTGGGATTGCGGGGAAACTGCATATTCACCCACGGGCGCGCTAGCCGCAACGCGATCAAACACGCGATATTGGCGGCGGTTCAAGAAGCGAACAACGACGTGATCGGGCGGATCACCGAGATGATGGCGCCGGCCCCTGCCGCCGAAGAGGCTTAGGGCCGCTGACCGTTGGCGGTCGCGATCGTCACCGATTCGACTTCCGATATCGAGCCTGCGAAGGCACGCGCGCTCGGGTTAACGGTCGTCCCGTTGTTCGTCATTTTCGGCGATCGCAGTTACAAGGATTACGTCGAGCTGACGCGCGAGGAATTCTATCGAAAGCTCGAGACGGAAACGACGTTGCCGATTACGTCCCAGCCGACCGCGGCCATGTTCGAGGAGGCGTTCCGGGGGCCGGTCGCGGCGGGCGACGACGTTCTGTGCATTGCGATCTCGTCGCAGCTCTCCGGGACGATCAACGCCGCCCGTGCCGGCGCGCAGCGTTTTCCGCAAGCCCGCATCGAGATCTACGACTCGCGTTCGGTAGCCGGCGGGCTAGGGTTGATGGCCTTGCACGCGCGAGAACTCGCGCTTGCGGGCGCGGCGCTCGACGAGATCGTGGCGGCGCTCGATCGCTGGCGGGATGCTCAACGGCTCTACGCCTGCCTGCCGGACCTCTCGCACTTGCAGCGGACGGGCCGGATCGGCCGAGCCCGGGCCGCGCTCGGCACGCTGATGAAGATCGTTCCCGTGCTGTCGTTGAAAGACGGTCAAATCGTCGCCGAGGCGCAAGTACGAACGTTGGCCCGCGCTGAGGAAACCATGCTCGACCTGGTTTTGCAGGCCGTGGCGGATCCGTCGGCATCCCGCTTTGTCGTCATCCACACGAACGCGCCCGAGCTGGCGGAGGCGATTGCCCGCAGGCTTCGCGAGCGGCTGGGCGACGTGGAACCCGCGCAGCTCGAGATTTGGGAAGCCGGTCCGGTGATCGCGACCCACGGCGGACCGGGTGCGATCGGCATGTTCACCGTGCAGGGTTGACCTGACGATGCTCGGCGTATACGTGCATTTGCCGTTTTGTCCGTATCTGTGTCCGTACTGCGACTTCGCCAAGTGGCCGATGCGGGCCGCCAATGCGCGCCGGTATTTGGACGCGCTTTACGCGGAAATTGCCGACGCGCCATCCGCGCGCGCGGAGACGCTGTTTCTAGGCGGCGGTACCCCGAACTCGTACGATGCCGCGACGATTGCCGATCTCATGGGCCGACTGCGCGAACGCTTCGGAGCGTTTAGCGAAGCCTCGATCGAAGTCAATCCCGAGCTCGCCGGCGAGGGCGATTTCGAAAGATACCGCGGGGCCGGCATCACGCGCTTGTCGATCGGCGTGCAATCGTTCGAGCCGGCGGAGATTCAAACGCTCAAACGCCGGCACACTCCCGAACAAGTCGGGCGCGTCGTGTCGCTTGCGCGCGCCGCCGGTTTCGATTCGATTTCGCTCGATCTCATGTTTGCCGTCCCGGGTCAAACGCCGGCGAGCTGGCGCCGCTCGCTTCACGCGGCAATCGAGCTGGGCGTCGATCACGTTTCGACCTATGGACTCACGGTCGAAGAGGGCACGCCGTACGAGCGGTGGCGAGCACGCGAGCCCGACGCATTTTTCGACGATTCGGCGGAAGCGGAGCTTTACGCGATAGCCATCGAGCACTTACGCGCCGCCGGCTACGAGCAGTACGAGATTAGTAACTTCGCTCGACCGGGGCACTCATGCCGTCACAACGCCAACTATTGGGCGAATGGCGACTATCTCGGGTTCGGCGTGGGTGCGGCCTCGTATCTCGGCGGCGAGCGCAAGGCGCACACCCGATCGCTGGACGGATACCTGGACGCCGCGCTCGAGCATCGGCCGATCCCCTCCGAGAGCGAACGCCTCGAAGGACCCAAGCGAGCGGCCGAGGCGATCATGCTCGCGTTGCGTACGACGCAAGGTTTCGGCCTACGAGACTTCAAAGAGCGTTACGGGGTCGACGTGATTCGCCACTACGCACCGGTCGTGTCACGATACTCTCAAGCCGGCTTGCTCGAACGAGTCGGAGACTGCATGCGGCTGACCGAACGGGGACGGTTCGTCGCCAACGACGTTTGCGGAGCATTTGTAACATTCGACTAGAACCCAAGCCCGAGCGGTTCCCCGGCGGCTTATCGGCCGCGCTGCTGCGCGGCGCTTTCGTCATCGTGTTCGGGGTGAGCGGATTCCTGCTCGGCCGCGAAGCCTATCTGCATCTCTTTTCACTGCACTTCGCGAGCGAGGGGCTGCAGCTCGCATTCTTGATCTTGTCGCCGGTTGCCGGTGCGATCGTCGGCGCGTTGCTCGCTCCGATCGCCCAGTCGTTGTTCGAGGGCGAGCTCGAACAGGCCGAACGGGCGATGGACCGGTTGACGCCCGCCGAAATCGCGGGCGGAGCGGTCGGTTTGATCGTCGGACTCGTCGTTGCATTTCTCATTAAGAGCATCGTTTTTGAGATCGTCTCGGGCGCCGGCAAGGCGGGAACGTACATCGCGATTGCCCTGTACCTGATCGTCGCCATCTTTGCAGCGTACCTCGGCGCCCGCGTCGGAGCAAAGATTCGGATCGTTCCGGTTCCCAAAGGCGGCGCGGCGGGCGAGAGCCCCCCGACATCGGTCAAAATCGTCGACACGTCGTCGATCGTCGACGGACGGATCGTGGAGATCGTCGAGTGCGGGTTTCTCGAAGGCGTGCTGATCGTTCCACGTTTCGTGATTCGCGAACTGCAAACGATCTCGGACTCGATCGATCCGCTCAAGCGAACGCGCGGGCGGCGCGGATTCGACGTGCTCAGCCGCCTCCAGGAACTGGCGAAGGTCGAAATCAGCGAACGAGACTTCGACGACATGGCGCCCGGAAACGTCGATGCGCGCTTGGTACGGCTCGCGCAGGAACTCGGAGCTAAACTGATCACCAACGACTATAACCTCAATCGTGTGGCCCACGTCGAGGGCATCGAGGCGCTCAACGTCAATCAGCTGGCCGATGCGGTGAAGCCGGTCGTGCTGCCCGGGGAAGAGCTTCACGTCGCGGTGATTCGCGAAGGCAAGGAGACCCATCAGGGCGTCGGCTACCTCGACGACGGCACGATGATCGTCGTCGAACAGGGACGCCGCCTGATCGGAGAAGAGACCGACGTCGTCGTGACGAGCGTGCTGCAAACGGTCGCGGGCCGGATGATTTTCGCGCGCCCGCGGCGCGAGAGTATGCCAGAAGCCAGACATTAGGAGCCTAGCTTGAGCGAGATTTGGGCGGCGGTGATCGTGGCGGCCGGACGCGGCGAACGCTTCGGCCGCCCTAAACAGTTCGTGGAGCTGGGCGGCGTTCCGATGGTTGGCTGGTCGATTCTGGCGTTCGAGGAGATTCCGGCGATCGCCAATTTGGTCGTCGTTACCGAGTGCGAGTGGCTGGAGCCGATGCGGGAACTCGCCAACCGATTGGCCTTCCAAACCGTCAGCGTCGTCGTCGAAGGCGGCGCGTCGCGCCAGGAGAGCGTTCGCAATGGGCTGCGAGCCGTTCCGGAACGCTGTACTTCCGTGCTGGTACACGACGGGGCGCGCCCGCTGGTTCGCGCGCAGGACGTGCGAGCCGGTATGAGCGCGGTTCGCGACGGGCGCGCGGCTGTTCTGGCCACCCCGGTGGTCGACACCGTCAAAGTCGTTGAGCCGGGTAGTCATACGGTCGTGGAAACGCTCGACCGGCGCACGCTTTGGGCGGCGCAGACGCCGCAGTTTGCGAAGGCCGCGGATTTGGCGCGCGCGCACGAACGTGCCCGACGGGATGGCGTCGAAGCGACCGACGACGCCGCGCTGTTGGAGCGCATCGGGGTTGAAGTGGCGATCGTCGAGGCTTCGAGCGAAAACTTCAAAGTGACGCATCGAGAGGACGTCGCCCGCGCGCAAGCGGTATTGCTCGAGCGCTCGGCGGTACGCGCGACGTGATCCGGGTCGGTCATGGGTTCGACGCGCACCGGTTGGTAGAAGATCGCGCGCTCGTGTTGGGCGGCGTGCGCGTGCCGTTCGAACGCGGCACGCTCGGACACTCGGATGCGGACGTGCTGGCGCACGCAATCTCGGACGCCTTGCTCGGCGCGGCCGCGGTCGGTGACCTGGGCGATCGCTTTCCCGACACCGATCCGCGTTGGAAGGATGCCGATTCGATGGTCCTGCTCGAGTCGTGCGCGGACGAGGTGCGTGCGGCCGGTTTGCACGTGGTCAACGTCGACGCGACGATCGTCGTCGAGCGGCCGAAGCTCGCACCGTTTATCAGGCAGATGCGCGCCAACGTCGCCGCGCGATTAGGCGTGGCGGTCGAATGCGTCAGCGTCAAAGCCAAGACCAGCGAGGGACTCGGCTACACCGGCGACGGGCGCGGCATCGTCGCGTACGCCGTTGCGCTCGTGGCGCGCGACTCGTGACGCCGACCCCGGCCGAGCTGGCGGCTGCGATGCAGCGCTGGGGATTTCTAGAGAACCCGGCGCCGCCGGCAGCGTTGCGCTGGATCGATACGTTTCTCGAAGCGTATGCGGATGCGTTCGGCAGCGCCGACGACGCCTTCGAAGCGGTCGCCGCATTGCGCGCAGAATCGTGCACGATCCCGGCGCTGGAACTCGAACGGCTGCGCTCGCGCGACGTGCTCTTCTTTCTCGACTCCGTCGGCCAATACGTCGACCATCAGGCCGAGCTCGCGCGGGCTCGCGTTGGATCGGGATCTGCCCGCGATCGCGCAGGAGTTCGGCATCTCCGAGGCCGACGCGATGGCGTCGATCCGAATGGCGCTGACGGGAAGAGCCGCCGGTCCGCCGCTGGAGCTGCTGTTTCCGCTGCTCGGTCACGACCGAATCCTGATTCGGATCGGCGCGGTGAATTCGCGGCTGCTGCACGGCCGCGGCTTGGAGCCGATCGCCTTCGGTCCCGACGGGAAGCCGTTCGAGCCGATCCGCGGCACCCAGCCCCGGGAAGAGCCGGGCCGAGAATCCCCGGGCTGACCGCAAGGGTTAGAGTATTTCAGAATGGCCAACCCCTGGGAAACCCTGCTCGCCGACCTGCGCGCGCCGATGGAGCGCGATCCCGCCGCCCGCGGCTGGCTCGACGTCCTGCTCTCGTATCCCGGATTTCACGCAATCGCCGCGCACCGGTTGATCCATCCACTCGCGGGGCTGCCGATTGCTCCCGCGTTTTCTGTCGCAGATCGTGCGTTTTTTCACCGGCATCGAGATTCATCCAGCCGCGACGATCGGCAAGGGCGTCTTCATCGATCACGGCATGGGCGTGGTGATCGGCGAGACCGCCGAAATCGGCGAAGGCTGTACGATCTATCAGGGCGTGACCCTGGGCGGGACGAGCCTCTCGCACGCAAAGCGGCATCCGACCCTCGGTCGCAACGTAACCGTCGGCGTCAACGCAGCCGTGCTCGGCGCGATAACGCTGGGCGACAATGCGAAGGTCGGCGGCGGGTCGGTCGTCGTGAAAGACGTACCGGCGAATGCAACCGTCGTCGGCGTGCCCGCCCGCATCGTCGCGCAGGACGGCAAACCGATTCGCGCGGTTCCCGACCGTCCGCAGGTGGAAATGCCCGATCCGACGGCCGACGCCATCACGCAGATGCAGCGCAAGATCGACGCGCTGGAGAAACGGGTGTTTGAAGTCGAGCACGGCGACGAGACGAGCGACGAGTCCTGGAGCTGGGTCATCTGAAGCTCTACAACTCGCGGACGCGCAAGGTCGAACCGTTCGAGCCTTTGCGCGGCAACGAGGTGCGGATCTACGTTTGCGGCCTAACGCCGTCGGCGCGGGCGCACCTCGGCCACGCTCGTTCGTTTTTGTTTTTCGACGTGTTGCGGCGATATTTGATTCACCGCGGTTACCGCGTCGTCTACGTTCAGAACGTCACCGACATCGACGATCGGAGCATCGAAGAGGGTCGGCGCAGCGGTCGAAACTACCGGGCTATCATCGACGACAACTATGCCGAGTTCAAGGCGTCGATGCGCAAGCTCGGCGTGCTCGAGGAGGACCTCGAACCCTACGCTACCGCGTTCGTTCCGCAAATTCAGCAGATGATTCGCGAGCTCGTTTCCGGCGGACACGCCTACGCGAGCAAGGACGGAATTTACTACCGGGTGACGTCGTTTGCGAACTACGGCCGGCTTGCGAACCGTAACCTCGCCGAACTGGAAGCCGGCGCTCGGATCGACGTGGACGAGCAAAAAGAAGATCCGCTCGACTTTGCACTGTGGAAATTTGCGAAGCCGGGCGAGCCGAACTGGGAGTTCGAACCCTACGGCAACGGACGTCCCGGCTGGCACATCGAGTGCTCGGCGATGGCCCGGGCCTTGCTCGACCCCGAGGGTCTCGGCTTCGACATTCACGGCGGCGGCGCGGATCTGATCTTTCCGCATCACGAAAACGAAATCGCGCAGAGCGAACCGCTGATGGCGCATCCCCCGATGGCGAACTTTTGGGTGCACGGCGGACTGCTCTTATTCGACAACAAGAAGATGTCGAAATCGCTCGGCAACTACGAACCGCTCTCCGACCTGCTGGCGCGCCACGATCCGCAGGCGATCCGGTTGTTTCTGTTGCAGACCAGCTACGCGAAAGTCAAGAACTTCACCGAAGAGTCGGTCGTCGGCGCCGCTGCGGCGCTGGGTCAGTTGAAGAAGGCATATCGGGCCTTGCACGCAAGCGGCGCTCCAGTCCCGACGGACTTAGCGAAAACGGGATACGTGCAGCGCGTCGAGAGCGACTTGGACGCCGACATGAACACTGCGGCAGCGCTGGCCACGATGCTCGAGTTTGCCGGAAGTGCCGCCGCGGTCGCGGAGCGGACGGGTGCCGGCGAAACGCTGTACGAGTTTGCTTACCTTCTCGCGTTGCTTGGGATCGGGCCGGAGCTCGCCTGGCTCGAGACGTCTACCGCGACGCTGCCCCCCGCACTCGTCGAATGCCTAAGCGCGTCACTAAGCGAACGCTTCGACGGATCGCCCGAAGAAGCGATCGAACGAGTCGTCGCGCTGCGCCAGGAAGCGCGCGCGCGCAGAGACTGGGCTGCCTCCGATCGACTGCGCGACGCGCTGCTGGAGTGCGGCGTGGTCTTGAAAGACTCCAAGGAGGGAACGTCGTGGAGCGTCGGCGCGTAGGGCGACGTCCCGGTCGCGAGCGTCCGCACCTCGATTTCGACGACGTCGTCTACGGCATTCACGCAACCGCCGAATCGCTCGCTGGCGGCGAACGCTTGCAAGCGATTCACGTCGCCGACGACCGCAAGAAGGACGTCGCGCTGCGCGACCTCATCGGGCGGGCGAAGGAACTCGGCGTTCCGGTACGATTCGAGCCGCGTACGTTTTTCGCGCGCCTGCCGATGCGGGCGCACCAAGGAATCGTGGCGATCTCGCCGCCGTTTCACTACGCCTCGCTGCACGACGTCTTGACCGGCCCCGCTCGCAGTGGAAAGCGCCTCTACGTTGTCCTCGACCACTTGACCGATCCGCACAACGTCGGTGCAATCGTGAGGACCGCCGAGTGCGGCGGTGTCGATGCGGTGATCATTCCGGACCGGCGCTCGGCGGGTATCAACGCAACCGTGCGCAAAGTTGCTGCCGGCGCGGCAGCCCATTTGCCGATCGCGCGGGTCGGGAACTTAGCCGAGGCCATCCGCGCGATGAAAAAGGCCGGCATCTGGATCGCCGGCGCGGACGCCGGGCCCGGGGCCGTCCCAATGGGACAGGCCGATCTCGATCGCGACTTGGCGCTGATAATTGGCGCCGAAGGGACCGGCCTGGCGCCGCTGATACGGCGCGAATGCGACTACCTCGTGGGAATTCCCATGCGGGGGCAGGTCGGCTCGCTCAACGCCTCAGTCGCTGCGGCCGTGCTTCTTTACGAGGCTCTCCGCCAGCGCGAGCCCCGTCCTTGACGCTGGAGGGGTGCCCTCTTATACTTACTTGGATGCGCCGCGCTTGATGGGCTACGGCCTGCGCATGCGGCGCACGGACCAAAAGGGCATACAAACGATTATGGCAATGACCCATCCCGTTTCGGATGGTCTGGAATACCACGAGCGGGCCGACGAAGAGCTGGTAGCGATCGCGAAGACGGGCGACAATCTCGCGATGGAATACCTTCTCAATAAGTACAAAAACTTCGTTCGGATCAAAGCGAAGAGCTACTTTTTGATCGGCGCCGACCGCGAAGACATCATTCAGGAAGGCATGATCGGCTTATACAAAGCCGTCCGCGATTTCAAAGCCGACAAGCTCTCGAGCTTTCGAGCGTTTGCGGAACTGTGCATCACGCGCCAAATCATCACGGCGATCAAGACCGCAACGCGGCAAAAGCACATTCCGCTCAACCAGTACATTTCGCTGAACAAGCCGATTTACGACGAGGACAGCGAGCGGACGCTGCTCGACGTCATGGCCTCGCAGAAAACTTCGGACCCCGAAGAACTCGTCGTCACGCAAGAGGTTTCGGACGACATCCGCCAGCGCATCCGTCAGAATCTTTCGGAGCTCGAATCGCAGGTTCTCGAGTCGTATCTCGAAGGCAAGAGCTACCAGGAAATGGCGCGCGATCTGGGACGTCACGTGAAATCGATCGACAACGCGCTGCAGCGCGTCAAGCGGAAGATCGAAAAGAACCTAGCCGAGTTCGAGTTTCAGTAGCGCTCCTTTTCGAAGCACTCAACGATCTCGTCGTAGAGGGCGTCCTTGTCGTCGAGCGGGTCGACGACGAAGACGCGCGTTTTACCGTTCTGCGGTTCGATCGCGACGGTGACGCGCCGTCGAGCGCAGACGTCCATGCAACTCGTGTTCACCGCGCGGATCGACCCCCACCGGCCGTCTTCTTTCAATTTTGCTTTTAGCCAGTCGCGCAAGTGAAAGGCGCCGATTCGCTCAGCGGCTTCCGGGTCTTCCTCGGGAATTCGTTCTTTGGAGCAGCGCTCGCAGACGAGAACGAGCCCTTTTGCCAGCCATTTTGGCGTAACGTCCTGCATCGATCGTTTCTTGAAAGGGAGTTAGCCGACGGCCGGATTCGAACCGGCGATGCCTTTCGGACGTGATTACAAATCACGTGCCTTCAACCGCTCGGCCACGTCGGCGGCGATTGCGGTGACTTTAGCACGGCAGACCTCGCTCGCGCAACGCTAACGGACGATCGTCCAATCGATGAGATGATATTGCGCCCCGGTGCTCGTAATCGTGAGCGTGCCGTTTCCGAAGGCGTCGGCGGCCAGCGAAGCGATGCGGATGCCGCCGTTGACTAGGACGCCCGTGACGTTCGGCGCGTCGAATCCCGTCCGAACGGTGTTGGCGGCGAACCGATATCCGCCGGCGAGGGAGGCGTCGTTCACCGACAGGTTCCACAGCACCCCGTGCCGATACGTGGCTCGAATCGGAATCGTGAAGATCCCGGCCGGCGCGCCGCCGCCGATTCGGAAGGCTGGAAGAGCGGCGGGGCAGCCGTGGCTTTGACCCGACACGATCGACAGCGAGCCGATGGGACCAACGAAGCTGTTCCCCGTTTGGGTCGTTGTGAGGGTCGCAATTCCGCGTCCGTCGGTCGTCCGAGTGGTGGACAGCTGAGATCCGAGCGTGCCGCTTTGCCAACCAAAAGTCGCGTCCAGCGACGGAAATCCGGTCGAGCTGAAGGCGGCGGAGTCTTGACAGTAGTTGTTGCGACCGCTGCCGGGAAGCAATACGAACTCGGATTTGGCGATGCTTTGCTTACGGTTGGCGATCCACAACGAGCTCGACGTCGTGCGCGAGAATCCGTCGCGGATCATGGGAAAGCCCCAGCGTCCGAAGCGCGCGTCGGCGATTGCCGATGTTTCCCGGCGCAGGCCAATCGGCATGCTGCGTCCGGGTGCGTAGAGCAGGACGCTGCGCTCGACGGTCTCGGTCGCCGGACCGCGGGACGTCACGACGCGAATCGCGTCTCGCGCGAGCTGCGTGCAGGCCGGGTCGTAAAACGCGCGAGTCTCGGTCGACGCACCGCCGATCCGCCGCGCCGGGGCAAAGAATTCCGTGCCGTCCCGGCATATCGCGCCGCCCGACAAGTCGTCGGGATCGCCCGCACTCTCGGCCAGAGCGTTCAGCCGTGACCCGAGCACGCCGACCGCGTCGATGGCAGCCGCGGTATTCTGCGAGTCCGTCGGCCGGTGAGCGATCGTGGCGGCGGCGTCGCCGACGGTCTCCGGCCCCGCGAGCGGGATTGCCGAGCCGCTCTGGCCCGAATCCAGGCCGCAGCCCGCCAGGCTGAATCCAGCGATGACGGCGATTGCGAAAACCAGCACTCGGCACATGCCTCAAGGCTCCTCGCAGTCGACCGGGGTATTGCTCTGCTATGGTAAGCGAAACCGGAGCGGAACCGAGTGAGAGAACGATGAGAGGCGCCCGAGAGGGCGCTTGCGAGGACTCACGGCGCGCCGCATCGTACCCTCGTCTGCCGATTCGTGGGTAGGTGGCCGAGCGGTTAATGGCACCAGGCTGTAAACTTGGCGCGCGAAAGCGCTACGCTGGTTCGAATCCAGCCCTGCCCACATTCCGCTGCGGGCGTTGCATAGTGGTAATGCCCTTGCCTTCCAAGCAAGAGTCGCGGGTTCGATTCCCGCCGCCCGCTCCAAAATTCGACCGATTTCATGCGGGTTTCCGTTCTTTTGGCTAGCCTGCGGTTGCCGTTCGGTTGCCCTGCCGCGTAAACAACTGCCCCTTCCGTGGAAGTCTCACGCCGGCTTCGCCCTTCCGAAGCCTTCGTCGATCGTCTCGATCGCCCGCGAATCCGGGGGGAGCGTGCGCATAAATCCCCCTCGCCGAGAGATTTCAGGTGGAGTCCAAGAGCGGCCGCCGGGGGTACATTGGTGACCGGTCAAAGGCCAGTGCCCAAATCTTGAGAGGGCCGACCGTTAAAAGCCTTTCGACAATATAGGAGAGATTTGCAGCGCCGCTTCCCGCCGTGATATGACAGACGCATCGATAGCCTCGTTTGCACACCGCGCGCCTAAAGCGCATTTAAGGGCCGGAGCTAAACGGATGAAATACTTGGCTGGCATCGTCGGAACGTACCTCACCTTGGCGCTCTTGGCCGCATGTGGCCAGGGCGCTAGTGTGCCTCTCTTATCGACGCCGAGATCGGTCGCGATTCCGCTAGCACAGGCAACCGCTAGGGTGACCTCAGCGTCAGTCCACGCAGCAGCGGGCCCCAATCTCTACGTTGCAAACTTCGCCGGCAAGGTGACGATCTATGCTCCCGGCAGTGAGTCGGTGTTGCGAACGATCGTAAGAGGGGTCAACTCTCCTTATGCATTGGCGTTTGACACATCCAGAAATCTGCTTGTCGGAGACATCGGTCCCCACCTCGTCAGGGTTTACGCCCCAGGTGGCGAGCGGCCGCTGCGGACGATCTCCCATCGCGTCGTCGATCCGCAGGCATTGGCGCTAGACAGTTCGGGGAATCTTTACGTCTCAAATTTCTGTTGCAACAACACGATCACGGTCTATGCTGCCGGCAGCGCGCAGCTGTCGCGACGGATTTCGCAGGGTATAAACGAGCCCGGTGAACTAGCGTTTGATGGCCCAGGCAATCTCTATGTTCCAAATCTCGGCAATAGTACTGTGACAGTTTACGCTCCGGGCACCAACAACGTGCTGCGGACAATAACGCAGGGCGTGAACCATCCAACAGCACTAGCGTTCGACGCCTCGGGAAATCTCTATATCGCAAACATTGGAAATGATACCGTTACGGTTTACGCCCGAGGCAGCACGCTATTGCGGACCATCTCGCGCGGTGTGAGCCCCCCGGACGTAGCATCTGACCGCTCCGGCAATCTTTACGTCCCGCAACACTTCGGCAATCAATACCGTAACGCTCTATGCTGCCGGCACCACGAATATGTTGCGGAGGATTTCCCAGGAGATTTTTACGCCTGATGCGCTGGCGTTCGACGGCTCTGGAAATCTCTATGTCGCAAACTGCGGTCTGGGCTGCGGCGGGTCTCTGCCCGGCACCGTGACGGTCTACTCCGCCGGCAAAGACGAGCTTCTGCGAACGATTTCGCAGGGCGTGGTTCAGCCTCATGCGCTGGCGTTTGGTCCGTGAGCAACACGTAGTAGAAACCGCCGAAACTGCTTAACCCGGGGACACGCGAGTAGATGATCGAGAGCAAAGAAGAAGTCTGGCGCTCGATTCGAATCGGAACATCTATGTTGCCGACGCAGACAGCCAAGCAGTCACGGTATACGCCGCCGAAGCAACCGGGAACGTAGTGCCCATTCAAAAACTTCAGGGGAGGCAATACGAAGTTGGATGGGCCTTATGGAATCGCCGTCGATTCTAGTGCCGACATTTACGTCAGTAACAGCGCTAACTCCACGCTAACGGTCTACAAGGCTGGCGCGAATGGAAATGTGGCTCCCATCGTTATCAAGGGGAGGAAGACGATGATGTACTCCCCAGCCGGCATAGCTTTGCAGTAGACGTGGACAACAGAGCTCACCACGACGAACGGCCGCCACGGGCGGTTTGGCGACCGTTCCACGATGTATGCTAAGCGCGCTTGACTAGGGGCTTAGCTTTAATGTGAAAGTGGACGGAAACGGCTGACGGCAGGTTCCTGCAGTCACGTACCCGCGGTCAGCGGCGCTAACGCAAATCTCACCGCTCGATGGCAAGCCGTCGAACACCGCTTGTCCCGTGAATCCGGTGGGTTGAGTGCCAATGATCGTACCCGACGGTGTCGTGCCGTTGAGGGCGCTTGAAAGGGTCACGATCGCATCCTGGAGGCGGTTGCCCTCGGCGGTTTCCACCGTTACGGTGCTCGAACTTGCGTTCGGTTTCGTGGGCGCGCTCGCCGGCGGAGTCAACGGCGTGTTTCCATTGCACGCAAAAAGTGCCGTAAGAAAAAGTGCGTAAACAACGAGACGAGCCGAGACAATGGTGATCGGAGAGGCCATGACTCACCCTCCTCGAAAAGGCTGTTTCCACAACCTTACGGTCCGCTTCTTAGCGCCGTCTGTAGTTTGTCTTAGATGAGGATGAGATCTCGGCCGTGGACGCCGGCTTCCGGTCTGCACTTTTCGGATAGCGAGTCGGCGGGCCGAAAGGTATGCTCCAACTTGATATCCCGACTTCAACCGTCGGCGCAGATTCGACCGCTGCAGACCCCGGGACGAGGATTGAGGCCACTGATGAAGCCTTTCTCAGTCAAGTGTGGATTACTTGGTGCCTTGGCACTTTCGGTTGCCATTGCCCCGGCGGCCTCGATAGCTCAAACGGCAGGATCCATGCAGACGGAGAAGACGGCGCAAAGCGCCTATATCTACGGCTTTCCAATCGTTGATATGTATCGCATCATGTTCGGGTACAATATCGATACGACGAGCCCGGCTTATGCGGCCCCGTTTAACGTGCTTCATAACACCGCGAACGTTTACACGCCCGCAGACACCACCGTTCAAACACCGAACTCGGATACGCCGTATTCAACCGTGGGTCTCGATCTTCGCGCCGAACCCTTAGTCCTAACGCTGCCCGCTATAGAGAGCAGTCGATATTATTCCGTTCAATTCATCGATCAATACACCTATAACATCGCATACGTGGGGTCGCGCACCACCGGCAACGGCGGCGGTAAATTCTTGATTGCAGGTCCAAACTGGAATGGTAGTACTCCGAGCGGTATCGATAAGGTCATTACGTTCGATACGCAGCTCGGATTTGCGCTGATACGCACGCAGCTGTTTGGACCGTCCGATCTGGATAACGTTAAAAAGATCCAGGCGGGATATGCCGCCGAGCCGCTGTCTTCGTACTTGAAGACGGCCGCGCCGGCTGCAGCCCCGCTGGTGGAGTGGCTTCCTCCATTGGCTCCGTCCGAGGAGCGCACGTCTCCGGAGTTTTTCAGCATTCTGGCCTTCCTGCTGCAGTTCTGCCCGGCGCCCCCGGGCGAGGCCGCACTCCGCCAGAGATTTGCAAACGTGGGCATCGTTCCCGGAAAACCATTTGCCCTAGGTTCGCAGAACGGATCGTATGTCGCAGGTATGGCGGCCGGACAGAAAGCTATCGACGCAGCCCGCGCGACCATGAAAAACGCGAACGAACTGTTCGGAACTCCGCAAGAGATGCAGAATAATTACTTAAATCGAGCGGTTGGTGCGCAGTGGGGAATCCTTGGGAACTCCGCGGCCGAGGCCGTGTACATGTCGTATGCAAAGACGCCAACGGGTCAGGTCCTCCGCGGATCGAGCAAATATACGATCCACTTTGTGAAGGGCGGCTTGCCTCCGACGAAGGCGTTTTGGTCGCTTACGATGTACGACTTGCCGCAACAGCTCTTGGTCGCCAATCCGCTGAACCGGTATCTCATCAACTCGCCGATGCTTCCGAAGCTCAAACTGGACGCCGACGGCGGAGTAACTCTCTACGTTCAAAACCGCTCGCCAGGCGCGGATAAAGAGTCGAACTGGCTTCCGTCGCCGCCGGGGCCCTTCATGATGGTCCTGCGTGACTACTGGCCCGAGCAATCGGTGATCGACGGACAATGGAAGCAACCGCCGATAACCGTCGTCGACTAAAATACCGTGAGCGTTGGGGCTCAGGCCGGCCCGGCAATGCGCCTGCGAAGATTCTCCACGTCCAAAAGCGCGGCATTTGCCGCATCATCGTCGGGCACGAGGTAAAGCAGGTTTTGCGCCGTCGCTTGGTATTGCTCGATAGCGGGCTGGGTCTCAATATGCCGGGACAGACCCGATTCCCGATCTCGTTCTAGACGGTCGACGGCGTCGTGGCACGCATCCCGACCGCTCGATAGTTTAGCGCGCAAAACCTGAATGCGAGATTCCAAATCTGTAGAGCCGCCGGCGTCATAGCCTGAATCCATTAGGTGCCTCCGAGTGCGCCGTTAACCTACGTTGCTCGCGTTCGGCACAACAAGCGTCAAGAGAGCGTAATCCACTCTACCCGTTTCCGGCTCACGAAGCAACCAACGGGTCGGCGGTTCGTGCACTCGGTTTAGCGCGGCCACGGGTTGGGAAAAACCTCGGCACAGTTTGCGTGCCTTGGCGAGGAGGGCCGTCAGAATGGTGCCAGCACCGATGATCCGGATAGCCGAGCTGATCGCCTGGGTCGGGGTCGCAACGCTCCTCTTCAACGTCGCAGTAATCTTCGTTCAATGGGCGCACTGACGAAGCCGCGGAATTTCTTGGAGTGAGAGACAGCAACTCTCCAGGCTCTGGTAAGGGTGCTGAAGGGGTTCCAATCGGAGCCCCTTAGTTTTGTCTTGGCGACGCTCGTCTAGCGCACGAGTCCCCGCCGCCGCTTCTGTAAAAGATTTTTCTAAGCCGGGGTGGAAGAGCGGTTGCGCGTGATCATTGGCCATAGCGGTTTCTCGTGAGCCGCTCGGAGTTCGGGTGGACGACGCCTCGGTTCGGCCCGCGCTTGATGGCTGGGCTACTGATCGTTGCATTGATGGGCGGCGCAGCATTCGCGCCGGCGGCTGCGGCAAAGGCGGCCAAGACGGCCGCCGTTCCTTACTACCTTTCCGTCGGCGAGCCCGATCTGACACAGCTGTTAGCCCCGCCGCCCGACCCGAATTCACCACTCGAGCAGTACGACGAAAAGAAGATGGCGCAAATACTTGCATCGCGCACGGATGCGGATATGGTGCGCGCGGCAGCCGACGCCCATCGCTCGGTATTCGTGTTCGGCGACGTGCTGGGTGACGGATTTACGCCGCTGCGCGTTCCGCTGACGACGACGCTCTTCGATCGCGTCGATTCGGACACGGAACTGCTCGTCGATCGAGCGAAGGCGTATTTTGCGCGCCCGCGTCCACCGGGTGCCAAGAAGACGCACGCGTCATACCCCAGCGGGCACGCCGCTTTTGCAGCCTGCACGGCCATTCTACTCTCGCAAATGGTGCCCGAGAAACGGGACGCGATATTTCAACGTGCCTCGACCTTTGCGCAAAGCCGGGTGATTGCCGGAGTTCATTACCCGAGTGACGTTCAGGCCGGCTGGATCGCGGGATCGCTGGTCGCCGCCGCATTACTGCAGCGTCCCAGGTTCCAAACCGATTTCGCCGCCGCAAAAACTGAAGTACGCGGCGTCTTGGGCCTAGCCCCGTGACCCCCGGCGGCCGTCGTAGCGAGGCCCGGCGGGGCCGTGGGATACGGCGCGGGAGGCGACGAATGGTGGCCGCATGATGACGATTGCGCAATATGTTGCGGCGGTCGAAGCCGTTTTCGAAGCGGCTGATTTCGATGCAGCATTCCTACCCCAGGGCAGCAGTTACCATTGCACTTACAATACCAAACAGGTCGTGGCGCAGAAGGCGGGGACTTCGAACATCCAGTTCCTGTCGATCGATTTGACGTTCAACCAAAGCGACGACTTATCGAACCCCACGCAAATCAACCCGATCGCCAACGCGCTGATGGCCTACTGCACGTCACAACAACACTGAGCCGCGGCGGCCCAGCGGTGACCGGAGCCGGAGCGGCGAGTTGCTTGGCCGCACGGGTTCGCGCGGCTCGTCCCGCGGCGACGACCCGCGCGGGAGTGCGTCGGTAGGGACGCTGCCGCCGAACGGAGTACCGTGAGCGGGCGCGGCCGCCGTCGTAGCTCAGTGGTAGAGCACGCCCTTGGTAAGGGCGAGGCCACGGGTTCAATCCCCGTCGACGGCTCCAGCGCTACGTCGCCGTCGAAAGGAAAGACGATGAATTTGTCGCGCAAGCGCCTATTGGAAACGGCGGCAGCGTTTGGCTTAGCGGCGGCGGCGGGCGGCGTCGCGAAGGCCGCACCGGCTCCGGGAAAGGCCGCCCCCGCCGCATTGCTGGGTGCGTGGCAGCTTGAGACCTTCGTCATCGAGTCGGCCGGGAATATAGAGAAGCCCCGCTTCGGAACCGATCCCGTCGGCTACTTGATTTACACCCCCAGCGGGAGGATGTCGGCGACCCTGATGGCGGCCCATCGCGCAAAACTCGCAGCGCCCAACGGCGCAACGTCGACCGATGCCGAGCTTACCGAATCTCTGGGCCAGTTTCTTTCGTACGCCGGCCGGTATGAAGTGCGGGGCGACCACGTCTTTCATCACGTCGAGGTAAGCGTCTTTACGAATCTCGTGGGAACGACGCTCGAGCGCCGCTTCGATCTATCCGGCGAAAAACTGACGATTCGCACCCTTCCGCCGGAGATTTGGGGAACGTCGAACCGCCTGACCTGGCGCCGCGCGTAGCGAGTCTTGCGACGCTTGCGGTTACCAGAGGGTGCCGTCGGCAACCAGCACGTAAAGGATCGGTCCGAGGCCCCAAATGATGCTGACCACGAACCAAACGACCTTGACGAACGTGCTCATATCCCCCCGCGCGATAAGGTTAATCCACATGAGGATCATCGCAATCGGGTGGAGGAAGACTGAAAGCAGAATCTCGATCAGCAGCTTCATCCCAACCTCTTCGCCCTGAGCTCCCGGTCCGCTTCCGGAGCGGCGCATCCGGTGCGGCCGCACGAGCGTTCTAAGGAGTGTAATGATGCGAGAATCAAACGCCCCCGGTCCCGCCGAGGCTCCGGAAATCCGAAAGACCGAAGAGGAGTGGAGGAGCCAGCTCGGCCCCGAGCGCTACCACGTTTTGCGCGAAGCCGGCACGGAAGCACCGTTCACGGGCAGCCTGCTGAACCTGCGCGACGACGGTACGTACGCTTGCGGCGCATGCGGTGCGGCCCTGTTTTCCTCGGACTCGAAATTCGAGTCGCATTGCGGGTGGCCGAGTTTCACCCACCCCGAAGAACAGCACAACGTTCGCCTGCTCGACGACGACAGCGTTGGGATGCGTCGCACGGAGGTCCGGTGCAAACGGTGCGACTCGCACCTCGGACACGTCTTCGACGACGGCCCGGGGCCGCGCGGTACCCGTTTTTGCATCAACTCACGCGCCCTGGACTTTCGCGGTAAATCGTCCTAGAGAACGATCGAGTCCTCAGCGCGACGGCGTTTGGGTCGCCGTCGTCGCGGGCGTAGCGCCCGCTCGGACGACATGCGTAATGAGGATGTTCGTTTCGTCCGGTTTGTCCGACGAGATCTGAACGCTGACTTCGTCGGGTGCGTTGTCGCCGCCGGTTTGGAAGGAAACGACCGAGCCGTTGGCACTCGAGACCTTCATCTTTTCGGCATCGGCGGGGAGCTGCTGTTTGTAATAGTCGTAGACTTTTTCGAATGCATCGGTCGTCTTGAACGCCGCGATCACGCTCGAGCCTTTGTCGCTGGTGGTCGAAATACTCCCCTGCTGGTCGGCCTGCGCGCCGGGATAGATGGGTGCGCCTAGCTTAGAGACGTCCGCGTGTTGACCGATCGACGTCGTCCCTTCGTTGGTCGCAACGGTGACGTCTTTGTTGTCCTGACTCGTGGTGACGGTCGCCGAGCCTTCGCTGGTCTGGACAGTCGACTTGTGCGAGGAACAGGCGGCCAGCGCGGCAATCGTCGCGAACGCCAGGGCAACGGTGGCAGCTTTCATGCTGCCATCTTCTCCGATGGCGCCGGCGCCGGCCTGCGCCCCGGCCCACGCGCCAACGTCCGGAAACCGAGCGCTGCGGGCGGGGTTGTAGGCGGCATGGCCGTCAAAGCGCAATTTCCCGACGAGCAGTCCGAAGAGGGCCAATTCGTCCGCCAGCCCGACGCTTTCCGACAGTGGGTGACCGACGACCCAGGCTCGGAATATCCGCCCGCATCCGGGCGCTATCATCTGTACGTTTCGCTCGCGTGTCCGTGGGCGCACCGCACGCTGATCGTGCGAAAGCTCAAACGACTCGACGGCGCCGTCGGCGCGACGGTCGTCGACCCGATTCGTGACGAACGCGGCTGGCAATTTCTCCAACCCGACCCGCTCAACGGCTGGTCGTTTTTGAGCGAAGCTTACTTCGCTTCGGATCCGGGGTATCGCGGACGCGTAACGGTTCCCGTGTTATGGGATACGCACGGCCGCCGAATCGTGAGCAACGACGACGACGACATCATGCGGATGTTCGAAACGGCCTTCGATGCGTTTGGCGACGGCGCCCTCGATCTCTACCCGGCTCGGCATCGGGCCGAGATCGACGCGCTCAATAAGCTGTTGTACGAGACGGTGAACGACGGCGTGTATCGCGCCGGTTTTGCCACGTCGCAAGCGGCCTACGAACAAGCGGCGTACCGCGTCTTCGATACTCTCGACGCAATGGACGCGCGCCTCGAGCGCTCGCGTTATTTATTTGGGGAGCATCCCGTGGAGACCGACTGGCGGTTTTTCGTGACGCTCGTGCGCTTCGATCCCGTGTATTACGGGCATTTCAAGTGCAATCTTCGCCGCATCGTCGATTATCCGAATCTCTCGGGGTATCTGCGCGACCTGTATCAAATCGATGGCGTCGCCGAGACGGTGAACTTCGAGCACATCAAACGCCACTACTATTGCACGCACGACGACATCAACCCGACTCGTATCGTGCCCATCGGGCCGCTGCAGGATCTGACCGCCCCCCATGGCCGCGAGCGGCTTGGCTAGGGCGGCCGACCGGGCGTTTCTCAGCCGGGTTTAGGAAACCCCGGTATATGATGGCAGCATGAAACGACTCGCCTTCGCGCTGGCCCTAGTGCTTTTTGCCCTGCCCGCAGCCGTTTTTGCCGACGACGCTCCTTCGGCGGCGCTTGCCGCCCCCGCGCGTCCCGCAATGACGCCGGCGCAGCGGCAGGCAATGTTCAAAACCATGATTTCCTATCGAGCCAAGGAGCTGCAGCTGTACAAACAACTGCGTTCGCAGCTTTTGGGAGCGCTTTCGCCTGCGCATCTGACCGCCGTCGGCAACGCCATCGGCGCGCTGGCCGTCTCGGCGAGCCCCGATCCGGTCGCGACCGCCAAGCAGATCGACAGCTTACTCTCGCCCGGCGAGCAACAGAGCGTCTTGACAGCGTCCAAGTCGTTTATGGACCAGAGCCGAGCTCTGCGCGAACAGATGAGCGCGGAGCTCAAGGCTGAAATGCCGTCGCCGCCGGGCGCGCCGGCGCGGCCGATTAGTCAGATGCACCCCATCCGGCCGCATGCGAATGCGTCGGACGCGGGGACGCTGCTGTTGACGATGCTCGATCGCGCCGAGCCGATGACGATGTTGGGCCATGGATTCGGAAT
This sequence comes from Vulcanimicrobiota bacterium, assembly GCA_963755555.1. Classification (GTDB taxonomy): domain Bacteria; phylum Vulcanimicrobiota; class Vulcanimicrobiia; order Vulcanimicrobiales; family Vulcanimicrobiaceae; genus Tumulicola. The sequence goes on along the minus strand of CAVWKE010000003.1, from coordinate 1,393,871 downwards.
GCGGCCCGGCATGGCGCCGCCGGGCGGTCCGCCGCCGGGATCATCGCCAGACGGGGTACCGCCGGACGGCCCCCCGCCGCCGCGATAAGCTACGATCCGGCCGAACCGACGCGCGTGACGCATTCCGAGGCCGCGAACGCGCGGACGAGCGCCTCGATTCCGTCGCGATCCGCTTCCGAAAAGCGTGCGACCGAGGGGCTGTCTACGTCGAAAACGCCAAACGGTTCGCCGTCCGCCAAAAGCGGAACGACAAGCTCGGAGCGTGACGCGGTATCGCAAGTGATGTGATCCGCGAAGGCGGTCACGTCGGCCACGACTACGGTTTCGCGACGTGCGACGGCGGTGCCGCACACGCCCCGCGCGCGCGGGAGCCGCGTGCACGCCGGCTTCCCGGCAAATGGCCCGAGTACCAATTCCCCCGACGGCGCTAGAAGGTAGAATCCGGCCCAGTTGACGTCGGGGAGTTCACAGTAGAGAAACGCTGCGAAGTTTGCCGCGTTTGCGATGAAGTCGGTCTCGCCGGCGAGCAGTTCGCGCACTTGGCTCTCGAGCAAGTCATAGGAGACGGGCATGTCGCTGCGTTCGACGGTTAGGAGCGATTCGCTGCGCTGCCTGCCAACGGCAGAATCGAGCCGACGCGGGTGCCCGCGCGGTTATACACGGCCGGCCGCGCGAACGATTCCAAACCGGCAAGCGCGGCCTCGTCCAGCAGCCGCAACTGGCGGATCGCCGCGAGCGCAGCCGGCGCGCATGCCCGAGCGGCTCCGTCGACGACCTTGAGCACGAGGCCGGTCCCGGTGGCGATGTCCGCGAGCCCGTGGACACCTTCGGCCCCCGATTTCGCGGCGATTCGCCCGCCCGCCGCCCGCATCAGCGCAGTGTCGAATTCACCGGTTCCCGCAACATACTGAGGAAACGCCACCATTGCGTCGCGCACGACCCGCAGGGCGCGTGCGTCCCGCTCGTCGAGGCCTTCCAAAGTCGCCAGGCGCGAAAACGCCAGTGCGGCGTTGCGCAGAGGCGTGGCGAATACGGGGATGCCGCAACCGTCGATCCCGAGCTGCAGTCCATCGACGGGTTGTCCGCACAACCGGGCGCACAGTGCGAGAACGTGCCGCTCCGCCGGATTGCCGATCTCGAGGTAGCTCGCGGCGTCGGCTCCGAGGAGCTGACACAGCGCTAGGATGCCGGCGTGCTTTCCCGAGCAGTTATTGTGAATTGCGGAGAAGGCGATCCCGTCGCGCGCGAGGGCGGACGCCGATGCCGGATCGTAGGGAGCGTGCGGACCGCAGGCCAGCGCGGATTCGGGAAGCCCGATCTTCGCAAGAATCGAGCGGACCGCGTTGACGTGGAACGGTTCGCCGTTATGAGAAGCGGCCATGAGCGCGATTTCGTGCGGCTCCAGTCCGTATCGTTCGGCTACGCCTTCGCGGACCGCCGCCGCCGCGATGAACGGCTTTGCAGTTGACCGTAAGTATACCGGAACGTCGATCGATCCGATGGCAAAAACGACGCGTCCTTCGGTGCCGACGGCGCAAGCCGCGACCCGGTGGACGGATTCGATGCTTCGGCCGCGCATCACACCGACGTAGGGATCGCCGTCGAGCAGCGGCGCTACGGTGACAGCGTCCATCGTCCGACATTCCAGAAGGCGCCCGAGAGCGAGGTAGATTGGCCGTGCAGCCTCAGGGTAAACGCGCTAATCTGGTGCTCCTCGTAGAGTAGTGCGACGGGCAACTGTGCGTACAGCAGGCGTTGCAAACGCGCATAGATCGCCTTGCGGGCGGATACGAGGTTCGTCCTTCGCCCTTGCGCGAGGAGTGCGTCGATCTGCGGATCGCAGATGCGCGACTTGTTGTATCCGTTGGGCGGAACGTGGCTGCACGAGAATTGGTCGCTGGTATCGGGGTCGTCGCCGTTTACGAACGGGTAGAGCGCCAGCTGAAAGCGTCCGCCGTAGACGGGGCCGCCGAGGTTCCCGGGAGCGACGAACTGCGTCACGCTGTACTGTTTGAGCGTTACGCGAACGCCGATTTTGCGTTCGTAGGCGGTCACCAAGTTGCCGACGACCTGATCGCCGGGCGTCTGCGCTTGGATGACGAACAGCGGATCCAACGGCGTACCATTGCGCACGCGAAATCCGTCGGGACCGAGAATCCAGCCGGCCGAATCGAGCAGTTTTCCGGCCGCCTTCGGATTGTAGGGAACGTCGGGATAAGCGTTGCGATCGTATGCCCAGATAAAGAGCCCGCGCCCGGCGTCGGAACTGGTCGTCGCCCCGTGGTACGTCTTCTCCACGACCGACCTGACGTCGATTGCTTCGGCGAGCGCGTGACGGACTCGTGGATCGCTCGTCAGCGGATCTCGCGTATTGAAGATGATCGCGCCAACGGCATCGATGGGCTCGTTCGAAACGTACGTGCCCGCAATCGCACGCAGGATCGGATAGTTCCCGAGGTCCTCGTCGTTGAAGAAGCCGCCGATCTCGTGCGTCCGCAACAAGTTGATCGCAGTATTTGCGTCGGCCACGAATCGCACGGTCAACCGTTCGATCCGCGGCTTTCCCTGCCAATAGTAGGGATTGGCGCGCATCTCGACGCGATCGCCGCGATCCCACCGTGTGACGACGTACGGACCCGACCCCATCGGAAGCTCGCTAAAAGCGGCGTGATTGAAGTTCGGATATTTCGCAAGTACGTGTTCGGGAAGAATCGGGAACCCTTGCGGCGCAAGCACGAGCGTCACCAGCGGGGCGAACGGCTCTTTGAGGCGCAGGACGAGCGTGGCCGGATTGGGCGCGTTAGCGCTCGCAATTCGATCGTAGCCGTACCGCGTCTGCACGTTGTTGGCTGGGTTCTGTACGGCTCGAATTGACCAAACGCAGTCGCGGGCCGTGAGCGGCTTACCGTCGGCAAAGCGCAGATTCTTGCGTAGGTGGTAGACGACGGTTAGACCGTCGCGGCTGATCCCGCCGTTTTCGGCGGTGGGGGCGGCCGTGGCCGCGTCGCCGACGAGTCGTCCCGCGTCGTCGAATTTCACGAGATATTGAAAGAGCAGCAGTCCCCACTCGGTCGACGACGCCCCGTTTTCGAGTGCCGGGTTTAGCGACATCGGCTCGCGCTCCTGCGCGATCGCGAGCTCGGCCGTCGCCGCCGGACCGGTTTCGCCCGAACGCGAGCAGGCGGCCAGTGCGGCAACCAACGCGAGCGCGAGAACGCGTTTCACGGAGAATACGGGTTCCGGTCGTAAGGGGGTTTACGCGATCCGTCCACCGTCACCGCGTACCACGGCGTTGGGCTCGTCTTGTGCAGCAGATCGAAGCGTTCGCCGGTTCGGGCGAGATGCGAGACTTCAACGGTATAGTTCAGCGGTTCTCCCGGCACCAAATGCGGGCGCCCCGTCGCGCGCACGAGAAAGGCGCCGCGACCGCCGGCACCGTTGAGGACCGTGCCGACACCGGCCGGATCGACGACCACCGCGCTGGCCTGATCGATTCCGAGTCCGTAGACGACTCGGGCGTTTGGCAACAGGCCATCGTGGAGAATTCGCGCGAGAAAGACGATCATGCGTCCGAACCGATCGCGCACGACGAGGTGCGTGTCGGTGAGCGTGTCTGCCAGGGGAGGCCACGCGAATAATCCGGTCGTGAAGCTGATGCGCCGTTCCAGCGGATAGGCGACGGCGTCGGCGGTGTGGGTGTCGTTTCCGTAACGGTCGCCGGCCGCCGCATCGTAGATCACCGCCCCTTGTATTGCGAGCCCCGCGCTGCCGCCGCCGACGAGGCCCCCGCGCGCGTAGACCCGTTTGACCGCGGCCATCAGCGCGCCGCCCTTCCAGACAACGTAGTTCGACTGATCGCCGCCGGCAAAGAACACGGCGTCGGCTCCATCAGCGACCGATGCGGCGCCGTCGGCTTGCCCTCGCGTCGCGCACGGCGGAATGAGTACCGTCTGCACCGATCGGAAGTTCCCGTAGCGGTAGAAGAAGCGGTCGTATTCGGTGCTGTCGGAAGCGCGCAGCACGACGACGTTACCGAACCGCGCGGTTCCGGTGCCGCCCAGCCGCCGGCGCATCCACGGAAACATCGAGGTAGGAGCTTCCTCGGCACCGCCGCCCGCGAGCACGAGGCCGGGGCCGTGCAGCCGGCCGCTGGGCGCGTAGGTTCCGTACCGCGGAAAAATCGTGATCGTGCAAGCGGGATGCTGGGTTTGCGCCGCGGCGGTTCCGACGGACGAAAGCGCCGCGGCAGCGACCAGCAGCAGTAAAACGCGCATCATATTTATCCTTTGAGGTAGCGATCGAACCAGGCGAGCCAGCGGCGGTAGGCGTCGGCGAGCCGCACGGGTCCGCGCGGAAGATGGCCTCCACTGGGATAGGCAAAGAACTGCACCGGTACGCCGTTGTCGCGAAGCGCGTGATACATCTCGTACTGTTCGACGATCGGCACGCGAACGTCGTAGACGTTTCCTAGCAGAAGCAGCGGCGTGCGAATGTTCTTGAAATACGTTATCGGCGATTGCCGCTGCCACGCGGGCAGTTCGTTTCCGACAAACGGTGAATCGTCGAACGCCAATCGTGCGGCGTCGATGTCGTCGGCGATTGTGTAGTCGACGACCAAGTCGTTGACGGCCGCACCAGTTACCGCGCACTTCCAAATCTGATAGTGGCCGATCATCCAGGAAGTCAGCTGGCCGCCATACGACCATCCGGAGACGCAAATCCGCGAGGAATCGACGATGCCGAGATGCTCGACCGCCTCGATTCCGGCCATGATGTCCTTGCCCGGTCCGACGCTTGCGTCGCTGAAAATCGCGCGTTCGAACGCGCTCCCCAAATTGCTGCTTCCGCGGTAGTTCGGCGCGAACACGAGGTAGCCGTGGGCGGCGGCCAGCTGGTAGAACGGCTCGAAGAACGCTTCGGACGTTTCGGTCGGGCCTCCGTGAATCCGCAGCACTAACGGATAACGCTTGCCGGCAACGTACCCGGGCGGATACGTCAACACGCCCGCCTCGTGAAAGCCGTCCACGGAATCCCAGCGCACCGTCGTCGCTTTTCCGACCTGAAGTTGCGCCGTCGCCGCGTTGAAGTTCGTAAGCCGTTGGGGCTCGGCCGCGCCGGCGGAGAGGAAGTAAAGTTCGTTCGGGCGGTCGGGTGGCGTGCCGACGAACGCGATCGCTCCGCTGCGCGCGGCGCTTTGAGTACCGATCTCCGCGTCGACGACGTCGCCCAACGGAAGACGGCGAGCGCGACCGTCGAGCGGCTGTTCGTACAGCGGTCCGGACGTAACGTCGTAAATTTTGAGAAGAAGCGTGCGGCTGTCGAGCATCCACGCGGCCTCTTCCACGTGGCGATCGAGCGCCCGCGCTTCGTCGCGATCGTCCTGCTCGCTGCGCCCGATCGTCATCGCGGTTAACGCGTTTGCAGGATTGCCGTCGCGCGGGTATAGGTAGAGCGTTCGCGAGCCGTCGGGAGCGATCAGCGGCTGATCTTCATAGGCGGCGTGCGGCGTCACGGGTTGGGAGCGCCCCGACGTTACGTCGAGTTCGAATGCCGCGGTCAGGTCGTCGACGCCGTGGGTAGCGTTGGGCGCGCGCAGGTAACCGAGCCGGCGTCCGTCGGGCGACCACGAAATCGCATCGTCGGAGACGCTCCAAGAACCACTGGTCAGGCGCCGTACGGCTCCGGTCCGGACGTCGGCGATCCACAGATGTAACGGACGGGCTGGGGCGGTGGCCAGATAGTCGTTGTCGGTGACCTCGAAAGCATCGTCGTAAGCCGCACTTCCATGGCGAACTTCTGGGTCGTCGGCCCGAACGAAGGCGATCGCCGCGCCGTCGGGACGCCAGGCGAACTCCTCAACGTCACTTCTTCCGGCGGTGAGTCGCCGGGGTGCGCCGTCGGCAGCCAGTAGAAAGAGTTGATCGGCGTGGGTGGTCGCGTCGGTGGCGATGACGGCAACGCGCTGCCCTTGCGGAGCCCACGCGGGTGAGGAGTAGGAAGCGCGGGCGGCGCCGAGGCGGCGCAGACGCCGCGCGCTTAGGTCGTAAATCCACAGCTCGCTGGGATACGCATTATGTTCGAGATCTGCTTGCGACGTGACGAACGCGACGCGAGATCCGTCGGGGGCGATCGCCGCATCCGACAGTTCCACCACGCGCTGCATCGCCTCGATCGAAAACGTTCCCGGGCCGGCCGAAGCGGGCGCCGCCGCGGCCGCGACCGTCAGCGCGAGCGCCGCCGCCCACCCCGATGCGCGCGCGTTCATCGCTGTTCCTTACAGCTTGACCTGCATTTGCAGATAGAAGTTGATCGGAAGGGGGTAGTTAAACGAGTTGTTGTCGCCGTACGACGGCGTAAACGCGTTTTGAAAGTACGGATTGAGCGGCACGCCGTTGGCCCTGACGTCGTTGGGGCCGCTGCCGTTGTAGAAGTTGCTAATGTAGAAGAGATTGGGCGAATAGCCGCAGATCGTGTTGCTGGGCGCAAACTGCTGGCTCCACTGCGTGACCGATCCGCCGAAGCACTCGTTGACGAGATTCGCGACGGTTAGATTCGCCGATACTCGCGGGCTGACGTCGTAGTGCATCTGCAGGCCCATATTGAACTGCCAAGGCTGCGTGAACTGACCGAACGTATCGAAGTGTCCGGTCGCCGGATTCGGAATGTAGAGCGAGCCCGCCGGCGTCGCCGCAAGTCCGCACGACGTATAGTCGGGTGCAAGCGCGCCGCCGCCGTGGATACCTTCGCTTCCTTGGTTGGAGTGGCAGACGCGCGGGTCGACTCCTTGGAAGTCGGACGGCGCGCCGTAGGCCGCTCCTTGGTTGAGCGTAAAGGCGGGAGTTACCGAGAAACGGTTGTGCTTGTAGTTGAGGACCAGCGCGAACACGTTGGGCGACGTCCACGGGAAGTCGAGACCGGTGACGTACCAAGCGTATTTATCGAGCAACGGCTGCGCCGGCAGGTTGTAGTAGGGATTGAGAATCGCGTTGGCACCGCATCGCGACGGATGGCCTGTCCCGCTGTTGCCGTAGCATCGCGAACCACCGCCCGCTTTCGTCAGCGCGTTGTACTCCTGGATGTACTCGTTATAGGGGTCGACGGCGTTCACGCTTACGCCTTGGAAGTTGTTCCACTTTTCCTTGGAATCGAGGTAGGTGTACGAGAAGATTCCCGAAAGGCCGTTTCTGTTGAAGTCGCCCTTAGTTACTTGAAACTCGACGCCGTAGCTTACCTGGGTCCCGGCGTTGAGGGCGGGTGACGCAAGCAGCGTGGGGATAAAGATGTTCTCGTCGAGCTGCTGGGTGGCGTATCGATAGTAAGGCGTTAACTTCATCGAAGTGTCGGTGCCCTTGAAACGATGTTCGTACGACACGTCGTAGTTGTCGGAAAACTGCGCCTGCGCATTGTGGAACGGCGTCGTGAACCCGAAGGGCAGAAATCCGAGCAACTGCTCGGCCAGGTTTTCCTCTTCGCTGTTATACTGGATCTCGTAGTTCTGCGGCTCTTGGGCGTACCGGCCGGCCGACGCGCGAATTACCGTATCTGGATCGACGGTATACGTCAAGCCGATTCGCGGTTGCCAGTACGTCTGAATGTACGTCGGAGGATACTGGTTGGAAAGCAGCAGGTGGCCGTCCTTACCGTCCGGATGAACGGTTTGGACGGGTTTGCCGGTGGAGTTGTCGATCGGACAGTTAAAGCTCACGTAGGGCTCGATCACCGAAGCGTTCTGCGGCTTCTGCGGAATGAGCACCGGCTCGAACGTGATCGGATTGTAGCAAAACTCGGCCTGCGCGGCGGCAAACCAGAAGTTCTTACCCGGCGTGTTTGTGTTCTGTAAATCGAATTGATCGTCGGCGTACTTCAGCGCGAGGCTGATATCGAGTTTGTCGTTGGGGCGCCACTCATCGCCGAGCGAGAAGTCGGTGAACTGCGGCGTTACCGCGTTGATGAGACCTTGATTGCCCGTGTAGGTAAGCCGGAACGAAGCTCCCGCCTTACACGCCGCGCTGCTCGATGAAATCACACCCGTAGCGCACGGATCCACTCCGCGAGGATAGTATCCGGTCGGATCGCCGAAGTCACCTTGGGTGATGCCGAGGTTACACGGCGCTCGCTGCCCTACTTGAAAGGTTTGTCCGCCTTGCGTTCCACTGTGGGTCGCGTAACAGTCGACGCCGTTGGTGAAATTGCTGATTTGTTGGCCTGAAGTGTTGAGATAGTTGTCGTTATTGATTCGCAACGTCGTCGAGGTAATGTAGTTGACGTTGGCGGTCAACTGATTGGTACTGCTGAGCTGGTCCCCGAAATCGGCCTGAACGCCGCGGGTGTGGCCGTCGACTTCGTAGTCATAGTTCAGGGCGCCGTAGCCGCTGCCGATGCCGCGCCGGCTCGCGCCGCTGCGATTGGTGTTGGAGTAGAACGTATACCCGAAGACCCGCAAATAGGCGCTGCTCCCGAAATTTTTCTGGTACTGAAGTTTGAAAATGTTAGCCGTATCCCAGCGGCCGTCGCGATAATCGTTGGGAAGAAGTGCGTAGGTGCCGTCGGGGCAGGCGCCGGGAACGCCGCTGACGTTCGCGCAGCGATTGCGCGGCGAACCCGGGAAAAGGTAAGCGATCGGCTGGACGTTGGCCGGTGACAGAAACTGCGTACCGCCGGGGAACGTGTAGTAATCCGGCCAGTGCGGTGGCGCGCAGTGCGAGAAGTCGCATTGCGCGAGCAACCCGTTGGCTAGCTGCTGCCCGCCGTCGTTGACGCCGCTGTAGTACTGCCGGTACATCGCCGACGAGGTATAGAGCATTTGAATGTCGTCGCGGCCGCCATCGAACCGGTGCGGGACGCCGAAGTGCATGTTGGCGACGACCTCGCGCCCCGCAATATACGAGACCTCACTGTAGGCCGAGGTGAACGCCGAGAAACAGCCGGGATCGTTGTCGAGGAATTTCGTTGCCGGGTTCACGTAGGTCGCATCGGCAGTGCACGTCGGATAGACTGCCGGGTAAAAAGGCAGATCCGTCGTAAGGTTGCTCGGTCCTGCGCCGTACGGAAACGACGCCATCAAGTCGCCGCCGTTGGACTGATCGAGGTAGCGGAAATCTTGGTTGTAGCCGCTCGCGCCCACGTAGTAGGAAAAGAGCCGATCGGGAGTCGATCCACCCGCTTCGACCGAGAGGTCGTGATAGAAGGTCGGCGTGCCGATTTGACCCGAGATACTGGCATAGCCCGGGTACGTCCCGGTCTTTACGACTTGATTGATGAAGCCCGCGAGTCCGGTAGCGTTGGCGTTGGCGCCTCCGCCTCCGGCATAAATCTGCAGTTCCTGTTGCCCGAGCGTGGAAGCCGAGTGGGCCGGATAGTTATCGAACGACCGGTTTACCGGAACGCCGTCGTACTCGTAGCCGATTTGATCGTAGTATCCGCCGCGGATGTAGACCGTCTGGTTGACGCCCATCTGCCCGTTTGGAACGTAGGCGCCCGGCATCGCGGCGATCGCCGAGTAGACGTTGTTCAGGCCGCCGCCTCCGCCGATCGGCGCGGCGGCTTTTGTGACGGCGGGGTTGACCGAATAGACGTCGGTTATCGTTCCGGGCCGAACCTCGCTTAGCGAGGAACGCGCCTGCACTTGCGCGATCGTCTTTAAGCTCTTCTGCAGGCGAAACGTCAGCGTCTGCGCCTGATCGGCAAAGATGCTGATGCCGCTCGACGACAGGGGTTCGTATCCGGACTTCTCGATCGACACGGTATACGTGTCCGGCGCGAGCGAGAGAAATACGAAGTTCCCGCGGGAATCGGTGTGGGTCGTGGCCACCTGTGAAGGGCTGCTCGCGACCACGGTAGCCGCCGCGAGCGGCTCGCCGGTGCCGGTTGCCAACACTGCTCCGGCAAGGCTGCCGGTCGTGCCGGCGATGCCCGGCTGCGGGCCGGTCACAAAAGAGATGGCGATTGCCGCGACGATAATGCGGCGCAGTAGCGAACGAACTCCGGGCATCGGGCGTCCCTCCTCGCGGTCTTCCCACGATTATAGGGACGTTAACCGGCGGGCGGTATCCTGGATTTCCGCTATGGCCGCGGCAGGCGGCCGATCCGGGCGGCCAGCGCGGACCGCGAGCGCAGCCCGAGGCGGGCAAAGATCGTCGAAAGGTGGTGCTCGACGGTGTGCTCGCTGATGTTCAACCGGCCGGCAATCGAACGATTGGTCTCGCCGTCGGCTACCAGACGGGCCACTTCCATTTGACGGCGGCTCAACTGTAGGGCGCCCGCCTCGCCGCCCCGCGCGCGGCTGCGCAGGCGTTCGGCGTCGCGGACGTCGCCCATGGCTGCATACCGTCGCAGAGCTTCCTCGGTGCGACCGGCCGCTTCCAGAGCCCGAGCCGCGTGCAAATGCCAGCCGAGACGCGAGCATGCCGCCGCGGCAAGTCGCGCCAGCCGAGCGCGCTGGGGAACTTCGCCCTCATCGATCAACGCCTCGAACAGCAGCCGGCACGCGCGTTTCACTCGCGGCCGGGTTGCCGACTTCGCGAGCATTTGGCGCGCCCATCGTTGCTCGAGCGGACTTCCGTTGACGGCGATTTGTAGGAAGAGACTCAGGCAGCGATGCGGATGCGAGATCGATTCGGTAGCTCTCGTCAGAAGGGCGCGCGCTTCGTCAGGGGCGCCTTGCGCGTGGCGCAAAGCGGCAAATGCCGCCGCGACCGAGGCGATGCGCTGGATCTCGCGCGAACGCACGGCGTGAACTGCGGCTTCGTCGTCGGCGCAGGCTTCGAGCAACGGCCGATCGTTTAACAGTAGGGCGAGTGGAATTCCTACTGCCGCGGCCTTGGTCTTGAACGTTGCGGTCGTTACGCCGCTCTCGATCGCTTCCCAGGCGAGCCGGCGCGCGCGTTCCAACTCCCCGCGCAGCATCAGCGTGTCGGCATAGTTGAGCGCAGAGTAGGCGACCCGCCAAAGCATGCTCGTGCGGCGTGCCTCCGTCAGTGCGATCTCATGACGTTCGATGGCCAGATCGAGTTCTCCGAGATCGGCGGCGACGAGTGCGTAGTTGTTCTCGGTTTGCGCGATGGTTTCGCTGACGCCGGTTCGGTTCGCTAGGCGTGACGCGGCCCGGCAATCTGCGAGCGCCGTCCGGGCATCGCCGATTGCGGCGTGGGTTTCGGCGCGCACTTCGTGAAAGCTCGCCTGAAGCGCGACGTCGAAATGCGGGGCGAGCGCGGCGGCGGCGTCGAGTTGCTCCTGCGCTCCGGGCGCATCGCCGGCGGTGACGGAAAATCGCGCGAGGGAGAGCAGCGCTTCGGCGAGCATCGCCGGACGATCCAGGCGTTCCAGCATGGCCGCAGCCCGCGCGGCAGCCTTCAGGCTTTCACCGGTGCGTGCATCTACCCAGTACTGATCGGCTAGTCGCAGCAGCGCGTGCGACGTGCCCACCGAGTTTTCGAGGCGCGCGTATTCGGCTCGGCATTTCTCGAACCAGACGGTCGGTTCTTCACCGTGACCTTCGATGTACAACAGCGTTCCGAGCCGTTCGTAGAGGGCGGCTCGCTCGATACCGGGCGGGTAGTCCCACCGAAGGGCCATCGTGTAAAAGCCGATCGCGTCGCGATAGGCGTAGAGGCTCCAAGCTGCTTCGGCGGCACGTTCGTTGTAGTAGCGCGCTTTGTCGGCAACTCGCGCTGCCGACCAGTGGTACGCAAGTTCGGCCGCGCGGCTCTCGCCGCCCGACATGGCCTCCAGTTCCTCGGCAACTCGGACGTGCAGCGGCGCCGCCAAACCGACGATCAACTGATCGGCCAAGGCTTGGCGAATCATCGCGTGCCGAAATGCGAAGTCCAGCGGTGCGGAAGCCGACCCCACGACCAGGTCGGCCTCGACGGCGCGCTGCAACACTGAAAGCACGCGCTCGAGCGGAAGGCCGACGATCTTGGCCAGAAAGCCGGCGTCGAATTGCCGCCCGACGATCGCCGCCCGCACGAGCACCGCTCGCTGCTCTTCCGAAAGAGGCGTTAAGCGTTCGCTCAGCATGGCTTGCAGCGAAAGCGGCGCGTGCGTTGCAAGATTCATGCCGCCGCTCTCTCGGACCGTGCGGACGAGCTCTTCGGCAAAGAGCGGGTTTCCCTCGGACAGGGATTCTATTTGGGCGATCGCTTCGGGGGCAATCCTCGAGGCTTCCGGCGTTCCCAGACGCTGAGCCACCAAGTAGCGGATTTCGTTGCGGCGCAGGCCGCGCAGCCGCACGGCGGTGACTCGGCGACGGGCAGCGTAGAGCCGAAAAGCCGCGAGTGCGGAATTGTGCGCGGCACCTTCGGTTCGCAAGGATACCAAGAACAAGACGCGCGCCCGATCGAGATTTTGCAGCAGATACGTCAACAGTTCCAAAGTTGCCGAATCGGCCCATTGCAGGTCTTCGAGGACCGCAACGATCGGTTTTCGCCGACCCGCGCGCTCGAGTGCGCAAGCGGTTCCCTCGAAGAAGGCGGCCTTTTCTTCGGCGTTTCCCCGCCGCTGCCGCGGCTCGAACGCAAGCCGCGTTCCACGCGTTTCGAGCTGCGCCAAGATTCTCGAAAACGGCAAGTACGGGCTGCGAACCTGTTCGCTGCATTGCCCCGAGGCTAGTGTGGCCTCACCGGAGATCGCGGCTGAAAACTCATCGATCAAGCGCGATTTACCGATCCCCGCTTCACCTTCGATCGGCACGAAGCGCGAGCGCTCGTCACGCGCGCGGACAAACGATTCGTGTAGAAATGCAAGCTCTTCGCGGCGGCCGACGAAGCCGTCGCTGGCGAGCGGTTCCGAGATCATGCGGGGGCGGGGGTCCTCCGAAAAGCTCCTTTTCCGTGCTTGCCGACGACACTGCCCGTCCCCTGCACGCTGCGCGCCGCCGCACTGCGTCTTCGCGCGTAAGACGTGCAATTTTCGAGCATGGATTGGAGCGAGGCAGGTGGAAGCGTCCCCCGTGAAACGTTATATTTCGGCGGCCCTTGCCGCCGCCATGATTTTATTGAGCGCGTGCTCGTCCGGAACGCACGCCATGCCGATCGCGACGGCCGGCAATCCGCTCGCGAGAATCAATTCGTCCGGCGCCGGAAAGATCAAACACGTCGTCATCATCTTTCAAGAAAACCGCAGCTTCGATAATCTCTTCCAAGGCTATCCGGGCGCGGACACGGCTTCCAAGGGAAAGAATTCGCTGGGACAGACGATCGAACTCCAGCCGGTGAGTTTGTCGCGGCAATACGTCATCGATCATTCCGCCACCGCGATGTTCGCGGCGTGCGACGGAACGGGATCGCTGCCCGGCACGAAGTGCCGGATGGACGGGTTCGACCAGGAAGGTACGTACGGTGGACCGGCTAATCCGCAGTACGTCTACGTACCGCATACCGAGTCGAAGCCGTACTTCGATATGGCTCACGAGTTCGTGTTGGCCGACCGGATGTTTCAGTCACATCTCGACGAAAGCTTCGTGTCGCATCAGTACATCATTGCAGCTCAAGCGCAGGCGAGCGTCGATCTTCCGTGGGGAGAGTGGGGGTGCGACGGTGGGCCGAGCGACACCGTTGGGACGATTTCGCAGAGCCGCCAGTACTCTTCACCGCAGCCGGCGTGCTTCGACTACAACACGCTGGGTGACGAACTCGACAACGCCGGCTTGACGTGGCGCTTCTACACGAGCGACGTAAACGACCAGGGCGGCGGCGGAGGAGAATGGTCGGGTTATCAGGCCGTTCGTCACATTCGGTACGGGCCTGACTGGACTAAAGACGTGCTGACCCCGCAGACCCGATTCATCAAGGACGTCGGCAAAGGAGTCCTCAAGAGCGTGACCTGGATCACGCCGATCTGCGACAACTCCGATCACGTGAACTGCGGCGGCGGATTCGGACCGTCGTGGGTCGCCTCGCTCGTCAATGCCGTCGGGGAGAGCCGCTTTTGGGATTCAACGGCGATTTTCGTAATGTGGGACGACTGGGGAGGCTTGTACGATCACGTCCCGCCTCCGCACGTCAACTACGACGGGTTGGGGTTTCGCGTCCCCCTGATCGTCATCTCGCCTTACGCGAAAAAGGACTACGTTTCGCACGTGAGATACGAACACGGCAGCATTTTAAAGTTTGCCGAGGACGTCTTCGGCCTGGCGCGGCTGTCGGCCAGCGATACACGAGCGAACTCACCCGCCGAAGACTGCTTCGACTTTGGGCGAGCGCCGCGAACTTTCGTCCCCATCAAAGCCCCGAAGGGCCAGGGATTTTTCTTCAGTCAGCACGACGACGGGCGCCCTCCCGACTACGAGTAAAGGTTGCCGCGATCGGACCCGGCGCGATCGGACTATTGTGCGACGCGTCACCTGTTACGGCATCTCGGCGACGCCTCCGAGCTTCGCCGTAACCCCCTCTCGCGCGCCGCGTTAGCCGAGAACGGTGATGCGAGGGGGCTGCAGGCTGTAGCAGAGCGGGTTTCGCGCGCGCTGGGCGCGATGGACGCATGCGCCCCGATTCGAGGCGGACGAGGGGCTCGACAAACGGCGATTTTGCTGCGGGTCGACGTTGCAGGACACGCGGCGTCGGCCGTCGCTGCCGATCTAGGCATTTCGATCCGCCAGTTTCATCGCGAGCGGCGCCTGGCGCACGCGCGTTTCGTCCAGGCCTATCGCGTCGGCGAGCCGGCGCGCGTCAGCGTTGCCGATCGCTTTCCAGCGAGCTTGCTGGAGCGGGCGACGTGTCTCGCGGACTCTGGCGAAACCAGCTCGGCGCGGGCGATTCTCGACGACGTCGTTTCCGGCGGGGATGCGGACGCCCGCTGCGAAGCGTTAGTGCGAATCGCCGAACTCCATGCGCGGATGCATCGCCTCGATCGCGCGGGGACCGCGCTTCGCGCGGCCGATGAGCTGCTGGCGGCGTCCCCATTTTCGGTCGAACGCCGGATGACGCTGAGGGACGCGGCCGACGCGGCGGCTTTGAACGTGCGCTGGCTGGCTCGGGGACCGATGGCGGTCGAAGCTGCGGCCGAACGGCCGACCAGCGTCTTGGGGGTTCGGGCGACGGTCGTGCGTGCGGCGGCAGCGGTTCGCAGCGGTGAAGCGGAACGCGCAACTCGACTGCTCGCTCGGATCGCGGTATCAGGAATTCGCACGCGTTTCGGAGATCGCCGTCGAGGTGTTGACCCTCAAGGCCGAAATCGCAGACTTCACCGCGGCGGATCCCCTGCTCAGCGAGCGGCTTCTCGTCCAAGCGATCGCTCTGGCCCGGAAGCACGGACTGTACGGCCGCGAGCTATACGCGAAGTATCAACTTTACTCGACCCGTTGGATGCATTCGAGGACGTCGCGCGACCGGAGCGCTTATCGTCGCCTTGTCGATCGCACCGACCGCGCGCTCCCGCCCCGGCTGCGTTCCGCGCTGGCATTCTGTACGGCTGACATCGAGGTCGCGATCGGTCAACCGCAGCGCGCGCTGGTCGCAGCAAACGCGGCTGCAGCAGTATCCACCAACGCGTACGAGACGCTTTCGGCCCGCGCTCTGGCCGCCGGCGCCCTCCTGCGCCTCGGCCGCGCGGATGAAGCCGGCTCGGAAGCGGCCTCCGCCACCGACGACGCGCGCGCTCGCGGACATGCGCGGATCGTCGCACTCACGCAGCGGATTTCCGCCGAGTCCCATCTGGCGCGCGGCAATAAACGATCGGCGCGCGCGGCGATCGAAGAGTCGATCGACTGCGCGCGCCGTTTTTCCAGTGCCCACGTTCTCGCGCAAGCGCAGGCGTTGCTCGCGAAGATCGTCGCGCCTTAGGGCCGGGCGCGGGGGTCAACGGCCACACCGTAAGGAATGGCCGTATCGCTCCAGCCGCTGGCAATCGTGTCGACGAGTTTTCCAGAGATGTAGTTGTAGCCGAGAATATGCGGTGTCGAATAATTCGCATACGCGATCCACACCTTATGTTCGCGACGATTGAGCGTCGGCTCGTTGCCGAACGCCGGGATCGTGCGCGCCGGCGAACCGGTATATGGGGGCGCCCATACGCCGAGGCTGTTTTGGAGCGTCTCCATCACTAGATCGGCCGACGAGTCGAACGCCATTTCGCCCTCGCTGGCATCTTGGACGGCGACCGGCTGGCCGGTCTGAGAGCCGGACGGAAACTCGACGATGGATGGCGGTCCGCTGGTCGGGATGTAGGATACGTACACGTTGTTGCCCGCATCCACGCCGACGCCCAGTACGATGAGAAAGTCCGGATACGTAAGCGTAGCGGTTGGATTGGTCGATCCTTTGGCCCAAACCGTTACGTTGCCGGGCGGCCCGGTCGTGCTTTCGGCGTTGGCTGCATAAACGGTGCCGCTCTTGTCAACCGCGACCTCCAGCGGGTAGAAGTTGGGGTCGTTGAGCGTTATCAAGGGCGTCGTGGAACCGCGGTTGAATGCGACGACCGTAAACGCGTTCGTGTTGGCGACCCACAACCGGTGCTTTGCATCGACGGTCATTCCTTGAGGGCTTAGCAGGCCGTCAGTTAGTTGCCCGATCGGAGACTGATTCTGCCCTTTCTCCGCATAGATATTGACGAATCCGCCGTCGTACGAAGATCCGTAAAGCAACGGCTGCTTGGCGGCCGCGGAGGATATCCAGCTGTGGTGCCGGCGCACGTTGCGGATTTTCCCTCCGAAACGAAAGATTTGCGTGCCGGCACGAACGACGTGCTCGCCACGGATCGTGCTCACCTGCGCGAGCGGCGAACCCATCGATGGGGCGCTGGTGACTGACGGACCGCCGGAACAGGCGGCGAGGGCAGCGGCGACTGCGACGACGAGCGCGCAGCGTGCGAATCGAACCGGCATAGAGAAAACCTCCGGATAAATTGGGAATGGGCAAGAGCGTGTTGGTGAGCGGGATAGGGGGTCCTGGCGCGCTTGCCGATTGCGGGATGATTTTGGCAGAAAGGTACGTGATGAAGGGCGCCGCAATCTGCTAAACAATCAGACCCGCGTGCACCGTCAAGCGACACTCGCCGGCTCGGAACTTCTGTATGCGGCGACGCTCGACTGGAACAGCGGTACCGGTTCTCTGTAAGTCGCTCGTGTGGGCGCTCACTCCCAGGACGAGACCGCGCGTTTCGACGATCTCGAGGTCGCGCGGTTCGATACTCTCAGATGTCGCGCCCGGGTCGCAAGAAGAGCCTACGCTGGTAGCCGCCGCTGGCGATCTTCAAACGACCGACTTTGCGTCGTTAAAGACGGGCGTCCGCCACCCGCGAGAAACGCGTATGCTCGGCCGGCGCAGACCCTCTCCGCGTTTGATAGGCGAGGCGCGTGGGTACTCCGCACGCATGGACGATAAAGTAAAAGACGTCGGCAAGGACGTACGCGACTCGGCCGAGGAGATCAAACACCGGACGATTGCCTCGAGCGAACATCTCAAGCGAGAAGCCCTGGGACACGAAATGGGCCTGGGCGAGAAGATCGAATCGGCCGCGACCGAGATCAAGAACCGAGTCGAAGCCGAGATCGACCGGGTCAGGCGCGAACTTCGGCACGACAAGTAACCGGCCGCAAGAGGGCCCTTGCCCCGTATGTAAGTAGAGTACGGCCGCGCGTGCGCCCGTAGCTCAAACTGGATAGAGCAGGGGGGACTCCTAAAGCCTAACGCGGGGGGTACTGAGGGCACTAGGGGAACATGGAAGCCTCTAGGCTCAAGGGCTTTCGGCCAATGGCGGTCACGGGCGGTAACTGTTGGACATCAGGGACGGCACCCGAATGGCGCCCGCGCATTCCCGATGTGCTTTTACGAAGACTCGGAGGAAGCCCGACTTCTTATCGAACTCCCGTTTACGGTGCCGAATCCGACCTTCACCAGAGCGGGCAAGGATGCGATGCGACGCTGACGCCAGAGAATGTGCCGTCCCCTTATAGGAGAGGGCCGACGGCATTTCCTGAAGCCGCAGCGCTGCGTGGGAATCGCTCCTGTCCTCAAAAGCGAGGGAAGTCCCCAGTCATTGTGTGGATAGCGCCGCGTATGTCTTCGCTGATTCGCAAGGAAGTCCGGAGGTACAGGTTACAGGCTGATCGCCGATCCGAACGGCGAGCTGAAGCTGCCGGTGATCGTCTTGCGCGGCGTGCCGCCAGCAGGATAGGCGTAAACGAGGTAGTCCAGGCCGCTGGCATTGGGGCAAACGACCGACTTCCGGCGAATGAAGGGCTGCGGGCAGTCTTCCTGATCGGCCATCGGCGTGCTGCTGCTGATGACGCCGGCTTCACTCATCTGATAGATGATCGAACTGACCTGGTCGTCAACCGTTAGCAAGCCGCCGGCGAATTGCACGCCTCCGGGAGAGTTGATCGTTCCGCCGCTGACCGTAATCGAGCTAAACGTTCCGCGCTTAAACTTCGCGAGTTGGAAGACGCCCGAAGGGTTCTGACCGTCGAGGAAGAGGTTGTCGCTGAGATCGTAGCCGACAAAGTGGACGAACGGGATGCTGGAGTCAGTGTAGGTCTTGCCGGTTCCGCTACCCTTTTGGTAGATTGTGATGCCGCCCGAGCCGCTGCCCGCGCTCCCGATGTCGCTGACGGCGAGCGCGCCGGTCCGTTTGTTGATCGCGCAGCCGACAGGGAAGTAACCGTTGTTGCTTACCGAGCCGATCTGACTGGTGCCGCCGTGCGCGTACTGGACGATATCCTCCGCGCCATAGTTAACGATCCAGATATTCTGCGTCTTGTCTACGCAGAGGCCGGCGGGATTCGTGAAACCGGTCAGCGTTCCCATTAGCGCCAGGTTCGGCCAGGAGTAGACGTAGACGTCGCCGGTGCCGTAGTCGGAGAGGTAGAGCAGTGCGGTGCCGGCGGCGCCCTTGGCCATCCACGATCGGCTGTGGTCTGGATGCGGAATCACCGGGCCTGAGCGCACCGGAATCAGCATGGAATGTATCGCACCGGCGGTTGAGATTATCCCGGCTGAACCGGAGGGGGCGTACTGCGATGATCCGCTACTGCACGCGGTAAGAGCGGCGATGGTGGCAATGGCAACGGACGCGAAGACGCTTTGGGGGTGTTTTACGCCAGCAGAGCTCCAAATTCGCATTGAGAAAGGCTCCTTTTTCCTGTCAGCAAAACATTGCAACGAACCGTGGGTCGTTTAGGCATTCTAACCTAAAACGCGACTGGAACGCATACGCAACTTACGTACGTCGAAGCCCGGAAACTCGCGCTACCGAAACCCGCGTGGCTAGAAAACAGGACAAGCGAGCCACTGGCAGTCTGAGCCGCCTTCTAGCAGTCTGAGGCGCCTTCTAAATGAAATGTCGGTCCTGCAAAAGTTGCCAGCGCGAGCGGATGCCCAATTTGCCAAAGGTCAATTCGAGATGCTTATGGACGGTGCGCTCGCTGATCTTCAATGACATGGCAATCGCACGGTTGGACGCCCCCTGGGCAGCAAGCTGCGCAATCTCGAATTCGCGTGGCGTCAGGTCGGCCGCAACCCGCCGATGATGCGCCTTAGTCCAGTTCAGCCGCCGCGAAAAATTTCGTGCCCCGCATTTTCCGCGAACCGCTTGAGCTTGCTTCGCGAATCCGGCGGCCTCTAGCGCGTCGGCCTGCATAATAGGGCGGCCAGAGTGAGCAAATCCGTTCGCCGCGCGCAATCCCAACTCGGTCGCTCGGCGGTTCAATCTGCGGCGTCTTAAAACGTGGCTGTCAAATAAGTCTTTGTGCGCCCGTAAGAGCTCCGAAGGTCCGTCGCATTGTCGGGACATAAGTGCGCTGATGCGAGGAAGGTGATGAGCAGTCCCTAAGCGGGCTGCTCTGATCCCTAGGCCCAGGCAGTTATCGTCGAACGAGGTTAGAGTATCTAGAGCTCGGAATAGAAGCGCATCGTGCTCGGCACGGCGGTCTTCGTGCTCATAGAGGGCGCAGAACGACTCAATGATCGGGCCGAAGAGCCACGGCTCGCGCCGAGCAAATCCTAATACGAGCAGGTCAGGGTTACGGCTCATCTGTAAGAGCCCATCGTCAGGCAGCATCATCCCAACTGAAATCCCAACAGCAGCTGCCCCGAGGACGTCCCGCGAACTTCCGCTGTGAATCGCGTGGTATTCATGAATCAATGCCGCCGCACGTCGGAGGTTACCGGAGGCGAAGACCGCTTCTGCAAGATTAGCCAGTACTAATTGGTTAGTCGCTCCCGCTGACTCCGTGGCAATCTGCAGCGCTTCTTCAATATGAGCTATAGCGAGGTCGATTTTACCGACCCGCGCTTCCGCCGTCCCATAGTTGTTGAGTATCTTACTGCATAGCACTGGACCGCCATGAGTACGGGCTGACTCCAACGCGAGCTGGAATGTGTTTAAGCCATCGTCGAACGCGCGCGCCTCCACGGCGGTAATTGCTTGCGCCTGAAGACAGAGGGCCATCGTCTCGTTATCACTCCGCTCTATCAACGGCAGCACTTCCGCGAGGGCGTCGTGCGCTTGCAGAAGGTGGTTGCTAATCGCCAAAGCCTGCGCGATCCCGATTCGCGCCCGAAGGGACTCGCAGCTCTGGGCTTGCGGAGATACACCCAAGCCGGCGTCGAGAAAAACAGAATGCATTCCGTTCAAACTTCGAGTCTCCCTCAACCTGCGGGGAAACGTAGCGCGCATTCTTCTTCGAACGGGATTATTTTACACCCTCCGGGGAGCACTCGAAATTACCGATCCTGTCCCAGGCCGTGGTGTACGAAAGGGTCACCCTCGTAGCGTAGGAGGGCGGCCACCGTGGCTTTCGGCGAAGGTCGCTTTGACGTGCAGGCTGCGCAAAAGCTCGCCGCGCCGGAGGGTACTTACCATGACTGTGGCTTCGTCTTCGCGGACCACGTCGGCGGGTGGCTCGATCTGAATGCCGTGAGCAAGGTCGCCGGTGAAGCGATAGCGAGGCGAAGGCTAGGCGTCTAGCCGGCGAGAATTGAGGGGCGACCGAACGCCTTTTCACGCGCATAGCGCCCAAATGGTGCCCGCCGTATAAACCGGTTAACTTGAAGGAATGTTAGATGCGGCGCAAACCCGCATAAAATAAGGCCGAGAGCCGTGCGCGCCCGTAGCTCAAACTGGATAGAGCAGGGGACTCCTAAGCCCAAGGTTGCCAGTTCGATTCTGGCCGGGCGCAGGCGTCGAAAAGAGGGCTCGAGCGAGCCCTCTTTTCTCTGGTTAGTAAAGCAAGTTGGCCGACCCTGTTGCGAGCGTCCCTGGGTTGTGCTAGCATGGGAGTTCGAACGGACCCCCGGTCCGTTTTATTCATGTTTGTGATAGGCTGATGGCAAAGAAAGAAACACGCGTAATGATCGTGATGGCGTGCACGGATTGCAAGCGCCGGAACTATAATACGCAGAAGAACAAACAAAAAACCACCGACCGCTTGGAGCGGAGCAAATATTGCCGCTGGTGCCGCTGTCATAAGCCTCACCGCGAGACTAAGTAGCGGTCCGTACGGAAGAGCGGCGTCTCGCGTCTCGTAGGGCGGTAGCGTAATGGTAACGCAGCGATCTCCAAAGTCGTCGATTGCGGGTTCGAGTCCTGCCCGCCCTGCCAGATTTATTTCGGAGTGAACCTTTGGTGAACGAACAGAAGAAGGCGGTCCAGCGAGTCGCCGGTCAGGATTTCGTCCGAGGCGTGATCGCAGAGCTTCGGCGCGTGACTTGGCCAACTCGCGACGAGTGGATCTCGGCGACGATTCTAACGATCGCGTTGGTCGTGGGGATCGGTTTATTCACGTTCGTTCTCGACTGGCTATTCGGACAGCTTTTTACGCTGATCCATCCAACCGTCGGTTAAATGCGGAACGCGATGTTTGAAATCGGTAGCGACCCCTCGCCCGTCGA
Source organism: Vulcanimicrobiota bacterium (assembly GCA_963755555.1). Taxonomy (GTDB): domain Bacteria; phylum Vulcanimicrobiota; class Vulcanimicrobiia; order Vulcanimicrobiales; family Vulcanimicrobiaceae; genus Tumulicola. The sequence goes on along the minus strand of CAVWKE010000003.1, from coordinate 1,372,047 downwards.
ATCTGACAACCTCCGCGAATCGGAGTTGATCGACGACGCGCAAATGGGGGATCTCGCGGGTACGGCCGACGTGTTTGTTGACGAGCCTGCCGACGTGCTTGCCGTCGAGCCTGCGGATGTGCTCGCCGACGCGGTCGTCGAGTCGTCGCCCACCGAAACGCCTAAACCGAAGGACAACCGGAATTGGTTCGTCGTGCACACCTATTCGGGCTACGAAAACAAGGTTAAGGCGAATCTCGAGCGCCGCATCCATTCGATGGGCATGCAGGACAAGATTTTCCGCGTGCTCGTTCCGATGGAAGACGAAGTCGAGTTCAAGGACGGTAAGCGTAAGATCACGCCCAAAAAGGTCTTTCCGGGCTACGTCCTGGTCGAAATGATCATGGACGATCAGTCGTGGTACGTCGTGAGGAATACGCAAGGCGTCACCGGCTTCGTGGGAAGCCCGGGACCCGGCGAGAAGCCCGTACCCCTGCAAGAGAAAGAAGTCAAAACGATCCTCAAGCAGATGGGCATCGAAGCGCCTAAGCTGAAGATCGATTTCAAGAAGGGCGATCGCGTCAAAGTGACGTCTGGGCCGTTCTTCGACTTTACCGGCGTCGTGGATGAAATCGCCCCGGAGAAGGAACGCTTGCGCGCGCTGATCTCCATTTTCGGCCGAGAGACTCCGGTCGAACTCGAGTTTTTCCAGGTGGAAAAGGTCTAACGGATTTCTCGCGCAAGCGACCCCGGTGCGCGAGGTTATCGAGGGGCAGAAGCATCTCAAACGATGCGTCGCTAAGGGAGAGTTAATCGTGGCCAAAAAAGTCGTAGGCAAAATCGGCCTGCAAATTCCCGCCGGCAAGGCGACGCCCGCGCCGCCCATCGGGCCGGCACTCGGGCCCTACTCGCTCAACATCATGGACTTCTGCAAGCAGTATAACGAACGAACTGCTTCGCAGGCCGGTATGATCATTCCGGTCGAGATTACTGTGTTTGAGGATCGGACGTTCACGTTTGTTACCAAGACGCCCCCCGCGTCGTTTCTCATCAAGCAGGCGCTCAACATCGAATCGGGCAGCAAGGAACCCAATCGCAATAAGGTCGGGAAGCTCACGCAATCCCAACTCGAAGCGATCGCGAAAGTAAAGATGCCCGACATCAACGCAAACGATATCCAGGCGGCGAAAAATATCGTCGCAGGGACCGCGCGCTCGATGGGCGTCGAGGTGGAAGCGTAATGCCGCAGCATCATGGCAAGCGTTTCAAGAAACTCGTGAGCGACTACGATCGCAAGCAGACCTTTACGCCACCCGAGGCGATCGCGATCGTGAAGAAAAATGCGACCGCCAAGTTCAACGAGACCGTCGAAGCGCACATTCGACTTGGCGTGGACCCGAAGAAGAGCGATCAGAACGTTCGCGGAACGGTGCTGCTTCCGCACGGAACGGGGCGAGTTGTGCGAGTGATTGCGTTTGCTAAGGGCGATAACGCGAAAGCCGCACTGGAAGCCGGTGCCGACAGCGTCGGCGACCAGGACTTGATCGATAAGGTGAAGGCCGGCTTCGGCGATTTCGACGTCGCGGTTGCGACGCCGGATATGATGGCGCAGGTCGGTAAGGAACTCGGTCGTATTCTCGCGCAAAAGATGCCCAATCCGAAGGCGGGAACCGTAACGCCGAACATCGGCGCTGCCATCCGCGACATCAAGGCGGGGAAGGTCGAGTTCCGGCTGGACAAAACCGGGATCATTCACACGATCGTAGGCAAGGCCAACTTCGAACAAGACCATTTGGCCGAAAACGTTGCAACCTTGCTCGATGCGATCGTGCGCGCGAAGCCGGCCGCCGCGAAGGGTACCTACCTTCGCAGCGTCACATTGACCAGTACGATGGGGCCAGGCGTTAAAGTCGACCCGAACCGGATCAAGGCTACGGCCTAAAGCCGAAGCCGGCGCTGGGTTCGACTCCTTATAGGAAGCGAATTTCCCCGGACTTCAGGTCGTAAACGGCACCGACCACGTCAACCGTTTTGGCCTTAACTGCATCCGCGACGATGGTCGATCGTGCCGTCATGGCCGCAACGTTGTTGTGGACGTTGCGCGCTATTGCATCGTCGAGCCAATTGCCCGACTTCCCTTGCGTGCTGCGCACGGCCGGCTCGATCGCCTTGAGTAAGCCCATGATGTGTCCGGGCGCCGTCGTGCCTTTTTGGACGTATTTGATCGTCGCATCGACCGCCCCACACGATCCGTGTCCGAGCACGACGATCAGGGGAGCGTGGAGCACCGCGACGCCGTACTCGATGGAACCGAGCCCGTCGTCGTTCACGAAATTTCCGGCAACCCGTACTCCGAATAAGTGACCCGGAACCTGATCGAACACGGTGTCGAGCGGAACGCGCGAATCGGAGCAGCCCAGGATGATGGCAAAGGGACTCTGCCCGGATGCGAGCTCGAAGCGGCGTGCCGACAGCGACCCGCACGAGGCCTTACCCTCGACGAACCGTGCGTTGCCTTCCTTGAGAAGTTCGAGTGCGTGCGCCGGCGTGTCCGCCGCGCGCGCGGGTGCCGGGCCGCCGGCTGCGAGCGCCTCGCCCGCCGAGCCGCCGCTGAGCGTCACCGCCGCTATACCGAGGCCGGCGGCTTCGAGAAATCGAGCGCGGCCGATTTCGTTGGAGCGTCCTGACATGTCGACATGATCCTCCCGTTTGGCCTTGCAAGGATGCGAAACCTGTGGTAATCTACCCCAGGCTCCGAAGACCGTAGGCGGCCTCTTTTGGCCTCAATCGTTGCAATACCTCGTCGCAGACGAGAACGCGACTGCCTACCGAGGACGCGATACGTGACGTTAGCATTGTCTCGTCGAGCGCCCTCCGAACGGATGGAGCGCTTTTTTCGTTTTAACGGCACTTCAGAAAGAAACCGCTATGGCAACCGTACGAAAAGAAACCGCCGTACGAGAACTGCGCGAGCGACTCGCAGCCTCGCAAAGCTTGTTCTTGACGGACTACCAAGGTTTGACCGTCGATGAAATCACGAAGCTTCGCGGCGAGCTTCGCAAGGACGGAGTGACCTATTCGGTCGTCAAGAACACGCTTTTTCGCATCGCTGCCGGCGACATCGCCACGCAGTTGGACGAGTTTCTGGCCGGTCCGACCGGCATCGCCTTTGCGGGCGCGGATCCGGTCGCACCCGCTAAGGCGATCAAGACGTTTGGCGACGCAACCAAAAAGCTCAGCATCAAGGCGGCGTACATCGATGGAAAAATCGTCGATGCCGCGCAGGTCGAAGTGCTTGCCAAGTTGCCGCCGCGGATCGAGTTGCTCGCGCGCCTCGTTGGCTCGCTGGCTTCGCCAATGCGCGGTCTCGTCACCGTGCTTTCAGGGAATCAGAGCGGCCTAGTCCGCGTGCTCACCGCTATCCGCGAGCAAAAAGAGGCCGCGGTCGCAAACGCTTAAGGGAGATATTCACACATCATGGCACTTGCCGAACTCATCGACCAGATTGACAAACTCACCGTCCTCGAACTCGCCGATCTCGTAAAGCAGCTTGAGGAAAAATATGGCGTTTCCGCGGCCGCCCCGGCTGCGATGATGGCCGCGCCGGCCGCTGCCGCCGCTCCGGCCGCCGAAAAGACCGAGTTCGACGTCATTCTGTCGGAAGCGGGCCCCGAGAAGATCAAAGTCATCAAGGCCGTTCGGGAGCTCACGAGCCTGGGGCTCACCGAAGCGAAATCCTTCGTCGAAAGCGCTCCGAAGGCCGTGAAGGAAGGCGTTAACAAAGACGAAGCCGAGCAGATCAAGAAGAAGCTCGAGGAAGCCGGCGCGAAGGTCGAAATTAAGTAGCCCGATCCGGGTCGCTCGTTTCGGCAAACGGGAGCGCGAGCTCCCGTTTGCATTTCACCGTGGAGGCCGCCCATGCAAATGCAGCCCACAGCAACTCTCTCGCCATGGCTGCAGCTCCTGCCGCTGGCGATCGTTCTCATCATCATCGTTTTCCGGTTCGTTCGGCCGCAGCGAATCAGCGTTACCCGAATGTGGGTACAGCCGATCATCCTCGTGTTGCTCACGGGCTGGACGATCTACTTAACCGAAACGCGAACGCCGAACCCGGCTCCCGGCTGGGAAATCGCCATCGCTTTGGCGATTGGCGCGATCGCAGGCGTCCCACTGGGGATTCTGCGCGGCATCCACACCGACGTTCGCCCAACCGACCGCCGCGGGGTAATGTACCTCGGCTCTTCCTGGATTACGATGTTGATCTTCCTCGCGGCGTTCGGTCTGCGCACCGTCATTCGCTTGGTGATGCCGCATCGCGGCAGCTTGTCGAGCGCGGTTGGCGACGGTCTGCTGGGCTTCGCGATCGGTTTTATCGTCGCAAGCTACGTCGTAATCTTCCGAAAGTACGAAGAGGAAGTTGCGGGCCGGCTCGCCTCTGCGCCAGCACCGCCGGAATCAGGCGGCGGCACGTAAGCTTCGCTCGCTAGGCCGGCTGCGCCGGATAGCCTTGCTGCGGCGGACAACCTTGTTGCGGCGGAAAGCCCTGCTGCGGGGAACCCTGCTGCGGCGGATAGCCCTGCTGCGGCGGATAGCCCTGCTGCGGCGGATAGCCTTGCTGCGGCGGATAGCCTTGCTGCGGCGGATAGCCTTGCTGCGGATAGCCCTGCTGCGGCGGATAGCCCTGCTGCGGATAGCCCTGTTGCGGATAGCCCTGTTGCGGATAGCCCTGTTGCGGATAGCCCTGCTGCGGATAACCCTGCTGCGGATAGCCCTGCTGCGGATAGCCCTGCTGCGAATAACCCTGCTGCTGCTGCTGCGGATGACCCTGCGGGCAATAGCCGATGGGATAACCGGGCTGCGAACCGGATGCGGGCAGCGGCGTGAACGCGGTTGGGTCGGATGAGTAACGCGCGAACGTGGTGGGATCGCTGCGGAAGAGATTCTCGAGATCCGAAACGCGATGGTCGTCGCGCGGATGGTCCGACAGCATCTCGAGTTTACCGTTGCTGCCCGGCTTAGGCTGGAAACGCTGGAAGAGCGAAACCAACCCGTAGGGATTGAATCCGGCTTGCGCGCACGTGTACGCTCCAGTTCGATCGGCGCTGCTCTCGTCAGCGCGCGAGAACGTCATCGCTTGCGCGCCGGCGCCGAGTCCCACCGCCATTTGGCCGAGCGGATTGTTCCAGAGCACCGCTCCGAATAGCCCTGCGACGTTTTGAAGGCGCTGCTGCTTTTGTTGGTTGTTGTACACGTCGTGGTGGATGTCGTGGGAAACTTCGTGGCAGAGAACGCCCGCCAGCTCGTCCTCGCTCTTTGCGAAGCTCATCATGGCCGTCGTTACGTACACGTTTCCGCCGGGAACGGCGAACGCATTAGGTGAGCGTTCGTTGACGAGAATGAAGTGAAACGGCGTGAAGTACTGTGGATCCGCAATCGCTGCAATCCGCTCCGCGATCGGGTTGAGCACGTTGTAGTAGGGCGACGCCGTTACGATCTCGCCGCGCTGGGCGAGCTGCGAGTATTGCTGCTGCCCGATTTGCATTTCCCATTGGTTTTGCTGCGGATCGGCCAGCGCCGGCGCCGCGCACGAAAAAACGATCGCCGCTACACCATACGCGGCAATCGCCCGCCTGCCTAGACGAGTCTTCATGTGAAGATTGTACGCTAACGGGCGCGCCCACGGAGCCTCGTCGCCGGCCCAGCAGGCTAAGAATGGATGAGAGAACGGCCCGCCCCCGGCGGTTAGTGCAACAGGAAGCCGACGAGGAGCAGCGCGACGATGTTCAGGACCTTGATCATGGGGTTGATGGCCGGGCCGGCGGTGTCTTTATAGGGGTCACCAACGGTGTCTCCGGTTACGGCCGCCTGATGGGCGATCGAACCCTTCCCGCCGTAGTGCCCCTCCTCCACGTACTTTTTCGCGTTATCCCACGCGCCGCCGCCGGTCGTCATCGAAATCGCAACGAACAGCCCCGTGACGATCGATCCGACGAGCACGCCGCCCATTACTTGTGCGCCGGTCGTTCCGCGCAAGACGTTGAACGCCGAAAGCAGCACGATGATGATCGGCACGCCGACCGGAATCAGGGCCGGGACGATCATTTCCTTGAGCGCGTGCTGCGTTACGATGTCGACGGTCGTCGCATAGTTTGGCTTCGAGGTGCCGGCCATGATGCCGGGGTTCTCGCGGAACTGACGGCGCACTTCTTCGACCACGGCGCCGCCCGCGCGTCCGACTGCTTCCATCGAGAGGGACGCAAAGAGATACGGCAGCAGGCCCCCGATGAACAGGCCGCACAGCACGTACGGATTGCCGATGGCAAACAGGTTTCTTACCGATTCGACGCACGCTCCGCTCTCCGCACCCGGGCATTGGTGTTTCGTCAGCTCCTGCAAGAACGCCGCAAAGAGCACGACGGCGGCGAGCGCCGCCGAACCGATGGCATACCCTTTCGTAACCGCTTTGGTCGTGTTGCCGACCGCGTCGAGCGGGTCGGTGACGTTGCGCACATCCTCGGGCATCTCGGCCATTTCCGCGATACCGCCGGCATTGTCCGTAATCGGTCCGAACGAGTCGATCGCAACGATGATTCCCGCGAGCGAGAGCATCGCCATCACCGCGATACCTACGCCGTACACGCCAGCGAAGCTGAAGCTAACGAGAATGCCGATCACGATCACGATCGCGGGGCCGGCAGTGCCTTGCATCGAGACGGCGAGGCCGGCGATGATGTTGGTGGCGTGGCCGGTTACCGAGGCCTTGGCGATTCGCTGAACCGGAGCGAACTGAGAGCCAGTATAGTATTCGGTGATCAGCGTGATCGCTGCCGTGATCAGCACGCCGACCAATGCGCAAACGAAGATGGCGAGCGGCGTCACGCTGGTGCCGGCGAACGTCCGATTCGCGGCGAACCAAAAGCCGATCAGCGCCAGCACGCTGGCGACGCCCATGCCGAAGTAGAGCGTTCCCATGATCCGGGTTTTCTGGACCTTGCCGGCGCCGACGAAGAGCGTGCCGACGATCGATGCGACGATCGAGAGCGCGCCGAGGATCAACGGGAAGGTAGCGGCTCCCGGTATCGTGTCCGCGAATATCAAGTTGCCGAGCAGCATTGCGGCGACCGTCGTAACGCAATACGTTTCAAACAGATCGGCGGCCATGCCGGCGCAGTCACCGACGTTGTCGCCGACGTTGTCGGCAATGACGGCGGGATTGCGCGGGTCGTCCTCCGGAATGCCGGCTTCGACTTTCCCGACGAGGTCGGCACCGACGTCGGCGGCTTTCGTATAAATGCCGCCGCCCAGGCGCGCGAACACCGAGATCAGCGAGCACCCGAACGCCAGTCCGACCATCGCGTTGAGCGAAGTAGCGGCGTCGCCGTCGTTAACTTTCAGTAGGATGGCGTAGTAGCCGGAGACCGCCAGCAGGCCCAGTCCGACGACGAGCATACCGGTTACGGTGCCGCCGCGGAACGCAACGTGCAGCGCCGGCGTTAGCCCGCCGCGCGCGGCTTCGGCCGTGCGCACGTTGGCGCGCACCGACACGATCATGCCGATAAACCCGGCAGCCCCCGAGAGCACCGCACCGATCAGAAACCCAATCGCCGCCTCTCGGCCGAGCGTCGGCGCGAAAAAGATGACGATCGCAAGCACGATCGCGACGATGCCGATGGTGAAGTACTGCCGTTGAAGGAAAGCCATGGCGCCTTCTTGGATCGCCGCGGCGATCGCCTTCATTCGGTCGTTGCCGGCCGGCTGGGCAAGCACCCAAAAAGTCAGCGCGATTCCGTAAAGTACGGCGAGCGCGCCGCCAATTAAACCGGCTACAATCGCTGTTTGCGCGGTCATTCCATTCCTTATGTAACGGGGTAAGCGGTAGCATGACGGCCCGGAACCGGGCCGACCGGCTGGGTTACTGCGAGGCCGCGGGAGAGTCCTCCAAAAAGGCGCCTCCTTTGACCGCATGCGTGGCGGAGCGCGGGCGCTCCCGGCCGAAGAAACCGCGGGAATGGAGCGCGTCGATTTTCTGGTGGTTGGATGCGGGCCGGCGGGAGCGGCGGCTGCGCGCGAAGCGGCGCGCGCGGGCGTCGAAACGGTCGTGCTCGAGAAGGACGCGGTCGTGGGCGCAAAGCGTGTGTGCGCCGCCGGACTGCGCCCGGAGTTTTGCGAGACGTTCGACCTGCCGCGCGCGATCGTCCACTACGATACGCCGAGAATGGCGCTCTTCGATCCGGCCGGCGCCGAGCACGAGATTTTCTTCGGTCCCGGGCACACGACGACGCGGGAAGAACTCGACGGTACCATGGGCCGCCTGGCCGCGCACGCCGGGGCGCAAATTCGCACGCAGACGCTTTTTCGCAGCCTGTCGGCGGGTGCTGGCCAACGCGATGCGATCGTCGAGTACGCCGACTTGCGCGCCGGCGAACGGCGACGGATCGCCGCGCGCAACGTGTTTCTCGCTCCAGGGGCGACGATCGCGCTGGACAAGCCGTCGAACGAGCCGCCCCAAGGAGCCCCCGGGCTGTCGTTCGATCGATGGCGCGATGGCTTGATGACGACGCTTCAATATCGCGTCTATCTCGAACGCCCGGCCGCCGAAGTCGCTTATCGAACGATGGAGATGCATTATTATCCCGCGCGCGACGGACGTCAGATCGTCGGATGGATGTTCCCCAAGCGCGATCACCTCACGATCGGGCTTGGGCTCTTGGGGAAAATGCCGGGCCGCGAGCTCCGGCACGAACTCGACGCGTTCGTCGAGCGCGTTCGCGGACGGCTGTATCCCAACGTCGCCGTTGCGCGAGTGAAAGAAGAAGGACATCTGCTCTACGGCGGCATCCCACGGCCGGCGTTCTGCGACGCCAACGTATTGCTCGGCGGCACGGCTGCCGGTCTCGTTGACGCGACCACCGGCGAAGGAATATTCGAAGCCGCGATGAGCGGGCGGCTGGCTGCCGAAGCGGTCGCAGCCGAACGCGGCGACGCTATTTACGCCGCAAAATGCTACGCCAGCCGCGTGGCCGCGCGGTTTGCACGCCGGCTCAGGCATCGCGTAAAACTCATGCGTTTCCTGGAACGCCGGCCGCAACGCTATGGGATGCTGTTCGAGCACCTCGCGAAACGGCCGCGGTTCGCGCTCGTCCTGCAAAAAGAGGACGGCGAACGTTCGTTGGGAGATCGTCTGTTTCTCTATCGCCAGGCACTGCAGTTCGCGGTGCGCGCCGCGGGAGCATGACGTGACGGACGACGGCAGCGACGTAAAAGTGTACGTCATCGGGGGCGTGAATCTTCCCCGCGAGGCGATCGTCCATCGCTATCTCCACCTGGTCAAATATGCGGCCGGGCGCGCTTCCGTGCACCTGCCCCCCCACGTCGAGATCGACGATTTGATCAACGACGGCATTCTTGGGTTGATGGACGCGATCGAAAAATACGACGACGCGCGCGGCGTGAAATTCGAAACGTACGCGTTGACGCGGATCAACGGCGCAATCGTCGACGCGCTGCGCCATCTCGACTGGGTACCGCGCGCCGTACGTCGTCGCGCCCGCGAACTCGAGCGCGCGCACCAACAGCTCGAACTGCAGCGGGGGCGCGCTCCAACTGCCGCCGAGTTGGCGGAACGCCTAGGCGTGAGCGAACGCGAACTCGATCGCCTCATCCAGCGCGTTCGCGCGGCCGCGGTACTGTCTCTGGAGGAGGCGTTTCCCAACGAACGCGGTCACGACGTTCCACTCTCGGAAATGCTCGAAGACGATCGCCATGACGTTACCGCCGAGATCGAACACCAAGAGCTGCGCTCCGAGCTCGAACGCGCGGTCGAAGCGCTGCCGGTTCAGGAACGTGCGGTCATTCGACGCTACTATTTCGAGGGACAGCCGTTGAAGGAAATCAAGGCCGCTCTTGGCGTTTCCGAGTCACGCGCGTCGCAGATCCACTCGCAGGCCGTCATAAGGCTGCGCCTGCGGCTGCGGGAACTGCGCACCGAACTCGGATACCGCGACGACGATCCGACGGTCAAACAGAAGTACGTCCGGGGCGAAATTCCGGCCGCCGAGAACCCCCGGGCGCGGCGTTAGGAACCCGGCGATACGAACAGGAGTTCGATAGTTAGCGCGGAAGACTCGGTCTCGTGAGCTGGTTTGCACGGCTTCGTGCCTCACTTGGGAAAGCCCGCGAAGCCTTCTCGGCGGTTCAACGCCTCGGCCGTCCGGGCGTACCGTTGACGCCGGAGTTCTGGGACGAACTCGAGGAGACGCTGATCCTGGCCGATTTCGGCGTCCCGACTACGCAGAAAATCGTGGCCGGCCTGCAGACTGTCGCGAAACAGGAAGCCTGGAAAACAACCGACCGAGTGGTCGTCCGGTTTCGTAAGGACGTCGAGCGTTTTTTGACCCTTCCCGGCTCGGAGCTTCGCCTCGACCGCCGGCCGGCGGTCGTGCTGGTCGTTGGCGTAAACGGGAGCGGCAAGACCACGACGATCGGCAAGCTCGCGACCCGCCTGCGGAACGAGGGCAAACGGGTGCTGCTGGTCGCCGCCGATACCTTCCGCGCCGCGGCCACGGAGCAGCTCGCGATTTGGGCCACGCGCAGCGGCAGCGAGTTGGTGCGAGGGGCCGAGGCCGCCGACCCCGCCTCGGTCGTGTTCGATGGAGTCCGCGCGGGCCAGGCGCGTAATGTCGACGTCATTCTGGTCGACACCGCTGGCCGGCTCCAGACCAAGACCAACCTGATGGAAGAGTTGAAGAAAATGCGGCGCGTGATCGAGCGCGAGCTGGGCGCGCCGCCCGCCGAAACGCTGCTCGTGGTCGATGGCACGACCGGCCAAAACGCGATCTCGCAGGCTAAGCTTTTTAACGCCACGGCCGAGCTCACCGGACTCGTGATCACCAAACTCGATTCGACCGCCAAAGGCGGGGTGCTCGTCGCGATCGTCGACGAGCTGGAAGTCCCCGTGAAATTCGTCGGCCTAGGCGAATCGTCCGATGACTTGCAGCCATTCGTCGCCAGTGAGTTCATCGACGCGCTGTTCGACGACGCCCCCGAAGCGGCGGTTCCCTAATCTCGCCGGCAATCTCGCGTTCATGCCACCCAGTTGGCATTCTGGTCTGAGAGTCTATCCTTCGCAACGACACAACTCCGCGACACCCCTAAAGAAAGAGGAAGAGCATGGCGGCACAAGACGAACGGCTACTCGCACTGAACAACGCCCTCGCCCAAATAGAGCGGCAGTTCGGCAAAGGCTCGATCATGCGGATGGGCGACTTCCAGGAACGCATGGCCTTCGAAGTCGTGCCGACGGGTTCGATCGCGCTCGATCTGGCGCTTGGAATCGGCGGTCTCCCGCGCGGGCGGATCGTCGAAATCTACGGCCCGGAATCGAGCGGTAAGACGACGCTCGCGCTGCACGCCATCGCCGAAGCGCAAAAGATGGGCGGAACGGCAGCCTTCGTGGACGTCGAGCACGCCCTCGATCCGAACTACGCGGCCGCTCTCGGCGTCGATCTCGATAACCTGCTGGTCTCGCAGCCCGACACCGGCGAACAGGCGCTCGAGATCGCCGAGATGCTTACCCGAAGCAACGCCGTCGACGTTATCGTGATCGACTCTGTGGCGGCACTGGTTACCAAAGCCGAACTCGAAGGCGACATGGGCGACGCTCACGTCGGTTTGCAGGCGCGGCTGATGTCGCAGGCGCTCCGAAAGCTCACGGCGGCAATCTCGCGCAGCAAGGCGGTGATGATCTTCATCAACCAGCTGCGTGAAAAGGTCGGCGTGATGTTCGGCAACCCCGAAACGACCTCGGGCGGCCGCGCGCTGAAATTCTACGCCTCGGTGCGCCTCGACGTCCGCAAGCTCGAGACGATCAAAGTCGGCCAAGACGTGGTCGGCACGCGTACCCGCGTCAAGGTGGTAAAAAACAAGGTCGCGCCGCCTTTCCGCCAAGCGGAGTTCGATATCACCTACGGCCACGGAATCTCGAGGATGGGTTCGATTCTCGACGTGGCGCTGGAGAAGAACATCGTTGGCAAGAGCGGCTCGTGGTACACCTACGGCGACCAGCGCATCGGGCAAGGACGCGAAAACGCCAAGGCGTTCCTCGAAGAACACTCCGATATGGCCGGCGAGATCGAGAGCCTGATTCGCGAAGCGCTGGCGAAGGTCGTGTCGAAAAACGGTGCCGCGCACGCCGAGGCCGTCGCCGCACCCGAGTGAACGCCTACGCCAGCGCTCTCAGCATGCTCGCGAAGCGGCGGATGACGGAAGCGCAGTTGTGGCAGCGCCTCGAGCGAAAGGGGTACGACGACGCCGACGTTCGTCAAACCATCGAGCGCTGCAAAGATGACGGGTTTCTCGACGACCGCCTCTTCGCGAGGTTCTACGTCGAGAGCAAACGCAAAGCTCTCGGAGACGTTCGTCTCGTCGGCGAGTTGGTTCGCAAAGGGATCGATCGAGATGCCGCCACGCGAGCGGTCCGGGAATGCGCGGCGCGCGAGTCCGACCGCTGCGCGGCAGCCTTCGCCGCGCTGGCACGCAAAGCGCCGGCGGTCGCCTACGGTTCGGCCGCGCGCCGCCTCGAACGACTGGGATTTCCAGCCTCGACGATCTATCGCGTGCTGCGCGAGCACGCCGCGCAGTTTGGCCCGTTCGCGGGTCTGACTCTCGACTAAGGAAGCGTCTCGCCTGCACTCGCCCTGGGCACTTGCGGCCGTATGGCGATGCAGACGGTGGTCGTCGCCGAGGACGAAGGCGCGATTCGGGACTTGCTCACGCACCATCTGGAGCGCGAAGGGTTTGCCGTCGTCGGGGCGGCCGACGGTCAAACGGCGTTACGCCGCGCACGAGGTCTCGCCGACCTGCTGATCCTCGATATCGGACTTCCCGGAATGGATGGCTTCGACGTGGCTCGAGCGCTCCGGCGCGAGCAGTGCGTCGTGCCGATCGTAATCTTGACCGCACGCAGCGATGAAATCGACCGGATCGTTGGGTTCGAACTCGGCGTCGACGACTATATCTGCAAACCGTTTTCCCCTCGTGAGGTAGTCGCGCGGATCAAAGCGATACTCCGGCGCAGCGGCACGCCGGCCGCGCAAGTGCGGCCGATTTTGCAGTTCGGTCGCCTCGAAATCGACGAACGCGCGCGCGAGGTGCGGGTCGACGGCACCGACGTGCGTCTCAAGCCGCGTGAGTTCGCGCTGCTTTTGGAGTTGGCGACCAATCCCGGCGTCGCACTGTCGCGCGAACGAATTCTGCAGAAGGTGTGGGGTTTCGACTTTAGCGGCGACGAGCGAACCGTCGACGTGCACGTTCGGCGGTTACGCGCGAAGATCGAGGAGCGTTGGCACTTGTCGCCTTTCGTCCAAACGGTCCACGGGTTCGGCTACAAGTTCCAGCGTCCGTAACGACGTAAATGCTGGCGTTCGACGGGCTCGTCCAGGCGATCGGCGAACGTCTCGAGGACGCCGGTTGCGTTCCGCTGCTCGTATTTCGCGTTCCAGAGTTCGAGGAAATCGCGTGGCGCGACGGCCGTCGAGCCGCACGAATCGCCGAACAGCTGACTGTCGCGGCGTTTCGGGCGTCCGCCAAACGCATCTTGCGCGCCGCCGACGGGTGGTCGCATCCGGCTGGAACCGACCGGCTCGTCGTCGCGATGCTGGCTCCGGCGCGTCACGGCAGGGCGCCGGACGCCGGGCAGGTCCGCACGACTTCGGTGCGGATCGCGGCCGCCATGTCGCTTGCGACCGGGCGGCGCATTGATAGCGGCTGGTGGCCCGTACGGGCGCGGACCGAACTGGACTCCCCGCGTGCCACGCTCGACGCCGCCCTCGAACGTGGATCGCGCGAACGGCGGCACGGCGAAATACTGGCCACCGTCGGACACGAGCTGCGTACGCCGCTTACCTCGATTCGCGGCTACATCGAGACGCTGCTTGATGAGGAACTCGACGCATCGACTGCGCGCCGCTTTCTCGAAACCGCTCGACGCGAGGCGCTCCGCCTCGGGCGCATGGTCGAGGGCATGCTCGAGTTCTCGATGCTCGATCTCTCGGCGGTGCGCCGCGACGCACGGTGCGACGTCGCCGAACAAATTCGCACGACGATCGACGCGACCGTGCCGCTCGCACGGCGCCGGCGCCTGACGATTCGTGCGCGCCTGCCGCAAACGGCTTTCGCGCGCGTTGACGCCGACGTGTGCGTGCACGCTTTGTTGAATCTTGTGGAAAACGCCGTCAAGTGCGGCTCTGAAGGCGGACGCGTCGAGATCGAGTGCGCCCGAGACGACCGATTCGTCACCGTCGCCGTCGACGACGACGGTCCCGGGATCGCGCCCTCCGAGCGTGAGTCGATCTTTGGCATGGGAGTTCGGGGCACGTCGGCCGCGCATCCGGGGTCGGGCATCGGCCTGGCCGTGGTAAGAGCCATCGCGGATCGCGCGGGCGGAGAAGTGCGGGCCCTCGAGTCGGCGCTTGGCGGCGCCCGCTTCGTCCTCCGATTCCCGGCGGCGGCGCCCTAGGAGTCGCCGTTCGGGGCGGGATTATGACCCACTTGTCAACTGTGATTCAGGGTGTTATACTTCCTGTGTCATGCTGGATAAAAGCAGCATTCCTGTGCCGGATAGCGTGCTTGATGGGGGAAACGCCTTCAACAGCGCCATGTCCCTCTCAACTGCCGAAGTGGCCGAGCGGCTCGTCGATCTGCTCGGGGCGACCACCGTGGCGGAAATCGGCGGCGTGAAGGAGACTCGCGCGGTGGCGCAATGGGCCAGCGGGGAGCGGGAGCCGCAGCGTCCGCACGTGCTCAGATTCGCACTTCAGCTGGCGCTGATGATTTCAACGCTGTCCACGCGCGATCTGGCGAGAGCCTGGTTTCATGGCTCCAACCCGGAACTCGACGACGCTACACCACTCGCACTCTTGCGAGACAAAGCCCTGGAGTCGACGCAGATCCCGTTGATGATCGCCGTGCGATCGTTTGCTGCCCGTAAGGCTCAGTAACACCGCGTTTTCCCGCCTAACGGAATAGCCCGGCGGGCGCCTCGGCGGGTTGCGCAGCCGTTGCGTCCCAGACCGAATACCATCACGATTGATGCCAATACACGCCTAATAATCACGGCTTGTTTGTGCGCGTGAGAATGCCTACGATTGTAGGGACGTAACTTCTCTCATCCATCATGGTGGTTTAATGCAACTGGTGTCTCGTCCCAAACACTCGGACCTCAGGGTCGTCTCAGAACCGGCACGGACGGCGCGCGCCGCGGCAAGTCCGGTTTGGCCGGCGGCTGGGTTCTCGACCGTCGTGATGTTTTTTGTCGGTGAGTACGATATTTTCGATAAGGGAGCGTTACGCGCCGCGTTGGAGCGCCTGGTCGACGTTCCGAACGTCGTCCTGGACCTCACCGAAGTTCGCTACGTCGACTCCACGGCGATCGGCGAGTTCATCCGGCTGCACAACGAGCGTGCGTCGCGAGGTGGTGCTCGGGAGACGATCGTCACGCGCAGCCCGAACCTGCTGCGCCTCTTTGCGATGATCGATCTCAGTGCGGTCTTCGCGATAGTCGAGAACTTGGAAGACGCCGTGCGGCCGGGCGACGCGATCGGAATCGATTACGCCGCGAAGGGAAAAGGCAGCTAGCTTAGAGCGTTACGACGATGTGGTTGCCGCAGCGTCCGATCGGCAGTATCCGCACGTTCGCCGCGAGCTGCTGCACGATGAACAGTCCGCGTCCGCGCTCGCTGAACGGATCGTTCGGGAGCGCTCTCGACGGGGAGAACGGGCGCCCCGAATCGATCACGTGAAGCTCCCAGCGCGACTTCCGCTGAAAGACGGCGATTTCGACCGGCCCTGGCGCGTGGCGCACGACGTTGCCGAGCAGCTCGCCGAACACCAGCTCGGCCCGCGCTAAAAACGTCCCGTCGGCCGCCCGCTCGCGTAGGAATTCGATGAACTCGCGACGCGCGTGCGCGGCGACTCGCGCGTCCTCCGAAACGTAGGACCACAACGGTGCGTTGCCCAGCGATACCGTGAGAATGGCAATGTCGTCCGGCGCGTCCTCCGGAACGCACGCACGTTCGATGAGCTTGGCAGGGCTCGTGGAGACCGCCATGACCTCGTTTCGGACGATCTCTTCGAGGTGCCGCTCGCCGTTGCTCGTATCGCGACTCCATTCCGTCAGGCCGTCGGTATAGAGCACGAGCACGTCGCCCGTGCGTAACCCGATGCTGCAGCTCGCTTCGCCCGGAGCGACGTGACGCAAGCCCAACGGTAAACCGTCGGCCACCAGCTCGATTAGTCCGTCGTCGCGCCGCAGGATCGGCCGCGGGTGTCCGGCGCTGGCGTAGCGCAGCGTGCGGCGGTCGGGGCTGACGACTCCGACGAATGCCGTGACCAGCGCGTCGGGATAGCGCTTGCGTAAAAACCATTCGGCGGCGTCGAGGACCCGCGCGGGATCGCTCTGATGCAAGGGCGCCATGCCCATCGCGTGACGCACCTTGCTCATGATGGCGGCCGCTTCGACGCCCCGTCCGGTAACGTCGCCGACGCTGATCACGACCGATCCGTCGTCGAGTTCGACGGCGTCGTACCAGTCGCCGCCGAGTTGACCTCCGCCGGTGGCCGGCGCGTACACGGCGTCGAAGTGGATTCCCGCCGGCTGAGGAATTAACGTCGGTAGCAGTGCCTGCTGAAGGGTCGCGCCGATATGCCGCTCGCGCTCGAGGGTTTCGGCCTTCTCGATCGCGACCGAAATCCGGTCGGCCGCCTCTTCAAGCAGCGGCAAGTCGCGGTTCCGGTCGAATTCGCGCGTGGAAAAATATGCGGCCAGGGCTCCGTAGGTCGTCGTTCCCCAAAACACCGGGACGATCGCGGTTGTCACCGGATCGAGCAGGTCGAACTCCTCGGCCAGATGCGGCCACGCGGCCGCCTTCAGCCGAGCGTTCTCGCCGGCGTCGAAGACGATCGAGCGGTGCGTACGCATCCGGGCCGCCAGTTCGCGCTCGGCGGCGGGTCGCAGCGGACGCTGGCCGGCCAGCTTCGACAGGATCGCAGCTATGGCTGGATCGCGATGAGCGATCACTTGGACGCGAACGGCGTCGTCGGTCAGTCGCAGGACGCCGCAAGCGTCGGCGATTTCCTCGGCGACGGTTTCGGCGATGCGCGCGACCGCGAGACGGAAATCGTCGGTTTCCAGGAGCAGTTCGTTGACCCGGGCGGCGAACCGCAGACCCTTGGTGGCATCGCGCTCCTTCGCCCGCGCGCGCGCATCCGCAATCGCGATCGCGGCTTGGGCGGCGACCGTCTCGGCCGTCTCGAGATCGACGGCGTCGAACGAGCGCCCGTAGTCGGACGACATCAGACCCAGCGCGCCGTACACGACTCCGTCGGCCGTCGCAAGCGGAAGCATCATGACGGAATGGACGTGCAACGCTTGCAAGATCTCCAAATGTTCGGGATCCTGGGCCGCCGCTTCGAGTTGTTCTGGCAAAACACGTTCGATGAGCAGGGGTTTGTTACCGGCGATCACCCTCGCGATCGAATCCTGCGGTCGAATCGGATACCGATCCCGGAATTGCTCCACGTAATTCAAGAGCGATTGGTTCTTGTGCGCGACGGCCATCGTAACGATTCTATCGTCAACGCACAGCGCGATGAAGCACCAGTCGGCGACGTGCTCGATCGCGACTTTGGTCAATGACTCGCAAATTTCGTCGATCGCAGCGTTCGAACTGAGCAGGCTGCCGGCGGCAACGATGAATCGTAAACTATCGTGCAGGCGGCGCTGCTCGTCGATATCGGTCGCGGTGCCGACCCAGCTGAGGACTCGCCCGTCGTCGCTGAATACCGGAACCGCCCGAGCGAGAAACCAGTGGTAGGAACCGTCGCTGGCCCGGCGCAGACGATACTCGGTCTCATAGGTCGTGGTCTCGGCCAAAGCGGCGTTCCAGCGGTCCCAGGTCTGGTCGACGTCGCTCGGGTGGACGATTCCCACCGCCCCGTCGCTCGCGGCTAGCTGCTCCGCGGTACACCCGGTGTACTCGATCCATTGGCGGTTTACGTACGTGACGGTTCCGGCCGGGTCAGCCGTCCACACGAGCTGCGGCATGGCGTCCGCGACGCCTTGAAATCCCTCGGGACTAGCCGTCCGAAGCCGTTCCAGCTCCAATTGTACCGTCACCAATGCGATCGCGGGCGGGCCAACGCGCCCTCGTGCACGTGTGGCGGCGATCCTCCGTTTGCGCTGTCATACCCAAAATTCCGGCCGCCAAAGCGGGCGAGCCCGAACGTGGCTAGCGCGCGCCCGAACCGCCGCGCGGTCCCAATCCGCAGCTCGAATCGGCACGCAACTTGGCCGGCATGTACGCGCGAATCTTGTAGATCACGTCGACGTTGAGATCGTGCCCGTTGCTCTCATCGTGGATCGTTTGGGGACCGAGCTCGAGCGGCCCCGTAAACTCTTCGCCGCTATACACGATTACGGTCGGATTTGGTGGATTCGTCCAACCCTTGGCAACGGCAACCGCGTATTCGGTTTGACCGGGGGTGGCGAACACGTAAGTCTGGCAAGGTTTTCCAGTCATAACGCCGGTTTTCGACTCGTTGGGAACGTACCAGAGCGTCCACTTCAGCGGTCGTGCATTCAAGCAGCCGGCAAGGACGAGCATCGTGAGGAATGCAAGCAGCCGCCTGACCGCGTTTTGCGCGTGGTTCATCGGTTGTTAGCTACCTTGTGGGCGTGAGAGCTTTTACGCGTATGTTGACGCCAATCAATTACTCTCCTCCTGAAGTGTGTGGCTCAAAGTATGACTCGTTCGCACAACCAACGTCGCGGTCGCGTCGGACGGGACGCGATAAGCGGAAGTTATCCTGGAATTAACATTGCGTGACGCCTCATCGCGCATGCGTTGACGAACCGTGACGAACAACGCTTCGATCCCGACCAGGAGATCGGAGATCCGCCTACCGTGGAGGCGGCCGCTCGGCGGCGAGGGCCGAAGGGAGACTCCGAGGGTCGCCCGGCCCCTCTCGGGCGGGATACGGGGCGGCCGCCGTCGTAGAATACCGCCCGTGGCTACGTCACGGGGCCCATTTGCACATGCGAGCGAAGCCGAACTCGCGCGCCTATTCGACTTCTACAGGATTCCATGGCAGTATGAGCCCCGAACATTTCCCATTTGCTGGAACGAACGAGGCCAACCCGTCGAGTACTTTACGCCGGATTTTTACCTGCCCGAGTACGACCTCTATATTGAAGTCACCGTCGCAAAGCCGATCCGCAACTCGCGCAAGAACCGCAAGATGCGCCTGCTGCGAACCAACCACCCGAACGTCAACGTCAAGTTGTTCACGCGCCGCGACGTCGAACGGCTGTTTTCGCGCGGCGCCCGAGCCGCTACCGGATGATCGGCGAACCGCTCTTCGCGGCCGACGCGATCGCCCAGCGGGTCGAGGAGCTCGGTTCGGAGATTTCACGCGACTATGCCGGCACCGTTCCGCTGCTCGTGGGAATGCTGACCGCCGCGGCCCCATTCTTGGCCGACCTGTCGCGAGCCGTGCTGATTCCTTGCCAGATCGACCTGATCTCGGTGAACCGCTACGGGGACGGCGACGGGATCGCGTTCCAGAAAGATACGGCGATTCCAGTCGCCGGCCGCCACGTGATCCTGGTCGACGACACGATCGACACCGGCCTCACCCTGCAGTTCGTGCTGAAAACGCTGCTCGCCCGCGATCCGGCGTCGCTGGCCGTTTGCGCGCTGCTCGATCGGCCGCACCGGCGAATCGCCGAGATTGACGTGAAGTACCGTGGATTCGAAGTTCCCGACGTCTACCTGGTCGGCTACGGGCTCGACTATTTCGGACGATATCGCGAGCTGCCCGCACTTTACGCGCACGGAACCTGGCCGGGCTGAATGCGTAAGCGCGTCGTAACGCTGGCCGCGTTGCTCGCCTTTGCGCTCGCGGCCGTGCCATTGTACGCGCCCGCCCTCGAACTGCGCTCGATCGAACAGGCCGCCGCCGACTACCGCAATCCCAACGCGCAGCTTCAGGAAATGTTTCGGGCCGCGTTGCTCGACACGAGCAAGCTCGCGCAGTACGCGCCCGACGGAACCGCTTACGTGAAGACCGGCGACATTCCGGCCGAGTGGCTGCGCGACGCGAGCGCGCAGTCGCGCCCGTACTTATTTTTCGCCAAGGAAGATCCCGACGTTCGCCGCCTGCTGCGCCGCGATCGTCACGCGAATGGCGAAGTATCTGCAAATCGATCCGTACGCGAACGCGTACACCCTCGACTACCGCGTGTGGGAGCAGAAGTTCGAACTCGACTCGCTCGCGTACCCGACGGCGCTGGCGTGGAGTTATTGGAAAACCACCGGCGACACGTCGGTCTTCACGCCCGAATTTTCGAAGATGCTCGACGGCGTGCTCGCAACGATGCAGCGCGAACAAGACCATCCGCGCAACTCGCGCTACACGCACGGCGAGCTTGCCGACGGCGGCAAGGGCCGGCCGGTCGGCTACACCGGCATGATCTGGACCGGCTTCCGTCCTTCCGACGACGCCTGCTACTACAACTTCCTGATTCCATCGGAGATGTTTGCGGTCGTGGCGCTCGGCGACATGGCCGAAATCGAACGCGACGTCTATCACGACGTCGTCAAGGCAAAGCGAAGCCAAAGCGCTGCGCGACGAAGTGCAGCGCGGCATCCAGACGTACGGGTTGGTGCTCGTGCCGAAGTACGGCTACATCTACGCCTACGAAGTCGACGGGCTGGGTCACGCGATCCTCACCGACGACGCCAACATTCCGAGCCTGCTCTCGGCGCCGTACATCGGTTACACGACCGACGGCGACCGCTACTACGACAATACGCGTCGCTTTTTGCTCTCGCAAGACAACCCGTCGTTCTATCAGGGACAGAAGGCGCGCGGCATCGGCAGCTATCACACGCCCGACCACTGGGTGTGGCCGCTCGCGCTGATCGTCCAGGGCATGACGGCGACGTCCGCGGCCGAGAAACAAGACGTGCTCGCGCAACTGCTCGCGAGCGATCCCGGCGATCACCTCTTACACGAGTCGTTCAACCCCAACGACCCGCACCAGTTCACGCGCCAAGATTTCGGCTGGCCCAACGCGCTATTTTCGGAGTTCGTGATGACGCAGTTCCAAGGCGTCGCCCAGATCCCGATGGGCGACACGAGCGACCTGGAGTTCCGCTCTGAATAATTCCGGCCACAAGGCCGACGTCGTCGTTGGAATCCAGTGGGGCGACGAAGGCAAGGGGCGCATCGTCGACCTCTTCGCGCAGGATTACGATGTAGTCGCGCGTTTTGGCGGCGGCGACAACGCCGGCCATTCGATCGTCGTCGGCGACACCGAGCTCGCGCTGCGCATCGTTCCTTCGGGCGCGCTCAATCCGCACGCCGAACTCTTCGTCGGCGGCGGAACGGTCATCGCTCCGGTCGCCCTACTCGCGGAACTCGACCGGCTCGCCGCGATCGGCGTCGACGTCTCGCGCGTGAAAATCTCCGATCGAGCGCACGTCGTGCTGCCGTATCACGCCGCCGCCGACCGCGCCGGCGAGCGGGCTCGCGGTGCGTCGGCCATCGGCACGACCGGCCGCGGCATCGGGCCGGCCTACGTCGACAAGGCGGCTCGCGCCGGCATCCTGTTTGGCGAGCTTACCGATCGCGCAACGCTGACCGCAAAAATTCGCACCAACCTCGCGCGTCGCGCGGCGACTCTCGAAGGCGAAACGCTTCCCACCGAAGAGGAGTTGGTGGCCGAGACGCTATCGGCCGCGGAACGCCTCGTGCCGCACGTCGTCGACGGCGTCGCGTTTCTGCACGATCGCCTCAACGCCGGCAAGCGCGTCTTGATCGAAGGCGCGCAAGGTTCGCTGCTCGACGTCGGTTACGGCACGTATCCATACGTCACTAGCTCGCACACGATCTCCGGCGGTGCGTGCGTCGGTCTGGGAATCGGGCCGACGGCGATCGGGCGCGTGATCGGCGTCGTCAAAGCCTACTGCACGCGCGTCGGCGCCGGGCCGTTCCCTTCAGAGCTGCACGACGAACGCGGCGAGCGTCTGCGCCGTCAAGGCGGCGAATTCGGAACCGTCACCGGACGGCCGCGCCGCTGCGGATGGTTCGACGCGGTCGCCGGTCGCTACGCGGTCGCGCTGAACGGACTGACCAGTGCCGTCGTCACCAAACTCGACGTGCTCGCGGGATTTGAACGAATCGGCATCGTGACCGGCTATCGCCGCAACGGTAAACCGGTCGGCTTCTCGGCCGCCGGTCCGGACTTAGAACTCGACGTTGAGGAAGTCGACGGCTGGCCCGAACCAATCGGCGACTGCCGCCGCATCGCCGATTTGCCCGCCGCCGCGCGTGCCTACGTAAAGCGCCTGGAAGACCTGCTTGCGACGCCAATCGAACTCGTTTCAGTCGGCCGCGAACGCACCCAACTCGCCCGCTAGCCACCGCCCAGAAACGCACTCAGCTCCCCCGCCGATCGTCGCCCCGAACGGCTCGGTTCCGGCGCTGATCGTCGACCCTTTCGTCTGGTTCCTAGTGCGTGATGGCAGCGCGTGTTCACCTTCGCCCTGCAACCGCTCCTGGAACATCGCCGGCGGCTCGAAGACGCCGCCCGCGCGCAGTTTGCTCGGCGCTGTACCGCGCACGCCGCCGCCCGGGAAACGCTCGCCGCAATTGAAACGCAGCTCCGGCACGCCGCCGCGTCGCCAACCTCGTCAGCGTGCTTGCAGTACCTCGCGCTCTCCCTCGAGTCGCAACGCCTCGCCGTCGCCGCCACCGGCACAGCGTCAGCAAAAGCGCAACGCACGCTGACGGCCGCGAGTTCTGACCGCAAAGTCGTCGAAACGCTGCGCGACCGTCAACGAGCCGCATTCGAAGCCAAACGCCGCCGTCGCGAAACCCGCGCTCTCGACGAATCCAACGCTCTCCTCGACCCCAACGCCCGCCCGACCTTTTGACGCTCCCCAGCGGAGCCACTTCAGGTGCCGTTGTCATCCCGAGCGGTTCAACCCCCTCCCCTACGCGAGGCGCAGCGCGCTAACGACCGGGGCACCCGCGAAGGCAGGGAGCCCGCACGATGCCCGCATCCTTTTGGACTCACTATCTCGTCGCCCTAGCCGCCGTGGCGTTGCTACTCGGAGGGCTATTCGCACTCGCGCGCTCGAGCTCGCGCTGGCGCGCACACGCGTTTCCGAATCGCCGCTTCCTCGGCGTCGTTGAAACGTTCGCGCTTTCGCCCCACGCGCAGCTTCACGTAGTGCGCGCCGGCTCGCGCTACGTCCTCGTCGGCGTCACTCCGCACGGCGTCGCACTCCTGCGCGAATTCCAAGCGGAAGAAGTTACCGCGTGGCTCCCCGCTCAAGCCCCCAGCGCGCGCACGACGACCCGCGCCGCGCCGGCTAGCACCGCTTCGCGCTGCGCGGTCGACGCCGGCGACCCAACGTAGTACTCCGCGATCAACAGCGGCTGGCGTTGAGGCGGCCACGCGATCGCGACGTCGTTGGTTGCGTTGTGATCGCCGGTACCGGTCTTATCACCGGCCGTCCACCGATGCGGCAGCCCAGCCCGAATTCGCGCCCCACCGGTCGTGCTGGCGCGCAGCCACTGCAGCAGCAATGTTCGCGACGCATGCGACAGTGCATCGCCGACAAGAATTCGGTTCGCGAGCGCAATCATCGCCGCCGGCGTCGTCGTGTCGCGCGGATCGCCCGGAATCGCCGTGTTGAGCGTCGGTTCGGTCCGATCGAAGCGCGTAACGGTGTCGCCGAGACTGCGCGCGTAACGCGTCAACCCTGCCGGGCCGCCGACCGCGTGCAGCAGAAGATTTCCAGCCGTGTTGTCGCTCACTTCGATCGCGGCGGCGCACAGCGCTTCGATCGTCATGCCGCCCGCCGCGACGTGCGCGCGCGTCACCGGCGCGTATTTCAGCAAATCGGCCGGGCCGTACGCCACGAACCGGCCGAGCCGTTCTTGGCCCGCATCGACCCGCGCCAACACCGCTGCGACGAGCGGAAATTTGAACGTGCTGCACATCGCGAACCGTTCGTTGGCGCGATACCCGACGCGCCGCCCGCTGCCGGTGTCGAGCGCGGCCACGCCGAGCCGCCCGCCCCGCTCCCGCTCGAACGCCGCAAACGCGCCTGCATCCGCCGCAGCGGCAACGTCGCGCGCGGAAGCCGCGACCGCGACCGTCGCAGTCATCGAATGAAGGAAGAACGCGCGAATCACGGGCGCGACTCTCGCTATACGGTTAGAAGTATTTGAACTGGCCGAGTTGCGAGACGCCGAACTCGGTGAAATACACTTCTTCGTCGGGCCCGAGCGTCATCGCGGCCGGCTGCGCGTTCGCGGTCGGAATCGAATACAGCGAAACCTTTTGGTCCTTCACCTTGAAGCGGCCAATTTTGTTGCCCTGTGTATCGGTGAAGTAGAAGTTCCCGTCGATTCCCTGAATCACCGCATCCGGCGTCAGCGCCGGCGCGAGCGGATACTCATTGGTAATCTGCCCGGTGACGGTGATGCGTCCGAGCTTACGCGAATGCCGTTCGGTAAACCACAGCGCGTTGTCGCTCCCGGGAGCGATGCCCGCGGGATCGGCGGCTGCGGTCGGAATCTTGAACTCGGTCAAGCGGTGGCAGTCGCCGCCGACCGGAAGGCGTCCGATGCTGTTCGTGCCCGGTTCGGTAAACCACATCGCGCCGTCGGGACCGCTCGCGATCGCCAGCGGCTGCGCGCCCGCGCCGACCTTGCATCCGGCCGCGCGGCCCTTTTGATTCACGCGCCAAATCGTATCGGTGGCCGGATCGGTCGCCCACATGTTGCCGTCGGAGCCCAGCGCGATGTCGAGCGGCCGGGCGGCCGGATTGGGAAGTTGAAAGTCGGTAAACGTCGGACCGGTGAGCGAGATTTGACCGATCTTCGCGACGTTGAACTCGGTAAACCACACGAGGCCGTTCGGCCCCGAAGCGATGCCGCTCGGCGCGGCCTTGGCCGTCGGCGTGACCGTCTCGTTGAACTTTGCCTGCTGGTTCAGTTCCCCGATCTTGCTGGTGGCCGATTCCGTGAACCAGATGTTTCCGTCCGATCCCAGGGTAATGCCGGCCGGCTTGCTGTTCGCGGTCGGAATCTTGTACTCGCTGGTCACCTGGGGGTTGAACGGCGGCGGCGGCGTCGCGGTGCCGGCGGTCAGCGGGGTGCCCTTGCCGCACGCGGTCAGCAGACCGGCAGCAAAAATGGCGCACGCACCGATGCGCACCGGTAGTTCAAATCTCATATCAGCCCTCCCTTATTGGCAGGCTGGCCCCGCTTTCCCGCACGGCCGAGGTGGAATCTCACCTCCTCCTAAGAATTTAGTTGACAGCCTCGGCGGCTTTTAGTAGACTGCAACTAAGTTATTAAGAGATTGCCCAGACTCGGAGGCTCCCGCGTGGCTCGCAAACGATCGAAAACGCTTACCGAAGCCGAACTTCGGCTCATGGACATCATCTGGGAGAAGGGCCAGGCGACCGTCGCCGAGGTAACCGCCGCCCTTCCTCCACCGCCGATCGCTTACAACAGCGTGCTCACAACGATGCGCATTCTGGAACAAAAGGGCTTCGTCGCGCACGACGAGGCCGGGCGCGCCTTCGTATACCGCCCGCTGGTGCAGCGCGAGGCCGCCGCCCAAACCGCCGTCGGCCATCTGCTTTCACGATTCTTTGAAAACAGCTCGGCCTCGCTCGCGCTACGCTTGATCGAAACCGAGCGCCCGTCGGACGACGAACTCGCCCGCCTTAAGGCGCTCATCGAACAGTATGAGGAGGGTGCTTCGTGAGCGCCCAGTTGCTCGCCCAGCTCGCATCCGCCGCCGGCGCCGTGACCGCGATTGCCGTCAACGCGTTGTGGGAAGACGCCCTGCTGGTGGTCTGCGTCTGGCTGCTCCTGCGCTCTTGGCCAGGACTCAACGCCGCCACGCGCTACCTAGTGTGGAGCGCGACGCTGATCGCGACGGTCGTCGTACCCGTTGCGACCACGTTGCCGTTCCTCGTGCCGTCATCGCCGGCAACGGCGGTGAGCGACACGGCGGTGAGGGCGCCCATGCCCATGGTGACGCACGCCCTCACCGCCGCCCCTACCGCCGAATCGAAGGCGGCGGAGCGTTTGTCGCAACCCGCGCAGCGGCTTACCGTAAAGACGCCCGCGCAATCGGCGCCCGCGCTGCGGATTCCCGAGCGTTTCCGCATGACGCTGCCGCTTCCCCTCGCACTCGGCGTCCTGGTCGTTTGGGCGCTGCTCGCGCTGTTCGCGTTCGCGCGGCTGGCGGTCGGACTCGTACGGCTGGAAGGCCTCAAACGCGACGCCCTGCCCTTGCCGGTCGAGTACCGCGACGCCATGGCCCGCTGGACCGCCGTCAACAAAGGTTCTCGTCAGGTGCGTTTGTGCGTCAGCGACGACATCGACGTGCCGGTCGCGGTCGGGCTCTTCGATTCGATGATCCTGATTCCGCGCGCGCTCCTCGAGCGTTTGTCGGAAGAAGAAGTCGATCAGATCAGTCTGCACGAGCTCGCGCACTTGCGTCGTGCCGACGACTGGAGCAACGGTTTGCAGCGCCTCGTCACCGCGCTCTTTGCGTGGAATCCGGGCGTGCTGTTCGTCGCTCAGCAACTCGATCTCGAACGCGAGGTCGCCTGCGACGATTGGGTGCTCGGCCTCACCGGTTCGGTTCGTCCGTACGCGCTCTGTCTCACGAAGATGGCCGAAACGGCCTCGTGGCCGTACCGTCCGATGCCCGCGCCGGGCGTATTCGCCACCCGCAAGCACATCTCGCTGCGCATCGAGCGTCTGTTGGGTGCCGGCCGCAACGCCGCTACGAACCTGTCGCTCGGGCCGGCCGCCGTCACGCTCGCCATCGTCGGCGCGCTCGCATTCGCGATGCAGTTGGTCGCGCCGTCGGTGGCCGCGTTGACCGAGATGTCCTCCGGCGCGCAGTCCAAACGGTTGATCCAATACGTCGAAATTCTTACCAAGCGCGCGACGCCTTCGTCGCACGCGCCGGCCGCTGCCGCCGCTGCGGCGACGACCCAGCAAATCACCGTCAAACACGAACTGACGGCCCAGCACGAGGCGATGCGGGACACGATCGTCGCGTCGCAAGCGCATGCGTTCCCGACGTTCAAAACCCCGGCCGCTGCGAAGTCTGCCGCTGCGCCTAAATCCACGCCCGCCGCCGCCGCGGTTCCGCACTCCGTCGACGTGCCCGCCACCCACGTGCACGTGCCCGGAAAAATGATCGCGATTCCGCCCATCAACATCGATATCCCCGCGATGTCGGTGCCGGTAATGCAACTTTCACAGCTCGAGAAATCGCACATGAACCTGCAGATTCTTCGGAATGTTCGCGGCCAAACGAGCTACGCCGCCGCCAGCGCGGCCGCCGCTGCCGCCGCCGGCGCGGCCGCCGGTTCCGCCGTCCACGTCGGAGTCCGCGAGATCACGCTGGCCGATGCCGGTTCGGTCCATTCGTGTACCGGCTGCAACATGACCGGCGTCAACTGGACGGGGCGCGACATGCGCAACGTACGCTACGTCGGCGTCGATCTCAGCCGCTCGAAACTGCAGAACGCGAACTTCTCCGGCGCCGTGTTCAGCGGCGTCGATTTCAGCGGTTCGAACTTGCGCGGCGCGTCGTTCCGCGGCGCCAAACTCATCGGCTGCGACTTCTCCAAGGCCGACCTCAGCGGCGTCGACTTCACCGGCGCGAACATCAGCGGCGGCGATTTCGCCGGCGCGCAGCTTCCGTCCGCGCAGATGCGCGCCGTGCTCAATACCTGCACCGGATGCGACTTCTCGCACGCGAATCTCAGCGGCCTGGATCTCACCAACGTGCACGCCAACGGTATCGACTTCTCGCACGTCAACCTGTCGGGCGCGAATCTCAGCGGATCGCAGTTTACCGGCGTCGACTTCAGCGACGCTAATCTCAACGGTGCGATCCTCTCCAACACGGTTTTGAACGGGTGCGATCTCGGCGGCGTCGACTTGACTCACGTGGATCTCTCCAAAGCCAAACTCATCGGCACGGATCTCTCCAGCGAGGGGAAACCGCACCCATGACCCTCACCGCCTAACCCACGCACGATGCGCCCGCCAAAAACAGCCTCAAAAACCCGAGGCCTACTTCCCCACACCCTCCACCCCCACTTGTCCTCCCAAGCGAAGCCCCCGCACTTGTCACCAAGCGAAGCCCCCGCACTTGTCACCAAGCGAAGCCCCCGCACTTGTCATCCCAAGCGAAGCCCCCGCACTTGTCATCCCAAGCGAAGCCCCCGCACTTGTCATCCCAAGCGAAGCCCCGCACTTGTCCTCCCAAGCGAAGCCCCCGCACTTGTCATCCCAAGCGAAGCCCCGCACTTGTCATCCCCCAAGCACACCCCCCGCACTTGTCATCCCGAGCGGAGCGTGCAAAGCACGCGCAGTCGAGGGACGAGCAACGAATTGAAAGGATATCTCCAGTGAAACACGTCTTCGTCGCGCTCGCGCTCACTCTCGTCGCCGTGGCGGCGACGGCAACGGCGGCACGCAGCGTCGGCCGCGGGTTCCCGTCGAACTGCGTCGGCTGTTCGTTTTCCGGACGCGATCTCCACGGTGCCGACCTCTCCGGCGCTTCCTACGTCGGCGGCGATTTCGCCCACACCGATCTGCGGAATGCGAACCTGCGCGGCGCCAACCTCGTCGGCGCGGACTTCAAGAACGCCGACTTACGCGGCGCCGACTTCGGCAACGCGCACCTGGCCGGAATCGACCTGCAGGGCGCGCGGATCGCCGGGGCGCGTTTTGCCGGCGCCGAAATGGCCGGCGTCGACCTGCGCGGCGCGCTTGACGGCGCGAGCGACGCCGACTTGCGCGGCGTGTTGGCTCGGTGCGTCGGCTGCGACCTGCAAGGCGCCGTTTTGGAAAACCGCGACCTCCACGGCATCGGCATTGTCGGCGCCGACCTAAAGAACGTCAAAGCGCGGGCCGTTCGCCTGACCGATGCCGACCTCCAAGGCGTTGACTTCGACGGGGCCGATCTGCGCGGCGCTGACTTTCACGGTGTCAAACTCTGTTCGCACAACAGCGGCGGGGACCAGTCCGATCGCATCGGTTGCGCCGACTTTGCCGGCGCCGACGTGAGCGGGGCGAACTTCCGCGGCTCGCTGATTTGCAACGGCCGCGAACCGCACGCGTGCGCGCCGCTCGACGCCGCCACGCTGCGCGCCCACGCGCGCTCGAACCTCGCGGGTGCGCTCCTGCCGTGAAAGGCTTTTCGGTCGTCGCGGCGTGTCTCGTTGCGTCGATCGCCGCGCCGGCGTGCGCGCTGAGCGGGTATCCGGCGATCGCCGTGCCCGAGTTCACGCCGCCCGACGGTGCGTCAACCCCGCCGTCGGCGTGGGCCAAGGCGGCCAGCGTAAAACTCGGTTGGAACGTGATCGCCGAACGCCCGGCCACCGAGGCGACGACCGCGTCGATTTCGACCGACGGAAAGTCGCTCTTCGTCCGCTTCGATGCCACCCAACGCGAAGCGGTCGCCGCTGCGCAGCATACCAACAACATCGGTCAAGGCAACGACGACGCGGTCTGGATCGACCTCTGGCCGAGCGCGTCGAGCGGCTATTTCTACCAGTTTCAAGCCACCCCCAACGGCACCCACTATCAAAGCTCGTCGGAGAACACCAGCTACTCGCCGAGTTGGGAATCGCAAGGCGCCGCCCACGACGGCGGCTACACCGTCACGATGAAGATCCCGCTCGACGTGATGCGCGGCGTCAGCGCGTCGCATCCGTGGAAGGCGCAGTTCGTGCGATTCATTCACGGGACCGGCGAAGAACAGGTGTGGTCCTACGACGCGACCCAAAACAACGCCGACGATTTGGCGCGCGCCGGCACGCTCACCATGCCGCCGATCCACGTCACGCTCTCGCGTCCGAAGCCGCGGCTCGCGGCCTACGCGCTCGCCGAAGCGGCGTCCAAGACGATCGGCGGTTCGACCAGCCGCGTCGGTGCCGATCTCTCGATTCCGATCACGCCCACCGCGTCGTTTTACGCGACCTTCCACCCCGACTATTCCAACGTGGAGCTCGACCAGCAGTCGATCTCGCCGACCGTGTTCGCTCGCTACCAGAGCGAAGTGCGTCCGTTCTTCACCCAAGGTGCGAACTTCTACGGACAGTTCGACTGCGACGCATGCCCGACGATTCAGGAACTCTACACGCCCGCCATTCCCACGCCCCGAGAAGGTTATGCGATCGAAGGCCAGCAGGGCCCTCTGTCGTTCGCCAGTTTCGACGCGCTCGGCGACGACGGTCGCAGCGACATCGCGAGCGCTCTCGACTTTACGTCTACCGACCGCCGTTGGCGGGCGGTGGTCCAGCGCGTTTCGGTCGACACCAACGACTTCGTCGACGACGTCACGACGGCCGGGCTCGCCTACTACGATCTAAAACACATTTCGATGTATTTCAATTACGGCAGCGATTCGGGAACCAACGTTCTCGTGCCCGACCAGGCGCAACGCTACGACTTCGGCGGCGGCTGGGCCAATCAGAGCTTCGGATTCTTCGGCTCGGTTCGCAAGGTCGGCGAATATTACAATCCGGCCGACGGGTTCGTTTCGCACCCCGGAATCGCCGGCTACGCGCTTTACAGTGCCAAGATCTGGACGTTCGCGCCGTCGAGCAAGCTCGCGGCAGTTGGCGTGGCCGGATTTTTCGATCGCTATCAAGGTCCGAGCCAGGGGATCGCTCAGAGCGATAACCAGCTGGTGCTCGATATCCTCACGAAAAGCGCGCTCGACCTGCAGCTCTATACGGGTTCGAACTACTGGCGCTTCAACGACTCGCTGACCGGATTGGGCATTCTGACGCCGATTTCTCAGAACGCCGGCATTCAGTTCACCTATCACAGTGGGTTGCAGAGCAACAACCCCGGGCAATTTCCCTATCACGGCACCTCGTCCGATCCAACGTTGATTGCGTACAACACCGGACACTACGGCACCGGTCGGCTCGATACGTGGTACCGCAATACGACGATTCGGATCGGGTCGCGCGGCGCGCTGACGTTCGTGCTCGACAACACCTCGCAGTGGTTTCCCAGCGCATCACCTAACGTGCAATGGTTCGAAAACGTCAGCTATGCCTATCAAATCGACCGCAATTCGTCGTTCGGTATCGGCGTTCGGCGCGTCGTCGGAACGCCGCCCGACCCCAACGGCGGCGGAGACTGCATCGGCACGTGCTCCAACATCACGCTCGCTTACCATCTGCTCACGCGACACGCCGAGTTCTATCTCGCTTACGGAAATCCAAACGCGCTGATCACGGTTCCACAGGCGATTTTCAAAGTGATCTTCTACGCTGGAGCGGAGAAGGGAACCTAACGTGTCAACGCTATGGCACTTGAAACTTCACACGGTACGGCCGCGTACATGCAACGTCGTTTGCAAAACGCGCACGTCTATGCCACGACTCGGGCACCTCAATGCGTCACCAGCACTCACCTCGACATCGACGCTCATAGGAGACAAGTTATCGTGAAACGCATCGTTTTTGCGCTCGCCGGAGCGCTCATCGCGGTCGGCGCCCTCCCGGCGTTCGCCGCTTCCTCGCTCGAAGTCCCCACCGCAACGGCGGCCCCATCGGTCGATCCGCGGGCGGACTTCACTAGTTTCGATCCTGCGGCCGTCGCTCAGCTTTCTTGGGATAGCACCAAGTCGCGGCCGGCCGCCGAAGACACGACCGCTCGCATCGCAACCGACGGAAAGTTCCTGTACGTGCGCTTCGACGCGACCCAAACGGAACGCATCGTTTCGACCCAACCGGTCGACGCCAAGAGCAGCGGCGATCTCGTCTGGGTCGAGCTCCAGCCGAGCGGATCGAATGCCACGAGCTACCGCTTCGCATCGAGTCCTGACGGCTCGAGCGGTGCAACCGCTTCAACCGGCACGGCGCCGGCCTTCACGACGTCGGGAGCGACGTTCGACGGCGGCTACACCGTCACGATGAAGATCCCGTTGGCCGGGATGACGGCCGCGGCAAGCGGCGGCGCGTGGAACGTACAGTTCGGCCGCGCGATCTCAGCACTGGGCGACCAGATCGTATGGTCGCACGAGGGCAACGTTGCGGCGGTCGGCACCATGACCATGCCCGCCTCGGTGGGTTCGACGGGTTCCGCTTCTCAGTAAACCTCCAGACTCGAGCGGCGGCAACGGGCGGGCGGGTCGAAAGGGGCGGCCCGCCCACCGTAGCAGGCAGGCCAGTCTAGGCGTTGCTAGAGTATAGTGGTTCCAATGCACAAGGCTCTTCCCGCGCTATTGATCCTGGCGCTCGCGATGATGGCGCCGCTCCCGCCGACCGCCGCCGCCGGCGTCGCCGCAACCCCGGCCCCGAAAAACGCCACGCCGCCGCCGCAGATTTACCACATCATCACGCGGCCGCTCTGTTCCGAATTGCACAAGCACATCGCGCCGGCGATCGCGATGATGCTGCAGAACGATCAAAACATCAAGAAGAGCCCGGAATTGTTTTCGCGCTACAATCGCGACGCGCTCAACGGGACCGATAACTCGGCCAGCAACGCCGCCGGGCCGAACGGCGGCGCACCGTTGAACGGCGACGTAAGCGGCAGCACGATGACGGCCTCGCAGAATATGGCGCTGCTCGGAATGGAAAATCTCGTCAGTCCGATCGCCAACAACATCATCGCGACGCAGAAGATGCTCGACTCGCCGGCGCTGACCGGCGGCACCGGCACCCCCGAAGACGACAAACAGCTTCAAGAGATGCGCAACAAACTGCTCAAAGCGCTGGCGATGCAGAACGCCGCCCTCGACATCGTCAGCGGCTTCGTCGCCACCCAGCAGATGGGCGATCTCCAGCACGCCGGCGAGGAATACATCAGCGCGCTCAATCAAAGCGACCAAACCGGCGGCAGATCCAGCAGCGCCACCCCGACGCCGAACCCCTTGTTCGTCAATCCCAATCAGGCCGGTCTGCCGGCCAATCCGTACGACATCGACCTGGCCAACATTCCCGGCCTAACGCTCGGCTACAATCCCGTGACCCGGCTGCTCGAAGCGCTGCACTGGACGATCCAGGAAACGGCCCATCGCGAGAACGACGCCGCCAATGCCGTCATGGCCAGCGCCCAACTCTGCGCCCCCACTCCCGCCTCCACCCCCAAACCCCAGTAGCTTCCCTAATCATCTAAGCAGAGCGTGCAAAGCACGCCCTTTGTCACCCTCAGCGGAGCGTGCAAAGCACGCGCTACCACTTTGTCATCCCGAGCGGAGCGTGCAAAGCACGCGCTACCACTTTGTCATCCTGAGCGGAGCGTGCAAAGCACGCGCCACCACATTGTCATCCTAAGCAGAGCGTGCAAAGCACGCGCCACCACATTGTCATCCCGAGCGGAGCGTGCAAAGCACGCGCCACCACATTGTCATCCCGACCGGAGCGTGCAAAGCACGCGCAACCACTTTGTCATCTAAGCAGAGCGTGCAAAGCACGCCCTTTGTCATCCTGAGCGGAGCGTGCAAAGCACGCGCTACCACATTGTCATCCTGAGCGGAGCGTGCAAAGCACGCGCTACCACATTGTCATCCTGAGCGGAGCGTGCAAAGCACGCGCAGTCGAAGGACGAGCCAGCTACCGACGGCTCAACGCCCCGAGCGGCGATGCCTTGAAGTGTTCGCACAGATCTGCCGGATCGTCGTAGATCGCGTCGGCGCCGTGCAATTCGGCATCGCTCCAAACTCCGGACCGAACGACGACGGCCGCGACGCCGGCGCGGTGTGCCGCCTCGACGTCGTAGGGCGTGTCGCCGAGATAAACTGCATGTCTCGGATCCGACTTCGCCTTCGCCAATGCCGCCTGAACGATGTCGGAATCGGGCTTCGAACGCGAGACGTCGTCCGACGTCGTGGCAATGTCGATGCAGTCCGCAAGGCCCGCGACCCGGAGCAGGACGTCCAACTCTTCTTTCTTCGCGGAAGTGGCGACGGCTCGAACCAGTCCGGCGACGCCGAGCCGTTCCAGCAGAAACTTCGCCCGCTTCGTCGGCTGCAAGCCCGCCGCGTACTCGTCCAAGAACAGCCGCTGGCGTAGCTCGCCAATCGCCAACCCAGGTCCCTTGCGAGCGTCGAGCTGCGGGTCGACCTCTTTGAGAATCTTGTCGCCGCCCATGCCGATCCAGCGCAACGTCTGCTCGACTGGAACTTCGTACCCGTATGCGTGGAAAGCGCGCGACCACGCAGCGGCGTGAGCCGGGTTACTTTGAATCAAGGTGCCGTCGACGTCGAGCAGCACCGCCTTGCGCGTCAACCCTCGAGCGGCGGTTGGCTTACGACTTGCCGCCGACGCGAAGATGCATGATTGAGCTCCAGAGGCCGAAGACCTGAAGCAGCCACACAACGAGCGCGATGACGACGACCGCATTCAACAGCTGCTTCACTGCGGAGGCCATCGGGATGTAGGTATTGATCAACCACAGTAAGACGCCGACCACGATCAGGACGACGACGACCTCAATTAAGGGCATGAACCACTCCTAGCTATCGCCGCTGGCGGTTATCGGCAACTCCACTCCAGCCAGTATTCCCCAAAAACCCACGAAAAAACGCGGCCCGGCGTCTCTCCCAAGCGGAGCCACTTCAGCGGCGCCGTTGTCATCCCGAGCGGAGCGCCGCCAGGCGCGCAGGCGAGGGACGCGGATCGACGCCCGCAGGACACTGCTCGATGCGCCGGATGCCGGCGGGTAGCGTGGTCGCCGCCCAACCCGCGCTGACCTTCGTGAACTCGGCACCGGTTAGAAAGGCGATCGCCGAATAGTAGAGCCACAAGAGAACGGCCAGCAACGAGCCGGCGCCGCCGTACGCGGATGCGATTCCAATCTTCGCCAGATAAAGCGCGATGAGCCATTCGCCGGTCACGAAGAG
The DNA here is from genome assembly GCA_963755555.1 of Vulcanimicrobiota bacterium. Lineage (GTDB taxonomy): Bacteria > Vulcanimicrobiota > Vulcanimicrobiia > Vulcanimicrobiales > Vulcanimicrobiaceae > Tumulicola. Next base: position 1,337,081 of record CAVWKE010000003.1, on the reverse strand, counting down.
CACGGCCGTAACGCCCGCGCCCGTCCAGACGTCGCGCCGGCTAAAGCGCACGTCGGGCAGCAGCCGGTACACCGCCGCAAAAGCGACCCATGCGGCGCCCAATATGACCGCTTGAGCGATCCATCCGGCCAGTTGGGCGCCCGCAAAGGCGAAACGAGCGTTGAGCACCGTCGTACCCAGCAGCAGCAGCGCCGCCATCGCAATCGCGGCCAGCGACAGGAGCCGGTCGCGAATCGCCCGTTTCCACCCGCCCTCGGGCGACTCGACGAGCCAAACCGCGTTGAGCGCGTCTTGCACCGACGAGAAGAGGCTCGCGGCACCGATGGCAAAGGCGATCCATCCGATTGCTTGCGCCACAACGCCGTCGCGTGGCTTATTGAATGCCGCGGTCACCAGCTCGCGGACCGTGTCGGCGGCCGCCGGTCCCGCGGCTTGGCGGACGTTATCCAGTATTGCCGCTTCGGCGACGTGATGACCGTGGCCGCCGTTCTGTAGCCCGATAAACCAGCCCACGATCCCGATTAGCACGATCAGCAGCGGCGCCAGCGAAAAGAGCGCGGAAAACGCGACCGCGGCGGCCAGTCGCATGATCTTGTCTTCGTTGAAAGCGTGCCATACGTCCGATAGAACCTTCATCCGAACGTTACCGCTTTTTCTGCCGCGCAGATTTTCTTTCGAACCATTTGTGCGCTTTGGCGATCGCCCTGAGGGCGGCTTTCCGCGGCTGCGTCCCCCGGAAGATCAAATCGTTTCCCTCGGCGGCTGAATACTCGACGAGGTAGCGGCAGAGGCTCTCGACCGTATCCTTCGGCACGTCGTTGACGTCGTCAAACGCATCGGATCGCTGGCTGAGACCTTTCTGACGCATCGGACAGGCGAGAATTCGATCGTTGCGCTCGCCGTTTTTCTCGATCCGGACGATCCCGATGACCCGCGCCGAAACCAGACAGCCGGTAAACGTGGGCTCGTCGCCGAGGTAAAGGATGTCGAGCGCGTCGCCATCGTCGGCGAGGGTCTGCGGAATAAACCCGTAGTCGTAGGGCCATTGGAGACCTTCCGCCAGCAGCATCGTCTGCCGGAAGGCGCCCGTCTCGGGATCGAAGGCGTACTTGTGGCGCTGATCCCTCGGCGTCTCGATTATCGCGCGGACCGCTCGCTTCTCGCCCTTGACGAATGGGTCGATATTTTCGAAGTGGGTTGGATTGAGACCGCTCGCCATGCACGCTTGCTCCCTGAACGGCTGATTTTTCTGTTTGTACGATCGTACCCCGATAAGCGCCGAAACCGGCGTGCCAACGTTTGAACGAAGCGCCGTCAGGGCATACGTTGCCTGCCAAACTTTCATATGGGGAGAATCCGGTTATGGACGTTCTTTCGTTACTAAAAAAAGATCATCGGACCGTCGAAGGGATGCTGGACCGGGCCCTCCGCTGCGAACCCGGTGACGACGCACTGCACGATCTCGCGACCCAAATCGAGAAAGCGCTGACGGTGCACGCAACCATCGAAGAGAAATTTTTCTACCCCTTGCTGCGTAAGCGCGCGGAAGAGACCGAAGATACCGTCGACGTTTTTGAAGCGTACACCGAGCACGACCTGCTCAAGAAACTCATCGCGCTGCTCCAATCCGGCCGTCAGCCCGACGAACAGTTCAAAGCCGAAGTTCAAGTCCTCGGCGAAAGCGTAAAGCACCACGTCAAAGAAGAAGAGTCCACCATTTTTTCGTTGGCCAAAGAACTGATGGAAAAAGAAGAGCTCGACGAACTCGGTGCCAAGATGGAGAAAGCCAAGGAACGTCTCATGGCCGGCGAATCCCCGTCGCCCGTTTCTTCCAACGGTTCGGCTCGCACGGGGCGCAAGAAAACTCCGGCGCGCAAAGTTTCCGCTCGCAAAGTCTCCCGTCGCTAAAGCGACGACTTGCCGCGTGCCGCCTTGGCTTGTGCTTTCGACGGCGCGCCGCACAACCAGGCGTGAACGGCGACGGCGAGAGCGCTACCCGCCAGCGGCGCGGCGACGTACACCCAACTCGCCGCAACGTCCCCGCTGAGAATCTGCGCGGCCAGCGTCCTTGCTGGATTCATCGACGCGCCGCTGATCGGTCCGGCCGCGAACCCGCAAACTGCGACCGTGAAGCCGACCGCCAGCGCCGACTGTTTCCCCAGCGCGGGCTGTTCCTGGGCCGTCATGAGAATCACCAGCATGAGTGCGAAGGTCAACCCGCACTCGGCAACGGCGGCCACCAGCGGGGTGAAGTGCGGCCCTGGATGGCTTGCGCCCAGCGCCAGCGTTGGCGCTCCGAAGAGTCCCAGCCACACGGCCGCGGCCGCGAACGCTCCGGCGAATTGCGCCATCACGTACGCAATTGTCATCCGCAACGGGAAGACGCGACGCATCCAGAAGGCCATCGTGACGACCGGATCCGCGTGCGCCCCCGACGTTTCCGAAAACGCATAGATCACGGCCGCCACCACCAGCCCGCGGGTTAACCAGCGCGAAGAATAATCGACGTTCCCTTGAGTGTAGTAGAAAATGTCGACGCCGATCGCCGCTGCGGTGATCATAAAGGTGCCGATCGCTTCGGCTCCCAGCTTCTGGACGAGCTTCGGGCTGCCGCCGTCTTTGCTAGCCATCGTTCAAAGCGCCGCGCCTGGCGCTGCAACGAACCAACCGCTCGCCCTCGCGCGGGCTCCGGGCGCGCAACTGGGTAAGGTCGATATCATGAGCAACAACATTCCCCTATCGTCCATCCCCGCAAACGAAGGCGGCCAAGGTCTCGGAGCCGCCGATGCCGATCGTGCCGGAACCGGCGAACTGACCGCCTTGATCCGGTTTCGCAAAACGACGCCGGGAAACGAACCTCTGGGCGATTTCATCGAACTAAGCGTAACGACGGACGGTTTTCAGGACATCGGCGGTATCGCCGGGTCTGGAGACGAACCGGGAACGATCAGCGCGCAGCGGTTGGCCAACCTGCTGCTGCAGCACTACAAGCGTCCCGAGCTCGACCGGCTGCTCTCGCACGTGGTCGAGCTGCGCGCCGATCTCGCGCGCTAACGACCGCAGCGCAACCATCGATCGGTGCGGGTTCTGGCGGTCAACGTGCGCGCCGGCGGCAGCCAGTCGCTGATCGACGCGTTCGCCGCCCGCTGCATCGATCGCGGCCCCGATGTCGTGGTAATCTCGGAGTTTCGCGCTAATGCCGTCGGAGAACGTTTGCGCGCGCTCTTGGATCGCGCCGGCTTGCAGCATCAGGCCGGCCCGCAGGGATTTCGCGGCAACGGCGTCTTGATTGCCGCCAAACGGCCCTTCGTCGCGCTGCACAACCCGTTCGGTCTGAGCGACGAGGAGTATCCCAACGCCGTCCTCGAGGCGCGCTTCGGCGCATTTCGCTTATTCGGCGCGTACCTGCCGGGCCAAGACCGCAAGCGCGCCCACTTGCGTTGTCTGATCGCGTTGGCGCAACGATACGACGAATCCAACGTCAAGGCGATGGCGATCGGGGACTTCAACTCCGGGCGCAACGCTACCGACGTCGAAGCCAACGTCGGAAAGTCGCGGCTCGTGGACGAGTTCAGCACCGCCGACTTGTACCTGGAACTGGAACGTCATTGGACCGAAGCTTGGCTGCACGTGCATCCCGGCGGCATCGACTTTAGCTGGTATCCGTTTCGAAAAGTTCCGACGCCCAAACGCCGCAACGGCTGGCGCATCGACAAAGCGTTCGTCTCGACGGCCCTCCTCCCGCAGCTGCGGAACGCCGAGTACGACCACGCTTTTCGCACCGAAGGGTTAACCGACCACTCCGCCCTGATCGTTGACCTGGCCGAGCCGGTTGAATCGTAACCGCCGGGTGTTCGAGCCGGCAATTGCGGGGAATATACCGATCATGAAAGTCGCGGACTTGGTGAAGGCCCTCGCCGCGGTCGATCCGGATCATATCGTCGTTGCCGCGGACGACATTCATGGAATCGAACTGGTGCCGCGCCATCTGCTGCGCGAGAAAGATATGGAAGTCGTAAAAATCGAGATCCGGGGGTTAACCCTCCGCGCGGACGGCCCCGGCGACGGTTAGCGGATTACGGCGTCCGCGACGTTGTGAATGGCGCCGTCGCGCTGCAGCAGCGGTCCGCCGGAGCGCGCCCGGTTGACGGCAATGATTTCGGCCACGATCGAAACGGCGGTTTCGGCCATCGTGACGCCGCCGAGATCCAGCCCGGCCGGTCCGCGAATTCGAGCCAATGCCGTTTCGTCGAATCCGTCTCGGCGTAAGGTCGCACGCCACGATTCTTGCGCGCGGCGGCTCCCGAGCAACCCGATATACGGTGCTTCGCTGACGAGGCCGGCGCGCAGCGCCGGCAAATCGAGCTTCGGGTCGTGCGAGAGCACGACGAGGGGCGTCTCCCGCGTCAGCCGGGCCGGCAACGCATCGCCGGGCCACGCGAGCACGATTTCGTCGACCGCGGCGAGGCGTTCGCGCGTTGCAAACGCGGGCCGCGGGTTGACGACTACCGTGCGAAAGTCCACCCGCGCGGCGATCGTGGCAAGCTCTTGCGCGAGCACCGTTGCGCCGACGACGATCAAGCTTCGGCGCGCGGGCAGGGTCAGCCAGAACTCTCGAGCACGTCCGTCGCGTTCGTAGGCAATCGGAATCGTCACGTCGTGCTGCGCTTGCGCGATCGCTGCCGCAACGCGTTCGAAATCCTCCGCCGGCCGCCAGGTCACGACTTCCAACAAGCCGCCGCAGCCGTTGCCGCCGCCGATCGGGTCGTCGCTCGTGAGGTCGATCGATAGGACGCGCGCCGTTCCGTCGCGCGCCGTCTGCATCGCGGCTTCGACGATCGCGCTTTCGTAGCAGCCCGCGCCGATATCGCCGGCGATCGCACCGCGGACGGTTACCGCCATCGAGGCGCCGAGCGGCGCCGGCGCGGCGTTGCGCGCGTCGATCAGCGTCGCCAGCGCAAACGGCGTGCGGTCCCGCTGCCAGCCGGCAGCGGCCGCAAAGACGTCACGCATGCAGCCGGCGCTCGGCCGCCCGCCATGCGGCAGGCGTGTCGAGATCGATGAGCACGCCCACGTCGTCGCACTCCACCTCAACCTGCCACAGGTGCGGATCGTCGCGTACGGCGCGCAGCGTATCGCCGGTTCCCAACTCGTTCAACCGCGCGCGGGCGCTGGGAGCGAAGTACACTGGATGCCCGCGTTCGCCATCGCAAACGGGAAACAGCACGTCGCAGTCGGGCGCTTCTTCGAAAGCGCGCTCGCAACGGTCCAGCGTTTGCGGGTTGACGAATGGTTTGTCGGCGAGCATCACCGCCAGGCACGCGCCAGCCTCGACCGCGCCGTTGGCCACCAGCAGCGAGGCATTCATGCCCCCCTCCGGCCGGTCGTTCACGAACACGTCGGCCGCCGGCATCGCGCGCGCACACGCCGCGCGCAACGCTTCACTGGTGACGACCGCGACCATGCGCCCTTCGAGAACGCGCGCCAGGCGCTCGATCGGTGAAACACCCGCAAGCGGCGTGGTCACTTTTGTGAAACCCATTCGCGCGGAACCGCCCGCCGCCAGCACGACGTAGACAACCTTACGCAACGGGCGTAAACTTCACGAAACCACCCGCCCTTCCTGTGACCCGCCGCGGGCGCAGTCGAGCTGCTAGCGCAGCTGGATCACGACGCCCGCCCCGATGTAGTCGAACCTGAGCGCCGCGATCCCCGTAAGCGCGTGGCCGTATTCGAGGTTGACTTCCGTCCGGGTTCCCAACAGCTTCTGAACGCCGAAGTCGGTGAAAGCCCGGCCCCCAACGTCCGGCGCGAGCCGGGATACGAAAACGTACTCGGCATAAAACTGATAGGCGTTGCGGGCTTGCGTCGCGATAACGAACGACGGACTCGTAATCCCGTAACGGCCGTGCGAACGTTGTGCCGTATATCCGCCGGTTGACGAGATCGCAATCGTCGTGCCGACGCTCGTCGCCGGGCTGATCGCATACGATGCGTCGAGATTTCCCGTGAGGGTCGTGTTGCCGGCGGTCAGAAACGTGGATCCGTTCGGAGGGAGATACAGGCCGTCGAATGCGACGGTCCACCTGCCCGCGGGCGGCAGTTCGTACTTCAGCCCCAAACCCGAATCGGTTACCCCGGTGCTCAGTGCATCCATTTGGCCATCGGAATACGTGCGCGTGCGTTCGTAATTTCGGACCGACGACGTCCAGTTCGAAACGCGGGACTATTCCAAACCGCAAGAAGCTCTGGGGAACCTGGCTTTGAACCGAGCCGGCACTCGCCGTTCCCGTGACTTGGTTCTGGTATCCCAGTTCAAACACGGCGGTTCCAGCTTCCACCGCGCACGCGCTGTATCCGACCGTCGGCCGATTCGCCGTCGCCAGCAAACGCGTGGGGCCGCCGCACGGGTCGCTCCTCGCGGCCGCCGGCGAGGGTGACGGCTCCGGCGCGCTCCTCGCCGAACCAAAGCCTGCAGCTTCGAACGTGCACGCGGCGGCGAGATAGATGAGGGCCCGGCTCCGCACTCGGCTTCCTTTCATTCAGTCCCGATCGTTGACCTCGAAAATTACGTACGAAAGCGTACAGATTACTGCTTTCGACAGGCGTTCCCTCAGACGTGCGAAATTATCGTCGCGACGGGCGACGCCGAGCGTCTCACCACGCGACTAGAGGGTACTAAATCCTCACTCCCGGTTTCCCAGCTCTCAATACCAGGGAGTGTGAGGGCAACCGATGCGTACCTACCAGCTGCCCTCAAGCAGATTCTACCCGCAGCCACTTTGAACGTAACCTTGACGCAAGCATTTGATTCGTGCCCCGGCGGGGAAAGGACGTCGTCGCTTCCAATCCACTAACTCGCAGCGCTCAAGGCTGCGACGTGAGATGGGAGTAAACGTCATGTCGAAGAACGGCGGCATCATCGGGGTGTCGGACCACGGTGGTTGGGCAGTGCTCGTGACTGTGGCTCGCGATGGGACGCTTCTCGACCGCCGGCGCGTAGAACTTGTTGACGACGCCCTGCCGGCGCTTCCCCATCATCACGAAGCCCAGGGGCTTCCGGTCGAAGAGGCCGTGGCTTTGGTCGAGCGCGTGCGCGTTTCGGCGGAGAAACACGCCGCACTTGCACTGGACGCCGTCGCGCAGGCCGTGCAGCCGATCCTCGGCGTCGCCTTGCGTAATCGCCAAGAGATTCCGCCTACGATTGCCGAACGAATCACGGACTACCGTGCACGGAACGTCGCCGACTGGGTGATGTACCGTAACGCGTTGGCTGCCGCTGCCGCCGCGCGAGGCTGGCCCGTCCACTGGTACGATGCGAAAAGCGTATCGGACGCAGCTAGGCAAGCGTTAGGCGTCGAGAATTTCGACGCTCACTTCCTCCATATGCGTAAGGCCGTCGGGCCGCCCTGGAACAACGATCACAAGCTTGCAATGGCAGCGGCCATCGTTGCGGCAAAGGCGCCAACTTAATTAACCTAGCGCAATGTTTTGCTTCTTCGGTTTTGCGAAGGAAGGGTCGCTTGATGAAGACCCGAACCGTTCGGCCATGCGTCTTCATATAATTCTCGCAGTGGCGTTGGCGACGCTCGTCAGCGCCTGCAATGCGTCGGGAACCAATCAGAGCGTGCCGCCGGCGAACGTCGCCCCGGACCGCACCGGCCTAATCGATAACCTTACGCCCGCGGTCGACACGACCTCGGTGTTGAAAACCCTCACGAAACAAGAGGTAATCGGATCGACGGTCGATCCCGCTAACGGCGATCAGAATCCGCACGGATTGCTATACCTTAGCGTCAGTCCCTACGGCAGCAGTCCGCTCAAGAAGGGCGACGTCGTCGTCTGCAACTACAGCGACCAGGCGGGCGTACAAGGCAACGGTACGACGATCGAATACATGCCCGGAAAAACCGGCTCGTCGCCCAAGACGCTCGTCACCGACGCGAGGCTCAAAGGCTGTTCGTCGCTGATCAGTACCGCGGGTGACGGTTTCATCGCCGCGATCTATGCAATGGACTCCGGTGCGAAGAACGTCGGCGTCGTTTCCACTAAGGCCAAATTCAGCAAAACGATTACGAACGCCGCGATCGTCGAACCGTGGAACAGCGCCTACGTTTCGTCGTTGGGCTATCCGCCCGGTGACGGAATCCTAGTGTCGGATCCTTCCAGCGGAAAGATTCTGCGCATCAACCTCGGTACTATGAAACCCAAGCCGCCGGTGGTTCCAATTATCTCCGGATTTGCGACCAACAAGGGTCAGCCGGGAAGCATTCTCGGACCGTCCGGCGTGCTGTATACGAACAAAAACGAAACGATGTACGTCGTCGATGGCGCGAGCAACATCGTCTACTCGTTTATTAACGTCTACGACGACCTCGACAGCGCCAATTCGATCGTCATCGGTTCCGACGGTAAGACGTTTACCGGTCCGCACGCCAAGGACGCCAAAGTTCTCTACTCCGGCACGTCCTTGAAATCGCCGATCACCGCGACGCTGTTGCCCAACGGCAACCTGGTCGTGGGAAATACCGGTTCTAACACCTTGGTCGAGATCGCCACCAACGGTAACGTGCTGGCGACCAAAACGGTCGACAAAGGCGCGAAGGGGGCCATCTTCGGCCTCGCCGCGATCGGTTCGAACGATACGAACACGCAAATCTACTTCAACGACGATAACGCGAATAACGTCCAGCTGTTGACCAAGTAAATCCCGCTCGCTGCGTTCGACCGAGCCGGCGGGGGCAAGGTATAGGAGACGCAGCAGCGTTCTGCGAACGCTGCTGCTGGAGGTACGTCTATCGTGGCTTCACAGCGTACTCGTATTTTTGGCGCAATCTTAGCGCTGAGCGTTCTAAGTTTCTCGGGCTGCAAGGGCGGTTTCTCGACGGCGCCGGTGGCGCCGTCCGAGAACCATGCTACGAATCTTGCATCCGCGCATCTGCAGACTCCGATCAAACACGTTATTCTCATCATTCAAGAAAATCGCAGCTTCGATAATTTCTTCGCGGGCTATCCGGGTGCCGACTCGACGATGGTCGGCAAGACGCACGACGGCAAATCCGTGCGCCTTCAACCCATCACGTTTTCAAAGGTTCCTCTAAACCATTTCTATCGCGATGCGAGGACCGATATCAACGGCGGACAGATGAACGGGTTCGACCTGGTTAAACCCAACCCGCCGTTCTCCAACCACATACCGTACTCGTACGTCAAGCGGTCGCTGATCAAGCCGTACTGGGACATGGCCGCCCAGTACGTCCTCGTCGACCACATGTTCCCGACCGAACTGGGTCCGAGCTTTACCTCTCATCTCAACCTGATTGCCGGAACGACCACGGTCGCGAAGGAGAAATCCGTCGTCGACATGGCCACGCTCGACGGCAAGGTACAAAACGGCAGCTGCGACGATCCCAAAGGAACCGTCACGAGCTTGCTCGCGAGCAACGGGGACTATCTGCGTTACCAAGGTCCGTTCCCGTGCTTTTCGTTTCACACGCTGGCGGACGTGTTGGACCCGGCCGGCATTTCTTGGAAGTACTACGGCTCTTACTGGCCGTCGGGAGCCTCGCTTTGGAACGAGTTCAACGCCATCAAAGCCGTGCGTTACGGCCCCGATTGGCAAAACGTCGTGAAGAAGAATAAGGTAATTCTCTCCGATGCGGCCGCCGGCAATCTCCCCGCCGTGTCGTGGGTCGTTCCCACCATGCCGGACTCCGATCACCCGGGCGCCGGCAAACCATACGGACCGTCGTGGGTATCCGCCGTCGTCAATGCAATCGGAACCGGCCCCGACTGGAAGTCGTCTGCGATCATCGTCGTGTGGGACGACTGGGGCGGTTGGTACGACAACGCACCGCCGCCGCAACTCGATTACCGCGGCTTGGGGCTTCGGGTTCCCTGCATCGTCATCTCGCCGTACGCGAAAAAAGGGTACGTCGCCGGCACCGAATACGAATTCGGCAGCATTCTCAAAACGATCGAACAGATCTACGGACTGCCCAACATCGGGACGACGGATCGCCGGGCCGAACCGATGTTCGACGCCTTCGACTTTACGCAGTCGCCGCGGCCGTTCAAAACGTTTTCCGCCCCGTTTTCAAAAGACTTCTTGCTCCACGAACCGCCGTCGCCGGTCAACCCCGGCGACTAGAAAGAACCTCGCGCAGCCGCTCGTGCACGGGGCCGCAGCCCCGTTGCACGAAGGGCCGCTTTCGTCTCCTTAGTCTGCAAAAATTCGACGGACTTCGTCGCGATCGTCGGGGCGCGCGTTCACGCCCAGCAAGATTCCCCCGCGGTCCAGCCCCTCGCCATAAACGACGGCTTTTTCCTTAGGAATTCCCGCGCCGACGAGCGCGCCGACGATCCCGCCGGCGGCCGCGCCCGCACCGAGCCCCGCCAGCGCCGCGACCAGCGGTCCGGCGACGACGGGTGCCGCGAGACCGCCCGTGCCGACGATCGCCGCTAAACTGCCCGTTGCGGTAAGGCCCGCGAGGATTGCTGCCAGGCCGCCGACGACCGCGCCGCCGGTAACGGCGCCTTCGGCCGCGTGGCCGCCCGTGCGTTTGACGAACGCTTGCGCCTGTTGTTCGTCGCGCATCATGACGCTGATGTCAGCGTCGGAATAGCCGAGGTCGTGCAGGCGGTCGATCGCGGACTCGGCCGACTCCGCATCGTAGTACATTCCCGATTCGAAATTTGAAGTTGTTGTGTTGTTCATGCCCGTCGAGATACCCACACTGCACGCGCGCAAAACTCTGCCGGCAAATGTAGTCACCATAAGCGCTTTAGCCGTTTGATTCGTGAGGAGACGGGGTATCACGGTAGCTAACCCCACCCCGAAAGGAATTGGAGATGGCTGGACTTCTCTGGACGATTATCGTAGTGCTCTTCGTGCTCTGGCTGCTTGGCTTCTTATTGCACTTCGGCGGCGGCTTGATTCATATCATTCTCGTGATCGTCGTGATCATGATCGTCGTGAATCTGCTCACCGGCAGGGGCGCGCGCGTCTAGCCGAGCTCAGTCCTGGTCCTTGGCCGCGTCGAGCGTGAAGCACGTTTCGCCGGCCGGGTGTTTCCAAAACTCCTCGCCCGGCTCGCCGGTGTTGACCGTTTCAAACGTCGCGCAGAGTCGATACCGCGAGCCGCCGAGGAGGACGTAGCCGTAGCGCTTTTTCGTTGCCGGATCGAGCCCGGTCCCGGCGCTCTCCGGAATCGCTTTCGGCACCTGTTTGTCTTTGCGGTAGTCTTCGTTGACGAAACTTGCGATCGAGCGCAAGTTGCTGACGCGGGTGGCGTCGAGCTGTACCGAACGCTCCCACGCCGGCGTGCCGACGCCGGTAAACCCGAGCACGACCGCAATCGCCACCGCCCCCGTCGCGGTCCATCCGAAGATCGAATCGCGCGATGCCGGCGCAGCCGCCGTTCGAACCGTGCCGAGGTAGTACCACAGGATAGCCCCGGCAATCGCAAACAGCACCACCGCCTTCACGACGAAGCGCAGCGTCAAGTCGCCCAACAGGAATTGCTGGAGGAACCACACCGCGTCGCCCAGCAGCGCCAGCGACGTCAATACTAGTGCGATATACGTCAGCCACTTGCGCACCCCGGAGTCGAGCGATTCGGGGCGTTGGCGCGTCTCGCGCACGATCGCCCGGCTGACGAGAATGAAGATCGGGAACGCCACGATCAAACTCGCCAACTGTCCGGCGACCCCCTCGCGAAACGAATAGCCCTCGGAATACGCGTAATCGAGCGGACTCGGCAGCGTGTGGTCGATCAGAATGTAGGCCAGCCACACCAGCGCGACCGTCCAAATCCCCAGCGTCACGAAGGCTAAGAGATAGAGGAAGGCGTCGCGGGCATTCTCGGTTCGGCTCCCGCGCGAGGGAACCGCCAGGCCCGTCGCGTCCTGGTAGTACGCGGAGAAGGCCGCAAAAATCCGCCGCTCCGACCAGCCCTGTTGGCGCAGGAGCGCGACCAGGAACTGGTCGTCGGCGCCGTGGGTCTTGGCGGAATGGATGAACTCGACGAGCTTCGCAGCGTCGGCCGGAGTGCTCACGCTGAGCCTGTCCCCTTCGCCGCCGCGCGATTCCTGCGTGGCCGCCGCAACGCTTTCGCCCCGTAGTCTATTATAATCAGGCGATGCCGTTGCAAAATCGCGTCACTCCCTATGGGGAGGTCGTCGCACTTCCCGGGCGCGGGACGATGATGGGAAATCGCGGAATTCTCCACGACGAATCGCGCCGGATCGTCCGCGCCTGGCAAGTCCGGCGCTGGATCGCGTGCGTCACCGAGTTTCGCGACCGCCGCCGCGAGGTGATGCAGCCGCATCGCTACACCGAACTGTTCTTCCTCGACGAAGCGGCCGCGTTCGCGGCCGGACACCGTCCTTGCGCCGAGTGCCGCAACGCCGACTATCGCCGCTTCCAAACGCTGTGGCAAGCCAGCCGGCTCGGCCCCGCAAACGCCGACACGATGGACGCCGTCCTCCACGCGGAGCGCCTTTCAAACGGCAAGAAAGTCACGTACCGCGACGAAATCGCCAACCTTCCCGACGGCACCTACGTTGCGCTCGACGGTGAAGCGTGGCTGCTTTGGAACGGCGAACTTCACGCTTGGAGCGACGGCGGCTACGCGCAGCGGCGCTCTCCCCCTCTGCGACAAACCGTTGACGTCATCACGCCGCGTTCGATCGTCAAGGTCTTCCGTGCCGGTTATCGCCCGGGCGTACATCCAACTGCCGAAACTCGGAGTACTTCATGATCGGTCGTCTCTCGCACCTCGCCTTCGTCGCCATCGCTTTGCTCGTCACCGCCGTGCCGAGCGCCGCCGCCAACACGCCGTCACCGTCGGCCGCCGTGCTGCACCAAGAGGCGCGTTGGCTCGCCGCATTGCTCGCCGGCGATCGCGCCACCATCGCAACGCTCCTCGCTGCCGGCTACAAGCACATCGACAGCCGCGGCCGACTCTACGACCGGACGCAAGAACTCGCGAGCATCACGAAAGAACCGATCGTCATGAAGTGGTCGAACCAAACCATCGACTTCGCCGGTGACGTCGCCATCGTCCACGGCATCAACACATCAACCGCATCCGGAAAAACCACTCGCGAACGCTACACCGACGTCTACATAAAACAAAACAACACCTGGAAAGCCCTCTCCGCCCAAGAAACCACCCTCACCCCCTAGCCCTCGTCCCGAGCGGAGCGGGTAATTAAAAGCGCGTCCGTCCGGTAACGACGCCCATGACGACTCCGAGAACCACTCCGACGGCGACCCCTAAGGCGATCTCGTGGAAAGCCGCCCCGGTAGCCGCCCCGATCGCGGCCCCCAATGCCACGAAAATCCCCGTGTTAAGGGGCGAAGCTCGCATAAACCAGCCCGTTCGCTCCCCGGAACTTCCCCGCCTTCGGGCGTTTTCGACCCTCATCGATCGGGTAAGACGAGGTGAACGGATGGAAGACGGACGATGAAACGAGCCCAAAGATCGTTGCCGCTCGCCTTGCTCGCCGGCGCCGGAGTCATTCACGACGCCGGCCGCCATTGACGTAGCGCACGACACACAGCAGTTTAAAATGGGGGCGATGTAGTGTTGACATACACGAACGGGAGCGGCACGGTCAAGCCGGCCGGTGGGAGCGGGACGTTCAAGCCGGGTGACGTCATCGAGGCGTGGGTGCAGTTCACCAGCGCCCTGCCCGAAGGGACGGTCGTTTCGGCGGCCTACGCACTGGAAACGGTCTCCGACGGTACCGGGCGGGAAACGACGTTCAAGCTCGAGGGCCGGCGTCCCGACGATCGGACGATGAAACTCTCGGCGAAACTGCGCTTCGTGCAGCCGGGTAATTACCGCTTAAAAGCTGTCACGATCGACCTGCCGAACCGCACGACCACCCCGATCGAAAATCCGCAAGGCGAGACGATCACCGTCGAACCCTACGACGAGCCCTCCGTCCCACAACTCGAACGCATCGAAATCCTACAACCCATCACCTAACGCCCGCCCCCCAAACCGGTCATCCCAATCGACGCGCCCCGCATTTGTCATCCCAATCGAGCGCGTCCGCCCTTTCTTGTCATCCCGAGCGGAGCGTGCAGAGCACGCGCAGTCGAGGGACGAGCTCAACATAAGCTCGCCGGGGATCGCTGCTCCAGCGTCGAACGTGCTTACCGCCGAAGGGACATACTCCCGCGGCACAGCGTCTTTTCCTTAGGGAAAGGCAAGCGAATGCATTACCTACGCAATCTCGCTGGAATTTGCTTGAGCGCGGCACTGCTCGCCGCTTGCGGCCAAGCCGCGAAACTCGGCCCGACGGCCGCGACCGCGATTAGGCCGGTCTCACCTCACACGAGCGGCACCGGAAACATTTATGTCGCATGGACCGGCGACACGTATTCAGCCTACAATATTGTGGATATTTATCGCCCCGGACAGACACACGCTTGGAAGAATTTCGACGGTAAGGGCGTGTGGGAGCCGGACGCGCTCGCGTCTGATGCTGCGGGGAACGTGTTCGTAGCGAACTATTTAACGTTCGGGCGACGGACCAACCGCGGAAACGTAACGGTATACGGTCCGCAAGCGCGCACGATATCTCACGGCGTCGCATACCCAAGTGCGATAGCCGTCGACGGTACGGGCAATCTCTACGTCGCAAACACGGGCGGAGATTTCGCGAACACGATCTCGGTCTACGCGCCGGGAAGCGTCTCGGTTCTGATGACGATCGCACAAGGCGTGAACGCCCCGGTTGCGCTAAAGGTAGATTCGTCCGGCAACTTGTACGTCGCGAATTTTGGCCCGCCAGCTAACGTGACGGTCTACGCTGCGGGAAGCGGAAACCTCCTGCAAACGATCGACGAGCACATCCAGACTCCTGACGCGCTGGAATTCGACGCTTCCGGCAACCTCTTCGTGGCCGACCGCGACGCGAACGACGTCACGGTGTACGCGTCCGGCAGCCGGTCGTATCTGCGTACGATCGCCAAAGGAATTCATACGCCAAACGCCTTGAAGTTCGACGCCGACGGCGATCTCTACGTTTCTAACTACGGCCCCCAGCGCGGGCACGTGAGCGCGTATGCCCCGAATAGCGGTACGCCGATGCAAACTATCACGCACGGCATCAGTGGACCAACCGCCCTGGCGTTCGACGATTCCGGGCGGCTATACGTTGCCAGCGGCTACGGCGGTCAGGTAAGGTTCTACGCACCGGGCCAGAGCAAACCGGGAGGAACGCTTCGCGAGTACTATGACGGTCCGGCTGCCATGATATTCGGCCCCTGACGGGTTAGGCTACAGCGAGCGCCTCGCCCTACTGTTTCTCGTAGATCGCGTTGACGATCTGAGCTTCGTCATCGAACACACCCGCAACGTCGGCGATGCTCTTGATCGGTCCCGCGTTATTGACGTACAGCGCAAACGCCAGACGCCGCCCGCTCCTCGCGTCGATGTAACCGGCGAGCACTTGGGCTTTCAATCCGGTCTTGTCAATCGTGGTCCCGGTTTTCGCGAATACGTGCCCCTTAGCTGGCAGCGACCCGCCGGTTCCCGCCAGCGATCCGTCGACACCGAGAATCGGCAGCGAATCGCGATAGGGAGTCGCGCTGGCGCCTTTGCTCATGGCGACGAGCATCTGCACGGTCGCGCGCGGCGCCGCCTGACTGTCCGGACTGCCGCTGCCGTTGGTCGGAAAATTGAACTCGCTTCCGGGAATTCCCATCGTCCGTACCAGCGTGGCGCGTTCCGCCGCGAGCGCGCCCGCAATCGTGCGTTGACCCTTGGTCAAACCGAACAGTGACAAACTCAAGTTCGCGCCCAAGTTGAGGCTGACTTTGAGAATGAGCTTGGCATCCTGCGCGTAGGGCGGCGAAACAAACGCGGCCACGCGCGTGCCGGACGAGTAAGAGCCGCGCGGCGGCAGCTTCGCGATAGGATTGGGCGCGCGCACCGAGCCGCGCACGCTGACGCCCGCACGCGCCAGCGCCTGAACGAACGCGATTCGCGCGAACGAGGCCGGCGACTCGACGCGGAACGTGCGCACGTACTGGGAACTGCCCGACAGCGGCGCCTTGTATCCCATCGGGAGCCGGCCGCCGACCGTGCCGAAACACGGTGCCGGCCAACTGCAGCGCATCAGACCGCCGTTGGAAAGCGTCACGTCATCCGGCCTCCCCGCAGCACCTCGTCGTCACGCTGCCGCGAACGTTAAACGCCGCAGTCTTCGGCCGCCAAGCCAGCCGCGCAGCTTCGCCCGCGCGCGTCGGAGTCAGCCAGACATCGACCATGTTTTCATTGACGAGAATCGGCGAAATCAGGAGGTTTCCGTTGGGCACCCGATAGCTCTGGAAGAGCCGGTCGTCGACGATCACGTCGCCGCTCACGGCTCGAATGCCGGCGGCGCGGACTTGGCGCGCCAACTCGTTCAAACCGCGCAGCGGATCCTGCGGCGTGAGAATGGCGGTATCGAGATTGTTGGCGTCGTTGTGATCGAAGTTCGTAAACGCGATGCTCCCGTCGGTATTCGCGCGCCCGCCAAAGGTGAGGTCCCCAGCACCGACGAGAATCAAGTCGCCCTTGAGCACGCCCGCCGCGTCGACCGAACCGCGTCGGTACACCGGCGTCGTAAAGCGATGGCTAGCGCCGAGCGCGTTCAACGCCAACCCGACCGAGAAGAGTTTGCGGACGGAGCCGGTGAACGCGAGCCGGTCCGGAGCGAGCGCGTACACGGGTTTCTGAGTCCCCAAGTCCGTCACGAGCAGGTTCCAGGACGCATGCGCGTAACGCGGTTTGTGCATCACGTTCGTGATGCTGGACGGAAGCGCCGTCTCGCTGGCCGCGCCGTCCGCCCCGAACGCCGCCAATCCGATCGCCAAAACGAGACATCCCGTTAGGCTCCGACTCATCCACCGTACGCGCAAGTCGACTCAGTCCTCCCGTTCAGTGCTAGCGCTATACCACGGATGAATTTGATTTCCATCCCGGCTGCCCCGGGGGACTGGCGGAGCCCGACCCTCGTAGACGCAAGGGGGAGTCTGGGTTCCCCCTAATCATTGCACGATGGCCGCGCTCGCCGTCGTCTCCATTGCGATCATCGTGCTTGTCGCGATCGCCAACCGGATCAACGTTGCGTATCCGATCGTGCTCGTGCTGGGGGGGATGGCGATCGGCTTTATCCCCCACGTACCTACGCTGCCGCTCCCTCCGGAATTGGTCCTGGTCGTGTTTCTCCCGCCGCTGCTCTACTGGGAAAGCGTCACCGCGCCGACGAGCGAGTTTCGATCCAGCGCGCTTTGGATTTTCCAGCTGGCCTTCGGTCTGGTGATTCTAACCACGATCGTCGTGGCAGTCGTGGCGCATGCGATCGTGCCGGGAATGGGTTGGGGCGTGGCGTTCGTGTTGGGTGCGGTCGTTTCGTCTACCGACGAAGTCGCGTTCACCGCGATTGCCGATCAGCTCAACGTTCCGCGCCATATCATCGGAACGATCGAAGGCGAAAGCCTGGTCAACGACGCGACGTCCCTGATCCTTTACTCGGTCGGGATTGCCGCCGTCGTAGGCGCTTCCTTCTCGTTGCTGAACGCGACCGGGCAACTCGCCTTGTCGATCGTCGAGGCGGTTGCGATCGGTCTGGCTTCTGCCGGATTGGCCGTGCTCGCGTGGCGCGCCACCAAGGACGAGACGCTCCAAGGCGTGATTTCGGTCGTCATCCCGTTTGTTTCGTACTTGCCCGCGTACTATATCGGCGCTTCCGGCGTGCTGGCGACGGTGGTCTCTGGAGTCGTCGTAAGCCGCTTTACGCCGACGGTCCTGCTGCCTCGCGCTCGCGAAATGTTGACCGGATTCTGGACCACCGTCGTCTTTCTCCTCAACGCATTTATCTTCGTCGAGGTCGGCATCCGCTTTCGCGAGATCGTGTTGCGTTTGCACCACTACTCGGCCTGGCAGCTCGTATGGTGGTCGGGCGCCATCGCGCTCACGTGTGTCGTCGCGAGACTGCTTTGGACGTTCGCCCAGGGCATGTTGCCCGCCACCAACGAGCCGGAACACGTTGAAGGAAAGGCCGACTGGTCGCACGTGGCGATTTTGGGATGGACCGGCATGCGCGGCGGTGTCTCGTTGGCGGCGGCGTTGGCGATTCCGTTCGAAACCACGGCCGGTCCGTTCCCGTTTCGCGACTTGTTGATCTTCATTACGTTCGTCGTGTTGCTCGCGACGCTGGTCGGTCAAGGCGGAACGCTTCCGTACCTTATCAAGTGGCTGGGCGTAAAGGATGACGGGGAGGCGGAGGACGAGGAGCGTATTGCATTGGGTCTCACGGCCCGGGCCGCGCTCGACGAAATCGACGCTCTCGAGCGCGACGAGAAGTTCCCGCGCGAAATCTTGGAGCTGCACCGAGCGCGTCTCGAGGCCCGCTGGAAGGAATTTCGCTCTGCCGATGACGACCCGGCGGCGGCTCGGGTAACCGCCCTCTATCGGCAGGCTCAATGCGACCTGCTCGATAGGCAGCGAGCGAAGCTGATCGAACTCCAGCGAGAAGGAAAGATCGACAACACCGTCCTGCGCCGCGTCCAGCGCATCCTCGACCTGCAAACCATCGAAATCCAACTCCTCGGCATCACCGGCCACAACGAAATCGAAGACTAACCCACCGCCATCCCGAGCAGAGCGCCCACGCGTTGTCATCCCGAGCTGAACGTGCGAACGTTATCATCCCGAGCTGAACGTGCGAACGTTATCATCCCGAGCTGAACGTGCGAACGTTATCATCCCGAGCTGAACGTGCGCTCGTTGTCATCCCAAGCAGAGCGTTCAAACGTTGTCATCCCGAGCGGAGCGCCCGCTCGTTGTCATCCCGAGCTGAACGTGCGAACGTTGTCATCCCGAGCTGTACGCCCGCCCGTTGTCATCCCGAGCGAAACGTGCGAACGTTGTCATCCCGAGCGAAACGTGCGAACGTTGTCATCCCGAGCTGAGCGCCCGCCCGTTATCATCCCGAGCTGAGCGCCCGCCCCTTGTCATCCCGAGCGGAACGCCCGCCCGTTGTCATCCCGAGCTGAGCGCCCGCCCGTTGTCATCCCAAGCTGAACCTGCGAACGTTGTCATCCCAAGCTGAACCTGCGAACGTTGTCATCCCAAGCTGAACCTGCGAACGTTGTCATCCCAAGCGGAACGTGCGAACGTTGTCATCCCAAGCTGAACCTGCGAACGTTATCATCCCAAGCTGAACGTGCGAACGTTATCATCCCAAGCTGAACGTGCGAACGTTGTCATCCCGAGCGGAACGTCGAACGCAGTGAGACGTGCAGTCGAGGGACGAGAGGAACCCAATGCCTAACCTGATTTATTCCGCAATCGCATCACTCGACGGCTACATCGCCGATGAAAACGACAACTTCGACTGGGCGGCTCCGGACGAAGAAGTGCACCAGTTCGTCAACGATCTCGAACGGCCCGTCGGGACGTATCTCTACGGTCGCCGGATGTACGAAACGATGAGCTTCTGGGAGAAGCCCGAGGCCGCCGAAGAACGGTCGGCGACCTTTCGCGACTATGCGGCAATTTGGCAAGCTGCCGAGAAGATCGTCTACTCCCAGCGTTTGAAGAAGGTCTCCAGCGCGAGAACCCGGATCGAGCGACGCTTCGATCCAGAAGCAGTCCGCGCGCTAAAAGCGCGCGCCGACCGCGATCTTTCCATTGGCGGTTCCGAACTCGCAGGCCACGCGATCGCCGCCGGTCTGGTCGACGAGCTGCATCTCATCGTGGTTCCCACCGTAGTCGGCGGCGGCCGGCGCGCCTTCGCCGTCAAAAATCGTCTAAACCTAGAACTCCTCGACGAGCGGCGCTTCAGCAACGGGACGGTCCAACTGCACTACGCGTTGGAATCTCATGGCGGATAGTAACGGACCTCGGCCGATTCTCGCGATCGTCGTGACGGCAATTTGGGGCGCGCTGTTGCTCCCCGGCTTAGTCGGCGCGGCGCTCTCCGTCATGTTCTTCGACGCGCCGGGTTCGATCGACAACCCGGCCGCTTGGGCGAACGCCTTGATCGTGATCTCGTTCCCGTGCCTGTGCGTCGCGGCAATCGCCGGTTCGTGGATCGTGTGGGCGTGGCGCAAACGCGCGCGATCGCGAGTTTTAACCGGCGCCGGCATAGCAGTCGCGTGTCTCCCGCTGCTTCCGATCGCGTACGTCGCGGCGGCGCTGGCCATCGAGATGATTGGAGCGGTCGCCTCGGGCGAACCCCTAGGCCTGCACGGCACGGTGATTCACCCGATTCGCTCCGGGCCGCCGCCAACGCCGCACCACGGGCGACCGTAAGCGCCTAGACTACCAGCGAAACTCGCCCGCCGGGTGCGGTTTGAGCCACACGATCAGGTCCCACTGCGTCGGCATGTCGAATATCGTTGTCACATTGCTGGCGTTCGGAACTTTTCCGAGCTTCACCAGCGTATCGGCAGAGGGCTTCGCCAGGTCGCCGGCCGCCTTTACGAAATCGTCGTTCCACACCCACTGATCGTAGTACATCTTTCCATCCGGCATTTGCGCGACGAAGTGCACGTGCCCGTTGAACTCGTAGAAGCGCCCCGGATCGATGCCCCAAACCTGCGGCCGCGCCTCTCCGTGCGGACGCGGCACCGAGAAATCCGCACCCATCAAGTTCCCGCTCTGGTCGTACCAAAGCTGACTCGGGTGAGTCGGATCCGCCGTCCACTGCTGGTTCGCGTAACTGATCGCGCCCGTGTTGTCGGCGCTCGTGTAGCGTACGTACCCCGCCTTTTCCGCGTCGCCCACATGCGGAAACCGCGCCATCAGGTCCTGGCGAACCGACGCGACGAACTGCGTTTCAGTCGGGGTAAGCGGGCCCGTAAAGCTCGGACCCTCGTCGGCGCGCGCGGCCGCTCCCCACGCAAAAACGACCGCAAAGACCAGGGCGCCCAAGCCTTTTCTCATCGACGTTCTCCTCGCTCTCCGGCGTACCGTCAGTAAGAACGCCGCCGCCCGCGCAACTGTGACACCCGCGCCATTAGCTCGTCCGCGTGCAGACGGCCGAACCGTTTTGGAGAACCTGCATCCCGTCATAGTACTGCTGGGCGAAGGTCATCGTCTTACCCGCCGTCTGCACCGTATAGTTTTGCAGCATTTGCGTTGCCGCCATCATCCCGGGCGCCGGAAATACCGCTATCCACGTGGCGTTGTTGGGATCCTCGGCGGTCGTCGTAAAAATAAACGTGCCGCCGGCGTCGTAGAGCGTGGTGGCAATGTAGCGCCGCAGCGCGTGGCTCCAACGCGTATACGTCGTGTGCGGCGCTCCGCTGGTCTCGCGCGAGACGTAGAAGTTGCCATCCCGTGTCGTGACGATCGTGTCGACCGTCGAACCCGCCGGATGGTCCTGGCACTGCCAGCGGCCGACTATCGCATCGAGCTTACGGAAGCGTGCAACGTCGAGATCGGTGAACCCGTTGACCGGCGCCAGTTGTGCCCCGGCCATGGCGGGCGCGAGTGCCGCTAAACCGAGCGCCCAACAAATCACTTTCATCGAGAACCTCACTTTCGTTTATGCAGGTTGACGGTGTTGCCTTCGCTGTCGTGAAACGTTGCAATGCTGCAGTGCTCCGTTTCGAATTCCTGAAGAACCGGCAGCCCACGCGCCCGCACGCTCGCAACCGCTGCGGGAAAATCGCTGACCGCGAACATGACGCCGTTTCCCGGCTGAAACGCAACCTCGCCGCCGCCCATCCACAATCCAAAGACCGCCCCATCCGGCAACTCGAACTCCGCGCCCTTCGCTTCGTCAAAACTCAGTGGTTCGAGACCCAGCACCGTTCGATAGAACTCCACCGCCCGATGCAAATCCACGACCATATAATCGCTACGGTCGATCCCGGTAACCACGAACCCCAGCCCACGCTCCACCCGCCAGCCTGCGCACCCCCCAGCTCCAAATCCTCCCACGCTGATATACAAGTGCGAATTCCCTGATAGCTCGCCGAACTGGCCGAATGCGCCCCGGTTCATCTTGTTGGCATTTCTACCCTGAACACCCCGACATGGTGACCGTGCATGACAAGATCTGCGGCGACGGCAGACACGAATTCACATACGATGGTGAAACGCTGTCATTCCTCGCGCGAGGCGACAACTGGGATGTCACGCCCGTATCTACGCCAACGCCATGGCAAGGTATTGGCCCTCGATGATGGAGGTCATCTCCGAGTGGATGATACAGATACGGTAACGTCGAGCCTATGGATTGCACCGTTCGACGGTCTATCTGCAACAGCAAAGACCGCTTCATCAACAAAGGACGACAACGAAGGCGTAGACCTCACCTATTAGCGAGTCGGTTCACAAGAGAGCTGATCGACCCATCGCACTTCCAGGTCTGCCTTAAGAGTCATAGTTGCGCCGATGCTCCCTGAATCAATTCTATATGCGGCGCTTGGCGTCGCAGTACGCTTTATCGTGGGGACCAAGCGCAAGTATCTTCACTGTCCGACTCCCCTCGTGAAGGACAAAAACAGCCCTCCAAACGACGCCGTCCGCGAATATGATATCCGCGGCGCGTGCATCGTTCAATGCGCCGTGTTTCTTAGAATATTGTTTCGGGTTATTCTCGAGCTCGGCGATCAAATCGCGGATTTTTGGCCGGAACTTCTTGGAGTCTTCGCCGCCGTGGGCCGCAATTGTTTTCGCGACTTTCGGATGGAGCTTAACGGTCCACGGGCGGTCGGCCGGCACGGCTGTAGCGTTCGATTTCTCGCTCGGCTGCCTCGTCGACGGCTTCAAGGACGGCTCGTGCGTCGAGGAACTCGTCGTCTCCGGTATCGAGCCGCGCGGCGATTTCGCCATCATCCAGGCGATCCTCGCCAGCTGGAACGAAGAGCTCGGAAACGGCGACACCGAGGGCATCGGCAATGCGTTGCACGACCTCCACTCCGACATCGGTGGCCGCTCGCTCAATTTCGGGAAACGGTGGGGCGAGAAATCCCTGCTCGCTCGGCAAGTTGTTCTTGGGAGAGACGGGCCCTCGCCCGTCCGATGATGACATTGACACGTAGAGCCTCCAGCGCCGGCAATCGGTCGCAAGTTGTGGTAGTCATCCTGGATAGTTGCCTTTCTCGGCGGATGTGGGCAGCCGATTGCCCCTCGTTTGCGGCACGATGGTGAGCCCTATCCCGAAGATTGTAACCTATTTGACGCAATTATGCAAGATGAGGAATGGCAGGCCCCGAACGGAGGGTGACTATCGGTAGGTTCCGCGGCAAAAATCGCTCGCTGTCGCCGAAACATCAGAGAGAGGCAACTCGCATCCTGCCTAGCGATCTCCGTAAGCAAAGGCTCTCACAGACGGGTATTCATTAGGATCACCGCTCATGAGTGCCGTTTCGTTGCGTCAGCACCAGAAGATCGAGGCCGGAAACGTGGACAAGAAACCGAGAACGCTCTACCATATCGCGAAGATGCTTGGTAACAACCCTGAGGATGTTTTTCGATCCGGCCGACGAAATGCGACGCGGCGTCGAAGGATTCGCGAAAACCGTAAACCTGTACCGAACCCATCGTTCAACGATGCCGTCTTGTCGAGCGTCGCGCGTAGCATCGGCGATTGGGCGGAAGGCGCTGGCGGCTGACTATCCTATGCGCTAGTCCTTCTCGCAATCGTCGTGCAGGCGGCCGCCACGATTCCTAGCAACCGCAGCTCGTCTTTACCGTCGTCTGCGCGTCGATCGTCGGCCTCATGCTCGTTGGCCCCGGCTAAACGTTACGGCGACAGCGCGAGCCCGGCCGGCCCGATGACGTCGACGACGTCGCGCGGCAAGCCGCGCGGGTAGGTGAGCTTCATCCAGTCGTTGTCGTTCGCCGAGGCGACGTAGAACAGTCGCGACGTTTTCGGAAACGCAATCCCCTCGACCACGTCCACCAGCCCGCCCTCGTTGATCTTTTTCGATGGCTCGGTCGCGCCTGGCGGGAAGACCTCGATGTACTTCGGCGGATTGTGGTCGAGCGACTCGACCGCGATGACGAGGTCGCCGGCGTTGTCGAATGCGATCCCGAACACTGGGAACACGTACTCCGGCAAGTCGAGGTTGAGGTTCGTGCCTTGCGTCGAGCCCGGCGCGTATTTGTAAATTTGAATCCCAAACGACGACAGGTCGAACCACGACACGTACAGATTATTCGACGCATCGAGCCCGACCGCGAAGGCGTACATCCCCGCTTGCGCGATGGTCGCGCTCGGCGACGTGCTGCCGGCCGGATACTCGGTTACGGTTCCGGTGCCGCTCGGGCTGCCGGTTTCGTTGGCGATGTAGACGGCGCCGTCGCTGCCAACGGCGACCCCCTGCGGCGTGCTCACGTCTTGCGTGAAGGTCGTGCTCGGCGACAGTTGCCCGGGCGCGTATTCCGTCACGGTGTTGTTGCCTATGTTGGCGACGTAAAGCGAGCCGCCGCTATCGACCGCGATCCCGGCCGGCTCAGAAATGCCGTTGACGATCGTGCCGATCGGCTGCTGATCCTGACCGCTCGTCGGATAGACGAAGACCGCACCGTTGCTGCCCGCCAGCGACGCAGCGTAGACGAGATGCTTCCCGCTACCTGCCTCCGCCGAGAGCCAGCCGTGCAACTTTTTCTGCCGTACGTTTTTCGGCATGCGGCCGTTACGATTGGGCGTGATGCTCTGCAGCGCGAGCGGAACCTTACTCGCGGCGTTGTTCGCCGGGCCGGCGAGCGGCGCGGATTGCCCGCCGGCGCTGCACGCAGACAGCGCGACGGCGAGTGAACCGGCGAGTGCCAGGCGCCAACGCGGATGATCTTTCGTCATCATTTGTTCTCCAGTTGCAGGTTGGGCGCGGTGGCGACGCCTGCCGCCAAGCTCGGGTTCTGCGACGGTCCGATCGACTCGAACGGTTTGCCGGCATGCGGCTTTAATCCGTAGGCTTGCTCGCATGGCGGGAACACGCAGTTGACCGGCACGTACAGGTTGCCGTCCGGGCCGATGTCGATCATCTCGGGTTCCACCGTGAACGGCAGGCTGTCGATGAGTTTGTACGCGTTGTGCGCGCCCGGATGGAATGCAAGGATGTAGTTCGAACCCGAACCGGGCGACCCCACGAACAGATTGCCGGCCGCGTCGAGCGCGACGCCGTTGCCGCCGTTGCCGGTCGATAGGCCGTGCAGGCGCAGCGGTTTGGGCGTCGTCGTCCCGGCCGCGATTTTAAAAACGTCGACCGCTCGTGCCGTGGCGTCCCAGTCGGGGGCGTAGAGGTTGTCGCGGTTGTCGATCGCGAGCCCCGACAGGCTGTTGAACTTCGGCGAGGTGATCGCGCTTGTCGGCGACGTCGCGCCGCTCGGATACACGAAGATGCCTGGCGTTTCGCTGCAGTACGCGCCGCAGTTCGAAACGTAGACGGTGCCCTGCGAGTCGGCCGCCACGCCGACCGGGTAGAAGATCGCGCTTTGCCAAACGGTATTCAGGATCGTCGGCGATCCGTCGTACGGCGGCGCGTACTTGAGCACGTAGTCGTCACCGGCGCTGGCACCGTTGTTGACGACGAACAGATTGCCACTCTTATCCACGACCATCTGTTGCTGGACTGCGGTCAAGCCCGAGATCGTCGCCAGCGGTCCGCTTTTGCTGGGATTGCTCAGCGGATAGATTGAGATCGTGCCGTCCTCGTTGGTGAGGAACAGCAGGTGCGAGGGCAGCGTGCCGGGTCGGACCGTTCGCGGCGCGCCGGCGCCTGGACGCACCGCGCCGCCGGCCGGAACGCCGGGTGCTCCCGTCGTCGGCAACGCCGGCTGCTGGGCGCAGGCCGACACGGCCAACGTCCCCGCGACGGCGAAAACGGGAAGATAACGTCGTACGACCGGGGGCGTTCTCATCACGCAGCGGCCTCCAAGGAGCGAAAAGGTCGCTTTGGATTGTATGCGCGCCGCCGCAATCGTGATTAGGCAATTGCCTACCCATTTTCCCAGCCGGCAGTAGGCGGCAATCGAGATCGGCCCGAAATCGCCGCCTACCGCATGCGCGAATCACCTCATTTCGTCGGTCGCGAACGCGAGCTCGCCCTCGTCCAGGCGCGTCTCCACGACGCCGCGCTCGGCAGCGGCAGCGCGCTCGTCTTCACCGGCGAGAACGGAATCGGCAAGACCCGCCTGTTGCGCGAGTGCCAAGCGTTGAAGTCGCCGGCCGTCACGGTCGCGCTGCGTTGCGGCACCGGTTTGCCCGGCGGCGAAGCGCCGGCGCAACTGGCACGTGCGCTGCGTGTCCCCTCAACTCGCGGTGTCGCACCGTCGCTCCCCTCGGTGTTCGCGGCCGTCGATGCGCGCGCGTTGCGCAAACCGCTCGCGATCTTCATCGACGACGCCCAGCTCGCCGGCGCCGCCGAACAGCGCCTGCTCAACACGCTCGCGGCGATGGCCGCCGGCGGACGTCACCGTCTGACGATCCTCGCTGCCACCGCCGACCGTACCCGCCGCATCGCTTCCGAAGCCGAATTCCGCGCACTCGAGCCGCTCCCGGAACCGGCGATGCAGCTATTGGTGCGCGGCCTCGTGCACCCCGGCGCGCACGCCATCACCGAACGCGACATCCACGCGATCGTGCGCGTCGCGCAAGGCAATCCGCGCTTCGGTATCGAGCTGGTGGACGTCCGCACCAACGGTTTCGCGCCCGGGACGGCACTGGTCGCGCCCAGTGCGCGCGCCGCCGTCGACGCCCTGCGCCCGGCGCTGTCGAAATCAGAATTCGAAATCCTGTGCGCCTGCAGCGTGGTCGGCGACCGGTTCGCGCCGGAATGGATCGTGCAAATCGCGGGCCGTCCGCGCGACGTCGTCGCCTACGCGCTGCAAACCGCCAGCGATCTCGGCGTACTTGTGGAAGCGAACGACGTCGTCGGGTGGCTGCAGTTTCGTCAAGCCGCCCTTCGTGCGGCGCTCTACGCGTCGCTCGTGGCGTTCAAGCGGCGCGTCCTTCACGAGCGCGCCGCGCAGCGGCTCGCCGCCGAGCCGGATGGGGCCGAACCCGCGGCGCACCGGGTGCGTCACGCGCTGCTCGGCGAACATTGGGAAGTGCTCGACGAAGGCGCCCGTGCGTCCGACGCGTTCCGTCACGCCGGCGACGCGCTGTTCGAGGCCGGCGATTTTCGCGCCGCCGGCGCTCACTACACGCGCGCGATCGCGCACTGCCAAAACGGCAAACGCCTCGACCTGCAGCGGCTCGCGTTGAAGTGCTTCGTGAAGACGGCGGACTGGGGCCAGCTCATTCCAATGGGCCGTGCCGCGCTCGATGCCGTCGATCGCCGCGCCGAGGCCGAAGTCGCCGACGCGCTGCTCTCGGATCTCTTCCTCGCCTATCTCAACGACGGTGATCGCGACGACGCCCAGCGAGTGGCCTCCGAAATCGCGAAGCTCGGCCTGCCAGGAACCACGGCCCACGCGCAAATCACGGCCTTTGTCTTGGCCAATGGCTACTGCTATCAAGGGCGCATCGAAGAAGCGCGACGCCTGCTGCACTCAATCGATCCGGACGACGTCGTCGACTGGGAGCCGCGTCTGCGCTACCTGCTCGCGCGCGCCGAGATCGGCGCGCTGTACGAGCCGATCGCTGCGTCGCTCGCGCTCATCGACGAGGCCGCCGCCCTCGCCCGGCCGCGCGCGATTCGCGGCACAGCGCTCTGCTACAGCGCCGGCAACGAACTCGCGTTGCGCTGCGGCGAGCTTGAGAAAGCGCGCGAGTACGTCGAACGCGCCGCCCAGGTGGCGGAGCGCAGCGAGGGCGCGCGCAACGACGTCAAGCTCTCCATCATCAAGGACCGCATCCGCACGCATGCGCTCGCCGGCGAACTCGTCGCCGCGCGCGATCTGCTTCGTGAAAATCTCGAGTGGCACGCGTCGGGACGCCACAACGAAGCCTTCGACGCCGGCATGGCGGTGACGGTCGGCATGCGCACCGGCGATCTCGCGCTGGTCGACGCCTTCTTCAACCGCGAACTGCTGGATGCGTCGGTCGCCGCCCACGACGCCGAATCGTGCGGCCATCTGCTGCCCGGCTTCGCCGAGGTAATGAGCGTGCGCGGGCTGGGCAAAGAGCTGCGCCATACGCTCGAGCAGTGCATCGACGCCGGCATGATCGATCCGTACGCGGCGATCCAGCTCAACGCAATTCGCTTTGCCGGCATAGAGCACGCACAGCGGGCTCTGCTGCAGGTCGAAAGCTACCTCGGCGACGCAATCGCTCCCGTCGCCCCCGCGCACCTGGCACTCTGCCGCGCGACGTTGCGCCTCCGCCAACACGGCTCGGCCCCGGACCTCGCACGTGAAGCCGCCAAACGCTTTCGCCGCCTGGGCTGGCGCCTCTACGAAGCCGTCGCGCTCGAACTCGCCGGCGAGATCACCGCCGCCACGCGCGCCTACGAGAGCTGCGGTGCCGTCGCCGATGTCGCGCGTTTGAGCGCTGCCCAAACGCGCAAACGCAAACGGGCGCCCTTCGGCGCCCGCCTGACGCCGCGCGAGTTAGAAGTGGCGCGCCTCGTCGCCCGCAAGCGTTCTAACGCGGAAATCGCCCGCGCGCTCGCCGTTAGCGTGCGCACGGTCGACCATCACGTCGAAGCCGTATTTAGCAAACTCGGCATCCGCGCCCGCTGGCAACTAACGTTCGAATTGCTCGGGCCGTAGTATCGCCATCTGCAGCTCGCTCGAGCGCGCAGAGGTTAACGTACCGCGCTTATGCACGTAGACTTGATGCGCGCCTTTCACGACCATTTTACGTCGTCACAACTTCACTCAACGTTCGCGGCTTGGGCGAGTCGCATCAGGAGAAAGGGTTTTTAGTGTTCATACCACGACGGTTGCGGCGACGCAACTCGGCACGAGCTTAGTGTGCCTGCGCCACGACGCGAGGGCGGTTTGTGCGTGTTTCGGAGGGTTACTCTACGTAGTAGACTTGACCGGTCTGAGCGCCCTCGATGCTCTTGGCGAAGGCGAGGGCGACGCGCTTGCCCGGAACGCCTTCGCTGCCGGGAAAGTAGGAGCCGTACGCTTCCATCGATTCGCGCAGTACCGTCGGGCTGACGACGTTGATCCTCGTTCCGACCGGGAATTCGAGTGCGGCCGAACGCACGAATGATTCGAGCGCGCCGTTTACGAGCGAGGCGCTCGCACCATACCGAATGGGGTCCTTGCTGAGCGTGCCCGCGACGAGCGTCACCGAACCTCCGGCGTTCAAGTGCTTCGCTGCCTCCAACGCGAGATGAACCTGCCCCATGAGCTTGTTGTCGATTCCGACCTGAAGCTGTTCGGGAGTCATCTCGAGCAACGGACCGAAGTGCACGCTGCCGGCGGCGCTTACGACCGCGTCGACCTTGCCGACCCTTGCGAAGAGGTTGCGAATGCTCTGGAGATCGGCGATGTCGACCGTGTGTTCACCGTGCGATCTTCCCGCAGTGACGATTTCGTGCCGCTGCTTGAGTTCGTCGGCGACCGCGGTGCCCATCGTGCCGTCGGCACCGATAACGAGAATTTTCATACTCAACCGAACCGGCGCCGCCGGCCCAAGGTTGCAAAAAGGCTTAACGATCCTCACCGGAGGCCAGGAACAAAGCGACGTTCGGTCACTTCCGGCTCAGACGGCCCAAGAGCCTCTTACCGTTATCGTTATCGACCGCAGAACAACGCCGTAAGATCGTGGGCTGCAAGTAGGGATGAGACCGCGCAGGATTGGCGACGTGTCGCGCAGTGCGCTCCGAGCGACTTCCTACCCTCCCCCGTAGGACTTTGTACCGTCGTCCCACTACAGTGATCCAAGTTAGGATAGGTTTCGGAGCGGTCGCCAAACCGCCCGTGGCGGCCGTTCCTTGTGCGACCAGGACGAAGTTACGGCTATGAAGCGTCAGCGATAGTAACTTGGAACTAGGCCAAAAACTACTGGAGCCGGTGCTACTTACTGTTGTTCGTTCAACCGATATTTGACGATTCGCGCAACCAGCGTGAGCGGAAGCGGCTCGTCGTACGGGAACTGCACGGCGCCTTTGGTTGATTTGTATCCGGAAAGTTCCTTGCTAAAGGCCGCTATTGCCGCAGCACCAGCGTAGAAACCGATGTGGCTTTTTCGCGCCGCAAACCAGACGAGCAGGCGGTCGAACCGAAAGGCCGGCATACCATAGCTGATCGTCTCAGTTGCTTTCGGCGCTGCCTTTCGAATCGTCTGGCGCACGCTCCGCAAGAGCTGCTGCGCGTCTTTCGGGAAAACCGCTGCGTATTCATCGAAGTCCTTAGCGGTGGGGCGCTTTCCGTTCGATTTCTTGACGGTTTTCTCGCGTGAGGATTTCTTTGCTGGCATCAAATGTTCGATTTCCAAAGAGTTCCGGCCGCACCTCCCCGATCTACCGTCTAAGCAAACACTGCCCTCGTCGCTCGACGCGATCGCGCCTCGAACGCCCTAATACGAAAACTGCTGGAGCTGGCTGACGTTGGGGCCGTTCACCCACCCGATCCGCTTGCGCGGATTGATCGCGATCTTCGGCTGAAAGACCAAAAACGGCGCGTTGGTAAAGTTGAGTCCGTCGATCGACTCTTCGAACGTCCCGTCCTCGCGATACACCTGGATGCTGCTCGTGCCGGACGGTCCGGTGCTCGTAAACGGCTGCGCGATGAGAAAGAGCTGATGCATCGGATCGTTGATCACGTATCCTCCCGCACCGAGCTGGCCGGCGTTACCGGGCATAAACTCGTGGGCGCCGGTCTGCTTGGCAACGTCGTAAAATTCGATGCCGCCGTCCAACTCCGTCGTCGTGCACGCCCGTCCGGTCTGCGAATCGTAGCCGATCCCGTTGGCGTAACCGCATCGCTCTAAGCCCGGACAATCGACTCCCGAAAACTCCTTGACCTTCCCCGAGCCGAGGTCGATGCTGACGATCAGCGGTGGTGGACCGCCGGCGGCTCCGGCACTCGGCGACGTCGCCATGATCGCGAGGTTCTTCACGGTGTCTTGCGCGAGTTGCGGCGACATGGAAAGGAAGAACTGCTGCTGATCGAGCGCGATGACTTTGCTAAACGTGTTGGCCCCGACGTTGGAAACGATCAGCTTGGTCGGGTCCGACCCCACCCGCTGATACCCGAAGACGACGCTCGTCGTCGTGTCCTGATTCACGGCATTTTGCAGCACGTTAAAGAGCTTGAGCGGCGGCTTCCACGGTCCGGTGAACTTGCCGCCGGCGGTCGGGTTCATCACTTGGTAGATGTCGTGCGCGGGTGTCTGTCCCGGGATCCCGGCGCGCTGATAGTTGACCAGCGCCACGTCGCCCGCGAAGATGCCGTTGACGACGTAGTCGTCTTCCGCGCGAGCGCGGCGCCCGGCGCGCACGCCCAACGTCTTGGTGATCTTCCCGGTCCGTTGGTCGAAGGTCTGAACCGAAATTCTCGTGGCTCCCACCGAAGACGCCAGCACGCCGTCGTTCCCGTGTTGGTCGATGTCGAAGTTGAAAATCTGTCCGCCATCGGACGTTGTAAGGACCGGGCCGAGGGCGCCCCCGCGTGCGCCCCGGACCACGGTCGCCGGAGCGCCGCCGGCCGGAATCGTACCGGCCTCGCGTGCGCCCACGCTACACGCCGCAAGGGCGGTCAAAAGGACCAGCGTCGTTCCCTTTACTGCCTGGGATCCGTGCATGCCAAAGCCCCCGTGGTCGGATGCGGAAAGTAGCTTCGGTTACTGTCGGGCAAAGCCATGAAAAAAGGCTGAAGCGCCGCTGCCTCGCGACCCGATAAAAAGAATCTAAAAGCCATCCCGCCGGCCGTCCCACGTTCGCGTTTTCTGCTACGCTTGAAGTGAGTCAATGCGAAAGATCGTCCTAGCGACGTCGCTCGCGCTCGTCGCCCTCGGGCCCTCTCCGGTAGCACGGGTCGGACCACTGCCCGATCGCGTTTACCTCGTGCCGACGTTTCAGCCCGCGGCCCTTGGAAACGGGCTGGTGTTTTCCGGACGCCCCGCCGACATGAGCGTCAACCCAACCGGCGCAACGCTGGCCGTAAAGACTTCTCATGGGATTGTCTTCGTCGATACCAAGACCAATCGCGTTACCCAAACTCTGGCTTTACCGAAGCTCGATCTCGACTTTCCTACCCATCTCGGGGGTAACGCCCCCGCCGGCATTCTATGGCGCGGGACGACGCGTGTTTGGGAAACCGATGCGTTCGACGCGATCCACGAGGCGCAACGAAACGCCGCCGGACGCTTCTCCTGGGTGGCGGCGATTCACTTGCCTCTTCCCAGTGCGCGCATCGTCATGAAAACCGACAAAAATGCCGCCAATACGATCGGAGCGGCCCCGATTGGCTTGCTGCGGCGCGGACCGACGACGTTCTGGGTGACGCTCAGCCGAAGCAATGCCGTGGGGCTCGTCGACGAACGCGCTCGGCGGGTCGTTCGCCAAATCCCAGTCGGAATCGCGCCGTTCGGGCTGGCGGCATCGAAGGGGAAACTGTACGTGACGAACTGGGGCGGTGCGATCCCTCGGGCCGGCGCTCCCTCGGCATACTCGTCGGGAAGTCGCGTCAGCATCGATCCAAAAACGGGCGTCGCAAACTCCGGATCGGTGACTGTCATCGATACCCGAACGAATCGCGTCCTTACGCAGATCGTGGTCGGGCTGCACCCTAGTGCGATCGCGGCTTCCGAGAGCGGCGACGACGTCTACGTTGCCAACACCAGCAGCGACTCGATCGGCGTGATCGACACCAAGCGCGACCGCGTCGTTCAAACGATATCGCTGGACGGCACGGCACCGCCCGGAACGGCGCCGAATGCGCTTGCACTCGATTCTCGAGACAGGAAGCTCTTCGTTGCAGAAGGCGGTGCCGACCGAGTGTTGGCGATCGACCTAAAAAGCGGCAAACTTGGACTGAGTGCCGCGACCATGTGGTATCCCAGCGCATTAGCGCTTGTGGGGCGCCGGCTGTACGTCGCCAATCTCAAGGGCGTAGGCTCGCGTTCGACGAGTTTTGGGTTGCCCGCGGTGGTTGCCCGCGATCGCGCCGGCGGCTACAACGTCTACGATTGGGCCGGCACGCTCCAGGAATTGACGTCGGCGGATTGGACGAAGACACAGATCGATACTCCACCCGTCGAAAATCTCGCGATCCTGCCGCACCTGTTCCGTCACGTCGTCTACGTTATCAAGGAAAATCACACGTACGACGATATTTACGGCGACGTCGAAACCGGCAACGGGGATGAGAAGCTGTGTTTGTTTTGCGGCAGGATTACGCCGAACCAGCACGCGCTTGCGATGAGGTTTGGTCTCTTCGACAATTTCTACGTGAACGGCGTTCTCTCGGCGGATGGCCACAACTGGGCGGACGAAGGGTATGCGACCGACTACCTCGAGCGCAGCTTGTCCGGATGGGCTCGATCGTACCCGAGCGCCGGAGGCGATCCGCTAGCGTATTCTCCATCGGGCTTTATCTGGAACCGCGTCGTCTCCGCGGGGTTGGAGTTCAGAGACTACGGTGAGTTCATTCCCGACGTATCGGAGTTTTCGTTCGATGGAAAGTCGCGGAAGGTTTCGTGGAGCGAAGTCAACCAGGATTATCTTCGGGGCACGCACCGGATAGCTTGGAAACAGAAGATTGACATCGATTCGCTGCGGCCGTTCGTAGACGTACGCTATCCGAGCTTTTCGCTGAAGATCCCGGACCAATATCGAGCCTCGGAATTCATTCGCGAACTCGCCGGGTATTCGCAAAAAGGGCGTCTTCCGAGCCTGATGACCGTCGTGCTTCCCAACGACCACACGGCCTACACCTCTCCCGGCTACCCGCGCCCCGACGCCTTCGCGGCGGATAACGACTTGGCTCTCGGGAGGGTCGTATCGGCCGTCAGTCACTCTCGCTTTTGGAACGACACCGTCATCTTCGTTGTTGAAGACGACGCCCAGGACGGAACGGACCACGTCGATGGGCACCGCACGGCCGCCCTCGTCATCAGCGCTCATAATCGATCGGGGTTCGTTGACAGCCGCTTTTACAATCAGACGAGCATCTTGCGAACGATCGAGCTGATCTTAGGCTTGAAACCCATGACGCGATTCGACGCCACCGCACCGCCGATCGTCGCCGCGTTCGATGAAAGCGTCACCCAAGCGCCGTTTGACGCCGTTTCGAATCAGATTCCAATCGACGCGTTGAACCCTCCCTTGAGCGCGCTGTCCGCCCCCGCTCGGCAGGCCGCCTTGGTGTCGTTGGAGATGTCCGGCAAAGGTGAAGACCGTGAGGACGCATTTCACGCGCGAGCCATTCTTCATCAAAAATTATCAAATCCGAGTCGCGTGGGGAAACGCTCCGCCCAGCGTGAAGTTCGTACGCGATGATTCTCACGGTTGCGGTGGTAGCCCAGCCGGCGGCTCGGCATCTCGTTTACTCGTTCGCGTACGGATCGCAGCAGAACATCAGTGCGCGCGACTCCGGTTCGCTCGACGCGAGCGACCCGGCCGGTCAGGCGACCCACGCCACCTCCGGGATCAATCAATACAAGGGCTCGCTTGGCGATCGCGGCACGATGACCGTCGACGTGCAGCGCACCCAGCCCGACAACGGCGTGGTCGTCGTCATCAGCGAACGCGGCGCGGCGACGCGCGTCGCGCTGCCCGCCGAGTGCGTCGTCTACGGCAACACGACCGTAATTTGCGATCCGAACAAGACCGTCAACCCCGAGGAATATACGCTGCTGCGCTTTCTCGGATCGAACTTCGTTGACGCCAACGTCTTGGACGCGCACCGCCACTGGAGCGTCGCGCAGCAAAACGGCGGCACGGACGTCCAAGCCGATTATACGATTCAGGCCGACACGGGTGGAATTCTGACGATCGGTGAAGAGCGCAGGCTCAAGGTGCCGGGACAGCGCGACGTCACGACCGACGTCCAAACGAAAATCCGTTACGACCTTCCGCATTCGGTGCCGCGCTCGATCGACGAATACGTAACGCAGCGTCAGGACCAAGGCGCCACCGGAACGTTGACGACGATCTATCAAACGTCGCTGCAACTGACCTCCGATTCGTCGGCGGCACCCTAACACAGCGTGCGGCTGCTGGTTCTCGGTGGAACGGGGTGGCTGAGCGGCCACGTCGCGGCCGAAGCGCTCCGGCGCGGTCACGCGGTCACGTGCGTGGCCCGCGGCAAGGCCGGCACCGTCCCCCCAGGCGCGACGTTCGTTCAGGCGGATCGCAGCGTTCCCCACGCATACGATGCCGTTACCGGCCAGCAATGGGACGCAACCGTCGACGTCTCGAGCAATCCCCGCTACGTCGGTGAAGCGTCGGCCGCCCTCGCCGGGCGAACCAGTTGGTACGCCTACGTCTCGTCCGCAAGCGTGTACGCCGACGACACCGTCCCCGGCCAAAATGAAGATGCGAAGTTGCTGCCGCCGATCGAGGACGGCGACGCTGCCGACCCCGAGCTATACGGATCGCACAAGGTCGCTTGCGAGCGGCACGTCGTGCAAACGTTCGGCGCCGCTCGCGCCCTTGTCGTGCGTCCCGGCTTGATCGGCGGCCCCGGCGATCGCTCGGATCGGTCGGGATACTGGCCGCTGCGCTTCGCCCAGCCGGCCGCGCCGGACGGCCGCGTACTCGCGCCCGACGAACCTGACCTCGCGATGGAAGTGATCGACGTCCGCGACCTCGCCGCCTGGATCGTCGCCGCCGCCGAAACGAAAATCAGCGGCATTTTTAACGCGTTGGGCGAGTCGTTTCCGCTAAGTCGGCATCTCGAAATCGCGCGCGAGGTAGCCGGCCACAACGGACCGCTCGTAAAAGCGAGTTCGGCCTGGCTGCAAGCGCACGGTGTCGAGCCCTGGATGGGCGAGCGCTCTCTCCCGCTCTGGCTTCCGCTCCCCGAATACGCTGGTTTCGGTGCGCGCGACGACCGCGCCGCGCGCGCTCGCGGCCTGCAAAATCGTCCGCTCGCCCAAACCTTATCCGACACCCTCGCCTGGGAACGAACCCGCGATCCCCACCACCGCCGCGCCGGCCTCACCAATTCCGACGAACTCGCCCTCCTCGAAGAACTGTCACACTAACGACTGCAAATCCGCGTTCCTCGCGTCTTTTATAGTCTCGGTCACATACCGGCGCACGCTTCGTTGTACGATACATGGGAGCTCTTGGACTGGTTGCTCGTATCGGCAAATGATGCCCGCGATGGCGACACCTCAGTGCCACTACTTCGGGCCGTTTGCAATCGACTGCAACCATCGCCGGCTCGTCCGCGGCGGCGTCACCGTGCCGTTAACGGCGAAAGCCTTCGACTTGCTCGTCATTTTACTGGAGTCTGCCGGACGAACCGTAACGATCGACGCGCTTATGAGCGCGCTCTGGCCCGGCAACGAAGAGGCCAACGACGCGACGCTGCGGCAGCACGTTTTGATGGTGCGCCGGGCCCTGGGCGATCGAATCCGCGATCCGCGATATATCGTCACCGATTATGGGAAAGGATATCGATTTGTCGGACCGTTGTCCGCGGGTCCGTCGTTCCTCCTCCAGACATTGGTTGAAGAGCTGTGCGCTGCTGCCGGCGACTTTCGCAAAACGCGCGGCGGAGCCGGCCTGCGCAACGCGCTCGATCTATACCATCGCGCGCTGACAATTGATGTCGAAAATCCGACGGCGCTCGCGGGTGCGGCGCTCTGCAGGTGCTTGATTGCCGATAATCTTCGCGATCTTCCGCGGCCGCTGCTCGAATACGCCCGGAGCCAGAGCGAATTTACCCTCCGCTTAGATCCC
Organism: Vulcanimicrobiota bacterium; assembly: GCA_963755555.1. Classification (GTDB taxonomy): domain Bacteria; phylum Vulcanimicrobiota; class Vulcanimicrobiia; order Vulcanimicrobiales; family Vulcanimicrobiaceae; genus Tumulicola. Next base: position 1,300,303 of record CAVWKE010000003.1, on the reverse strand, counting down.
GACTGCGTCGATGCGTTGATCGCCCGCGCGAAGGTTGCGCTCCACGGCGACGACAATACAGGCGACGCGTTAGCGATGGCGCAGCGGGCGCTCGCGCTGGCGCCAAAAAACACGATGGTGCTGGGACTCAACGCCTGGATTCTGCTGCTCGAGTCGCGCTTTCGCGACGCACACGTTTTTATCGATGAGCACGGCGCGGCGATGGACGACGAACGGCTCGCTGGTTCTTACCGCGGGTTCGTGAATCTTTTCGAGCGGGATTACCTCGGAGCCGTTGCCGAGCTGTCCGCCGCCTGCGCCGATCGGCCGCATGCATGGTTCGCGCGGATCTGCCTCGGCCAGGCATATTGCATGGCGGGTGATGCGGTGCGCGCCCTTACCGAATTCGATGCGGTGCGCCTCTCGGCGTACGACCCGCTCGCGGAGGGCGAGCTCGATGCTCGCTTCCTAGCTGAGGCTTACGCATTGTACGTGCGTTTGCGGTTCGGCGACGAAAGCGGCGCGGCAGCCTCGCTCGAACGTCTGCGGCGGCTGTCGCAGCAGCAGTTCGTTCCGGCGGTCTGCTTCGTGCTGGCGGAGACCGGACGTCGGCGGTACTCCCAGGCGGCGGAGCACTTACAGCGTTGCCGCGAAAACGGCGAATGGTGGTACGCGCAATCGGCGATCGATCCGTTTCTGGACGACCTTCGCACGGCGTCACATTAAAAGCAAAACTCCCCGTCATTTGTACGGGGCGTCTTGCCACATGACTACCTGAGGAGGGTTTTCATGTATCTACATTGTCGCACATCGTCGCGCCCATTGCATAAACGAAAATAAAATGCGGCGAGGTATTGGAGGTACCGAGAGACCCCCGAGTGGAGGTCTCTCGGCGTTTCAGGCGTTGTAATGCGCGACTATATCTTGATATTTGCGGTTACGAAGAACTGGAACGGCATCTTGGCGGCACCGTTCAAGCTGTTTTGGTTGTATGCGCCCATAAGCGGATAGTACGGGTACTTCACCAGCGGCTGGATAATCGAGCCGTGAAAACCCGGTGGGTTGTAGTCGTTGCCGACCGGGAAGATCTCGCCGCCGAACCCAGCGTATGGAGTCGTCGAGTACGCACAAACGTTACCGTTCGACGATGTCCACGGTTCCTTGGTTCCGCCCCAGCAGGTGTTGACGATGTTGGCCAAAACGCCGGTGATCGACAGGCGCGGGCTGACGTCGTACGTCAACTGCATATTCATGTCGAACAGATTCGGCTGCGTGAACGACCCGAGCGGGTCGAAAACGCCCGTGTAGGTGTCCGGCACCGCCCCGATCGATCCGCACGACAAGGCGTCGTAGCGGCCGCCGCCGTTGAACCCGGTCGCGCCCGGCAGGACCGCAGTACAGCCGGCTGGATCGATACCCGTATTGGTTTGCGGCATGCCGTATTTGCCGCCGCCGGCAAACGAGAACGACGGCGTCACGGCCCACTTGTCATGCTTGTAGTTGAGGATCACGGAAGCCGCGTAGGGCACGCCGTAGACCGCGCCGCCCGAACCGATGCCCCCCGGGAAGATGCTGTAGGTGGGGAACGCGCTTCCCGGATCGATCAGTGGTTGCGGGTTGTTCCAGTACGGGTTACCGACGTCGGCCGCGGTGCACGTGTATACCGCAACGCCTGCCGTGCTGTAACAGGGTGCCGCCGGTTGTCCGTTGCTGGTGGCGCCGCAGAACGGCACGTGATTTGCCCCGAACTTGCCCGCCCAGACGCCGCCGGGTTCGCACGCCTTCGTATAGGCGTTATAGGCCGAGATTTGCTGGTTCGTCCCACCGATGACGGTCGTACCGTACTGGCCGGCAGGCAACGATCCGTAATGGATATACGTGTCCGTGTATGCGAAGGAAAGCTGCCCCGCGAAACCGTTACGCGAGAAGTCCCCCTTCTGGAACTGGAACTCGAAGCCTTGGCTGCGCTGGTCGCCGGCGTTCAGACCCGAAACGAACCCCGTCTTCTGATCGAGGTAGAAGTTCTGAATTTGGTCTTGCGTTTGCCGCAGGAACGGCGTCAGCTTGAACGACAGGTCGGTGCCCTTGAACTGGTGCTCCCACGAGATGTCGTAGTTGATCGAGGTTGGGGGACGGATCGGATAGCCGGGCGACGTGCGGCCATATTGGTAGAAGTTCGCCGCATCGTACGCCGCCAAGTTTTCCTGCAGCGTACCATACTGCTCGAACGCAGAGTTCGGCGCTTCCGTGTAACGGCCGTACGAGAAGCGGAGCACGTTGCCGGCATTGGCCGTGTACGTTCCGCTGATGCGCGGCTGGTAGATCGGAAAGTTGAAGCTCGCCGGCAGGTTCTGCCAGTTAGCAGCGCCATAACCCGACGGGCAGGCCTGCGTCGGTCCAAGGCCAAGTGCGGTTTTGCTCTGCGGCTTGCCGGTGACGTTGTTGATACAGTTGTCGAGGTTGTAGGCGTTCGTCCAGAAGTTGCGCGCCGCGCCGGTATCGGTGCTCTGGCCGATGAAGGTGAAATCGTCCAGGCGAACGCCTAGATTGAAGAGCCACCGATCCGAGGGGCGGAACTCGTCGGTAATCGAGGCCGAGAAGAACTGCGGAATGACTTGGTTGTACGTCGCGTGCAAGCCGTTCTCGGCAAGCAAATACTCACACCGTGCGCCGCCGCACGAGAGTCCGGTCAAGCTCGGTGCGTTGCCGACCTGCCCGAACGACAGGCCGCCCGAACCCGGGACGATCCCACCCGACGACGTCGTCGCGGCGTGCTGGCTGCATGCGACCGCCTGGAACGTCGGCGGAGAGCCGGCCATGCCGTAACAAACGCCAGCATACGGGTGGGCGGAACTGACGATCGGCGCCGCAACCTCGCCACCGACGGAGTAGAACTGATTGTTGTCGCGTATACTGTTTGCGGTGACGTACGACGTCTGGAGGCTCACCAGGTTCTGCGCGTTTATTTGGTTCTGGTATTGCACGCTGAGACCGCGTGTGTGCGACGACAGCTCGTAATCGGGAGGGCAGCAACCGGTAAAGTCGGCGTACAGTGTTTGCGGAGCGTTATTCAGCCAGTCGCTGTAGTACGTATAGCCGTAGATGCGCAAGAAGGCGGTCGACCCAAAGTTCTTCGTGTACTGCAACTTTACGATCTCTTGATTGTTCCACGTCGTGTCGTCAGCCCCGGCCGGGATCGGCTGAGACGGAGCCGTACGGTTCGTGCTGGACGGGAAATAATAGGGCGTGACGCAACCCGCCGCTTGGCGCGCGAGACCGGGACCGTCGAACGTGTGACCGACCGCCCCCGGGCAGTTCCAGGTGAGGCTGTCGATGTATACCGGGGCGCCGAGCCCGATTGCATTGGCGCAGGCGGCTCCCGTTGTGAGACCGCTGCACCCGGTGGTGGACGTGATGTCGTTGGTCGAGGAGTAAAAGGTGTTGTGCAGCGATTCGCTGTCCCATAGCAACTGCACGTCGTCGCGGCCCGCGTCGTATCTGTGCGGGATACCGACGTGGAAGTTCACGACGGCGTCGCGTGCCGAAACGCCCGACTGAAACGCATAGTTATACGGGCCCATGTAGTAGTACCACGGCGCTGGCGTACCAACGAGGTAGTTCGTCGTCGGGGCGTAGCTCGTGTTAGGTGCCAGCGACAGCGGAACCCCAAGCCAATTGTCCAGCGATGCGCCGTTTTGGTTGTCGTAGTAATTGAACTGCTGGTTGTAGCCCGCAACGCCGACGTAGTACGAGAACAGGCGGTCGGGCGTTGCTCCGCCCGCTTCGACCATCGCGCGATGGTAATACGCGGGCGTGCCGATTCCCAGCTCCGCTCGCGCGTAGCCCGGATAGGTACCGGTTTTGATGACTTGGTTGATGTAGCCCGACAGCCCCTGGCTTTCAGAGTTTGCCGGGTTGGCGCCGGTGTACACCTGGACTTCGGCGTTACCGAGCGACGAAGCCGAGCTCGACGGGTAGTTGTCGAACGAACGGTTTACCGGAACGCCGTCGAACTCGTAACCGACTTGGTCGTAGTCTCCGCCGCGAATCGTGACGGTTTGGAAGTAACCGGTCTGGTTGGCGGGTACGTAAGCACCGGGAACGCTGGCGACGGCCGAGTAGGCCGAATTCAGCGACCCGCCGCCGCCCAAGGCGGAAGCGGCTTTTTGCATGCCGGCGTTGACCGAGTAAATGTCGGCCGTGGTGCCGGCTTTTACCAGCGATCCCACGCCGGTTGCAGAGACGCGCGCGATGGTCTTGAGCGCCTTCGGCACACGGACGGTCAACGTTTGGACCGTGTCTGCGAAAACGACCTGGCCCGGTACGCTTATCGTTTGATAGTCGTTCTTGGCGACGGTCACCGTGTACGTGTCCGGCGGTAGCGTCAGAAACGTAAAGTGACCGGTAGAATCGGTGGTACCGGTCGCGTTTTGCGACGGACTCGAGGCCGTCACTTGCGCACCGGCGATTGGGGCCGATGTTTCGGCATCAACGACGCTTCCGCTGAGACCACCCGTCGTGCCAGCCAGTGCCCATGTTTCCTGACTAGCGAATGCGCCGAGCAGCATCAGAGAAGTGACGATGTGCCGAATGGCGTGTCGTGTCACTCTCATGATCCTCCGAAGTTATTCGTAAGATGTCGCATCGAATGATGCAATGAGGAACCGCTTACATAGACGCAAGCGCGTACCTTCACCGCTCGTTTATTTCAAATTTGATAATTGTTCACACGACGCGGCGGTCGCACCATTTTATATTTGTTTGCATTTCAGGTTTCGAGTGGGTCCCGGCGTAGAAATAAGCGTCTTCCAAAAGCGGAACATCGCCACACCTCTGTAGCAAAGCTCGCTGCGCGGTAAACCCTCCGTCATCCTGAGCGCAGCTCGCTGCGCGGCACACCTCTGTCATCCCGAGCGGAACTCGCTCCGCGCCCAGCGCTGTCAGTCCCGAACGGACTCGCCCGCGATCATCTGTCGAACGGATCCCGCACACCGATCATCCTGAGCGGAGCTCGCTCCGCAGTAAACCTTCTGTCATCCTGAGCGGAGCTCGCTCCGCGAGCGCAGTCGAAGGACGCGCCCGCGATCATCTTCAGCGGATCCCGGCACACCTTCTTGTCATCCTGAGCGGAACATCCCGAAGGGATGTGCAACAATTCTTGTCATCCTGAGCGGAACATCCCGAAGGGATGTGCAACAATTCTTGTCATCCTGAGCGGAACATCCCGAAGGGATGTGCAGTCGAAGGACGCATGAAGAAGCCGCCCCGTTTGTAGAACGTGTCGTCATGCAATCGTTTTTACGCACCAAGGGAGGCCTTTGTAGCATGCATTGTTGGCAAGCGGTCACGCTTGCAATCGGAACCGTCGCCGTAACGGCTGGATGTTCGCAATCCTTAGCGCCGCCGGCGCAACCCGCGTTGACGACGCTCGCTCCCACCGCAATGCTTCCAAAGGATCGCTGGCCGAAAGGCCATCCGTACGCCGTTCACTTCGAAAAGGACGCCGAACAAGGGCGAATTTACAGCTCGTCATTTGGGGGAGATTCGGTCACGTACTACCTCAAGGGCACCGGTCCGAACAACCCGGTTGCCGGCACGCTTTCGGGCACGTTTGAAAATCCGCAGGGAATGGCCGTCGATCCGGCCGGCAACCTCTACGTCTCCAACGGCAATGCCTCCGACGTCCTCGTCTATCCGCCCGGAGCCAGCAGCCCAACGACGACGCTGACCGATCCCGTCGGATTCCCGGTGGACGTCGCGATCGGTTCCGACGGAACCGTGTACGTCGCGAACGTTTGGGCATCGATGGGCAACCCCGGCAGCGTCGCGGTCTACGCGCCCGGCGCGACGAGCCCGACCAGCGTCTTGCGCGATCAGGGATTCGTACAAGTCGCGGGCGTCGCGCTCGACCACTCCGGCAACGTCTTTGTTTCGTACGATCAGAGCAACGGCAAATTCGGAACGGTCGCAGAGTTTCCGGCCGGTTCCACCAACCCCGTCGCCACGAAAATCAATGTCGGCGCCGTCGGCGGCATCGGTTTCGACAACGCCGGCCACATGCTGCTGGTCGATCAAGAAAACCCCAGCCTCAACGTCTACAACCCCGGTCAAACCAAGCCAATCGCCAAACTCCCGCTGCCGGGCGTGCCGATCTATTTTTCCTTCGGGAAATATGGGAAGAACATTTTCCTAGCCGATTACTCGCTGGGTGAAATCGACGTCTTTCGCTACACGCCCAGGAAGCTGACGCAGATCAACAAGATCACGAACGGGATCATCCCTTCGAACACCAACGTCGGTGTCGTGACGTCTCCCCAGTGACCTAGAACCGCAGGGGTGGCGCCGGCTGAAAGCGTATCAAGCGTTTCTCAGCTAGCGCCACGCGCGGGCAGGGCGCGCATCACCGGAGGGTAGTGTATGCGATTCCAGTTGACGTTGCTCGTTGGTGTTCTGGTCGCTTCGGGCGCAGCGGGCTGCTCGTCGAGCCCGACGACGGCGCCGCCAATGCAGCCGGCGCTGCAAGGCGGCCAGCCGGCTCAATCGGTCCGCGCCGACGTCCGATTCGGCCTGACGGCACAACAAATCTCGGCGGCGCAAGCCGCGCGGGGCGCGGGGTACGTGCGCCCCGGGGCAGTCCAGCAAACGCTCTTCGTCTCGGACATCGACTCGCAATCGATCCGTCTTTATCCCGCCAACGTGAAGAATCCGACCCAGAGCGGCAGCATCACCAACGGAATTAACTCTCCGGTGAATGACGCCGTCGACAGCCACGGAACGCTTTACGTCGCGAACAACGGAAACAGTACCGTCACCGAATATCCTCTCGGTCAAACCACTCCGAGCGTGACCCTATCCGGCGGCAAGCTCGTGTTTCCCAACGGTATCGCGGTTGACCAGAGAGGGAAGACGTATGTGACGAGCGGCGCGACCGCCGGCTCGTGCTACGTCTTGGAGTTTAAAAAAGGGGCCTCCAAGCCGAGCGCCGAGGTAGACGGACTCAATTTGCCCGTCGGACTTGCCGTCGACAAAAACCGCAACCTCTACATTGGCGACGCGCTCGCCAACGTCGTGTGGAAAGTGTCCGCCGGTACGACCACGCCGGTGTCGCTCGGTTTGACCGGCCTGAGCGATCCGACCGGCCTGGCGATCGACTCGCTTAACAACCTTTGGGTGGCCAACGACCAGAACAATACGCTGCTCGGGTTCCATCTTGGCTCGACCTCACCGTTCGTGACGATCGCGAGCGGATTGAGCGGCCCATACTCGGTGGCGTTCGGACGCGGCGGAAAGTTCTTCGTCGGCAACAGCCTGCACTATCCCGGCGCCGTGGCCGGATTCAAGAAAAGCGCGACCTCCCCATACGAGTCGATCGACGTCGGCAACCCCGCCGGCCTCGCCGTCTACCCCGAACCAATGCCCTAAAACACAGTAGTTTTAGCTCGGGAAACGCCACCTGTCATCCCGAGCGGAACGTCGCACAGGTGCACCCGCGCACTTGTCATCCCGAGCGGAACGTCGCACAGGTGCACCCACGCACTTGTCATCCCGAGCGGAACGTCGCACAGGTGCACCCGCGCACTTGTCATCCCGAGCGGAACGTCGCACGAAGTGCGACGTGCAGTCGAGGGACGAACGACGAAAGACCCTGCTAGTTCGCGAGCGCGTCCTAATTATTTTGACGGGCGTTGACAGATTGCAAAGCCTGTGATTATATGATGCTCGTATGTTCGTAGATGGATTAGCCTGCTCCCTAGGGATATCGTCATATCCGAATAGCGTCGTCACGCGGCCATTCGGTATTTCGCCATGTCTCATGGATCAAAAAGGTACCGAAAACACAGGCTAAAGCGTTGACCGAACCACGTTGAGTTTTTAACGAGGGGACGCGGCGAAAGCCGGGTCCCTAAATGTTTTTCCGAGGGTGCGGCACGGGTCTACCATCCGCGCGTAGCTTAGCGGCGAAAGCGTCTGCCCTACAAGCAGTTCATCGCAGGTTCGAGTCCTGCCGCGCGGACCATCTTGCAATGTTCTCGATGAGACGCCGGGAGCCTACAAGAGCATCGATGCGGTCATGGACGCGGAGCGCGATCTTATCAGCGTGGTGCACACGTTAAAACAGCTGCTCTGCGTCAAGGGTTAAGAGCCCGTTTTTACGGCGAGGGCGCCGGCAAGTTCACGTCGCCGATCGCGTAGACGTACGACTGTTCGGCCTGCCGCAGCGCGTAGACGGCATCGAGGCGATCCGTCTCGGCTTGGGTGAGTCCGCTCTGCGCGTTGAGCAGCAGCGCCAGGTTGGTGATGCCGGCGCGGTACTGGATCTGCGTGTTGACCAGCACCTCTTGGGCCGTCTTGAGTTCGCCTTCGGCTTGTACCAGCGCGTCGCGCGCGCCGGTCAGCGTGCCGAACGCCTGGCGGACGTCGAGTTCGACCCCCAGCTCCGTTTGTTCGAGCGTCGCGGTCTGCAACCCGAGCTGCACTTGCGCCGTCTCGGTTTGCGCGCGCGTGACGCCCTGGTCGTAAATCGGCAGCGTCAGCGACGCGCCGGCGAAGTTGTTCGCCGTTGCGCCGAGCCCGCTCCCGGGAATCCCCGCGGTGCCCGCATTCGCGATCGCGCTGAGTTGCGGCGCCGACAGCGTGCGGGCCGCGCGCAGCGTGTCGGCAGCTGCCGTTACCGCGTGCTGCGCGCTTTGGTAATCGGGTCGCGCGGCCAGCGCTCGCGCGACCGCCGGCCCGTACTCGCGCGGCTCGTTGGGAATCAGCGAATCGGCGCTGTCGGTGGTCGGGTCGTCAATCGGTTCGATCCCGGCATCGGCATGCAGTCCCATCGCGTTATCGAACGCCGCCAACGCAGCGACACTCTGCCCGCGTGCTCGCGCCAGCTGCACCAGCGCCTGCGCGGTTGGAATTTCCGCCGTTGCGAGGTCGACGTGCGACGCCGTGCCGGCCCCGATCTGCGCGCGGATCAAGTCCTCTTGCGATCGGTCCTGCACGACGATCCGCTGCGCCAACCGCACCGCTGCCCGCGCTTCCAGCGCCGTATAGTACGTTTGCGCGACGTTGAACGCCAGCTGCTGCGCCGAGCGCGCGAATGTTCCGGCGCCGGCCGCTTCGTTGGCCTGTGCGGCGCGAATCTGCGCCAGCACGTGACCGCCGTCGAAGATCAGCTGGTTGAGCCCCACGCCCGCGACGTTCTCACTCGGCGTTCCCAATGCTCCGTTGCTCGAACCGTGAATCGTCGCCGCGCTGCCGAGCACACTGGGTTGGTATGGCGTGCGGCTCAGATCGACGTTGGTCTGGGTGAGCCGGTACGTATCGGCCGCAATGGTCAGTGCCGGCGCGCGTGCGGCGGCGATCGCCACCGCCTGCGCCAGCGTCACGGCATTTTGCGGCGGTGACGAAGAAGAAGGCGCGGGCGAGGGCGCCAGCGCGATCTGCACGGCGGCAATCAGGAGCAGCACGAAGGACGCGTCTACATCGCCGCAGCGGCGGTCGGGACGTTCGACGAGCTGTCCGTCGAGCAGTCCGACGGTGCGCGAAGCGTGCTTTGCGAATCTCGAGTCGTGCGTCACCATCACGATCGTCGAACCGCCCTCATGTAACTCGCGCAGCAGTTCCATCACCGCTTCGCCGTTTTTGGTGTCGAGATTGCCGGTCGGCTCGTCGGCTAGCAAAATCGCCGGATCGACCGCCAGTGCGCGCGCCACCGCCACGCGCTGCTGTTCGCCGCCCGAAAGCTGCATCGGATAGTGCTTGGCGCGGTGCCCGACGTGCACGCGCTCTAACACTTCGGCCACCCGCAGCTTCCGCTCGCCGCGCGTCATGCCGCGATAGACCAGCGGCAGCTCGACGTTTTCGGCGACGCTCAGATCGCCGATCAAGTTGAAACTCTGGAAGATGAACCCGATTTCCCGATTGCGGATCGCGGCCCGCTCGTTAGTATCGAGACCTTCGACCGACCGTCCCGCCAGCGTGTATCGCCCCGACGTCGGCGTGTCGAGCAATCCGAGAATCGACAGGAGCGTTGACTTTCCGCACCCCGACGGTCCCTCGACGGCTACGTATTCGCCGCGATCGATCGCCAGCGTGATGTCGCGCAACGCCCGCGTCTCGACGTCTTCGGTGAAGTAGCTGCGCCCAAGTTGTTCGAGTTCGACCAGCATAGCGGCTCCTATCGCAGGGTAAGGGTGGATTGTCCGAGGTAACTCGACGTGTCCGAAACGATCGCGATGTCGCCGGGCGCAAGCCCGGAAAGGACTTGCACGCGGTCGCTCGAGCCCTGCCCGAGGCGGACCCGCACGCGCACGGCTCGCGCGCCGCCGTCGACGACTTTGAACAAATCGATCGTGCTGCCGTCGATCGCCCCCGCCGGCCGCGCGATCGAAAGCGCGTTGGGAATCGACGAAATCAGGATCGTGCCGTCGACGGTGGTGTCGGGGCGCACGCCGCGCGGCAGCGGATGCGAAAACGTGACGTCGGTCGCGACGGTGCCGTTTTCGGCCGCCGGTGCGATCCGCGAGACGCGCCCGGCCAGCACGCCGTTGCCGGTATCGACGGTTGCGCGCATGCCCGCGGTAACGGCGTGAATGTCGCCCTCGGCCACTTGCAGCACGGCTTTGAGCGAGCCCGTATCGGCGATCCGCGCGATCACCGCGTTTTGCGGAATGCTGGCGCCCGGATCGACGTTGACGCTCTGCACGATTCCCCCGCCGGCGGAGCGGACCTTGAGCGCGTCGACCTGCGCGACGCTCGCGACCAGCTGGGCCTGCGCTTGTCCGACGCGCGCCTCGGCGGCCGCCACTTTCGCCGACGCGTCGGCCGACGCGGCCCCGAGCTGCGCCTGCTGAATGCGCACGTCGTTGGTGTTTTTCTTCGCCGCGATGATCGCTTGTTCGTACTGCACGTCGGCGACCAAACCACGGTGGTGCAGGGTTGCGAGCGAGCGCGCCTGGAGCGCGCTCTGCTCCATTTGCGCCTGTGCATCGGCCAGCGTCGTCTGCTGCGTGAGCTGCTCGGCCCGCGCCTGCTGTCGCGCGCTGGCGAGATCCGCCTGCGCGACCGCGAGCTGCGAGCGCGCATCGCTGGCAGCCGCGTCGAGCGCCGGATTCTGCATCTGCGCGATCGCGGTGCCGGCGCCGACGACGCTCCCGGGCTTGACGAAGATTTGGTTGACGACTCCGCCCTGCGTAGCCGATGAGACTCGGACCCGATCGGGCGTAAACGTTCCTTGCGCGCTGACCGAACGCACGAACGTGCCCTGGCGCACGACGTCGGTCACGATCGAAGTCTTGTCGACGACGGCCGTTCCCGCGTGCGACTGCAGCGCGCCCGCGCCCCAAACCGCCAGCACCAGGAGTACGACCGCTGCGCCGATGCCGTAGCCCCAGAGCGGCAATCCGCGCCGCCGCTGACGGAGCACGTCCATGTGGCTAGATCAGCACCGGTAACAAGTGCCGCGACCGCGCGACTTCCACCAGGTGCGCGAGCCGAGCGGCTTCGGCTTGGGCGATCTTACGCCCCCATGGCGAAAGCCGGTAGTACCGCCGGCCCATCGCGTCGTCGTCGCTGCGCTCGGTCTCGACGATCCAGCCATCGGTCGCCATCTGTTTGAGTTGCCGGTACAAGGTCCCAGGACCGAGGTTGACCGTTCCGCCGGTCGTCGCTTCGACCGCCTTGCCGATGCTGTAGCCGTGGCGCTCGCCATCGGCCAGTGCCAGCAAAATATGGAACGCACTGGTTCCGAGCGGAAGCAGCGGCGCGGGGTCTTGGCGGCGTCGAAGCATAGGCCCTCCATATAACCATCGTGGATATATCGCATTCATGATATATCCAGGGCGGCCGCCGTGTCAAACGGCCGATTGACGAACTCTATCGAAGTTCGATATAATGGCCATCAATATAGACGCAGAGCGGAGGATGGATGCCGCCCAACTACGACGATTTGCTCCCGTTGAGCCCGCGCTCGTTTTACGTGCTGCTCGCACTCGCGCGTGAAGATGCGCACGGTTACGCGATCGCCAAGGCGGTGGAGAGCATGACCGCTCAAAGCGTCCGCCTCACGGCTGGAACGCTCTACCCGATCGTCCGCCAGATGCTCGTCGACGGTTGGATTCTCGAATTACCCAGCGACGGCGGCGATGCGCGCCGGCGGCGCTACCGGCTTTCCGCGCGCGGCCGCCGCGTCGCCCAAGCCGAAGCGCGCCGGCTCGACGATTTGGTGCGAATGGCCCGCGCCTCCGACCTCCTTCCCGCGAGCTCGACGTGAACGCTGGGCGCTGGCTGATCGAACTGGCGCTGCTGGCCTACCCGGCCGACTTTCGGGCGGAGTATCGCGAGCAAATTCTCGCCGACCTCGACGACGAACGCGCGGCGGTCTGGCGAACCGCCGTCGATATCGCGATCGCCGGCTTGCGGATGCGCGTCGACGACGTCGCGCGCGACGCAAGTTTCGGCGTCCGGCGCTTGCGCCGGGCCCCATTGCTGGTTGCCGTCGTCGTCGCGACGTTTGCGCTTGGAATCGGCGCCAACGTTGCGGTCTTCAGCGTGCTGAACGCGGTGCTCCTCAAACCGCTGCCGTATCCAAACGCGGCGCGCCTGGTGGTCGTCGGCATGAACGATCGGCGCGGCGGCGGCGTCGGTAACGCGCTCTCGATTCCCGACGTGGGCGACCTGCGCGAGAGCACGACAAAGTTCGCGGCGATCGCCGCCGAAGCCCAAGATTCCGCCACGCTGACCGGCAGCGGCAAGCCCCACGCCATCGGCGGGATGGACGTCAGCTGGAACTACTTCGACGTGCTCGGACTGCGGCCCGAACTCGGCCGGTTCTTCGTCGAAGCCGACGGCCATCCGGGCGCCGCGCACGTCGTGATTTCGGATCGGCTTTGGCGCACCCGGTTGAACGCCGATCCCAACGTCATCGGAAAGACGATCAAGTTCGACGGCGTCCCGATTCGAATCGTCGGCGTTGCCCCCGACGTCCGCGTCCCGGCCCCCGACAGCGGTTCGCTCGATCGCGACGACTTCTGGACACCCCTCCCCAACGTCGTGCCGCCGAATCAGCGTGGCGCGCGCTACCTCGGAGGTCTCGGCCTGCTCGCACCCGGCGCGACGTTAGCCTCGGCCCAAGCCGATTTGGCCCTCGCATCGAAGCGCTTGACGGCGCGTTATCCGCGCAACGACGCAGGGTTGACGTTCATCGCGTCCTCAACCCAAACCGCATTCTTCGGCAACGTCGCACCCGCGTTATGGACGGTTTTTGCCGCGGTCATCGCAATTCTGCTGATCACCTGCGCGAACGTCGCGAGTTTGCTTGTGACAAACGCTTCGACGCGCGATCGTGAGTTCGCGCTGCGTGCCTCGCTTGGTGCTTCGACCCAGCGGCTCGGCCGCCAGATGTTCGTCGAAACGGCGTTGTTAGCGGTGGCCGGCGGCGCGATCGGGACCGTTCTGGCGTACGTGAGCCTGCATTTCGTGACGGGCAACTTGCTCAGAACGTTGCCGCGCAGCGACGCAGTGCAGGTCGACGGCCTGGCGCTGCTTTACGCCGTTGGCGTCGTGCTGGTCGTGACGATGCTCGCGGGCATGTGGCCGGTGGCGATGCTGCGGCGCGAACGCCTCACGGAAGCGCTCAATGCTGCCGGCCGCAGCGGCGATCGTTCGGCCGGCTCGTCGCTGCGCGCTTCGCTGGTCGCGTTCGAAATCGCGATGGCGCTCGCGCTGGTCGTACTATCGGGGCTGATGCTGCGCAGCTTCTACGCGCTGACCCACGTCGATCTCGGAATCCGGACCCGCGGCGTGCTCGTGAGCGATGTCATCGCCCTGCCGGGTTCGCGCTATGCCAAGCAGCCCGCGCGCGATGCGTTCGCCTCCTCGCTGCTGACCCGCATTCGGGCGATCCCCGGCGTTGCCGATGGAGCGCTTTCGCTCTCGTATCCCCTTTCGAACGTGACGATCACCTTCACGGTCGGGATCGTCGGAAAAACGTATCCGACCGGAAGCGAACCCGACGCGCACTTGAACGCCGTAACGCCAAACTACTTTAGGATCCTAGGAATGCCGCTATTGCGCGGTCGCGGGCTTACCGTCGGCGATTCGGTCGTGTCGCAGCCGGTCGCGGTCGTAAACCAAGCGTTCGTGCAGCGTTACCTGAGCGATCGCAATCCGATCGGCGTACGGCTGAGAACGCCCGGCTGGAACGGCGCGCCTCAATCCACTCGCGCGATCGTCGGCGTGGTCGGAAACGAACGGCAGCGGCTCGGTCGTCCCGCTCCGCCGATGTACTACGTTCCGATGACGCAACTGGCGCCGAACATGCTCGGCGCAGTCGTCGCGAGCGATCGCCTCACGCCGGCGGCGTTACACGCCGCCCTGGACGATGCGGTCGCATCGACCGATCCGCTGATCGAAGCGCCGCAGATCTTCAGCATCGACGACCTCATCGCGATGGCCGCAGCCAACGTCCGTTCGTCCGCCACGCTCCTCGGAACGCTGGCGTTCGTCGCATTGCTGCTCGCATTATCCGGCGTCTTCGGCGTTGTATCGTTCGGCGTCACGCAACGCTATCGTGAGTTCGGCGTCCGCCTCGCACTCGGCGCGAGCACTCGCGACCTCCTCACCGACGTCTTGCGCCGCGCAATCCTCGTCGCAGCTTTCGGCATCGTCGTCGGTGCCGCCATTGCCGTCGCCGGTGCCCGGGCCATCGCATCCCAGCTCAACGGCGTCTCCCCGCTCGATCCGCTCACCTTCGCCGCCGTCATCGCACTCCTGCTCGCCTGCGCCTGTCTCGCCGCCCTCATCCCAGCCATCCGCGCCACCCGAATCGACCCCGCCACCGCCCTCCGCTACGAATAACCAACCGAGCAAAGGAGAGCGCGCACGCCCTTGTCATCCTGAGCGGAGCTCGCTCCGCGTGCGCAGTCGAAGGACAGAGCGGAGCTCGCACAGCGTGCGCAGTCAAAGGACGAAGCGGACCACCCGCCCTTGTCATCCTGAGCGGAGCTCGCTCGCGAGCGCAGTCGAAGGACGCAGCGGACCACCCGCCCTTGTCATCCTGAGCGGAGCTCGCTCCGCGAGCGCAGTCGAAGGACGAAGCGGACCACCCGTTCTTGTCATCCTGAGCGGAGCTCGCTCCGCGAGCGCAGTCGAAGGACGCGCAGTCGACGAATCGACCGCTACTTCACCACCGCAAGAAATGCATCGATCGCCGCGTACAGCTTCACCGGCTGATCGAGCATAATAAAATGCCGCGAGTCGTCGACCATCACGACCTTCGCCGTCGGATCCCCAGCGAACAAGCTCTGATAATACGCCTGCTTCTGCGCGAGCGACGCCTGGGGAGTGTATGGATTCGTCGGATCGATCGTGGCATCGAAAGGTCCAATTTCCAATAACGGCACGGTGATGTGGGATAGATTCGGCCGCAGATCCGCCGAGATGAGTTCCGTCATGTACGTTCCCGTCGCTTTGATATCGATACCCTGCGAGAAGGTCGCCGCCGTCGCGACGTTCGATGCTTTGGTCATGTAGCCAAGCTGAGCTTGCTCCCCCATCAAAAACTGCGCCGGCGTCGCGTTGCTGATCCGGCTGCCGGCTGACGCGGCCGCGCTGGCCCGAGCCTGCGGCGTCATTTTGTCCATGCCCACAAATACGGGCAACCCGTCAATCGCAATCGCGCCACCGATCAGATCGCTGTGCTCCTCGGCAAGCCGGATCGCGAGAAATCCGCCCATGCTGTGGCCGATGAGTATCGGCTTATTTGCTCGGGGCAGAAAGGCCGCGATGTCTTTGGTGACGGTATCGAGCATCGGAGCCGCGATCGGTGGCCGCCCGCCGAACCCGGGCAGCGTCAAGACGAATATCGTGTGCGTGCCGGCGTAATGCGCGACGGTCGTGTCCCAAACCGCGCCGGAGTCGGTTAACCCGGGAATGAGAACGAGTGTGGGCGAGCCGGTGCCGTATTGATCGACGTGCACCGAGCCCGCCTCGAACGAGGCGGTCGGTGTGAGCGCCAGTGCGGGAACCGGAATGGCGAGAAGGATTAGCAGAAAAACGAGTCTTCGAAGCACGAGATTCTTCATAGGGCGTCCGTATTCAACGCCCGCTAGCGAACTACTCGTGCCGCAACGCGGCGACGGGATCGGCTCTCGTCGCGCGCCAGGCCGGCGCCAGCGCTGCGCCGGCGGCCACGAGCAGCAACGTCGCCGCGACCGAGACGAACGTCAGCGGATCGAGCGGCGAAACGCGATAGAGCAGGGTCGCCAGCACGCTCGAGCCGGCGAGTGAAAAGATGAAGCCGAGCACGATCCCCGCGGCGCACAGCACCAGCGCCTGTCGGATCACCGCCGAAGCGATGACCCACGCGGTCGCTCCCAGCGCGCGGCGAATGCCGAACTCGCGCGTGCGCCGGCCGACGCTATACGCCACCACGCCATACGTTCCGATGCTCGCGAGCAGCAGTCCCACCAGCGCCATGAAGCCCAAGAGCAGCGCGGCGGTCGAGGCCCCCGAACGTTGCCCGGCGAGATAGCCCGCGTACGCCGTCACGCCGCGCGCCGGTAACTGGTGGTCGATCGCTCGAATCGTGCGCGAAATCTCGTCTCCGAGCAGCGCGTGCCCCGTTCGCGAGCGTCCCACGATTTGAAACGTCGGGCTCATGTCTTGATAGAGCGGCACGATCACTTGCGCCATCGGATCCTCGGTCAGCGACTCCATCTTGAAGTCGTCGACGATGCCGACGATCCGGCGCCCCCACGGCGGGTTCTTACCGTACGCGATGACGATTCGCTGCCCGATTGGGTCGCTCGTTGGGAAGTTTTCACGAACGAATGCGCTCGTCACGAGTGCGACCGGCGCCGCTCCGTCGGTGTCGCGCTCGTCAAGCGATCGCCCGCGCAACAGCTTCAGCCGCAGCGACGCGAGCGCGCCGGGCGTGACCGCGTTGTATTCGACGTCCTGCTGCCGTCCGATCACCGGGGCGCGCCCCATGATGCGAAACGCCTCGGCGTTGTAGTTCTCGTTCGACAACGGCGTCGACACCATCAGCCCCGCGCTTTGCAGGTCGGACAGCGCTTTCAGACCCGCCACCAGCGCATGCGCGAACGCCAACTGCGAGCCCGCCGTCGGATAACGCTTGAGCGGAAGAATGACCGTGCTGCTCGCCACGACGTCGTCGTACTTGAAGCCGACGTTGACCGCCGTCAGCGCGACGAAGCTGCGTACGAGCAGCCCGGACCCCGTCACCAGCGTCAACGCCAGTGCCAGCTCGAAAACGACCGTTGCGGACCGCATGAGCTTTCCGCGCGCGTCGCTGCCGCCGCGACCGCCGTCCTTGAGCACGCCGGCGATGTGCGCGGAACGCAGCGTCAGCGCGGGCAACGTGCCGATCGCCACCGCGCACGCAGCCGTCACGCCGGCGACGAACAGCCCGACCAACGGGCTGACGTGCACCTCACCGATTCGCGGAATGTCGAATCCCAGATGCGGAAGAAGCGGCACGAGCAGCGCGCACAACCCCAGCCCGATCAGACCTCCAAGTACCGCGAACACCGAGTTTTCGATCGTCAACTGCGCGATCAGGCGGCGCCGCGAGGCGCCCACCGCAAGCCGAATCGCCAGTTCGCGTTCGCGCTGGTCGATGCGCCCGAGCAGAATGTTCGACACGTTCAGACAGGCGATCGAGACGATGCCAACGACGGCCGCCAGCGCGATGGCGAGCATCAGTCGCGCGGACCCGAACAGCTCGTCCTCGAGCGGAATGACGTGTTGTGCCAAATGCGCGTTTGCGGTCGGAAACTGCACGCGCAACAGGGCGGCCACTCGATTCATGTCGGATTGCGCGGCCGCCGGCGTCACGCCCGCCCGCAGCCGGGCGATCGTGATCAGGTAGTGCGAGTCACGCGGCGAAGCCGTATTCGACAGCGCGCGGTAAACGTCGGAGGCCGCTCCCCCGAATGCGCTCGTCCTCGGCATCGCGAAGTTGCCGGGCAGAACGCCGACGATGCGGTACGCGAGGTCGTTGAGCCGAAGCGTCTTTCCAATGGCCGACGGTGAAGCGTCGAACGCTCGTCGCCAGTACGATTCGGAAATGACGAGCGTGCGCGCCGCTCCGGGCTGCGCGTCGGCGTTCGAAAGGAGCCTGCCCAGGCGCGGCTTGATGCCGAGTGCCGAAAAGAATCCGCCGGTGACGGCCTGACCGCCGAGCGTCGTCGGGTTCGAAATGCCGGTGCGCGTCGGCAGCCAGTTGGCAAACGACCCCATGCCCTGAAACGACTGCGCCAGCTTCGGCCAGTCGAGCGTGTTCGGCAGGCTCGTCTCGCTGCCGTGAGCCGTCGGGGTGTCGGTGAGCCGGTCGAAGATGAAAACCAACCGGTCCGGCTCGTCGTAAGGCAGCGGCGCCAGCAGCACGGCTTCGATCGCGCTAAAGACGGTCGCGCCGATCCCGATCGCGATCGCCAGCGTCGCGACGATCACCGCCGACGACACCCAAGATTTTGCGATCAGGCGCAGCGCGTAGACGACGTCCTTGCCGATATTCGACGCATGCTCGCGAAACGATGTGACGAGAACGTCGGCAGACGCCGACAGCGCGAACGCCCACACCGCCGCCGGCCCGCTTTCCGCGCGACGGCTCTGCGCCGCAGCCACGAACGTTTCGACCATTTGCGCGCCGTAATTCTGCCGAAACTCAACCGGACAGGTCGCTACCAAGAGCCGAAACAGCGCGGCGGCGGCGTTCACGGCGCGTCGGGCAGCAAACGGTGCCGGCGAGCGAGATGGACCATGCGGTCCAACCGTTTTGCCTCGGCGGCCAGCGCTCTCCGACCGCTTGCCGACAATCGGTAGTACCGCCGCCGCGGATCGTCGTCCGGCCCGGCGGCCGTCTCGACAATCCACTTGTCCGCACAAAACTGCTTGATCAAGCGATACAGCGTCCCTGGCAGCAGCAGAACTTCGCCGCCGGTCAGCTCCTCGACGTCTTTGATGATCGCGTAGCCGTGCCGTTCGCCTTGCGCGAGCGCCGCCAGCACGTAGAAAGCGGCCGAACTCAACTCCACGCAACGGTCCTCGCAACTATATTCACTATGATTATAGTATCATCCGAGGAGGCGCGCCTGTCAAGCGGTCTCGGCGTGGTTCCTAAGGGCTGTCGGCCTCGATGTTGAGCGAGATATCCACGCTGTTGCCCACGATCATCGGGCCGTAGCTCATCCCCCACTGGGTGCGATCGACCGTCGTCGTCGCGGCGTACGCGATCAGCGCGCGGCCCCGCGGCGATTTGCCGGCGGCGACGACTTGGCCGTCCAAAACGACGCTGCGCGTTTGCCCGTGCATCGTCAAGTCGCCCGTAATGGTGAAATGCTTGGGATCGTTACCCTGGATTTTCGTACTGACGAAGCGGATCGTCGGCGTGGAGGTGACGTTGAAATAGTGGTCGGAGCGCAGGTCTCCGTCGCGCATGTCGTTGTGCGTGTCGACTTTCGACGCATCGAGTTCGGCCGCGACGGCAATCGGAATTTGCGTTCCCGGTGCTAACGTCACGGAGGCGCTTCGGATCGGAATCGTGCCGATGACTGGGACGATCCCAAAGTGACGCGCGGTAAACTGCGCCGTAGAATGGACCGGGTCAACGGTCCACGTCTCGGTTTGAGCGCCGAGTGCCGTGGCCGTGACGAGGATCGCCAGCGAGCATGCGAGTGTAAGCTGTTTCACCTTTGAAGTCTTCCACTACCGGCGTAGACTTCCCTGAACTCGGAGCCAGTCCGCGACGATCCACGCCGACCCGGCGATCGCGAGCGTCTCCATACTTTCGGACCAGTTCGCAAAAGTATGGGAATTAGCAAGCAGTGCCGGCAGCCATACCAGCAACCCGAAACCCACGAGCATCGCCGTGGTCAACGCAGCGGCGAGCCGCGCCACGAGCCCCGTGAGCAGCGCAATGGCCGCAAGAGCAAACGCAGCGGTCGTTGCGATCGCCCAGAACATTTGTCCCGGCGGAATCCATTTCGGAACGAGACTGGCCGTTGCCGAGAGATAGAAAAACTGTTCTAGTGCGAACGAGATGAGACAGATCGCGAACGAATAGTACCCGATCCGAGCCCATTTTGCCGTGCGTGGAACGATCGAACCAGAGCAGGCCCACAGGATCGCCGGCCCCGCCGCCAGTGACAGTTGTTCGAAGAAGTTGCCAAAGCTATTGTAGACCAGCGGATGCCCGACGATGAGCGGCACCCCCATCAAGGCGAAGATCGCATAGATGATCGTCAGCACCGCAGCGCCGGCGCGGACCGTTCTCGGCCACCAAACGGCGAAGCCTCCGAGAACGATCGCGATTCCTAGGGCGGCGGCGAGAATCTCGCGGTGAGGAAGCTGTTCGAGCGCCTTGAGCTGCTGCCAAGTGCTGAAGTCGTGCCACACCAACGCACAGATGCCCGAACCAATCGCCCCTAATCCGTAGACGTAACGCCCGAGCGAATATTTCATTGCAGCACCTTAGGCGGAGTTACTGCAGATACTTTACGAGGCGCCCGGTGAATCCTGGCTTTAGATGACGTTGAGCGCCTTTAAGCTGATCACTTGGTCGATGGTGAGATTGGCGAATCCGTGGGCCTGGACGCGCTTTATATAAGCGGCGTCGATACCCAGCGCCCGCAGCGAAAGCATCTTTTCGGCATCGATCGGGCCGCCGAAGGCGGCTCGCATGCTGCGGATATACGCTTCGTCGATTCGCAAAGCCCGAAACGACACGAGTTTCTCAAACGATAGGTGCGCAAAACCGGCCGCCGCGATGCCGTCGACGTACGCGGTCGTCAGGTCGAGGGTCGCCGCCGTCATCTGTTGGTGCGGGTCGAGCGTGTAGCCGTGGGCGCGCATCATCGACAAGTACGCGGTGCTCGGGGAGAAGAGGAACGTCCCGCCGCCCGAACCCTTGGCCATTCCTCCCTCGCACGCAAACGAGCCGGCCTCGCGTGCGAACGTGAAGGTGACGTGGGTGCCGGCCGAGCGCAGCTGTTCGTCCGAAATTCCCAGCTGCTGCGGGGAGATGTCGAACGAACTCTCGTCGTGATTCCCGGCACTGTCGACCCGCAGCTCGAACCGCACTTCATCGCTGTGCTTCGACGGAGCCATCGACCACGTCCCCGAGAGGGTCGCTTGCGCCGCCGCAACCTGCGGCGCAAGTGCGATCGCGAGCGCGCAGCTCGCCGCCCACAATGATGCCCGCATCACAGCACCCCGCTCGCTTTCAGGCGCACCAGCTGCTCGACGGTAAGGTTCGTCATCCCGTGCGCGGCGGCGCGTTGCACGAACGCACCGTCGATGCCCAGCGACCGCAGTTCCGTCAACTGCTGCGCCGTGAGGTTCGGATAGCCGGCGCGCGCGAGACTGGCGGCGTAAGCGCCCGTCACGCCGACGGCGCGCAGGCTTTCCGCCTGCTCCGCGGTCAGGTTCTTCACGCCCGCCGAACCCAGCTCGTCGAGATAACTGGGCGTGACGCCCACGGCCCGCATGCCCGCAATATCGTTCAAGGATACCGAGCTGCCGAAGCGGGCGCGCATGCCGCCGACGAACGCCGGCGTGACGCCGAGCGCCTTCATCTGAACGAGATCTTTGACCGACGGATGCGCGATGCCGGCCGCGGCGAGTTGCCGAATGTAGTCGGCGGTGACGCCGACGGCACGCATTTGCATGAGTTCGTCAACCGTAAGGTGCGTGTAACCGACGCTGGCAAGTTCGTCGATATAGGCCGGCGAGTTCGCCGCAACTTGCACGGACGGACCGGCGGATCCGACGGCATTCTCCACGGTGGACGCCACGTTGGAAGCCACGTTGGAAGCCACCATCATTCCGGCCGAAGCACCGAGTATCGTCGGCGGAGTTTTCGACGCCGGCGCGGGGTGAGCCGGAACTTTCGGGTGCGTAACGGCCGGCACGGCCGCCTTCGCCGTCACCGCTGGGGTCGGTTTCACCGTCGCCGCGGGCTTCGGCACCGTCGTGGGGTGAACCGCAACGGTCGCAACCCGCACCGGTGACGCAGGCTTGGGCTTTTAGCGCCTTCACGGTACTGGTCGGGCTCGTGGGAGGCACCGGCGCGGTCGTGTAGGCAATCGACGGCGAGACGAACGCGATGGCGATGCACAGGGTAGCAAACGCCGTGACGGCCAGGCCGATCGGCCCGAGCGACGTTCTGACGCGGACGTCCCGGTGCCGCAGCAACAACCGCTCGATCCGCACCGACATGTCGCGACGAGTCACGAACGCACCCGGTGCCGACATCGCCGGGCACGGCCACATCGTCGTTTCGACCACTTTGGCCAAACACGAGGCGTACGGAACCGCGTCGTTTTGCTGCAGCACCCAGTCGTCGCAGGCTACTTCGCGTTCGAGGTCGAGCTGCGCGACCAGCCACGCAATCCCCGGGTTGAAGAAGAGCAACGCCTGCGCGATCCGTTCGACCGCATTGACCCAGTCGTCCGCCCGGCGCAGATGCGCGAGTTCGTGCAGCACGATTTGGTCGATCTCGTTGGGCGCCAGTTCCTCGAGCAGTCGTTCCGGCACCAGAATCATCGCGTCGAACAGGCCGACGGCAATCGGAATGACGACCTCGCTCGACCGGCACAGCCGCACTTCGCGCGATCCTTTGGTAGCGGCCGACCAGCGCACCAGCTGGGAGCGGTACTCAACCGGAACCGGCAGCGAGTGGCGTTTGAGGCCTTCGAGATAGAACAAGCTGCGAAATAAGCGCAACAACACGAAGGCCGCGCCGGCCAGCCACAGTGCGACGATCGCGAGCGCGAAGGCACGCGGCAGCGTTAGGTTGAGACGCGGTACGACCATGTGGAACTGCCGTAATGCCGTCGCGGGCATGGCCGCAACGGGCGGCGTTTGCCCGACTTGCCGGTGCGCGGGCAATGCGCCTTGGTGGGGCCGAGTGGCGGGTGCGACGTCGTTCGTCTTCGTAATATTCACCGTGACGCTCGGTTGCGCTCGCGTCGTCATCGTGGCGATGACCGTGGTAACGATCGGCAGAATCAAACTCGCGAACAGCGCCGCCGCCAGCACGGAGTGGCGGGTCGTCGCGTTCCCTTGGCGCATGAATCGGAGCACGAGCCACGCGGCCGCCGCCAAGATTGCGGCTTCCCACAGCCCGTTGAATAGAACTGCCAGCACGAAGCGTGCGGCGGCATCGATAAACGGCATCATGCCTGCTCCTCGTCATAGCGCGCGATCAGCGCTTTGATTTCGTCGAGTTCGTCCTTCGACGGGCGCTGCTCGGCCATCAGCCGGACCGCCAAGGCCGTCTTGCTGTTGGAGAAGAACGAGCGCAGCACGTCGCCCACCGCCGACGTGGCGGCGTCATCGTGTTCGACGCACGGCCGGTACACGTGCGCCCGCCCGTCCACCTTACGCGCAACGATATTTTTACGCTCGAGAATGCGCAGCATCGTCAAAACCGTCGTGTACGCCAGCGGCGGCGACGGCAGTGCCGCCACGACGTCAGCCACCGTCGCCGCCCGCCGTTCCCACAGCACTTGCATGATCCGCAACTCCGCCTTGGTCAGCTTCACCGGTTTCTTCCGAGCCATCGTCCCCCGCCTATCTACTAAAAATATAGTAGTACCCTACCGCAATCCCTCCCCTCTGTCAACTATACTCTTAGTAGCAGCCCTCGACTTGTCACCCCGAGAGCAGAGTGCCACCCGGCACTTGTCATCGGAGCGAAGCCCCCCGTCGTTGTCATCCCGAGCGGAGCGCCGCAAGGCGCGCAGTCGAGGGACGCAAGGCGCGCAGTCGAGGGACGCAAAGCACGCCCCCCGCACGCCGAAGCGCTACGCTTTCCCCATGCCGTCACCATCGCCGCGCTCGCTCATCGCCGCCGCCCTCGCCGCCACGCTGTTGGCGCTGCCCTGCGGATGCGCCCGCAGCGGCGGCGCGACCGACGATTCGATTTCGAATCCCATCCTGGCCGAGGTCCTCTCGCCCGCAGCGATGGCGGGCGCCGAAACGGGCCCGATCCTGGACCCCTCATCGCTCACGCCGACCGAACTCCGTTTCGGGCGCTCCCCCAAACCGGACCCCAACGTCACGTATCAGTCCGGCGTAGTGGTGATGCAGCACGGCGATTCCGCGATCACCTCGATGGAATCGAACGGCATCGTCTGGCATTTCAACGCCGGCGCGCCGCAGGTCGACCAAATCCAACCCGACACCATAATCTTTGCCACCGAACGCTGCGTCGGCCGGGTCCTTGCCGTGGATCGCACCGGAGACGACGTGCGCGTCGTTCTCGGCCCAGTGCAGCTGACCGACGTCTTCGAGAAGGCGCACTTCGCGGTCGATCAGCCGATCGACCTCAGCAAAGCGATCGCCGTCGAGGCGCCGGACTTTCCCAATCCCACCAACACCGGCCCCGACGGCGCACCGCTCGCCTCGCCGTCCCCACTCAACGCGCCGTCGCCGATCAACGCCCCGTCGCCGATCAACGCCCCGTCGCCGCTCGATTCGTCGTCGCCGCTCGCCTCGCCATCGCCGCTCGGCTCGCCGACGACCACCGGAAACGTGCGGCACATGCGCCTCGTCGCGGTGACGTACTCGATCGTGTCGCCGAACGGCCGGTGGCGTCCGTTCCGCGCCCTTAGGTACGACGCGCACGGCGTCGCGCATCGGGCGGTCGTCGAGACCACGTCGCGGCACGTGCCGGTGGAACTCGCGCAAGCCGCGCCGGGTGGACTGCCGCCGGGCATTCCCGCGCCCAATCCTGGCGGCGGGATTCCAACGGTCGACATCGCGGGTGGCCTCAACGCGACGCCCTGCCTGATCAAGTGCGGTGGCCTGGGACTGGACATGACCTACGACACGGGCGGCGTGAAGATCTACGCCTACGCCGTGCTCTACCTCCAGAATCCCCGGGCCAAGGTCAATCTCGATATCGCCGGCGGCGTGAAGTCGGTGGGCATCCACATGACCGGCATCGCCGGCTTCAAGGCTCACATCGAACTGGGCGCCGAGAGCACGTTCGTTCGCAACGTTCAACTCAAAGGCGACATCCCGATCGACCTCTCTTTTCTCGTCAACATGCTTACGCCGGTCTCCATTCACCTGACGCAATCGCTGATTCTCAACACTGGTTTTAGCGCGCGGACGTCGGTGTTGAGCGCTACCTTCGACTACAGCGTGTGCTGTTCGATCGGCGTCGGCTACAACGGTACCGGTTACGGCTCCGACGGGCCGACGCGCGTCGCGGCCAAGAATAACGTGGCCACCGACGTCAAGGGCATTTCCGTTGGCATCAACTCGGCGGTCTTCTCGTTACGGCAGCAAGTCATGCTCGGAATCGGCTACCTCGGGTTTGCGACCGGTCCGTACGTTGGTTTGGTCGCCTCGACGACGGTTCTCAAGCAGTCGTCGATCGCCACGCCGATCACGGTCCCCATCGGCGCCGACATCGGCTGCCGCCAAGCCACGTTTTCGCTGTCATTAGACGGCGGCGTCGGCTGGACGATCAATCGCATGGTGGCCGTAGTCGTAAACTTCTTCCTCAGCGTATTTCACGCCAAGCCCATCCCCAGCAGTGGCAGCTTCATTCAAATCCCCCAACAACTCCTAATCGGCGAAAAACACGAAATGCCCGACAAATGCTCCGGATAACGCTGTCATCCTGAGCGGAGCGCCGCCGGCGCGCCTCCGACTTTGTCATCCTGAGCGGAGCGCCGCCGGCGCGCCTCCAACTTTGTCATCCTGAGCGGAGCGCCGCAGGCGCGCCTCCAACTTTGTCATCCTGAGCGGAGCGCCACAGGCGCGCCTCCAACTTTGTCATCCTGAGCGGAGCGCCACAGGCGCGCCTCCGACTTTGTCATCCTGAGCGGAGCGCCGCAGGCGTGCAGTCGAAGGACGCACCACATGCTCACCCTAGGCCACGGCACCGCCACCGCCGACCACCTCGCGCACCTTATCCGCGACGCTTCGATCGAGTCGCTGGTCGACGTGCGCACGGTGCCGAAGAGCCGGCGCCACCCCCAGTTTTGGCGCGAGGAGATGGAGCTCTGGATCCCGGAAACGGCCGGCGCCACCTACCGCTGGGAAGCGGCGCTCGGTGGTTTTCGCAAGAGCCGCCCCGAGAGTCCAAACGTCGCCCTGCGTCATCCCGCGTTTCGCGGCTACGCCGACTACATGGAAACCGAGGCCTTCGTCCACGCACTCGACGGCCTGCTCGCCCAAGCCGCGCGATCGCAAACCGCAATTCTCTGTTCTGAAACGCTCTGGTGGCGCTGCCATCGCCGCCTCATCTCCGACGCCGCAGTGCTGCTGCACGACGTTCCCGTCAGTCACCTCATGCACGACGGCACGCTCCAACCCCACGTCCCAACCGCCGGCGTTCGCGTAACCCCGGAACGCACGCTCCGCTACGACGTCCTCTTCACCGCCGACGAGTAAGACGCGCGCAAACGCGCCTAACCAAGGATCGGTGGGGCGCGATGGGCCCTAATACCCACGCCTACCAGCGAATTAATCAAAAAAAAGAACCCGCCCTGGGAGAACCCGCCTAGCGAGCGAAAATATCGGATAGGAAAGCAATGCTCTTTAGGAGGGGCGTTTATGTATACTTTTAGCCGGAAAGGCGCTGCCGTCGCGTTCTTTACTGCGGCTTCGCTCGTTGCGTGCCATAGCGCGGGCGGTGGAAGCTATAGTCCGGCGCTGTCGGAGGGCGTTGCGCAAGTTTCATCCGGAGATCTCGCAGCGTCGCCGCAAACGGCGCTTCAATGTAACGCACGACAGGAAGGTCCCGAGGGAACCTTCCTGAGCTACTTCGCGACCGGAAACGTGAAGGGCACGACGTTTACCGCATCGACGAACTCGACGTCCATTTGGATCCTCGAGCAGTACACCAAAGTGAAGCCGACGCCGACTCCTAAGCCGACCCCGACGCCCAAGCCGACGCCGACTCCCAAGCCGACCCCGACGCCCAAACCCGTCTCGGTTTACTTTTACGTCGGCAGCTTTACGATGAAAAACAAACAGACCGGCTGCGCGTACCTGATCGCAGCGGTAAAGGGAGACCTTCCTAAGGAAAAATACAGCGGCGAAGCGCTGGGGTTCCCGAACCTGAAGGCCGGCAACACCAAGGAAACGTTGCAGAACGAAGGCCCGATCAAGTCGCTCGTCATCTCGCACCTCTCCTCGAAGGGTGGTTCGGGTCCGGTAACCCTCATCTTGTCGAACAACAAAACCTACACGACAGGAACGATCAAGTTGACCGGACGCACCATCGTCAAGGAAAGCGAACAACTGCAGCAACTCCTGCAACATCAAATACCCTCGCAAGACCGCTAGCCCAGCAAACCCCGAACCTCGAAGCGCCCGCGTCAACCCGACGCGGGCGCTTCCTTTTGTCCGAGCGGAGCGCCACCCCACCCTTTGTCATCCCGAGCGGAGCGCCAAAGGCGCGCAGTCGAGGGACCGCGGAAATTGCACTTGTCGTCACACGATGCGAATAGACCCGCAGACCCGGAAGCTTCTCGCCGACGTCGCCGCCACGCACGACGTCCCCGGAGCGTCGGCGCTCGCGCGCGAGATCCTCGAGAAGTGGGCCCGTGAAACGCTGGCGGCACGTACCCGCGCGAGCGTCCGCGGGGCGGTTTCCTATTTGCGGTTGCATCCCGAAGGCTGGGACGACGCCCCCGACGATTTCTTCCCGGGCGTGGCCAAAAAACCGTGACCCCGGGCGAATCGTCGCCGTAGACTGGCGAGATACGCTGCCCGGGTCCGGGCGAACCCAACAAGCGCGCCCAGCGATCGTTGTGGGGCTCGCACGCGCCCAGATCGCCGCTTGCATCAGCTTCCCCTGAACGCTTGACATACGAACATATGTTCGATTACGCTGTCCTCCATGGCGCCGCTCGCACCACTTTCCGAGCCGTCCCAATCCCGTCGTGAGGCCTTCGCCGCCCTCAAAACGGGACTAAACGCGAGCGTCGGCGCCGTCCCCCGCCTCCCCGCCGAAACTGTGATTTCGAGCGCGATTCCCGCCCTCGACCGGATCTTAGGCGGCGGCTTCCCACGCGGTGCGCTCGTTACTTTGGAAGGAAACGCGGGTCGCTGGAGCATCGCCGCCCGACTCTTGGCGCAAGTGACTCGCCGGGCGCTGGCCGCGATCGTCGACGACGGCGGCCTCTATCCGCCGAGCCTAACCCTCGCCGGCGCCCGCCTCGACCGGATCCTGATCGCCCCAGCGACCACCGCGCTGGCCACCGCCCGTGCCGTCGACATCCTCCTGCGTTCGCGCGCCTGCCGGCTGGTGCTGATGAGCGCGCCGAATCTGCGCGCCGCCGTCTGGGCGCGGCTGGCCACCCTCGCCCACCGCGCCGGCGTGCTGCTGATCGCGATCGTCGAACGCGCCGCTGCTCCGCTTGCCGCAGCGGCGGCACTGCGTCTCGACTGCACGCTCGAGCGCCTGATCGTGCACGGAACGCGCGGTCTCTGGTGCACGTTTTCGGGGTACGAAGTGATGATGCGGGTGCGTAAGCACCAGCGCGCCGGCGGCGCCACCTCGACCCATGCCCGGGTGCGCGCCGCCACTGCGCTCGACGGCGCCGTCGCGCGCGAACGGGCCGTCACCCCCGAGCATCCCGCCGCGTTTGAGAGCTACGTCCATGCTGCTGTGCGTTAACACTCCCGATCTCCCGCGCGCGCTCTGGGAAGAACTCCTCGACGCGCTCGATGCCGTCTCACCGCTGGTCGACGACGTTTGCCCGGGGCTAGCGTTTCTCGACATGCGCGGCATCGAAGGAACGCCGCCGGAATGGATGGCGCGCACGCGCGCGCTCCTCGCACCGCTGCACGTTTCGCTGCGGCTCGGCGCCGGCTGCAACAAAATCGTCGCCCGCGCCGCCGCGCACGTAACCGACGGGAGCGTCTGTGCGGAAGGACGCGAACGCGCGCTGCTCGCGCCGCTGCCGCTCGCGCTGCTCGACGTCAACCGCGACACGACCGAACGCCTGCGCTTGTTAGGCATCGACCGGCTCGGCGATCTCGCGCGCCTGCCGCACGGACCCTTCGTCCGCCGTTTCGGATCGCAAGCCGCGCGCTGGCACGCGCTCGCCAACGGCATCGACCGCACGCCGTTCGTCCCACGCGGCCACGCCGCCGCGATCGAAGCGTCCATTTTCGGCGAAGGCCGTGCCGACGACGAAGCGCAGGTGATCTTCGCGCTGCGCATGCTGCTCGCACGCATCGCCGCCGATCTGGAATGTTGCGGAAAACGCGCCGGCGCGCTCGCACTCGACATCGAACTGGAAGACGCGCACACCCACCGCTTTGAGATTCCCTTAGCCGCGCCAACCGCCCAAGAACGCGCGATGCTCGACGTCGTGCGCGCCAAACTCGAAGGCGTCACGTTTCCGTCAGCGATCGTCGGTTTGCGCGTCCGCGCCGGCGAGCTCGAAGAAGGAGGAGAAGCACTACCGCTGATCACCGGCGACGACTTCGATCCGCAAACCGTCGCCGTCACAATCGCGCGCCTGGAAGCCGCCCTCGGTGCAACCGTCCAACGCGCCCACACCCACCCCGCCCACGTCTTAGAAGAACGCTACACCTACGACCGCTTCACCCCCCCAAAGCGCACTCCAAACACCGAATCGTCTTGTCATGCTGAGCGGAATCCGTCTTGTCATGCTGAGGCAAATCCCCACAGTCACGCTGAGCCACCCTTTTGTCATGCTGAGCGAATTCGTCTTGTCATGCTGAGCGG
This sequence comes from Vulcanimicrobiota bacterium, assembly GCA_963755555.1. Lineage (GTDB taxonomy): Bacteria > Vulcanimicrobiota > Vulcanimicrobiia > Vulcanimicrobiales > Vulcanimicrobiaceae > Tumulicola. Next base: position 1,270,587 of record CAVWKE010000003.1, on the reverse strand, counting down.
AGCTCGCGAACAGCGAGCGTAGTCGAAGCACCGCCCAGCGAAACCCTCGTTCCGCAACTGCGCCTACTCGCCGTCGCCGAAATCTCCGTCCAGGTCCGCCATGGCGAACCAGCCTTCGTCGGCGACCCGCCGCAAGCGGTGCTCGAGTGCGCTGGCCCCTGGCGCATCGACCTCGACGGTTTTCCCGGAGAACCGCTCGCACGTGACGAGTACGACGTCGCGCTCGAAGATGGTCGTCGCTGCCGCATCTACCACCAAGGCCCGCACTGGTATCTCCGCGGCCTCTACGACTGATTCAAGAGCTCTGACGTCCTCAACCGACGCTCGTGTCGAAGTGATGCGTCCTCCGCTCAACTAGGGCACGATCACGCTGGGATAGATACCGTATTCGGCGTCAAGCGTAATTGGCGTCGAAAGCGATCCCAGAACGAAGAATGCCGTAGGCAAGAACCAGCAGCTTTCGCATAACGGCTCCAATGATGAGCCGTTTGTTCTTACCGGCTGCCAGTAGCCGTTCGGCGAAGATCCGGAGAGGCGGGTTGAAACGAAGCGCAACCATCGCCGGCATGTAGAGCGCTTTGCGGATGCGGGCGTTGCCAGTCTTGCAAAGTCTGGGACGACCGTGAATAGACGTCCCCGAACGCCGCTCGCGCGGAGATAGCCCGGCAAAAGCCGCAACAGCTTTGGCGGACTGAAAGCGATCGAGATGCGGGATCTCCGAAAGGATGGATCCAGCCGTGGTCTCGCCGATTCCCGGAATCGACGTCAGGAGGTCGCGTCGGCGCTTAAGATCGGGATGATCGTCGAAGTGCCTACGGATCTTGCGCTCGACCTGCGCGATCTGCTCATCGAGGGTAGTGATGACTTCTCGAATCGAAGCCGTGACGATGGCTGATTCCGAGGATTGTGCGTAGACTGATTGCTGTGCTCGGGTAGTCTTCAGATGCTCGTAATGGCGCATAAGCGCTTGCAGGGCACGGATTTCCGGTGGTGGCGGAAGCCACGGCTCCGGATCCTGGCTCTTGCAGAAGCGTGCGATGAGCGCCGCATCAACGGCATCGGTCTTCGTGCGCAGCAGCTCGCTCTGCGCGAACGCCTTGATCCGCGCTGGATTGATGATGCTGACGTGTTGCTCCAGCCCGTGAAGATACAAGGCCAGCGCTTCCCAATACGCGCCGGTCGCTTCCATGCAGATGCGCACGTCGAGGGCGCGACGGTTCTTCAGCCACGTCGTTAGCTGTTCGAACCCCTTCGCAGTGTTAGGAAACACTTTCTTTGCATCAGCACGATCGCTTAAGAGACAGGCGTGAAATGTTTCCTTCGACAGGTCGATTCCCAAGAACGATGCCATCGAGCGTACCTCCGGTCTCGGCACCCTTTCTCGATCGACCTTGTGCATTCGAGCTAACCGACGCACGGTGCTCACGATACCGTCCGACCTCTGAGGGCGCCCCGGGCAGGCCGCCTATCTATCCCGCGGAGTTTTCGCCCAAGGAGTTCAACCAGCGTGACCTGCCTTGCGGATATCATACAAGGAGACAGAGGCTTTCAAAACGAGGCCCCCCTCCATGGCCCGCGGCTCCGCCCCGCTTATGCGATCGGGCTAAGGGGTTTCAAATCGAGGCCCCCTCGCTTGGGGGCGGGCTGCGGGGCGGCTAGGCCGATCAGACCAAGAGCAGCTACGCATCAAAGCTACAATGCAAACGGCTTCGCGATCGCGAGGCCGTTTGCGGGAGCGCAGGCGCGGGACTACCTCAGTGTGCAGGCCCGCGCGCGTGCGCGCGCCTGGTGAAGTGGTATATCGTTGGAAGTTTGAAAACGCCTAACGGACGGCGCCGCCGAATGGCCCGTTCAATCCAGTCTTCAATCCGTGGATGATGTGGATTGGCCTGACATTGCCGCTCGCGCCTTCCGCGTAGACAGTAACTCTATTATCCCTAGGTTTACCGTTTTCAGGGAAGTTCATGGCGTAGACACTGCCGCCGGCATTTAGCGCGATGCCGTCGGGGCTCTTTAGCCTTGTGTTCGGGCCGCTGATCGTTCGGATTGGTGCGACGTTGCCGTTCGCCCCGGCGGCGTACACAGTCACGCTGGGCTGGTGAAAGTTCGTTACGTAAATGTTGCCGTTGGAATCTAATGCAATGCCGCTGGGATCGGACAGCTTCGTGTTCGGGCCGGTGATGGTCCGGATCGGTGCGACGTCGCCATTCGCGCCGGCGGCGTACACGGTCACTTGGTCGGGAACACAGTGGCCGCCGCGGAAGCACGTATCATTCGCGACGTAAACTTCGCCGCTAGCATCGAGCGCGACGCTCGACGGTTCGATTAAATCGGTGCGCGTGCCGCTGATCGTCCGGATCGGTGCGACGTTCCCGTTCGCACTGGCGGCGTACACGGTGACCGCCCCATTGGCAATACCCGGGATGACGACATACATGTTGCCAATGGCGTCCAATGCCATACCTTCGGGAAAATGCAGCCTGGTGTTCGAGCCGCTGATCGTCCGGATCGGTGCGACGTTGCCGTTCGCGCCGGCGGTGTAGACGGTCACGCTGTTGCCATCAAAGTTCGTCACGTAAATGTTCTTGTTGGTGTCCAGCGCGATGCCGTAAGGCCAATTCAGCCCGGTAGTCGAGCCGCTGATCGTCCGGATTGGCGTAACGTTACCGTGCGCGTTGGCGCGGTACACTGTCACGCTGTTTCCTGCGTTCGCGATGTAGAGATCGGCGCCGGCGGTTGCGGGGCGCGACGTTGAGCCTATGGGAGCGGTCGGAACCGGAAGTTGCGGCGCAGCCGGTTGGCCTTCGCCGCAACCCGCGAGCAATAAAACCCCTAAGCAGACGCTTAGTGTATAGCAGCTTAGATTCAAATGCTTCATTTGCAATGCTCCTTTCGCAGATGGGCCGAGATAAAAGGCTAAGTGGTGCCCGATCAATTACATCTGGCCGGCGTTGATTGATTTACCCGCTATGGTTTGATAGGCGTAGCCCGTCAGCGTCGAGGAAAGGTAGTCTCCACCATTGACCTCAATTGCTGCCCATCCGTAATGAGTCTCGCCGCCTATGACGAAAGCCAACCCGAGGTAGCCGTGCTTCCCCACGGGCCAATTCCCCGCAACTTTTTTGGAGTCTACACACAGGGAGCCGAACTGTCGCCAAATGATGGAAAAGGATTCCATCGGCCACGATCCGGTCGCAAAATCTCGACTTGGGCCAATCGGCGAGCCGCGGGTAACTCTTGCAACATAGCCGTTGACCCTGACCTCAGAGCCGTTGGAGTTCCCGCTCGACAGCGAAAGTCTGGCATGGACGTCCTCCTGACCGCGCTCGGGATTGCATCTACCTTGAGTGGTAGACTTGGATTCCGTGATGCCGAAGTCGGTTATCCCGTCATTGTTCAGATCCAGGTTGTATTCGGAGTTATCGATCTTAACGTCAGCAAACGTGTAGACAATTCCGTCTGGCGAAACCCGTTGGGTGGCGTGAGCGACTGAGGCTACCTCTGTAGCCGTTGGCACACTAGATGTCTGCGATCCGCTACAGCCTGCGAAAACGGCGTTGACAATGAAAAACGTCAGCGCCTGAGACGCAAAGCGTGACAAAGGAATACGCATGGACGACCCCCCTCTCCCTTCGGTTATGGTCCGAAGCCTAACGCACGTGGGCTAAACACTTTATTGGAAATCGTCCGCAGCACCGCACCACTACCCGGGGCGTAAACTGTTACGGTGTTACCGCCGCCATTTCCGACATAGAGATTGCCCGAGCCGTCAAACACTAGCCTGTCTGGCCCACCAACGCCCTGCGAAATCGTCCGCAATACCGAGGTGCTACCTAGGGCGTAGACCGTCACGGTGTTACCTTTGTTGTTTGCGACATAGAGATTAGCAGCTCTGTCAAACGACAGCGCCAGGGGATACTTCACGCCCGCGGAAATCGAGCGCAACACCGACTTCCGGCCCGGGGCGTAAACCTTTACGGACTTGTTACCTGGATTTGCAACATAGAGGTAGCCGGCACCGTCAATCGCCATCGCGCTTGGGTTGTTCACGCCTTTGGAAATCGTTCGCAGCAGCGTACCGCTGCCTGGGGGGTAGACCGTGATAGTCCCTGGGTTTGCGACGTAGAGGTTCCCTAAATCGTCAAGCACTAACGCGGTGGGGATATCCATACCCTGAGATATCGTCCGTAGTACCGATGTGCTGCCTGGCGCGTAGACTGTCACCGTCGAGGCCCGATAGTTGCCGACATAGAGATTGCCCGAGCCATCGAACACCAACGCGTCTGGCCCATTAAGGCCCTGGGAGATCGTCCTCAGCAATACAATGCTGCCTGTGGCGTAGACGGTGACCGTGTTGTTGAAAAAGTCTGCGACATAGAGATTGCCAGAGCTGTCAAATGCCTCGGTTTCGGGAAGTTTCAACCCTTGTGTGATCGTCCGCTGCAACGTTTTTCCTCCAGCGTAAACCGTCACGTTGCCATTTCGAACGGGGTGACAGAAATGGCTGACACAGCCGCCATTTACGACGTAGAGATTCGCGGCTACGGTTGTAAGGTGCGCCGCCAAGCCTGCGGCATGTCCTGCACCGATGGTGCTCACGTTCGACCGAACAGCGCTCTGCTGCATCAAACCGGCGGGAGCAAGTTGTGATCCGCCGCTGCTACAAGCGAGGAGTAGGGCGCCGGCAATGAAAAACGCGGCCGCATTCGACGCGAAACGCAGCGAAGGATGTCTTTGCAAATAGGGTTCCATGCTCTCTCTGGGGATGACAGCCGCAAACGTGCCATAAAGGTCATTCATTTCGTCTGACCAGCCTCAATTGACATGCCTGCGACCGTTTCGTACGCGTAACCAGTCAGCGTTGTAAGGATTCCGTATTCGCTTCCGCTCACGCTCATCTGCGCCCAGCCGTAGTGGGTTTGCCCTTGAATCATAAACTCGAGGCCGAGGTACTGATTGCTGGCGCCATTCCAGTAACCGTTGTTGTACGGAAATCGAGCGCAACCAGTTGCGAAGTCGGACATCACCGATCCACGATGATCAAAGCTGATGCTGGAATCGATTGGACTACCGGAGGACAGTACGGCGGCCCATCGTTTTCTTGCGCCATTTGCGACGCCGCCGGTTCGGTGCTCCACGCCAAGGTCGCCCTCAGCCCCACACAGATGATGGAACGGGTCGTAGAGTGGAAAGTAGGATTGGTGAAACGTAAAGTCGTTCACCCCATCGTTGTTGAGATCCAGTTTTAACTTACCGCTATTCGTGATCTTTTCGTTGACGGGTGTGTAGACGATCGATTCTGGCTTGATGGTAATGAAAGCCGGGCGAGCTGGGTTTTGCTGCACCGGACCCGCCGGAACGGCTGGCGATCCACCGCCGCTCCTACACCCGGCAAGGAGGGAGCTGGCAATGAAAAGCGCTCCCGTGATCGACGCGGCACGCGACAAATGTATTTGCATGTAGCGATCAGTCCTTTCTCCCTTGATGAACGCTCCTAGCGCGTCTCGGGACCGCTCACCACACACAACTACCGACTCAAGTTGTCGAATGCCGCGAGCGTCTAGTCAGTACTTAAGTGTGCCCTTTAACTGGTCCGTGTAGCTATGGTCTTCCGTAAAAGTCACGCCTCCCGCCCCGGTGGCAGCTTGAAACTTGCCGGTCCCGCTCTTCACGGCGAATTGCCAGTCCGTATTGCATCCGCCGAGGTGCCGGTGCATGGTAAGCGCCATTACGATGCTGTTTTGCGGGTGCGACAAACTCGTAAGGGTCGCCGCGCCAGTTCCTCCGAGACATGGTCCGGCAGGCTCCGTGAACTCGAATGATATGGTTCCAGTTTCCCTACTGGCGCGAAGGTATCGGGCGCTGCCTGTACCGGACCATGTAAGAGTAAATCCCATACAGTAGCGCCCGCAGCCAAAGGTTTTGGCTCCCCAAGAACCAGAGTAACTCGCCTTGAATAGGCCGTTACCTGCTGGTAAAGAAACCCCCACAGGGACGGAGCCAACGTCGGTTGATAAGACAAACGAGTCAGTGGCGTTCGAGAACACGGCGCTGCTACAGCCCGCGAGGAGGGCACCGGCAATGAAAAATGCGACGGTGTTCGTCGCGAAACGCGGCAGATGACTGCGCATGTACCCCCTTTCTCGGTAGAGAGCGGCAACTGACGCGTTCCGGAAGGCGTCGATCGTTGCCGAAACAAGCGCCAGCGCTTATACTGGTTGTGTGCTTCGGAAAGCCTTGAACTTTGAGCGAACAAGGCTTCCCGCCGTTGGATCCAGCTCGTTTCGACCCGAGGCCGTTCACTAAACCGTCTTACTGCAATACTAGCGCTTCTTCGGGTCCTGGGCAGTATCTAATGGTGCACATTGGAGCGTCCCATGGATTTCGCCCTGCGAGATGCCGTTCAATCTGACCTAGACCAATGTCTGCTGATGGTCACGGACCGCTTTTTGTACGATACCGAACATCTCGCGGCGCTGAGGCGCATGTGGTCGAACATCATCGCGTCGCAAAGCGGCTTGCTCCATGTCATCGCTGACGCGAGTGACCCATCCCACGTGGTCCATTTTGGCGCCATGGTTTTTGTGACCGATGAAAGCGCCGATCATTATCACCGTTGCGTGAGTCCGAAGATCGCGTACAATTTGTTGGAGGAATGGGTCGCCGGCAGACATCCATTCCTTTCACGAGACGAAATCGCCAAAGCGAACGCGAGTACGGGTCTTAATTTAGTGGTGACCCATCACGGGCATCAAGAGCCGATCGACGACGAATCCCTTGAAAGGCTTCGCTTTGCTTCCAACGAGCACGCCGTGAGGGACTTTCGTGGTTGGAATCTCCGAAGCTACACAAATGAGGCTTTCACCATAAATCCGGAACGCGACGGAAAGGAAATGGGACAAGCCCTAGGATTTCGAGTAGGCAACTATACCGATAAGCAGCTTCGCGAGGCGGGCATCCCTGTCGACAAGCGACCTTACGTGTGGATGGCCACTCGGCAAGATGTTGCCGCGGGTCCCGTCGGATTGGCTCTCGGCATGCTCTTTCGATCATTCTCGCACCCTCGCTTTTGTTTTGTTGCCACCGAGCAGGAAGCGCTAAAACTTGCTCTCGACGGACATACGGACGTTGTGATCGCCCGGTTTATGAATGCTTCCCTAACGACCACCAAGAAGCGCTTTCGCACGATCTATGAGAAGGTCCGTGTTGCGAGCGCTGGCTGGGAAGAGCCGTTGCTTTCCGAACCACTGACCGACGGTGCCCGTGGCGTGGAAGCACGTCGGCATTTGCTCAGCTATCTGCGGGGTCATCCTGAAGAATTGCGCCCCTACTATCGGGGGGATGAAGCGACCCATGTGGATCCTGGTTCCGTTCCGATTCGGCCCGTCTGAAGTTCGTTGAGAGATTTCCAACGCCGCCGATGCGGAATCAGGTGCCCGGCGCGAACCTTCGAGCCATGCGAGATACCCGAACCCATTGCTTCGGCGATGACCCGGACTGGTAAGCTCTGAATCTTCGGAAGAATGTCGCGCCGGAAATCCACGCCATCGAGTAACCCGTCGTCGCGCCACGTCGCGACGGCCTTGCGCTGCTTTGAGGCCGTGCTGGCCCGGCGGCGCTGAACTGCAGGTGTAGTGCTTGGATCGTGGCTGGCGGCGCGCATGGCCGCCACGATCTTCGCTGGCCCGGCGGCTCTGAAGCCCGGCATGGCCGCGTGCAACGTCTCCTCGTGCGTCAGGGATGGTGCGCCGCTTCATGAAGAAGCCGCGTTGCGCGATACTCCTGCCATTGAAGCCAGATCACGACATTCTTCAGCTTGCGAAGGCGGAGAATATTGGCGTTATTTGGTCTACTGACAACGACTTTCGAGCAACCTTTGATCCTTGGTAGTTGCCGCGCCCAAGAGGTCTAAGCTAAGATTAAACAGAGCGGACGATTGACGGACGCCCAAGCGAGTACATTGACGACATGGACGCCATAACGGATCCAGACTTTTTTCTCCCTGCATGCGGCGTCGTTGCGATCGCCTACGGCGTCTCAGCCGCCGCACTGTTCTTCATCGCCCAAAGCGCCAAGACAGATACGACGCTACGCAACGACGCAAAAATCGTCGCACCCATTCTCGCAATCGTCGCCATCGCACTCGCGCTCGTCGACCTCGAGTCCCCGCGAGCATCGCAAACGCTGCTGGCGATACTCATGCCGGCCATCGTTTTCATGCTCCCCGCCGCCGGCATAGCCCTCATCGCCCTCGCGATAAGAACCCTCAAAAACCGCGCAACGCGAATCGCCGCGCTCGTCGCCGCGCCGCTCCCGCTAGCGGTCAGCGGCCTGCTGCTGCTGATCGGGTACCAGCTCGCGCACGGGCGCTTCTGTTGCTGATCCGGGTTTACTCCCGAACGGATCGCGTTGGTAATCACTTCGCTTGACCTGTAGGGAGCGGCTGCGCGACGAAGAGCGGCGCGAACAGCGCGCGATACGGCCAGGCAACGACGACCAGTAGCGCGGCAACCACGAAGGGTGCGAAGATCGCGCTTTGTGCCATAGTGGAATGGAACGCGAAGCTGTTGTAGACGAACGCGGCGAGCATGATGAGCGCGACGGGGACGAAGCGGTTGACCAGCAGCAAGGCTCCCAGCAGCAACTGCACCGCGCTCACGAAGTTCATGAAGTGCGAAGCGTAGACGACGGTGCTGAATTCCCCCGCGAGACCCGGCTGCGGCGGCGGGGCGAGGAGCAGTCCGGCCGCGCCGGCTGCCACAAACAAGAGGCCGAGAAGAATGCGTGCGGTGGTCCTTACGATATTCATATTGACGTCCTTTGAGTGCCCGGGGCTCCGATCGCCCCTTTCACCTTGGACGTCGAACGCGGATCCGCAAAATCGACACGTCAACGCTCGTTCGAGAAGAAGTTTTTTTATCGCGGGCATTTTGCGCCATAGCGGCGGCACATTCGAAGGCGGCTTGGGCTTGCGGCATGCGGCCGAGTTTTGATAGTAAGTCGGGCGGCACGCTCGGCAGCAGGCGCTCGCAGCCGACAAGGGGCCTCGTTTTGATAGGCTCTGTCTCTCCCGGCACGATCGCGCTCGTCTGTAAAGTTACGCGCTCCTAGCTTTAGCACCGGATGTGGGGCGCAAGGGGCGCGGGCTTCGCCATTCGGCTCCCCGCGGTAAGCCCGACATGCGCCTAAAACAGACCAGCGGCGTTGATGTAGACGCTAATCGATGAGACGTATCCATCGACGATCACGAACGTGATCACCTGATCGAGTTTGACAGGTTGCTTACTAATGGCGATCGCAGGCACCAGGGCCGAATACGAGGTGACAAAACGAGCGCCGTGCTTTTGGGGCGGTCCATAGACCGCCAGCACCTGCGAATAAGGGCTTCCGATACGAAGTCCCCGGACGGTGCTATATTGAGACAAATTAACGTCAGCCACCTTGACCGAGGGACGGGGAGCCTTGAAAACGGCCAGCGAGCACTGATCGGTCAAACCTCGCGCCAGTGCGATGCCATGCGTTGTATCGTATGCGAGTAAGGACCATACGCCATAAAACGACGGGTAATCCGCGATCGGCCAGCGATCACGAGCGCACCTTTCCCAGTTTGACGAACCAAGGAAATCCGGCTTCGAAATTCGTTGTGAGGTTCCGGGAGCATTGAACGAAGTAGCCTTTAAGAACCAGCTGTCGGAGACCGAATTGTTCTCGGACGCGCCGCCGGACACGCCAAATAATACAACGACCCAGCATGTCACGAAATGCCGCAACGCTATCATCTAGCTTTCCTTCGACGGGCTCACCCTTCGACGCTGCTTAGGGCTTCGAGAGTGGGTCCGGCTTCATGGTATTAAGGTCCACCGGGATCGAGGCGTGCTCTTGGACTATCAGCCATTTCCCGTTCATCTTGCGAAGGACGTCGGTAACGCGAACGACGATCGTCGTGGGGGTTGTGCCTCCCATATCGGCGCTTACGCGTTGCGCGCTATGCGTGTAGGCGACGTCGCCGTCGATGGTCATTCCGAACTCAAGGATCTCGAAGGTTGGATTGTTCTTAAACCCAGCGAAGAGCTGCTTCCAATCTTCGCGATAGTCGTTCCAGCCGCGGTGTTCGCGTGGTGGCCCGACGTCAAAAACAAAGAGGCTGTCACCCGGAACGTAAAACGACATGATTCTGTTGAGATCTTTGTGTTCGAAGGCGACGCCGAATTGCTTGTAAAGCGCGGTAATCGCCGCGCCGTCGTTTGACGAAGCCCGCGCGGCCAAGCCAGACGAGCCGGCAGCCGTCAAAGCGAGCGCGAGCACAAAAAATAGCGATTGTCTCATGATTGACTCCAATCGAATAGCGGATTCTCGGAGCCTGCTTTGTTCATTACTGCGGTGCTGCCGGCCGAAGTGCTACGCCGCTGGCGTAAGGAGATAGGCCTTTCTTTACGGTCCATGCGAGCTCGCCCGTCGCGTAGTCGTAAACGGTTACCTCCGGCAGAGTTTTTCCCTGGATGGCGACATACAAGTACTTCTCGTGGCTGTCGAGAGCAAATTGATTGGGAGGATAATGAGCGTTGTGAATCTGTCGAAAGAACGTTTTGGAACCTGGCTTGTAAATGTAGATATGAATCGGTCCAACGAGCAGATTATCGTGCGAGTCGACGGCGAGGCTATCGGCATAGATGTTGGAAAGCCTAACCTTTTTGACATCGCTCCCTAGTTTGAACTTGTAAACGCCCCCGTTACCCATGACGCCGGCATCCCACCCAACGAACAGGTCGTTTTTGCTGTTGACTGCGAGACCTGACGCATGAGGAACGGGAAGTATTTTCGTCGGCGTAGTGCTACCACCCGCGAACTCAAAAACTTCCTCGTCGTTTGCAGAGTAGACCGTGCCGTCGCTGCCGACGACGACCATCGTGCACGTCCGCTGGCTTCCAAGCTCCTTGAGCGTCTTACTTACGGTTTTTCGGTCCTTGCGATACTCCGTAATCGTGTTGTTACCGTTTTGCACGTAGAGGGTACCGTGTTGGTCGACCGCGATGTTGTAAGGGTTCAAAACGCCATCGGAAATCTTGCCGATCGGGGCCGGATGACGCACGCCGGCAGGGTAGATGAGAACCGTTGAGGAGGGATAATCAGCCACCAAAAGCTCACTGGTGGCGCGGCTTCCGGCAGCATCCAGGACCGGACCATCGCCAACTTGCGTGGCCGTCGCACGATTCTGCGGCACCGCTCCTGGCATCCCGATCGGCGTCTGCGATCCCCCGCATGCGACGAGGAGCATCGAGCTAAGGCACGCCCCAAATACAAAACGTAACTGACTCATACCGGATTCCTCATCTAAAGCGCCGGCCGAAGCCCAATGTGGTCCCCGGTAGACTGCGCAAACCCACTCCTAAAGTGTCATTTTCAGAACCCGGAGTGAAGAGCCATTGGTCCTCAGGCCGGTCTGGGGCCTCGCAACACCTTGAGGTCTACAGCGCCTTGCGGCCGGGCTAAAACTAGCGCCGCGCCGTGGCGCCGGCTGCCGAGGGTTACGCGGCAGAAGTCCACGCCGCCGTTCGGGAGCGCTTTACGGGGTCAACGCGTAGACTGTTCCGCAGCCGGCGAAATTTTTGCACCCCAGGGAGCCGCCGTATTGCGTCGTGCCGTACAGCGTGCCTTTCACGTCGATTGGCGGCGCGAGGGGACCCCATCCGGTGGAGTCGTGACGGTAGGTGTACAGCACCGTCTCCCTGCCCGTCGGGCTCATGCTGTAGATCAGCCCTCGACCAAAAGCCCCGCCGCCGCTCGTGGCTCCATACAGCGTACCGTTCGCCTCGGTCAAACCCGCATAGACGGCGTATCCGTCGCTATCGTTGAAGCGGTGCAGGACCGTTTCGTTTCCAGTCGTGGTGATGCTGTATACGGTTCCGCAACCATCGCTGCTGCTGCATCCGGCGCCGCCGTACAGCGTCGTGCCGTAGAGGGTCCCTTTCACGGCCAGCGGAGCCGCGAACGGCCCCTCACCGTCGGAGCCCCCTACGAAGCTGTACAACACCGTTTCCTCGCCGGTCGCGTTCATGCTGTACACCGTTCCGCAGCCACTGGGGTTATTCGGGCAACCCGTTCCACCGTCGCTGGTCGCTCCGTACAACGTGCCATTCACTTCGGTCAAACCCGAGTACGGACTCGCTCCGTCGGAGCCGCCGGCGAAGCTATGCAGCACTTTCTCTTTGCCGGACGGGCTGATGCTGAAAACGGTTCCCAGCCCCTGTTTGCCGCCCCCAAAGGTCGTGCCGTAGAGCGTACCGTTGACGTTGACGAGGCCCCCAAAGGGCAAATCTCCGTCGGGACTGCCGGCAAAACTGTGCAGCACCGTTTCTTGACCAATCCCGCGCGCAGTAACCACCATGCTGAAAACGGTGCCTTGGTTGGATGAGCCCCCCGCTTCGGTCGTCCCGTAAAACGTCCCGTTTACCACGATCGGGCCGGCTTGCGGCTTCGCTCCGTCGGAGCCTTTGCCGAAGTGGTACAGCACCTTTTCGTCGCCGGTTGTGGTGATGTGGTAAAAGGTTCCGCGGTCGTAGGCGCCGCCGTGCGCGGTCGTGCCGTAAAGGAAATGGTTGACCTCGATCAAGCCCGCAGCAACGTCTGCTCCGTCCAAGCCGCCACTGAATTGGTGCAGCATCTGGTAAGACGTCGTCGCCGGGATCGCGGCGCCGGCATCGTTCGCAGCGGCCAGTGGGACCGTACCGCGACCGCCGCAGCCCGCCAGGATCGCAATAACCAAACAGACGCCGAACGCATAGCGGCTCGAATCTAAGGCCTTCATTTCATGCTCCTCTCTACGTGAACGGATCAATGGCCTGGAAGGTTCTGGGCCGAGCTTCGTGCCACCGCTCCCGGACGTCCGGCTGCGGGACGCTCTCGACTGATAACGAATCTTCTCTGATGGCCTCACTGGCGCAAGTGAATCCGGGAGGGCTACATGAACTACCGTGGCTTTCGTTCGCTCGGCATCGGCGCCGCAGTCGCCGTATTGGTTGCAACCGCGCTTCCGGCGGATGCGGTAACGACGACGCCGCAGATGCGCCATCTCGTCTACTCCTTCACGTGGGGAGCCAGCACCACCACTGAGGTCCACACGTCGGGGATGGCCAGCGTGGGTAACCCCAACGGTGCCGGCGGGCTGTCAGATCACGGCTCGGCTTCGGGGATGGCATCGTCGAGCGGCGGTACCAGCGACCACGGCACGATCACCGTCGAACGTCGTGCGCCAGCAGCCCGACAACGGCCTGGTGGTGAACGTCAGCGAACAGGCGGTAGAGCGGCGCTCGGCTCCGGTTGCGACCTGTGTGGTGTACGGCGATCTCACCGTGGTGTGCGATCCGAACAAGAAGATCACTTCCGAAGAACTCACGCTTCTGCGGCTGCTCGGGTCGAACTTCGTCGACCCCAATCAACTCGACGCCAAACGGCACTGGCAGCGGCAGCAACAGAACGGTGCATCGTCATCGTTGTGGGACTTTACGGTCTCCAAGAACGCCAACGGTGTCATGACGATTAACGAAGCCGGCCTCGAAAAGGACACTACCGGAGCGCGTCCGCAGACTTCCGACGTTACCGGAACGATCGGCTACGATTTCGGCCGCACCATTCCAACCTCTATCGAGGAATCTACGCTTTTGCGCAGCGAACAAGGCGACGAGTACCAGACGGTCAAAACCGAAACGGTCCTGCAACTCCAATCCGATTTTGCAGCAAACCCCTAAGCGCGTTCTAGGTCGCTGCGGATCTCCTTTGGCAAAGTACTGCAGGCTCCTCAGCTCGTTGAGTTGCTATTGCCGGCGTTAGCAAGCGCCAAGGCAAGCGAATCCGGCACAGGTCATTCGAGACCGCCGATGAAAACATGGCGTCCCCCGGGATGCTAGTAAATTAGGAGAACCTGAATGCCTGACTCCATCGGCGGGCCCCAGCGTGAAGTGCTTCCAGTTCCGGATCCTCAGCACGTCGGTCTCACAACGTACGACGCGAAGGACCCCGACACGAAGTTTCCCCCGATCGCTCCGCTGCGTCCGCCCGAAGGAGCACCAAATGTTTTGATCGTCCTGATCGACGATGCCGGCTTTGCGTCGTCGAGCGCGTTTGGCGGCGTTATCAACACCCCGACCGCCGAGCGTTTGGCAAAGAACGGGCTTAAATACAACCGCTTCCACACCACGGCGCTCTGCTCGCCCTCGCGCCAGGCCCTACTGACGGGCCGCAACCACCATTCCGTCTGCATGGGCGGAATCACGGAAATTGCAACGTCGGCGCCGGGCTACACTTCCGTTCGTCCCAAAGCGGCGGCACCGCTTGCCGAAACGCTCAGGCTGAACGGCTACTCAACTGCACAGTTCGGCAAGTGCCACGAGGTACCAGTCTGGGAGACGAGCCCCATGGGGCCGTTCCATCAATGGCCCACCGGCAGCGGGTTCGAGCACTTCTACGGCTTCATCGGCGGTGAGACCAACCAATGGGCGCCGGCACTCTACCGAGATACGGTGCCCATCGAGCTTCCGGACGACCCGAACTACCATTTCACGGTAGACATGACGGATCGCGCGATCGAATGGATCGGCCAACAGCGCGTTCTCATGCCGGATAAACCGTTCTTCGCCTACTACGCGCCGGGCGCGACCCACGCGCCGCATCACGTCCCCAAAGAGTGGGCGGACAAGTACAAGGGCAAGTTCGACAAAGGCTGGGACCAACTGCGCGAAGAGATCTTCGCGCGCCAGAAGGAGCTTGGCGTAATTCCCAAAGACGCCGTTCTGACTCCGCGGCCGGCCGAAATCCCCGCATGGGACGCGATGGATCCCAAACTCAAACCGGTGCTCGCCCGCGAAATGGAAGTCTACGCAGGCTTCCTCGAACACACGGATCATCACGTCGGTCGGCTCATCGATACGCTCAAAAAACTCCAAGTGCTCGATAACACGCTGATCTATTACATCATTGGGGACAACGGTGCGTCGGCCGAGGGCACGATTAACGGCACGTTCAACGAGCTGTTCATGCTTAACGGTGTGACCGGCGTAGAGACGCCGGAATTTCTTGCGGAACGCATCGACGAGTTTGGCAGCCCGAAGGCGTACAATCACTATGCGGTTGGCTGGGCGCACGCGATGGATACACCCTATCAGTGGACCAAGCAGGTCGCTTCCCACTGGGGCGGCACGCGCAATGGCACGATCGTCCATTGGCCGAAGGGTTTTCGCGCAAAGGGCGAGATCCGCACCCAATTCCATCACGTGATTGACGTCGCGGCGACCGTGCTCGAGGCCACCGGACTGCCGCATCCTGCCTTTGTAAACGGTATCCAGCAGATGCCGCTGCACGGCCCTTCGATGCGCTACTCGTTCGATGACCCGAAAGCACCGGACCGTCACGAAACACAATACTTCGAAATGTTCGTAAACCGGGGCATCTATCACAAGGGTTGGACGGCAGTGACGCGCCACAGCACGCCTTGGGTTACGGGCCCGGCGCTCCCCGCTTATGACGACGACGTATGGGAACTTTATGGGCCCGAAGACTGGACGCAATCGAGGAATATCGCGAAGGAGAATCCCGAGAAGTTACGCGATCTGCAGCGACTCTTTCTTATCGAAGCAACGAAGTACAACGTGCTTCCCCTCGACGATCGCCGAGTGGAGCGCTTTAATGCGGACCTCGCCGGACGTCCGACCCTGATCAAGGGCGACACGCAACTGCTGTTCGGCGGGATGGGGCGGCTCACCGAGAACTCCGTCATCGTCCTCAAGAATAAATCGCATTCAGTAACCGCACAAATCATCGTGCCCGAAGAAGGCGCCGAGGGCGTAATCGTCGCACAGGGAGGCGCGTTCGGCGGTTGGAGCTTGTATGCGAAGGCTGGGAAACTCACCTACTGTTACAATTGTTTTGGATGGAAATCGTTCTTCGTCCGCGGCGACGGGCCGCTCCCTGCGGGCAATCACCAAGTGCGTATGGAGTTTGCTTACGACGGCGGTGGTCTCGGCAAGGGCGGAAACGTAACGCTTTACGTTGACGGCAAAAAGGTCGGCGAAGGCCGAGTAGAAATGACCGTCCCCATGTTGTTCTCCGCCGATGAAACTTGCGATGTCGGCAACGACTTGGGCACGTCGGTCAGCAGCGAGACGGCCGGCGCTGACAACACCTTCAACGGCCAAGTGCTGGGTGTCCAGCTCGACGCAGGTAAGTCCGACGCAGACCGCTACATCACAGCCGAGGATCGCCTCAGGATTGCAATGGCGCGACAATAGATTTCCGGAGCCTCCGGACGGTTTTTTCGCTTGAATCCCATGCATAGCTCGCCATGAGGATTTCGCAGCCAAGAAGGAGAACGCTCGGTTGCTATATCTCTCTCAAGGAGTACTTTAATGAAACGATTTCTGTTGGCCGTCGCTTCCGGAATTTTGCTCGCTGCGCCGTGCGTGGCGCGCGCGGCAATGACGCCAATGGCATCTTCGACTTACGGTGCCGGACCGCACGGTTACGACTGGGCGATCGGGACGTGGTCCTGCCGCAACGCCATGCCCTCACCGATGGGTGGGCCGGCCAAACAAATGCTCACCGTCACCCGGGCGAACGGCGTCCTCATGTACCACGACATCGGCACGAACTTTGATCAAACGTGGTACAACGTGTACGTGCCCGGTACCAAGTCCTGGACCAGCCCATTCGTCGTTTCGGACGGTACCTACGGAACCGAGTCGACCTCGCAGACCGGCAAAAAGATCGTGTGGACCGGGACCGCTTACTTACCCTCGGGAAAGAGCATGCGGGTGCGCGATACCGACGCGATCGGCAACGGCAAGTATGCCGACTTAGGCGAATACCTGTCCGGCGGCAGCTGGAAAACGCAATACAGCGTAACGTGTACCAAAACCTAGCCGCACCTTACGAGACTGCGCTTCTAAATATACTTAACGTGCACCTGGTCGATCGCGCCGTTGAACGTGAACGGAGCCCGATCGTAATAATCTAGAGAGACCGGCGATCCAAGGTTAGTCCCAATGTGGAGGCATCCATTGGCCGTGAACGCGAGTGGAGCCGAGACTGGGACGGTGCCCTGTGCCACCGTGACGTCGTTTACCTTGAGCTTCACGTCCAGTGCTCCTGCGGGCTTTGGATTGCCGACGTAACTCGTCAGCACCTCGATTTTAACCTTGCCAGTCGGCAACTTGTCTGTTGCCTTGAGGTGGGTTCGCATGATCTCGAATAGGTTGTATTCGTAGCACAGGACGCCGTCCAACACGAAACACGTTAGTCCGGCGGAGAACGACCCCAGCGAGTACAGTACGCCGTTTGCATCGGCTGGAATGTCGGCGTCAATCGTAACGACGCTAGGTACGCTTCCGAGCCGTGGCGCCGTGAACTCGGGCATTCGCGTGATACGCCCCGGAAACGTCCATTCGGTGTACGCCGTCGCGACTCGGTCTTCGGGATGCAACAGGACCCACAGTCCGCCGCCGACGGGATAGCCGTTATTGCGAGCAAACTCAATAGCGAAGGTTTCTTTCATTTGGGCGAGCTTGTCCGGCATCTCCGCGGCCAGGTCGTTAGCCTGCGACCAGTCCTCGTCGATGTTGTAGAGTTCCCATTTGTCGTCATCGGGCGTCCAGGTTGCAAGGTTTGCCGACGCTCCCGTAGCCCACGGGATGCGGGGACCGAAGGCCGACGCGAACCACCCGTCGTGGTAGATGCCGCGGCTGCCCATGATTTCGAAATACTGCGTCAACAAGCGGCCTGGAGCTTTCGCATCGTCGAAAGTGTAAGCGAGGCTGACCCCGTCGATGCGATCTTGTGGGATCCCGTTGATTACCAGAGGCGGGGTAATGCCCAGGACCTGATAGATGGTCGGAACGATATCGTTGACGTGATGAAACTGCGGTCGCGGTATGGGATCCGGCTTTGATCTTCGCCGGCCACTGGACCGCCATTGGATTGCGCGTGCCTCCGAAATGCGACGCGACGAGTTTTGTGGCCTGGTATGGTGTGCTGCCGGCCCAGGCCCAACCCGAGTGATACATGTTGTCGGCCTTGGGCGAACCGAGCACGTCGAGTCCGCCGAGTTCGTCCAACGCCTTGATGTGCTGCTCGATGGTCGTTGGAATGCCGTTCTGCGCCAACAGCTCGCTGATCGTGCCGTTCTGTCCCTCGGCGGACGACCCGTTGTCTCCCCAGATGTAAAACACGAGTGTATTGTCCGCGTATCCGAGATGCTCGATCTCGTCGAGAACGCGACCCGCCTGCGTATCGGCATGTTCCCCGAACCCCGCGAACACTTCCATCAAGCGGCGCTGAAAGGGCCGCTCTTTTTCCGGAATACTGTCCCACGACGCCATTGTAGGGTGGCGCGGGGTGAGTTGGGTTTCAGGAGGTATCCAACCTTGCGCCTTGGCGCGTTCGAAGACGCGCTCGCGATAGGCGTCCCAGCCGTCATCGAATTGTCCTTTATACTTATCTGCCCACTCTTTGGCAACGTGGTGCGGACCGTGAACCGCACCTGTCGCCCAATACATGAAGAACGGCTTATCGGGCTGGAACGCTTTATGCTTCCGCAACCAGTCGATAGCATCGTCCGCCAAGTCTTCGCTCAGATGGTAACCTTCGTCTGGGGTCTTCGGCGGTTCGACAAGGGTTGTGTTCCGAACGAGGCTCGGTTCCCATTGAGAAGCTTCGCCTGCGAGAAAGCCATAGAAATACTCGAAGCCGTACCCGGTTGGCCAATAGTCGAAGGGACCGGCAGCGGTCGTCTGATCGGCCGGGGTGTTATGCCACTTCCCGAAGGCCGCCGTACTGTACCCGTAGTCTTTGAGCACCTCGGGTATCATCGCGCTGCTTTTAGGTTGGATGCCGGCATAGCCGTCCCAATCATTGGCAAACTCCGCGATCTGACCGGCGCTGACATGATGATGGTTGCGCCCTGTCAATAGTGAGGCACGGGTCGGCGAACACATCGCCGTTGTATGAAAGCGATTATAAGCGACGCCGGAATTCATCACCCGTTGGAGCGTCGGCGTGTGCACTTCGCCACCCAAGGGAGTCGGCAACCCCGGGCCGGCGTCATCGATGAGAACGATAAGAATATTTGGTGCGTCCTCGGGCAAGCGTTGCGGAACCGCACGCTGGTGATAGACCGACTCTTGCATCGTGCGACCGGCAATACTAGCCGATGGCACCGGCGGGAATGGCAATACTTCTTGCGCTGGAAGTCTGGTTGTTCCGTCCTCGATTTGCGATTTCGTGTTCACACGACGATCCTCTCGGCGTAGGCCCCACGGTGACCATCAATGACCGTACATCTCCGGAAGGAAGAGTCGTCAATAAAATGATCCATCCGGGACGTGCCATTTCAGCAGTGTCTCAGAATGTTTGCTTGCCCCGAGTATGACACAGGTCTACCTTACGAACCTATCCTGAAAACGCAACGCTAGAAATTGTCCGAATCCTGCTCGATCGACGGCTAGCCCAACGAAAGCGTCAAGCGCACTAGTGCACGTCGTTGGGCGACCTGACGGCACCGTAGGGTATGCTGACACCTTCGCAGCAGCCTATTTTCTTGACGACCCGACCGCTCGCGTAGTCGATGGCGTAGAGCACGTTTCTTTCTATGGCGACTAACAAGACGGTCGTATTCGCTTGATCGATCGACACGTGATATGGCTGGCCGAATCTCGCTGCGAATCGGCGCGCGACTTTTGCGTAGGGCGGCGGGATTACGACAACGCGCCCGCCGTTCCAATTGGGCACGATGACGTTGTTCGCGTTGTCGAGCACTAGGCTTCCCGCAGAGGAGAGGTGCACGCCGAAGGCGGTGACGTGACATCCGCTCAAACCGCCCTTGTAGACGGCGATCCCTCCCCCTTGGCCCCGTCGGTTGTAGGAGATGAATACATCCCCATTCTCGCGCGGCGCGGCGCCTTCGAGCTGGCCGGTGAAGCTGCAGGAGTGTAGCGGCAGATTTTTCGACTGATCGTACTCGTTGATGGTGCTCGTGCCATTCCACTCGCGGTTGACGACAAACACGTGACCCGCATCATTGACCGTTACGGTGACGGGCCCCCTCATTAGCGCACTGTATGTGAACTTGGGACTCGTGCTACCGGGCGCGTACTCCGTGACGTCGTCGCCGATCGTATTGGCGACGTAAAGGTTGCCGGCTCCATCGAGCGTGACGTCCTGTGGTCCGTTGATGCTCGTCGTGATCTTCCCTATGGGGGCATAGCTCGTACCGTCGAGTACGACGACGGCTCCAACGCCATAGTCGGCGACGTACACGCTGCCCGAAGCCGATTGCCCCGAGGATCGTTGAGCGTTCGCAGCCATCGGGGGTGCCGGACCTTGGGTCGCGGACGAACATCCAAGCAAGAGTGAAACGGTGACGGCAAGTGAGGATGCCAGCGAAGCTCTCATCGAAACGACCTCCCTGGCCTTGATTATACGGCCCGAGCACTCTCGCCGCCAGACCCGATGATCTGAAGAGATCGGCGCGTGGCTCCTGAGCGCTCGGGTGCCACCCTACCATGCCGAGCGGAGCTCGCGAATAGCGAGCGCAGCCGAAGCACCGCGCGTGCCAAGCCCACTGCGGCCGACCGGCCTCGGCGCTAGGCCTTCACCGCGTGCGTTCGATCGAAGGCATCGCGTTCTCGAAGTGGCAGCAGCCAGAGTGCGGAGCAACCCGAAAAGAGTGCCCCCACGGCGATCGCTGCGGGAACGCCCAGAAATGCTCCGAGCCAGCCTCCGGTCAGAGCGCCAAGAGGAAGCGTTCCCCAGACGAATGTCCGCATCGTTGCATTCATGCGCCCTTGTACCCGAACGTCGACCAGTGCCTGACGGTAACTGATTTGATTGACGTTATAGATCGGTACCGCAACGGCTGAAATGGCCGCGCACGCAAAGAGGGCGACATAGGGCCAGCCCAGTTGCGCCAGCAGCATGGCCCCCGCAGCGAGGCTGTTGATGGCAAGCATCGCGATAAGCGTCGCTCTTAGCCCAAAACGCGCTCGCATTCGACCTGCCAGGAGCGCTCCCACAAAACCGATTTCAGCAAATCCCCAAACCAATCCGAGCAGTGCAGGCTGCAAATGTAAGACTCGGTATGCGTAAATGAGTGCAACGGCGCCAATGATCGAGCCGCCGAAGTTTATCGTTGCAGTCGCACACGCGATCCAACGCAAGTCAGAAGAGTGAAGCACGATGTGCAGTCCCTCGCGCATCTCGTGGAAACCCTGGCGCACCGAGAGCTGAGGGCCGGCGTGCGGCTGTTCCTGTACCCCGATCAAAGCGAGCGACGCAACCGAGACGAGATATGAGGCGGCGTCAACGGCGATCGCGACCGGCGCGCCTAGCCACTGCACCAGAACGCCGCCCAAAGCGTTGCCGGCGATTTGAGCACCCGAGTTCGAAAATTCAAGCTTCGTGTTCGCATCGGTGAGGCGGGCGTTCGAAACGACGACGGGCAAATACGACTGGTAGCTGATGCCGAAAAAGACTGAGGCAGTGCCGTTGACGAGCGCGACAGCGTAGAGTACTGGCATTTGAAGCACGTGAAGCAAGGCGCATACCGGGATCGTTGCTAGTGCGACAAATCGCACGAGGTCCGCAACGACCATGATCCTCTTACGCGAGAAGCGGTCGGCAAGAACGCCAACGATCAACCCCAGAACGGGAAAAGGAACGGTCTCCAGAGCGCTCAGGGCACCGACCTGCACCGGCGTCGCGCGCAGCACGAGCACGGCTAAGGTCGGCAATGCAAATAGTGTGAGCGCCGTGCCAAGCAGGCTTACCGATTGACCCGCCCAGAGTTTGTTGAATTCGCGCACGCAGCGCCCTTCAGGCGCAAGCGTCTTCGGTCCTTGACCACATTAACCGAGTGGTTTGCCGTCCGCAATCTTCCGAGCAGGGGGTCTGAAACAACGCTGCCTAGCTGGCCGTAGAACGGGCTAGGGGAGGAGCGAGGAGCATGCACCCAACCGACAAAGCCGCGCGGGTAGCCGGAGCGATCTATCTCCTAGGAGTGATTACCGGCCCTTTTAGCCTCATATACGTTCCCAACACGATTATCGTGACTGGGAACGGCGCCGCGACCGCGTCCAACATCCTGGCTCACGAGACGATTTTCCGTCTCGGTATCTTTGGCGATCTGCTCACCGGCGTTTGGGCGTTCGCAGTCACATTCGCGCTTTACCGGCTCTTCAGGGGCGTCGATCAAAGTCTAGCTGTGGTGATGGTGATTTTGGGCGGCATCATGCCGGCGGGCATCTTTTTCGTCAACTCGCTTAACTGGATCGCGGCGCTAATACTCGCGCACGGCACCGACCTCGCCGCGTTCACGACCGCCCAGCAGGACGCACTCGCAATGCTGTTCATGCACCTGCACTCCAAAGGAAACGTTGTCAACTCGATCTTTTGGGGCCTTTGGCTCTTCCCGTTCGGCACGCTCGTCATACGCTCGGGCTTTCTTCCGCGCATTTTAGGTTACTGGTTGATCGCCGGCGGCTTCGGCTATCTCGCCCTGAGTTTCGCCGGACTCTTCGCTCCGCAATATCAAGACCTGGTCTTCATGATTTCGCAGCCCCTGCTCATTTCCGAACTCGCGATTACCTTCTGGCTACTCATCATGGGGGCAAAGGTTCGACCGTCACCCGTACCCGCCGTTTAACCGACCAGCCTTAGGACGCCGTCTTCGAGAAGCTGATGAGCTTCATCTGAATCGTGTACTTGTTGACGGTTAAGCGTGGAACGAAGGTGAATTCCTCGTTGACGTATACCGGCATTTTTAAGGTTGGGTCGAAAAGCAGATTCGCTTTTTGGTTGACGGTAACGTACCGCCCGCCTTTCTG
This sequence comes from Vulcanimicrobiota bacterium, assembly GCA_963755555.1. Classification (GTDB taxonomy): domain Bacteria; phylum Vulcanimicrobiota; class Vulcanimicrobiia; order Vulcanimicrobiales; family Vulcanimicrobiaceae; genus Tumulicola. The sequence continues at coordinate 1,247,722 of CAVWKE010000003.1, read as the reverse complement.
TTTCATGGCGCCGGTCGAGTGGACGACGTTTACCTGATGGTTATTGTTGGGAACCATCCCTTTGCCGGTAAGGGTGTAGGCACAATTCCACGTGTAGACTTGCCCGGCAAAACCTCCCGAGGCACTCGGGGTGAAGGTCGCGTGGACGTTGAAATTCTGGTGCCAAGTTGAGTTCGCCCCAGCGGACAACGCGCTGAAGTAGTTTCCTCCTAGAAGCGGCGCGACGGCGATCTGAATGGGGGATATCGCGCTGGGAGGTTGCGTGCACGTAACGCCGCCGCTGGCGTAAACTTCGCAGGAGTAGGTTTGGCGCGGCCGCACGGTGTTCCACCAGTCGTCGGTAAATTTCACGGTCATCCCGCCGTCGGCTGCCAGTCCCTCGATGTCGATAGTGGTCGTGCCGGTGCCGGTGCCCGATTTCGTTGCCGGGGTGTTATAGCCAAACCGGTAGACGAGGTGGCGAACCGCAGGAAGTCCAGCCTGCTGTGCCGCCGCCGGTAAAGCCGTCAGTGCAATGCCAGCGACGAAAACGGCTGATAGTAGCCTATTCATGAAAATCACCCTTTCGTTTCTCAACACGATCGTACGTACACCTAAGCGCCCGTCACCATATGTTGCGTGACACCCAGCGAAAATGCCTCTCGATCGCGCCCGTTGACGCGCCTTCCGGACGCCGGGAACGCCGTCAAGGCGGGGACTCCCCTCGCCTTTGCGCCGTCCGTTCGCGTATAATACTAGCGACGCCCCGCTTAGAAGGCCGCACGAAAGGAGCACGCCGCCATGGAAAGCCTTGGTTTCGTTTCCCGGGGACTCGGCGCATCGGCGCTTTTGGCCCTCGCCGCTGGTTGTGGGAGTGGGACGCCCTCGTCACTCGCATCGTCGAGTCAAACCGCGCCGGTCGCGGCGCCGCTTCTACATCCTGCGACGAATCCACAGCGGGTGCTCGACCAGCTTGCGAGCCGGTCTATGCAACGCGTCACGGGATACTCGCGGATGTCCCCCGCCGCAAAAACGAGCGTGCTGCTCTACGTGGCGAACACCCTTGCGAGCACGGTGAACGTGTATTCCGCCTCGACGTGGAATCCGCTCGGCGAACTACTCGGCCTCTCGCGGCCGTATGCAATGTGCATTGACAGCGCTCAAAACGTGTACGTTCCGGATTTTTCCGGGAAAGTCGTCAGAGAGTACGCACACGGAGCGATCGTGCCGACGAGAACGCTGGCAGACCACCAGGGTAGCCCCGCCGCATGCGCCGTCAACCCAAACAGCGGCGACCTTGCCATATCGAATTTCTTTGGGCCGAGTAGCGGCTCCGGCAACGTTATTGTCTATCAGGCCGCAAAGGGTACGCCAACCGAGTACGCAGTGGCCGGATTTTTCGACTACTTTCTACTCGCCTACGACAACAACGACAATCTTTTTGTCGATGGCTTCGGCTCGGCAAGCACTGTGCTTCTTGCAGAGCTTCCTAAAGGGAAGAGCGCTTTCCGGGCAGTCAGCATGAACCAAACCATCGGATTCCCCGGCGGCGTCGCGTGGGACGGCGAGTTTGTCGCTGTCGGCGATCAGGACTCGAATACGATCTATCAGTTTAAGGTGGCGAACGGGAAGGCGACCGTACAGGGATCTACCGTGCTCGCTGGTGCCACCGACGTATTTCAATTCTTCCTTACGGGCAGCACTTCGAAACACCCGCGGGCGACGGGCGTTCTCGGTGCGGATTTCGGTGCGTTAACGGTTGGTAAGTGGGACTACCCCGCCGGAGGAACCCCGCTTAAAACGCTTACGGGGCTAACCGGGCCCGAAGGTGTCGTCTTAAGCCAATAGCGGCGATGTCGGCCCTTTCTTTTCTGATAGCAACGTGGGACAACGGGCTATTCGGCGTCACCGGAAAAACGGTCCATCAAGAATTCGCCGATCGATCGGTTCAGAGTCTAGCGGCCGATGAACGTGGAAGCGTGCTTGCAATTGTTGGCGGCCATTCGCTTTGCCGGCGATCCCCTGATGGCCAATGGACCGAGATCGCAAAAGGCGAGGTCGACCTTTCATGCTGCGTAGCGATTGGGGACGTAGTCTTTGTCGGAACCGACGACGCACGCATCCTGCGCGTCGATCCTGACGGTACGCAGCAATTCCTAACGGGCTTTGAGGGAGTAGAAGGACGCGACCAGTGGTATGCGGGGACGGCGATCGTCGACGGCAAGGTGATGGGGCCCCCGCTGGGGATTCGATCGATGGCGGCGACGTGTGACGGCAGCGTGCTTCTGGCCAACGTCCACGTTGGCGGAATTCCGCGATCGAGCGATTCCGGTCGAACCTGGCAGCCCACGATCGAAATCGATGCCGACGTCCATCAGGTGTGCGCACATCCGCACCGGCCCGACATCGTGATAGCGGCGGCGGCGAAGGGTCTTTGTATTAGTCGCGATGCCGGAACGACGTGGACGATCGAACGCCGAGGACTTCATGCCGATCACTGCTCTGCCGTTGCTTTTGGGAGAAATGACATCTTCGTATCGGCGTCCACCGACCCGTTTGCGGCGCAAGGCGCCGTTTATCGGCGCCCGATCGACGGCGACGGTCCGCTGCAGCCTTTGGGCGGGGGCATGCCGAGGTGGACCGACGGCAGAGCCGATACCCGCTGCATCGCGACTCGCGACTCAACGGTCGCTGTGATCGACGGGTCGGGATGCCTCTACGTGTCGGATGACGACGGTGCTTCTTGGTCGCATCCATTTGATCGAATAACGAGTCCAAGCGGGCTTCACATCTGCTGACCACGCGCGGCCGAGGCTACCCCCGGGGCTGCGCCTAGCCTGGGACTAGGGTCCTTTTCAGAGTTTTTCGGATAAACTCGGCGGCGGTTCCGACGTATGATCGCCTGACCGAAATGAGAGAAAGGACTCCACCTATGGCCGCCTCAGATCAGCGACAGCCGAACATCGTTTTTATCATGGCAGACGACATCGGCTGGTTTAATCTAGGATCCTACCATCAGGGAATGATGGCCAGCCGTACGCCGAATCTCGATCGATTGGCGGCGGAAGGCATGCGCTTTACCGACTACTACGCCGAAGCGAGCTGCACCGCCGGCCGCGCCCAGTTCATCACCGGCGAACTGCCGATCCGGACGGGCCTGACGACGGTCGGTCAAGCGGGCGCCAAAGTCGGCATGCCGGCCGAAGCGCCCACCATCGCCACGGCCCTTAAGTCGATGGGATACGCGACCGGTCAGTTTGGCAAGAATCACCTCGGCGACCTCAACGAGTATCTCCCAACGGTGCACGGTTTCGACGAGTTCTTTGGGTATCTGTACCATCTCGACGCGATGGAGGACCCGTCTCACCCGAACTATCCGCCGGCGCTCATAGACAAGATCGGGCCTCGGAATATGGTGCATTCGTGGGCAACCGATACGGACGATCCGACGGTTCAGCCGCGCTGGGGAAAGATCGGAAAGCAAAAGATCGAAGATGCCGGCACCCTCTATCCGGAGCGGATGGAAACCGTCGACGACGAGATTCTAGCAAACGCCCTAAAGTTTATCGACGGAGCAAAAGCCAACGGTAAACCGTTCTTCTGCTGGCTTAACCCTACACGCATGCACGTCGTCACGCACCTTTCCGAGAAATACGAAAAGATGCGCACGCCCGAAAACGGCTGGTCCATCTCGGAAGCCGGTATGGCACAACTCGACGATATCGTCGGCAGCGTCATGAAGAAACTCAAAGATGACGGCCTCGACGACAACACGATTGTCGTCTTCAGCACCGATAACGGAACGGAGAACTTCACCTGGCCGGACGGCGGACAGACGCCGTTCGCCGGCGGAAAGGGAACCGTCCTGGAAGGCGGCTTCCGCGTACCGTGTATCGCCCGGTGGCCCGGAAAAATCCCGGCCGGAAAAGTCGAAAACGGGATCATCTCGGGGCTGGATTGGTTTCCAACCTTCGTCGCCGCTGCCGGAAACCCGAACATCGTCGACGAGCTCACCAAAGGCAAGCAGCTGGGCAGCAAAACCTACAAGGTACACCTAGACGGCTACGATCAAACCAACCTCATCACCGGCAAGGGGCCGTCGAATCGGCACGAGATCTTCTATTTCGCCGAAGGCACGCTCGGCGCAATCCGCGTCAACGACTACAAGTACCGCTTTATCGATCAGCCCGGAGGCTGGCTGGGCGGCACCGTCAAGGTGGATTGGCCCATCCTCACCAACCTCCGGCTCGATCCGTTCGAACGCACGGGGCTAACCGGATCGCTGGCGTTCTATAACTGGTTCGCCTACGAGTTCTGGAGATTCGTCCTCGTGCAAGAAGTCGTCGCCAAGGCGGCTCCGAGCTTCGTTGAGTTCCCGCCGATGCAGGCCGGCGCGTCGTTCAACATGTCGGCAGTCAAGGAGCAAATCCAAAAGGCGATCTTGGCCCACCACGGGCAATAATTCGACCATCGGAATAAGGCAATGCGCCGTCGAGCTAGTAGCGAAGCTTGACGGCGCTCTTTTTTCTCGACCTTGAAGGCTCGCTTCTTCTCGGCTACAGCTTCGGGTCAAAGCGATCGTAACGGCCGCCATAGGAACCTGTAAAGTCGAGGACGCGCTGCAATTCCTCGGTGACGCGGTTGATTAGGGTTGACCGAGCCGCTAGCAGCCAGTACTTCGTATCCTTGTCATACGTTTCGGCGGTCGCAACCTCGAAACCGCTGCTCTCAAAAATACCCTTCGCTGCAGCTCTGTTCCGTTCGTCCCGAAAATACATTTGATGCTCGAGCGTGACGAGCTCAGAGCCTGGTGGCAGGCGCAGGCGGAGCCCGGCGACTAGCCGTTCCCTCTAATTTTATCCGCTTTCTGGAGCCGGCGCAGTGAAAGCGAGTCGTTAGCGTAACGAATCAAAACATTTGCGGCGACCATGACGATCACGCCGCCCAGTGGGAGCCCGACAGCGTACGGATTCACATAAGAACCTTACCACCGTTCGCGAGATATCTTCCGACTAGTGATCGAATCCCGTCCCTGATTGGCGACTTGCGTAGACTGGACATGCACGTCGTGATCTACGAAGACCGTGAACGTTTTATCGGTCCCAATGGAAACGTCGTGTCCTCGCACAAAATTATGCGCGAAAAATCCTAGGGGCCCCAGCAATGCCCAGGAAAGCAGCGTTGCCGTACTTGCTGCTCCCTTGTTATCGCCGGTTTCACTTGCATGGTTTGTTTGTGAAAGCGCAATCTTTCCGCCATCGACGCCGTACACCCAGTCGATAGTCATTTCGATCTTACCGCCGCTTCCGTTTCCCGATGCCCGTGTTACGGACGTTACGGTTGCATGCCCGTTCGCCCCAGCGTCAATGACGGCCAATCCGTTTTCGTCAACCTCCTTTTTGACTACGAGCGCGACTTGGTCGTTGACGTTAGCAGAACCGGAAGATATTGGTTCGGTTAGACCGACGACCACGGTTGTTCCGCCTGGAACGAGTATGGTCGTAATAGTTGTCCCCTTGGGCGAAAGCATTGGTGCTGGTGCGGCACTCGGTGTTGGAGCCGTCGTCTGCGCTGGAGCCGCTGTCACAGCCGTAAAGAAGAGAATCGGCGCTGCATAGATCCCGCGCCGTAAAAGAGCAGTGGTCCGATTCATGGAATCCCCCATTAGCCAAGAAAAAATGATGCCACCCCATAACTGAAGGGCAAAAGGTCTCCAACTAAGAGTAATCGGCAGCTTTCCGCTCCAATTTAGGGGAGGAACGGCCGGATGCCGTGACTGAATCCGACTCGACAATGCAGACTAACACTGAAATTAACGAAACCCGCCGGCTCCCCGCGCCCGGACCTGAGCCGCTTGGGCTCGCTTTCGATGGAACGACGATGTGGATCGCGAGCCGCGAAGCGCATCGGCTTTATGCCGTCGACCCGGTAACCTGGACCGTGGGTGAAGAAGCCGAGTGTCCCGGCGCTCCGTTCGGCATCGCGGTTACGGGAGACGAATTCCGCGTCGTGATCGGCCATGGTGAAGATGATGATGACCGGTACATCTATGAGTTTCTTCCCGGCCGTGGCTTTACGGACGGGCGCATTGCGTGCCCCGATCTTAGCGGCGCGCACCTTGCCTTTAACGATGGCACTCTATTGCTATCGCAAGCGCATAACATGCGAATTCTCACACTCGATGATCGAGGCGGCGTAACTCGCAACGTTCAGCTCGACCGCGTACCCGTCGGCATAACGATCGTCGATGCCGGTCTCTATCTCATAACCTGCGACAAGAACTTCAAGAACCCGCAGCTCACGAGCCTAGAGATGGACGGTGAGACCCCTCGTCTCACCTTACTTGCGTCGATACCGTTTACCGCCCGCGGGCTCGCGTTCGATGGCCAACAGTTTTGGACCGGGCATCGTGACAAAAATGAGATCGTCGCGTTCACGATGCCCGCGTCTGAATGAGGTCTGGAGACAACACCCCCGAGACCTTAGTATTAGCAATCTAGTTGACATCTGCGAGCCGGGGTTGTATCCTATCTATTATAAAACTAATGGCTAGGAGGATCATGCCTCGCAAGAAGTCCCCGGTACTCACCGACCATGAGCTGCGGCTCATGGAAGTCCTGTGGCGGGAGGGACGTGCCACGGTCGCAGAGGTTGTAAGCGGGCTCGCGCCGCCGCCGCTCACCTATAGTACCGTCCTGACCACGTTGCGAACGCTTGAGAAGAAGGGCCACATAGCCCACGCGGAAGACGGACGCGCGTTCGTCTACCGGCCGCTGGTGGAACGCACCGATGCGGCCAGGTCGGCCATGCGCTATCTCCTCGGGCGCTTCTTTGGGAATTCACCCGGTGCGCTCGCCGTGACGTTGCTCGACGACGCAGATCTCAGCGACGCCGATCTGGCAAATATTCGACAGGTCATCTCCAAACGACGGGGAGCAAGAAAATGATCGTATCGACCCTTCTAAACGGCCTGGTGCAAGGTGCGGCGATTGTTGGCATTGTCTACTGCATCGTGCGATTTGTACCCGAGCGCAACGCCTCGACGCGCTACGCACTGTGGTCTGTTGCCCTGCTGGCGCTCGTCTTTGTTCCCGTCTTGACCGTCGTGTCGAATTTCGGATCGCAGCTCTTCGACGCACTGCGGCCGTCGGCCGGCGAGGAAGGGATCGTCATTTCGCTATTACCGGTCGGAAGGCTCGCGCACGAAGCGACGCAGCTAACCGGGCCGGCCACAATATGGATCGTGGCGCTCTGGCTCATCGGCATCGTCATTCAAGGCTTAAGGCTAATGGTGAGCTTCGTCCGCATCGAGCGCATTCGCAAAAACGCCGAACCGATCGACGTCTGCGGCGAACGCGTGCTCGCATCGAACGAGGTGACGATCCCGATTGCTGCCGGGTTCCTCGATCCGGTCGTCATCCTTCCAAAAAAGATCGTCGGCATGCTCGCGCCGCGCGATCTGGAACGCGTGGTCGCGCACGAACGCGCGCATATCAGTCGTAACGACGTAGCGGGTAATCTGATCCAGCGTTTGGTTGAGATGGTGCTCTTTTTCAATCCATGGGTCCACGTCGTCGGGCGCAACCTGATTAGGGAACGCGAAGCGGCATGCGACGACATGGCCGTGCGGCGAACGGGCAGCGCCGGCGACTATGCGGAATGCCTCGCTTCCCTGGCCCAGGGTCTCCACTGTACTCGAGCCCCGCTTTTGACCCCGAGCGCATTCGGATCGAGCAAATCGGTCATTTCCCGGGTCGAGCGTCTTATTCGCAACGGCGAATCCGGCGCGATTTCACTCAACTACTACTCTATCGGGGGAACCATCATGCTGCTTGTAATTTTGACGCTCGCCCTCCAGACGTTATCGCCGGCTTCGACCGTCCCCGTACATGGCGTTCAGTCTTCCCTATCGAGCGGTTCGAACGTCGTCGCTTCAGCCTGTAGCGTCCCAAATACGGACGCAAAAGTCGTAACGGCTGCTCCCCCCGAGATTCCGCACTCCGCCGGCCCGCTGCAAGGCTTCGTCAACGTTCTGGTGACGATTGCGCCGAATGGCACGGTTTCCAAGGCAACCGTTCAGCATTCAAGCGGCCATAGCCAGGTGGACACGGCAGTGTTGAATGCCGCGAAAGCCTCAACCTATTCCCCCGCCCGCCAAAACTGCGCGCCGGTCACGGGCACCTACCTTTTCCACGCGGAATTTGCCCCGCAACCCTAAGCGAATACAACTGACCGGGCCTTTGCGCTTTCCGGATAAGGCTCAACCCAAAGTCTCGTTATACTCTTGGCATGCTCGAGCACGAGGGTGTCGAAAGCGCCGGTCCGATCGACGAGTCGCGCTTGCGGCATCCTCTCGAGCGGACCATATTCGTCACATCGGTCTTTCTTAATTTCGTTCTGATGGGACTCGCCATAGCCCTCATTTTTTACGAGCCGGCCTGGGTGAAGGCGCACCCGTTGATCAGCAAGGAAGTTACGCTCCTGCGAGTCTTGGCGGTCACGGCGCTGATCGGAATCCCGCTCCTCGTGCTGAATCGCAATCGTCGCGAAGCTTCAATTCGGGGAAACTCCGTGCGCCTGTCCGAGAAGCAATTTCCGGAAGTCTACGCGGTTCTCCAGAATCACTGCCGGAGGCTGGGCATTACCGAAGTGCCCGAGCTCTTTCTCACCGGCAGCAGCATCCAACCGTTCTCTCAAACGTTCTCCTCTTGGCGCGAGCGGTATATCGTCATCCATCAAATCATCTTCGATATCGACGATCGCAAGACCATGGACGTCATTTCGTTTCTCTTGGGACACGAACTTGGAGCTATCCGGCTCAACCATACCGCCGTTTGGAACGAAATGCTGCTCACGTACATTTCCACCCTCAAGTTGTTTCGCAATCCGCTAGAACGGATTCGGACGTATTCCCGCGATCGCTATGGCGCGGCTCTCACTCCGACGGGTTTTCGCGGACTGCTCATCCACGCCACGGGGCGGCGACTGATGGATCACGTCGATATCGACGACTACCTGGCGCAAGCGCGCCGGTACGGCGGACTTTGGTCGAACGTCAACATTCTTTTCGAACCGAAGCCACAGGTGTTGACCCGCATGAAGGAGCTCCGGTCCGCAGGCTACACCTACCAGCCTCGAGAGGTCTAACGGCGTTACGCGGTGCTAGTCGCCGCCGAGCACCGCCGGAGCCGTTCCCACTCCCGACCAGACCGCGTGCACGCTCCTCGCGGTGAGCGCGTGCGCCTGTGGGGTCGAGCGCGTGAGGCGGAACTTCTCGATTTGCACCTTGCCGCCGGAAACGCCGCTCGCAAGCAAATCGGCCCCGATCGTGGTCGACGTCGTCGCGACGCGAACGCCCGGTGCGCCGGCAAACGGCTTAAACGACGCGATCTGGGAGAAGTCCGAGGCCATGTCGTGCGCCATTGCGCTGCGCAGGTACATCAGTGGATTCCCTTGGAGCGCCGTTCCGGTTGAGAACACCTTCACGGTTCCCGCACCGGTGAGCTGACTGGCGGCGATCGCTTCGGCCCCGCCGTACGACCCCGCCAGCCATCCGGACGCGATCGAAATCGGACCGCGATAGCCAGCCCCGAACGGGGTAAACGACGCGTCCATGTGCGCGTTGCCGGGATTGTTGGGCCAGGCCGGCGGCGCACCGATCGGCGTCATGAGTGAATACGAAAACACCTTGACCTGCGCACCCAGTCCGGGTGCGGTCACGATGCTGTTGCGCCCGGTCAAAAAGTCGACGAATCCGGCGGCCAGTCTGACCCCGGACGTATCGCTTCCGTAGGGCGCGAAGGTGGCGAACGTTGCCGGTGCCGTGCCGACGCGTGGAAGGTCGCTGCTGAAGATGCGAACTTGATCGGTCGTGCCGGCGCCGGAGCCGGCGATGATGTTGTCGGCCGATCTGCCGTCGATTTGCGTCGAGGCGACGTTTACGCCGCCGGTCTGCGCTGCGTCGAACGCTTGGAAGCGCGCCAGCTCGGTCGAGAACGGTTTGCCGTCGCTAGCTGCGCCCGAGTAGGCCACGACTTCGGGCGAATGGCCCTTGCCGGCACCGACGATCAGATCGTAGATCCCGTCGGAATCGACGTCGCCGATCGCGACGCTGGGCGTTCCGTAGAAATCTGCAAACGGCGTCACGGTCGTAATCAAACGATCGCCGTGGCCGTCGAACATCTTCACCGTTGCCGGGTGGCCCGGCGATCCCGGAACCGCCACCGCATAGTCGGAAATGGCCGGAATAACGTTGATGAGCATCATCAACCCATTGTCTTCGTGGTTGAGTCGATGACAGTGCAGCACGTACAAGCCGAGATAGTCGTTGAATTTCGTGCGCATCGTGAGGGTGCCGGCTTGAATGACCGCCTCATTCGGTCCCATCGACGGCGCGGGAACGTTGGCGTTGTCTTCGCCGAACATCTGCGGTCCCAATTTCGTCCCGGTCGTTGGGTCGAAGTACTTGGTCACTTGGAAGTCGTTGACGTGGACGTGAATCGGATGCGCGTCGTTATTGTGGTTGACGAAGTTCCACTCTTCGACCGACCCGAGTCGCGCCTGAATCAGCGGAACGTTGGGGAACGCGTTTCCGTCGAACGCGTACACGAACGCCTTGGAATCGCCTTTGCTGGCATGATTGTTCAGGAACCCGCCGTTGATGAGCAGCGTGCGGCTCACGTCGGGTTTGAGTTTCGACAGATCGTGAAAGGGCGTCGGGGCGTCGAGTTTCTGGCCGGGGTTAAAGGCGGTGGTCATGCCCTGCCCTGCCTCCGGATTGGCGTTGAGCAGCGTCTGCGACGGGAAGATGAAGAATCCGTCGGCATAACTAATCGCCGACGGCAGTACGCTGAGCGTCCCCAGCCGCGCCGGCGAATTCGGCGTGCCGTTGTTGGTATAGAGGACCGCGGGCGCGGAAAGCGTCCTGGCACCCGAACCCAATCCCGGCAGTGACAGGCGCAACGATCCCTTGGCGGGCATCGTCACGGCGATCGCAAAGCGCGTCGCCGGCGGAATCAACAGCTGCGTTCCTTCCTGTTCGTGCGAGTAGTGCACTTCGCCGTAGGCGATGCCGTCTTGTCCGACGATCGCCATCTTCGGATGGTAACCGGTCGCGGTTTCGGTAAGCTCGACGTTCATGTACGCGATGTCGCTGACGTTGGCCAGCACCCAAATCTCGGTTTGCCCGGGCTTGACCTTGAGCACCGGCTCGAACAACCCGTTGACCGTAAACTGCACGTCACGATCGTAGTCGGGCAGCGACGGATCGGCCTTCATGTTGGTGCCGCCGGAGCCCGCCGCCGCCGTAAAGCGCTGCAAGTTGCTCGGCACGAACTGGAGGCGTCCGCGCGTGTTCCCAATCGAGAGCGGCCCCGCGTACCACACGGTGGCCCACTTCGTACCCTTCTTCGAATCCAAAAAGTTCACCGGTGCGAGCGACGGGCGGTAGGTGCCGTTGGCAAGCTCGTTGCCCTTGGGTGGTGTCAGGGTGCTGACCCATTGCGGCCAGTTCGGATTGGTCATCTGCGCCAAGCCGCCCACCCGATCGAACACCGTATTGTACTGCAGCATCATCGTGCGAATCGGAATTTTGTTTTGCGTGACGATCGGGATCTCGCTGTCGGCCCGTCCGACGAGCAGCAAGCCGGCGAGACCGTAGTACGTCTGCGACGCCGTAAGGGTGTGCAGGTGGCTATGATACCAGTACGTGCCCGGCGTCATGTTCTTGGGGATGTCGTACACGTACGTATTCGCCATGCCGGCATCGATGTGCAGCAGAACGTTGTCGGCGTTGCCGCGCGGGCTGACGTGCGCGCCGTGTACGTGGAGATTGACCGGAGCCGACGTCATCATCGCCGGATAAAGCGGCACCGTCTGGCCCTTGGGCGTGTACTTGGGGTCGTAAAAGTCGGGAATCGTCAGGTTTCGCAAGTCGTTGTTGAGGTGAACGATCAGCCTCTCTCCCGGCTCGACGTGCAGCGTCGGCGCGGGATACTGGTGCCCGCCCGACATCTGCCCGTCGGACGCGGTGCCTTGCTGCACCGAGTAGTCGAAGAGCAGCATGTTCTTGACGGGTTTGGCGACGGTGTCGAGCGTCGCGGTGCTTTGACGCGCGGTCAGCGTGACCTCGAGCACCCCGTTTTTACTCGTCAGCGTCACTGGTTCGGTAAAACCGGGGCGGACGGCCCGATCGTGCGCCGCGGCCATCCCTTGCGCCTCAATGCGCACGGCGGAGAAGCCGAGGGCGCTGAGAATCGCCAAGCAGGCGATGTATGCGGGAAGCCTGCGGAAAATGCCGGGCATGCTAGCTGTCCTTTCGGTTAAACGCGCCAAACGGCGCGTCCTCAAACAAATCTGAGGGCACGCCGCGATCTGGGGTTCCGTCATTCTACGATCGATGCCGAATTCCATCGTCGCTTCGGTATTAAGAAACGGGGACCGGCTTGCGCCGATCCCCGTTTTAGGTGTCTAGGACGCGGCTACTCCTGTTCCCAAACCGCCTTAATCGCCTTAAGAGTTGGCCGCGCGACGCGCGAATCCGGCAGTCTCACCGGGAATGGATCGCCCGTCCCGTTCTTTTTGTCTTCGTAAAGCCCGAACCACGCTTGGTCGTCGTAACAACCGGGGAACTGCGTATTCGGTGCAATGACGTTGCCGTCGAAGCCGCCGATGTGTTTAAACGGCCATCCCGATTTCCACCACTCGTCGTTCCACTCGAAGTAGAAACCACCGGAACCGACGCCGCCTTTAGCCGTCGAGTTGGTAAAGAGCTCGTTCGCGTTTCCTTTCACGTAGTCCACGAGGAAGGCCATGCGCGGATTGCCGCTGGACCCCAGCTCTTTTACAAGCTCCCAGGGCCTCGGGCCCGGAAGCCCGTACAGTGGCGGCTTCGGAGGGAACGAGCCAGCCGGGTAAGTGTCCTTTGGGCAGGCTCCCACGTTCTCGTCGTAGGTAGCGCTCGACGGGGGGTAGTACCCCGCACTGGCCCCATACTCGGCCATAATCGCCGGTTTTGTCGTGTCCCGCTTGATCTCGTTCCAGATGTTGCCGAACGTGCGACCGCGATAACTATCGAGGCCCCAGGCGTCGATTTTGAAGTCATTACTCTCACCGGCGACGACCGTTCTCAGGCCGTCGTCGACCATCGTCGTCGTAATGATCTTCTGTGCTTCGTTCGCCCTGTAACCTTTCTTAATGCTGTCGCTGATTTTGTTGAGGCCCTTCCACCAGACCGGCTGGCCGATGTACTGCTCGCTGTTGATCTCGGATCCCAGGGAGAATCCCATGACGGCGGGGTACCCGCCGTACTCTGTTGACGTGAGATCGTACACGGCTTCCATAGCGCTCAGATACTTCGGTTGGAGCACGTTGACACCGCCGAAAAAGATGCTCAGGACGACGTAGATCGGATGATCGCCGCCGTTCCACGCCTTTTGGAGGAATTTGTCGATCTTACCGGTCTCATAGGGCCGGAGTTTGTTCACCGCCCCGATCACGTCTTGGTATGGATCGAAGCTGCGCAGGCTAACGTTATAGACTTTTACCGCATTGACGCCGGCGGCGCGCATGTCGTCGAGATCCGGCCCCCAGACGCGCTCGTTGGCATTATCCAAAGGGTTTGGATCCGCGTAGGCGTCGATCTGATTGTTTCCGTAGTCGACGCCTTTAATGTAAAACGGTTCCCCGTTCAAAAGGATCGTGCGGCCGTTTACCGTGAACGAACTGGTCGCATTGCCGTGCGCTCTCGAACCTCGGCCCAAGTGTCCCGCCGCCGCAGCGCCTTGCGGCGTCGTTGCGGGAGTCCCGACTTGCGATCCACCGCAGCCGGTCAACGTTAGAACGGCCGCGCAGATGCCCATAGCATAGCGGCCAAGAGGTAAACTCTTCATGTGCTCCTATTTTCTCCGAAAATGGTTAGATATAATGTAACAGTGGCCATCGCCCTTGTCCATACACAGCGGCACGGTCGCCTGGCCAGAGCGGGCTAGCGTGGGGCTCTAGCCGGTCCTCTGTGAGCTGCCTCGCCAAAGCCGCAACATTACGTAGAACAGGAACGCCGTGCTGATTCCAAAGAGCAGCATCCCGTCGCCGGCCTCGGCGGCACCCAACAGACGCCAATGCTGCTCCAGCTCAAATCCAGCCGCACCGCGCGTTGTCATTGAAGCGACGGAATAGAGCTCGGCATCGGCGGCGTTTGGGAGCGCGCCGAGCTGCACGTACACGACCGCCCAAATCATCGACTCGATGGCGTGAAGGAGCGCTAGCGACAAAGCGATTGCGAGGATGATGACGATCGTCGCAGACATCCTGTGAGTATAGCGCAGCCCTTGGCGCAGGATTGTCGGTCTGACTATTTCGAGCGCGGTCGCGATTGCGACGACACCGATCGCGTGGATCGCGATTGTAAGTGCAAAGAGCCCTAGACTCCACGCCCAACTCCCATTCCAGGTGCTCCAGCCATTCATCTTCGGCGATACCAACGCCGTCGATTATTTGATCGCGACGTCGAGGAAGAAGAGGCGAGCGAGCAGGATCGCCAAGGCGGCGTGAAGCGCGGCTGCAGGCCATAAAAGCAGCCCCACCAATTCGCCGCGGAACCCTAAGTAAAGAAAGAAGATGGCCGCGAGCACGTTGTAGGCCAAGAGGCCGCGAACTGCTGCGCTCTTGCGACTTTGAGGTTCCGGCCGAGGCCAGCAGGCCAGGGCTAATGCAACCAGCGCAAAGCCCGCAACGCGCCCGACCGCCTGACCGCTGGCCGACAACTCGGCTCCCAGCAAAAACCGCGCAAGCAGTGACGGATCGACGATGGCGACGAGGCCGGTTACCGCCTCGACGCCGGCGGCAAATCCAAGGAGCTTCATCCGAAGGTGCTCGGGGCCTTATTGCGATTGCAGCGTTAGGTTGTTGACGTTGACGGCGTAGCTGCCCGCAGCGACGCGGGAATTCGGCGTCGCGCAGATCACGCCGAAGTTCGGCCCGTAGATGACGACCAGGCCGGAATGTCCGCACGGAACTTGTCGCAGTCCGTAGTTCGACAGCAGCGTCGCACCCGGGCTGCTCGGAGTGACTGCGTATGAGGTGTACGTCTGATTCTCATAGGCGACGGTGCCCATCATCGCGGCGGCCGCTGCGCCGGCTGCAAACGGTCCCCAGAATCCGCCGCCCCAGTACGGCCCGTACGGCGCCCAAACGACGCCGCGATTCCATCCCCACGCAGATCCATAGTAGACGGGATTCACGACGACGCGGCCGTGGTAATAGTATCCGTTCGCACCGCTCGTATTGTAATGATAGGTGGAAGTGGTTCCGGTACTCTTGTTGTAGACCGTCATGTTGCCGGTATTCTTGTTGTATACCGCGGCATTGCCCGTGTTTTTGTTGTACGCGCCGGCCGAGTTGTAGCCGTTATAGGCGCCGCCGTTCGCATGGTACGTTGAGCTGCTCGTGTTCGTATGGTACGTCGAGCTGCTCGTGTTCCCATGGTACTGTGTCGCGGTATTCGTGCTCTTGTTATAGGTCGTCGCCGTGTTGGTGTTGCGATTGTACACGGCCGTATTGCCGGTGGTCTGGTTGTGGGCTACGGCGCCGTTACTGCCCCTGGCGGTCCCGGTCGGAACGTCGTTGTGCATGTCGAACCCACGACTTGGGGCCGAGCGGGGCGCGGCTGCACGGCCGCCGGCGGAGGCGGTCAACGGTGCCGCCAGAAATGCGATCGCGAGAATCAAGGATAAGGTTTTCATTGTGCGGGCCCCTTGTCGAGCTTGCCGTTGCCGGTGACGTACGTCCCCTTCGCCGTCAGGATTGAGAAGATTACAGAGTGCGCGCCGATATGCGTTGTTGAAAGCGGCAGCACCTGAACTTGTTCGGTGGGGTTGAAGTAGAACGTGGCGGTTTTAAATGGAACGACGTGCTTCTGCCCGTCCTGAGCGAGGGAGAACCCTCCGCCCATGCAACGAATGATGACGCCGTCGGGAGCGCACTTGGCTCCGCTGATGGTAACCGTCGTCACCTTGTCGGCCGACGTCAGCTGCAGCGTCCTGTTTTCGACTTTCAGGATGACGCCGTTGTACGTTTTTACGGTGCCTTCGCGCTGCTGGATTCGAACGCTACCCGTCGCAGACGCGGGCGCGCTCGGAACGATCGCCATCGCGGCGCTCAGGAGCACGGCAAACGCAGCGCCGATTTGTCCAACTGGCCTCATGAGGGGTCCTTTCGGGGCGCTCGAGTTCGCGTGCCCTCCCGACAGCTTACCATGCGGCCGGGTAGATCTTATGTCCCAAAAAAGCAAGTCGAGGACCGCGCCGTCGCTCGCTATAACGCCTTTAATCCCACGGAGGCCGCGCAGGAAAATGCCGAGCCATCAAGTTCGTCACTGCTCGAATATCCGATTGGCGGGAATGCGCCGGTAAACACGATCTCCGGACACCTGCAAGCCCCAGTCTCCGCGGCTCTGCGCGCGGCCGCCTTCTAAGATCTGTGGATTCCCATGAGGTCCTCGTACGCATCCTTGATCGTGCGGTAGCACTCGCACGATACGGACTCGAGGCGCACCGCGTCGAGAATTTCGATGTTTCCGCGCCGGTAACGGATCAGCCCGGCGTCCTGCAACGTGCCGGCCGCCATGCTGACGCCCGACCGGCGTACGCCCAGCATGTACGCAAGAAACTCTTGCGTCAGATAAAACTCCTCGCGGCCGACTCGGTCGCGCGTCATCAGCAGCCACCGAGCGCAGCGCTCGGTTACGGCGTGAACGCTGTTGCAGGCGATCGACTGGCTTATCGCGTTGATGAACGACTGCGTGTAGCGTTGCACGACCGCTCGAAACTGCGGGAGTGTTTCCAAGCTCGCGCAAAAGGCTCGGGCGTCCATCGAGAACGCATTGCCTTCGACCTGGCAGCGCATCTCACCGGGAACCCGCCGAACGCCCAGCGCCAGTTGAACGCCGGCTAACCCCTCTCGACCAACGGTGCCGATTTCGACGGTGGTTCCGTCGCGCATGAGCGCAATTGCCGACAGCACGCACGTTATCGGGAACAGCACTTCTGAGATGGCGGAGGCTTGAGTGTAGACGACGGCGTCCCGCGCGAGATGTCGTTCCTTCAATTGGTCCGCAATCTGATCGCGCTCGTCGTCTGGAGTTAGGTCCAGCACGTAGTTTCCGAAGTCGTGGCGTCGATTCGGCATCTCGCTGAACCCCTTGCAAAATACGTCGCGATTCAACACCGCGAGATGCACCCGACAACGCGCTTATTTTATCGTATATGTCCGAAAAAGGATAGACGACAACGGCTCCTTACGACTATGTTTTTGGCTCGGATATCCGGTTGGAAAAGACAGGGTGTAAAGGCAAGTAATCGGTCGCTTGTTCGGCCTCGAGTTTTTTGCTCTTTCACGCTCTTCCAGGGGGGCCGTCGTGGTCACAGAGGTTCAGACGCTCCGCATCGTCTTTATCGAAAGCCAGCTGCTCTTCGCCCGTGCGCTTAGTCAGGTTTTGTCGAACGATGCGGCGATTGACGTGTCCGCCGTGCTTCGTTCGGTGGACGAGCTTCCCCAAAACGCATCGGCAGGCGCGGAACTTCTGTTGGTGGATGTTGACGAATATTCGTCCGACGTCGCGGCCGCGTTTACGATTTGCCGCCGATACTTTGCCGACGCCCACATCTGCGCCCTTTCTTCGTTCGGGCGCCTGGAGCTGATGCAGCGCTGTCTGGCGGCCGGAGCCGACGGCTTTATTATCAAGGACACGTCCATTAGCGAGCTAATGTTCGCCATCAAAATGGTGGCCAAGGGAGCGCCGTACGTGGACGCGCGCGTCGCAGGAGGCGCATTGCGCCGGCGTACGGTTAACACCGAAGTACCGTTCAACGAGCTTTCTCGCCGCGAAGTGGAGATCGTTTGCCTGATCGCGCAGGGCCTTTCCAACCGCGACATCGGTGCGCACTTGGCGCTTTCCGAAAAAACCGTCAAGAACCACATGAGCCGGATCTTCGAGAAACTCCAAATCCCGGCTCGGACCGGCGTAGCCGTTTACGCCGTCCGCAACGGCCTCGTGTAGAGGCCTCTGACCCGACGATGGCAAGCGACTGGTCGCTTCCTTCGAATAGACGGCAAGTAGCGGTGACCCAAGTAAAGCCTGAAACGTTTAATCCGCAATTGAAATCACGTTATCCCAGTCGATGTACGTCTGCCGACGACGTATCCGTACGGTCACTCTCACAGATTCAACTTTAACAACGTCTACAAAACGCCGGATGACATCGTAAGCGCTCACGGGTTCGTACCTTTGATTAGAAAGTTGACGCCGCAGCGTTGAAGCATCAACAATGAGGGAAAGGAGCTACCTAACAACATAAAGCGCGTACTTCAAGGGGATTCTCGTGGCTACGGACACTCAGACGCTTCGCGTGGTCTTTATCGAAAGTCAACTGCTTTTTGCCCGTGCGCTTAGTCAGGTTTTGTCGAGCGATGCCGCGATTGTCGTGACCGGCGTGTTTCGCTCGATCGACGAGCTTTCCCAAAACGCACCGGCAAGCGCGGAACTTGTGTTGGTGGGTATCGACGAATATTCATCCGACGTAGGGGCCGCGTTTACGGCCTGTCGCCGATATTTTACCGGCGCCCACATCTGCGCGCTCTCGTCGTTCGCCCGGCCCGACCTGATGCAGCGCTGCCTGGCCGCCGGAGCCGACGGGTTCATCATCAAGGATACGTCCATTAGCGAGTTAACGTTCGCCATTAAACTGCTCGCCAAGGGATCGCCCTACGTTGACGCGCGCGTCGCGGGAGGCGCGTTGCGCCGGCATGCGATTAGCCAGGAGATACCGTTCGACGAGCTGTCTCGCCGCGAGACGGAGATCGTTCGCCTGATCGCGCAAGGGCTCTCCAACCGGGATATCGGCGCTCACCTGGCGCTTTCCGAAAAAACCGTCAAGAACCACATGAGCCGGATCTTCGAGAAACTGCAGATCCCGGCGCGCACCGGCGTGGCCGTCTATGCCGTCCGCAACGGCCTCGTCTAGAGACCCGAGGTAGATCCGCTGGCTGCCAACACTTTGGTGGGGGAACGCGTCTAGGTAGGAGATGCGCCTGCCGTACGGAGCTCCGCGTGCCGCTAACTATTGAACGGGAGCTTATCGAAAGTGCCCAATTGGGCGGCATGGGCCTTGAACGCCTTATTGCCGCTGTCTGGCCGGACGCCTATCGGATTGCTCTCTGTATCGTTCGGGATGTGGGCTTTGCCGAGGATGCCGCCCAAGAAGCGTGCGCCTCTATAGCTCGATCCTTGCCTAAGCTGAAGGACACCGGCGCTTTTCGGAGTTGGGCCTATAAAGTAATCGTTAATCACGCCATCACTGCTGCGCGCCGCCGACCTCGCACTGAGGCGCTGGATGTTGCAGTCGAGCAGGGAGCCTATGTCGATCGGAGTGACGCCCTCGACCTCTACAAAGCTTTGGCGGCGCTTCCGCCCGTGCAGCGCGCCGCGATTGTTTTACGCTACTATGCAGACCTCAGTAGCGCAGAGATTGCTGCCGCAACAGGATTGCCTGCATCGACCGTCCGGTTTCACTTGATGCTCGCGCGTCGAAAATTGCGCAAGGTGCTCTCTATTACGTACGTCCCTAGGGAGATCGTTCCGGATGTTTGACGACGCTTGGATTAATTCGACCCTCACTACGGTGATTTCGGATATTGCGCCGCCGCCGGCCCCGCTATCTCAAATACTTCAAAGAGCCTCGCGAAGTCGGGTCGCGCCGTCCAAAGGCGCACGTCGGCTCCAGCCTGCAATAGGTACTTTCGCGGCAATTGTCGGAGCGATCGCCATCGGGCTTCCGCTCGTTGCGCCTGGCCTCGTTGAGAGCGTGGAAACGCGCATCGCCCAGATCCTCAAGTGGAGTCCTCCGCCCGTTCCGCCACCGCGTTCGCTGGCGTCGCGCTTGCGGCCGCACTCCGCAACACTGGCGAGCGCTCAAGCGCGGGTCCCTTTCAAGATCGTTTTACCTGAGGGTCTGCCTCATGACGTCAGGTTGACATCGATTGCTACCTCACCCAGCGGCGTCTATGACAAGGTAACGCGTACGTGGCAGCTTGGTTCTCAGGCTGTCTACTTCACGTACCAACGTTCCCGGGGCCGCTCCTTTACGTTACTCGCCGATCGATTCGACCCGCGAACTGGGCCGCCGTCGCGGTATATGTATGAGGATACGGGAAAGGTACGCAACGGAATGCCGGTTTTGGTGCGACACGAGAAATTTACGTGGCGCAATGGCGATCAAGTGATAATGGCTACCGACGGCACCGGCATAAGGGCCGACGAAATTCGAGCCATTCGAAGTGCTATGCATGGAGTGAACATTGCCGCAGCGCAGACAAGTGGCGCCTTGGACTCCGGAACCATCGACAAGATGTACCCCGGTCCCTAACCAGCGGCCAGCCCTACTCCGAGTCGGGTGGACGCGTGTCGAGCGGCTGTTGGAGAAAATATTGCTGGTCGTGCGTCGTGGGGATCTTCGTGAAGGATTTTGGCGGCTTCGAGTATTCAAAGCAGTCCGACGAGATGGGGTTCGCGCGCGTGTCGCTGGCCGAGATCCGCGGCAGCGTCCACTGGTCTTCGACGAACTTCAGGATGCTGCCGTGCTCGTAGCGCACGTGCGACACGCAACCTTTTTTGGCGTACGCCGAAACCATCAGGAGCGGCACCCGAATGCCCAGCCCGTCGTAATCTACCAGCACCGGCGGAACGTGATCGTACCAACCGCCGTAGTCGTCCCAGAAGATGAAGATGGCCGTCGAATCCCAATACTGCGACTCTCCGATCGCATTCACCAGCGACGCGACCCAATCGGGCCCAGTGTTTGAGCCGCAGCTGGGGTGATCGGAGTTTTGACAAGTTGGTGTTATCCAACTCACGGCCGGCAAAGCTCCGTTTGAGACGTCGTTGAAGAACTTCGTCTGCGGCGTAATAACGTTTCGGCTCCAATCGGGGCCTTCGTAGATGTGTTTGATAGCTTGATATCCGCTCCACGTACCGCCGTCGCCGGTCACGGTAGAGGTGTAGTATCGCCACGACACCCCGGCACTGTCGAGTTCGTCGCCGAGGGTCGTGTTATTGAAACACGGTGCGACGTTCCCCCCGATCGTCCGCTGCTGCGTCACCGTCGGGATCCTGCTCGGACCGCCCGCGCAGCCCCAAGGCCCGATTGGATAGTTGACGGTCGAACTGGCTTGAGCGGCGATGATGTATTGGTGCGAGATAAAGCTGCTCGAGTCAAAGTTCGATGGGAACATCTCATCGGCGAAGACGTAGTGTTTCCCAATGAAGAAGTACGGTCGCGTCTCGTAAAGCGGCACGTAACTGTACGGAGGGTTCGCATTGGGACACGGCGGTTCTCCGGCCTTTCCGCAGCGCCAGTCCTCTTTGTCGAAGCCGTCCATTTTGCAGTTGGTTCCCGGATACGCACCGTGACCGTCGCAGGCATTGAAAAAGCTCGTGGAATCGTGGGCGAAGTCCCACGGCGCCTCAAGCGGAACGGGCATGAGCGGAATTTTTTGCCCGCTCTGGTTGAAGCCGTACGACTGCGTGTCCGCGCCCGGGAACCCTGGAAAGAGATTGTCCACCGAGCGGTTCTCTTGAATCACGATGACCACGTGCTGGATCTGCGGATGACCTTTTCCCGGCGGCCCCGTTGGGGGAGCGGCCGGCGCCGAGGGCGAGCCGCCCGAACCGCCTCCCGCGCACGCGCAAAAGGCGAGCGCGATCGCCGCGATAGTTACCGAGCGCTGTGCGGAACGGCCGTTCATATTTATACGCCTCTTTCAAGGCGGCGAAAGACTGTCCTAGCGGAGGGCTGCCCTCGGTCCGGATCGCAAGAGTCAAAGGGGTTGACAACGTAAGAAATCTCAGGTAAGAACGAGGGGGCGGAGCAGAGGAAAGCGAGGCCAAAGCGATGAGCAAAACGTGGATAGAAGTTACCGAGGGACGGATCGGGCCGCTCGCCGGAACCGTTCAGTATCTGCTGAACGCGCACGGCTACAGCGTCACGATCGACGACCAAGTCGGCCCCGCAACGACGTCGGCAATCGCGCAGTTTCAAACCGACAAAGGGCTTTCCGTCGATGGCATCGTCGGCAATCAAACTTGGCCGGTGCTCATAGTCGAGGTAGCACAGGGTGCACAAGGCGATGCGGTTCGAGCGGCTCAGGATCAGTTACGCTACCGCGATTTGCCCGAATGTCTGAATTTGACCGTTGATGGCGCATTCGGACCCTTGACGGACTCGGCGGTGCGGGCCTTCCAGAGCTACGTGCGCGACAATCAAGCGGTATGGCTCGACGAGCCGATGGTAGTGGACGGCGTGGTCGGCACAAACACCTGGTACGCGATCACCCTGGATCTAGGACCGCTCCCCGAGTAACGCCTACTGTTCCAGCTGCCGCAGTTCTTCCGGCGTGTATACGAAAGGAACGTGGGCGGGGGTTACGATGCGCGCGATATCGCGCACGATGACGGTTGCGACGCCTTCGATCGGTTTCGGCGCCTGGTACGTGATCCACGCCACGATGGTCGTGCCGGTTGCCGGGTTGTAGTAGTCCGCCGTGTTGTACCCGGGGAGCGCTCCGGTGTAGCCGTACCAGCCGGCGCTGCAGTTGATGCCCAGACCAAACGACGAATTCCCGAGGAACGGTTTGCATTCCGACAATGGCCGGTAACCCGGCGGGCCGCCCGTCTTAGCGGTGGCGTACAGCTTGATCCAGCGCTTGATGTCCGCCATATTCGAGATCATCTCACCGGCCGACCCCATGAACGCCACCGGAATCGTATTGCTGACGTCTTCCCAGTTGCGATCCTTGTCCAGTCCGTATCCGTGCGCCCACGGCTCCGGCATGGCTTCGGTTTGCGGATAGCTCGTCTGCGTCAATCCGAACGGTTTTAACAGCCGCTTGTCGATCTGATCGCCGACGCTGTCTTTCGTGATGGCCTCGATGATCAGCCCGAGCAGCAAATAGTTGGTATTGCTGTAGTGGTAGCCCTTACCGGGCGCAAAGTAGGGTTTCTGCTTCACTGCCCAAGCGACGATCGTGCGCGGGTCGAAATCCTTTGGGACGATCATGTTCAACGCCGCGAACTGCGGCGTATCGAATGCTTCGAAGATGCCGCTGCGCATGTTGCAGAGTTCGCGCACGGTGATGTTCTCGCCGTTGGGGACGGTGACGCCGAGTGAGAAACGGCTGACGGGATCGTCGAGGCTCAACTTTTTTTCGGCAATCAGTTGCAGGATGACGCTGACGACAAACGTTTTCGTGTTGCTGCCGATACGAAAGTGATCGGCGGGCGTTAAGGTTCGTTTCGTTGCCAGGTCGGCATAACCAAACGCGCGCACGAAGCTCGCGCCGCTGGCGTCCCAGACGCCGATTAGCACCGCGGGAATGGGCGTCCGGCCGCCGTATTTCGCGCGATCCTTTTCGACCGCCGAAACGATCGCGGCCCGAACCGACGAACTCGCCGCCGACGGCGTCTTCTCGGCGGCATGCGCGACCGATGGCAGAAAAACGCTACCGATTATAAACGCAGCGGCAAGTCTGTGCATGTACGACTCCTCAGCAGCCCCCAAAGATCTGGCGGCGCACCTAACTTCGCGTCTCGCCGACCGGCGGGCCTCCCAGTCGGCGCGCCGATCGGCTTCGGCTATTTCGTCGTAATACGGCCCACGGCGGGAGGACCGAAAGAACTTGTAAACCACATGGCGCCGTCGGGCCCGGGAGTTATCTGTGGAAGTCCGCCGGTCACCGCGTAGTGCTTCAGTTTCCCGGCAGTCGTCATGCGGCCGACGCCGGTGCCGTCGGTGAACCACAACGCGCCATCGGGCCCGGCAGCGACTCCCGACGGGTTGCCGATCGGAAACTCCTTGAACGCGCCGCCGGTCGTCAGTCGTCCCAGCGCCCCGGCCGCAGCTTCGGAAAACCACAGCGCTTTATCAGGGCCGACGCAAATAAACTCCGGCCCCGACCCAACCGTGTATGACTTGTGCTTCCCGCTCGTCGTCACGCGAATGACCTGATTGGAAAGCCGGCTGCCGCCGACCACGAACTGCGTCACCCACAACCGCCCATCCGGTCCGGTGACGATCCCCTCCAGTTCCGCGTTGCTCGGCGCGACCGAGAAATGCTTTACTTTTCCGTTCGTCGTCATGCGTCCGACGGTGCCGTTCGATTCGGCAAACCAGAGCGCGCCGTCCGGCCCGACGGTAATTCCCTGCGGAAAATACCCGCCCGGATCCTTGAAGAGCTTGACGACGCCGGCCGTCGTGATGCGGCCGATAAACGCATCTTGCTGCGCGACCGTAAACCAAAGATTTCCATCCGGTCCGGCCGTGATGCCGTCGGAAAGTTCCACCCCCGCACTCATCTGCAGTGTGTACGTTCCTTTGGTCGTGATGCGTCCGATGACGTCGTTGCCGGGATCGGTAAACCACAGTGCGCCATCCGGACCGCTCGTAATGCCTGCCGGCGTCGGATCGCCGAACGTATCTTCGAACGTCGTCACCACACCACGCGCGCCCGCGACGCGGTGAGAAAGACCGGACGTGACCGCAGGCGGCAATGTCCCACCGGTCTGACGACCTTCGCACGCCGCCTGCAGTGCCGCACACGCAATCGCGGCGCCGGCCGCCGCGTAACGATGGAAATTGGACCTGCTCACTTACGTTGCTCCTCGGGAAGTTTTCGGTCACGGTGCATTCGCGCCGAAACGGGCAGTCCGCCTCCTGCGTTTTCGGCGGGGATACACGGTGGAAGGGCCAAATACCGCTGTGCCGCGGGAGGTGGTGTCATGCCAGGATTTCCCATCGCGCGACCGGTGACGACCGTCGCAATATTGACCGCACTGGCGACCGGCTGCGCGTCGCACGATTTTGCGAGCGCGCCGGCGCTCCAGCACGAGCGTATCCTGGTCCAGCCGCTCCCAACCCGTGCGCTCGGCCGCGGTGCCGCGCCTGCCGGAGCCGCGCATTTCGTAAAGTACGTTTCGATTCCAGGCACGACGCCGTTCTACATCACGTTCGGCCCGCGCCAAGCGCTGTGGTTCACGACCGGCGATCAGCCCGGCAGCATCGGCCGGCTCAAGCCCGGCAATCCGTACAAACTCTTTCCGTTCCCGCCGTCGGGTCCGGACGTGTCGCTGCGAATCGTCGCCGGCCCGGATGGGAACCTTTGGTCGACGCTCGACGGAGGAATTGCGAAGATCTCGCCCACCGGCCACATCACCGTCTATCCCATCAGCACGCCCGGCGCCGACCTCGGCTACATCGCCGTCGGTCCGGACGGCAACCTGTGGTTTACCGAACACAGCGCCAACCAGTTCGGGCGCATAACGCCGGCCGGAAAAATCACGGAGTTTCCGTTTGAGGATATCGGCGTGCCCAACGGTATCGTCGCCGGGCCGGACGGACGCTTGTGGATCTGCGAGCAAGGAGCGCTCAACGCTTCGACCGGACATCAGACCTTCGGGCGAATCGAGCGCGTCAACACCGACGGATCGATCGACGCGACCTACGACATCACGCCGAATAGTTGGGAGAACGTTCCCGAAGATATCACGCTCGGAAGCGACGGCAAACTCTGGTTCACGCAGTTCAACGCGATCGCGCAGACGATCTACGAAATCTCCAACGTCACCACCAACGGAAAGATCACGAAGTACGACACGCCCAACACCAACGCCGGGCCCGGTTCTCCCATCCTCGCCGGCGACGGAAACGTATGGTTCTCCGAAGCATACGCGGCGCAGCTCGGACGCGTTACCCCCGCGGGAAAGATCAAGGAGTTCGCCCTCCCGCAAGGCTCCGCGCCATTTCCATCCGCCCCCTACGGCCTAACGACCACCGGCGGCACACACCTACACATTTGGTTCGCCGACTACCAAAACGCCCGCCTCGGCGA
Organism: Vulcanimicrobiota bacterium; assembly: GCA_963755555.1. Lineage (GTDB taxonomy): Bacteria > Vulcanimicrobiota > Vulcanimicrobiia > Vulcanimicrobiales > Vulcanimicrobiaceae > Tumulicola. The sequence goes on along the minus strand of CAVWKE010000003.1, from coordinate 1,221,808 downwards.
ATTCACAATCTAGCCCCTAACTTTTGTCATCCCGAGCGATTCTCATCCCAAGCGACTGTCATCCCGAGCGGAGCGCGCCCCCGCCGTTGTCATCCCGAGCGGAGCGTGCCCCCGCCGTTGTCATCCCGAGCGGAGCGTGCGCAGCACGCGCAGTCGAGGGACGAGGGACGAGCGCCTAACGCACACCCGCTCACCCTCATCCAGTCGCAAACCAACGTTTGTTCTCTTCTTCAAATTGTCGAACGAGGCGGTCGACATCGCAGGCGCGCTCCGTGAGCGTTTCCGGATCCCATTCACTGCGTTTTGCATTGAAGAAATCACCGCCGTAGACGTGAATCGCTCCGGTCAGTCGAGGGATCGGGTTGGTGACCGAATGGATGATGTCCGAGCCGAGAATGACCGCATCCCGGTCGCTGAGCGATCGCGCGCCGGCCGCCTCTACCCTATCGCGCTCGCTGGAGGTTCGCTTCCAGAAGATGTTGTCTTCGCGGCCGCCGTAAATGCCGATTACAGCCCACATCGCGTGATCGTGCGGAAAGAGCGTCATTTTCGGCGCCCAGATTACGTTGAGAACGGTCAACTCCGGCGAATGATGCAGTCGCTGAATCTCCGCTTTCGTTGGCTCACCGAGAACCTTCAAAGCGCTACTAGGATCGAAAACTGCGCGAGCTACGATCTCCCGCATAAATTTCTGCGGACGGTCCGCTGCCAGCGCACCACGGCATTCGTCTACAAAACGATCTAGCTCAAAGGACATGGGACTTCCCTCCCATCGCACCGCTGAATTTTAGTATCGAGTCGGCCGGCGCCTCCAACGAACACCTGAATGGAAACCATTTGAATACGGGAGAGCCCGGATCGGGCGGTCACGTCGAGGGTCAACCCGACCGCCGCGACGAGGGTCTTATGGCCCAATCGTTTTCTCACTGGCGGGAGCTAGGTATGTGCCGTCGAAGCCGCCGTCCCCACTGCCATTGCTTTGAGGAGCACGAACGATGGCCGAACTCACATTGATCGCACTCGACGGCGGTAGCACCCGCATCGACGAAGAGGCGATGAAGGCGCTGGGCGTGCGCGACACACTGACGCCCACATCGCCGGGATACGACGACGCGCGCACGATCTGGAACGCCATGATCGACCGGCGCCCAGGACTGATCGTCCGCTGTACCACGACCGACGACATCCGCAGGGCCGTGAAGTTTGCACGATCGCACAGTTTGCTCGTGGCCGTTCGCGGCGGCGGGCACAACATTGCCGGTAATGCGGTTTGCGATGGCGGCGTCGTGATCGACCTGTCGCAAATGCAAAAGGTCGTCGTCGATCCGAACCAACGGACGGCAACCGTCGAACCCGGCGTGACGCTCGGCGAGTTCGACCAAGCCTGTCAGGAGCATGCGCTTGCGACTCCCGTGGGGATCAACTCGACGACCGGAATCGCGGGCCTCACGCTGGGCGGCGGCTTCGGCTGGTTGAGCCGCAAGTTCGGCCTTACGATCGACAACTTGATTTCGGCGCAAGTCGTCACCGCCGACGGCGAGATGGTGACCGCATCGGCCACGGAGCGCCCCGATCTGTTCTGGGGAATCCGCGGCGGCGGCGGCAACTTCGGGATCGTTGCTTCGTTCACGTATCGTCTGCACGCACTCGGTCCCCAAGTGCTGTCCGGACTGATCGTTCACCCGGCTGCGGATGCACCCAAACTCTTCCGCGAGTACCGCGCATTCTGCGCGACGGCTCCCGACGACGTGACCGTGTGGATCGTCGTCCGCAAAGCGCCTCCCGCGCCTTTCATTCCCGAAGCGTGGCACGGCAAAGAGGTCTTGGTGTTTGCCGTCTGCTGCGCGGGCGACGTCGCCGGTGCCGAGGTCGCGCTGCGGCCGTTACGTGCGCTTGGGAAACCGATCGTCAACCTGATCGCGCCGCAACCCTTCGTCGCGTGGGAAACCGCCTTCGATCCGTTGCTCGCCCCCGGCGTTCGGAACTATTGGAAATCGCACGATTTCGACGAACTCAGCGATGGCGCAATCGACGCGATCGTCAATGCGGCCGGTACGCTCCCGAGTCCGCACTGCGAGATCTTCATCGGTCAGATGGGCGGTGCGACCAGCCGCGTCGCCCCCGACGCTACCGCCTACCGGGATCGCAACGTGAAGTTCATCATGAACGTGCACGGCCGCTGGGAAACGCCCGGCGAGGACCGGGGCGGCATCGCGTGGTGCCGGTCAGTTTTCGAAGCGACGAAGCCGTACGCCACCGGCGGCGTCTACGTCAACTTTATGACCGCCGAAGAATCTGGCCGCGTTCAATCCGCCTACGGAGAAGGCTATCAACGCCTCGTCAACCTCAAACGCAAATACGACCCCACCAACCTCTTCCGAATGAACCAAAACATCCAACCCTAGCGCCCTAACCCCCCGTCATCTGAGCGGAACTCGCACAGCGAGCGCCCTACCCTCGTCACCCGAGCGAAACTCGCGCAGCGAATACCCTACCCTTGTCATCCTGAGCGGAGCTCGCCCAGCGAGCGCCCTACCCTCGTCACCCGAGCGAAACTCGCGCAGCGAATACCCTACCCTTGTCATCCTGAGCGGAGCTCGCCCAGCGAGCGCCCTACCCTCGTCACCCGAGCGAGACTCGCGCAGCGAATACCCTACCCTTGTCATCCTGAGCGGAGCTCGCTCAGCGAGCGCAGTCGAAGGACGCTCACGACGCCCGACGTTCCGGTTCGCGTCGGAGCTACCGGCGCTTCAGCTTGTTCGCAATCACGTATTGGATTATTTGGAACCAGCCCGCGAGTTTACGCAGAAAGGTTGGACGATCCGGAAGCCAAGATTGGTAAGCCCTCCATTCTGGATCGTCCTCGATCGTGATGCTGCTAATCTTGCGCAACGTTTCATCCATCGACATGGAACCGGGATCGGCACCTAACGCGCAATAGGTATGGTACGTGTAGGAAGCGGGCTGCCACTGTGCGATCGTCGCGACTTCGACGCCGTCACTTGCCGCTAGAAAAGGTTCCAGCGTCAAAGTTTCAAATGCCGCCCGACCCTCCTCTGACTGCAACATCTGGTTTCCGAGAAATCTGATCGAGATTCGAGTCCTAAGATCGCGTCGCTCCCCCGGATCGCGGTACGTCTCATCGATCTTGACGATGATGGGATGACCGTCCTCGATGCACGTAGCAATCGTCCAACTCATCGGGTTGCCGGATCCATCGTCATTCCTCCCGACTGTTGCATGCTGGCGTGCCGGTCAACGGCCCAAATCTCGGCTCGAGTTTTTTCGTTCGGCCAGACGTGCACCATCCACCCGAATACGACTGGCTTGAACGTACCGCCGGCGGTCGCGCACGCGTCGCTCGTATCGATCGAACCCTTGAAGCCGAACCGGGCATTAGGTCCCATCCGTTCGGACAATGGCGTGCCGGCTGGCGCCTTGCAGAAGTTCACGTGCCGGTGCCAGGTTCCGAAGCTCAGCGGAACGCGCGCGTTCAGCGCAGCGCTATCGGCGCCATTAGACGCCGTATACATTACGCCGACGAGTCGCAACGTGCCGCTCGTGCGCTCGAAAATCAGCGACGTCGGGTGTTCCGGATCGAAGTGCCCGAACCACGCCTCGATCGCGTACGCGCGATTGGTATAGTGTTCGATCGGGAGCGGAATGCCCGGAAGGAATTTTACGAATCCGGCCCGCTCGGCAGCATCGACCGTCGGATAACGCGCCATAATCCTCCGGGCCGCCGACAGAATGGCGTCGGCGCGGGCGGCGTCTCCCGGACGTTCGGCAGCCGGGAGGGTCATCTCCATATGGGGACCGTCGCGCATGGTCGGAACGCTCGTGGCGCGCACCGGTCGCAGCCAGCCTCCCAAGGCGATGAGAAGAGCGCCAACTGCCAAGATCGCGACACGATAGCGGCGCGTCATGTTCAGCGGCCCGGGGTGATGCTTTGCCGCAACGATTCCAACGGCTCGAGACTCACCTGGATGAAGCCGCGTTGCGGCCGGTCGAGATCCAAAATCATTGCTACGACGAGTGCGAGCGTTATCGCAAAAAACACGACCGCAAAGGTTGCGCGATGGTCCGTACGGCCGAAACTAGCTCCCAGCAGAACGGAGGCAAAACCGATCACGATCCCCATCACGATGATGACCGGATCGGGTATATGGGCGGCAAGGATGGCCTCTTCGACGCTGCTTTGATCGATCGTGTCGTTGAGAGCCTCGACAAAAAGCGGCGTTAGGGTAGAGTGCGGATCTCGCGTTGCTTGCTGCGCGGCGAGGTTCCACATGGCGGATTGCAGGGCTTCAGATCGGCGCGCGGTGGCCTCGCGTAGGCCAGCGTCAACCGTGGTGCGCGCGAAGAGAATTCGAACCTCGACGTACGTTCGCAAGTAACCGCGCATCAGCGACGCCGTCTTTGCATCCAGCAGTTGCGTGCGAAGGTACGTCGTACTGATGGAGTTGGCTTCGCTTCGCACTTCCGTCCGGCGCGCGTCGTAGCGTGCCAGCCCGAGCGAAAACGAAAACGCCAGCAGAAGTGCGAGGAGCCCAAAAAACGCTCCTTGTAAGCCGCTAAAGGGACCGTCGCTCAGATGTGCCTTCAGCCGCAAGCCGGCGTGAAATCCCAGCTCCCCGCAGATGCAGATCCAAACCACGAGCACGGCGGCAATCGCCCAGATCGGAAGCGCGTACAGCATCCCCCGCTCCTTCGCACCAACCCGACAAATTGACTCCTTCGAACACCTGGCGCCGGCGGACCCTAGAGCCCGTTGCGCAGCGCTAACGAACCGGACTTTACGATCGCATCGACGACAAACGTGCAAGAATCGTACCAAAGGATCGTCGGGCCTCCCGTACCGGCAGTGACGCGAAGTGCTCTGTCAAAGCGCGGAACGCCCGGCGGCCTCGTTTCGTTGGGAACCTCCGAAATGCCGATGCTCCCAACCCGAACGCCGTTGGAAGAGATATTAGGAAGCGAAATGGCGACCATCGAGCCGGCACCGGTCCGATGGAAAAGCCACGGGAGGAGTTCCGGCGCGTTGACGACGATTGGCTCCCTGGTTCCGGCAAGACGCTTTCGACCGGAAGCCGTCGTGATCAGATAAGCCCCGTTCGAGTCAGAAACTATGCTCGCATTCCACGTCGTTAAACAGCAGCCGGCATGCTGCTGCACCGAAATCAATCGCTGCGTCTTGGCATCGTAACGCGATATCGTCGTCGTAAACGCTCGATCGCCCGCAAAATCCGAAACGACGATCGCAGAACCATCGAGACGGATCGTACCGCTGGGCGCAGGCCCATCTGCCACGCCGTACGTCCACCGGCCGGCTGGTGGTGACGCCGTTCCGCAGGGCGTCACCGCAATGAGCGCCACCGCCAAGATCGTCGCAAAAGCCGGAAACGGGTTAGCTGCCACTAGGTACTCGTATCTCGTGGGAAGTGGGACGGGCCTAGAGCGGATCGCTAAAGGCCGGTCTCCACGTACGCTCAAACCGCGTTCTTACGAACGGTTAGCCTAGCTGCTCTTCTTACAGGTGACCATCGTTTTGGTGGCTTTGCCCGTTGAATCGGTATTCGTCGAATCGTCGGTCGTCTCGGTATCGCTGACTTTGGTGAACGTGTCCGTACCGCTGCTTCCGTCGAGGCCCTTCGTCGTCCAGACCATCGTGCTGCCCTGCCAGCCCGGCGACGTGCTGGTAAAGTAGCCTCCGGCGCTGTCGACGCCGGTTTGAATCCACTGTTTGACCGTGGAGTCGTAACCCACGTACGTCGTACCGTGGATCGCGTAGGTGCGATACTGGTCGAACGGCGGCGCCGTATCTTGTGTCACCAACCAGGCGCCGTCCATGCTGACGGCAGTCGTGCTCGTGTCTGGCCGCAGCTTGCCGCGCAGCATCTGCGTGCACGACCAGTTGCCGGTCAAGAACATCATCGAAGAAAAGTCTTGATGTGGCATCGGAACCGGCGTCGGTGCCGGGTCTGGAGCGGCAGTGGAAACAATCGGAGCGGTGGCTAAGCCGAAAACCAATGCGGCGCAGCCAAACGCGATCAGAGCGGGGTGCTTCATAAAACCTACCTTCCGGACGCATTTAACGAGTAAGGTAAGGCTTAGTAGGCTCCTGAAGCGAGTAGAACCTCTCTTGCTTGCTTGCCTTGGTATTAGCTCGAGGGGCTGGATCCGGCGCACACCAGCGTGTTTGCCGGTTGGCCCAGCGCCAGCTTCTCAACGGCGGGCGTAATGTCGAAACGCACCGTACCCGGGACGCCGGAAACGATCGCTTTAGGATAGTCGGCCGTAAGCCGGATCACCCGTCGCTGGTCGTTCGGCCAGCCGAGTTCTAGGCCGAAAACGCTGCTGCGGTTGTCGCGCGCCGCCGTCAGTTTCGTGTCGTAGCCATAGTACGCTCCCGACTCGACTTCCGAATCGAGGAGCTGATGGCGCACGAGCGCGGTGGTCGACGAGCCGCACGCCGGCGCGCCATCGTAGCGAACGAGCCACGCCGTCATCCCCACCGGCAGCGTTCCTGCCAATAACACGGGCGTAATCGGATCGGCGACGCCGTCGAGCATCGTGTCGGTAATCGTGCGTTCTTTTCCGGGAAGGGCTGCCACATAGAGTTCGTATCCACAAACGATCGCCGTGCCGCCGGCGCTCTTGACCGCTATCGCGTAGCGATAGAACCCGGCCGGCAGCGCCACGTCGAGCTGCAGTCGTGAGTCCGCGGCGCTCGTCCACTTCGCCGTGCCCGAGACGGTCGCGGCGCCGGCCACGGGCGCAAACGAATACGAAACGTCAGCCGAGGCAACGTGTTTGCCAACCAATGCGGGACAGGCCGCGAGCGCAAAGTGTATCGGCGCTGTCACGGGTGCGACGTCGGCCGTCGAGGGGCTCGCCATCGCGAGCGTGCCCAGTGCGAGCAGCGCCGCAGCAATGCGCGCGTTCATGCCAACAGCGCTCCAAACTGTTCGCGCGCCACGCCATAGCACTCGCACGAGGCGTCTTCCAAACCTTCTCGGTTCGTGATGACGATGTGCCCGTGAGCGTAGCGAATGAAGCCGGCTTGCTGCAGCGTTGCCGCAGCGATGGTCACGCCGGAGCGCCGTGCGCCCAGCATCATCGAAAGGTACTCGTGCGTCAGCGCGATCTTGTCGGAATTAACGCGGTCGTGGGTCAGCAAAAGCCACCGCGCGCACCGTTCGTAGATGCTGTGCATGCCGTTGCATGCCGCGAGTTGTCCCAGCATGTTCACGTAGGCTTGCAGAAATCGATCCAGCACTCGACGAAATTGGTCGTCTTCGACGGCGAGGAGTTGCCGGAAATAGTCGCTGCTGATGACGACCGCACGGCCGGGAACTTGACAGTAACTCTCGTTCGCCGACGTCGTTGCGCCGAGCAGAAGCGGAATTGCCGACACGCCTTCCCTGCCGACGGTTCCCACTTCGATCGAGCCCCCGTCCCGCATCTGCGTCACGACCGAAAGTACCGCATCGATCGGAAAGTACACCTTTCGTATCGGTGAGCCGGCCTCGTAGATTTGCTGCGGCGTCTCGAGTATGATGAGTTCCGCGGTTTCCATGACGCGCGCAGTCATAGCCGGGTTCAGACCAGCGAGAATCGCGTTCTGCTTTAGCACCGCTTCTGGAACGGAAACTCGCTTAGCCTTCATCCGTCCGGGAAACTTTCCCGACCCCCGATTTCCGCCCCTTTAGAGAAAGTATCGACTTTTACGGCGCGTTGGGATATGCTCGGCCAAATGCCCGAAGCGATCCTCATCTGCCGGTGAATCGGCGGTCGCAAAGCCTGACCGACCTGTACGTCGTCAGAGAGGATGACGTAACGTTTGACGCTTCGCCGGAACTGTCGGCGATGTACAAGTTGAGCCCATTTGTTTGGCGGGAAGAAGACCGGAAGTTTCGTCTACTGCTGCGGGTCGTAAACGTCAACCCGGACCCGTCAAAGAAGGTCGCGAGAATTCACAGCGGGATCTCGAGCGACGGACTGCACTTCGTGCTCGACGAAACGCCCGTGATTGCGCCCGGAACCGAACTCGATTCCGACGACAGCGGTGGTTGCGAGGACCCGAGCGTCGTCTACGTCGATGGAACGTATTTCGTCTACTACAGCGGGTGGAACGAACGCCTCAAGCGCGGCCAACTCTTGCTCGCCAGCGGCCCGGACCTGCAACACCTCGCCAAGCGCGGCATCGCGCTGCCTTCAACCAAGACCGTCCGCAACCCCAAAGAGGCGACGATCGTCCGTGCCGGCGACGGCACCTGGCGCCTCTTTTTCGAACATGCGCAGGAGGGCCGCTCGAAGATCGGACTCGCGTCATCCCGGCGCGTTGACGGCCCCTGGGAGGTATTGCCGCTGCGTTTCGACGCGCGCGAGGCTACCTGGGACTCTTGGCATCTCAGTCCGGGACCGATCGTCGACCTGAATTTCGGCGTCTCCGGTGATGTTTTACAACGGCGGAACGCGTCAGCCGCAGTGGCGCATTGGCTGGGTTGCGTTCGACGCTGCGTATTCGCACGTCGTCGAGCGCTCTTTTGAGCCGATCGTGTTGCCGTCGGCCCCACGAGATTCCGACGATACGGACATTGCCTTCGCGGCGTCTGCTGTCGAGGAGGGCGACGACGTTCACTTGTACTATTCGATCGCGGATCGGTACTGCAGGCGTGCCGTCATCAGCCGCAGGTAGCGTTAGCATCTGCAAACTCACCAGTTCTGCAGCAGAAAGAGCGTATTGACATGGATTCGGGCGACGGCTCCAACATTCCAGACGCTGACCAGCCGGTTATTAGTCTGGTTAAGGTCAAGATCGCCGCGGCGGAAGCGCCGGTTTTGTTGAAGGAGGCGATCGGTCTTCTCCCGGTCGAGAAGTCGAACTTACCCGGCTTTCTTTCCGCTCAAGTGCTTCTAAGCGTGGAGGGGACCACGCTCATCGTCATGAGCGAGTGGCGCAATCGCCACGCGTGGGCGCAGTCCCGTTACGACGTGCGCCTGGGCAAGCTGATAGACGACTGGCTGTTGAGATCCGTCGCGATCGAGTTCGAGCTCTACACGCGCCGTATTGAGGTTGGGATGACGTCCGCGACTTAGAAGTCCGTGTCGGGCATCCGGTCGTCGTAGGGCTGGTTGAGGAAGAACTTCGCGTGGTCGGGCGCTTGGATCGGCACGAACGTGCGCGGCGGCTGCGTGAAGTCGAGGCAGTCGCCCGCCGGTGACGTCGCGCGCGCGTCGGCGTCGGCCAACTGCGGCAATCCGAAGAGATCCTCGGCGTAGCGCAAGACGCTCGCGGTCTCGTACTGTGTATGCGAAACGTAATTTTGTTTGGCGTACGCTGAGATCACCATCAGCGGAACGCGGAAGCCCAAGCCGTCGTAGCCTTTGTGCGGCGGCGGAACGTGGTCGTAGTGGCCGCCCCAGTCGTCCCACTGCACGAAGATCACCGTCGAATCCCAAAACTTGCTCTCGCCGATTGCGTTGACGAGCGACGCGACCCACGACGGCCCGTGGCCGCTGCCGCAGGCGGGATGATCGGAGTTCGCGCACAGCGGCGTGATCCAGGTAAAGTTTTGCAACTTGCCGTTTGCGATGTCGGTGAAAAACTTTGTCTGCGGGTAGATGACGTTAGCCCAGTCCGGACCTTGGTAAATGTGCTTGACCGCCTGATACGACGACCAGTAGCCGCCCAAGGGCTTGGTGTATTTACTCGTGTAGAAACGCCAGGTTAGTCCGGCGGTGTCGAGTTCGTCGCCGAGCGTCAGGTAGTCGAAGCACGCGACCTGCGGGTGGCCGAAAGTGCGCTGCTCGGTAAGCGTCGAAACGAGATCGTTGCCGCCGCCCGGACAACCCCAGTAGTTTGAGGGAACGTTGACGCTCGCCTGCGCCTGGGCCGCGATGATGTATTGGTGCGCGACGAAACTCTCGTCGAGCTGCGACGCGAACATCCGGTCGGCGAGCACGAACTCGTGCGCGATGTCGAACAACGGCTTCGTTTCTTTTTGGGGCACGTACACGTACTGCGGATGTGGATGCGGATCGCCGAAGGCCGCCTCCTTATCGAATCCGTCCATCTTGCATTGCGTTCCGGGAAGTTGGCCGGTGCCGTCGCAAGCGTCGACCATGGCGCCTTCCGAATGATCGAGATCGTACGTCGCCTTGAGGCTGACCGGCTTCAGGGCAATGGTTTTGCCGTGTGAATCCTTGCCGCTCGAAACCGTATCGGCACCCGGATACCCCTGGAACATGTCGTCGAAGCTGCGATTCTCTTGCACGATATAAACGACGTGGGTAATCTTGCCGGCTCCGGTGGACGCCGGCCTCAGTCCGATGGCCCCGCGCATCGACGGCATCGACGCCGACTGTTGCGCGAGCGAACATGCACTCAACGCCAGACTCGCAGCGAGCGCAAGTGCCCGCGAAATTCCGCTCGTATTCACCGCGTCATCGTCCTCTGCCGCCGGGCGGCCGTTTCCCTTCTTCCTGAACCGTTTCGCCAAAAAACCCACCCACGTTTGGCAAGCAAGCCAAAACCTAAAGGTCCGGCATCCTACCAAGTCCCGCGAGCGCGTTCCCGCTCTCTGCACATAACGCACCCTCCACCCCCAACGTCCCCCGCCCCCTTGTCATCCCGATCGAAGCGCCCGCGTTGTCATCCCGATCGGAGCGCCGCGTTGTCATCCCGACCGGAGCGCCGCATTGTCATCCCGACCGGAGCCGCCCGCGTTGTCATCCCGACCGGAGCACCGCGTTGTCATCCCGAGCCGAGAGCGCCCGCGTTGTCATCCCGAGCGGAGCGCCCGCGTTGTCATCCCGAGCGGAGCCGCCCGCGTTGTCATCCCGAGCGGAGCCGCCCGCGTTGTCATCCCAGCGGAGCGCCCGCGTTGTCATCCCGAGCGGAGCGCCCGCGTTGTCATCCCGAGCGGAGCCGCCCGCGTTGTCATCCCGAGCGGAGCGCCCGCGTTGTCATCCCGAGCGGAGCCGCCCGCGTTGTCATCCCGCCAGCCGGCAGCCGCCCGCGTTGTCATCCCGAGCGGAGCGCCAAAGGCGCGCAGTCGAGGGACGTAAAAGCCCAATTTAGGTGACCAGGGTTATCGCCAGACCCGTCTAAAGCTTCATTCTGAGGCGAGAAATCCTCGCGGGGGAGTGCACCTGATGACCATGCAATTCCGCCACCCCTTCCTCCCGGCCGCGGCCCTGGCGCTCTTAGCGTTGGCGGCCTGCTCCACGCAAAACGGCCAGCCGGTCCCGATCGGCGGCACCGCGCCGAACGATCTTGCGACGACCGCCCGAACGAAAAACTATCTCTACGTCGCGTCTCATACACCCGGTTCCGTTCAGCGGTTCATCCAGGTCTTTCGGCTGGTCAACGGCGTTCCGCGCCCGACGCCGGATCGTACGTACACCGGATACGGCCCACTGCTGGCGATCGCCGGCAACGGAACGCTCTACACCCAGGCCTTTGGCTCCGATGATGTCGTCGCCTTTGATGGAGGCAGTCTCACGCCCACGCGCGACATCAGTTTCCCCAACCTCTCTCGTTGCCGCGGACCCAGCCGCGGCGTCACAATATCGTCCCTCGCCGCCGACCGGACGGGCAACCTCTTCGTGGCGTCCTACGCCTATGGCGAATTGCACCCGAAAGACAAGCTGCCGTGTGAAGCGGTTTTCGTGTATTCCTCAACGGCCGACGGCAACGCCGCCCCGCTCCAAACCATTAAGCTCCCCGAGCCCGACCCGCTAAGCAGCATGGCGGTCGACGCGAACGACGATCTCTTCGTCCTGCTAAATCCCGCAAAGGTTAAGGAATTTGCGAACGCCGTTGCGGGCCCAACGCCTACGCGGACGTTTCTGCAAAGCAGTAGCCTGCGATTTCTATCGCTCGCAGTCGATGACGCTGGAAACCTGTTCTTGGGGAAAAACGACTATAGCTATAAAAACGGCCGGATCGAACGCTACACGCCAACCGCCCATCCCAACGGTCATCCGACCAGCACGATTGTCCTCAACAGCGACGTCAATCAGCTCTACAGCATGGCTGTCGCCGTCCGCCGCCTCTTCGTAGACAATGACTTCCAAAACGTCGACGTCTACCGAGCCCGCAAACGCGGTCCCCAAGGCGCAATCTACACCCTCCCAGTCACCAACATCGACGCCCTAGCCACCACCCCCTAACCCGCCCCCCCGTCATCGGGAGCAGCGCCCTGTCATCCCGAGCGGCGCGCCACAAGGCGCGCCTGTCGCCAGGGACGAGCCCTTGTCATCCCGAGCGGAGCGCCAAAGGCGCGAAGTCGAGGGACGAGCGGAAAAAGCCCGAAATCGCTTGCAAGCGCGATTTGCAATGACGTTTGAGGTGATGGTTGACGGAAGAACTGGAGTTTCATTTCAAGGGCAACGTAGCCGAAGCGTACGATCGATTTTTGGTCACCCCGCTTTTCGAACCGCTCGCGGAAGTGCTGCTCGACGTGATCGCGCCTAAGCTGGGCGAGAATTTTCTCGACGTCGCGTGCGGTCCCGGTACCGTTGCTCGTCTCGCCGCCCGCCGCGTCGGAACGGCTGGAAGCGTCGCGGGCTGCGACGTCAGCGCTGAGATGATCGCGGTGGCGCGGTCGAAACCCGCCGACGCCGGCGCAGCCGAGATCGGCTACCTCCAGGCGTCGGCCGCGTCGATGCCGTTTGCCGCCGCGACGTTCGACGCGGTCGCCTGTCAGCAGAGTTTACAGTTTTTTCCCGACCAGGTCGCCGCGCTCACCGAGATGCGGCGTGTCGTGAGATCCGGCGGACGCGTCGGCATCGCCGTTTTTCGACCGTCCGACGGCGCCCGGCTCTTTACGACGTTGCGCGACGCCGGCAAACGCGCTGGAATCGTGGCCGTCGATGCCTTCCCGCGCGCAGTCTTTGCGTACGGTTCGCTCGACGATCTGCAGCGCGATCTCGCTGCCGCCGGCTTTCGCGACGTGACCGTCTTCGAGCGCACCGTTCCTGTCATCTTTGAAACCGTCGACCAAGCCCTGATGGCAATCCGCGGCACGCCGTTTTGGCCGGTGATCGCGTTCCAAGGTACCGACGCAATCGCCGCCTTCGAGCACGAAGCGCGCCGCGACCTCGAACGATTTTTCGTCGACGGCGCCGTCCGCATCGACCAACACTCCAACTTCGCCCTCGCCAAACCCCGCTAACCCGTCACCACAGCGCCACCCCCGCCACCAAGCACAGCGCCCGCGTTGTCATCCCGAGCGGAGCGTGGGCAGCACGCGCAGTCGAGGGACAGTAAACGAGGGTCACGCAAACCGTTCGCTCCAGCGGATGCGCCCCGTTAACTGCATCACCACGAAGAGCGTCACGATCGCGCCGACCGTGATTGTCAACCCGCTCCAACCCTCGTTGAACAGCGCGTACGAGAAGAGCACGAGATAGACCAACTGCGCGAGGCCGCTTTCGACCGCGGCGAATCTCCAGCCGACGACCAGCCGCAGGTAGGTGATCGTCAAACCCATCGAAACCAGCGAACAGATCGCAAACGCCGCTTCCAGCGCTATGCGGTCGACCAAGTACGCGAACAGCAGGTGGAACGCAAAGAACGCGCACGCCAAGAAGAAGTAGTTGACCGGATGCAGGTCGATTCCGCGCAGCGTGGTGATCAGCAGCATGACGAAGAAGTAGAAGAGCAGCGCGACCGGCGCCCAAAAAGTAATTCGCTGCGCGAGCGGTCCGGGTTGGAGCGGATAGGGAAACGCCATGCCGATACCCTCGCCGGTGACTAGGGTCGCATACGTCCAGCCCAGCTGCCAGCCATTTCCCGCGCGGGTTTCGGTGGTCGGCAGCAGCGTCTGCGGCGGAAAGTCAATGGCGTCGAAGTTGGTGCTCATCGTCATCTCGAAATCTCGGATCGATTGCACGCCGGCGCCGAAGAGATAGGTCCACGACTCCATCCCGCGCGAGGCGTAGCCGACGTCGATCACGGTTTGCTGGCCGGGTGCGAGGTCGAAGCTCACGTCGCCTTGACCGAAATCCTCGGCCGCCAACCGCTGACCGCCAATCGTGCACGTAAAATTCGTGTACGTTCCGGCCGTCGAGGGAAAGACGAAGTGCAGCGCGAGCCGGCGGCTGGCGGTGTCGTTGCGGACGATGTAATGCCCCTCGAAGTGAACGTCGTAGAGGTTGTACCACAGCAATCCCTTCCGGCGTTGTTCCAAGGCGAGGTTCACGCCCACCCGGGTGCTGCGAATCGGCACGGCCGCGATCTCGTAGCCGCGCTCGACCCGTTTCTTATCCTTGTTGTACGTCTCGACGGCGACCCGTGCGCTGACCGTCGGCGCGGTTTGTGTCTGCGCGGATCCCCACTGGGCCGTCAGCTTCTGGGTCTGACTCGAATCCGAGTCCGTCGTTCGCGTCACCAGCGTCGCACCTAAGATGACCCAGGCGATGCCGCTGCACCCAAAGATGAAAGCGATGGCGACCAGCCGTTTCAGCATCAAGTCAAACCTCCGAGGCGGCGGTTCACGATGCTTTGCATTGCAAAGCTATAGACTTTGTAGCACAAAGTACACCACCAGCGCAAGTCCGGTTGCACGATCACTCGACCCGCGCTAAGGCGCGGGGTTCGTGCGTTCGATCGCTTCGCGCAGCGCGCGCAGTTCGGCAAGGATGGCGCTCTCGCGCGCGGCGACGCCGTCGGTGCGCTCGAGGGCGTCCAGGGCCGTTCCAACGCCATGGGCCAGCTCCGTGAGCGCGTCGATTTCGTCGGGGGCGTAAGCTTCGCCGCGGCTTCGTTCGCCGCACAGCAGCACGCCGACGAGCCGGCCGCGGGCGAGAAGCGGCAGCGCGACGTCGCCCGCCAGCGTGCTCGCGTACCGATGCGGGTCCAGCGGTTTGTGCCAAGCCTTCAGCGCGAGAATGGCCGCATCGTTTTCCGCCGCGTCGGCGGACTGCTCCCCGAACCACCGGACCGCGCGATACGTGCCGTCGCCGTTGACCAGCAACGACGCCGCGCGGGCATCGGTCTGGTGCTCGACGATCTCGATCGTGAGGTCGAGTAAGACCTCCCGCTGGGTGACGTACGCCGCCTCCTTGCCAAAATCGCGCAGCGCGCGATCGGCTTCGTGGCGGCGGTGGAAGAACGCAAACTCCACCAGTGCGTCGACTCGCTGGTGAATGAACTGCATCGAAAGGCCGAGCACGAGCGCGAGCGCGGCATTGGCTACGACGCCCGTCACGTGGCTCGCGTTGACCAGAACGTTACCCAGGAACCATTCGAGCAAGACGAACGACGCGACTACGATCGCCGAAACGCCCGCGACGACCAGCGTGCGGCTAATGACGAACTGCACGTCGAGAACGCGCCGTTTGAGCAGTGCGTACGTCACGGCGGCCGCGCCCGCAAGCATGAGGGTGTTGGAGGTTGCCGCGAGCGCCATGAACGCGGACCACGACGTTGCCAGCGCTTCGGTTTGTCCCGCCAAAGTGTAGAGCAGCAGGCCGATTGGCAACGGCAGCAGGAGCCACGCCGCCCTCGGTCGCTCGAGTGGGCTGGTGCTCGCGACGGCCGTTGCGACCGCGATGGTCGTCGCCGCGTACAGCACTGTGACGAGCGTTCGCCAGAAGGTCCCGAACACGAACGGCAGCGGGTCGATGGTCGCGTAGATAAGTCCGATCGTACACGCGATTCCGCTGGCGGCTACCGTCGCCGCAATCGCGTAAACCGCCAGCTCTACGAGACGGCGCCACCCGTGCCGAACGCCGAAGCGCGCGGAGAGCGCGACCGGCAGTACGGCCGAGATCGCGGTAAAGATCCCACTGATCGCCACCATCAGCGCGTCGATCCGGCCGTCGGGCAGGACGGTGTTGCTCGGTCCGATCGCCGACCCGACGATGACCAGCAGCGTGATGCAGAGCAGCCGGCCCTCGATCGTCTGCGCGCGGCGCACGGCAATGAGGGCGGCGCACACCAGCGCCAGAAAATACCCCACCAGCCAGAGCACGTTCACGCCAATTTTGAAAAGGGGCTGGACCTCCCACTGCGTGCTGCCGGTAAACCGTGTCTTAAACGTTTGCGGGCCGCGTCGAACGATCAGATCGATGCTTCGCGTCGCCATCGGCTGAAATAGTAGCGCGACTCGCCCGTTCGCATCCAGGTCCCGCAGGTCGACGCGGTCGCCATCGCGCAAGCCGGCGCGGGCCGCAGCGCCGCCCGGAACCGTCTGAACGATCTCGGCGACGAACGGCTGGGTGGTCATGACCGTCACCGAATCCCAATAGCCGAACCATGCCCGCCCGCCGAATCCGAACACGTTGACGGCTTCGATCGCGAGCAGCAGAAAGGCGACGACGCACAGCGCCGGCAGCAGCCACTGCTCGGTGCGCCGTGCCGGCTCAACCGTCATGCACTCGCCCTACGCCCGGCTGCCTCGCAAATCCTCGACGCCCAGAACCAAACGCGCCACGACCGCGTTACTCGAACGACCGTTAATGACCGGCTCGGTGCCCCGTGGTACACTGGCCCGGTTGACCCGCCGTCTTTGTGAGGAGAATCTTCCTTTGAACGCACGCTACGCTCGGATGCTCGCGCTCGCGAGTATTGCCGCATTGGCCGCCTGTTCCGGCGGCTCCATGAATCAAACGTTGCCGTCCGCCGCGACCGGCGGAACTGCCGGCGCGCTGACCGCCACTGGATTGTCTGCCGCTACGCGACCGGCGTGCCCGGAGTTCGTCGCTCCCGGCTACGCGCGCTGTTTCGCGCTGATTCGCACCGACGTTACGCCATTGCGCGGTGCGCAGCCGCACGTTAGCGGCTACGGACCCACCGATTTGCAGTCGGCCTACAACCTGCCGTCGGCGTCGAAAGGCAAAGGCCAAACCATCGGTATCGTCGATGCCTACGACGACCCCAATGCCGAATCCGATTTGGCCGTCTATCGCTCGAACTTCGGTTTAGCCGCCTGCACGACCAAGAACAAGTGTTTTAAGAAAGTCGGCCAGAGCGGTTCGCCGACGAAGCTGCCGAGACCCGATCCCGGATGGGCCGGTGAAATTTCACTCGACCTCGACATGGCATCGGCGATTTGCCCCAACTGCAAGATCATTCTGGTCGAAGCGAGTTCGAATCGCCTCAAAAGCCTCGGATTCGCGGTCGATCGCGCGGTGAAGATGGGCGCGAACGTCGTCAGCAACTCCTACGGCGGCGGCGGAGGCGGCGGCTCGAACGTACATTACGATCACCCCGGCGCCATCATCACCGCCAGCTCTGGCGACGGCGGACATCGTGCCTCGTCGCCGTGCGATTACGCAACCGTCGTCTGCATCGGTGGAACGTCGCTGCGTAAAAGCAGCGGATCGCGCGGCTGGTCCGAAACCGCGTGGAGCGGCTCCGGCAGCGGCTGCGCGCACTTAGTGACCAAGCCGTCGTGGCAAACCGATCAAGGTTGCCCGTTCCGCTCGGAGGCCGACGTCTCGGCGGTTGCCGATCCCGGCACGGGCGTCGCGATCTACGACACGTTTCCGTCCGGTGGCTGGGGCGTGATCGGCGGCACGAGCGTGTCGTCGCCGGTCGTTGCATCGGTCTTCGCACTGGCCGCCAACGAGTCGTCGTTGAACTACGCGCAGCAAATCTGGGATGGCGCCGGCGCGGGCCTCAACGACGTCACCTCGGGCAGCAACGGAACGTGCAAGACGCGTCAGCTCTACATCTGCAACGCCGGTCCCGGTTACGACGGCCCCACCGGCTGGGGCACTCCCAACGGCCTAAGCGCCTTCTAAACCCCGGACCAATCGAAAGAAAGGGAGCGCGGCATAGAGCCGCGCTCCTCTTCTTTTGGCGCGGAAAAACTCGCCGGCTCGCGAAAACCACGAATCCATGCGCATGTCGCTCGTCGCGTTGCTCGCTAGCACCGCATTTTTCCTTACCGCTTGCTCGATTGCCCCGCAAGGAACGACGCCTTCCGGGCCGCCGGCGACCGCCGCACGCTCCCTGGCGTCCGACCGCAGCGTGCCGGTCGTCTACGTTTCAGACGACGCCAACAATCTCGTTGCGGTCTTTAACCGTACGGGCACGCAAATCGGAACCCTAACGGATCGCCTCAATTATCCGCAAGGCCTGTTCGTCGATCGCCAGCACGACCTATGGGTCGCCAATCGCGGCGGCTCGAACGTGCTCGAGTTTGCCCGCGGCGCGACGGCGCCTACGACGACGTTACACGACGACGGCAGCCAGCCGGAAGACGTAACGATCTGTCCCGACGGTACGATCTACGTCGCGAACATCATCGTTTCCGGCGGCGGCGACGTTGCCGCGTACGCTCCAGGTGCGCGCCGTCCGACGCGTAAGCTCAACTACGAGGGCGGCAATTTCTTTTTCCTTGCGTGCGATGCTGCCGGCAACGTCTTTGGAACGCTCGTGCTCGGTACGAGCGGCACCGTCGTCGAATTTCCGCGCGGGCGCCAAAAGAATGCGGTCCGGCTACCCATCTTCATGGGCGGAAATCCCGGTGGGATCGCCGTCGACGCCGCTGACAACCTGCTCGTAGACGACCCCACCGGCACCGTTACGGAATATACCGAGTCCGGAACGCAAACCGGCGTCGTGCTCGATACGAATGGCAGTTGGAACGGCATCGCACTCGAGCGCAAAGGCGACGTCATCCTCGGCGCCGATCCCCAAACCCGCGACGCAGTCGCGGTAACGTTCCCTGGCGGTCTGCACCGCCAAACCTACAAGAGCCACGATCTAAAGAACCCCATCGCCGTCGCCATCGACCCGCCCTAACCCCATCGCCGTCCCCATCGACCCCACCCTAACCCCATTGCCGTCACCATCGATCCCAGCCTAACCCGTCATCCCGACCTGCGCTTCCACCATTGTCATCCTGAGCGGAGTATCCCGGAGGGATGCGCAGTCGAAGGACGCGCAGCGCATCCACCCCTGTCACCCCAAGCAGCGCTTCCACTATTGTCATCCTGAGCGGAGCATCCCGGAGGGCACAGTCGAAGGACGCGCAGCGCATCTCACCCCAAGCAGCGCTTCCACTATTGTCATCCTGAGCGGAGCATCCCAGAGGGATGCGCAGTCGAAGGACGCGCAGCGCACCCACCCCTGTCACCCCAAGCAGCGCTTCCACTATTGTCATCCTGAGCGGAGCATCCCGGAGGGATGCGCAGTCGAAGGACGCGCAGTCGAAGCCCATTGCAATATTCTGTTCGTTGACAATCGCCCTAAAATAGTTCACCCTAGGGCTCAGGAGGTCGGGAGTGCTCCCAACGGCGACTTGACAGCAGCCGGGGTCTGCCTTATGCGCCGTTGCACCGTCGTCGGCGAAAGGAGCCTTTCATTTATGGAATTTATTTCATCCATGCGGCGCTCTATAGGCATTTGCGTCACGCTAATTATGCTGACAGCTTGTGCCGGGTCACAGTTCGCGACCGCGCCCCCTGCGGCGGCGCCGCAGCCCTTGATATCGATCGACAGCGCCCCAATGACGGGCGGCAGCTGCCCAATCGTCGGGAGAACCATCAAGCGAAGCGACGGGAAGGGCCAAGCATCCGTCACGTTTCAGGAGGCATATACTAAAGCGGGCGCGTTCTCGGAGCGACTGCGCACGCGCCTCGTGTATAGCAACTGGCCGCAGAACCGCCCCACGATCTATAGGAAGATAGCCATCGGCACTTGCGGGCCCGAAGCGGGCAAAGCGCCGGTGGGCGAAGCAAGTGCCGGCGGCGGAAGCTATTCCGAGGAGTGTCACAACGGAGTTTGCACGATCACGATAAATGAAGAAATCAGGTACAACCCTCCGGCGACGCTACCCGGCGGAAAAAGGTGGAAATTCGATCTCATTCGCCTCGCTCCGGATAAACGGATCAAGGGCTTCGACCCAATACCAGTCTATCGAGTCGTCGTCAACCGATAGTCCATCTATAACGGTCGTTTAAAAAATGCGGGCACGCATCGGCGTGCCCGTCTTCTTTCTACCCCACAGGGAATGCGCATCCACCCTCGCATCCCGAGCAGAGCATCCCCACAGGGAATGCGCATCCACTCTTGTCATCCCGAGCGGAGCACCGATAGAGAATGCGCTTCCACTCTTGTCATCCCGAGCGGAGCACCGATAGGGAATGCGCATCCACTCTTGTCATCCTGAGCGGAGCATTCCGAAGGAAGGCGCATCCACTCTTGTCATCCTGAGCGGAGCATTCCGAAGGAAGGCGCATCCACTCTTGTCATCCTGAGCGGAGCATTCCGAAGGAATGCGCAGTCGAAGGACGCGCTTCAAGTGACGTAGTCGTTCAATAGTACGACCGGCATCGGAGCGATTTCCCCCCAAGCTCGATCGTTGGTAGCGATGACATCGGCGCCGATCGCAATGGCCGTGCCGATGATCAGTGCGTCCGGCGTTCGGACAGAATGGTTCGCGCGGACGCTGGCGGATGCTTGAGCAACGTTCAGGTCAACTGGAACGCACGTCAAATTTGGAAATCGCTGGAGAAAGTCCAGGTAGTCGGCAGTCAACCGGCGTGCTTTGAGCGGCCCTACGAGCAACTCCATCGCGCTGATCGTCGAAACGAAACCCCGGTTGCGTCCGCGGTGCAGCCAATCGTCGATCAGCAGCGTTGCGGCGGCCGTGATGTTCTGTTCGCCATCCAAGTACGCGACCAAAATCGACGTGTCGATCAGGATCGTAGAATGAGTCGCGACGGCCCCGGCGAGTTTTTTCCCGTCTACTCCCAATTGCCGCGCTCGCGTTCGAGGTACTCGCGGGCGTTGCCGAACGCACCTCTCCCGACGCCGGCATAGGAACGCCGCACCGGGCGTAGCGTCGCGGATCCATCCTGCAGTTGAATCACAATCGTATCTCCCTCATGGAGACCGAGCCGGTCGATCGCTTGGCTGGGGAGGGTGATTTGATTTCTTTTTCGGACAATAGCCTCAAATTCCACAGGGTTAGATTTTATCGGAAACTTCCGTGGCATTCCGAAAGTATATCATCCCCCCAGCGGAAGAAAACGGGCATTGACATGCGAACATATGTTCGCTATGTTGACGGTCCCACCTTGTGCGGAGGCGAACCTTGCCGATGTACGCGGAGCTCCATAGCTGGTCGAATTTCACTTTTCTCGAAGGCGGATCGCACCCCGAAGAGCTGGCCGACCGGGCGGCCGAGCTGGGCTTGGCGGCGCTCGCGCTGACCGACCGCGACGGCCTCTACGGCAGCGTCCGTTTTGCCGGCCGGGCCAAGCTGCGCGGCTTGGCGGCGATCGTCGGCAGCGAACTCACCTTTGACGATGGCGCCCGGATCGTGCTCTTGGTCGAGGACGAACGCGGCTACGCCAACCTCTGCGAGCTGATCTCGCGTGCGCAGCTACGCGGCCGTAAGGGCGACGCGCGCCTGCAGTTCGACGACGTCACCGGCCGCACCGACGGCTTGATCGCGCTCTCCGGCGGTCCCGACGGGGGCGTCGAACGCGCACTAGCCACGCACGGCCCGGCACACGCCGTCGAGGAAATCCGGCGCTTGCGCGACCTCTTCGGCGAATGCTTTCATCTCGAACTCCAACAGCATCTCACCGAGGAAGAAGCGCAACGTAATCAGCGTCTCGTACAACTCTCGCGCGAGCTGCACGTGCCGTGCGTGGCAACCAACGCCGTCGCCTACGCCGTCAAGGAAGACGCGCACCTCACCGACGTGCTACGTTGCGTCAAAAACGGCACGAACCTCGAACGCGCGCGCGCCGAGCATCTTCTGCGTCCCAACGCCGAGTTTCACCTCAAATCCGCTGCGGCGATGCGCCGGCTGTTCAGACCGCATCCCGAAGCGATCGCGCGAACCGTGGAAATCGCCGCCCGTTGCCGTTTCCGGCTCGAGCGCATCACCGGACAATTTCCGCTCTTTCCGGTGGAAGAAGGCAAAACGCGTCAATCGTATCTGCGCGAACTCGTTTACCGCGGCGCCGCCCAACGCTACGGCACGCCGCTCGAATCCAACGTCGAACGCCAGCTCGAATACGAACTCGGCATCATCGCTCGAATGGATCTGGCCGGGTACTTTCTCATCGTTTGGGATATCGTGCAGGAAGCCGGCCGGCTCGGCGTACTCTGCCAAGGCCGCGGTTCGGCGGCGAACTCGGCGGTCTGCTATGCCCTCGGCATCACCGCGGTGGACCCGATCGGCATGCAGTTGCTCTTCGAACGTTTCATGTCCGAAGAACGACGCGAAATCCCCGACATCGACATCGATTTCGCACATCAAGACCGCGAGAAAGTCATTCAATACGTCTACACCCGTTACGGCCGCTCCAACGCCGCAATGACCGCCGAAGTCATTACCTATCACGAGCGCTCCGCATTACGCGACGTGGGCAAAGCCCTCGGCCTCACCCTCGAAGCCGTCGAAAAACTCGCCCAAGAACTCAACGCCACCGAATCCCTCGAAACCGCCGTCCCTGTCATCCTCAGCGGAACGCCCGCAGCGACTCCCCCTGTCATCCTGAGCGGAGCTCGCGCAGCGACCCCCCCTGTCATCCTCAGCGGAACGCCCGCAGCGACTCCCCCTGTCATCCTGAGCGGAGCTCGCGCAGCGAGCGCAGTCGAAGGACGCACACTCGAAGCCCGCCTCCTCGCCGTCTGCAAGCGTCTCGAAAATTTCCCGCGCCACATGGGCATTCACTCGGGCGGCATGGTGCTCACACGCGATCCCTTGGTGCGCGTCGCGCCGGTCGAATGGGCGACGATGCGCGATCGCACGATCATCCAGTGGGACAAGGACGATCTCCAAGAACTCGGACTGATCAAGATCGACTTACTCGGTCTCGGCATGCTCTCGCTATTGCGCGAGGCCTTTACGCTTCACAAACGTTGCCACGGCAGCGAACTCGCACTGCACGCGATTCCCGCCAACGATCCGCCGACCTACGCGATGATCCAACGAGCCGACACGATCGGCGTCTTCCAAATCGAATCGCGCGCCCAACAGTCGATGCTGCCGCGCATGAAGCCGGCGTGCTTCTACGACATCGTCATGCAGGTGGCGATCATCCGCCCGGGCCCGATTCAAGGACAGATGGTCCACCCGTTCCTGCGCCGGCGCGCCGGCTTGGAGCCCGTGACATATCCGCACCCGAAACTCAAACCGGTGCTCGAACGCACGATGGGCGTACCGCTCTTTCAGGAACAGGGCATGCGCATGGCGATCGAAGCCGCCGGCTTTTCACCCGGCGAAGCCGATCAGCTGCGGCGCGCGATGGGGCATAAACGCTCGCGCAAACGCATGCTCGAAATCTATCCGCGGCTGGTCGACGGCATGGTCGCCAACGGCATCGATCGCGCGGCTGCCGAGCAGCTCTTCCACATGCTCGAAGGCTTCGCCGATTACGGTTTTCCCGAATCGCACGCCGCCAGCTTCGCGCTGCTGGCGTACGCATCGGCCTACGTGAAGTGCCACTTTCCGGCGATCTTCGCCGCCGCTATCCTCAACGTTCAGCCGATGGGTTTTTACTCGACCGAAGTGCTCGTCAACGACGCCCGCCGCCACGGCGTCGTTGTCAAACCAATTGAAGTTAACGCCAGCGAATACTGGTCGCACGTCGATGCGGACGGCGCGCTGCGCCTCGGCTTCCACCTTATCCGCGGCCTCGGCGAAGCCCAACGCACCCGCCTCGAAAACGCCTTGCACCAAAATGTCCCCTTCACCAACCTCCTCGACTTCGCGCAGCGAACCCAACTGGAGAAGGAAGCGATCGAGAATCTCGCAATCGCAGGCGCGTTCAAGCCGTGGTTCGGCTCGCGCCGCGAAGCGATGTGGGCACTGCGCGCGCTCGACGAACGCGAAGCCCGCGGCGAACTCGGCAAGCTGATGGACGTCGCCGAACCGGCGGTGCGATTCAAAACCCTCGCGCCCAAACAAGAGACTGCCTTCGATCTCTGGTCGACCGGCGTCACCCCCCAGGGACAGGCGATGATGCATTTTCGCAAACAACTCGACGCGCTGCGCGTCATCACCGCCGCACGTCTAGCCGAAATGCCGCCGAACCTGCTCTGCCGCGTCGGCGGTCTAGTCATCACGCGTCAACGCCCCGGCACCGCCAAAGGCTTCGTCTTTCTCACACTCGAGGACGAAACCGGCCTCGTTAACGTGATCGTTCGCCCCGACGTCTACGAGCGCTACCGTCGCACGATTCGCAGCGCCTCGATGCTCGTCATCGACGGCAAGCTGCAAAAGGAAAGCGGCTGCATCGACATGATCGCCCACCACATCCACGCCTTCAACTCCCAAGGCATCGCCAAAGCCATCCCCGCCCGCAACTTCCGCTAACCCCCTCCCTTGTCACGATCGCAGCGCTAACCCCCGCCCTTGTCACGATCGCAGCGCTAACCCCCGCCCTTGTCACGATCGCAGCGCCACCAACCCCCTGTCATCCCGAGCGCAGCGCCACCAACCCTCTGTCATCCCGAGCGGAGCGCGAAGCGCGCAGTCGAGGGACGAGCCGCGCCACGAAGAATCACCCCTCACCGTAATCGAATCACCGCTCGCCTTTGCTTAAATGGGGATCTCCGTGTCGCGCCTTCGTACATTCATTCGACTCGCGCCCGTGGTCGCGGCCGCGCTGCTTGCCGCCTGCGCGGGATCATCCGGAACGCTGACGCCGGCGAACCCGCCGCTGCAGTCGCTTACATTCTCCACGCAACACCCCGCCGGGTCGAGTATCGCCGGCTTTGTCTACGTCGCGAACTTCAGCGACTACACGGTTTCGGCACTTGCAATCGGACGTAACGGTCGCTTGACGCCGGTGGCCGGCTCACCGTTCCCGACCGGGCAGTTTCCAGTCGGCGTAGCCGTCAACCCGAAGGGCAAGTACCTCTACGTCACGGATGCGGGCTTTCAGGCGAACGCCGTTTCCGCATATAAGATCAACGCAAGCACAGGCGCGCTGACGGCCGTACCCGGTTCGCCCTTCGCGGCCGGCAGCACGCCCTACTGGATCGCGCTCGACCCGACGATGAGCGGTGAATATGCTTACGTCGCCAATGCCTCGGGCGCGAGCATCTCCGGCTACAAGGTCAACCCGAGCACGGGCGCGCTCACGCCAGTCGCCGGATCGCCGTTCGCGACCATTCCCGGCCCCCATTCGTTGGCGGTCCAACCCGGTGGGAAGTTTCTCTATGTCCCCGGTTTCTACGCAAGCGCGGGCACGATTTCGGCGTTCAAGGTCAAGCCGCAAAGCGGAAAACTCGTGCCCGTCGCGGGTTCGCCGTTTCCCGCCGGCTCAAACCCTTACGGCATCGTCGCCACCAGCAAGTTCGTCTATGCTGCCAATGAGTTCTCCAACAGCATTTCCGGCTATGCCATCGCCTCCACCGGCGCGCTAACCGCCGTGAAAGGATCCCCGTTCACCGTAAATTCTGCGCCACTGTACGTGACCGTCGATCCGAAGGCAAAGTTCGCCTACGTTTCGGGCGGCAACAGTAACCTCTGGGGTTTCACGATCGATCCGACCACTGGCGCATTGACGGCGATATCCGGATCGCCGTTTCAAACCGGCAACTTCCCCGAGGGCGTCACGGTCGCGCAGCAAGGCAAATACGCATACGTTTCCAACGACGCGAGCAACACCGTGTCCGGCTTCTCACTGGACGCGACCACCGGCCTCCCCACCCCGATCACCGGCTCGCCGTTTCAAGTCGGAAGCGGTCCCTTCGGCATTGCGACCTGCCGCCGCACCAATGGCCTCTGCAAACCCCCGCCGTTGTGACTTTGATTCCAGTCGTCTCTCAAACGCAGGAAGGACAACGATGAGCCATATCACCACCGCCGACGGTACCCAGATTTACTATAAAGACTGGGGATCGGGTCAGCCGATCGTTTTCAGTCACGGTTGGCCGCTGTCCGCGGACGACTGGGACACGCAGATGATATTTTTCGTCAACCACGGCTATCGCGTGATCGCCCACGATCGCCGCGGCCACGGCCGATCGTCGCAGACAAACGACGGTCACGACATGGATCACTATGCCGACGATCTTGCGGCCGTGACGGCGCATCTCGACCTAAAGGACGCGGTTCACGTCGGGCATTCGACGGGAGGCGGTGAAGTCGTCCGATACCTTGCGCGGCACGGCGAGAACCGCGTCGCGAGGGCCGCGCTCATCAGCGCGGTGCCGCCGCTGATGGTGCAGACGCCGGCCAATCCCGGCGGCCTTCCCAAGAGCGTTTTCGACGGCCTTCAGGAACAGCTTGCGAACAGTCGCTCGCAGTTCTATCGCGACCTCGCCTCTGGACCATTCTACGGTTACAATCGCCAGGGCGTGAAACCGTCAGAGGCGATTATTGCGAACTGGTGGCGCCAGGGCATGATGGGCGGCGCCAAGGCTCATTACGACGGCATCGTTGCCTTCTCGCAGACCGATTTCACTGAGGATCTCAAGAAAATCTTCGTGCCCGTGCTGGTAATGCACGGCGACGACGATCAGATCGTTCCCTACGCCGATTCCGGTCCGCTCTCTGCGAAACTCCTAAAAAACGGCACGCTGAAGACGTACAAGGGCTACCCCCACGGCATGCCCACGACCCAAGCGGCCACAATCAACGCCGACCTGCTGGCGTTCATCCAAGGAGCGTAGCCGCGAACGCCGATTCGAAACACCACGAATACGGCTATCGGTGCGCGCCGCAGCATGAAACGCTCGCGCTGGGTGGTTGGTGCGCTTCTGACCCGCCGCGAACGTGACGTGCTGGCGCGCCAGCCCTTTCCCCGGGATCTTCGGGAGCGGATTTGGGAACAGACGCATTCCCGCCTAGAATAACATCTTCACTGCGTCAAGGCCGGCCACTGCGGACCTGTCGGCAACGCGAACCAGATTAATCCGTTCCACGTCGGCTTCTGACCGACGCTCATTGCTTCTTCGGCGTACAACATGATGAAGCGCGTGACGTGATAAGAAACGTCGATGTTGCCGATTTGCGTGTGATTGCCCAGTCCATCGTTCGTCAACTGTTCGCCGACGGATACGAGTCCACGTTGGCCGATGTTATCGAAGATTTCATACGAAAATCCGTTGCTCCCAGCCGGGGGCGCACCCGTACCCGGGTTACTGTCGTGATTCATCTGGTACGTCGCCAAAAAACCGGGCACACGACCTACCGGGTCGCGCTGCGTGTAAAAACCGTTGGTATAATACTGGTCGAACCCGCCTTCGGTCAACGGCCAAGAACCACGCGCACCATAGTAACCGAACTCGAGCGGATTGCTGCGGTTCGCAAACGCAAACTTGTACTGGAGCGTCTTGTCCTGCGTCCAGTCGTAATTGTTGAATCCGTTGAGGTCGGCGCTTGAGGTAACGTATGCAACTTCTGCATCGAGGGAACCTCGAACGTAGGCGAACTTCTCCCCCCATCTATTACCATCCAGTTCGTAGGCGTGTTCGCCGACGGTGATCTCCGCCGAGGAGTTGGCGGTAAGGCCAGTAACGTCGAGCCATTGACTAAACTCCGATGGGGCCGGTACTTCGAGCTTCCCTACGAAGATGTGGCCCGCGCCATCGAAAAAATTGTTGTAGGCAAACCACGCGGTGTCGAGGCCGCCGGCTTGGCTCTGCTGCCAAATCCACTGCTGTACGTGATACGTCCATTCGCTCTTCGTGCTTCCGAACGCCCCGTCGGCGTGCAATCCGATGCTCCCGATATCCCACGAAGCCGCGTTCGGCGTCTGCTGCGTGTAGCTTACGGGATAGTCGAGCCACACCGGAGATTCGCGCTGTAACACGTGTGGGTTCAGGCCCGCGTACCCTGTCCGTTGAACGTAGCGGCCGTAAGCGTTTAGCGCTGGAATTTGAACGTGACATTCCGAACACTTAATGCCGTACGCTTGCGCGAAGTTTGGCATCGCAGACGCGGGCCTCCTCATGGCGAGCGTGATCGTAGCAGAACCAACAATGATAACGCATAGTAGGGCTACGAGTTTGCCGTGGGCTCGCATAATGATACCCTCCTCGCGCTTTTGCAGCTTAGCCCATGCTCTAGAGTTGATTCTGAAGGTTAAGAGCTGCGGGCTTCGAATTTGCCGGAATCGCGCTGGCTTCAAATGAGCTTCGAACGGTGTATGACATAACCTCCGTGAGCGTTACCCGTGGAGTTCGGTGCAGGTATCGCGTCCGTTGCAGCACACAATGTGATATCGCAAAGCGCTGAAGCGCTTGGCAAGCGCTTGTTTGCCTGCTTTCTTGTTTTAACGCCTGCAGGTTATCGCCGGCCGACGAACGGAATGAAACGCAACGAGCACGCACCGCGTGCGTTCGAGGAGGGTCGCAGAAGTGTCAAAACGATCGATAACTCCTGCTCTCATCGCCGCCATCGTAATCTCGTTAACATCAATGTCATTCTGGATGAGCGCCCCTGCCGGCGCCGGCGTCAGCCCCGCGACGACGGGTCAAAAGACCTACGAGGCAAACTGCTCCGCCTGCCATAACGTCAACGGAAGTGGCCAGCCGGGCGTATTTCCACCGCTCGCCGGCAACCCGATGGTAACGGGCTCGCCCGATAAAGTGATTGCGGCGGTTAAGAATGGTCTCACCGGCCCAACCGCTGTTAATGGTATGACGTACAACGGTGCGATGCCGGCGTGGAAGGGTAAGCTCAGTAATGCCGAGATTGCCGACGTTGTTACTTACATTCGCGCATCGTGGGGCAATAAAGCTAGCGCCGTGACCGAGGCGCAGGTTGTGGGCTCGAAGTAGCGACGGGTTGTAGATTTGGTCCGCAGAAGTCAACTTATTCTTAGCGCAGATGATGCACCGCTAGACGGAGGCCGCGCTTGAGGATCTATGTGAAGCTTCTTTATGTCGCTGGAATCCTCGTGCTCGGGTTGATTCTAGCGAATTCTGAGAGGAGGGCGATCGGTGCCCAGGCGCCCGATGGCAAAGCCATTTTTGTCCTCAATTGCGCGGTTTGCCACCAGGCTACGGGCCAAGGTGGCGGACCCTATCCCCCGTTAGCGCGGAATCCCGATGTCAATCAGGTGGACAGCGCCAACCTCATCCAGACCGTTCTAAACGGGCGCACCGGTCCGATCACGGTGAACGGTACGCAATACGGCGGGAACATGCCGTCTTGGCGCGGCCAGCTTTCGAATGGCGAGATTGCAGCGGTGCTTACGTACGTGCGAACGGCCTGGCACAACAGCGCGCCGTCGGTCTCTGAAGATCAGGTTGCAGCCGCGCGGTCGCCGGAGGCGGCGAGTGGCGCCGAACTCTTTGCGGTGAAGTGCTCGACCTGCCATCAATCGGCAGGTCAAGGAACCGCCATGTACCCACCACTTGCCGGCAACCCCGTCGTCGTCGCCGCCGACCCTAGCACGATGATCGGCATCATCGTGAAAGGGCGCACCGGCCCGTTGACGGTTAACGGCAAGACGTTCAACAACCAAATGCCAACTTGGAAAGGCCAGCTCACGGATGCGAGCATTGCGGCGGTCGCCACTTATATTCGCTCTGCCTGGGGCAACAATGCCTCACCCGTGACGGAGGAAGAAGTCGCCGCCATCGGTTCGCCCGTCTCACTCCAAGTCGGGGCTTCTATTTTTGCGAAGAATTGCGCCGCGTGTCACCAAGCCAATGGAGAAGGTGGAATTGGCCCTGCGCTTGCGGGAAATCCGCACGTCAATATCGCCAACCCTACTATGATGCTGACCACGATATTGCAAGGTCGAAATGGAATGCCGTCATGGCGCGGACAACTCGCGGCGAGCGACATCGCAGCGGTTGCAACCTTCATACGCTCCTCGTGGGGGAATAACGCTGGTCCGGTGACCGTTCAAGAGGTCACGACGATCAAGTGAAAGTAGTCAATCTATACGGGTAATGGTGGAAACAACGCTCGCGACTAGCACGCACAAGGATCGGAAATGAACCCGGCGGTTTTTGATCTCATTTATTCCGGCCTAGCGCGCAGTGCCGAGCGAGAACGACGAGTTCGTCGACCTCGCGTGCGGCTTGGGCGGACCTGCAACCTGGTGGCCGAGCGGTGATCACTACGTGGGAAAAAATGACCACGGTCGAGGTGCCGACCCGAAGCTGAGGCCGGCGTACGCCGCGGAAGCGATCCACCGCGTGTGCGTAAAGTGTTTATCGTGGCGCGAAAGCCGTAGAGCTGCCTGCTCGCTGCTTATGACCGTGCGCCGCAGACCTTGCCCGGCGGAACCCTACGCGCCGAATGTTTGTGTCATGCGCCAAGTAACGGTGGCTAAGTTGAATCTCTTATGAGTTGTCAACCGGCAAGTTCGACGGCGCCTGCCGTTCGAAATAGGCTTTCTGATACTTCGCGCGGATCGGCGCGAACCGTCGTGGGCGCTGCCCGAAGTTGAACGCGTCGCCGATGCTGTTCGCGCGGACGTCGGTCGTCCCCAGTCGCCCGAGCGCGAACGTGTCTTCGACGAACTTCAAAATGCTGCCGAACTCGTATTGCGTGTGTGAGACGACGCCCTGTTTGGCGTACGGCGACACGATCAGCATCGGCACGCGAAAGCCGAGGCCGTCATAGTCGAGCTGCGGCGGCGGCTCGTGATCGTACCACCCGCCCCAGTCGTCCCAGACGACGACGATCGCGGTCGACTGCCAGTAGTCGCTCGCGCCAATGGCGTTGACCACCGACGCCACCCACGCTGGCCCGGTGTCTTTATTGAAACCGAACGTTCCGACGCCCGCAT
Organism: Vulcanimicrobiota bacterium; assembly: GCA_963755555.1. Classification (GTDB taxonomy): domain Bacteria; phylum Vulcanimicrobiota; class Vulcanimicrobiia; order Vulcanimicrobiales; family Vulcanimicrobiaceae; genus Tumulicola. Next base: position 1,191,121 of record CAVWKE010000003.1, on the reverse strand, counting down.
GGTCCGAGTTTACACTGTCGGGAATCACCCAAGCAACGTTAGGCAGCTGATGGTTGGTGATGTCTTTAAAGATCCGTTTCTCAGGCGATATGACGTTGGCGTGCCATTCGCTGCTGTAGCGGACGTCGTGGATCGCGTCGAACGCATCCCAGAGATGGCCCGCGTGATTGGTTAGCGTCGGGGTGTAATACTTCCACGTCACCGATTTGGCGTCGAGCAGGTCCCGCAGCGTCTCGTACGACAGGCACGGGAACGGACCCTGATTGCGCAGGAACTTGCCCGTGTCGGTAATCAGTGAGGTGACCGTCCCGGGCGGCGCGTCGCAGCCCCACGGCCCGTCGGTCGGAAAGTCGATCATACTTTCGTAGTCGTTGATCGCGGTGTCGCCCCGAATCAAATCTTGATGCGCCGTGAAACTGCCGCTGCTCTGCGTCTGAAAAAGATGGTCGGCGAGCACGTACTGCTTGGCCAGATCCCAGTAAGGCTGGATCTGAGTCTTTTTGACGTATTGGTACGCGCACGTGCAGCGCTGGCCGCTGACGTCGACCAGGTCCCATCCGTCCATCTTGCCGTTGTCATAGTCGGTTGTCCACGCCGAGTGTTCGTTGTTGAGCACGAGATGGCTTTTGAGATTCTTCGCAACGAGCGGAACTGTCTGGCCGTTGTGGTCCTTGCCCTCGGTTGCGCCGTCGGCACCGGGGTACCGCGCGAACAGATTGTCGAAGCTGCGGTTCTCTTGAATCATGATCACGACGTGCTGGATCGGTGAAGACGTCGTCGCGTGCCGCTGGGCCGGCTGAAAACTCGGCGGAAGCGGCTGGGCGTTATGAGAGTCGCATCCCGGCAGCGCGAACGCCAGCATTACTGCAGCCAGCGCGGTTGGAAGTCGGAGAAATCGCAGCACCAGAGATACCCCCGTAGATGGAAGACTGCGATGCTTTTGCGCGCGCGGCGATCCCGGCCTTCGGCCCTTCGGCACCTAAACCGGGACCAACGTCACCATTTGGTCGCGGGATTGTCGCTCGCGGCCTCGCGAATCCGGGCCGGAGAGCGATCGCGTGGGGTGAGACCGCGAATCGGCCGAGCGCAATCGCCACTCGGGGCGCCGCGCCGGAACCAAGCGTCCAGCTCCGAATTCTTGGCTGCGGATACTCAATTCGCGCTCATCATCGGCGCAGCGTCGCTGTTTGCCGGCTGCGGCGGAGCGCAGTCGCCAATCGGCACACCGGGTACGATGCCGCAAAGCGCGGGGACGGTTCATCGCCCCATGCCTGCATCGTCCTACCGCGTTGTGAGTAGGTTCCGCGGCCGCCGTAACGGAGCGTACCCGAACGCGGGTTTAACCAATGTGAATGGCACGAGGATCGGTCTTCAGGGTGACGACGACTGGCGAGGAGAAGGTGCATTACAGCTTCGAAGGTGGCTCCGACGGCGCAAACCCGTACGCCGGCTTGGTCAACGTGAAAGGCACGCTGTACCGGGCCGCAGCGGATGCGAACAGAACGCCGGCTGTGGATCCATTTTCGCGTTCACCCCGTAGTCACACCGCCGATCGTGCCGCCATTTTGCCGAGGTCATAAATACTCTCTAAACGAATTGGAGTTTTCAATGGACGAAGTACGAGTCGAGCAGCAAACCTATCAAATGCCACCGCACGAGGGGTTTACCGTCGCTCACTTTCTCACGGTGGCCGACCTCGAGCGATCCGCCGAATTCTACAAAACGGTCTTCGGGGGGAAATTGTGAGCATGGGCGATGGAAACGCACCGCCGTACATTAAAATCGCAAACACGTGGCTCATAATCAACGTTGGCGGCGGTCCGACACCTGACAAACCAACGGTGACGCTCCGCCCCCCTCCCAACCCCAATGAGCTCAGTAGCTTCATGAATATCCGTGTAGCAGATATTCAAGCCTGTTACAAGTTATGGAAGAGTCGGGGAGCGACGTTTCTCACTGAGCCTCTGGACAAATACGGTGAGATTCGCTGCTATATCCGCGATCCCGACGGTTATATTATTGAGGTCGGACAGAGCACCGATCTCACATACGGTTAACGCTCGCCGGAGGGACCCGGATTTGACGCTTATGCATACCAAACCCCGTGGGCTTAGAATAAGGAGCGTTACGGCAGTGAGAAAATGTGTGATACTCGCGGTCGCCACGCTAGTGGCCGGGTGTGCAGGTTCCTTCGGAACGAATCCTGGAACACAACGCGTCGGCAGCAGCGTCTTGCACGCCGGCGGATCCTCTCCGATCCAGCACATCGTCATCATCATTCAGGAGAACCGAACGTTCGACAACATGTTCCATGGTTTTCCTGGAGCCAACACGGTCAGCACGGGTATGGGGCACGGAACGACGTACACGCTTCAGCCGATTAAGCTGACGTGGCGCTGGGACTTGAATCACGACCATTCACAGTTCTTGGAAGACTACGATCAGGGAAAGGACGACGGATTCGACGACGAGATCTTGGCCTATAAGCACGGACCTGGCTGCCCCGACGACCCGACCGAACGCAATGAACCCACGTGCTGGATTATCTCGAAACAGCAGATGTGGAAGCAGATGGCCTACTCGTACGTTAAGCAATCCGACGTGAAGCAGTATTGGACGCTGGCGTCGGAATACGCGCTCGGCGACAAGGCGTTTGCGTCGAACAGCGGCCCGACGTACGTCGCGCATCAATACTTGATCGCTGGTGAATCGGGTCATGCGGTCGAAGTGCCGAGCACGCAGCCCTGGGGCTGCGGCGGTCCTACGACCGGGTCGGACGCCGAAACCGTGAACCTCTTGGCGTACGGACAAGCAAATCCGCCGGTCTACTCTAAGGCCACCGGCCACGAGGTTGCGGGGCCGTTCCCGTGCTTCACCTATCCGACGATCGCCGATCTGCTCGACAACGCCGGGGTGTCGTGGTCGTACTACGTTCAGCCCTCAGGAGCTGGTGGCAACCTCGACGGCTTCGCGGCGATCCAGCAAATCTATAAGGGTCCCGATTGGAAGAACATCAAGTCGCCGGATGGAAAAATTTTTACCGACATTGCGAACAAACAACTGTCGAACGTGTCGTGGGTCATGCCCTCCGGAAATAACTCCGATCACCCGGGGCCGCAATCCGGCAGTAAAGGGCCCTCGTGGGTGGCCTCGATCGTCAACGCGCTCGGGCAGAGTTCGTACTGGAACAGCACCGCCGTCATCGTCATGTGGGATGACTGGGGCGGCTGGTACGACCACGTGCCTCCGCCGCAGTATCCCGATCCGCAGACCGGAGCACGCGAGGGGTTGGGGTTCCGTGTTCCATTGATCGTTGTTTCCCCGTACGCAAAACCTGGATATATCTCGCATCGGCAACACGAGATCGCGAGCACGCTGAATTTTATCGAAGAAACATTCGGCCTCACATATATCGGCGATGGGTCCCCATCGGAGACGTACGCTGACCAGCGAGTCGCGAACGAAAAAGAGCAGATCGATGACATGTTCGACTACACGCAGCAGCCGATTCACTTCAAACCGGTCGCCGTAAAATACGATGCACATTATTTCCTGACGCATCCAGACGACACGCCAGCGGATACGTACTAACTTGAAATTCAAATCTAAGCTAGCATCGTAACCGCCTGGCGTCAGGCGACCACCTTGCACCATGGCATCCCAACTCGCAGCAGCCTCGCAGCGTAAGGCTTTTAGGCGATCTCCGGAATAATGCGATGGGCTGACTATGCGGGCAGTGCCGCGCGGCGACGGCGCAGGGTAGTTGCCTACCACTCAATCGTTACGTAACCATTCGCAGGCCTGATCGACGTAAACGGTGTGTTGTACGGCACGACGTTTATGGGCGGCGCGAGGAACGTCGGTTCGGTCTTCAGCGTCACAAAGAGCGGCGAGGAGAAGGTGCTGCACAGCTTCCGCGCCGGAAGTGGCAAAAACCCAGTCGCGGGCCTGTTCGAGGCAGGTGGCGCGCTTTACGGCACGACGTATGGTTCAATCTATGACCACCACGGAAACGTATTTTCGTTAACGCCGTGAAAAGCGTGCCACCGCACGCAGTCCTCCGCCCATCCGCCAGCCCCGTAGGAACGACCTTGCAAGCCGGCTAAGAGCCTTTGCCTGCTCCTTACGATCGGAGGGGGACTTTATGCGCACAAAGCTGGCTTTTCTTGCGATGGGAGCCGGGATGCTTGCATTGACCGCTTGCGCTTCCACGGTCTCGACATCGATAGGCTCATACGATGCTAGATCATCGCTGAGTTTAAACGCGGTTCCGAAGCCATCGTCCACCACGCTAGAGCGTCCCAGCTTCGGGCCGAAGCCGCGTGCTTGGCTGCGCCCGAAAAGTTATCCGGGCTCCCTCATCTACGTTGCCGCCGGCAGCCAAGTGAAGATCTTCCCCGAGCGTGGTTTCAACCCGGCACAAATTGGGGCAATTACCGACCACGTGAATGGTTCGTACGGGCTGTTCGTGGATGGGAATCGGAATCTGTTCGTCGCCAATTCGGGGACGGTAACGGCGTATCATCCAGGCTCCTTACATCCTTGGATCGTTTACAGCGATTCCGCCAGCCCGCTGTACGTTGTTAAGGATCACGATGGCAGGCTGTATGCCGCCAACCGGAATGGAACCGTCACGGAGTATCCACCGCGGCAAACCACTCCAGACCGTACGTTGCAAACCCCCGGCGTGGAAGCCGATGGAATAAACTTGGACGATGCAGGCAACCTGTACGTTGCGTATCGTGATGGATCGGGCATGGGTAGCATTGAAAAATTTCGCCCGAACTCTACAAAAGGCAGCATTCTGGGCATGCAGCTTGACCAGCCGCAAGGTTTACAGCTCGATCACTCCGGAAACATCCTCGTGGTAGAGACCGGTAGCAAACAGGCTGTGGACATATTTCCGCCTGGAAGTCAGTCACCGTCCCAGGTCGTGCAGGCGGGTAACGGCGTTACGCAAATCGTTCTTCGTGAAGCGGGGGACAACATGTACGTTTCGAATTGGGCTGACGGAAACGTCTATATCAGCCACTATCCTCCGGGCGAGTTCCAACCGAAAATCAAAACCGGCTCAGGTATTCAGGGGATGGCGCTTAGTAACGAAGAGCGGTGAGGTAGGTGAACGTAGGTAAGCGACGGCGCAATAAGAACAATGGCGAATCGGCTAGGCCGCGGTAAGCCCCGCGCGAACCCCAAATGGTGAAGCCGTTAGGTAGTTACCGCTCGTTTAGGTAAGTCTGGACGAATCCTAGGTGTGCGTTGCGTTATCTTTCGAGCGTGAGGAGTTTTGCAGTGAAGCAATCAGCCCCATACGCAGTTATCGCAACGGCTCTCCTGCGTTATGGCTTGAGTGTCGGCGCGGCGACCGCATCGCTTGCGGGGTGCGGCGGATCGCAACCGCCCCTTAGCGTGTCGCCGCAAGGATTGGCGCCGCAGCAATCGCTCGCGGATAAGGCGTACAAGATACTCCACGAATTCGGCGTCTCGGCGGGAGACGGCACCAATCCGTCTGCGGAACTTATCGACGTCAAGGGCACGTTGTATGGCACGACCGTTAGTGGGGGCTCTCACAACGCTGGAACGGTGTTCTCCATCACGACGAGCGGCGAGGAAACGGTGCTTCACAGCTTCGGCGGATCACGCGACGGCACAAGTCCGACGGCAAGACTTCTCGACGTCAACGGCACGCTCTATGGCACGACGAGTTCGGGAGGCGCAAATTCCTCCGGTGCGGTCTTCAGCATCACGCCAGGTGGTGAGGAAAAAGTGCTTCATAGTTTCCCCAACAACGGAAACGGCGTGCCAGTCGCAGGCCTGATCGACGTCGGTGGCACGCTCTACGGCACGACGAAAGGGGACGGCAACGGGTCCGGTGTGGTGTTCAGAGTCACTACCGGCGGCACGTTTACAGTGCTGCATATTTTCGGCAAACGATCCGACGACGGCGCTTTCCCTGGGGCAGCCCTGCTCGACGTGGAGGGGACGCTCTACGGCACGACCACCGGCGGTGGCAACTACGACCGCGGAACGGTCTTCAGCATCAGCACGGCTGGAAAAGAGAAAGTGTTGTACAGCTTCGAGGCAAACGGCGGTTCGGATGGCAGAGAACCTTCGTCGGCGTTGATTGACGTAAAGGGTACGCTCTACGGCACGACTTTGCGAGGCGGCTCCCATGGTGACAGCGGTACGGTCTTCAGCGTCACGACGGACGGCACGGAGGAGGTAGTTCATAGCTTCAACGGAAGCGACGGCCGCCAGCCCGTCGCGAGCCTGAAGAACGTAAAGGGCGTGCTCTACGGCACGACGTCTATGGGCGGCATGAATAATGTCGGTACGGTCTTCAGCATCACAATAAGCGGAAGGGAGAACGTGCTGCACAGCTTCCGCGCCGGAAGTGGTGAAAATCCCCGGGCAGGCCTGGTCCCCGTAGGTGGCACGCTGTACGGCACGACGTACGGTGGCCTCACAAACCACCACGGAAACGTCTTTTCGTTAACGCCGTGAAACGCGACCAGATCATTTCGCAATTGTAGCTAACAAAACCGCACACGGCTTCGCGAATCGCGTGGGCGTGTTTGCTTTGCGCGCGCCTCGCAGCATAGCCGCCAATCGGCAAAGCGAACCACGCTGGCCAAGGCCGGCCCGGATCGCTACGCCGCCGAGCCCGGCTGCGGGGTGAAGTGGCCCTCGCCGCAGTCGAGCGATTCGAGGGTGCGCGGTTAACGCTCGAAGGAGAAGGTACGCTTCCAGTCGCTTCATCCTGACAATGATCCAACCCTTAGCCTTTGCCTTGTCATGGAGCGCCTGAGTGAATGCGCCGAACTTCGAGTCGGTTTGCGCGCTATCGGGGCCATACGCGTACTCGCGCTTATCATCGTCGTGCAGCACTAGGGCCATCAACCGAGCTCCACCACCTGACTGCGCGTACTCGAGCATCTGTTGGTCGCCCGTGCTGTTTCCGAAGGCCGCGCGCGGTGGTCGGGCCGAGAAAGAGGTAAATGTCCTGCGGCTTACCTGCGGCGTCGTCGTATAAGAGTAACTTTGGAGGCCGCATGAGAACCGCCTGACCGCTGGCATCGTATTCGAACTGCGTGGCGAGTGACGATCCAATCACCTCCTCGGGTTGGCAGTTGTATACGCGGTCCGCATAAGCTCGCACGAAAGCTTGGCCGCCGCCAGTAACGATGTACACTTTGTAGCGACTCGCGTCGTAGGTACTGCATCACTTCCAGCATCGGCTGATAAACTAGGTCCGTGTACGGGCGGTGCCACTTGACGTTAATGCGATTAGGTTGTATTATACAACAGTTGTCTAATCGAACTAATCGGCAGACCTTAGAATCCAGCACCCATTCTTTTCAGGAAGAGATCGTAACCCTTATCCGCGCGCTTGGCTTGCATCGACCCAATCAAACGCCGTGTGGTCAGCCGATCTCCGTGGCAGAGGCCCAGGCGATCTTTGAATTGTCGCGCGAACCACGAATTTCCCAAAACGGCCTTGCCGCAAGACTGCGTTTGGAAAAAAGTACCGTTAGCCGAATCGCAGCGATTCTCGAGAAGCGTGGCTGGCTGGAGCGGACTCGAGATAAAATGGACTCACGCATTTTGCGATTACGTCTGACAGCGCTAGGCTCCAGAGTTGCTCGCAACCTTGCGTCCTCGCGGTCGGCCAAGTTTTCCAAGGTCTTTGATGCGATCCCAGAGGGTCAGCGGGCTTCCGTTCTCGACTCACTATCCATGCTTTCAGAGGTGCTCAATGAAATGTAGATTGGTGTTCCTTGCGGGGCTCGTTGCCTGTTCCACTCCTGCCTACGCCGACACGGCCTCAGATCATCAAAACATGCTCAATGCGCATGGAGCACAAGTTATGCCGTTCGATATGAAAACCGCAATGCACATGTTTACGTTAAACGCTACTGGGGGCACCGTCGAAATCATGGTTCACGATATGGATACCCAGCAGATTGCCTTGGTTCATCAGCATCTTAGTGCGGAAGCGGCAAAGTTCGCGACTGGCAACTATTCCGATCCGGCGTATATCCATGGGTCCAGTATGCCTGGCCTTCAAGTGTTGGCCGCCAATTCAACGACGATTTCAGTTCGATATAGCGATACGCGAATGGGCGGCAAGATTGAGTTAACCACGAAGGATGCCGCCAGCATCGCGGCTATTCATCAATGGCTAGCCGCCCAGGCTACCGACCATAGTGCTGGTGATGGACACAATTGCGACATGAGCATGTAGTCAAGTACACTCTTGCAAAACATTCGAGCGCGCTCCTGCCGTTCTACTCTTGTACTAAGCTAATTAAGATAAGGAGTGCACGCCGTGCGCGAAATGGACTCGAACGAAGATCTACGCGCAGAGCGCACCCGCTATTACGAGCGGTACGCGTTTCCGCTTTTCAGCCACATCGACTTTCGCGTCAGTGACGCCGATTTAGTGCGGCCGTTCTACGACGCGCTGATGCCACTGTTCGGTACCGAGCCTACGACGGTGCGCGTCGCGCGCTACGGATATACGCGGCGCTACGGCACCGTCCGAGCGGATTTCTTCAACGTGTTCGAAGACCTGGACGCGCGCCCGACGGCGACGCGCATTGCTTTCGCGGCGCCCAGCACGGATCTAGTCGATGAGGTTGCCCGAGTCGTACGAGCGCACGGCGGACAAAACGTGGACGGTCCCGGCTATTTCCCGCAGCACCATCCGACGTTCTATGCGGTCTTCTTTGAAGATCCGCTGGGCAACCGCCTTGAAGTCTGCCATCACCGCATGGACAAATAGCGCACCTTTACGGAGGCTCGCAAGAGCGTGCCTTACCTCGCGCTCGCGTGCGAGCCGATTAGGCATCCAAGGCATTGGGAGGCCTTGGCGGGGCTGACCGACGCTTGAGAGCCCAGGTCGCCAGGCGCACGCGGCTCGACCTTTGAACGTTATTCCATGGCGCAAAGAACCCCGCTACCGACGGGGACGGTAACGCTGCTACCGATATTAGCGGGGGCGCGCGTCGCCGTCCGCGAGGCGCTGCGGCTCGCACGCGGATCTTTCGCATCCACACGACGTGGGCGATTCAGCATTTTGCTACGGTCGCGGCGCTCAGCAGCGACCCTTACCGCGGCGCGCGGCTTCGCGGATACGTCGATGCGGCATATCGCAACATAGGCTACGAACCCGAGATGACCGAGCGGCACACCTACGAAATCCTGATGACGGCGCTACGCGAGAAATTCCACGGCACCGAGATCGAATTGCTTGCGGCCGAGGGCGCGCAGTTATCGGAAGATCAAGCCGTGGCCGAGGCAATGGTAGTCTGAGAAAACAATACCCTAACTCGCCCCCGCAGCCTGTCGCTCGCGGAATGCTCGCGCGTCCGGGCCGGAACGCGCGCCCCACATCCCAGGCATTGGGAGGCATTCCTGATCCTCGCCCAAGAGGCGCGTGAGTACTTTTCCTCGATCTGAGGAACTTGAAAGCCAGTGGCCGTGGACGGTGCCGCTGATAGGGAATCACGATAGGGTGATTTAAATCAGCAGTACCGTTGAAAGCAAACCGGAGAAACATGATCGAGATGAAAAAGCGCGGTTAGCCGCTTCGAAGTGGCCGGATTAACATTATCCTGTCTTAACCTCGGCGCTGGTGTCAGGCCCGGCGCAAGGTACTGTCCCGCCCTGGAACACGCTGGCAACCAAGAGTGGAAGGAGCACCATGACGACAAATAGACGGTCGTTCATTCAAGAGACGCTTGTTGGAGGCGTCGCTGCTGCGACATACTTTGCGATTCCCCGTTCGGCAAACGCGCAATCACTCTCCCCAGCGGAGGCCCGGCAGATTGCCGAAGACGCCTACATCTACGGTTATTCGCTCATGACGACCGAAGTCACACGCCTTCAGGGGAGCAACGTCTCCGGGGTCGACCTGGAGAAGCTAAGGGCGCCGCTGAACCAGTTCGTGAATGCGCCGAAGTACCCACCGGCGGATTATCGCGGCGTCTCGGCACCCAACGCCGATACGCTCTACTCTTTTAGTTGGCTCGACGTTTCCGAGCCGATGGTGTTCAGCCACCCCGATATGGGTAGCCGCTTCTATCTATTCGAGATCGTTGACCTTTGGATGAGCGATCTGCAGTCCGCGCCGAGTGCCCGTACGGCTGGTGGAAAGGCTGCGAACTACCTGATTACCGGCCCAGGCTGGAATGGCGATGTTCCGACCGGGATGCAGCACATTCCGATGGCGACTCGCTACATGGCCATTCTCGGGCGCACCTACGCTGATGGCACGGAGCAGGATTACAAAGTCGTCAACGACCTACAGGCGCAGTACAAGGTCACGCCGCTTTCGGCTTGGGGCAAATCGTATACGCCTGTCGCGCTACCGGTGAACCCCAACCCAGCCGTAAGCATGACAGCTAAGCCACAGCAGGCCATCCTTGCTCTGGGAACGGCTGGTTATTTCAACCTCATGGCTAAGCTGATGGGCGGTGCCGCGCCGCCGGCGGCGGAAGATGCGCCAATGCTCGCTCGCATGGCCAAGATCGGTATCGTGCCGGGGGCGCCGTTTGAGATGAGCAAGCTCGCCCCGGCCGTGCGATCCGCATTGAGCGGCATTCCGCAGACCGCTTTAAAGAAGATCGAGGCTAACCAGAAGACTCTAGGCGCAGTTGTCAACGGCTGGGTAATTACAAAAGGTTTGGGTACCTATGGAACCAACTATCTCAAACGCGCCGTGGTGGCTGCCTTTGGTTGGCCCGCGAACCAGCAGGACGACGCTGTGTATCCATACACGCAGGTCGATTCTTCGGGGCAAGCGCTGACGGGGGCAAACAACTATACGCTGACGTTTGCTAAAGATGCGACGCCGCCAACTAATGGTTTCTGGTCGATCACGATGTACGAGATCGATCAAGGATGGTGGTTCGTTCCCAACCCACTCAACAAGTTCACGGTTAGTCCGCGCAACAACCTGACGAACAACCCCGACGGTTCGGTCACACTATATTTCCAAAATGCGTCTCCGGGCGCTGACAAGGAAGCCAATTGGCTGCCGGCTCCCAAGGGTGACTTCATCGCGATGATGCGCATGTATTGGCCAAAGGAGAACAACCCTTCGATTCTCGATGGTACCTGGACGCCTCCGACGGTAGTCAAGGTGAGCTGAGCCCAGAAAGCGCGCACGTTAGCGTTTGACATGCACGCCAGGGGGCGGCATTTCAACGTGGCTCAACTCCCGTTATCAACGTCTACCAGTAGGAATCAAACCCCTAGCTTAACCAATTGATAGTGCTCCCCGCTTATGGAACACTCAGTTCGGCTTGCGCGGGTTGGCTCTTAGCGGCCTGATGATACATTCTCTCGAACTCGGCCGGAGACCGCTTTCCGAGCGAGCTGTGTGATCGATACTCGTTGTAGTCGAGGATGAAAGCGCCGATCGACTTGCGTGCATCATCGAAGTCAACGTAGGCGCGAACCCAGATTTCCTCACGTTTGAGCGTTCCGATGAAGCGCTCGCACACGGGATTGTCGGTGGGTGTGCCCGGCCGGCTGAAACTCTGCTCAAGCCCTTTGCTCAAGCAATGCACCTTGGTAGTCCGAACTTCCGTACTGACTTCCGCGATCGGAATGGTGGACCAGAGTCGCTTTGGGCCGGCGGGAGGACAATTGCCATTTGTAACGCCTCGAGCGTCAACTCAGTGGTGATCCTTGTTCCGAGCGCCCAACCGACGCATCTCCGAAGACAATTGCCATTTGTAACGCCTCGAGCGTCAACTCAGTGGTGATCCTTGTTCCGAGCGCCCAACCGACGCATCTCCGAGTAAATGCGTGACCATAACGGCCAGGTAGATCCAGCTCGATCGCAATCGTATGACCGCGACCGCGATGTATGTTGCGAAGGGTCGGCTCTATCTCGCGGGTGCCGGCGATACGATCGAAGAGTTCGCCGAACCGCTGACTTCCAAGGAAGACTGCGAGTACCCGATCGTAACGCTGACCGACAAACTGGCATTGCACAACGGATCGCCGTCGCTCTATGCCTTGACCGTGGATCGACTTGGAAATATCTTCAACACGTGGCAAGGCGGCCGATACAACTACTTCTACATGGACAAGTTCCCAGCGGGATCGAAGAACGCCCGGGCATTCGCCGGTCTGCACGACGCCGTCACGACGTTTTACATGACGTCCGACCGCTCGAGCAACCTCATCACGAATCTGTACGCTCAGAGCGGTAACGGCGACGCGCTTGCCGTCTTTCCACGCGGCTCGAAGGTCCCCAAACTGTTTCAGCCGATCCCCGACGGCACGTACTGCGGCGTCGCCATAGCGACCCAAGATACCGAACTGTTCGCGCTGAAGGATTATCCCAGCACGGTCGTCAGCGTGTACCACTACTTTCCCAACAGCGGCACCATCGGCACGGTCAAGCGCACGTTTCCCGGCCTATGGCCCTACGCTCAAAGCATCGCCGTATACTCACCCTAAAGGCAGCCGCGCTTACGCCACCAACCCTTCCGCCTCTGTCATCTCGAGCGAAGCATCCCACGGGGATGCGCTCCCGCCGTTGTCATCCCGAGCGGAGCATCCCACGGGGATGCGCTCCCGCTGTTGTCATCCCGAGCGGAGCATCCCACAGGGATGCGCTCCCGCCGTTGTCATCCCGAGCGGAGCATCCCACGGGGATGCGCAGTCGAGGGACGCGCCAGTTTCCCAACCCCACCGTATGAGTAGAGGGTGTAAAACCTACGCTCGAGGTGTAGTCGTCAAGACCATGCGGAAGCGAGCGGCGCCGCTCATCATGCGGTCGAAGGCTTCTTGCGCGCGTTCGAGGGGCATCGTCTCGATCATCGGGCGAACGCCCGCGAGCAGGCTGAAATTCATCGTATCCTCGGAGTCGGCGCACGTACCCGAAGCCCACGATCTGACCGACTGGCGACCGCCGATCATTCGCGCGGTATTGAGCGAAAGCGCCTCGTGCGATCCGCCGACCACGAGGAGTTGCCCGTCGACGCCGAGCCCGCCAACCGCCGGCTCCATCGCCTGCGCGGCGGTGACCGTCGAAAGCACCACTTTCGCGCCGCCCAGGCGCTTTAGCTCCGCCTCGACATCGACGGCTTGGCTGTCGAGATACACGCCCGCGCCCAAGCGGCGCGCGAGCTCTTCTTTTTCCGCACCGCGCGCGATCGCAACCGTGCGAAAGCCCATTTTTGCTGCGTATTGAATGCCGAGGTGGCCGAGACCGCCGATGCCGAGAATCGCAACGAGGTCGCCGGGACGCGCGCCGCTATGCCGCAGCGAATTGAACGTCGTGACGCCCGCGCACATCAGCGGAGCCGCCTCTTCCGACGGAAGCTCGTCGGGAATCCGCGCGAGTGCAACCGACGGAACGACGACGAACTCGGCGTAGCCTCCGTCGTACGCGAGGCCGGGAATCTGAAGGCGACGGCAGGTGAGAAAGTCGCCACGGCGGCAGCGATCGCAGTAGCCGCAGTGGCCCCCGTGCCAACCCACACCTACTCGGTCGCCGACGCTCCATCCGAGAACGCTCTCGCCGATCGTGTCGATGCGACCGGCGATTTCGTGACCGGGCGCGCGCGGGTACGCGATTCCCGGCCAGCCGCCAAGCGTCAGCGTATCGCTGTGGCACACTCCGCAAGCCTCGACGCGGACGCGGACCTGACCAGGGCCGGGTTGCGGAATCTCGATTTCGTCGATTTCCAAGCGGGCGCGCTCGCCCGGCGCGTGCACTCGCACGCTGCGCATCGTTCCAAAAGCATTTGTCACCACAGTATTTCACTCGACCCGGTTCAAGGGAGTCGAGTTTCGTTCGATCGCCGGCCCCGGAGTAGTTTGTGCCGTCCGTGGAGAATAGCGCGCGATGGATCCACGGAGCGGCTTACGTACCGCGCAGATCTTTGCATTCTGCGCCGCTTTCGCGGCCGTTGCACTCGCGACGACCGGTCTTCCCGCCCTCGCACAGTCGGCGCTTTCACCCGAGCTGGAACCGCTCGTGCAGACGTATCTGAGCGGTCAAGCCACGGTGGCGTTGAAGGCCAGCGTCGATGCGTACGTCGCCGCCCACCCAAATGACGGCAACGGATTTGCGCTGCAATGTGCCATCGACGAATCAAACGCGCTCTCGCATGGATTGGACGTCCTGGCTGTCGTTCCCGAATGTCAAAAAGCCCTGACGCTGGCACCGCAGAGCGCGTTCGCCAACTACGTTACCGGAGACGCGCTGTACGACGGCGGAAGCATCGCCGACTCGATTCCCTACTACTCGAAGGCTATCGACCTGGGGGTCAGCTACGGCGTCTTTTGGAAACGCTGCGACGCCTATCGCCGTACGGGTGATCTCACGCGGGCGTTGGCGGATTGCAAGAAGCAACTCGAGCTCACGCCGAACGATTTCCACGCTCTCTACGCCTACGGTCATCTGCAATACGCTCGTGCCCAGTACGCCGATGCGGTGACGGACCTGTCACTGGCGCTCGCCATAAACCCCAACGACATAAACGCCTCGTACTGGCGTGGAATGGCCTACGCATCGTTTGGAAAATTTGTCCAGGCCGAGACTGACTTCACACGATGTATTGCGCTGGGGGATCAGGCTGCCGACACCTACTTCGAACGCGGCTTGGTCCGGCGTAATCTCGGTGAAAATTCCGCGGGGACCGCCGATTTGCAAGAAGCGCTTAAGCGCTACCGTGCTCACGGAATGACCGAACAGGCGAATCGCGTTGAGGCAATATTAAGTGGCGCTCCATCGAACGCTCCGAGTCCGATGAGCAGCCCTCCGGCGCCACCGAGCATGCCGCGCTTGGGCTAAAAGCCCTCGATCAGTTCGTCAACGGCGTCAGCCTGTCTAACAGCTCGTCAACCTGTTCAAAATCGCTGCACGCGGTTGTGATGGCGCAAGCTGCAGGCAGCCGCCGTGCGGCTTACGAATGGGCGGCGCTGGAGGTTCCCGCATGCACGCTTCGCGTCATTTGATTCGCACTATCGCGCTCACAACGGCCCTCGTCTCAATTTTCGCACTGCGCGCGCCCGCCTCGGCACAGATGCTTTCGCCCGCGGCGATTGAAGGTATCGTGCGCACCGCGATGGCGAAGAATCATCTCAGGGCCGCGATCGTGCAAGTGCGCTCGAACGGAACCAACGTGTACACCGGAGCGATCGGCGACTCAATGGCCGGCGTCCCGGCCACGCCGGACATGCATTTTCGCAACGGCGCACTCGCCTTCACGTACATGGCGACGCTCCTGCTCGAGTTCGTCGATCAGAAGAAGGTGACGCTCGACACCAAGCTCTCGACGTATTTCCCGGAGCTCCCCAACGCGGATCTCATCACGATGCGGAACCTCGCGCAAATGACGTCGGGTTACGCCGACTACGTCTACCAGCAAGAGTTGTTGCAAGGTCTATACCTCGACCCGTTTCGTCAGTTTACTCCGCAAGAACTGATCCACATCGGCGTGTCAAAACCCATGGAGTTCGCTCCCGGTACGAACTGGGGCTACTCGCACACGAACTACGTCATCCTGGGCCAGGTGCTGCAGAAGATCGCGGGCATGCCGCTCGCCGATGCGCTTCGCCAAGACGTGTTGGAGCCGATGGGCCTTAAGCAGACGACGGAGTTGACCACGCCCATGATTCCGCAGCCGGTCCTGCACGCATTCACGTCGGAACGCCGCGAAGTGCTCGGCATCAAACCCGGCGTGCCGTTCACTGAAGAAGCGACCTTTTGGAATCCCTCGTGGACCACCGGCGAGGGATCGGTGGAAACGACCGACATCAATGATTTAAGCGCTTCGATTGAAGCGGTCGCGGCTGGAAAGCTCCTCTCACCGGCGTCGTCGGCCGCGCAGATCGCCCCGAGTCTCGTCGGATTCGGCCACAAGCAACCCAACTGCAACGCCTGCATGCAAGGTACCGCCGCCCTCAACTACGGGCTTGGCGTGATCCTGTCGGGAGCATGGGTCACGCAGACGCTGGGTTTCGCCGGCGCTTCCGGAGTAGTCGCCTATCTGCCGCAGCAGAAACTGACGATCGCAGTCGAGGCGACCAACGCTCCCGGCGCCTACGACGCCACTGGCGGCGCCGGCCTCGGCGCCGTCAACGTCTACCGCTCCCTCGCCACCGCCATCGCCCCAAACAGCATCCCCGCCACAACCACCCACTAGTCGCGCGCCGCGTCATCCGGAGCGGAGCCCCACCCCGTGCCATCCCCAGCAGAGCGCCGCCGCCCCCGCCCTTGCCATCCCCAGCAGAGCGCCACCGCCCCCGCCCTTGCCATCCCCAGCAGAGCGCCACCGCCGCCGCCCTTGCCATCCCCAGCAGAGCGCCACCGCCCCCGCCCTTGCCATCCCCAGCAGAGCGCCACCGCCGCCGCCCTTGTCATCCCGAGCGGAGCGCCGCCAGGCGCGCAGTCGAGGGACGAGAAAGCTTGCCCAAATAAAACTAGTCTGATAGACTAGCTAAATGCGAGAGGTCGGAACGTTCGAGGGGAAGACCCATTTTTCTGCCTTGATTGACGCGGCCGAGCATGGCGAAACGATCGTCATCACGCGAAACGGAAAGCCTGTTGCTCAGCTAGGCCCCTTGACCGCTCGGGTAGACGCTAACGCCCGCGCCGCACTCGATCGGATTCTCGCGCGACGGATCCGGATCGGCATTCCCGTTCGGGAACTGGTCGAGGAAGGCCGGCGCCGGTAAATGCCCGTCGTACTCGACGTTTCGGCGACCCTGTCATGGCTCATCGATGACGAACGTGATACCCTCGCGATCGCTATGGCGAACGCCGTGGTTACGGAGGGCGCGATCGTGCCCAGCCTCTGGCGGCTCGAGCTGCGCAATGCGTTGTTGACCGCAGAGCGTCGCGGCCGTCTCACGCAGCCTGAAATCGCCGACCTCCTGAACGACCTGCGAGACATGCCGATCGAGATCGCAGCAAATTCGGCGCCGGCCGGCGACGAGGCGGAGCTAACGTTGGCGCGCACGCACGGTTTGAGCCTCTACGATGCAGCCTATCTCGACCTTGCGGTTCGTCTAAAGGCTCCCTTAATGACCCGCGACCACTTGCTCGCGACTGCGGCCGGCGATCTCCAACTGCGCTGGCATCCAGCGTAAAACCGAGGAATTCGCCGGCGTCTTGCATCCGCGCCGGCACCGCAGTACGATTGACCCAGGTCATCATTTTAGGGCCCACACGCCCACGCGCCAGCGAGGATCCGTGAAATGCGCGCAAGACGATTTCTTTCCCTTACTGGTCTCGCACTAGCCGCGGGCCAAGTGCTGTCGGGATGCGGCGGCGGATCGTCGCAGATCGCTCCATCGGTTTTGAGACAATCTTCGTCAGTCGAACCGGGAAGCACGAACCAGCGAACCTGGATGGACTCCAAAGCGAAGCAAGGCGCGTTGCTGTACGTTTCGGAAACGCCCAAGAATCGCGTCCTCGTGTACTCCTATCCGGACCTGCAACTGAAGGGCACGCTCGCGAAGATCTACCGGCCCCAGGGGCTTTGCGTTGACCAGCGGACGCAGAATGTCTGGGTCGTCGAGGGTGCCTTCGCGAACAAGGTCGTCGAGTTTACCCACGGGGGAACGACCCCGATCCGCAGGCTCAAGATCGACAGCGCGCTTTTCCCACAGGCGTGCGCGGTCGATTCGAAAACTGGCGATATCGCCGTAGCGAGTCAGCTCGCCGGCGACGACCCAGGCGGCCTCACAGTGTTTAAGAGCGGCCGCGGGCAGCCGGCCTTCTACCAGAAGCGCAAGATCTTCTACTACGGCTTCGTTGGCTACGATAACGACTCAAACGCGTTCGTCGACGGTACGGGATTTGGCCCGTTCAGACTTGCGGAATTGCCGGCAGGCGGCCAAAAGCTGAAGATCGTTCCGCTAAGCATTCCCAAGTACCAGTTTCCAAGCGGCGGCGTGCAGTACGATGGCACCAACCTGGCCGTCGGTGACGAGAAGCGTGGCGTCATTTACCAAACCTCCGGGGGAACCGTGGTCGGCACCACCACGCTAAAGGGTACCTGTTTAGTCCAACAGTTCTTCATCGACGCCGGACAAGTCATCGCTCCCAACGTCTGTAACGGCCGCGGCAACGTCTTGATCTACAACTACCCCGCCGGCGGCACTCCGATCGCAAAAATCTCGGGCCTAACCTACCCCTTCGGCACCGCCATCAGCCACTAACCCGCCCCTGTCACCCCAAGCGGCGCGCCAACCCTCGTCATCGCGACCGCAACGCCACCCCCTTGTCATCCCGAGCGGAGCGTGCGCAGCACGCGCAGTCGAGGGACCGCATGGCGCGCCACCCCCTTGTCATCCCGAGCGGAGCGTGCGCAGCACGCGCAGTCGAGGGAGCACGCGGCGCGCCACCCCCTTGTCATCCCGAGCGGAGCGTGCACAGCACGCGCAGTCGAGGGACCGCACGGCGCGCCACCCCCTTGTCATCCCGAGCGGAGCGTGCGCAGCACGCGCAGTCGAGGGACCTGCGCCACACGCGTGGCGACGCCGCATGCTAACATTCCATCGTGAGGCACTTCACCATCTCCGCGATCGCGTGCGTTCTCGCGCTCGCGTCCGTTTCGCGCAGCGACGCGGACACCGGCTCCGTGCTGTCGTGTACACCGTCGGGAGCGAACTTGGCCGACCCTGTCCCGCTGCACCTCACCGCCGCCCAACGTGAGGTGGCGATTCAAAGCTACTCCGCCCCAGAAGTGCGCGGCCTTTCCTCACAGTTTCGCGGGACAGTCGCCGGGACGGCAAAGGAAAGCACGCGGAAGGTTCTGGCGAACGTCCCGCCTGCATTGCTGCGCGATCGCTTCTACCTGCTGCTCGACCAACGCGCATCGTTCGGCGGCGGCGATTTCCTCACGATCGAGTTTCGGCACCACCCTGAGGCTATCTATCGTACGTGGGTGTACCCACTCAGCACGGGCAAATGGGACGTTCGAACGTGGGAACGAGCGCCTTGTTCGCCCGCACAACAACGCTTCATCCAGATCACGTTCGGCGAAGCGCTTAAGAGCCTGCCCTAACCCGAAGCCACCCCTCCGTCATCCCGAGCGGAGCGCCACCCCTCCGTCATGCCGAGCGGAGCGCCACCCTCTGCCATCCCGAGCGGAGCGCCACCCCTCTGTCATCCCGAGCGGAGCGCCAAAGGCGCGCAGTCGAGGGACGGTTAGCCACCGCAAAACCGAACGCAATTAGGGCTTCAACGAATACGCGACGCCGACATAGCTTGTACCACCGTTGTATGTGATGCCGTACGGCGTCGTGCCTAGAACTGCAAACTCCCCGGGCGTTGCGCCATGTGGGCTCGGACCCCTCTTGCTTTGGAGGGGATCGGTACGGGCGATGAGAGTCTAGTCGTCGATCTCCGGCTGCCATTGCCGTCGCAGAAAATCTTGCGTTCTGTTACAGTGAAACGGTAAGTTAGGCACCAGCTTGATCGTTTTAAACGGAGTGGGCTGCTGCGTATAGTCGAACACGTCGTCAAATCCATCGGCGCGTCGATCGGCATACTTGTAGCCCGAGCCCTTCCCTAAGAACGGCAAATTGAACGTCTCTTCGATGTAGCGCAGCGTGCTCGCAACCTCATGCTGTTTATGCGAAATATAGTGCTGTTTGGCGTACGGGGATACGACAATCAACGGTACGCGATAACCCAATCCCTCGTAGGCGCCGGTGCGTGGATCTTTGTACTGCGGCGGTACCACATGATCGTACCAGCCGCCCCACTCATCCCACATGATAATGACCGCGGTAGAATTCCAATACGGACTCTGCCCGATCGCATTGACGATCGATGCCACCCAGTTGGGGCCACACGGGCCGGATCCGCCGCCGGCGTGGTCGGACGCACCGCCATGCGGCATCACCCACGAGACCTGCTGCAGATCGCCGTTTGCGATGTCTTTCAACACCTTCGTGTCGGGCGTGGAGATATCGGTGTGCCAGTCGGGGCCATAACGGATTGCCTGCACGGCGTCAAAGGCGTTGAGCCACCAGGAATCTAGGCCGTAGCGAGTTCGACTCTTCGGCTGAACGTAGTAGCGCCAGGTAACTCCGGCCGTATCGAGTAGATCGGCAATCGTGGGATAGGCCGACGACGGATTGCCGTCGAGGGGAAAGCACGGGTCCGGTCCGGGATTTGGTCCGTACGGATAGCCGATTTCGTGGCCAACGTGGGCACCGAACACCGGAGGCTGGGTGCTGCCAAAATAGAGATAGTATTCCGTCTCCGCGGGTGCGTCGCAGCCCCACGCGGCGGTCGTGCTCGGCGCTTCAGTGGCGTGCCCTGACTGACCGGCGATCATGTACTCGTGCGACGGAAACGACTCGCCGTTGTTCGACGAAAACGTATTGTCGCCGAGTGTGTAGCGCTCGGCCATGTCCCAATACGGCTGAATCTCTGCCCTCGGAACGTACGTGTAAGGCAGCGTCCGCCAGTCCTCCGGCTTGTGATAGATCCAACATTCCGGAAAGTCCTCCGGCTCCGATTTGCACGCGCTCCCCGTGCCGAACTGAAAGATCTGTCGGTCGAACCCGTCATTTTTACCGCGGTCGAGGTCTTCGAGGAATTGCCAGTGCGCGTGAATCGGATCTTGCGCTGGGTGCGCCAGATCGAGCGGCTGAAGCGGATACTTAACGCCGTGACCGTAGCCGTAGGTCGTGCCGTTTGCGCCCGGAAAATCGTAGAAGAAATTGTCGAAGCTCCGGTTCTCTTGCATGATGATGACGACGTGTTGGATTGGGCTGCTCGCGTGGCCGCGCGCGAATGCATGCGGGACTACCGCATTAGTTGCCCCCTGCAAAGCTGAGGAACTGCAGGCGCCGGCCGTTACGACAATCAGAACAGCTAGTATCTTCCTCAAAATTCCACCTCGCTACGAGCGCGATTGTACCATCTCGAACGTCGGCTTGACCTCCCGCGGGTGACATCTCGCGCCACACGTCCTGACTGATCCCGTAGGGCGTTGCATTTGACAGCCCAAAAGAAGGCTCCCTTCTTGGGGTCGTGCGGTCGGGCGGTCCAGCGTCTTCCGTAAGGAAACGTAAGCTAGGGTGTGTAAGCGAACGTGATGAAACGTCAAGCGCGATGGACGATTCTCGGCCTGATAGTGGTGCTGCTGGCGGCGACGCCTGGACCGGTTCCCGTGGATAGCGGGTCGGCGGCGCTCGACACGCTGGCCGAACGATATTGGCAGCACGAGCTGCAAACCGACGTGCTGTTGCGCGCCCAAGTCGGGCTGCCGGTCGAAACGCTGCGGCCGGTCACCTACGCGAACGCGCAAGCCGACGCGCAGTTCGCCCGCGAGGTCCTCGCCGAACTGGCCCGGATCGATGCCGAGAAACTCGATCGCGATCGCTGGCTGACGTCCCGCACGCTGCACTATCTCGCCACCAACGACGTGGCCAACGAAACGTATTTCTGGCTGCGGCAGCAAGCGACGCCGTACGCCGGCGGCCTACAACTCGGTACGTTTTCGACGATGTTCGAAGGCTTCAAGTTCGGCTCCGCCGCCGACGCGCAGCGCTACGTCTCGCTGCTCGAACAGTACGCGGTCTTCGTGCGCTCGCTCGGCGACCTGCTGCACGACCAGCACGCGCGTCACATCGTGCTGCCGGTCGCGGAGATCGACGCCGCTCAAGCCGTATTCGAAGGCTACGCCCAGCCGGCGCAGGCGGGCGCGCTCGTGCCCGCAGAGTCACGCCTCTCGGCGCTCACCCCGGACGATCGCGCGAAACTGCACAACGATGCCGCGATCATCGTAACGGATCGCGTCGTTCCCGCTTTTGAAGACGTCGCGGCCTACCTCAAGGGCGCCTATCGCCAAGGCGCGCCGACGGCCGTCGGCCTCGCACAATATCCGGGCGGCGCCGCGTACTACCGCTACCTCGTCGTCGCGAACACGACGCTCACCATCACGCCCGAAAAGCTGCACGCCATGGGTCTGGAGGGGGTCGCGCAAGCGAACCAAAAGCTCGACGGCATCCGTAGCGCGGTTGGCTTTCACGGCGACCTCGCCGCCTTCAAACGGTTCTTGTCAGCCGATAAGCAGTTCTACGTCGCCACGCCCGAAGCGTTCGGCGAACGTCTCGAAGTATACGTCAAGCGAGCGGCTGAGGCGGCCCCCAAGTATTTCGCGCACATGCCTACGGCCCCGTACGGCGTCGCACCGCTGCCCAAAGAGCTGGCCGGATCGCAAACTTTTGGCTACTACAGCCAACCGACGTCCGACAAGCCCAAAGGTGAGTATCTCTACAACGCCTGGCATCCCGAGCGTACCTCGACGCTTGGCGCGGGCGCGCTGATTTGTCACGAGTTGATTCCCGGGCATCATTTCCAAATCGCGCTGCAGCAGGAGAATGCGGCCCTTCCCAACGTTCGCCGCTACGATTTTACGGAAACCGGATTCGTGGAAGGTTGGGGCGAGTACGCATCGCAGTTGTGCTGGGACATGGGCGTCTACCAGACGCCGTACGATCGCGCCGGCCGCCTCATGCAGGATCTTATGGTCTCCGCTCGACTGGTCGTCGACACCGGAATGAACGCGCAGGGTTGGAGCCGGGAGCGCGCGATCGCCTACATGCGCGCCAACCTCACGCTCAGCGATGCGCAAATCGCATCCGAAACGCTGCGCTATTCTACCGACATTCCGGGTCAAGCGCTCGCGTATAAAACCGGGGAACTGACGTTGCTGCAGATTCGCGAACGCGCGCGCAAGCAGCTCGGAGACGCGTTCGACATCCGGAAGTTTCACTCGTGGATATTAGATAGCGGGTCGATGACGCTCGACACGCTTCAAGCCCAGGTCGACTACGAGATCGCAAAAGAGCAACAAGCCAAACACCTCCCGTGAACGGCCGCCACGGCCTGCTGCTCTACGCCAACGTCGGTCTGTTTTGCGACGGCTATATCCTCAGTTCGGTGGGTTTAGCGCTGGTGGCGTTGCAGCCGCACTTTCGCCTCGACGCCACCGCGACGGGGTTGATCGGTGCGGCAACGCTGCTCGGCATTCTGTTCGGAGCGCCGGTATTCGGACACCTCACCGATCGGCTGGGCCGCCGCATTCTCATGATTGCCGATCTCGGCGTGTTCGTCGTCGCGTGCGTCGCGCAGGCGTTCGTCGTCGAGGTTTGGCAGCTGATCGCGCTGCGGTTCGTGCTCGGCGTCGCGATCGGCGCGGACTATCCGATCGCGGCGGCACTCATCGGGGAGTCGGTACCGGCGCGCGGTCGAGGGGCCGCGCTCAACGGTATGCAGGTCGCCTGGTTTTTCGGCGCCGCCGTAGCATACGCCGCCGGCTACGGCCTGCTGCACGCCGGGCCCGATGCCTGGCGATGGATCTTGGCGAGCCCGGCAGTGTTTGCGCTCGTCGGCCTGCTGCTGCGTGCGAGCGCGCCGGAAAGTCCAATGTGGCAAGCGGCCCAAGAAGCGCGTGGTCCGCGCCTGCAATTCTCCGCGATGTTCGCCCCCGCGTTTCGCGGCGCGCTTGCGTTTGTCTCGGCGATGTGGCTGCTGCAGGTGGTTCCACTGTTTGCGATCTACGCGTTCGCACCGGCAGTTTTGTCCGCACTAGGCATCGGCAACCAGGGATCGCCGATCGGGAGTCTGGCGATTACGGTGGCGTTTCTCGTCGGTTCGCTGGCGTCGTTGCCGCTCGTGGAACGGTGGGGAAGAAGACCGCTCTGCATCCTCGGATTCGCCGTCGCGACCGTTGCCTTCGCGCTCCTGCTTCTGCGCAACCCGCAGATCGTCGTCGCCTGTTTCGTCGCCTACGCGCTCGCCATCGGCGCGGCCGCCGGACTCGAGCTGACCTATCCCGTCGAACTCTTCCCCACCCAAATCCGCGCCAGCGCCACCGGATTCGCCGCCGCCGTAAGCCGGATCGGCGCCTTCGTCGGAACGTTTGCACTCCCAGCCCTACTCGCACGCTACGGCATCCAGTGGGTCGTCATCGGCGCCCTAATCCTGTCAGCCGCGGGCTGGCTCCTCGCGCTCCGCTACGCCCCCGAAACCAAAAACACCGCACTCCAATAGAACCTACGGCGCCCATATCCGCCTCAATGCCTGCGCGCGCAAAAGCGGTTCCGCTAACGGCCGTCTCCGCTATGATTGCGTGCATGCGCGACTCGAATTCGGTTCTGCTTTCTCGCCGGCGCCCTGATCGTGACGGCGACCGCTTCCGCCCCTGCCGGCGCAACCGCCTCGCACGGCCCCGCGCCGGGAACCCGGAATCATAGTTGGATTGCGGCGGCCGCCCGAGGAAAGGCAGCTGCGCTGGTCTTCGTCTCCGACACGAACAACAACGTCGTCAACATTTATTCGGCCGATAATCCAAGCGGAGGCATGGTTGGTCAGGTCAAAGGTTCGCTGAGCCTGCCCGAGAGCTTGCGGTCGACAAGACCGGCAATCTCTACGTGTACAACGCCCGCACCAACAGCATTCTCGAGTTCGCGCCGCCCTATACCGGAACGGCTATCAACGCGTTCTACCAGGCCTCAACGCGTGTTATTCGGTGGATTCAACGATGCGGCGTTTCCGCGAGCAAGCGCCAAGCCATCCCAAGCGCCACCCCACCCCCATTGTCATCCCGAGCGGAGCGCCAGGGGCGCGCAGTCGAGGGGCGGCACGCAGGCGGCACGCCCAGCGGCCTACACTGGGCTCATGATGAAAATCGTGTTAGGAACCGTCGCCCTCGCGCTCGCTTGTGCGCTTCCGGCGGTCGCGGCCGAGCGGACCTACTACATCGCCGCCGACGACGTTTTTTGGAATTACGCGCCGACCGGCACCAATGTGCTCACTGGCGCCGCGCTCAAACCGGAAGCCGGCCAGCTCGGATTTCTGTTCCACAAGATCGTCTATCACGGCTATACCGACGCGACGTTCGCCGTCGTGCAGCACCGCGCCGAAGAAGACGCCTATCTCGGTCTGCTCGGACCGCCGATTCACGCCGAGGTCGGCGATACGGTGATCGTCACCTTCAAGAACAACTCAGAGCTGCCGCTGAGTTTTCACGTCCACGGGTTGCGCTATCTGAAAACCTCCGAGGGCGCTCCATATCGCGACGGCACGCCTGTCGAAAACAAGCCCGGCGACGCGGTCGCGCCCGGTGCGACCTATACCTACCGCTTTGAAGTGCCCGAACGTTCGGGGCCCGGCCCGATGGACGGCAGCTCGATCCTCTGGATGTACCATTCCCACACGAACGAATTGCGGGACGTCAACACCGGACTGGTCGGACTCGTACGTCGCGGCGGCGCCAACACGTCAACACCGGACTGGTCGCCCGATCGTCGTAACCCGTCGCGGCGGCGCCAAGCCCGACGGCTCGCCCGTCGGTGTCGATCGCGAAGTCTACGCCTTGTTCGCGCAAATGGACGAAAATGCGAGCCGGTTGCTGGCGCAGAACCTCGCCGATAAAACCGTCAACCCGCGTCGGATCAAACCCAACGCGCCGGACTTCGATTTCGCTAACAGCATTTTCACTATCAACGGCTACGCCTTTGGAAACCTACCGATGATCGACGTGCGCGTCGGTCAACGGACCCGCTGGTACGTGATGTCGACGATGAGCGATTTCGATTTTCACGCGCCGCACTGGCACGGCGAAACGGTAATCGTCAACGGTATGCGCACGGACACCGTCCAGCTCGGCCCGATGGGTATGATCGTTGCCGATATGGTCCCCGATAATCCGGGCGTCTGGCTGTATCATTGTCATCTCGATATTCACATGCAAAAAGGCATGGTCGCGCGCTTTCGTACGCTGCCTTAACTCCAAATAGGGAACTGTCATCCCGAGCGGAGCATCCCGCGGGGATGCGCAGTCGAGGGACGGACTGACTACATCGAACGCTGAAGTTGAAGCCCGCAGTGGATAAAGGCGCCCTCCCAAGAGGGTCACACCCGCTAAGCGACGCAGGGTACTCGGAATGCGCCGGAATCTCTCGCGGGGACTGCTGATCCTCGTAACGCTGCTCGTCGCGGCGATTTACTACCTACCGATCGGGCACGTCGACTTCGCCGAAAATTGGGGCGAAGGGACGTTCGGCGTCACCCTGCCGGTGCGCAGCGGCGGCGTCGAGAGCGTCGCGCCCGGATCGCCGGCCGATCGTGCGGGCGTGCGCGTCGGCGACCGGCTTCTCGAAAACGGGAACCCCGGTCTGGGTTCGCGGCTGCGCGCGCCGTATTCGGGCGAACGCGAGACGCTGACGTTCGAACGCGGCGCAACGCCGCATACGGTCGTGTTGACTGCGGTCCGGGATCCAGGCTTTGGCCTGATCCAACGGCTGGGCGGAGTCCTGGCCTACATCCCGCCAACGGTCTTTCTCATTGTTGCGTTTCTGCTCGTGTTCTTGCGCCCGTCGATCATGTCGTGGTCGTTCTACGTCTTTGCGGTCGGTTATTTCGGTACGAGCCCAGTGTTCATGTACTGGTCTCACGTGCTGCCGCCGGACGCGTTCGTCGCGCTGACGTTCGTCTTGAGCACGGTCTTCGGCGCATGGAGCGTTCTGCCGTTGCTTCCGTTCGTGCTGCGCTTTCCCAACGGCGACGTGCTGGGATGGCGCAGAAAGATCGACCCGTTCGTGTGGCTGTTTCTAGCGCTCGCCTACGTGGGCTGCATCGTTGAGTGGCGATACTACCTCGCGGCCGAAACGCTTCCGGCCTGGGACTTCGTGTTGAGCACGGTCGTGCCGCTAGCAACGTTCTTGTTTGCCGCCCTAATCGTCGCCAAGAACGTCGCGGTGGCGACCCCGCGCGACCGCCAGCGCTGGGGCTTTCTTGCCATCGGAACGATCGCGTCGTTTTTGGCGTACGCGATCTATTTCGTACCGGGCGTGCCGTTTGCCGTCGGCCAAGTGGCCGGATTCGCGGTCGTGCTGATGCCGATTTGCATCGCGTACGCCGTCTTTCGCCTGCGTGTGCTCGACGTGAACTTCGTGCTCAACCGCGCGCTCGTCTACGGCATCCTGTCGCTCGTCGTGGTAGCGTTCGTGTCGGTCCTCGACTGGCTGCTGTCGCGCGCGATCACCGAGGAACGCCTCGCGCTCGGCTTGGAACTGCTCGCGACGATCGCGGTCGGCTTTCTGCTGGACCGCATCAACCGCGTGGTCGAACGACTGGTCGAATCGGTGTTCTTTCGGCGCCGCCGATTGGCCGAAAGCTACCTCCGCCGGGCGGCATCGGCCCTACCCTATGCGACCGACGAAGGCGCCATCGCCGACGGGCTGGTGCAGGTTCCGGTTGACGCCCTCGACCTTGCGGCGGCCGCGCTGTATCGCCGGTCCGACGGCGGAGCGCGCTTTGAGGGAATGGCAACGGCGCATCAAACGACGATGGCTCCCGCGGGATTCGATAGCAACAATCTGCTCGTGCGGATGCTGATGGCGGGCGAGAAGAACGTCTGGCTCGACGAGCTCCGCACGCATCTCGACACTGACAATGCGGCCATCTACACGCTGGCCGTGCCGGTAACGGTGCGCCACGAACTCGTCTGCTTCACATTGTATGGCGCGCATTCCAACGGCGCGCAGTTCGATCCGGAGGAAGTAGTGTTGCTCGACGAACTCGCCCGGGAAGCTTCGCGCGCCTACGATCACGTCGAAGCGGTCCGCACGCGCGAACGTTACGCCCAACTCGTCGAAGCGCGCGAGGGCGCCTAATGCTTCGTTCGATCTTAACGGTCGCGCTGTTTTGCGCAACCGCGGCCGTTGGTGCCGCGCAAACTTCCACTCCGACGCCAACGCAGGCGCCGACGGCGTTTCCGAGCCCGCTGCCGCTCGACCCGGCCGTTCGCGCGCAGATCGATGGGGACGTCAACGCGATTCTGCGCTCCCGGCATGCTACCGGTGCGACGATCTCGATCGTCGAGGGCGACGGAAGCCGCTACGTGCACGGCTACGGGTTGCGCGACATCGCGCGCAATCTGCCCGCCGAGGCGAACACGCACTACGAGATCGGTTCGATCACCAAGCAGTTCACCGCCGCGGCGATCGCGCAACTCGTGCTGGCGGGAAAACTCAAACTCGATGCTCCGGTTTCGACCTACGTGCCCAACGCACCGCACGCGAGCGAAATCACGGTCCGCCAGCTGGTCGTGCAAACGAGCGGCCTTCCCGAGTACTTGAACGGCGAAGGCATCGTCGAGCGCGGTGGGAAGCCGGCGACGTTCGAGCAGCTGATGGCCCTGGTCGCTGGAAAACCGCTCGAGTTCACGCCGGGCACGCAGTGGGCATATTCCAATACGAACTACATTATTTTGGGGCGCGTAATCGAGGCGGTGTCGAAGCAGCCGTACGAGGCTTACGTGCGCGAGCACCTGTTCGCGCCGGCGGAAATGACGCAGACCACGACGATGGCCGGCGAAGTAAAGGTGCCGGGCATGGCGCTGGGATACCGAAAGAGCGACGGCCAGACGCTGGCCGCCTATCCCCTCGACGACTCGTTCGCCGGAGCCGCTGGAAATATCGTGAGCACCGCCGACGACCTGCAGCGCTGGAACGAGGCGCTCGTGTCGGGAAAAATCGTCTCGCCGGAGGGCTACACCATGATGACGACGCCGGGCCGCCTCACTTCGGGCGCCCCCACCAGCTACGGCTTCGCACTGATAATCGACAAGCTCGACGGTCGCCCGCGCATTTGGCACAACGGCGGGACGTTTGGCTTTGCGGCAATCGATTGGCACTTCCCGGAACAAAAGCTGTGGATCATCGTGCTCACCAACGATGAGCGCGGTCCCGACGACGCAATCGCCTCGAAGATCTTCGACGATCTCAACCCCAGCGCCGCCGCGAGCGAGCTGATCCCTGCAGCCGGCGAAAACAATGCCGTCACGACGCGCATCGAGGCCTTCATCCGTCCGCTGCTCAAGGGTCACCTAGACCGTTCGAAAATCACGCCGGCCGCAAGTAAAGCGGTCACCACGGCGATGATCGCGTCGGTGGTGCAGCTACTCGCGCCTTTAGGCGATCCGAGCTTCGTGTACAAGGGAACCACGAAGCTTCCCGACGGAACCGTCTACGTCTACCTCTTGCACTACCCGACCCAAAACTTCAGGTTGATCGTCGAGATCGACAAAGCGACGAATAAATTCTCAGGATTCCGAATAACCGCGCCATAGTGCGCCACAAGCGCAGGTGGCGGCAACGCGTTGAAGGAGTGTGCACCGTATGCGGAACCGAATGCTCGTGTTATTGACCTGCGTCGCACTGGTCGCGCAAACGCCTTCGCCGTCACCAACCGATCCGCAGGCGGCCTCACTGGTGCGAAAGTTGTTCGAACAATCGCAGGCCGGGAAGATCGATCCCTCGCTGTTGGCCCCGAGCGCACGTGCTGCACTCACGCCGGCGCTTCAAAGGGAAGCTGGAAAGGACCTGAGTAGGCTTGGCGCGCCGACGGCGATGGCGTTCGTCGCGTCCCAACCGCTGATGTTGACCTCCGGAAGGGGATACGAATTCCGCTTCTCGTTTGCGAAGGCACCGCCGCTCAATTTTTACGTTGCAACCGATTCCGCCGGCAAGGTGCTGGGCATGATCTATTTCCCCGTGCAGGCCCTCGCCCACCTGAATCAACCACAACTGATCGACGCCTTGCGCGCGAAGCTGCAGCACGCGGCGAAAAATGGAAGCTTTTCGGGGACGGTGCTGCTGGCCAAGAATGGGACGCCGGTCTTTGAGCAAGCGTACGGTATGGCAAACCGCGCCCGGCGCATTCCCAATACGCTCGATACAAAATTTCGCATCGGGTCGATGAACAAAATGTTTACCGCGGTTGCGATTCTGCAGCTCGTGCAAGCCGGGCGCATGGTCCTGAGCGATCCGATTGGAAAATATATTCCCGATTATCCGAACCACGACGTCGCGACGAAGGTTACGATCGAAGAGCTGCTGACCCATACCGGCGGAACCGGCGACTTCTTTGGACCGCAGTTCGACGCGCACCGGCTGCAGCTACGCACTCTGGACGCTTACGTCAAACTGTTTGGAGCGCGCGCTCCGGTTTTTACTCCGGG
The DNA here is from genome assembly GCA_963755555.1 of Vulcanimicrobiota bacterium. Classification (GTDB taxonomy): domain Bacteria; phylum Vulcanimicrobiota; class Vulcanimicrobiia; order Vulcanimicrobiales; family Vulcanimicrobiaceae; genus Tumulicola. Next base: position 1,161,095 of record CAVWKE010000003.1, on the reverse strand, counting down.
TAGTAAATTCGAATACAGCAATTACGGTTTCATCCTGCTAGGCGTTGCGATCGAACGGGTGAGCGGGGAGACCTACTACGATTACGTCCGTACGCACGTCTATAAACCGGCCGGGATGGCCTCGACGGGCTCGGAGCCGGAGGACGTTTCGGTCGCGAATCGCAGCGTCGGGTATACCACCGACAAGGGCAAAGCGACTCCGAATACCGATACGCTCCCGTACCGCGGGACCTCCGCTGGCGGCGGCTATTCGACCGTAGGTGACTTGCTCAGGTTTGCGAACGTGCTACAAGCGAACGTCTTACTCAACCCCGACTACACGGCGATGCTGACGACTGGCAGGGTGCGAATGCCGGCGATGCCCGACGAGAACCGCAAGTATGCGTTCGGGTTCGGCGATCAGCTGCAAAACGGCATTCGCTGCTTCGGCCACGATGGCGGCGCGCCTGGAATGAACGGCGTACTCGATATCTGTCCGGGGCCGCGGTATACGTTCGTCGCGTTAGCGAACGTCGATCCGCCCGCCGCCGACGATCTCGCCGACTTCGTTATCGACAACATGCCGCTATAGCGGCTATAGAAATCGGAAGTCACTCCCCCGCCGTTGTCACCCCGAGCGGACCGCTCTCGATCTTGTCATCCCGAGCGGAGCGCCCAAAGGGCGCGCAGTCGAGGGACGAGCCGCGAACCTTTCTGCCAAAATCACCCACCCGCCAAAATCGCCACGGGAACCGCTGCCGCAATGCAAAAGCGCCATGCATGAGACTCCCCACAGCTATGGCCGCCGCCGTCACCGCCGCTGCATTGCTCGCCGGCTGCAATGCAGCCTCCCTGCAAACGACGCCGTCCTCTCAAGCGCGGCAATTGGCAACCGCGCAAACCCACCCCGATCGCGCCCACTCCTGGATGGCGCCTGACGCAATGTCCGGCGACTTGCTGTACGTCGCCGACGCGCAAACGTTCGACGTTTCCGTCTACTCGTACCCGAAGGGCAAGCTCGTTGGCACGCTGACTGGATTGAACGATCCCACCGGACTCTGCACCGACAAATCCGGCAACGTCTGGATCGTCAACGAGGGAGCCTCAAACCTCGTGGAATACGCGCACGGCGGCACCTCGCCGATCGCCACCCTCGGCGACCCCGGTCAGGAACCACGCAGCTGCAGCGTAAACCTGCGCAACGGCGCACTGGCCGTCTCAAACATCTTCACGACGAGTTTCACGCAAGGCAGCGTCTCAATTTACGCGCGCGCCAAAGGCACGCCCAAAACCTACAGCGATCCAAACCTCTACGAGGCCAACTACCTCGGCTACGACGATCGCGGCAATCTCTTCATCGACGGCTTCAATACAAGCTTCGCCTTCGCGTTCGCCGAACTCCGGCTCACGCCACGGCGATCAAGGACATCGCACTCAACCAAAGCATCGGATTCGCCGGCGGCGTGCAGTGGGACGGCAAGTACGTCGCCGTCGGCGATCAGGATACGAACACGATCTACCAAGTCGCCGGCGCGACCGGCACGGTCGTTGGCTCGACGCCGCTAACCGGCGGCGCCGACGTCGAGCAGTTTTGGAAGCAAGGCCGCAAAGTCGTAGGGCCGAACGCGTCGGCCGGTACGGTCGGATTCTGGAACTACCCGGCCGGCGGATCGCCCACCAAGACGATTCCCGGATTCACCAATCCGGTCGCCGTCGTGGTGAGCAAACCGCCGAAGCCGTAACCGTTATGGAGCGTACGGCGCGGCCGGACTGAGCGACACGCCCCATGCCGACGTCAATCCATTGGTGATCGTGCCGGTCTCGGCCCCGCTCGCGTAGTCGTAGGTCGCCACCACGCCGCTGTTGATGTCGGCCACATAGAGCGTTTTCTCGGACTTGTTCAGAGCGAACTTATACGGATCGCGTCCTGTCGTGGAAATCGTGCGCGCCGGCGTCGTCGCCCCCGGCGGATAGATCCCGATGACCTGATTGGTCTGATCGCCGAGGATCATGTTGCCGCTGAGGTCGAGCGCCATCCCGCCGCTTTCGCCGATCTCGATCCCCTGATCGCTGCAAATCGCGCGCAGATGGCGGCAGATGCTCGCGTGCCCCTGCAACTGACTGCCAAGGTTCACGTTCCACGCCGCGTACAGGTGGCGCGCCTTGTCGAACGTCAAGCCTTCCGGATCGGTCAATAGGGTAATGGTGACATTGGGGGACGTGCTGCCTTTTTCGAACTCGAGAATTTCGCCTTCGCCGAACTCGCCGACCGCCACCGTGCCGCGATCGTCGACCGCCACGGTGATCGGAAAGTTGATGCTGTCTGAAAGCGTCACGCTCGGCGAAGTGGCGCCTGGCGGATATTCGGTAATATCGTTTCCGAACGAGTTGGCGACGTAGAGCGTGCCGTTCTTGCTGACGAACGTTCCGAGTGGACCGTCGATGCCGTCGGTGATTTGACCGATCGGCGTCGGATTCGTTTTGCCCTGCGGGTAGATCAGGATCGCGTTGGCCGCGTTGTCGGACACGTAGATCAAGCGCTGGCGCACGGCGTCGGGCGATATCCACCCGCGCCGACGTGTCGCGCGCCGCTGAATCGGAACGCGCACCGACGCCGGCGCGCCGAAAGCCGCTGCCCCGCCGTCCGGCGAAACCGGCACCGTCGTGCCGCCCGAGGACGCGGAGCCGCTGCAGCCGGCCAGCGCGAGCGCGACGGCAGCGGCGATAGGAACGTAGGAACTGCGAGAAGTTGTCATGCGCGTAATTCCTCGTCGCGGTACCCACGCGCGCCTGTTATCACGTAGCGCACCCGGTCGAAAACGGCAGAAACGGAGCCAGGACGCGCGTACCGTGCCGCAAAGCTGGATGCAATGCTAGTTCGCGTCATTCCACTCGCTGCCGTAGCTGCACTCGCCCTCGCCGCATGCACCGGAAGTGCACCCAACACGACCCTGCCGGCAACGGCCGCCTCGGCCGCCGGGCAGATAAGCGCTCCGCTCGTACGACCGCCGCGCATCCCGCTCGCCCGGCCGGCGTGGTATCGCGCCGCGCCCGCCGCGCTGCGCAAAGGCGTGTACGTCGCCGAATATTACACCAACACGATCCTCGGCTTCGACTGGGCGACGATGCAGCAGAACCGTCCACCCATCTGTTCGATTCCCGCCGCCTTCGTCGTGAACGTCGCGACCGACACGGCCGGAAACCTCATCGATCCCGACGGCGGATCGCGAAGCGTGACGGTCTTTCGTGGACCGAAGATGTGCGGCACCGAGTTAGGCAGCTTTGCCGACAGCACTGGCCAGCCGTCAGATGCGGCAACGCTCGACGCCGCAAATGGCACGATCTACGTTGCAAACCTCCAAGCGAGTCTGCAGGCTTACGGCAACGTCTCGGTCTGCACGCTCGCGGGCGGCTGCACCGGCGTGCTCTCGAACAAAGCGATCGCGGGACAGCTCTTTGCGGTGGCGGAAGATCCAGCCGGCAACGTCTATGCATCGGGCTACGCCAACGCCTCAGGCAGTGGCGCGTCGCTGGTATGGTGGAAGAACGGCGCCGGCAAGGGTGGCGTGATCGGAACGTATCGCAACTCGTCGCCCGGCGGACTCGAAGTCGACAAGCACGGGCATCTGCTCGCGCTCGACACGTTCGCCGGAGGCACGGGCGCCCTCTGGGTGTACGCGGGCTGTCCGGCACATTGCAAAGCGCACGGCCCGTTTGCGCTCATGGGCGAGTCGGTCTTCGGAAAAGTCAACGCGCGGGACACGATCTTCGAAGCCGCCGACTTCGAGTACGGCCAGATCGACGTGTATAGCTACGCGGGCGTGAACGGCATTAAATATCTCTACAGCTTCGGTGACGGGCTGACGCCCAGCGGCGACGTGGAGGGAATCGCGATCAACCCGGCTGCGCCCTAAGCGCGAATCCGCGCGAGCACGGCGCGGGCCGTCGCCAGCACGTGCGCGCTCGAAAAGTGCCGGGCGCAGTCGATCGACTCTTCGATCGCCGCGCGGGCCGCGCGACGATCGCCCTTCGCCAACAGCGCTTGCGCGTTGATGCGCTGCGCGAGCGAAACGATGCGCGCCTGACCGCTCGAACGCGCCGCTTCCGAAGTCGTGCCGGCCTGCACGGCCGCCTCGTCGATGCGCCCCAGCCGCAGCAGCGCACCGGCGCCGAACCCGCGCGCCGAGAGCGATTCATACGGATTGGTCGAACACGCTGGCGGCCGATTCCGAAAGGTGCAGCGCGCGCCCGGGATGCCCGATCGCCAGTTCGATGTCGGCGGCCGAGAACACGAGGTACGACCGCAACCGTGGCGAGAGCGAACGGTCGACCTTGTCGACCAGCGATCGATACGCATGCCGGTCGCGCGCGCTGCGCGAGTGCGCCCAGCGCGTTAGCGCGAGCTGATGGGTGGCGTACAGTTCTCGTCCGCCCAACCCGTGCGCACGCGCGAGCGCCGCGGCGCGTTCGAAGAGCACTTCGCTCGCCTGCGGATCCTCAGCAGTAAAATCGGCCATCTCGCCCTGCAGCGTGAGCGCGTTGACCGCAGTCTCCGCGCACCGCCCGGCGACCACGCCTTCGATGCGCGGCAGGAGCCGCGCCGCCGTTAGCAGTTCTCCGCTGCGCAGCGCCGCCGCCGCGCGGACGAGCATGGCACGTTCGCCGCCGGTGTCCGGCGCAATCGTGGTCGGCCCGTCGGCAAACCAGCGCAGCGAGAGCGCCGCCGCTTCGCCGGCGTCGCGCAATTCGGCCCGCCGTTCAGGCGAAATCCCCGCATTGGACGCAAACGCGTCCGCCGCACGCAGCTGCGCGCGTGCCGTCTCGAACCGATGTGCCCACGTTTCTATCTCGGCAACCTTAATCAGCGCTTCGCAGCGCGTCGCGGGATCGCCGCTGCCGGCAAGGTCGCGTAAAATCGCCCCCGCCGACGACGGCTCACCCGAGTCGGCGAGGCTCTTGGCGCGCGCGAGCAATCGCTGCGCGAGTTCACCCTCGTTCGAAACGCTCTCGATCTTCGGCGCACACGGCGCGCGGTACGCCGCCAGAAAGCGGTCGTGCGCGACCCGTCGCTCGCGGTGAAACTGCCGCGTAGAGAGCCCGAGATCGGCGGCCACCTCCGCCGGGCGATGCCGCCTCACATCGACGCGTAAAAGAATCGCCGCATACCGCGCGCACGGCAGCGCACCAAGCGCGCGCTCGACGCGCGCCGCCACCGCGCCCAACGCCGCCTCATCGCTGCGGTCGAAAAACAGATTGCGCGCCAACGGATTGATCCGCAACTGACGCGGGCACTGGAGTTGTCGCAAAAGGTGGCGCGTCGCGCAATAATCCGACCGAGTCGGGTCCGACCGAGGCATCGCCCCACCCAGTACCATCTCGCAACCCCATTGTCATCCCAGCAAAGCGCCACACCCTCTCTTGTCATCCCGATTGGAGGCGCCCCCGCTCTTGTCATCCCGAGCGGAGGCGCCCCCGCTCTTGTCATCCCGAGCGGAGGCGCATAGCGCCGCAGTCGAGGGACGAGGCGTCACCTTTCCCCCGCGTATCCCGTCTAACCAGTGGAGGAAGAAGCAACAATGTTCAAGTGGTTCGTAAAACGGCAACTGGCGGCGTTCGGCCGCAAGTGGGGCTATGACACCAGCTACATGCAGGAGATCGTCGACGAGGCCGGCGTGAGCGCGGTCATGCCCATGCAAGCACTCGCAAAATTGGGCGGCTACCGGAAGAACGTGCCGTTGGAAACCTACTACGGCGCAGGCCTCACGGCCGCCAAGGCGGGCGACTGCGGCCCCTGCATTCAACTCGGCGTCTCAATCGCCGAATCGGAAGGACTCGACCCGAAAACCATCCGCGCGATCCTCGAAAGCGACTACGCCAACCTTTCCAAAGAAGCACTCCTGGGCGTCGAGCTAGCCACATCCACAGTCGCCCGCGACACGTCGGGCGACGAAGCACGCGCCGAAATTCTTCCGCCGCTGGGGCCGCGCCGGACTGGTCTCGCTCGCCTACGCCATGGTCGCCGCGCAATCATATCCAACGTTCAAATACGCCATCGGACACGGCCACACGTGCGTCCGCGTCCGCGTCGGAAAAGAGAGCGTCGCCGTCCGCCACCCCGAGTACGCGTGACGACAACCGATCTTGCGACCCGGTTCGAGCAGCTCCGCCCCGAACTGGTGCGCCACGCCTATCGCATGCTCGGTCAATACGGCGACGCCGAAGATGCCGTGCAAGATGCGTACCTCCGCTGGCGGGCCCTCGACACCGCGCAGATCGACGACGACCGCGCGATGCTGCGCACGATCGTCACGCGGCTCTGTCTCGACCGCCTGCGTTCGGCGCGCGCCAAGCGCGAGGTCTACGTCGGTCCGTGGCTGCCCGAACCGGTGGTCTCCGAAAGCGACAACGATCCCCAAGCTGCCGCCGCGTTGGCCGACGACGTCTCGTTCGCGCTGCTCGTCGCGCTGGAACGCCTGGCCCCGCTCGAACGCGCGGCCTTCCTCCTGCACGACGTGCTCGACGTACCGTTCGGCGAGGTCGCGCAGACGCTCGGCCGCAGCGAGCCCGCCGTACGCAAACTGGCCTCTCGGGGGCGCGAACACGTCCGCGACGAGCGGCGCCAGTCGCCCACCGATCGAGGTGAACTGCTGCGCGTGCGCGACAAGTTTCTCGAAGCGATTGAGGGCGACGACCCGGCGGCGCTCGAGCGAATGCTTACCGAAGACGTCACCTTCACCAGCGACGGCGGCGGCAACGTGCCGGCAATGACCGTGCCGGTGATCGGCCGCGAGCGCGTCTCGCGCCTGCTCTTTGGGCTGAAAGAGAAGGGCTGGCGCGGCATCACGCGGATCGAGACCGTCACCCTCAACGGCCTGCCCGGACTGGTGACCTTCAACGCCGCCGGCGTTCAAGACGCTATGGCGTTTCAGTTCTCGCAAGGCCGTATCGCTGCAATGTACGTGATGCGCAACCCGGAGAAGCTGCGCGCCGTCAGCTCAAAGTTTGAGGTGCAGTGAGAGAAACGCATTGAACGGCTGCCCGAGCGCCTCGACCGAACCGAAGAACGGTTCGTACGGATAGCGCGTTCCCAATCGGAGGAAAGCTCGAGTTTATCCTGCCGTACGAGTATACGCTGCGATTTCAATAGTAGGTAAACGCCGTGTTCTGCCCGCCGAAGCAACTCTGCGCGAGGCTTGCGAGGGTCAACGTAATTCCCACGTTCGGCGAGGCCTGACAGCTCACCTGAAGGTTTCCAGTTAATTGCACCGCGTATGCACTGTCATCCCGAGCGGAGCGCCGTCAGGCGCGCAGTCGAGGGACCGTGGCTCCCAACGTTACGGAGACTGTAACAGGATGAACCGCCTACATGTGACAAACTCGATTACGGTGAGACACGCTATCGTTGTCGCCATGATAGGCGTTAGTTTATTCGCCGGCAGTTATTGTTCTGCATCTGCATCGATCCACGACTGCGATTCATTTCAGGCGTGGTTTCGCAAGCAGCCAGCCTCGGTGCTGACGTTGGTCCCGGGAGACATGAAATTCCCAAGGCCTGAGTCCAAAACGTCGCTCGTAATCGATGTAGAAGGCGCGACGTGGTACAAGGGTCACGTAGGCGGTGGAGGCTGTTTATCGGGTTGGTACGATCCCGTACATCATCTCGCCGCTATACGAGATCAGTACGATACGTACCAAGACCTTTTGATATTCTACGCAACTTCCGTCCCCGTAGGTGTTCGGGTACGCGATCTGTCGCGCATCACACTTGAAAATGGGATTCGCCTCGGTATGACTAGGGTTGAAGTCGAAGCGATCGAAGGCAAAGGTTTCGTGACGCAGCTTGACAATGGGATTTCGGTCCACTATCGGTGGAACGATCAAATAGCGCACGAGCTGAGTTTTCGATTCGAGAGCGATCGGCTCATCGCTATCGACTACGGCTACGGGGCATAGATGAGGAGTCGGGCCGAATAGGTGCGCCGGGCCGTTCTGCGGACTGCCATCACTCAAGAACCCCCGCAACCCAGGTCGCCGCTGAGGTCTCTCTTGATCGTTAGGACTCACATTTCGCTTAAAGTATGAGTTTTACCCTAGAATAGGACGTGAATGTATTACGCATTCTGAGACCAAGCATTACTTCCGGTTTCGCGCCGAAGTGGTGCATTATCCGGCGTTCGAGCGGTCGCCGACAGGGAGAATAGCCCGCGGCGTGAGATAACGTTACGTGGACTCACTTAGCACCGTAGCCATGTGGCCGTTCGTCCACGGTTTTCTCTTCGTGACGCTCGCCCTGTTCCCGATCGTTGACCCGCCGGGCATGGCACCCATTTTCTTGAGCTATACGGAGTCCCTTGACGATGCCGTTGCCGGACGACTCGCCCGGCGCGTCGCGATCAACGCGTTCATCCTGACGGCGGCATCCTTGATCGTCGGTCCGTTGGTGCTGAAGTTCTTTGGTTTAAGCCTCTCAGCGGTGCGGGTTGCCGGAGGCCTGGTGCTCGCCGTTGCGGGTTGGCGGCTGCTCAGCCAGGGACAGGAAGACTCGAAGCATCGCGCACCGGCCGCTTCTGAGGATGAGGTGCTTGGCGGCGCGTTCTACCCGCTGACGCTGCCGCTGACGATCGGCCCGGGATCTCTCGCGATCATGGTAACCGTCGGCAGTAGCCTGCTCGCCGCCCCAGGAAGTTCGATCCTACTCGATGGCCTCGGCGCCTTGGCGGGCCTGGCGTGCATCTCCACCTTGATCTATCTCTGCTACAGCCAAGGGGAGCATCTCTTACGAAAGCTAGGGCCAACCGGCGTCAACGTGTTGCTGCGGCTTTCGGCGTTCATCTTGCTCTGCATCGGCGTGCAAATCGCCCTTCAGGGGTACACCGCGATTCTTTCGCCGCGCCCCTAAGCGGTCACAATAACGTCTGATCGCGCCTAGCATTTGGCATTGTATCTCTCGTGCACGAAACTGAGTTATACTCGGCTCAAATGCGGTCAAGCCGAGGCAACGGAGGGTCAGGCGATGGCGGACAACGAGTTATTCGAGAAGGGTCTCAAGACGCGGCGGCAGGTACTGGGCGCTAAGTATGTGGACGCGAGCCTTGCCGGTTCTGATGACTTCATGTTGACGTTTCAACAAGCCGTTACGGAATTGGCGTGGGGCTACGCATGGAGTCGTCCCGGACTTGACCAGAAGACACGAAGTATCTTGACGCTTGGAATCCTCGCAGGACTAGGCCGCTTTCAAGAGCTGGGCATTTACACGAATGCCGCGATCGCCAGCGGCGTAACGGTCGACGAGATCAAAGAAGCCTTGGTTCAGATCACCGTCTACTGCGGGACGCCCTCGGGTCGCCAGGCGTTCTTGGCGGCGCATGAAGCTCTAAAGTCTGCAAAGGACTAAGCGCGCCTTGACACGCGCATGATTGAGTCCTCGGCAAAACTTAGGCGATAATAGATCGGGCCCTCAACGTTCCGGCGGAGTGGCTGGGCCGGTCCGCGGTGCGCTCGGCACACTGAGGCTTTTGGCGACCATTTATCGCTGTGCGTCCATACTGGATGGGTGGCTGACGTTATTCGGCAGGAGTACGCCTGACCGCGTGTTATGGATATTGCATGAAGTTGACGTTGCCGCTGGAAACCTTCCCGCGACAGATCGACACGGAGCGCCTGTTCCTGCGTCGCCCCGACGAACGTGAAGCGGAACTTTATGCTCAACAAGCGCAGGAGTCGTGCGCGCGGCTGGACCCACTGTCGAACGACGAAGCGGGCGCATTCGCGGCCTTCATGCTCGGACACTGGGAGCGTTACGGCTTCGGCTTTCTAGTCGTCGCCACGATCGGCGATCTTGCGAGCCCGATTGGACATGCCGGATTCAAGTACGTTGACGCATGGCCCAATCACTGGCCGGACAGTTATGACGAGATCGAGCTCGGATATTCCCTGGTCCCGAAGGCCCGAGGCAAGGGTTACGTCACCGAAGCTGCCCGGGCGGCGTTGACCGCAGCATTTATGGCTTTCGATATACCGTACATTCGCGCGAAGTGCAGACAGGATAACCCGAAATCTGCAGCAGTATTGTTACGTTGCGGAATGCAAGAGCAAGAAGTCACCGACAAAATGCGGCGATTCAAGATCGTGCGTCCAACGTAGGCCGCGCCCCGCCCGCGCCTTAAGTTTAAGATACATCCAACCGTGATTGTACGACCTGAGACCCTCGTCGAGAAGGCTGCGATCAGCGATCTGGTTACCAATGTATTTCAGGGCGACTTGGAGGCCCGACTTATAGAACGGCTGAGAGATGAGGAACAAATCTTGGCATCCCTCGTCGCGATTGCTGACCATAGACTCGTCGGCAACGTGGTATTCAGTCGCCTGCTGATCCTGACGGAAAGACGATCAATCGAAGCCGCGGCGCTAGCTCCATTAGCCGTACATCCGGAATACCAACGCCGCGGCATTGGGTCGGCGCTCGTGAGCGAGGGTCTTCGGATCTGCGAGAAGTTTGGTAAGGAAGCTGTTATAGTCGTAGGCAATCCACGTTATTATGCTCGGTTCGGTTTTTCTCCGGGAACGGTGACCGGTACCGCGAGCAAATATTCAGGTCCCGCGTTCATGGGATTAGAATTGGTGCCAGACGCGCTGCGGGGCGTTAAGGGCCGTGCGATATATCCTTGCGCATTCGACGATTTGGACTAGGCGAGAATCCGATACGGGTCTCCTAAACCTCACGATCGGCTGTTCCAAGCCTAGATTGTCCTCCAAACGTCCAGCCGAACGTTGGGGGTCCCGCGCAACCGCATCCCGATACGTTCTGTAACGAAGCCTTTCCTCAAACACGGTATCGCGGATCAGCACGCGCCCAGGGTTGGGAATCGAGAAGTTCCGCAGTTTCAAGCCCCCCTACAATAGAGCTCTCGCCGTGCTTCGCGAGGCGACCGGTAGCACGGACAAGCTCGCCGGTCCAATTGAGCTCGGCGCAACCATGTCCAAGATGAGGAGATCGAGCGGGCGCGCGCGCCGGATTGAGCGTCAGCATAGCCTCTGCGTCTTTGCCAAGGGCAATGACTCGCTTGCGGCGCCTGTCCGGCCGATCCAATTGCCTCACCCCGAGACCGCGGCGTACACTATAAGCATGTTCAACACAATTCCTTGCCAGGGTCCTGGGACTCTGGATCGTTTTGACGGAGCTCGGGATGGTCGCTAACCGCCAGACGACCATCGGCGCGTTGAACGCGATCTTTGCGGATCCCGCGCTGATGTGGGTCACTGGTGTATTCACGATGCTGGTCGGGCTCACGATCGTCGTTGCCCATAACCGCTGGTCGGGAAGTGCGGCCACCGTCATCGTCACGCTCTACGGGTGGATCGCTACCGTTAAGGGGCTAACGTTCGTCTGGCTCCCAATGCGTGTGCAGCTCGACTTCTACCAAGTGTTGCAATTTCCGCGTTTCTTTTATGCCTATTTCGCCCTCGGACTTGTGCTTGGCGGATACTTGATCTACGCCGGTTTCCGTTCCGCCGCGAGCACATAACGACGCCAGCACTCTAACGGTCTTCCGGATCCGGACATGGAGATCCCAAGGGCCTTAACTGACCGACGTAACTCCGGCACGTGGAGGAAGTGAAATTACAATCAACACGATCGACGAGTCACAACGCAAAGCTGCTAGAATCGCGGGAGTCGCTTTCCTATTCGGAATAGTAATTGTGATCCTTGCGAACTATGGCATCGCCTTTAAGCTCATCGTCCCGGGCAGTGCCGTCGACACTGCTCGGAACATCATTACGCACGAGACCTTGTTTCGGATCAACGTCGTCTGCAATCTGATCTACGTTGCGGATGTCGTAGTGCTGCTCTCAGCGCTCTATGTGATCCTTAAACCGGTGAATCGGAACCTCGCCCTGGTGGCGACATTCTGCCGGCTGGTATTTGCCTTGATGTGGGGCATCACCGCGTTGAACTCACTCGCCGCTCTGCGGCTCTTGGGCGATGCTGCTTACCTGTCAACCTTCCACGCAGATCAATTGCAGGCCCTGGCGAGACTGGACCTCGCCGCGAGCTTCGATATGTACTATGTTGGCCTGCCGTTCTGGGGATTGGCCTGCGCAGTTTGTAGCTACCTCTGGTTCCAGTCAAGGTACATCCCGAGAGCACTGGCGGCTTTCGGTGTGATCTCATCTGCATGGTGTGTGATCTGTGCCCTCTTGTTCATCATTTTCCCGCACTTCGACAAGATCGTTAACGTGTACTGGTTCGACGTTCCTATGACGCTGTTCGAAATAGTATTGGGCGTTTGGCTTTTGTTCAAAGGCTTGAGTCCGTCTGTGCTTGCCGGCTTCGATAAAGCAGGTTGAAGTGGCCCGCGATCACCTTAAGAACTAAGCATCCTTCTGTCGTCACAATGCCAGGGAGCCGGGTGTTTAACGTGTATGCCGCTGAAACCGGAGGTACCGATTGTGGCTCCTTTTCGATTGCGTCGAGCGTTCGTGCTGCTCCTCGCCGCTGCGGCGCTGCCATTTGTGGCGCGAGCCGCCACCAGCGAAGGATTGCCAACGAGGGGCCCAATCGCTCCATACCTCATGTCCGATCGTCAAGCGGAAGTCGCCTTGGCGCGAAGCGCAGCTCCGCCATCGATCGCCGCGAGCGCCGAGGTGCTTGTGCTTACTCCCCACGGCTTCGAGACGGCGGTGAAAGGCACGAACGGCTTCGTGTGCCTGGTCGAACGTTCTTGGGCTGCGCCATTTAGCGACACCGAGTTTTGGAATCCGAAAGAGCGCGGGCCCGATTGTTACAATCCTCCCGCGTCGCGCACCGAGATACCGCAGCTACTTCAGGAGGCGCAATGGGCCGTTGCCGGCCTCAGTAAGCAGCAAATGGCGGAAAAAACGAAAGCTGCCTTCGCCGATCGTAGCTTTAAGTCACCGGAGCCTGGTGCGTTTGGCTTGATGCTCTCGAAAGAGGGGTATCTTAACCATGCTCACGGACCATGGTATCCCCACATGATGTTTTTCATTCCGCGAGATCAAGTCGCTTTCTGGGGCTCCAACGTAGACAATTCGCCGACTCAGTCCGTTGATCGCGGTCCATATCTATCGACGCTGGTGATGGTACCGGTGCTCACGTGGTCCGACGGATCGCCCGCACCGCACTAGACGACGACTCAGTGAACCGAGTTTGGCCCGGCGACGGCTCCCGAAGCAACACCCAGCCCCTGCTTGTAGCCGAGCTTCTGGATGATGATCCCGGTCTTGTAATCGACCGCAAAGACGACGCCCTTTTGAAAGTTCGTCACAAATACCATGGTGTTGCTTTTGTTGATCGAGACGTGGTACGGATCCGAGAAACGGGTCCTGCCAAGGTGTCCCGTCACGCTCGTGTAGGGAGGCGCGATGATGTTGACCCGACCCACGATTTGATCGGGGATGATAATGTTGTGCGCGCTATCAAACACTAAGTTGCCTGGATAAGCGGTCCGAATCGGCAGCACGGTTGCCGGACAGCCGCTTAGACCACCTTTGTACTGGGCGATGCGCCCTCCTTGATGATCCAGGTTATATGAAACGAAAACGTCCCCGGTCTCGCGGACCGCTACGCCCTGGATCTCACCGGAAAACGTACACGAGTGCAGCACGTCATTGGTGTTCTGATCGTACTCGTTAACGGTGCTGACGCCATTCTGACCGAAGTCGGCCTCAAATACATGTCCTTGCCGGTCGACCGTTGCTGTCACCGGTGAGGACATCCCGGCGCTGTAGACGAACGACGGCTGCGAAGCGCCGGGCGCGTATTCGGCGACATTGCCTCCAGTGATATTGGCGACGTAGAGATTCCCGGCAGCATCTAGCGTAACGTCGTATGGTCCGTTTATGCCGGCGGTAATCGATCCATCCGGTTCGAACGTGCTGTTCTTCAACAGGACGATAGAGCCGCGGCCGTAGTCGGCGACGTACAAGTCTTTCAGCCCGGCGTACTTCGTGGGCCGCATAACATTGGGGAGCGCTCGGCCCGACATGCTCGTGCTCGCCGCCCCTGGCGCGAACGGCTCGGCGGTTTGTGATACGGCCGAACAGCCGGTGAGTACAGCGACGACGGCGATCGAAGACAGAAGCGAAGTTCGCATGGCGATCGAGCCTCCTTCTAGCTAGCTTCAACGCTTCGACCAAGCGGCCGGCCGGGCCTTGCGTTACGCCGCCCAGAGCAGGAACCACGGCGCTTCCGGCCGCAGCGGTCTGATGCTGACGGGGGGCGAGAATGCGCGAACGATTCGATGCGGTAGGGCATCTCTTGCGGCATCTGCACGATGCCGCGGCGCTGCGCGCAAATCCGATTGCGGCGCGCTACTTTTCGCAAACGTCCTCGGGTGGCGTAGTTTCCGAAGACCTCGAGGCCGATGCGCTGACCCGCGTGCACGCCGCCGTCTCGGCTGCCGTCGAACTCGTGTTCGTGCGCCGTGGGGACGAACCGGCAGCTGCGCGCACGTGCCGCCAGCGGGCGATCGTAGAACGCTGTGATCTGCTCGCCGAGACGCACGCCAAAGTGGCCGCCGATTTAGGTCTTTCGCGCCGGGAATTCTACCGCGAACGCAAGCGTGCGCGCGAACGCCTGGCCGAATACTTCGCTCGAGTCGAGCAGCATAGCTCGGTGCAAGGTCGGCCCAACGAATTCGAACTGGCCCTGGCGTTCGCCGATAGCCTGCGCCGTCTCGGGCGCCACGATGCCGCCGTCGCTTCGATGGAAGCGTTGAGTGGACGTGCCGGCGGCGCTTTCGAGAGAATCCGCGTCAACGTCGCACTCGCTGCGGCTCACTGCGACGTTGGGCGAATCGACGCCGCGCACGCTGCCATCGGCCGTGCCCGCGAGATCTACGACACGCAAGCTCGCGCCGAACCGATGCTGATGCTCGAAATCGAAGTGGTCTCGGCGCGCGCGCTCTGGATGTCGGGCAAACCGGCCGAAGAAGTGGAGTCGAAGAACCGCTGGGTTCTAGCACAGCTGCGGAGCCCGGCGCTGGTGCGGACGGATCGCACCTTCGAACTCGAGGCCCTGTCGCTCATGCGCCTGGGAATGCTGCGCCGCGACATCGGCGACGCGCCCGCTTCGCTCACCTTTCTGCGGCGGGCCGAAGACGTGCTCCGTTCCTTGCCCAAGCCGCCGCCGGCGCTGAAGGCGGAACTGCTCGGAAATCTTGGCCTAACGCTGATGGTCGCGCCCAACGGGCTGAGCGCGGCGGCTGAGGCGTTGCACGCGTACCTGGACTTTTCACGCGAGCACAACTTACTCTGCGACACCGCCGACGCGCTCTCGAGCCTCGCCACGCTGCACTTGCAATTCGGTGACGTGGCTCGGGCGCGAGCGTACGCGCGTAGCGGCCTGGATTTCGCACGCTTGGTTTCATCGAAGCAGCAACTCGCCGAAGTCTCGGTGATTGCAGCACTTGCTGAAGCGGAGGGCGGCGACCCCAAGGCCTCACTCGAGTTGATCGCCCAGGCGCGCGCCGACGCCGTGGTCGGCAGTCCGAGCTGGGTGTTAACTGAACTGGCGGAGGCTCAAGTGCTGCTGTCTACTCGTGCGTATCAGCGCGCTTGGCGCGTAGCAAGCGAGGCCGCCGAACTCATGTCGGCCCTCGGCATGGTGCGTTACGCGGGCGCAGCGCTGCGTATCGCCGCCGAGGCGGCCGAAGGAGCCAACCGGCATGACGATGCCGTCCGCACGATTCGCGAAGCTGTCCGAATCCTCGAGAAGCGTGGTCACGCCACCTCGCTTGCGCGTGCTTACGCTTGCTCGGCGCGGTTGACGCACAACCGTCGCGATGCGCAACGCGCACGCGCGCTGCTCGAGTCCCTGCACCCACCCGATCGCGCCGCGGGAGTGCCGTGATTAGTGCCAACGTGAGGACCCACCGCTGCGCGTGAGCGAACGCGCAATCATACTGCTTATGCCAACTCGCCGTCGTTCGGAGTACGCCATGCATCGTCTTCATGCCGCAACCATCGCAGTCTCGACCGCCGCGATCGGCGCGCTCGTGCTCGCCGCCGGCTGTTCGGGAACCGGCTCGCAAGGATCGGCACTGACGCCCACCGGTCAAGCGGCAGCGGCGGCGCACGTCGCGATCTCCACCCAGCCAGCGGAGTTTCAACGCGACCGGCGGCCGGCGATGCATCCGCTCAAACGCGGCCCCGGTTGGCTCTCGCCGCAGGGAAAAGCGTGCAAGAGCAAGTTGTTCGTTTCGAGCTACCGGCTCGGCTACGTCAGCATCTACTGCACGAGCGGGCGCAATCAGGCGCCGGTCGGGCAAATTACCGCCGGCATCGAGACGCCGGAGGGTGCCGCTACCGACAAGCTTGGGAATTTCTACGTCACCAATACCAATGCCAACACCGTAACGGAATACGCCCCCAACACCACGACGCCGGCGTTTACGTATTCCTCCGGCCTCACGTTTCCAGCGGGCGTTACGGTCGACCGCAAGCTGAACGTTTACGTATCGAGTCTGAGCCCCGCTTCGGTAGAAGTCTTTCCGCATCGCACGAATTCACCTAGTCTAACAATTCCCAGCACGCAGCTTCCCTACCCGATCGACGTCGCGCTCGATAAGGCTGGAAACGTGTACGTCACCACCTATACCGCCAGCTTCGGAAACGGCGTGATCATCAAGTATCCGCCCGGGAGCACGCAGGGGATGGACCTTGGCATCGACACCGCCGGTCCGGGCGGCATCGTGGTCGACTTAGCCGGAAACATCGTGACGGGCGACCAGCGGTTACCGGGGGTGCTCGTGTTCCCGCCGGGCGCGACATCCCCGTCGCTGACCTTCGGTACCAACGAGGTCGATCCCGATCCGGTGCGCATGAACGCCGCGGAGACGCGCGCGTACGTTGGTGACGGCGTCGGCAACGCGGTGAACGTGTATGCCTATCCGGGCGGTAACCTGGTGAACACGATCTACGACGGCATCGACGGCCCGTTCGGTTTAGCACTCGATCCGGCCGCGCCGCAGTAGCGCGATGCGAGCCAAAGGAGCACCCACGATGGAAAGCACAAGATTTTCCCGCGTTCTCTCATTGGTGGCGTTGGCCGCACTCGCCGCTTGCGCGAGCGGTCAGTCATCGCCGGGTGTTGCCTTAACGCCGGCCGGATCGAGTGCTCTGCGCGTTATGGCAGCCCACCAGCCCGCCCAGAAGGCCCAGCCCGAGCACCGCGCCGGCGGATGGTTGTCGTCCGCTGTGACGTCCGGCCAGCATGTCATTTACGTCTCGGATTTCTTAGCGAACGTCGTCCAGATTTACCCGACGACCGGTTCGAATCCGGCGCCGATCGGGCAGATTACCGACGGCATCAGCGGGCCGATGGGAAGCTTCGTCGACGGACATGGCGATCTCTTCACCTCAAACACGACCAACTTCACCGTAACGATGTACCCCAAAGGCAGTCTGAACTGGACGCTCCGCTACACCGGCCTTCAGTATCCCACCAACGTCACCGTTGGCCTAGACGGCACAGTGTATATCGCCGACATCAGCGGCAATAAGGTGTTCGAGTACGCGAAGGGAAGCACGCGCCCAAAACGCATCATTAGTGTGACGACGCCCCAGGGCGTCGCACTCGACGCCCAAAACAATCTCTACGTCTCGTACAACACCGGCGCGCATGGCGGCGGTCCGGGCGCCGTCAACGAGTATGCCCCGCATTCGACGAGCGGAACGACGCTCGCCGCGCAGATTTCTTGGGCGGCCGGAGACGCGATCGACGGCAGCGGAAATCTCGTTGTGGCCGACCAGAGCACCGCGCAAGTCGAGATCTTCGCACCGGGCGCATCCTCACCGACCCGCGTGATCACCACAGGATTGGAAGACCCATTCCGCCTCGCGTTCGACAAAACGTTCAAGCACTTGTACGTCGCCGACCCCGAAGCCAACGCCGTCTTCGTCTACAACTATGCCACCGGAGCCCTAACAAAAACCATCACCAACAGCCTAACCTCAGTAGACGGCGTATCCGTCTTCCCCGAAAAATCCTAACCCCGACCCGCCACCCCTTGTCATCCTGAGCGGAGTCCCCACAGGGGACGCAGTCGAAGGACGCGCTCGCACCGCATCGCCGCCGAAGGTGAGCCTGCGAGCGCGTGGTAAGATGCGGGGATGCGTGGCCGCCTGCTGGGCTTGGCGTTTGCAATAGTACTCATCGCGGTTTTTGTGGGCTGCCAGTCAGCGCAGCAAACCACGCAAAACGCGCCCGAGCAATCGGCGTCGCCCATGGTGGTATCGTCGCCCATGGAATCGGCATCGCCTTCGACGTCAATGCCGCCGCTCGAGTTCCCATCGCCCGAAGGATCCGCATCGTCGATCCCAACAGAATCGCCAACGCCATCGCCAACCCCCGCGCCAACCGCGACCCCGACGATTCCGCCGGAACCAAAGGGGCTCGCGCCCGGCTGGGCGTCGCAGTACGAGCGCAACGCGGGCTCGCGCGAAGCCGACCTGGTGGTGCGTGCCGGCGACATCAACAACCTCGGCTTCGGCTGGCCCGCGCACTTCACGCCGTTTTCGGGCGCCTCGACGCCGGTGCACGCGTGGCCGTGCGCGCCGCGGCCGGGTGCGGCGCCCGGCACCGATCGCATCATGCTCGGTACGTCGGTAACGCCCGATACGCAGAAGAAATATCCGGGCGACGGCTATGCGGGCTGCAGTTCGCGACCCGGTAATCTGCCGCAAGCGATTACGCTGCAGATTGGCGCGCTGCCCCGCACGATCCACGGTGTATATTTCCAAATGTTCATCGACGATTTTCAAGCGCCGGTCTGGAAATCGCACTTCCAAGTCTCGCTCAACGGCACGCGCATTCCGGCGTTCGAAGACACGATCAACCTGATGAATCAGACCGGCCCGATCGGCAAGCTCGTCACGCTGCGGCTGCTGCCCGAGTACTGGCCGCTGTTGCGTTCGGGTACGGTGCAGCTACTCTTTGACGATCCGGCCACCGGCCGGCCCGACGGCTACGCCATCGACTTCGTGCGCATCCTCGTCAATCCTCACGGATTTCGCTACGCCGTCTCGATCGCGTGTTCGGTCGTCGACGCCGCCACGAACAAGCCAATCGCGGCCGCGAGCGTCTCGGCGGCGCAAGTGACCGCAACTACCGCGCGCGACGGCACCTGCACGCTGCGGGGCGTGCCGGCTGGGATCGCCTCGGTTGCGGCGACCGCCGTCGGCTACGACAGCCAGACGCAGCTGCTCGATCTGCCCGCCGGACAGCACGCGAGCGCGCACTTCGCGCTCAAACGCCACCGCGAGAGCGTAAACTCGCTGCAGAACTCGATTGCGAAGTACGGCACCGTCGCGATCTACGGCATTTATTTCGATACCGCGTCGGCGCGGATCCGGCCGGAAAGCACGTCGGCGCTCGATCAGATGCTGGCGCTGATCCGCCACTATCCCAAAGCGCGCTGGGTCATCGCAGGCCACACCGACAACCAAGGCGGCGCGGCCTATAACATGAACCTCTCGCTGGCGCGGGCGCAGTCGGTCGTGGCGTGGCTCGCCACGCACGGCGTCGCGGCGAACCGGCTGATCGCCAAAGGCTACGGCCTGACGCGACCGGTCGGCGATAACTCGACCGCCGCCGGGCGCGCCCTGAACCGCCGCGTCGAAGTCAGCCTCGTACGGTAGGCGGTTCGCCGGCGAGGCCCGCGGCCGGGCGGCCGCGCCGGCGCGTCGAAGGGAGCTCCATGCGATAACGTCTTCACGGAGGGACGGCGATGCGGCGTATCTTCGCAGCAATTCTAATCGTTCAACTGGCCGCGTGCAGCGGGTCGAAGGGTACGAGCGCGAGCGACGAGAGTTCGCAGCCGTCCTCGGCGCCGGTTGCGGTGGCATCAGCGTCGTCGCCGCCGGCCGCGTTAACCGCGGCGGCACAAGCGGCCGGCAAGGATCCCGCGACGGCGTTGACGTTCGTCCGGGGCGTGCGCTACGAAATCTATCCCGGCGTCTTTCGCGGCACGGAGGCGACGCTGGCCGACGGTGCCGGCAACGACTACGACCGCGCCGTCCTGCTGCACGATCTGCTGACGACCGCCAATCCCGCCACGCCGGTGCGCTACGCGTTCTGCCCGCTCTCGCCGCAGCAGGCCGACGCCGCGCTGGCAGCCGCGCGCGCGGCCTACGTCGCGCCGAAAGTCGCCGCCAACGCCCAACTGCTCGCGCAGAAGGCACCGACGCCAAAACTTCACGATGGCTTCCTGCACCTCGCAAGTTTCTGGAAGGCGGCCGCATTCCAGGAACAGTCGCAAGGATCGCAGTTAGCGGGTGACTTCCAAAAAGTAGGCGCGCCACTGAGCGCGCAGCGCACCAGCGACCTGAGTGCGATCGCGGCCGATCACGTGTGGGTGCAGGTGCAGCATCAAGGCAGTTGGCTCGATCTGGATCCTTCGGTAGCTGACGCGAAACCGGGCGCGACGGTATGCTCGGCCGCGAAGACCAGCGACG
The DNA here is from genome assembly GCA_963755555.1 of Vulcanimicrobiota bacterium. Classification (GTDB taxonomy): domain Bacteria; phylum Vulcanimicrobiota; class Vulcanimicrobiia; order Vulcanimicrobiales; family Vulcanimicrobiaceae; genus Tumulicola. The sequence goes on along the minus strand of CAVWKE010000003.1, from coordinate 1,140,641 downwards.
CACTGCCGGATGCGGCCTACGACACCGTCGCCACGACGCTGCAGCTCGAAACCCGCGACGGTGCGACGCAGAACACGAAGACGATTTCTTCGGGCGCGTGGCGGACCGCGGATCTCGCGAACCAGTCGCTCGTCTTTGCGTTCGCCGAACCGCTGGGGCTGCAGTCACCGGCCCCGCAGCCGAGCGGGCTGCGCGCCTACACGCCGATCCTCATGGCGGGCACGCAAACCGCGAGCGCCGCGCCGATCGTCGTGCCGCTGCCGGCGGGGGGACCCGGCCTTAAAGCCGTCGGCGGCGCCGCCGCGCAAGCCGCGGCTGCGTTTGGGAGTTCGACGCCGACCCCGGCGCCGGCGGCGAGTGCGGCGAGCGGACCGGTTCCGGTGGCGCTGCTTCTCAACGTCACCGTCAGTACTCCAAACGAACCGAACGTCACCGTGTCGCGGCCGATCTTCGACCGCATTTCGGCCGCCGACCGCGCCGCCGGCCGGACCGCGACCGCGACGCTTGCGCCGTTCGCGCTCTATCCGTTCGGCACGGTCTGGAGCGTCGCGGTGAACCTCGGGAGCGGCGTTTCCGGCGGTGGCGACCGCAAGCCGGTCGATCCGAACGCCGGCGATCCGCGGTCGATCGGGCACGCGCTCGGGGCCATGCAGCGCGCGTACTACACGACCCGGCGCGCCGTCTTCGCGGACGCATTGGGTGCGGTGGCCCCGCCGGTAATTTCCGCGCATCCCAGCGTGACGTTCGTCGGGCTCACGCCGTTTACGGCCGGCCCGGTCCCGTATGGGCTCGCGATCGACCGCGCGAACGAAGGCGCCGCCCCCGATGGCGGCAACGCCGCCGCCAGCTTGGCGTGGGGCGCCGCGTCGGTGTACGCCGAGCGACTGGCGGTCGGCGACGCCGGCGATGATGCGCAAAAGCGACTCGCTCGATCAGCTGCCGTTCGACGACGCTCTCGAGATGTTTTACATCGCCCGCAATACCAACGTTCCGCTTGCGATCGTGCACTCGAGCGGGGACGTCGCTTCGCTGACGGCGTCCGACGACGCGAAGGCGCGATTGACGGCGAGCATCGCGGGCGGCCGAAGCGCGGTCGTCCCGTCGAAGCCGGTAAGTTACGGCGGCTCGAACGACTCGGGATGGTGGACGCTTGGCAGCGACGGTTCGGTGAGCGACGAGATGCAGAACGGGATGCACTTCGACCTGCCTGGTGAAGCGATCATACTGGAGGAAGACAGCGAAGCAGCGATCACGTACCGGCGCAACGGGTTCATCGTCCGATGCGCAGGTATGGCCGCCGGCGCGCTGATGGCCCTTGGCGTCGTGATTGGTGGGGGCGGCGAGGGCGGCCAAGAAATCGCCGAGCAGGCCGCCGAACAAATCAACGCGATTCGCGAAGCCAACGAAGCCGAAGAAATGCGCGAAGACGCCCTAAAATGCGCCGAGTGAAGGTAATCCATTTGTCATCCTGAGCGGAGTCCCCAAAGGGGACGCAGTCGAAGGACGCGCATCCGACCACGATCGACACGCGCAGAGCCCGCCGAAGCGCCGCTCCATTTGTCATCCTGAGCGGAGTCCCCAAAGGGGACGCAGTCGAAGGACGCGCACCCGACCACGATCGACACGCGCAGAGCCCGCCGAAGCGCCGCTCCATTTGTCATCCTGAGCGGAGTCCCCAAAGGGGACGCAGTCGAAGGACGCGCATCCGACCACGATCGACACCCGCAGAGCTCACCGAAGCGCCGCTCCGTTCGCACTCCGCCGTAGGAAAACAAGGGGCATTTTCGGGAGCGTTGCCGTCAGGATCGCTGTAGAACCCTAGCGCGTCAAGTGATCGTACTAATCGGTCGAATCTCCACGGCGCCTTTCGTACGCGGGCACGGAGTCTGCGCCACGAGTTCGATCACCTCGTTGACGCTGTCGGCCTCGATAACGGAAAAGCCGTAACGACATTCTTGCCGAGGGCGGCCATTAACGCACCACGCTTGCGTATGATCTCGTCCTGAGCGAGTCAGGCGGCTTGCTCCTCGCTCGTCAACGAGTTTCAATCGTTCTCAGCCCCGTACGCTAAACACAGAAACTTCATACAACCGATCCTTTCTTGCGCGATCTCGTATCGAACGCATGAGCGACTCACCTGCGCGGCGCGCTTGCTCGCCATCGTCTTGAATCCCTGGCAGGATTGATTCGCGAGTCGAACGGTCAATTATCGGCTGGTCCGCCGGCGCCTCGATCCGCCGATGCTGTGCTGCTCCAGGTCGAGCGCGATAGGATGCGGCCGCATTGAGCGGCAACCCTGATGGAATGCCAGTCGTTCTCAGCCAGCGAACGTGGCGCGACGATCCGAAATATCTCGATCGCGAGGGGGTGATCTATCATTACCCTCAACAGTACCGCGGACGTATCGGCGATTACGAGCGCTTCATCTACTACCGACCGGCGGCGGGGGCCGCTGCCGAGGAAGCCTCGTGCTACATCGGACACGGCGTACTCGCCGATTCATTTGAGGATTGGTCGCGGCCTCGGCACTGGTTCGTGAACGTTGGGTGGTACGAACCGTTCGTGCGGCCGGTTCATCTGCGCGAAGGCGCTGCCTTCGTCGAAACGGAGAGTGCGTCGTCGCCGCAGTTCCAGAGCGCGGCGCGACCGATACGCGAGACAGCGTACTATCGCATCTTGATGCTCGGCGGCGTTTCGGCCGCCCACGAGTTCGCGCCGCTGACAACGGCGTCGGTTCTGTCCGTCGGTTACGCACCGCCGATCGGATTGCCGCCGACGGACGCGTTTCGCGAGGCAGCGTTCATTCCGGAGGGCACTGGCTACGTTCCCAGTGGAAGGGCGTTGCCGAGCGTGTACGAGTCGGCCGCTTTGCAAGAACGAGCGCGCAAAGATCACAACGCAACGCTCGAGCAGATTCGGCGCACCGCCGAACGCCTGGGTGGCCGGTGTTGGTATAATAACAATATCGACTTGTTCGTTCGTTACGGTGATCACAAGTTACTGATCGAGGCGAAGAGCTTGACCGACGTGCGACAGTCGGTGGATCGAATGCGTTACGGAATGGGTCAGCTGTTCGACTATCGCGTGCGCTATCACGCCGAGGTTGCGGGCGCGGAACCGGTGCTCGCCTTTGGGGCGCCGCCCGACCGTGAGACGAGCTGGGTGGCGACCATTTTACAGGAGAACGGCGTCGCATTCATCGCGCGGAGCGGTGAAAGACTATTGGCGCTCAACGCGCGAGCGGAGGCGTTACCGATCTGCGGGCATTCAGTGTAAGTTGAAGGGAAAGAGCATGCGCTGGTTCGCAAGTCTGACCGTCGTCGCGTCGATACTCGCGCTTTCGAGCGCCGCCGCCGCGCAACGTGGAGTTCCGGCAGCCCAGATTCTTTCGGGTCTCGAGGGCAAGTACTATCTCGCCGGTGCGCCGCGAATACCGCACACCTTGACCGAGCGAATGCGCGCGTATCATGTTCCCGGCGCAAGTATTGCCGTGATCGACGACTATCGCGTCGTCTGGAAATATGCCGCCGGACTGCGCGACGTAGCCGCGGCTGAGCCCGTCACAACGGCGACGCTGTTTCAAGCCGCCTCGATGAGTAAACCAGTCGCCGCGGCGGGTATCCTGCGGCAGTTCGAGCAGAGGCATCTGAGCCTCGACGCCGACGTCAACACGCTTTTGAGGTCGTGGCACCTTGCGATGCCCGCGAACTCGACACAACTCGTCACGATGCGCCGGCTGCTGAGCCACAGCGCCGGCATTAACGTGCACGGCTTCGCCGGATACGATCGCGACGCGCAGCTTCCGTCGCTGTTGCAAGTACTAAACGGCGCGCCGCCGGCGAACAGTCCGGTTATCCGGGTGACGGGGGTGCCCGGCAGCAAGACTGAATATTCCGGCGGTGGGACGTCGATCGCCCAGCAGGTTGCCGTGGACGTCAGCGGCGAGCCGTTCGCGCCGTTCACGCAGCAGACGCTGCTAGGGCCGCTCGGCATGCGCAACAGCACGTTCGATCAACCGTTGCCCGAAGTGCTCTGGACGCGGGCGGCGGACGGATACTACGGCAACGGCAAGCCCGTGCACCGCGGATGGCACGTCTATCCAACGATGGCGGCCGCCGGGTTGTGGACGACGCCGGCAGACCTCGCGACGTTCGTTATCGCGGTTCAGAACGCGCTGCGCGGGCGAGGTGAACCGCCGATCGACGCGACCGTCGCGCGCGAAATGGCGACGCGGGCCTCACAGGGGTTCGGACTCGGTCTTGGAGTCGCCGCGGGCTACTTCGCGCACAACGGTGCAAACGAAGGGTTTCAAGGAATTTTTATCGGCCTCGATTCGGGCGGGCGGGGCGTCGTCGTGATGACGAACTCCGAAAACGGGATCTTGCTGGCGGACGAGGTCGTGCATTCGGTTGCGAAGGCGTACCACTGGCCCGTGATGCAGTCGGAGCCAAAAAAGACGATTCCTCTGACGACGGCGATGATGCGCGACGTTGCGGGGACATATGCGGCGAAGCTCGACGGCGAACACTTGACGCTGAAGGTGACGACCGGGCAGAGCGCCGGCGCGCCGGCACTCTTCTTACGGACGTCGCTCGATAACGTCGCGAACCGGCTGTATGCGGACGCGCCGCTGCGTTTCTTCACGCTGAGCGGCGGCTCGCTAATGTTTTCGCGTGGCGCGAACGGCGGCGCATCGTCAGTCGAGGCGATCGGGACGAAGTTCGAGCGAATTTGATTTCTATTGCGAAACGGCGGCGTCGAGTGATAGGCTGGACGTGACGCTATGGCGATTTCCGACATCGTGGTTCCCGCGACGGAACCGGAAACGGAATGGGTCCGCGGCACGCCTTGCGCTTGCGGGGCCTCCGCGGCGACGATTTGTAGATTCCGCGCCTGTCACCTGACGTCGCGGTGGAGGCGCTGTCGCCGGACGATCGACGGATCGATGTCGAGAGCAAGATCGCAACCTGCTTAGCCGCAGGCTCGGAGCCGGTCGTCATCGTCGATCCGCAACGGCAGGTCGTCGAACTACACGACGGCGCCGGCCGAAACGTTGTGCGCCGCGGGCACGATCTGATTCATCCGGCGCTTCCCGGCTTGTGCCCGTCGGTTTCCGAACTCTTCGACACGATCGCTCCACGGTAGCTGCGCCGTCACGTTCGCATTTTCCCCAACGAAGCCGCGCAGAGTGAGGTAGGCTTCGCAGCGCGAGGCGCGCGGAGAATGCGAACATACGTTGACGAATCGCGCGAGGCTCGAGAGTGCCGCTTCCCAACGCGTGTCGTCGGGCTGCCCAGCCGCGTGATGCAGGGCGTCGGCAAGATGGTACGTTGCGGTCGCGGCCAGCGACGTTAAGGCAATCGCCGGATGTTCGAGTTCGAACAGGACGGTGGCGATGTCGTCGCGGAGGCGGTTACAGGCTGATTCGTATTCCAACATCGACTCCTTTGTTGGCGTTCAGGAAACTCGCTTGCGTGCGAGCAGCAGGACGGCCGGCGAGACGAGGATGGCCAGGACGCCGGCGATTAAGAATGCGTCGGCGTACGCAAGCGCCGAGCTCTGGGCGGCGATCGCCGACGCGAGGGCGACGCGGCTGCCTTTCTGAAGAAATTCTGTGACGGGCAACCGTGCGAGCGTCGCTTGCGCGGCGAGCATCGTTTGGTGAAACTGCAGGCGCTGTTCGAGAAATGCCACGATCGACGCCGACGAAATCGAACCACCGAGCTGGAAAAAGAGGACGATGAACGAGGACGCCTTAGCACCCGCGTCGCGCGGAACCGCGCGCATCGTGGCCACCAGCAGCGGCGAGTAGACGCAGGCCGACCCCGTTCCGATGACGAGCAACGGCCACGCGAGCGTGCTCGCCTCGGTTTGCGTCGTGACGCTCGAGGATAGCCACAGTGTCCCGAGCCCCGCGACGGCCAGGCCGCCGCCGATTGCCCAGCGCAGGTCGAAGCGGGGCACGGCAATGAGCCGTGCGACCGGCATCGTTAAGAGCAACACCGGCAGCGCGCGGATACCGATCAGCACGCCGGCCAGCGTGCTGGTAAAGCCGAGGGTTTCGATGGTGAACTGCGGCAGCAACAGCAGTGCCGGGAAGACGATGCCGGCGAAGGCGCCGGCGATCAAAAGCGCGGCCGCGACCGCCGGTTGGCGCAGAACCCGCAGATCGACGATCGGCTGCGCGACGCGCAGCTCCCACCAGACGAAGGCACCGCCGGCCGCTAACGCCAGGAACGTACACAACTGAATCGACGCATCCGAGAACCAGTCGTCGCGCTGGCCCTGATCGAGCACGTACTGCATGCAGCTGACCGCAACGATGAGCAGCGCGATGCCGGCAACGTCAACGGGGGCGCGTTGCGGTCGCGCGTTGTCGCGCAGGTAGCGCCACAATAGCGCGAACGCGAGCAAACCGGGGACGAGGTTCACGTCGAAGACCCACGGCCACGACAGGTTGTCGACCAGAATGCCGCCCAACGTCGGGCCGACCGACGGCCCGAGAATCGTGCCGAGCGCGAAAATCGACTGACTCATGCCTAACTGCGATTCGGGAAACGTATCGCGCAGCACGATCTGCGCCGTCGCGAGCAGTCCGCCGCCAAACGCGCCTTGCAGCGCGCGAAAAGCAATCAGCGCGTCGAGCGAGGTGGCCATCCCGCAGAGCATCGACGCGAGCGTGAATCCCGCGATCGACGCCAAAAAATAGTTCTTGCGACCGAAGCGCAGCTGGAGCCACGGTGCGAGCGGAATGACGACGACGTTGGCGATGACGTAGGCGGTGAGCACCCACGTTCCTTCGTCGACCGTCGCGCCGAGATTGCCCTGAATCGTCGGCAGCGCAACGTTGACGATCGTGAGATCGACGGTTTGCAACAGCGCGGCGAGCATGACGCCGGCGACGACGAGATAGCGGCGCGTACCGTATTCGACCAGCGACGCCGCCGCGGGCGCAGCGGGCGCCGAAGACACCGCCGGCGGGGCGACGGGATGCGGGCGTAGGGGGACAAGACCGGTAATTCCGGCGGGCTTAGCAGCAACCGGCACAGGCGTGGGGGTGTCCTTGGGGAGAGGAGTTGCTCTCAAGGTAACGGATATGAGATACTGTGACTAGACCCTAGCTTATCCTAGTATTGAACTGATTACCTTGGGAGCCAACGCGATGAACTCCACTCCGGCGCGCCGGGCCGAACTCTCCCATTTCCTACGCACTCGTCGTGCGAAAATCGTCCCCTCCGACGTCGGACTGGCCGACGGCGCGCGGCGCCGGACGCCTGGACTGCGGCGCGAGGAAGTCGCGCTGCTCGCGAACATCGGCGCGACGTGGTACACGCGCCTCGAGCAAGGTCAGCCGATCAACGTCTCGGCCGACGTACTCGGCGGCATTGCGCGCGCGTTGCGGCTCACCAGTGAAGAGCGCCGTCACCTGCATCTGCTTGCGGGCGTCGCGCTCGACTTGCCGCCGCAGGAAGAAGAACGGGTCGGCGAACTCGTGCACCGCGTGCTGAGCGCCCTCGAGCCGGCGCCCGCCTACGTGCGCGGACGGCGCTGGGACGTGCTCGCGTGGAACCGCAGTGCCGACGCGCTCTCCGCCTTTTCAAGCAAGGACGGAGACTCGCGCAACCTCGTGTGGCGAATCTTCCGCGATCCGGCCGTTTCGCACCGCCTGGGCGATCCCGGCTGCATGAAGCGCCGCGTCGTCGCGCAATTCCGGGCCGTCGCCGCCAAGTACCCCGGCGACCCTGCCTTCGTCCGGTTGATCGACGAACTGCGCGCGACGTCGGATGAGTTCGAAGAGCTGTGGTCGCAGCACGACGTGTTGGGATCGGTCGACGGACTCAAACGGTATCTCCATCCCGAACTCGGCGAACTGATCCTCGACTACACGGCGTTCGCGTTACCGAGCGACATCGACATGCACGTGATCGTCCTCACCGCGGCGCCGGGTTCGGAGACCGAAGCCAAACTGAAACTTCTATGCCCCGCCGTCGCCTGACCGGCATTCCGTAGAAAGCAGCGCGAAGATGTATTTCAGCGAACAGATCGATCAGTTGACCTTCGACGGGCTGGAGCAAATTGCGGAATCGGACCAATTTGCGATCTATGCCGTCGGCAACCAAACGTACCTGCTGGTGCAACGGCATCATGGAACGCCATGGATGGCATTGCGCATCTCGGGCGACGGCCTGTTCCGGATCTCTGCGTTGCTTAATGATGCGATGCGACATCTCTATCGAGAAGTCGCATCGCGTCTTTCTCCCAACAACGTAGCCGACGAGCCCTAAGACCTGTCGCTAGGTCCCCCTCAGGGTATCGCACGACAATTTGCCGTTGCTCGTGCTGCTCATGGTGAACTCGATGGAGGGATACTGTAACTTCGCCGGCCTTCTGGGCGCGTTTACGAAGAACAGATTGTTCGATTCGCCGGTCGTTCCGGTGTTGGCCGGGCACGTCGGCTTTTTCGTCAGGCCGGTGTCCGTCTGCAGGCTCACGGTGATCCTCGACCCCGCATTGAAGTCCGCGACGTCGCCGCCGGCGTTACCGATAACGTTGAACTCTGCACCTTTCCAGTTCCCAGCAAGATCGGTAATACCGTCGCTCTGAACGTTCTGCATTCCGTACTCCGTGCTCCCGACCGAAAGATAGATGCTATCCCCGCTTGCGGACGCGGTGCCGGTTTCGATCAGTTGGTTCAGATCCGTGATGGAAACGTTGGGAAGGTTGACTCCGAATGGGCTATTCTGCACGCATCCAATCCCTACGAACTGCCAGCCTTTGCCCGGCGGGCAGCCGCTCAAGCCGGATCCCGCGGTCGGAACCAGCCAATCCTGGATGAACAACGACGCTTGACTTGAGCCCGGCGGGTTTTCGAAGACGAACTGTTCCCAGCCGGCACAGTTCGGAATACTGCCGCACGCGGAGCTCTGGAAGAAGTACGAGTTCAACTGCAGCGTATAGCTGTTTACACCCTGTTCGCCACAGCAGCCGACACTTTGCACGCTCGTTACGCCTTTGACTCTCGGAAACGCGCCGATAGCTGAGGAGATGAGATTTGGGGCCGTGTCCGCCGTAAAGTCGCGGCCGTCACCGACATTCTGCCCCAGCTTTGGGCGACGCGACGGTGGAACTGGGTACCAAAGACGCGGCGGAGTTGAGCAAGCAAGGCGATTCCATTCGGTGGATGGATACGCCGCTTTAAAGCATCCTGCGCCCGGTAATCGATTTTGCGCCAGCGAGTGATGCCAGGAATCCATAGAACTGACAGTATTACCGGCGGAGTTCGCGGCGGTTCCGGCCGGTTGAAACGATTGCGTGGAACTCGAACACGCTGACAGAGCAGCGGACAGCACCGCGATTGAAGCTAGTCGTAAAAAATTCAACGTATTAACCCTTCAATGGACAGCCTGGAGAAGTGCATAATTTACGACGGGTGTGCATCTCGCACCTCCGGCGAATCGCAGACGGTCGCAGTGTCGCAGCGTGTTTTTGAAAGTACGTTTGCCCGTGCTGATAGTCCATGACGATGCGATAGTTGTCGCGTACGTTAAGTCCAAGGAAGCCATAGTTATCGAGGACCGGACCGAGCGACAAGGCCTCAGACACGACGCGTCTTCAATCCAAGCGCGGGTTCTCGGCCGTCTGCGCCGAGCCGGTTCCTTATCGCACGATTAGAACCGGGATTGTCGCTTCTTGTACGACCGAGTCCGCAATGCTCCCAAGCCATAGCCGCTTGAGTCCGGTCTGTCCATGGCTTCCCATAACGATAAGATCGGTTTTCTCGTTCTTGGCGACTTCGAGTAAGGCCGTAGAAGGGTAACCTTCCAGAACTTTCGTCTCGATCGTAATACCGGAATCTGCATATTTCGAGATTGCATCGCTTTCGATTCGTCGAGCGTCTTCGTTGAGCGTTGCAATCCATTCAGTAACGATGTCTCCAGTGGCGAAGGTCATCGAGGCCGCGGCGCGTATGACGTCTACGACGGTGCACACCGTGCAACGAGCGCTTTGCTCTTTCGCTAGCCTGACCGCCATATCGAGTGCTTTGTGAGAGCAATCCGATCCGTCCAGCGCGACTAAAATATGGTTGAACATAGGGGTGGCTTCGCGCGACTCGGGAAATTATCCACTTATGACGCGAATAGCCCGAACGGCACGAGTCCACGAGCCTCACGGCGACGTGATCGCTCGCCTCCAAGACTTTTTTGCACAACGGCCTAAGCTCCAGGTGAGGGCTTTGGGGTCTTCAAGCGCCGAGGTAGACGTTCGATATTCTCTGCTCTACGATTGGACCAGCATCTATCCGCCTCGTGGCGGCATGGCGTTTGCGTGGAGGCCAGGTTGGCGCGGTTTTCCGTCGTTTGGCGCGACCCTTACGGTTCGACCAACTGGTAACGACACGGATCTCGTGCTCGAAGGTTCGTACGAACCGCCGGGGGGCGTCCTCGGCCGCCTGTTCGATCGTGTCGTCGGGCGAAGGCTAGCGGCACGCACCATGGATGCTCTCCTCGATGAGCTGGCCCAACACGTCTAAGACCGAAAAGGACGCGCGCTGCGGCGAACCTAGTTCAAGTGCATGCCGCAGTCGGGCTCCGTGCCAGGTCGCACGAGCAGCGGCCGAGAGCAGAATCGGCAGTAGACGAGGTCGGCGCCATCCGGGAAGCTGCGTCGCCCCTCGGCTTCGCTCACGAAGTCGTCCGGGTTGAAGTCCATAAGGCGTCAGGATACCACGCCCGTCAAACTAACGCGGGTCCTATATTGACAAGACGTACGAGAAAAGGCATCGTGGCGGAGGGAGCCGCTTCTATTGGTGGGTCTCCCTTCTGTCAATTTCAGCTCGACTTTGCTATCTCCGACCACCTCGACTGAAAGGATCCGCCGATCGATGCGACACCCCGTAGCGCTGCTTACCGCTGCCGCCCTCACCGCAGTTCCTCTACTCTCCGCGTGCGCGAATAGCATGCAAGGTTCGAGTCCAACGCTCCCGAGCGCCGGCGTGAGTCGGATGACCGCTCGAGGCGGCGTGCGGGCCGACGCCGGGGCCGCCGAATTCGCCTACGTGGCCAACGAGGGTTCCACGAATATCTCCGGTTATAAAATCGCGCTCAACGGTGCTCTAACAGAGATTGCGGGATCGCCGTTTAACGCGGGAACCGGGCCGTCGGGCATAGCCGTCGATCCAACGGGCTCCTTCGCTCAAGCATCCAACGCTGCGTCCGGCGACGTTTCCGCGTATTCCATCGACGCGAGCAGCGGCGCTCTGAAGCAGGTGAAGGGATCTCCGTTTGGCGCGGGCACCCAGCCCGCGGGCGTCGCGATCGATCCGAGCAGTAAGTTTGTCTACGTGGCAAACTACGGCATCAGCGCCAACAGCAGCGTATCGGCGTTTACGATCAAGAGTACCGGTGCGCTCGCGCCGGTGAAGGGCTCGCCGTTTCCGGCGGGCAGCGGCGCGCAATACATCGCGACAGATCCGACGGGCAAGTTCGTGTACGTGCCAAACGCGAGTTCCGCGAACGTCTCCGGCTATAAGATCATGAGCAACGGCGCGCTGACCCCGGTACCGGGCTCGCCGTTTGGTGCGGGGAGCCAAGCCTTCGGTGTGGGGATCGACCCAACGGGTAAGTTCGCCTACGTATCCAATTATGGGTCCGATAACGTCTCTGCCTATACGATCGATGCGTCGAACGGCACGTTGAAAAACGTCAAAGGCTCGCCGTTCGGAGCCGCGACGGGACCGTGCAGCATCGTCGCCGATCCGCTGGGCAAGTTTATCTACGTACCAAACAACGGCTCTGGCAACGTCTCAGCCTATCAGATCAAGAGCAACGGTGCGTTGACCGAACTGAAGGGCTCGCCATTTGGTGCCGGTTCGGGAGCCTGTTACGGGGCGTTCGATTCAACCGGAAAGTATCTCTACGTGGTCAATAACGGCGCCAACTCGATTTCGGCGTACGCGGTCCAGAGCGGCGGCACGCTGAAGCCGCTTAAGGGGTCTCCGTTTCCAGCCGGCAACGGGCCGGCAGTGATCGCCACGTGCCACGTGAAGAACGGAAAATGCCTCCCGGCAACGTTGTGAGCTGAAGGAAGCCTTGTACGGCGTCCGATTCGTCGCGCGCAATTGTCACCACCGGCGGTCGCCGCGTGCCTTCACGTAGTGCACAAAGACGTAACGCCAACGGCATGGCGATATAAACGAGCATTACGAAGGAACAGGCAAAAATCCGTGAGACGGTCGTGTTGATTGCAGCCGAACCCCGTATCGACCGCGAGTCACGCGCAAAAAGCTTCGAATTAATTTGAGTTCGACGTCACTTTTTGAGGTTTGTAGCTTACGCGCCCGAGAGATTATAAAGTAGCCGCGAATCAACCGAGCAGTCATCGGGACTGGTAACGGTTGCCCGATAGGTCAAGCGCCGATGAAATAAGAAGTGGCGAGAAGCGTGGATAACCGAGTTGACGGCATCGACCCGGCGGCGAAACCGAGCGGGATTGGCTGCGTCGAATGCCTGGCGTCAGGCGGTTGGTGGCTGCATTTGCGCCGCTGCGCCCAATGCGGACACATTGGGTGCTGCGACAACTCGCCGAGTCAGCACGCGACCAAACACAGTGGGAAAACCAACCATCCGGTAATTTCGAGCTTCGAGCCCGGGGAGACGTGGTTCTACGACTACCGATCCGGAGAGTTCTTGGCCGGGCCGAGATTGTCTGCGCCGCATGCGCATCCGTCCGATCAGCCCGTGCCGGGGCCGGCTGGCCGCGTACCCCCGAACTGGGAGAGCCTGCTGCACTAGCCCCCACGTTCGGGCGCCGGGCTCGAGCCACCGTGCGTTCGGAGGCGCTCCAATGTTTATGAGGCCGCGCTGACGGCAATTTCGATGAGGGAGCTACCGCACTCGGGTCGTTTCCGCACCGGCGCGTTCGCACATGAAACGCTGCGCAGTTATCGGAATCATACGAGCGCGTCAAGGCCCCACGGAGCCTGCGAGTTGGCCATGAACTCGGCGCTGTTTGGGTCGGCGTCGCCTGCGAACGACGCTGCAAATGAATTTTGCTTGGTTGTTTGGCCATGCCCCTAGTGTCTCAAGGCAAATCCCCGCTGTTTCGTCAACTTGCAGTTGGAAGTCTCAAGTGGTTAGAATATCTGAAAAATCTATCACCGCTCAAGTGAGGGACACATGTCGATTCTGTCCGACGTCAAAGAAATCGAAGCCAAGGTGCGCGAGGCTATGCAGAACGGTCCGGTAACGCCATACTACACCTTGCCGCTCGATAAGGTTTACGAAGTGCTCAACGCGGCGCTGGCCTCGGAGATCATCTGCGTGCTGCGTTACAAACAGCACTATTATATGACCACGTCGATTCATCAGGAGCAGTTGCAAGGGCTCTTCAAAGAGCACTGGCTCGATGAAGAGAAGCACCTGGAACTCATCGCGGATCGTATAAAGCAACTTGGCGGCGTCCCGGACTTCAATCCAAACGGCATCAAAAAGCGAGCGTTTTCATCCTTCGAGAGCGGTCACACGTTGGCGGATCTGCTGCGCGAAGATCTGCTCGCCGAGCGCGTCGTCATCAAGATCTACGGCGACATCGTCAAGTTCTTCGGCAAAGAGGATCCGGTGAGCCGACGGATGTTCGAGGAAATTTTGAAAGATGAGGAAGATCACGCCGACGAGATCGCGGACCTGCTCTACACGGTCGATCCAAAGACCGGCAAGACGGTCGAGCAGTTCAGCGGCGATTCGGTTTCCAAACCGTTCAAAGGCTAATTCGACCGCGAAAGGCAAGCGAGGGCTCAGCCGGGAAAGCGCTTCGAATGCTGTCTGTTTTTCGCTGTTTGCTGGTTTTTGCCGCCGTTGCGCTGTCGTTCGGCATTCGGGGTTCCGTCGTTGCCGCCGAAACGCCGCCGGCAGCGACCGCCGTGCCGTCCGACATTCGCGCGGTTTTCGACAAGCCAATCTACCAACACGCGACCTGGGGCTTGCGCGTGCTCGACGGCAGCAAGGTGCTGATCGACCAGAACTCCACGCGTCCGCTGTTCATCGGATCGGTTCGCAAGGTCTTCAGCGTTGGCCAGCTGCTCAACGCCGTCGGCGGCACGCATCGTTACAACACGCCGGTCTATCGCACCGGCAGCGTCGACCAAGGCGTCCTGCACGGCAACTTGATCGTGGTGGCCTCGGGCGATCTCACGATGGGCGGCCGCACCAACCCCGACGGCAGCATCGCGGTGAGTAACTGGGACCACAACGAAGCCGATAGTTTGGGAAGCGCCATTTTGACGTCGCCCGATCCGCTGGCTGGGTACCGCACGCTGGCGCGCGCTATCCGAGCGGCCAGGATCACCCGCGTCGCCGGCAACGTCGTCATCGACGACCGGCTCTTCCAGCCGTTTTTCTTCCGCGACCAGTTCAACGTGCGGCCGATCTTCGTCAACGACGACGTCGTGGATCTGTCCATTCGCCCCGGCGGCGCGCCGGGAGCGCGCGCGAACGTGACGTCGCGTCCGGTTTCTGCGGCGCTGAAGATCGACAACGAGCTGAGCGTCGGCGCGCCGAAATCGACCGATACGTTGAAGATTACGCCGGCGCTGCCGGCATGCATCGGTTCGCCGGGCTGCACGTCCACGATTGCGGGCAGTCTGCCCAGCGACTTCGTTCCGCCGCTGACGGGAAAGCCGACGCTCGTCCAGACGGTGCGCATCGTGCAGCCTTCGAACTACGCTCGCACGGTGTTGGTCGAATTGCTGGCAGCCGCGGGCGTAAAGGTAGACGCGCCCGCCGTGCAAGCGAATCCGGTAAGCCTGTTGCCGGCGAAAAATTCCTATAAGGCGGCAAATAAAGTCGCGCAACTGACCGGCATGCCGTATGCTGACGACGCAAAGTTCGTCTTGAAAATCAGCTACAACATCGGCGCGGATACGAGCCTAGTGCTCTTCGGGTTGACGCAAGGCGTGAACTCGATGGACGCTGCCTTGCGAGCCGAACGGCAAGACCTGAGCGCAAAATACGGTATCGCGAGCAGTCAGTACCACTTCATCGACGGCAGCGGGGGAGGCGACACGACCGCCACCAACGTTGCGGTTACGCGCATGCTCGATGAACTCGCCAAGAGCCCGGCGTCGAAAGCCTTTCTCGCCGCGCTGCCGGTTCTGGGCGTCGACGGCTCGCTTGCGTTCGTCAAGAGTTTTCAGTCCGATCCCACGCTGGCGGGCGCCGCCGGAAACGTCCGCGCCAAGACGGGAACCTACGTCGGAGCCTCCGGGTCGGGCGGGATGGCGTTGAAGGGGCAGGCTTTCGGCGGTTATATCACGACCAAACGCGGCCGCCACCTCACCTATCAGCTCGTGGTGAACAACGTTCCGATTAAGGCGATCGACGACATCACCACGGTCTTTCAGGACGAAGGCACGATCTCGGCGATCCTCTGGCGCGACTACTAAACCGCTAGCTGCAAGGACGGTTCGAATGAACGCTTTCACCCGCGCACGTATTGTCGCCGCGGTTATTGCCGCGACCATTGTTTCCGCCTGCGGATCGCAGCCCACCGCGACGATGCCCGCAGTCAACGCCCCGAGCGCAAACGTCCAGCCGCAGGCCGGACCGGCGGCGTGCAAAGGGCAGAAGACGACGAAGAAATACTCCTCGGTCGCTGAAACGCTTTTGGGCAAAGACGCATCTCTCTGCATTCCGACGTTCGCCGGACTAGGGGGCGCGCTCGCGTACCCGGCCGCAAAACCTTCGGGAAAAGTGACGGTGACGTCGACCACGATCGACAACAACTTCCCCTACCCAGGTTCTGGTACGCCGGTATTTTATTTGGAAATTGCGCTCCCAGCCGCCACGACGTTTGGGAATACCCTGCGCGCGGCTACGGGACTGACTGGGAAGAAGATCAAGGCAAAGACCGATTACACCGTTTTCTTGTCTTACCTAAAATACGGATTCTGGTACGGCGGACCGTCGTGCTATACGACTTCAACGGCTGGAAAGTTCGGTGGCGTCGTCGGCAAGCTCGGCTCGGTGCTCAAGGGACAGAGTTTTGCGGGGTCCTACACAATTCTACTCGAGGTCTACCCGACGCAACAATCCGCCACGGCCTGCTAACGCCCCATCGGGAACAGCACTTGGACTTGCTAAAAGCAAGTGTTATTTTGGCGCTATCCGATGGCCCAGCGCAGACCGAGCGAGCCATAGCTTCCCTTCTCGCCGCTTCTTTGCTAGAATAAGGGCCGATTCAAGGGCACGGGTCTTATGGACCGGGCGGTTACCCGTGCGTCTCGGTTTGCGACGGAGCGGCTATTTATGGGCGCTCGTTCTGGCCGGGGCAGGGAGGTGCTGTGGCGAGCTTTCAGCAGCTGCGCTCAATTCGCGTCCCCGTTTTGGGATTGAGCTTGGTTCCGCTCGCCCTGCTGTTGGTAGTGGTCGCCGTCGTCGCGTGGCTGGCGGTTGAAACGGAAACCTCGGCCGCGTGGACGCAGCGTGCCCAAGACGTTCTCGAATCCGCGAACGCGTTGCAGACCGATCTCGGCTCCGCGCAGAGCGCCGTCCAGCAATACGAACTCACCGGCTCGCCGCGCAGCGCGGCCGCATTCGAGACCGCCGCCGCGGCCGTCCCGCCGGCTGCCGCCCGAATTCGGCGGCTTGCGGCCAACAATCCCACGCAAGCAGCGCTGGCACTCCGCTTATCGTCCGGTGCGGTAGCCGATATCCACGATCTGCGGGTCGTTATGAATCAACTGCGTCACGGCGACCGGCGCATCATCGCAAGCGAAGCGAACCAAGACGCGCTTCGTGCCACGTTGGCTCGCCTCGAATCGACCGAAAATCAGCTCGTGGAAAACCGGAGGGCAACCAGCCGCCGCTTGTGGGTGGAACTCGGTGTGGTGCTGATCGCGGGCACCATCATCGGCGGCATCGTGACGCTTCTACTCAACTTCACGTTTGGCTGGCGGATCGTCAACCGGCTGCGCAAGGTGACGAATCAGGCGACGGAATTTGCGAACGACGGAACCGTCGTCGATTCACTGAAGGGCCGCGACGAGGTGGGCGATCTCTCGCGCTCGATCCGCGACCTGGCGAACCAGATCAAAGAGCGCGACGCCGCCCTGATTCGGTATCAGCTGCTCGCCGAAAGCGTGCGAGACATCATCCTCTTTGCCCGGCACGCCGACGGAAAAATCCTCGATGCCAACACCAGTGCGGCCGAGACGCACGGATACACGCGCGCCGAGTTGCTCGACCTGTCGGTCTCGGATCTGCACGATCCGGAAGCCGAAGAAAGCTTGACCGCGCTGCTGCGGCGCATGGAAGTCCAGGACGCCTTCGTCGAGACTGTGCACCGGCGTAAGGACGGTACGTCGTTCCCCGTCGAGGTCGCCGCCCAGAGCGTTAGGATCGACGGCGAACACGTCGTGGTCTGCATTGTCCGCGACATCTCAGAGCGCCATGCCTCGGAGCAAGCCATTCGGACGGCCCTCAATCAAGCGGTGGACGCGTCCCGCCTCAAGAGCGATTTCGTAGCGACGATGAGCCACGAGATTCGCACGCCGATGAACGGGGTCGTCGGCATGAGCGAACTGTTGCTGGAAACGTCGTTGACGCCGCAACAGCGCGAATACGCGACGACCGCCCGGGATTCGGCACACTCCTTGCTTGGTATCATCAATAATATTCTCGACTTTTCCAAGATCGAGGCCGGGAAGGTCAACCTCGAAGTCGTCGAGTTCGATTTGCTTTCGCAGGTCGAGGGGATCGGCGCGATGCTGGTTCCGCAGGCGCACGCCAAACAGATCGGGCTCATGACCTACGTGGATCCGGCGATCCCGCTGCGCCTGCTCGGCGATCCGGTGCGCTTGCGGCAAGTGCTGGTAAATCTCGCCGATAATGCGATCAAGTTTACGTCGCGAGGTTGCGTCGCGGTGAGCGCCGATCTCATCTCCTCCGGCTCGCAGCGGGTGGCGCTCAAGTTTTCCGTGACCGACACCGGCGTCGGCATCGAGCCCGATGTCCTGCCTTCGCTCTTCGAAGCGTTCACGCAGGCCGACGACTCGACGACGCGCCGCTACGGCGGCACCGGCCTCGGCCTGACGATCTCAAAGCAGCTGGTCGAACTCATGGGCGGAACGATCGACGTCGAGAGCCAGCCCGGCGTCGGGTCAACGTTCTCGTTTAGCTTAGCAATGCGCGTCGGTGCCGATGTGCGTCGCTTGCCGCCGCGGGCGGACCTTCGCGGCCGGCGCGTGCTGATCGTCGACGACGATCCCACGTCGCGCGACATCCTGTCACGCTACGTGAGCTCGTGGGGAATGATTGCGAAAACGGCCCAAAGTTCGGGCGAAGCGATGGATAAGCTAGGGGCGAACCCCAAAGGGCCCGATCGTTTCGAGGTCGCAATCGTCGACCTGCGCTTGTCGGGGCTGGACGGCATTCATTTGGCCTACGCGATCCAGCGCAATCCCGCCATCGCGCAGACCAAACTGCTGCTGGTAACGGCCTTCGACGAACCCAGCGTCGGGCCGGCGGCGATCCGGGCCGGCTTCTCTTCGTATCTCACCAAACCCATTCGCCAATCGCAGTTGTACGACGCCCTCTCGGAAGCGTTGCTCGGCGCAGTAGAAGTTGTCAGCAAACAGGCTCTTCGGCCGGTTCCGGCCAAACGCCGCGATGCGATTCTCTTGGCTGAAGACAACGTCGTCAACAGTGCGGTAGCGCTCCAGCAGTTGACGAGACTGGGCTATACGGTCGATGTCGTTGGCAACGGGCAAGAAGCGCTCGAAAAAGTGACCAGCGGCGCGTACGGACTGATCTTCATGGACTGCCGGATGCCGGTAATGGACGGCTTCGAGGCGGCGCGCGCGATCCGCAAGCTCGAAAGCCGCACCGGCAAACGCGTTCCGATCGTGGCCATGACCGCTAACGCGCTCTCGAGCCACCGCGAAGAATGCTTGACGGCTGGGATGGACGACTATTTGACCAAACCCGTCGGACTCGACGATCTGCGCGCGGTCTTAAAGCGATGGCTCGGGTCGGCGGAGAGCGAGATCATCGACCGCGATCGCATCAACGGCATCTTCAACGGCGATCGCGACGCGGTCGTGGAATTCTTTGCGAGCGTCGTTCCGAGTATCGGAGCGCTCTGCGAGAAGATCGTGCAGACGACGGACGCAACGGCGCTTCGCGAACAGGTGCACGAACTCAAGGGCGCTGCCTCCAACATCGGCGCTCGAGAACTCGCCGTCGCGGCCGCCGATCTCGAGCGCGGCCTGACCGACGGATTGCGGAACCCCGCAGCCATCCAGGCCTCGATCGCCGTCGTGGAAGAGTCGTGGGTGCGTTTTCGCGACGCGATGGACGAACCCGAAGTGAGCGTTGGATGATCGTTCTCACAGTCGACGATTCGGACGTCAATCTCGCAGTCTACCGCGGGGTGCTCGGCCGGATTCCCGACGTCGAGGTCGTTGCGCGAACCTCACCGTTTGCCGCACTCGATTGGGCCCAAAATAACGCTCCCGACGTCGTGGTCGTGGATTATCATATGCCCGAACTCGACGGTTTGGCGTTTGTCGAGCGGTTTCGGGGTCTGTCGGAGAGCGCGCAAGCTCTAGTCGTGATGGTGACCGGCGATCTAGAGATCGACATTCGCCATCGCGCGCTCGAGATGGGGGCGAACGATTTCCTTACCAAGCCCATTGACCGGATCGAATTCACCGCCCGGATTCGCAACCTTTTGGAGATTGCCAAGAGCCGGCGGCAGTTGGCCGATCGCGCCGAGTGGCTGCGCGAGGAGGTTCGCCGCGCAACGGCGACCTTGGCCGCCCGCGAAATCGAAACGATCGTCCGGCTGACCCGTGCCGCGGAGTCCCGCGACGACGTCACCGGCATGCACGTGATTCGGGTCGGACACATCTGCGCCGCCTTGGCCCGGACGATCGGATTGCCGGAAGAGCAGTGCCAAATGCTCCTATTGGCGGCGCCGATGCACGACATCGGCAAGGTCGCCACACCCGACAGCGTCTTGTTCAAGCCGGGCCCATTAACTCACGAAGAGCTGGCTACGATGAAGAATCACACGATTGCCGGTTACGAAATCCTCAAAGACAGCGAATCCGCGATGCTGCAGTGCGCCGCCGAAATCGCGTTGACGCACCACGAAGCCTTCGACGGATCCGGCTACCCACGCGGCTTGACCGGAACGGACATACCGCTGAGCGGCCGGCTCTGCAGCGTCGCTGACGTATTCGACGCGCTCACCTCAATTCGCCCGTACAAGCTCGCCTGGAGCGTCGAAAAAGCCGTCAACGTCCTCGACGACGGAAGCGGCTCGCATTTCGATCCCGACGTCATCGCCGCATTCCATCACTCCTTCGACGAGATCGTAAGCATCAAACACCGTTTCTCCGACGAAGGCATCGCCGTCGACAAACTAGCCCGAACCTACGGCTACTTCCAGTAAGACCCCCGTCACCCCGAGCGGAGCCGCAGCCGTTGTCATCCCGAGCGGAGCCGCAGCCGTTGTCATCCCGAGCGGAGCCGCAGCCGTTGTCATCCCGAGCGGAGCCGCAGCCGTTGTCATCCCGAGCGGAGCCGCAGCCGTTGTCATCCCGAGCGGAGCCGCAGCCGTTGTCATCCCGAGCGGAGCCGCAGCCGTTGTCATCCCGAGCGGAGCCGCAGCCGTTGTCATCCCGAGCGAAGCCGCAGCCGTTGTCATCCCGAGCGGAGCAGCAGCCGTGGTCATCCCGAGCGGAGCAGTAGCCGTTGTCATCCCGAGCGGAGCAGTAGCCGTGGTCATCCCGAGCGGAGCCGCAGCCGTTGTCATCCCGAGCGGAGCAGTAGCCGTTGTCATCCCGAGCGGAGCAGTAGCCGTTGTCATCCCGAGCGGAGCAGCAGTCGTTGTCATCCCGAGCGGAGCCGCAGCCGTTGTCATCCCGAGCGGAGCCGCAGCCGTTGTCATCCCGAGCGGAGCAGCAGTCGTTGTCATCCCGAGCGGAGCCGCAGCCGTTGTCATCCCGAGCGGAGCAGCAGCCGTTGTCATCCCGAGCGGAGCAGCAGCCGTTGTCATCCCGAGCGGAGCAGCAGCCATTGTCATCCCGAGCGGAGCGTGCAAAGCACGCGCAGTCGAGGGACAGGCGCTGAAACACGTTCTTTGACGCAAGCGAACAGGAGCCGGTCTACCTAGCCCCGATAATCTCGAATTGCAGAATACTAGCGAATAAACGAAAGGGAACTCGGCAAATGAAACGCTCGGTGTCTATCGCGTTTGGATTGTTCTTAACCGCAGGAATGGGTGCCGCGCTGGCGGCTGCGACGGCCGCTCCCGTTACATTCACCCCGGACAGCATGCATTGGACTGCCGGTGTTGGTCCCAGTAAAGGCACGTGGGCCACAACGTTGGTCGGCGACCCGACCAAGTCGGGGAACGCCATCGTCCGCGTGAAAATGCCCGACGGCTACGTCAACCAGCCGCACTATCACGCGCATCCCGAATACGTTACCGTAGTGCAGGGGACGTTGTTGTTCGGAACCGGAGACACCGTAGACAAGGCGAAGGCCAAAGTGCTGCCGGCGGGTTCGTTTATCATGGTTCCCGCGGGCGTCCATCACTGGTCCGTCACCAAGGGTGAAACCATCGAGCAAGTTGGCGGCGAAGGCCCACTGACGAACATTCCCATAAAACACGCCGCAATGTAGCCACGTCACGTCGCTATCGCCGGAGATCAAGGAGCATTCATGAAGACCTTCCATAAGCTGGCAGTAGTGCTGGCTACCGCGTTCGCCGTCGCCTCGTGTAATGCGGGCGGCTCGTCGAACAACATTCCCGCCGGAGGCGCAGCGCTTCAACCCGCCGGTCGGCCTGCGGCCGGAGCGCAGGGGGTGAGCCCGCAATTGCGCGCGCTGTGGGGTCCCAACATCGTGCCGGCGTGCGGCGCGCCGCGGTTAGCCGTGCCGCAGTGTCTGGCGCTCATGCGTACCGACATTCGCCCGCAGATGCATCCGCGGGCGGTCGCCGGTCTCGGACCGGCCGATTTTCAATCCGCCTACAAGCTCCCGTCACAGACGAAAGGGAAAGGGCAAATCGTTGCGATCGTCAACCTCAACGACAACCCCAACGTCGAATCCGATCTCGCGACGTATCGCGCGCAGTTCGGCTTGCCCAAAGCCAAATTCAAGAAGTTCAATCAGTACGGAGAGCAAGGAAATTACCCGCCGGGCGACATCGGTTGGGGCGTTGAGATCGATCTCGACGTCGAAGCAGTTTCGGCAACGTGCCCCAACTGCACGATCTACCTGATCGAGGCCAGCACGGATCTCGATGCCGCCGAGAAAGAGGCGGTAACGCTCGGCGCGCACATCATTAGCAACAGTTGGATCAACTACGGCTGTCCGAGCTGCGACGATCCGTCGGCATTCGCTGCACCGGGCGTGACGTATTTGGCGGGATCCGGCGACATCGGCTACGGCGAACCCGGTTCGCCGATGGCGTTGGCCAACGTGGTCGCCGTCGGCGGCACGACGCTGCTTAAGGGCGGCGGTAAGGCGCGCGGCTGGACTGAAAGCGTATGGAGCGGAAGCGGCAGCGGCTGCGTGACCGGCATCACCAAGCCGTCGTGGCAGCACGACCCCAGTTGCAGCGGCCGGATGACCGCCGACGTTGCGGCCGACGCCGATCCGAGCGGCGGCTCGGGCGCGGCCGAGTACGACACCTATGGCGGCTACGGCTGGTTCGTCGAAGGCGGCACGAGCCTGGCAGGACCGCTATTGGCGGGCGTGTTCGCACTCGCGGGCGACGCCGACCAGCAAAGCGGTGGCCAAACGTTCTGGCAGAAGACCGGCAAGAAGCTACACCTCTACGTCGTAAAATCCGGCAGCAACGGCAGTTGCAGTCCAACGTACTTCTGCACCGACGGAACGCACGAGTACAAATCCTACGGCGGCCCCACCGGCTGGGGAACCCCCAACGGCCTAGGCCAGTTCTAGCCCAACGACGTTCATCCAGGGGAGGCACGCGCCAGCGATGCCTCCCCTTTTCGTCCGCATACGTCCTCAATGCCCTTGTCATCCCGAGCGGAGCGCCGTACGGCGCGTAGTCGAGGGACCTCGAAAAACGGATCGCTTGCCCCATGCACCTTGAACGGTAGCTCGAATCAAGGATTTGTTGAAAGGATGCCTGATGAAAAGTGACAGTATTCTGAAAGGAATAATCGCAATTCTTGTCGTTGCCCTAGGCTTACTCAGTTGGCAGCATTTCTTTCCCCCAGAAATCAATAAGGATGGCAATCCTGTCGGGTTCGACATGGTCGCCAACCCATCCAGTCAGGCGCCTACGGTGTCCGGCAATGGCCAATGCCTTACCCTAAAGACATGCACGACTGTAGAATGGCACTACCTTGCTAACCCGACCCCCAATTGCCCGTCCACGGTTCCGTCGGGCGCGGCATGCACCGCAGGGACGACTAGGGCGTTGCCAACTTGCCCCCCGGCCGGAGCGCAGTGCGTAACTTTCATAGGTAAAGTTAAAGCAGACTAAATTAAGATCGAAGGTCAATACGAGCCGCCTGCGTATCACGGCCCAGAAAAGACCGATGCAATGGGAATAGCTATTTTCAGATAGGGATCGTTCGATGGCGCAGGGAGGCCGGGGCGACGAGCATGGGACCAGCCGGCTTTCGCAGAATCTCACTGCACAAACTTAAACGGAGGGCTCTAGCCATGCGGAGATTTGCAATTGCGTTTGTCGCCTTAGCCACACTCGCCGCGTGCTCGAAGGGTCCTACCACGGCACCGGGCCTTCCGGTGCTCCCTTCCGGCGCCATGCGCGTCACCGGCGCAGACCTTCCCGCCGGTAAGATCAAGCATATCGTCTTCATCGTTCAAGAGAACCGGACGTTTGACAACATCTTTGGCGGTCCGCGGCCGTTCCCGGGAGCCGAGGCAGCCTCGAGCGGTCAGACGAACGACGGCAACACCGTTCCGCTCCGCCGCGTCACGCTCGAAGGCGGAGAAGACCCAAACAACTACCATCGTCAGTGGCTGGACGCGTGCAATCCACGACCCGGATCCGGGCCGCCGTTTGCCGTCGGCGCGCCGGCGCCGTGTCAGATGAACGGCTTCAACGTCGCCGCCTCGCCCGCTCCCGGCTACACGCCGCCCGCAAAGGTCAACACGATCTACTCGTACGTCGACTACGCAGAAAGCAAACCCTATCACGACATCGCTACGGCCTACGCGCTCGGCGACCATTTCTTCATGGGCCACAACAGCGAGTCGTTCACGGCCCATCAGTACATCTTTTCGGCGCAGTCGAACAACATGATCGATGCGCCGGTTTATCCGCCCGGAACCAAATGCGGAATCTATTACGACTACTGCGCCTTCACGCCGTGGGGTTGCGATTCGCCCGCCAAAACGACGACCTATGAGCTCGACCCGAAGACCGGTGAAGAATCCGCGGACCCAACGGGCCCGTTCCCGTGCTTCGGCCCAGGCAGCCCCAAGCCCGGGGTGAGCTATCCCGCGCTCGCGCAGCGGGTGGATGAAAAGAATCTCACGTGGCGATTGTACGCGCATTCGATGTGTTCGAGTATCAACGCGCTTGACGTCAACGGCGCGATCCGTTACGGCTCGCTCTGGCCGGCCAAGCCGAATATGGCCGGTTGCCACGATCACGAAGGTGCGCTCTTCCCAACGCCCGTCGATACGGCGAACTTTCGCGTCCCGCAAGACACCTTTCTCACCGATGTCGCGGGCAATCGCGGCACGCTCGCAAACGTCACCTGGATCTTACCGGGTCCGATCACGTCCGATCATCCCGGCGTCCCGTTCGGATATTGCGGACCGACGTGGGTGGCAAGCGTCGTCAACGCGATCGGAAAGAGCAAGTACTGGAGTTCGACCGCCATCTTCGTCTTTTGGGACGATTGGGGCGGATTCTACGATCACGTGAACCCGTATGTCGTCCGCGATCAGGCGGGTCCCGGATTTCGCGTCCCGCTCCTGGTGGTATCGCCCTATGCCAAACGCGGCTACGTCGCACACACGAACGTTGAGTTCGCAACGCTGATCAAATTTACCGAAAGCACCCTCGGGCTGCGGTCGCTCGGCGTTACCGATACTTCTCCGTATCTGAACGATCTCGCCGACTTTTTCCAGAAGGAGCCGCAGCCGTTTACGAAGATCAGCCTCCCGAACTACTACCTCTGCAACGAAGGCGTCGAACGCCAGATCAAACGCACCCGCAACTCCCGCTGGCTCCGCATGATCGACGCCGACTAACCGCGGCTCCCCCTCGTCATCCCGAGCAGACCGCCCGCGTTGTCATCCCGAGCAGACCGCGCCGCGTTGTCATCCCGAGCGGACCGCCCCGCGTTGTCATCCCGAGCAGACCGCCCCGCGTTGTCATCCCGAGCAGACCGCCCCGCGTTGTCATCCCGAGCAGACCGCCCCGCGTTGTCATCCCGAGCAGACCGCCCGCGTTGTCATCCCGAGCCGACCGCCCGCGTTGTCATCCCGAGCCGACCGCCCGCGTTGTCATCCCGAGCCGACCGCCCCGCGTTGTCATCCCGAGCCGACCGCCCGCGTTGTCATCCCGAGCAGACCGCCCCGCGTTGTCATCCCGAGCCGACCGCCCGCGTTGTCATCCCGAGCAGACCGCCCCGCGTTGTCATCCCGAGCGGAGCATCCCACAGGGATGCGCAGTCGAGGGACGAGCGTCGTCGCGTTTCGTTGAACGGCTTGATTTAAATAGCGACGACGTGTACCCCGAGCCAAATCTACGCATAGGTGGCGTCAGGCTAATCCGCTAACGTGGCCGGGGATGCGTTCACACAGAGCCTTCTTTCGGATTGTCGTCACCGCAGTTGTCGCCGCAAACGTTGCGGCCTGTGCACCGCACGTCCCATTCGCCCTCTCAAAGCACGACCAAGAGCGCTTCGATGGCAGCATCCTGCGCGTCAACGTTCCCCGCCACGATCCGATGATCTTCGGCCTAAACGACTGCATCGCGTACAAGGCCAAGACCGCCCGCAACGACATCGTCGGCTGGACGGTCGTCCTCGCGTCGGACTGGGGTCAGTCGAGTTATCCGAAATGGGCGACGGCGTGCACGTCGCAAACCATCAAGTACGACGGCAAGTACGTCATCGTAAGCTTTTGTGCCCAAGCGTTCGGTGCCGGCGGCGGCTGTGCGGGCGGCGGCGGAACCTATCGCAGCCGCAAGGGCGATCCGCAAGGCTGGCAAATCGCGACCTACAAGGGTTGGGCCGCTCTCGCAAAATAACGGGAACACGCCGACTTCGGCGACTACGCCGCTCCCGATTTCGCTTAGCGCCCGTAGGCTCTGCGGCCGTGCTCTCTTGAGGCTTCCCAACCAGCTAGAAATGCTCGTTTGTCTCCAGCCGGCAGCACAATGAGGGTCTTGAACCACTTCTCGAAAGCAATCTCGCTCGGTTCTTTGGCCATGCCTCTATCGTACCAAGATACGTGACCGCTCGCTAGGTACGCATGCACACGAGCGTTTCATTGATCGCGTGAGCGTGGAAATGACCAAAGGCCTTAAGACAATCTTTAGATACCGGCGCAAGCGAAGAAACTAAAAAGGGGTGTACCGCTTCCCGCGTGAAGCGGTCACTGTACGCGCCGTAAAGCACCTGCGATGTGCGACAACCGACAAAGGAATAGCGAATGAAGGCCCTGCGACTTGTTGGGCGATTGTGCTTCCTAGTGCCCCTGGCACTCGCGTTGGCCTCGTGCGTGGGATCGAAACCGACAACATGGACTCTGTGGTACGTTCCAAACGAACCCAAACCGGGCGTGGTCATTCCGAAGCCGTGCCTTACGTACGTCTTCGCGAGTGAGCCGGATCAATCGGATTACGTCGTGGCCAGAATCAAAGGCTGGACCGGGGGCGAGCGGCCAACGGGCAGCGGTGCGCGCATGCATAGTGGCGAGGATTTTTCCGGTCAACTCGACCTGGGTCCGGCGACGGTACACGACGAGAGCACTGGTTACGATCTCGATGTGGACGTTATCTACAGGGTCAAATCCTACCCACCGGCAGGTGCGAGGGCAGATGCCGACTGTCCGATCGTGCAGCACATGACTTCAACGAGGGTTTCACAGTTGCGCAACCTTAGACCGTGATCCGGAACCGCAGCAACGGACCGCCCCCGTGCGCCAGCGGTGCCGAAAAGCGTTCGATCAAGACGCCGCCGTTCGCGAGAATGACGCGCTGCGACGCGACGTTATCGGGCTCGGTCGTCAGATCGACGTATGGCAAACCGCGGTCACGTGCCTCCGGCAGAATTTGTGCGACCGCCGCGGTAGCGTAGCCCCGGCCCCGTTTCCACGGGACGACGCCATAGCCGATATGTCCCGGACACCATTCCGGCAAGTCGCCGGTTCCAGGCGACCAACGCAAACCGATACTCCCGCAGAACTCCCCGTCCCACATCCACCGGCGAAGTCCCGGCAGCCGTGGCACCGATGAGCCGTCGGGAAGTCGAATCGGTGCGCCTTTCGCGTCCGGATCGTCCAGCGACGCGAGGAACGCATCAGCTGACTGCTCGATCTCCAGAAGCTCTTCGTGTGCGCGTTCGGCCCGCAGGTTGTCGGGCGACCATTCCCGCTCCAGCGCGCGCACGTAGCTCGCCAAGTACTCGACGCTCGGCTTGACCAGATGCATGCGAACATGCTAACACAGCCGCGCACCCCTCCGAAGGCGGTGCGCCCTAAGTCAGCCGGCCGGGGCGAAATCGATCGCGCCCTATGAAAATATCGCCGGCGCGTCATGTTCGTTTCAGGAAAACGGCGCTATACTTATGGCGTGCTTGCCTCTACAGTAGTGCGCACCCTCGGAGCGCTCTTGACCGCGGCGGTTCTGGTTGCGCCGAGCGTCGCCGCGCCGGCCGGTTCCGAAGACGCCGTGCGCCGCCGGATAAAACACGTGTTCGTGATCTATCAAGAAAACCACTCATTCGATAACTATTTCGGAACCTACCCAGGAGCCGATAACCTCGCGTCGGCGGGGGCCCAGAGCCACGGATTCCGCCAGTACGATCCGCTGGGAAAAACGTGGATCGAACCGTTTCGGATCGCCGATCCCGACATCGAATCGACCTCGCAGTCGCGGCTGGTTTCGCTAGCGAAGATGAACGGCGGGAAGATGGATGCGTTCGTGTCAACGCAGGAACGGCTCTCGCTGACGAAGTTCGGAAACGTGGCGGCCGCGCGCAGCGTCGGCATGGAAACGATGGCGCACTACGACTGCGACACGATCCCGTTTCTGTGGAAATACGCGCACGGTTTTGCGCTCTTCGACCGGATTTTCTCGGCGATGACCGGACCATCGACGCCCAATAACATCGCGGTGATCGCCGCGCAGGCGGGTCAGACGCAAGCGGCGCGCGACCCCGCCTCGACCATCGATCCCAAGGACAAGGGCCCCGGCGTTCCGATCGCCGACGACACCGATCCGGCCTTTGGGCCCTACGCCGAGGCCGGCCGGAGCAAACAGCTGGCGCAACGCTATGCGACCCTCATGCTGCTGCTCAACGGTACCGCCAACACCCAGGCCACGCAAGACACCCAAGGCGTCGAACGCGATCTCGGTGCGGTGGCCGCGAGTGGGCGCGCCCCCATTCCGTGGGGATGGTACCAGGAAGGCTACGTCTCGCCCGTCTTGGCGCTGCCAGGCTACGAAACGCATCACAACGCGCCGCAGTACTTCGCGTATCTGCGCAACAACGACGTCTTCTGGAACGACGTTCACGGTTTGCCCGTCCTGCTGAAAGATATTCGCAGCGGTGCGCTGCCGAGCACCGGCGTCTTCTACGTCAAGGGTGGTTCGCAAAACGAGTTCGGCTGGAAGCCGGCCAATAAAGATCCGTACGTGCAAGTGCACTACCGGGGCGACGACGACCATCCCGGGCCGGGCGACTCCGATCATCAAGTCGGCGAGGCGTTCGTCGCGACGTTCGTCAATGCCATCGCGCGTAGCCCGTACTGGAACGACTCGGCAATCGTCATTACTTGGGACGATCCCGGCGGCTTCTACGATCACGTTCCGCCGCCGCAGTTCGAAAAGTGTCCCGACGGACAGGCCTGCGGCGACAGCGAGCGGCTCCCGTTTGTGCTGATCTCGCCGTACGCGCGCAGCGGCGCGATCGTACACGACGCCGGCGACACCAGCTCGATCTTGAAGTTTATCGAAAGCATCTTCGGCCTTCCGTCGCTGGCATCGTTGCCGGACGAAAGCCCGTACCTTCCCGAAGGGCCGCGCGACGGCAATCCGGCCATTACCGACCTTGCGGGCGCATTCGACCCCGCACGTCTGGACGGCACGGCACCGCCGATTCCCGCGTCGGCTGCCGAAATCCCCGACGCAACCGTCAACGCCTTCCCGCCGCCGATGAGCTGCAGTTCGCTCGGCATCACGCCGGTCGCGCTCCCCAATGCACCGTCGGCGCCGCCCGACGGGTTCACGCCGCGGGTCGCCGTTCATCCCGCCGACGACTAGGAGAAGGAGAGAAACGACGCCGCTAGTGACCGCTGCCCCGCCCGAACGCGTTTCCGTATTCGGCGGGTTCGACTACGTCACGGTGGATTCGGGGCATCTGCGTGCGTATGCGGCGAATACTCTCAGCGAACGCCTGCATTCCTTCAAACCGTAGCCGTCACCGTCACTAATGCACGGCGTGAACGTGCACGTTGCGATCGAAGCCCTTAAGCTCCACGGTGCCGAGGTCGCGGAAGGTCAGGCCCTTCCCCAAACATAACTCGGCGACGACGTTGGAGACGAGACTCTGCTCCGGTTGCGCGTGCGCGCACAGCCGGGCGGCGAGTTGAACCGTCGAGCCGAATAGGTCACGATTGCTTTCCACCGGTTCGCCGGCAGCGGCGCCGATCCGAACCCTCACCAACCCATCGCCGTCAGTCCAGGGATATTCGGAGAGCTTTTGATGGATCTGTACCGCACATCGAACCGCTGCGGCTGCCGAGGCGAACGAGGCCATCACGCCGTCTCCCGTATGCTTGACTTCACGGCCTCCGAACGTTTCCAGCGAATTTCGCACGATCTTGTCGTGAACCCCGAGCAAAACCATGCCGGCGTCGTCTCCAAGACGTTGCGTTAACGACGTCGAGTTGACGATGTCGGTAAACAGAATCGTTCGGATGCCGGGATCGCGTTCGCCGGCACTGCCCTGCGGGATCAGCGCCGCGCCCTCTGAGTTCACTTCGCATCCGCCAAGGAATCCCTCGGCTACGTCGGGCGAGACCTCGATGATTTTTTCGGCGACCAGACCGTGCGCTTCCCGGTGTACGTTCATCGCCGCCTCGGCGTTAGGGGCCGAGCAGAGACAAAAGATCTTCCCTTGGCTTTCGTTGAGCCAATATTTGTGGTAGACCACGTCGTACTTGCCCTGCGTCTCAACATCGGCCTTATGTGCGGCGGCGACCGCCACGGCGGTGGCGCCATCGATTTTGTGGATATCCATATAGGTCGGCATGCTGCAGCCCCTCGCTAAGAAACGTTACGCCGATGTGCCGAGTGAAACGACCATCTCCGGCGGCTGCCGCAGCGTCTGATAGACGACGCAATAGCGTTCGGTTAGTCGAATCAGCGTGGCGAGTTGTTCCGCGGATGCATCGGTATCCAAATCAAAGTTGAGGCGAATCTTCCTGAATCCGACCGGCACGTCTTTGACGACCCCTAACGTCCCGCGGAAATCGAGATCGCCCTCGGCTCGCACGATGCCGCCGCGCAACTCGATGCCCATCGCGGTTGCTACGGCGTTCGCGGTGACGCCGGCGCAGGCGACGAGTGCCTCGAGCAGCATGTCTCCCGAGCATGCGCTCAATCCGTCCCCTCCGGTCGCCGGATGCAACCCGGCTTCGACCAGCGCTTTACCGGTCTGCACGCTGCAGGTGATCCCCTCTCCCAGGCGCCCTTGCGCCTTGAGCGTCACCAGGGCGGCACGCGGCTCTTCCTTGTACCGTTCTTTGATCGGCGCTTGGGTAGCGCGAAGGCGTTCCGAGTTCATCCGGGCGTCTCCAAACTTCTAGAGGCCCAACCAGTTCGTCGTAAAATTACCCTGCCCCGCCGACGTATTTCGTTTAAAATGGGACTTCTGGCACCCCGGAGGTGGAAAAACGTGGGCAGGTGCTGCCGTTGCTCGCACGCGAGCGGCGAGTGATGGCGTGCGAGTTAGAACGATCGGCCGACGGCACGATCGCGCTCCAAGTTGCGATTCGACACCCGCAGGTCGTGCGGCGGGTCGTCGTGGCATCGGCGTTTGCGGCACGAGACGGCGGCTATTTCACGACAAGGCCGCGCAGCGAGTGTGTGATTTCAAAGACATCCCTGCCGCTGCGATTCGCGGCATCGTCGGGCCGATCGACTCGTTCCTAGCGCGGGGGTAAGCGGCGGCCAGCCCGCCAACTACCGCCCCGTATGAACGCTTCAGAGTTCCATCGCCGCGCACTCGGCGTCTGCGCCGCTGCATTGCTGGCAGGCTGCGGAGGCGGAGCGCCGGCGTCGCCGAGCGGTCCCGGCGCCGTCGGGTCGCTCCCGCAAAGCCGTGCCACGATGAGACGCCCCGATCGCGGGCGCTCTTGGATGGATGCGTCGGCCAAGAGCGGGGATCTGCTCTACGTCTCCGATACGGAAACCGGCGATGTCTACGTGTTCTCGTATCCGAAGGGCACGCCCAAGGGAACGCTGACCGGGCTCGTCGATCCAGCCGGCGAATGCGTCGACGCCGGCGGCAATGTGTTCGTGACCAACACGGGCGCTAGCAACGTTGTGGAATATGCGCGCGGCGGCACAGCCCCGATCGCGACGCTTAAAGATCCGGGGTATTTCCCGGTGGGCTGTTCGGTCGATCCAACGACCGGAAACCTCGCGGTCACGAACTTCTCGACGACCGGCAGCACTCAAGGCGACGTCGTTATCTACAAACACGCCAGGGGACGTCCGACCGGACACTTCACCGATCCGAATACGAACCAAATGCTGCTGTGCGGATACGACGATAAGGGCAATCTCTTCGTCGACGGGCTCACGCAGGGTTACGCGTTCTCGCTGATCGAGTTGCGCGTGGGAAGCACGACGCTAACGCCGATCGCCGTGAATCAAGCGATCGGTAACGCCGGTGCCGTTCAATGGGACGGCCAACATCTCGCGATCGGCGATCAAACGACCAACACGATCTATCGGTTCGATATCATCGGGAAGAAGGGGAAGATGGTCGGCTCGACCGCTCTCGCCGGCGCCGTCGAAGTGTTTCAGTTTTGGATCCAAGGTGGCAAAGTGATCGGCCCGGATGCCGGCGCCGCCGACGTCGGAGTGTGGAAGTACCCCGGCGGTGGCACCGCAACCAAAACCTTCACCGGCGTCTACGTCCCACTCGGCGCCACGGTCAGCAAAGGACTGTAACAACCCAATCCCCACGAATCCTTGTCATCCCGAGCGGAGCGTGCGTAGCACGCGCAGTCGAGGGACGCACCCCAGGCGCGCAGGCGGCTGCCTTAGCAGCAGCAAAATATAGTCGCAAGGGTTTGAACGTCTACAGAGGGAGAAGGGTGTGTTGCTTCGTCTTTCCGTTATTGCAATGGCGTTCGTGTGCGTTGCCGGGACGGCGGCGCTGGCGTGCACCGGCATTCGTCTTACCGCCAGAGACGGTGCGGTCGTCGTTGCCCGCACGCTCGAGTTCGGCATGGATTTGGAATCCAAAATCGTCGTCATTCCGGCCGGCACGAACGTTATCGGAACCCTGCCCAACGGCGCTTCCGGCATCGCGTTCGCGACGAAGTACGGTATCGTCGGAGCCAACGCGTTCGGCCTGCCGGTCGTTCTTGACGGTCTGAACGATCGCGGGCTCTACGTCGGCGAATTCTTTTTCCCGGGCTACGCCGGCTATGCCGACGTCACGCCGGCCGACGCGTCCCGGGCGATGGCGGGCTATCAGTACAGCGAGTGGATTCTCGGGAACTTCGCATCG
This sequence comes from Vulcanimicrobiota bacterium, assembly GCA_963755555.1. Taxonomy (GTDB): domain Bacteria; phylum Vulcanimicrobiota; class Vulcanimicrobiia; order Vulcanimicrobiales; family Vulcanimicrobiaceae; genus Tumulicola. Next base: position 1,107,649 of record CAVWKE010000003.1, on the reverse strand, counting down.
GTGGCCGAAGTTAAGGCTGCGTACGATCGAGTTTTGCTCGCACCCACGGTACTCTCGCAGATGGGTATGGCGCCTCCGATCCACTTCCGGATCGTCGACAAAACCGGCGCGTCGCTCGTCATCGAACCAATCGCCGGAAAGCTGCGCCTCTACGACGATCCGCTCGGCATTCTCACCAACGCGCCGACCTTCGACTGGCACTTGACCAACCTGAGCAACTACGTCGGGCTTACGCCGATGATCCGCTCCAACGTCAACCTGAGCGGCTATACGGTTCAAGGGTTCGGACAGGGCTCCGGTTTTTACGGCCTGCCGGGCGACTTCACGCCGCCGTCGCGTTTCGTCCGAGCCGTTGCCTATCAGCAGACCGCCGTGCCCAACGCGACCGCGGCCGACGCCGTCTACCAAGCCTTCCACATCTTGAACAACTTCGACGTCCCGGTCGGCGCCGTCCGGGACACCGTGCAGGGCAAGACAGTCGACGAATACACCCTTTGGACCAGCGTCGTAGACCTGCAGAACCTGCAATTCTATTTCCGGACGTTCGGCGATCAAACCTTACACAGCGTCGACGTCCGCAAGGCCCTCGTCGCCACGAACGGCCAGATTACGCAGCTTCCTATGGAAACCAACCACCCAACCCCCATCGTTCCCGTCACCGCCGGCGAAAGATAGCTGCACGGCCCATTACATCAACGTTCCGGTCGACGGAAATGGAATGATCTTCGACACCGGCATGACCCGCATCGTCAGTGCGCCAAAGCCCCCCAGTCGAGCAACCGAGCGGAGCCCCCGCCCTTGTCACCCCCAAAGCGGAGCCCCCGCCCTTGTCATCCCGAGCGGAGCGCCAAAGGCCCCCAGTCGAGCAACCGCGCGGAGCCCCCGCCCTTGTCATCCCGAGCGGAGCGCCAAAGGCGCGCAGTCGAGGGACCGAGCAGAGCGCCAGGGGCGCGCAGTCGAGGGACGAACCGGCAGGCCACCATGCCGTACTATTTATTGATGTATGAGGTCGCCGAGGATTACCTCGAGTCTCGCGCGCCCCATCGCGAAAAACATTTGGCAATGGCGAAAAGCTCGCATGCGCACGGCGAGATCGTGCTGGCCGGCGCCTACGGCGACCCGCCCGTTGGCGCGGTCCTCGTTTTTAGGGCCGACGATGCGGCCGCCGTCGAGCAGTTCGCGCGCGAGGATCCCTACGTACGCAACGGCGTCGTCACGACCTGGCGCGTCCAACCCTGGCACGTCGTCATCGGCGCAGACTAGCCGCTCGAGGCGCGGCTACCGCAGGCGCGTCCAGGTCAGCCGGCGGATTTGGAGAAAAATCCGCCCATGCGCTCGATGCATTTCATCGCTGCGGCCATTTGCGTTATCGCGTTATCGGCTTGCAGCGGACCGAAAGTAGTGCCCGCAGGCACGGCCACGTCTCACGGCGTTTCCCCGCAGGTTCGGCCCCACGCACCCCAGTTTAAGCTGATCCACGCGTTCACGCAGCGCAAGTCGGGTGTTCGACTGCTTTCCGGCGTTGCGTTCGTTTCTGATGGGATGGTCGGAACGACGTTCGATGGCGGTTTTCACCGTTGCGACTGCGGCGTCGCCTACCTAGTGGATGCGTCAGGCCAAGAACGCGTGCTCTACAGTTTCAAAGGCACGTACTCGAAAAAGCTTGGACACATCGGGCGCGACGGTTGGGGCCCCGAAGGCGGGCTCCTGCCGCTCAATGGCGCCCTTTACGGCACGACTTCGGCCGGCGGTGAGACCGGCTTGTCATCTAGTTGTGCGGCTCAGTTTGCCGACGGCTGCGGAACCGTATTCTACATCGATTCTGCCGGCAAGGAGCACCAGATTCACATATTCGAGGATATTCCGGACGGCCGAGAGCCGGTGGGCGATCTCATCGCTGTTAATGGGACAATTTACGGCGTCACCGCCGAAGGCGGCAGCGGAGGGGGCAGCCCTTATGGGTGCCGTTCCTGCGGAACGATTTACGCGATCGACGCGGCTGGAACGGAACGGATCGTGTACGCATTTACGGGATTGAACGATGGCGAAGCTCCGGCGGCGGGTTTGACCGCGATCGGCACGAGACTTTACGGAACGACCAGCGGGTCTGCGAATTGTAACGGCTCTGTAGGCTGTGGCAGCGTCTTCTGGGTGTCGCCGGCGGGCAAGTTCCATCTGATTCACGATTTCGCCGAAAGCAAAGGGGCATATCCGCAGTCCAACCTGGTCGATGTCAACGGCACACTCTACGGGACGCTGAAAAATGGTGGAAGCCAGACGTGTCCGCCGTACGGGTGCGGAGCGATCTACGCCATCAGTCCTGCGGGAAGAGTGCGGATCGTGTGGCAGTTCGGCAACGTATCCAACGACGGCGCGCATCCGATGGGATCGCTCGCCGTCCTAAACGGTATCGTCTATGGAACGACGGAACTGGGCGGCGGTTCGGGCTGCCGGGTCGGTAGAGGATGCGGAACGATCTTTTCCTTCGATCCAAATACCGGCCAGGAAACCCCGATCTACACGTTTACCAGTGCCGAAGGCGTCGAGCCGCAGGGATTGACCGCTTCGAACGGCGTGCTCTACGGCACGGCCCAACACGGCGGCGGCCGGCGTGGGGGAACGATCTTTTCGATCGTTCCGTGATGCGCTGTGCGTGATCCGCTATCGATTGGGGGTCCACTGCGGTGGGATCGTTCGTGGAGCGTTCGTCATGTTCGGCCAGTCGGAAAAAGCGAGAACGCCCAGCACGATCGCGAAGCCGCCCGGGACGAAGCAGAGCAACGCCATCGGTCCGACGAGTCCCACCCGGTCGATGATTCGCCATAAGAACCAGATCGGCAGGAAGGTCAGGGCGAGCGCAAAGATCGCCAGCAAAACGAGTGTTGGTGCATTGTACATGCCGCGGGTTTCGGCGCCTGCCGTCGCCCTCCCTCAGTGTGCGCCGAGCACGGCGCGTGCGTGCGATCCGCCGTCGTAGCGTTCGGTCACGTTGAAGTCTTCGGCCAACGTCCAAACGATGTAAAGGCCGCGGCCGCGCTCGCTGAGCAAGTCCGAGGGCAACCGCGCCGCCAGCGTGAAGCCGGGTCCGCGGTCGAGGACGTGCAGTACCGGCGCGTCCTCGTGCCAATCGAACATAATTTCGATCGGACCGGGGGCGTAGCGCACGACGTTGCCGAGCAGTTCGCCGAAGATCAGTTCGGCGGTGCCGAGCTCGTCGGAGCGCACCCCTCGATCGCGCAGCGACGCGACGAACGCGTGGCGCGCGTCGCGTGCGGTGTCGCCGTCGCTGGTGTCAAACGTCCAGTGGCCGGTAAAGTCCTCGTCCGCGGCGGTGCCCGCGCCCGTTGCGTCGAGCTGCAGCGTGAGGACGACGACGTCGTCGCGCGCGCTTCCCTGGAGCACCCGCCGGTAGAGCGCCTCGGCCGGGTTCGCGCTCGCGATGACGTCCGGACGTGAGATGGCCGACGCCAGCCGTTTTTGGCCGCGCAGAATGTCGTGGTCGGCTTCGATCAAGCCGTCGGTATAGAACGCCAGGAACGCCGACCCCGACAACGCGATCGTCGTCAACGTTTCGCCGCGAACGCGTAAGCCCAACGGCAGCGCGCCGGTGGCCAGCGCCGTCACCCTGCCGTCGGCCTCGCGCAGCAGTGGCGGGGGATGGCCTGCCGAAGCGTAGGTCAGCGCGCGGGTGATCGGATCGAAGACGCCGACGAACGCCGTTACGAACGTGTCGGGATGTTCGGTCTTGAGCGTTCGATCGGCAGCATCCAGCATGGCGATCGGATCGGCGTAGACTTGCGCGACGCCGCGAATTACTTGGCGCATCGACGCCATGATCACCGCCGCTCCCAAGCCGCTGCCGGCCACGTCGCCGATCGAGACGACGATTCGGCCGTCGCTCAGTCGCAGCGCGTCGTACCAGTCCCCGCCAAGCAGCTCGCGGTTGCTGGCGGGCACGTAGATGCTGTCGAACCGCGCGCCCGCGACGCGCGGCAGCGAAATCGGCAACGCCGCCCGCTGAAACTCGGTCGCGATCTCGCGTTCGCGCTCGTAGAGGCGCGCGTTTTCGATCGAAATGGCGGCGCGCCGCGTGAGCGCTTCAAAGAGCGGCAAATCTTGCTCGGAGTACTGGCGCGGAGTTTCCGCCCAGAACGCGACCAGCGAGCCGATCGTGCCGGCTCGCGTGCGCAGCGGCAAGGTGACCGCCGACCGCGCTGCGAGGGATCGAATGACGCCGAGCAGCTCGGGCGCGGCGGCTTTTGCGATCGATTCCTCGGTGATGCCTTGGAGAATGAGCGGCTGATTTTTCCGCAGCGCCGCGGCGATGGTGGGCTCGACGTTCGGGTTGTGATTGTAGCTTCCGACCAGGCGTTTGACGAGCGCCGCTTTGCGTGGATTGGCCGCGAGTGCCGCGGCGGTTTTCAGCCGCCCGTTTTCGTCGAAGAGATCGATTGCCGCCCAGTCGCCGAACTCCGGCACGATGATTCCCAGCATCCGTTCGAGCGTCGTTTCCAAATCGAGCGATTCTGCGAGCGCCTCGCCGGCTCGCGCGATGAACTCGAAGCGCTGGCCCTGTCGTTTGTGGTCGTCGACGTCGGTACAGATGCACAACCAACCGTCACCGCTGTCGAGCGGCGACAAGTGTGCCCGGAACCATCGAGCGATGCCATCGGCCCGGCGCAAACGCAGTTCGAGCGAAAACGCGGCGCTGCCGGCCATCCCTTGGCTCAGGGCCAAGCGAGTGGCTGGAGCGTCGTTGGGGTGAAGCGAGGCGGCAAACTGACGATCGAGCGTCGCGGGCTTCGCCGCGCCGGACTTGCGGTTACCGGTGTATTCGTACCAGGAGCGATTGAACCAGTCGATGCCGCCTTCGCGCACGATCCAAACGATGTCCGGCATCGCGTCGAACACTTCGATGCGCGCACTCGCTTTGGAGCCGCCTAGAATCTCCCCGCTTCTCATCTGCAATCGCCCAGGCAGTCTCTTCGACCTCCCCCATCGTGGTTCTTTCGGCTCCTCTAGCTCGGCTGCGTCAGGCATTGCCGCCGCGACGGCGAAAGGCACCATGAGTGCGGGTGCGCTTCGCTGTATCGCTTTGAAGGAAATGAGTTTTCATGCGCATGCTGCTCAAGGTAAACATCCCCACGCCGAACGGAAATGACGGGATTCGAACCGGCGCGATCCCGGGCAAGCTCAAGCAAATTCTCGACGAGCTCAAGCCCGAAGCGGCCTATTTTGCCGAAGATGACGGCGAGCGTACGGGATATATCTTCCTGGATATGCAGGAGTCGTCTGAGATCCCGAAGATCTTCGAGCCGTTCTTTCTCGCGTTCAACGCTCGGGTCACGATCCGGCCGGCGATGACGCCCGCCGATCTGGAAAAAGCTATGCCGGCGATCGAACGCGCCGTGAAGACCTACGGCTAACCTTACGGCAGCGCGCTGATCGTTACGCCGAAGGGCTGATCCAGCCCGTCGATCGTCTTGGTTGGCGCGCCGCCGTCGGGATAGTTCCAAAACCCGACGCTTTTGCCCGCGAAGTTGGGGGCGATCACGGTTGTCCCGGCAATCCAAAACTGACACGGATCCCAAGCGTCGCCGAGCGTCACGGTGCTGGTCAAGGTGCCGTGTCCGCCGGCGATCGCGAATCGATAGATTCGGCCCTTACCTTGCTCGCCGATCGCGAGATGCGTCCCGTCCCACTGCACGTTGCCCGGGACGCGGATTTGGTGATCGACCGTCAGGGCGGCGAACGCGGCCGTGTTTTTCATCAGTTCGGCCAGTCGAAACTTGAGGTGCCGGCTGACGCCGTCGACGAAGAGGTTGCCCGCCCCGTCGTACGCGACCGCGTAGTGTTGATAAAAACCCTTCGCGGAATACTTCACCGGCGCGCCGTGCGCGGCAGCGAAGATCGAAACCCCGCTGGGACCGGCTTGGGACGATTGGTTCGCGACTGCCAGGTCTCCAGTCGTCGGGTCGACCGAACAAGCAACCGGTGCCGAGTCTTTCAAGACCGCGATCGGCCTCGTACCGCCGTGTGCGAATTCGCGGATTTTCCCGGCGGTCGGCTCGGTGACGAAAACGTTGCCGGAACGGTCGGAACATTCGCCGGCCGGCGCGACCACGCCGCGCAGGTGTCCCTCTAGCTTTCCGGCGGGATAAGAGTAGACCGAGACGCTGGCTGCGCCGAAGTCCGAGACGTACATCAGCTCGTGCACCCTCGCGTCGGGAGCCATCCAAGACGTCCCGGGCGCGCTTTGCGCAGGCTCCGGGTTACTGTCGGTAAGCGCCGTCGGGAGGGCGGTTGAAGCGCACCCGCTCGTTGCGATAAGCGCAGCGATGCAGAAGAAGCGAAGCTTTAACATAGTCACCGTACGGTCATTCTAGACCGCAGAGCGACCGCGGCGTAGGTCCAAAGGGGCCCGTCGGCGGAGCCTTCGGGCCCTGAGGGTTACTTCCGGGCTAGGCTGACGGTGGCGCCGATGCCGGGACCGCTGAGCGTTTTGGTCGGGGAACCGCCGGCCGGATAGCTCCACAGCATGACGTTCGCGCCGTACTCGTTGGGGCCGATCACGCGGCCGCCCTGAATCCAAAACTGGACGATCTGCTTTTCCTGATCGAGCGGCGTGACGCCGACTTCCGTGCCTCTGTTCCCGCGGATGGCAAACTGATAGATCGGTCCGTATTGATCGCCGACCGCCATGTGTTTTCCGTCCCACTGCACGCCGCCGGGATACAGGATCGATTGGTTCAGTACGACGTTTTTGAACTTGATCGATCCGTGCGGAAGCTCGGCAAACGCGAACGCGCTTCCCGTCGCTAGTCCGTCGACGAAGAGGTTGCCCTTGTTGTCGTACCCGCAGTAGTAGTAATAGTAAATGTTGGGTGCGACGAAATCGACTGGGCCGCCCTTCGCGCCGCGGTAGATCGATACGCTGCCCTGGTTACCGGTCGCGCCGAAGAAGCTGGTGACGGCGAGGTCCCCGCTCGTCGGATCGATCGAACAGCCGTTGACGTTCCCGTTGGGATCGTTGAGATTCGCGATCGGGGTCGTGCCGCCGTGGGCGTACTCGGTGATCTGATGAATGCCGTCGCTCGTATCGTTCACGACCCAGACGTTGCCGCTCTTATCGACGCAGAGGCCTTCGGGGTTGAAGAAGCCGGTGATTTGGCCCTTCAACCGGCCTCTCGGGTAGGAGTACATCGACACGACCTGGTCCGTCAGGTCCGAAATGTAGAGCAGGTCGTCTCGCTTGGCGTCGGGTGCCACCCACGAGGAGCGCCGCGACGCCGGCGCGACCCGGGCACCGTTCGCGGGGACGCCAAACCCGGGCTGCAACGGGGTGCTCCCGCCACAAGCCGTCAGCAACGACGTCGACGCCAGCAAAAGGAGTCCCAAAAGGGACGAACGCGATACGTGCATGCCAAAATCTCCCGTCGGCGGTAGCAGTAAAGGCGACGATTCGAGTATAGCATTGGCCTGCGCCGTGCAGCACCGGCAATGCTGTCTTTCCACGCGTGCAAACGCGCGAATCGCAGGCGAAGCGGCCGCCGGCTACCCGATTCCGAAGGACCGCGCCGGCGACGCTGCCAACGCGTTGAGTTCCTCGACGATGGCGTCGGCGAAGATCGCCCGAGCCGGTTCGTGCACGCCGATGTAGAGCGCGGGCTCGATCAACTCGACTTCGTTCACGCAGGCGTTGTCCTCGTCGTCGCGCAGCAAGTCCACCCGCGCGTACAGCGTCCGTCCCGGAATACCTTCGACTGCCCGGGAGGCGGCGTCGACTTCGCCGGCGGTCGCTCGCACGAGCGTCGATCGAGCGTCGTTGATTTTGAGCACGGTGTCGAACGGTTTCTTCACGACCGCGTGCGAGTAGCGCCCTTGAAAAAACATCAAAGCGCGCTCGCCATACGTTTCGACCGACGTAAGGTAGGGCTGCACGAGTGCCTCCTGCGTCCGCAGGATCCGGTCGAGGTGCGCTTGCCCCTGGGTCAGCATCGTGCGGTCGCGGGCGACGAGCATCACGTCGTGGGCGGCGGCGCCGCGCGACGGCTTGATCACGATGTGCCGCCATCCGCGCTCTTCGGCCAGGTCGCGCAAGTTGCAGCGATCTCCCGGCGCCAGCCACGTCGTGGGAACGACGGGCACGCCGCGTGCGGCGATATCGCGCAGATACGATTTGTCCGCATTCCACGCGAGCAGGCGTGCGTCGTTGCGCACCGCCGTCACGGCGGCGGTGCGTTCGATCCAGTCCAGAAACTCGTCGTAGCGGTGATGGTAATCCCAGGTTGACCGCAAGACGCACAGTCGGCTCTCTTCCCACGCAACCGCCGGGTCGCTCCACGTCGCAATTTCCACGCTGAGACCGCGGCGGCGCAGTTCGCTCGCCAGCAATCGATCGTCGGGATCGAGCGAGGGAAGTTCTTCGCAGGTGACGAGCGTACAGTCGATCACGGTTGGAGTGTACCATCCCGCGCTCCCGAAGGAACAGGCAAAACGCGACGAATAGTCGCTTCGGAACCGCGGATAAGGAGGAATCTCTGTCGCAATCGCCTCGCTTTCACGCTCTGGACCGCGTAGATTGCGCGATCGTGCGCAGCCTGCAGGAGCGCGCGCGCGAGTCGTTTGCGGAAATCGGCAAGCGGATCGGGTTGTCGGCAACGAGCGTCGCCGAACGGATTCGCCGGCTGGAGCACGCCGGGGTTATCGAAGGGTTCACGGTGAGGCTGTCGGCCGAGAAGCTCGGCTTTCCGGTCACCGCGTTCGTTTTGGCGCGGCCCAACGGGCCCGATGCCCGCTTCGTGAAGATCGCCCGCGAGCGGCCGGAAATTCTGGAATGCTATCGGGTAACGGGTGAGTTTTCGTTCATCGCGCGCGCCGCCGTGCGCGACGTAAAACACCTCGAAGAACTGCTCGACCACTTGGAGCCGGCGGCGGTTCATATCGTGACGCTGGTCGTGCTCTCGACGGCCTTCGACGGATTGCCGCTGGATGTGAACGCCCCCGCTTAAGCCGGGCGTTAGTTCGGCAGCGTGTTGGGCAGCGTCGTGATGCCGTAGAAGTCGCCGTTTTCGTACGATCCGAGAACCTTTCCGACGGGAAAACTTCGTTGGATGATCGAGGTCGTGCCGTGGGCCGCGTCTTGATCGAATGCAAAAAGCGTGCTCGACTTGGAATCGAGGCGAAACAATCCGACGCACGAACCCTTGAGCGCCACGGCATGTCCGGTGCTCTTCCGGTACGGTTTGGGATAAATCGTCATGCGGCCGTCCGGGCCGCCGCTACAGTTGCCGGGATCGTCGATCACGATCAAGTCGTCGGTCTTCGGGTTGACCCCGATTCCGGTCGCGTACTTACTCTCCGGAATCAACGCGAGCTTGCTGCAGTTCTGCGGCTGCGGGCCTTTGGCGCCGTTGGGAATCTCGACGACGCCCACGAACGTTCCGCGATACTCGTTGACGAAGATGTCGCCTTCGTTATCGACCGCGATCGCCTGTCCGTTGCCGAGGTAACGGCAGTTGAGCTCCTTGGCTTTGGATGCAGCCGCCGCATACATTGCGATGTTTCCGGTATTCGAACCGGCAAAGTTCAGAACGAAGCGGTTTCCCTTCTTGTCGATCGCCACGTTGACCGGCGAGCCGAATGGGTCCTGCAGCACCTTCTTGCGCTTGGTCGAGAGGTCGTAGACGTAAACGCCGGGCGGCCCTTGATTCAGAATCGTCAGCTCGCTGCCGTTGGCGGCCATCGCGGCGGCCACGTTCATTCCGGAAACCTTGCCGATTTGAATCGGCTTCGATCCGCCGTGCGCGGTAATCGGGAAATACTTGAGCGCGCCGGACTGGGTGATGCCGACGAGCGCGGGCGTCTGGATCGCCTCGGGTAATCCAAACGGTCTCACCGCCAAGCCGGGGCCGAACGCCGTCGGGTTCCGGAATCCCGATCCCGAAGGTGCCGTTGACGCGCATCCGGTTAAGAGGAAGCCGGCGCACGCGGCCGTCGTAAGGAGCAAAGCCGAGCGGGTCATGCGCTGGGCTCGCTACCAGCACGCGTCGCGCGATTCCTTGGCAATTCCTCAACCTGGCTGGCAACGGCACGGCGGCGGCACGCGGGGGCGCTAGACTGCTCGCATGATGAATCATAATTTCGGTCGAGCGGCGACCGCTCTCGTTTTTTTCGGGGTGCTGGCGGCTGGCTGTTCGAACGGCAGCCGCGGCGGTAGCGAGCAAGCGTCAGCCGCACCCTCGATCTCCCAAACCGCGGCGACCGCATCCGACGCACCCACCGGCGATGCAACCGCAGAACCAACGATCGCAGAACCTACGACCGCGAGCGCTAACGCGCAGTCAGCGTCGAGCGGGACGTGTCCGCTCGTGGCGAGCGATCGGGTCGAAGCGGCCATGCACCTGAGCGTGGCGAGCATTGACGTTACGAGCAACTCGAACGGCTGCACGTTTCACTTCAAGGGCGGCGATCACGGCGATCTCGTCGTCACGTACGCGGCTCAAGGCGGTCGCGACGAACTCGATTCGGTGAAAAAGGCTTCCGCCGGGGCGAAGGCGATTTTCGGAGGCATCGTCAAGGGCGCGTCCGCGCCGCCGGCGGTTATGGGCGTCATCTCGGCGACGCCGCCGCCCGACGTTGCGAAAGTTGGCGACGATCAAGTCTTCCTAACCGAAGGCCCGGTGACGCAGTTCTACGCGAGCAAAGGCGATGCGTACGTCGAGGTTGACGGCGGATTTTTGCCGGAGGGCGTGTCGCGTTGGGTGTTGTTGCCCGCGATTGCCGGAAGCGTTCTCGCGACGCGCTGACTAGCCGCCCGAGCGCATAAGCTTGATGGAACCGGTCGTGGTCGTGAGCCGAACCGTCGCCGCGCCCGCGCCGACGTTCCCGTCGGCACTGGATCCGACGACGTTGTCGCGGCTCCCGGTGACGGTCGAGAAGTCGCTGGTGAAACTGCCGACCGTGCTGCGTGCTTGGACGTGCGCGCTGCTGCCGGAACCCATCGAAAGCCGGACCTGTCCGGTCGTTGCGGTCAGCACGACCGATCGCGTGCCCGCGACTTTGCCGAGGTCGGCCTCGACGCTGCCGGCCTGCGTCGTAATCGCGACGTTGCCGCGGACTCCCTTGACGCGCACCGAACCGGCGCCGTTGCGGATGTCGAGCGATGCGCCGGCGGGGACCATGATTTCGTAGCTCACGCCGCCCTCTTGTAAAGCGCCGGTATACTGCGTTGCGATCGTGACGCCGCCGGCCTGCGCGCGGAGGTCCACCTTCATGGCGCGCAGCGCGTCGCTGCTATTGGCCGACTTCGTGGCTTTGACGTTGACCGTCGGCCGGTCCCACGCCTGGATCCGGATCGATCCCGCGCCGTTGTCGACCCGAACGGCCGGTGCGGCGCCGGTCTGCAGCGCCTGATGCACTTGTTCGCGCACCTCGGAACCAAACCCGCAGGCGCACAGCGCGACCAGCACGGGAACGGAAACAACTCTAAGAACCTTGGCGGCGCTCATACCCGCGTTACTTCACCGCTTTCTCGAGCATCGAGCGCAGGTTGCCTTCGGAGCCGTAGACGAGGTTTTCGATCTGCCAGCCGCCGTTTTGCCGGACGATGGCAGTCAGGTGCGTCGTCTGGGCGCTTCCGAAGTGCAGCGTGACCGGAACTTTCACCGAGCTTCCGCTCGCGACCGCGGTTCCGAGCGAAAACGACGTAGCCGGCATCTGTGCGAAGACGAACGGATCGAAGTCCAGCACCTCGGCGTGTTCCCGCTGCTCTTCGGCCAGCATTTTGCTCAGCAGCGCATAGAGGCTCGGATCGAAGTAGCTGCGGGCCTGCGCAAAGTGGTCGGTCCAGCCGCCGTGCGAGCCATTGACCGAGAAGTACCACCGGTAAAACGAGTTGACCACCGACGTGGAACCGGAAGGCGCCGCAGCCGGCGCGGTCCCGACGGTCAAAATTGCCAATCCCGCAAGAAAGGTTAGCACGCGTATCATGACGCTCGTCGTTTCGCCGCCGTACGGGCGAAGCCTAGCGGCGAGATGGCGCGAGCGAGTCCGTAATTCGGAATCGGCGTTCGCGCAGAATTAAGCGGATGTACGTTTCTGCCGCACCGCCGTCGGCGCGCAGGTATTCGGCGATGCGCACGAGATCGTTGCGGTCGCGGCACGCGACCCGCAGCGTGTAGTCGAAACCGCCGGTCGTCAGCGTACATCCAACGACCCCCGGCAAGTCGGCCAGCCCGCGTTCGAAGTCGTCGGCGGCGTGGCCGGAACGCAGTTTCACGTTGACGTACGCCTGGAGTCCCAATCCCAGCCGATCGGCGGAAATCTGAGCCGCGAATCCCGCGATCGTTCCGGATTGGGTGAGCCGGCGGATGCGATCCGCGGTGGCGTTCTGGCTGAGCGAGATTTGCCGGGCAACATCGACCACCGTCGCCCGCCCGTCGCGTTCGAGCGCTTTGAGTATTTCTCGGTCGATACGATCGATCGCCTCACTATCCACTGCGCTAATAGCCATATAACAGACTATTCCACGGTTTCTGGCGCCCATCCCGCTGTATAATTCTCTCAGCTATAACCGAAATGGAGAAGATCGTGAGGGAACCTTGGATCCTCGCACTCGCCGCCGGCTTAATGCTCGGGAGCGCACCGCTCATCGGCAGCGCCGGCGGCACCACTTCCGTGGCCCCGGCCTTCACCGAGGCGACCCGAGCGGCGCTCGTCTCGGGCGCGGAAAAGGCGTTGGGTGACTACACCTTTGCCGAGAAAATTCCGGCCTTGCGCGCTACCCTCGAAGCGCATCGCGCCGCGTATTTGCAGATCGCCGATCCCGTGGCGTTCGTCAACGCGGTCAACGCCGATCTCTATACCGCCGCGCACGACAAGCACGTCCGCTTACGGTATTCCGTGCTCGCCGTTCCCTACGGCCAGCATCCGACCGCGGCTTCGACCGCGTACGCACGGCGTTCGGAGGAGCTGATTAACTTTGGCTATGCCGCTGCGATCGTGCTGCGGGCCAACGTCGGCTACATCCGCTTGGACGAGTTCGGCGATATGCCCGACTCCAAGGCGGCGATCGACTCGGCGATGTCGCTGGTGCAGCACACCGATGCACTGATTCTCGACGTGCGTGCCAACCACGGCGGCGATCCGGAGTCGCTCGACTATTTGATGGGATATTTCTACGCGAAACCGGTGGAACTGACCGGCCTGATGATCGGGCAAACCGGTCACGCGCAGCTCTACAAGCAGTTTTCGGCCGCCAAAGTGGCCGGCTCGCGCTATCTCGGAAAACCGCTGTACGTGCTGACGTCCGATCGCACCTTTTCGTGTGCGGAACAGTTCGCGTACGACATGAAATCGCTCCATCGCGCAACGCTGGTCGGAACGGTCACGGGCGGCGGGGCGAACCCTGGCGGATTCGTTTGGCTCGACGATCACTTCGGAATCTTCGTCCCGACCGGACGCGCGCTCAATCCATACACCAAGACCAACTGGGAGGGCGTGGGCGTCGCTCCCGACGTGCCGACGGCGTCCTCCGCCGCCTTGCTCGAAGCGTATACGCGCGCGCTCGGCGCTTCGCACGATGCATTCGACGAAGCGACCCTCGCTCGCGCTCAAGCGCTGAAAGATCCAGCCGCCGCACTCGCGGCCTCGCTGCCGGCGCGCTAACCGGCGTCCGTCGTAGGTCGGGGGCACCCCGGCGTAGTATTCCTGAGAAGCGGGTCTTCTAGTTCAGGTTGCGGAGGAGCTTATGAAGAGTCGCTTAGCGCTATTTCCAGTGCTGGCTTTGCTGTTGGTCTGGGCCTTCAGTGCGCCGCCCAAGGCCGTTTCGGCGATCGCTCACCCGGCCCACCACTCCGCGTGCGGCTCGCCCGGGGCCACGTCAGAGTTTGCGGATCCGCCCGACGTCAACGTCTGGAAGCTGCCCGTCAACGCCAACGGCGAACACGAATTGATCCTGGCGGTCCATCGGGATGGCGACCGGTTTTGTTATCGGTACCGCTTGGACGGCTCCGTCCAGACGGTCGCTCCGACCATCCGCGTCCGGCGCGGCGAACGTTTTGCATTGCGGATCGTCAACGATATTTCTTCCCAAAGCAAAGGCGAGTCGGTGGCGTCGAGCGCGCTTCCCAAATGCATGCCGATGCCCATGCCGGGGGTCGCAAGCGCGCACTATGTCGGCTATCTCAACCGCGAACTCGACGACCGCTGGATGCCGAAGCTAGCGCTCGATACGAATATTCACTTGCATGGCTTTGAGGGGCCGGCCGATCAAGAAAACGTTTTCGTCTCGAGCCTGAGCACGCCGATGCACGCCTGCGAATACTCGATCGCCGTACCGCCGACGCAGCCGGCCGGAACCTACTTCTACCATCCGCACGTTCACGGCGGTTCGTTTGCCCAGGTCGCCGGCGGGTTGTCGGGCGTCTGGGTGGTCGAGCCGGACACGCCGCAAATCGCGCGTTCCGACGAGCACGTCGTCATGCTTCGATATCGCCTGCCGGTGGCGGTCGACAATCCGTTTGTTCCGGACGACACCGCCATCTATCTGGCAGCGGCCGCGCACGAAGGTGCCCTCAAATCCGCGTCGCCGGCTCCCTACGACCCGTTTTCGCCGCCGGCGTGGCCGTTGACGCTGCCGATGCGTGGCGGCGGCATTTCTCTCGATGCCAACGGCTGCAATGGCATCCAGAGTGAGGGGATCGTTTCGGTCAACGGATCTGCCTCGCCGGCCTCCCTAAACGTGCCGGCCGGCACGACCCAGCTGCTGCGGATCGTCAACGCGACCTCGGATTCGCCCAAGGTGCTAAAGCTGCGCGACTCTACTGGGAACGTCGTTCCGATGCACGTGGTCGAACTCGACGGCATCCCGGTCGGCGGCGACTCGGCGCGTCCGCTCGGCCGGTATCTTGCGGTTGACCGGCTCATGCTGGCGCCGGCGGCGCGCGCGAGCGTTCTAGTCTCGGCGGCGCCGGGCGAGACGCTGACGCTTTCGAATACGCACTACTGCGAAGGCGCCGACGCGTTTTTCCAAATGCCCCACGAGCTGTTGCGCATAGTCGGCACGCCGGACGCGAGCGGAAATGCACCGGCGGTGGTTGCGTCGGTTCCGGTCGATCCGGCTCAAACCCCCGCGGCCAAACTCGCAGCATACGCGCGCGCACACCGGTCGGCGGTCCGCCGGCGGGCGATCACGTTTACCGAATACATGTTTCCCAAGAACGGCAAGATCCCGGTACACTCGTCTTATTTCATCACGGATACGACCGCTCCGAACTTTCACGAGCACGCCTACTATCCGTCGTATAAAAAGGCCGGCTCGGTGCCGCTGACACCGGACATCGTCGTCAAGCGCGGCTCGGTTGAAGAGTGGTATCTCTTCAACACGACGATGGAATCGCACACGTTCCACATTCACCAGATGACGTTCGTCGAAGAGAAGGGCCCGGGCGGCGATCCGGCGATGGTAGATACGGCCTTCGTCCCCGTCGGCAAACTCCTGCGCAACAAGGCGGATCCGGATTATCCGCTCGTGAGCCCGAGTCTGACGAAGGTGCTGCTCGACTTCCGGCACGTGCCCCGCGGAACGTTCGTCTTCCACTGCCACATGATGTTCCACGAAGATCGCGGCATGATGGCCATCATCAAAGTCGTCTAGGAGAACAAGCGCTCATAGCCGGACATCGCTAGCTCGTTTTCAGCTACGGCCGGCGCCGCGGCAGGGCTTTTGCAGCGAACGGGTGGAGAGAATCGGTATGTGCAGGAACATTAAGACGCTCCACAACTTCGCGCCGCCCGCGACCGATGAGGAGATCCGCGCGTCGGCGATCCAGTTCGTCCGAAAACTGGGCGGATTTACGCGCCCGTCCAAGGCGAACGAAGCGGCATTTGAGCGCGCCGTCGACCGCGTGACCGGCGCGGCTCGCGACTTCCTGGCGAGCCTCGTAACCCACGCCCCGCCGCGCGATCGGCAAGTCGAAGCCGCTAAAGCGAAAGAACGCTCGAAAGCCCGCTTTTCCGCCGCCTGAACTCCGTCGCGCGGGCGGTTGCAATCGTGCCGGAGAGCAGAAGGATTTCTGAAACTTCCGCGTCGGATAAGACGGCATGAGGCGATTCTGCGTCATCCTGCTGGCGATGCCGTTCGTCGCCGTTCCCTTGACATCGTCCGCCGCGACATCTCCGGCGCAACAGCTCATGAGCAAGCTGGCCTGGCGAAGCATCGGCCCCTACATCGGCGGCCGCGTCGTCGCCGTCGCCGGCGTCCCCAGTAACCCGGATCTCTTCTATATGGGCGGGGTGGAAGGCGGCGTTTGGAAGAGCACCGACTACGGGCAAAACTGGACCAACATCACCGACGGCAAAATCCCCGGAATCGCCGATCCGATCGGTGATCTGGCGGTCGCCGATTCAAACCCGAAGGTGATTTACGCGGGCACGGGCGAGTCCGACATCCGCGGCGATTTCGACACCGGCGACGGCATCTATAAGACGATCGATGCCGGCAAGACGTGGTCGTACGCGGGGTTGCGCGATACGCACATGATTGCGAAGCTCGCGATCGATCCGCGCGACGCTCGCATCGTCTACGCGGCTTCGATGGGACACGTCTTCAAGGCGAACGCGCAGCGCGGCATTTTCAAGACGACCGACGGCGGCGCGACCTGGCGTAGAATTCTCTTCGTCGACGACAACACCGGCGGCGTCGATCTATCGATGGATAAACGGCATCCCGCGACCCTGTACGCCGCTATGTGGCAGGCGCAGCGGGTTCCATGGAAGCTCACCAGCGGCGGCCCCGGCAGTGGCCTCTACAAGACGACCGACGGCGGTGCCCATTGGGTGAAGATCTCGTCGAATCCGGGCTACGCGCGCGGAACGCTTGGGAAGATCGGCGTTTCGGTCGCGCAGTCGAATCCAAACGTCGTCTATTCGATCGTGCAGGCAAAGGACGGCGGCGTCTTCCGCTCCGACGACGCCGGCAAGACCTGGAAGCACACGAATAGCCAGTGGAAGCTGCGCCAGCGCGCCTTCTACTATACCGCGATCTTCGCCGATCCCACGAACCCCAAACGCGCCTACGCGCCGAACGTCGACTCGCTCTACGTCACCACCGACGGCGGGAAGGTGTGGAAGCAGATCGACGGCATCCCGCACGGCGATCATCACATCGTTTGGATCAACCCCCATCACCCGAACATCCTACTGGAGGGCAACGACGGGGGAGCGACGGTCTCGGTTAACGCCGGTAAGACCTGGAGCACCGTGTGGAACCAGCCGACCGGCCAGATCTATCACGTGTCTCTCGACGATCAGTTTCCGTTCCACTTGTTCGGCGCCTCTCAGGACGAGGGAGCGTGGGAATACGTTAGCGCCGCGACCGGCGGCGCGATAACGATCGGTGATTGGCATTCCGTGGCCCTGGGCGAAAGCACGTTCATCGCGCCGGATCCCGACGATCCGCTCGTGACCTATGGTTCGGGATATTATAGTTCGTTCGTGCAGTTGAATCGCCACACCGGTCAGGAGAAGAACGTCAGCCCCTGGCCGCGCTACATGTCCGGCGCGTCGTCGGCGCAAACGAAGTATCGCTTCGGCTGGACGCATCCGATCATGTTTTCGCCCGCGAATCCCCGCGAACTGTTGGTTGCCGCGCAGGTCGTCTTCTCGAGCACCGACCGCGGACAGACCTGGAAGGTCATCAGTCCCGACCTCACTCGCAACGATCCGAGCACCGAGGGCCCGAGCGGCGGTCCGGTCTTCAACGACCAGACCGGTGCCGAGACGTTCCCGGATATCGCGTCGCTGGCGGTCTCGCCGCTCGACGGCAACGTGTTGTGGGCCGGCTCCGCCGACGGGCTCGTGCACGTGACGCGCGATCACGGTGCTGCCTGGACCCCGGTGACGCCGCCGCAGCTCCCGCAGTGGGCCCAGATTAGCTCGATCGAGCCCTCGCATACCGACAAGGGCACCGCCTACCTCAGTGCGTCGCGGTACATGTGGGACGACTACCATCCGTACGTGTACGAAACGGTCGATTACGGCGCCCACTGGACGCCGATTGCAAACGGATTGCCGGCCGATCAATACGTCTTCGCCGTGCGTCAGGACCCGCGCGAGCCGCGGCTCCTATTTGCTGGAACGCGGAGCACGGCATACGTGAGTCTCGACGGCGGCGCACAGTGGCAGCCGCTAACGCTGAATTTGCCGGGAGCGCAGGTACGCGACCTTGCCGTGGATGCCCGCGAGGGCGAACTCGTGGCAGCGACCCACGGCCGCGCGTTCTGGATTCTCGACGATTTAGCGCTGCTCGAGCAGTTGGCCAGACAAACGAACTACGGCGTTTCCGGCGCGCAGGTGTTCGCGCCGGAAACGGCTTGGATGACGCAATCATACGGCGGCGGTGAGTTTTCAAGTCCGACGGCGGGAGAAAATCCACCCTACGGTGCGCGGGTATTTTTCAACTTGCCGCCCGGCTACAACGGTCGTCAGGCGGCCTCGTTGTCGTTCCTCGACTCTAAGGGCGCGACAATTCGGAGTTTCACGCTGCACTTGGCCCCGAAGAAAACCGTCGAGCTGACCGAGGATCAGGAGAACGCGACGGACGCGGCACATCTTCGCGCCCGCCGTGAGGCGGACGATACCGGCGTAAAGGCGGGAATGAACGCGTTCCAGTGGGATCTGAAGTACCCGCCTGCGTTCGACCCGCCGGGCTACAACATCGACCTCACCGACGACTTCTCCGACGCCGGAGACGGTCCGACGGTATTGCCCGGCTCGTACACCGTCGTGCTGCAGTACGGATCGCAGCGCTTGCAGGCGCCGCTCAAGGTTGCTCTCGATCCCCGCGTTCATCCCGCGGCGGGAGATCTCGAGGCGCGGCTGGCGTTCGAGCAGCAGATTTTCGCGACGATCGATAGTCTCGATCGGGCGATCGCCGCTGCGATGACCGCGAACCGGCACTTGCCGGCCGCCAAGCGCGCGGCGGTAAATGCGGAAATCGCGGACCTCGTGCTCCTCGGAAAAAGCTCGAGCGAATACGACGTCGTGTATCCGACGAAGATCCGCGAGCAGCTCGCTTTCCTGATGAACTCGCTGGAGAACGCTTACGCCAAGCCGACCGTCGCCGAACTCGCGACCTATCAGGACCTCAAGACCCTGGCCGCCGAAGGCGAAACGAAACTAAAGACCCTCACCTCGCCGTAGCGCCGTCCTTTTGGGCTCGAGTTAGGGCGTCGCTGCGTTCGCGCGGTTGATCGCTGGCGCAACTATCCGAACGACGAGGACTTGCAGCACCGCGGCCGCCGGAACCGCGAGAAAGGCGCCGCCGATGCCCAGCAGCGTTCCGCCGACGACGGTAGCGAGAACGATCAGGAGAAAACTCAGTTGAACCCGCTGACCAAAGATGATTGGTGAGAGGACGTTTTGGTCGATCAGCTGGACGACGACGAAGATCGCCAGCGCGATCAGCATTTTTTGCCAACCGCTGGTTGCCAGCACGACGACCAGAATGATGGGCCCGGAGATTACCGCGCCCACCATGGGAATGGCTTGAAAGACCGCCGCGACAAAGCCCAGCAGCAAAGCGTAAGGAACGCCGATGGCTGCGAGCGCGCCGCCCATCACCACGCCGACGAGCACGCCGTTTAACACGACGCCTTGTACGTAGGCGCTGAGGCGGCTGCCGATATCGGCGAACGCCCCCTGCCAGTCCCCTCGGACTCGCGGCGGAATCAACCCGAGCACGAAACGCGCCAGGTCGTCGGACGACAGCATCCAGCCGATTGCGAGCAAGACGATTAGGAGAGCATCGCCGATCATTCCGGCGACTAGCCTCGGACCACCGAGCAGATGTGGCCCGACCGCGCTCACGGCGGCGCCGAAGCCGTTTCCGAGTATCGAAGCGGCTTGCTGAGCCATTTGATCGTTTTTGATGTATCGCTGCGCCGCCGCGACCTGATCTTGCAGCGAGTGTGCGTAGCCCGGGAGTGCCTGAACGAACTTCACCAGCTCCGAACCCAAGGGTTGAACGAGCATGAATCCGATGGCGGCGATTCCGAGCAAGAACGCAACGAAGACGACGCCGACGGCGGCTCCGAACGGCATCCGTTTGCTCAAGCGATCGACGAGTGGCCGCAGGCCTGCCGAAACCAGCACGGCCGTAAACAGCAGGAGAAACGCCGACAGCGCTCCCGACACGACGCTCCAAATGAGAAACGCCCCCGCCAAAACGACGGCCGCGCTGATCCACGGGCGCAGCCCGGTCAAGTCGAGGCTCTCATGGCGGCGATACTCCTAAAGCAAGTAGGCGCGGGGAAGCCTTCCATACCGAGCCGATCCGACCCGGTATGGAAGGACGTCGCCGATCTAACCGTGCTGCGTTTTGATCTGCTCCATAACGGAGTCGAGGTTGAACGAAGCAGGTTTCTGGCGCGGCGGGAACTTTTCGAAGTCCGCGATTTGCCCTGCAATGACCGCCTGCATCAGGTACAACTGAGGCGCGTGGTCGACCATCCAGTCCCAGTAGGTGTTCGAGTTGAAGTCGCTACGTTCGAATGGATCGCGCCGTAGATTCACGATATGTGGCAAGCGGAGCTTCACGAACGGTTCGGCCCACTGGTTCATTTGATTGGCCCGTTGTAACGACAGGTTGAACTTATAGTCGCCGACGCGCACGGCAATGACGTCCCCGTCGTCGCTGAAGTACACGATGGCGTCCCTCGGGCTTTCCTTCGCCTGCCCGGAGAAGTATGGGATCATATTGTAGCCGTCCAGATGCACGTTGAACTTCTTGTCGCCGACGGTACAGCCGTCGAGGAGTTGCTTCGTGACGTCCGGATTACCGGCGGCTGCGAGCAGCGTCGGGAACATGTCGATGTGCGATACGATGCCGTTGAACACCGATCCGGCTTTAATCGTGCCCGGCCAGCGGATGAAGCACGGCACGCGCCAGCCGCCTTCCCAGTTGGAGTCCTTCTGACCGCGGAACGGCGTGTTGGCACCGTCCGGCCAGGTGTCGTTCTCCGGGCCGTTGTCGGTGGAGTACATCACGATCGTATTGTCGGCGATGCCTAGCTCGTCGAGCTTGTCGAGCATCATGCCGATCTGTTCGTCGTGCACGACCATGCGGTCGCTGTACGGATCCTGGCCGCTCTTGCCGAGATTCTTTTCTGCGACGTGCGTTCTGAAGTGCATCGCGGTCGAGTTGTACCAGAGGAAGAAGGGCTGATCGGCCTTCGCCTGCTTTTCCATCCATGAAAGCGCTCTAGCGGTGATCTCCTCATCGATGGTTTCCATGCGCTTCTTGGTGAGGGGACCCGTATCTTTGATCGTCTGTTTTCCAACTCGCCCAAAGCGCGGGTCGACGGTCGGGTCGTCGACGTCGGTTGCTTTGCAATCCAACACACCGCGCGGACCGAACATTGCCTTGAATTTCGGGATCCTTGGGATAGTCGGGTAATTCTGGTTCTTCCTCGGCGTTGAGATGATACAGGTTGCCGAAGAATTCATCGAAACCGTGAACCGTAGGCAGGAACTCGTTGCGGTCGCCGAGGTGGTTCTTACCGAACTGGCCCGTAGCATATCCTTGAGGCTTCAACAATTCGGCGATGGTCGGGTCCTCCGGCTGCAGGCCAACCGTTGCACCCGGCATCCCGACTTTGGTAAGTCCCGTGCGGATCGGGTTCTGGCCGGCGATGAAACAGGCTCGGCCCGCCGTGCAGCTTTGCTGCGAATAGTAGTCGGTGAACAGGCCGCCTTCGTTGGCCACGCGGTCGATGTTGGGAGTCCGGTACCCCATCATTCCGTTGCTGAATTTGCTGATGTTCCAGATGCCGATGTCGTCGCCCCAAAGTATCAGAATATTGGGTTTCTTGGCAGGCATTTACCGAAGCCTTTCTCAGTGCGCGGTGCTGAAATGTGAACCCCGAAGCCTGACGGGCTTCGATCGGGATAAAAAGTATAGCGGATTCAGGATTTGAGGCTATCCGGGAAACGCAAGTCTTATGGGTCTTAAGACTCTCTCTCCCGAACCGGCCGTCCCTCGCGAACGGCCAGGGGCTATGGCGGTGGCTCGGAGGACGAATTTTCACCCCATGCCCGGATCTTTTCCGAGCGTCAAAATCACAGGAATTTGTCAGCAAAAATAGGGCCAACCTTTAAGCTTCGCGTCGTTAAATAGGTCTTGAGAGTGAAGGCGCATTTGCAAAGGGGGTTTGACAATGAGGTGAACGTTGTGGTTGCCGCAAGTTACTGGGACGGAAATCCCTCGTGCCCGTCTCAGTAACTCGCAGGTACGGTCGATACGATCTTAAAGACCGTTCCGCAGCCGAGCGCGCCGCCGGGGCCTCCGTCTGCGCAACTCGTTTCGGAACCGCCAGATCGCGTCGTTCCGTAGAGCGCACCGCTCGCGTCGGTGAGGAGATTGGTCTGTGCGGGTTCGGCGCCATTGATCGGGCGGTGAAAGTCAAAGAGAATGCGGAACGAATACCCTCGATGCGACGGCGTCAGTTCGAAAACCGATCCGCAGCCAATGCCATGGCAGCCTCCGCCGCCAAGTGCAGCCGTGCCGTCGAGCGTGCCGTCGTACTTGAGCAGCAGCGTCCCCTCGGGCAAGAAGCCGTCGGGTCTGCCCGTAAAACTATGCAGGACGCTTTCGGTATAGGACGAGCCCCGCGGCACGAGCTTGAAAACCACGCCGATGCCTTTCGTTCCGCCCCAATACGTCGTGCCGTAGATTGCGCCCGTGCGTCCGTTGACCGTCACGGCGCCGAATGGGAGGTTGCCGTCGGGCCCATCGAACGAGTGAATGATGCGCTCCGAGTATCCCGATTGCCCGCGGGTGAGTTTGAATACCGTCCCGCAGCCGCCTTCGCAGTAGCTCTTATCGCTGCCGCCATACATCGTCGTGCCGTAGATCGAGTCGTGCTTGTCGATGGTGAGGCCTGCCTGCGGCAACTGGCCGCCGGAGCCGCCCGGGAAACTATAGAGCACGCTTTCGGCGTATCCCGTTTTGCTCGGCGTCAGCTTGAACACGGCACCGTCGTTTTTCGAGCCGCCAAACGCGGATGCGCCGTAAAGAGATCCGGCCTTGTCGAACACCACGGGGCCCAACGGTTCCCACGCGTCGGTCCCTCCGAGAAACCGGTACAATACCTGCTCGCTGTAGTGCGACTTACCCGGGACCAACTTGAAGGCCGTCCCCCAACCAACACCGCCGTTGCCCGAGCCGCCGCCGACGAAGGTGACGCCGTAGAGGACGGCGCCGCGTAAGACGACGCCTTCGGGCACCCTGCCGTCTCGACCACCCTTAAAGTCGTACAGGACGCTTTCGGTGTAGCCCGATGCCGCCGGCGTCAGCGCGAAGACCGTTCCTCCGCCGATGCCGCCGAACGCAGTCGTGCCGAAAAATGTTCCCGCCCGGCTGGCGATCATTCCGGTCAGCGGACCGGCGCCATCCGAACCTCCAAAACTGTGAAGGAGCGTCTCCGTGGTCGACGATCGCGCCGTCGTTTCGTTCGGGACTCCCGGCACCGGTGCCGATGAAACAACGCCGCCGCCGCATCCGGCGATGAAAAGGAGAGCGATGATTCGAGGGAATCGCGTAGTCAAACGGAACATCGCGAAAACCTGGTCCCGGCTAGTGGTTTGCCTCACCCAGAGGGGTCGGGACGATGTTCGCGACCTCGCGCAAACGTTCTTGCATCGCTCTGCTCGGAATCCTAATACGATCCGCAAGAAGCAAGAACTTCAAGAACTTCACGTGCCACCAAGTCGTGTCGATTTCGAACCAGCGTAAGCCGTGACGCGCCGAATACGGAAACGCATGGTGATTGTTGTGCCAACCCTCACCGAAGGAGAGGAGCGCAACCCACCAGCAATTCGTTGAGTGATCGCCGGTTCGGAACGTGCGATACCCGAGCGTGTGCGCCGCGCTGTTGACCAGCCAGGTCGAGTGATACATGACCACGAGACGCACGAAGATGCCCCAGACTACGAACGCCCAGCCTCCCAACCAGAACAGGATTAGCCCGAGCGCGATTTGCAGCGGCAGGTTCATCCACGCCATGACGCGGTAGAACGGATCGGCACATAGATCCGGCGCGAAATGCAGGGTCTCGTCGTCCGACGGAAGAGCGACGTTGTGCCGGTAGATCCACTCGACGTGCGCCCAGGTGAACCCGAGGTGGATGCTGTGCGGATCGCCTTCGCGATCGGCGTGCGCGTGATGTTTTCGATGCACCGCAACCCAACGAATAGGGTCGCCCTGCAATGCCAGCGCGCCGAAGATGGCAAGTAAATACTCCAGGGGCTTTCGCAGGCGAAGACCCCGATGCGTGAGCGTACGGTGATAACACAGCGCGATGCCTAAACCGCAGGTGAGGTATGAGAGCGCCACCATGCTCAGGACGGCGGCCCAACTGAAGAATCCCGGCCAAAACGCCGCGAGTGCGCCAAGATGAATGCCGACCAAACCAAGGCCTTTTAAACGACCAATCGACAAGTAACCCTCCGGCTGCGCGCCGGTGGCGTCAAGGACACCGTCGCGAATAGGCGCATTTGGGGCGATCATACTCACGTAGCATAACGGAGCCCCGGGTGAGAATCAGTACGCTTTAGAACAGACTGGCCTTTGAAGTCTGGCGCCCGTTGGGCAACTCTTCAGATCTTCGGAAAGGACGCCGACTCCGAAGGCTCGTAGGATCGCTCGCCGGTCTGAGGGTTGTATCGAACTTCTGTAAGCTGCCCGGTGGTTGGGTCCATAAAGCGCTCGCCGGTCGTTTGCCAAGCGGCACCGGTTAAGGAGCGCCGAGACCGGTAGTGCTTTTCCAACAGCGTTCCGATGAGAATCAAGATGCCGAGGACGGCACATTGGATGGCCGCCGCCCAGCCGGCGGGAGCTAAGATCGCAATCGCGACCGCCGCGGTTAGCAACGCGGCTCCTAGCGCGATGACGACGGCGCGCAACATTAGGCAGTCACCTCGAGCGTCACGGCTGTACCGTAGGCAACGATTTCGCTCATGGTTTGCCCCAGCTCGGACGAGTCGAAGCGCATCGTGATGATGGCGTTGGCCCCCATCGCGGTGGCGTTCTGGACCATTCGATCGACGGCGTGGCGACGCGCCTCCTCGAGCATTTCGGTGTATTCGGTAATTTCGCCACCTACGATCGAGCGTAGGCCCGCCACGATGTTTCCGCCGATGCCCCGGCTTCGAACGACCACGCCGAAGACCTGGCCCAGAGTGTTAGTGACTCGGTGGCCGGCCACATTTTCCGTTGTCGTTACGATCACGGCTCTACCTACTTCGATCGGGTAAAAAGGTGACGTTCGACCGGAAAGATTTTGCCGCCTACCCGAACGTGGGTTGTAAGTCTCCGACCGTTTCTTCGACGAGGAGCGTGAGGCGGCGCACCGCGAGCGGCCCCAGAAAGCGGGCGAACTCCGTCGCATCCCGCGAGCCGGCGCACCACGCCTCCAACTCGACTCCCAGAAGCTCGGGCTTATTCAGCAGAGAGCGGACCCGGGCGTCGGTCTGGCTCAGAAGGAAGTCTTCCAATGCCATGGCCCGCGTGCCGGGGCTCATATCGCCTAAGGCGAGGCTGAACTCTTCCGCAACTGCAACTTCGGCCATGTTGGCAGTCTACCCAGATTTTGAGGTCCCGATGCAAGAAGAAGCGACCGCCCGGGTGTAAGTGGCGATCGCTCTCCCACCCTGGCTTACAACTTCTGCAATGCAAACCAGGGTCGAGTACGGCCGAGTTAGTTATGCGTACCAGTTCGGCCGCTCTCATTCATCCGTGTACCCGTTTCTAGCTACCGACTAAACGGGCTACCCGGGTCGTCGAAGCAGAAGTATCCGAGAGTCCAAGCTCTCGACGGCATCGGGGCCGATTTCTAAGAAGACGTGCAGTAGGTCGTTTGTTTCGAAATCACTGGCGGGTTCGTCGTCCCGCATGAGTGCGAGCGCGGTCAACTGATACGTCCCAGGTGGGACGTCCTTTGGAATGGGGACGACCACGACGTGCGGAGCTGACCCAAAGATTCTCCCGCGTGCCACTTCGGCAATCGTGAAGAAGCAGCAGTCTTCGACGGGACCGATGAATTCAACGTAGCACCGTTCGCCGGGCAGCGCTCCAATGTCAACCAGCAGCGTTAGGTCTTTGCCCGGCGCGCATTTGTATACTCGCATCTTGGCGCGTAGCCGTGCGCTCCCGCTTCGTCCCTTTTCTGCGTCGGTACCCATTCATATCCGATCATACCCTCGACCGTAAAGGTTAAGCCTTTTCTACACCAAACGTTTCAGTGACCATGAAATACGTGCTTTACTATCAGTCGGCGGACGACGTAATGGAGAAGGCTCCCATTTATGCCGCCGAGCATCGAGCCCATTGGCGGAGTTTGCCGATAGCGGCACCTTGCTGATGATCGGTCCGTTCTCCGACCCGCGCGAGGGCGCGATGGGAATCTTCACGACTCGCGAAGCCGCGGAGGCTTTCGCCGCCGACGATCCATTCGTACTCCACGGTGTCGTCTCACACTGGCAGGTGCGCGAATGGTTGGAAGCGATCGCGCCGTAGCACCCAAGACATATAACGCGCGAAACCGGTCCCGCGGTGACGTCGGGTTTGGATTCGGCTGCATCTGCGCCGTCACGAGAAAGACGTCGCCCGTCCAGTCGCGTCGTTACTGCCGTCGTTAAACGTGAATGCGCGTTTGCTCGCCGGATCGTAGACGATACCATCGGGGTTCTTTGCAGCAGTCGCAATCGTCTTAGACGGTTGCAAAGTGTGTAGATCGAACACGGTGACGCTCCCGTCGGCTCCGTTTGAAGTGAAGCCCTTGCCTAGCTCGGGCGCAAGCGTAATTCCGTGCACGCCGGGCGTGTTTGGAATATCGCCAACGAACTTTCCCGATGTTGGATCGACGACGATCACGTGCGAAGAGCGGGAGATGAAGAGTCGTTTGCCGTCGGGGTCGTACGTCAGGTAATCCCAGACGCCGTCTCCCCCGAGAACGTACCGATGCGCGACGTGGTAGTTCAGCATGGCTGCGACGGCCGTCGCAACCAGTGAAGACGCGTCGCACAGGAGCAAAGCCAAAGTCAGGGTCTTGTATATTGGCCTCATCCGGTCTCACCCATCACGCCGTACGAACGGTGCCCACCGACGGGGGAGTCAGTTCGTTGGGGTTGGACCCGTATTTGTTCGGTCCATGCTGGCCGTCCGTCGCATACCAAACGAGACAGACGATATTCGCGATAGGAACCAGGTTCAGAAAGTACCACCAGCCGGTTATTCCGATATCGTGAAGACGGCGCACAGAAACGGCGATGCCCGGTATGAGCGTCGCTAGAAGAATCAGCGCTTCAATGGCCAGCAGGACAAGAAGTGCCGGCGAGTTAGCTCCAAAGACACTGCTGATAACAAAAGCGGTAATCTCTATGGCGAGGAGAAGCGCGATGTTGACCAGCGTGAACCACCAAAACTCGGGCCGGGAAGAGCGTCCACTGAAGACGGCGTACTTCTTGAGCGCGATAAGGTACCAAATCATTCAAGGCCCTCTGCTTCGTGCCCTTGCTTCTCAGCCCCCGCGAGCAGAAGAAGACGACTCGAGGCTAGAATAGCAGCTCTTATGATGGAACCAAACGAAAAGTCGCCTCACCGTGAACGAGAACAAGAAAAAATGCTGCACGCACGATTCTCGAAGGAGCGGCAGGCCGTTCTAAAGGAACGATTGAGCCAAGACGCGTTCAGGCACTTTGAAAATGCCCTGCATGGCAAACGAACGGCAACTGACGCCGAAGTCGCGGAATGGGAGCGTGCCGGCTCGACCTAAGCTCCCCGTAACCTGAGCCGCCCGGCTACTGCGCGTCGGGAATCCGCGGGTCGCTTGGCCCGGTCCAGGCGGCTGGGGCACGCCCGACGGTATCGGAGCCTTCTAACGCAATGACCTAATCCACGCAACTGTAGAGCCGGCGTGAATCAATCCGACGCTAGGTGACTGGCCGCTCGCGGTCTCGCCCGATGGCGCTAGCCTCCAAAATCCTCGAAGATTTCAGTGACCCGGCCGTTTGCGATCGTGAACTGCAGCGACGTCTCTTCGCCGTCGCGATTTCTTAAGTAGACGTAGCGTCGGACGCCGCAACCGGTAACGATCTTCGGCATCCCAAGCAGGCCGGATACCGTCGCGGCGCTCGACCCGAGCTTGATTCCCGACGCCGTATGCAGTTTGCTCAAATCGACCTTGGCAACGTCTGCCGGCGGGGGTCCGCTCGTTCGCAAAGTAAGCGTTCCACCCGAGTCTGTAACCGGATAATGGAGCGCCCAGCCGTTCTTGGGATCGTAAAAGTAGTTCCCCGTCGCTCCACTTACGCGTTGAAAAGTGACGCCTTCCGAATCGCGCTTCACGACGGGCGGAGCCGCGCCGGTCCAAGCCCCTCGCTCGAACGCTGCGCAGCGACCGGCGTTGAACCAGCGAGCGATCGGGTCTGACGTGCTGGTCGCAACTGCAAACGGCGAATGCGCTAGCGCCGCAAGCCGGCCGGCGGGGTCGATCCTGTAGGCGAAGATCGCCGGCGCAGAGAGGTTGGAGCCTCGGTCGAGCACGTACGCGAATTTGCCCGTCGGCTCGATCGTAATGCCGTAAGGATCGCCATAGTTGCCGCTAGCGAACGCCCAGTTCCCCAGCGCTTTCAACTTACCGGTAGCCGCCTCGATCGTGTATGCGTAGACGCGACTGTCGTCGATAGCGTACGCAAATCTGCCGGTTGGATCGATCGTAAATCCCCGAAGCTCGGCCTGGTCGAAGAGGCCGAATCTCAAGTGAGCCGGGGCCGCTAACGTGCCGCTTGTCGCGTCGATCGGATAGACGTTTACGCAGCAAGAGCCGGTCACGTACGCGAACGTTCCTTTAGGATCGATCGTCACGGCGCGGAATGCGTCCATGTCGTTGCTGTTCTGGCCCGCTGCCAGCGGCGAGTCCACGAGTGTGAGCGCGCCGGTCGGGCCAATCGCGTACGGGGAGAACGTATTGGCGAAGTAGTTGAGAACGTATGCGAACCGGTCTGCGGGATCTACCGCAACCGAAACGGTTCCGAATCCATCCGATCCTGCCGCAAATGGGGATCCCGGTACCGACTTCAGAGCGCCGGTCGAGTCGTCGATCGAGAACGCCGACACGCCGATGTCGGACACGACGTACGCATATTTGCCGGCAGGGTCGATCGTGATATTCATGGGACCGTATGCGCTGTAGTTCAACCCGAAGGGCGAACCCGCCACCGCTGTGAACGCGCCGGTGCCCGCGTCAATGTCGTAGGCAGATATTGTATTTGAGCCCTTGTTTACCACGTATGCAAAGCCCCCGCCGGGAGCGGTCGCGGCAGCCGTTGGATCTTTTCCCGACGCAAACGGTGAGCCTGGAACGAGCGTGATCGCGCCGCTTGCCGGGTCGACGTTGTAGACGGAAACACCATTGGAGCCGCGAATATCGCCGACGACTTTGAAATAGGGAACGATGAGCATAAAAGGCGCATGCGGCGCGACAGGGACGGCCATTCCGCTGGCTTTGCAGCCGAAAAATGCAATCGCGAAGGCGGCCAGTGTTAGTGCGACGTTCCTGGGCAAATGCTCCTCCCGAAAAGGACCAGGCGCAAACAAGGTTGTTTGAGGGGTCCGCCGCACGAATCCTGGGCTCCGCTAGGGAATCGGGAGGCGATCGAAATATCCAATGATATGGCAGATTCAAGTCTCCTGATGCCCGGCGCCGACGAGGCGTATCGCGCGTCGCGCGATCGGCTGCGCAGCGCGGAGATCGAATTGCGCGATCGAATCGAAGAGGTCGCGGCGATGCGGCGCGGCTTGCCGCCGGGTCCGATCGTCCCCGACTACGAGTTCATCGAGGGCGACCAGCGGGTTCGTTTGTCCGAGCTGTTTGCGGACGGCAAGCCCTACTTGATCCTCTATCACCTGATGTACTGGGCGAAGGACAACAGCTTCTGTCCGATGTGTTCGCTCTGGATCGACGGGTATAACGGTATCGCGCCGCACGTAACGCAACGGGCGAACTTCGTCATCGCTTCTCGCGCGCCGGTAGATAAACTGCAAGCTTGGGGCGCCCATCGCGAGTGGCATCGCTTGCGACTGCTTTCGGACGACGGTCCGGCGTTTGCGCGTGCCATCGACGCCGAAGACGCCGACGGCAACCCGGATTCGACGATCGTCATCTTCGCTAAGGACGGCGATAGGGTGCGCCACGCGTACACGGCCCATCCGATGCTCGCGGACCGCGAGCGCGGGCTCGACTTGCTCTGCCCCGTGTGGCATCTCTTCGATCTGATGCCGTCCGGCCGCGACGACTGGTATGGTAACAATGATGCTTTCGACTGTTCGCTGCGAGGGCCGGCAGGCAAAACGTAAGGACTCGATTTTGCAATACCGTCCCGCTGCCCCGGGTAAAACGGGTAATAACCCGTCGCGGCGAAGGGCGGCCTATGGGCGCGCCGCCTGATCCGAACGTTCCCCGGCCGCTTCCTACCGGCACGGTAACCTTCGTTTTTACCGACATCGAAGGTAGCATGCGGCGCTGGGAACAGTATCCTACGGAGATGGCGCAGGCCGTTCGTCGCCACGACGAGCTGATGCGTTCCGCGGTTGAAGAATTCGGTGGTCACATCTTCAAAACGGTCGGCGACGAGTTTTGCGCCGCCTTCGATCGTCCGCCGAATGCGGTTTCCGCGATACTTGCCGCGCAGCGTGAATTCGCAGGAGAAGATTTCTCGGCCATTGACGGGTTGCGCGTTCGCGCAGCAATTCATACGGGTACGGCCGACGAACGCGATGGGGATTACTTCGGACGGCCCGTGAATCGCGTTGCGCGGCTACTGGCGATCGGACATGGCGGGCAAGTGCTAGTCTCGGGTGTTACCGCCGACCTCGTGCAGGGTGCGCTCCCAGGTCAGGCGAGCCTGCGCGATCTCGGCGAGCATCGGCTGCGCGACCTGGCGCGGCCCGAACAAGTGTACCAACTCCTCGCGCCGGATCTCCCAGCCGACTTTCCGCCGCTACGCTCGCTCGACGTTCTCCCAAACAATTTGCCATTGCAGTTGAAGTCTTTCGTCGGTCGCGAGTCCGAGATCGCCGAAATTACCGCCCTCATGGGGCGACACCGCCTCGTTACGCTGGTCGGCTCGGGCGGTGTGGGCAAGACGCGTACGTCGTTGCAAGTCGCGGCGAATCTGCTCGATGACTCCGGCGACGGCGTATGGCTCATCGAACTCGCGCCCTTTGTCAGCGGTGACCTCATTCCGTCAGCCGTAGCGCAGGCACTCGGATTGGCGTTACCCCCGCACGGTGACCCAGTAGCCAATATCAGCCGCGCGCTGAAATCGAGACACGTTTTGCTAGTATTCGATAACTGCGAGCACATAGTGGCGTCTGCAGCACACGTCGTCTCGACCATTTTGCGCGAGTGCCCGCAGGTAAGAATCCTCGCTTCGAGCCGCCAAAGCCTCGGAATCGAAGGCGAGGAGACGTATCGGATGCCATCACTTGGGACTCCGCCCGAAGATGATGTAGATCGCCTACTAGCAACGGATGCTGTCCGATCCGCGGCGATTGCGCTATTTGTTGATCGCGCCATGGCCGTCGACAAACGATTTGCCCTAAACGATGAGAATGCGTCGGTCATCGCAGACATCTGCCGGCGTCTCGATGGCATTCCACTTGCGATTGAATTGGCGGCGTCGCGCGTCAAGATCCTTAGCCCTCGACAGTTAAGCCAACGCCTCGACGAGCGCTTTCGTGTGCTGACCGGGGGCAGCCGCGACGTTTTGCCCCGTCAGCAAACTCTACGCGCACTGATCGACTGGAGCCACGATCTGCTCGACGAGCGCGAGCGCGTGCTCTTTCGACGACTCTGTATTTTTGTCAACGGCTTCACGCTCGAGGGAGCGATTTCGGTCGGCGGTGGTG
Source organism: Vulcanimicrobiota bacterium (assembly GCA_963755555.1). Taxonomy (GTDB): domain Bacteria; phylum Vulcanimicrobiota; class Vulcanimicrobiia; order Vulcanimicrobiales; family Vulcanimicrobiaceae; genus Tumulicola. The sequence continues at coordinate 1,075,680 of CAVWKE010000003.1, read as the reverse complement.
ACGACCTAGACGAAGTTGACCTGTTCGACTTGCTTGCGTCGCTGGTTGATAAGTCGCTCGTTCTTGCCGAACCGGCCGCCGACTCGCTGCGCTACCGGCTGCTCGGATCGACGCGCTTATACGGATTGGAGAAACTCTCGGATGCGGGCGAACGAGACATGATTGCGGGGCGCCACCTGCAGTATTTGCGTGATCGTTTTGCAACACTGTGGGACGATAAGGAAAGGACCGCTCGGCGAGCCGAACTCAACGAAGGTTTGGCGACCGAGTTGGAGGACGTTCGGTCCGCGGTTGACGCGGCGCTGATAAGACCAAATGTGCTCGCGGGCGGCTGGCTTCTCGCTTCAATTGGGACCGCTTGGGAACCCCTTGGGCTCAATGGTGAGGGCATAACGCGTAACGAGGCGTTTCTGTCAGTCGTTCCCGATCGCGAGTTGGTGCTTTTAGCCCGACTCGGCACTACGTTGAGCGACATGCTCACTCATTCGGGCCGAAAGGAGCGCGCTCTTGAGGTTGCGACCCAAGCGGTCGCAGTCGCGCGAGCGAGCGAAGATGGCCCGACACTCGCTGACGCGCTGGATAAGTATGCATGGGTAAACTTATGCCTTGGTAAGTGGGACGACGCTGAAAGGGCACATACTGAAGCTGAAGCAATTCCGGGCGCGTCTGCCTTGCTCCGCATTCTATTATTGAGGACGGGAGCGTTCTTGAGCGTTGAGAAGGGTGAAATCGATGCCGCAGTTCGCATATGGGAGCAACTGCGCAAGCAGCACCACTCGCTCGGAAACACTCGGGACGAAGCGGTTTCGGTTCTGAACCACGCCGAGGTTGAACACGAGCGGGGTCGGACGCAGCGGGCGATTGAGCTGGTTCGCGAAATCCTACCCGGAGTTCGGCGTGGCCGTGAAAAGCAGCTGCTCGGGAATCTGCTGAACAACTTCGCGGGATATCTTCTCGCGGCCGACGATCTCCCCGAAGCCGTCGAGGCGGCTCGCGAGGCGATCGGACTGTACGCCACACGCGAGTCAGATGATGCCCGCGTGGCAATTGCCGTCGAGCACCTCGCCTTGGTCCACGCATTGCGCGGTGATCTGACACGAGCCGCGACTTTGGAGGGCTACGTTGTTGCGGCGTTCCAGCAAATCGGTTTCGAACGCGAATCCACCGAAACGACGACGTTCGATCGCCTCAGCGCGATCCTCCGCGAGGGACTCGCACCGAGTGAAATCGTGCGGCTGACCGAAGAGGGTGCAGCACTCAAACCAGAGGCAGCTACCTCACTTGCTCTTGATGGCGCGCTAGCTCCTGCGTCGTCGCAAACGGCGGAGCTCGTTCGCACCCCGCCGTAGCACGACTGCCTCGGCCGTCCGCCAAACCGTTTAACCCGGTGAGCTCATAAACCTCATTTTGCGCCGATCTTGCCTAACTCGGCGCGGATCGGCCGACTAGTTGCGCGGTGCCGGATCGTTTGCGATGCCATCTGGGAGCTGCCCAGACAGACCGTTATCGTAACTGTAGAGATAGGTTCCGGCCGGATACGTGTAAACGTCCACTTTGCTGAAGAAACCATTGGAGCAAAACAGTTTGGTTTGGGCGTGCCCCAGCGTGCACATCGTGGGAGCGTTTTGCAGAGGCAGTTGAGTTGTCGGTTTGTTTTGTTTATACGGCGGTGCATAGATGTACATAGCCGGAACGCCCGGAGCCAACGCGAGCATGTTTTTACTCTGATCGAACTGGAGGCTGCCGGGGAATCCGAGCGCGATATTGTGATACAGCTTCGCCGGCATGTTCCCGCCGGGAAACTTTGCGACGTAGGTACCGGTGCTACCGGGATCTCTGTACGAGACCCAGACGTTGTTGCGCCTGTCGACGGCGAGCCCTTGCGGCGTGCTGATGTCGGGGTCCGTCAGCGTCCTAGTGACTTTTGTCCCGGTGTATTGCAAAATGTTACCCGGGCCCCCGCTGTTAGCTACAGCGTTTGCAACGTACACGTGGCCGTTTGTATCAAACGCCACGTTATCGGGTAAGGTGTCCCCGGATATCGTGAGCACCGTCTTTGCCGGACCACAATTCGGGCCAAACTCGGTGACGGTTTTTGGATTGGCGCCCTGGTCGGGGACCCAGAGATTCCCAGACTGATCGACGCCGATACCGCCGTTAACGCTTACGAATGGACCGACGGTGCAGACGGGCGGGCGGTTAGCTTTATTAGCGCTGTGGTACCCGAATACCGTCGCACCGCCAATCGTGCTGATATAAGTCATGCCATTGTCGATATTCTGACCAAAGGTTGACGCGCGCAAAACGCTCTGCTCTTGCTGCGAGTTGATTGACGTCGGGGAGACGGGGCTGCCAAAGTTCGAGTTCCCCGTGCAGCCGGCTAGGAACGTTACTGTAACCGCGGTGCTCAGCGCGAGACCGACGAGATTGTCACGAAGCATGAGGTTTGCGCCCTCCTCGGCGCCAGAGAGCGGGCGACCGGGCCTTGGCTTCGGCCAAGATCCCTCGGCACTGTAAGCTTCTACTTCATATACTAAAGCGGCCCCAAGAGTCGGTACGATACGGTACCAGGAGATGACGACGCGCAATCCTGTCCGTTATCGTAGCGCCAATGAAACGCGTCGAGCGAGGCCGGCCGGCCGGGCCCCCCCAACCCGGACCGGCCGCGTCGAGCGCGCCGTCCGTCGGATGATTAACGAGCCCGATAGCTTGACATCCGCGGCGGCATAACGTATAACGAAATGGTTATATGTCTACGTCAGCCACGCTCGATTCGGTGTTCTCGGCCCTGGGCGACCCTACGCGCCGCCGGATGATCGAGCGTCTCGCAAGAGGGCGGCTGAGCATTTCCGAGGTTTCCGCGGGCATTGCGATGTCGCAGCCGGCGATTTCAAAACACGTGAAGATCCTCGAGCAGTCCGGTCTCGTTCGGCGTGAGGTTACGGGGCGCGTTCATCACCTGGAGCTCACGCCCAAAGCCATGGACGCAGCAACGATGTGGATCGAAACGCAGCGGAAATATTGGAACGCCGCCCTCGATCGCCTCGACGTCTATCTCACCGAATCGTCTGAAAGGGAAAAGAAGAAGAAATGACCGCTTCCGAACTCACGAAGCCGGCACCGACGTCGCTCGTGGTGCGCCGCACCTTCGAGGCGCCCGTCGATCGCGTCTTCGACGCTTGGCTTTCGCCCGATGCTCTGCGTCGTTTCCTCACCGGGGCGGAGAAGGTGCTCGACGTTACGGTCGATCCCCGCGTTGGCGGTTCGTATTCCATCACGTGGGATACGCCCGACGGTCCCTGGGTCGTCGGCGGCGTCTATCGCGAGATCGTTAAAAACGAGCGCATCGTCTGCACGTGGACGTGGGAAGAAGACGCGGAAACCGGCGTCCACGAATCGCTTCTTACGCTCGAATTCCATGCGCTGGCTCCAAAGAAATCCGAGCTCGTTCTCACACATACACAGCTGCGCAGTGAAGAGTCGCGCGACGGCCATGCCAAAGGCTGGACGTCGATCGTTGACCAGCTGGCAAAAATTATCGAATAAGAAGCGAGGCCACCATGTGCCCCAACTGCACCACCACCGCGCTCTTGGTGATGGCGGGTCTCTTGCTCACACCCTGGCGCGCGCTGATTTCACTATTTTCTAGCTTCTGGAGAATCCGCCATGTCGAATGACGCAACCCTGCATCACAAGATCGTAACGCCTGAAGAGTGGCTGACGGCCCGGCTGCAGCTGCTCGAAGACGAGAAAGAGCTCACGCGCCGCAGCGACGCGTTGGCGCGGCGCCGGCAAGAGCTGCCCTGGGTTCGCGTCGACAAGGACTACCGCTTCGATACGGACGACGGAAAGGCGTCGCTCGCGGATCTCTTCCGAGGGAACTCGCAGCTCCTCGTGTACCATTTCATGTTCGGTCCCGATTTTACCGCCGGCTGTCCGTCGTGCTCGTCGATCGCCGACGGGTTCAACGGCTTTGCCATTCACCTCGCGCATCACGACGTCTCGCTGTGCGCCGTGTCGCGCGCGCCGATCGAAAAGCTGCAAGCATACAAACGGCGCATGGGCTGGACGTTTCCGTGGGCATCGTCGTTTGGCAGCGACTTCAATCTCGACTTCCAAGCCGGGTGCACCGAGGAACAGCAGCAGTCTGGAACCATCGAGTACAACTTCCGCGCGGAGGACACGCGGCCGACGCTTGCGGCCTCACCGCAAAGCTGGGCGACCGAAATCGCGAGCGGATGCGGAACGGACTGGCCGACGTACCGGCGCGAAACGCCGGGCGTGAGCGCGTTCGCGATCGATGACGGCGTCGTCTACCATACCTATTCCGCGTACGCCCGGGGCCTCGATGGACTTTGGGGCATGTATCAGTGGCTCGATCGTGCACCGCGCGGCCGCAACGAAGAGGAACCCGGTCTCTGGTGGCGCCGTCACGACGAGTACGAAGACTAACGCACGGCCAAAACAAAAAGACCCACGATCGCAATCGTGGGTCTTCGGCGGGCGTCAGTGTTTTAGGTGCTCGCAGGTTTCCAAAGCGCCAAAACCGCGCCGGTCGGATCTTCGATGATGCTAAAAGATCCTGGCGGAATCACTTCCACGTCTTTGAGGATCTTACCGCCGAGGGATTTCGCCTTATCGGTTGACGCGCGGATGTCGTCCACGAGCACGTATGCGAGCCACATCGAGGGCGCTCCCGGCATCGGATGTTGGAGCATCCCACCACCCGTGCCGTCGCCGACGTCGATCATCGTGTACGTTCCATTAGGCATCGCAACGTCTTCCAGCTTCCAATCGAACAACTGTTGATAAAATGAACGCGCCTTACCAACGTCGTTTGAATTGAGTTCAACGTGCACAAACGGATTAGCCATGAACTGCTCCTTGTGTTCCAGGTAATGAGGTCTTGGCTATTATCCCTCGCACACGAAAAATCTTCTCAAGTGCGAAATTACCGAAGATTTGCTCGGTCGTGCGCTGAAAGGATGGAGATGCGCAGAATCAACTCCGCCGACATCGAGTGGCAGCCGCATGGTTCGCTGATGAAGCGATTCTTTCGAGACGAGAAGAAAATCTCCGAAGCGCTCGGACGGAAGCCGAAATCGATGGACCTGCTCGAGCGGCATCCGTTCGATGTGGAAATAGCCAGGGTTCCTTCCGGCTGCTCACTGTGCCCCTACCATTCCCACAGTGCGCAGTGGGAGTTCTATCACGTCATCGCCGGCGGCGGCGCCGTGCGGCACGCGGGAGGCAAGACCGAGATCGAATGTGGCGATGCGTTTCTCTTCAAACCGGACGAGCCACACCAAATCATCAACGATCGTGACAACGACTTGATCCTCTACATTGTCGCTGATAATCCAATTGGCGAATCCTGTCATTATCCAGATAGTGAAAAGTGGGCCGTCAAATCGCCAGAGTACCGCATTATGCGCGGCGACGCGCTCGATTACTACGATGGTGAGGAGTAAAGGTTTACGCCTTCGCCAAGTCGGGTCAGGCTCGTCCGGGGAGCACGCTGATCCAGCCCCTTCGCAATCTCTTCATCAAGGCTCGGGACGGCCTGCCGGCACAAAAAAGTAAGCCCCCGGAGTCTAGGCCGGCGACAATTGGCAAGGGGCAACTCGCTCGCTGTCGTAGGTTCAATCGGCAGTGCGGTATACGCCCATTCTTTGCGTTCTTCTTGTGTTGGCGCTCTCATTTGGACACGCGGATGCGGCCGAGTTTGTCACGGGCGCGATCTTGGGAAGCATCTCTACGGCGACTCACGCGCCGATCGCGAATGCGCGCATCTTGGCGCTCGCGCCATCGGGTCGCTACGTCGGCACGACGGATGTCGGCGGGCGCTTCACGATTCTCGGGGTTGCCCCGGATACCTACGATGTCAGCGTTGAAGCCGACGGCTTCAAGCGTGCCAACGCGACGGTCGTCGTGCTGCCGGGCGAGCACGCGCGCCTCGCAATAGTCTTGCTCGTCAACCTCAAAGAAATCGCGAGAATCGAAACAAGAGGCGAGGCGTTCGCAGTGGGTAGCACGAGCGACGTCTTCACGGTTCAAGGTAAGCAGGCTCAAGCCGGTAGTCCGCAAGCCTCCTCCTCAGGGCTTGGCAACTATTCGCGCGACTCCGTCCAGGGCGCAATCTCGAATGTCCCCGGCATCCAGCAAGATACGTTTGCGAACGTAATCGTGCGCGGGGGAAAGGTACAAGACACGGTCTACGACTACGATTCTGTACCGGTACCGCAAGCTCTAATCGCCGAGCCGGGCGGCAACATCGTCGGAGCTCAGCTCGGGACGGCCGGCGTCGGCTCCGAAACGGTTACTCTTGGCGGTTACAACGACGTCAGTCAAAATGCCCTGGGCGGCGTCGTCAATGAAGTCCCGCTGACCGGCACGTATCCCGGAACGGAAACCCTTGAGGTGGCAGCCGGAATCGGCGCGCAGCTTAGCGAGATGAAGTTTACCGCCCAGGAGGCTACGCCGGACCTGCGCTGGCGCTACGCGCTCTCGACGACGAGCGGTAGCGAGTACTTTGCCTATGGCGACGGTCATACGTTCTATCCATCGGAGAGCGGTACGTACGGGCTTGGGTTCCAGACCCGCGCGCAGTACGCGATCACCGGCAACGTCCACTTCGCAGCTACGCCGAAGGACGATCTTTCGGGTGCTTTTCTCAGTGGCGCCGCGGCGTACCAACAGTACGATTCGCCCTATCGGGGGCTGCGTTGGTCGAACGTTCAACAGTCCCACCGCTACGTTCCCCGGCCAGCCGGCGAATCCGAATCAGCAAGTCGATACGCCATCCATCGCCCGAGGAACGTACGGCGTCGAGAAGCTCCAATGGGTCCACAATTGGCCGCACTCACTGGGTCGCCTTCAGTTGTTTCAATCCCAGATCGGTGCCGTCGCTAACGGTCCAGAATGGGACGACCTCTCCTTTCCCGACGGCGTCATTTCGCTCTACTCGACGCAATACCAGCGCGAGGACGGAATTGGTTATGACTTTGAGGACCAAGCCAACGACAAAACCGATTTTCGCGCTGGGGCGCAATATGCCGTCAACACAAGCAGCATTTACCAGATCGTACCGACCGTGCCGCAAATCGTTACGGCGGCCCCACGGCTGAATCAATATCTCGTCTACCTGAGCGACACGTGGAGCGTAACGCCGAACTTCTCCGCGATGGGCTCTCTGCGTTACGTCGGTCAGCACGCGCGGACGAGCGACGAGCAGCCCGTTATATATGGCGATGGCGCGATCGATCCACACCTCGCCCTCGCATACACATTCGATAGGCTCAATGGGGTACGCGTAACCTTCGACCGCAACTCGGTCCCTCCACTACCCCTCGAGGTTCAGCGCACCTGCGTGCCGGCGAGCGCCTGCAGCAACGACTCCGGCGGTAACGCTAACGGTGCGGTAGCAAGTTATCCGCTCGTGCCGGAGACGGCGAACGATTACGCGTTTTCCTACGAACATGGTGGCCGGACGCAAGTGCGTTTGACATACTTCGTTGAGCTCGAGCACAACGTGATCGACGTGCTCCCGACCAAGTTCTCGCAACGCCCTCAATGCCGGCGAAAACCCCAACGCGATTGGCGTTCCCACCAACGCCGGCGACTTGCGCTCGCATGGGGTGGAGTTGTGGGTGCACAACGGCGGATTTACACTGAACGCGAATTACAATCACACGCTCTCGTCGAGCATCTACCAGTTCGCTTTCAACGATCTGAATGCCCCGGCAGTTCTTGCCGGACATCTCTTCCCGGCGAACTACATTCCGAACTTAACGGCAACGGCTTCATGCGAGTTTGACTTTGTGCACCATCGCATACGCGTCACACCGATGCTCTCCTACGAAAGCGGCTATCCGTACGGTAACGGCACGATGGTTTGGGAAATCGTCAACGGCAAGCCCGAGCAAGTTCCCAACGACAACTACGTCAATCCGGGCTACAACTATTACTTCCTGAAGAACCCGTTGCGCCCGTACGACAGAACGACCAACCCGTATATCGCGAATCTTGAAACCAACGAAGGTGCCGATCCAAACACGTTGCATACGACGCCGCAAACGCTCGCCTCGTTGCACGTCGAGGGCGATCTCTCGCCTAACGTGACGGCGATTCTCGATGTCGTGAATCTATTTGCCACCGCTGCGCCGACGCAGCTTCAGGGCAACCCGTATCTCATCGGTCCGCCCGGATACACCGGCGGTGACGGGTATTACGAGAGAGCGTACGGCGCGCAGTACTGCAAGAAATGCGTCTACACGCTCGGCAACGGCGTTCCGACCAACGACGGCCGGCTGCCAGCCGTCCCATGGTACTACGGTCTTGCAGGATACGTCCCCGAAGCCTATCCGATCGCACGCGCAGTCCTGGTCCGCTTACGATATCGACTCTAAGCACGATGTCCCTCGGGGCATGAGCCCCCTTACCTTCCCAGCGGGATTCATGCTCCCAGCCGGTTGTCTAGGCCGATCCTTGACATACTCGACCGCTACGCGACAAAGCTGTGACAATTCGGGGTATGCCGGGCGGCCGATTCAACGGAGTTTCGGTGACGCTGGATTGATTCGCCAGACGATGCCGCCGTTATAGTTGGCGAGCCACACCGACCCATTCCCGAAGCAGATCGCGTCGCCGCCAGGCCCGTACCATTGTTTGACGACGTCGTTTCTGGCGGCGTCGACGTTCGTCAGCGGGGTCCCGACGAGCGTCGCCCACGCGGAGCCCGCACCAAAGGTAATATCACCGCCGAAGCCGGGAATGTTTGCGCGAATCCTTGCGACGACGCGCTTCGATTGGAGGTCGACCTTGGTGATGGAGCCGTCGGCTTGACCGATCGTCCATACAGCGCCGCCGCCGGCGGTAATAAAATGCGGCTTCGATGCGATCGGAATGCTCGCAATTAGCCGACCGCTCTCCGCGTCGACGGCCGTCAGAAGGTTCGCGGCGCCGCTCGTGACCCAGATCGCTCGCTCGGCGTAGACGGGGTTCTGCGACCCCCTTGCTACGTGGATTGTTTGCCGTACCGATCCGGTCGCCGGGTCGATGCGCGAGAGCACGCCGTCGGCCGTCGCGAGCCACACGCTATCCGGACTCGTCGTGATTGCGCCTTCAGAGTTTGCCGGCGTTATCGGCAGCGTCGCTTTCACGCGGTTGGTCGCCGCGTCGATTCGGACGAGCGATCTTCCAACACCCTTCGGTCCGCAGATCGGCACCCATACGCTGCCGAACCCGTAAGCGATCCCAGAGCAGGGTATGCCGGGGAGTTTTATTCTTGAGCTCACCGTATTGGTGGCCGCGTTCACTCGCTCCACCTCTTTTAGCGTGATGTTCGCAATCCACAGCGCGTTAGAGCCGCTCGTCATCCAATCGGGCGCCCCGCCCGTGACGATGGTCGTGCGAGGCAACTCCGAAATGGTGGGCCGCGGCTGCATGCCATTCGCCACGGAAACGGTCGAGGCCGCATAAGCGGTCAGCGCAATGAGGAATAGAGGCCGCATCGGAGGCGTTCCTTTCCAAGTCATCGGAGCTTGTAGAGCGTCGACACGGAGTGGCCTTTCTTAATGCTGAGCACGCTCATCCAATACGCGCCGTCTGCTGTTTGCGCCATCTCGATCGGCAGCAGATATTTTCGCGGAAGATCGTACTCGCGCGTCGATCCCGTTGGGCTGACGCTCACCAGGGCACCTTGCCCGTTGCGCTTGATGGCACCGATCAGCACGCCGCCCCCCTTGCCGCCGAAGACTGCGCCGGTCATAAAGATGCCGCTCGGGAGATCGAACTCCGTGAGCTTCCCGTCGGTCGTCATGCGGCCGACCTGAGATTCTTGCCCAAACCAAAGCGCGTTGTCGGTTGCAACCGTGAGGCCGCCGCTCAAGCGCTGCGACCCAGCATGAAACTGACGAAGACCGCCCCCGACGGTCAATCGTCCGATTCGCCTGACTCCCGCCTCCGTGAACCAGAGAGCGTGGTCGGGCCCCGTGATGATGTCGACCGGTTGCGTACCGGCTCCAACGGCGTACTCTTTGATCGATCCATTCGGCGTGACGGTACCGATCTTTCCCGCCGTCATCTCGGTGAACCACATATTACCGTTGGGGCCTCGGGTGATATCGAACGGGCCGCTGTGGGGCGTCGGAATATCGAAGTCGGTTATAGTTCGCGCCGAGCCGATAGTTGCCACCTTGTTGGCTGTCGATTCGGTAAACCACAATGAATAGTCAGGCGCATAGTTTATGGAACCAGGTTCTGAGCCCGTCGTCGCCGTGCGGTATTGCGTACCCCTGCCGGTCGACGGCAGAAAATTCACAACGCCCGAGGCAACGTCGGTTGTGCGGTTGGTAAACCACAGTCCCGTCAATTTGCCGTGCGGGTTAAATACGATGCCGTGAGGGACTCGTTGGTCGACCGGATGGGCGGTAAATATTCCGCAAATCGTTGCCGTCGACGGGATGCAACTCGGCTGCACGGCGCCGGCGTCTTCAACCGTCGAGCTAAATGTCACCAATGCGAGCGTTAGGCCAACGACAAAGGCGAATGCCGGAAAGCGCACCCGACGCTATTGGCGGTTGAGGAGCGCGCGCCCCCTATAGCGCTGCCGAAAGACGCCGGCGACGTTTGGAGTTCCCGTTGCCCGAGAGCCTGGGGCGCGATCGTCTATTGACCGACGCCACGCGCGAAGCGGCCGCCGCTCTCCGAACGAGAAAATAGCGAACGTTTCGGGTCCCGGCAAGACCGCTGCTTACCGTTCGGCTGATAGCGGCGAATTGGATAGGATCGACCGTCTTTTAAACTTAATGGGATTCCTATGGGGAGTCGTGACCGTACCAACCAAGTGGAGGTTGCCTTTACCGTCAACGGAAAGCCGGTCGCGCTGGCCGTCGACCCACGCGCGACCTTGCTCGATACGCTGCGCGACCAACTCGGTCTCACTGGGACGAAGAAGGGCTGCGACCATGGCCAGTGCGGCGCTTGCACGGTACACGTCGACGGGCGGCGCGTCCTCTCGTGCCTTTCATTTGCGGCCACGCACGAGGCGTCAACGATCGACACGATTGAAGGCCTGGGAACGCCGGACAACTTACATCCGATGCAGGCGGCCTTCCTCGAACGAGATGGTTATCAGTGCGGCTACTGTACCCCCGGGCAAATCATGTCGGCGGTCGCCTTACTAACTGAGCCCTGCGGGGAATCGGACGCCGAAGTGGCCGAATTCATGAGCGGCAACATCTGCCGCTGTGGCGCATATCAAAATATCGTTGCCGCGATACAATCCGTGCGGAAAGAGAAGCCAACGTGAATTCGTTTACCTTCACCCGGGTTCGCACCTTGGCGGATGCGCTAGGCAGCTTCCGCGGCAACGTCAAGTTCCTCGCCGGAGGAACGACGCTGGTCGATTTGATGAAGCTCGACGTCGAGTGCCCCGCGGGTATCATCGATATCAACGCCCTTCCGCTTGCCGAGTTGACGCGAACGCCGGATGGCGGACTTCGTATCGGCGCCCTCGCGCGCAACTCCGACGTCGCCTATCATCCCGACGTCGTGCGCGACTATCCGCTGCTCTCCCAAGCGTTGCTTTCGGGCGCGTCGGTGCAATTGCGAAACATGGCTTCGACCGGCGGTAATCTCTTGCAGCGCACGCGGTGCGTCTACTTTCGCGATCCAGCGATGGCGTGCAACAAGCGTTCGCCCGGAAGCGGCTGCGCGGCGATCGGAGGATTCAATCGCAACCTCGCAATCCTCGGCACGAGCGCGCATTGCATAGCCACCAATCCCTCCGATCAAAATGTCGCACTCACCGCGCTCGAAGCGACGGTTCACCTCACAGGCTCTAAGGGGGAGCGCAGCGTGCCGATCGGAGACTTGTACCTGCTGCCTGGTCAAACTCCGGAGCGTGAGACGGTTCTTGAGCCTGGGGACCTGGTGACGTCGGTAACCCTGCCTCCGCCGGCCGCCGGCGCGAGATCGACCTATCTTAAATTGCGCGATCGAGCGTCCTACGAGTTCGCGCTCGCTTCCGCTGCGGTCGTGGCAACGGTAAGGGACGGTATTATGCAACGCGTGCGCGTCGCGATGGGCGGGGTTGCCACAAAACCTTGGCGCAACCTCGACGTGGAGGCGGCACTAGAAGGGCAACCGGTCACGCGAGAGCGCTTTACCGATGCAGCGCGGATTCTTCTGAGCGACGCGAAGCCTCAGTCGCAAAACGGCTTCAAAGTCGAGCTCGCGAAGCGCTGCCTCGTCCACGCTTTGAGCGTGGCCACGGCGGTAACGTAGCCGGTGGCTACGAGAATCATCGGTCAGTCTCTCGCCCGCATCGACGGGCCGTTCAAGGTGAGCGGAACTGCAGCGTATACGTCCGACTACACGAAGGAGGGCGTGGCCTATGCGGTGCCCGTCGGCAGCACTATTGCCAACGGGCGCATTGCGGCGCTGAATATCTCGAAGGCTCGGGGAATGCCCGGCGTCGTCGAGATCTATCATCGTGGAAACGTCGGCGCGCTATACAAGCCCTCGCCTGAAGCCGGCGCGATCGACGAGGCGCGGCCACCGTTTGCCGACGACGTCGTTCGCTATTACGGGCAATACGTGGCGCTCGTCGTCGCCGAGACGTTCGAGGACGCAACGGCCGCGGCCGCAGCCGTTGAGATAGTGTATGCGGACGTGGCCGCTCCCAACGTCGAACTCGAGCTCGTTGCGGATGACGAGCCGACCGAGGTGAGCCGGCGCGGCGATGCCGAGGCCGCGTACGATGCTTCGCCCGTCAGGATCGATCGAACCTACGTAACCCCCGCCGAAACGCACAACCCGATCGAGCTGCATGCGTCGCTGGCAACCTACGATGGCGAGGGGTTCACGCTCTATGAAACGACGCAAGCTATAGGTAACCATCGCAACGTCGTCAGCGAGATCCTCAACGTGCCTCGCGAAAACGTACGGATCGTTATGAAATTCCTCGGCTCGGGCTTCGGCGGCAAACTCTGGCCCTGGACGCACGGGACACTTGCCGCGGCGGCTGCGCGCAACCTCGGTCGCCCGGTAAAGCTCGTCGTAACGCGTAAGCAGATGTTCCAAACCGTCGGTCACCGTGCGCGGACGCAGCAACGCGTGCGGATGAGCGCGCAGCGCGACGGGACCCTCACGTCACTGCGGCACGAAGCCATCAACGATGCCGGGATGCTCGACGAATACGACGAAAACTGCGGTGAAGCGACGCCGCACTTGTACGGAACGTTGAACCTGCTCGTGACCACGGCCCAGACGCGACGGAACGTCGGCTCGCCGACCGCAATGCGCGGACCCGGCGCGGTCCCCGGTCTGTTTGCTACCGAGTCGGCGTACGACGAACTGGCGATCGAGCTCGGTTTGGATCCCGTACAGCTTCGCCTGCGCAACGAACCGGCGCTAGACCAGAGCCTCGACGTTCCCTTCTCTTCGCGCCATTACGCCGAATGCCTGATGGTGGGGGCGGAGAAATTCGGTTGGTCGCAGCGCTCGCGCACGGTTGGATCGATGCGCAAAGACGGCAGCATTCTCGGATGGGGAATGTCCGGCTGCTCGTGGCTTGCAGCGCGTTTCGCCGCCGAAGCGCGTGTCGAACTTCATGCGGACGGCTCGGCTCGCGTAGCGATTGGAACGCAGGACATTGGCACCGGTACGTACACGGTGATCGCTCAACTGGTCGCCGAAACGACCGGCATTCCGATCGAGCGTATCACCGTCGAGCTGGGCGACACACGCTTACCGCCTGGGCCCACCTCCGGGGGCTCAATGGTGACGGCCTCGGTGATCCCGGCGGTTCTGGAGGCTGCGCGGGCCGCGATGAATTCGGCCATTGGTCTCGCGACGACCCTAGAAAAGCAACCATTCAAAGGGTGGTCCCCCGAGGATCTACATTTTCAGAGTGGTAAAATCGTCGCTCGTAAGGGTGCTGTCGGCAAGCAGATCGACTACCACGAGGTTTTGCAAAATGCGTCGGTAGCGATGGTCGCCGGGAGCGGCAAAGCAGCGAGCACCTTCGATGAAGACCATCCGAAGTATTCGCTACACTCGTACGGCGCCCAATTCGTCGAGGTAGCGTGGCAGCCCGAAATCGCACGACTTCGCGTCGATCGTGTGGTTACGGTCATCGACGCCGGCCGGATCGTCAACCCGCGCACCGCGCGCAACCAGATCGAGGGCGCGGTCGTGATGGGCGTCGGTATGGCGCTCTTCGAGGAGGCGCATTACGAGCCGCGCACGGGCGCTCCGATTAACAGCAATTTGGCGGACTACATCGTCGCGACGAATGCCGACACGCCGCATATGGACGTCACGTTTCTCGACTACCCCGATCCGAACCTGAATGAGCTGGGCGCCCGCGGCGTCGGCGAGATCGGGCTAGCGGGAGTGGCATCGGCCATCGCGTCGGCGGTATATCACGCGACCGGCGTGCGCGTGCGCACGTTACCCATCGATATCGAGAAGTTGCTCTGAGCCCCGCGAAATAGTCGCGAGGCCGAAGGCGAACGCGTCTCATTCGTGCGACGGCAAGCGTCCCAGAACGGTCCGGACCGCCCCGGCCCTACCCGTGCGCGTGCGTACGACCCAGCTGCTACCATCAGCCTCAAGCCTCGGCAGCCGAGGCTTCGAAGGAGACATGATGCGCAGTTTCACCCTCAACCCGTGTGTGATACCGGCTCTCGCGCTGGTCGGCGGCCTCGCCGGCTGCGGCGGTCAGATCAATCGCGCCGCCTACGTTCCGAGCGCAGCTCGCGAAACAGTTGACCGCAATGCGGCCCAACCCGACGCGAAGGTCCGGATTTTTACGGCGAATCGCGGAGGCGCAAGCGTGCTGGCGTTCGACGCAACCGCGTCGGGCAACGTCGCGCCTGTCACCAAGATCGCGGGAACCAAGACCAAGTTCAGCATGCCCGGAACGCTGGCGCTGGACGGCTCCGGCAACATCTACACTTCCGACGACAATGGAACCAAGGTCGAGGTCTTTGGTCCGAAAGCCAACGGTAACGTTAAGCCGAAGCGCGTCGTCGGCGGGTCGAAATCGGCTCTCGGCCCGACCGAAGGGATCTTGGTAGATCCGTCCGGCAACCTCTGGGTCAGCAACATTTTCAACGATGAGATCACCGAGTATGCGCCGGGCGCCCACGGTAACGTCGCACCGATCGATACTATTGCGGGCGGCAACACGCTGCTGAGCAATCCGAAGGGGTTGGCCATGGACGCAGCCGGCCGGCTCTACGTCGCCAACTCCACGTCGGCGATCCTGATTTTCGCGAAAGGCGCTTCCGGCAACGTTGCTCCCGTGGCCTCGATAGGGGGCAGCAAGACCGGCCTCATTACGCCCTATGCCATCGCGTTCGATTCCACGGGGCGACTTTTGATCGCCGACGAGGACGCGGGCGTTCTCATCTTTGCCAAGGGGGCAAAAGGCAACGTTGCGCCGTCAGCGATCATCACCGGACTCGACAATCCGACCGGCGTCGTAGCGGACGCCCACGATCGCATCTGGGTCGTGGATTTTGGCACGAACACGATCGCGGAGTACGCCAAATCTGCCAACGGCAGCGCAACGCCGCTCCGCACGATTCGAGGTCAAAAGACGACACTCAAGCAGCCGCTCTGCTTGGCCCTGCGCTAACCCGCATCGGCAACTGACCCATGTAAAATAGGGGGTGATTTAGGATTCAAAGTCGCTCGTCCCACATCGGTGGTTCGCCTAGGTCACATAACGTGTTCCCAGAGCACTAAGCCCAAAAATCGGCAATGCCGTGTAAGAACGCAACCGTAAAAGAAAACGACGGGGAGCGCGAAACTTCCCGTCGTTAAGCGATGCGAATTGCCCGGTTAGTTACCCGGCATCGAGACGCCTTGCGCCTTGAGAGATTGCTGGATTGCGGCGAGCTGTTGGCTCGAAAAGATTTGGCCGAGGGCTTGTTTGAGCTGCGCGGGGGTCATATTATTGACGTTCGGCTCGAGCTTGCGAAGCTGGCGCAGCTGGCCGATCGTAGGGTGTGCGGCTTTGACGGCGGTCTCTAGCTGTTGCTTGGTGGGCGGTTGCGACTGGGCCATCGCTGCGGTCGGGGTAAAAACGACAGCTACCGGCGCAACCGCGGTTCCGAGGACGCCCGCGAGGGCGAGGAGGCGAAGTGCTTGCATGAAGAGAGCTTCTTTCTTCGGATAAAAAAATGTAGGTGGTGTACATAAAACATGCTGTCGCCGGGACGGCGGCAGACGGCATTTGTGGGATGTTTTGCTCGGGTTGGTCAGGTCCCTCTGGGAAGCAGTTGTTGTGGCTTACTTCCTGGGACGTGTACGCAGCCCGGGACGCGTGCGGCGGCAAAAGCCTTTGAAGGCTGGTGGGCTAAAGCAACAAGCGGGCTCTGATGCACGTTTGATGCACAGTGCCCTCGGGTATCGCGAAAACCCTTGTCATATAAGGACGAAAAATGTAGCCCCAGCGGGATTCGAACCCGCGTTACCGCCGTGAGAGGGCGGCGTCCTAGGCCTCTAGACGATAGGGCCGCCTGGCTCCCGGTCATGGATTTGAACCACGGTCTCTCGGGTCAGAGCCGAGCGTTCTGCCGCTGAACTAACCGGGAATGACAGGACCTGCGGAGCCTATACTACACGAACGCCTTGCCTTCATGCAAGGAGCGGGCACAGAGTAGTGGTCGTCCCCGATAGACATAGATTGATGGGTTTGGGAAAAATTGTTTGGTTGCACTCACGAAGTTTGCCACCCAGTTGGCACACGCGGTCGATACAATTCGCACTGTGCCGAGATACAACTGGAAAGAAATTCAACACTATCACGATCGGGACCACTCCCGTTCGGAATGCATGCGTCGCTTTGGGTTCGCGGCAGCGTCTTGGACGATGCAAAAGACGCGGTGCTATTCACAGCGCAAACGGTGGGAGTACCCTGACAAGATCGTGATGGTCAAAGACCGAGGCCAAGTCAAGCGACTGTTGCTTGCTGCCGGCCTGCTTCGGCCGGAATGCTACGAGTGTGGGATAACGCACTGGCTCGGTCTGAAGCTCGTACTCCACCTCGACCATATCAACGGCGTTGCTAAGGACCATCGGCTCGAGAACCTTCGGATGTTATGTCCGAATTGTCATAGTCAGACGGGAACCTTCTCCGGTCGAAACGCCAACAAGGAACGGGCGAATGGATCGTCGTCGAAAGTATGATTGGTTGGCGATTCAGACCTATTACGACGCGGGCCACACATTTCGCGAGTGTATGCGTAACTTCGGATTTGCATCACGAACTTGGCATAAAGCAAAGCTCCGAGGTGAGATTCGCCCCCGTCCGCTTAAGGCCGAAATCGATCGGATCTTGCGCCACTCTAAGTGCAGAACGCACATCAAGAATCGCCTCGTGAACGAAGGTTTCCTGGAACGGCGTTGCTCGCGGTGCGGAATTAACGAGTGGGGCGGAAAACCGCTGTCTGTCCAACTGGATCACATAAACGGCATTAACAATGACTACCGGCTGGAGAACCTTCGGATGCTCTGCCCGAAATTGTCATAGCCTCACCGATACGTACGGCAAACGGAAGCAGTCGGCGAGGCCTCCCGCCGAACTGCCGGCACTCCTCAAAATGCGCTCGGCGCCCCCAGGTAGAACCTAAGGCGACCCACGCTCGAACGAAGGAGGGCTGTCCGTGCAGGCGATCGTTTTGGTTGGCGGGGAGGGGACCCGGCTGCGGCCGCTGACCTACGGCACGCCCAAGCCGATGGTGCCGATCATGAACGTCCCGTTCCTGGCCCGGACCATGGAGCGTCTCTACGAGGCCGGCATCCGCGACGTGATCCTGCCGGCCGGCTACATGCCCCAGGCGATCGTCGACTACTTCGGAGACGGGTCGACGCCTCGGCCTGAAGATCACCTACGTGATCGAGGAGACCCCGCTCGGAACCGCCGGCGCGATCAAGAACGTCGAGCAGCACATCACCGGGCGTTTCTTCGTCCTCAACGGCGACATTCTCACGAGCCTCGACCTCGACGCGATGCTCCGATTCCACGAGGAAAAGGGCGGCATCGGCACGTTGCACCTCATACCGGTCGAAGATCCCTCGGCCTTCGGCTGCGTCGTCCACGACGCCGACGGGCTGGTCGGTGCGTTCGTCGAGAAACCGCCCAAGGATCAGGCGCCGACCAACGACATCAATGCCGGAACCTACCTGCTCGAGCTGGAGATTCTCGACGCGAATTCCGGCCGGGCGCCCCGTCTCGATCGAGCGCGAAACGTTCCCCCAGGTGATCGCAGCCGGCGAGCGGCTCTACGCCTACACGACGACCGACTACTGGATCGACCTCGGCCGTCCGGAGCACTATCTGACCGCCCATCGCGACATTCTGAGCGGAGCGATGCCGCTCAAGCTCGAGCCGGGCCTCAGCGGGGCGGGGGGTCGTGGCCCTCCAGGGGCATCCCGGCGTGGTCCCGCCCGTGCACGCCGACGAGGACGTCCTGATCGACGCGAGCGCCCAGATCGGCCCCAACGTGGTCTTCGGGCGGGGCTGCAGCGTCGGAGCCGGGGCCGTGATCCACGAGTCGGTACTGTGGGAGCGGGTAAGCGTCGGCCCCGGCACGCGTATAGAGGAAGCCATCGTGGCCAGCGGCGCGACGATCGGGCCGGAAGTGCGGATCGAAAAGGGCACCGTAATCGGGCACGATGTAACCATCGAGCCGGGCCAGGTGTTGAAAGCAGGCAGCCGAGTAGGCAAGCCGCCCTCCTAGGTTTACCTGCTGCCGTGCGGCGGGTACGTTTGGTTTACCGGAGGGATTTTTCGACAAGCATGTTGCCGCCGCGCGCACTTTTTCTAGGTTCGTATCCACCGCGCGAGTGCGGAATTGCGACGTTCACCAAGGACGTCGTCGATTCGTACGATCGCGCTTTTGGCGTATCGAGCGAGGTCGTCGCGATCGACGAGCCGGGCGGTGAAATGCGCCGCTACGGTCCCGAAGTGATCGCCCGGCTTTCCGAACAAGACCTCTACAGTTACGGGGCCGTCGCCGACATCGTCAACCGCCACCCGGCCGATCTGCTCAACGTGCAGCACGAGTACGGCCTCTTCGGCGGCGAATGCGGCGAATGGCTGGTCGATCTGCTGCGCGGGTTGGAAAAGCCGGTCGTCGTGACGATGCACACCGTCCTGCCCGAACCCGATGAAACGATGCTGCGGGTCACGCGCGAACTGTGCGCGAGCGCGTCGCGCGTCGTCTCGCTTTCCGAAACCGGGCGTCAGCTGCTCGAAACCGTCTACGGAATCGACCCGGACATTTTGCGCGTGATCCATCACGGCGTCCCCGACGTCCCGTTTCGAAACACCGACGCAGCCAAAGCGTCGTTCGGAATCGGTCAGCGGATCGTGATCTCGACCTTCGGCCTGATCAATCGCGGCAAAGGGCTCGAGTACGCGATCGAAGCGATGCGCGAAGTCGTCAAACGTCATCCCGAAGCGCTCTACCTGATTCTCGGCGAGACGCACCCGGTCGTGCGCCGCCACGAAGGCGAGTCGTATCGCGAGTCGCTGCAGGCGAAGGTTCGCGAATACGGACTGCAATACAACGTGCAGCTCGTCGACAAATATCTCGACTTCGACGAACTCGTCGGCTATCTCAGGCGACCGACATCTACCTCACGCCGTACCTCAACCCGGTGCAGATCGTCAGCGGCACGCTGGCCTACGCGGTCGGCTGCGGCAAGGCGATCGTGTCGACGCCGTATCTCTACGCGCAGGAACTGCTGGCGCACGATCGCGGCTTCCTTTGCGAGTTTCGCGACGCGACCTCGATCGCGCGCCGGCTGAACATGCTGCTCGACGATCCGGCGCTGCGCCGCGCCACCGAACGACGCGCGTATCGTTTCGGCCGGCAGATGACCTGGCCGCACGTCGCGGCGGAATACGGCAACCTCTTTCTGCGAGCTGGCGCCGCCGGGCTCGTCTGGAACTCGTTTCGTCGGCATGAAAAATTCCCGCAGTACGCCGTTATTGCCGTCGCTCGAGCACCTCGCCGCGCTGACCGACGACATCGGCGTCATTCAACACGCGGTCGAAACGATCCCGAACCGCGCGACCGGCTACTGCACCGACGACGTCGCCCGCGCGCTTCATCGTCGCCCTGATGCGGCTGCGGGTCGCCCCGCGCGACGAAACCGCGCAACGCTTGGCCTCGACGTATCTCGCGTTCCTCTATGCACGCACAGCTCGAGGATGGGCGCTTCCACAACTTCATGGGCTACGAGCGGCGCTGGCTCGACGATGTCGGAACGCAGGACAGTTTCGGACGCGCCTTGTGGTCGCTCGGATTCGGAATGCGCTATGCGCCGACCCAGGCGTGGCGTCGCCTTTGCCGCTCGCTTTTCGATCGCGGGCTCGGCGCGATCGACACGTTCGAGTTCGTCCATCCGCGCGCGTACGCGATTCTCGGCCTCAGTCATGCCTACGAAACGGTGCGCGATACGCCGTACGCCGCCGCCATCCGCTACCTCGCGGATTCGCTGCTGCGCAGCTACGACGCCGAGCGCAGCCCGGATTGGGAGTGGTTCGGACCGGCCATGACCTACGACAACGCGCGGCTTCCCGAGGCGCTGATCCGTGCGGGGTTGGCGCTGGGCGACGCGCGCTACGCGAGCGCAGGTTCCGCGACCCTCGCATTCTACGAACGCGTCACGATTCGAAAACGGGACTTTTGTCCCGATCGGCAATCGCGGCTGGTACCCGCGCGGCGGTCCGCGTGCGCTGTATGGCCAGCAGCCGCTCGAAGCGTGCGCCTTGATCGATGCCGAGTTGGCCGCATTCGACGCGACCGGCGACGCGCGTCACCTGGCGGATGCCGAACTCGGCCTCGCGTGGTATTACGGAAAGAACTCGCGCTCCGAAACGATGGCGCACGGCGGCGGCTGCTACGACGGCCTCGAAGAAGACGCCGTCAATCGCAACATGGGCGCGGAATCGACGCTGGCGCTGCTCGCCGGAGCGTATGCGATGGGCGAACGCCAGAATCGGACGCTGCGCGCGGTGAATCGCTAAAAAACGGCGGTTTTCGCGCCTTCGCCTGCATACAGGCCCGAATCAGACCCGCGTCGAAACTCCGAAATGCTCCTGGAAACCGAAGCACTCAACGACGTGCAAGCCGCCGCCGTTCGGCAAACCGATGGCCCGTGCTTATTTTTGCGGGTGCCGGTAGCGGGAAGACCCGCGTGCTCACGCACCGCATCGCGCACCTTCTTCGAGAGATGCGCGTTGCGCCGGAACGCATTCTGGCGGTAACGTTCACCAACAAAGCCGCCGGCGAAATGAAGGCGCGCCTGGCCGACATGGTCGGCACGGTCGCGCGCGACCTGTGGGTCGGCACGTTTCACTCGATGTGCGTGCGCATTCTGCGCCGCGACGGTTCGCGCATCGGAATCGCGAGCGAGCTTCGCCATCATCGACGACACCGACCAGCGCCAGCTCGTCAAGGAGATCCTCGACGATCTCGACTACGACGAGCGGCAGCTCGCGCCGGGAGCCTGCTTAGCCGAGATCGGCAAGGCCAAGAACGCGTTGATCTGGCCCGAGCAGTTCTGCGGAACGCACGACGTCGTTCTTCGGCGAGCGGTTCGGCCAACGTCTACACCGAGTACGAGCGCCGCCTGGGCGAGTCCAACTCGCTCGATTTCGACGACCTGATCGTGCGCACGATCGACCTGCTCGAACGCGACGAGCTGACGCGCGACGAAGTATCAGCAGAAGTTCGAGTACGTGCTGGTCGACGAGTATCAAGACGTCAATACGGCGCAGTACCGCCTGGTCGCGTTGTTGGCCGCCAATCACAAGAACATCACGGTCGTCGGCGACGACGATCAGTCGATCTATTCGTGGCGCGGCAGCGACTACCGCATGATCCTGCGCTTCGAGGAAGATTTTCCCGGCGCGACGGTCTTCAAGCTCGAAGAAAACTATCGCAGCACCCAGCGAATTCTCGACGCGGCCAACGCGCTGGTCGCGAACAACAAGACGCGGGCCGCCAAGAAACTCTTCACGCGGCGCGACGAAGGCGAGCCGATCACGGTCTACCCGGCGGCCACCGAGCGCGACGAAGCGCGCTACGTCGTCGAAAAGGTCAAGAACCTCGTGCGCGACGGCTGCGCCTATCGCGACTTCCTGGTGCTCTATCGGACCAACGCGCAGTCGCGCGTCTTCGAAGAAGCGCTTCTCGCCGAGGGCATTCCGTACCGCGTGGTCGGCGGCGTCGGTTTCTACGCGCGCGCCGAAATCAAAGACGTTATCGCGTATCTGCGCTACATCCTGAACCCGTCCGACGCGATCGCGTTCAAACGCATCGTCAACGTGCCGCGCCGCGGCATCGGTCAGCAGACGCTGGGCGCGCTCGTACAGGCCGCCAACGCCGCGCAGTTGTCGGTCGGCGAAGCGGTCTTCGACGGCGACTTGCTGCGCGCCGCCGTCCCGAAAAAGCTCAAGGAGCTCGAGCGGTTCGCCGAGCTGATCGGCGAGTTCCGCAAGCGCGATCGATTCGATGAGCGTCGCCGACCTGCTCGTGGCCGTGATGGAAGACTCCGGCTACGTGCGCGAACTGCAGTCCGAAGACACGCACGATGCGCGTGCGCGTCTGGAAAATCTGCAAGAACTCATCGGCGTTGCCCGCGAGTACGAAGCACTCCGATCCGGAATCGTCGCTGGCCGGTTTTCTGGCCAACATCGCGCTGATCAGCGATCTCGACGCGCTCGACCCCGACGCAGTCCTACGTCACGCTGATGACGATGCACGGCGCCAAGGGCCTCGAGTTCCCGAGCGTCTTCCTGACCGGACTCGAAGAAGGCGTCTTCCCGCACAGCCGGGCGCTCACCGACGTGCCCGAGTTGGAAGAAGAGCGCCGCCTCGCGTACGTCGGCGTCACGCGCGCGATGGATCGGCTGTTTCTATCGTTTGCGTAGCGGCGCACGCTCTACGGCAACACGTACGCCTATCCGAAGTCGCGCTTCCTCGAAGAGATGCCGGGCTTGGAGATTCTCGAAAGCGACAGCGTGCCGCTGCCGCGTCCGGCCGGCGGGCGCTGGCGTGAGGTGTCGATTCACGAATCGGCCGGCGCGGGCGTGCATTTGGGACTCGAGCGCGGCGACCGGGTCCGTCATCCGAAGTGGGGCGAGGGCAAGATCGAAAGCGTAGTCGGCGCGGGCGGCGACGGTCTGGTGACGATCGATTTTCCGAACGTCGGCCAGAAAATGCTGATGCTGAAGTACGCACCGCTCGAGAAGATTGTCAGGACCGCGCTCCTGGAAGGGGACGTATTCATCCACGTCGCGGTCGCGGGAGCGCTCGGCAAAATGGGCCGCGTCGCGGTCGAGGCGTTTTCCGCGTCCAACGAGTTCGACTACGTCGGCGGGTTTGCGCGCGAAGCCGATCCGGATCGGCGGATCTATCGTTCGGTCGACGAGCTGCTGGTCGAACGCATTCCCAACGTGCTGCTCGATTTTACGACGCATCCCACCTCGGTCGAGGTCGCGATGAAGGCGCTCAGCGACGGCGTTCGGCCGGTAATCGGTGCGAGCGGCTGGACCGACGACGAGCGCGACGCGCTGGCGCGCATGGCGGGCGAACGCGGCATCGGCGCGATGATCGTCCCGAACTTTTCGGCCGGCGCCGTCCTCATGATGCGCTTTGCGGAAGAAGCCGCGCGCTACTTCCATTCCGGCGAGATCGTCGAGATGCATCGGCTCGAGAAGAAGGACCGGCCATCGGGAACGTCGCTGCAGACCGCAACCCGCATGGAGCGCGCGGGCGGCGTTACGCCGCCGATTCACAGCGTACGGCTGCCGGGACTGGTCGCGCATCAGGAAGTCCTGTTCGGCGGTCCGGGCGAGCTGCTCACGATCCGGCACGACTCGTTCTCGCGCGAGTCGTTCGTGCCGGGAATGTTTGCCGCCGTACGCGCCGTCATGCACGTGCGCGGTCTGGTGATCGGACTGGATACGATCCTCGATGAGATGCGGAGGCGATCGGTATCGACGTAGCGGTGGTCGGCGCGACCGGCGTCGTCGGAGAGACGATCGTACGCGTGCTCGAAGAACGCGCCGTCCCGATCGGCGCGTTGTCGCCGTTCGCTTCGCGGGCGCGCGACGGCGCGATCCGGTTTCGCGGCGCCGACCTCGACGTGCGAGCGACGAGTGCGCTCGCTCTGCGCGATTTCGACGTCGTCTTCTTCGCGAGCGGCGAAGAGGCCAGCGAAACCTACGCACCGGCGCTGGTCGAGCGCGGCCGCGTAGTGATCGACAACAGTGCGACGTATCGCATGCGTCCGGGCGTGCCGCTGATTATCCCGGAAGTAAACGCGAGCGCGATGCGCGCCCAAGACCGGCTCTTTCCGGTGGCGAACTGCACGGCGATCGTCCTATGTACGGCGCTGGCGCCGATTCGCGACGTTGCCGGATTGCGGGCCGTGCGGGTCGCCACGTATCAGGCGGCCAGCGGTGCCGGCCGGCCGGGGCTCGACGAACTGCTGGCCGGCGAACGGGCGGTCGCTCGGGGCGAAGAGGAGCCGCTGCCGGCGGTCTTTCCGCGCCGCCTGGCGCGGAACGTCGTGCCGCAGATCGGCGCGTTCGACGCGAGCGGCTATAGCGGCGAAGAGCGCAAGGTGCGCGAAGAAACGCGCAAGATGCTGGAGCTGCCCGAACTGTTCGTGAGCGCGACGGCGGTGCGCGTTCCGGTGCGGACGGCCCACTCGGAGGCGGTGTTCGTCGAGACGGAACGTCCGCACGAGCGTCGCCGAACTGTCCGCCGCGTTCGAACGCGCGCCGGGCGTCGCATTTTCGCGCGATGCGATCGTAACGCCGCGCGACGTCGAGGGGACCGACCTCGTGCACGTCGCGCGGCTGCGAGCCGAAGACGAGCGCGAATCGTCAACCCGGTTCGCGTTTTGGTGCGTCGGCGATCAGCTGCGCAAGGGCGCGGCGACCAACGCCGTGCAGATCCTGGAATTGCTGCTCGCTAAAGGATTCGTCCGCGCATGAACGCGGTACAGCGCGTTGCCGTGCTCAAGTTCGGCGGCACGTCGGTCGCGACGCGCGAGCAGCGCGAGATCGCGGTGCGCGGGTGCGCGACGCGCTGGACTGCCGGGTTTGCGACCGTCGCGGTCGTTTCGGCGATGGGGCGCCCGCCGGATCCGTATGCGACCGATTCGCTGCTCGAACTGATCGGCGGGCGCAGCGGAAGCCGCAACGCCGACCTGCTCCTCGCGGCCGGCGAACTGATCGCGGCGGCGGTATTTGCCGAAGAACTCAGCGCGGCCGGCATTCCGGCGGTCGGCGCTTTCGGGCGCCCAAGCCGGCATCGTGACCGACGAGCGCTTCGGTGACGCGACGATCCTGCGGGTCGAGCCGCGCGCGATCGCCGAACTGCTCGACCGCAACGTCGTGCCGGTGGTCGCCGGATTCCAAGGTGCGAGCGAAGGCGGCGCGCTGACGACGCTCGGCCGCGGCGGCACCGATCTCTCGGCGATCGCGATCGGCAGCGCACTCGGTGCCGAGCGGGTCGACATCTACACCGACGTCAGCGGCGCGATGACCGCCGATCCGCGCCGCATCGCCGGCGCGCGCACGATCGAACGCGCGTCGCTCGAAGAGATGACCGAGCTGGCCGAGCACGGCGCCAAGGTGATGCATCACAAGGCCGCCGAGTACGCGCGCCGAACCGGCACGCCGTACGCGATCAAGGGACTTCACACCGACGCGGGAACCGCTGGTCGACGAAAGCGTCGATCACCACCGCCCGGTGACCGGCGTGACGTCGACCGGGCGAATGACCTGGGTGCGCGTGATTCGCGGCGACATCGAATCGCCGCGCCGCCGGATGGAAACCGAGCTCGAGATGTTCCGGCGCGGCTGGCCGATGCGGAGATCTCGATCGATCAGGTGACGATCAATCAGGCCGGCGTGGCCTTCGTCGTCGAAGGCGACCGCGGCAACGACCTGCGCCGGCTGCTCGGCGACCTGAACCTTGCCGTGCGCGTGCGCGAAGGTTGCTCGAAGCTCTCGGTCGTCGGCAGCGGGCATGCGCAACGCGCCGGGCGTCGTGCGCGAAGTCGTTGACGCGCTCTCGCGCGAAAACGTCGAGATCATTCACTGCACCGACAGCAACGTGACGATCTCGATCCTCGTGCCCGCCGGCCGACGTCGGCGCGCGCCGAGCGCGCCGTTCACGATCAGTTTCGTCTCGACGCAGGAGATCCGCCGTCATGAACATCGGAACGATCCTCACCGCCATGATCACGCCGTTCGACCGGCGCGGCGATGCTCGACCTCGCCGAAGCCGAGCGGCTCGCGCGTTGGCTGGTCGACGCGCGACAACGACGGCTTGGTCGCTCGCCGGCTCGACCGGCGAAGGGCAGACGCTCGACCGCAGCGAGCGCGGCGCGCTTTGGGCGGCCGTGAAAGACGCGGTCGGCAGCCGCGCCTCGATCGTCGCCAACGCCGGCACCAACGTCACGCGCGAATCGGTTGCGGCCGTGGAAGATGCGACCGCGGCCGGAGCCGACGCGATTCTAGCGGTCGTTCCGTACTACAACAAGCCGACGCAGAGCGGGATGCTCAAGCACTTCGGCGCGATCGCCGAGAGCACGGCACTGCCGATCGTCGTCTACAACATCCCGGGCCGGACGGGCGCCAACATGCTGCCGGAAACGCTGCTCGAGCTCGCCCACGCGCATCCCAACGTCGTCGGCGTCAAAGAGTCGAGCGGCGACCTCAAGCAGATCGGCACGATCCTGCGCGATCGTCGCGCCGTCATTTCAAGGTTTGGGCCGGCGACGATCACCTCTATCTTGCCGTGTCTCGCGCTGGGTGCCGACGGCGTCGTCGGGGTTGCGTCGCACCTGTGTTCGCGCGAGTACCGCCGCATGATCGACGCCTACCGCGCCGGGCGAGGCGCCGAAGCGGCCGAGATCCACGCCTCCCTGCTGGAGCTCATCGACGCGCTCTTTGCGACGACCAGTCCGATTCCGATCAAGTGGGCGATGAAGCAGCTCGGCTTCAACGTTGGCGAGTGCCGCCTGCCGCTCGATGGGATGCCGCCGGCGCTGGCCGACCGCCTGCGCCCGATGCTCGCGCCCTTCGACCCCGACGGCAGCGCGGCGGTCGGCAAAGAGTTTGTCGCCGGGTAGATCGTGTCGCTCGAAATCCTCGGGTGCCGTCTCGATCCGATCGACGCCGACGAGGCGACGCAGCGGATTCTTGACTTTGCACGCGCCGGTACGGGCGCGCAGGTCGTAACGCTTGGCACCGAGATGGTCGTGGCCGCGCAGCGCGACGAGCCGTTCCGGCGCACGGTCAACGACTCGGCGCTCTCGTTGTGCGACACGGTCGGACTGTTGACGGTCGCCCGGCGCCGGGGCGCGACACTGCGCGAACGGGTCACCGGCGTCGAGTTGATCGAACGGCTCTGCGCGGCCGCGGCGAAGGAGGAGCTCCCGATTTTTCTGCTTGGGGGCGCCGCCGGCGTGGCCGCCGACGCCGCCGCGATTCTCGAGGTGCGCTTTCCCGGCTTGCCGGTCGCCGGGACGCGCGACGGCTACTTTACCGACGAGCAAACGCCTGACGTCGTCGGCGCGATCCGCGCGAGCGGTGCGAAACTGCTTTTCGTCGGAATGGGATCGCCGCGTCAGGAGTTCTGGCTCGCGCGGCATCTGCGCGAGACCGGATGCGGCGCCGGCGTCGGCGTCGGCGGATCGTTCGACGTCCTCGGCGGCCACATCGAACGCGCGCCGCGCGTTTTCCAGCGCCTGGGTCTCGAGTGGCTCTTCCGTTTGGCGCGAGAACCGCATCGCTGGCGACGGCAACTGGCGCTGCCGAAGTTCGTTTGGCTGGTGGCGCTCGAAGGCGCGGGCCTGCGCCAAAAGAAGGGCATGGCCTCGTCGTGAAGGCGATGATTTTGGCAGGCGGCCTTTCGACGCGCCTGTATCCGCTGACTCGGCAAGTCCCCAAGCCGCTCGTCCCGGTGGCCGGCGTGCCCAACGCCGAACACGTCATTCGGTATCTGAAGTCGTACGGATTCGACGAGATCGCCATCAACCTGCACTATCTGCCCGACGCGATCGTCGAGACGTTGGGTGACGGCGCGCGTTTCGGCGTGCGGCTGGAGTACTCGTACGAGCCCGAGTTGCTTGGAAGCGCCGGCGCCGTTAAGCGGCTCGCGGCGTTTTTCGGTCACGAGACGTTTGTGGTGGTCGGTTGCGACGATCTCACCGATCTTCCGCTGGATCGACTCCTCGAGTTTCATCGCACGCGCAACGCCGTGGCGACGATCGGACTGGTCGAGTGCGACGAAGTCGACCAGTACGGCGTCGTCGTCGTCGACGATCGCGGCAAGATCGTCGGGTTTCAAGAGAAACCCGCGAAGGGCACCGAACGCAGCAAGCTCGCCAACACCGGCATCTACGCGTTCTCGCCGGAAATCTTCACCCATATTCCTGCCGAAACGTTTTATGACTTCGGCAAGCAGGTGTTCCCGGCGCTGCAGGCCGCCGGCGCGCCGTTCTACGGATTCGACGCCCGCGGCGCTTACTGGAGCGACATCGGAACGCCCGGCGAATACCGCCGTGCCACCTTCGACGTTGTGCGCGGTGCCGTCTCGATTCCTCAGACGCGCGCCAACGGTGTCGACCCGACGGCCGAAATGGCCGCGGGCGTGACGATCGAAGGCCCCGTCTGGATCGGTGCGCGCGCGCGTATCGGTGCGGGCGTTCGGATCGTGGGCCCGAGCGTGATCGGCGACGACGTAAGGATCGAACCCAACGCGCTCGTTGACCGCAGCATTTTATGGGAGGGCGCAGTCATCGGGGCGGGCGCAATCCTCCAAAACACGATCGCCGGAAAAAACTATCGCGTCGAGCCGGGAATGGTGCTCGACGGCGCAACCGTCGCAAACGAAGAAGTGCAGACGACGAAACGGTGACGTTCTAGAGAGCAGCCAGAGGATGTTCCTCGCCGCGCCGTAAGCTAGCAAAGTGGACGATGCAAAACGGCTAGCGGCGGCGCTGAACGCACTGGTAAAGTCTCCCCAATTCTCAAATAGCAAGGCTCGGGCCGCGGCGCGGCAAGAGCCGCGTGTGAACTGGCCCGCGACCAAAGCTCAAAACGCCGACTTCAATCCCGACGTTGAAGGATTTGAGTCATTCGTTATGGCCGATGGCAGCACGTGCGCGTGGATGGCCGGTCAGTTTCGATACATTGCGAAACCTGGATCGTAACGTCCTTCGCGAGCGCTAGGAATCGATCCGTCAGTCGTGATTGAAGTGGGTGACCTGGCGATCGGTGTTGGAGTTTGTTTTTCCGGCGCAGTGCGCGGCGTGCAACGGCTTGGGGTCGGGTTTGTGCTCCACTTGCCTGCCGCCGGCGAAGCTGCCGATGCGGCTGCGCGTTCGTCGCGTTTCGGTGACCGCGTACGGTTGGTATGAGGGCGCGCTGCGCGCCGCAATTCTCGCGCTCAAAGACGGACGCCGCGACGTCGCTGAGGCGTTGGGGGAGCGAATCGCACCGCTCGTCGAACGCGGCGCCCTGCTGGTACCCGTTCCTACGAGCGCCAAGCGGCTTCGCGTGCGCGGCATCGACGGCGTCGGCTTGGTCGCCGATCGGGCAGCGACGCTTGCCGGTGCGCGCGTCGCACCGGCGCTGAAACAACGCGCCGGCGGTCCGCAGCGCGGCAAAAATCGGCATCAGCGTCTCGCCGCGCACGGGCGGTTCGCCGCTGACGCGGCATTCGTCGCCGGAGTGCGCGTCGTGCTGTTCGACGACGTCTGCACGACCGGCGCGACCTTGGAAGACTGCGTTCGCGCGGTCGCGGCCGCCGGGGGCATCATCTCGGGGGCCGTCGTCGTGGCCGCGACGAAGACGAGCGCTCTTGGAAACGACGCAAATGCCGGCGCAATTGAGTTCGATCGACCGGCTCTTCCTGCAGCGAGCTTATGAGCTGGCGGCACGCGGCGCGGGCAGCACTGCCCCGAACCCGCCGGTTGGCGCGGTCGTCGTTGCCGAGGGGCGAATCGTCGGAGAAGGCTACCATCATCGCGCCGGCGAGGCGCACGCGGAAGCCAATGCGCTCGCGCAGGCGGGTGAGGCGGCGCGCGGTGCGACGCTGTACGTTTCGTTGGAACCGTGCGTCCGTGCGGGGCGCGTGCCGCCCTGCGCGCCGGCCATCGTCCGCGCGGGCATCGCTCGCGTCGTAGCCGGCGCGATCGATCCCAACCCGAAGAACGGCGGTTTGGGCGCGGCCTTTCTCCGCGACGCCGGGGTGGCGTTCGAACTAAGCGGCGACGAACGCGCGCGCGAGCTGGTAGAAATCTTCGCCGGTGCGATTGCGGCGAATCGCCCGTACGTTGCGTTGAAGATGGCGATGTCGCTTGACGGCGCGATCGCGTCGGAGCCGGACGTCCAAGAGTGGATCACCTCGGAGGCGGAACGGCTGTACGTGCGCGATTTGCGCATCGCCTTCGACGCGGTGATGGTTGGGGCCGGAACGGTGCGCGTCGACGATCCGCAGCTGACCGTGCGTCCCCCATATCACCGGCTGCGTCCGTTCGTACGAGTGGTCGCGTGTGAAACCGAAACCATCGCGGCGTCCAGCCGGATTCTGCTCGACGTGGAAGACTACGCGAAGACGATCGTGTTGGCGCCCGCGGGCCGGCGAGTCCAATTCGACAACCTGGACGGCGTCGCCGAAACGCTGTTTGTGGGCGATTCCAGCGACCAGCGTCTCAACCTGACGGCCGCGATGCAGGCATTGCGCGCGGCCGGGGTGACGAGTGTGCTCTGCGAAGGCGGCCCGACGCTGGGGGCCGGGCTGATCGCGTCGGGTGTCGTCGACCGGTTCTACTGGGCCATCGCGCCGCGCCTGCTCGGCAACGATCGTGCCGTCCGGGTGCTTGCCGGCGTCGACTTCGCGGCGCTGCGGCCGCAGCTGCATTTCGATCGCGTGTGGCACGTCGGCGAAGACGTCGTCGTCAGCGGAACGTTCGCGCGTGTTTAACGGGCTAATCGTGTATCGCGGCGAGGTAACGGCGTTCGAAGCACTGCCCGGCGACGGGGCGACCCTGCGCGTCCGTTGCGAAGGCGTCGAGACGGAACGGCCCACGGTCGGCGATTCGATTGCCGTCGACGGCGTTTGCTTGACCGTCACGGCGATTGAGAAGGACGTTCTAGCGTTCGACGTCGTCTACGAAACGCTGGCCCGCAGCACGTTGGGCGATCGCGCGCCGGGCGACGCGGTCAATCTGGAGTACGCGTTGCGCCTCGGCGACCGGATCGGCGGGCATTTCGTGTACGGCCACGTCGACACGTCCGCGCGAGTCTTGACGCGCACGCCCGAAGCGCAGGGCGAACGCGTGCGGATCGCCCTGCCGGTATTGCTCGAATCCGCGATCGTGGAGAAAGCGTTCGTGGCGGTCGACGGCGTGAGCGTGACGGTCGCGGCCGCGGCGGACGACTGGTTCGAGATTGCCTTGATTCCCGAAACGCTCGGCCGCACGACCCTCGGGTCGCGGCCGGTTGGCAGCCGCGTCAATCTCGAAGCCGATCCGATCGCTCGTTACGTCGTAGCCGCGGTCCGCGCCGGCGCCTGGATATGAGGAGCCTGTAGGGTGCGCTACCAGGAATCGCTCCCGGCCGGAGCCCGGGTTTTCGAGACGCGCGTGCGGACGCAGTGGTCGGACGTCGACGTCGCCGGCATCGTGTATTTCGCGGCGTATTGGCGGTTCGTCGAGCGCGCCGAGATGGAGTTTTTTGCCGAACTGGGCTTTCCGTACGACCGCGTCTTCGCCGACCATGAGTTCTGGCTTCCGCGGGTGCGTTGCGAAGCGGAATACCACGCCCCCGCGTTCATGGACGACTGGCTGCGGCTGCGCACGAATCTCGAAAAGGTCGGCGCGTCGAGCGTGCGCTGGCGAACGGTTGCGTTCAACGATCGAAACGGCGAAGCAGGCGCGGAGTTCACGATCACGGTCGCCTGCATCGACGCCGCGAGCAAGAAGAGCCGGCCGTTGCCGCCGGCAATTCGCAGCGCGCTGTTGAAGTGCCTCGGGCCCGTGTGAACGAACGCAACGCCGCCCGCGTGGCGATGTTGATCGCGCCGCGCCGCGTCGAACTGCGCGAAGAGGCCGTGCCGGCTCCACAACCGGGCGGGATCGTCGTGCGCGTGCGGGCCGCCCTGACCGACGGCACCGACCTGAAAGCCTATCGTCGCGGGCATCCGAAGATGCCGATGCCGACCCGATTCGGACACGAGTTCGCCGGCGACGTGGCGGCTTGCGGCGCCGGCGTCACCGCCTTTGCGCCGGGCGATGCAGTAATGTGCGCGCATTCGGCGCCGTGCGGCCAGTGCTTCTGGTGCGAGAACGGGGAAGAAGAACTGTGCGAGTCGGTGATTCCGACGATGATTTTGGGGGCGTATGCCGACTACGTCAGCGTGCCCGCGCGAATCGTCGGCCGCAACTGCTTTCCCAAGCCCGGCGACGTTTCGTATCGCGAAGCCGCGTTTCTCGAGCCGTTGTCGTGCGTCGTGCACTCGATCGCGTTTCTCGCGCCGAAAGCCGGGGCCGTGGTGGCGGTGGTCGGTGACGGCGGCTTCGGAATTCTGCACGGGCTCGCGCTCGGGCGGTCGGGGGTGCGGGCGATTCTGGTCGGACGGCGACCGGAGCGTCTCGCCCTGGCGCGCGAACTCGGCGTAGAAGTCGTCGACGCGGCCGCCGGTTCGGATCGTGACGCGTTGCTGGAGCGCACGCAGGGGCGCGGCGTCGACGCGGCCATCGACTGTACCGGAAGCGCGGCCGTCTGGGAGCGTCTTCCCGAGTTGGTGCGCCGCGGCGGTACGGCCTCGTTCTTTGGCGGACTGCCCGGTGGAACGCGCGTGTCGTTCGACGCGATGCGCCTGCACTACGATCAGGTGCGCTTGATCGCGCCGTTTCACTTTGCCCCCCGCGACGTGCGCGCCGCTTACGAACTGCTCGCCGCCCGCGCGGTTCCGGTCACGCGGTTGCTCTCGCACGAGTACGCGCTGGCCGACGTGGCCGAGGCCTTCGCTCGCCTCGACGCCGGCGAAGGCTTGAAGATGCTGATTCGCCCGTGAACGCCGCGCAAACGATGCGTGCCGCCGTGCTCTACGACGTCGACGACATCCGAATCGAACGGCGCCCGGTTCCGGCGCTCGGCCCGAGCGACGTGCTAGTGCGCACGGCCGCCAGCGGAATCTGCAGCGGCGACGTTCTGGCGTGGTACGTCCGGCGCAAGGCGCCGCTGGTGTTGGGGCACGAGCCGGCCGGCGTGATCGCGGCGCTCGGTGCGGGCGATTCCCCGCGCGATGAAAACGGCCGCCCGTTCGCAGTCGGCGATCGGGTTTTCGTCCATCACCACGCGCCCTGTTTTGCGTGTCCGGCCTGCGACCGCGGCGACTACGTGCAGTGCACTACCTGGCGCTCGACCAAGATCGATCCCGGCGGAATCGCGGAATATTTTCGCGTCGCGCCCGAGAACCAGCGCGACACACTGCGCTTGCCGGACGACGTGTCCTTCGCGGATGCCGCGTTGATCGAGCCGTTGGCGTGCGTGGTGAAGTCGTTGCGGCGTGGCGGCCTCCAGCCTGGAGACACGCTCTACGTCATCGGCTTGGGTGTGATGGGACAAATGCACGTCCTGGCTGCCGGCGCGCTCGGCGCGCGCGTCTTCGGCAGCGATTTCATCGCCGCGCGGCGCGAACTTGCCGCCCGTAACGGGGCGATCGCGTTCCATCCCGACGATGCGCCGGCGACGTTGGGCGGCGGCGCGCGGGTGGTCGTTTGCGGCCCTGGAACCGCTTCCGCGATCCGGGCCGCGCTCGCCGCGGCCGAAGCCGGCGGCACCGTCGTGATGTTCACGCCGATCGAGCCTGGAACGCCGCTCGAAATCGATCCGCAGCGCCTGTACTTCGACGATCTGCGGATCGTCGGAAGTTATTCCTGCGGCCCCGATGACACGCGCGCGTCTCTACGGCTGATTGCTGACGGCGTCGTCACCGCCCAAAAGCTCAACGCAACCACACTCTCGATCGACGAAGTCCCCCGCGCCTACCGCGACCTCGCCGAATCCAAAATCCTAAAACCCATCGTCCTCTTCCACTGACTTTTACTAAAGCGCGCGCGCCTCTGCGAGCGCGGCTTCTTCGGTCCAGGCGGATCCGGTCTCGAGTAACTCGGCAAAATCGTCGGGCGGAATCGCGTCGCGCAAATGCTCGATTACGCGTTCGTATTCACGTTTGTTGTAGAGCACCCGCGGCGACCCGGCAGTGACGAGCAGGGCGCTCGCATATGCCAGGAGCTTGGCGGCGCGTTCGTAGGTGCGCGACCGAACCTCGAGGTGACGCGGCGCCCGCAGTATCGCCACTGCCGCCAATCGTTGGAGGGCGTGCGCGAACTGGGAACGGCCCTGGCGTTCGCTCGGAATTTCGAGCACCTCGCGCACGTAGACTTCGGCTTCGTCGTAACGTTGAAGGTTGATCAGACACGCCGACGTGTTGTTGAGACCCAACGCCAGCCCGATCGAGTCGTTGTACCGGCGCAGCGTTCGAATCGCCTCCGCCGCCTGATCGAACGCGATCGCAAAATTGCCGGCGTAGAGTTCGTACTCGCTCAGGTCGCCGGCGGTCGCGATTGCGGCCAGCCGGTCCGCGCCGATGGCCGAGTAAATGGCGACGGCTTCGGCGATCTGGCTGCGGGCGGCGTCGAAATCTCCGTTCACGCTCGAGCCGTACGCGGCGACCCGCAGGACGAAGGCCAGATGTTTGCCAGCCCGCAGCGCGCGGGCATGCGTGAGCGCTTCTCTCACGAGCGGCAGCGCTTCGACGTCCCGCCCGAGGCTGATGAGGGCGCGGCCCGCGTGGCTTTGGCAGAGCGCGATGCCGAGCCGGTCGTCGAGGTTCAAGTAGAGCGCGAGCGCTTCTACGGCGGGAAGCAGCTCGAGTTGCGGCTCGTCGAGTTTACTGGCGATCAGCGCTTCGGCATAGCGCATTTTTGCCAGCACGCCCGAGGGTGTGGCCGAAGTAACGAGTTGCAGCGCGCGCGTAAGGCGGCGCCGGCCCTCCAGCGGCGCAAAGAACGTCCACACCAGCGCTAACTCTCCGATCAAACGCAGGCCGATCGAAGCGTCGCCACGTTCGTCGAAGGCCCAATCCAATGCGGCGCGCCAGTTGTCCAGTTCGACGCCTGCGAACTCGTCCCAAACGAAGTCCGGCTCCGTATCGTACACGGAGTTCAACCGCTCCGCGCGCTCCAAACAAACCTGCGCGTGGCGTCGGGCGGTGGGCGTTGCTTCGCCGCCGAGGAGGAGCCGCTGGTGGGCGTACTCGCGCACCGACTCCAGCAAACGGTAACGCGGCTCGACGCCTTCGAGATCGGCGACCAAAAGCGACTTGTCCACGAGCGACGAGAGGACCGCGAGCGTGTCGGACTCGAGGCCGTAATCCTCGGAACATACCACCGTCGCGGTTTCCAGCGTGCAGCCGCCCACGAACACGGAGAGCCGCTCGAATACCTGTTGCTCGGGCTCCGACAAAAGGTCGTAGCTCCATTCGATGGCCGCGTGCATCGTCTGCTGGCGCGGCAGCGTACCGCGTTCGTTTCCGCTTAGCAAGCGAAAACGATCGTCGAGCATTTCGGCGAGCGATGCCACCGAGAGCGCGTTGACTCGCGCGGCCGCCAGTTCGATCGCGAGCGGGATGCCGTCGAGCCGGGCACAGGTCGCCGCGACGATCGCGGCGTTGTCGTCGGTTATGGTGAAGGTGTGGTCGACCGCGCGCGCGCGTTTTTCAAAGAGCGCGATGGCCGCGTACGGCGCAACGTCGGCCGCCGACCAGCGGCGTCCGTCCAACGTGGGAAAGGGAAGAGACGGGAGGCGATAGGTGTGCTCGCCGGCAATTCTCAGCGGTTCGCGGCTGGTGGCCAGAATTCGCAGGCCGGGCGACTCGGCGAGCAGCGCGCTCGCGACGACGGCGCTTTCGTCGACCACGTGCTCGCAGTTGTCGAGGATCATCAGCATCGTCTTGTTGCGGAGGTACGTGGCGAGCGTCTGGAGCAGCGAGCGTCCGGGCATTTCGTGGAGATTTAGTGCCGCAGCGATCGCGCCGGCGACCAAAGCCGGGTTGCCGATTGGGCCGAGTTCGACGAAGCACACTGCCAGCTCCGACGCTTCGCTCAAGGCCGCGCCGATTTGGAGCGCGAGGCGCGTCTTACCAACGCCGGGCGAGCCGACGAGCGTAACTAACCGGTGTTCGCGAACGAGCCGCCGCAGTTCGCTCAATTCGTCCTCACGCCCCACGAACGTGCTCAGTGCGATCGGCAGGTTCGTCATGTTTTCGGCGGTCCAGGGATCGGCGCCGCCGGACGTGCTCTCGCGCGAGCGGGGCGGGGCCGAACTCGCCGCGGCCGCTTGGAACTCTTTGCGCTCCGCGTCGTTCAGCGCGAGCGCGCGCGAGAGCAGCGCGAGCGTCTCTCGCTGGGGCGTACGGCGGTAACCGCGCTCGAGCGCGCCGACGCCGTTGGCACTCATACCGGCCCGTTCGGCCAGCGCCTCCTGCGAGAGCCCGGCTGCTAACCGGTAACGACGCAAGAGGCGTCCGAAGTCCGACGAGCCGGATATCCGCTCCTCGTTCTCCACGCTACGAGGGACGTTCGTCGGCTTGACGACGCTGCCTACCGTTTGCCCATCTGCTGTTTTTATGGGCCTAACGGCCCATTCGCGGCGACGACGGTGCCCGTCGCGTCAAAAAATTTCACGACCGCTCCCCCTGCTCGACTCCGTAAACGTCGGGCGGCGGCGCGTCGTGCGACCCCCGAGGCCTAGCTTCTCACGCTCATGACGCGCCGGCCGCCCAACGCCATTTTCGCGGATAACTCATGGCGCTGCCACGCACACCTGCACAACCGGACGGTTTTAGCCGCAATGCGTTGGTCCATCGAACAGCGCGTTGCGGATGGTGATGCGCTGGCCGTCGCTGAGGTCCGAATCGTCGTACAGATCGTTGGTCACCATGTGGAAGACGTAACCTTCCTCGAGCGTCGGTGCTTCGCGGCACGGCATCTCCCAGTACCGCACGAAGTAGCGAACCCGCCAGGCAACCCGCGGATTGCCGAACGAACGCAGCGTTCCATCCGCCCGCTGACAAGCGGTCAAGACGTCGAAATTCGCCGAAAACACCTGGCAGCGGCTGTCGATCGCCGGCCGGACCGACG
The DNA here is from genome assembly GCA_963755555.1 of Vulcanimicrobiota bacterium. Lineage (GTDB taxonomy): Bacteria > Vulcanimicrobiota > Vulcanimicrobiia > Vulcanimicrobiales > Vulcanimicrobiaceae > Tumulicola. The sequence continues at coordinate 1,038,411 of CAVWKE010000003.1, read as the reverse complement.
AGGGTGAGGTCGGTGCCTCGCGCTGCGCAGGGGTTTGCGGCAGCGACGCGGGCCGGCCGCTGCAGCCCGCAGCGAACGCCGTGCTCAGTGTGACGGCCAGGAAGACCGCTCGAGCGCGGTACGAGACACCGAACCTCATGGCCGCATTATCGCGCCGCGGACCCGCCGGCCACCATGCACATCCTCACGATTCACCTGCACAATCAGTGCCCGTTTGCGGGTTGATAGGGCTGGGCGCGGCGGCGGCCAATGGTAGCGCGCATGGATATGATGGCAGCGGTATCGTTTGAGGAACAAGTCGATTCGATCGTCGCGCAGCGGCATTTGCTGCGCCACCCGTTTTACGTAGCCTGGTCGAAAGGCGAACTTTCGCGCGACCAGCTGCGGCAGTATGCCGGACAGTATTTGCATCACGTCTTGGCCGAACCAACCTACTTGAGCGCGGTGCACTCGAACACGCCGCACTTCACCAGCGACGGGAAGAGCGATCTTGGTCCGCGTCAGACGATTCTGCAGAATCTGGTCGACGAGGAGCTGGGGCCACGCAACCACCCGGCGTTGTGGAAGCGCTTCGCGCAGGCGCTCGAACTATCGGAAGGCGATCTGGCCGCGGCGGCGGCACTGCCGGCGACGCGCCGCTTGATCGAAACGTTCACGCAGCTGTGCCGGAACCGTCCGTACTATGCTGGCCTGGCGGCGCTGCATGCCTTCGAGTCGCAAGTTCCGGCGATCGCGGCCGTCAAGACCGAGGGTCTGCGGCGATATTACGGGTTTTCGGATGCGGCCGACTTTGAATTCTTTACCGTGCACCAAACGGCGGACGTCGCGCATTCGGCGGCCGAATGGCGGCTGATCGACCGCGCCGCCGACACGCCCGAGAAACGCGCCGAAGTATTGGCTGCGACGCGGCAAGCTTGCGACGCCCTGTGGAGTTTCCTCGACGGCGTGTACGCCGTCTAAGCCGTGCGTCAGCCTTCCACGTAGGTCACGGGAGCTGGATCCGGCACGGGAAGGGCGACGTCGTCGGCCCTCCCGGTAGCTCGCCACGCAACCCCGAACGCCACGGTGTAGAGCAGGGCCGCGAGATACCAGGGCGCGCCGGGAACGCCCAGCGCGCGCCACGGTCCGATAAACTGCGCGAAGACGATGGTGAAGAGCCCGGGGCCGAGCAGCATCGAGATCCCGCGGATCGATCCGAGGGCGCCTTGCAGTTCGCCCTGTTCGGACGGCCCGACGCGGCGCGTCATCAGCGATTGCGACGTGGCGTTGTACATCGGTAAGCAGATGACGACGATCGCGATCAGAAAGACGATGCCGTTGTCCGTGCCCATCGTCGCGGTTCCGACCGCCGCCAGCACGAGGCTTGCGAGCAGCACGCGCCGTTCCCCGAACTTCGCGACCACCGGGCCGACCAGCGCCGCCTGATTGATCACCGTGAGAACGCCGACGAAGGCGAGCGTCAAGCCGATGCTGCCGGTGCTCCAGCCGAACACGGCGATGCAGTAGATCACCCAAACGTTCGGAAAAACTTCGTGCGCGAGGTAGCTGACGAAGTTCATCCACGTCAGCGACCACAGCTCGTGATGCGAGCGTAGGAGCTTGAGCGAGCCGACCGGGTTCGCACGCTTCCATTCCAGCCGCAGCGTGCGGCGTTCCGCCGGTAGCGACTCAGGGAGCACGAACAGACCGTAGAGCGTGTTGATCAGGCTGCACAGTGCCGCGCCCCAAAACGTCAGACGCGGATCCACGTTGCCGATAAGACCGCCGATCGCGGGCCCCAGGATGAACCCGAGGCCAAACGCGCTGCCGAGCAGACCAAAGGCTTTCGCGCGTTGTTCGGGCGGCGTAACGTCGGCGATGTAGGCGCTGGCGGCAGTCATGTTCGCGGTAGCAATGCCGGAGAGCACGCGGCCGGCGAAGAGCCAGCCGAGATTCGGTGCCAGCGCCATGATGACGTAGTCGACCGCCGTCACGGCGTTCGAAATCAAAATGACCGGGCGCCGTCCGATGCGATCCGATAACATCCCCAGCAGCGGGGAGGCAAAGAACTGCATCAGCGCCCACACCGTCGCAAAGATGCCGATGACGAATGCGGCGTGGGCCATGTTTGCGCCCACGAAACTGGCGATCAGTTTGGGTAGCACCGGCCCGATCATGCCGAACGTCAGCATATCGAGCGTCACCGTGATGAAGATGAAGGAGGTCGCCGCCGTGCGGCGCGATCCGATTCTAAGCCGTTGCATCGGTGTTTTCTTTCGCAAGCGGTGCGGCGTCGAGGAGCGCGAGCCAAAGGTCGACCGCGCGATCGATTCGCGGGCGATCGTGGGTGGCACAGAGATCGAGAAGAAATCCGCGAAAGCCGGCGATCATCATCGTCGCAAACGCGCGCGCGTCATCGCGGTTATAGCCCGGAAGCGTGGAGCAGCTTTCCAGCGCCGTAAGCCATTCCGTGACGGCGTTCTCCAGAAAGCCGGGGAACCGCGTCCGGTCTTGCAGCGCCAGACCGTACACTTCGAAAAACAGCCGCATCAGCGGCTCCCACTGGGGGGAACTCCAGTGGCGCCAGAGCATCCGCGTGACTTCGCGCGGGGAAAGACCCGCCGAGAACTTCAGGTGGGCCATCGTTTCGCGCTGGCGCGCCCGCCCTCGCTGGATGATCTCGACCACCAGCTCGTCTTTCGAGCCGAAGTAGTAGAGGAGCACCCGGGGGCTGCTGCCGACCGACTTGGCCAGCGGACGGAGCGAGAGATTGGCCAGGCCGTGGCGGCACACGTAATCGACCGCCTTTTCGAGTACGGCGGCGCGGTGCGCTTCGTCGGCGGTCCGGGACATGGGCCCAGCCTAACATACTTGAAACGACTGTTTCAAGTATGTTAGGCTAAAGAAATTACTTTCTTACGTCCTTGAAGTACTGGACGGTCTGGTTCCCAAACTCGTCGGAAACCCGAATCCCTTCGATGTCACCGTTCCCGGGATAGCAGCCCGGATCAGCCGACGGGGTGAACGTCAGAATCGTGTTGTTCGGCGTGGTCGGCACCACGAAGCACGGATCCAAGGTCCCGCCGGTCCACGAGACGACCGATGCCGTGAAGTAGTCGGTGTAGTTTGCTTCGTTCACCCACAGGGAGAAGTTGCTGTGGACCTTGACGGGCTGCTGCTTCGAGGATTTGATCACAACGTTTTTACCGCCGACGAGGCGCAGCTCGATCGTACCGGACGGCGTGGGCTGAAACAGCTTCCCGCCGTTTTCGACGGAGCAGCCCACCAGCGGCAGCAGGAAGAGGAACGCGACGGCCGTGAGATGCGGTCTCATAGTCAAAAATCTCCAGTCCACGAAGTGGCCGGTTTGGTATTGAAGGGAAACGTTCGCCCGGACGCTTGCACGAGCCTCCGTTGACGGGCTTGCAGTGCGGCTAGAGTCAGATATATCATCTTGACACTTGTAAAGCGGCGGCCTACGCTTTACGCATGGAAAGATTTGCCGAGCGACTCAACGCGGCCATGAACGAGGGTCAGATCACGGCGGCCGAGCTGGCGGGCCGGGCCGGGCTGACGGAGTCCGCGATCTCGCTGCTCCGCGCCGGCCGGCGGGAGCCGTCATACCGGACGCTCGGGCAGCTCACCCAGGTGCTTCCGGTGCTGGGCGGTCCGTCCGGCGGGACAGCGAGCCCCTTCGACTCGATCGAGGAGGCCATTGCCGACGTGCGTGCGGGCAAGATGGTCGTCGTACTCGACGACGAGGATCGCGAAAACGAAGGCGACCTCGTGATGGCCGCGCAGACGGTTACGCCCGAAGCAATCAACTTCATGCGCAAGGAAGGCGGCGGCCTCATCTGCGTGCCCCTGCCGGGACGGCGGCTCGACGAACTCCAAATTCCGCAGATGGTCAGCGAGAATACGGCGCTGCACGAAACCGCCTTTACCATTTCGGTTGAAGCCCGCGGCTTGACGACCACCGGAATCTCGGCGCACGATCGCGCGGCGACGATCAAGAAGCTGTTGGATCCCGACGCTCGTCCATCCGATTTTCTCCGGCCCGGTCACACGTTTCCGTTGCGCGCGCGCAACGGCGGCGTGCTGGTGCGTGCCGGTCAAACTGAGGCGTCGGTGGATTTGGCACGGCTTGCCGGCCTTTATCCGGCGGGCGTGATCTGCGAGATCATGGCCGCCGACGGAACCATGGAGCGCTTCGACGGACTGCGGGCGTACGCCGACCGGCATGCGCTCAAACTCATTTCGGTCAAAGACCTGATCGCGTATCGGATGCGCACCGAGAAACTCGTTAGGCGCGTCGCGCAGTTCGATTTGCCGACCACCAAAGGCAACTGGTCGGGCATCGCCTACGAAACGACGATCGACGGGAACACTCACGTCGCTCTGGTGATGGGTGAGATCGGCGAGGGTAAGGATTTGCTCGTACGCGTCCACTCTGAGTGCCTGACGGGCGACGCGCTGCACTCGATTCGCTGCGACTGCGCGGCGCAACGCGACGGCGCGATGGATCTCATCGCGCACGAGGGGCGCGGCGTTTTGCTCTACCTGCGCCAGGAAGGCCGCGGCATCGGGCTGGCCAACAAGCTGCGGGCTTACGAACTACAGGACAACGGGGCGGACACGGTCGAGGCTAACGAGGCGCTCGGACTGCCGGTCGACAAGCGCGATTACGGTATCGGTTCGCAGATCTTGGCCGATCTCGGGGTCAAAGAAATGCGGCTGATCACGAACAATCCGCGCAAGATCTTCGGCCTAGAAGGCTACGGCCTCAAAATCGTCGGCCGGATGCCGATGCAGACCGCTCCGACTCGGTACAACCGCCACTACATGGATACCAAGCGCGACAAGCTCGGACACATGTTCGACGAAGCGGCGGCGGCAACGTAAGTGAAGCGCGACGGGGCGAAAGCCGCGCCGGCGTCGCGGCCTGCGCCGCCGAACTGCACGGGTAAACGGTTTGCGATCGTGGCCGCAAGATTTTATAGCGAACTAGCCGCCCAACTCGTCGACGGCGCGAAGCGCGCGCTGCGCGATTGCGGTGTGGACGCCGGCGCGGTCGACGTCTTCGAGGTCCCCGGCTGTTTCGAGCTGCCGCTCGCGTGCCGGAATCTCTTCGAAGCGCAGCGCTATCACGCCCTGGTCGCGCTCGGCGTCGTCGTCCGCGGCGACACGCCGCACTTCGAGTTCGTCGCCGGTGAATGCGCGCGCGGCATCATGGACGTGCAGCTGGCGATCGGCGTGCCGATCGGCTTTGGCGTCCTGACGACCGAATCGTACGCCCAGGCACAAGAGCGCGCCGATCCCAAGGGTGGTGACAAAGGCTACGAGGCCGCCATGGCGGCGGCCTCGATGCTGATGCTGACTGCCCGGGCCGGGCGCGCCGGCTTTCGGGTTACGTAGGTTTCACGCTGACGGCGACGCCGACGGGTTCGCTCATTCCGCCGCCTCCGATCGTCTTGGTTGACTGTCCGCCCTGCGGATAGGGGAAGTACATGACGTTGGGCGTGCAATCGTTTGCTGCGATGACGCGTTTGCCGAAGATGGTGAACTGCAGCACGTCGCACGAGTCGCTCATCGGCGTCGTCCCCACCAACGTTCCGGTGCTTCCCTTGATCGTGAACTCGTTGATTCTCGACGGACCGTTAATGGAAACCTGATCGCCCACCGCGAGATGCGAACCGTCCCAAACGATCGCACCGGGGAGCGAGAAGCTTTGACCGAGCGTAATGGCTTTGGCCGGCTTGCCGCTGGCCGGGAGTTCGGCAAACTCGAAAGCGACGTGCATGTCCGTGCCGTCGACGAAGAGATTGCCTTTGCCGTCGTAGCCGATGAAGTAGACGCGAAAGACGTTTGGCGTCGAGTACGTCTTCGGCGTTCCTTTGGCGTGTCTGAAAATGGTGACCGTTCCGGGCCCACTGCCCAGCGGGTCGCCCGAGACGGCTAGGTCGCCGGTCACCGGGTTGACGGCGCAGCCTTCGGGGAACGTGTTGGGCACGTTGAACGTATGGATCGGCGTCGTGCCGCCGTGCGAGTACTCGAGAACTTCGCTCACGCCGCCGTTGGAGATGAAGACGTTACCGGACTTGTCGACGCACTCGCTGTGCGGAACGGAAAAGCCGGTGAGCGTGCCTTTGAGCGTCGCTCCCGGATACGAATAGACGTACACCTCGTTGGTGTTGAGGTCGGATATGTAGAGCAAGTCCGTGGTCTTGGCATCCGGGGCCATCCAGGAACCGCGGTGATCCGCGCGCGTGCCAGTGGTTGCGGTTCCCATCACGGGTGCCGGTTGTCCGGCCGCCGATGGGGTCGAACCGGCGCCGCCGCAGCCTGCGAGCGCGCCCCCGGCAACGAGAATTCCAAACGCGTAACCGGCCGACTGCAAAATTTTCATCAGCGATTGCCTCCTATCGAGAATTCGATGATAGTCGGACCGGCGGAATAGCGCATGGGCAAACTGCCCAGAACGGCGGGGCCGTCAGGTGTTTTCGGATACCTCTCCGAGCGCGGTCGGGAGCTGCCAGCGCGAGCGAATGCCGAGCTTGCCGAAGATGGCTTCGCAGTGGTGGTGGACGGTCCGCTCGCTCAGGTCCAGGGCGATCGCGATCGCGCGGTTGGTCAAGCCGCGGGCGGCGAGCTGGGCGATTTCGCTTTCGCGGGCCGTCAGCTGCGTCGCCAAGCGCCGGTGAATGCGGGCACCGCTCCATTGCAACGCTATCGGGGTGCGCGCGCCGCATCTGCTCAGCACCGCTGCGGCCTCCGCCGGTGCGGCCGCCGCCTGCAGCGCGAGCGCTTGCAACGGCGGGCGCCCAGCTTGCGCGAACGCGCGGGCCGCCCGCATGCCGAATTCGCCGGCCCGTCCGGTCGTCTGGCGGCGGGCGGCGATGAAGCTGTCGAAGAGGTCGCGATACGCGCGCGCAAACTCCGACGTGCCGGCGCAGTGGCGTGCCACGAGCGCGCTTACGCGCGGCAAGTAGGCTGCTGGTCCCAGGCGCGCGATTCGCACAGCAAGGGGCAAACTGTTATCGAGCGAGGATAAGTCGTCGAGGGCTTTGGTCAGCAACGTGTCGTGCGCATCGCGCGAGCCCTGAAATTCCAAGTAAATGCAGAAGGCTTCGACGATCGGACCGAGCAGCCACTGTTCGCGGCGCGCAAAAGCAAGGTCGAGCAGGTTCGGATCGTAGCTCAAGCGGAAGAGCGCGTCGTCGGAAAGCAACAGCGCGAGAGGGAGGCCGATCGCGGCGGCGACCAGCAGATCTCCGGAACTGCCGCTGCGAATGGTGTGAAACTCGTGAAGGACGTCTGCAGCGCGTTCGAATTGGCCGGCCGCATAAAGCGCTTCGCCCAGCGTCACCAGCGCAACCGGCTTCGTACTCGCCAAGTTTCGGACTTTCTCGAGCGTATCGCGCGCCGTCGTGCGTTCGATCGTGCGTGATGTCGTGACCGCTTCGTCGAGACACGCGATCGCGAGCGCGATGTCGCCGTCCTGCACCGCGGCGGTGCCGTAGTTGATGAGGATCCGCGTGCAGAGTGCGGATTCGCCGTGGCTCCGCGCCGCCTTGAGCGCGCGCTCGAAAGCCGCGAAACCGTCTTCGAGCAAGCGCGCCTTGATGTTGGCGATCGCCCGGGTTTGAAAATAGAGCGCCACGATTTCGTCGCCGGCAGAGTCGACCGCGGGCGCGATCTCTCCAAGCGCGTGGTGCGCCTGGACGGGACTATTTCCGATCGCGAGGTCCATCGCGACCCGGATGCGCGCCCGTAGGGCTTCGCGGTCCCGTTCCTTGGATGCCGATATCAAAAGCGTGAAGGCCCTCGCTGCGTCGCGTTTTCTCGTTCACGACGGGAGGGCCTTTGCGCCGGTGTCCCTAGCGCCGGGTCGGGCTAGTGGGGCGGTCGTCCCCGCGCCACCATGCCGTGTGGCTCGCCCATCCGCGGAGCCGCCATCCGTGGCGCCGCCATGCTGCGTGGAGCCGCCATGCTGCGCGGAGCCGCCATACGCGGCGCCGCCATACGCGAAGCCGTGCGTGGGGCCGCCATCCGCGGAGCGCTCATGCGCGCCCCACCCTGCCGGGTCGCAACGTGGCGCGGTGCGGACGCGACCGAGTGGCGCGGCGTGCCCGCGACGGACCGGTTACGAGCGACGTTCGCGGCTCGGCGATTATTTGCCGCGGCGAGCCGCGCGTGCGTGTTCGCCAAACGTGCGTGCGTGTTCGCCAAACGTGCGTGCGCGTTCGCTATGCGCGCGCGCGCCAGCCGAGCATGCGCGTTTGCCAGTCGTGTGCGCGCATTCGCCAGCCGAGCGTGTGCGTTCGCCAATCTCGCGCGTGCCAGCCGAGCGTGCGCGTTTGCCAATCGTGCCCGTGCGATCGCGGTACGCGTAGCCGCCCGCATGCGGAACGGGCGTAGCGCACGCGCGATCCGCATCGGTCCGGCGATCCGGCGCCGAACGACCGTCCCGTTCCGGCGAACGACGACCGTTCGATAAACGCGATTGACGTTAACCGTGCGGTTCACGGCTATAGGCGCAGACGCAAACGCCGGGTTCGCGGCTGCCATCGCGTATCCCGGATAGTACGAATACGCCGCCGGGGCCGGGAATGCGGCCGGATAAATCGCCGGTGGATACGCGGCGCCGTAGTATGCGGGCAAAGTCGTCGGATAGGCGCCGCCGTAATACCCCGGCAAAGCCGCCGGATAGACGCCGCCGTAGAGCGGCGCGTTCGCGGCCGATGCGATCAGGCCCAGAACGCCGAGCCCGATGGCCGCACCGAACAGCGCACCGCTCGAGTACGCCGGATACGCCGCCGGCGGATACGACGTGTAGGCAACCGCCGGCGCATATCCGTAATCGGGCGCGTATGACGTGTAGCCTAACCCCGGGGCGTAGTAGGCCGGGGCGGGTGCGTACGTCACCGCGGGGGCGTACCCGACCGTCGGTGCGTATGGCACGGGGGCGTAAGCGACGGCCGGGGCGGCCGGACACCAAACCCAGCCGGCGCCGGCCTGCCAGACCCACTGGTTATAGCTGTAGGGCGTACAGTAGGGCGTCTGATACGGTGCTACCGGTGGGCTGTAGGCAATGACGCTCGGCCCAAATCCCGCGTAGAAGACTTGAGCGTCGGCTGGAATCGTGGCGCCGACCAGCGCCGCGGCGAAGGCCGCTGCCAGGATCGGGGCTGTGATCGATCGATGTTTCATAGGAAATATCCCTCGTTGACTTTTACCCGAGCCTCGAAACCCTAACGCCGGTGGCGTTAGAGTGGGATTAAAACGACCGAGGGCGGGCTTAGGGCCGCCTTTGCCGAGGCGCTGCCGGCGGGGTACCAGCCAAGCGGAGGAACTGGGTGACCTAGGTCGCATTAAGCGGCCTTAACCCGTTGGAGGTGGAGCGTTGGAAGACAAGATGCTGACCTGCAAGGACTGCTCGAACCAGTTCGTTTTCTCGTCGCGCGAGCAGCAGTTTTTTGCCGAAAAGGGGTTTCAGAACGAGCCGCAGCGCTGCCGTGACTGCCGCCAGGCCCGGCGCACGAACGGCGGCGACGCACACGCCTCAAAGGCGGCGCGGCCCAACTACGAGGCGGTCTGCGCGGCCTGTGGCGTCGAGACGACGCTGCCGTTCCGGCCGCGTGGCGATCGTCCCGTATACTGCCGGACGTGCTTTACCGCACAGGTACCGGCCGGGGTGTGAACGAGCTTACGGCGGTCGCCTGGGACGTCGATGCCGTCGTATACCTCGATCAACGGTTGCTCCCTCACGAAGTGCGATACGTGCGCGCTTCGACACCCGACGAGATCGTTGGGGCGATTGCGACGCTGGCGGTGCGCGGCGCGCCGTGCATCGGCGTTTTCGGCGCGTTCGGCGTCGCGCTGCTGCGCGACACGATTGACGACGACGACGCATTCGCGCTCGCGGTAAAGCGCGTGCGCGAAGCGCGTCCTACCGCCGTCAACCTCGCTTGGGCGGTAGACCGCGTTTTGGCGGCCGACAATCTGCTCGCCGAAGCTCACGCCATCGCCGCCGAACAAACGCAGATCGATGCCGCCATCGGCGAACACGGTCTGGAACTCGTCCCGAAGAACGCGCGGATCGTTACTCACTGCAACACCGGCGGACTCGCGACGGCCGGAGGCGCCGGCACCGCGTTGGCGGTCGTTGTTGCGGCCCATCGCGCCGGCAAGCATCCGCGGGTGTTCGTCGACGAGACCCGGCCCCTACTGCAAGGGTCGCGGCTGAACTACCTCGAGCTGCGCAATGCCGGCGTCGACGCGGTCTTGCAGACGGACGCCGCCGCGGCGAGTGCGATGGCACGCTGCGGCATCGACCTGGTCATCGTGGGGGCCGATCGGATCGCGCGCAACGGTGATACGGCCAACAAAATCGGCACGTACGGGCTGGCCGTTTTGGCGGCTCATCATGGGATTCCGTTTTACGTTGCCGCGCCGGCCTCTACGTTTGACTTCACGCTATCCGGCGGCAACGGAATTCCGATCGAGGAACGTTCGCCCGATGAGGTAACCGAATTCGCCGGCCGGCGGGTAGCGCCGGAGGGCGCCGCGGTGTACAATCCGGCATTCGACGTAACGCCGGCGCATTTAATTGCCGCGTTCGTCACCGAGGCCGGGATTTTGCGTCCTCCGTACGAAGAGTCGCTCGGCGTTCTCGAGATGCGGCGTGAAATTTTACGACTTCGTCGATAAACGGCCGGCGATTGGAAAGCTCGTGGTTATCGAGGGCACCGAACGCGTGCTGGCGGACCGTGCGCTCGAAATCCTCACCCAGCAGCTGCTTGCGCCCGAAGTGCGCGAACTCAACCTGCAGCGTTTCAGCGCCGATGATGCGGGCGATTTTACGGGGGTGCGCGAGGCGGTAGCGGCCATGCCGTTCTTGGCCGATCGTCGCGTGACGGTCGTTACCGAAGCACAGACGCTCAAGGCGCCCGCGCGCCGCGACCTGCTGGCGGCCGCGCAAACCGTTCCCGACGGCAACACGCTGGTCATTACGGATTTGGTGTCGCCGCGATCGAAGCGGCCGGAACCGCTGGGATCGCTGGCCGGCCGCGGCGCCCTGCGAATCGACACGAGCGCGGCCGAGGACGCGCGCGGACGTTTCGTCGTCGAACTGCTCGCAGAACTCGGAGCCAAAGCCGAGCCGCGTGCGATCGACGCCCTGGTTCGCAGCGCCGCCGACTTAACCGCCGTTCGTAACGATCTCGAAAAACTGGCGCTCGTTTCGAAGAAAATCACGGTGCGCGACTTGGAGCGCGAAGCGCTCTCGATTGAAGATCCGAAGAGCTATCACTACGCGAGCGCGCTGGTCGAAGGGCGCGTCGGCGAAGCCCTGGCGATCGCTCACGAATTCTTTGCCAACGAGCCGCGCGCCGCCATACCGCTGTTATCCGCCCTGGCGACCGAATGCGGGTATCTCTGGGAGTTGGCCAAGCCGGGCGGGGAACTGCCCGAACGGCTGCGTTGGCGCGAACGGCGGCTGCGCCCGCTGGCCCTGCGCGTCGGCCGGCGGCGTGCCCAGCGCGCCTACGAGCGCGCACTGCGTGGGATAGAAGCGGTCGTGACCGGCCGCGCCGGCAGTGATTCGGACGATCAGCGGGCGTTCGTGGACCGCATCAGCGTCGAACTGTCGGGTTTAAGTGCGCGATGAGCGTTGCCGTGAGTAAGGTGGCGGGCAGCGATCGCGAGTCGGTGCGTGCGCGCATTCGAGTGGCAACCGATTTGGCGATCGGGAATCATCCGGATCAAGCCCACGCGGCGTTGCTGGAGCTGGCGGGGATCGTCGATCCCGACGATCGGGAAATGCGCGCGCGCTTTCTGCTCGTTCGCGCCCTGACGTACTTCAAGGAGCGCGCGGTGGACGACGCCTTCGCGCAGTTCGACCTGGCGCTGCAGATGGCGCGCGCACACGGCGAACCCTCACTGCTGGCGGGCATCCTCACGAACTATGGCACGGCGGCCGCGCAGGACGGCAGCATCGCCACCGCCGTTGCCTGCCTCGAAGAGCGGCAGGCGCTGTGCGCCGACTCCGAGCGAGCGTCGGTCGGCGGACTGGCGCTTGCGGAGGCTCTGTTCGTTGCCGGCGACCTTCGCCGCTGCGCAGAACTGCTGCACGACGTCTACGCGCGCTACGCGGGAACCGTGACGCTGTTGGGCGCGGCGGCCGTCGGAATTCCCGTCGGCGTCATGCTCGCCGATGACGCACTGCTCGCGCGCAGCTACAATCCGGCGCTGCTCGAGTTGGCCTTTTCACGCGGCGAGCAGTGGTTGATCGGACCGCTCGCCGAAAGCGTCTGCGCGTTGTACGAACACGAAGGCCGGCGGGAAGCCCACGATGTGTTGCTGCGTCGCGCGGTGGATCGCCTTACTTCACTCGACAACAGTTTGGGACTGGCGATCCGTGCGGCTCGTTTGGCGGACGAGCGCGACATTCCGCGGATCGCCGCGCTGGTTTTACAGCAGTACGCAAATCCGATGGGATTACCGGCGGCGCACCGCGATCTCTTCGAGGGCACAGTGGCGCTACGGCGAGGGCGCGCGAGCGTCGCCCGGAAAGCCGGGCTGCGCGCCGCGCGCGAGTTCGCCCGCGCGGACCGGCCGCTCGGACAGGCATCGGCGCTCGAACTGGCGGGGCGCGTTGACGAGGCGCGCGCCGTTCGGCGCGTCAGTGGAGCGCGCCATGAACTGCGCCGTCGCTGGCACGGGGCGCCGATTTCGCAGCGGCCCGTCACCCAGCTGACTGCCCGCGAAGCCGAGGTAGCGCAGCTGGCCGCCGGCGGTTCGAGCAATCGCGCAATCGCGCAGCAGCTCGGCGTCAGCGAACGGACCGTGCACCGTCACTGCGAGTCGATTTTCGCAAAGCTCGGCATCCACTCGCGCTGGCAGCTGAAGGGTTCGGTTGGGTAATTTGCGCATGCGGCGCACCGTCTCGTCCAGGTATCCTGGAACGGACACGAATCGGAGGCCGCATCGCCATGACTCAGACCATCCGCGCGCTCGCCGTCGGCGCATCGCTGCTCTCGCTGGCTGCATGCGCCGGCACCGCGTCGAATCCCCCGAGTGGAATCGCCGTGCCCGCCGCCGGCTATCCTGCCGGCGCGGTTTGGGGAGGAACGCGCGCGCGGGGGAGCGCCCTGCCGAAAGTTCGCGGCTGGATTTCACCTGCAGGACGCCGAGCCAAGGCATTGCTTTACGTGGTGAACTTCGGCGCTGACGAGGTCGAGATTTTTCATCAGGTCGGCAAGAACCAGCAGCCGATTGGAACCATCACGGCGGGGCTTTCATTTCCGGGCGGCGCTACGGTCGACGCCAAGGGAAACCTCTATGTCGCCGACGAGCATCAAATCGCCAGTCAGTGGAACGTGCCGATGTATGCCCCCGGCAGCACCTCACCGACGAAGGTTTATACGACCGACCTCTCCTCTCCAACCGACGTCGCGGTAGCGAACGACGGCACGATCTACATCTGCAACTTCAACGAGCTGCAAAACGGCTGGGTCAGCGTCTATCCAAAGGGCAATCCGAAGAAGGAGTATCGCCTCGCGGATTTCAACGGCGGCGCGCCGCTCTCGGTGGCGCTCGACGCCGCCGGAGATGTCTATGTGATGTACGACACCAACGATACCGGGGGAAGCGCCGTCAACGAATACGCTCCCGGCGCGAAGACCGGCACGAACCTCAACCTGACGTTCAAATGGGGCGCGGGAATTCAAGTCGATCGGATGGGGAACGTGCTCGTCGTCCAGCAGCTTTCTCCGTCGGCGATCTTCGTGTTTTCGCCCGGACAGACGCAACCATCGCAGACGATCTACGAGCCGAATAACGGGGCACCGTTCGCTCTGGCGCTCGACCGCGCGAACGACGTCCTGTTCGCTGACGACCAAAACGCCAATCAAATCGACGATTTCGCATATCCCTCGGACAAGTATCGCCACGCAACGGCCGGCGGCTTCCAGGAACCTACCGGAATCGCCCTCAGCCCGTCGGAGTTCAAACCGTAGCGGCTGACGTCACGATCGCCGCTGCTCGCGCGCTCTGCTTTCCATGGGAGCGGCGGCGCTTGCGGCAATCGTGGTGTGCGCGGCTGTGTCGAGCGCGCCGCACTCGCTCGTCTACGCATACACCTATGAAGTCGCCCGGACCGACGACGCCGACCACGCCCATGGCGTTGACAAGATGGACCCCGGCGGAGGCGGCACGTTCCTCTTTCACAACGTCAACCAGCACTACATCGCGCCGAGCTTTGACCAGCCACAGTCGCGTTCGGGAACGATTGCCGTCGAGATCGTGCGCGAGGAGAGCGACGGCGGCCTAATCCTGAAGGTGCGCGAAACACCGTCCGTGGCCGGCGAAGTAGACCCGGTAACCTGCGTCGCGTTCGGCGACACGACCGTTGTCTGCGATCCCAACGCTGACGTTGGGCCGGAAGTCGTCGCGTTGCTCGGCGTGCTCGGCAAAAACTTCGTCGACGCCTCGCGCCTCGACGCGCGCGGACACTGGCGCGTTGACCCGCAAGGGGCCGGCGGAACGACGGCCGACTATACGATCCTTCACAACGCCGGCGGGCTGCTCGATATCAACGAAAGTGCCGTTCGCCCGACGCCGGGTGCGTCCGAATCCACGAAAATCGCCGCCCGGATCGAGTACGATACGGCCCGCGCGCTGCCGACGCAAGTCGATCAAACGACCGTGCGGCAAACGCGCCGGGGCGCGATCGCCGTCACGGTGTCGTCCCATACGACGCTCAAGCTTCAGCCGCCGCTCCGCAGCCTGCTAGATTCGCCACTGCCAAGCGTTCCATGACTCGGTGACCGGATTTGGCGAAAAGCCTTTGAAATCGACGCTGACGGCCTCGAGCTGGCGCTGCCACCAGAAGAAAACGTATGGATTGTCGCGCGCGAGCAAGTGCTGGACGCGCGCGTACGCGGCCGCGCGGACGACCTGGTCGTAGCTTTCCAGCGCGCGGTGTTGTGCAACCTCCATGTCCGGGCTGCAGTAGCGCGACGTGTTATAGCCGTTGGGCGGGAACATCGCGCAAAGGAACTGCGACGAATCGTCGGGGTCGATGCCGCCGTACCAGGGAGCGAGCGTCAAGTCGAACTTTCCGCCCTGTAAGATTCCTCCCATCGCCGCGGTGGCGTATAAAACGGCCTGCGGATAGTACTTGATTTCGACGTCGATCCCGGTGCGGCGCAGCGCTTCCTGCACGAGCAGGCTCTCCTCGCGATGGGTGGCGTTGGCATTTTCGGTAGCCAGCAGCAGGTGCGGCGGGGCGCCCCCCGCTCGCGCCAAGAGCGCTTTGGCGGTCGCGACGTCGTATGGATACGATTTCACGCTGGGATCGAACGCCCACATCCAGTCGGGGATGTCCTCGGTCGCGACCTTTTCCTGACCGTGCGTGAGGCGTACGACCAAGCTTTCCTTATCGAGCGCATGAGCGATCGCGAGCCGGACCACCCGGTTGGTGACGTGCGATACGTTGATCTCAAGCGCGTCGTATGCGTTCATGTTCACCCAGACGAGTCGGGTCCCGGGTGCGTCCTTCAGGGCCGGGTACGTCGCGATCGACGCTTGAAACATGTAATCGATCGCGTGCGTGCGCAACAGGTTGACGGCCGTGTTCTCGTCGGGAACGATTTGAACGACGACGCGGTCGAGCCCGGGCCGGCCCTTGAAGAAGCGCGGGTTGGCCGCCAGCAGGATCCGGTCGCCGCGCGTCCAGGAGACGAACGTGAACGGCCCGTCGCTGACCGTCGGCGCGCCATCGAACGGCACTTGGTTGATGTTGGGATACTTCGCGAGCACGTGTGCCGGAACCACGTCGTACGGCTGATCGCTTTCCGCGAAGAAGGTGTTAACGAACGGCGCGAACCGGCGTTTCAAGTGAACGACGACGGTGCGATCGTCCGGCGTGCCGATGGCGCGCACGACGTCGTAACCGTGGCGCGAGATGACGTTGTCGTTCGGATTGACGATCGCTTGCCACGACCACTTGACGTCGTGGGACGTCACCGGCACGCCGTCGCTCCAGAAAGCATCGCCGCGTAAGTGATAGACGACCGTGAGGCCGTCGCGGCTGATCCCGCCGTTGGCGAGTGTCGGAACGCGCGCGGCGAGCATCGGCACGGGGTTGCCCGCCGGATCGGCCGAGAGCAACGGTTCGAACATGAGACGGTCGATGAAGCCGTCGTCGGTGGTTGACGCGAGCAACGGGTTGAGGCTTTTGGACTCCTGAATCGTGGCGACTCGCAATACGCCGGCCTGCGTCCACGGATGGCGCCCGGAGGTCGGCTCGGTGGACCCGGACCGGGCACAGCCGGCGCCCGCCGCGACGAGCATCGCGCAAACGACGGCGTACTTCATAAGTCGCAAGTACCGGAGATTCGGCGGTCGGCCCTTTCTGGGCAGAGCCCGAGCGCGGCCCGCGCAGGGGATGAGCCGCCCTAAGGAGGCGCGAACGGAGATGGCTTCCATGGATTATCGGACCTACGCCTCGCCGTTCTCGTGGAGATACGGACGCGCCGCGCTTCGTTCGCTCTTTTCGGAGGCGAAACGGCGGCGGCTGTGGCGCGCCGCCTGGGTAGCGCTGGCGGAAGCGCAGTCCACGTACGGACTGATCGACTCGGCCGAACTTGCCGATATACGCGAGCACGCGCACCGCATCGACATCGAGGCGGCCCTCGAAATCGAGCGTGAGATTCACCACGACCTGATGGCCGAAATTCGCGTCTTCGCGTCGCAGGCCAAAATCGGTGGTGGAAAACTGCATCTGGGCGCGACCTCGATGGATATAGAGGACACGGTCGAAACGTATCGTCTGCGGTTGGCGCTCGCGTGGATCGGCGAAAGCTTGCACGACTTGATCGTTGCCTTCGGCGAGAAGGTTCGCACGTACGCCGACCTCGTGTGCATGGGGTTCACGCACCTTCAGCCGGCCGAACCGACGACGCTGGGGTACCGCTTCGCCGTTTACGCGCAAGATCTGCTGATCGACGATGCGAATTTGCGCTTCGTTTTCGAGAACTTGACGACCAAGGGTTTTCGCGGTGCGGTCGGGACCGCCGCTTCGTACGAACACCTGCTCGACGGTTCGGGACGTTCGGCCGAGATGGAGGTCTACGTCCTCGAACGCTTCGGCCTGCAGGCTCGTCCGATCAGCACGCAGACCTACCCGCGTAAACTCGACTACCTGTTGCTCTCCGGCCTCGCCGGGCTGGGCGCGTCGCTCTCGAAGTTCGCGGCCGACGTTCGCGTGCTCAGCAGCCCGGAGTTCGGCGAAGTGAGCGAGCCGTTCGGCCGCAAGCAGGTGGGCAGTTCGGCAATGCCCTTCAAGCGCAATCCGATACTGTGCGAGCGCATCGATTCGCTCGCGCGGTTGCTGGTGGGCTACAGCGAGACGGCCTGGCAGAATGCTGCCACGAACCTGCTGGAACGAACGCTCGACGACAGCGCGAACCGGCGCACGATTCTGCCCGAAGCGCTGCTCTGCACCGACGAGATCGTCGCGCTCGCGCGGCGAGCGATCGAAGGTCTGCGGGTCGACGAACGCCGGATCGCCGCAAACTTGCGGACGTACGGGCCGTTTGCCGGCACCGAGGCGGTCTTGATGGAGGGCGTGCGCTCGGGCGGCGATCGCCAAGAGCTTCACGAAGCGATTCGCAATGCATCGATGGAATCGTGGGAAGCGCTCGCACGCGGGCAGGACAACCCGCTCTCGCGCCTGCTTGCCGAGAATCGGGCGTTGACCTCGCTGGTCGACCCGGCCGAGATTCGCCGGCTGCTCGAGCCGGGAAAGCACGTGGGCACAGCGCCGGCGCGTGCGCGGCTGCTCGCCGATCGGATTGCGGCTTTGGAACCTTTCCCGCGACAGGCGGAAGTGACGCTCGCACAGGATGACGCAACCAATGAATAGACGGAACGAATGAATAAGGGAATCGAGATCGCTCGCGGCAAGACCAAGGTGCTCTACGAGGTCCCCGGTCAGCCCGCCCAGCTCGTGGTCGCGCAAACCGATCAAATTTCGGCTGGCGACGGCGCGCGCCGCCACGAAATCCCCGGCAAAGGCCGGCTGGCCGCCCAAACGACCGCCCGCGTCTTCCGGTTGCTCAACTTGTGCGGTTTGCCGACGCACTATCTCAACGGCGGCGAAGACGACGACGAAAATGAGATGGTCGTCCGCCGCGCAAACATGATTCCGCTGGAAGTCGTGACCCGCGGCGTGGCGGCCGGATCGTTCGTAAAACGCAATCCCGGGGTGGCGCGCGGAATGTTGCTCGTGCCACGGGTCGTCGAGTTCTTTTTGAAGGACGACGCCAACCACGATCCGCTGATCGCACCGGAACGGATCGTTGCCGAAAATATCGCCGCTCCGCACGAAGTCGCCGCGATGACCGAGATGGCGCGCCTCACGTTCGACATTCTCGCGCATGCCTGGCGCAAGCGCGACGTGATGCTCGTCGATCTGAAGATCGAGTTCGGCCGCCTCGCCAGCGGCGAAAACCAGGGGCAACTGGCGATCGCCGACGTGATCGACAACGATTCGTGGCGCATTTGGCCGCAGGCGCGCGAAGATTTGATGCTCGACAAGCAAATGTACCGGAATCTCGAAACGGTCGACGACGAAGCGCTCGCCAACGTCAAGCGCGCCTACGAGCGAGTTGCGGACATGGTTGGATCGTTTCCGGTGATGCGCCCGGGGATGGTGGCGGTGATCGCCGATTCGCCCGAGCGGGTCGAGCGCGTCAACGAGATCGTGGGAGCTCTGGGACAATTCGGGTTGCCGGCGGTGCGTCACGTCGCGAGTCCGGCCACGACGCCGGGCTACGTGCTGCAGCTCGTCGCGCAGTTGGAAGCGTCGTTCGCGCGGCTGGCGTTCGTCGCCGTCGGTGAAAGCGACTTGCTGCGGGCGATGCTCGACGCTGCGTCGTCGTCCCCGGCCCTGGACGGACGCGCACCCCCGCCGCAGCTCGCGATGCAGTGCGCCAAGCTGTTTGGAATCGAAGACACCGTACTGTACGGACGCGCGCTGCTGATGCAGGCGAACGCGCGTTCCAACGTGATTGCGGCGGATACGTCGCTGCAGCAGCCGACCCCGGTACCGCAAGGCGCGGTCATTGGCTAGTCAAGAACTCGTCCGTCCCAACGTCGCCTTGCGCGACGACGAGATCCGGCGGATCGTCGAACGCCTGGGCCGCGAACCGTCCGCCGTCGAGCTGCATGCCTTCGACGCGCAGTGGAGCGAGCATTGCAGTTATAAGTCGAGCCGCCACCACCTCAAACGGTTGCCGGTCGACGGTACGCAGGTCGTGCTCGGTCCGGGTCAAGACGCCGGAGTACTTCATTTAGGCGAACACGCCGGCGACCGTTACGGGGTCGTCATAGCTCACGAGTCGCACAATCATCCGTCGCAAGTCGTCCCTTTTGAAGGCGCCGCTACCGGCGTGGGCGGGATCGTTCGCGACGTGCTCTGCATGGGGGCCGAAGTGATCGCGGTGGCCGATGCGCTGCGTTTCGGCCGCGTCGAGGATCCCGTCTCGCACCAGCGTTACGTCGCTCGCAGCGCGGTCGATGGAATCGGCGCGTACGGGAACGCGATCGGCGTCCCGAATCTGGCGGGCGACGTCTATTTCGACGGCGGTTTCGACGATAATTGTTTGGTCAACGTGGTCGCGCTCGGAATCGTCAAAGAGTCGGAGATCGTCGAGTCGCATGCCCCGGCCGGCGCCGCGGGTTGGGACCTCGTGCTCGTCGGAAAGGCAACCGATCCGAGCGGATTCGGTGGCGCGTCGTTTTCGTCGGTGCCGCTCGACGCGCAAGACGAAGCGGCGAACAAGGGTGCGGTGCAAGTACCCGACCCTTTTCTGAAAAACGTGCTCATGCGCGCGAGTTATCGCGCGTTCGAACTGCTGCGCGAACGCGGAATTGCGGCCGCATTCAAAGATCTCGGCGCCGGCGGAATCATGGGCTGCTCGGCGGAGCTGGCGGCGGGCGGCGGATACGGCGCCGAGCTGAATCTCGACGAGGTCAACCTGGCCGTCGATGGGATGGCGCCTGAGGTCATTGCCGTAGGCGAGGCGCAAGAGCGTCTGCTGTGGGCGCTTCCGCCCGACGTCACCGCCGACGTCCTGCGAATTTACAACGAAGAGTTTACGTTGCCGCAGGTCGCGCATAACGCCCGGGCCGGCATCGTCGGGCGGTTGACGGCGGAGAAGCGCTATATCCTGCGGCATCGAGGCGCGATCGTGATGGACGTCGACATCGAGTTTCTCACCGGTACGATCCGCGACGAGCTGCCGTACGTGGAAGCGATCCGGCACGAACCGCCCGACCGCGAGCTGCCGGCGGTCGACGTCGAGCGCCTGTTTCCGCAGATTCTCGCCCACCGCGACGTCTGTTCGCGCGAGCCGCTCTATCGGCGCTACGACTGGGCGGTGCGCGGCGCGACCGTCATCCCGCGCGGCGCGGCCGACGCGGGCGTGCTGGCGCCGATTCCCGGCTCGCCGCTCGGTGTGGCGCTGAGCGTTGCGGGAAATCCGCGCGTGGGCCGGATCGACGCGCGCTACGCCGCCGAACGTGCCGTGATCGAAGCGGTTCGCGCAACCGTCGCGGTGGGCGCCCGGCCGATCGGCTTGACCGACTGTCTGAACTTCGGCAACCCGCGCAAACCCGAGCAGTACGGCGAGCTGGTCGGCGCGATCGATGGCCTCGACCGGGCTGCCCGGGAGTTGGGGCTGGCATTCGTTTCGGGCAACGTGAGCCTCTACAACGAATCGAAGGCGGGTGGCGCGGTGCCCGCATCGGCCATCGTGGCCTGCATCGGCGCGTTCGCCGACGTGTCGTGCGCGATCGCACCCGGTCTCAAGACTTCCGGGTCCGCCTTGCTTTGGATTGGCAGCCGCGAACTGGCGGTCGGCGGGTCGGTCTTGGCCGAGCTGCTCGGGATCGAAGGTCCGCTGCCGGAGATTTCTTACGATGCCGAACGCACGGCAATCGGAATCGTCGCCGAAGCGATCGCGTCGGGTGCGCTGCTTTCCTGCCGGGCCGTCACCGACGGTGGGATGCTGACCGCGCTCGCTCGTCTGGCGTTCGACGCGCGGCTCGCCGGCCGTCCGCTCGGAGCCGAGCTGGATTTTGGCAATCCGCTGTGCGAGGCCGGCGGTTTTGTGTGTGAAGTCGCCGACGAACATCTGGTCGACGTCTCCGGGACGCTCAAAGTCGGCACGACGATCGAAGAACCGCGTTTAATCGTCAACGGCACGAGCTTCGACGTCGCCGCGCTCTACGACGCGTGGACGAAACCGCTCGCCGAGGTGTATCCGTGACGGCGGCGGCGGAATGATGGCGCGTATCGGCGTGCTGGTGTTTCCGGGGACGAACTCCGAGAACGAAACCGTGCGGCTGTTGCGCGACTGCGGCGGCGAGGCCGAACTCGTGCACTGGTCGCGCGGCGAAACGCTGGGCGAGTACGATGCCTACGTGCTGCCGGGCGGATTCGCCTACGAAGATCGAATCCGCGCCGGAGCGATTTCGGCGCACGACCGAATGATGGATTTCGTCATCGCGGGAGCGGCGGACGGAAAGTTCGTTTTGGGCGTCTGTAACGGCGCGCAGATTTTGCTGGAAGCCGGGCTGGTGCCGGGCACGGGACCGGTCCGGCGTCCAACCGCGGCGTTTACCGATAACGGTCCGGTTCCGCACTTCGTCTGCCGCCACGTCTACATGAAGCTCGCGGTCGAACCGGGGCGCAGCCCGCTGACGGCGGCGCTTCCGCCCGGCGCCCTGATTCCCGCATACGCGGCCCACGGCGAAGGCCGGCTCGCGGCCAACGCCGAGCACCTTAATGAGATCGCTTCCGGCGGACATCTCGCCTTCGTGTACGCCCGCCGGGACGGAACGGTCGATGCGGCCGCCGTGCCCAACGGCTCGGCGCTCGGGTGCGCGGGGTTGCTCAATGCAGCCGGCAACGTGCTCGCCATCATGCCGCACCCCGAACGTGACGCCTGGAATTTCAACCACCTCGACCGGCAGGAGGGCAGCGATGTGCTCGCGCCTTCGGGCGGTGCGGCGTTGTTTGCGAGTTTCGTCGCCGCGGTAAGCGCGCGATGAGCGAGCGTTTGATCGCGATTGCGCTGAAAATTCCCGACAACACGGCCTTTACGGCGCTGGTCGCGCTGCGGCGGCTCGGGCTCGACGTTCACGGCGTCGAACGGACTGAGGTCTGGCGGCTCGAAGATGCGGGCGATCCGGCGACGCTGACGGCTCGCGTCCGCGCGAACGAGACGATCTTCAATCCCAACAAGCACCGCCTGCTCGAGCTGGAATCCGTACGGCCGCGCTCGGGCGAGGCTTGGGTCGAGCGTTGCGATGAAGGCGACGAGGTGCGCCAACGTCTTGGGGGCAAAGGCATTGCGGACGTGTCGCGGTCGCGCCGGTACGTGGGCTGGCGCCTGTTTGGCCCCGAGAACGTTCCGGTTCCGCGCGAAACGCTCGCGGCGGCGATCGACGGTTTGTTGTGTAATCCCGCCATCGAGAAAGCGATGTACTAATTGAATCGGCCATACACGATTGCTACCCTCGGCTCGCACTCGGCGCTCCAGATTCTCAAAGGCGCGCACGACGAGGGCTTCAAGACGCTGGCGATCTCGAATCGCGACACCGAACGGCTCTACCGCTCGTTCGGCTTCGTCGACGAGGTCATCCCGCTGGAAAACTACTCCGAGTTTATGACCTGCGTCGACGAACTGGCGAATCGCAAGGTCATCATCGTTCCTCACGGCTCGTTCGTCGCATATCTCTCGCTTGAAGAGCAGAAGAGAATGACGATTCCGTATTTCGGAAATAAGGCCGTCCTCGATTGGGAGGCCAGCCGCGAACTGCAGCGGCAGTGGCTCTCGCGGGCCGGCCTGACGTTGCCGCGCCAGTTCAAGAGCGGCGCCGAAATCGACCGTCCCGTGATCGTGAAACTGTACGGCGCGGCCGGCGGCAAGGGCTACATGTTCATCCGCGACACCAACGACTTCGAGGCGCGGGCGGCCCATCTCAAAGAAGAGTACATCATTCAGGAGTACGTCATCGGCGTTCCGCTCTACATTCACTACTTCTATTCGCCGCTGGAAAACAAGCTCGAGATCATGTCGATGGACCGTCGCTACGAAACCAACGTGGATTCGCTAGGGCGCATCCCGGCGGCCGCCCAGGGCGGCATGGACGTGAGCCCTTCGTACGTGGTGGTCGGCAATCAGCCGGTTTCCTTGCGCGAATCGATGCTGGCCGAGGCGTTGCGCATGGGCGACAACGTCGTCCGCGTGAGCCAGGAAATTTGCGGGCCGAAGGGGTTGTTCGGCGCGTTCTGCATCGAGACGATCATCACGCCCGATATTCAGTTCTTCGTGATGGAAATTTCGGCGCGCATCGTCGCGGGGACGAACCTGTTCATCGACGGGTCGCCGTACTCGTACTTGAACTACTCCGAGCCGATGTCGACCGGGCGGCGAATCGCGCGCGAAATCAAGAACGCGCTGCTGACCCATAACTTGCGAGTAGTGCTCGATGATTCCAGCGTTCTGTAGGCGGCTCAAACTTGTTGCCGCGGCGATTCTGATCGCCGCGTCGTTCGCCGTCGTGCCGTCGAACGTGCGGGCCGCGCTGGAAGCCGATCCGGCGGTGCTCTACCAGCAGATGAAGGATGCTTTCAACAAAGGCAACACCGACGGCTGGAACTACCGCTCCCAGGAGGTGTATCTTTCGACGATTTTCAACGCCGGCCGCGCCTACTCGCTGCAATACCCGAGCGATCCGGCCTACGCCGAACTGGCGACGCTGACCGTCCAGATCGGCAGCGGCCTGCATTACAATCCGCTGATCAATCACGATGCGGCCGCCTGGTGGGTGCGCGAAGCAAGCGACTGGGTGACCAAACACGGGCAGGATGCGGCCCTAATTGCCGGCGCCGGCGCACTGCTCGAACGCGTGAACTCCGAAGACGAACCGGAAAAAATCGCGCGTCTCGCCGATCAGGATGCGACCGCGAACTTGCAAACGTACCCGCGCGACGTCGACGCGCTGCTCGCCCAAGTCGAAGCGAATTGGCGGGGCTGGGTGTTGACGCGCGATCCCGCGTGGCGCACGCTCGCGCTCCAGCGCGCCGCTGCCCCCGGCTTTCCGGTCGCCCACCTGCCGACGTCGTGGGGAAACGAGTTGGTTGCCGCGGCCAACGCCGGGACGGCCGGTCAAAACGGCTTCTCGGAAGGTGACGAGCGCAACGCGAAAGCGTTCCTCGCCCGGCTCAAGGCGGTGGATCCGATTCGCGTGATCACGACGGTGACCGCGCTGCCGCACGACAAGTACCTTACGACGCTGGCGCCGGCCGACGAGTATTTCGGGCGGATGGGTTACTCGATCCTCGGCATCGAGAACCAGCTCAAACACATCAACTTCATGCTCGACTACAAGTACGGCAATCAGGAAAGCCCCGAGACGCTGCTGGTGGCCGAAGCGATCGACGACATGCACAAGGTGTATCCGCGCGACCGCGATTTGCCGATGCTGCTGTATTGGTGTTACACGACGCTGCAGCGGATGGATAACGGCGACTCTCGTCAGGCCGCCGCGCACCTGCGCGCCATCCTTACGGTCGAATACCAGGATAGTCCGCAGGCCCGAAAACTGCTCGACGGCAGCACGTCGTAATGGACGCCGTGCTGGCGGATCGAGTCCAGTTCGCTTTTACGATTGCGTTTCACTATCTCTTTCCGATCGGCACGATGGGGCTAGCGCCGTTCGTCGTGGCCTATACGTGGAAGGCGGCCCACGGCGGCGACGAAGGGTCCGTGCGCGCCGCCGCATTTTGGACGAAGATTTTTGCGATCAATTTTGCGATCGGGGTCGTGACCGGCATTCCGATGGAGTTCCAATTCGGGACCAACTGGGCGGGATTCTCGCGCGCGGCCGGTGCGGTCGTCGGCCAACCTCTGGCGATGGAAGGCGTGTTCGCGTTCTTTCTTGAGTCGATCTTCCTCGGCGTGCTGCTCTACGGAAAGGGCGGGCGTCCGTCGCGCCTGCAGGCCTGGTCGGCGGTACTGGTATGCCTCGGGGCGTGGCTCTCCGGCTACTTCATTATTGCGACGGACGCTTGGATGCAGCACCCGGTCGGATTCGTCCGCGGCGCGCATGGCAGCTTCGAACTGACGAACATTGCGGCCGTGCTTTTGTCGAGATGGGCGTTGTGGCAGTACGCGCATACGCTGGTCGCGGCGCTGGTCGCCGGCGGCTTCATCGTCGCCGGAATCGGCGCGTACTACCTGCTCGCGGGGCGAGAAGCGGAACTGGGGCGCCGGTTCGTTTCCGCCGGAGCGATCGCCGGTTTCGCGTTCTCGGCGGCGGCCGCGTTTCCCACCGGCGACTTTAACGCGGACAACGTCACGCACTATCAACCCGTGAAGCTCGCCGCCATGGAAGGCCTATTCGAAACGACTGCCGGCGCGCCGCTGGCGATCGTCGGGATGCCGGACACCGAGAACGACACGCTGCTCGACCCGATTTACGTGCCGGGATTTCTGAGTTACCTCGCCTACGGGAGTTTCGGCGCGAACGTCAAGGGACTCCACGCCTACGCGCGCGAGTATTGGCCGCCGATCGGGCTGACTTACTACGCGTATCACGTGATGGTCGGTCTCGGAACGATCTTCGGAGCCGTGAGCGGCATCGCGCTCGTCGCACTGCTGCTCGGGCGGCTTCACCGGACGCGCGCGATCCTGTGGGCGCTGATGCTGATCATGCCGTTTCCCTACGTCGCCAACGAAGCCGGCTGGATGGTCGCCGAAGTAGGACGGCAGCCGTGGATCGTCTATGGACTGATGCGCACCGCGGAGGCTGCCTCGCCCACCGTCAACGGCGGCGAAACGCTGTTTACGACGATCGGTTTTGCGGGGATGTATTTCTTGCTGGGCGTGCTGTTCCTGACGCTCGTGCTGCGGGAGATTGCGGTGGGCCCGTCCGCGCGCCGCGATGCCGGTGCGTAATGCTTGAGACGCTGGGCTTTGGGGTGGTGGCGTTCATGCTGACGGCGTACGTGCTGTTGGACGGCTACGACCTCGGCGTGGCGGTAATTTCACCGATCGTCGCGCGCACCGACCGGGAGCGGGGGGCGGCGATACGCAGCATCGGCCCGTTTTGGAACGGCAACGAAGTCTGGCTCGTTGCCGGCGGCGGCGCATTGTTTGCGCTCTTTCCAGCCGCCTACGCGAGCGCGTTTTCAGGCTTCTATTTGCCGTTCGTGGTCGTGCTGTGGCTGCTGATGTTTCGCGGGATTGCGATGGAGCTGCGCAACCATCTCGACTCGGATCTGTGGCACCAATTTTGGGATGCGGCATTTTTCCTATCGAGCGGACTGCTGATCCTGTTGTTCGGCGTGGCGCTCGGGAATCTCGTGCGCGGCGTACCGCTCGATGCTGCTGGATACTTCCGGGGCACGTTCGCGTTTCTGCTCAATCCGTATGCGCTGCTGATCGGCGCGTTCGGCGTGGCCGCGCTCGGCCAGCACGGCGCGGCGTTCATGGCGATGCGCGTCGACGGCGACCTAGGACGGCGAGCCGCCCGGCTGCTGCGCAGGTCGTGGTGGGTGGTGCTGGCGCTCTTCCTGATTTCCGGCGCGGCGACGGTCGAGGCTCGCGGACTTCACCCGGCGCCCCTGGCGCTGACGATCCCGCTGGTCGCTCTGGGGGCGTTGATTTGGCTGCGCGTGTCAGGTTTGCGGGGACGCGCGACCAGCGGCTTCGCGGCGTCGTCGGCCTTTCTGGCCGCGTTGTTGGCCGAGGCGGCGCGGACGCTCTATCCCTATCTGATCTCCGCGTATCCGGCCGATCGCGGGGGGCTGTCGATCTTCCAAGCCGCGCCTTCGCGGACTGCGATCGTCGTTGCCTTGACCGTCACGATCGCCGGAAGCGTCGCCGCACTCGCGTACGGGTCGGCGGTTTGGCGGCGCATGGGCGCCAAGGTTCGCGTCGAATAAGCGCGGCGTGAATGCGAACGTCGCGCGCGCACTGTCAGGCTACGACCCCGCGCGCCTTACGCTTTGTTCGATCGGCAGCCATTCGGCGCTCGACGTCGCCTTCGGTGCGCGCGCGCAGGGTCTGCGCAACCTCGTTGTAACGGCGAAGGGGCGCGAGCGCACCTACGCCGAGCACTTCTTTTCGCGCGAGTCGCCGCGCCGGGGCTGCGTCGATGCGGTACTCGAACTGGATGCGTTCGCGGACATCCTGCGTGACGGCGTGCAGGAGCGGCTGCTGGCCGAGAACGTGCTGTTCGTCGCGAATCGCTCGTTCGAGGTCTACCTGCACCAGCGCTATTCGTACGACGAGATCGAACGCGGCATGCGGGTCCCGTTCTTCGGCAACCGGCGCCTGCTGCGCGCCGAGGAACGCGACGAGGCCGGCAATCAGTACGACTTGCTGGAACGCGCCGGCATCCGCTATCCAAAACGGTTTGCTTCGCCCGGCGAAATCGACCGGCTCGTAATGGTCAAAGCGCCGCACGCGAAGGTAAGTTTCGAGCGCGCGTTCTTCCTGGCGTCGTCGCCGCAGGAATACGTCGCCGCCGCCCAGCGCCTGATCGACGACGGGGCGCTTGCGGCCGAGGGTCTGCCGGGAGCCGTGATCGAGGAATACGCGCTCGGCCCGGCGGTGAACTTGAATTTCTTTTACTCGCCGCTGCTGGGCGAACTCGAGCTGCTGGGAACCGACACGCGCCGCCAGACGAATCTCGAGGGTTTTCGCAACTTGCCGCCGTCGGCTTTCGATGCCGTGCGCGGCGTGCCGATGCGGCTGGAGGAGGCCGGTCACGTCGCCGCCACGCTCACCGAGTCGATGCTCGAGCAGGCGTTTGCGATGGGCGAACGATTCGTCGCAGCGTCCGCCGCGGCCGCTCCCCCCGGCGTGATCGGTCCGTTCGCGCTGCAGTGCGTCATCGTCGCCGGGCCGCCCAAGGAATTCGTGTGCTACGACGTATCGTTGCGCATCCCGGGTTCGCCCGGAACGCGCTATACGCCGTACTCGGCGTACCGTTGGGGTCGCGATGTGTCGGTCGGCGAGCGGATCGCCATGGAAATCGTGATAGCTCGTGACACCAATCGTCTTCCCGACGTTTTAACGTAGCAGGGTGCGGAAAAACTCGTGGTGACCGGATCGGGCCCGAATGTTTCGTCGAAACGAGGAGGGTTGAGGGAGCAACGCCGTAGCGTTGTGACCGAAGAGCGACGAAGCTTTCGGCGGAACAGGCGGGTTCGAGACGGCGCCGCGAGCTTTTCCGCACCCTGCTAAATTCGTAACACGAAGCTATCCTAGGGAGACGGAAATGACGACGCAAAACGTGCAGGAACGCACCGGCGTGGTGACGTTCAAAGGCAAGCCGATGACGCTGCAGGGACCGGCCTTGCGGGCCGGCGACCCGGCGCCCGACTTCGATCTCGCGGCCGGCGACCTCGCTCACGTCACGCTCGATGAACTGGTAGACGCCGGCAGCCGGGCGGCCATGCTGATCGTCGTACCCTCGCTGGACACGAGCGTTTGTTCGCTCGAGTCGCAAAAATTCAACCAGCGGCTGGGAGAGCTGCCGCCCGGCGTGACCGCTTGGGTCGTGAGCATGGACCTCCCCTTCGCCCAAGCGCGTTGGGCGGGCGCACAAGAGGGCGGCGTGAAGCTTACAATGCTCTCCGACTTTCGCAAGCACAGTTTTGGGCGCAACTACGGATTGCTGATCGGCGAGCTCGGACTGCTGACGCGCGCGATCGTCGTCGTCGGTAAAGACAAGACGGTCAAGTACGTGCAAATCGTCGGCGAGGTTACCAACGAGCCCGACTACGACGCCGCGCTGAAGGCCGCGGCGGACGCGGCCTAGGCAGCGTCGGCCTCCGCGCGCCCCGGCACCATGCCACCGACCGTCTTCATCCTCGACTTTGGAGCGCAGTACAGCCAGCTCATCGCGCGGCGAACGCGCGAGCTGGGCGTCTATTGCGAAATCGTGCCCTTCGACACGCCCTGGGCGGCGCTGTCGCCCCGCTCGCCGGCGGCGATCGTGCTTTCCGGGGGGCCCGAAAGTACCCTGGTCGCCGGGGCGCCGGGCGTGGATCCGGCGATCCTCGCGGCCGGCGTGCCGCTGCTCGGCATCTGCTACGGGATGCAGCTCCTGGCGCGCGATCTCGGCGCCGAACTGATCGAACTCGACCGGGCCGAATACGGCCCGGCGACGTTATGGGTGACCGATCGCACGACCCCGCTGTTCGACGACGTTCCCGTCCATTCGCGCGTGTGGATGTCGCACGGCGACTCGGTGGTGAAACTTCCCGAGGGATTCCTCGCGCTCGCGTCGACGCAGCGCTGCAACGTCGCCGCGATGGGCGATCCGGCGCGCAAGGTCTACGGCGTGCAGTTCCATCCGGAGGTCGTGCACACCGATCACGGACGCGTGGTCCTGCGCAACTTCCTGTACAAAATCGCGGCACTGGCCGACGATTGGCGGATGGATTCGTTCGTCGACGGAGCGATTGCGGCGATCCGCGCGAAGGTCGGCGACGACAAGGTGATCTGCGCGCTCTCCGGCGGCGTCGACTCGGCGGTGGCGGCTACGCTCGTGTCGCGCGCCATCGGCGAGCAGCTGACCTGCATCTTCGTCGATCACGGCTTGTTGCGTAAGGACGAAGCCAGCGACGTCGTGGCCGCCTTTCGGGACGTGCTCCATCTCAACGTCACGGCCGTCGACGCGCGCAAACGGTTTTTGAAGAAACTCCGCGGGATCGACGACCCCGAGAAGAAGCGCATCGTCATCGGCCATCAGTTCATCCGCGTCTTTGAAAAAGAGGCTGCGAAAATTCCCGGCGTCAAGTATTTGGTGCAGGGGACGCTCTATCCGGACGTGATCGAGTCGAAGACGCCCGAAAGCAAGGCCGGCCACAAGATCAAGTCGCATCACAACGTTGGCGGGTTGCCGGAAAAAATGAAGCTCACCTTGATCGAGCCCTTGCGCGCGCTGTTCAAGGACGAGGTGCGCGAGTTGGGACGCGTGCTCGGGCTTCCCGAGGAGATCGTCCTACGGCAGCCGTTCCCTGGGCCGGGTCTGGCCGTTCGGATCGTCGGCGACGTAACGGCGGAGCGGCTCGAGATCGTGCGTGAGGCCGATGCCATCGTACGCGAAGAGATCGACGCGGCCACCCTCGATCCGTTTCCATGGCAGTATTTCGCCGTGCTGACGCCGGTCAAGAGCGTCGGGGTCATGGGCGACGGCCGCACCTACGCGAACCTCGTTGCCGTCCGCGCGATCACGAGCGAGGACGGGATGACCGCGGACTGGGCGCGTTTGCCCGACGATCTGCTCGAACGGATTTCATCGCGGATCGTCAACGAAGTTCCGGGTGTGAACCGGGTCGCCTACGACATCACGACCAAACCGCCCGCGACGGTTGAGTGGGAATAGCGGGTTGCGGATTCTAGTAATCGGCAACGGCGCGCGCGAGGACGCGCTCTCGTGGCGGCTCGCGCAGTCGCCGTCGTGCCAGGCGATCTTTGCAGCGCCGGGCAACGCCGGGACGGCGTCGCGCGGCCAAAACTGGGACGTTTCGCCAACGTACGGCAAAGCGATCGCCGAGCGGTGCTTAGCCGAGCGCGT
This sequence comes from Vulcanimicrobiota bacterium, assembly GCA_963755555.1. Taxonomy (GTDB): domain Bacteria; phylum Vulcanimicrobiota; class Vulcanimicrobiia; order Vulcanimicrobiales; family Vulcanimicrobiaceae; genus Tumulicola. Next base: position 1,007,760 of record CAVWKE010000003.1, on the reverse strand, counting down.
CGATCTCGCCGTAATCGGGCCCGAGACGGCGATTGCCGCCGGCGTCGGCGACCGCCTGCGCGAGGCGGGCATTGCAGTGTTCGGTCCGAACCGTTCGAGCGGGCGGCTCGAATCGAGCAAAGTGTTCGCCAAGAAATTCATGGAGCGTCACGGCGTACCCACGGCACGTGGGGTCGTCGTTCACTCGCTCGAAGGTGCGGTGAAAGTCTTGGCCGACTGGAAAGGCGCCGTGGTCGTGAAGGCCGATGGTTTAGCCGCCGGCAAGGGCGTCGTGGTTACTGAGGATGCGGCTGAGGCTCTCGGCGTGTTGCGTCACTGGTACGGCGAAAACAAAGTTCCCGGCGGCGGCGGTGACGTGCTGCTGGAGGAGAAGCTCGAGGGCCGCGAGATCAGCGTATTTGCGTTGGCCGACGGCCGTGCGATGGCGCCGTTTGCGGCGGCCTGCGACTACAAACGCGCCGGCGACGGCGATACCGGCCCGAACACCGGCGGCATGGGCGCGTATTCTCCGCCGAGCGGGTTTCCCGACGACGTCGACGATCGCGTGCGCGAGCGAATTCTCGCTCCGGTGCTGCGCGGGCTGCTATCCGAAGGCGAAGAATACGTCGGCGTGCTCTACTGCGGTCTGATGTGGACGGCGAGCGGGCCGTCCGTGATTGAGTTTAACGCGCGTTTCGGCGATCCCGAAACGCAAGTTTTGATGCCGCGCGTGTCGGGTGACTTCGCCGCCCTGCTGAAATCGGCCGCCGACGGCGCGATGGATCTCTCGCTCGCGTCGTTGTCTCCGCGAAGCTGCGCCGGCGTCGTGCTCGCGACCAGCGACTATCCGCGCAGCAACACTGCGTTGAACGGCCTGACCGCCGACGTCGCGCTCGAAGAAGGCTGTCAAGCGTTCTGGGGAGCCTCGCGCCTGGCCGACGGCACCGTCGAAACCGGCGGCGGCCGCGTGCTGACGGTAACCGCGCTCGGCGACGATCTCCCACAAGCGCGTACCCGCGCCTACAACGCCGTCCACTCCCTGTCCGCCCGCCTCAATACCCAAGACCTAACCTACCGCACCGACATCGCCACCCCACCCAAGTAACCACTTGTCATCCCGAGCGGAGCGTGCAAAGCACGCGCAGTCGAAACGAGCGCACTCGCCCTTGTCATCCCAAGCGGACCGTGCAAAGCACGCGCAGTCGAAACGAGCGCATTCGCCCTTGTCATCCCGAGCGGAGCGCGCAAAGCACGCGCAGTCGAAACGAGCGCACTCGCCCTTGTCATCCCGAGCGGAGCGTGCAAAGCACGCGCAGTCGAAACGAGCGCACTCGCCCTTGTCATCCCGAGCGGAGCGTGCAAAGCACGCGCAGTCGAAACGAGCGCACTCCCCCTTGTCATCCCAAGCGGAGCGTGCAAAGCACGCGCAGTCGAAACGAGCGCACTCCCCCTTGTCATCCCAAGCGGACCGTGCAAAGCACGCGCAGTCGAGGGACGAGCGCACCTCGCCTCGTCCGGTCACCTCTGCTAGCGGGCGTCCAGGTCGAGCGAATCGAGCGGATTTACGACAAACTGGTTGATGCGCGGATCGTTCTGGTCGTAGACAAAGTCGGGTCCGCGCCCCGGAGTTGCGGTTAGGCGGACGCGGAGTCCGGTCGTGCCGTCGCGCGTGTATAACACGTTCACGCTGACGGTGACGAGGTTGAAAAGGCGTTGCGGAACGTAGGTAACCTCTTCCTCGTCCCAGCTATTGTCCGGCGCGAGTTGGCTGTCGTACGTCGCGGACGGATCCACCGCCTTGGAAAGGTGCGCCGTGCTGTAGACGGGCACCGCCGGGGAAGTCCGGTAAAATCCGCGTAGACGTTCCTCGGTGGCCGTGACGGTTTGCGGTAACTCATGTGACGAAACCGTCACGCGTTGCCCGTAGAGGGTTAGCGCGAAGCCGAGAAGGCGTACCGGAACCGTGCTGCTGTTGCGCAGCTCGGTACGGATCCGCACGGCAATCAGACCGTCATGTGCGCCGAGCTTTTGAAGCGTCGTTTTTACGTTGATCGCAGGCGGAGCGTGCGACGGTTTGAAACTGTTCTCATAGGCGAAAATGTAGAACGCCCAAATCCCAGCCGCAACGATTGCCACCACTTCCACCACGTCGCGGACGACCGCGATCCGGTCGTCCCGCCCATTGCGATCGCGGTGGGGAAACATCGCACGGCCGTTCGCTAAGACCTAGTCGCGCGCCTCTGCCGAGCAGTCGACGGCGAACGCCCACTTGGATTGGAGTTTCAACCCTCGCTAGCGCGTTACGGCGGCGGCCGGCATGGCTTGCAGGTCGTTGAGCCAATTCCCGTACTGCGTTTTGGTCGGGATTTCGCCCGACGGCAGCGGCAAGTGCTGCGAAAAGGCGATCGCGTAAACCGGTTTGCCCGGATCGGCGAAAAAGTAGACGACGACGTACTCGCCGTCGGCTCCGTGCGGATCTTGGAGTACCAGGCGCGTAGCCGCCGCTTCATGATGGGGGCCGTGTGTCGGTTTGATCCAGACTGGGTGGTCGTCAGAACCCATGTAGGCGCGCACGATCGCCAGATATTCCGCCGCCGCGGCCTTGAGCGTCGAGTGACTGTAGCGAAGAATCGTGATCATATTCTGCCAGCGGTCAACGGTTTCGCCGGAGCGCAAGAACTCGGTCTTGCTCTCCGACGAACTCTTCGCCGACCAAACCCGGCAATACGACTGGCCGTCGAGCTTCACGCACGGGGCCGCCGCAGCGATGGCGACGGGCCATGCGATGAGTAGTGCCGTCGCCAAAGTGCGGAGGAGTCGCCGTCCCAATCTAGTTGTACGGCTTCCCTGGTTTTGAGGGCGGATTCACGGCGATTCCCTGACCGGCGTCACCGGGCACCTTTAGCTCGAGCAGCGGCAGATGATTGGGCCGGCGGTCCGGTCCCGGGTAAGCCCATTTCGAAAACGTCGTCGCCACTACGTACGCGCGCGTCTCCGCGCGGTCGAGTGCGAGCGCGTCGGGGAACAGCCACGGGGGCTTGTTCGGAACGGGACCGGTGTGGATGCCCGTTCCCATATGCCCGAAAACGTGTGACATGCTCTTCGATCCGGGGAGGAACTCGCCGCAGCGCGCGTGGTACGGGTCGCACACCGCGAGCGCTCCAGTTGCGGTCGTCACGATCCCTCCGGCTCCAATGAGTTTCAGACCGAGGTTCTGCGGGTTTCCGGTTCCACCCATCCACCGGTCAACCTGCGCTGTGTTGGCCTGCGTCATGAACGTGGCGTAGACGTTGCCCGCCTGGTCAACGGCGACGTAGCCGCCGTTGCGGCCGTCAGGGTCGCTGAGCGTTCGAGTCGGCGTGGTACTGCCGTTTTCGTACACTTCGACGACCGTTTGCGGGTTTGCGTCGTTCTTGTATTCGGAGACGTAGACCGTGTTGCTGGCATCGTCAACGGCGACGGCATTCGGTACGCCGTTGGGATCGCTCAGCGTGACGGTCGGCGACCCGCTGCGGGGTGCAAACTTGTAAATCTCCCGCACCGCGGAATCGGTAACCCAGAGATTGGCATGGGAGTCAACGAACACGCCTTGCGGGGCCGAAGGAAAATCGATCGTTCCGCACGGTCCCGCCTGCAGATGCGCGCTGTCGTAGACAGCGATCGAGGACCGGTTCGATACGACGTACACGACGGACGTGGGACAATGCGCCGCATTGGCGTGCACGATCGCATTATTCGTCGGAGCCGAGGTTAGTGGCGATGACGGGCCGCCGGCGGAACAAGCCGCCAAAGCCATTACCGCGGCTAAAGGTAGGACGCGAAGATTCATAGTGGGCACCTCACCGAAATGTCGCATTGGGATGTTGATTATACCATGGCCACCCTGCCCACGCTTCCGGACGAGGCGTAACGAAGAGTCTTCATAACTCTTAAGAATCATGCTGCGCGAACACGGTAACTATAGTCAACGCATCACGTTGACCATAGTCACCTTCACGTTGTTGGGTTCCTGAATATTCGATCGCCGCGGTCATCATCGTGCTCGCTTCGCACGTTAAGAAACATCGCGCGTTTCATCGAAATGCGATGCGGAAAATCTGTTACGGCGCTTTGCTGAGGGCCACACCTGCGGGCGCTCCAAGTCTCGGCACGGTGCGCGTCGGCGAGCCGCCGCCGGGGTACGGCCACAGCCGCACCGCGTTGCCGCCCTCTCGCCCGGTGTCCGCGCCGATGATCCGCTGCCCGTCGATTGCGAAGACGTTGACGTCGAGCGAACCGTCGAGTGACGTCGTTCCGGTTTCCGTTCCCACGTTTCCGACAATCGCGAACTCGCGAACGACCGTACTATTCCCGCTGCGGCCGAGATCGGCCACTGCGAGGCGGTTGTGATCCCACGCCATTCCTCCGGCCCAGTGAACGTTCTGATCGAGCGCGATCTTTGTAAACGTCTTGCCGCCGTACGGGAGTTCGTCGAACGCTACCCGTCCGTTCATCCGCCAACCGTCGAGGTACAAGTTGCCGCGATCGTCATAAGTACAGGCGTGGTAGGAATTGATTTTTGGATTCGGGTAGGTTACCGGCGCCCCGCTGGCGTGAACGAAGACGGAAAGAATCCCCTCTCCGAAGTTGTTGACGGCGGCCACGTTGCCGGTGCGCGGATCCACCGAACACGCGTCGGGAGCGCCATAACCGGTGCTGAGGGTTGCGATCGGCGTCTTCCCGCCGTGCGCGTACTCGACGATCGATTTCGCATAAAACTCACCAACGAAGACGTCACCGTTACGATCCGCGCACAACGCGCCGCCGTACACTTTCGCGATCTTTCCCTTGAGATCGATCTGCGGGTAGGAGAAGAAATAGACGGAAGGCCCGTTCGAAACGTAGAGCAAATCGTGGCGCGCGTTTTGGCCCGCCGGCACCTGACGAATCGTGGGCCGCGCAGCGACGTCGTGGAACGTGGCCGGTTGGGGCGGCGAAATGGGCGCCCCGGTGCAGGCCGCTAGAACGGCGGCAGCGGCGGATACCAACAAAACGCGGAGGGCCGAGTGACGAGCATTCATCGGTGCTTCTCCTCTGGCGGAGTGTCCGGTCGCCTCCAGAATACCATAAAAAAGTAACCGGTGTTACCTTTATGGAAAGCCGGCGTCCAGGGCCGCCACCGTGAGGGAGAGCCGTTCTCCCGGCAGAAGGGCTGGTCCGGGAACTTCGGGCCGCGACGGAGGTTATAAGCTACGTATGGGTTTTCAGTTTCAACCGCGGTCGGGGAGTCCGGACGGTGCGGCCCTCGCGCCCGCCATTTCGACCCACTCCCTGCTCGCGCAGGTGCTCGGGATTACGGCGCTCGGCTTGGGAGTGACGGCTCTCGCAGCCTGGGTGGCGCAGGGCGTGGCAACGGGCATCGGTCTGGTCGCGATGATCGTCGGGTTCATCTTGTTGCTGACGATCTACAAGACGCGCGCCAACGAGGCGCTATCGCTCGCACTGTTCTACGCTTTTGCGGCCTGTGAAGGCGTCGGGATCGCGCCCGTGATCGGACAGTACGTGCGCGCGGTCGGACCGGATGTGGTCGTGAACGCGGCGTTGACGACCGGCCTCGGAATGCTCGCGCTGGCGGCGGTCGTGTATGCGACCGGCCTCGACTTACGCCGCTTCCAAGGCATCTTCATGATTGCGCTGCTGGGCTTGATCGTGCTCGGCGTGATCTCGATCTTCGTGAAGTTTCTGCATCCGGAAACGTATGCATGGCTGACGCTGGTTATCTTCGCAGGTCTGGTATTGATCGATTTCGCTCGAATACGCGCCGGCGGCGACGGGATGACGCCGGTGCTGATGGCGGTGAGCATCTACCTCGATGCCATCAACATCTTCCTGGCCCTCTTGCAGATCTTCGGAGGCCGCCGGTCGAGCGATTGAGTGTCCGGCCACCGGGCCAGGCGTCAACCGGACGGCCGCGCGGCGGCCCGACCTGCTATAATCGAAGCACATGTGCGGAATAACGGGGGTCTTTGCGCCGGGTCGCGACGCAGCTCGCCTCGCGTACTTCGCGCTCTACGCGCTCCAGCACCGCGGACAGGAATCGGCCGGCATTGCCGCCGCCGACGGCGGCACGATCCGCTCGCACAAAGAGATGGGCCTCTTGAGCGCGATCTTCGACGAAGACATTCTCAGCCGGCTGAGCGGCCACATCGCGGTCGGTCACACGCGCTACTCGACGACCGGCTCGTCGATCGTCGTCAACGCCCAGCCGCTGCTCGAACGGACCGAGCTCGGAGACTTCGCGTTCGCGCATAACGGGAATCTCACGAACACCGACGACTTACGCGAAACGCTTTCGCCGACGACCATCCTGCAGGCGAGTTCCGATTCGGAAGTGCTCGCGAAACTCTTGGTCGAGTCGAAAGGCACGATGGTCGACCGCATGAAGGCGGTGCTCGCCGTCGCACGCGGCGCCTATTCGATCGTCCTCTGCACGCAGGACGAGTTGTACGCGTTTCGCGATCCGTGGGGCGTGCGGCCGCTCTGTTTGGGCACTCTGCCGGACGGCGGTTTCGTGGTCGCGTCGGAGTCGTGCGCGCTTGGAACGATCGGCGCGCGGTATCTGCGCGAGATCGGCCGCGGCGAAATCGTGCGCATTTCTTCGTCCGGTCTGGAGTCGTATCAAACCGACGTCGAAGCAGCCATTCCGGCGCTGTGCATGTTCGAGTATATTTACTTCGCCCGTCCCGACTCGAAGCTCGACGAACGCTCGATCTACATGGCGCGCTACGCGATGGGCCGCGAGCTTGCCAAGGAACATCCGGTCGAGGCGGACGTCGTGATGGCGGTGCCCGACTCGGCCGTGCCCGGGGCGATCGGCTACGCCGCCGAGAGCGATCTGCCGTACGTCGAGGGGCTGATCAAGAATCGCTACATCGGACGCACCTTCATCAGTCCCGACCAGAAGATGCGCTCGCGCGGCGTGCACCTGAAGTTCAATCCGGTCGTAGAAAACCTCAAGGGGCAACGCGTCATCGTGGTGGACGACTCAATCGTGCGCGGTACGACCACGCCGCGGATCGTCGAGCTGCTGCGCGAAGCCGGCGCCGCCGAAGTGCACCTGCGGATCACGTCGCCGCCGATCAAGCATCCGTGCTACCTCGGTGTCGACATGGCGACGTACGACGAACTGATTGCCGCGAACTACACCGTCGACGAGATTCGGCAGCGGACGGGAGCCGATTCGCTCGGCTATCTGAGCCTCGACGGTCTGGTCGCCGCCGTAGGCCGCAAACGAGAAGAGATGTGCCTCGGCTGTCTGACCGGCGAGTATCCCAACGTCCCCGCCACCCACCACTCCCGCACCCTAACCGCCCGCACCTAGCACCCGAACTTGTCATCCCGAGCGGAGCGAGCAAAAGCACCGACATTATCATCCCGAGCGGAGCGAGCAAAAGCACCGACATTGTCATCCCGAGCGGAGCGAGCAAAAGCACCGACATTGTCATCCCGAGCGGAGCATGCAAAAGCACCGACATTGTCATCCCGAGCGGAGGGAGCAAAAGCACCGACATTGTCATCCCGAGCGGAGCATGCAAAAGCACCCAGATTGTCATCCCGAGCGGAGCGTGCGCAGCACGCGCAGTCGAGGGACGATCGCTAGTGCGGGCTGGCGAAAACGGACGGCGCGACCGGCGCGTTGGGTTGATAGTTGCTAAATGTCAGCGTCCCGTCCACGCTGTAGCCTGGGAAACGAGCCGCGATCTGCGCCGTCGCCGGGAGCCGAAACGTGCCGACGCTGGAATACACTTGGCTGAACGTTAAGCTGCCGCCGTTGGTATAAGCCCAGTGAGCGGTCGTAACGAGAGCGGATTGGTCGTTGACGCTGATGGTGATGCTTTTGACGCGGCTGCCGGTTTTCTTCGGGACCGCCGAATAGGTTGACGTCGTGCCGTCGTCGGTCAACGGCGTGATCGCGTACTGCGTCATGGCCTGATCGAAGGTCGGCGCCGACGCCGCCAAATCCTTAAACTTCGCGAGCGCTCCGGAAAGGTTCTGGAAGACGATCTTCCGGTTCGGCTTGAGGTAGTACACGGTTCCGTTGACCGTCTTGTGGATCGGAAGAATCGCATGCAACGTCGCGGAGAGCTGCGCCGACGCCGAATACGACGCGAGCGTTGGATTCGGATTGGCGGCGCGCTGCAGTAACGCCAGCGACGGCGTTGACCCCGCGCCTCCGATCGCCGGCGTTAAGCCGAACAAAAGGGTGACTGTGAGGGTCCGGATCGAGATGGAACGCATTCGGCAGGTACTCCTCGTGAACCGGTCGGGTCACTTCTGGGGACCGCTTTGTGCGCTCGTGCGCGTGACCCCTTCGGGTTAGTGCATCGCGTCGGTGCGTCGTCTACTGCTACAAGAATCCCAACTACTGCACAAGACGGCGGTCGTGTGGGCCGTTGTGCAGGTGTGCATTCCGGGTTCGCAAGGCGCCTGGCAAAATGACCGTCATCAGGAGGTGTTTGGTCATTATGAATACGTTACGAGAACTACCACGCGGCGCAGCGGTCGTCGCACTGGTCGCGCTGCTGGCAGGTTGCGCCGGCGCGGGACAGGTTCCGGGCTCAGGCATGGGAATCCCGAATGCCGGCGCGGCGCCGTTTAACGACGTTGGGTCCGTTCAATCGGACGGAAACGCGCCCACCGAAGAGACGCTGAGCGCAACGCAAGTCACGTTCGACAAGGCTGGTTGCGGCCCCGTGCGCGTCGGCCACGACATCCGGTACGTCGTGAACTTCGCCGCACGCGGCATCGCTTCGGGACCCCGTAAGGGCACGTTCGAGGCGAACGGACTCTGGACGCTGAACCGGCCGGTCGGGGGCGTCGCTACCTGGAAGTTCGTCGAGCACTTCGCGGTGACGTCCGGCGCGACGCGCGTCGTCGGCGCGATCGACTCGTCCGGGCAGGATGGCAACCGTCCACCGCACTCCCCGGTACCCCAGATGAGTTGCACCGGCTTCGGCCCTGCCGGGTTCGAGTATCGCTCGACCAACGGTAGAGGAGCCGCACAGCTCAGGAGCATCCAGCACGACGGTTTCGACGAGACGTTGCAGGGGCTCTAACCCGCTGGCACGGCGGCCGCCCTCCGGGACGGCCGCCGCTCCCGCTAAAACTAAAGATCGAATCGCGCTTGGCGGGCCGCCGCCGCCGCGTTGCAGAAACGCCCGACCCAATCGTGTATGACGCCATTCGGTCGATTTTTTTGTCGCGCTGGAATCCGATCGGCGCGCCGTCGTTGGCCGGGAACGAATATGACGGTTATGTCCCGGAGGTCTTGGAGATGCTGCTGGCCGGCGAATCGGAAGCGGCCATCGCGGAAAAGCTCGAAGACTTCGAAATGTTCATGCGCTCGGGAACCTCGGGCGCCCATCGCTTAGAGGTCGCGCACGCGCTCACGGCGGCGGCGAATGCCCGGGGTCACGTCGCGGGGAAGGCGCCTTCGCGGACCTCGCGCGCATAGTCGGCGAGCGCTTCGGTCGCCAGGCGTCCGACCTCGGCGTACCGCTTGGCAAACGGGGGTGAGTGCGAGTACATCCCGAGAATGTCGTGCAGCACGAGCACTTGCGAGTCGCAATGCGGGCCCGATCCGATCCCGATCGTGGGGATCGCCAGCATCTCGGTGATTTCGCGCGAGATTTCGTGGTCGACGACCTCGAGCACGATCGCATAGGCGCCGGCCGACTCGATCGCGCGCGCGTCGTCGATCAAGCGGTCGCGGTGCGTGCGCATTTTGAAGCCCGGTCCGAGACCGGCCGTCTGCGGCGTCACGCCGATGTGGCCGACGACCGGAATCCCGGTGCGAGCGATCGCGCGCACCCGCTCGGCCTCGTAGACGCCGCCTTCGAGTTTTACCGAGCACGCGCCGCCCTCTTTGACGAACCGAATCGCCGAACGGACCGCGTCCTCGTTGCTGACCTGATACGACCCGAACGGCATATCGGCAATGACGTGAGCGCGCGCCGTCCCACGGGCGACCGCTTGGGTGTGATGGACGATTTGTTCGATCGTCACGGGCGTCGTCTCGTCGTAGCCGAGCACGACGTTGCCCACGCTGTCGCCGACCAGGATGACGTCGATCCCCGCGTCTTCGACGAACTGTCCGAAAGGCGCGTCGTAGGCGGTCGCCACCGGGAACAGCACCTTGCCCTTGCGACGTTTGATCGCTCCGGCCGTCAACCGGCGGATGGCCGGATTCTTTTCCGGTTCGTAGGGACGGGCGTCGCCGGCTCCGTTGGGCGATTTCTTGACCGATGAGTACATGGCTTCCCGCGCTTCGGCGACCGCCGGAGCGTGCCCCCTGCGGCCCTTGCAACCTCGCCCGGGTTATGAGGAAGAGAGAGGGTTTTACTATGCTACCGGACACCAATCGAGCCACGGATCGCCGCGTCGAGCGGGTTCTTCGCGGCCTCGCCACCAGCGACGGCGCGGGAGTGGCGTTGAAGCGGATTATCGGCCAGCCGGCGCTGCCGGATCTCGATCCGTTCCTCCTGCTCGACGAATTCCGCTCGGACGATGCGGCCGACTACATTGCCGGTTTTCCGGAGCATCCGCATCGCGGCTTCGAAACGGTAACGTACATGCTCGCCGGTCGGATGCGCCACCGCGACAACAAAGGTAACTCGGGACTGCTGACCGCCGGCAGCGTGCAGTGGATGACCGCGGGCAGCGGCATCCTTCACTCCGAGATGCCGGAGCAGCAAGACGGGATGATGTGGGGATTCCAGCTTTGGGTCAATCTGCCGGCCGATCGAAAGATGACCGCCCCTTGCTATCAAGATATCGCTCCCGATCTCATTCCCGAGTCGGAAAGCGACGGCGCGCGCGTACGCGTGCTGGCGGGCAGTTGGGACGGTCTTCAGGGGCCGGTTCAGGCGCCGGACACGCAGCCAACGTACCTTGACGTGGCGCTCGATCCGGGGGCCGCGATTTCAATCGCGCTACCGGCAGCGCACACGGCGTTTGCCTACGTCTACGACGCACGTGCCACGTTCGGCCTCGATCGCCGGGCGGTCGAGCGCGGCGAACTGGCGGTGTTCTCGCAAGGTGAAATCGTTAGCGCGCAAGCCGAAGGCGCCGCGCGATTCATCGTCGTCGCCGGAAAACCGCTGCGCGAACCGATCGCCCGCTACGGCCCGATCGTGATGAATACCCAAGCCGAGCTGCGCACGGCCTTTGAGGACTTGCGCGCCGGGCGCTTCTAAACCAACTCCTAGACTCGAAGCCGTCGTGCGCGAGGCGCGATATGCGCAGGGCCTGGAAGCTGGGACGAGAATGCAGCCCCGTTCCGCGATTATCGACTGGAAGGGCTTCACTAGTGGCCGCCACCCCGCCGGGTTTGGGATCGAGCCTCGTCGTATGCGCGCGCGTCGTTCCGGCTAAAGAGGTCGAGTTCGCGGCGTGGCACGTCCGCTGGCAGACGGCGATGCTGGCATCGCCGGGAGCGGAGAGTTTCGAGTTTCTGCCACCGACGCCCGATCAGGAAGAAGCGGTAGCGGTCGCCCGGTTTTCGTCGGTTGATGCCGTACGCGTCTGGCGGCATAGCGAGGCCAATCAAGCGTTGATAGAAGAGGCGCGGCCGCTGGTCGAGGGCGGGCTGCTCATGCAGCTCACCGGTAAAGCGGCAATCGAGTACTACGTCCAGCACAGCGCGACCGAAGTGATCATCACCCAAATCAAACCCGGCAGCGAAACCGCCTATCGAGCGTTTGCCGAGCGCATTCAGAAGGTGCAGGAGACGTTCCCGGGTTACCTCGGTTCGTTCGTTCAGCCGCCCCACCATAAAGAGACGGGCTGGACGACGGTTCTGCGCTTTGATTCGGTGCGCCATCTCAACGCGTGGATGACGTCCGCGCAGCGCGCGGATTTGCTCAAGGAGAGTCAAGATCTCGTCCACGGATTCCAAGCGCAGCGCGTCGACACGTCGTTCCCGGGCTGGGTTCCCGCCAATCCCGTTACCGGCAAACCGCCGAACCTGTGGAAGACGGCGGCGCTGGTGCTGCTGACGCTCTTCCCCGTCGTGATGTTCGAGCTGAAAATTCCTGAACCCGCACTTGCGCGGGCTGCCGCCGTCGGTCGCAACGTTTATCGGGAACGCGATCAGCGTTTTGCTCACGACCTGGCCGCTGATGCCGCTGGCGATCCGCGCGTTCCGGCCCTGGCTTTTTCCCGAAGACCAGCCGCCGGCGTTGGTGGCGGCCATGCCGGTGATCCTGCTAGGCTGTTATGCGATCGAGATTGCCGTGCTCTGGCGTCTCCTGTAACTTCGCAAAGATCCGATCTTCGCTAAACGGCAGGGTGGTGAAGCGCACGCCGGTCGCCGCCCGCAGGGCGTTGCCGATGGCCGGCGCGACCGGGTTGATCGTATTTTCCGCAACCGATTTAGCGCCGAGCGGACCGACCTTGTCGTAGGTGTCGGCGAAGAAGACTTCGGTAACGGGCGCGTCGGCGAACGTCGGAATGCGATAGTTGCGAAGCGTCGGGTTGACGACGGCGCCGTCCGCATTGTAAACCATTTTTTCCTGGAGCGCGTAGCCGATGCCCTGAACGACGCCGCCGACGACTTGACCGCGCACTTGGTTCGGATTCACGATGACGCCGGCGTCGACCGCTTCGATATTGAAGAGCATACGAATCTCGCCGCTGATCCGGTGAACGGCGAGGCGCACGCCGTAGGCGATGAACGCGACCGTGCGCGGCGACCCGTACGCTTTACGAAAACAGGCCAGCACCTCGCCCGCGCGGCCGGCGGCTTGGTAGACTTCGGTCAGCGCCACGCGCCGGTCACCGCAGACGACGGCGTCGTCATCCAGCGTGCAGGCCTGCGGGTCCGTCCCCGTCAATCGGGCCGCGAACGCGAGGATTTCTTCGCGCAGTGCGAGCGACGCGTTTTCGACCGCCTTCGTCGGCACCATCATCCCGACGCTCGCGAACGTTCCGCTGTCGTACGGCGTCTTGTCGGTGTCGGCGTTGAGAAACGAGACGCGAGCCGTCGAGCAGCCCATGATCTGGGCAACGACTTGCTGCTGCGCCGTGACGAGCCCGTTCCCGATTTCGACCGAACCGACGGTGAAGTGGTAGCCTCCGTCGGGCAACAGGGTCACTTCGGACCCCGATCGCTGCTCCGTCGGCGGAACGCAGTCGAGCATCGAGAGCGCGATTCCGCTGCCTTCGAGCCAATCCTCACCGTCGGGTTTGGGAAGGCCGCGCCCGCTCGCAAGCGCCTTGTCCACCGCATCGATGCACTGGTCCAAGCCGTAACTGCCCATCGTGAGATCCGAGATCTCCGACAGCGCCGACTCCATCTTGTCGGTGGGCCCGATCGCGTTTTTCCGGCGCATCTCGATCGGGTCGACGCCGACCAGCGTCGCCAACTCGTCGAGCGCCGACTCGACCGCAAACGTCGGCTGCGTGCTGCCGTATCCGCGGAAACCGCCGCCGCACTGGAGATTGGTGTAGACGGCGTAGCCGTCGCCCTTTTTGTTGGGGCACTTGTAGATCGCCCACGGGCCGGACATGGCGTTGGCGAGCGTTTCCCCGCCGTGGTTTCCGTAGGCGCCGGTGTTCGAAACGATGCGGTACTGCATCGCGGTGAGCGTCCCGTCTTTTTTGGCGCCGAGCTTCACGTGAACGTCTTCATCGGGTGACGAGTGGTCGCTCCGATGAACTGTTCTTCGCGCGTGAATTCCCACTTGACCGGACGCCCCGTCTGCATGGCGTCGCGAAAAGCGGAAAGATCCTCGCTCATCATGTCCTGCTTGCCGCCGAAGCCGCCGCCGACCCGCTCGGTGAAAACGTGCAAATCGCGATGGCATGATGCCGAAGAGATAGCAGAGCTTGCCTTTGACGATGAACGGCCCTTGGACGCTGGTGCGAACGTGCAGCCGGCCGTCGTCGCGATCGCCAGGCAATCGACTGCATCGTCTCGAGATGGACGTGCTGCTGGCGCGGCGCATAGTAGGTCTCTTCGTAGATCGCGTCGGCTTGGGCGAAGCCGTCCGCCACGCTGCCGGTTTCCCCGTGCAGTTCCAGAAAGACGTTCTTTTCTGGATGAAGGATGTGGGAGTCGCGGCCGAGATCGTGCAGCACCGGGGCGCCCGGCTCCATCGCCGCTTCCGGGTCGAAAACGGCCGGCAGCAACTCGTACTCGACCTTCAAGCGGCGGCAGCCCTCTTCGGCGGCCCCTTCGGTTTCCGCGACGACCGCGGCGATGCGTTGACCGACGAAGCGCGCGACGTCGTCGAGCAGGTACGTGTCGTCGGGATCGACCCGATTGTCTTCGTGGATCGCAGTGGTGTAGAGACGGCGCGGAACGTCCTCCCACGTGTAAACCGCGACCACGCCCGGCACGGCCAACGCGGCCGAGCGGTCGATCGAGAGATTTTGGCGTGGGCGTGCGGCGACCGCAGCACCTTGAGGTGCAGCAGGCCGTCCATCGGCGGAATGTCGCTCGTGTAGCGCGCGTGCCCGGTGACGATCGCTTCGGCGAAAGGATTCGGAACGCTGACACCGCGCGACGTTCCCGGCGCGTCCGCGGCGACGTTCTTTACGCCGGCGAACGCGTCGCGGATCGAGCCGTAGCCGGTGCAGCGGCAGAGATTGCCTTTGAGCGCGCGGGGAAGGTCTTGTTTCTGTTCGTCGGTGAGCGCGGCGGCCGTCATGATCATGCCGGCCGCGCAGTAGCCGCACTGAAAGCCCTGGGCGTCGAGGAAGGCCTGCTGCATCGGATGCAGTTCCCCGTCCGCGGCCAAACCCTCGATCGTCGTAATCGTCTTCCCCTCGGCGCGAAAGGCCGGGTAGAGGCAGCTGTGCACCGGCTTTTCGTCGACCCAGACGGTGCACGCACCGCAGTCGCCGCCGTCGCAGCCCTTTTTGACGCCGTACCATCCGAGATCGCGAAGAAAGACGCGCAGACATTCGCCGGGCGCCGGCGTCGCGGAAAACCCTTTGCCGTTCACCGTGAGGTTCACGCGTGCAGCTCCTGGCGAATCTGCTCGGCGTAGTGATACGTCAAATGCCGCCGATGCGCCGGCGAACCGTGCACGTCGTCGAGATACAGCGATGCGGGAATCGCCGCGTCGATCGTATCGCGCAGGCGTTCGGCCGACGGCGATCCGTCGAAGGCGAGCACAACGGGCTTCACCGTCGCGGCGGTGACGGTCAGCGTTAGGCCGCCGTCGGGCTTCGCCCGCGTCCCGATCAACAGCACGCTCGAGCGACCCAGGTGGGTTAGCTCCGAACGGCGGAACGCGTAACGATTTTGCCAACGCCGCTGCCGGCAGGTGAATGCTGCGCAGCAGCTCACCGTGACCCAGGACGTTGGCATGGTTCCCGGTGACGAAATCGGCGGCCCGCACTTGGCGCGGTGCGCCGTCGCGCGGCCACAACGTGTACGTCGCCTCCAGCGCGACCGTGAGCGAAATCATCGGGCCGGCCGGCAGCGACATCACGATGTTCCCGCCGACCGTCGCTTCGTTCCAGATCTTGAACGACGAGAGAAAGGCGCGGCAACACTCGCCGATCAAAGATCCCGCCTTCCACGCCGCCGGCGGTTGAAAGGCATACAACTCCGCAATCTTGCACGTTGCCGCGAGATCTATGCCATCCGGTCCGCTCGCGAGCGCTTGCCAGCCGAGCCGTTCCAAATCGATGAGCGTCGTCGTTTGAATCTGCGGTTCGGAGAAAAGCCAGGTTCCGCCGGCCAGCCACGCGTAGCCGTCGGACCATTGGCGGACCTCGTCGAGCGATCGCGGTCGCTTGACTTCGACGACCGTATTGAGGTTCACGGGTCGCGGCTACGATGTGCCTTTGACGGCCTCAGCGCGAGCGCCGTTGCCGGCGCCGTTTCCGGATGCTGGTGCGGCAAGCGACTCCGCCAGCGAGACGAAGGCGCGCACGGGAATTCCGGTCGGGCCTTTGGCTTGCCAGGCCGACTCGTTGTCGAGATACGCGGTGCCGGCGATGTCGAGGTGGATCCACGGCGTCTTGGGGTCGACGAACTCGCGCAGAAATGCGGCGGCGGTTAGCGTTCCGGCTGCGCGTCCGCCGGTGTTCTTGAGATCGGCGATGTCGCTTTTCATCTGCGCGGTGTAGTCGTCATAATACGGCAGCTGCCAATAGCGTTCGCCCGTCGGTTTGGCGATGCTCAGGAATTCCTGCGCGAACGCATCGTCGTTCGAAACCGCTGCGGCGGCGGCGTGGCCGAGTGCGATGACGACCGCGCCGGTGAGGGTTGCCGTGTCGACGATCTTGCTCGCGCCGAGCTTTGCGGCGTAGCAGAGGGCGTCGGCCAGGATCAGGCGCCCTTCGGCGTCGGTGTTGATGACTTCGATGGTTTTGCCGTTGCTGGCCTTGACGATATCGCCCGGTTTGGTCGCTTTCCCGCCCGGCATGTTCTCGGTTGCGGGAACGATTCCGACGACGTTGACCTTGGGTTTGAGCTTCCCGATTGCCGACATCGCCGCGATGACGCCGGCGCCGCCGGACATGTCGTACTTCATCTCTTCCATCCGGTCGGCCGGCTTGATCGAGATGCCGCCGCTGTCGAACGTGATGCCCTTGCCCACGAGGGCCAGCAGCTCGGTGCTTTCGGGATTACCGTTGTAGCGCAGGACGATGAACTTCGGCGGCTGCACGCTGCCCTGCGCGACCGAGAGAAACGACCCCATCCCTTCGCCGCGCGCCCGGGCTTCGTCGAGCACGTCGATATCGAGCGACGCCTCCTTCGCGACCGCGGCCGCCTCGTTGGCGAGAATCGTCGGCGTCATGTCGTTCGCGGGCGTGATTGCGAGCCGGCGCGCGAGATTGATGGCGATGCCAAGCACCGTGCCGCGGGCCGCTCCCCGCTCGAGCGCAGCCGCGTCGAATCCGCGGGCCAGCAGCGTTACCTTCGTCACGGCGTTGCGTTTTTCAGGCGACGCTTGATAAACGGTCGTGTCGAAGGATCCGGTCAGCGCGCCTTCGGCGATGAACGAGGCTGCGGCGACCTCGCCACCGCGCGCCTGTGGCGGCAGCGCAATCGCGAAGTCGGCGACGTTTTTCTTCCCGAGATGGCGCACCGCGACGGCGGCATAGCGCGCCAGTAGCGCCGGCTCGAACGACGCGGTCTCACCCAACCCGACGGCGAGCACCCGCCGGAACGGCCGGTCCTTCGCGTGAACGAGCACGACTTCGCCGAGTTTGCCCTTGATTTCGCCCGAGTCCAGCGCATCGGCGATCGCTCCGCCGGTTGCCGCGTCGGCCTCTTTCGCGGCCCCGTCGAGCGGGGAACCGGCGAAGACTGGGACGACGAGCGCTCCGGCGCGTACCTCGACCGGCGCATCTTGAGAGATACGGATGTCCATGCTGAACCTTTCGCGCGGTGAATTGGGGCCGCAGGGTGAACTAGTGCCGCACAAAGACGACGGACCGGTTTCTTTGCGCACCGCCGCGCGCCGGCCCTGCGAAGGAGGGGAAGTGATCGACGCAAGCGATGGGCCGGATGCCTACGCGCGGGCCGGAGTTGACATCGCGGCCGGTAACGATGCCGTAGCGCGCTATCGGGAACTGCTCGGCGCGTGGCGCCATCCCGATCAACTCGATGCGATTGGCGGCTTCGGCGGCGTTTTTCGCCTTCCGGGCAGCAGCGACCGCGCGCTCGTCGCCTCTAACGACGGCGTCGGCACGAAGATTTTGATTGCCGCCGAACTGCAACGCTACGACGGCGTCGGTGCGGATTTGGTGAACCACTGCGTCAACGACATTTTGGTCGTCAACGCGACGCCGCTCTTCTTCCTCGACTATCTCGCCGTTGGAAAGCTCGATCCCGCGGTAGCGGCGGAGATCGTCGGGGGATGCGTGCGGGCCTGCCGCGTGCACGACTGCGCGCTGCTCGGCGGCGAGACGGCCGAAATGCCGGGATTGTACGCGCCGGGACATTTCGATCTCGCCGGCACGATCGTCGGCGTCGTTGAGACGGCAAACCTGCCCAACCGCGAGACCGTCACCGCGGGCGATGCGATCGTCGGACTGCCGGCGGTCGGGCTGCACACCAACGGCTACTCGCTGGCGCGCGCCGCGATTCCCAGCGCCGAATGGAACGCGCTGTTGCCCGATGGAAGCGCAACCTACGCCGACGCGCT
Organism: Vulcanimicrobiota bacterium; assembly: GCA_963755555.1. Taxonomy (GTDB): domain Bacteria; phylum Vulcanimicrobiota; class Vulcanimicrobiia; order Vulcanimicrobiales; family Vulcanimicrobiaceae; genus Tumulicola. The sequence goes on along the minus strand of CAVWKE010000003.1, from coordinate 989,632 downwards.
TCTCGCGCCGCATCCGTCGTACTACCGCGCCGTCCGCGCGATCCAGCAAGTCGCACGCGTGAAAACGATGGCGCATATCACCGGCGGCGGTTTGCTGGAAAACGTGCCGCGCACGCTGCCCGCCGGGGTCAAAGCGATCTTCGAACAGCAGCGCTGGACGGTGCCGCCCATCGAGCGCGACTTGGTGCGGAGAGCCGGGCTGGACGGCCGCGAACGCTATCGCGTGCTGAACATGGGCATCGGGTACACACTCGTCGTGCCGCTCTCCGACGCGGCGAACGCCGTAGCGGCGAGCCCGGGGGCGTTCGTGGCCGGCTGGATCGAGGCGCGCGACGGCGACGACCCGCAAGTCGTCGTGCATCCCGCGCGCGACGACCGATGAACGAGGCGGTACGGCGGGAGCTCCTCTCGGTGCTCGACACGGCGGACATGCGCGAGGTGCGCGCGCGTCGCGCCGCGGAGGTCGTGCAGTCGGCGCGCGGTTATCGCTGGGTCGGGATCTACGACGTCGACGACGACCGCATCGTGCTGCTCGGGCACACCGGGCCGCAGGCGCCCGCGTTCGTCTCCTTCGGGGCCGGCGAAGGGCTCAGCGGCAACGCGGTCCGGACGCGCGACACGGTGATTAGCAACGACGTGGCGCGCGACCCGCGCTATTTGACGGCGTTCGAGTCCACCGGGTCGGAGATGATCGTGCCGATTCTGGGTGCCGAGAGCGGCATCCCGATCGGGACGCTCGACGTGGAGAGCGAGCGCGTCGGGGCGTTTGGCGACGATGACCGCGCATTCGTCGAGAGTTGTGCCGTCGTGCTGATGGCGCTCTACGAATAGCCGCACGCTAGGAGCCTGTAGGGGTATGACCCATTTCCGTCTCCGCGCCGCCTTTTGTCCGAATACTTCGTTGCTCATCGGTCACGAAGCTCCGGCTTCGCTCCCTCTTCGCGCCTCGTCTCCGAACAAAATTCGGCGTGGATCCGAAAATTGTCGTCCCCCTACAGGCTCCTAGTGGGCGAACTCTTCAACCTCATCGTCGACTTGGACGACGGCGTCGCCGTAACGCGCGAACCGGCGCGATCGCTGGCCGGTTCCGTGAACGGAGTGAATTTTGTGGCGTCGGACGCGGCCAGCGAGACGGTGCTGGCGTGGATCGACGAGGAGTTCGGCGGCTGCTGGAGTTCTGAGGCGCACGCGGCGAGCAATGCGCTGGCATTCCGCGATGGGCCGCCGGTCGGATTCGCTGCGTTCGATCCGCAGGGGCTGCGCTTTGCGTGGCTCCGCGGCGTCGCGCGCGAACCCGGCGTCGGCGTCTTCGGGCCATTTGGCGTGGCCGCATCGCAGCGCGGCAAGGGCATCGGCCGCGCGTTGCTGCAATTCGCCCTCGCGGGACTTCGCGAGCGCGGATATGCGCGCGCGCTGATCGCGGCAGTCGGGGAAGAACGCTTGGGGTACTACGGCGAGGCGCTGGGCGCGCGCGTGGTGGAGCGATTCGACCGTGCGGCGCTGGTCGCACCCCCGGCGCGCGTCGTGGTAATGGCCTCCGGCAACGGGACGAACTTACAAGCGGTGCTCGACGGAGCCGGTGCGGGCACGTTGCCGATCGAGCTCGCAGGCGTCGTGGTCAACAACCCGCAGGCACGCGCGATCGAACGCGCGCGTAACGCCGGCGTCAGCCCGACGGTCATCCCGTGGCAGCGAAAGGACGAGCCGCGTCAGCGCTACGATGCGCGGCTGCTGAACGCGGTGTCGGCGCTTCGGCCGAATCTCGTGCTGTTGCTGGGATGGATGCATTTGCTCGACGAGCCGTTCGTGCGCGCGTTTCCCAATTTGCTCAATCTGCATCCGGCATATTTGCCGCTCGATCCGCAGCGTGACGACGTGGGCATGCCCGACGGGACGACGATTCCGGCGTTTCGCGGCGCGTTTGCGGTGCGCGACGCGTTGGGCTTTGGCAGCCAGTGGACCGGGGCCAGCGTACACGGGGTCACGCCCGCGACCGATCGCGGCCCGATTCTGGTACGCAAACCGCTACGGGTCCAGCCGGGCGAAGACGAAGCGGCGGTGCTGATGCGGCTGCACCCGCTCGAACACCGGCTGGTCGCTGCCGCCGTGATGCGGCATCTGTACGAGCGCTGACGCCGCCTGATCGGCGCCGATGGCGCTCGTCAGGATGAAACGACGGGTCGCAGAAGGGTTGCGAGGGCTGAAGTTTCGGCGAGAAATGCGTCGTGGCCGTGGGAACTCTGGAGCTCCAGATAGTGCGCGTCAAAGCCGCGGGCGGCGAAGCGTTGAGCTGCGGCGCGGACGTCCTCGGGACGAAACAACCAATCCGACGTGATTCCGACGAACGTGAGCCGCGGCTGGGATCCGGATGCCGGCAGGGCGCCGCGAACGTCGAACGAGTCCATGGCGTGGGTCAGCGCGACGTACGCGGCGGGATCCATGCGCCGTTCGAAAAGATCGGCTTGATATTCCAGATACCCTTCGACGTCGTAGCGCAGCTGGCCGTGGCGATCCGTTTTCCGGCCGTGGCGAAGTCTGAAGAGATCGTCGCTTTTGTAGGTGAGCATCGCGATCTTGCGCGCTAGCCGCAAACCCTGGTTGCGGTCGATGGCAATCGCTTCGCGCTGGACGGCGTTGAGCGCGATGCCCATCGCGCTGTGATGGTCGTGTGCGCCGATCGCGATTGCGTGCGCTGCGCGTTGCGGGAAGTCCAACACCCACTTCAGCGCCTGCATGCCGCCAAGCGAACCGCCGATCGCGATCGCGATCCGTTCGATACCGAGTTCGTCGAGCGCACGCGCTTGCGCCCGCACGATGTCCCCCACGGTGACGCGCACGAATGCGAAGTCGTGCGCGCCGGTGCTGCCGTAGCAGCTGCCCAGCGCGTTGATGCCGATGACGCACCACGGCGCGTCGAAGAGCCCGCCGTCCCCGGCGATGCCGGGCCACCACTCCGCGACGCGGCTCGAACCGGTCAGCGCGTGGGCGGCGAGCACGACGTTCGAGCCGTCCGCGTGCGGCGATCCATAGATCGTGACGCACTGCTCGACCGCGGGGAGAGTTTCCCCGCAGTCGAGCGCGAGCGGTCCGATCGCCACGATGCGTTCGCGGATGGTCGATGTCTCGCTCATGCCTCCGCCGCGAGCGCTTGGTCGAGGTCGGCGAGGATATCCCGCACGTTCTCGATGCCGACCGAGAGCCGGATCGTCGCGTCGTCGACGCCGCTGCGCAGCCGTTCGCGCGGTGAGAGCTGCTGGTGCGTTGTCGAAGCGGGATGGATGACGAGGGACTTGGCGTCGCCGACGTTGGCGAGCAGCGAAAAGAGTTTGAGCCGGTCGATGCAACGCTTCGCATCCTCCGCGTCGCCGCGAAGCCGAAACGTCAATATCGAACCGGCACCCGCGGGAAGATACCGGCGCGCCCGCTCGTGAGCCGGATCGCCCGGCAAGCCGGGGTAGGAGACGGAGGCGACGCGCGGATGGGCGGCGAGAAACTCGGCGACGGCCTGCGCGTTGGCGACGTGACGTTCGATCCGTGCGCCGAGCGTCTCCAATCCCTGCAGCAGCAGCCAGGCGTTGAACGGCGAGAGCGCCGCTCCCAGGTCGCGCAGCAGGGTGACGCGGGCCTTGACGATATACGCGAGTTCGCCGAACGCCGTCGCGTACTTGAGTCCGTGGTACGACGGATCCGGATCGACGAAGTCGGCGAAACGCCCGCTCGCGGCCCAGTCGAATTTCCCGCCATCGACGATAATGCCGCCGATCGCCGTGCCGTGTCCGCCGACGAACTTCGTGGCCGAATGAACGACGATGTCCGCGCCCCACTCGATCGGCCGCAGCAGATAAGGTGTGGCCAGCGTGTTATCGACGATCAGCGGCACGCCGTGCGCGTGCGCGATTCCGGCGATGCGTTCGATGTCGAGCACGTCGATCTTTGGGTTGCCGATCGTTTCGGCAAAGACCGCCTTGGTATTCGGTCCGATGGCGTCATCGACGGCCCTCGGATCTGCGAGGTCGACCAACGCGACGTCGATTCCAAAGCGCGGAAGGGTGTGGGAAAACGCGTTGTAGGTGCCGCCGTATAACGAGGCCGAGCTGACGACGCGATCGCCGGCGCCGGCCAGGTTTAAGATCGAGTACGTGACTGCTGCCTGCCCGCTCGCAACTGCCAGCGCGCCGGCGCCTCCCTCGAGGGCGGCTACGCGGCGCTCCAGGACGTCGGTCGTCGGGTTGTTGATGCGCGTGTAGATGTTGCCGAACTCCTCCAACGCAAATAACTTGCTGGCGTGCTCGGCCGAGTCGAATAGGTACGACGTCGTTTGATAGATCGGGACGGCTCGCGCGTTGGTGGCGGGATCTCCGCCGAACCCGCCATGGAGTGCGACGGTATCGAAGCCCTGGGTCATGAGGAGCGTTCCTTTCCCGGCCAGGAGTACGCCAGCGGTGCTGGCGAGGCCGGAGCATCGGTGAGATAGGCATCGTTCCAGAGGGGATAGCGTGGAAGTTCGCTCGTCCGCGGCAGGGTCGCGAACAGGGGCGCAACGGCGATCGCCGGATCGAGTTCGGCGGTGCGGCCGCGCCGCGCCAGGTCCGGCCGCTGTCCGATCGCGCGCAACACGGTGACGACGTCGCCGAGCACTGCCGAAGCGGTGGCGGCGCCGCCGGCGCCGGTGCCGCGCAGCATCAGGACGCCGGCGTCGCGCGCGCTCACGCGCACGACGTTCTCGGGGCCCGAGGTGCGAGCGAAGTCGTGCGTTTCGGGAATGAGGACCGGACCGACTTCGGCAATCGCCCCCGCCGACGTGCGGACGGCTGCCGCCAACAGGCGAATGCGCCACCCGAGCATCCGTGCGGCCGCGATGTCCCGCGGCGCGATCGTCGCAATGCCGGTGCGGCGAATGCGCGGCGAAATGACGGCTAGTCCGAAGGCAAGCTGCACGAGCAGCGCGAGTTTGTGCGCGGCGTCGATCCCGTCGACGTCGCTTATGGGGTCCGCTTCGGCAAAACCGTCGCGCTGGGCTTGCGCGAGCGCGGCCGCATAATCCTTACCGGCCTCCATCGCGGAAAGGATCGCCGTGGTCGTGCCGTTGAGGACCCCCGCAACGGCCGTGACACGATCGCCGGCCAACGCATCCGTCAGCGTGCGAACGATCGGGATTGCGCCGGCCACGGCGGCCTCGAAGCGCAGGGTCACGCCCCGCGCCGCCGCCAGCGCGCCGAGGCGCGGCCCTTGCGTGGCAATCAAATCCTTGTTGGCGGTGACGACGTGGCGGCCGCGCTCCAGCGCGCGTTCGATCAGCTCGGCGGCGTCGGTCGTGCCGCCGATACACTCGACGATCAGGTCGACTTGGGGGTCGTCGACGATCGCGCGAGCGTCGCGCGTGAAGAGCTGCGCGTCGAGCGAGCGCGGGCGAGTCTTCTCGGTGTCGCGGATGGCCACGCCGCGCAGCTCGTAGCCGACGCCGCTGCGCCGGCCGATCAGGTCGCGGGATCGCTGGAGCCGGTCGGCGACGGCCGCCCCGACCGTTCCGCAGCCGAGCAAGCCGATGCCGGCGGTAACGTTCACTTCTAGTCCAAGCCTCCTGGTGAGATGGGAAAGCCCCGAAAACAACGCGCCCCCCGCCATGTGGCGAGGGGCGTGCGACTAGCGTTTCGAGTTCGTTCGTTTACACGACGCTGCGCACGGCGACCCTCGCCGGATGCTTTTGCATCCGACACATGGGCGTCGTCATTTGGCGAGCCGTGGAACGAGACATTGACGCACTCTAACACGCGCGGCGCGCACGGTCAAGCGCCGGCGACCAGGACGGCCCGCCCGGCTCCAGAAACGTCCTTGTGCCGGGCACCCTTTCCCGCATGCAAGAAAGGATCGCAATGCGCACGCTTCTCGTCGCGACTTGTGCGGCTTCACTGCTCGCCTTCGTCGTGCTCGCACCGGCCCACGCCGCAGACGGTTCGCTGACCGGAAAAATGGCTCCGTTTAACTATCTCATCGGCGGCACGTGGACCTGTTCCACCAAGATGTCCGCGATGGGCGGCCGTCCGGCCTCGAGCGGCCACAGCACGGTGACCTTCGACGTCGTTCCAAGCAACGCGTTCCACGACCACGTCGCGTCGCCGGAGTACGCCGACGACGATTACTACGGCTACGACGCCAAGTCGGCGACGTTCTGGAACAGCAGCGCCGACAACTTCGGCGGTCACCAATACGCCACGTCGAAAGACGGCGTGACCTACGACGGCACCTCCTGGGAAGGCTCCTCGACCACGAATGTCGTCAGCACGTACAAGAAAGTAACCCCGACGAAAGTGCTCGTCCACGAAGTCCTAACCAGCAAAGGCCACACCGGCACCTTCGACGCCACCTGCACGAAATAGCAACGGTCGAAGAGGGAGAACGGTCGTAATGCTCGCAATGCTCGCATCCCTCGTGCTCGCTGCGGCGCTGCCGGCAACGGCGGCGCCGCTCGCCGGCCTGCACTATCTCGTCGGCACCTGGAACTGCACGTACCGCGCGGGGCCGGCACGCCTGGCCTACGTTGCCACCTACACGTACGATCGCAACGGCCACGCGTTGCGGCAAATCGCTTCCTGGACGGGCGGCAGCGACGAAGAGTTACTCGCCTACGAGCCAAAGCGCGGCGGCTGGACCGCCATCGTTCTCGACAACCAAGGAACCGCCACCGTAATGCGAGCGACCGGCACCAATCCGAACCACATCGCCTACCACAGCGTCTACCCCGACGCCACCATCGCCGTAACCTTCGATCGCATCTCCGCCGCGCAGTACCAGCTGCACGGAACGGTGCACTCAGGCACTAAAACCATCACCTCCATCGACACCTGCACCCGCACCACACACTAGCCGCAATGCAGACGTTTCTGTTGTGCAGCAAACTCACGTCGCGTACGCTCAATAGATTCTGGCTTAGGATGGCCGTTTAGCAGAGGATTGACGGGTTGCGCGTGTCTCCGTTCGGGGCTCTGGACTCGTCGCGGGAGGCATGGATGCCGGGAGCGACGAGCCAGAAGTAGCGTTTTCGCACGGACGCGAAAACGCGAACGCCCCCGAGCGGGGACACGCGCAACCCGTCAATCCGACGCCTCAACCTCTGCATGACAACCGCCGAGAACAGTTGAAATGCCGCCGCTGTGGTAAGAGTCGAGTTCGTCGCGCCGGAGCTGATGCGCATGCTCGGCGGCGTCATCCAGCTGCACGGCAGCGCGTATCTCGAGGCGATCGCGCTCGCACCGGGCTTTTACGCCGCGATCGCGATCGTGTTCGCGGCCGGCCTGAGCGAAGCCCTCGGACAGAGCATCGTGCTTTTCGCCAACCGGGTAAAGCCCGCTCGATTCGTCTTCAGCTTGCTGGTCGACGCGCTGTTGTTCGCGTTTGGTTACGGTTTTCTCGTTCTGAGCACGTGGACCGTCACTCGCCTGCCGGGGACGCCACACGTGAGCTTTCGCGACCTCGCGCTGATCTTCGCGATGAGCTACGCGCCGATGCTGTTTTCGTTTTTGGGGGCGTTGCCGTATCTCGGCTCGGGCCTGTTGCGGATCTTGCGGGTCTGGCACTTCCTGGCGATGGTGGTGGGAATCTCAGCGGTCGGACACGTTGACGTCTTCGCGGCGGGAACGTACGTCTGGCTCGGCTGGCTGGTGATGCTGCTCGCGCAGCACAGTTTTGGAAAGCCGATCGCCAGCGTCGGATCGTGGCTGCTCGACGCGGTGGCGGGCGTGCGCGTAATCGACGATGCGCAGCTGGCGATCGGCCAAGCGGAGCACGGCGCCGGACTTCGCCCCGACGCGCCTCGGGTTGCCCTGCAGCCGAAGGCCTCGAAACATCCTAATCGTTGGCTCGCCTTCGTCGGGTTAGGCGGGATGGCCGTGCTTGCGGTGATCGTCGCGTTGGCGTTGGAACCGGTGCGGCAGAGCGTCTTCGGTTGGCAGCGGCATTTGCCCGGCGTGCTGCAACTGCCGCTCGACCTGGTGTGGCTGGCAGTGATTGCGATCGTCGTTGCCGGATTTATGGCGCCGCTCGAAACCTTGGGCTGGTGGGCCGGCTGGTACGGCGACGAGATCGATACGAGCGAAGCGACGCGTCCGTCGCGGCCGGCGGCCGATACGGCCAGCGTCGCGCGCTACGTCGTGTATCTCGACGGGATCGCACAGTCGAGCGATAAGTACACGCCCGACATCGAAACGTTCCTCGACGCGCTGCTGCCCGAACTGCCCGCCAACGTCAGGCTCGTGCGCGGCGTAATGGCTTACTCCGTGCTGAATAAGCCACTCGAGGACGATCCGCTGCTGTCGTGGTTTTGGAAGCTGGTCGACGCGCGACGCAGCCGAAACCTCAGCTCGCTGCTCGGGATGTTCGTGAACCTGCGCAACGTGACGATCGTCGCCGTCTCAGCCGACCCGCGCTACGGACCGATGTACAACTTCGGCATCGCCGACGTGATTTATCGCGCGCTCATTGCAAACGGCTACGCCAAAAGAAGCGGCGTTCCGGTGACCCTGATCGGTTATAGCGGCGGCGGACAGATGGCCTGCGGAGCCGCGGCATTTCTCAAGCGCGCGCTCGACGCGCCGGTTGACGTCATCTCGCTGGGCGGCGTAATCAGCGGCAACGACCCGATCCTGCAGCTCGAACACCTCTACCACCTCGTCGGCGATAAGGATCGGGTCGAACGGATCGGGCCGGTGATGTTCGCATCTCGTTGGCCGATCGCGTTGCTCTCGAACTGGAATCGAGCCAAACGCATGGGCACGCTGTCGAGCGTCTCTCTCGGACCGGTGGCCCATCAAGTTCCCGGCGGTCTGCTCGATCCGGCCGCGCGCCTGCCCGACGGACGGACGTATCTGCGGCAAACCCTCGACGACATTCACAGCATCTTGACCGACCGGTTTGAAGCCAAGACGACGATGGCGAAACGGCCGAGCAACTACGAACGCTACGCCGCGGGCGCCGGAGCGCTGTGGACGCAGCTCGGTACGAACGCGCGCCGTCCACCGGCCGATTCACCGTACCTTCCGATCGCGCCGTGGATCGGGCGGCTGGCGCTGCCGCAGCGCGAGGAGCGCTTCGGCGGCGCGTGGTTCGACGTGACCGACGCGCCGCCGGAGCACGCGGCGCTGGCCGGCACGCGCGTTCGGCTGTGCTGGTCGAGCCGGCCGGAGGTGCGCGAGCGCTTGCGCGCGGTCGTGCGCGACGTGAATTTCAGCGCCGAGGCGCAGTCGGCGAGCGAGTATGGCGGGCTGATCGTGCCGGTGCGCTTGAATCGTTGGCGGCTGGTTGACCCGCTCGAATCGCTGGCGGGCGCGCATCCTGGTGACGACGCGATCGTGAAGCTCGTCGGTCCGGTGACCGTCCGCAACGACGGGCCCGGCACGACCCTATTGATCGAACGCGAGCCGGTGCAGATTACTGGCCGGTACTACGGGCTCGTTTCGTTTCGCGGGCCGGCCGCGGGGACCGACGACGGGTTTCGCGCCGTCCACTTCGATCGCACGACCCGCGCATTTGGCGGACGCGAAGAAATCGTGCGCCTGCCGCCGATTGCGGCCGATCTCGAAGATCGGCCCAATTCCACGACGACCGGCATCGATCGCTCGCCGCTCAACGCCGACGGCTGGTACGTCTACGGCGGATTCGACGAAACCGGCACGTTCGTCGTGCAAGCGTTGGCGCCGCGCGCGCTGCTCCGCGCGGACGGACAGAAGCGCGAACTGGGCAATGCGTCTGAAGCCTATCGCTACGTGAGCCGCGAGGCCTGGCGCGAACTGGTGCGTGCCAAGGGCGGGGTGATTTCGGCAACGCAGATGCCGTGGAAGTCCGGCGAGGCCGGCCTGCTCGTGCACACGTACGGCGGCATCGGCGGACCCAAACGCGAGGCGGCTTCGTCGGGGCCGATTTACTTCGGACACTTTGCCTATGGCGTCGCCGAAGTGGTGGACGATCCCATCGCGGACGAGCCTCGCTTTGCGATTACGTATTACCAAGTCTACACGCAGAACACCGACGGTTTGACGGCCGGAGCGCACGACTGGTCGCATTACCTCGGCGATCGGCAGTTCGGCTGGGCCGGCGTGCGGCCCGTCTGCGACGCGCTGATCCGCCACGACGCGTTCACACAGGCGTTCGACCTGCAAGGCGCCGCCCGCACGTCGGCGCTCGACGCCCTGGTAGGCCAGCTCGAGGCGATGACCGCGCGCTACCGGATCGGCGACGGCACCGGCGCGACGTTCGTCGGCGCCGCCAACAACTGCTCGCAGGACTCCAATCGTGCATTTTTCGCCACCCTGCGTGGGATGCGCCGGTATGTCGAGTCGCATGATTCGCGTTACCGGACGCTCGTGGATTTGAGCGCGGCGTTACGCAAACAGCTGCAGCCCTTCGGCGCGCCGCGGCGCGACTGGAGCGAGAATCAGTACAATCTCGGAACGACGATCGAGGACGCGCCCCTGCAGAATCTGCTGGCCGCGTTGGGAAGCTGGCGCTGCATCTTGCCGCGTTTGGCCTTCGATACGATCGTCGGCACGTTCTTGCGGCACGGCGGGACGGTGACCGTCCTCGGATGCGATCAAATCGGCGGCGAGCGTCCGGACGTCGCGCCGGTCGTACCGACGGCTTTGTAGGCCCGCGAAGGGACTCGACCGCACGGGCTGGTACGCTTACACTATGGATGAAAAACCCGGCGAAGACGTGCGCGACGGTGTCGCGGACGCCGACGCAACCGGAATGATTGCGGGAGAAGAATTGATCACGCAGGCGGAAACGCTGCTGCCGCTGCTCTCGGAGCGGCCGCTGCCGCCGAGCGAGGACCTGCACGCCGCCCTGCCGCCGGATCACTGCGCCCACGCCGCGATTGACGACCTGCACGCTGAAATCGGGTCGGATGCTCCCGACCGCGACGCCATCGAAGCGCACGTGCAGCGACTGCGCGCGCTGCCCGAACTCGAGGCGCGGATCGCGAACTGGTGGGAAGATCCGTCAACCCAACGCTTCGTCTGGAACCTCAGCCAAATCGGGCTCTAACGATGAGTACCGTCGAAGAGCGTGCGGCGGAGCGGCGAAAAACGTGGACCGCGTTCGTCGCGCGATCGGCTGCCGAGGCGGCCGCGCACCAACGGGATCTCGATCGCGCCGTGCCGCCGGCGCAGCGTGCCGAGGCGATTTGGGAACTGGTGTTACGCATGCCGTGGGGAGACGATGCATCAGAATATCGACTTGATCGATCCGTTGCGCGAGTTGAACGCCGCCGACGCTAAGTACCTATTGATCGGCGCCTACGCATTTGCGTACCACGGTCGTGCGCGGGCGACGAAGGATGCCGATATTTTCGTTGGTTCCGACCCGGAGAACGCAAAAAGAGTCTGGAGCGCACTCGCAGCATTCGGCGCGCCGCTGCGCGAGCTGAACGTTGCGGATCTGTCGTCGCGGGGCACCTTTTTCGTCATTGGTCGACCGCCCAATCAAATCGACGTGATCACTTCGATCGATGGCGTAACGTTCGAGGAGGCCTGGTCGAGCCGCGTTGCATCCGCGTACGGTAGCGTTCCGGTATTCTACATCAGCAAAGCCGCCTTCATTGCCAACAAGAAGGCCGCCGCTCGCCCTCAAGACTTAGCCGACGTGGCGTACCTCGAGTCCCGCGGCGACCCGTGACGCCGGCGTAGGTTCGCCAGCTCGCGATCGCTCAAATGACTACCAGCGCAGGATCACGTCGCCGGTCCCTGTGCCGCCGCCCGCAGGGGTAAGCGTGACGTGCGTGGCGGTTGCCTCGGCAAAGCCGGAGCCGCCGCCGCCTCCGCCTCCACCGCCGGCACTCGAAGGCGCGCCTTGAGCGCCGCCGCCTCCGCCGCCACCACCGCCGTAGTATCCGCCTCCGCCTCCACCGCCCCCGCCACCACCGGCGGGAACACCGACGTTGCCGCCGACGCCCCCGGCGCCGCCTGTTCCTAGGACACCAGGGGAGCCGGAGGCTCCGGGGAATCCGCTGGCGTCTGCTCCGCCGCCGAATCCGCCCTTCCCGCCGATGGTCTGCGTCCCGCCGCCACCCGCGTATCCGCCGTATCCCGTGCCGGCCGGTCCAGCGCCGGTGCGGCCGCGATTTCCGTTCCTCCCTTTAAGGCCGCCGCCCGGACCGGCGCCTCCGCCGCGCGCGCCTCCGTGTCTCCCACCGCCCCGGCCGCCTGCACCACCGGCGACGAGCACGCGGTCGGCGAGCGCGATGCCGCCCTGGCGGACGTCCGAAGCACCGCCGCCGCCGCGCCCGTCCTGCGTACCGCCGGTAGCGCCGTCGCCGCCGCCGTTATAGCCGCCCAGCGTCTCGGCGGGGGTGCCGCCGACGAATATTGTCAACGACTCGCCGGGAGTTACGGGAATGATCGCCTGTACGAGCCCGCCCCGCGCCGATTGGCTCCCCGCACCTCGTGCCACGACCGTGACGTGCGTTACACCCATCGGCACCCGGAACTTCTGTGGCTGCCCCGTGTATGCGAACGTCTTGCTACGCAACGGCTGCGCTGCTGCGGGGGCTACGTTGGGGTTTGCAATCGGTAACGAAGTCGATGTGCATGCGGCCAGGAGCACGCAGCCTGATAGGACCGCAAACGTGCTGATCTTGACGTAATGAGGGTAAGCATACATCGTTCCCGCCATTCTATGAACGGAACGGATCGTTCGCAGTGTCATTCTAAACAAATGTAGGAAACGTTGTTAGCGTTATCGTCGAGTCATGTATCGTTATTTGGGTTGTCGAAGTCTTTACGTAGCTGGAACTGATTGCAGTAGCCCCTTGCGCGCTGATCGTACAGTTATAGTCCGTATCCGGAAAGAAGCGGCTTCCGGGGAATGTGCAGGTCGTGGCGCTAGCGACGAGGCAACTTCCGCTGAGAATCTGCGGATGCTCGGAAGCTGTCCCACCAGGGAAGACCTCCGCTGCATATCCACCTCCTGAGCCGTTCGGCAGGACACCTCCGGTTAAAGCGGTCAGGCCGTTTGCAGCAACCGGGTGGTCGCAAGTAAGCGTAGCGCTCGTCGGAACACCATAACCACAGGTTACGAAGTCGCCGGAGCTTCCGAGAAGAAGCTCGCCCCTGCCGCTCGCAGTGTGTGACACAAGAGCCCCTGCCGCAGGTGAGGGCGCGGGGGTGCCATTTCCGGCCCCAGCGACGATGGCGCCCCCGGCGGCAATAGTGCCAAAGACGCCCAGATCCGAATTCCCATCCAGTGCCAAGAAGTATCCCGCATTCGGCGCACCGGAATAATCGTTCAGTGTAATGCTGAAGATTTGATCGTGGACGCCAGCTGGGCAATGATGAAAACCAGGCTCGTCACAATCATCTGGAGCGCCTTGGCTTGTGTAAGACGTTTCTCCGAGGTCGTTGCCGTATGCGAAAACATGGTGCGAAGCGTAACCCGGGGCGCCGTAGCAGATAAAATAACATCCGAGAACGCTGAGCAGCCCGGTACCCGGAGGAGCTGTTGTGAGTGGGCTCGTACCAGAGTTGTAAATGTTAGCAGCTCCGAAGACTCCTCCAATGGCTGCGTTTGCTGACGCAACAGGCGCTGGCCAGGGAGAAGCGGGATAATACCAGGGTATAAAGCCCGGCGTCGGGGTTGGCGTAGGAACTTGAGCGACCGCCGATGGCGGCCGGAAACGTGAAGGCAGTGCACTTGCGATCGGTGGTGCGTACGAAGGTAAGCTGCTGGTAAACGTTAGAGACCGGCGACTATTTTGCGCGGTTGCGCTTGAAAACAGCGAAACCACAAGCGCCAGAAATGCGACCACGAATGCCCAGTGTCTCATTTAGCCCACCTGTGCGCCTAGCGGCCTAAAGGCGCTTCACGCGCGATGTCCCCGTTTGAAACAAGGAGTGTGCAAGTGCAGTTCGGCGCACAAACCAAAGTTTCGCGACCGCATGTCGGCCCCCTGTCCGCCAGCACATTTCGCAACAATGGTCTAGTGTGTTGTAGGTACGCCGGGGGGTCGTTCTGCAACGCCACTCGGTGAGGGTGCTGCCAATAAAGCTTGGCCTTCCGGTATCAAAAGGGAGAGCCGAGAGTTGCGAGCAACCCGCGCCGCCTACGTCGTCGTGACCCAAGTGGATTGCGTGCCGACCCAGACGCGTCCGGGGGCGGCGCCCGCCGACGGCGGAACGAGCTGAAACTCGTAGGTTTTCAGGCCTTCTTCGGGCATCGTGAACGTGACCGAGTTCGGCGAACACAAGCGGTCTTGACAGAACGACGACACCCAGCCCTCGCGCAAGCCCTTCGTTCCCAGATGGACGACCGTGCCGCTCGGCGCCACCGCGACCAAACGGTAGCGATAGGTCGATGCGATGCTGCCCGGCAAATTTGCGCCGGTCCACGGCGTGAGCGCGAGCCGGATGCCCGAACCGCGCGCGAGCGCCACGCCCGACATTCCCTCGAGCGTCCGTTCGCGTACTCGCTGCTTCATCGTTGCAAGGCTGCTGCCGCCGGGTATCAGTGCAGCGTAGCGCTGAGCCTGATCGAAGGTGCGCTGCGCATTAGCCGCGTCGCCGAGCGCAACGTAGACGTTGGCTAAGTCGAGCGATTCGTCGGCGACGTCGGCAACGGTTTCACCTTTTGCGCCGATCGGTTGGCCGTGCGCCGCGTCGATCATCAGTGCCAGCGTCCGCTGATAGGGAGCGACCGCCGCGTGGAAGTCTTGGCTGCGTTGGTAGGCGAGACCGAGCTGATCCCACGCGTCGGGATTCTTGGGTGCGAGCTTGGTCCACGTCTGCGCCGACTGGCGCATTCCGTCGTAATCGTGCAGCCGATAGTACGAACGCGTGAGCCCTTCGATCAAGGCAACGTTTCGAGGAGCCAGCGCGGCCGCTTGACGGTACACGCGCACGGCGTCGGCAAACTGATTGAGATCGCCGTAGGCGCCGGCGACCAGCAGATCGGCGGCGACGTGCTGCGGGACGGTTGTCGCGATTTTGACCAGGGCTAGTCCGGTGGCGAGTTCGAGGGCGCCTTGTTCGCGCTGCGTGCGCTCGAAATCGTAGCGCGGCGTCGGGGCGGCCGAGAGGACGTCGAGATACTTGTTGACGGCGGCGAGGCGCCCTTGCGCGCGGGATACTTCGCGCTTCACCGCGGCGGGGTTGCCGGCGAACGTAAACTGCGAAACGGCGAGTATCCCGTCGAGACGGCGTTGTTCCGGAGTGAGGTACAAAGCATTCTTACCTTGGCGAGCGCTGGAAACGTAGAGCGCGACTTGCGCGGGCGTCACGGGTCCGGTCCAGCGGGCGCGCACGACGCCGTCGGGCCCGATGACGACGGTGGTCGGGATGTAGGCGATGCCATACGCGTTGTAGACGTCCGGTCCGGCCAGCGCAATCGGGTACGGCACGCCTTTGAGCGCCACGAACGATTTGACGATCGGCGCGGTTTCGGTCGTGTCGATGCCGAGCATCGCGACGTCCTTGGCGGCAACCGTGTGCGACGCCCGAATCATATCCGGCGTCTCGGCGCGGCACGGCGGACACCACGTTGCCCAGAAGTTCAGTACCAACACTTTGCCGTGGTAGTCGGCGAGTGCGACTTTCGATCCGCCCAGCGTGGTCGCCGAAAAGGCGGGCGCAGCCTGTCCCACGGTCAGCTTTGCGGCATTGCCGAACGTCGTAGAAGCCGCAGGCTGCGCGTTCTTCGGCGTCTGCGAACAGCCGCCGAGCGCCAGCGCGACGACGCCGGCGAGCGAGAGGATTGTGAAACGCACCATATCCCTGAGTACGGCTCGGAAGGTCAACACCCTGCCCCTACGAGCTTGACGCCGCCTGCTTCCTACGCTGCATCGAGTTCGAACTTGAGGTGCGGATCGGCCGACAGGGTTAGTGGATCGACCTTCACGGCCTCGTTCTGGTAGTCGGCGGCGCCCGCGATCATCGCCGCGTTGTCGGTGCAATATTGCGGCGCGGGAATCAAGAGTGGAACGCGCGCGCGTTCGCTCCAGCTGCGCAGCGCAGATTGGAGCGCGGAGTTGGCGGCGACGCCGCCGGATAGTGCGACCGCCCGATACGGCGCGCGCTCGAACGCCGAACGGACCCGCGCGGTCAACACGTCGACCACCGCCGCTTGAAAGGACGCGGCGACGTCCGCGCGCTTGGCGTCGCGGCCGGCGTCCGATTCGAGAAAGTAACGCACCGACGTCTTGAGTCCGGAAAACGAAAGGTCGAGCGATTCGGCCGGCGCGCGGTGACGCGGAAACGCATAGGCGCGCGGGTTGCCTTCCCGTGCCAGCCGGTCGAGTTGCGGCCCCCCGGGATAGGGCAAACCGAGCAGCCGCGCGGTTTTGTCGTAGGCTTCGCCGGCGGCGTCGTCGCGCGTGCGTCCGACGACGCGCATCCGGGTTGCCGAGTCGACCGCGACTAGTTGCGAGTGGCCGCCCGAGACCAGCAGCGTGAGAAACGGATACGGCGGGGGCTCGGTGCGTTCGAGAAACGGCGCGAAAATATGACCGTGCAGATGGTTGACGCCGTAGAGCGGCTTGCCGAGCGCGAACGCGAGCGCCTTCGCAGCGGCGACTCCGACCACCAGGCTGCCGATCAGTCCGGGCCCGCGAGTAACCGCGATCCCGTCGAGTGCGGCAAAGCCGATTCCCGCGCGGCCGAGCGCGTCCTCGACGGCTGCGGAGAGGAGGGCGACGTGCTGCCGGCTGGCGATTTCGGGCACGATGCCCCCGTACTTCGCATGAAAGGCGTCTTGATTGGTCGCGACGCTCGCCAAGACGTCGCGGCCGTCGCGCACGACCGCCGTCGCGGTGTCGTCGCACGACGTCTCGATTCCCAGCAGCAGCATGGGTTTCGTGGTTCGCCGCGGAGATGCCAGGAACCGGGTTACGCGTCCGAAAAGCGTCGGGGATGCAGGATGTTACTGAAACGATGCGGCTCCCGTCGCCGGCGCCCCGGCCGCAATCGATTGCGTTCGACGGCGAAAAACTCTGGATGGGCTCGATCGAAACCAGCCGCGTGTACGCGATCGATCCGCATCAGTGGACGGTGAGTGAAGAAGATCGGGCGCCCGGCAAGCCGTGGGGGATGACGGTCGTGGGTGACGAGTTGCGCGTGATTTGCGGCGAAGGCGATGACGACAGCCGGATCATTCGGCGCTTCGTTCCCGGCCATGGGTTCAAAAGTCAAGACGCGATCGGCTGCCCCGACGACACCGGTTCGCAACTGAGTTACGATGGCGTACGCCTCTACGTCAGTCAGTGGTACAACAAGCGCTTACTGGGGATCGACGAGCGCGGCGCGGTGGTCCGGACGATCGATTTGCCGCGCGGGGTTTGCGGGCAATGTTTCGTCGACGGCGCCTTTTACGTGCTGACGACCGACGACGAGGACACGGCCGAGTACTTTCTCTCGCGCGTCAGCGTCAACGGCGGGCAGCCTAAGGTCGAGGATTTGGCGCGGGTGCCCTTCGCGGCTCGCGGGCTGGCCCACGACGGCACGCGCTTTTGGACCAATCACCGCGAGAACAACGAAATCGTCGGCTTTACCGCGTAGGGAGGCCGCCGCCTGGAGTTACTCGGTGTCGACGGGTTTGTTCGAGGGTTTTTGGCGCAGGAAGAATTCGCGCGAGTACGGGGCCGCGACGGTCAGGAACGGACGCGGTTGCTGGTTGAAGTCGAAAACGTCGTTGAGGAACGAGGCGGCGCGCTCGTCGGTTGTGCCGAGACTCGGAAGGTTCCAGTTTTCTTCGACGAGTTTGATGATGCTGCCGAACTCGTACGGCGCGTGCGCCACGTAGCCTTTTTTGGCAAAGGGTGAGACGACGATCATCGGAACCCGGCTGCCGAGACCGCCGTACTTCAGCGGTTTGGGCGGCGCGACGTGATCGTACCAGCCGCCCCAATCGTCCCAGACGATCACGATCGCGGTGTCGTTCCAGGCGGGGCTGTTGCCGATCGCGTTGACGACCTGCGCCACCCACGACGGACCCGTGTCGGAACCGCCGCCGGGATGGTCTGAGTTTTGAAAGTCGGGGACGACCCAGCTCACCGCGGGGAGCGAATCGCGTCGGATGTCTTCAAAGACCGACGTTTCGGGCCAAACGACGTTCGTACCCCATTCCGGCCCGCGACGCACCGCCGCGATCGCGTCGAACGCGCTCCACAGCCGGCCCCCCGCATCGCCGCCGGAAACTGCGGGCTGGTAGTATCGCCACGTCAGACCTTTGGCGTCGAGGGTATCGCGCAGCGTTCGGTACTGCAGGCACGGAAACGGGCCCGGTGCCGAGGTCCGGTTCGCGGCGTCGATCAGCGTCGTCGTCGTACCGTGCGGCGAATCGCAGCCCCACGGCGTAAAGCTCGGAAAATCGATGAGCGCGTGCGTGGCGTTGACCATCGTGCCGCCGGCGATGAGATCTTGATGCGCGGTAAAACTGCCGCTGCCTTCGGTCTGGAACATGTGGTCGGCCAGCACGTAGTCCTTGGCCAGCGTCCAATAGGGTTGAATCTGCGCCGGGTTGACGTAGCGATAGAGATACGATCCGGGATGGCCCTCGACGCGCAGCAAGTCGAAGCCGTTCATCCGGCCGTGATTGTAGGCCGTGAGCCACGCGAGTACGTAGCCGTTACTGGGCGACAGGTCGGGATTTGGCACCAGCGGTTCCTTGAGTAATGGGAGCGTGCCGCCGTCGTGCGTCTTGCCGACGGTCGTACCGTCGGCTCCAGGAAACGTCGCGAAGAGGTTATCGAAGGTGCGGTTTTCCTGAATCATGATGACGATGTGCTTGAAGTATTTTCCGTCCTTGGCCGGCGGCAACGACGGCAGCGGAGCGGCGCTCGAGGATCCGCCTCCGCCGCCGCATCCGCTCGCCAGCGCGCCGAGCACGAAGGCTCCGGCTAACGCGAGCGTGCGGCTATTCATCGTCAAGCCGCCGCCCCGACGGGCGCTGCCGTAAAAAGAAGGCGCGCGAATACTTCACGCGCAGAGGCGAAAACCCACGCGGCTTCTGTTGAAAGTCGAAACAGTCGGCGATGCTGGCGGCGCGTTCGTCGGCTCCGCCGATTCGCCCGAGATTCCAGTTGTCTTCGATGAATCGCAGGATGCTTGCAAACTCGTACTGCGTATGCGAGACGTATCCGCGTTTGGCGTACGGCGAAATGACCAGCATGGGCACGCGGAAGCCGAGGCCTTGATAATCGAGCTGCGGGGGCGGCACGTGGTCGTAAAATCCACCCCAATCGTCCCAGACGACGACGATCGCCGTCGTGTTCCACTGCGGCGATCCGCCGACCGTGTTGACGATTTGCGAAACCCACGAGGGGCCGGTGTCGTGCGCGTAGGGATGATCGGAGTTGACGGCGTCGGGAATGACCCACGTTACCGCCGGGAGTTGACCGGCGGCCGCATCTTTCAACACCTGCGTCTCGGGAGATATGACGTTGTCTTTCCATTCGGGCGAGTAGCGGACCGCGTGAATCGCGTCGAACGCATTCCACAAATAGCCGCTGGAGCCGACCGCGACCGGTGGCGTGTAGAAACGCCAGGAAAGGCTTTTGGCGTCGAGCAGATCGCGCAGCGTGGCGTAGGAAAAGCACGGGAACGGGCCCTTGTTGAAACGATACTGTCCTTTATCGGTAATCAGCGAGGTGTGGGTCGTGTCGTTGGGGGGGTTGTGGGGAGCGTCGCAGCCCCACGGCCCTCGCGACGGTGAGTCGATGACGCTTTCGTGGTCGTTGATCGCGGTGTTTCCCCGAATCAGATCTTGATGGCCTGTGAAGCTTCCGCTGCCCTGCGTCTGAAACATGTGGTCGGCGAGCACGTACTGCTTGGCCATCGTCCAGTACGGCGCGATTTGAGCCGGATCGATGTAGCGATACGGATAAGTTCCGGCCGGTCCGTTCTGACCGCTTGCGCCGAAGCCGATCGTATCGAAACCGTCCATCTTACACGCGCTGCCTTGGAAGTCGCATTCCGCGACGAACCCGGAGTGCATGTGATTGAGATCCTTGCCGGGGAGGTCGGCTTTCACGAGCTTGATCGTTTTTCCGTCGTGCGTCTTGCCGGTGGTCGTTCCGTCGGCGCCCGGAAACGTCGCAAAAAAATTGTCGAACGACCGGTTTTCCTGGATGATGAGGACGACGTGCTGGATTTTCATTCCGGGCGCCGAGGTGGGCGTTGGGCGCGCAAGCGGCGGCGTGCCCGAGGAGGAACCGCCTCCGCCGGAGCAACTGGTCGTGAGAAGCGCGGCGAGCAGCGCGCTCCAGCCTGCGCGGGCGGTCACGTTTATGGCGTTCATACGTTTGAATAGGGTTATGGTCTCTCGAGTCGCGCGTCTCCTGGCGGCCTCGGCGACGCTGGGATTGTTCGGTGCCGCCGCGCCCAACGTCGAAAGCGACCTTCGATCGACGGCCACGCAGTATTATTCCGACGTCGCAGCGATCGCGCGCGTGACCGGTCGCGATACGACGATGGACTACTATCAGCGGTTGATCGACGATACCGATCTGCTCGCGCTGCCGGTGCCCGACGGCTATCCGGCGCCAATGTGGCACGAGTACGTCCAGGCGACGGCTCGGCTCGACGTCAGTCTGGCGAACCAACTGTTGCAACGGACGTATCGCCCGCTGCCTTCCATTCGCGGTCTCGGCGAGACGTTGGTACGCTCGTCGAAAGACGGAACGATGCAGCCGGTCGCCGTCTACGTGCCGGCGGCGTACGTGCCTGGGCAGCGGGCGGCATTGGTCGTGTTCCTGCACGGCCACCCGCAGTCAGAGTCGTCGCTGATCGCGCCGGGGTTCATCGACGAACTGGCAGAGCGCAGCAACACGATCGTCGTAGCGCCTTACGGACGCGGCTACTACGATTTTCGCGGATCGGAAAGCGACGTGTACGACGCCCTCGATGCCGCGACCAACGCCTTTACGATCGATCCGCGCAAACGCTACTTGGTCGGGTACTCGATGGGCGGGTTCTCCGTCTATTCGGTCGCACCGGAGCGCCCCAACGACTGGTCGGCGGTGATGTCGATCGCGGGCGCGCTGCTGGGATCGCTCTCGCACGGCGTTACGGCAATGTTACCGCACACGCCGTTTTACATCTTGACGGGTTCGCTCGACCAAAGCATCCCGACGCAATATCCGACGTCAACCGCCGTGTTTTTGCGCGACGCCGGGCTGCCGGTCACGTTTTATTCCGATCCGAACGCGACCCACCGCCTCTATTCGCTGCGCACGATCCTCGGCCAAGCGTGGAGCGACATGGAAAATGGCGTGGTCCGGACTCCGGTGATGCTGCGGACGTCACTGCCGTTGTTGGGTGCGCCGCCGTCGACGCTCAAAACGTAGCGTCGACTACGATCGCGGCAGCGCGCGGTAGCGGCGTTCGGGCTCGACGAGGTAGCCGGCACCGGTGAGGATGACGACGGCACAAAACATCGTCAACGCGACGATGCCCATCGCTCGGCCGTAGTCGACGCCGCCCCCGGGCAGGTGAAAGCGTAACGCGAAGGCGGCTTCGATTTGGGCCGCGCCGGCACTGACGGCATTGCCGAGTTGATAGGTGAACCCGGGGAACGTCCCGCGCGCACCCGGCGGCGAAAGCTCGTTGAGATGCGCGGGGATCACGCCCCAGGCTCCCTGGACCATAAACTGCATGGCGAACGCGCCGAATGCGAGCAGCGCGACCCCGTGACTGCGCGCCCACAGCGGAATGAAGGCCGCGCCGAGGACCGCACAGATCAAAATGCACGCGCGCCGCCCCAAGCGCTGAGAAAACGCGCCGACCACGAGACCGCCGGCGATCGCGCCGAACGCGGCAACGACCGAAAGCCCGAATACGACCTCGGGCGTGAAGCCGTGCTGCTTCTCTAAAAACGTCGCGTAGAGATCCTGCGTTCCGTGCGACATGAAGTTTAGCGCCGCCATGAACGCGATCGCGTACAGCGCGAGCAGCCAATAGCGCTTTAGCGCGGCCCTCAGCGCGCCTCTCGCTGGGGTCAGCCGTTCCGCCTGACCGGCCAGCCACAGCGGCGACTCCGCAACGTGTGCACGAATGTAGAAAATGGCCAGCGCCGGCAACGTGCCGATGATGAAGAGGATGCGCCAGTTCCAGCGTTCGAGCCCGAAGACGCCCGCGAAGTGGAAGACGACGTAGTAGGCGAGGCCGGCCAGCAAGTACCCGACCATGTACCCTTCTTGTAAGAGCCCGCTGAAAAGCCCGCGCCGCTGCGGGGGGACGACTTCCATCGCCATGGCCGCGCCGAGCCCCCACTCACCGCCCATGGCCACGCCGTAGAGCGCGCGTAGCACCAAGAAAACCGTGAAGTTCGGTGAAAACGCGGTCAGCAGTTCGATCAGCGAGTAACAGGCAATGTCGATCATCAGCGGCGTGCGCCGTCCGAAACGGTCGGCGAGCAAGCCGAAGATCAGTGCGCCGACCGGGCGGCAAAGCAGCGTGAGCGTGATCGCGCCGGCAACCTCGGCGATTCCTCGCTGGAAATCGGCGGCGATGCGCACGACCACGAACGTGAGCAGGAAAAAATCGAATGCGTCGAGCGACCATCCCAGAAAGCTCGCCACGAACGTGCGCCGCGCGGGCGGTGCGAGTTCGCTCCAGGCCCCCGAGAAGAGGCTCACCGCCGCGCGGTTACGACGAACTGGGCGCGGGCGACGGGCTCGGCGACGGAGTTGCCGACCCGCCCGGGCTCGGCGACGGCGTTGGCGTCGTTCCCGGCGGGAACTGCATCCCGTAGAGCGCGAGCAGCCAGATTTGGCCGCGTTTCACGGTAACGCGCGGGGTCGTGAAGTTGAACTGGATCGTCGTGTCGCCGACCGTCGACTTCGTATACGTGGCGAGAAACTGATCGGTGCGTTTGCCGCGCAGCGCCGCTTCGTTGTAGAGCTGGATGGCAAACGAGCGGCCCGAGACTTGCTGCCGCGGTATCGTATAGTTTACGGCAGCCGTGCCGTTGAGCGAAAAGTCGGTGTCGCTTTGAAGCCGGATGGCAACTAGTGGGGTGACGCGCAACGCGCGCGGATCCGGGTTGGTCATGGCCGGAACGTCTTTGGGCAGCGGCTCCATCTGCAGGGTAATCGTGCCCGGGGGTGTTGGTGAAGCGTTCGTGTCGCCGGAGTCGCTGTTGTCGTCGCTGTCGTCGGATGCGCTCGGCGATGGCGTCGGCGTTGGCGTGGGTGTGGGCTTCGGCGTCGGCGTCGCGCCCGAAGCGGCCGGCGCGGGCGTCGGGATGTTGAAGCTGACCGTGCACCCGAACAATGTGACGACCGGGCACTTGACGCCGCTCGGACCGTCGGCGACGGCAAATTGCGTTTGGTTGGGTGCGAGCGTCGCGCCGGGCTGCGTTAGCTCGGCTTGACCGTTGGCGCCGATCGTCGGACCCTGCATGTCGCCGCCGGTGCCCATCGGACCGGGCTGCGAGACCGGCGGCCCCATCATTCCGCCACCGCCCATACCGCCGCTATCGAGTCCCTGGCACGATCCGAGCGCGAGGGCCAGCGCCGCAAACGCGACGCGAATGTCAAACTTCACGAGCTAATCCTTCGCCTCGATGCGAGCGCGCAGTTCGTCGAGGAAGGCGGCGCTTGAGAGCGTGCGCTTCTCGTCGACGCCACGTTCGTTCACGTTCACCGTCCCGTCGGCCGCTTCTTGTTTTCCGACGACGAGGATGTAGGGAATTTTCTGGGTCTTCCAATGCCGGATCTTGTAGCCGAGTTTCTCATTGCTTTCATCGACGTCCACGCGCCGGCCATCGGCGAAGAGGCGTGCCGCAACCTGGCGCGCGTAGTCGACCTGATGCTCCGAAACCGGAACGACGACCGCCTGCACGGGTGCCAGCCAAACGGGAAAGGCCCCGCCGAAATGTTCGATCAGAATGCCGACGAAGCGTTCGAGTGATCCGGCCAGCGCCCGATGAATCATGACCGGGCGGTGGTCGCGTCCGTCGGGGCCGCGATACTTCAAGTCGAAGCGCTCCGGCAAAACGAAGTCCACCTGCACGGTGCCGAGCTGCCACTTGCGCCCGATCGCGTCGCGAACGTTGATGTCGAGCTTCGGACCGTAGAAAGCGCCGCCGCCTTCGTCGACGCCGTACGGAAGATCGTAGCGTTCCAGCGCCTTGCGGATCGCACTTTCGGCGAGATCGTCGGTCGCGGTGCGCGCGGCGGCCTCGCGCGATGACAAGACGTATTCAAACTCGCCGAAACCGAACGCCTTCATAAGGCGAATCGCTTCGTCGAGCGTTCGTTCGAACTCGTCTTGCAGCTGATCGGGCATGCAGAACAGATGGGCGTCATCTTGCGTGAAACCGCGCACGCGCGTCAGTCCGTGCATGACGCCGGAGCGTTCGTAGCGATAAACCGTGCCGAACTCGCTGAACCGCAGGGGCAGCTCGCGATAGCTGTGCAGGCCGTTCTTGTAAATCAGAATGTGTCCCGGGCAGTTCATCGGCTTGAGGCGGAAGCGTTGCTCCTCGACCTCGAGCGGCCCGAACATGTTCGGACCGAAATTCTCCAAATGTCCGGAGATTTCAAAGAGCCGTTCGCTCACGACGTGCGGCGTCACCACCGGGAGATAGCCGCGTTCGCGCAGGCCTTCCCGGATGAAGTCTTCGACGAGCCCGCGCAAGACGGCGCCCGCAGGATGCCAGAAGACCAACCCCCCGCCGGCGTCTTCCTCGATCGAGAAGAGTCCGAGGTCGGTGCCGAGTTTGCGGTGATCGCGCTTGCGGGCTTCCTCGAGCTGCGCGAGATACGCGTCCAGCTCGGTGCGGTCGTACCACGCGGTGCCATAGATCCGCTGCAGCATCGGCTTGGTCTCGTCGCCCCGCCAATACGCCCCCGCCACGCTCGTGAGTTTGAGCGCGCCGATCTCGCCCGTCGAGGGCGCGTGGCCGCCGCGGCATAGGTCGGTGAACTCGCCTATCGTGTAGAGCGTGATGGGCTCCCCCTCCGGAATTTCGCGGGCCATCTCTACCTTATAGGGGTTATCCCTGAACTCGCTGAGCGCACGTTCGCGGGGAACCTCGACCCCGGTCATCGGGTAGTCGGCGCCGATGATTTCGGCCATCCGGGCTTCCAAGGCCGCCAGGTCCTCCGGCGTAAACGGCTCGGAGCGGTCGAAATCGTAGTAGAAACCGTTTTCGATGGCCGGGCCGATCGTCGGCTTGGCGTCCGGGAATAGGTCCATCACGGCATACGCGAGCACGTGGGCGGCCGTGTGCCGGAGTTCCGGCAGCGGCGTTTTCACTTTGGGGTCGGGCATTGAGCACGCGCTTTTCGGCGGCCGCGGGGGCCGGGGCCTCTGCTGCCGGCGGCAGCGCCGGCCCGAGGACGGGCCTTAAGGGGTCCCCTATGCATCCTTAATCTGTTCTTAGCCTTGGCCCGTAAGAATGGGAAGTGATTTTCACCGACTACTTGTCGCACCTACGTGCGGAGGAGCATTCATGCGCAAAGGCTTAGTGCTGACGGCGGCGGCGCTTTTGGCGACGGCCATCCCGGCGATGGCCGCGCCGCAGTTGACGGGCGCGGGCTCGACCTTCGACTACCCGTTCTTTTCCAAGGCCTTTTACGAGTACGGAAAGAGCCACGGCGGCGTGCAGGTGAACTACCAGTCGATCGGCAGCGGTGGCGGCATCGCGCAGTTCACCCAGCGCACGGTGGATTTCGGAGCGACCGACGTCCCGATGAACGCTGACGAGGTGAAAGCGGCGCAGGCCAGCGGCGGTCCCGTGCTGCAAGTCCCGGTCGCGCTCGGCGGCGTCTCGATCGTGTATAACATTCCCGGCGTGCCGAGCGGCTTGCGGTTGAGTCCCGCCGTGCTGACCGACATTTTCCTTGGCAAGACTGCCAGTTGGAACGACGCGCGTATCGCCAAACTCAATCCCGGTAAGAAGCTCCCGAACACGCCGATCGTGGTGGTGCATCGTTCGGACGGCTCGGGAACGACGTATATCTTCACCGACTACCTCAGCAGCGTTTCGGGAGAATGGAAGTCCAAAGCCGGAACGGGGAAGAGCGTGGCCTGGCCGGCGCCCAGTGCCATCGGCGGTAAGGGTAACGAAGGGGTAGCGGGGCAGGTCAATAACAATCCCGGCGCGATCGGCTACGTAGAACTGGCCTATGCCCGTCAGAACAAGATGTCGCAGGCGGTGCTGCAAAACGCGGCCGGGAAGTTCGTCGCCGACGGGCCGGACGGCGTGCGCGCGGCGGCCGCGTCCAAGCCGGAAGTTTCCCCGGCGAATTTCTCGATCGTCAATGCAAAGTGCGCGGCGTGCTACCCGATCGCCGGCTACAGCTGGGCCGTCGTCTACCAGAATCCGCAAGACAAAGTCAAAGGCAAGGTGCTGCAGCAGATCCTCACCTGGGTAACCGGCGACGATGCGCAAAAATTGGCCGCGACGCTCGACTATGTACCGCTGCCCGACAACGTGCAGAGCGCGGCGAAAAAGACCCTCGCGACGATGCACGTCTAGGTCCGTAACGACAACACGCTTACGAAGGTAGGGAGCGCCTCGGTCGGGTATTGAGGCGTTCCCTGCTGCTAATCGGGACATCGGTGACGAAACAGCGAAATTACGCCGCGGTAGCGACGGCCGATCGAATCTTCCTTTTCGTCGTGCGCGCGGCCGTGGGACTCTTCGTCCTACTGGTCGCGATGCTTTTTGTCGAGCTGGTGCGCGGCTCGTGGGTATCGATTCACGCCTTCGGTTTGAAGTTTCTGTGGACGTCGCAGTGGAATCCCGTGACCCAGCAGTTCGGCGCGCTTCCGCTGATTTACGGCACGCTCGTGAGTTCGCTGATCGCGATCGTGCTGGCCGGTGTCGTGGGGATCCTAGCGGCGGCGTACCTTGCGGAGTTCGCGCCAAGCTGGCTCGCGCGCCCGTTGGGGTTCGTGATCGAGCTGCTGGCCGCGGTTCCGAGCGTCGTCTTCGGTCTGTGGGGATTGTTCGTGCTGGCGCCGTTCGTGCGCAACGTGCTGGGGCCGTTCTTGCAGCACACGCTCGGCTTTCTGCCGATCTTTCAAGGGCCGATCAGCGGCGTCGGGATGCTGACGGCGGGCCTGGTGCTTGCCTTGATGATCCTTCCGACGGTGACCGCAATCAGCCGCGAGGTGATCGTCGCGATCGGTTCGGACCTGCGCGAGGCCTCGATGTCGCTGGGTGCGACGAAGTGGGAAACGGTCGCGCGGATCGTGCTGCCGGCTTCGCGGGTGGGGATCTTCGGCGCAATCGTGCTGGCGCTCGGGCGGGCGCTGGGCGAAACGATTGCAACGACGATGGTGATCGGTAACCGGCCGCAGATTGCGGCATCGCTCTTCGCTCCCTCGTACACGTTAGCCAGCGTGATCGCCAACGAGTTCACCGAAGCTAACGGTGCCGTGTACGTCAGCGCCCTCGTCGAACTCGGCCTGCTGCTCTTTATCGTCAGTTTTATCGTGAACGCGCTCGCTCGGCTCATGTTGTGGGCCGTCCTGCGGGAGAAATCGTGAGCGCGCCAACGGCCCCGATCGAACCGTTGCGCACGAGCGTCGGCATTCGGCACGCCGTCAGCGCGGCCGGCACCGCGGTGACGGCCGTGTGCGCGTCGATTGGCGCGATTTCGCTGCTGGTGATTCTCGGCTACGTCGCGGTCGCGGGCGTTCGCTCGGTCAATTTCGCGTTTCTCACGCAGCTGCCGGTTCCGGTTGGCGAGCTGGGCGGCGGCGTGGCCAACGGGATCGTCGGAACGCTGATCACGGTCGGGTTAGCGACCCTGATCGCGACGCCGATCGGACTGCTCTCCGGTCTCTTCCTGGCGCTGTTCGGACGCGGCTGGTTCCCGGAGGCCGTGCGCTTTCTTTCCGACGTGCTCTCCGGCATTCCGAGTATCGCGATCGGACTGTTTGCCTACACGCTCCTGGTGGCGCCGTTCCGGCACTTTTCGGCGATCTCGGCGTCGTTTGCGTTCGCGCTGCTGATGCTGCCCCTGATTCTGCGCACGTCGGAAGCCGCCGTACGCAGCGTACCCCGCGCGATCCGCGAAGGGGCGCTCGCGCTGGGACTCTCGGAGTTCGCGTCGACGATGAAGATCGTCGTGCCCGCAGCCCGGCCGGCGATCATCACCGGCCTGTTGCTTGCGATCGCCCGCGTGACCGGCGAGACGGCGCCTTTACTCTTTACGGCGTTCGGCAGCCAGTTCTGGGAGTTAAATCCGGCTCAGCCGATGGCTCAGTTGCCGTTGCAGGTGTTTACCTACGCGATTTCACCGTATCAGAGTTGGCATCAACAGGCCTGGGCGGGAGCGCTGCTGTTGATTCTGGCGGTGCTGGTGCTCAACGTGCTGGCACGCGTGGTGCTGACCCCGCGGAGCGGGCGGTGAGCGACAGCGGCGCACCGCTGCGGGTGGAGCACCTGACGGCGTATTACGGTCCCCGCCGTGCGGTAGCCGACGTGACCATGCCGTTTGCCGCCAACTCGGTCACCGCGTTGATGGGCCCGTCGGGATGCGGCAAGACGACGATCCTTCGCTGCCTAAATCGGATTCACGAGATCTTGCCGGGGGCGTACGCGCGCGGAGAGGTCTTGCTGCACGACGAGAACGTGTACTCCTCGGGCATGAGCGTCATCGAACTGCGCCGCCGGGTGGGGATGGTTTTTCAACGGCCGAACCCGTTTCCGACGCTGTCGATCTTGGGCAACGTAACGGCCGGCTTGAGCGGCGTGCCGCCCGCCGAGAAGCTGCAGGTCGCCGAGAAGGCGCTGCGCGGCGCGGTACTGTGGGAAGAAGTCAAGGACAAACTGCACAAACCGGCAACCGCATTGTCCGGAGGTCAGCAACAACGCCTCTGCATTGCGCGCGCGCTGGCCGTCGAGCCGGAAGTGTTGCTGATGGACGAGCCTACCTCGTCGCTCGATCCGATTTCGACGCTGAGCATCGAAGAACTGATGACCGCCTTAGCCGACGAGTATGCGATCGTCGTCGTAACGCACAACATGCAGCAAGCCGCTCGCGTTTCCGACTACTCCGCCTTCATGCTGGCCGACGAACACGGCGTGGGCCGCTTAGTCGAGATGGACGAAACGACCAAAATCTTCACCAAACCTTCCGACCGCCGAACCGAAGACTACATAACCGGCCGCTTCGGCTAGTCTCGCCCTCACGCGAGCGACGGCAACGCCGTTGTCATCCCGAGCGGAGCGTGCGCAGCACGCGCAGTCGAGGGACCGAGCGGAGCGTCATCGATCTTGTCATCCCGAGCGGAGCGTCATCGACGCTTGTCATCCCGAGCGGAGCGTCATCGATCTTGTCATCCCGAGCGGAGCGTGCAAAGCACGCGCAGTCGAGGGACAGCCAGGCGACCGATACTTCGATGGAGCGGCTGCGCCGGGATCGGCGGGTCACGAGCACCTTGTCCCGGGGGACGTTCGCGTTTTTGCATCCGTGCAAAAACGCTACTGCCTGGCTCGTCGCTCCCGGCATCCATGCCTCCGCGCCGAGTCCAGAGCCCCCCGAACCAAGCCGCTCGCAACCCGCCGATCCTCGCAATGATTGCACCCTCTGCGTCGGCGCCAAACGAAACGGACGCGCAGCCAAACTTGTCATCCCGAGCGGAGCGTGCACCCGACCTTGTCATCCCGAGCGGAGCGTGCGCAGCGCGCGCAGTCGAGGGACGGCAACGCTTCTAATATTCCGATGGAGCGATCGCAGAGGGCTCGACTAGTCGCGGCAGGGCGGGTTCGGTGGGCGTTCGCATTTTTGCATTCATGTGAGAACGCTACAGCGTGGCTCTTCGCTCCCGGGGCCCACGAGATGCTGGCAGGTATCGTACGCCGTGTTCGCAGTAAGATCGTCCTCGAAACACGTATCACCAGCGCAGTAGCGAAAGGCGAAGCATATGACCCAATCGCTCGAAAGGACTCGCGGGACGATCGTCCTCATTCATGGTTTGTTTCTCACGCGTTCGAGTTGGGACGGCTGGGTGCAACGGTACGGCGCGTTGGGCTTCAACGTCGTCGCCCTGGCATGGCCGGGTCTCGAGGGAAGCGTCGAATCGTTGCGGCAAGATCCAGAACCGCTCACCAAGCTCAGCATCGGTTCGGTGCTCGACTATCTCGACGGCGCGATTCGCGCGCTGGGGGAGCCGCCGATCATCATGGGACACTCGTTTGGCGGTTTGTTCGCGCAGCTGCTAGCGTATCGAGGACTCGGCCGCGCCGTCGTCGGCGTGGATCCGACCGCGCCGGCCGGCGTTCTGGAACTGCCGTTCTCGACGCTCAAAGCGTCGGCTCCCGTTTTGGGCAATCCGTTGAATCTGGGAAAGGCTACGATGTTGACCCCCGAGCAGTTCCACTACGCCTTTACGAATACGATCGCGCCGGACGTTTCGCGCGAACTCTACGATCGGTATGCTATCCCGTGCGCCAACCGCGTGCTTTTCGAAGGCGCTTTTGAAAACTTTGCTTTGAATTCACCGGCTAGGGTGAAAACCGACGCCGATCGCCCTCCGATCCTGTTGATCGCCGGCGGAGCGGATCACCTCGTAACCGCCGACTACACCGAACACAACTTCCGGCTGATCGCGAAGTCGCCCGCGGTCACCGGGTTCCGGGAGTTTGCGGGGCGGCCGCACTTTACCGGGGCCGTCGAGGGTTGGGAGGCAATCGCGGATTACGCGCTCGAGTGGGCGCTCCAGCCGGCGCCCAGCGAGCCCGTGTAACTTGCGATTCTCTCGGCAATTCGTGCTACAAGGGGACCCATGCGGCGATTGACGTTCGGTCTCTTGGCAGTTTTGGCCGTGGTCGTGGCGGCTTGCGGGCGGCAGGTGACGCCGAATCCGCCGGGGGTCGGGGCGGGCGGCGCGCTTCCCGGACAAATGGCCGTCCTGTTTGACGTTGCGGCGCCATTCAATTTTTCGTCGTACCAGTACTGGATTATCTTCAATACGAGCGGCGACGGGGTGACGCCCTCAACGCTTCCAATCCAGAACAACTGGGACGGCTATAACGGTGCCATCGAGGTCGGCGGGATCGGCGGGGCAACCTTTGCCAAGGCCATTCAGTTCGTCAAGAACCCTTCGCAACCACACGCCTGGCCGGCCTTCGTCCCCCTCATCACGACGCCGCAGCAGCTGCAATACAACGCCAACAGCAACGGATCGGGGACGGAGTTCTCGATCATCTTTTCGCGGTCGATTTTCAGCAGCATCCTGCGCTCGCCGGCGCCCAGTCCCTCACCCTTGGCGGCCAACTGGACCTACAACGCGTTTACGACGCAGGCGGACGTCCAGGGCCAGTTGATCTTCGTTGACTCGATGGGCGCCGGCGGACCGGTCGATCCGCAGTACATCTCGCCCACGCTCAACACGACGCAGTGCTCCGATCAGACGTTCTACGCGCTTTCCAGCGGGCTCCAAATCGATCCGCCGGCGCAGATCACCAGCGTCGAGATCGCGAACAATCCGAGCCCGAATCCATGCTGATGTAAAACGCGCCATCCGCCGCCACAAAAGAGCGGCGGCGGACGCGACGGTGTCGGTTCCGCGCGAAGAGGCGCCTTACCGTCTGCCTATTAGAGGTCACCGCACGAGACGTAGTGCCCGAGGTTCGCGGCGCTCTGATGAACGTTGATCGCGTATTTTGCTTTCTTGACTTCGGCCAGCGTGAGGCCTTTGATCGTGGTCGTTGAAACGCCACCCACGACGTTCGAAAGCGGTTTCCACGGCGCCGGATTGAGTTTGGCGCAGGTCCCTTCGTGAATGTGAGCCGGCTCGGAAGCTCCGCTCGGCTCGTTTTTGAGTTGTACTTTGACCTTTAGGCCGTCGGGCGTATCGTTTAGGAAGGCCTGTCCGTCCTGCTTTGAGCCGTTCTGGGCGCCGAGATTGATGGTCATCGAATGCGCGGACATCGCGTTGTCGACGTGATTCATCGTGTTGGGCGCGCCCATGGCGCTGCCCGTCAATCCTAGGGCGATAACTAAAGACAATGGCGCTGGTTTCATCGTTCCCTCCGAGATGGGGTGTGCTCTAGGGGAAGCTTTCCCGGCGAGCCGTTTCTCTAATCGCCCCTGCGTCTCGGCGGCGCGTGGGAGCCTCCACCAAACGGGGGGTTAGAAGCGCCGGTTCCTGGGAATGAGCAGTCGAGTTCCGATGACGTGTGAGTTTTCGTATTAGTACCCCGCCTTTCGCCAACCGCGCCGCCGGCGTCGCGATGAAATTCTTTCGCTCTCTCGGTCCCGGTCTGATCACCGGCGCTGCTGACGACGATCCCTCGGGTATTTCCACCTATTCTGTCGCCGGGGCGTCGACCGGTTTTTCGCTGCTCTGGCTCACGCTCGTCTCGACGCCGATGATGGCCGTCATCCAGGGCATGAGCGCGCGCATCTCCATGGTCACCGGTGAGGGCTTGGCCGCGACCATGCGCCGGCGTTTGCCGAAGCCGCTGGCCTACGGGCTGGCGTCGCTCGTGATCGTTGCCAACACGTTCAACGTCGGGGCGGACCTCGGCGGAATGGCCGACGCGGCGCATCTGGTGGTACCCATCCCCGTCGATGCGTGGGTATTTTTCTTCGGCATTGGGTTGATCGCCGCCCAGGCGTGGCTCTCCTACAAGATGATCGCGCGGATCTTCAAATGGCTGACGCTCTCGCTCTTTGCCTACGTCATCACGGCCTTTGTCGTGCATCCGCCGTGGCCGCACGTATTGGAGCAGTTCGTAACGCCCAGGCTGCACTTTGACTCTACTTGGCTCTCGACGATGGTCGGCGTATTAGGCACGACGATTACGCCGTATCTCTTCTTTTGGCAAGCATCGCTCATCGTCGAAGAAGAGAAAGAGGCCGGCAACGCGACGGTGTCGGAACGCCGCGGGACCGACGAAGAGGCCGTCAAGAGCATGCACACCGACGTCAACACCGGCATGATCTTTTCGAATCTGGTCGCATTTTTCATCATCGTGACGACCGCAGCCACGCTGGGTGCGCACGGGAAACACAACATCGCGACCGCGCAGCAGGCCGCGGAGGCGCTGCGGCCGCTGGCCGGGCGGTTTGCCGAGCTGCTGTTTACGCTCGGGATGGTCGGCACCGGAATTCTCGCCGTGCCGGTGCTGGCCGGATCTTCGGCGTACGTCGCCGCCCAAACGTTCAAGTTTCGCGAAGGTTTGAACGAACCGCCGGCGCGGGCGCCGAGGTTTTACGGCGTCATCGTCGCCGGTATCGTCGTCGGGATCGCGATGAACCTGTTACGAATCGACGCGATCAAGGCGCTCTTTTGGTCGGCGGTGCTCAACGGCGTCGTGGCCGTCCCATTAATTGCCGTCATCGTTTGGCTTGCGTCCAACTCGGGGCTCATGGGGCGTTGGAAGAGTTCGCGGATCGCTCGCGGCTGGGGCTGGGCGACCGTTGTCTTAATGAGCGCGGCGACCCTCGGCATGTTCTACTTCCTGGCCAAAGGATCGTAAGAACTACCGAGCGGGAGCCGATTGGCTGACGACCGTGCCGAATGGGAGCGAGACGCGGGTGGTCAGCGTTGCCAGCAGCGATCCCTTTGGGAGCGAATAGATCCGCACGGCACTCCCCAAGTGATCCGGCACGATGACGCGCTCCCCCCGCCGCCAGAAACCGTACGTGTCCTGCGTATCCGCGAACGTTAACGTTGCCAGGACGTTAGCTACCGTTCCGTACACGAACATTTTGTACGCTTGGGGTGCGCCCTGGTCGCTCACGTCTCCGACGAGCAGCGTCGGATTGAGCCATTGAATCGCGCCTGGAGACCGCAGCTGTCCCCCGGTAACGGACAGCGTCGTGAATGCGTGATGCCCCTTGCGAAGTTCGTACAGCCCGGGTCCGTCCGTCACGTCGGTACCGTCGGCAAAAAGGTTGCCGTTGTCGTCATAGGCGACGAAATTTACTTGGGCACGGTGCGGAGCGTCGTACTTGATGCCGGCGTGCGATCCTTTTGGATAGACTTTCACGTTTCCGTTGGGATACTGACCGCCCGTTTGATTGCCGACGGCCAATTCGCCGGTGTTCGGATCCACCGAGCAGTCGTACGGGCGGGAATTCCCGGTTTGCTCGATGGTGTCGATCGGCGTGCTGCCTCCGTGGGCGTATTCGTAGACGTTTCCGGTCCCGGCATCCGGAATCCAAACGTCCCCGGCCTTGTCGGTGCACATGCCGGTCGGATAGGAAAACTTCTTGAGCGTCCCCACCAGAAGCAGTCCGGCCCCGTTGAGATAGGTGTAAACGGTGACCTGGCTCGATCCCAGGTTCGAGACGTAGAGCAGGCTCGTTTGTTTGGCGGCGCCGCGGGTCATCCACGATCCCGTCGCTGCCGATCGAACCGAATCGGAATGCGAGACCGGGGGTGCGAGTCCGACGTCCGAACCGGTCTGCCGCGAACCCGTAGTGCAGGCGGCTAGCACTAACGCGGCCGCCGAAAGTGCCGCGATTCTCATCGGTCTTGGCCGGCCTGGCTGATGACGGCACCGGACGGGCGCGAGACCTGCGTAGTAAGCGTTGCAAAGAGAGCCCCGCCGGGGAACGTGTAGATTTCGACGGCGTCGGCTGCCGCATCGGGAACGACGATTTTATCGCCCCGTCGCCAGAATGCCGACGCGTGTTGCGTTTCGGGAAACGTTATCTGGCCGACGATCGTCGCAGTCGAACCCGAAATGAAAACTTTGTGGGCAAGCGAGGTTTGACCGTCGATCGCTTGATCCCCGACCAAAAGCGTAGGTTTGATCCATTGCAGCGCGCCCGGCTCGTTTAGCGGGTTGCCGTTGAGCGCGAGATGAACGAACCGGTCGCCGCCATTCGGGAACTCGTAGAGCGATACTCGGTTTGTGTAAGCAATTTCGCAGTCGACGAAGATATTGCCCTTATCGTCATACGCCACGTAATCGGGTTCGACGTGGCGGCGGATTTCGTGCTTCGTTCCGGTGCGCTGACCCTTCGGGTAAATCCGAACGTTTCCGAACTCACCGTGGTTGGCCACGGCCACATTGCCGGTATTGGGATCGACGGAACAGTCGTAAGGCTCCGACGAGCCGACTTCGCGTATGATTCCGGCCGGCTTGGTTGCGCCGTGCGCGTATCGGTAAACTCTTCGCGTGTAGGCATCGGGTATCCAGACGTCGCCGTTCTTGTCGGTGCACATTCCGCCGAGCCTGGAAAACCCGGTAAGGGTTCCAACCAGAATCAAGCCGCCGCCGTCGGAATAGGTGTAGACGGTGACGTCGCTCGATCCTTGGTTCGCGACGTAGAGCAAACTCGGTTGTTTGGCGGCGCCGCGCGCCATCCAGGATCGCTCGTAGTTCTGGCGTGGAGGCAATGAGGACGCGGCGGAGTTTGCCGGATTTACCGGCTGCCCCGCACCGCTGCAACCCGCGAGCACCGTCACGGCTGCGGCAGCGCTCGCCGCGGCAAGTCGGGTAGCTCGAACGGGAAAGCGTGGACTTTTCAAATGCAGCCCTCCAGCAGCAAATTGTGCTGTTCGGCTCTGGAAGTACTCCACCTTGGGCGGAAGCGAGAACTCGCGATCGCGTTAGGTCGTGGTGTGCTGCCGCCAGCGGCGGATGCCGTCTTCGCGGAAGTCTGTGCCGACGGAATCGACTTGCCAGGCTTTGGAGAAGTTCGCGCTGTGGCTGCGGGGACGGCGCTCTGATGGAATCGTATCGAGACGAACGCGCATCGGCAGCGAAACGGCCTCGCCGAAAACGACCGCTTGCTGCGGCGGTAAACTCGAGAGCGCGCCGAGCATCGTTCGCCCCGTGTCCGGGAGCGCTTCGCCGACGAAGCGTTGGTCGACCTCGCTGCCGAGCCGCAGCGCAAAGACCGTACCGCACTGCGAGAGCGCCTGAAGCGAAAGATCCGACGGACGCTGCGAGATCAGCGCGAGCGCGAGACCATATTTGCGGCCTTCGCGCGCGATACGGCTGATCGTGCGCGTGCAGGCCGCGAAGCCGATCCCTTCCTGCGCTGGCAGGTAGCGGTGAGCTTCCTCGCAGGCGAGGAGAATCGGCGGGCGCTCTTTGGGATCCGACCAGAGGGTGAAGTCGAAGAGCAGGCGCGAGGTTACCGATACGACGACGTCGGAGATTTCGGCCGGAACTCCGGAAAGATCCAGGATCGTGATCGGCTTGCCGGCGACGGGGATGCGCAGCAGACGTCCGACGATTTCCGAGAGTTCGTCTTCGGCTTCGAAACCGTCGCCAAACATGAACGAGAAGCGTGCGTCCCTGACCAGCGATTCGAGCCGGGATTCCAGTCGGCGGTACGGGCTGGCGGTATCGCCCTTGTTGAGCCGGCCCATCGCGTCGGCCAAGTTCCGGCGCAAATCGTTGATCAAAAACGGCACCGGCGTGTTGACGGTGATCCATGCGGCCGCGTCGCCCGAGTCGGAGTAGTTGATGCGCGCCTCGCGCAGCGCGTCCTTGAGAATAATTCCTTGCGCTTCTTGTTCCTGTTCGGTGCCTCCGCGGACCAGGATGCGGACCGCCTCTTCGAGGTCGAGGAGCCAAAACGGAAGCCGGCTGCGTTCGACGCTCACGAGTTCGGCGCGGTCGCCGAAAGCCGCCGCGTACTCGTTGTGTGGGTCGAGGAGAATGATGTGCGCGTTGGGCTGGTTGGCAAGGATCTCGGAGAGGATCAACGTTACCGCGCAGGACTTGCCCGAACCGGTCGAGCCGACCACCGCGAAATGCTTGGCCAGCAACTCGTCGACGACGACGAACGCCGGCTGCGCGTCGTTGCTGCTCAACGAACCGATCCGGATGCTCGGGAGGGAGGGCCGCGTGTATACGGTCATCAAATCGGCGTCGCTTGCAACCGCCACCGCGGCGCCCAACGCGGGCGGATGCGAAACGCCGCGATGAAAGGCGGGACCTTCCGGCGAGCCGACGATCTCGCCCAGTAAGTCCACGGTGAGCACGCGTTGCGGCGGCGGCCCGTCGAGCTGCATCGAATCCACGATCCCGATCACCTCGTGGACGGCCTGAATCTTGACCAGCGAGCCGATGACGACGGCGGCCGCGTTCATTCGATCCATCTGGCCGGTGACGGTGATGCCGGAACGGCCGATTTTCGTGATGTAGCCGAGCGTCGCTTCGCCCCGATCGGAGGCGCCTCGTGGTCCGCCGAGCGCCGGCGAACCGTCGTCGGCGATTGAGGTGAGCGAACCGGACATGTCCTGGGGTTCTCCTCGACGATGGTTCTAATGGTCCTAGGGGATAGGGATAAAAGTCCCCTCCCACCCATAAGGTATGCACTGACTGCGAGCAAGCCCTTCCTTATGAGGCAAACGGACGGGAACGGTTCTGCGGCGGCGAATGCAAGGGCGCTCGTAAGAGAGGAGGCTTGACGTGTTTGAAGGTCGGGTTGCGTTGGTTACCGGCGGGACGCGCGGCATCGGCGCTGCGATCACGCGGATGCTCACCAAGCACGGCGCGGCGGTCGCGGCCGGGTACAGCCGCGGCCAAGAAAGCGCGCAGCGCTTCAAGGAGCAGATGGAGGGGGAGGGATCCAAGGTTTCCATCCATCAGGGCCGCGTTGACGACGCGGACGACTGCAATCGCGTATTCAAAGAAGTCATGGATGAGTTCGGACGCGTTGACTACTTGATCAACAATGCCGGAATTACGATCGACAAGACCGTGCGCAAGATGACCGTCGACGACTGGCGCCAAGTGCTCAACGTGAACTTGTCGGGTGCGTTTCAGATGACCAAGGCCGTGCTGGAACACATGATCGAGCGCGGTTCGGGCCGGATCGTCATGATTAGCTCGGTGATCGGCGAAACCGGGAACGTCGGACAGGCGAACTATGCGGCCTCGAAAGCCGGTTTGTTCGGCTTTACCAAGAGCCTCGCGCTCGAGATGGCGCAGCGTGGAATTACCGTCAACAGCGTTGCCCCCGGCTTCATCGCAACCGAGATGGTCGAGGCGATCCCGCAAGCCGCGCTCGATCGCGTGATTGAAAAAATTCCGCAGCGCCGGCTGGGGAAACCCGACGAAGTTGCGCGTGTGGTGCGCTTTTTGCTGGAAGACGAAGCGAGCTATATTACGGGCGCCGTTTACGCGGTCAACGGCGGCTTGGATATGTAAGCTCGTTGTTGACGCCGGAGATCGAGTCGCTCGTGGGTCTGGCGCTGGCCTGCGGCGCGGCCGATGCCGGCGGACCGCTGAGCGCCGCCGAACGCCGGCTCGCCGCGCGAGCGATACCCACGCCGCCCGGCGCGGCCGCGCGAACCCGCCGGGCGGTCGCCGCAGGCGAAGATCCCTTGGGCGAACGGCTTCTCGGCCTGCGGCCGGCTGCCGAGCGGCGCGCGTCAGGCGCTTTTTATACGGGCGCGGCGATCGTCGAAACGATGCTTTCGTGGACGCTCGCGTGCGCGCCGCAACGGCTTGTCGATCCGGGTTGCGGCAGCGGCCGGTTTGCACTCGCGGCCCTGCGGCGCAAGCCCAGCCTTGCCGTTATCGCGATCGACGTCGATCCGCTGGCGACCCTGCTCGTGCGCGCGGGTTTGGCGGCGTTGAACGCGACCGGCGCGCGGGTCGTGCAAGGCGACTACCTGCGCGTGCGAATCCCACGCGTGCCGCTGCGAACGGCGTTCGTCGGAAATCCGCCCTACGTCCGCCATCACGACCTCCGTCCCGAAACCAAAGCCTACGCGGCGGCGCTCGCGCGCCAGGCGGGTTGCCGGATTTCCGGGCTCGCCGGTCTGCACGCGCTCTTCTACCTTGCGACCTTCGCGAAGCACGCTGCGGCTGGCGACGTTGGCTGTTTCGTAACGTCGTCGGAATGGCTCGACCTGGGATACGGCCGCATCGTGCGCGATTTGCTGACCGGCGGTCTGGGCGGTCTGTCCCTGCTGGTGTTCGATGCCGAGTCGGTTCCGTTTTCCGGCGCGATGACGACGGCGGCGATCGCAACCTATCGCATCGGCGATTCGCCGCCGGCGATGCGGATCGGCGGGGCGCCCGATGCGCACGCCGGGGTGGATCTGGAACGCATCGGACGCGCGGTGCCGCGAGCCACGCTCGCCCGGGCCGCGCGCTGGACCCCGCTGCTGCGCGGTGTCACCGAGACGCCCGAGCGCCGCAGTATCGGCGCGACGTTTCGCGTCTCGCGCGGGCAGGTAACCGGCGCGAACGACTTTTTCGTCATGACGCGCGACGCGGCGCACGCTCGCGGAATCGAAA
The DNA here is from genome assembly GCA_963755555.1 of Vulcanimicrobiota bacterium. Classification (GTDB taxonomy): domain Bacteria; phylum Vulcanimicrobiota; class Vulcanimicrobiia; order Vulcanimicrobiales; family Vulcanimicrobiaceae; genus Tumulicola. The sequence goes on along the minus strand of CAVWKE010000003.1, from coordinate 950,467 downwards.
CCTTTTGCATTCCGCTGATAAGCCGAGCGCAGGAAATATTCGCCGCCGCCGGCCGCTTGTGCGATAGCCGCGATCGGATGGTTGGGCTTGCCATCCCGCGCGACGTGAATCCGTCGGAGAACCCTGCGTTGGCGGCGTATCTCGACGCCGGCGTCGCCGCCGGAATCCACCGCGGGTACGTTGCTTCCCGCCGCCGGCCGTGGTATGCGATCGTGTTTCCGCGGCCGCCGATCGTGGCGACGTACATGGCGCGCCGAGCCCCGGCCTTCGCGCGTAATCCCGACGGGCTCGGTTTACTCAACGTCGCCCACGGACTGTATCCCCGTTATCCGTTGAACGACGCCGCGCTGGACTGGGTGGTGGAGCGGCTTAACGCGAGCCGCGCGCGGTTCGTCGGGTGCGGTCGCCGGTATCATGGCGGTCTGGAGAAGTTCGAACCGGGGGAGATGGAAGCGCTGCCGCTGCCGGCGCCGCCCGGCTACGCCGGATAATACGTTATCGTGCGGAAGAGAATTCCGGTCGGAACGATCTCGGTTACGCCGCTGTCGGGATCGTTGCCGGATTCGAACTCTTTCGTCCAGTTGCCGTACTGGTCGAACTCGTACGTATACGTTTCCGTTACGGATCGACCGTCGCCGAACTGGATGACTTCCCGCACGACGTGACCGCCGGAATCGCGGGTAAAGCCCGTGAAACCATCCGGCTTGCCTTCAGGGCTGAACGAGTCGATCCGGACGACCCGCCCGAACGCGTCGTACCGGTAGACGGAATGGTCCACGAAGGAGCCGTCCTTGGTGGTCGTCCACGACTCGACCCGGTTGCCCGAAGCGTCGTACCGCTCGCGCACGAGTTTGTCGCCCATGTTCGAATGGAGCAGGACCGTGGTCGCGTCGAGGCGCTGCGGATGCTGGTCGTCGACGAAATCGGGCGTGTCCTGCGTGCTCTCGATCATCGTGCAGGTTCGGTCGTACGTCGCGCTGCCGACGGGGCTCTGCGACGTGTCGATCGACCCGTCCAGCTGCCGTTTCAGGCTTTGATATGTCGTCGCGGTGGTGTGGACCGGGCCGGTGAGTCCGTCGCGCGTGCAGTCGGTCTTCGCGTGGCCTGGTGCGGTAATGGCGGCCGTCGGCTCGGCGGTTGCCCTGGCCGCCGGCGCCGGTGTTGGCTGGCCGAGGCGGTCGAGCAGGGTTCGCGTGGCGGCGTCGCCAGGAGTCAACACGATCGCTTTGGCGCAGGCGGTTCGAGCCTCGTCGAAACGATGCAGCTTGTAGAGCAACGAGCACGTCGTAGCCTGCACTTCTGCGAGGTTCGGATCGATGGCCAGCGCGGCGGTATAGTCTGCGACCGCTTCGGTAGGTTTGCCGACCTGAGCGTACGTGGCGCCGCGCAGGAGCAGCGCGCTCAAGTCGTCCGGATTTTTCGAAAGATAAGCGGTGAGCAGCGCGATTGCCTCGGCGGGCTTTCCTTCCTTGATTAGATCTTCGGCTTTCATCGTCGGCGCAACCAAGTCGTCGGCGTAGCCGGGCGCCGCGACGAGCAGCGCGACGCACAGACCGCCGACCGCCCAAAGCGTCCGCGAGCGCATAGTTCAGCGTTCCAGGCGACGCGCGCGCGCGCCTGTGCGCCGCTGCGCCAATGGCGGTGAAGCAGAAGTTGCAATCCTAGGGTGTGAGGTCGCGTTCGACGAACATGGGGCCGACAGATGAGCGAGCGAGGCGAGTTCCAATTCGCCGGCAACGTCCCCGAAGCATACGATAAGCATCTAGTCGCGCCGTTGTACGAGCCGATGGCGCACGTATTGCTTGCCGCGATTGGATTGAAAGCCGGCGAACGGCTTTTGGACGTTGCATGCGGCCCGGGAAGCGTGGCCCGCGTGGCCGCACGACACGCGCAAATGCACGGACGCGTGAGCGGCTGCGACGTCAGCCCGGAGATGATCGCCGTAGCGCGTTCGAAGGCAGCCGAACCCGGCTCGGCGGCAATCGACTACGTCGTCGCGCCGGCCGCGTCCCTGCCGTTTGCCGACGCGACGTTCGACGCGGTCAGCTGCCAGCAGGGCCTGCAGTTTTTTCCCGACAGAGTCGCGGCGCTCGTCGAAATCCGGCGCGTGCTGACGCCCGAAGGTCGCGTAGCGATCGTCGTGTTTCGCCCTCCCGACGGTGCGCAGTTATTCACCACGCTGCGTGACGCGGCCCAGCGGGCGGGGGTGTTCGATCCGCAAACGTTGGTGCCGGCGCCTTTCGAGTACGGTTCCGTCGAGGATTTAGGGCGCGACTTGAAAGCCGCCGGGTTCCGCGACGTGGCGATCGGCGAACGCACGGTTCCAGTCGTTTTTGACGGCGGCCTGGATCAGGCGGTGGCGGCCGTCCGGGGCACGCCCTTTTGGCCGGCCATCGCGCCGCGCGGCGACGAAGCGATTGCGGCGTTCGAACGCGAAGCGCGCCGCGGCTTGGAGCGGTTCGTTTCGGGTGACGTCGTGCGGGTCGAACAAGGCTCGAACCTCGCCGTGGCGCGGCCGTAGGCTTCCCGATGCACAGACGATTGAAGTTCGTGCGGACGCTTGCGTACGTCGCGGCCGCCCTGTGCGCGCTGCCGGGGCTGCCCGCCTCGGCGGTCGTTTCGCCAGCCGGCAGGGTGCTGCCCAACGGCTGGATCTTGCCTCCGCCGCGTGGGGCCGAAGCGCAGACCGGCACGATGCCGCAGGGGATGGCCGCCTCCCCCGACGGATCCACGATCGCGGTCGTTGAGTCCGGCTACAATCCGGCGACGCTCGGCCTGTATCGCGTGCCGGACCTTGCGCGCACGGCCTCAATCGCGCTTCCGGGCGCGTTCGGACGTCCGGTCTGGATCGACTCGCAGCACGTATTGGTCGCGGGCGCCAACGCCGACGCGGTCATCGACATCGACGTGCCGACGCAGCGGATCGAACGCTTCGCGTTCCCGAAGGGCTCATACCCCGTCGCCGTCGCAGCGTCGCCGGACGGCGCGACGCTTGCGGTCGCGACCGATGGCGATGCAGCAATTCGCGTCGGAACGCTCGCCACGGTCGGAACGTCGAGCCCCATCACGGTCGGCGCGCATCCGAGCGGGTTGGGTTTTCGCCCCGACGGCAGAGCCGTGTTCGTCACCTCGCGCGCCGCCAGCGAGCTCGTGAAGGTCGACCTGGCGTCGCGCGGCACCGAACACCGCAAGACGGGTCTGCATCCCAGCGGGCTGGCCGTACGCGGCGATACCGTCTACGTCGCGGAAAGCGACGCCGACCGCGTCGGAGTTTACGACGCACGCGATTTGCGCCTCGTGAAAACCTTGAACGTCGGGGATCCGGGCGTTCGCGCGATCGGCGCATCGCCCGATGCGGTGACGATCGGTTCCGACGGCGTGTTCGTCAGTCTCGGCGCCGCCAACTCCGTTGCCGTTATTCGGAACGATCACCTGATCGGACGGATGGAGGCCGGCTGGTATCCGACCGACTCCGTCGAGCTCGGCGGGAAGCTCTACGTCCTCGACGGCAAAGGCGAAGGAGCGCGTCCCAATCCGCGCTATAGCCGGCGCAGCCATGACGTCGATTACATCGGCGCGATCGAGTTCGGCTCCCTGCGCGCCTACGATATTCCGGCGAACGCCGCACTGGTCGGCAGCCCGCATGGATCGCCGGGCTGGCGCAACGCCGCCCCGAACGCGTTCCTGCGTCCGGGCGGTCCGATTCGCCACGTAATTTTCGTATTGAAAGAGAATCGCACGTACGACCAGATCCTGGGTGATGTAGCAAAGGGCAACGGCGACCCGTCGCTGACGTGGTTCGGGCGCGACGTCACGCCGAACCAGCACGCGCTCGCGGCCCGTTTTGGGTTATTCGACAATGCCTACGCGAGCGGCGAGGTGAGCGCCGCCGGGCACAACTGGTCGGATGAGGGCTTCGCCAACGATTACGTCGAGCGCTGGTGGCCCGCACTCTACGGCGGCCGCCGGGCGCTCGACGATTTGACCAGCGGCGACGGTGCGCGGTTGCCGTCGGGCGGTTACCTCTGGGACGCGGCGCGCCGCGCCGGCGTTTCGTTTCGCGATTACGGCGAACTGGTCGCGCCGATGCTCGACCCGCGCGGGCCGTGGTTCGCAGCCGTGCCGAGCCTGCAAGGGCGGATCGATCCGCGTTACGCGGGATGGAACCTTCGCTACAGCGATTTCGATCGGGTGAAGGAGTGGCAGCGCGAGTTCGAAGCGATGACCAACGCCGGAACGCTGCCGCAGCTCGAGTTTGTCTGGCTTCCCAACGATCATACCTACGGCGCGAAGGCTGGTGAGCTGACGCCGGCATCCTACCTCGCGATCAACGACGCTGCGCTGGGCCGGATGGTTGACGCGGTGTCGCATTCGAAGGTGTGGAAGTCGTCGGCGATGTTCGTCATCGAAGACGATGCGCAAGACGGCCCCGATCACGTCAGCGATCAGCGCACGACGCTGTACGTGATATCGCCGTACGCGCGAGGTGGCGTGCGTCACGAGCACTACGCCACCGTCAGCGTGTTGCGCACGGTCGAAGCAATCTTGGGAATGGCGCCTTTGTCGGCCTACGACGCGACGGCCAAGCCGATGGCGGCGGCCTTCGGCGCAACTGCCGATCTGCGTCCGTACGTGGCGATTCCGCCGAAAATCGACGTCTCGCGCCGTAACGCGAAGGTGGCCTACGGTTCCGCGATCAGCGCGAAGCTCGATTTCAGCCGGGCGGACGCCGCTCCGCCGGCCATTCTCAACGACATCCTCGCGCACAATCATTCAAGCGATCGGTAAAACGTGGGCGCGTCCGCCGCGTTAGCCGTTGACGCGGTGAGGGGCGGCGCTGCGGTCCGGGCGGGCGATGGCTTCGTAGATCGCGCCCACGCCGACGATGAGCGTCATGACGAGCAGCGTAACCCAACCGTAGTTGAAGGCAGCGCGGCCGCTGCCGAGCGGACTCGGCCAGACGATGTCGATCAGCATGAGCGCGAGATAGGCTCCGCCGCCAACGGTAACCGGAATTCCCCACTTGCCGAGCACGAACGTGCCGTTCGGCCGCCAGCCGCGCCGCCGCGCGAGCAGCGCGCCGAACACCGTGAGGAAGAAGGCTAAGTAAATGCCTGACGTTGCAAACGAGACCAGCGCGTAGAGAGCGTTTACGTTGGCCGGATAGTCGAACCATAGCACCCGGACCGGCTTGCTCGGGTTAACCAACACGAGCAAGAGGAAGAGAAACGGCACGACCGTGCCGACCAAGATGGCGTTAACCGGCGTATGGTGACGCGGAGAAACCTGCTTGAGGGTTTGGCTTCCAGGTAGGGCGCCGTCGCGCGCCAGCGCGAACGCGACGCGCGCGCCGGCGCCCTGAACCGCCGTGCCGCAACTAAAAAATGCGACGATGACCATCACCAGAAAGAAGTCCTGAAGCCAGCTCGGCAGCGCGGCCAAGATCGTGTTGATCCCGCCGGAAACGACGCCGCTGATTCCGCCGGCCGGCGTCGCGAGCAGCAAGCCCAGCACGAGCACGAATGAAGCGATCCCGCCGTAGAACAACGCATTACGCATCGCGCGCGGAACCTGGCGTTGTGCGTCGATCGTCTCCTCCGAGATATCGCCGGCGGACTCGAACCCGTAGAAAATGTAGACGTTTGCGAGAATGGCCACCAGCGCAGCGCCGCTCCACCAGTTTCCGCCGAAGTCCAACTGCAACGGGTTGGTCGCCAGCCGTTCGACGCCTTGGGACGAAAACGTGAAGTCCAAGCCATGATGAAAGCCGAAGATGGCCAACGCAACGAAGACGCCGAACGTGCCGATCGTTTCCACGTAGACGCCGAAGCGCGCCACGTACCCCATGATTTTGGCGCCGACCGAATTCAAGATCGCCGACAACACGATGATCGATCCGGCGATTGCGAAGATCGTGAGGTGATTAGCCGGGTCGAGATGTGTGTGGAACCAAACGTTTGAAAGCGCCGTCACGTAGCCGACAGCGCCGGAGTTGACCGACGCGACGGTCGCGAGCAGCGCGAAGCCATAGATCCAGCCGATGAACCAGCCGTAGCGCGCGCCGACGGTATATTTCCCATATTGATACAGCGCGCCCGAGAGCGGATACTCACTGGCCAGTTCGCCGAAGACCAGTGCGACGAGCATCATCGCACCGACCACGACCGGAATCGTCCAGATGTAGCGCGGGCCGCCGGTGCCCAGTCCGAGCGTGTAGAGCGAATAGATCCCGACCATCGGGCTCAGATAACTAAATGCTACCGAGAAGTTGTCGAACAGCGAGAGAACGCGGGAGAGTTCTTGCCGGTAGCCGAGCGCGCCGAGTCGATCGCCGTCGCTCGGCGGCGCCGCAGCCTTCATCGTGCGAGATTTACGGTTAGTGTGCCGACCAAGCCCAGCCGGTAATCCGCCAGTTGCCGCCGATGCGTTTCAAGGCCAATGTCAGCGTAGCGCCGGCTTCGGTCACCGGCTTTCCGTGTTGTTTATACGAGTAGGTTGACGGAAAGACGGCGTACGCAACGGTTCCGGTCACCGCCAGTCGTATCGGCGGTCCGAGGGCCGCAATTCCGCCGCTGATTCCCTCGGCTTTGTTGGCGGCGGTGAGATCGTGGAACCAGTCGGCACACGCCGAAGCGCCGTGCCATTCGTGCGGCGGGAACTCGTCGATGATCGACGCCTGCGGCGCGCACGCAGCCGCCGCCATCCGGGCATCGTTGGTGTTCACGCCGTTGACGAACTGCTGGATCGTCGCCAAGATTTGACGTTGGGCGGCCGTCGCAACGGGTGCCTGCGCGGCGACTACGAGCTGCGGTAGAAGCGCGACTGCCGCAGCGAGCACGAGGCTCGCCGGTCGGATCCGTAGCATAAACTCCCCCAATCGGTGTGCGAGCTGCCACCCGGCCGCTAAGGCGAGTTCCTTAGCGGCCGGGTAGTGACCTACCGATCCTTGGTTAGGCGAGTGCGCGTTAGCGCGGCGGTTTGTCGCTGGACTGCGGAGGTTTTCCGCTCGACTGCGAAGGCTTTCCGCCCGATTGCGCCGGGGGTTTTGCAGCCGACTTCGGCGGCGGTTTGGGCGCAGCGTGCTGCGGTGGTTTGGCCGCCGACTGCGGCGGTTTCGGCGCCGGGTGCTGCACGGGTTTGGCGGCCGACTGCGGCGGCGGTTTGGGCGCAGCGTGTTGCGGCGGCTTGGCGGCCGACTGCGGTGGTTTCGCCGCCGGCTTGGGCTGCGGCTTGGCGGCCGAGTTCGCCTGCGGCTTGTTGGCGTTTGTCGAAGTCTTGTCGGCCGCCGTGAGCGGCGCGAAGTTCTTCGGCCGGTTGGTCGTGCTCAACGGACGCGTTACGACCGTTTCGGTCGGCTTACCGTGGTTGACCTTGGCGTACAAGTTTCGGTCTTGTGCGGCCTCGCGGACGTGATTTGTCTGCGCGGTCGTCATCGTAATACGCTTCTGATGCGACCACGCGACCTGCTGAGCGTTGGGATGCATCCGAATGCCGCCCGGGCCGTTGTAACTGTAGCGATTGACGTTGCGAACGACGACCGTCCGGTTGACGTAGACGTTACGAATGTATTGCGGGTTGACGCGCGTGACGGCGGTGTTGTAGCGTAAGGCGTTGCCATACCACTGCCCGCCATTGTAGCCGGTTCCGTAGTAACCGTACCCGTAGTTAACACCGCCGTAATAACCGACGTTCTGTCCCCAGTAACCGGGATTCCACAGATAGCCGGCGCCGCCGGTATTCATTCCCCAGTATCCGGGCGTCCAGTACAGTCCCGCCTGGGGTGGTTGCGACCAATAGCCTGGGACCCAGTAATAGCCGCCCGATCCCCAAGCCCAGTAGCCGGGTATCCACATAGAGTTCGGAACGGTCAGTGGCGGCTGGACGTATTCGGGCATCAGGGGCGGAGCCGCCAGACTGATGTAGACCTGAGCGCGCGCCGGCGCCGGGATTCCCAGCGAGGTCAGGGCGACCGCGAGCGCCAGAAACAGGGTGGTGATCCGCACGGGTTCCTCCTTAACGAAGAGCGAGTGAATCGATGCTGGATGCTTCTTACCCCACCAAGTGCCCTAGAGAAACCGGACGGCTAGCTGCTTACAGGCCGCTAAGGCTCGCTTCTCACAAAGCTCTAACGGGCTAGCGAATGATCGCGGGCGGCGTTGCCGGCCGGCGTGGGCGCCGATTCTTGGAAATCGCCCGGACGATCAGGCGGCCTGGACCGTGCCGATCGAACGGTTTGCTCGCCCGCGCCACGGCGGCCCGGACGAGCGCGCGCACCTCCGGTTTCTTCAGCGTTGCAGCATCCTCGATGCGAACGTGTCGAACGCGATTTCCGCTGCCGGCAAGAACGCGGCGTGGATCGGGAAGGTGCACGCCCCAGAGGAAGCAGAGGCTCACTTTCCGTGGATAGATCGCGATCGAGATGACCGCCTCCGAAGGCCGTTCGCTGGGTCCAAAGCCGATCACCAGCGCGTACGCGTTGTCGTACACGAGTTCGAAGGCGCCGGGAAGGAGTTCGCGGAGAGCCGCCAGTCCGCCGCGGGCGCGCTCGGAGATCTCGGGCGAGAACTGGGCGATCCACGCCTCGAGTTGTCTTCTTTCCGAAGTGTCGTCTGCCGGCAAAGTCTTCATCGTAACTCCTCAAACGAAAACGAGGACGAAAGTCCCGGCGGCGATACCCGAAAGGCGTAATTTTGACGACGAAAGGCGCCGGGAGTGCGAAAATCTTCGGTTAAGTCTTTTCGGCTTAAACAAGAAGGTGGCGTGCCGATGTATAGGATGGCCTTTCTCGTCTCGATCGTCGCAATTGCCCTGGCCGCCTGCGGCGGCGGCGCCGCCGGCGTCAACGGGTCGCCGAATGTCTCGTTGCCCGCGATGGACGCTGGACCGGCCACGTCGAGTGGAACTCCGATCAAGCACATCGTTATCGTAATTCAGGAAAACCGCAGCTTCGACAATCTCTTTGCGAGGTATCCAGGTGCCGACGGCGCCACCGAAGGGAAAAACTACAACGGCCAAACCGTCGAACTGACCGCCCATGCCCTCACCAGCAATCTCGTCCTCAACAACAGCCACCTCGCCTGGATTACCGATTACGACAACGGCAAGATGGACGGCTTCGGACTGGTCTACGTCAACGGTCATCGGTGTACCTGTGCGTATCAGTACGTCAAGAAGTCTGCCATCCAGCCATATTGGACGATGGCGAAGCAGTACGTGCTGGCCGACCACATGTTTCAAACGCAGAGCAGCGGAAGTTTCACCGCGCATCAGGATCTGATTCGCGGCGACACGGCGATCAACTCGTACGAGAGTTTGGTCGATTTTCCGAGCGACGGACCCTGGGGCTGCGACGCTCCTCCCAAAACGAAAACGACCTTGCTCACGAATACGGGACAGTACCTGATGAACAAGGGTCCGTTTCCGTGCTTGAGCTATGCGACGCTTCGCGACCTGCTCGATGCCAAGAGCGTGTCGTGGAAATACTACACGCCGACGATCGTAACCCACGGCGGAAACCTGTGGAATGCGTTCGACGCGATCTCGGCGGTGCGCAACGGTCAGGAATGGCAAACCAATGTTTCCTCGCCGGAAACGAACATTTTCAGCGACATCGCGAAGAACTCGCTGCCGGCCGTATCCTGGATCGTTCCCGACGGGCAGAACTCGGATCATCCGGCTCAGAAGGACTGGGGACCGAACAAGGACACCGGACCTTCGTGGGTGTCGCAGATCGTCAATGCGGTCGGCGAGAGCGGCTACTGGAACTCGACTGCCGTCATCGTCGTTTGGGACGACTGGGGCGGCTGGTACGATCACGTCGCCCCCCCGCAGCTCGATTACAACGGCTTGGGTTTCCGCGTCCCCATGATCGTCGTCGCGCCGTACGCGAAGATCGGCTACGTCTCCCACACGCAGTATGAGTTCGGGAGCATCCTGAAGTTCGTCGAAGACACGTTCAATCTCGGCCGCCTTGGTACGACCGACACCCGAGCGACGAGCATCGACGACGCTTTCGACTTCACGCAGTCGCCGCGGACGTTCGTCCCGATTCAATCGAAGTACTCGAAAACGTACTTCCTGCAGCAGCGTCCTTCGAACGAACCGGTCGATACGGAGTAGCCCGCCGTGACTCGGAGCGGCCACCGCGCGCTCCTTGTTCGTCCTGCGCGAGGTGGTCTTGTTTGCGGTCGCCGCACTTACAGCGCGAGAACCCCGACCCGTCGTCGGCGAAACCGTCACACGAGCAAAGGGTGCAGCGGCCCGTTCCGGCCACGGCAGCGGCGCGGGTTGCGGATTGCGAGCGAGCGCGGTGAGGGTTTCTCATGAGGATTCCTTTCCCGTTAGTGCAGCGCGAGGTAGTTCGGTCCGCTGAGGGTTGTGTTCGAGCCCGTAATCGTGCGGAGCGGCGTGGCATCACCGTTGGCATTGCTGGCGTATTCTTTGATTGCTCCGCCGCCGAAATCGGCGACGTAAATGTGATTCGCGTGATCGGCCACGACGCCCGCGGTTTCGAGGAACCCCGTAATCGTCGCGTCCGGGGTGGCGTTGCCTTTGGCGCCTTTGGCGAAAACGATAATCCCCGTATGTTCATCCGAGACGAGCAGTCGTCCGTTGTGATCGAAAGCCAGCGCGAACGGATCTGCGAGCCCGGTGTTGCTCCCCGCAATCGTGAAGACCGGCTTCACGTTTCCGTTGGCGGTGCCTTTGAAGACCGCAATCTCGGCGTTCCCCTCGCTCGCCACGTACAGCCGGCCGTTTGCATCCATGGCCATTCCGAGCGGAGTCTCCAGCGTTGTTTGGCTTCCGCTGATGGTGCGAATGGGCGAAACGTTCCCGTGTGCCCCGGCAGCGTACTCGGTGATCGCCCCGCCGCTGTAGTTGGTCACCCACAGGTTGCCGGACGGGTCCACGAGGATGCCTTCGGTCGGTCCCAAGTGCGAGTTGGATCCGCCGATCGTCTTCGAGGGTTTAACGTTTCCGTGTGCGCCGGCAGCAAAAACGACGACTTGCGTTCCGCTGTCATTGGCCGTGTAGATGTTCCCGGCGGCGTCTAAAGACAGAGCATCGGGCGAGTCCAACGTCGTTTTCGAACCACTAATGTGGATCGCGGGCGCAACATTGCCCGAGGCCGTCGCCTTAAACGCGAGAACGCTGGCGCCGTCGCGATTGGCCGTATAAATGCGAATGCTGGTATCCGGGCGCGCCATCGGCGATTCGGCCGTGGCGCAGTGCTTGAGGGATTCACGCCGCCGCCGCAGGCGGTCAGGAATAACGCGAATACCGCGATGGTGAATGCGCGCATAAGAACACCTCCGTCTTTTGAAGCGCTTTGCGGGCGGCTGCCCCATTCAAGCGTGCGCTCCCTGCCGTGGGCCGGCATTTTGGGACATTTGGACTATGACCGGAACGTCGTTCGCGGCCTTAACGAGTGGGTCGTTTAGCGTAGATGCGGGTGAGCAGCGGTGTTAAATACGTACCCGCTGGGAGAACGTAGTACGACGGCGGATACGGTACCGGGACGTCGTGCACGTAAGGCGGGTTCGCGATTCGGTCGTCGTCGATCGGATAGCATACGGGCCACGGGATCGTCCCCTCCTCGCTGCCGCCGTGCGTGTATTGCGCGACGTACCGGGCGTAGTAACAAATCGTTCCGCCGGCATACCAGTGGCGCAGTGCGATCAACTGAACTTGCACGGCGTCGAAATCGCGATGCCCGGAAACGTCGAAGTAGGTGCGGCGATAGGCGGCCGGCGGCTCGCGCGGTTTGTCGGCGATGCTTAGCGGGTTATTGTTGGCACGCAGCCGCGCAACTTCTTGCGAGAAGGTGTGCTGCTGCGCGGCGATTTGCTGCTGCAGCGTGCTCGGGCGAGTTGGTGAGGTGGGGCGCGCAGACGGCTGCGGCGGTGCGCTCGGCATCTGCCGCGCCAGCTCGTGCGGCCGCGACGGCGGCGGTGCCGGCTTCGAGGCGCGGCGCTGGGGCGAAGTCGTTACCGGCGGCGCGGCGACGCGCGGGACGGTGCGCGCGCGCGGCTGCGGAACCGGCCGCCGCTCGATTCTCACGGCCGTCGATGCAACCACCCATTCGTGCGGTATGGGCTTGGGCGCAAGGAACGGGAGCCTGGCAAGCCAGAGCCACGACGTGAGCGTCACGAGCAGTGCGTGAACGATCAGCGATAGCAGCAGCCCCCAAAACAGGAAGCGTCCCCCACGCCGGCCGTCCGCCTCGGAAATCATCGTAGCGGACTACGCGACCGCGCCCGGGTTTTTCCCGCCCGTTCGCGAAAGGCGCGGGGACACCCAACCGGAGGAACATACGTTGCAACCGTCCGACGCGCCAGCCGGCGAAGCGGCCTCGAAACGAGCTGACGGCGACGACCGCCGGCTGAAACAGACGCTCGTGTGGATCGGCGTCGGCGTGAGTGTGGCGGGCTTGGGCGCCGCGGTCGCCTACTCCGTCGTTCGCGCGCTGCTGGGAGCCCGGCGCCTGCCCGACGATCCGACCAGCCAGCGCATTCAACAACTGATCGACGAGGCGAACTCGCTGCTCAAAACGCTTGACGACCAAAGAAACAGCGCGTAAAACCGGCCTGCGGGCCGGAGCCGAACTCGAGGTCGCGTTCACGGATCTTTTGGCCAACGGTCAGGCGGTAGGTCGCAGCGACGGCGTCGTCGTGTTTTGCTTCGGACCCCTGCCCCAGGAACGCGCGCGGGTCGCGATCGCGGCTGTCAAACCGAAATATGCAGTCGCGAAGCTGCTGCACCTGATCGAGCGGTCGCCGCAGCGAGCGGACCCGTTTTGTCGCGTGTTCGGCACGTGCGGCGGATGTCAGGTCCAGCACCTGAGCTATTCGGCCCAGCTCGACTGGAAGAAAGAAGTCTTGCGTGGGGCGCTCCAGCGAATCGGCGGTTTTAGCGGGATCGACGTGCGCGAACCGGTCGGTATGGAGTATCCGCGGGCGTATCGTAACAAGATGTCGCTGGTCGTCCGGCAGCGCGGCAGCACGTCAGTGCTCGGATTCTACCGTCAGCGGTCGCACGAGCTCGTGCCGATCGATGCCTGTCCGATCGTTTCCCCGCAGCTCGACGATTACGTCGCGCGTCTCAATACCGTCCGTGCAGCGCGCGAGGTCGCACCCGCGTTGCGCGAAACCCGCCACCTGGTCGCCCGCAGCGCGCGTGCGTCCGGCCAGGCGGTCCTCGCCGTGACCACCTTGCGCGAGTCTGAGGCGGCCGCCGGGGCTGCGCCGGCGCTTCTCGCGGCGCTGCCGGGGAGCGTTGGGATCGTCAACTCGTACGATCCGAGCGGCGAGAACGCCATCCTCGGCCGGCGCGAACGGCTGCTCGCCGGCACGGCGGAAATCGAGGAGACGATCGGCGGCGTGCGCTATCGCGTCTCCGCGAGCTCGTTTTTCCAAGTTAACGTGGAAATCGTCGAGCGCATCTTCGAAGCGCTCGAGCCGGAACTTCCGCGCGTTCGTTCGATCGTCGACTTGTATTGCGGCGCCGGAACCTTCGCGCTGTACTTCGCTTTACGGGGATGCCGCGTCTTCGGGATCGAGGAGAGCGCCGGCGCGGTCGCGGAGGCTCGCGCGAACGCCCGGCTCAACGGCCTGCAGGAACGAGTAAGGTTCGACGCGGCCCGCGTCGAGCAGGCGATCTCGGCCGGGGACGGGCATGCCGCGCTTGAGCAGGCCGACGTCGTGTTCTTGGATCCACCGCGTAAAGGTTCCGATGAAGCGACGCTGTCCGCGGTCGCGGCCGCCGGCGTTCCGGAAATCTGGTATCTCTCGTGCGATCCGGCGACCCTCGCCCGGGATTTGAAGTTCCTCGCATCCAAGGGGTACCGGCTCGGCGCCGTGCGGCCGTTCGACATGTTCCCGCAGACCGGTCACGTCGAAGCGCTCGCCGTACTGCAGCGCGTCAACCCTCAATCGGAGTAATCGAAAGACCTTGTCCGACGATAAAATCGACATTCGCTACGTGGCTAAGCTCGCCCGCATCGCCTTGACCGACGACGAAGTGGAGCGTTTCGGGGCGCAGCTCGGCGATCTACTCGCGCACGTCAACGCCCTCGCCGCGCTCGACACCAACGCCGTGCCCGCAACCGCACAGGTCGTCGAATCCCATGACGTCGAGCGCGCCGACGAGGTCCGCCCGTGTCTCGATCGGGAAGTCGTGCTCGCGCAGGCTCCGCAGCGACAGGGCGGGTTCTTTCGCGTTCCGCGGATCATCGCGGAGTAACGATGATGGAGCCGCTTCTCGATCGCAACGCGGCGGAGATCGCGCGTGCGGTCAACGCCGGCAGCATTTCGGCGGCCGACGTCGTGGAGGCCACGCTCGCGCACGTGGATGCCGTCGACGCACGAGTCGGCGCCTATCTCACGGTGCTCCCGGACGCCGCGCGCGCCTGCGCGTCCGCCGTCGACACGCGCGTTCGCGCGGGCGAGCGCCTGCCGCTGGCGGGCGTGCCGCTGGCGGTGAAAGACAACATGTGCTTGACCGCGACCCGCACGACGTGCGGCAGCAAAATTCTCGAGCACTGGGTTGCGCCGTACACTGCGACCGCGGTAGCGCGGATGGTCGAGGCGGGCTGCGTGCCGATCGGCAAAACGAATCTCGACGAGTTCGCGATGGGGAGTTCGTGCGAAAACTCGGCGCTCGGCATGACGCGCAATCCTTACGACCTATCGCGGGTTCCGGGTGGATCGAGCGGCGGCTCGGCGGCTGCGGTCGCCGCCCGCGAGGCCGCTCTGGGTCTCGGCAGCGATACGGGCGGTTCGATTCGCGAGCCCGGCGCGTTCTGCAATCTGATCGGCTTCAAACCCACCTACGGCCGCGTTTCCCGCTACGGATTGATCGCGTTCGCGTCGAGCCTGGACCAAATCGGCCCGCTCGCGCGGTCGGTGGAAGACGCCGCGTTGGCTTACGACGCGATGGCCGGGTACGACCCGATGGACGCCACGTCGATCGACCGCCCGGTGGAACCCGCCGCGCCTTCCTTGCGCAATGACTTGAAGGGGTTGCGCATCGGCTTGGTGCGCGAGTTCGATACGGCCGAGCTGGGCGGCGAGCTGGATGCGATCTACCGGCGCGCATACGGGGAGCTTACCGAACTCGGGGCCGAAGTCGTCGAGGTGTCGCTGCCGACCGCCGATTACGGGCTGGCGACGTACTATCTGATCGCGCCGGCTGAGTGTTCGTCGAACCTGTCGCGATTCGACGGCGTCCGCTACGGACTGCGGGTCGAGGCCGACGACGTGCAGGCGATGTACGAACGCACGCGCGCCGCCGGCTTCGGTCCCGAGGTGAAGCGGCGGATATTAATCGGTACGCACGCCCTTTCGAGCGGTTACTACGACGCCTACTACGTGCGCGCCCAAAAAGCGCGGACGCTGATCGCGCGCGACTTCGAGACGGCCTTTGCGGACTGCGACCTGATCGCGTGTCCGGCCGCCAGCACGCCGGCCTTTCAGTTCGACGCCAAGAGCGATCCCTACAGCATGTACATGATGGATTACTACACGATTCCGATGTCGCTCGCCGGACTGCCGGCCTTATCGGTTCCGTGCGGCTGGGTCGTTCCGCCGGGCGGGGTCGAGCCGATGCCGCTCGGCTTGCAGCTGAGCGCGCCGCAGTTTGCCGAGCCGCTGCTGCTGGGTGCCGCGCACGCATACGAGCGCGCGACGGGGTACGCCGCGCAGCATCCCCCACTTACCGAAGCGGCGACGGCATGACGCAGTACGAGGCCGTCATCGGCATCGAATGTCACGTCGAGCTCAAGACCGCGACCAAGATGTTTTGCGGTTGTCCCAACGAGTTCGGCGGCGAGCCCAACACGAAGGTCTGCCCGGTTTGTTTGGGCATGCCGGGAGCGCTCCCGGTGCCGAACGCGCGCGCGATCGAGCACATGCTGCGTGCGGGGCTGGCGTTCGGCGCGGAGATTCCGGCCTTTTCGAAGTTCGATCGCAAGAACTACTTCTATCCGGACATGCCCAAGGATTATCAGATTTCGCAGTACGACATGCCCTTGACGCTCGGCGGCGAGGTTCGGTACTGGCGCGAAGACGGCTCGATCGGCACCTGCCGCCTCACTCGCATCCATTTAGAAGAAGACACCGGCAAATCGACCCACGCGGGTTCGGGTGACGGGCGAATCGCGGGCAGCGCGTATTCCCTGGTCGACTTCAACCGCGCCGGCGTGCCGCTGATGGAGTGCGTCTCGGAGCCGGAGCTTCAAAGCGCCCGTGACGCCGTGGCATACTTGGAGGCGCTCCGCAGCACGCTGCTGCAACTCGGCGTAAGCGACGTGAAGATGGAGGAAGGGTCGTTGCGCTGCGATGCCAACGTGTCGATCCGTCCGGTCGGCAGCGCGCAGCTCGGGACGAAGACCGAAATAAAGAATATGAATTCGTTTCGCTCGGTTCAACGGGCGATCGACAGCGAGATCGAGCGACAGATTCAAACGCTCGAAGGCGGCGGACGGATCGTGCAGGAGACCCGCGGCTGGGACGAAGCGCACGGCATCACCCATCCGATGCGCAGCAAAGAACAGGCCCACGACTATCGCTACTTCCCCGATCCGGATTTGGTGCCGATGGAGCCGCGCGCGGAGGTCGTCGCGCAAATGCGGACGGCCTTGCCGGAGCTGCCGTGGCGGCGCTTCGAGCGCTTCACCGGCGCCTACGGGCTCAATTCGAAACAGGCCGCGCAGCTGGTCGAGAACGCGCCGCTCGCGGAATTTTTCGACCGAGTCGTAACGGCCAGCCGCAATCCGCAGCAGTCGACGAATTTCGTTCTCGGCGAACTTTCGCGGCTCGCCAACGAATCCGGCGTAGCGGTGGCGCAGTCGGTGGTCACGCCCGAAAACGTCGCCGAGTTGATCGGACTCGTCGACGCCAAAACGATCAACTCCAAAATCGCCAAAGACTTGCTCGGGCGGATGTGGGAGGGCGCCGGCTCGCCCAAGGCAATGGTCGAAGAAGACGGCCTCGCGCAGACCAGCGACGCGGGCGCAATCGGCAAACTCGTCGACGACGTCCTCGCAAAGAACGAGCGGGTCGTCGCCGACTATCGTGCCGGCAAGACCAACGTCGCCGGGTTCCTCGTCGGGCAGATCATGAAAGCCTCGGGCGGTAAGGCCGACCCGACCCTCGTCCGAGAACTGCTGCAGCGAAGGCTGGAGTAGCCGGGACGAACGTGCTCGCCGACGACAGGACGCTCGACGCGCTCGATTTCGCGGGCGTTCGCGAGCGCGTCGTCGCGGCGACGCATACCCAACGCGGACGCGGGCTCGCGCAAGTCTTGGTGCCCGAGGGCGAGTTCGACGCGGTGGTCCGCGTCGAACAGCAGCGCACCGCGGCGGCGCGGGATCTCATCGCGGGCGCCGACCTGCACGTGTCGTCGGCCATCGACACCGCCGAACTCACCCAGGCGGCAGCGCTCGGACGAACCCTCGGCGGGAGCGATTTGCGCGCGGTCGGGGACGCGCTGGCGGCGGCGGCAACTGCTTACCATGCCGTGAAGGAAAACGCCGTTTTGGCGCAAGTTGCCGGCGGGTACCTTTCGCTGCGGGAGCTGCAGCGGGCGATCGCCGACGGCATCGACGAACGCGGCGTCGTGCTCGACCGCGCCTCGCCCGCGCTGGGCCGTATTCGTCGCAATCTTTCGCAGGCGCAGGCCGACGCGCGCGATCGCGTCGGCGCGGTGCTGCGTTCGGCCCGGTTCGCCAAGGCGATTCAGGACAACGTCGTGACGATCCGCGAAGGCCGCTTCGTCGTGCCCGTCAAGGCCGAGTTTTCCGGTGAGTTTCCCGGCATCGTTCACGATACGAGCGCGAGCGGACAGACGCTATTCGTCGAGCCGCTCTCCACCCTCGACGCCAACAATCGCGTGCGGACGTTACGCATCGAAGAAGAACGCGAGGTGCAGCGCATTCTCGAGGAGTTTTCAGGCCGAGTCGGCGCGGACGCCGCCGCGATCGAACGCAACGTGGACATCCTGGCGGCCGTCGATCTGCTCGTCGCCAAGGCCGAAGTCGCCCGCGCGATGGATGCGATCGCTCCGGAACTCAGCGAGGAACCGGTCGTCATCGTGTACCGCGGCCGTCATCCGCTCCTCGGCGGCCGCGCGGTCCCCCAGTCGCTCGAGGTTGGCGAGGCCACGCGCCTGCTGGTCATCAGCGGGCCGAATATGGGCGGCAAGACCGTGGCGCTGAAGATGGTCGGATTGTTCGTTGCGATGACGTACTGCGGGATGCAGCTTCCCGCCGGAATCGGGACGACGATCGGCCGGTTCGATCGAGTAGTGGCCGACATTGGCGACGAGCAGTCGATTGCAGCCAACGCTTCGACGTTTTCCGCGCATTTGCAGCGGATGCGAGATATGCTCGCGGGCGCCGGCGGCCGTACGTTGGTGATCGTCGACGAAATTGGCGGTGGAACCGAACCGAGCGCGGGCGCGGCCCTGGCGATCGCCATACTCGAGCGGTTGCTCGAATGCGGCGCGCGGGGCGTCGTAACGACCCATGCGACCGAACTGAAGCTCTTCGCGCACGCCGCGGAGGGCGTAGCCAATGCGAGCGTGCGATTCGACCCGCACACGTTCCGGCCGACGTTCCACCTCGACGTTGGGGCCCCCGGCCAATCGCTGGCCTTTCCGCTGGCGCGCACGATCGGCATCGACGAAGCGATCGTGACTCGAGCGCAGCATCTGCTCGATACTCGCGAACGCGACTACGAATCGGCTCTGGCAGAGTTGTCGCTGCGTATGGCCGAGCTGCAAAGCGAACGTGAGGCGTTGACCGAGCAGCGGCTCGCAGCCGGCCGTGAAGCCGGCGCGCTGGCGCGCGAACGCTCGGCGCTCGAAGGCGAGCGCTCGTCCTTCGGCGCGAAGGCGCAGGAGCGGCTGCGGGAGGCCTTGCGCGAATTCACGCGCGAACTGCAGCGGCGGGCGGACGCCGCACCGGTGCGGCCCAAGGTCTCTGCCTCGCAGGTAGACTTGCTCGCGCAAACGATCGACGCGATGCATCGAGACCTCGGCATCCGCCCGCCCAGCGAGGCGTCGCCCGACGACGGCAGCTATCTCCGCAACGACCGCGTGGAAGTGGTGTCGCTGCGGCAAAGCGGCGAAGTGGTCGAGGACTACGGCGATGCCGTGCTCGTTGCGATTGGGCCGATGAAGACGGTCGTGAAGAAGAGCGACGTGCGTCGCAGCCCGGGTTCGGCGCCGCCACGCCGGGACGCACGGTCCGCCCGCGGTGACGCCCAGCTCGAGACGGCCGCCCGCAGCTCCGCGCAGCTCGACGTTCGGGGAAAGCGCTATCTGGAAGCCGAGCCGCTGGTCGAGCGTTGGATCGACGACGCGCTCTTGGCGGGAACGACGTCGCTGCGCCTGGTCCACGGGAAGGGTACCGGCATGCTTGGTCGCGGCCTGCAAGAGTATTTGCGCGCGCATCCGGCCGTGAGCAGCGTTCGCTACGGGAACGAAGAAGAGGGTTCGGGCGGAGTGACGGTGATCGAGCTGCAAGAATAGAGGCGTGAGACGAGCGTGGATTTGCGGAAAGTTTCCCTGGCGGAAAAGTTCGGTCTCTTCAGCGACACGTGGGCGCCGAAAATCGTCGGCGAGCTCGACGAATTCCACGTCAAACTCGTCAAGGTCGAGGGAGAGTTCGTCTGGCACCATCACGATACCGAAGACGAGCTGTTCTACGTGTTCGAAGGGGCCATCGACATGCACTACCGCAACGGGGATGGCGATCGCATCGAACGATTTCGCGCCGGCGAGTTTCTGATCGTGCCTCAAGGTGTAGAACATAAGCCGGTCGCGCCCGAGGGCGCCAAACTCGTGCTCATCGAGCGTAAGACGACCCGGAACACCGGAACGGCCGGCGGCGATCGTTCGGTCGAAGCGACCTGGATCTAAACGCGACAATAGGAAGGACGACGTGACCGCTCTGCCCCACTTCTCCGACGTCGAGTACCTGCTCGACGGGTTCGACCACGTCGAAACGCGCGAAGACCTGCGCGCGCGCTTGACGCTGGGGCGCCCGCTCAACGTGAAGCTGGGGATCGACCCCACGAGCCCGGACCTGCATCTCGGGTTTATGGTCGTGCTCGAAAAGCTGCAGCGGTTCGCGCAGGCCGGACATCAAGTAACGTGGATCATCGGAGACTATACGGCCCGCATCGGCGATCCCAGCGGAAAAAACGTCACCCGTCCGCAGCTTTCACGCGACGAGATCGAGGCGAACATGCAGACGTATCGCCGCCAAGCGGCCAAGGTGCTCGATCTCGAACGGATCGCCGTGCGGTACAACTCGGAATGGCTCGACCGTCTCGATTTGAGCGACCTGGTGAAGCTGCTCGCGAAAACGACCGTCGCACAGATGCTCGAGCGCAACGATTTTCAGACGCGCTACGCGGCCGGAACGCCGATCTCGCTGCACGAGTTTCTCTATCCGGTCGCGCAGGCGTACGACTCGATCGCGGTCGAGGCCGACGTCGAGTTGGGTGGGAGCGATCAGCTTTTCAACCTTTTGCTCGGCCGTCACTATCAGCGGGAATACGGGCAGCCGGCCCAGATTTGCGCGACCGTACCGCTATTGGTCGGCCTCGACGGGCGTAAGAAGATGAGCAAGTCGCTCGGCAACTACGTCGGAATCGACGAGCCTCCGGCGCAGCAGTTCGGGAAGCTGATGAAGATCGACGACGCCCTGATCCCGGTGTACGCGCGGCTGGCGGCATTCCGCTCGCAGGCCGACTGCGACCGGCTGTCGGCCGATTTGACTGCCGGACGAGCCACTCCGATGGACGAGAAGAAGCGCTTGGCGGAGGAGATCGTCGCGCGTTATCACGGCGCCGAAGCGGCGGTCAAGGCGCGCGAACACTTCGAACGCACGGTCCAGCGCAAAGAATTGCCGAGTGGCGAATTGCCGGAGGTCGATCTTGCGGGCTGTACGCGCGTCTGCGAGGTCCTCGTGAAGGCCGGTTTTGCCGAAAGCCGGCGCGCCGCCGAGCGACTTATCTCGGGGATGGGCGTCCGCGTGGATGGTATAGTCGTGACCGATCCTCGAGCGGCCTGGAGCGCGGCCGTGCCGGCCGTTCTTTCGGTAGGTTCGCGCAAGTTCGTCCGGGTCACCAACGACGCGTCCAGCAAAGCGGAGTAAAGAAATGGCGGCGATCACGTACACGGCCGAAGCGCCGATTGAAGGCAGAAAGTTCGTCTGCAAGCGCTGCAAACGCGAATACCCTTATCCGCAAGCCGGAGAGCGGCCGATTCGCTGCGAGTGCGGCTGGTGGTACCTCAACGACGGCGGCCGCATCCGCGAGGCATACTTCCAGCGGATCGAGCCGTACCGCACGCCGGTCGATCTGCGCCGCCTTTTCGCGCGCTCTTAGGTCTTCAGCCCGCCGAGGCGATCGATCAGACGCGCGATCTCGGCCTGCGTAAAGGGGTAAACGCGGCCGCAGAACTCGCAGGTTGCTGCGGTCTCTTCACGTTGCGTCTTCATCCGCTCCAAGCCGTCGCGTCCGAAGCCGGTTAGCGCGGTCTCGACCTTTTTACGCGAGCATCGGCAAGCAAAGCGAACCTCGAACCTGCGCTCCGACCGCATCTCAGCATCGCCGGCGAGTTCGCGCAATAAGCCGTTCGCGTCGAACCCCTGCGCGATGAGGGTCGTGACCGCCGGCATCGCCCGCGCGCGCTCTTCGAGTTCGCTAATCGCGGGCTCGTCGGTTCCGGGCAGCACTTGCGCGATCACCCCGCCGGCCGCCGCGATGCCCTCCGGATTGGCCAGCACGCCGAGCGCTACGACGCTGGGGATCTGTTCGGAGCGCGCGAGATACTCGGCTAAGTCCTCGGCGATTTCACCGGAGTGCAGGGGCACGACCCCGGCATACGGCTGACCGACTTCGGACGATTTCGTGACTTGGAGAACTCCGCTTCCGAGGGCTCCCGCCACGTCGAACTTCCCGCGCGCGTTGATCGGCATTTCGGCATGCGGCCAGCGCGCATAGGCCGCGCGCCCCGATCGTGTGCTCGTCGAGAAGCCACGCCTCGGCGGTCACCGCGCCGATAGGCCCGTCGCCCGAGATCTGCAAGGAGATCCGCTCGCGTCCTTTGAGATTTGCGCCGAGCAGCACCGCGCCGCTAACCAACCGCCCGACGGCTGCGGTCGCCGTCGGCGAAAGATCGTGCCGCCGCTGGATTTCGGAAACCAGCTCGGTGGTTACCGCCGCAAAAGCGGCGACGCCGGATCGGGCCAGCGTGGCGCCGAGCAGTTGGTCGGGCATTTCCGCCTCTCTCTGGCGAAACCGGCGGATTTCCTCTAACAGGTTTTTCTGCGCCGCGCTGCGGAATGGGCGGACGATGCGCGTTTTGGTGTTGCACGGTCCGAATCTGAATCTGCTGGGCAACCGCGAACCCGACGTCTACGGCTCGCTGACGCTCGCCGACGTTAACGACTTGATCGTTGCCGCCTCCGACGACGTCGGCGTCGAGGTGCACTGCGAGCAGCATAACGGCGAAGGGGAGCTGATCGATGCCCTTCACGCCGCGCGGACGAAATACGACGCGGTCGCGATCAACCCGGGTGCGTACGCCCACTACTCGCACGCCATCGCGGACGCAATCGTGGCGATCGGTATCCCCGTGGTCGAAGTGCACCTTTCGAACGTCGTCGCGCGCGAAGAGTTTCGACGCTTCAGCGTAACCGCGCGGGGGTGCCGAGGCACCATCGGAGGCTTCGGACCGCAAGGATACGTGCTCGCGCTTTACGCCTTGAAGGAACTGCTCGAAAAATAGCCATAACTCCCTTGGGCGGGCGGCTGGCTGGGAAGCCCCTGGTCCGCCCCGGGAGATGACAGTTGACGAAATCTGATTTGATCGATGTTGTCGCCGATCGGGCAGAGTTAACCAAACGTCAAGTTGGTCAGATCGTCGAACGGATTTTTGGCGAGATCGAGGCGGCGCTCAAAAAGGGCGACCGCGTCGCTTTGACGCCGTTTGGGAGTTTTGTCGTACGATCGCGCAAAGCGCGCGAAGGACGCAACCCGAAGACCGGAGAGAAGATCGACATTCCCGCTCGCAAGGTCCCAGCGTTCGTCGCCGGAAAATCTCTGAAAGACTCGGTGAGCGGCCTGCGCTCCAATAAAAAGGGCAGTCACCGCTAGAATCGAATCGTCCCCGATTCTGCGGGCTGTGGCGCAGTTTGGTTAGCGCGCTTGACTGGGGGTCAAGAGGTCGCAGGTTCGAATCCTGTCAGCCCGACCATGCTAATCGTTATTATACTACCGCACTTTTTAGCGCGATAACCCTCGGCGCGCGTGAGCTAAGGGCGAGCCCGGTAAATCAGGCTCGCCCAGGCATCACGGCGACACCTTGTAAACAACTCCGCAGCCACTGGAGCATGCGCGCTTTGCGCCGCCGAAAGTCGTTCCATACAGCGTGCCGGCGCTGTCGGCGGCAAGTCTTCCGCGCGGGTCCGCGCCGTCGCTTCCGCCTTTGAAGCTGTGGAGGATCGCTTCGACATATCCGGATCCTGAAACAGCCAACCTAAACACGGTCCCGCAGCCGCATGACGCCTTTCCGCCCGCAATGGTCGTTCCGTACAGAGTGCCATTACTGTCGGAGTAGAGCCCATTTTCGTCCACCGGAACCGCGCCGTCGGGAGAACCTTGGAAGAAATAGAGAACGCGCTCGCGGTAACCCGCACCCTTTGGCATTAGCTTAAAGACGGTCCCAGAGCCGCCGCCGCCCCCAATCCCGCCGCGCATTGTGGCACCGTAAAGCGCGCCGCTTTTGCCAGCGACTAGAGCGGAGCGCGGATACGCACCGTCTTTGGTTCCGCCTTGAAAGCTATGTAAGACACTCTCTGTGTAACCGGTTCCGGAAGGCGTTAGCTTGAACGCGGTCCCGCAACCCGAAAAGCCGGAAGGATCGGAGCAGGTTCCACGACCACCGTAATATGTCGTCCCATACAGCGCTCCAGCGTTGTCGGCCATCAGAGTTCCGCGTGGGCCCGCGCCATCGCTCCCGCCCTTGAAACTGTACAGCACCGTTTGGGTGTAGCCCGAACCCGAAGGGGTCAACTTGAACACAACGCCGCAGCCGCCAACACCGGCGGTGCATGTGGTTGCGCCGCCGCCTTCAACGGTCGTGCCGTAAAGCGCGCCGCTCTCGGAGAGGATACCCGCCACCGGAGCTGCGCCGTCGTTGCCGCCCTGGAACGCGTAAAGGACGCGTTCCTTGTAGCCCGAGCCCGAGGGAGTCAATTTCAAACACCGCGCCGCAGCCGCCGGCGCACAGGGCCGCCCCTCCGCCGTAGACGGTTGAACCATAAAGAACGCCTTTTTTACCAGCCGTCAGGCCGGCTTGCGGGTTAGCGGCGTCGGCACCGCCTTGAAAACTATAGAGGACGCTCTCGGTGCCCGAGGACGACATCTTAAAGACCGTGCCATAGCCGCCGCTCGGACCCGAGCCCCCGGTCCATGTGGTACCGTAGAAATCGCCTGTCGCGCGTGCGAGCAAGCCTGCGTATGGACTGCCACCGTCAGTACCGCCTAGGAACGTGTAGATGACGCTCTCTTGCGTCGACGGTCTCAAGTCCGGGGCTGCTCCGAGTGGCGTTAGCTCCCCCACCGGTGATCCGACGCCCGAACACGCAGCGACGAGCGCCGCGATCGCCAGTGCCGATAAAGAGCGAACTAAAGCATAGGTCTTTGGCATAACGAGCCTTGATTTGAGTCCACCCCCGCACGGTGACCGATGCGCGGGTGCAGTTAAAGCGACTAAGGTTGGCGGGAACATGATCAACATCAGAACGCTAGGGCGTCACCGCGAAGACGGTACCGCATCCGCTGTTCGAGCCGCATCCGGTTCCACCGGAGTACGTTGTGCCGTAGAGGACGCCGTTCAGCGCGACCAGGCTCCCTGCCGGCAGCCTGCCGTCCGAACCGCCTTGAAAGTTGTAAAGGACGTCGAACTCACCGGACGTGCTGATTTTGAATACGCTCCCACCGTAGGAGGCGCCACCATAATCTGTCGTGCCGTACAACGTGCCGCTCAATTTAATCAGAGCCGCCTGCGGAACCGAGCCGTCCGCGCCTTGAAAGCTGTGGATGACCTTGTAGCCGCTTCCGGACTCGCCGATTTTGAATACCGTCCCATTTCCGCTTGCACCACCGTAGTCAGTGGTACCGTAAAGCTTACCGTTTATCTTAACGAGACTCGCAGTCGGAGTTCTTCCGTCATTACCACCTTCAAAGCCGCGCAACACGCGATCCGTGCCCGACGTGCTAACCTCGAAGACGGTCCCGCATCCAGGTACGCCCTGGTCAGGACACAGTTGGCTGCTCGAGATGTTGCCGCCGAGCGTCGTGCCGTAAAGCTCGCCCTTCACGGCGATCACGCTCGCGGCCGGCGCTGCCGCATCGGCGCCGCCCTGAAAGCTGTAAAGAACGTTCTCCGTTCCTGACGTCGTGATCTTGAAGACCGTCCCGCACCCGGAGCCGTAGCATCCAGTACCACCGCCAAAGTACGTCGTACCGTAGAGGATGCCGTTCACGGCGATGAGATTTGCCTGGGGGAACCACCCGTCCGCACCGCCCTTGAAACTATAGATCACGCTTTCGGTGCCGGACGGGCGCACCTCAAAGACGGTCCCGTCATTGAATGCACCGCCGCGAGACGTCGTGCCGTAGAGGATGCCGTTCACGGCAATGAGATTCGCCTGTGGAAACGCCCCGTCGCCGCCGCCTTTGAAGCTGTAGACCCGGCTTTCCCTGCCGGAGGGACTCACCTTGAAGACCGTTCCATCGTTGGACGTGCCGCCGTAAGCCGTCGTGCCATACAGCACGCCGTTCAGAACGGTTAGGCCGGCTAGCGGCTGTGACCCGTCCGTGCCGCCTTTGAATCTATGCAGGACGCGTTCGGTGCCATCAGGGCTTGCCCCACGTTGCGCCGCATCGGATCCCAATGCAGCGTCGTTCGGTGGATTGGCCGGAAGCGGCTGCGAAATGACGCCATTACTGCCTCTTCCGCAAGCGGCCATGGCTACGCTCATGCACACGCCAAGAAGTTTTTGAGATCTGATTCGCATTTTAGGTCTGACTCCGCAACGGATTTTGCGCCTGCAACGCATCTTCCAAAGTTAACGGCGCGTCATCCAAACCCGTGGATCACAGGGCGGCGCGAAGGAGCTGGCGCGGCCAATAAAGACAGGTGCGACGAGCTAAGACGGAGACACGTCAGCAAACCCTTGACGTCACCGTGCGCCTTTTTGCTCGCTTCTGTCAAACGGCCCTTAGTCTCAACTCCGGCGCGCTAGCCCCATCGCAACGCCGTGAGACACCACGATGATTAGCCCACGCCCGCGAAGGGCAGCCCCCGTCGCCCTCCGGCGGTGCGGTATTCTCGGCTGCCGCACTGCGCCGGGTATCTAGCTGCCCTGTTTGTGCAAGTCCCTGGCACTTCGCGGCGATCGCCGTGTGCACTACGAGAAGTGCGGCCGCAAAGATACAGTTGAGGACGAGGCCAATGACGCCGACCTCGGCGCCGAAGATGCTCGTCTGCGTAACGCCGAGCGATCCAATCTTTGGGCCTTCATCGAGGAGCGCGTAAGCAACGGCGTTCCACACGCTGTGAGTGACCTCTACGGAACGACGCCGTACGGCCGCCTGGGACCCGAATCTCGGAAGGGGTTCGGGCTTCGAAATCGCACGCTAGCGGGTGACGACACTACCTCGCGTCTTGAAGAGGATCGATCGTGATTGAATCAAGGTGTTTTTCGCACTGCGGCGGTTGGCTGGCCGCACGAGGGCGCATTCTTGGAACGACGATCGCGGTAACGGCCGGATTGGCGCTCCAATCGCCGGTGCCCGCTGTCGCGGCGTACTGCGGCACGTCGGCGGACACGACTGCGCTCGAAGCCTTAGCCCTGGCCCGCGGACCCTCGGACGGTTCGCGGATTATGGATGTCATTGTCGTGCAAGACTATGCCCGAGTCAACGTGCAGTTCAAAGGGCGTCTGACCGAATACTACGTCAAGGATTGTGGGAAGTGGCGTTTCAGCGGATACAGCCTTCCGTCGGGTGCGCCCACTGCCGTCAGCTCGCAGCTCGGGAACTTCGTGCCGAGGGATGACGGTGGAACGCAGTGCCTGAACCCGCATTTTGTCAATCATTCGAGCGGGCTTTAGAACGCCGGACGTCAGCGGCTTCCGCGCTCGCGCGGTCCGCCGGTCGCCTCGGCATCCAACGCGGCCGCGAGACAGTCGCTGACCTCATGCAGGTTGACGACGTAGATCGTCTTGCCGGTCGCCACGTCGTAGACGGCACCTCGCCACGCCGAGGGACCGCCCGCAGCGGCGCTCCACATGCGAACCGTGAACACCCGCTCCTTCGGTCGTTTCATCTCGGTTTCGATGGTAGCGTCCGTCCGTGCCGGCCGCGTGCGGGACGAGGGGCGCCGTCCTTGCCGTCGAGGGCGATCTCGGCGTTGGCTCGGGCGGCCAGGAACGCGGTGCGTTTGGCCGGGTCGGTGATGGCGCCGGCAAAGCGCTGCAGTTCCGCTCGAGCGCGTCGCGCAAACGTCCGCGCGAGCGCCTCGTCGCCCGCTGCCGCGAATCCCTTGGCCGTGGCGTGCAACACGTAATGCGGCCAAAACGCGCCGGTCAGCGCGCCTTCGGCGAGCGCGGCGAGTTCCTGCGCGCACTTCAGGGCATCGTCCGGGCGCTCGGCCTGCGCGTAGGTCGCCGTCAGGTCAGCCAAATCGTCGGCATAGTCGTCCGGTGCCTGGTGAATCCGCCGGATGGCCAGTCCCGCTTCCATGTGCGCGATCGCCGCCTCCAGCCGGCCGGCGGCGCGTTCGGCGTTGCCGAGGTTGGACAACGCGGCGGCTTCGAATACGGGGAATGCGATCGCGCGCGCTCCTTCATGGGCTTCGCGCGCCCAGTGGAGGGCGCCGTTGACGTCGCCAAGCTGCAGGCGCACGAAGCTCAAGTTGCTCGCGTTCGCCACCATCGTACGGCGTTCGCGAACGACGTCGAACAGCCGGTTCGACCGTTCGATGAGCGTCTGGGCTTCTTCGAAGAGGCCCAGGCGCATGGCCATCAGGACGCGGTTGGTCAAGGTGGTCGCGAGCGCCCGCTTGTTACCGGTTTTCTCGAGGATGTCGACGGCGAGGTCGAACTCGCTGGCTGCTTCGTCGAAATCCTCGAGCCAAACACTCGTCACCGCCACGCGGCCGTGCGCCAAGGCCTCCGCATCCAAGTCTCCGATCATTTGCGTCAACGGAAGAACCTCGCGGGTGAGGTCACGGCACTCGCTGTACTGCTGATTCAACAGGGCTGCCTGGGCGGCGACGCGCAGGGCCTGCGCGTGGATGGCGCGATCGGCTTGCGTTGACGCGCGCTCGCGCAGCGCTTCGAGATATCGGCGCATCGCCGCGCGGTCGCCGACGTTGGCGGTAATGTCAACCAACAGGCTCAGACACGCCGCCTGCGCCGCACCATCTTCCAACCGCTCGAAGAATTCCAACGCGGCCGCGGCCGACTCGCGCGCGTCGGTCTGCCGGCTGACCGATACGGCAAATGCGGCGCGATGGAGCAACGTCTCGGCGCGCAGCCGGGCGTCGTCGGCGCGGTCGGCGAGCGCTGTCATCTCGGCAATCAGGGCCTCTTCAGTCCCCGATTCTCCCAAACTCCGCGCCAGCAGCATCCGGCGCCGAAGGACGTCGTAGCTCTGACGGTCCTCGTGCTCGCCGATCAGCTCGGCCAGCGTGTCGATATCGTGCCGCTGCGCGTCGCGGTTTCCGCTTTGGCCGAGCCACGTTTCGCGCAGTTGTAAGAGTTGAACGCGCCGGTCCCGGTCGTCCTCCAACTCCAGTGCGCGCGACGCGAATGCAATCGCTTCGCCGAGTGCGAACACCGAGGCGGAGGCTCTTGCTGCTTCGCCGTACCAGCGAGCGGCGTGCTCGGCCAGTCCGGCGCTGTCGAAGTGCCGTGCCAGATCGCTCGCAACCGAGTCCGTTCGCTCGCCGTACGTACGCTCGAGCAAATAACCGATTCGAGCGTGACGCCGTTTGCGCGTCGGCGCGTCAACGCTGCGATACACCGCCGCGCCGATCAGATGGTGGGTAAAGACATAATCGATCCCGCTGAGCGCCCCGGCCTCCCGTAGGATCCGGCGATCGAGGAGTTCGTTGAACGCTGCCGAGAGCGGACCCGGCGCAAGCCCGGTAATTTCTTGGACGAGTTCGGCGCTGCACCCGTGACCGGCCACCGCAGCGACCTCGGCCACGGCGCGCGCGTCGTCGCCGAGCCGCGCCGTTCTCGAAGCGATGATGCGCGTGATTCCCGCGTCCACGCCTTCGACGGCGGCTCGATCCACGAAGCGACGCTCCAGAACCTCGGCGATCGTCTCGCTCAAGAACAGCGGATTTCCTTCGGTATGGCGGTACAGACGATCGACGAGCGCGGCGTCGCCTCCGGCGAACCCTTCGAGACCGGCGACGATGTCGGCGACGTCTTCGCGCTCGAGCCGGACGAGGTCGATCGTGGTGAGTCGCCCTTCGGTCCGCAACTGGCGCGCGATCGCGCGTAGCCCGTGCGACGGTCCCGCTTCTTCGTCGCGATACGTTGCGACGACCAGCATCGACGCAGCCGGCGCGTGCCGCGTCACGCGTGCAAACGCTTCCAGCGTTGCGTTTCCGGCCCAGTGCAAATCCTCGAGAATCAACAGAAGCGGACGTGGACGCGCGAGTCCCGCGACCGTTTCGGCCAGAGCGTCGAGCAACCGGGCCGTCTCGCGATCGGCGGAAAGCGGAGCGGGCTCGTCGGCGGCAGCCGATTCGCGCAGCTCCGGTAAGACGCGTGCGAGCACCGCGGCGCGGATTGGCGTCATCACGTGACCCGAAGCCACGACCGGAAGCGCGGACCGGATCGCCTCAAGCAAACATTGGTACGGAATCGACTCGGTCGCGGAGGTTCCGCCGGCGAAGACGCGGCCGCCCTCCGCTTCGACCATCTGCGCCAGCTCGGCGCACAAGCGCGTCTTGCCGACGCCGCCTTCCCCCGCGACGAGCACCGCCGTACCCGAGCCGCGCGCGGCGCGGCGCCACAGCGCGTGCAGCCGTTCGAGTTCGGCACGGCGTCCGGCAAACGTGAGAAACGGACGCACTTGGCTGCCGTTGCGCGCGCCGTCGGCAGGGCGCTCGCCGATATCCCCCGGGATCGGTGCGTTTGCCAGAATCGCGTCGCGGACGGCAATCGTTTCGGGCATCGGCCCGACGCCCATCTCATCCTCGAGGCGTTTGGAAAAGCGGGCACATTCGGCCAGCGCGCCGGCCGAATCTCCGGCAGCGTAGCGAACCGCCATCAGAATTCGCAGCACGTCCTCGCGCCACGGGTCGGCGGCGAGCAGGCGGTTCGCGAAGAGGATCGCTTGTCCGTGATCGCGCGCACGCCGGTACGCGACCACGAGTTGTCCAAGCAGATCGAGGTAGCGCGCGCGTAATCGTTCTCGCTGGGCGATGACCCAGTCGTCGTACGAATCCTCCAGCAAATCGCCGTGATAGCGCTCGACGGCCGCCGCATGCGTCGCCGGATCGTCGGCCAGCGTCAGGAAATCGAGGACGTCGACGGAGCAGGCGCCGTCGGGCGCCGACCATCGCACGGTGTCGGCATCGGCCGTGATCCAAGGCGTTTCGGTCGCAGGCAGCGCTTTGGCGGCGAGGTACAGATACCGGCGTAACTCGGCCAGTGCATCGTCCTCGGAATCATCCGGAAACAGCGTGAAGGCCAGCGTCGGCCGCGCGACCGGCGCGCCCTGTTTCAAAATGAGGTACGCCAGCAGGGAGAGCGTCGTCGCGCGCTTCGCAAAACGAATCGGGACGCCCCCGAGGCTTGCGTTTGCGTGCCCAAAGAGACGAATTTCGAGATTGTCGCCCGGGTCGACCATGAGGGCTCGAGCTTTCACCCTAGCGCGCACGACACCCCGCGTGCCGCACGCCCGCGGTACGCCCGGTCGCTACGATGGGAGCCATGCAAAGCTCGCCCGACCCTTCGCCTCGCCGCCGTCGCCACGTCGGGACCTGGATCGTCGTGATCCTCGGACTAGCGGAACTCGCCGCGCTTGCCGGCTTCATCGCGTTTCGCGATCGTGCCTGTCCGATCGTTACTGCCAATCGCAGCGGCGGGGCGACTGCTGCCGCCGGAGGTGTGCTCGCGCTGCCGCCCGGGGGCGGAGGCACCGAAGCGGGCTCGAGCGGTCCGGCGCAACCTCCGCAGACTCCTCCGCCTGCTGCCTCTTCCGCTTCTTCGGCCGGTGCCGGAGCGAACACCGATGGCGGGGAGAGCGGCAGCGCCCAAGCGCAGGGCGACGTGAATCAAGTACCCGATCCGAACTGCGTTGCTAAGACGACCGCCGGACTACTCAACTCCGAACCCGCGGCCAGCACGCCGCCGTCGTGCGCGCCGATGAGCCCGCCCCCCGCGCTCAAACAAGCCGAGCAGCAAGTGCAAGCCGGCGCAACACCGTGAAGCGCTGGGCGATCGCCGCGGCGCTTTCGGCGTGCACGTTCGCGGGTTGCTCGCACGGCGCTTCCGGCAGCGGCACGGCGCCAACCGCGTCGCCGGCTCCGGCTCAGGCGGCGTCGCCAAGCGAGACACAGTCGCCTTCACCGGCCGTCGCGCCGACCGCGCTAGCGACCGCATCCCAGGCGCCGGCGGCGTTACCGAGCGTGTCGCCGTCGCCGCCGAACGTTGCGGCGGTTTCGTCCGCTAGCCCGTCGCCCGCAGCGTCGAGTACCCCGGCGCCGTCCCCCGTACCCACCGAAAATCCGAACCTGCTTACCTACGAGCGCGGGACGTTTGTGCGCCGCTGGAGCGTCGGCTCGTTGACCTACGGGCCGGAATCGCTGCCCGCCGGAAACGGGTGGTCTCCGGACGGTCCGGCGTCGGTCACACCCGAGCTGGTGTACGAACTTCCGGCCGTCGCGCGGATTTCGCAGTTCGTGGTGACCGCCGGTTTACCGGCAGGGCCGCCGGCTCGCATCGACGTCGGAGTTTCGACTGCGAACGACCGCGACTTTACGCCGGCTGGGACCGTGACGCTCACGCCGCAAGGCGGAGCCGTGGTAAACGCATCGCTCGCCGGTACTTTTTCGGCCCGCTGGGTGCGCGTGCGCTTCACGGCCACGCCGGGAAAGGCGCTGCAGGTGTCGTCGATTTCGGCGTTCGGAACGCTGCCGGTGCCGCCGGCGAAGATTGCCGGCCGCTGGAGTCTCGCGGAAAACGACTTAGGCTATCAAGACGCGGTCTTCGCAAAAGTGAAGGGCATGATTCCCAACGACTCTCCCGCAGCCGCGTATTACCAACTCGCAACCGCGTTCGTCCAGAATGAATTCGTGGCGACGACGTGCACGTACGACCGGGCCGTCTGGCGCGGCTCTGCTGACGGCGCAACCGCGTCGATTGACGGCGGGGGCGCACTCGTGGCCGTCGCCGGCGGCAGGCTGCTGGTCGGAAGGATCGGCGCCGACAAGATTCTTGCGCGGCGCGTCGCGAGGGCTCCCGGATGCGACGTTCCGCCGGTCGGCCGTGGGCCGCTCGTCGTCGTGCTGGCGCGGCATCCGGCCGACGAACTGGACGTGTCAGATCCGAAGCTCATTCCGGGCCACCGCTTCGTTACCCATCTCTTGCCGGAGGTCACCCCCCAAGATCTCAACGGCGCAAGTGCCGCCGTGCTCGCGCTCAGCTGCAACGTGGGAAAAGACACGACGGCCGCACAGCAAACCGACCTGCTCGACTTCGTCCGCCGCGGACGCGTGCTGATCGTGCGCGACGCCGATCGGTGCAGCCAATCCGCTTACGATTTCATCCCGTATCCCTTTGAGACGGCCGCGACAGGAGCGCGCGGTGCGCGTGGGAACGTGCTCCAGATCGTCGACTCCTCGGTCCTGGCGAGCAACGATCCGCAGGATCGCGCGCACTTCGTCGACGCGGCCGCCTACTTGAAGAATCCCAATCAGCAGCTCGGCGATGCCGACGTCATGAAAACCGACGATCGGCACTGGTGCGGTTTGGCGGTGGCCGAGAATGCCGGCGGTGCTACCGGATTCGTTCGAGCCTACGCGCGGCTCGGCGCCGGCCTGATCGTCTACGACGGCTTCGACGTTGACGATCTGCGTGCCGCAATTCCGCAGGCGCTGCTCCTCAATCGGCTTGCGTACGGCATTTCACCCGGTGCGGACCTTCCGTGCAATGCAAAGGTGGCGTCGCATTTGGTCCTTATCGCATCTCAGCGCCGCGAGGTTCCGTTCGGAGCGGCGCGCGATTTCCGCTTTGCGTTTCGGCTCGACCATCAAGGCGTGACGGCACCCGAATCGGTCACCCTTGCCCTCACCGGCGAGCACGCTCCCGGCTGGCGCGCAAAGCTCGAACGCAGCCAGCTGTCACTCGGCGCTTCGCCGCAGCGTATCCTGGTGGCCATTCACGTGCCCGCGAATGCCACCGCCGCCCGGCACCTGTTTACGCTGACGGCGACCGGCAGCACCAACCAGTCGGCCCAAGCGGCGATCGAGTTCGACGTCAACGAAGCGCTGGCCAAAGAGCTGCGGAAAAAGGGTGGGCGCGCGCGGATTTACGGCATCCACTTCGACGTGGCGAGCGCCCACATTCAAGGGCAGTCGCAAGCTACGATCCGCGAAATCGCCGACGTCCTGCGCGCGAATCCGGCGTGGAATATGAGGATCGAAGGCTATACCGACTCCGACGGCGGAGCGGCGTATAATCTCGGATTGAGCCGGCGGCGCGCGCAAGCCGTGGTCGACGAGCTCGTCGCGCGCTATCGGATCGCGCGCCGCCGGCTGCGAGCCTACGGGTACGGCCTTACCCGCCCAGTTGCGTCGAACGCGACCGATGCGGGCAAGGCCTTGAACCGCCGGGTGGAACTCGCTCGTGACTAGGTTAGCGGGTCCCTGGATCTAACGAATGATCACGCGGCCAACGACGAACGTGCCGTTGCTGTAGTGGCCCACGAGCGCTACTCGCTCGCCCGGCGTCGGCGTGGCGCCGGTCGGGAAGATTACGGTGCCGTTTTTGAGGTCGACCGTTTGGATTGCGCCGTCATGACGCTGTACGGTAAGCCGATAGGGAGCGAAGTCGGTTACGACGCCGAGCATGACGTGATGTTTATCGTGCTTGTACGTGTCCCAGCCGGGCTGCCAAGTCGTGTAGTTGGGGTAGGGGTAGGTCTGGGCCGAAGTAGGAAGTGCGATCGACGACACGCCGAGTAGGGAAGCGAATGCCAGCGACGCGATGGTGAAGCGAAGCAAGAGTTTCATGCTTTTTGGTACCCAAGCTCGCATGGAGGCGAAACGCTCGAACCGCTCGAGCGCTCGCACCTTCACGCAATCCTCATTTATGAGGGCGGGCGCCTACTGGGTGCCGATCCGCTGGTTGGCGTTATTCAGTAAATAGATCTTGTCGGCGTGCCGGACGCCGAGCGCTTTTTGATCGTAAATGATGCCGACGTACTGCCCGGCTTTGACCTTGCTCATCTGGTACGTCGTTTTTCCGTCGGCGGAAAACACTTGGTCGAACTTGGGCACGATCGTGAAACTCAGGGTCTGCTTGGTGCGCGAGTCCTGGACCTTGATGTTGCTCGTCAACACGTGGACCACGATGCCGTAGAAGGTATTGGCGGCAAAGGCGGGGGCGGACGCCGTGGCGAGTGAGGCCGCGAAGACTCCCGCGGCGAGAGTGGCGGAAAGGAAAGGTTTCATAGTGCGCGTCTTACCCGCGGGGTGGGGCGGTTCATTCACGGGCACCGCCGAACGACGTCCTTCATGCGTTTACCGCTCGAAGACGTCCCCCCCGAGGCCACTCTCTTCGCCGACGGCGGATCCCGCGGGAACCCGGGACCGGCCGCCAGCGGCGCGGTGCTGCTCGATCCCGAGGGGGAACTGCTCGAGGAGCGCTGGCTCTACCTCGGGGTCGCGACCAACAACCTGGCCGAGTGGAACGCGTTGCTGATCGGTTTGGAAGCGGCCGTCGATCGCGGTATTCGCAGCCTCGCGATCCGGCTGGATTCGGAGCTGGTCGTCAAGCAGTTGCGCGGCGAGTACCGCGTCAAACACGTTGCGCTCCAGCCGCTCCATCGCCGTGCCCAGCGCCTCTTGCGCAGCTTCGAACGTGTTGACCTTCGGCACGTCCCGCGCAAACAAAACGTCCTGGCCGATCGCTTGGTGAACCGCGTGCTCGACCGCGAAGCGTCGGCGAGCGCAAAGTAAGAGCCGCCGATGCGCCGTCTTCCGCCGGTCGAAATCTTCATCGTCGTCCTGACCGCGATTTTTCTTTACGTCGGCTGGCGAGTCTACGGCGGTCTGCATCCCGTTGCGGGTCTCGGCCACGCGCAGAAGGCGCCCAGTCAGCTCTACGCCCGCCTGACGATTCGCTATGCAAAGCCTCCAATTTATGAAGAAGAGTACGCGATGCAGGACGTCGAGGGCGTATCGAAGTTTCAGTACCGCATCCGCAGCTACAATTGCAAGGAGATCACGATCACGTCGCCCGCCGCAAAGATCCACGACGTGAGTTTCTTCTTCGGCGGGTTGGATCAAGACGGCATCTGGCAGATGGTGAACCTGCCGCCGCTTCCGCATTCGGCTGCGTATTACGCGGTTTACGTGAAGCAGCTTGCCGATTTCCAGAAGGGCGAGCGGACGGTGACCTTCACGGATCCGCACTATTGGGCCACGCATCCGCCCCAACAGCGTTTCTCGCTCGACCTCTCCAAGCAGGACGGCGACGATCTTTTGCGGATGCAGAGCCGCAAAGCCGACCCGCGATACGAGAAGATCGTTGACGACTTCCGGACCTTCGGGCCGGACGAGTTTCGCCGGAATGTCGCGGGCGCCCAGGCCCGCGCGCGCACGAGTGCCTGCAAGTAAGGTTCGCCGAGGGCTGCTCGCGCTTGTTGCCTTGGCCGCGCTGACCTTCGCGGCATACGAAGTCGCCGAAAGCCCGGGCAGTCAACTCTTTGGGAAAACCGTGGTCAGCGGGCCTAAGGACGAACGCGTCGTCGCCCTGACCTACGACGACGGACCGAATCCGCCGTACACTGCGCAGATCCTGGACGTCTTGCAGCGCGAAGGCGTCCACGCGACCTTCTTCGTCGTCGGTCAAGCGGTGCAAGCGTACCCGAGCGTCGTCCGGCGTGAGGCCGACGAGGGCAACGCCGTGGGGAACCACACGTGGAGTCACGGCCACCTCGTCCTGTACGATCCAAAGAGCCTGCGCGAAACGCTGGAACGGACCGATCGCGCGATTTATGCGGCAACCGGGCGCCATACTCGGATCATGCGTCCGCCCTACGGCGGCCGCGACTGGTTCGTGCTGGATCAGGTCCGCAAACTCGGCTACACGCCGGTCATGTGGTCGGTCCCGCTGCCCAACGATTGGGAGTATCCGCCGGCGCCGCTGATCGCCGCTCGCGTTCTGCGCTATGTCGGCGACGGCTCGATCATCGATCTCCACGATGGCAATCGCGGAATCGTCTGCGCGGCCCACCCGAAAGTCTCCGCGCACGTGTGCGATCGGTCTCGCGACGTCGAGGCTACCCGCCTGATCGTCGAATCCCTCAAGCGGCGAGGTTACCGGTTCGTCACGATTCCCGAACTGCTGGAAATGGAGGGCCGCAGCGCCTCAGCCAAGCGCGCTCGCGCCCTCGGTGCCAAATCGTAACTCAAATTCGCGAGCTCGTCGAAAAAGATGCGGCCGCTTGGTGGCGGCTCAGGCTGAGATCGCTGGTTGACGAGCCGCGAGCGTTCGGGAATTCGGTGGAAGAGCACGCCGCACGACCGGTGGAAGCAATAGCAGAACGGCTGCGAGAGCCTCTCGAGCACGGCTTCCATCTGGGCGTCTTCGACGGAGACCAGCTCGTCGGAATGGCGCGTTTCAAACGACACGTTGGTATAAAGGAGCGACACAAGGGATACATTTTTGGTCTCTACGTCGCGCGCGAACACCGTCGTCGGGGCCTGGGTAGGGCATTGCTCTCGGCGATCATCGAGCGGGCCAAATCCGATCCCCGGCTCGAGCAGATTTTGCTGGGGATCGCGGCTCCTCAGGCGGCGGCGATGGCGTTGTACCGGAGTTTCGGGTTTGAATCGTACGGCATCGAGCCCAAGGCCCTAAAGGTCGGCGACGAATACGTTGACGAAGTGTGCATGATCCTGCGGCTTCGATAACCCTCATGCGTACGTGCGGCCGTGGAGGCGAAGGAAGCCGCCGGGATGTCGGCTGGCAGGGTCGTGGTGCGTCCAGTGAACGATCGGCGGACGACCGGCATCGTGAACCATTTCGCCGCAGATTTCGATCCGATCGCCGGGCTGCGCGGGACACCGCGGAGCGATGTCGACGTTGTCGACCACTTCCACCGGTCCGGCAGCGCTGCGTACGTCGAAGGCTTCGTGCATGCAGTGTGTGCGGGAACCGTAGAAATAGCGCGGTGCTGAAGCAACCGTTGCTTCGAAATCGACGCGTGCGGGTGCGACGCCCGCGTAAGCTGCCCGTAGGTCCATCGCCAGGCTCATTCACGCGCCGGCCGCTGCGCGACAAGAACGCGCCGGTTCGACCGAGAAGAGTCGCCGGCGCATGAGATCGATTCGAAGCGACCGTTTGCAGCTCGTGCCGGTAACGCCCGAGAATTCGGGCGTGCTGTGGGCCGTCTTGCAAGAACCGGGTTTGCGCGATTTTCAAGATCTTCCCGACGTCGATGCCGCGCAGTTCCAGCGAACGGTCGCAGACCGGCCCCGAGTTTTGGAGCCATCGGCCGCCGGGCGATTCGAATGGCTCGTCTACTTCGGTTTGCCCGGTCGCGAGACGGACTCGCCGTTGGGCTGGGTATCGCTGCGCATCTCGGAACGAACGCCGACGATCGCCGAAATCGGGTATAGTGTGGTGCGCGAACAGCGGGGCCGCGGCATCGCAACCGAGGCGGTAGCGGCCCTGATCGGCGAGGGCTTCGGCAGCGCGCGGTTGCGCTGCGTGCGCGCCTACTGCGTTCCCCGAAACGTCTCGTCCCGCACGGTACTGACGCGCAACGGGTTCGAAGACGACGGTCTCCTGCCGCACGGTGCCACCGTACAGGGCCAGCCGGTTGACGTGATCGCCTATTCCCTCCAAAGAGAGCGCTGGGAATCGCTGCGCGCTACGTCGAGTTCGTCGGCCATTTGATCGTTATCCCGGCCTCGTGAAAGCCGGCGTAACGTTGTCCGAGTTCGCCGTTCAGATACGCGAGCAGCGGCTCGCGCACGACGCCGACGACGATCCGTGACGCGATCTCGTCGAGCGGTACCCAGGCGGCGGTCACGACGTGGTCTGCGCCTGGAGTCGCCGGAGCACGCGGCTCCGCCTCGCCGTCGATCGTTACGTCGAACGCGGCGCTGAGAAAGTGGACGCCGCCGTCGTAGCTCTCGGCGAGGTATGCCAAGCGCCCCACGCTGACGCGCAATCCCGTTTCTTCGAGCGCTTCGCGCGCGACGGTTTCGGTCAGCAACTCGCCCGCTTGCTGACGGCCGCCGGGGAGATTCCAAAGCGGTTGCGGGTGGTTCGGATAAGACGACGCGACCAGCAGCACTTGCCGAGTGTTGCCAAGGCCCCGCACGGCTAAGCCTGCCGCCAGGTTTATCTGCGTCACGCTGCCCCCCCGGCGTAGATCGTCTCGAGCCTTTGCACGTGCGGGCGCAGCGTAAACGTCCGTGCGGCCGCGAAAGCGCGCGCGGAGGAGCGTCCCCACGAATCCTCGGCCAGCAATTCGGCGATCGCCGCGCCGAGCGCGCGTTCGTCTCCGCGAGGCACGAGCATTCCACCGCCGTCGGGCAGCCATTCGCTGACGGCGCCGACGTCGTACGCTGCCACCGGACGGCCGCGCGCCAGGGCTTCGATGCCGACTAAGCCGAACGGTTCGCCCCAGAGCGACGGCAGCGCCACCACCGTAGCGCCGTCGAACGCGCGGCGCATCGCGGCAGCGTCGAGCCGCCCGAGCGCGCGCGCGTCGACGCCGCGCGCGCGCGCCTCTTCGAGGGTAGCGCTCAAATCTGGGCCTTCGCCCGCGACGTGCAGCAACGGCCGCTGGGAAACGGGAATGCGCGCGAGCGCGTGCACCAGCGAGCGCGCGCCCTTCGAGGGCATCACGCGACCGGCGAACAGCACCGTGTTGACCGGCGGACGGGGCGCCGGCGAATCGGCGAATGCATCGTCCGTCAAGGGCGGCGCGAGCGCGTGCGTCAATTCGGGCGTCACGCCGTTGCTGCGGGCCAGATCCGCGACGTAACGCGACAACACGATCGTTGCGTCGGCGGCGGCGATCGCCCGGGCGACGCGCCGGCGAATGTCGATGAGGTCGAAGGTGCGCGGACGCAGTCCGTAGGCACAGCCGTTTACCAGAGCGTGCCCGCCGCACGTCCACGTTCCCATCTTTGCGCCGCAAATACCGCCTCCCAGCGGATAGAGCCGGTCGCCGTTCGGGCAAAACGGCCGATGATCGTGAACGTGATAGACCAAGCGCGTAGCGTGCGCACCGAGCGCTTCGAGCACGCCCGAATCGAGCACGTTGTGTACGGCGGCGACGTCGGGGGCGAAGTCTTGCACGATGCTCGCCATCCTCTGCGCGGCTGCCGGCGAGGGCCGATCGTGCTCGTCGCTCCAGGCGAGCGTTTCGGCTGCGACGCCGTAGGCGTCGGGCTGCGCGACGCTGCGCGCGATCACGCGCAGCGTGTGACCGCCGGCCGAAAGGGCCGGCAGAACCGAACGAAGATACGTCTCGGTCCCGCCTTCGGCATCGACTCGCTCGCAGGCCACCAAGATTTTCACCGCTGCGAACCGGCGACGGTGCGGAAGAGCGCTAGGTGCCGCTCGGCGCTCTCGTCCCAGTCGAAATGGGTTGCTCGGTCGAGACCCGCGACCCGTAAGCGGTCGCGCAGCCCGGCGTCGTCGCACACTCGCCGCAGCGCCTGAGCCCAGGCCTCCGCGTCGTCCGGTGGAGCGAACAGGGCGGAATCCCCGGCAATTTCCGGCAGGGAACTTCCTTGCGAAGCCACCACCGGCGTGCCGCAGGCCATCGCCTCGAGCAGCGGCATTCCGAACGTCTCGTGGTACGACGCAACCGTCACCGCGGTCGCCCCGCGATAGAGCGAACGCAATGTTTCGTTGACGCGGCCGCTGAGATCGTCGCCGACGTTTCCAGCGTGAAAAACGCCGTCGAGAACCGGTGCTTGCGCGCCGGCTACGACCAGCAACGGCGCGTCGTCATTGGCCGGCCAGGCTCGCCGATACGCATCGTACAACAGGGCGAAGTTCTTGCGCGGCTCGGCTATTGGGTCGCCGACGAACAGCAAGTAACGCTTTTGGAATAGACCGTCCGGTAACAATTGCGCGACGCCCGGAGAAAACGACGGCTCGACTCCATGGTGGATGACTTCGATTCGCTCCAGCGGGACGCCGAAAACGTGATGGACTTCATCGCGGCCGAAGGCCGACACCGCGACGATGCGCGTTGCCGTCCGGACCGATTCGAGAAATGGACGCTGGTCGCGTTCGCGTTGCCTTGCATCCGCCGCTGGAAAGCGAAACGGCACGGCGTCGTGAATCGTCGCGATGCTGGGCTGCCTGGCGGAAAAAAACGTGCCGTTGGCGGGATGCCAAACGAGTTCGGAGTCGTTGGCCGGCGACGTGCGTATCGTAAACCGCGAACTGCCGAGAGCGCGGGCGTACGCCGGGCGGAGTCGAAACGCCAGCGGGCCGTACGCGAGCAGCGTCACCTCGACGTCGTCGCGAACCGCCAGCCGGCGCAGGATCGCGCGCGCGTACCGGCCGATTCCACGAGTATCTTCGGCGACCACGCGTGCGTCGACGGTAAGACGCAAGGGCGACGACATCGCGCCGAACCTTCTCGCGACCGCCGGAAACTCCGCCCCGCCGCGCGAACGGGCGCTCGATGAGCGATGCCAGCTCCTCGGCGGCAGCCCATTTGATCCTCGGCCGGCGCGAGGAGCCGTTTCTCGGCTCGATGCTCGAGTCGATCGCCGGCGCGGTGACGATGCTGATCGTCAACGACAACGCGCCGGATCCGTCGCCCCACGCCGCCGTTTTGCAGGCCAGTGCATTCGGGAGAACCGGCCGGCTGGTGCTCGATCGGACGCCGTTTGCCGGCTTCGCGACCGCTCGCAACGTCTGCTTGCGCCTGCACGCCCAGCACGCGTCCGCCGGTTGGGTGGCCTTCATCGATGCCGACGAAGTCCATGGCCGTGCGATCGCCGCCATCGCGGCGAACCTTCGCCGGGTGCCGCGCGAGTACGCCTTTGTTGACGCGTATACGTGGCATTTCTTTCAGTCGTTCGACTACTACACCTCGATCGAGCGCCGCATGGCATTCTTTCGCTTCCTGCCGGAGGCACGTTGGGAAGGAAACGTCCACGAACAGTTGCTCGGCGTCGAGGGGAGGCGCGTCGCGCTGCCGTACGTGTACGCGCATTACGGCCATACGCTCGAACCGCGCCGCCATGCCGAAAAGGGCCGTCACTATTCGTCGCTCGGCGCTCCCGGCGACGTGCTGTGCGAAGAGCAACTCGGCGACTTCGACGTCGCGCGATACTTCGCGCCGGAGTATCCGCGGCTGCTGCGCTTCGGAGCGGAACATCCGCCGGCGGCGCGGCCGGTGCTGGAGCGGTTGCGTCCCGCGTTACGTGAGACGCACGCCCTGACTGCGCGCATGGTCGCCGCGCAGCCGTTCTCTATTCGTGCGCGTAACGCGCTACGGAAAGCCAATTACGAGCTGCGCTGGCGAGGGCGAGCGTTCGATCCACTCGGTCGCCGGCTCTGCGCGCTAGCGCCGCCGTAAGCGTTCCTAGGTCGCGCCGAACCGCGGGAAGAAGAAGCCCCGTTCACTTCTTTCTCGGAGGTTCTTTGCGATGACCCTGACGTTTGCTCGCGGTATATTCGGAGGCGCCGCCGCCGCTTTACTAATCGGCGGTTGCGGCGGCGGCTCGCCGGCGACCGCTCCGGCGGGGTACCGCGTGATGGCGGGTCCGGCCGTGGTTGGACCGGTCACCGTACGCGTTGCTTCCCAGATCAAGCGCCACGGGTACATCC
The DNA here is from genome assembly GCA_963755555.1 of Vulcanimicrobiota bacterium. Taxonomy (GTDB): domain Bacteria; phylum Vulcanimicrobiota; class Vulcanimicrobiia; order Vulcanimicrobiales; family Vulcanimicrobiaceae; genus Tumulicola. Next base: position 908,319 of record CAVWKE010000003.1, on the reverse strand, counting down.
TTCGCACGACTGCCAAGGTGCTTTACGTCGCCGATCCGCAAAACGATCGCGTCGTGCTTTACGATCCCACGATGCCCAATCCGTCTCCGATCGGGCAGATCACCGCCGGGATGAGCTTTCCGTCGGGGTTGGCCGTCGACAAGAGCGGCACCCTGTACGTCGCCAACCAAGGCAATGGCACGGTCACCGAGTACCTTGCCGGCAAAACGAAAGTGTTCTTCAAGATCACGTCGGGCCTTAGCGCGCCGTACGGAATCGGCGTTGACGGTGCCGGCCGAGTGTTCGTTTCCAACTTGACCGGCGGAGTCGCGGCGTTCAAGCCGGGTAAATCGAGCCCGTACGAAACCGTCGCCGCCGGCCCCAACCCGTGCGGCGTCGCGATCGATCACGAGAACAACGTCTACGTGGCGTCGGACTCCGAAAACCGCGTTTACGAAATTCCGGCCGGTTCCTCGACGGCGCAAAATCTCGGGCTCGTCGGGCTCAACGGTCCGATCGGTCTGGCGTTCAAGAGCGAGGATACGCTCTACGTCGGAAATTACGGCGGGAACAACGTTGAAATCTACCCGAGCGGCTCGAAGTCGCCGTCGACGACGCTTACGACCGGGCTCGCGGGTCCTACGCTCAACGGATTCGTGAAAGGCGGCGTCTTCTTCCAATCGAACGAAGATTCCGGACTCGTCCAAGGCTACAAAGGAAAACAGACGTCGCCCTTCTCCACGATCACCGGCATCCCGCAACCGCTGGGCGTCGCATCCTTCCCCAGGCAAAAAACGTAGCAGCGCCCTGCTAGATCCTGCTATTCGGCAGCGAGCGCCGGTGCGGGCGCCGGCCGCTTTCGCAGCCGAATCAGAAACACGAGCGGGGTCGTGAGGACGAAGACGATCGCGCAAACTCGGAAGAGGTAGTCGTAGGCGATCATCGACGACTGCTGTGCCACCAGCTGCGTCAGCGTGCCGATGGAGTATCCGTGCGTGCTGGTGACTTCGGACGAGAGCACGTTCCAGGCGACGGCGGTTTGGTGGGTAAGCATTGTCGTGAGAATCGCGATGCCGAAACTGCCGCCGAGTTGGCGCAGGAGGGTATAGACGCCGGTGGCGCCCGCCAGCTCGTGAATCGGGACGTCGCTCAACGAGATCGTCGTAAGCGGCACGAACAGGAAGCCGAGACCGAATCCCTGGATCAGCCGCGGCCAAAAGACGTCCCAGTACCCCGCTTGCACGTCGAGCGCGCCCAGCATCCAGGTCGACCACGCGAAGATCAACATGCCGAAGACGATCGACCAGCGTCCATCTATGCGGTTGAAGATGCGGCCCACGATCAGCATCGAGACGGCGGTCGATAACGCTCCCGGCAGCAGCGCCATACCGGTGTCGAATGCCGTGAAGTTGAGAATGGATTGGAAGAACAACGGCAAGACCAGCGCCGTTCCGAATAAGCCGAAGCCCATGATGACGCCGAGAATCGATCCGACCGAGAACGAACGAAACTTAAATACACCCAAATCGACGATCGGGTGTTTGTCGCGTAGGGATTTGAAGATGAAGATCGTCAAGGAGATCGCGGCCACGGCGGTCAGGATTTGGATCGTCGACGATTGGAACCAGTCGTCGCGCTCGCCGCGCTCGAGCACGTACTGCAGCGACGCGAGTCCGGCCGTGAGCAGCCCGAGTGCGGTCCAGTCGATGCCGCCTTTGGGCTTGGCCAGGAACTTCGGGTTCGGAATTACCGCTAGCGTCATGAGAAACGCGACGATCCCGATCGGAATGTTGATGTAAAAGATGAGCGGCCAGCTGGCGTTGTCGACGATGTAGCCTCCGAGCGTCGGTCCGATGGCCGGCCCGACCATCGCACCCATGCCGAAAATCGCCATCGCCGCGCCGCGCCGTTCGGGCGGATAGGTTTCGAATAGAATCGCCTGCGCGGTGGGTTGGAGCGCGCCGCCGCCGAGTCCCTGGACGACGCGGTAGAAGACCAGCATCCAGATTGAGTGCGCGGTTCCGCACAGTAACGATGCGACCGTGAAGAGCGCCAAGGAGACGGCGTAAAACGTCTTGCGCCCGAGCAGCGCCGTCAGCCAGCCGTTGAGCGGCATGACGATGACGCTGGCCAAAATGTATCCGGTCGCAACCCAGGCGACCTCGTCGACGGTGGCGCCCAGGTTGCCGCCGATGGTGTTGAGCGCGACGTTGACGATCGTCGTATCGATGATGGCCATGATGAGCCCGAGCATCACCGTAATGGTGATCAGGCCGACCGGTGCCTGTTCGCGATGGCGGAAGGGATTCTGCACGTCTTCCATCGGTCAACCGATTGACGGTCGGCAGGGTTGCGGCCGAGACGGCGCGCAAAACGCGAGGATGTTCCCGGCGTTTCGGAGTCTCGCTGCGTCGGCCGTCGTCGCGGCCGTTTTCGCCGCGCCGGCCGCCGCGAGTCCCAAGGCGTTCGATGCCGCGATGAACGCCGTCGTCGCGCGGCCGGCGTTCGCCCACGCGATCGTCGCCGCCGAGATCTACGACCTGGACGCGCGCCGCCCGATTTACGCGCGCAACCCGCAAACGCTGATGGAAGCGGCTTCGACGACGAAGCTGCTGACGACCGGAACCGCCCTCGCCCTGCTCGGCTCCGGCTTCCGCTGGGTTACGCCCGTCTATCGCACCGGGCCGGTGGATGCCGCCGGCGTCCTGCATGGCGACGTCGTCTTGGTCGCTCGCGGCGATCCCAACCTGTCGCAGCGCATCCGGCCCGACGGCAGCCTCGCATTTGAGAACGAGGACCATTCTTACGACGGTTCTTACGACACGCGCGCAGTGCCGGGCGACCCGTTGGCCGTCCTGCGCGACCTCGCTTCGCAAATCGCGCGAGCGGGCGTCCGGCAGATCGACGGACGGGTCGTGGTGGACGCGGGACTCTTTGCCGACCAAGGACCCGAAGGCGGGACGGGCGCGATCGTGTCGCCGATCGTCGTCAACGACAATCTGGTCAACGTGACGGTGACCCCGGGTGCGCGGCCCGGCGATCCCGTGACGTTTTCGGTTTCTCCGCAGACGGCCTACGTGAAGTTCGTCACTCGCGCCACCACCGCCGCCGCCAAATCCGAGCCGTCGATCGATTTCTCCGGCGACAAGACCGATCTCGACGGTTCGCACACGGTCACGATCGCGGGCGCGCAGCCGGTGGGCCGCCCGATGCTCTATTCCTATCGCGTTCCCGAACCGCAGCGTTTCGCGCAGGACGCCTTCACCCAAACGCTGCGCGATGCCGGGGTGGTCGTGAAGTCGCCGCCGCCTCCAGGCGGCCCGGCGTTTGACCGCGCCGCCGCCGCGACGCTCTATACCGGAGCGAACTTGATCGCCTCCCACGTCTCGCCGCCGTTGACGCAGGACGTCTACGTCACGCTCAAAGTGAGTGACAACCTTCACGCGGCGCTCTTGCCGTACATGTGGGCGCTGTACGTCGCGCACGCCAAAAACGAACTGCTCAAAACCGCCTTTGCGCAGGAGAAAGCGCTTCTCCAAAGTGCCGGGCTGGACTTGCGCGGCGCCGCGCAGCAGGACGGTCTCGGCGGGTTTGCCTACTTCACGCCCAACTTCATGGTGCACTATTTGGCGTGGGCGCGCTCGCAGCGCTGGTTCCCGTCGTTCCAGCGCGGCTTGCCGATTCTCGGCGTTGACGGAACGCTGTTCAACATCCAAACGGGATCGCCGGCGAAAGGGAAAGTCACGGCGAAAACCGGGACGTGGGGCTCCGAAAACTTGCTCGACGACGACGGCCTCGTCACCAAGGGTCTCGCCGGGTACGTAACGACCCGCAGTGGGCGCCATTTGGCGTTCGCGCTTTACATCAATCGCATGGCCGGAAAAAGCAGCGTCAACCCCGGCCGGGACGCCGCCCACTACGCTGGTCAAACGCTTGGTGAGATGGCCGCCGATGCCTACCTCTTGCTATGACGGTGACCGCCGGTCCCGGCGCGGAGTATGAAACGTGAAGCATCTTATCGTGTTCGATCTCGACGGCACCCTCGCTCCGAGTAAGTCTTCGGTCAACGCGGAGATGGCCGGACTGCTCACGACGCTGCTGGGGGTCGTCAAGGTGGCGATCATTTCGGGCGGTGATTTTCCACAGTTTCAGGCGCAGGTGTTGGCGCATCTTCCGCCCGGCAACGTGTTGAACGGTCTCTCGATCTTGCCGACCTGCGGAACGAAATTTTATCGCTACGGCGGGACCGATTGGGAGAAGCTCTATTCGGAGGATTTCACGCCCGCACAGAAGGCAACGATTACCGGCGCGCTGACTAAAGCGGTGGCGGAATCCGGCTTCGCCGCGAGCAAAACGTGGGGCGAAACGATCGAAGACCGCGGCAGCCAGATCACATATTCGGCGTTGGGCCAGCAGGCGCCGCTGGACGCGAAGAAGATTTGGGATCCGGATTTCTCCAAGCGCGAGAAGATCAAATCGCTGCTCGACCCGATCCTTCCGGGATTTTCCGTGCACCTTGGCGGCGAGACGTCGATCGACGTGACGTTGCCGGGAATCGACAAAGCCTATGGGATCGGCAAACTGCGCGACATTCTCCAGGTCCCCATCGGCGCGATGCTCTACGTCGGAGACGCGCTCTTTCCCGGCGGCAACGACTACCCGGCGCGCGAAGCCGGCGTCGACTGCATCCAGGTTCGCGACCCCGATGAAACAAAACGCGTGATTGAGGCAGTCGTCGCCTGCCTCAAACGCTAGCCGGAACCTGCGTCCTATGACGGATGACAAACATGTCGCGATCCCGGGAACGCACCGCGAGGTTTGGCCCGGCAGCCGCCGGGCCGCCGCGCTGCGCGCCGATCGCGACATTCGCTTGACGGCGTGGCTGCGCCCGAAGCCGGGCGGGGAGCTTGACGTGGAACGCGCGCGCTCTCTCGGGGGGGTGTCGCCCCTGCAGCGTACGTACGCGGATCGCGACGTTCTCGAACGCCAAACCGGCGCCGATCCGGCGGATATCGAAACGCTCCGCCGGTACTGCGATGGGTTTGGGATTGAAGTTGCCGACGCTCGATGGAGGTCCGTCGCAATAGACGGGCCGATCGAGCAACTCGTGCGGGCTTTCGGCGCGACGGTGGCGATCTTCGAAGACGGCAGCCGGCGACGCTTCCGCCATCGCTCCGGGGCGCTCCATGCTCCGGCCCGCGTCGTTGAGATCGTGCGGGGGATCTTCGGCATTCATCAGTGGCCGCGTTCGCGGAAGCTCGAATCGCTCCAGCGTCACTCCACTCCCCTCTCCGCTGACGACGTGGCGCGTCGCTATTGTTTTCCGGACGGCGATGCTGGCGGTCAGACGATCGGCGTCATCCAGTTGAACGGCGCGTTCGATCCGGCGGATTTCGACCGGTGCATGGCCGCTCAAGGACTCTCGTCCGCGCAGCCGATCGTCAAGCGCGTCGACGACGCGGTCATGGCCCATCAAACTCCCACGACGCAGGACCTCGAAGCCACCCTAGACGTTCAGATCATCGCGTCGCTTGCACCCCAAGCGCGGATCGTCGTCTATGAAGGTCCCAACGACGAGCGGGGATTCTTGGATGCCGTTCGCAAGGCGCTCTTCGATCGCGAATCGGCTCCGTCAATACTCTCGATAAGCTACGGGTGGCCCGAACCGCTGTGGACGCCGGGCGCGCTGACCATCTTGGACGAACTTTTTACCGCCGCGGCGCTGCTGGGTGTCAGCGTCTTTTGTTCGTCGGGTGACAATGGCGCCGAACTCGACTATGACGGCCGTCCGCACGTTCTCGCGCCGGCTTCGAGCCCGTTCGTGCTCTCGTGCGGAGCAACGGTTATTGCCGACCCGAATCCGCAAGAAGCGGCGTGGGAAAGAACTGGAGGCGGCTTCAGCGAGCGGTTCGACGTCCCGCCTTGGCAAGGCGACGCGGGTAATTCGGCGGCGGGGTACGGCGTACGCGCCGGCCGCGGCGTTCCCGACGTCGCGGCCCAGCAGTCACCCGGATACTACGTCGTTATGGACGCAGTGGAATTGGCGATGGGCGGGACGAGCGCGGTCGCGCCGATGTGGGCGGCAATGACCGCCCGCATCAATCAACACTTGGGCGTGCCCGCCGGCTTTTTTGCGCCGCTGCTCTATCGCGCTGTCGGGGGGCCGGCATTCACAGCGGTGATCGCGGGAAACAACGGACGCTTCAAAGCAGGTCCGGGATGGAATCCTTGCACGGGTCTGGGCGTACCTAACGGCGTCGAAATCGAAAATTCCCTGCGCGGGCCATCCGCGTAGTCGCTAGTTCATACACCCCAGCGCGTCGTCGCGAAATTGGCGGTGCGCCGCCACGTATTTTGCCATCACGCCCTTGAGGCGCTCGGCATCGACGCCGGGAGTCGCCGCCAGCTTGCGATGGAGTTCTTCGATCGACCGTTCGTGAGCGTCGAGACTGCTTGCCGCTTGATCGTGGGCGCTTGCCATTTGCCGCTACTTCCTTTTCTTAGGCGGCGTTCGCCGCCGGTTTGGTAGAGTAGCTGGATTTATCGCCGCCGCGTGCTCGAGCGCCTGCTCGTCGCTTAGCCAGGCGCCGGCGGCCATTTTATCGGCAAGCTCCCGTTCGCCGTATGCGTTGGAGAGCAGGCCGATCAAGCGTTCGTACCCGTGGCGCTCGGTGGTCTGGCGAGTATCGCCGGTGCCGTAGTGCTTGTCGGTAAATCCCAAGAGAAGCGCCGCCCGCTCGTGATCGCCCGTCAGCCCGGCCAACACCGCGTGATGCTCCAGCGCAGTGATCATCCAGCGCGTCCCCGATTGTCTTAGTCCCTGGAGCGCTTCTTGAAGCAGTGCGCGCGCTTCGTCGAGTTCGTCAAGGGCCATCGCGTAAGCGGCCAGATTGCAGATCGCTAAGCCCGCCGGTGCGGCATTGAGGTGGACGAACGTCTCGCGGGCTCGCCGCGCGGCCTCCCTGGCGGCCTCGAGATTGCCCGCGGCAAATTCGAGTTCCCCAATGTTGAGCAGCGCGCTCGCATGTGCCTCGCTGCCGGGCCGCTCGCGTTTTGCGACTTCGGTAAAACGCTGTCGGGCTAACTCGAGGTTGCCGCGCTGAAGATTCGAAATCGCCCAGTTTCGCAAGATCGCGTTCGTCACGACGGGCGACAGCGCTTCGGGCATATCGGAGGCTTCCGAGAAGAGGCGCTCGGCTTCGTCGAATCTCCCTGCATCGCGATGAATGCTGGCGATGCTCGCCAACGCATACGCGATCTCGTTGGGATCCGCACTCGCCGAGGCCGCAGCCAGAGCTTCGCGCCCGCTGCGCTCGCGCTCGGCGATCGGACGTCCGACGAGCCACTCCAGTCGAACGCGGTGCCGCAAAACCCGCGCGTTGGTCGTAGCGTCGACCTCGGCGTCGGATGCTGCGGCGGCGTCGAACCACGCAATAGCTTCGTGCGGGGTGGTCAGCAGCTCCGGCCATTCGAGTCGCGCGAGCAGGCGTTTCCCGGCGGGCACGTCGTTGTTCCGGAAAACGGCCCAGTCCATGGCGGCTCGAACGTTATCGATCTCGGGAACGATCGCGTTCTGCCAGCGTCCGTCTTCCAGCGACTCGACCAGCGGTGCGAGGTCGCCCACAAAGGCGCCGTAATAGCGCGCGTGCGTGGCCGCGATCTCGTCGGCTTCGCCGGTTTCCTCGAGCCGTTCGCGGCTGTATTCTCGAATCGAGTTGAGCAAGTCGTAGCGCCGGTCGTCAGCGTCGGCTTCGACCACCACCAGCGATTTCGCCGCGAGCGCGGAGAGCAGCTCCAGGGCGCGCCACTCGTCGACGGTGTCGTCGGTGCAGACGGCCGTCGCGGCGTCGAGCGTCCAGCCGCCGGCGAAAACCGAAAGCCGGCAAAAGGCCGTGCGCTCCTGTGGATCGAGCAAGTCGAAGCTCCAGTCGATCAGCGCCCGCAACGTTTGCTGTCGAGGGATGGCGCCGGCGTTGGTTTGCGCAAGGAGACGAAACCGTTCGTTGAGCTTTTCGGCCAGCTGCTTCGGACTGAGAACGGCCGCTCGAGCGGCCGCCAACTCGATGGCCAGTGGAATTCCGTCGAGCCGGCGACAGATCGCGGCGATCGTCGAAGCGTTCTCATCGGTCAGCGTAAAACGTTCGTCGACGCTGCGCGCCCGATCGACAAAAAGCGCGATCGCTGCGGATCGCGAAGCGTCTTTGGCGCTCAGTTGCGCGAGGGCCCCTTCACGCGGTAGCTCCAACGATGGCAGGCGATACGTGCGTTCGCCGGCGATGCCGAGACTTTGGCGACTGGATGCGAGAATTCGAACCTTCGGGCAGCCTCTTAAAATCGCGCCGATGACCTGGGCGGTAGGCGCGAGCAAGTGTTCGCAGTTGTCGAACACCAGCAGTGCCTCTTTGAGTTTGAGCGCGCGCACTATCGTCTCGATAGGCTCGTGCCCCGCCGGCAGCGTCACGCCGAGCGCCGTTGCGACGGTGGGTGCGACAAACTCACCGCTGGCCAACGGGCCTAGTTCGACAAGCCGCGACGTGCCGTTGGAATCGTCGAGCCGATTTGCCGCAACTTGCAGCGCCGTTCGCGTCTTCCCGACGCCGCCCGCACCGACCAGGGTGACGAGCCGATGCTCGGAGACCAGTTTGGTGATTTCCGCGAGTTCGTTTTCGCGCCCGACAAACGACGTCAGCTGCAGCGGCAGGTTGGTGTCCATCGCGTCGAGCGAGCGCAGAGGCGGAAATTCTTCCCCGAAGTCTGGCTCGCTCAACTGGTAGACCTGCTCGGGCAGCGCGAGATCTTTAAGGCGGTGTTCGCCCAGGTCGCGCAGCGTAACGCGTGGCGGGAGCTCGTGCCGGGCGATCGCCGTCGTCGCGCCGGAAACCAGTACTTGGCCGCCGTGCCCGATTGCCAGCAGCCTCGCAGTCCGGTTGACCGCCGGACCAAAATAGTCGCCCTCGCGCTCGTCGGCAGTTCCGGTATGGATGGCCGCGCGTACGCGAAGTCCGCCCAGCGCCGAAAAATCCTCGTCGTAAAGCGCGCGCTGCGCGGCGAGCATTGCGGCGAGGGCGTCGGCGGGGCGGGCAAAGGCGGCACAGAAAGCGTCGCCGAGGGACTTGAAGACGTATCCCCGATGCGCGACGATCGCCTCCCGAACGAGCGTGTCGTGACGGCGCACGGCACGTTCCATTTCGTTGCGATCGCGTTCCCAGCGCTCCGTGCTGCCTTCGATGTCGGTAAAGGCGAACGTCACCGATCCGCTGGGAAGCGGAGTTCGATTTCGGTCCGAAAACAAATCAGGCGCGGGCTTCACCTCGATTGAGCAGCGCGCGGATGCGTTCGATCGCCTCGAGAACGGCGAGCGCGATCCGTCCGAGCGTCGGGATTACGCGCGGCCGCAGCAGGCGTGGATCGAATCCGCGCATGTAGCGATCGTTTTCTTCGATGCAGGCGCGTAGAAATTTCGCCGGCGTCAAATCTTTCATCACGTCGGCAAAGAGGCTCACGTCGATGTCGCCGCCGCCGCCCGCGGCCATTTCGCTGCCGCCCTTGATGCGCCGCATGATTGCGGCTGCGTAGCTGAACATTGCAGGAATCGCTTGCATCAGCGGACCGCGCAGGCCGCGGCGCTCGCGATCCCACGCGATCCAGTTTACGAAAAACACGATGTGCCGCGCCTCTTCCTCGAGCACCCGGCTGAAAAGCGACGTCAGCGAGTCGGGCAGGATGCGCGCGGCCCGGGCGAGTTTGAAGATTCCGAAACCGGCGAACGAATCGACGCACTCGTCGTAGCCGAAGTGGACGAAGGCCCGCCGCGACGGCTCTTCGTCGGGTTCCTTGGCCTTGGCCGTCAATCCGTAGCGCGAAATCATCTCGGTTAAGATGCGCCCGTGCCGCGATTCCTCGAATCCCTGCAACTCGAGCGCCTGACGCACCAGCGGGTCGGTCTCGGTCTTGGCAAATCCTTCGAGCATCGAACCCGCGTTGATCTCGACTTCTAGGGCCATGCTCCACACCGGAATCGCGCGCAGTCGCGCGATCGAAACCTCATCGAGCACCGGCCACGGCATCTCGCGCGGCTCGTAAGCGTTGTGAGTATCGACAAACGACCGGCAAAACAGCTGCTTGTGCTCTTCGGAACCAATTTGCATCGCGAACTCCCGGGCGGATGATGGGGGCAATCGGCGAAAACGTCGGCGATGCTGCCGACTGACCCGCCGCTGCCCTTGGGCGAACATCGCGCTTCCGTGTTCGAGTACCTGCGTGGCGTCGCCCTGGCACCTCGCTCGGTGGCGTGCGCGATCATTGAAGAGCGCCGGCCTCCGGCCGACGATCGTCCGCTGCTGCGGCCTAGCCTGGTGTTGTGGGCCGCGGCGGCGTGCGGCAGTGACCTGCGCGATGCCTTGCCGGTCGCCGCGGCCTTCGACTTGTTCGACCGCTTTATGCTGCTTCACGACGAGTTGGTCGACGCTCCCGCGCAGTCCAGCCCAGAATCGCCGGTCGCACGTTGGGGACTCGGTCAAAGCCTCAACGCGGGCGACGCGCTGTACGCCTTGGCGCTGCGCACGCTGGCACGCGACGTCGTACATCCCGAGCGACGCCTGCGCGCCGCATCGCTGGTGACGCGAGCCGTGCTGGAAGCGATCGAAGGCCGGACGAGTGATATCGAGGCGGGAGCGCGCGGGCGCGGCAACGGACTCCTCGCGCGCGTGCGCTCGGTTCGACATCGCAGCGCCGCGCTGACGGGAGCGGCGCTCGAAGCGGGTGCGCTGCTGGCCGGAGCTGCGCCTTCCGTGCAACAGGGATTTGGCCGCGCGGGACGGTTGCTCGACGTTGCGGGGACGAGCGCGGACCCCACGCTGGCCCGCCGTCTTACGGGCAAAGCGATCGAGGTGGTGTCGCGGTGCATCCCGCACCCGCAGGAACTCGGAGCGTTTAAGGAAGTTGCCGGGTACGTTGTCACCCGAGCCGCCTGAGGGTTCGACCCCGTCGCGCAAGGCGGAACACTTGCGCATCAACGTCGAGCGTGACGTCGAAGCCAAGGGCGTCACGACGGGATTCGAAACCTACGCGTTCGTGCATCAGGCGTTGCCGGAGATCGACCTCGCCGACGTCGATCTGTCGACGCCCTTTCTCAACGGCCGGCTTGCGGCGCCGCTGCTTATTTCGTGTATGACCGGCGGCGCGCCGGAAGCCACCCGCATCAATCGAACCTTGGCCGCGGTCGCCCAGGCGTACGGGCTGGCGATGGGCCTCGGTTCGGGACGGGCGTTGATCGAGTCGCCGGGAACGTTGCCAACGTTCGACGTTCGGTCCGTCGCGCCCGATATCGTGCTGCTGGCAAACCTCGGCGCGGTGCAGCTCAACAAAGGCTACACGCCCGACGATTGCCGGCGGCTCGTCGCGTTGCTAAAGGCCGACGCATTGGCGCTTCACCTCAACCCGCTGCAGGAGGCACTGCAGCCGGAAGGCGATGCGTGCTTCGGCGGGTTGCTCCGAAAAATCGAGGCGCTCTGCCGCGACGTCGAGTTCCCGGTCGTCGTCAAGGAGGTCGGATGGGGCATCGCCCCGGCTACCGTGCGCGCGCTCTTCGACGCCGGCGTTGCGGTGGTCGATCTGGCCGGCGCGGGTGGGACGTCCTGGAGTGAGGTCGAGCGCTATCGGATTTCGGGCGGGTGGCGATCCCGCGTCGCCGCGGCCTTCGCAGGCTGGGGGATTCCAACGGCCCAGGCACTTGTGCGCGCACGCGAGGTGGCGCCTACGGAGACGATCGTGGCCAGCGGCGGAATCCGCGACGGCCTGGACGCGGCGAAGGCGCTCGCGCTCGGGTCGGACGTCGTCGGCGTTGCCGGTCCGTTCGTGCGTGCGGCCGACGCGGGAGACGAAGCGGTGGCCGACCTAGCCCAGGAATTCATCGAGGTACTTCGCGTCGCGCTGTTTGCGTTGGGCACGCGCACGCCGGCCGAGCTGCGCGTCTCCGGGTGCCTCACGCGCGGCGACGGGCGCACGTTGTGAGGGCGCCGGAGGTCGCTCCTGTCATGGCGGGTAAGTCCGGATCGTCGATGCCCACCGATCAGCCCGCGGCGCCAGATCTCACGCTGGCCGCCGCGGATGCCTATTGCCGGTACCTGACGCAGCGCCACTACGAGAATTTCAGCGTCGCGTCGCGTTTCGTCGACGTAGAGCGGCGCACGGACCTCGCTCGGATCTATGCGTTTTGCCGTACGACCGACGACTTAGGCGACGAGAGTCCGAGCGGCACGGCCCCGGCGCGGCTGGAACGTTGGCGCAACGAGGTCGAGGCGCTATTCGCGGGCGTGCCCCCCGTCCATCCGGTACTGATGGCGCTCGGACGAACCGTCGATCGGCGGGCGATTCCGTTGCGGCCGTTTTTGGATCTCATCGACGCCAACGTGATGGACCAAACCACCAAGAGCTATGCGACGTGGCCGGACCTCGAGGGATATTGCCGGCTTTCCGCCGCTCCCGTCGGCCGGATGGTGCTGCGCGTTTTCGACGTTGCGGATCCGCAGTCCGAACGTCTTTCCGACGACGTCTGCATCGGTTTGCAGCTCGCCAATCATGCCCAAGACGTCAGTCGCGACGCCGTCATTGGGCGGACGTACCTCGTGCAAGCCGATATCGACCGCGGCGGAACGATCGAGGCCGCACGGGCCCTTGTGGCGCGCGCCCGGTCGCTGCTGGATTCGGGCCGCGCGCTGGAAGGGCGAGTCCCCCGGGCGTTGCGTCTGCAACTCGCGCTCTACCGCCTGGGCGGCCTCGCCATCTGCAACGCGATCGAGCAAATCGGCTACGATACAAGTAGGAAGCGGCCCAACGTTTCGAGCGGAACGAAGGTATCGCTCGTACTGCGTGCCGCATTAGAGGCGGTTACGCCGTGATAAACTTGCAAAAAGCCCTCCGGGGCTTCGTTCCGCCCGAAACCGATTGGCATCGTGCCGAGCGCTTTAATCGCGACATGGCGCGGCGCGAGGCCGGGAATTTCTATTGGGGTTTTATTTCCCTCGGGCGTCACGAACGGATGGCGATCTATGCCCTCTACAATTTCGCGCGTCAGGTAGACGACGAAGCTGACGGCGGCGGACTGGAAAATCTCCCCGAACGGCTAAAGGTTCACCGCGAGCGGATTGCGCGCGCCGTGCGTGGAGACGTTGGCGACGATCCGATTCTGCGCGTGCTCGCGGAGGCGATCGCCCGGTACGAAATACCCGCAAGCGAGCTGCAGATGCTTATCGACGGCGTGGAGATGGATTTCGGTACGTCGCGTTACGCGACGTTCGAGGACTTACGGGCCTATTGCAACCTGGTGGCGTCGGTCGTCGGGCGAATGTGCGTCCGGATCTTCGGTTTTAGCGATCCGGTCGCGCTCGAGCGCGCCGACGATTTGGGTTTGGCGCTCCAGCTCACGAACATCTTGCGCGACGTCCGCGAAGATGCCGTCGACATGCAGCGCGTCTATTTGCCGCAGGAGGATCTCGCCCGCTTTGGGATTCCGGAGTCGGCACTCTTCAAGGGTGACATCGCGTCCGGGTGGAGCGACCTCGTCGCCCATCACGTCGAGCGCGCGCGGGAGTACTTCGCGAGCGGGTACGAGGTGCTTCGATATATTCCACGCCGTCCGGCGGCCTGCGTCCATACCATGGCGGGCATCTACGAAGAACTGCTCAAGAAGATCGAGCGCGATCCGGCCCTTCCGTTACGCGAGCGCGCCGCTTTGTCGAAGACCGAGAAGTTGCGCGTCGTGGTGAGGTCGTGGCTCAGCAGCAGCGGGTAGCGGTCGTCGGAGCCGGGCTTGCGGGCCTGGCGGCTGCGCTCGAACTGAAGGATGCGGGCGCCCGAGTGGACCTCTTCGAACGCAGCCGGCTGCTTGGCGGTCGCGCGACTTCGTTCGAAGTCGACGGGCATGAGGTGGATAACGGACAGCACGTATTCTTGGCGTGCTGCACGGAGTTCGTCGCCTTCGCTCATCGTATCGGAATGGGCGGCTATCTGCACGTACAGGACCGCTTCGACGCCCTCGTGCTTTCGAGGGACGGAACCTTCGGGCGCCTGTGTTCCGGAAGTTTGCCCGCCCCGCTGCACTTAGCCGCTTCTTTCCTGCGGTACCCGCACCTGGACTGGGACGGAAAGTTGCGCGTCGCGCGGGCGTTGCTGACGGCGTGCGTTAGCGGTGCCGGCCGATCCAAAAACGGCCAGGCAACGTTTGAGAGCTGGTTGGAAGCCACCGGGCAGAACGCCCAGACGCGGCGCGCGTTCTGGGATCCATTTTTTATTCCGGCCCTCAACGCGCCCTTCGATCGCGTCGATCGGCGCGACGCGATGTTCGTGCTATCGACCGCATTTTTGAAAGATGCCGGCGCCGCCCGCTTTGGTTTCTCGACCGTACCGCTGGCGCGTTTTGCCGCGGCGGCGGCTCGGGAACTCGACGCCGTCTTTCTTTCGACCGCCGTCGTCGCCGTCGAAGCGGCCGGCAACGGCGTCAATTTGCGCCTGCTCGACGGGTCGCGGGAGTCGTTCGATGCCGTCGTGGTGGCGGTGCCGCCGCGCATTCTCGGCAAGCTTCTGGGCGAGTCGCGCCGTTACGGCGTCGCCGATCTCGAGGGGTTCGACCCATATCCCATCGTTGACGTGCATCTCTGGCACGATGGAGCAGGCCTCGGTTTCGACTTTGCCGCCGCACTCGGATCGCCGCTGCAGTGGATCTTCGAGAAGTCGCCCGGGTATCTGTGCTGCAGCTGCAGTGCGGCCGACGAGTATCTTCGGATGAGTACGGCGGATCTGGAGGCGCTTGCGTGGAGTGAAGTTCGAGCATTTTTGCCCGCGTTGCGCTCGGCAAATCTCAGCGGCGCCGCCGTCACGCGCAACCCCGAGGCTACGTACCTGCCGCGAGTCGGCATTCGGCGGCCGGCGCAGGCCACCGCCGTCGGCAACGTCGCGATCGCCGGGGCGTGGACCGATACCGGCTGGCCGGATACGATGGAGTCGGCCGTCCGCAGCGGCCGCAGCGCGGCTCGCGCCATCTTGTCGTGATGAAGACGCGTGACGCGCTCGCTGCCAGCGTCGAATGGCTGCTCGCAGCGCAAGATTCCGCGGGTTGGTGGTCTGGCGAACTCGAGACGAACGTCACGATGACGGCCGAGCAGGTTTTGCTCTACCGGTTTCTCGGGCTTCCGATCGACGACGTCCGGGAGCGCGCGATCGCGCACATCCTGCACCATCAGCGTGGCGACGGCTCGTGGGCGCTCTACTACGACGGGCCGGCCGATCTGAGCACCACAGTCGAAGCCTACGTCGCCCTGAAGGTCCTTGGCGTTGACCCGTCTCGAGCCGAAATGCGCGGTGCGCTCGCCGTGATTCATCGCGGCGGCGGCGTCGCCAACGCGCGCGTCTTCACGAAGATTTGGCTCGCGCTCTTCGGCAAATATCCGTGGCGCGGTGTCCCATCGCTGCCGCCCGAAATTGCGTACTTCCCGCTCTGGATGCCGTTCAATCTCTACGACTTCGCCTGTTGGGCGCGCGGCACGGTCGCACCGCTGACGATCGTGGTTTCGAAAAAACCGGTCCGCGAACTGGGCGTCGACGTGTCGGAAATCGAGTTGTCCGGAACGCAGGAGGAACTCGATCGCGTTCGCGGCTTCGGCTGGTTGATGGTCGTCGAAAAGCTCCAAAAGCTCTACGAACGGTTGCCCTTCCAACCGTTTCGAAATCGCGCTCGCCGGCGCGTTGCCGATTGGATCGTGCAGCGCCAGGAGGCCGACGGGAGCTGGGGCGGCATTCAGCCGCCGTGGGTGTATTCGTTGATCGCGCTTAACCTGATGGGGTACGGGCTCGACCATCCGGTCATGGGTAAAGGTCTCGCCGGCGTGGAGCGTTTCGTTATCGACGACGCGCAGGGATGGCGATTCCTCGCGTGCATGTCGCCCGTTTGGGATACGGCGTGGGCGGTACGGGCGTTGGCGCTGGCCGGTTTGCCGCCGGGACATCCGGCCATGCGACGGGCCGTTGACTGGCTGCTGGCCGAACAGATCCCCGACGATGCCCCGGGCGATTGGCGGATGAAGTGCCGGGAAACGCGCGGCAACGGCTGGGCGTTTGAGTTCGATAACGATGCTTATCCCGACATTGACGACACGACGATCGTCGTGCTGGCGCTGCTCGAGGGCGGCGATCCGGCGAGCGTCGCCGCGGCGGTCGAGCGCGCGCGCGTCTGGACGCTCGCAATGCGCTCGAAGAACGGCGCTTGGGCCGCCTTCGATCGGGACAACACACGCGAACTCCTGTACCGGATGCCGTTTTCGGATTTCGGCGCGATGATCGATCCGCCGACCGAAGACGTGACCGCCCACGTTCTCGAAATGCTCTGCGCGCTGGGGGCCGGCGCGACCGATCCGGACGTCGCTCGCGGATTGCAATACCTGCGGGAGACGCAGCGGCCCGCGGGCTGCTGGTACGGCCGCTGGGGCGTCAACTACGTTTACGGAACCTGGTGCGTCATCTCGGCCCTGGTTGCGCTCGGCGCTGGGAGCGATCTGGTCGAGCGCGGCACCGCGTGGCTGTTAGGAGTGCAGAACTCCGACGGCGGGTGGGGAGAAAGCTGCCACTCCTACGTCGACGAGTCGTTTGCCGGAGTCGGCAAGAGCACGGCCTCGCAGACGGCGTGGGCGGTCAACGCCCTGCAAATCGCCGGGCTCGCGCAACATCCGGCCACTCAGAGGGGTCTTAGCTTCCTGTGCGAGCGGCAGCTTCCCAGCGGTACGTGGGACGAACCCGAGTGTACCGGAACCGGTTTTCCGCGCGACTTTTACATTAATTATCACCTCTATCGCCATCTCTTTCCGATGATGGCGCTGGCGGTGGATGCCAAGCTTCAAACGCCTTCAACCGATCCGCCGCCGGGCGCGAATGAAGGCCTCATCGCCCAGGAAAGGGTAACCTGACTCCATGAGCATGCCCCTCCAGCAGAAGATCGCCGTCGCCAAGTACATCGCCGGCAAAACGCTGAAAGGCGAAAAAAAGTATCCGCTCGTGCTCGAACTCGAGCCGCTGCTGCAATGCAACTTAGCCTGTGCCGGCTGCGGCAAGATTCAGCACCCCGACGACATTCTGCGCCGGCGGCTCAGCGTGGAAGAGTGCATCGCGGCCGTCGAGGAGTGCGGTGCGCCCATGGTTTCGATCGCGGGCGGCGAGCCGCTCGTCCACGAACACATGCCGCAGATCGTCGAAGAGCTCGTCAAACGCAAGAAGTTCGTATTCTTGTGCACGAACGCGCTCTTGCTCAAGAAGAAGATCGAGAAGTTCAAACCCTCGACGTATTTTGCGTGGATGATCCACCTCGACGGTATGAAGGATCGTCACGATGAGTCCGTCTGTCGCGATGGCGTTTTCGACAAAGCGGTCGAGGCGATTAAGGATGCCAAAGCTCGCGGCTTCCGGGTCTATACCAACACGACGTTCTTCGATCAGGACGGTCCCGAGTCGATTCGTGCGGTCCTCGACTTCCTCAACGACGAGTTGAAGGTCGACATGATGCAAATCTCGCCGGCCTACGCGTACGAGAAGGCGCCCGATCAGGAGCATTTCCTGGGCGTGAAGCGGACGCATGAGGTATTTCGCGAGGCGTTTCGCGGCGGTAAACGCGATAAATGGCGTCTCAATCACAGCCCGCTGTACCTCGATTTTCTCGAGGGCAAGGTCGACTTCGAGTGCACCCCGTGGGGCATTCCCTGCTACACGGTCTTTGGATGGCAGCGCCCGTGCTATTTGATGAGCAAAGAGGGCTACGCCAAGACGTACAAAGAGCTGCTCGCGGAAACCGACTGGTCGAAGTACGGCCGCGGGAAGCACGAGTCGTGCGAGAACTGCATGGCGCACTGCGGCTACGAGCCTACGGCCGTCCTGCGTACGACGGCTTCGCTCAAGGAATCGATCCGCGCTGCCTTTGGGCACTGACCGGGTCTTTCTTACCGGCGCGTCGGGCTTCGTCGGCTCGCACGTCCTACGCGAACTTCTAGCGGCCGGCTATACCGTCCGCGCCCTCGTCCGCGAACTACCGGCGCCGCGCGAACGCGTAGAGTTTGTCGAGGGCGACCTTCGGCACCCGGGCGATTTTGCGTCCGCACTGGATGGGTGCCGCTATCTGGTTCACACCGCCGCGTTGTATTCGTTCGCTGCGCGCGACCGCAGGAAGATTTGGGCGGTAAACGTCACCGGAACGGAGGGCCTGATGGCAGCGGCGCACCTGGCGGGCGTCGAGCGCGCCGTTCTGACGTCAAGCTCGGCAACCGTCGACCACGTCGACCGCTCGATGGGCTATCACGCATCGAAACTCGCGCAAGAGCGTGCCGCGTTCGCAAGCCGCGTTCCGGTCGTCGCGGTACTGCCGACCGCGCCGGTCGGTCCGGGCGACTGGAAGCCGACGCCCACCGGTAAGCTCGTGCTCGATTTCATGCGTGGCAAAGTGATCGCCAAAGCGCCCGGTCGCGGCGGCATGAATCTCGTGGCGGTCGAAGACGTCGCTCGCGCTCACGTCGCCGCTTTGGAGCGCGGGCGCGTGGGCGAACGTTACCTCGTCGGCGGCGAAAATCTCACCATGGATGCGATTTGGCAACTCCTGGCGGACGTAACCGGAAGGCGCGTCCCGGCGTGGCGCGCTCCGTACGCACTCGCCCTGGCGACCGCGTACTTCGATGATCTGCGCTGTCGCGTCGACGCGAAAGCCGTGCCGTTTGCCCCGCTCGAGGGCGTGCGGATGTCGCGCGATCGCATGTACGCCGACTCCTCGAAGGCAATCCGCGAACTCGGCTACGAAAGCACGCCGGTCCGCGCCGCGCTCGAACGGGCCGTTGCGTACTATCGCGCCCGCGCCGGCTAGAAACGAAAACCGATTCCCGCATAGGGCGCCGAATGCGTTTCGTCGATCGTTCCGCTGGCGGGTTCGCCGTGGTAGCCCCAGAAGCCGGCATACAAGTATGCGTTGCGAAACGCGCGGTACGTCAACCCGTAATCGTAGACGAGATAGCGGCGCGTTTGCGAAACGGTCTCACCTCCGGCGGTCAGCGTCGCACCCGCAACGTAGTAGAAAACCGACCCATAACCGCTGAAGCGAGCGACCAAATTCGGCAGTTTTGCAAACCCGAGGCCGGGCCCGGTCTGATCGCCGTAGCCGTTGTTGCTGGTCTTGTGCAAGAGCCCGATCCCGAGATACAAGTCGTGCGGCGTTACCGAAATCAAACCGCGCAACTCGGCCATGGTGTCCTGTTCGGTCAGCGGCGTGACCGGCTTCACCGGATCGCTGAACGATGCAAACGTGTCGTCATGGAAATCGAAGGTGGCGGCCCACGGTCCGCCGCGGTAGGCGGCGGAAACCTGATACGAACCGGCCTGGTCGGGCGCCGCCGGAATCGCGCCGACGGTATTTTCACCACCGAACCGCAGCGCGCCCTCGACGTAACCGCGATAGTTCGGCGTCGTCTGCACGATCTTCAACGTGTACGGCTCGTCCTTCGCGGTGCCGGCACGCAAGAGGCGCGTGCCGATTCCAATGTAGGGCCCCTCGACGTTCTCGCTCGAATTGAGACCGGAGAGCATTCGATAGCCGCCATAGCCGAAGTAGGCGTAGAAGTCGCGCGAGAGCGGCAGCGACGCCTCGGCCGTGTATTTAACTTGCGAGAATCGAACCGGAAAGAACCTTCCGAAATTCGGACTAGCCGGATCGGTCTGCAGAAACGATCCCGAGACGCTGGGATAGTAGAAGACGCTGCCGTAGAAACCGAACGGCGTAAAGTCGCTGTACTGTTCGAGTCCCAGACCCACTCCGCTGAGCGTCGGATACCCGTACGACGTCGCCGTTTCGACGTAGCTCAGGCCCGCGTACGAATTCGGGCCGAAGATATTGTGTTCTGCGCGGACGTCGAAATTGGTATTCCGGCCGGTGAAGGGCGGCACGACCGAATAGCCGCCGTCGGGCGTCGAGAAGCCGACTCCCGGAGGCGGTCCGGGAACGTTGGGGGTCGGACTGAAGAAGTCGGTTCGCTGGTCGAACTTCACCGCCCACGGTCCGAAGCGATACGCCCCCGATGCGACGTACGAAAATCCGGTGCCGGTGACGCCGTTGGCGTAGTTGTTGTAAACCTTCGCCAGCGTGTAGCCGCCTTCGATCAGCAGTTCGCGCAGCGGTTCGGGCGTCGGGCTCGCGGAGGGAAGCGGCGACGGCGACGCTGGAACGGCCTCCGTTTGAGCGGCGCTGCGCGCCGTGCCGGCGAGCATTGCGAGTGCCAGAACCAGCAGCACCAACGCTGCTCGGAGGAGAGGTTCCGTGGGTGTGCGCCGGGCGGCGTTGCTCAAAACGATGGGACTCCGTTGGACGAGGTCCGCGGAGTAGTTGACCGGCGAGGGTCACGTCCCTTCCCGGAAATTGCCGCCGTTCCGGCGTGCGACGATCAGTGGGTCGAAGCGCGTTGTTGCCCGACGGCGAAGACGTAGAGCCGCCCGGTAATATCCGACGGGAAACTATCGTCGGAGCTGCCGATGTAAACGCGGCCATTGACGACCGTCGGCGACGAGCTGACGATCGGGTCGTTGGTTCGGCCGCTCCAGATGCTCGTGCAGATGCTCTGTCCGCACGAACCTTCACGCCAAGCGAGCACTTCGCCGGTGTTGCGGCCTGCAAAAACGACGCCGTGCGCAATCGTCGGCGAAGAGAGGACGGCCGCCTGCTGACCCGGACCAAAGTCGACCCATAAAGGCTGGCAGGTCGGCTGCCCGCAACCGGAGGCAGCGTAAACGTCGAGACCGTTCTCGACCCCAATGTAGATTCGGTTCTTGTGAACCGCGGGCGAGCCATTGAAGAAGTCGGTGTTGTTAGCGGCTTGCCATAACGGCTTGCAGACGGCTTTTCCGCAGCCCGATGCTTTGAATGCGGCGACGCCGTGCTGCGCGCCGATATAGACGATCCCGTCGGAAATGGCTGGCGAGGAGTCAAACGGCGCGCTGCCGAGCGTTCCTGTCCAAAGTGGGGCGCAGCTCGGCGCGCCGCAGCCCCGGGCTTTGAAGCCGTAGAGTTTGCCGTCGTCCGAACCGACGTACAGAATCTTGTCGGCGATCGTCGGCGTCGATTCGATCGATCCGCCCGTCGTCGCGGTCCAAATGGGAGGGCAGGTCGAAGCGCCGCAACCGCCGGCGTCGAACGCGTATAGCCGCCTGTCGTGAGCGCCTACAAGCACTTGTCCGGCGGCAACGGCCGGTGAAGATTGCAAGATGGCGTCGGTTCCGGCCAAGCCTTGCCACAGCGGTGAGCACGCTTGCCCTCCGCAGCCTTGAGCGGAAAACGCGTTGAGCTTTCCGTCGTTGGAAGAGAACGACGTTTGCGAGCCGATGTAGACGACCCCGTTGGCCACCGTCGGCGAATCGACGATCTGCCCGAGCGAGACCGAACTCCACAGCGGCTTGGTGCAGAGCGGGTTTTTACAGCCGGCAGCCGGATAGGCCCACAGCCGCCCGTCGCTCGAGCCGATGTAGACGATCCCATTAACGACCGCCGGCGACGACGATACGACGAGACCTCCGAGCTGCGCCCGCCACGCCAGTTGCAGCCGCGGCGCATTGGTCTTGGTGATCGTCATTTCAAACGGATTGACGCCCGTGCGGTGGTCGTCGAAACGGAACTGCGGCCAGTTAACGGTCGTTCGCGCCGGCGCAAAAGCCGGGTTCGCGCCCGGCGCCTTCGGCGTTGCGGACGGGGCACCGCTGTGGCACGCCGTCAACATGACGGCCGAAAAAGCAATCGCGCTGCTGCGAAGCGCTCCCATGCTCCCAACCTATCGTCAGCGAGTGAAGAATTACTGAAACGACCGGCCCTCTCGGACCATCGCGTCGTTAGTGCAGGAGGTTCGAAACGACGTTGACGACGAGCGCGAGAATCGCCGTGTTGTACGCGAAGGAAATCAGCCCGTGCATCAGCGCCACGCGGCGGATGGACGAGTCCGTAATCTGCACGTCGGAGACCTGAAACGTCATCCCGAGCACGAACGAAAAATACGCGAAGTCGATATCGCTCGGCGCCTCCCTTCCGGGGAATATCAGGCCGCCGTCGCTCGCGTTGTCGCGATTCCGGTCGCGGTAATAGGCGTGCGCGTAATGAAACAAGAGCACGATATGGATCAGCAGCCAACCCAAGACGACGGCCGCAAAGCCGAGGGCATAGACCGGCGCTTGATGTGCGGGTGCCGAGAGGTGCGGGCCGCGCCCCAGGATGTCGAAGGCGGCGACGAATCCGAACGCTACTGCGACCAGGATGACGGCCGTGGCGATGGGTCGCCCCGGATCCTGTTGCGCGGCGCGAGTCCTCGTCTGCGCGGCGTTGTTCCGCAAGGCGAGCCGCCCGTACCAGATTAGCAGGGTAATCGCCGCCGCGTCGTAGCTCGCTACGACCCGGGCCATCGCGGACAGCCAGGCCGGAGCGAACAGCACCATCCCGGCGCCGACCGCGGCGGCGGCGCCGAAGCTGGCGGCAATTGGCGTAAACGCCCGGCTCATGGGGTAAGGGTGTTCACGCGCGGCGTTCGTCCGACCCCTCGGGCGCGGCCAACCGAGCACCGGCTTCCCAGGGAGGTCGCGAACGAACCGAAACTCTCAGCCAACTCTTTCGAAACCGGGAGGCGAAATGATTCAACCACGGCTTTCTGCCCGAATCACGGCAATGATCGCGCTGGGCGCTCTCGCATTGCCCAGCTGCAGCGGGGGCAGCGCGGTCACCCCCAGTTCCGGTGCGAGTTCGCCGGTCGCGCAAATGCCCTCGTCGCTGCAGAATCCCTTAGACCAAAATCAAGCTTCCACCGCGGCATTGTACGTCAGCGACACCTACGGCAAGTCCGTTTTCCGGTTCGTCCGCAACGCGGATGGGACGCTTCAAACGCCGGCTGGCTCGTCCCTCGTGCTGCAGTATCACCCCGGACCGATCGCGATCGGCCCGCAGGGCATTCTCCTGGTCGCGGATCAGGAAAACCAATCGGTCGTCGTCTATCCGAAGGGGGCGAAGGGTTCGCAAGCGGCGACGCGCACGATACTTTTGCCGTTCGCGCCTAGCTGCGTTGCGATCGATAGCGCGGGCTACGAGTACGTCGGCGGTTACACTAACGGCTACGTCGCCGTCTACGCGCCGCACGCGCACGGCACGGCCAACACCATCCAGCGCATCGCGCTGCCCGACGGACATCCGACGATCAACGGCGTTGCGGTCGATGCTTCGGGGAATCTTTACATCTCCGATTCCAATGAGGTGAGCGAGTTCGCCACCCCGACCAGCAGCCCGACGCTGATGCGGGCCATCATCGGATCGGGCGAGCAAAACCAGCCCACGGGCATGGCCCCCAATAACAACACCGGCGAACTGTACGTTGCCAACGCCGGGAACAGCGACGTGCTCGCATATTCCCCGACCGCCAACGGCAAGAGCAAACCCGATCGCACGATCGAGTCGAAGACGCCGCCGCTCGTAACCCCGCTGGGCGTCGCCGTTCACGGGCGGGCGCTCTACGCGGTCAGCGGCTCGCATATTTACGGAACGCCGTCGGTCTTTTTGTTCGACGCGTTGCGTGGCCGGCAGAAACCCCAGCAAGTCGTGACCGGCTCGTATTTGGCATCGCCGGTAGGCCTCGCGCTAGGGCCGTAGTCCGAGGAGGGGCGCGCCGCATAAGCCAAGCGGCATGGAATGGACGTGCGCCCCGCGATCGTCACCGCCACCTCGCTCGAGGCCCGAGCCGCGCGCCGGGCCCTCCCCGGGGACGAGGTGTACGAAGCGGGGATCGCGCTAGCCAAAGGTCCGGACGGATGGGGTGACGTCGTTGTAAGCTGCGGCCTCGCCGGTGCCCTCCGCGAAGATCTTCCGAGCGGCACCGTTCTCGTTCCACTCGAGGTGGAGCGGCCCGACGGGACCCGCCTGCGCTGCGACGCCGAGATGGTTCGCGCGTACGTCGCCGCGGCGCGATCGCTGGGGCTGGAGCCGGTCTGCGATCCTCTGCTGACGGCGTTGACCGTCCTGCGCGGCGACGACCGCGCGCGCTGGGCCCGCCGCGGTTTCGCGGGCGTCGACATGGAAACCGGTCTGTTGCGCGCTCCGCGGGTCGCTGCCGTGCGCGTCGTCCTCGATACCCCGCAGCGAGAGCTCAAGGCGGATTGGTTACATCCGGCGCGAGCGATGCTCGACCCGCGCAATTGGCCCGAAGCCGCGTGGCTCGCGCGTGAGGCGCCGCGCTGCGCTCGCCGGGCCGCGGAAGTCGTCGCGGCCGCGCGGCCTTAAGCCGGAGATAACGTTTGACGCGACGAACGGCCGCAGCATCGTCATGATCGTAGAAAAAATTGCCTCACCCGCCGACGTCAAACACCTTACCCGCGACGAGATCGACCATCTAGCCAGTGAGATCCGCGGAATGCTCGTCAGCACGTGCGCGGTCAACGGCGGTCATTTGGCGCCGAACCTCGGCGTCGTCGAGCTGACCCTCGCGCTGCATCGCGTGCTGGAGCTGCCCCACGACAAGCTCGTCTGGGACGTAAGCCACCAAACGTACGTGCACAAGATCCTGACCGGGCGGCGCGATCGCTTCGGGAGCATTCGAAGGGGCGGGGGTCTCTCCGGATTTGCGATGCGCAGCGAGTCGGAGTACGATCCGTTCGGCGCCGGGCATGCCAGCACGTCGGTATCGTCGGCGCTCGGCATGGCGCACGCGCGCGACCTTACCGGCGGCGACGAGAAGGTCGTTGCCGTCATCGGCGACGGCGCGCTCACCGGCGGCCTTGCCTACGAAGCGCTCAACAATGCGGGCGCGCTCCGAAGCCAGTTCACGGTGATTCTCAACGACAACGAAATGTCGATCGCGCCCAACGTTGGTTCGATCGCTTCGTATCTCTCGGTGTTGCGCACGAAACCGTTTGCGAACTTTGCGCGCAAGACCGGCAAAATGGTGCTCGATCGGCTTCCGCTGGGCGGAACGGCCAAGAAAGCGATCGAATCGGCCGAGCTCGGCGCCATGCGGTTCATTTCCCCCAACGAAAAGACGGCGGTAATTTTCGAAGAGCTCGGGTTTCGGTATATCGGTCCCGTTCGACGGACATAACTACGACGCGCTCGTTGACGCGCTGCGCACGGCCAATGCATTCGACCATCCGGTTCTGCTGCACGTTCGGACGGTCAAGGGCAAGGGCTACGAGCCGGCCGAACGCGATTCGCGCACCTTTCACGGCGTCGGCGCCAACGCGTTCGAGCCGAGCGACGGAACAAAGAAAAGCAGCACGGGTGCTCGCCCGAAGTTTCAAGACGTTTTCGGCGATGCAATCATTGCGGTGGCCGAAAAGGATCCGCGGGTCGTTGGGATTACTGCCGCGATGCCCGACGGCACCGGGTTGTCGAAATTCGGCAAGCGTTTTCCCGAGCGCTATTTCGACGTGGGCATCGCCGAAGCGCATGCAGTTTGCTTCGCAGCCGGACTCGCCTCGAGCGGGTTGCGTCCGATATGCGCGATCTACTCGACGTTTTTACAGCGAGCCTACGATCAGATCGTCCACGACGTCGTCGTGCAGAATTTACCGGTCGTATTCTGTATGGATCGCGCCGGCTTCGTCGGCGACGACGGTCCGACGCACATGGGCCTCTACGATATTGCGTACCTGCGCACGCTCCCGAACGTGACGCTGATGGCGCCGCGGTGCGAAGCCGAACTGCAGCCGATGCTCGAGCACGCGCTGACGCTCGCCGGACCGTCGGGAATCCGTTATCCGCGCGGGTCGACGGCCGGCAAGCACGACGACCCGATCGCACCGATCGTTCAGGGTAAAGCCGAAGTGCTCCGCCGGGGCAGCGGGGTCGCGATCCTCGCTTACGGTAATACCGTCGACATCGGCCTCGATGCGTACGACATTCTGCGCGCCGGCGAAGGCGCCGCCGCCGGCGCGCTTCCAACCGTGATCAACGCGCGGTTTGCCAAGCCCCTCGACGAGGCGCTGCTGTTGGAACTCGAACGCGAACACAACCGCGTCATGACGCTCGAAGAACACTCGATCGCGGCCGGATTCGGTTCGGCGGTCGCGGAGTTCGTTTCCGATCGCGGATTGAAGCTGGCCGTAGACCGGGTCGGCGTCGCGAACGTGCTGGTTCAGCACGACTCCCAGGACAAGCAGCGTGCGATGTTCGGTTTGACCGGCGCTGCGGTCGCGGCCCGGATTGCCGGGATCGCCGACGTCCCGATCGCGCACCGATAAGAACCAAGCGTACCTGCCAAAAAGCGCGCCGAAGTGCCGCTCCCTTCCTGCCTAGAAAGCGGGGCCAATCGGCCCAGGGGGAGGGTGGCTGGCAGGTGGAACCTTGCTCATCTGGAGGACAGGTTATGCTTCGCTACAAGATCTCGACCTTAGCTTTCGCCGTCGCGTTGGCGGGCATTCCGGCTGCGGCCTGGGCCCAGGGCGGCACGATGTCCGACGCCGACTACATGACGCGGGTCATGACGGCGGCGCCGCCTTCCGTCGTCAAGGGCGCCACGATCGTTCGCATGAGCGACGACGGAACGATGCGCACGCTGCAGACCGGCACGAACGGTTTCACCTGCATGGTCGCCGGCCCCGACGCATCGATGTGCGCCGACAAGAACGCCTTGGCGTGGCTTCACGCCTATATTACGCACGCGACGCCGCCGTCGGGGGTGGGCCTCGTCTATATGCTCGGCGGAGATAAGGGCGCGAGCAACACAGACCCTGCCGCTACGGCGCAGACCGCTTCGAATCACTGGGTCACGACGGGAGCGCACGTTATGATCGTCGGTGCGGATATGAAATCCACGGGTTATCCGATGACCGCCGATGCGGATCCGAGCAAACCCTACGTGATGTGGGCCAACACGCCGTACGCGCATCTGATGGTTCCGGTCGCGATTTCGCCGTAATCGCTGCGGCTTAAACGGCGCTCGCCGGAAAACGCGCCGGGCTGAGAAACCCGATGTCGAAGCGCGTGCCACCGTCGAGCGCCAAATCGGCGACGATCTCGCCGATAACGGGCGCGAACTTATAGCCGTGTCCCGAGAAACCGCAAGCAATCGTAATCGAAGGATCGTCGCGATGCCGGCCGACGATGAAGTTTCCGTCGGGCGTCAGCGCGTACGAGCAAACCTTGCCGTGGTCGTAAACGGCTCCCGCACCGGGTAAGAACGCCTCGAGGGCCGTCCGGACCGACGTTATGTCGCCGTCGTAAACGGTCCGTTCGAGTTGCTCGGGCTCGACGAAACCGCCGAATCCGTGCAACGCGGCCTTGAGGAGGCCGCCGATTGCGGGAAAGCCGTACAGCGGCGCCGATAAGTCGGCCCGGTCGACGAAAAACGTCGGAAAGCTTCCGCAGTCGAACTGCCGAGTCGCCGGAGCGAACCAAATTTGCACGTTGCGTTGAATGCGCAGCGGAAGTTTGAGTTCGGATAAAAGCTGCGGCGTCCACATTCCGGCCGCAATCGCGATCCGCGCTGCCTCGATCGCCGTCCCATCGGTCAACAGCAGTTGCGTCGCGCCGTTGCGGCGGTCCAGGCCGGCAAGCTGACGATCGAACTGGAGTTCTGCGCCGTCGGATGCAGCCGTTTCGAGATGCGCCTCGAGCGAGGCTTCGGGGAAAACGATGCCGGCTTGCGGTTCGAACACTCCGACCTCGCCGGCTCGGGGCGTGGTGCCTGGAAAACGCCGCGCGATTTCGACCGCGTCGAATACCTCGAGCGGCAAGTCGTATTCGCGAGCCGCGCGCAGCGTGCCGGCAATCCCTTCCCGCTCGGGCTCGCCAACCATCAGCATTCCAACCGGATCCAAGAGTTGTCGGCGTGTCCGCCGTTGGAGTTCGTGCCACAGTTCGTAGGCACGCTCGAGCAGCGGCACGTAGGCCGGGTTTTCGAAGTACGCCTTGCGGATGACGCGCGTTTCGCCGGTGGAGGCTCCCAAAGCGTGTCCTCTGGGGTAGCGATCGATCCCGATCGCGCGCGCGCCGCGTCGCGCAAAGTGCGCGAGCGCTGCAGCCCCCATTCCTCCGAGCCCAACTACGGCGACGTCGTAGCGCATGGCGTCCCTAACGCGGTACGAGCAACAGCAAGCTCGCGCCGAAGACCGCCGCGGCAACGAAGAAGACGACGACCGTAAACGCCATTACCCGCTGCAGCCCGACGCCGGCGATCGCCAGCACCGGCAGCGCCCAAAAGGGTTGAATCATGTTGGCCACTTGCTCGCCGACGGCGACGCCCATCGCGGTCGCCGCCTGTGAGGCGCCGAGTTTTGCGGCGGCCGGTACGACGAACGGTCCCTGGACCGCCCAGTGGCCGCCGCCGCTGGGGACGAACAGCGAGATAACGATGCTGGCGGCGTAGCTCCAAAACGGCAGCGAGGCGGCGGTCGAAAACGTTAAAAACCACGCCGCGATGACGCCCGCCAGTCCGGTCGTCGTCATGATGCCCATGATCCCGCCGTAGAGCGGGTATTGAACGAGTAAAGGTCCGGTGATTCGCGCCGCAGCGTTGACGGCATTGACGTACGCGGCCGGCGTCCAGTGCAGCAGCAGTCCGAGTAAAAAGAAGATAAATATGACGCTGTTGATGTCGAGCGCGAACCCGGTCGTTCGCCACGCGTTTGCCAGGTACGCGATCCCGGCAACGACGAGAACGAGATTGAGAATCCATGCGTGGTCGAGGGCGAACGCGAGGGTTCCGGGTTTTGCCGCGCGAGCGTCGTCGCGCGACGCGAATCCCGATTCGAGTTGGCCGACGTTCCCCGTCGCCACGTCCTGCGTGCGCGGTTCCAACGCTACCAAAACCAGCGGCACCGCGACGAGCAGCACGGCGACCGGCACGAGGTTGAAAGGCGTGAAGATCGTCTCGCGCATCGAAAGCACGTGTCCGGTGAATGCCTGCACGATATTGAGTTTGCTGCCCGGCGTGGCTTGTGCCAGCGCGATCGAGCTCGACAGACCGCTCGCCCACACGACAAACCCCGCGTACGCCGACGCGACCAGCCAGCCGAAATCGATTCGCATCCGGCGGGCGATCGTGCGTGCCAGCACGCCCGCAACAACGAGTCCGAATCCCCAGTTCAACCAGCACGCGGCGGCCGATACCAGAAACGTCAGGGTGACGGCGGCCTTGGGCGTGCGCGGCACCGATGCGATCGCCGCGAGCGCGCGCGTTACGGCTCCGCTCGCCGCCAGGGTAAATCCGGTCACCAAGACCAGAATCATCTCGAGGGCAAACGCGAAGATGTCGAAGATGCCTTTATACCACGCGCTTAGTATTTCGCCGACGGCATGATGCGGCGCGATGGCGAGGGCCAGCACCGCAGTCAAGACGGTGAGCGCGACCGCGAAGATGTACGGGTCCGGCATCGCATACTCGAACGTTCGTACGAAGAATCCGGCAAGCCGCTGCACTCGACGGCGCTTCGACGGCGGCCGTCGGGCGGGCCTACGCGAAACGGCCCAAAGGCGGCGGTCACGATCGCGCGGCGCCGGACGCTAGTAGGTCATGTTCGCAACGCCGATCCTGGCCGCCCTAACGCTCTTCCTCGGCCTCACGCAAACCGGCACGGACGATTCCACCCGCGTTCGTGGGACGGTGACCACCGGCGGTGTGGAGAACCGGCCAATACCCAACGCATTGGTGGTTGCCTCGTCCGATTCCGACGTTCGCGAAACGCGCGCCGACGCGAGCGGTCGCTACGTCTTCCTCACGCTGCTTCCGGGCGTCTACCAGCTGTCGGCATATCCCAGCGGCGCGAAAGAGAACGGACCGCATGCGACCGGGGCAATCTTTCTTATCAACGCCTCGGCTGCCTCGCACCGGGCACTGGCACGTTGTCTCCAGGATGCCGAGTCGCTGGTGGAGCTTTCGGCTGGCGTCGAGTATTTGGCCAACCTCGATCTGATCGCCCGCTGCCCGTAGCGGAGCGCGCCCGCGAGCGTCGAAATGACGCCGCGCCATGTCCGAAACGCGCCTCGATCTCCGCACCGCGTTGGTCGTCGTCGACCTCCAGAAGGGGGTTGTCAATTTAGCGACGATGCACCCCGTGCCAAGCGTCGTTGACAATGCGGCGCGCCTGGCCGCCGCCTTCCGTCGCGCCGGCCTGCCGGTCGTCCTCGTCAACGTGGCATTTGCGGCCGACGGCGGCGATCGTTTCTCGCCCCGCTCGGACGTACCGTTTCCGAGCCGTTCGCTGCCGGCGGACTTTGCGGACATCGTTGCGGAGCTGGATGCTCAACCAACGGACATTCGGATCACCAAGCATCAATGGGGCGCGTTCTACGGCACGGACCTCGACCTGCAATTGCGCCGGCGTGGTATTGCCGGCATCGTCCTGACGGGAATTTCCACGAGTATCGGAGTTGACTCCACGGCTCGCGGAGCTAACGAGCGCGCCTACAACATCACGTTTGCGAGCGACGCAATGACGGACGCAAACGCCGACTCACATCGTCACAGCCTCGAGCGCATTTTTCCGCGGATCGGCCAGGTTCGCACCACAGCCGAGATCCTCGGCGCCGTGGCGTCTTTGACCTCGAGCTGATTTTGCCAGGCCGCGGCGTGATGCGATCGACGCTCCAGGGAAGTCTCTGCCGGGTGAGGCCGTACCGTCTGCAGGACGTCGTGCCGCTGCAACGGTTGGCCGACGATCCGTTGGTCGCACGCTGGATGACCCGGCAGTTTCCGTATCCGTACACGCAATCGGATGCGCAAGGTTGGGTTGAGATGAACGTTTCTGACGCCGGCGAGCGGCACTTTGCAATCGAAGTAGACGGCAGCTATGCCGGCGGGATCGGTGCCGAACCGTGCGCCGGCGAGCGCACCGGAATGGCCTACTTCGGCTACTGGCTGGGACGCCCGTACTGGGGCCGCGGGATCGCCACCGAGGCGGCGCGATTGCTCTCGGACCATGTGCTGCGAGGCTTGCTAATTCGCCGGCTCGAGGCCAGCGTGTTTGCGCCCAACGCCGCATCGGCGAGGGTCTTGGAAAAAGCCGGCTTCTCGCACGAAGGAACCTTGCGCGCAGCTTACGTCGATCGCAATGATGAAGTCTGCGATGCATTGGTGTTTGCCAGGCTGCGCCCAGCGGCCGAACGGCCCGCGGAGTCCGGTGTTCACGGTCCGATCGCGCCGTAGCAACTTGGCGGCGTTACCGTCGTGCCCATGGAGATTACTTGGAAACCGGTCCACGGCCACGAGATTTCTCGCGGCCGGCTGCCCGCCAGCGCCTTCGCCTTTCCGAGCGAACGCAAGGAACCCCTGACGGATGCCACGCACGTGCGGAGTGCGGTTGCGCGCTTCGCACAAGTTGACGGCGTCACGGACGACGAGCGCACGCAAGCCTTTGCGAATCTTAAGGCGGCCGCGGCGTACTTCGGGGTTACGGTCGGCGCGAAGAGCTGGCACGACCTCGTCGGGTAATCCTGCCGCGCGTGAAAAGAGTGCTTTTGCCTGCCGAGCGTCGTAGTAAGGCGGGTTGTGGTTTTGAGAACGGACGCCGACGCGGCAGACGGGGCGGTCGATAGCTGGCTCGAGCGCCTCGACGTGGCCTCCTCCGGCGGCGCGCCGGTTTCGCGCACGCACGTTCGTTACGTTCTAGCGCGCCGTGAAGTGTATTACGTGCCGAGGCTCGAGTTCGAAGCCTACGCGGCGACCGTGCTGCGCGACGGCACGATCGCGAATTTACGCCGGGTGGACATTCTCAACGTCGGCAAATTGGGCGGTTCGTACGTCACGGCCGCCGACCGGACGATCGCCCGCGTCGCCGGTGTGAGCGGCGTCATGCGGCCGGCGCTGTCGGCGTCCTCGCCGCCAATCCTCGGGACGTTGCTCGAACTCGCAATCGAAACGGGGCGCCTATACTGGGAGTCGCCCTCAAATCCGCCGCTCAGACGCCGCGACATCCAAACCGCGCAACTGGTCTGGCGAATCGATTCCGACGACCGCCGCCGACCCGGACTCGAAGGACGAACGCGTGCGGTCCTGCTGGCGGCTCGACCCGTTTGGTACGTCGATCCGGCAACGATGGAGGCCGGCGCGGTGGACCTCGGAATCGGCGCCGATCTGGCGGCCATCGCCGTTTCGTCGCCCGCCCTGACGGCCCGCCAAGCGGACCGCTCGCAAATCGCCTGGCGGCGGGCCATCCCGCCGGTCGCAAACGCTCCGGTGGGACGGTCGACGAGTGAGTTCGTTCGACGCCGAGCCCGTACCGTTTCTCCGGCTGACCGTCGCCGAGCAACGGTATGCGGAGCTGCGCTTTGGCTACGGCGAACCGCACCGTGGGCGGCGACGATCCGGAAGATGCCTTTGAAATCGGCGCCGCCGGTTCGGAAAAGATTTGGCCGCGCCGGCGTGACGCCGAGGCGCGCGCGAGAAAGCGATTGTTCGACCTTGGTTTCGAGCCGGCGGATGCGGGCCGGTTGGTCCTCGACGGGGAGCCGGCGTGGGCGCGATTCGTCCACGTCGAGCGCGAGCGGCTTCGTCAAGCGGGTTGGCGCATCGAAACCGCACCGGATTTTCGGCTAACGATCGTGGAACCGGATGGCGACTGGGATGCCCGGTTCGTCGAGAACGAAAATCGCTGGTTCGACCTCGACCTCGGCATTACGATCGCCGGAGAACGGGTCGCACTATTGCCGATTCTCGTGCGGGCGCTGCGCGATCGCCCGGCGGGCGGTGCTCGTCTCGCCGAAAGCGGGCCGCTTTTCGCGCGCCTGCCGAGCGGCGCGTACGTCGCGCTTCCGGCCGAGCGGATCGAACGCCTGGTCAGCGCGCTGGTCGAGCTCTTCGATGCCGATCCGCTTACGCCGGAGGGACGCCTTCCGCTGACGCCGGCGCACGTAGGGCTGCTCGACGAGACTCTGCGGGCGACCGGCTTCGACTGGCAGAGCGCGCCCCAGCTTCACGCGCTGGTCGAGCGGCTCGCCGCGTTGCCGAGTGCCGGCCCGACCGCGCTTCCGCCCGAGTTTCGCGGAACGCTACGCGGATATCAACACGCCGGGGTCGCCTGGCTTCAAACATTGCGAGACTTCGGTTTCGGCGCGTTGCTGGCCGACGACATGGGGCTTGGAAAAACCGTGCAGCTGCTCGCGCACGCGGCGCTCGAACGCGCGCGCGGCCGGCTGAACGCGCCGGTACTGATCGTCGCTCCGACCAGCGTCGTGCCCAACTGGCGAGCGGAAATCGCCCGGTTCACGCCGCACCTGCGAGTCCTCGTGTTGACGGGTGCTCGGCGCGCCGAACTCTTCGAGCGGATCGGAGAATTCGACGTCGTGCTCACGACGTACGCTTTGCTTCGTCGCGATGCCGAAGCGCTGCTGCCGCGAAAGTGGTCGCTGGCGGTCCTCGACGAGGCGCAGGCGGTGAAAAATCCACGATCCAAAGTCGCGCATTACGCGCGCCGCCTCCTCGCCGATCAGCACGTCGCGCTTTCCGGAACGCCAATCGAAAACCACCTCGACGAACTCTGGTCGATTTTCGCGTTTGCCGTTCCGGCGCTCTTAGGCGAACGGGCGGTGTTTGCGCGACACTTTCGTACGCCGATCGAAAAGCGCGGCGATCTCGCGCGCCGCCAGGTTCTGGCGGCGAGGGTTCGGCCGTTCTTGCTGCGGCGAACGAAACTAGGAGTGGAGGCCGATCTGCCGCCTAAATCGGAGATCGTTGCTCGCGTCGAACTCGACGGAGCCCAGCGCGACCTCTACGAAGCGATCCGCCTGGCTATGCACGACCGGGTCCGCGAGGAGGTGGCTCGGCGCGGGGTCGAGCGCAGCCGCATCATCGTCCTCGACGCGCTTCTGAAGCTGCGCCAGGTTTGCTGCGATCCGCGGTTGGTGAAATTGCCGGCCGCGCGCGCCGTCAAAGGTTCGGCCAAGCTCGAGGCGCTGCTTGACATGCTGCCCGACTTGCTGGCCGACGGCCGGCGCATCTTGCTGTTTTCGCAGTTCACCTCGATGCTCGACCTCATCAAACCCGAGCTGCGGCGTCGCAACATCGCGTTCGTGGAACTGCGCGGCGCGACGCGCGATCGGGTTACGCCGGTGGCGCGCTTTCAGTCCGGCGAGGTTCCGCTCTTTTTGATCAGCCTAAAGGCCGGTGGTACCGGGCTCAACCTCACGGCGGCAGATACGGTCATCCACTACGATCCCTGGTGGAATCCGGCCGTTGAGCAGCAAGCGACCGACCGTGCCCACCGGATCGGCCAAGAGCACCCCGTTTTCGTCTATCGCTTGGTAACGGTCGGTACCGTCGAAGCGCGCGTACTCGAGATGCAAGCGCGCAAGGCCGCACTGGCCGGCGGAGTCTTCGACGACGCCGCCGGACCCGGGGGCGGGACGCCGGAGGAAATCGAGAGTCTTTTCGCTCCGTTGACCTAAAATGTAGCGCCTTGCCGGCGGTGCGCCCACCCGGATGCCGGCCTCGGGCGTCTCTCGTGCATCGCGTTATCGCGCCGTTTCTTGGCCCATGTTGAAGCGTTTCATGTCGAGAACACCACGGCGATCGCTCACGCCGCGCCGAACGGTGTAGCCGCCGTCTAGCCTACGTCCCGAAACCAAGTAACAGCGGCCGGGATGCCCCGCTAGCAACTCTTTCGAAAGCGGGTCAATCATTTCAGCGCTAAAATCGGTCCGCCCAGCGTGGTATTTCACGAGGTTTTCCTCCGTCATGAAATACACGCCGAAATCGCCGGGATGACTGTCGAAGATGAAGCGCTCGCCTCCAAGAAAGTTGAACGCCTGGACGTAGAGGTTACGCATCATCGTCTTTCATGCCCCAACGCTTTCGCGCCGCCTGGATCGCGATCTCGCGCCGGCGCTCGGGCGTCAGCGCCTCGGCTCTCGCCGGGCCGCCCTTCTTGCCGCCCCTGCGCCCCAACGCGACCGCCGCCCGGTTCTTCATGGGCTTCGGTGCAGCAGTTGTCGGCGGGACCAGCCGGAGATTGGGGCGCTCCGCTGCCGTTGCCTCGGGCACTGCGCGGACGGCGTGAGCGCCAGAATCGGCGGGTGCTTTCTTACTTGAGCGTTTAAGCTTCATCCCAAAAGCGTATCACGAAAGTTGGCTCAAGCATCGCTGCGACTAAAATCTAAGTACCCAATACCCGGAAGGAGGTAGTGGGTCAATTTGAATGACCCAACGTTACAGGCCAGCTAGCTTGCCTCGCCCAACCCTTTTGCGACGTAGGAAGCCGTGGAAGTGGGAAATGACTCTTTGCATCGGGGCGATCTGTAAGGGCAAGGGCGGGAACCCGTCGGCAGCGGTCGCCTGTGAGCCATAGGATAACAGGCCGGTTTTGTCATGGAAGATTTTGAGGCTAAGTGGGCGTGGCTTACTAAGGATTGGCTTGCCCTCCAGGCGGGAGATTTACCCCTGGCCCGCGAGCTTACTGAGCTAATACGCAATACATGGCTTCACGCTAAAAAACAAGGTGAGATAGATAACAGCAACGTCGTAGAGAATCTGCGCGTTCCACTAAACAGCCTCCAGACGAACGCTTATTGATCGCTACACGCAGCGTCGCATTGGTATCGACCGCAGCGGAATTCCTCAAGGTGGGCAAGCAGCAACTGCCCGATGAACTCTTTGCCGAAAATTGCGAGAGGAATGACCTCAGTAGAATTTGACGTTGAGTTACTCCTGGTTGGAATAGTCGGTGAGGTGGTTCGCCTATACCGCGTCTATGCGGAACAAAATCGAGTCGAGGAATGCGTAAACTTTGGTGCCATCGGTATAGGGGCCGACCTGGCCGAGCCATCTCTGTACCAGCGCGGTTACCATCAATACTGGGGTGCCGAAAATGCTTTGTATGCGATTTTCGAGGCTCAGACGCACGGGGCCAAGCTAGCCCCAATGGTAGGCACACATTTCCTGATGTACCTCTTTGAACAAAAAAGAGGATGGCCTATCAATGACCTTCGCGCTTAACGCGAAGAGCCGTGAGTTTTTTTCCGCCATGTATGAAGAGTTACAAACCGCGCGAAATATCCGAATTTGAAATCCCAAGCGACCTTTGGAAAGAATCTACGCCGCCGCTTCCTGAGTCTTGTAGAACCTGGGGAAGCATAGCGAGATCATGCAGAGTCCAAGTACGATCGGATATTCTAGCAGCTACGGCGGGTGTCGTTCCAATGGTTTGGTGCTTGCGGACGAAATTGTAGTACATAAAGTGCAGGCTCAATCGCGAGGCTATGATTCTCGATCTTCTTGGAGAAGGCGTTTGTTAGCCGCGTGAAGCGTCGCATGCACATACGCATGGTAAGGTTTTGGCGTTCGATATGGGACGTTCCAACTCGTTGAAAGGTCGGGGTTCCCGCTAACGCGTTTAATCTTAGTGCCGATGCAATTCGGCTGGCTGTAGCGCGGCTGCTCTTGGAGATCGGCGCCGTAAATCTTGATAAGCTGAGCGTAGTCCACCTCGTAGCCGAAGGCGTCTTCGACCGCCTCGATATAGAGCTTCAGCCCATCGGTTGAAAGCTGGATACGATGCGCCATGCGGCTGGCTAGATCGCGGGTGAACGCGAGGGCGCAAGTATAGTTGCGGTCGCCGACCAGCCAGCACGGGACGAGTCTTGGTGTCCTCGTCTAGGGCGACCCAAGTATAGACGCTTCCGTACCCCGGCTTGTCCGCGAATCGCTCGGGAACGTTGCGCTCCTTGGAGTAGCAGAATGACCATATCTCGTCTGCCTGGATTCGGCGGCATTTGAGATCGCGCATAGAGCGGTCTTGGTACGCGTCGCAGGCCGTACCAACGTCGTGAAGGAGCTTCTGGATAGTATTCTTAGCGACGCCTGTCATACGACACGTGGCCCGGATACTAGAGCCCTCGCATAGTGCCGCCAGAACCTGGACTCGAAGGTCTAAACTCAGGCGGTTCATGCTTGTATCATAGCATAAGCGTTTACGCATATCAAGCCTAAATAGGTCATTTTGAGTTCCAATGTATACTTGATGGAAAAGAGCGAGGGCCGCCGCCTCTGACAGCTAAACGGCCCTCGTCGTCTCCGGATACCAAGGCAGACGCCGGGCAACGGAACCGGCCTTACCACTGGGCCGCTACCCCCTAAACGAACGGGGGGCGGCTCCTGTCATATCCAAAGCTTTGCTAGTGTTTCATGCGCTCCTGAAGCTTAGAGAAGGCGTCTCAAACCACTTTTCCTGCACCGTTGCGTCCCATTGCGGGTCGAAGGCCGGAAACTTCGATAGTAGCTTGTCCGTGATGCCGATAACCTCACCGTTGGAGGGTATCGGCAGTATTGGCGCATCGTCCTTCTTGGAAGTACGTTTGCCCCCGCGTCGCTTCGTCTGCCCTGCCTTCCCACCGCTTGCCGTTGGCGTAGATTTGGCGACCATGCTGTGCAGCGGAATCCCATATTCGCGGGCTGCGCGAATGAAGAACGCCTGCGATCGTTTCGCGGTACTCTGCGTTCCGTTATCGCTAAACCACTTGCTGACTTCTCCAGGTCCGGCCGTCTCAAGAGGTAATGCGAACAGACCCGCATAGTGCTTCTTGAGGAGAGCCAGCATCGTCTCTTTGCGTGTGTCTGGATTCACAAGCTGCCGGCAATATGTTCGAGATTCGGGCGGCTATCGTCATCGACCAAGGCGAAGTACTTGAGCGCACCCAGCATTTCGTAGGCGCTGCCGCCCGAAAGCGTGCCAGGCAAGGCTTTCCGATCAACGAGGTTTGGGATTCCGACCGCGTTAAAATGGTCTAGGGTTGAAATCCAGGTGCCCCAAGCCCCGTAGGGTGGGGTGCGTCCGTTCGAGTCCGATTCACCGTTTTGCATGGTCCGTCTGTCCTCTGTAAGCTTCTACTTGGACTATTCTACAGGAAGCGCGCAACTCCTGCTCCTGGAGTGGAGAAATATTTTACAGACGTTTCGCCAGGGGCTACAATTGCTAAATGGACTATGAATTGGGGCCAAGGTAAACGTTCGGACGGCTGCTGGCGACGAACGATCAGTGCGGGTGACGGGCTCTAGCGAGGGCCGCGTCTACGTTACTAGTGAAGGGGAGTATCAACGAGCCCTACGGGCCGGCGACACGCCGGAAACCTTCGTGGGCTTCCCCTTTGAAGACGTTCGCAGGCTGGAGTGTTAGTGGTTTAGGGACGCTTCCAGCGGCCGCTGCCGCTTTGCGTGCTGCCTCGCTTCGCTCCTCGGCGGTCATCCGGACGCCCTGGACCTTGCCGCCCTTCGCGCCACCCTTGCGGCCGAGGCGACGGCATGTGGGTCCTTTGGAGGCTCCTCGGAGTTGGAGATCACCTCTTTGAGGATACGGAAGGCGTTGACGTTGTAGTCGGCTGGTGCCTTGCTTAGGCGCTTACGCTTAGCCACAAAAGAATAGTATCACGACTCGGTTAGATCACTACCATTCCGACAAATATCTCGACCCACTACCCGGAAGGAGGGTTCCTTGACGCTCTTGACGACGGGGTGCTAAACTCGTACCCTATGCCCCGGGGCGAATAAGCCGCAATAGTATCTAAGGCGGGTCACCTCTGCAGTCGTAGAGCGTGAGCTCGTCTTTTTCTCGTGCCCCCAAGCTCCGCCCCAGCCAAGCGCACTTCCTTTTTATAAATCACTCGTACAAGAAAGAGAGTAATGGCGAAGACGACCGCTCCGAAGTCCCCTGCGAAGAGTTCCGCAGGCACCAAGGGCAAGTCGAAACGCGCGGCCGCCGAGGCCGTGACGAACGGCGCCTCACGAATCATGCCGGCCACGTTCCCGATGCCGACCGGGGCGTTCACGGTCGAGCAGCCCCCCGATCCGGGCCCCAAGCGCACCCGTCACCCGTTTGCGAAAATTCCGGACGTCCTCGAAATCCCCAACCTGATCGAATTGCAGAAGGCGAGCTTCGACTGGTTTAAGACCGAGGGCTTGGCCGAGGCGTTCGCCTCGATTTCACCGATCAAGGACTTCACCGGCAATTTGATCCTCGAGTTCGGCGAGCACAGCCTCGGGGAACCGAAGTATTCAATTGAAGAGTGCCGCGAGCGCGACATGACCTATAGCGCCCCGCTGCGGGTACGCGTGCGCCTCATTACCGCCGAATCGGGCGAAATCAAGGGCATCCCCGACCAGGAGATTTTCATGGGCGATTTTCCGCTCATGACCGACAAGGGCACCTTCATGATCAACGGTGCCGAGCGAGTAATCGTCAGCCAGCTCGTGCGCTCGCCGGGCGTCTACTATAGCCAGGATTCCGACACGAATTCCCGCCCGACGTTCAACGCTACGATTATTCCCAACCGCGGCGCGTGGATCGAGTTCGAGACCGATAACGGTACGAAGAACGACGAGACCGAGGGCACCATCGGCGTCCGCATCGACAAGAACCGCAAGATTTACGTCTCCACCTTCATCCGCGCCCTGTCGCGCCCGGACTTGGGCTTCGATTGGGAAGGCGACGAGGCGATCCTCAAGCTGTTCGGCGACAGCCCGCTGGTGCGCAACTCGATCGATAAAGACAAGGACGTCAAGACGCGCGAAGACGCGCTCAAAGAGATCTACAAGAAACTGCGTCCCGGCGAGCCCGAGAATGCGGAGAACGCCGAGAAGCTGCTGGAGTCGCTGTTCTTCGACGAGAAGCGCTACGACTTGGCGGGCGTCGGCCGCTACAAGCTCAACGGCAAGTTCCACTACCGCATTGCGAACCCGGACCCGGACCAGCGCGTCGACAAGCCGAGCGTCGTCATCGACGAGTACGCCGATGCCGGGCTGGAGATGCCGGCCATCGAGACGCGCTGTTTGACCCGCGCCGATATGATCGCGGTGATTCGCCGGCTCATCAAGGTTGCCACCGGCGTTGTCGTTAAGGACGACATCGACCACCTCGGCAACCGTCGCGTCCGTTCGGTCGGCGAACTGCTGCAAAATCAGTTCCGCGTCGGATTGCTGCGCCTCGAACGCGTCGTGCGCGAGCGTATGACCGTGCAAGACATCGAGACGGTGACGCCGCAAGCCCTGATCAACATTCGCCCGGTCGTCGCGGCGATCAAAGAGTTCTTCGGGTCTTCACAGCTGTCGCAGTTCATGGACCAGACGAACTCGCTAGCGGAGCTGACCCACAAGCGGCGTCTCTCCGCGCTCGGCCCCGGCGGCCTCTCGCGCGAACGGGCCGGCTTCGAGGTGCGCGACGTTCACCACTCGCACTATGGCCGAATCTGTCCGATTGAAACGCCCGAAGGTCCGAACATCGGCTTGATCGGTTCCCTCGCCACCTACGGCCGCGTAAATCGCTTTGGATTCATCGAGACACCGTACCGGGTCGTTCGGGAAGGCATCGTCACCGACGAGATCGTGTATCTCACCGCCGATCGCGAAGACGAGTACATCATCGCGCAGGCGAATACGCCGCGTCGATTCGGATAGTGGAAAAATCCTCAGTGACTCGGTCGTTTGCCGCTACGCCGAAGAGTATATCGAGGAACCCGCCCAGCGCGTGCAGCTGATGGACGTATCGCCCAAGCAGATCGTCTCGGTCGCGACCGCCCTGATTCCGTTTCTCGAGCATGACGATGCCAATCGCGCCTTGATGGGCGCGAACATGCAGCGTCAGGCAGTGCCGTTGCTCCGTCCCGAGACGCCAATCGTCGGCACCGGCATGGAATATCGCGCCGCCAAAGACTCGGGCAGCCTGATCGTGGCGGACGAAGCCGGAACGGTCATGTCGGTCGATGCCAAAGGCATCTTGATCAAGGACGATCAGGGCATCGAGAAACTCTACGAGTTGCTGAAGTTCGTTCGCAGCAACGCGGGAACGTGCATCAATCAGCGTCCGATCGTCTCCCTAGGAGACCGAGTCGTGGCCGGACAGGTGTTGGCCGACGGACCGTCGTCGGACGAAGGCGAGCTCGCGCTCGGCCAAAACGTGCTCGTCGCGTTCATGCCCTGGGAAGGCTACAACTACGAAGACGCGATCTTGATTAGCGAGCGGATGGTTAAGGAAGACCGTTTTACCTCGATTCACATCGAAGAGTACGAGTGCGAAGCGCGCGACACCAAGCTCGGCCCCGAAGAAATCACTCGCGACATCCCCAACGTTGGCGAGGATGCTCTCAAAGATCTCGACGAGCGCGGCATCATTCGCATCGGAGCCGAGGTTCGCCCGGAAGACATCTTGGTCGGCAAGGTGACGCCCAAAGGTGAAACGGAGCTGACGGCCGAGGAACGCCTCCTGCGAGCGATTTTCGGCGAGAAGTCACGTGAAGTACGCGATACGAGTCTCAAAGTTCCGCACGGCGAAAAAGG
The DNA here is from genome assembly GCA_963755555.1 of Vulcanimicrobiota bacterium. GTDB lineage: Bacteria > Vulcanimicrobiota > Vulcanimicrobiia > Vulcanimicrobiales > Vulcanimicrobiaceae > Tumulicola. The sequence goes on along the minus strand of CAVWKE010000003.1, from coordinate 867,058 downwards.
CAAGATCATCGACGTCAAGGTCTTCTCTCGCGAAAACGGGGATGAGCTGTCGCCGGGCGTCAACCACTTGGTGCGAGTCTACGTCGCACAGAAGCGCAAGATTCTGCAAGGCGACAAAATGGCCGGACGCCACGGCAACAAGGGCGTCATCGCCAAAGTACTTCCCGAGGAAGACATGCCGTACATGGAAGACGGCAGTCCGGTCGATATCGTGCTCAATCCGCTCGGGGTTCCGTCCCGTATGAACCTCGGACAGATCATGGAGACCCACCTCGGATGGGCGGCTCGCATGCTCGGCATGAGCGTCGCGACGCCGGTGTTCGACGGCGCACACGCCGAGGACATCGCCGAGTGGCTCCAGGATGCGGGCTTGCCGAGCGATGGCAAGACGTGGCTGCGCGACGGCCGCTCCGGGAGCGGTTTTCGCGGCCGATCACGGTCGGCTTGATTTACATGCTCAAGCTCGCGCATCTCGTCGACGACAAGATCCACGCACGCTCGACCGGTCCGTACTCGATGATTACGCAGCAGCCGCTGGGCGGTAAAGCGCAGTTCGGCGGTCAGCGTTTTGGCGAGATGGAAGTGTGGGCTCTGGAAGCCTACGGCGCCGCGTACACCCTGCAGGAGTTGCTCACGGTCAAGTCCGACGACGTCGTCGGCCGCGTGAAAACCTACGAGGCGATCGTCAAGGGCGAGAACGTCATGGAACCGGGCGTTCCGGAATCGTTCAAGGTGCTGATCAAGGAGTTGCAGTCGCTCGCACTCGACGTCAAAGTGCTGACCGAGAACCGCGAAGAGGTGGAAATCCGCACGCCCGAAGACGAGATGGGCGAGAGCGAACGGCGCGAGTACGGCTTGCTGATGGGTGACGAACAGCCGGTCGTGTCGCAAACCGCCGTCGCTGCGACCGAGGCCGTGTCGGAAGTCGACGCCCCCGTGATTGCGGCCGAGGAAGAGGAAGAGGAGGAGATCGACGACAGCAAACCGCTCGACGCGACCGCTCCGCTTCCGGTCGCCCCGCCGCTGCCGCGCGTCGCGGAGGTGGATGCCGAGGAACCCTTCGAGGAAGTGGCCGTCGAAGAAGAGGTCGAGGAGGGCCCGCAGGGCTACGAACTCGAGGAGGAAGACGAAGAGACCTACGAAGAGGATAAACCCGCGTTCGAGGAGGACGCCGACGAGCCGCCGTTCGTCGAGAATCCCAGCGAAGAGGAGTTCTAGCGCGTCGCCGGCGAGGGGCGTCTACCACCCCTCGCCGGCGGCGAGCTGCGCCTTGGAGAACCAGCTGCCATGAGCGACACACCGCGAATTGGAATCGTCGGAACCGGACGCATGGGCGCCAACATCGCGCAGCGTCTCAAAGACGTTGGGTACGCGATTACGGCGCTCTACGATGCCCGCCCGGAGGCCGCTGCCCAGACCGCCGAACTCGTGGGCGGAGAGGCGACGCCGTCGCTAGCTCGGGTTACCGCCCTATCCGACGTCGTCGTTACGGTCGTAAGCGACGACGCCGCGATGTACGCGATCTTTTCCAAAGATGGCGACAGCCTGTTGCAGGGCGCCGACGGGAAGATCTTCGTCAACTGTGCCACGCTGACTCCGAAAGTCCACGTGGAGGTTCAGAGCGCGAGCCGAGGCGCATGGCGCCCGTTCGCTGGAGGCCTGTATGGCCAGCTCGATCCCGCAAGCCAGAAACGGATCGCTGTACCTGATGGTCGCCGGGCGCGAAGAGGTCTTCAACCGCGTCAAACCGCTTCTCGAGAAGATGAGCGCGTCGCTCAAATACGTCGGGGAAGCCGGGAAGGCCGCCGAGGTCAAGGCGCTCGTGAACATGGTTATGAACGTCAACACGGCCGGGCTCGCCGAAGGGCTTGGATTGGCCGACGCGCTCGGGCTCGATCTCGACCTGGTGCGCGAAATCTTCTCGCAGACCGGTGCGAATTCGCGCGTCCTAGAGACCGACGGAGCCGACATGCAGAACCGCGACCACGAAGTGTATTTCTCGGCCGAGCACGCCGCGAAGGATTCCGGCATCGCGCTGGCACTCGCGGCCGATGCCGGGCTCACGCTCCCGCTCGCGCGCGCGACCTACGAACAGTACGAACGGATGAAACGCCTCGGGTTGGGCGAACTCGACAAGTCCGGCGTCTCCGAACTCACGTTTATATCGCGTCATGGAAAGGAACCACTCGCCAATGCCTAGCACCGCGAACAAGCAAATTCCGTATATCAGCTCCCAAACCACCGGCCCGCTCGGCGCGGCCCATCTACCGCGGCTGTGGACGAAACTCACCTTGGGGAATGCCGGCCTGCTAGCCGACGGATGGGATCAATGTGGTCAGGGGTTCGATCAAATGACGATCGACGACCTCGGCCTGGACCGCGACAAAGTTGCGGAGTTCTTCCGCACGCGCAAGCCGACGTACGTCGAGTTTGAGGAGTACGTCGTTGGCCACGGCAAGACCGATCCGGAAACGATCCGCAAGCACAACGCGGCGATTCACGGCTACAATCACGCGCCCGAAACCGCCAAGAGCATGCGCGACGCCATGGGTCTGAAGGACGCCAACGTCAACGACGCGGTCACGCTCAACTCGCTCGACGATCTCCACGAGCTGCACAAACAAGTTCACGGCGGGTGACGTCGAGCCGGTTTGCGCTCGACGACGGCAACGCCACCACCGTAGAGCGGTGGGGCGAGCGCGGACCGCTGGTCGTGGCCGTTCACGGGATGACCAGCTCGCGAAAATCCTGGGAGCGGCTCGCGCGTCATTTGGACGGGCGCTTCCGCACGGTCGCCTACGATCAGCGCGGGCACGGCGACAGCGCCGCTTGCCCGGGCTCGATGGCGCTGGACCGTGGCCTGCGGGACCTGCAGAACGTCGTCGCGTCCCTCCAGGAGCCGGTCGACACGCTTGTCGGTCACTCTTGGGGCGGCGCGATCGCCATTTTGGCGGCGGCGCAGCTGCCGGTGCGACGCGTCGTCGCCATCGATCCGATGATTCACCAAGCGCCGGACGCATGGTACGACGAGTACCTGCAAGAGCTGCGCGAACAGTTCGAGCTCACCGGTGAGGCGCGCGACGCAGCCGTACGGGCCGAGTATCGACGACTGGGATCCGCTCGATGTCGCGGGCAAAGTGCATGCCGTGCACGCGATGACCAGCGAGCCCATCGAACGTTTGCGCGCCGAGAACTCGGCGGCAACCTGGAACCTGCAACCGCCGATTGCCGGCTTTACCCGGCCGCTGCTGCTAGCGATGGCGGCTCCGGGGGAAAGCATCAACGATGACGCGACGCTCGCACACGTCGCGCAATACCATTCCCCCCGCGTCGCGATTCGCAGCTTCCCGGGCGCCGGTCATAATCTGCACCGCACCGACTTTCGCGCGTTCGCGTGGACGCTCGACGAGTTTTTGACGCCGACCGATTAGGCGGCGCTTTCGCTCCCGGGCGGTTCGAGTTCGGCGGCGTTCGCGAGCGGGCCGCGGTCGGTCGTCAGGCAGTCGCAAGCCCGAAAGGCCTCGTTGACGAGCGCCTTGGCGGATGGGTCGTCGCCGCAGATGGGAATGTTCGCGCCGGGCTGCGGTATCACGACGAGGGCTCGTACGACGGCATGCGAGTCCAATTTGTGGGCGAGCAACTCGGCACCCCGATGCGGCGCCGGTGGACCCCCCTCGCGAGCATCGACGATGACGCTTTCCGTACCCCCGCCCATGGCGGTAATGGCACGATCGGCGTCCCGGCGAGCCGACGCCAAAACGAGCAGCTCGCGCGTCATCGCTTGATTGTACGGCGTCTCCGGAACGGCGCCGATAGCGGCAGCCGTGCGCTTGGCAACTTCGCCGTCACGCGGATCGCCGACCGTGACGTCGTGGCCTCCGGAAATGAGCAGGCGCCCGATGGCCGCCGCGCGGTCGTTCGAACCAATAATCCCAATCTTCATGCCCCCATCCTACCCATCGCTTGTGGGGGAGATTCTCAGCTCGGGCTCAGCCGCGGCGCTCTTCCTGGGGTTCGGCCGCGCCGGTCTTGTGCAAATGCCGCCGGAGGAGTAAAATATCCGTCTGTGCCTTGAGGCGCGCGGCTAGCAGCAACGGTGGGTCCCCTTACGTGCCAACGTGAGACGGGCACCCTGCGTCAGCGGCGGTCCGGCGGCGGCTCGGCACCCGACGGAGTCCCTTGAACCTGATCGACGTCAACAACTTCGACGCAATGCGCATCGGCCTCGCGTCCCCGGAGCAAATTCGGGCGTGGTCGTTCGGCGAAGTCAAGAAGCCCGAAACGATCAACTACCGGACGCTCAAGCCCGAGCGCGACGGTCTGTTTTGCGAGAAGATCTTCGGACCGACCAAAGACTGGGAATGCCACTGCGGAAAGTACAAGCGCATTCGCTTCAAGGGGATGATCTGCGACCGCTGCGGCGTCGAGATCACCCGCGCGAAAGTGCGCCGCGAGCGCATGGGGCACATCGAGCTGGCGACTCCGGTCAGCCACATTTGGTACCTCAAGGGGGTACCCAGCCGGATCGGCATTTTGCTCGACATGTCGCCGCGACAGCTCGAGAAGGTGATCTATTTCGCCGCCTACGTCGTGATCGATCCAGGCGACACGACCTTAACCAAACGCGAAGTTCTCTCGGAGCAAAAATACCGCGAAGCGCGCGAGAAATTCGGCAACCGCTTCAAGGCCGGCATGGGTGCGGAGGCGATTCGCGAGCTGCTGCGGGATCTGAACCTGCGTCGCAATCAGGAAGACCTACGTAAAGAATTCAAGGAGACCACGGGCCAAAAGCGGCTTAAGGCGATCAAACGGCTCGAAGTCGTCGAAGCGTTCCTTTCCAGCGGCAACAAGCCGGAGTGGATGGTCATGGCCGCGGTGCCGGTGATCGCGCCCGAGTTGCGACCGATGGTCCAGCTGGATGGCGGTCGCTTCGCCACTTCGGATCTCAACGATCTCTACCGGCGCGTCATCAACCGGAACAACCGGCTCAAACGGCTGTTGGAACTCAACGCGCCCGAAATCATCATCAAGAACGAAAAGCGCATGCTCCAAGAAGCGGTGGACGCGTTGATCGATAACGGCCGCCGCGGGCGTCCCGTTACCGGCCCGAACAATCGTCCGCTCAAATCGCTTTCCGACATTCTCAAAGGTAAGCAAGGCCGATTCCGCCAGAACTTGCTGGGTAAGCGGGTTGACTACTCGGGCCGCTCGGTCATCGTCGTCGGCCCGACGCTCAAGCTGCATCAGTGCGGTTTGCCCAAAGAAATGGCGCTCGAGCTGTTCAAACCGTTTGTGATGAAGAAGCTCGTCGACCGAGCGCTCGCACACAACATCAAAAGTGCGAAGCGAATGGTCGAACGCGTTCGGCCGGAAGTCTGGGACGTTCTCGAAGAGGTCATCAAAGAGCATCCGGTGTTGCTCAACCGAGCCCCCACGCTCCACCGGCTCGGAATTCAAGCCTTCGAACCGGTGCTCGTCGAGGGCAAGGCGATTCACTTGCATCCGCTCGTGTGCACGCCGTACAACGCGGACTTCGACGGCGACCAGATGGCGGTCCACTTGCCGCTTTCGGCCGGGGCTCAAGCCGAAGCGCGCATCCTCATGCTCTCGTCGAACAATATTCTGCTGCCGGCCTACGGCAATCCGGTTTCGATTCCGACCCAGGACATGGTTCTGGGCCTCTACTACCTGACGTTCCACCGCGACGAGTACTCGGGTCCCGCGAAAGCCGCCGTAGTCGACGACTACGAGCAGTTCGAGCGAACCACGAACAAGCACGCGCCCGCGGGCGGCGACGTTCCCGGCTCTATTCCGACGTTCTTCGATCCGTATGAGGCGGTGACGGCCTACGAAACCCACAACGTCGGCCTTCAAGAGTGGATGTTCGTTCGCTGGAAAGGCGAGATGGTCAAAACGACCATCGGCCGCGTGATCTTCAACATGGCCTTTCCGGAGCATTGGAATCACGCCTTCGTCAACAAGATCATCGACAAGGGCGCGCTGAAGAAGTCGATAACGGATTGCTACCGTAAATACGGTAACGCCGAAACCGCTCGCTTCCTCGACGCCATCAAAGACCTCGGATTCCACTTCGCCACCTTGTCGGGCACGACCGTATCGATTAGCGATATCATCGTCCCAACCGAGAAGTACACGATTGTTGACAAGGCCCAGAACGAGGTCGACGAACTCCATCGTCTCTTCGATCAGGGTTTCATCTCAGACGACGAACAGTACAACAAAACGATCGAGATTTGGTCGAAGGCCTCGGACGAGGTTACGACCGCCATGCAGGCGGCGCAGAATCCGCTCAATCCGGTGTTTATGATGGCAACGTCGGGCGCGCGCGGTTCGATCGCGCAGGTCAAGCAGCTCGGCGGAATGCGCGGACTCATGTCCGACCCGTCGGGCCGGATTCTCGAGATCCCAGTCAAGGCTTCGTTAAAAGAGGGCCTGACCGTGCTCGAATACTTCATCTCGACGCACGGAGCGCGCAAGGGTCTCGCCGACACCGCGTTGCGCACCGCGGACTCGGGCTATCTAACCCGGCGGCTCGTCGACGTCGCGCAAGACGTGATCGTTCGCGAGGAGGACTGCGGGACGAGCAACGGCATTACGGTGAGCGACATTCGCGTCGGCAAAGAGGTTATCGAGCCGCTGACCGACCGCATCATCGGACGCCGTTCGGCCGAAGAAGTTCGGCTCGAGCCCAAACGCCCGACGACCGCAATCGTCGGACGCGGCGAAGAAATCGACGAAGAAAAAGCCAAGGCGCTCATCGATTCGGGCGTCGGACAGGTGAAGATCCGGTCCGTACTAACGTGTCAGTCGAAGTACGGCGTGTGTTCGCTTTGTTACGGGCGCGATCTCGCCACCGGAAACAAAGCCGACATCGGAACGGCGGTCGGAATCATCGCCGCCCAGTCGATCGGCGAACCCGGAACGCAGCTCACCCTGCGGACGTTCCACACCGGCGGCGTGGCCACCGAGGACATCATCACGGGTCTGCCGCGAGTCGAGGAAATCTTCGAAGCGCGCAAGCCCAAGGGTCAGGCCACGATCACCGAAGTGGCCGGCACGGTGAAGTTCGGCGAGGACCGCAACAAACGCATCATTCTCATCACCGACTCGACCGGCGAGGAACACGAGTACGACGTTCCGCACGGCACGCATTTGACGGTCCAGGAGGGGAGTCAAGTTCTGCCCGGCGACCAGCTCAACGAAGGGTCGCTCAACCCGCACGACATTCTGCGGATCAAGGGTGAGACGGCGCTTCAGAACTATCTGGTACAAGAAGTGCAGAAAGTCTATCGATCGCAGGGCGTCGATATCAACGACAAGCACATCGAGGTGATCGTCCGGGCGATGCTGCGCAAGGTGAAGATCGTCGAAGGCGGCGACACGCTCATGCTGCCGGGACAGCTGATCGAGGCAGCGCAGTTCCACGAGGCCAACGAGCGCGTGCGCAAAGACGGCAAAGAGCCGGCAACGGCCAATCCGGTGCTGCTCGGCGTCACCAAGGCGTCGCTGGCGACCGAATCGTTCCTGTCGGCCGCGAGCTTCCAGGAGACCACGCGCGTGCTGACCGACGCCGCCATCAAGGGGAAGTACGATCCGCTGCTCGGGTTAAAGGAAAACGTGATCATCGGAAAACTGATTCCTGCGGGAACGGGCATGTCGCGCTATCGCAACGTCGAGATCGAGCCCGAAGGGCAAGACGTCGACGCCGACGGGCGGCCGCGTCAGGAGTACGAGATGGCGTTTGCCGGCATGACGGCCGACGACGCTGCCCTTGCCGAGGTCATGGGCGGCAACGGCGATGGCATGAGCCGATTGGTCAGCGCGTACGAGCGCAACCGCGAGCCTCTCGCGGTGCAGTACGAGGGCGAGTATGAGGATCACGTCGCCGTGACGGCGCCCCCGAAGAAAACCCAGTACGATCGACTCAAGGGTATCAACCCCGAAGACCTGTAAGGGTAGCGCGGTAAACGAAACAGGCCCGGCAGCGATGCCGGGCCTTTTTCGATCCGGTGGAGCGTTACGCTATTCCGTCGCGCAGGGCTCGAACGGCAACCTGCGTGCGCGCCGTCAGGCTCAACTTTGCCAGAATGTGCGAGATATGATTCTTGACGGTCTTGTCGCTTAGCGCGAGGCGGTCGCTGATCTGTTTGTTCGAAAGCCCCTCGACGATCAGGCGAACGACCTCGAGCTCGCGATCGGAAAGGCGCGCGCGCATTTCGCTGCCATATGCGAAGCCATTGGGCGGCGCGCCGATCGACCGTTCGACGTCGCCGCTGCCGAAGCGCGTCAGCACGTCCATCAACTCGCCGATGGTGACGTCGCGCATTTCCGGGGCATCAAGCAGAGCAACCAGCACTGGCCGGCTCTGAAAAATCTGGTGCGCGGCCTCGAGAATTGCCGAATCACGGTCCTTAAGGTCCCCCGCGGCGGTGAACTTCCGGGTCGTCAAGAAGTGCCTCCCTCGTGTGCCTTTGTCCCTAGTATTCGCACTCGACCCCGTCTGTTTCCCGTAAGCTTATAATGGACCGATGCACGGGATCGTTCTGGCAGTCGCATTGGCCTTCGACGTCCTCATCTCTGCCGGGCACGAGGGACGCCCGGCCAGCTGCGCACACTATCCGCAGCGGCACTGTAACTTAGGCGCGGCCGGCGAGCGCGCGTGGACGCCGGTCGTCGCCGATGCGGCCACCCGCATCTTGCGGCGTCACGGCGTGACGGTGGCGCGACTGCCCGCCGATTTTGCGGGGAATTATGTGGTCGATGCGGCCGTTTTCATTCACTTCGACGGGTCGGCTCCGGCCTGCCAAAGCGGCGCTTCGATCGGCTTCCATCGCCCGCAGGACGCTCCGGCCGCGATCGCATGGCGGGAACTTTACGGCGGCTACTTTCCGTTTCGTTTTCAACCGGACAACTTTACGTCCGGCCTGCGCGACTACTACGCGTTCCGGCAGGTAGACGGGAGCAGCTTGACTCTCGTGCTGGAACTGGGCGAAATTACGTGCCCCGCGCAGCATGCGTGGCTGGCGCCGCGACTCCAATGGGAAGGCGCGTTGCTGGCGCATTTTTTGAGCGAGCGCATCGGCAAGGGCAACGTGCCCGACCCCGGCGTTTATCGTGAACCGGAGGCTCGTCCTTGAGGTTTTCGCGGGAGCTTTCGCCGCCGCCGCGTCCGCGTGTCAGAGAGTGCTTGGCCAAGGCTGCGACCTACCCAATCGTGCTCGTCGTCGCACCGGCCGGCTACGGCAAGACTGCCGCGATGGATGAATACCTGGAGTCGCTCGAAGCGCACGTGCGAATCGACGTTCGCTCCAAGCACCAGACGCCCGCTGCGTTCGCACAAAGCTTGTGCGATGTCGTTCCGGAGGGCTATCGAGGTATCGCTGCGATCGACGGGTTAGAAATCGTGCAGCACGACCCGGAAATCGCGAAGCATCTAGTAGATGCGATCGAGGGTACAAAGTCGCGCGTAACCTGGATTTTGGCATCGCGCTCGAGCGACGGTCTGCCGATCGGCACGTGGCTGACCTATGGTGATTGCGAACGCATCATCGGTGCCGGTGACTTGCGGTTTACGCTTGAGGAAGCCGAAGGACTCACGCGTCACCTCGGCTGTGAGGCCAACGACGACGAGCTTGCCGGTGTGTTGGAGTTAACGGAAGGTTGGCCGGCGGCCGTCCACGTGGCGCTTCGCTCCGGTTCGCACCCGGGAGAGAACCATAAGCTGCTTGCGGCGGTTCGCGACGCGACTCAACGCCTTTGGGCGGAGCAAGTGTTTCCCGACCTGCGCGAACGCGAGCGCGATCTGCTGACGGTGGGCGCCCTCCTTCCGGAGATCGACGTAGGACTGTTGGTATTAGCCGGCTTTCCCGACGCACTCCAGATGCTCGAAAACGTTCGCCGGCGCACGTCATTGCTGGAGGAGGGTGCCGGAGGCACGTACCGTTGCGCGACACTCTTTCGGGAGTTTTTACGCCAGCGCGCCGAACTGTCGGGAAAAGACGGACAACGCGTTCCTCACTTCCTCGCGGCACGCGCCCTCGAAACCGCCGGAAAGGTAGAGGCCGCGCTCGACGCTTACGGTGCCGCTCAGAAGAAGGCGGAAATTCTCCGCATGCTGGAACACCACGGATTCGATCTGCTCGAACGGGGGCGTGCCGACGTCGTATCCCGCGCCACAGAAGCTCTGACGGACGAGACCCGGCAAGGCAATCCGCGGATCCTTGCACTCCGCGGCGTAGTGCAGTCGCTGGCTGGCAACCCGGCCAGAGCTGAAGCACTTTTGCGCCGCGCCCTATCGCGCGCCAAAAACGATCGCGACCTAGCGGGATTTGCTCGACTTCGTTTGGCGCCGCTAATCGCGAACTATGGGAGTGACGTCGTTGAAATCCTAGATCCAGTGGCCGACGATGCTACTCAGCCGCGGCGGTTCGCGCGGAGGCCCTGTCGCTACGTGCGACAGCTCACGCAATTTTAGGGAAGACGCTGTCAGCCAAAGACGGCATGCGTTTGGCGGAAGAACTCCTCGTTGACGTCCACCTCGACTCGACCCGTGCACGGATTCTTCAGCGAGTGGGCGTGGCCGCAATGTATGTCCGAGAAGCGGACAGAGCCAGGAAGTCGTTGGCACAGGCTGCGGACCTTGCCAACGAGCTGCAGTTGCACAGCATTGCCAGCAGAGCATGCTCGGCCCTTTCGAATCTCATGTGCCACGAATTTGATGACGTTATGTCGCAACTGTGGTATGCGGAGCGAGCAGCAGCCGCTGCAGCCGAGTCCGGAGACTCACTTGAACTGCAAACAGCGCTGCTTCAAGTTGCTTCCGCAGAGATGAGGCGAGGAAATGCCGAAGAGAGCGCTGCGATTGAAGACCAACTGGTTGGCATCAAATCGGACCCGGACCGAGCTTATCTGCTTGTGGCGTTCAAGGCGCTTCGCTTAGCGTGGGATAGCCGCTTCGGTGACGCGCATCGAGAGCTTTCGCGTTGCTGGAACAGAATGTTTCACGATTTTGACCGACTGGTCTGCGGTGCGCAATGCGCGCTCTTTCTGGCCATCGACGGCCGGCGTGAGTCGTCAATTCAGCTTACTGGCGAGGTAAGTGCATTGGCAGATAACGTTTTGGTGCATGGTCTCTTCTGCACTCGTTACATCGCACTCGGTATGTTGTTGTGTGTGATTACCGAGACAATAAACGAGCGCCCCGTTCACGCAGATCGGGCAGCTCAAAAGAATTGCTGTCGCCAGAAAAGGATCCAGTGGTTGCAATCGCCCACGACATTGCCGAGGAATTTTTGGATACAAATCGTGGACCACTTTGCCGTGGAGAAATTTCATCTGCGCTCGATCGCCTTTCGACGTACGGCTACGCTGACGTGGCTCGCCTTGTTAAGGTCGCAAGCATTGCGGCGGACGAGAAATGCCCCACGGCCGACGTTGGGAACCTAACGCCGGCGGAGTTGGCGGTGCTTCGTTTGCTTGGTGAGGGGCTCAGCAATAAGGAGATAGCGATCCGCCACGGTCGCAGCATCAATACGGTGCGAGCGCAGGTTTCGAGCATCATCACCAAACTGAATTGTCGCGGAAGGTCGCAGGCTACAGTCGTTGCGCGGCGGCTTGGAATTATCGCTTAGTCCGAACTGACTAGGGACGCCCCGCATAGGAGCCGCTAAGCTCTTCGTACGGGGTAACTCAACGGGAGCATATGAGAAGGGAGCAGCCATGCTGAGCGTCCTAATCGCAATAGCGATTGCCTTTGCAGTCACACCGCCCGGGCCAGTCGGCTAGCGTGAGAAGCGACCCGTCCTCCGGGCTGAGGGCGGGAATCAAAATAGACCACACCCGGCATATTCACTCTCCCTGCCGGCTTCGGCTAGGGACCCCACACAAACCGGGTTGTGGGCGGGAGGCGCCGTTCAACGGCGCCTCCGAATTTTTGTCGGCGATTGGGAAAGCGCCACCCAGTTGGCACTCTCGGCCCCCATAATCCTACCCATGAGCGAATACCTCATCGGAGCGGGCGCGGTCCTCACCGCCGGTTCGGAGTCCTCGATCACCGGGGCAACCCTCCATGCCCAGACTGACCCGCAGCTCGCAGCACGGGTTGAGGCCGCCGTCATCGACTTCGAGGCCACCCAGCTTGGTGAACTTTCGCGCATCGTCATCGTTGCGGCCGGATGGCCCAGCTCCAGGTTTGAAGCCGCGGTCATCCGGTCGCTTCAGGCGCGCCGCGAGTGCACGCTCGCCGGCGTGATGCAGGTTCTTCAGCGAGCAACGGGCGCCCGCGAAGTCCACCTTTTCGCGCGCTGGCTGCCCGACCCGCGCATGCTCTGGGAGCTCGCCGAAGCGGGCGTCCGCCTCGTCACACACCCCATCGAGAGCATTGAGCAGGCGGCCCTAGTCTCTGGTCAGCGCTTTCTTCGCTTGCACTCGCCCTTCCGAGCGGCTTAGCCGCCTGGCAGGCCCTGGGTTCAGCCCGTTCCAAGGGTAACCACCGACGATGCAACGTAACAGATGGAATTAATGCCGAACGCCCGCGTCGCGGTCATCGACGACGACCGCATGGTTCGGGAGATGCTCGAACTTGGTCTTTCCCGCGAAGGCTACGAAGTCCGGACCGCGACAGACGGCTTGGCCGCGCTGGAATTGGTGAAGGTCTTCGATCCGGAATTGATCGTCCTCGACATCATGATGCCGAAGGTCGACGGCATCACGCTGCTGCCGCGGCTGCGCGAAATCACCCAGGCGCCGATCCTCATGCTGACGGCCAAGGGCGGAACCGACGACAAAGTCCGTTCCCTAAGCTCGGGCGCCGACGATTACTTGGTCAAGCCGTTCGTGTTCGAGGAGCTCATCGCTCGCCTTCAGGCCAAGCTCAGGCGCCCGCAACTGATCGAAGAGAACATTTTGCGCTGGCGAGACCTGGCGATCAATCCGGCGACGCGCGAAGCATGGCGAGGGAAGGACCCGCTCGAATTCACACAACGTGAGTTCGACTTGCTCGAAGTGTTCCTCCGCGAGCCCCGACGGGTCTTCAGTAAAGATCATCTCCTGGAGATCGTCTGGGGGCACGACTTTGAGGGCGGCCCGAATATCGTCGAAACCTACATCTCGTACCTGCGCGCAAAAATCGACCGCCCCGGCGAGCCGGGGTCCTTCATCCGCACGGTTCGAGGCGTCGGCTACGGCCTCTCCCAATAACTTGGGAGGCCCTCCGTGAAGCTAGCATCGCGTCTCTCCGCGCTCTACGCGGTGCTGCTGGGCGTGACGGTGCTGATCGTGATTCTCGCATCGTCCATCTCGCTGGTTGAAGAACTCTCCGGATTCACGCGCGACGTCGTCGTTGCCAAGCACGAAGAGGCGCGCATCATGGCCGACCGGTATCATCGCGAAGGAATTTCGCTCGCGCAAGGTGGCCCCGAAATCGTTGCCGCGCTGAGCGGAATCGGACTGCGCGTTACCGTGTTCGACCGTAAAGGCCGGTATCTAGCCGGCGATAAGACCTCCCGTCCGAAGGTGCTCGACCGCATTCTGGCGCTTGGCGGCATCGAACACTTTATCCCCCGACTTCCCGTTCGGCCGCCGCCGGGTCAACCGCCGCCCGATCCAACGCGGCTCGACCCAATGCCACTCGCCCCGGTCGAGGGTGGCTACGTCGCCTTCGTGCCCTCGCAGCTGCTGCTGCTCGTGTCGCTGGTTCCGTATTGGCGCATCGTGCTGGCGATCGCAATAGTGGCGATGCTGCTCTCGTGGCTCGTCGGGCGCTGGTTCGCCGCGCAAGCGCTCAAGCCAATCGACGAGGTCAGCAGTTCACTCCTGGCACTGGCCAACGGCGACTATACGCAGCGCCGGTTCATCATGCAGGGAGGCGACGAAGTCGCCTCGCTCACCGAGGCGTACAACGACGCCGCCGCCAGCGTCGCGTCGGCGATGGCCGACCGGCGGCTCGCCGAAGACCGGATGCGGCAGTTTGCCGCCGACGCCTCGCACGAGTTGCGCACGCCGCTGACCGTCATCGGCGGCTATATCGACGTACTGCGGCGCGGGGCGATCGAAGAGCCGAAGATCGCGCGCCAGATTCTCTCGACGATGTCGCTTGAAAAAGAGCACATGCGCAGTCTGATCGATCGGCTGATGCGCCTGGCTCGCCTCGACTCCGAGGCCCAACCGCGCGTGGAAACGATCGACGTTGGAGAGTTTTTACGCGGACAGTGCGAAGCGGCGCGACGCCTTGACGATCGCCGGGTTATCGATTACAGCGTCGAGGGCGTCGAAACGATCGTCGCGGACCGCAGCGAACTCGGCGAAGCGATCTGGAATATCATCGAAAACGCCCTAAAGTACGCTCCCGACGCGCCGATCCATCTCGCGGCGCGCCGCGACAACGGCCGGTCGGTCATTACGGTCCGCGACGAGGGCCCGGGAATGTCGGAGTCGGAGCGCGTTCACGCCTTCGAACGATTTTATCGGGGAGACGAACGCGGCGAGATCGCCGGCACCGGGCTGGGGCTCGCGATCGCGAAGCGCGCCGTCGAGCGGGCGGGGGGTGACATCGCGATCGACAGCGCGCCGGGCCACGGAACCGCGGTTACCATCGCGATATAGACGATTCACATCCGAGACGAGCGTTCGGTTCACAGCACCTTTTTAGCTCGGCTCGCGTACAATCAGCGGAAATAATGCGACGCATCCTTGCCGCCGTCACCGCGGTCGTCCTGGCGCTTGTCGCCGTGCCGGTCTTGGCGCAGTCGGACTCAGGTGAAATTCACATCGTCGTTTCCGATGCGTCAAGCAAACAACCGGTCGGGCTTGCCCGCGTTTTACTCGACGGCGCGGTAATCACGTCGGAGCTGACGAGCGCCAACGGCAAGGTCACATTTACCGAAGTGCCGGACGGCATCTATCGCGCTCGCATCGTCAAACGAGGCTATCAGAGTCTAACGTCGGCCCAGTTCGAAGTGATCGACGGCCGGATCGTGACCGTCGACGTCGCCTTGGTCGCCGACACGGGCGGCCTCAAAGTAATCGGTTCGGTCAGCGTGAAAGCGTCGGCCACCATCTCGTCGACGAGCATCGACCAGAACTCCCCGCAGCGCCGCTTGTCCGACGACTTGGCCGGAGCCCTGAACAAGCTCTCCGGCGTCAGCGTCACCACGAGCAGCGACGATAGCGACGCCACCCAAACGATCTCGCTCGAGGGCCACGACCCCAGCCAAACGGCCTTGACGCTCGACGGCATCCCGCTCAACGCTCCCGGGTCGGCCGGAAATCTGCGCGGGTTCGCAACGGATTTGTTTTCGGGCGCTTCGGTCCACATGGGAGCCCAGCTGGGCGGCTTGGGCGGGTCGGTCAACTTCACGACGCTCCAACCCACGCTCAGTTGGATGTCGCAAGTCGCGACCTCGGTCGGCAGCAATGGGAAATACAACTACTCGCTTGCCGAAAGCGGGTCGGTCGGCAAGCTCGGCGTCGCCGTGCAGACCGTTTACCGCGCCGTTCCAAGCTTGGTCGACGGCGAATATTACCTGGATGCGAGCGGACTGGCCTACAACCATGATGGCGACAGCACGTATACCGGAAACCTGCTCAAGCTGCGCTACGAGTTCGGCGATTCGCAAACGCTGACCGGAACGTTCTTGAATTCCACTCGCACCAGCGACATCGTTTGCTTGCGGCAGGGCGCGCCGCCCGCACTGCCGTGCGGGTACGGCCCGAACAACACCGACGACAGCAACGTGCAACTCTATGCCCTGACGGACAACGCGCTAATCGGTGCCACCCAGCTGCAGGCGTCGCTGTACTCCTCGACGTCGAACAACGACCTGGACGAAATCGATCGCTTCGTCGACGTTTCGACCGGCCCGCTGCCCGAGCCGAGCAGCGCCCCGAGTGGATTCTCGAACCTCACGCGCACGAACGGATTCTCGGTAAACGCAACCTTGCCGGCGCAGCAGCGGCACACGATCTCGATCCAAGCGTACGGGTCGACGTCGCAGAACGCTACCTCTCCGCTGGTCGTCGAGTCGCAACCATATTATACCGGGTCGTTTTCGACGGCCTACGATGCCTTAAGCGTCACCGATACGATTCATTCCAGCGATAAGCTTACCCTGGCCGAATCGGTCGGCATCAGCACGGCGACCGGCTCCGGCGGCGTCACCGGACTCGGGAGTGTCGCGGCCACCTGGCGGCCCACGCTCAACGACACCTACAGCGCGTCGTACTCCGTCGGCGGCGTTGCGGCGACGGCCGGACGCTCGCAGATTCTCAGCGACCCGGCGTCGCTGCGCTTCACGTGCGTAGGCGATCCGCGTCTCGACACCGCCTATGGCAGCGCGCCCGGGGAAGAGCCCGGACCAAGTTCGTCGATCTCCTACCGTTTGGGATACACGCACGCGCTGCACGGCGGCAACGTATCCCTCCAGCTCTATCACCAGTCGCAGGCCGGCGTGCTGTTGCCGGTCTGGGTCAACGGATCGGTGCTGCAGGCCCAAAATCTCTTGCCGTTTGGCTACTTGCAGCAGGTCGCTCAGTTGTACGACTCCGCGGCCGGGTGCAATATCAAGTCGGGGGTGCCGTTCGGCGCGCAACAACTCTATTTTTCGACGCCGGTCGGTGGTGTGAAACGCGTCTATGAGGGGGCCGAACTCAGTGCCTATGCGACGGTCGGAAACCTCGTCGTGCAGCCGTTCTACAATCTCACGGTGTCGACCGCGTACTCAAACTCTCCGTTTTTTACCAGCCCCTATTCGATCACGCTTTCGGGCTTGCAGCTCCCCAATCAACCGCTGCAACGCGCCGGAGTCGTGTTCGATTACAAAGCGCCTCGCTCGCCGCTCGAGTGGCTGGCCGACGCGCAATACACCGGCCGCAACAACCCGAATAACTTGCCTCCGTATACGACCTTCGATGTCGGCGTCAGCGCCGCCCTGAGCCGCGGTACGCTGACGTTCGCCGCCAGCAACATCACGAATACCTACGGCGGCATCTTCGCGACCCCGGCCAACGCCGTCGCCTACCAAACGTTGGGCGGGTTCACGATTCCGACGATCGCGCGTCCGCTGACGCCGCGCGCGTACTCGGTGACGTACGGCGTAAAACTCGGACCAGGCGCAGTCGCGTCGCAAACGGGGACCGCCTTCGACGTACCGCGCGGCGCTCAGTCGCGCGGCGGCGGAGGACCGGGCGGAGCCTCCGGGGGCGCAGGACCCGGCGGCGGCGGCGGGTTCCGGAACCTCTTTGCGCCGCTGCCGGCGCAGCCGCCCACCGACCCGTTTGCGGTCGCGACCGACGCGCAGCGCTGCAACGCCGCAGATGCCGCTCAAGCTCAGGTGCTTTCGGCCGAACTCAAGGCGTACGCCGCACGGATCGAAGCCGCGAAAACCGCGGACGGCTATCCGGCCACGATGGCGGCGCCCGCACTATCGGATGCGAGCGTGACGTATCATGGCCTCGGCAGCGCGTACGCGCTGACGATCGTTCCCAAAGGCAGCGGCAGAGTTCGTGCGCTGGCCGGGTGCTTCGCCTTGCACATCGCGCGCGCCGACGACGTCACCGCCCGCAAACTGTACGCGCCGCAAAGCACGTTGTTCCTGGTTCCGCAGTTGAACTTCATGCCCGCCGTCGGGCTGTACTTCGTCGCGCGCCAACAGCAACCGGGACAAGAGTCGTTCCGCGTCTACGTGCTTCCCACCGCGCCGCCGAAGACGCCGTTCGCCGTGCGCGCGGC
Source organism: Vulcanimicrobiota bacterium (assembly GCA_963755555.1). GTDB lineage: Bacteria > Vulcanimicrobiota > Vulcanimicrobiia > Vulcanimicrobiales > Vulcanimicrobiaceae > Tumulicola. The sequence goes on along the minus strand of CAVWKE010000003.1, from coordinate 849,312 downwards.
AAGCGGCACGTGCGTCGGCGACGCCCGCAACCTGGCGGTTCAGTCGCTCGGCGAACTTCAAGCCTACTTTGCGAGCGGGACCAAGGCGCCGAGCTGGACGATCACCTCGCATGCGGCGACCGGCGGAACCTGGTTCGAACTCGATCCCGCCGATCCGAGCGTGTTTGCGGGGCTGTTGGAGTGCGGTCACGTCTCGACGACGACTCCCGATGAAATCAAGAAACGGGGTTTCGACGGAAAACTCGTGCCGGAACTCAACTACACGCCGGCGCTCGGACTCTATCTGCTGCGCCCACCGGGCGGATTCGGGCCAGGAGGCCGAGGCAACCGTCCGTCGCCGTCACCGTCACCCTAAGGCAGAGGATCGATCCGGCGCTTTCGGGGGAGGAAGCACGAACTCGCGCTATTAACGGTCGGTAGTGATGAAGATTCATGCGGGTGTAACATCGCTCGTGGCGCTTGCCGCGGTTGCGCTCGCAGCCGGATGCGCATCGCAAGCCGGCTCCCGACCCCTGCCGCCGGCGATCTCGCAGCACGCGGCCGCGCACGCGAATCCCGACGCGGTGCCGCCGAGTTGCAAGGGACAAAAGACGACCCGGAACTACGCCAGCGTGAAAGACACCTTCTCCAGCAAAGGCGGCAGGGCGTGCATTCCTGCGTTTAATGGGCTAGGCGGAACGGTTCAGTATCCGCCGGCCAATCCGGCGACATCGGCGACGCTGATCGGCAGCACGACCAATTACAACAAGAAGTTGCCGGAGCTGGGTTCGGGCAAGGCCGTCTACTACTTACAAATTGCAGTCCAGGGCGGGACGTCGTTCGGCCAAAATGCGCAGGCTGGCGGCGGACTCACTGGCAAGCCGATCAAGCCGGGTCAGACGTACACGGTCTTCGGTCGGGCGGTAGTCCTCGGATTTCCGATAAGCTTTACGCCGTGCTACACGGTCGCCCGCAAGGGCAAGTACGGCGGCGTCATTGGCGGGATTGGTACGCTGCTCCAGGGGCAAAACGTACCGGCGGGCACGTCCGGCGTGATCGAAATCTATCCCGGGAAAAACGCGACTGGAACGTGCTGACGCCCAGAACCTTCCTGTCTTAGCCGTTGGGGTGGAGCGTCGACCAGGCACGCTGAACGGCCCGATAGAGTGCCGGATTGTCTTTTAGTCCGTATTTGGGATCTTCGTTGGGTTGCGCCAAGTACTCGTAGATCGTGATCGTCGGGGTTGCGTGGGCGAGATGAATGATCGTGGCATACAAATCTGCCGGCCGCTCCTGCCCGATCTCCGTCACGTAGACGGGCGGAGGCGATCCGCCGGCCGGCGTGCCGGCAACGCGGCGGACTTCGAGAACCGCTTGGGCCACGTCGTCGGGCTGCACGCCGTATGGATGAAATCCATAACCGCTTACCGGCGGACGCGGTCTGCTCGCGCGCAAGTTCGCCGCGAGCGCAGCCGTCCAGGGGAGGTCTTTTCCCGACGTTCCGCTCGTGATCACCGGAATCCCGAACGATGCAACGATCGGCGCGACGCGTTGGTAGTAAGCCGCATAGCTTTGCACGTCATCGAAGCCGTTTTTGGGGAGATCGGCTTCGTTGAGTATCTCGGCATAACGCACGCAGCCAGACTCGCGCTGGGTATACCGCGCGAAGAACTCGCGAACGTTATCGACCAAATCCTGCTCGCCCTTCTTGTCTTCACGGGGTCCGGGCACGATGATCATCGTCTTGAGCCCCGCGCCGCAGATCGCATCCATGGCCTGGTCTTCGCGGTACCATCGAACCTTTTCGAAGACGAACTGGTTGGGGATCCAGCCCGTCCGCACGTACGTGGCGTGCAGGTTATCGCGAATATCCGCAAGCACCTCGGGACTAAAATACCGGTCGCGAGTAATCGTGAACCATTTCCATCCGCCGATGCTGGGCAGCTCGACGCCCAGCTCGGCGACGCGCGCAGCGGGCGTTTGGGCCTGGGCTTGCGGCACGGCCGCTCTCGGCACGACGACGAGCGCGGCCACGCAGAGTGCGGCCGCAACGCGCGCGAGTCCGCCGATGTTCCGTTCGAGGCTCACGGTGCGTTAGGAAAGGTTGCCACTCCGCCAGGTTCGGAAAGGCCGTTTGCCGCACCGAGCTTGGCGATCGTGGCTCCGGCTGGATACGTATCGACCAGAACGTCGTTGGTGTTGGGTTCGGCGATGTAAAGCCGGTTCTGGCGTTTGTTGAGCGCCTCGTGGAAGCATAGCGAGGCAATCGTGTGCGAAATCTTCGTATAGGGCGGCGGAATGACGTCCACGCCGGCGTCTTGATCGCAGGCCAAGAGATTGCGGTTCCGATCCAGTTGGAGCCCCCCGGCAGTGGCCATCGTTGGAGCCAACGTCGTGGCGACGCACCCGGCCAAGCCGCCGGCGTATTCGAGCAGCCGGCCGACGTGCGCGTTCTCGTCGAAACCGGAGACGAAGACGTTACCGTCCGGATCGACCGCAATGCCGTCGTTCGCCAGGCCGGTGGAACACGTCGCGGAGGGTACGTTCCGGTGTTGCGGATATTCGACGACGACGCTGGGCAGATTCGGACCAAAATCGGCGACGTAGACGTTTCTCGAGCCGTCGACCGTCACGTCGACGGCAGCGGTGAGCCCCATTGAATACGTAAACGTGAGTCTCCGATTCGTATTGTATTCGGTAATGAAGCTGCCGGTAGAGTTCGCGACGTACAACGTGCCGCGGTCGTCGTAGTGGATGCCGTCGGCCGTTCGGATTTTCTTTGTAATCTTGGCGACCTGTTGAAACGTCTTGTTTAGAATGTAGACGGCGTTCGTATCGAAATCCGAAACGGCCAGCTCCGCAGGAATCGTGCCAGCGCCATCGACCCTCGGCAGGCTCCGCGATCCGTGAGGGAGACGCCCGGCAAAACGAACGACGCCGGTGTTTGCGAACGCCGGGACCAAAACAGAGCGCGGTGCGACCGAGGCGCCGGAGCACCCGGCAGAAAGGGCAACGGCCGCAGCCGCGAGCGTCCTCAAGAATGACGACCTTGCGCGCATTATGTCTCCGGTCCGAACGACGGGTTACTCGGAGTGATACGCGCAGCGGCCGTCCATCCCTCGCGGGAAGCCGGTTTCTGCTCCCGCGGCGGCTTTATCGCTCGGAGGAACGTCCCAGGGAGCGGGCGCGTTCGACCATCTCGCGCATCCGCGGATGTTCTCCCGGGATCGTCTCGACCCACGTTTCGAACCGCGGAACTGGTTCGCCGACGCGAAACAGGAAATACCAGACGTTCATCTCGCCCATGAACGAGAAGCGCTTTTTGAAATCCTTTGCCAGAGCTTCGTAGGAATCGAACGAGCGCAGATACGCCGGAATTCCGCCGAATGCGCGCTCCGTTTCGACGAGCGCCCGAGCGTTGGCAATCGTCGCGACCACTTTGCGGCGCATTCGAAGAATGCCGGGAGTTGCAAGCACTGCGTCGATATCGATCTCGTCGAATTGCGCGACCCGCGCGGGGTCGAAACCAGCAAAGGCTTTCCGGTAGGCTCCCCAGGCTTCGGCGATCTGTTTCCAGCGCACGCCCGCCTGGAAGACGGCGCGCGTCATGACTTCGAAGTAGTCGGCGGCCGATTCCGGCGACACGACCTCGGGAATGCGGTCGGTGCTCGCGGAAGCGGCGTCTTCAGGGGGCATTGCGCGCGGCATCCAGGGCGATCGCCGTCATCATCGCAACGCCCGTCGGCATACACGCTTCATCGAGGTCGAAGAGACCTGAGTGGTGCGGATGACTGGACTCGGCGCCGCCTCGGCAGCCCAGCGTGTAGAAGCACGCGGGCACGCGGTTGGCGTAAAATGAAAAGTCCTCGGCGCCCATCAGCCGGCTCGCCGTCACGAGGCGTTCCTCGCCGAAGATCGTGCTCGCAAGGTCTCGAGCGTACCGGGTTTGATCGGGATCGTTCGACGTCACCGGATAGCGGTCCAAGTACGAAAACGCATACCGCGCTCCGGCCCCATCGCAAGCGGCCCGCAGGGTGCGTTCGATCCGCGCGGCCATTTGCGCGCGCACGTCCTCGGAAAACGCGCGGACCGTTCCGAGCATCGTGCACGTGCGCGGAATAACGTTGTGAATCGTGCCGGCGTGGATCGAGCCGATGGTCACGACCGCCGGTTCGAGCGCGTCGACTTGCCGCGAAACGACCTGCTGCAGCGACGTGATAAACGTTGCGGCGGTGCAAATTGGGTCGACCGTATCCTGCGGCGCGGAGCCGTGGCCGCCCACGCCGAGGACCTCGATCTCGATCGAGTCGCTGGACGCATACATCGGACCCTCGCAGAATCCCAAAATGCCGGTGGGATACTTCGAGGAGACGTGCAGACCGTACGCACGCTCGATCGAAAACCGCTCCAGAAGGCCGTCTCCGATCATCTCTCGCGCCCCGCCGGCGCCCTCCTCGGCGGGCTGAAAGACCAGACAGAGGGTTCCCGCCAACGCGTCCCGCTGCTCGGCGATCAACGCGGCGGCGCCCATGAGAATCGCGACGTGGGCGTCGTGGCCGCAGGCGTGCATCTTGCCCGGAGTCTGCGAGCGATACGAATGTGCAGTCTCCTCCACGATTGGCAGCGCATCCATATCCGCGCGCAGCATGATCGTCCGGCCGGGTCGAGAACCGCGCAAGACGCCGACGACCCCCGTCCTCCCGATCCCCACGTGTACGTCGTATCCGAGCCGGGCGAGGCCGTCGGCGACGAGCGCGGCGGTCCGATGTTCGGCAAACGCCGTCTCGGGATGGGCGTGTAAGTCGCGGCGGATGCGAACGACCTCGTCCGCCACGGAGTCTGGGATGGCGCCGGGACCACGCATGCCGACACGATTCGCCGCACGGTGGCCGCCCTTCCCGGGCGGCCGGGAAGGGACTCATCCGTCAAAGGTCGCAGAAGCGGGCAGGCTATCTCAGGGTAGCAGAACGATCGTTTTTCTTTTTTCTAAGGAGTCTGGTTTATCGTGTACGTGGATGAAACGCTCATTTGTGTCGATTGCGGGCGCGAGTTCGTGTTCAGCTCGGGCGAGCAGCGCTTTTACGAGCAAAAAGGTTTTCAGAATAAACCAAATCGGTGCCCGGACTGTCGGCAAGCCCGCAAGGCCATGCGTGCCAGCAACCCCGGCGCCGGAGGCGGCGACCGCATGGGCGCTGGGCGCCCGCGTGAGATGTTCACGGCGACGTGCAGTCAGTGCGGAGGCGTTGCCGAGGTTCCGTTCAATCCACGCGGCGACAAGCCCGTCTATTGCCGCGACTGTTTCCAAGCACGCCCGAGTTTTAGCTGATCGCGGCCGGCGCTCGATTGGGCGTCAGCAGCGATACGGCTACCATCACGGCGACGTTGGCCGTCAGCGCGATGAACCCCGCGTTGAGGCCCCACGGCGTCGTGGCGCTGTTCGTCAGCGCGATGGCTAGGGCCAGACCCACGAGAATCCCGGCCGCAACGCCCCAAGCCGTCGCCCGGCGCCAGAGGAACGCCGCCACGACCCCCGGCGCAAACTGCGTTATCCCGTTGTAATAGATGAGGATCAGTTCGACGAGCGTACGGGCACCTTCGAGCCAGAATCCGAGTGCGAGCGCCGCGACCACGAGGACGAGGGCGCGCGTCGCGAACATCCGGTGCGCGTCGCTGGTGGCGATGCCGAACGTTCCCAAAACGTTCTTGGCGAAGATGCTTGCCGCACCCAAGAGCTGGGCGCTGGCCGGCACGAGCGCGGCCAGCGAGCCGGCCGCGGCCACGAAGCCTAACACCCACGGCGGATAGTATCGCTGGGCGACCAGCAGGAACGACTGGTCGACCGCCGTTCCTTTGAGCCCCGGCACGATCAGCAGCGCCGCCAGACCGGCAAAAAACATCAGCAACAGCGCGACCTGGTAAAGCGGAAGGAGCATCGCGTTGCGTCGGAGGGTTTCCTCGGAACGCGCGCTGTAGATCGCGCTCATGCCGTGCGGCGCCATGAAAAACCCAATCGCCGCCAACAGCACCGTCGAGACGTACCACGCGCTGCCGTGGAAGGCCGTCCCCGGCGCAAGGGTCAGGAAATGCGGATGCGTGCGCAGCACTTGGTCGATCGCCTTGGACCACGAACCGAAGAACTCCACGGGGATCGCAATTCCGGCAAACACGACCGCCCCTAGAACCATGACGTCTTTGACGATGCTGGCCCAGGCCGTTCCGCGCAGCCCGGCAGTGAAGACGAACGCCGCGATCAAGAGGAACGCCGCGATCACCGCGACGGTGGCGTCGAAGCGCCCGTAACCCGCAATCCGCAGCAGCAGCTGCAAACCGCTCAGCTGCAGGGCAACGTAGGGGACCATCACGCAGAACTGCACGAGGCCGACGCCGACTCCGAGCGCGCGGCTGGCGTAGCGATCGGCAAAAAAATCCGGCGCCGTCAGCAGCGACCGCTCCTTGGCGACTCGCCAAATCGCCGGCAAAAGGAAGTACCCGATAACGTACGCGCAGCTCCCATAGGCGAGAATATAGTACGCCGGCGCCCCCATACCGTACGCCCATCCGGCCGCCCCCAAAAACGTGAAGCTAGTATAGATCTCGCCCGCGAGAAGCACCCACAGGAACAGCGTCCCGAACGATCGGCCGCCGACGATGAATTGTTGCGGGTCCATGCGGACGTGCCGCACGCCGTACAGCGCGAGCGCGAGCGTGCCGATTACGCACGCCGCGACGATGGAGAGCGCGATCGCCGGGCCGCTCACCAACGCCGCTCCAAGCGCCCGACCGTCCAGAGAAAGGCCGGCGTCGCGAGCACCCACGCGACGATCCAGAAAAGCAGGAACGGCAAGCCGAAGACGCGCGGTTCGATCCGATTCACCAACGGAACGGCAACCGTCAGTGCCGCGATCGGAATGGCTGCCAGCGCCACCCGCAAAGAAAGCACCGCGGTTAGGTAGTATAGAGTTTGGATGAAATCCTACGACGCGATCGTAATCGGCGCCGGACATAACGGGCTCGCCTGCGCGGCGCTTATCGCTAAGTCGGGCCGTTCGGTTGCCGTATTCGAACGCTCGAGTGCGTTGGGCGGCGCCGCCGTGAGCGAAACCGGCGTTTGGCCGGGCTATACGCTGTCGGCCGCGTCGTACGTTTGCAGCCTGCTGGATCCGTGGCTGGTCGATGAGCTCGGACTGCGCGCCCGCGGCTTGGACTTGTACCGGAAGGATCCGTACGCGTTCACCCCGCTCGAAGACGGCCGCTCGCTGCTGCTGGGCAGCGATGCGTCGGCGAACGCCCGCGAAATCGCCGCATTCGACGCTGCCGACGTCGCCGGTTTCGAAGCCTACGGGCAGCGCGTCGAACGCGCCGGCTTGGCGCTCTTCGAAAGCTTTTCGGATGCCGATCCGCAGTTCGACCGGTTCGATGCCGAGACGCAGGCGCTGCTGCTCGGCTCGGCTGCGGATTTGGCGGAGCGATACGTGAAGACGCCGGTGCTGCAGGCCGAGCTCGTCAACGACGGCCTCATCGGGACGAATCTCGGTCCGCGGAACCCGGGAACCGGCTACGTGCTGGCGCATCACCTGGCGGGACGCGTGTTGGGCGTTCAAGGGGCGTGGGCGTACGTTCGCGGCGGCATGGGCGCGATCTCGCAGGCGCTCGCCGAAGCGGCGCGGGCGTACGGCGCGATCGTCGTAGGGAATGCCGGCGTCGAGCGCATCGTGACCGACGGCGACCGCGCGGTCGGTGTCGTGCTTTCGGACGGCCGCGAAATCTCGGCCCGAGCGATTGCGTCCAACGCCCACCCGCGCACGACGTTTTTGGACCTGCTCGATCGGTCGGCACTCGACGCTTCGTTCGTCGGTAAGGTGAAGCGCTGGCGCAGCGTCGGGCCCTCGCTGAAGCTCAATCTCGCGCTCGGCGAGCTGCCGAACTTCACCTCGCGTCCCGGAACTCGTGCGCAGCCGCATCATCGGGCGTCGATTCACGTCGCACCGTCGATCGAATATTTGCAGACCGCGTACACCGATGCCGCAACCGATGGCGAAAGCCGAGAACCGTTGCTCGAATGCTTTTTACAGACGCCGACGGATCCATCCCTCGCTCCGTCCGGAAAGCACATCCTCGCGGTCTTCGCGCAGTACTTTCCGTACGATCGAAAGGACGGCTGGTCGGACGCCAAGCGCGAGGCCGCGGCCGACAAGATCGTTGGGATCCTGGCACGCTTCGCTCCGAACATTCCCAATGCGATCGAGCACCGCCAAGTCTTGGCGCCGCCGGACCTCGAGGCGCGATTCGGTTTGGTCGGCGGACACATCTTTCACGGCGAGCTTCTGCCGGGACAAATCTACGAGAACCGCTTCGCCGCGCGGACGCCGGTGGGCAACCTCTACCTGTGCGGCTCGGGAACGCATCCGGGCGGGTGCGTCAGCGGGTTTCCCGGAAAGCGAGCGGCAAACGCAATCATCGCCGACTTAGGAGCAGCCTCGTGACGGGAAAGAGCACCTTCATCGACCCGGTCGTCCAGGAATACATCATTGCGAACACCGTGCGCGAACACCCGGTTCTGGCGGAGTTGCGGACGGAGACGCAGCAGCGCAGCAACGCGTCGATGGAAATCGGTCCCGAGCAAGGGGCTCTCATGCAGCTGCTGGCACGCACCATTGGGGCGCGCCGCTATCTCGAGATTGGCGTCTTCACTGGATACAGCGCGCTCGCAATGGCGCTGGCGCTGCCGGCCGACGGACGGATCGTCGCGTGCGACGTGAGCGAAGAATACGCGGCGGTCGCCCGGCGGTACTGGGCGCGCGCCGGCGTCTCCGAAAAAATCGACTTGCGACTCGCGCCGGCCCTGGACACGCTCCGCGCGCTCCTCGCACAAGGCGTCGAGCCGTTCGACTTGGCGTTCATCGACGCCGACAAGGGAAACGTCGACGCCTACTACGAGAATGCGATGCAGCTCGTGCGTCCCGGCGGATTGATCCTCGTCGACAACGTTCTGTGGAGCGGTGCCGTCACCGCGCCGCAGATCGAGGATGCCGACACGGCCGCACTGCACGCTCTCAATGTCAAAGCCGGACGGGACGAGCGCGTCGACGTTTCGTTGCTGGCGACCTGCGACGGAATCTTGATCGCTCGAAAACGCTGAAGCGATGCGCGTCAACTGTATCGGCGGTGGGCCCGCCGGTCTCTATTTTTCCATTCTCGCCAAGCGCCATTTTCCCGACTGGTCGGTGAAGGTACTGGAACGCAATCGTCCGGGGGATACCTTCGGGTGGGGCGTCGTGTTCTCCGATGCGACGCTCGACAACCTTCGCATAGCCGACGAGTCCACGCACGGTGCGATCACGCGGTCTTTCGCCCACTGGGACGATATCGACGTACACTTCCGCGGGCACACGATTACGTCGGGCGGTCACGGATTTTGCGGAATCTCCCGGAAACGGTTGTTGGGAATCCTCCAGGCCAGGGCGGTCGAAGTAGGAGTCGATCTGCACTTTCAATCCGACGTCGAAGACGTCGCCGCCCTCGCCGACTGCGACCTGCTGATCGGGGCCGACGGCGCCAACAGCCGCGTGCGCGCCGCCTACGCCCCAACCTTTGGTCCCAACCTCGACCGGCGGCTGTGCCGCTTCGTGTGGTTGGGAACGACGTTGCCGCTCGACGCCTTTACCTTCATCTTCGAGCGCACCGAACATGGTTGGTTCACCGTGCACGCGTATCGTTTCGACGCCGACTTGAGCACCTTCATCGTCGAGTGCCGAGAGGAGACCTGGCTTGCGCACGGGCTCGATGCAGCAGGCACTCAGGAGACGGTCGAATTTTGCGAGCGACTATTCGCGCCGTACCTGCGCGGGCACGCCTTGCTGACCAATAGCGCCCACCTCCGCGGCCGCGACTGGCTGAACTTTTCGCGGGTCAGTAACGAGCGCTGGATTCATGAAAATGTCGTCTTGATGGGTGACGCCGCGCATACGGCTCATTTTTCGGTCGGTTCCGGAACCAAGCTTGCCATGGAAGACGCGATTGGTTTGGCGGATGCGTTAGCGCGCTCCAACGGAGTCCTGAAGCCGGCCTTGACCGAGTATGAAGGGCTGCGGCGGGTCGAAGTACTCAAACTGCAGAATGCCGCGCGCAACTCCACCGAGTGGTTCGAGAACGTCGCCCGCTATGCAAACCTGCCGCCGGAACAATTCGCCTACAGCCTGCTGACGCGCAGCCAGCGGATCGGTCACGAAAACCTTCGGCTGCGCGATACTACTTACGTCGAGCGAATCGAGCGATGGTTCGCAGGCGGACCGCCCATCCCGCCGATGTTCACGCCCGTTCGTTTGCGCAGCATGGTGTTGCGCAACCGCGTTGTCGTTTCTCCCATGGACATGTACAGCGCGGTCGACGGCATGCCCGGCGACTTCCATCTCGTTCATCTCGGTGCGCGAGCGCTCGGCGGAGCCGGCTTAGTATTTACCGAAATGACGTGCGTTACGCGCGACGGCCGGATTTCGCCCGGCTGTACCGGTATGTACGTGCCCGAGCACGTCCCGGCTTGGAAGCGGATCGTCGACTTCGCCCACCAGTTTTCGGAAGCAAAGATCTGTTTGCAGCTCGGTCACTCCGGGCCGAAAGGTTCGACCAAGCTGATGTGGGAGGGCATGGACGAGCCGCTCGACGAGGCGAACTGGCCGGTTGTCGGGCCCTCCGCGATCGCCTACGCGCCGGTCGGTCAGGTGCCGCGCGAGCTGACCCGAAGCGAGATGGAAGAGATTCGCGATGCCTTCGTCCGCGCCGCAAATATGGCCCAGGAAGCTGGCTTCGATATGCTCGAGCTGCATTGCGCGCACGGGTATCTGTTGTCTTCGTTCATCACGCCGCTGCTCAATCGCCGGACGGACGAGTACGGCGGAACGTTCGAAAACCGGCTGCGTTACCCGCTTGAAGTCTTTCACGCGGTTCGCGCCGTCTGGCCGAGCGACCGGCCTATCTCGGTGCGAATCTCTGCGACCGACTGGATGGCGGGCGGAATCTCCGGCGACGATGCCGTCGAGATCGCTCGCGCCTTCAAGGTTGCCGGCGCCGACCTGATCGACGTTTCGACCGGGCAAACGTCGCCCGACGCGAAGCCCGTGTACGGGCGGATGTTTCAGACGCCGTACGCCGACCAGATTCGTAACGAAATCGGCATCGCGACGATGGCGGTCGGCAACGTTACCGACGCCGATCAAATCAACGCCATCCTCGCGGCTGGGCGGGCCGACCTCGTCGCGCTCGGCCGGCCACATCTGGCGGATCCGTTTTGGACGCTGCACGCCGCGGCCCAGCTCGGCTACGCGCAAGCCGGCTGGCCGGTGCAGTACCTGCCCGGCAAGGAGCAGTTGGAGCGGCTGATCGCCCGCGCTCAGGAACAAGCCGTCAATGCGCTCTGACTTACCCGATCTTGAAGGAAAGCACGCGGTCGTTACGGGCGGGGCGCGCGGCATCGGACTCGCGATCGCTTTGCTGTTGTTGGAGTGCCGGGCACGCGTCAGCGTCGTGAGCCGGTCGGCGTTGGGCGCTTTCGACGGAAGCGAGCGATTCTTTCGCGCGGCTGCGGACGTCACGGTGGAAGCGGAAGTAAAGAGAGCGTTCGCAGGCTGCCGCGAAGCGCACGGGCCGATTGCGATCCTGGTTAACAACTCCGGAATTGCCGAATCGGCGCCCCTGGCCCGCACGCCGCCATCGATGTGGGAGCGAATTCTTGCGACCAACCTCACGGGGACGTTTTTGTGCACGCGCGAGGCGGCCGCGGACATGATTGCCGCCAAGTGGGGTCGGATCGTAAGCGTATCCAGCATCGCTGGTCTCAGCGGTGGGGCGTACCTTTCCGCTTACTGCGCGAGCAAACACGGCGTCGTCGGACTGATGCGGGCCGTCGCCTCTGAGTTCGAGGGGACGGGCGTCACCGCGAACGTACTCTGCCCGGGTTACACGGAGACCGCCATGATGCGTAAGGCGATCGCTAACATCGCGCGATTGACTGGCGCCGACGAGGACGCGGCACGCGCCCGACTCGCGCAGTCGAATCCGCAAGGACGCATCGCGAGCGTGGACGAGGTCGCGGCAGCCGCGCTCGAACTGATCGCGGGGACCAGTAATGGCTTAGCGGTGGTCGTTCCGAGCGGTGCTGCGTCGTAGCGCATCGCTACGGCGGCGCGGACGGCGTGGGATGCGGTTTGCATAACAGCGGGGGCGGCGGCGTAGGCTTGGGCGCGGGGGCCGAGGTCACACCCCACGCATCCGGGACGTAGCCGACGCCGAACCCCGCCGGATTCCCAATCGGTTGGGGCGTTCCGACCGGTGGCGGTGTTGCGTCGCCGTTACCAAGCAAGACGCCCCACTGCGCGAAGTTCGTCCCGATCAGGGTCTGCAGCGTGCAGGTGCCATCGCCGGTGAGCCATCGGTAGATCGCGATTCCCGGCGTTCCGTGTGCAACGTAAAAACCAAGTTCGCTTTCCTCGATCCAGCCGCCGGTCTCGGTCGTTCCGGAACCGATGAAATACAGGTCGTAACAAATGTCGTCGACCGGGCCTGCCCACGCGTTACCGGCATTCGGACAGGGCGGCGCTCCGATGGTCGCGTTGAACGGCACGCCCTCGCCCGCGAGCGATCCGGCGTATTGGTCGTAGATCGCTCCGCCGCAAGCGATTTTCGCTGCCGGCATCGTTGTCAGCGTCAAGACGACGTCGGCGGTTGCCGGTGCCTGGGAGGGGACCGGCGGCGTGTTTCCGGAGTGCGCGGAGAAGGTTACGTACGGCGCGCAGGCCGCGTCGAACTCGACGGCCGGATGGAGTGGCTCGTCGTCGTAGGTCTTCGCGGTCCCGATCTTTACCGTGGCCCCCTTATCGGGAAAGGCCGATGCCGGCAGCTTGAGTGCGGGCTTCGAACGATGCGTGTACGCGGAGCCGGCGTAGCTTGCGGTTAACCAGCCCATCACGCGGACGGCCGCTCCAGCCGTTTGCCCGTAATCGTCGGCGATGGTCGCGGTGCAAATGCCGGCGGCTGCCGGGTTGAGCGGAAACGCCGCGGGAGCGTCGTTTGTGCTGCCGCCAAACGAGTTGGGATACGAATACGGCGTCATGGGCGGCGGCGGGGGCGACGCTTCGGCCTCGGCTGGGCTGATTGCCGGCGTGTACGGCGCCGGCAGCACGTTTGGAAATTGGGCCGTTCCGGAACCGCACGCAAAACCGCGGCCCGCCGCGAACCAATGTGTGTATCCCCACTCGGTCGCCGTCAACGTTTGTCCCGAATCGGCAGGCCAGTGATAGAGCAGTTCGGCTGGCGTTACGGTCGGAACGTTTGGCGTCGGGGAGGGATTCGGCGGACCGGGCACTCCCGGCGGCGTTACCGAGCATGCCAGCGAGCGTGTTTGCCGGGCTTGCGGCGGCGCCGAAAATCGTAGAACGAACCCGCCACTCGGGCAGGCCGGTTCGCGGGCGATCTCCGGAAAGGTTGGACTGCCGTCGGCCCGGATGTGCGGATAAGCGGAGGCTCCGCTAACGTGCTCCGAGGCGCCGATGAAAATGGAGAAGGGCGGCGGTCCGAGCGTTTTCTCCGACACCGACGCATCGCTGACAAGCGGCATCGCGGTCGTCGGCGCGACCGTAGCGCCGGGTGCCGGCCGCCCGCGATACACCCGCAGCGTGAATCCGGGCGCCGCGCGGCCACCCCGGATGCGCGGCGCGAAGACGAGCGTGGCTCCCTCTCCGCCGGCTGCGATCGCGCGCGCGTCGCCAAGCGCGGCGTCGTAGTCGCCGGCCGCTTGCGCGATCGCGCCCGGATGCCGGCCGAGCATCCAGATTCCACCCGCCGCCACCAACGTCGCGGCAATCGCGAGCGTAACGATCGTTTCCAACAGCGTGAATCCGCGCTCGCACCGCACGTTCGGCATAAGTGCCCGGCCGCCGGCGCGGCGCGACCCTCACGCGCCGTACCATCGCAGCCGCGGCCAAATCTCGGACAATGGTGCCACCGGGTCGCGGCACACATAGATCGGAGCCGGCCCTTCGACGACCCACTTCAACGGTTCGTTTGAGGTGCGGACCAACGTGACGCTGCGGTAGTACCTTCGGAGTCGTTCGACCTGCGTCGCGCCGACTGCGATCAGCACGCGCCCGTCGTAGTCCCGGGTGCCCCACAGGTAGTACGAGTTTTGGCTCGAGATTGCCGGCGGCAGATCGTATCGTGGACCGTAGAAATCGAGCGCCGCGGCGTCGCCGTAGGTGTCGGCGTACACCGCCGCGCCGGCACGAGTTGCCCGTGGCAACCCGAAATAGACGGTGGCGACGTCGCGCGCCAAGCGTTGCCAACCGAACTCCTCGGCGAAGACCGGCTGCACCAAATGCGGCACCGTGCCGCCGCGTCCCGTCAATCCCACGACACGCCCGTAGGCGATGAGCCCGCCCGGCGAGAGCACCGGAAGCGACAAGGGCAGCGCCGCAACTCCCGTGACCACGAGGGCGGCAAACACGGTCGTCCGCAACGGCCGCGCGAGGCGCTCGAAGGCAACCCCGCCGATTGCGAAAAGCGATGCATAGATGCCGACGATGTAGTAGCCTTTGGCGCTCGACAAGACGGCGATCGCGAAAACGACCGCATAGGCGATCGATACGAACCGCAGATCGCGCAGCCGAGAAATTTGAAATGGCGCCAGAATTCCCATCAGCCATAGCGGCACCGCGAGCGGGTTGGTATAGATCAGCTGTTCCGCCAAGAAGGCCAGTGCGTTGCGCGCAGCGTTCGCGGACTCGAGCGCGATGCCGTTGCGCAATCCCGGGCGGTGGACGGCGTCGCCCCCCAGCACCGCCAAGAACGGCCAGCCGTGCGCGGCTTGCCAGTCGAGGTTCGGGCTGAGTGCGACCAGCGCGACAACGACGGCGCATACCGGCCACCACGAACGCCAAACTCGCCGCTGCGGGGTTGCGAGCAGACCGATCGAAATGCCGGCGACCGGCAAAACGATCGAGTATTTTCCATACGCCCCAAAGGCAGCCGCGAGCGACAGCGCGATCCACCAAACGGCCCGTTGCGTTCGCACGATCCGCACCGCGGCATAAATCGCAAGCGTCCATGAGAGCGGTTCGAACGACGTCGTCGTCAGCGTGTTGCCGAGCAGTAAATAGGCCGGAGTGAGCAGGGTGGCGGCGCCCGCCAACGCTTGCGCGAATCGTCCCCCGCCGAGCTCGCGTGCCAACCGGACTGCCAGCAACGTCGTTAGCGCGGCGGCGAGAATCGGCAGGGCGCGCAGCGCCAGCAGATTGTAGCCGGTCGGCGCCGCGAGCCAGGCGGCGAGCGCGACTAAGGGAGGCTGGTCGACGTATCCCCAGGCGAGATGCTTGGAGCAGGCGATAAAGTAGAGTTCGTCGCGGAAATATCCGTACCGCATTGCCGTCGCACCGTGAAGCAGCGCGGCCGCGGCGGCGAACGCGGCCGCGATCATGCCGTTCGGCGGGCGGTAACCAGCAAACTCAGCATAAATCCACAGACGCCCGACCAGATCCAAGCGCCCAAGGCGACGTTCCAGTCCCACCAGAGGCCGCCGCTTAAGACCGTACCGATCATATACGCGCCGGCATACGTCATCGGAACGACGGCGGCAAACCAGCGAAATGCCTTCGTGCGTTCGGGTTGCGGATCGAAGCGGGCGACGAGCAGGTCGCCGGCGATGCCCGTAGCCAGCGCCTGCACGACGGTGACGGCGAGCAGCGGCGTGTCGTTGGTGAACGCGGCCGCCGCGGGCACGCTGCCGATGAAATAGAAGATCGTCAAGCCACCGGGACAAGGCCGAATTCGCGAAACCCACCACAACGCAAATCCGCTAATCAGCGTGCTTTGAAAGATGATGACGAGCATCCCGAGAGAAATCTTGTAGTACCCGATGGCCAGCGCGGTGAGATAGTTGGGTGTGAACGGCGCGGTCGGGGGTGGCGCGGACGCGTTCGCGCCGGCCGGATCGAATGCGTACGCCGTGCCGAAGTGCGCGAGCGTAAGCCACGTTGCGAGCCCGAAGACCAGCGGAAGCTGCAGCCGGAGGGACGGTTTGGCTTCGCGTCCGGCGAGAACGCTGCGGATCGGACCGCTTGCCAAAAAAAATATTCCCAGCCCGATGAATTGATGGGTGGGGCTCAGGAGCGCGTCGACGCCTTCTTCCAAGCCGAAGACACGATGCCAGAGCATGTCGCCTAAAGCCGCACCGAGGAAGATCGGGATGCCGATCAGGGCCAACCGGTACGGCGCCGGAACTGCGTCGGCCCAGGCGTAGCCGCGCCGGCGGCCGCGCAGCGCAAAGCCTCCCAATACCAGCAGCATCGCAAGCATGCCGGAATAGAATGCGGCGTGATAGGGCGTGAAAAACGATTCTACGGGCACGTGGCCGTGCGCCCAGGCGTCGAGAAAGAAACCGCTCGAAATCCAAATACCGCACAGGCCCACGGCATAATCGAGCGCGAGGCTACGGGGAACCGCCTGCCGCTGCATCATCCTGGCGTTACGCAATCATGGTACGGCGGCCTTCCGGGCAGGAAAAGTACGGCGTCGTTGCCGACCAAGGTGGCGATGAGCGCGGCGCACCGGCGATTGGTCGTTTTCGGGCTGTGTGCGATGGCCGCATGCGCGGCAGCATCCTGCGGGCAGCGTCCGGTGGAGATTCCGGCGGACGTAAAGGTTGGCGCGCCCGTTTCGTTGCCGACGCCGCGCGTCGCACCCAACCAGGCGGCTCCCGAAATCCTCGCGATGCACTTTTCCTCGCTCAACCTGCATCGTGGCGAGCGCTGGTCGGGCGAATTCGTTACCGGGACGAGCGTCGCCAGCATCGAGGTTCGCACCAACCTCTTTTCGATCGACGTTCCTCGTACCGGTTCCGGCCGATTCGGCTTTGCCCTCAACGTGCTCGACGCTCCACCGATTTTTATCCGGCCCTACCGCCTGCGCGTCATCGCGCGCAACAGTGCGGGCGTCGAGCTGGAACAAGACTTACCGTTCGTGATTCACTGAGGCTGTCCGAAAATGACCCAGGCGCGCTACGAGATTCTCGACCGAGTCGCAACGGTAACGCTGGATGGGCCGCAGCGCCGCAACCCGCTGACGTTCGAGCTGTACGCAGAACTGCGCGATTGGTTCGCCGGCCTGAGCGGAAACGGCGCCATCCGAGCCGTGGTTTTGACCGGCGCCGGTGAGAATTTTTGCTCGGGCGGAGACGTCCGCGAAATCATCGGACCGCTGACGCAGCGCTCCAGCGCGCAACTGCTGGAGTTCACCCAGATGACCGGGGATCTCGTCAAGGCGATGCGCGCGTGTCCGCAGCCGATCTTTGCGGCAATCGACGGAACGTGCGCGGGTGCCGGCGCAATCCTGGCGATGGCTTCCGATCTGCGGTACGGGACGCCGCGCTCAAAGGTCGCTTTCCTGTTCGTGCGCGTTGCGCTGGGCGGCTGCGACATGGGAGCCTGCGCGATCCTCCCGCGGATCGTCGGCTTGGGCCGGGCGGCCGAACTCCTCTACACGGGACGCGACCTGCCGGGCACCCAGGCATACGATTGGGGCTTTTACAACGAACTTTGCGATCCGCCCGAGCTGCTCGCGCGCGCTAGCTCCGCGGCCCGCCAGATCGCCGCCGGGCCGGCCCTGGCTCACGCCGCGACCAAAAGGATGCTGCACGAGGAGTGGGCGCTTCCGCTCGACGATGCGATCGATGCCGAGGCGCGAGCGCAGGCGGCTTGTATGCAAAGCCGCGATTTTCGGCGCGCGTACGAGGCGTTCGTCGCGAAGCGCGCGCCGCAGTTCGAGGGAGATTGATGACCGGCCAAAGCGATCTCGACTGGCCGTTTTTCGACGACGGGCATCGAGCCTTCGCGGCCGAAGTCGAACGCGCGCTCGACGCCGTTCCCGCGATGGACGACGAAGGTGCCGTCGCGGCAACTTGCCGTGCCTGGGTGCGCGCCCTCGCCGGCGCCGGCGTCCTGCGCGCCTGCGTTCCGGAAGGTTACGGCGGTCTGCGCCGCGCGCTCGACGTGCGCTCGTTGTCGGTGGCGCGCGAACGGCTCGCGTATCGAAGCGCGTTGGCAGACTTCGCATTTGCCATGCAAGGCCTGGGCAGCGGCGCGATCGCCCTGTTCGGCAGCGACGATTTATGCCGCCGCTACTTGCCGGAGGTCGCCGCAGGACGCAGCATTGCGGCCTTTGCGCTGTCCGAGCGCGAAGCCGGGTCTGACGTCGGCGCGCTGGTAATGCGAGCGCAGCGTGACGGCGATTGCTACGTACTCGAGGGCGAGAAGGCCTGGATCTCCAACGCCGGTTTGGCGGACTTCTACGTCGTCTTCGCGCGGACGGGTGAGCCAGGGACGCGCGGGATCACGGCCTTCGTGGTCGACGCCGACGCGGCGGGCTTGTCGACCGGCGAATCGATCGAGACGATCTCGCCGCACCCGATCGGCAGCGTGCGCTTCGACGGCGTCGTCGTGCCGGCGAGCCAGCGAATTGGCGACGAAGGGCGGGGCTTCAAGGTCGCGATGGCGACCCTCGACGTTTTTCGGACGACGGTCGGTGCCGCGGCACTGGGATTTGCTCGTCGAGCGCTCGCGGAGACGGTTGCGCACGTCAAGTCGCGGCGGCTGTTCGGTGCACCCCTGGCGGCGCTTCAGCTGACGCAGTCGGCGATCGCGACGATGGCGACGGACGTCGACGCGAGCGCGCTGCTCGTGTATCGAGCGGCTTTCGCCAAAGATTGCGGCGCGCAGCGGGTTACCCGCGAGGCGGCGATGGCGAAGTGGTTCGCCACGGAGGCTTCGGGACGCGTCTGCGATCGAGCCGTCCAACTCTTCGGCGGACGGGGCGTGACCCGGGGTGAAATCGTCGAGCGCTTGTACCGCGACGTTCGCGCGTTGCGCATCTACGAAGGGGCCAGCGAAATTCAGCAACTGGTCATCGCTCGAGCGACGCTGGACGGGCCGGAGCGCTAAGGAGCCTCTGGTGCGTTATAGCGGCCACGTCAACCGGTTTGCCGAGAAACGGCTTCCGTCCAGCGACGCGATGCCTGAGTTGCGCTTCGACCTGCCGGCGCTGCACTATCCCGAAAAACTCAATGCCGCGGCGTGGCTGCTGGATCGCCGGATCGCGGCCGGCGACGGCCGGCGCCGGTGTATCGTGGCCCCGGGCTTCGCGTGGACGTACGGCGATCTGTTTGCGGCAGCTAACCGGATCGCACGCGTGTTAGTCCAAGAATACGCGCTCCGGCCCGGCAATCGCGTACTATTGCGTGCCGCCAACACGCCGATGCTCGCGGCTTGCTGGCTGGCGGTGCTCAAAGCCGGCGGCATCGCGGTTACGACTATGCCGCTCTATCGCTCGGCGGAGCTCCGCTTTATGATCGAAAAGGCGCAAGTCAAACTCGCCCTGTGCGACCGCCGGTTGCGAGAAGAGCTCGCCGGCGCCTGCGCGGGGATCGCCGATTTCGAAACCGTGTATTTTGGAGACGGCGAAACCGGCGGCCTCGACGCCCGGATGGCGCGCATGCCGGCTGAATTCCGCAACGTGGAAACCGCCGCTGAAGATGTCGCAATCGTCGCCTTTACCTCGGGGACGACCGGGAAACCCAAAGCTGCGATGCACTATCACCGAGATCTGATCGCCACCTGCGACAGCTACGGTGCGCTCGTTTTACAACCGCAGCCGGACGATCTGTTCTGCGGGAGCGCGCCGCTCGGATTTACGTTTGGGTTAGGCGGCCATCTGCTGTTTCCCCTGCACGCCGGGGCAGCGACGCTGTTGCTCGAGCATGCCAGGCCGGACGATCTCCTGCGAGCCGTGCAAGAGTGCGGGGTCACTACGCTGTTTACCGCGCCGATTGCTTATCGGACGATGTCAGCGAAAGCCAAAAACTACGATTTGTCGACGTTGCGGACGTGCGTTTCGGCTGGTGAAACGCTCCCCAAGTCGGTTTGGGAAGCGTGGCACGCGCAAACGGGGTTGAAAATTCTGGACGGCATTGGCAGCACGGAGATGCTGCACATCTTCGTCGGCTCGCCCCAAGCGGATGCGCGACCCGGATCGACAGGCCGAGCGGTGCCCGGCTACGTCGCGCAAGTGCACGACGAGCACGGTCACGAGGTTCCCAACGGTACCGTTGGGCGCTTGGCGATCAAAGGCCCGACTGGATGCAAATATCTCGACGACGAGCGACAATCCGTCTACGTGCAAGCGGGCTGGAATTATCCGGGCGACGCCTACTGGATGGACGATGATGGGTACCTCCGGTACGTCGCGCGCACGGACGATATGATCGTCTCAGCCGGCTACAACGTCTCCGGACCCGAGGTTGAGGACGTGCTCTTGGCCCACCCGGACGTGCGCGAGGCGGCCGTCGTTGCGAAGCTCGATCCGCTCAAGGAAACGAACGTCGTAAAGGCGTTTGTCGTGCTCGAGGGTTCGACGACTGCCGACGACGCCAAGGCCGACGAGTTGCGAGAGTTTTGCCGGGCGCGGATTGCCCCGTTCAAGTCGCCGCGTGAAATCGAGTTTGTCGCAGAGCTTCCGCGCACGCAAACCGGCAAAGTCCAACGCTATAAGTTACGTCTTTCCGGCTGACGCGGCCGGCAGTATCGCGGTGGCTTCGATTTCGACCAGCGCGCCCTCTTCGAGCAAGCCGGCTACGACGACCAGCGCCATCGCCGGATAATGGGTGCCGACGATATCGCGATACGTTCTGCCAAGGCCGGCCAGTGCCGCGCGATACTGCTCTTTATCGACGACGTACCAGGTGAGGCGGACCAGATGCTCGGGTTGCCCACCGGCGGCGCGCAGGATGGTCACGACGTTGCGCAGCGCCTGAGCCGCTTGTTCGAGGAATGCGTCGGAGACGAGTTCTCCGCGCTCGTTCCAGCCGATTTGGCCCGAAATCGCCAGGAACCGCCCCTCGGCAAGCAGACCGTTGGCATACCCGCTTGGCCGTGGCCACCCGGCCGGATTGATCGCCTCGCTCACGCGTAGTCACCCGGGCTGGTGCGATCGACGCCGGCCGGCCCGCCGGTCTTTTGCAGAATGACCGTCAGGAGCGCCGCGACGATCGAAATTTACCGAGCAACGCATAGAGGGCGATGAAGCCCGTCACCTCGCCGCCGAACGCGCGCGCGGTGAAGTTTGGCGCGAAACCGCTCGCGTAGGCCATCGTACAACTGGTTGCGATTCCCGCCGCCCACCCCCCCAACAGCGCTCGCGGGTTGAACCAGCGCGTCCATAGTCCCAGGACGAAGGCCGGAAAAGTTTGCAGCATCAGGGCACCTCCGAGCAGCTGAAAGTCGATTGCATACGGAACCGGGACGAACAGGATGAAGAGCAGGGCTCCCGCGCACATTGCTAGGGTAAGGATTCGCGCGAACGTGGTTCTCACCGGCGCGCGATCGGCCGAGAATTGTCGGAAAACGTTGCTGGCGAAGAGGTTGGCCGCGCCGATGCACATGATGGCTGCCGGGACGAGCGCGCCGATGGCTACCGCTGCGCCGGCGACGCCCGCGAACCAGCCGGGAAAGAAACGCGCGAAGAGCAGCGGCACGACGCTGCTGCTGTTGCCCGGCGCAACCCGAATGCCCGCCGCGATCGCGCAGTACCCCAGCAGCGCGAGCAGTCCGAGCAGAAGCGAATAGATCGGAAGCAGCGCCGCATTTCGGCGAATGACCTCTTTGCTGCGGGCCGCCAGGACGCTGGTGATGGAGTGCGGATAGATGAAGAGCGACAGGGCCGATCCAAACGCCATCGTTGCGTAGGTGAAGTACTGTGGCAGCGACAGCAGAATCGACGAGGGCTTCGGCCTGGCAGCCAGAACCGCCGCCGAGGCGTGGAAAACGTTTGTCCAGCCGCCCAGTTTTGCCGGAATTACGACTACTGCCGCGATTACCGTCACGTAAATGAGGGTGTCTTTGACGAACGCGATCATGGCGGGCGCCCGCAATCCGCTAGTGTACGTGTAGGCCGCCAGCAACGCGAATGCGACCGTGAGTGCTGGCAAGCCGTCATCGGCAGCAAACGCTCCGCCGACTTGGGCGAAAACCGCCTTCATTCCGACGAGCTGCAGCGCGATATACGGCATCGCCGCGACGACGCCGGTTAAGGCGACGGCCATCTCGAGACTGCGATCGCCGAAACGTTCGCGCACGAAGTCGGCCGCCGTCACGTAGCCGCGCTTGCGTGCGATGCCCCAAAAGCGAACCAGCACGACCAGCGCGATCGGATAGGCGACCGTGGCATAGGGAACGGCAAAGAACCCGAGCGCGCCGACGCCGTAGACCAGCGCCGGCACGGCGATGAACGTATAGGCGGTGTAGAGATCGCCTCCGAGCAGAAACCACGATACCACCGTGCCGAAACGGCGGCCGCCCAGCGCCCACTCTTCCAGACTCGTGAGATTCGGACTTCCCCAGCGCGCCGCAAGGAAGCCGAGGATCGTTACGGCGGCGACCAGCGTAACGAGGACGAACGCGCTAGACATCGTCGCGGTTCCGGGTGAGGAAGACGACGAGCCCGAGCAAGGCCGAGGTGACGAGCACCCACGCGAGCTGATACCAGTAGAAGAACGGGAGCCCGAAGAGCGCCGGCGTCGCGCGATTGTAGAGCCACGGGATCAGCGTCCCCACAAACGGGGCGATCAGGAGTGCATACCAAACGCCTGGGCTCCTCACGCAGCGACGTTTTGCATGGGCTCGAACCGCTACCTTTCCAGCGGCATCGATCGTTCGGCCCAAATCGAAGCCACCGAAAGCCGGCCGAATAGGCTTGCGAGCACCATTCCGCCGAGACACACGAGCGCCCCGACGAACTGGTGCGGCTCGAGTCGCGCTCCGAGAATCAGCACGCTGGCAAAGCCGGCCACGACCGGGACGAGGAAGCCGAAGAGGCCGGCACGCGCCGCCCCGATGCGCGAAATCCCGTAGTTCCACACCGGCCAGGTCAGCACGATCGGAAAGACGACCGCGAAAGCAAACGCTCCCCAAACCTCCCAGCCGAGGTGGCTCAGAGAGGTATGGAGCAGGCGCGGAACTGCGGCCGGCAGGATCATCAGCATGCCGATCGTCATCGTGACCGCCACCAGAACCACCGGCGAGTATCGCCCGAGCAACCGCGCCGTGACGACGTTGTAGCCCGCGAACGACAGCGACGAAAGCAGCGTCAGCGCGTCGCCGAGTCGGAAGGTCGCATGGCCGGCAAAAGCTCCCTCGAAGATGGCGATGCCAAAAAGCGCGATGCCGGCACCGATCCATCGGCCGCTGCGCACGCGTTCGTGGCCGAGCAATGCCAGGATCGCGAGCGTGAAGATCGGCGCCGTCGCGCCCAGCAGTGACGATGCAAAGGCACTCGTATTGGCGAGCCCGATTACCCAAAGGTACTGATAGATTCCATAGCCGCAGGCGGAACAAACGATCAGCAGGGCCAAGTCGCGGCGTTCGATGCGAACCCGTTCCCCGGACGCGTAGACCAGACCGAACGCAAGCGGCGTCATCGCGAGGAAACGCAATCCGGTAAAGGCCAGCGGGTCGAGCTGTCCGATCGCGCGCTTGACGAGGACGATGTTGAGGCCCCAGGCAATGACGACGTAAGAGAGGCCGAGATAGACTGCGAGCCGCGAGCGCACGATGCGCCGCAGTTCGCGGGGGGAGGAGGGGCTGCCCCCCCGCGTAGCAAACGTGCGGCTCCATTGCATCTGACTTCTGTTGACGAAAGGGCGTTGCAATGTCGGTTACCCAGCCTCCTACCGATGCTCCATTTGGCCTTCAGCCGAACCTCGCCGCCGGTCTAGCGTATTTGCTGGGCATCGTCGGTGGAATCGTTATGCTGGTCGGTGGTGGAACGAACAAGTTTGTGAAGTGGTCGGCCGCCCAATCGATCGTCCTCTGGGCGGTGTACTTCATCATCTGGTTTGTGTTCACGTTTGCCATCGCGATCGTCCACGTTCTGGCGCTGCTCTTTCCGATTTTCTGGATCGTCGGATTGGTGTGGATCGGCCTTTGGATCTGGACGTTCGTTACCGGTTTTCAAGGCAAAGAAGTGCGCGTTCCAGTTATCGCCGGGATCACGGAGAGCGTCTTCAAGTCGATGCTCTAGAACCGCCCTCCTAGCGCATCACTCCGCTTAGGGTGACCACGGGCTAGGATGCGGTTTTCGAGATTGGACCTGCGAACGCCAGACGTTCGCGGGGAATGTGGCTCCGGTGCTCGCGTTTTCGTAGAGCACGTCGATTAGGGTTCCGGGCGCGGCACCGTTAGGTGCGGCGCCTCCGTCGTCTCCCGGGCCCGGCACGGCGGCGGCGATTGCCAGGGTCGCATCGGCCCCTCCGCTGAGTGCGGCGTATGGAGCGATCTTCAGCGTGCGAAACGTCACGCGTACGACGCGCGCCGCAAGGAGCGTCCCGCCGGCCGCCGTCGCCTGGGCCGCGATCGTTGCCTCAACGCGCCCTTCGCTGACGGCGTCGTTTTCCTGTTCGTAAACCGTGCACGCGGCACTAGGACACGGCGGCGGCGTTTCCGGCGATTCGATAACCGGGGGTTGAAACGAAATTGTGGCACGGCCCTCGATCGCGCAGCCGTGGGAGCCGCGCAAGCGGCAGGTGGAAGTCGGTGGGGGCGGCTCCGGCTCGACCGTGCGCGGGTCTGCGCCGGCCGAAATTGCGCGCGCGATCGCTCGGCGTGCCAGCGTCGTTGCCGAGATCGTCTCTGCCTGGACGGCAATGAGCGCCTGATGCCTCAGCGCTGCTTGCGCCAGCGCGTGGATCGCGTGCACCATCGTCTCGCCGAGTGCGGCCAGCAATACGGCCACAAAAAGCGTCCGCAGAAGCACGCCGGACAGCCGCTTACGGCGCGCCGGTTGGGGCCGGCACCAAGCCCGGTGCGTGCACGACCGACCCGGGAACGGGGGCGCGCGCGCCCAGAACGGCCGTGGCCGTCGCACGTTGGCCGGATCCCGTTGCAACCGCCGAGATTGCAATCCGCAGCGCGTCTGCGCTCAAACGCGTCGTTTGGATCGAGAGCCGGGCGGGCAGCGGCGTACCGCCGGGCATCGGCAGCGTCGTCGCAACGCTCGCCGGCACGACGCTCGAGCCGCGATATTTCAGCACGTCCAGCGCGATCGGTATTTCGCGGCGCACGGCCGATTGCAGGGCGTCGCGTATCGGCGTGCCAGCGGTCGCGTGGAACGCGCCCACGGCTGCACCCAGCGCGCTGCCTGCAAGGAGTGCGACGATCGCTATCGCGACCGTCGTTTCGAGGAGGCTGCTTCCCCGTTCGCTTGCGCGCTCCACGTTAGCCGAAGTACCCCGTTGGGTTGCCTCACGAGACGCGGTGCTTCAATCCGCAAAAGGGGACGTTCGAACAGATAGGTGGCGACCGTGGCTTGCGCCATGGTCGCCGAAAAGGCGATATACGTGTAACGAATCTGCCACTCCGGGTCGTCGTGAGGATCGCCGAGGTACGCAGGGATGTGACGCGCCAACAGTTCGCGCGCGATCATCTGATGGTACAGGTAGAGATTGTACGAGATGGCGGCCAGGAACCGCAGGGGCGGATTGTCGAGAAGAATTTGCCACCACTTCGGGGCGGAGAGGAAGCCCAGGGCCGTGATTGCAAATGCGGCGCCCAGGAGCGGGCGCCGATCTATTTGCCACACACCCGCCCATTGGGGCGCGAATCGGTAGCCGTAGAGACTTTCCAGCAGTTCTACGAGCAACGCCACGCCGCCGACGGCCACCAGTGGAGCGGCAAACCGCCAGGCCGAAGTCCGCCAGCGTTCGCCGAAGCGGGCGAAGACGTGTGCCGCGATCGCTCCGCAGGCGAAGATGTCGAGATACCCCGGCAAGTTCTCCTCGTAGTACGGGAAGAGCGTCGTGAGGCAGCAATGGGCCATCCATGCTCGCCACGCCCACGCGATCGCGATCATCCCCGCTGCGGTCAACCACGGCGCGCGTTTGAAACACCACCACACCAACGGAAAAATGCAGTAAAACTCGACCTCCACCGAAAGCGTCCACAAAACGCCGGTGATCGTGCCGTAAGTTTGCGGAAACCACGTGTGGACGAACAGCGCGTGCGATACGACGTCGGGCAGCGTCGAAGCACCCGGCTGCTGCTGCGCGTAGCCCACCGCATACGCGGCGAAGATGCAAAGGAAGTACGAGGGAACGATCTTCACAGCGCGCCGCCAAGCGAAGTGTCCCCAGGATGGCTGCGGCTTTCCGGCGAGCGCGGCTCGAATGAACGGATATGCGATCACGAACCCGCTGAGAAAAAAGAACAGGTGCACGCCGACGAAGCCGGTCTCCGGCACGAACTGGAGCCAGGCTACCGGTGCCGCGAGAAACGAAATTTCCCAAACGTGATACCACAGCACCAGGAGCACGGCAACGCCGCGTAACCCGTCCAGGACACCGAGCCGCCGCTCGGCGTGAATGGATCCACTGGCAGCCATCGGGCGATGTTCGCCGCTACGAAGCGATCGCCGGCGCGGCCGGCCCGTCCGGCGCAGAAACAGCCATCATCGAACCCCCGCTCCGTGTTTCGACTGGTTGGCGACCACCCCGGCGCTTGACAACGGCCCGGCGCCGTGATTCCATAACGGGCACATGTTCGTCGTTCGCTGGTATGCTTACGCCCATTATCCCTACCGCCTCAGGGTCGGTGAAGGTGTGGCGCGCGGCCGCTGAACGGCAAAAAGTTCATCAGCCAAACACGCAAGCCTCCGCCGGACCCGCGGAGGCTTGTTTTTATTTGCAAAGATCAGCAGGGAGCGCAAGATGACGGTCGCGGTTTATCAAGGGGTTGAAGGCGCCTACTCACAGTTGGCGATCGAATACTTTCTCAAAACGTCGGGAATCCGCGCGGACGCCTTCGGCCTGCCGAGCTATCGGGAGATGGCCACTCGAATTGCGAGCTTACGGGCCGACGTCGGAATCGTGCCGATCGAAAATGCGATTGCCGGCACGGTGCGCGAGGGATACGATCTGCTGGCCGAGTTCGATCTGGCACCGCTGGCCGAACTGCAGTGGCGTACCGATCACCGGCTTCTGGGCGTCGCCGGCGCCGAACTCCGCGACGTTCGCGAGGTCCTCGCACATCCGTTGGTTATCGCCGAGTGCGGCCGCTTTATCGCCGGTCTTGAAAATGCTCGCGCGATCCCATGCGAAGACACTGGGGTCGCCGCTCGCGAGGTGGCGCGCGGCGGTCGCCCCGACGTCGCGGCGCTGGCATCGCCCTCGGCCGCCCACATCTATGGGCTTACCGAACTTGCCGCTAACTGCACCGACGATCCCCAAACCTACACGCGCTTTTTGATCGTACGCTCGCGCCATGCGGCGCCGGACGGCGCGCTCTCCACGAAGCCCCAGCAAGGGCCCCGTAAGACCGCCCTGATCTTCAGCGTGCAAGAGCGTCCGGGAGCGCTGGCGAGCTGTTTGGAAATCCTGGCCAAGCGCGGAATCGACGGCGACAAACTGGAGTCCAAGCCCGCGCTCGGCCGCGGTACCGAGCGAATCTTCTACATTGAATTTTCCGGCGATCTCGCGGATCCCAAAGTCGCCGAAGCGGTGGCGGAGTTCGAGCGGCGCTGCCGGTCGGTCACGGTGCTGGGCAGTTATCGAGCGCACGTCGGTCCGCCGCTTGGGGCCGACGATACGTTCGCGCAATTTCGCGCTGCGGTTCCGGCGCCCAAGCCCCCCGTCGCGCTCGTTACGCCGGTTATCGCGAACCCGTCCTTTCCGCGCGTGGCTCGCGCCGCCAAGCCGCAAGGCACGATGCTGCAGATCGGCGGCGTGCGAATTGCGGACGGCGAGTTTACGATCGCGGCGGGTCCGTGCTCGGTGGAATCGCGCGAACAGATTCTGCAAACCGCCCGCTCCGTCCGAGCGTCGGGGGCTTCGATGTTGCGCGGCGGGGCGTTCAAACCGCGCACGAGTCCGTACGCCTTCCAGGGATTGGGCTGGGAGGGCGTCGCGCTGCTCGCCGAAGCCGGTCGGGCCGCCGGACTGCCGACCGTCAGCGAGGTCATGACGATCGACCAAGTCGCGCCGATGGCCGAGCAGATCGACGTGCTTCAAATCGGCGCGCGGAACATGCAGAACTTCGATCTCCTTAAGGCGGTGGGACGGGCGGGGCGACCGGTGCTCCTCAAGCGTGGATTCTCAGCCACGATTGACGAGTTGTTGGCGGCCGCGGAGTACGTTTTGGCCGAGGGAAATCCAAACGTGATTCTCTGCGAGCGGGGCATTCGGACGTTCGAGACGGCGACGCGCAACACGCTCGATCTTTCGGCAATACCCGTGCTGCGCGAGCGCACGCACCTGCCGGTTTTTGTCGATCCAAGTCACGGCGTCGGCGTCCGCCGCTGGATCGCGCCGCTGTGCTTGGCCGCCAAAGCGGTCGGCGCGCACGGCTTGCTCCTGGAAGTGCACCCGGACCCCGCCCAAGCCAAGAGCGACAAGGACCAAGCCCTCACCCTCGCGGACTTTGACGAGGTTGTGGAGCAGCTCGAACGCATCCCAGTGCCGGCCCGGCCTGCGTATGCGGCCGCCGCCCGATGAGCGCTCCGCGACTCCGCGGCATCCGCGGGGCGATTACCGTCGAGGCCGATGAACCCGAAGCGATCGTCGTCGCCACGAAACGGTTGCTGTGCGAAATCGTCGATCGAAACGGCGTCGTCCTTGAAGACGTCGCCTCGGTGCTCTTCAGCCTTACGCCCGACCTGCACGCCGTTTTTCCGGCGCTGGGAGCGCGCGAACTCGGTTGGGTGCGCGTGCCGATGCTTCACTTTGCAGAACTCGACGTTCCAGGAGCGCTGTCGCGCTGCATTCGGGTCCTGATGCACGTTACGACGACGCTCGGCCTCGAGGAGGTCGAACACGTCTATCTCGAAGGTGCGGCCGCGCTGCGGCCCGATCTCGCTAGGACGACGCGTGGCTGAGCCGGACGTCGTCGGGATCGTCGGAACCGGACTGATCGGTGGTTCGATCGGCATGCGGGCGCGGCGCAACGGCGCATACGTCGTCGGGTATGACGACGATCCAACCGCAGCCGCCGGCGCGCTCGCAGTCGGGGCGCTCGACCAGGTCGTCACCCGCGACGAACTCTACGCGCGCGCGGATACCGTCGTGATCGCAGCGCATCTTGCCGGCACGATTGCTGAAATCGCACGTCTGCGCGACGGTTCGGGGGTGCGCGCCGGCCTAGTTCTCGACGTCGCTTCGGTGAAAGTCCCAGTGTGCGAAGCGGCAGACGGCCTGACGAATTTCGTCGCAACGCATCCATTGGCCGGATCCGAGCGGCGTGGGGCGGCGTTCTCAACGCCGGCGCTCTTCGACGGCCGCACGTGGGCGTACGTTCCCACCGACGACCCACGTTTGACCGGGCGGACGTGCCGGTGGTTGGCGACGTTGGGCGGTTTACCGCTGGCGATCGAGCCCCGCGAGCACGATCGGATCGTCGCCTACGGGTCGCACCTTCCGCAAATTCTTGCGTGGATCTACGCGCGCCGAGCATCCGAGCGCGACGGAGAACGCAGCCGCCGCCTGGCCGGCGCGGCGGCGCGCGAACTGCTGCGGCTGGGGGCAGCCGAGTGGGAGATGTGGCCGGACGTGCTGCGAGAAAATGCGCGCAACGTCGTGCCCGAGCTGCGCGGACTCGGTGCGGCGTTACTGGAGGCTGCCGATTGGCTTGGGGCCGGCGAACTCGAGCGGATCGGCGCTATTCGTCGCCAGGATCGCGAATCAACAGCTGCGACGGCGCCTCGAACCGGAAGTCGCTCGGCGGATATTTCGCCTTAAACGGTTTGAACGCACGCGGCTTCTGGGTGAAGTCGAACGCGTCGAACATATCGGTGGCTCGCACGTCGGTCGTACCGATCGACGCGATGCCAAAGTTCTCTTCGATCGTCTTGAGGATGCTGCCGAACTCGTATGAAGTATGGTCGACGTATCCCGTTTTCGCGTACGCCGAGACGATCAGGCACGGAACGCGAATCCCCAAGCCGCGATAGTCGAGCTGCGGCGGACTGACGTTGTCGTACCACCCGCCCCAGTCGTCCCACACGATGATGATGGCCGTCGACTTCCACTGCGAACTCCGGCCGATCGCGTTGACGACCGTCGCCACCCAGGACGGTCCGCGGTCGGAGCCCGCACCCGGGTGGTCCGAGTCTTCCGGCGTCGGAATCACCCAGGAAACGGCGGGCAAGTTCCCCTTGGGCACGTCCGTGAGAATCTGAAACGGCTTCTTGGTGACGTTCCTGTCCCAGTCCGGCCCGTAGCGAACTTTCTTAATCGCGCCGAAAGCGTCCCAAGTCGAGTTGCCCTGCGGCCAGAATCCCGAGTAGTACTTCCACGAAACCTGCCCGTCGTCGAGCGTGTCCGCCATAGACGGGTACGTGAAACACGGCGGCGGCCCGGCGTGGCGAAGGACCTGGCGCATGGTGTTTATCAGATCCGTCGTCGTGCCTTTGGCCGCGTCGCAGTCGCCACGCTGCTGCTTGCCGTCGAGCGTCGGAAGATTGATGACCGACCTCCCAGGATTGACTTCCGTGCTGCCGGCGATCAAGTTTTGGTGCGCCGTAAAGCTCGGGCCGAACTCGGTGGGAAACATGTGGTCGGCGATCACGTACTGCTGGGCCATCTCCCAGTAGGGCTTGATCTGACCGTGCTTGAGGTACGAGTACATGTAGGTGGGTGGAATTCGTCGGCCTTCACCGGGCTTGTCGAAGCCGTTCATCTTTCCGTGAGCCCAGTCGGTGATGCCGGCATTCCAAAGGTGATCGAGCCCGACCGCCGGCGCAAAGCCGATCGCTCGCAGCGGGACCCTTTTTCCGTCGTGCGCGAACCCATAGGTACGCGAATCGGTGCCCGGATAACCGGCAAAGAAGTTATCGAAACTGCGATTCTCTTGAACGATGACGACGATGTGCTCGAGCGGCGTCTGGACGTGAACGACCGGGGGCGGCGACGCGGCCGGCGGCGGCGCCACGAACGACGCGGCCCCGCCTCCGCCGCACCCTCCGAGAATCGCAAGGGTTGGGGCAAAGATCGCGAGCCTGGCAAAGAGACGGGCAAGCCGGTCCATCAGGTCCCCCTGGAGAAGCCTGTTCGGCGGCGACGCAGCCCCGGCTTCCTCGCCTCGGCGGCGGCGTCGTTGACGCAGGAAAGCCCCCTTGATATACTGCCGGAGTTCAGGAACCGCGCTGGCTCCGGCCCCGGCCGGCCGCGCGCGGTGCGCCTTCTCGAGAGAGCGGGTCCCCAAGAACCGCGAGCGGTCCTTGGGGTCGAGCGCGTTTGCACGTCTATTGATCGGAAAAGAGATCCATTGGCTAGGAGTACCGGTGCCCACCATTAACCAACTGGTTCGCCGCGGCCGCGAGAAGACCGAAAAAAAGGTCAAGACGCGGGCTTTTCGGATGATCTTAACGGGACCCAAGCCCGGTCATCCCGATTTGCCGACGCGGTCGTTCGAAGTTCGCGGAAACCCGCAGCGTCGCGGCGTTTGCACGCAAGTCAAGACGGTGACGCCCAAGAAGCCAAACTCCGCGCTGCGTAAAGTCGCTCGCGTCAGGCTCACCAACGGAGAAGAGGTCACGGCCTACATTCCGGGCATCGGCCACAACCTCCAAGAGCACTCCGTCGTGCTGGTGCGCGGAGGCCGCGTCAAGGATCTCCCGGGAGTGCGCTACCACATTATTCGGGGCACGCTCGACACCGCCGGGACCGCCAACCGCAAGCAAGGCCGCTCGAAATACGGCGCCAAGCGAGATAAGAAGAAGTAATGCCACGTAAAGGCCCCGCGCCGAAACGCCAAATTTTGGCCGACGGAAAGTTTAACTCGAAAGTGCTCGCGCGCTTCATCAACAAGGTGATGCTGTGCGGAAAGAAGTCGACGGCGGAGAATATCACCTACGCCGCGTTGGAAATTATCGCGGAAAAGACCGGCCGCGATCCGATGGACATCTTTTCACAGGCGCTGTCGAACGCGATGCCGCTGGTCGAAGTCCGGCCGCGCCGGGTCGGCGGCGCGACCTATCAAGTCCCGATGGAGGTTCGGCCGGATCGACGCCAGGCGATGGCGATGCGCTGGCTGATCGGTTTCGCGCGCTCGCGCGCCGGCCGTTCGATGGAAGAAAAACTCGCGAACGAGCTGCTCGACGCCTCCAACAACACCGGCGCGACGATCAAGAAGCGCGAAGACACGCATAAGATGGCCGAAGCCAACAAAGCCTTCGCCCATTATCGCTGGTAACGCTTCCAAAGAACGTAAGGGACCATGGCTTCACGGGAATATCCGCTCGAGCGAACGAGAAATATTGGCATTGCCGCGCACATCGATGCCGGCAAGACGACGTGTACCGAACGCATTCTGTTCTATACCGGCCGCGTGCACAAAATCGGCGAAGTGCACGACGGCGCGGCCACGATGGACTGGATGGTGCAGGAGCAGGAACGCGGTATTACGATCACGTCGGCGGCGACCGCAACGACGTGGCGCGATACCCGTATCAATATTATCGATACGCCTGGGCACGTTGACTTTACGGTTGAAGTCGAACGTTCGCTGCGCGTGCTCGACGGATTGGTGGCGCTCTTCGATTCGGTTGCCGCCGTTCAGCCGCAGTCCGAAACGGTTTGGCGTCAGGCGAACAAATATAAGGTGCCCCGCATCATCTTCGTCAACAAGATGGACCGGATGGGTGCCGATTTCTTCAACGTCGTCGACAAGATTCGCGAACGGTTAGGCGGTCGCGCCGTACCGATTCAAGTACCGATTGGGGCCGAGGACAAATTTCAAGGCATCGTCGACCTCTTTACGATGAAGAAGACCGTCTATACCGATGACCTCGGATCGACGATCACGCACGAGGAAGTCGAAGGAGAGCTGCGCGAGCTGGCGATGAAGTGGCGTCAGGCGCTCGTCGAGGCCATCGCCGAACAGGACGACGAGTTGCTGGAGATGTTCTTCGACGGCAAAGAACTGCCGATCGACCGCATGAAGGCCGCGCTGCGCCGAGCGACGATCGAGGGGACCGTGCTCCCGATGCTCTGCGGATCGGCCTTCAAGAACAAAGGCGTGCAGCCTCTGCTCGACGCCGTCGTCGAATACATGCCGTCCCCGCTCGACGCCAAGCGGATCGTCGGCAAGGATCCGAAGACCGGCGAAGAGCTTACCCGGCGTCCCGACGACGCGCAGCCGTTCTGCGCGCTGGCCTTCAAAATCGCCACCGATCCATACGGAAACCTGACGTATTTTCGCGTCTATTCGGGCATCCTCAACAAAGGCAGCTACGTCTACAACTCCCGCAGCGGCCGTAAGGAACGAATCGGACGGATCCTGCGGATGCACGCCAACCATCGCGAGGACATCGACTCGATCGGCGCCGGCGACATCGCCGCGGCCGTCGGTCTTTCGGATACGCGCACCGGCGACACGCTGTGCGACGAGAAGTCGCCGATTGCACTCGAGTCGATCGTCTTTCCGGAGCCAGTGATCTATCAGGCGATCGAGCCGAAGACCAAGGGAGATCAGGATAAGCTCGGAACGGCGCTGACGCGTCTGGCGCAGGAAGACCCAACCTTCCGGATGCGTACCGACGAAGAAACTCAGCAGACGATCATTGCGGGCATGGGCGAACTTCATCTGGAGATCATTCTCGACCGCTTGCGGCGCGAGTTCAAAGTCGAAGCGAACGTCGGCAAGCCGCAGGTTGCTTACAAAGAAGCGATTACGAAAACCGTCGAAAAACAGGGCAAGTTCGTCCGGCAGTCGGGCGGTAAGGGCCAGTACGGCGACATTTGGCTCAAGGTCGAGCCGCAAGAAGCCGGCACGGGATTTGTCTTCGAGTGGAAAATCGTCGGCGGCCGGGTTCCCAAGGAATACTCCAAGGCCGTCCAAGAGGGTGTCAAGGAAGCCTCGCAGAGCGGTGTGCTGGCCGGGTATCCCGTGCTGGACTTCAAGGTGACCGCCTTCGACGGTTCCTACCACGACGTCGACTCTTCCGAAATGGCCTTCAAAATCGCCGCGTCTCAGGGCTGGAAAGAGGCCAATCGCGCCGCCGGCCCGATTCTGCTCGAGCCGATCATGAAAGTGGAAGTCACGACGCCCAAGGACTACATGGGCGGGATCACCGGCGACCTCAACCGGCGCCGCGGCATGATTCAGGGAACCGAAGAGGCTCCGGGGGGCGCGCAGGTGATCGCGGCACACGTCCCGCTCTCGGAAATGTTCGGCTACGCCACCGACATGCGCTCGGCAACCCAGGGGCGGGCAACCTATACGATGGAGTTTTCGCACTACGAGAAGGCGCCGCGATCGGTCGAGGAAGAGATCGTCGCCAAAGCGTCCGGCAAGAACCCCGCCCACGCCTGAAGCCGAACGCCGCGAGCGGCCACCGGCGCCGGACCGCTCGGCGTTGACAGAGCCCGTGCCGCCTTGATATATTCCCATGGTCGTGGCGCCCCCTTCGTGGGGGCGTTTGCAACGTCACCGGCGCAGCGGGACCCGAACGCCAGGGTCCGAGGACCGGACTTCTCGTCCGGCGCGCGCGTCCCTGAATACTCGCGTCAAGCGTAAGGAAGAAAATGGCTAAGGCAAAGTTCGAGCGCAATAAGCCGCACGTCAACATCGGAACGACGGGTCACGTGGACCACGGGAAGACGACGCTGACGGCGGCGATCACGCACTGTCTCGCGACCGAAGGGCTCGCGAGCGCCCGCGGCGTTGACGAAATCGATAACGCGCCCGAAGAGAAAGAGCGCGGCATTACGATTGCGATCTCGCATCAGGAATACGAGACCAAGAAGCGGCACTACGCGCACGTCGATTGCCCCGGCCACGCCGACTACATCAAAAACATGATCACCGGAGCCGCCCAGATGGACGGCGCCGTTCTCGTAGTCGCGGCCACCGACGGCCCGATGCCGCAGACGCGCGAACACATTCTGCTGATGCGCCAGGTCGGCGTGCCGCGCATCGTCGTCTTCCTGAACAAGACCGACTTGGTCGAGGACGAGGAACTCCTCGAACTAGTCGAGATGGAGATCCGCGAACTTTTGACCAAGTACGAGTTCGACGGCGACAACACGCCGATCATCCGTGGGTCGGCGCTCAAGGCGCTCAACTCCGACGGCAAGCGCGGCAGTCCCGATACGGATCCGATTTTTCAATTGATGGACACCGTTGACGACTTCATCCCCGAACCCGTGCGCGAAATCGACAAGCCCTTTCTCATGCCGGTTGAGGACGTCTTTACGATCACCGGCCGCGGAACGGTGGGCACCGGCCGCGTCGAGCGCGGCCAAGTGAAGGTAGGCGAAGAAGTCGAGATCGTCGGGCTCAAGGAAGAGACGAAGAAGACCGTCGTAACGGGCATCGAGATGTTCCGCAAGCTGCTCGATTCGGGCATCGCGGGCGACAATATCGGCGTTCTGTTGCGCGGAGTCGACCGCAACGAAATCGAGCGCGGCCAGGTGCTTGCCAAGCCGGGATCGGTAAAGCCCCACAAGAAGTTCAAAGCCGAAGTCTACGTCCTTTCCAAGGACGAAGGCGGCCGGCACACCCCGTTTTTCGGGAACTACCGTCCGCAGTTCTATTTCCGTACGACCGACGTGACCGGCACGATCAAGCTGCCCGAAGGCGTCGAGATGGTCATGCCCGGCGACAACGTTCAAATGGACGTCGAACTAATCACGCCGATCGCCTGCGAAGAGGGTCTGCGCTTCGCGATCCGCGAAGGCGGCCGTACGGTGGGGGCGGGCGTCGTAACGAGCGTCTCCGAGTAATTCCCCGCGAGACAAACGGGCCGCTCCCTCCTCGAGAGGGTCGAAGCGGCCCGATCGGATCTTTGAAAATCGAGCGTCGATCGGTAACGATGAAAGAACAATGTCAAAGCAAAAAATTCGCATTCGACTAAAAGCCTACGACCATCGCGTTCTCGATCAGTCGGCCGAACGCATCGTCGAGACCGCCAAGCGGACCGGCGCGTTCGTGAGCGGGCCCGTGCCGCTGCCGACCGAGATCAACCGGTTCTGCGTGCAGCGCTCGACGAACAACGATAAGAAATCCCGCGAGCATTTCGAGATGCGCACCCACAAGCGCCTCATCGACATCCTGCAAGCCTCGCCTAAAACGATGGATGCCCTAATGCACCTCGACCTCCCCGCCGGCGTAGACATCGAACTAAAAGCCTAGCCGACTCCATCATCCCCAGCGCACCTCGCGCAAGCACCGCCCGCCGTTGTCATCCCGAGCGGAGCGTGCACAGGCACCGCCCGCCGTTGTCATCCCCAGCGTACCTCGCACAGGCACCGCCCGCCGTTGTCATCCCGAGCGGAGCGTGCAAAGCACGCGCAGTCGAGGGACGAGCGCTTCGACTACGCGCCTTCGGCGCTCCGCTTAGCACAAGCTCCGCGTGCACAACCTGTACAGTCGCGTTGTCATCCCGAGCGGAGCGTGCAAAGCGCGCGCAATTGAGGGGAAGAGCGGATTTTTCCATGCCCTCTTCGAAAGCGCGTTCGTAGGAGGGCTTTTTGATGGAAGTAAAGTCCAGTTATATCGGTACGATGGTAGCGCTTGCTACCGTTGCCTTCGGCTTGTTGGCAGCCGGCGCGTGGAACAAGTTTATCGCCGATCTGATCGCCATTTTCCTGAAGCCCGGCAGCGGCGTTTGGGCCGAACTGCTTTACGCGGTGCTGGTAACCCTCATCGCGATCGTCGTAATACAGGCTCTCGCCAAGTTGGCCGCGCGGGAAATCGGGCCGAAAACCGGGGCGTGAGCGCGGCGGCTAGCTGCCGTTCGGAGCGCTCTTTTTCGGCGGCTTTCCGGAGCGGATTTTAAAGGCCAGCTCCGGCCGGCGCTGCATTGGCGGGTAGACGTGTGCCCGCACTTCGAAACCTTTTTTCTCAAGGCCTAAACGGAACGCGGCTTGCTGGATGCCGTTGAGGATCTTGGCGCCTAGCTGTTCGTCGGCAACGCCGAGGTCCATCAGGCTGTGCACGTGCTTTTTCGAGAGCAGCGTGGCTCGAATCTCGGTCTCGGTCCGTTCCGATTCGTCGTCTTCGTCGACCGGATCGTGAAAAACGACGACGTCGCCGTCTTCGTAAATGACGTCGCTGTCGCCAACCAGTTTATCCCAGGCCTTCGGCTCTTTCGGCCATTCGGGCGCCCCGCCCAAAATGTCGCTGGGCGTAACCACGGGATTGTCGTGTTTGCGTTCCGGCATGCCTGGGACTCCTCCAACGAGATGCGTCGAACCCTCCTGCTGTTGTGCCGGTCCGGCGGGTTTTCCTGGGAGGACGCCGCGCGGGTCGACGAAAACCACGCATACAACGTTATGCCGGGCCGTTGGAGGACCGCAATGCCGCAATGGATTTCCGAACTGATCAGCAGCCCGGAGCAGCGCATTTGGGAGAAGCCCGATCCGCAGCACACGTTTCGCGGACGTCTCGACGGAACGCGCGCCAGAGCCGACGAGGTCGTTTACGAAGACGAAGACGTTTTCGCCTTTCGCCACAACATCGACCAGAGTAAACCGGAATGGTGGGAAATCCACGTCGTGATCATCCCGAAGAAATGGGTTCCGACGATTCTCGATTTGGGTCTCGCAGACGCGTGGCTCTGGAACCGTCTGCTGGCCGGCATACAAAAGGTCGCAATCACGATGAATCTCTACGAAAAAGGCTTCATGATTCGCATGGGCGTGCTGCCGCCATATCAGCACACCGAACACGTGCACATCCACATCCTTTCGGGTAAGCACACGTCTGCAGTCGTTGACGGCCCGATTGCGGATGTCGGCTAGCGCGGCAGATCCGCCGAAACCTTCGCAGCCTTCGCTGCTGGGCGTTGCTCTGGCATTTGCGGCCATTTCGTTCGACGGCGTTTGGCGGTGGGCAGAAGGCCAGTATCCGCCAGCAGGTCGTTTCGCGGGGCTGGATGGACCACGACGGGTTCATGGACGGCCTGGAGTTGGCCCAAGTTCTGCCCGGCCCGAACATCCTCAACCTGGCGATCTACTGTGGCCAGAAGGTGCGGGGGCTGCCCGGGGCGGTTGCGGCGTTTCTCGGCGCGAGCGTTCCGCCGTTCGTCATCATCCTGATCGCGGGCGCGCTCTACTTCAAGTATGCCTCGAATCCATACGTGCACGGGGGTCTGCGCGGCTGCGCCGTCGGCGCCCTCGGCCTGACGCTTGGCAACGCGCTCGAACTGAGTTGGGACGAGCGCACGGATTGGGTGCGCATCCTGCTGTTGGTCGCTACGGCGCTGGTCGTCTCGATCTTCCGAATGCCGCTGTTGCTGGTACTCGTGGTCTTCGGAGGGATCGGGATCGTTCACGAATATCTGCGGGCGCGCCCGAAACGGGCACGGCCGAAATGAATCCAACCCTGACGACCGCCTTGCACATCTTATGGACCTTCTCGCAGCTGTCGGTGCTCGGCTTCGGCGGTGGGAAGGGGATCATCCCGCAAATGCATC
This sequence comes from Vulcanimicrobiota bacterium, assembly GCA_963755555.1. Lineage (GTDB taxonomy): Bacteria > Vulcanimicrobiota > Vulcanimicrobiia > Vulcanimicrobiales > Vulcanimicrobiaceae > Tumulicola. Next base: position 810,840 of record CAVWKE010000003.1, on the reverse strand, counting down.
GCGACGTTGTGAACTACCACTGGGTCACCTCCGACCAGTTCACCCAGTTCTATACGATCGGGAAGCTGGTGCCGGGGCCGACGACGATCTTTGCCGCCTTAATCGGCTACGCGGCGATGCCCGGCCGCCCGTTGCTCGGAGCGACGATTGCGACCGTCGGAATGTTCGTGCCTTCCAGCGTCATCATGGTCGTCGTCGACGTTGTCTGGGAGCGCTTTTCGCAGTCGCCGTGGCGCACCGTCATTTCGCACGGCCTCGCGCCGGCAATCGTCGGCCTCGTCTGGTCGAGCGTTTGGACGATCAGCCGCGGAACGCCCGTCGCAACCCTTCCGGTGGGTTCGGTCGGGATGATCGTAGCGAGTGGCATCGTCCTTGCCGTTACGGTCTTGATGCTGCGTACGAAGCTCAGCGCTCCGCTGCTCATCCTACTCGCGGGCGCGGTGGGGATATTCGCCTTGCGTTAGCGAACGACGGAGCATGCCAATCGAACTCCACGAAACCCGGTCGCGGTCGTTCCATGGCACGAAGCGCCGAATCTATCACCTCTTGGAAGAAATGGGGACGTCGGGCGATCAAATTTGGCCCTTTGCCTCGCAGCCCTTCATGCGTTCGCCCGGGCCGCTCGTCCCGGGAAAGACCGAGGAATGGCATCTCGGCATGCACAGCATTCTCGACGAGGCGGTTGCCGAAGAACGGATCGTTTGGCGTATTCAAAACGACGGCATCGACGGCACTCACGGATTTCACCTGACCAGCGAAGGCAAGGAAACACTGCTGCTGTACCGGGTCGACGCGCTGCTCTCGGATACCGACGGACGCCTGCTTTGGCGACGATTCGAAGACCAATTCGAACGGTCTACGGAAGCGCTTTTCGACAAACTCGCTCGGGTGCTGAAACGCTGACCCGCCCGGGCCGTTTTTAACGGGCATGAAACAACGCCGACTGGGGAAAAGCGGGCCGCTCGCGTCGGCTCTCGGTTTGGGTTGCATGGGGATGTCGGATTTCTACGGCCGGCGCGACGACGTCGAGTCGATGCGAACGATCCACCGGGCGCTCGATCTCGGCATCACGATGCTGGACACCGCCGACATGTATGGTCACGGCGAAAACGAACGGCTGGTCGGTAAGGCCATTGCCGGGCGCCGCGATGAGGTCGTGCTGGCTACCAAGTTCGGAATCGTTCGCGACGCCAACGAGCCTGCGAAGCGAGCGTTCAACGGTCGCCCCGAATACGTGAAAGCGGCGTGCGAGGCATCGCTGCGCCGGCTAGCGGTGGATCACATCGATCTCTACTATCAGCATCGAGTCGACCTCGGCGTGCCGATCGAGGAGACGGTGGGTGCGATGGCCGAGTTGGTCGCTGCGGGCAAAGTTCGCTTTTTGGGTCTTTCCGAGGCTAGCGGAGAGTCGGTGCGCCGCGCGGCCGCGGTCCATCCGATTGCCGCCGTCCAAAACGAGTGGTCGTTGTGGTCGCGCGATCTCGAGGAGAACGGCCAGCTGGCCACAGCCCGGGAATGCGGCGCGGGGCTGGTTGCGTACAGCCCGCTCGGCCGCGGTTTTCTGACCGGCTCGTTCGATAGCCCGGAGGCGTTCGGACCGGACGATTTCCGCCGCAGCGCTCCGCGGTTCGGCGGGGAGAACTTTACGCGGAATCTAGAGCTCGTGCGGCAACTCGAAGCCGTTGCCGCGCGCAACGGGTGCTCGCCGTCCCAAGTCGCATTGAGCTGGCTGCTCGCGCAAGGCGATGACGTCGTGCCGATCCCGGGAACCAAACGCGTTGCGTATCTGGAAGAGAACGTCGCGGCGGCGGACATCCAACTCTCGCCCGACGACCTCGACGAGTTGGAACGAGCCTTTCCGCCGGGCGCCGCCAGCGGAGCGCGTTATTCCGACATGAGTTTCGTCAACCGATGACGGCGGCGGCGCGCGCGAAGGCGTCCGGTCCGGATGCGGTCGACTTCATCGACGTTACGGGCTTACTCACCGACGAAGAACGGATGATTCGCGACACCGTTCGCTCGTTCGTGCGACGTCGAGTGCTCCCGGAGATCGCGCAATGGTTTGAAGAGGGGACGCTTCCGGTCGCGCTCGGCCGCGAGTTGGGCGACCTCGGCGTTCTCGGCATGCACCTGCGCGGCTTCGGCTGCCCGGGGGCCAGCGCGGTCGCATACGGTATCGCGTGCATGGAACTCGAGGCGGGCGACGCGGGCGTGCGCAGCTTTGCCTCCGTCCAAGGCTCCCTCGCGATGTTTGCGATTTATCGCTGGGGCGACGACGCGCAGAGAGAGGCTTGGCTTCCGCGCATGGCCGCGGGTGAAGCGATCGGCTGCTTCGGGCTCACCGAGCCGGACTTCGGCAGCAACCCGGGCGGAATGCGCACGTTCGCCCGCCGCGACGGAAGCGACTGGGTCCTCAACGGCACGAAGATGTGGATCACCAACGGCTCGATCGCGCACGTCGCGATCGTTTGGGCGCAAACCGATGACGGCATTCGCGGCTTCATCGTACCGGTCGGCACCAAAGGGTTCACCGCCTCGAACATCCACCGCAAGCTCTCGCTGCGGGCTTCGGTTACCAGCGAGCTGCTGCTGCAGGACTGCCGGCTGCCGGCCGAGTCGCTGCTGGAGCAGGCGCGCGGGCTAGCCGGTCCGCTCGCCTGCTTGAACGAGGCCCGCTACGGGATAATTTGGGGCGCCATGGGGGCCGCGCGAGCTTGCTTCGAGACGGCCCTCGAGTACGCTCGAACCCGCGTCCAGTTCGACCGGCCGATCGGCGGTTTCCAACTCACCCAGCAAAAGCTCGTGAACATGCTGCTCGAACTGAACAAGGCCACCCTGCTGGCGGTGCACTTAGGGCGCTTGAAGGATCGGGGGGAGCTTCATCCCAGCCAAGTCAGCTTCGGCAAGCTCAATAACGTCCGGGAAGCGCTGACCATCGCGCGTGAGGCCCGCACTATCTTGGGCGCCAACGGCGTGACCCTGGAGTATCCGGTCATTCGGCACATGAACAACCTGGAGTCGGTTCTGACCTACGAGGGCACCAGCGAAATGCACGCGCTCATCGTCGGCAAGGAAATCACCGGGCTGGACGCGTTCACGTAGTCGAAGGATCGACCCGGCCAAGCCTTGACGAGGGGGCCGGGCCCTGATAAAGTACCCAGGTTGTGGTCCAGGCCGGCCGCGGCTCCGTTGTTTGCGCGCCGGTGAAGAACTAACCCATACGCCTGGACCAGTGTACTTAACTGCATTTCTTTCCATAGGACGAGGGCGTGATGAAAAACATCCTTGGCCGTAAGGTTGGGATGACGAGCATCTTTACCGACGACGGGCGCTACGTGCCGGTCACGGTAATCGCAGCCGGTCCCTGCACGGTCGTGGAGCGTCGCACGAAGGAAAAGCACGGCTACGACGCCGTCGCTTTGGGCTTCGACACGGTGAAAAAGCGTCGCCTCACCCGGGCCCTTGCCGGACATTTTAAAAAACTCGGCACCGAGCCGGCGCGCTACGTTCGCGAATTCCGCGACGGCATCGACGGCGTCGACGCCGGCGCGACGATAACGGTCGCGGCCTTCGAACCGGGGGATCGCGTTGACGTCGTCGGAATCTCCAAAGGCCACGGTTTTGCGGGAGGCATCAAGCGACATAACTTCAGCGGCGGCGGCGCGAGCCACGGATCGATGATCCATCGCCAGCCCGCCTCCAATGGCGACACCAATGCCGGTCGCGTCGTAAAAGGCAGTCGTCGCCCCGGCCACTATGGCGTCGACCGCACGACGTTGCAAAACCTCGAAGTCGTACGCGCCGACGCGGAGCGAAACTTGCTGCTGCTGCGCGGGCCCGTCCCTGGTGCGAAGAATGCCTTGGTGATCGTGCGGCAGAGCGTAAAATCCAAGCCGGCGGGAGCGTAACGCGATGCCGAACGTAATCGACCTCACCGGGAAGACGGTGCGTGAAGTAGCCGCGCCGGCGATCCTCGACGGTAGCTTCGACGATAAGCTGCACGTGATGTACCGCGCGGTCCATCGCGAGTTTGCCAACGCCCGGGCCGGAACGGCATCGACGAAAAAGCGCGACGAAGTCCGCGGCGGCGGACGCAAGCCCTGGAAGCAAAAGGGCACGGGTCGCGCCCGCCAAGGTTCGATCCGCTCGCCGCAGTGGCGGCACGGCGGCGTCGCCTTCGGTCCTCAGCCGCGCAGTTTCGTCGAAGCCCTCAACAAGAAGGAGCGCCGGTTGGCATTCGTCGCAGCGCTGGCGGAGCGGTTTCAAACCGGCGCGGTCACCCTGCTCGACGTTGGCGACTTTCCCATCGCCAAGACCGCCGAATTTGCGGCGCTCCTCTTCGGCAGCGTAAAGGACGCCAAAAAAGGACCCTCGACGCTGGTCGTCTGTGCCCGCGACGAACGCAGCGGTCACGCGATCGCCCGAGTCGCCGGCAACTTGCGCCGCGTCGGGGTCACGCACGATGGAGCCCTCGACGTCAAGGACGTGCTCAGATACGAGCGGATCGTGTTTACGACCAACGCCTACGACGCGCTGATCCACAGACTTGCCGACCAGGGAGAGACTCGATAGTGGACGCCCGCGACGTGATCATCGCCCCGCGCATCACCGAGAAGTCGATGGCCGACGCGCTCGCCAATCAGTACACCTTTTCGGTGCACCCGCGCGCGACGAAAACGCAGATTCGCCATGCCGTAGAAGAACTCTTCAAAGTCAACGTTACGAAGGTCAACACGGTTAACGTGCGTGGAAAATCCCGAACCTTCGCTCGTCGCGGCGTGAAAACCACCGGCAAACAGAGCGACATCAAAAAGGCGATCGTTACCCTGAAGGCCGGACAAAAGATCGAACTAGGCGGAGTAAACTACTTTGAACAGTGACGCGCGCGTGGCTTGGGAGTGCCGCTAAATGCCCGTAAAGAAATATCGACCGACGTCCCCCGGCCGGCGTTTCATCGCTACGGCAGACTTCTCCGAGCTCTCGAAAGTCGCTCCCCAGAAGTCGTTGCTCGAAGTGAGCAAAAAACATTCGGGCCGGAACAACAACGGGCACATTACGGTTCGCCACAAAGGCGGCGGAACGCGTACGCTGTATCGCATTATCGATTTCAAACGGACCAAAGACGGCATCCCGGCGAAAGTCGCGACGATCGAATACGATCCCAACCGGTCTTGCCGGATCGCGCTCGTGCATTACAAAGACGGCGAGAAGCGTTACGTCCTCGCGCCGATGGGTCTCAAGGTCGGCGATAAGATCGAATCCGGTGCGGGTGCCGACATCAAGGTCGGCAACGCGCTTCCAATCAAGAATATTCCGGTCGGTACCGTCATCCACAACATCGAGCTGCGCCCCGGGCAAGGCGGAAAGCTCGTGCGTTCGGCCGGCGTTTCGGCTCAGCTGATGGCCAAAGAAGACGAGTACGCGCAGGTTCGCATGCCGTCCGGCGAGGTCCGCAAGATTCACATCAACTGCCGAGCGACGGTCGGGCAGATCGGAAACGTCGAGCACGAGAATCAAGTCGGCGGCAAGGCCGGGCGTTCGCGCCACATGGGCAAACGTCCCAGCGTTCGGGGCATTGCCATGAATCCGGTCGACCACCCGCACGGAGGCGGCGAAGCCCGTTCGACGTCGGGGCGTCCGCCCACCACGCCGTGGGGACAGATGACGATGGGAAAAAAGACGCGGCGTAACAAGCGCACTTCCAAAATGATCGTTCGCAAGCGGGGTTCCAAGTAATGGGTCGCAGCCTCAAAAAAGGGCCGTTCGTAGCCGAGCACCTGGTAAAGAAGGTCTGACAAGCTCAACGAGACGCGCGAGAAGCGCGTCATCAAGACTTGGAGCCGCGCTTCTACGATCGTTCCCTCGATGGTCGGACACACGATCGGCGTGCATAACGGGAAGACCCATATTCCCGTCTACGTCTCCGAAAATATGGTGGGACACAAACTCGGTGAGTTCGCACCGACGCGGCACTTTCGCGGTCACGGCGGCGAAAAGGCTACGGTGAAGCCATGACCGCCCAGACGCCGGCGCCCAAGGCCGTCGCGCACTTGCGCTTCGTCCGCACGGGCCCGCGCAAGTTGCGCCGGGTTGCCAACGCGATCCGCGGAAAGAGCGTCCGCGAGGCGCTCGTCCTGCTGAAGTTTGCCGACGTTTTCGCGGCCGAACCGATCGAAAAGCTCGTTCGCAGCGCGGTCGCGAATGCCGGCAACAACCACGACATGAACACCGACGATCTCTACATCGCGCGGATTACCGTCGACGGCGGCCCGGGCGGACGATTTACCAAACGCCTGGATCCGCGTGCTCAAGGGCGCGCGTACTTCAAGCGCAAGCGCTTGTCGCACGTGACCGTCGTGGTCAGCGAAGAACAGCCCCGAAAGCTCCCGCGCAAGCGCGCGGGCGCGTCCGTTCGCGCAGCGCGCGTTCCCCGCCGGACGGCGGCAGCCGCACCTGCCGCGAAAAAAGCCACCGCGCGTAAGCGCACCGCAAAAGCGGCCCAAGCCAAAGCTGGAGCCGCGGAGTAACCATGGGTCAAAAAATTCATCCGGTTGGCCTTCGGCTCGGCATCACGCGTACTTGGGATAGCCGTTGGTTCGAAAAGAAACACTACATCGAGTGGTTGCACGAGGACGTCGCGATCCGGAAGTTCTTGAACCGCTGGATGCGCTCTGCGGCAATCAGCAAGGTTGAGATCGAGCGCCGCGCCAACCAGGCGCGCGTCATCGTCAATACCGCCAAGCCGGGCATCATCATCGGCAAGCGCGGTATCGGAATCGAAGACATTCGCAAGAGCCTCGAAAAGCTGACCGGCAAGAACGTTCAAGTCAACGTGATGGAGATAAAGCATCCAGAGTTGGACGCGCGACTGGTCGGGCAGAACATCGTCGATCAACTCGAGAAGCGGATCGCCTTTCGCCGCGCCATGAAGCAGGCGATCATGCGTACGATGAAAGCCGGCGCGCGCGGCGTGAAGGTGCAGGTTTCGGGCCGTCTGGGCGGCGCCGAGATCGCGCGAACGGAACGCAACGCCGATGGCAAGGTTCCGCTTCACACGTTGCGGGCCGACATCGACTACGCCAACGTCGAGGCCTTTACGACCTTCGGCCGGATCGGCGTCAAGGTTTGGATTTATCGCGGCGAAGTGCTGCCGGATCAGCCTCGCAGCGACGGCAACGTGCGCGACCGCGGCGAACGCGGGGGTTTCCGCGAACGCCGCGAGCGCGGCGGACGTGGCCGTTCGCGCGATCGCGGGCCGCTGCCGGCCGGCGAGGCGGCACCGGGCGCGGCCTCCGGCGAGGCAGCCCCGCTTCCGCAACCGGCCGAGGCGAGCGTCTTCGCGCCGATCGATGCTTCCGCAGAACCGGTGCGCCACGAACCGCCGGTCGTCGTTCCTCCGCACCAAAGCGAAGCGCAGGCGCTCACTGAGTCGGCGCTCCCCAACGAAAGCGCCCCGGAAAACTCGGTGGATGCGCTCGTCGCCGCGGCGGAGCCGTCCGCGCAAGCGCCCGTCGCGGCTCCCGAGGCGCAAACGCCCGTCGCCGAGCCCGAGCCGGCCGCGCAAACAGCAGTCGAAGGTGAGGGCGCCGAGTAATGCTTACTCCCAAACGGGTAAAGTGGCGCAAAGTGCAGCGCGGGCGAATGACCGGCGTGGCGTTGCGCGGCGGCACGCTGACGTTCGGCGACTTCGGTTTGCAGGCGATGGAGCCGTGCTGGATGACCAACCGGCAAATCGAGGCGGCCCGTATTGCGATGACGCGGCACATCAAGCGCGGCGGCAAGGTTTGGATCAAAGTATTTCCCGACAAGCCCGCCACCAAGAAACCGGCCGAAGTCCGAATGGGCGCCGGTAAGGGCAATCCGGAGTTCTGGGTCGCGGTCGTGCGTCCCGGACGCGTGCTCTTCGAGCTGTCAGGCGTCGCGCCGGACGTCGCGCGCGAAGCCTTGCGGCGGGCGGCTGCCAAACTTCCGATCGGCACGAAGATCGTTTCACGCGAGGAGGCTTGAGCATGAAAAAGAGCGAGCTTGACGACTTGCGCACGCTAACGATCGCAGAGCTGCAGCAAAAGGCCCGCGATACCAAAGCGGAGCTGTTTAACCTGCGCTTTGCGCTGCGGACGGGTCATCTAGCGGATTTCAGCAAGGTCCGCGCCATGCGTCGCGTGTACGCACAAATTCAAACCGTCATTTCCGAAAAGCGCATCGCACAGGAGCAGCATGGAGCAGCCTAACGTGGATTCGTCCGAACGCAACGACGCCACGGCCGATCGTGCGAGCGGTCGCGGGTCGCGGCGCATCAAGCAGGGGCGCGTCGCGTCCAACAAGATGGACAAAACGATCGTCGTAGTCGCCGAAACGCGGGTTCCGCACCCGACCTACGGTAAAATCGTCCGGAAGTCGACCCGTTTCAAGGCGCACGACGAGGAGAACGAAGCCAACATCGGCGACGTCGTGCGAATCGTCGAGTGCCGTCCGATGTCGCGTGAGAAGCGCTGGCGGCTGGTCGAAATCGTGGAGCGCGCGAAGTGATTCAGCAAGAAACTCGGCTGAAGGTCGCCGACAACTCGGGCGCGCGCGAGCTGCTCGTGATTCATATCTCGGGCGGCAGCCGTCACGCGTACGCGCACGTCGGCGACATCGTCGTGGGAACGATCAAGAGCGCGATTCCCGGCGCCGCGGTAAAGAAGGGCCAAGTCGTCAAGGCGGTCGTGGTACGAACGAGCGCGCCCATTCGCCGGGGCGACGGCTCGGTGGTGCGCTGCGACGACAACGCGTGCGTCATCATCAAGGGCGAAAAAGACAATCTCGACCCGCGCGGCACGCGCGTCTTTGGGCCGGTGATGCGCGAACTGCGCGACCGCGGCTTCCTGAAGATCGCCTCGCTCGCGCCGGAGGTACTGTAAGGGCAATGGCGATTAAGGCTCGGATTCTCAAAGGCGACACGGTGATGATCCGCCGCGGCAAGGAAAAAGGCAAGCGCGGGACCGTGAAAGCGGTTCAGGCGGGGCCCGGCACCGCCACGGTGGAGGGGCTCAACATCGTCAAGCGTCACACCAAGCAAGGCCGCGAAGCGGGCAACATGGGCGGAATGCAGACCGGCGGGATCGTCGAGAAGGAGGCGGCGCTGCCGCTTTCGGCGCTCCAGTACGTCTGCGAGAAGTGCAAGGCGCCGACGCGCCTGCGTCACGAACGCACGGCCGAGGGATTGTTGCGGCGCAGCTGCGCCCGGTGCGGCGAGCCGGCGCGCGAGTCGGCGAAGGGAGCGTAACGATGGCCGCGCGACTACGAGAAAAATACGAAGGCACCGTCCGCAAGCAATTGCAGGATCGTTTCGGCTATGGCAACGTCAACGAGATTCCGAAATTTTCGAAGGTCGTCGTCAATATGAGCGTCGGGGACGCCATCGCGAACCCGAAATCCTTGGATGCGGCCGTCGCGGAGCTGGCCGCCATCACCGGGCAGAAGGCCGATCGTAACCAAGGCTCGCAAGTCGATTGCGGCGTTCAAACTGCGCGAAGGGATGAACATCGGCGCGAAAGTGACCCTACGGGGCCAGCGCATGTACGTGTTCCTCGACAAGCTGTTCAACGTCGTGCTTCCGCGTATCCGCGACTTCCGCGGGCTTCCAGCGAAGTCGTTCGACGGGCGCGGAAACTATAACCTCGGCCTTCGAGAGCAGCTGGTTTTTCCGGAAATAAACTACGACAAGGTCGACAAGGCGCGCGGCATGGACATCACGATCGTTACGACGGCGAAAACCGATGAGGAAGCGTCGGAATTCCTGGTCGCGATGGGGCTTCCGCTACAGAAGGGACGCGGCTAGATGGCCAAGACGAGCATGATCGTCAAATCGAACCGCACGCCGAAATTCGGCGTGCGCAAACACAACCGCTGTAAGGTCTGCGGGCGTCCGCGAGGCTTTCTACGGAAATTTGCCATGTGCCGGATCTGCTTCCGCGAGAACGCGCACAAAGGCGTCGTGCCGGGCATCACCAAGGCGTCTTGGTAAGAGCGAAGGGAGCATACAAATGGCGGTAACCGATCCAATTGCCGATATGCTGACGCGCATCCGCAATGCAAACACGGCCAACCACAAGTCGGTCGACGTGCCCGCGTCTCGCCCGAAACAGGCGATCGCAAAGATTCTCATGGACGAAGGCTTCATCGAAAACTTCGAACGAGTCAGCGAAGGACCGCAGGGTACGATCCGGATCCAGCTCAAGTACGGCCCGGAAAAGGAAAAGGTGATTACCGGGCTGCGCAGGATCTCGCGCCCGGGGCTGCGCGTATACACCGGCAAGACCGAAATTCCGCGCGTGCTAGGCGGCCTCGGCCTCGTTATCATTTCGACGCCGCAAGGCATCATGTCGGGCAAACGAGCCAAAAAAGTCGGCGTCGGCGGCGAAGTTCTGGCGTACGTATGGTAATCGGATCTAGGACAGAGGAAAAGTAGAAAAACATGTCTCGTATTGGGAAGCTGCCGGTCGTCGTGCCGTCTGCCGTCGTTGTGACGCTCGACTCGGGCGCCGTGCTGGTCAAGGGTCCGAAAGGCGAACTGCGTCAGACGATTCTCTCTGAAATCGTCGACGTCAAACTCGAAAACGGCAACGTCATCGTCGAACGCAAGGGCGAGGCGAAAGAGCACCGAGCCGCTCACGGCTTGACGCGCACGCTCATCGCCAACATGGTCGAGGGCGTGAGCAAAGGATTCCGCAAGAGCCTCGAGATTCAGGGCGTGGGATACCGCGTTGCCAAAGCGGGCGAGAAGTTGAACCTTAGCCTGGGGTATTCGCATCCGGTCGTATTCGAAGCGCCCAGCGGCGTTGCGCTTTCGGTCGAGGGGCAGAACAAAATCCACGTCGAGGGGATCGACAAGCAAGCCGTCGGCCAGGTCGCGGCGGAAATTCGGCGGCTTCGGCCGCCCGAGCCTTACAAAGGTAAGGGCATTCGTTACGCCGGCGAGCAAATTCGCAAGAAGCTCGGCAAGGCCGGAAAGGCAGGCAAGAAGTAATGGCGCGCAATTCCAGAACCGACTCGCGGCGCACGCGGCATGCCCGCCTGCGTAAAAAGGTTTCCGGTACGCCAGAGCGTCCTCGGCTGCTGGTGCGCCGGACGCTGCATCACATTTATGCGACCCTCGTCGACGACGCGCGGGGTCACACGCTGGCGGCGGTTTCGACGGCGGACAAGTCGCTTTCTGCGGGACTCCAGTCGAAGACCAACGTCGACGCGGCAAAAGCCGTCGGGACGGCAATTGCGGCCAAGGCAAAGGCCGCCGGCATCGGCGAGGTCGTCTTCGACCGAGGCGGTTACAAATATCACGGCCGCGTGCGTGCATTAGCCGACGCGGCCCGGGAAGCGGGGCTAACGTTCTAATGCAATATCGTGGCGGTCGCGATCGCGACAACAGTGGATTTGAAGAAACCGTCGTACGCGTGAATCGCGTTGCGAAGGTCGTCAAAGGCGGCAAGCGCTTCAGTTTCAGCGCGCTGGTCGTAGTGGGCGATCGTAAGGGGAAGGTCGGATTCGCGATCGGAAAAGCGGGAGAAGTTCCCGAAGCGATTCGTAAGGGCGTCGAGCAGGCCAAGAAGGCCTTGGTAACCGTCCCGATGGTCGAGAAGACGATTCCGCACGAGGTTCGCCTTCAGGTCGGCGCGGCGTCCGTGTTGCTCAAACCGGCGGCGCCCGGAACGGGCGTGATCGCCGGCGGCTCGATGCGTGCCGTGCTGGAGCTTGCGGGCATCCACGACATCCTGACCAAGTGCCTCGGGACGACCAATCCGATCAACGTCGTCATGGCGACGGTCGCGGCGCTCAAGTCGCTGCGCACGGCCGAGCGGGTTGCGAACTTGCGCGGCAAGACCGTCAAAGAAATCTTCGCGGCGTAGCGTCGCTCGAAACAACGAGAAACGAAATGGCAGAAAAAAAGAAGACGACGAAAAAAGCTGCAGCGAGTCCGAAGCCGAGTGCGAAGCCGGGCCTAAAACTCGGTGCGCTCAAGCCCTCGCCCGGAAGCCGGCCCAAACGCCAGCGCATCGGGCGCGGACACGGCTCGGGCATGGTAAAAACCGGCGGCGAGGGCGGCAAGGGGCAGACGGTGCGTTCGGGCGGCGGCAAAGGGCCGGCGTTCGAGGGCGGCCAGACGCCGTGGGAGCGCCGCCTGCCGCATCGGCGCGGATATTCGCAGAAGGCGCGCGACATCGGACACTTTCGGTCCCGCCTCGCGGTCATCAACCTGCACCAGCTGGCGGACTGGGATACCAACGTCGAAATCACGCCCGAAGCCCTCCAACAACGGGGACTCCTCAAGTCGCTACTGGACGGCGTGAAGATTCTCGGCGGCGGCAAAACCGGCAAGAGCCTTCCGTCGGGATTGCGTTTTCGCGACGTACTGTTCTCGGGCAGCGCGCGCGAAGCGTTGACGGCCGCCGGCGCCAGCATCCAAGACGCCGCGACCGAAACGGAGCGCTAGCTTTGTTCAACAACTTGCGAGCGGCAGTTCTCGTTCCGGAGATCCGGCAACGGGTCTTTTTCGTGCTGTTCGCGTTTGCGTGGTTCGTATTCATGATCCACGTGCAGCTCCCCAACGTCAACGAGGCGGCTTGGCAGCGGGTTCTGCAAAGCGGCGCGTTTTACAACCTGCTGGGATTCCTCTCGGGCGGCGCGCTGCAAAAGCTGTCGGTGATCGCGATGGGCATCACGCCGTACATCAACGCTTCGATCATCATGCAGTTGATGACCGTCGTCCTGCCTCAGCTCGAGGAGATGGCCAAGAAAGGCGGCGAGGAAGGTCGCAAGAAGATCAGTCAGTACACGCGCTGGTTGACGATCGTGCTGGCCACCATGCAAGCGACTTTTATGGCCAACGCGATGGAGAAATCCAACGTATTTTACGATCGCAGCATCTGGTATCTGCTTTTCGCCATCATCGCGATGGTCGCCGGTACGATGTTCTTGATGTGGCTCGGCGAGCAAATTAGCGATAAAGGCATCGGTAACGGCGTCTCGCTGATCATCTTCATCGGTATCGTCCTACGTTATCCGACCTACGTCATGCAAACGCTCACCTCGACCTCGCAGGGGGCCGAGTCGATATTGAATATCGTCCTCTACGTGGCGATCGCGCTGGTCATTATCGTGTCGATCATCTTCCTCTATCAAGGGCAGCGGCGCGTTCCCGTGCAGCAAGCGCGGCGCACGGTGGGCCGCAAGATGTTCGCGGGCCGTTCTACCTACATTCCCTTGCGGCTCAACAACGCCGGCGTGATCTCGATTATCTTCGCAATTTCCATCCTGCTCTTGCCGCAGCAGGCGCTATCGTGGTTTGCCCATACGGGAGCCAAGGCCGCGTACTACCATCTCCTCGGCCCGATCGCGTTTCCGTTGAATCCGGCGGCCTGGTCCGAGATGTTCAACGTGTATTTCTCGCCGAACGGGCTGCTCTACAACCTCGTGTACTTTCTCCTGGTCGTCATATTTACGTTCTTCTACAGCTCCGTCGTTCTCAACACGCGCGACGTGGCCGACAACCTCAAGAAGACCGGAGCGTTCATTCCGGGCATCCGCCCGGGCCAGCCGACCGTGGACTACTTGAACAAGATCCTGATGCGGATCACCACCGCCGCGGCGATTTACTTGGGCTTGTTGGCCGTGCTTCCCGGAGCCCTACAGCGCGGACTCTCGGTAACGACGTTCTATCTGGGGTCCACCTCCTTGCTGATCGTCGTGGGCGTGGCGCTCGATACGATCACGCAGATCGAGGCGCGGCTGGCAATGCGCGATTACCGCGGTTTCATAAAGCGGTAGCCCAACCGTGAGACTCATCTTTCTAGGACCGCCCGGCGCGGGCAAGGGAACGCAGGCGCGGATTCTCGAGCAGCGCTTCGGCGTCAAGCAGATTTCGACGGGCGACATTCTGCGCGAGCATCGCGCCGCGGGCACGAACCTCGGAAAGCAAGCCGAGGGATACATGCAGCGCGGGGAACTCGTTCCCGACGATTTGATGGTTGACATGATCGCTCACGAGTTGTCGCGCAATCCGACGGGATTCGTGCTGGACGGCTTCCCGCGCACGGTCGCGCAGGCGCAAGCTTTCGACGCCACGCTCGCACGCGAAGGGTGGGCGCTCGACGGGGTCGTTCTATTCGAAACCAATCGCGAAACGCTCGTCTCGCGATTGAGCGCCCGATGGTCCAATCCGCGCAGCGGCCGGACCTACAACTCGCTGACCAACCCTCCCAAGGTGGCCGGTATTTGCGACGACGATGGCGGTCCGTTGATCCAGCGAGTCGACGATCTTCCCGAGACCGTTGCCAAGCGGCTCGACGTCTACGACGTCCAGACGCGCCCCCTGATCGAGTACTATCGGAAAACCGGCAAACTCGTCGAGGTCGACGCCCTCAAGAGCGTGGACGACGTGGCCGCCGCGATCCGATCCTCGATTGCGATGGAGCGGGCGCGCTAATGGTCGCGCTAAAATCCGCTCGCGAGATCGAAACCATGCGCCGCAGCGGAAGAATTACGGCCAGCGTGCTGACCGAGCTCTTGAAGAACGTCCGCCCCGGGATGACCACCGGCGAGCTCGACGCGATGGCCGAGAACGGGATTCGCAGCCGGGGCGGCATCCCGACGTTCAAGGGCTATCGCGGTTTCAGTGGATCGATCTGCGCTAGCGTGAACGAGGAAGTCGTGCACGGTATTCCCGGTTCGCGGGTGCTGCGCGAGGGCGATCTTCTCTCGATCGACATCGGGACGACGCTCGACGGCTACGTGAGCGACAGCGCCGCCACGATCGGGATTGGAGCCATTTCCACCGCCGCCCGGCGTTTGTTGGACGTGACTCAAGAGTGTCTGATGCTGGGGATCGCGCAGATGCTGCGCGGCAAGCACGTCGGAGACATCGGCGCGGCCGTTGCGGCCCATGCCGAGGCAAATGGCTTCGGGGTGGTTCGCGAGCTGGTCGGCCATGGGGTCGGCCGCGAAATGCACGAGGAGCCGCAGGTGCCCAACTACGGCACGCCCGGCACCGGGATGGAGTTGCGCCCCGGGCTCGTCCTAGCCGTCGAGCCGATGATCACCCAGGGCGACTACCGGGTCGACGTCCTCGAAGACGGCTGGACAGTCGTCACGTCGGATGGTAAACTCGCAGCGCACTTCGAACATACGATCGCCGTAACGGACGCCGGCCCAAAGATCCTGACGCTCCGCGACCACGCCGAGCACCCAGAAGCCGCCAACTATCGCCCGGAAGCCGCCCCCGTATGACGAAAGCACCCTCGCGCTCGCTGTCCGGCGCAGTCCCGATAGCAGCAACGTTACAGCTACCAAAGCTGGTTTGGGCGCCCCTAGGGGAATCTCAAGCCGGCCAACATCAGAAAGGCGCCCACGGTCCGGGGGCCCCACGAAAGTGGGGGGCGCGGAGCCTAGGGCGGAGCGCCTCTTAAACATGAAAGTACGACCTTCCGTAAAGCGCATCTGTGAAAAGTGCAAGATCATTCGTCGACACGGCAAAGTGCGCGTGATCTGCGACGTCAACCCCAAACACAAACAGGTTCAGGGGTAGAAGGATAGCCATGGCTCGTATCGCCGGTATCGATCTTCCGCGCGAAAAGCGCATCGAGATCGCCCTCACGTACATCTACGGCATTGGCCCGACGACGGCTAAGAAGCTGATCGAACGCACGGGCATCAGCGCCGACTTGCGCGTAAAAAGCATGACTGAGGACGACGAAAAGCGGTTGCGCGACGCAATCGACGCGCTACAGCTTCGCGTCGAAGGAGATCTTCGGCGCGAAGTTCAGAGCAACATCAAGCGCTTGATGGACATCGGGTGTTATCGCGGTGTCCGCCATCGCCGCGGCCTGCCCGTACGCGGCCAACGCACTAAGACGAACGCGCGCACGCGCAAAGGCCCCAAACGCACGGTGGCCGGCAAGAAGAAGGTCGCAGCCAAGAAGTAGCCGGGCGTTACCGGTTGATCTACGTCGGTACGTGCGGTTTCTCGTATCGGGACTGGATCGGTTCGTTTTACCCGCCGAAAACCAGACCCGGCGAGATGCTGGCACTTTACGCGCGCGCCTTCCCTGCGGTCGAGATCGACTCGAGCTACTACGGCGTACCCGAGTCCCGTACCGTCGAATCCATGACGCGACGCACGCCTGACGGATTTCGCTTCAGCTTCAAAGCACCCCAAACCGTCACCCATCCGCCCGACCCCGCATCGTTACGCGTGCACGACGACGCCAAGGCCTTGGTGAGCGCCCTACAGCCGGCGCTCGCGGCCGAAAAGCTCGCGTGCGTGCTCGCGCAGTTTCCCAACGCCTTCAGGCCTACCCTCGAACGCGAAGAATATCTTCGCCGCGTCGTCGCGGCGTTCGGCGGACTTCCGGTCGTGGTGGAGTTTCGCAACCGGCAGTGGCAGCGCTCGGAAACGATCGACCTGCTGCGCGAATTGGGAGCCGGTTACGCGAACGTCGATATGCCGAATCTGGAAGGGCTCCTGGCCCCGTCCTCAGACGTTACCGGTGCCGTCGGATACGTTCGGTTCCACGGACGCAATGCCAGGACGTGGTGGAAAGGCAGCAACGTGACGCGCTACGACTACCTCTATTCGCCCGACGAATTGGTTCCTTGGGCCGACCGGATCGCCGAAATCGAGGCGCAGAGTCCGGACACTTACGTGTTTTTCAACAATCACGCAAACGGCCAAGCGCCGCGTAACGCGGAGACGATCGTCGCACTCCTGGACCGGCGCTACGGACCGTACGCGCGCGACCACGTCGCCCACGCACCCGACGACCAGCCCCGGCAAACGCCGCTGCCCGGGATGCGCACGCAATGAACGCCGTCGTGACGGCCGGCGGCCGCGTGAGCGACGGCTACGCGCGTGAAGCCGGGACGTCGATCAAGGCGTTGGCGGTGGTGCGCGGTCGAACGATGCTGGACCGGATCGTCGATGCCCTGCGCGGCGCCGGCTGCAGGCGCATCGCCGTCGTGGGCGGCGACGAAGTACGCGCGGCATGCGCCGGCCGCGTGGAATCGATCGTCGAAGAGAGCGCGTCGGGCACCGCGAATCTCTTGCGCGCGCTGGACGTTTGGCCGGACGACGACGCCCAACCGTTAATCTACGCGACGAGCGATTTACCATACGTCACCGCGTCCGCCGTGGAGGATTTCGTTCGACGGACGCCTCCTAATGCAATCGCGGTCGCGCTCGCCGAATACGCCGATTTCGATCGACGCTTTCCATCGGCGCCGCCCTTCGGCATCACCCTCGCGCGCGAGCGCGTCGTCAACGGCGGAATTTTCTCGATACCACCCGGAAGCCGTGCGCGGATCGCCAAGCTCGCGACCGCGTTTTTCGAGGCGCGCAAGCAGCCCTGGCGGATGGCGACGCTCGTGAGTCCGGTGGCGCTATTACGGTTTGCCACCGGGCGTCTGGGCGTCGCGGAACTGGAATCGCTAGGATCCCGGCTCGCAGGCTCGCCGGCGGCGGCGGTGCGAAACTGCGCGCCCGAACTCGGCTACGATGCGGACACGCTCGCGGAGTACCAATATGCGTGCTACCACGCCTAACCCGCTGCGCTTGGGGCTGTTTTGGCTCGGAATCCAGGCGGTGTGGGGCGCGTTGCTGGGCATTTCGCTCCAGTCTCGCACCATCGAACTCGTCTCCGGCGGCGGGGCGCTGGTGGCGTATGGCCGACTCGCGACGATCGGCGCGGTCGTCGCGGCGATCGTGCAGATTGCCGTCGGCCCCTGGTCGGATGCGCGGCGCGCGCGGCGAAGCCGGCGCATCGAATTTTACGCCGTGGGCGGCCTGACCGGCGCCGTCGCGATCGGATTTTTCTACGGCGCTACCAGCTTCGCCGGCCTCAGCCTGGCGTTCATCGGGCTGCAGGCCGCGTTGAATTTTGCGATTGGTCCGTATCAGGCGATCATTCCCGACGCCGTCGACCGAACGCGCTTCGGCGTCGCCTCTTCGTGGATGGCGGCGCTGCAAAGCGCCGGCAACGCCATCGGCGCGCTCTGCGCGGCATTCGTCAACGATGCGCGCGTTTTAGCAGGTGCGCTCGCGGCACTCCTGGTCGGCACCGGTGCGGCGACGTGCGCGCACCTGCGCGGCGTGACGCTCCAGGCGGCACCGGAGAGGCAGCCGATTCGCGTCACGCGCGCCTTCGTCGACCTGTTCGTTTCGCGCGCTTGGATCTACGTGGGGTTCTACACGCTGTTGGACTATTTGCTGTTCTACGTCAAGGCGGGGCTGGCGCATTCGGTCGCCGAGGCGAAGGCGCAGAGCGGCATCCTGATCTTGACGTTCACCGCGGTAGGAGCGCTCGGCGCAGCACTGGCAGCCCGTCCAAGCGATCGCCTCGACAAGCGCTTGGTCGCGACCATCGGCGGCGGTCTGGTGATCTTGGCCCTGGCCTTATTCGTTGCATCGCACGGGATCGTCGGCGCGGTGACTGCGACTTTGTTGGCGGGCGCAGGTTGGGGGATATTTCTCGTAGCCGACTGGGCCATCGCCTGCCGCATATTGCCGCCCGGCGCGCTTGCGACGACGATGGGAATCTGGAACCTCGCGCTTATTTTGCCGCAGATTATCGCGCCCGCGCTGACCACGGGAGTGCTGAGCCGCCTGGGAATCGCGAACGGCCCGCAGGGCCCGCGCGTGGCTTTTGTCCTGGCGCTATGTGAGACTTTTGTTGGAATTGCTTGGTTGTGGCGTTTATCTCGTATCGCAATAGGGGAATAAGCGCTATCGTGCACTGTGCGCGTGAGCGAGTGCTTCGGCGCGAAGCTCCGGCGCAAAGCAAAACACCTAAGGAGGCATTAGTGAAACGACTGAGCACCGGGGTCCTCGCGGCACTGATTGCAGTGTCGTGCGGTCTCAACGCGGTAGCGGCTCCGTCGAGCGCGCAGACGTCTGGAAACACCGGAAACAGCGTCGCGCAGACGGGAACCACTCCGGCGGCGAACTTCGGAACTCCGCCGTCAGGCCAGATTCCGATTCTCTACAACGACCATCACGTCTACAGCAAGCCCGACGTCCTTAAGCAGGGACGCGTTCTGGCTGCGCTCGTGAAGAACGGCACGCTCTTGATCCCGTTGCGCTCGATGTTCGAGCAAATGGGCGCGACCGTGTCGTACGATGCCGGAAGTAAAACGGCAACGGTCACCAAGCCCGGTTCCGAGGTCAAGGTGACCGTCGGCAAACCGGAAGTCCTGATCAACGGCGAGTCGCGTCCGCTGGACGTCCCGCCGATCATTTACCAGGGTAACGTTCTCGTGCCGGTCCGAGTCATCTCGGAAGGCATGGGTGCGTACGTGCAGTGGGTTCCGGATAAGCGTCTCGTCGTCGTGCGGTATATTCCGGCGACGCCGCCGCCCCCGCCGGCAACCGCCGCACCGCCGCCGCCGCCGCCGACACCTACGCCGGCTCCGGTCGTGGCGCCATATAAGGACATCTTCGTCGCGGGCGACTACATCATCTCACCGAAGGTCTATAACGAGTTTAGTCCGGGAAACACCGGGACCAGCTCGTATGCGGTCCGCGGTGGGCTCGAGTTCGACGCGCTGAACATTCCTTGGATGGTGGAAGGATCGTTCGAACAGTTCGGCTATCCGCATAACTGCGGTACGCCGTCCACGGCGGTTACCATCGATCCGCAGTGTCGCGTCACGACGATCGGCAATACGGGCCAAGCGTTCGTACCGGCCTTCAGCGCACGCGACACGGACGTCGACGCGCGACTCGGGATTCGCGTGTTGAACCCGCGAGTCTACATCGGCGTCGGATACCTCTGGCGTTCGACGAACTACGGTTATCCGAATATGAACGGCCTCGGTTTCGGCATCGAAAAACTGCCGGATCTGAACCAGCCGCTTTCGTTCTTCGGAAACTTCTGGTACTACCCGCAGATCAAGGGGACGTACGGTCCGTTCGATCTCGAGTACAACATGTACAAGTACCAGGCCGGCGTAGACTACGTCGTCGGCGGCAGCCCGGTCTTCATCGAAGCCGGGTGGATGGGCGACAATCTCACCAACAAACTCAACGCGCCCGCCACGTCGACCGCCAACGGACCATTCGTGGGTCTCGGAGTCAAGTTCTAAGACAAAGGTCTTAGCATCGAATCCGCGCAGCGGGCCTCGGCAATATTGCCGGGGCCTGCTTGCTTTTCAGGTTGCGCGAGCGAGGGCTTCATGGCATAGTGAGCCTAACAGCTGACTGTACCTTGTAAGCTTTCGTCCTCTAGGAGGCAGATTCGTGAAACCAGCTAGCACCGGGTTGCTTGCCGCGCTGCTCGCCATTGCCTGTTCGCTCGGCGCGCTCGCAGCTCCAGCCCCTCACGTCGCGCAGGCGGGTTCCCCACCAGCGGCAAATTTCGGGGCGCCCCCCTCGGGACAAATCCCGATCCTCTATAACGATCACCACGTTTACACCAAACCCGACGTCCTCAAACAGGGGCGCGTTCTGGCAGCATTGGTGAAGAACGGCACGCTGCTCATTCCGCTGCGTTCGATGTTCGAACAAATGGGCGCCACGGTATCGTACGATGCCGGCAGCAAGACGGCGACCGTTTCGAAGCCGGGCGCGGAAGTCAAGGTGACCGTCGGCAAGCCGGAGGTCCTCATCAACGGCGAATCGCGTCCACTCGACGTGCCGCCGATCATTTACCAGGGCAACGTGCTCGTGCCGGTCCGCGTGCTTTCAGAAGGCATGGGCGCCTACGTGCTGTGGGTCGGCAACCAGCAACGCGTCGTCGTCGTCCGGTACCTGCCGGCTACGCCGCCGCCACCGCCGCCGCCCACGGAAGCGCCTACCCCGCCACCCACTCCGGCGCCGACACCGAAGCCCGCGTATAAAGACATCTTCGTGGCCGGCGACTACATCATCTCGCCGAAAGTCTACAACCAGTTCGCCAACGGAGCCCAAGGAAACGCCTCTTGGATGGTCCGCGGCGGCATGGAATTCGATTTATTCAACCTTCCGTGGATGATCGAAGCCGACTATCACAACTGGCAATACCCGCATGACTGCGGCGTTCCTCAGAGCGTCGCGACGCCCGGCAACTCCGGCGGCTGTTTCGTCACCGCGATCGGCAGCCGGTTCTCGACCTACGTTCCGGCATTTACGGCCGTAAACCGGGACGTCGACGTTCGCCTGGGCATTCGGGTATTCAACCCGCGCGTGTACATCGGCGTCGGCTACATCTGGACTTCGAATAACTTCGGCTACCCGAACATGAACGCGGTTGGCGGCGGGATCGAAAAGCTTCCCGACCTCGATCAGGCGTTCTCGTTCTACGGCAGCGTCTGGTACTATCCGAACGTCAGTGGAACGTATACCAACAACGCCATCACGCCGCCGTTCCCGAAATCGTACGGCGTGGGCTACAACCTGCTCAAGTACCAGGTCGGCATCGACTGGGTCGTGTTCGGTCCGGTGTTCTTGGACGCCGGTTGGACCGGCGAGAACGGGGCCAATAAGAACAACGCTCCGATCTCGTATAACTTCAACGGTCCTTACGTCGGCCTAGGCCTGAAGTTCTAGGCCCTCGCGGGGACGGGCGATCGCCCAAACAAGCAAGGCCCGGCAACCCTGCCGGGCCTTGCGCTTAGGGTGGGAGCTAGGGTAGAATGACGGCTTGTGGCGCCTTCTCTCCGGCGCACGCGGCAAAAGCCCCGGGCCTTGTGCCTGGAAAACGGACGCGATCGCCGCGCGTTCGCGGCAGCAGATCCCCAATGGGGTCGAGGCGACGACACCCCGTCGTTCGGGGAAGGATAATCACCCCACGCGCTCGCGCGGGGCCATCGGAGACTTCGTTTGGCTGCCAAGAAGCAAACCAAAACGCGCCGCAAGCGCGAGATAAAGAACGTGCAGTCGGGCGTGACCCACGTGCACGCTTCCTTCAATAACACGATCGTCACGATCAGCGATCCCCACGGAAACGTCGTATCGTGGGCTTCCGCCGGCAACCTCGGATTCAAGGGCTCGAAGAAGTCGACCCCGTTTGCCGCCCAAATGGCCGCCGAAGCCGCCGCCCGCAAGGCGATGGACCACGGCATGAAATCGACCGAAGTGCTCGTCAAGGGTCCCGGTGGCGGGCGGGAAGCGGCGATCCGATCCCTGCAAGCCGCCGGCCTCGAAATCACCATGATCAAAGACGTTACGCCGATTCCCCACAACGGATGCCGCCCGCCGAAACGGCGCCGCGTTTAACCAAGGAGCTTATGTCGCGTTATACCGGACCCGTTTGCCGTCTCTGCCGCCGCGAAACGGCGGCCAGCAAAACGGGCGAGAAAATCAAACTGTTTCTCAAAGGCGATCGCTGTCTCTCGAAAAAGTGCGCCGTCGAGCGCCGCGGCACCGCGCCCGGACAGAAAACGACCGGAAAGTCCCGGACGAAAGTGTCCGAGTACGGACGTCAGCTGCGCGAAAAGCAGAAGATGCGCCGCTACTACGGCGTCCACGAGACTCAGTTCGAAAACTATTTTCGCGAAGCCGCGCGCGTACCGGGGCAAACCGGACGCACGTTCCTCGCGTTGCTCGAACGCCGTCTCGACAACGTCGTCTATCGCATGAATCTGGCCGGCAGCCGCGCGCAGGCGCGTCAGCTGGTCACGCACCGTCACTTCCGGGTGAACGGGCGCATCGTGAACATTCCGTCGTTCGTCGTGAAGCCGGGCGACGTGATTTCGATCGGCGAGCGGAGCTTGAAGTCGCCGGTGTTTCTGTCGAACCTCGAGGTCGCCGGCGGCCGCCGGCCTCCGGAGTGGCTCGACTGGAACGATCAAGACAAAACGGGGAAAGTTTTGCAGCTTCCGTCACGCGAACAAATCGATACCCCGGTCGACGAGCAGCTGATCGTCGAATACTACTCGCGTTAGAAGAGCCTAACGCAACAACGCAACGCAGCCGCTAGGCGTACGATCGCGCGAATTTCTTTTTCGGGCGGATAACGTAAGCGGCGACAAAGGACACGCAACATTCACATGACCATGCTGGAAACGCCCGCGGGCGCAACCATCGAAGTGCGCGAACGTCGCGACAACTACGCGAAGTTCGTAATCGAGCCGCTCGAACGAGGGTTCGGCATCACCTTAGGGAACGCGCTCCGGCGCATTCTTCTTAGTTCGATTCCCGGCGCCGCCGTGACCTATATGAAGATCGACGGCGTGCTGCACGAGTTTTCGACGATTCCCGGAATGGTCGAAGACACGATCGCGCTCATGCTCAACCTCAAGGGGTTGCCGGTGAAGCTCAATACCGAAGAGCCCAAGGTCCTGACGCTGAGCGTCGGCGGGGCGCGCGACGTGACGGCCGCCGACATCGCAGCCGACGCCGACGTCGAGATTCTCGACCCCAGCTACCGTCTCGCGACGCTTTCGTCGAAGGATGCGAAGCTTTCCATGGAGATCGGGGTCGAAATGGGTCGAGGCTACGTGATGGCCGACAAGCAGCGCAATATCGAGCACATGATCGGCCTGATTCCGCTCGATTCGATTTTCTCGCCGATTCGCAAGGTAAACTTTACCGTCGACGATACTCGGGTCGGCCAGAGCGTCGACTTCGACCGACTGACGATCGAAATCGAGACGAACGGTTCGATTTCGCCCGACGAATCGCTATCGACGGCCGCGCGGCTGATGCAGGACCAACTCGACCTGTTCGTCTCGTTCACGAACCGCGCGGAACCCCTGCCGGAGGCGCCGCCGAACGAATGGGATATTCCGGTGGAAACCCTCAATCTCTCCGTGCGGTCGTTCAACTGCCTCAAGCGTGCGGGCATCTCGAAAGTGTCGGAACTTCTCGACCTCACCGAGGACGAGATCATGAAGATGCGCAACTTCGGCAAAAAGTCGCTGGACGAAATCAAACAAGTACTCAACGAGAGGGGGCTCTCGCTGCGCCTAGCGTAGCCGCAAGCATTATGCCGCATCAAATCGCATACAAACGGCTGTCCCGTACCGACGGCCATCGCAAGGCGCTCCTGCGAAATCTCGCGACTTCGTTCTTCAAACACGAAAAAATGGAAACGACCTCGTCGAAAGCCAAGGAGATCGCGCCGGTCATCGAGCGGCTGATCACCATGGCGATGGACGGCGGACTGGCCGCCCGGCGCAATATCGCCGAGTTCGTCACCGAACCCGCCGTGGTGAAGAAACTCGTCGAGCAAATCGCACCGGCGCTCAAGGGCCGTAGCGGCGGCTACACGCGCATCACCAAGACGCGCGTTCGGCCCGGCGACGCGGCCGAACTATCGCTGATCGAACTGATGAAGGAAAAGTAGGAGGTCTTTTCGGCGACGAGGATGCTCCGTCAGGCGCTGCTCTTCGGACTGATTCTCGTCGCATTCGACGCGGCCGCGGCCGCGATCGCGCGGGCCGCGGCTTTCAACTACGGACACTTCGCCTTACTGGGCATCGTCATCTACGTCGGCTTCGGCATCTATGCCGGTCAGCGACTGCGCCTGGGCCGCGCGCTGTTGGCGATCGCCATTGCGGCGGCGATCGACGCCTCGCTCGGCGCGTACGTCGCCGCCCTGATCGGGCCGGGCCGACCGGCTCCAGGGACGCCGGCGAGTGCAATCGTTGGTTTGGCCGCGATCACCGGGATCCTGAGCGCGTCGTTCGGCGCGGTCGGCGTCGTCGTCGGGACGCGCGTTCGCAGCCGCCTCACCTAGCGGCTAGCAACCTGCTAGTAACCGGCCGGCACGCCGATGAAGAAGAGCCCCGAACCGATGATCGCGCCGAGCGAGGCGATCAGCGCCGGCGCCATGCGGCGGCCGAACGCCGAAGCGGCTAAGCCCCCGAGTCCGAGCGCGAGCACGCCGGTACCGGGGTAGGCGACGCCGTGCTGCAGCACGCACGTCACGATTACGCCGGCAAATCCGGTCAAGAACGTGACGAGCGGCGAGGCCTTCGGGCCCAGCAAAAGCGATACGGCAACGAGGATCGCCCCAGCCAGCAGGGCCCGAAACGGATTGAGCGGCTCTCCGGCCAAGCCAATTCCCAGAAAGAATGCCGCTGCGGCCACCGCCGCGATTTCCGTCATACCGTACTCCCTCAAGCCAGCGTCGTACCGCCCACTTCGCGCCGCCCTCGAGCGCGCCTTGTCTCTCGAAGAGCGTCTCGGCGGCCGGCGGAATAAGTGGCAGGGTGTCGGGCCGGCGCTCCTGGTAGAATGGGGCATGACCATCAGCCTCGATCGCACCGCGCCGTTCAAGAACGAGACCGTCAAGAGCTTTGCCGATCCGGCGGATGCGTCGGCGATGCGCGCCGCGCTGGCGTCGGTGAAGCAGCGGCTAGGCAAACACTATCCGCTCGTCATCGACGGCCGCAAAATCGAAACGCAAAAGAAGATCCGCTCGGTCAATCCGGGCAATCCGGCCGAAGTCGTCGGCGAGACGAGCTCGGCCTCGCGACAGCAGGCGAACGACGCGATCGAGGCGGCAGCGCACGCTTTCGAATCCTGGAAGCGGACGTCCGCGGAACAACGTGCGGGATACGTGTTCGCGGCGGCCGCGCTGTTGCGCGAACGCCGCTTCGAATACGACGCCTTGCTGGTCTACGAGGTCGGGAAGAGCTGGGTCGAGGCGGATGGGGACATCGCCGAAGCGATCGACTTTCTCGAGTTCTACGCACGCGAGGCGCTGCGCTACGCGCAACCGCACGCCATCGTTCCGATCGAAGGCGAACGAAACGAGATGATCTACATCCCGCTCGGCGTCGGCGCGGTCATTCCGCCGTGGAACTTTGCCGGAGCGATCATGGCCGGTATGACTGCCGCGGCAATCGTCACGGGCAATACGGTCGTCCTCAAGCCCTCGAGCGACTCGGCGATCGTGGCGGCCTGGTTCGTCGACCTCCTGCACGAAGTCGGCGTTCCGGCCGGCGTCGTGAACTTCGTTCCGGGCTCGGGCAGCGAGATCGGCGACTCGATCGTCGCTCATCCCAAGGTTCGCTTCATTTCTTTCACGGGCTCGAAAGAAGTCGGTTTGCATATCAACGAGCTGGCCGCCACGCATCAGCCGGGGCAGAAGTGGATCAAGCGCGTCGTCGCCGAGATGGGCGGCAAGGACTCGATCGTCGTGGCCGCCGACGCCGACGTCGACGCGGCCGTCGAGGGCGTTACGGTTTCCGCATTTGGATTCCAAGGACAGAAGTGCTCGGCGTGTTCGCGCGCGATCGTCGACGCGCGGATTTACGACGAGTTCGTGGAGAAGCTCGCGGCGCGAGTCGCAAAGATTTCGGTCGGCGACCCGGCCGACCCGAAGAACTTCATGGGCCCGGTCGTCAACCAAAAAGCGCTGGATTCGATCTCGGCGTACATCGAGAAGGGCAAGGCCGAAGGCCGCCTCGTCGCCGGCGGAAAGCGGCTGGCCGAGCGCGGCTACTTTTTGGAGCCGACGGTGATCGCCGACGTCGCGCCCGACGCGACGATCGCGCAAGAAGAGATCTTCGGGCCGGTGCTGGCCGTGATAAGGGCTCGCGACTTCGACGACGCCCTCGCGATCGCGAACAATACCGAGTTCGGTCTCACCGGTTCTCTCTATACGTCCGACGAGCGGAAAATCGAGCGAGCTCGCGATGAGTTCTTCGTTGGCAACCTGTACTTCAACCGCAAGAGCACTGGGGCGATGGTCGGCGCCCACCCGTTCGGCGGCTTCAACATGTCCGGCACGGACAGCAAGGCCGGGGGACCGGACTATCTGTTGCTCTTCATGCAGGCCAAGTCCATGTCGCGCCAGCTCGGCTGAACCTCGGCAGAGAGACTCCCTGGGGACCGGCGCGGTCGCCAGGAAGCCAGCAGGCGAGCGGCCGGCGGGAATTTTCGCGCGGATGGAACGATCGAGCGCCCCCCGGCGTTACGTAGGTAGCCGGCCCGCAGACTCTCGGACCGGGGTGTCTCGAAGCGCGTTCGCGCGACCTTCGTAGGATTGCCCGAAATACTTTGAGGCTTTCCTTGACACGCCTAGGGCCCGGCGATATGATAGCCGTCGTGACTCTAGCCGCCGGGCGCAAAACGCGGTCGTTAAGATCCGCGTGGGAGTGCCTCGGCCGTTTTGGGTTCGCTCCTTGAAAACTGAACAGTGCAGCAGCGCATAAGTCTGTGGGTCTCCGACCTCTAAGACAAGGTCACAATGGCAATGTCTTTTGAGAATCGCGAGAACGTACAATTCTGCCGGCGTCTTCGGACGTGGATCGGATTTCGCAACCGGTTCTGAAATAGCGATGCGAATTTTGTAGAGCCACTATCAAGGCTCCATAAGATTTTTTATGGAGAGTTTGATCCTGGCTCAGGACTAACGCTGGCGGCGTGCCTAACACATGCAAGTCGAACGAAGTAGCAATACTTAGTGGCAGACGGGTGAGTAACGCGTGGTCAACCTACCTCTTAATGGGGGATAACTAGCCGAAAGGTTAGCTAATACCGCATACGATCGTCGAGTGGCATCACTTGACGATGAAAGGAGCAATCCGTTAAGAGAGGGGACTGCGTCCCATTAGTTAGTTGGTGGGGTAATGGCCTACCAAGACTCCGATGGGTAGCTGGCTTGAGAGAGCGACCAGCCACACTGGAACTGAGACACGGTCCAGACTCCTACGGGAGGCAGCAGTGAGGAATTTTCCGCAATGGGGGAAACCCTGACGGAGCGACGCCGCGTGTGGGAAGAAGGCCTTCGGGTCGTAAACCACTGTCGAGGGGGACGATATTGACGGTACCCCTGGAGGAAGCCCCGGCTAACTACGTGCCAGCAGCCGCGGTAAGACGTAGGGGGCAAGCGTTGTCCGGAATCATTGGGCGTAAAGCGCTCGTAGGTGGATCGGTAAGTCTGCAAAGAAAGACCCGGGCTCAACTCGGGGAACGGTGTAGATACTACCGATCTTGAGGCAATCAGAGGATGATGGAATTCCCGGTGTAGCGGTGAAATGCGTAGATATCGGGAGGAACACCAGTGGCGAAGGCGATCATCTGGGGTTGTTCTGACACTGAGGAGCGAAAGCTAGGGGAGCAAACGGGATTAGATACCCCGGTAGTCCTAGCCGTAAACGATGGACACTAGGTGTAGGTGGTATCGACTCCATCTGTGCCGCAGTTAACACAATAAGTGTCCCGCCTGGGGAGTACGGCCGCAAGGTTAAAACTCAAAGGAATTGACGGGGGCCCGCACAAGCGGTGGAGCATGTGGTTTAATTCGACGCAACGCGAAGAACCTTACCGGGGCTTGACATCCTGCGCTATCCTAGGAGACTAGGTTTTCCAGCAATGGAACGCAGAGACAGGTGCTGCATGGCTGTCGTCAGCTCGTGCCGTGAGGTGTTGGGTTAAGTCCCGCAACGAGCGCAACCCTTGCCGTGTGTTGGTCCAAAAGATCTCTCACGCGGGACCGCCGGTGACAAGCCGGAGGAAGGTGGGGATGACGTCAAGTCAGCATGGCCCTTACGTCCCGGGCTACACACGTGCTACAATGGAACGGACAACGAGTCGCGAACCCGCGAGGGTAAGCTAATCTCATAAACCGTTTCTCAGTTCGGATTGGAGGCTGCAACTCGCCTCCATGAAGTCGGAATCGCTAGTAACCGCAGATCAGCTACGCTGCGGTGAATACGTTCCCGGGCCTTGTACACACCGCCCGTCACGTCACCTGAGTTTAGTGTACCCGAAGCCGCCCGTGCAACCGCAAGGAGCAAGGCGTCTAAGGTATGCTAGGTAAGGGGGACGAAGTCGTAACAAGGTAGCCGTATCGGAAGGTGCGGCTGGATCACCTCCTTTCTAAGGAGTACATGTCGTTGGATCGTGGTCTCCACGATCGCATCGGCGTACATTCAAGTCGACCACAGACGAAGCCATAGTAAACGCCGCGTTTCGGTTCGCCGGAACGTCGCGGCCAAGGAATCTATCGCTCAACTCGAGCGTACGATCGGAGGACGTGGCAGGGAATGGTTATCGACACCATTCTTCATGCGCGGCTCCCGCAATGGGGGTCTACCGTAAGGTACTGCACTGTTCAGCTTTGAGGGAACGACCCTCGCCAGTGAGTTCGACGCACGTCGTTCGACTCCAACGGCGAAGTCAGCCCTCGGATCCTTGAAAACTGTATAGAGAAGAACTTTCATGTGTCACGACATGAAAGCGGCCATCAAACCTGCACCCGAGCGAGGCGCGCGAGCGCCGAGCGAAGGGAAGAATTTGATGGTGCAAATTTCGTAGTGAACCAAAATTAAATAAGGGCATGCAG
Organism: Vulcanimicrobiota bacterium; assembly: GCA_963755555.1. GTDB lineage: Bacteria > Vulcanimicrobiota > Vulcanimicrobiia > Vulcanimicrobiales > Vulcanimicrobiaceae > Tumulicola. Next base: position 781,594 of record CAVWKE010000003.1, on the reverse strand, counting down.
GTGGATACCTTGGTTCCACAGGCGATGAAGGACGCGCCAAGCTGCGATAAGCGTCGGGGAGCTGCTAAGAAGCGATGATCCGGCGATTTCCGAATGGGGCAACCCCCGTGCCGTCATGGGCATGGACACCACGATGAATACAATAGTCGTGAGTGGGCAGACCCGGTGAACTGAAACATCTAAGTAGCCGGAGGAAAATACATCAAACGAGATTCCCGTAGTAGTGGCGAGCGAACTGGGAAGAGCCTAAACCGCTCATGTGCAAGCATTCAGGCGTTGCATGAGCGGGGTTGTACGGCAGCCGTCTCGGAGCTGAATACCCGAGCGCGAGTTACAAAATCGATCGTTAGTAGAAGCCGGCTGGAAAGCCGCACCAGAGAAGGTGAAAGTCCTGTAGACAAAAGCGATCGATCTCGCGGAGCTGTTCGTGAGTAGGGCGGGGCACGAGAAACCCTGTCTGAAGCTGGGAGGACCATCTTCCAAGGCTAAATATTCTGTGGAAACCGATAGTGAACTAGTACCGTGAGGGAAAGGTGAAAAGAACCCCTGAAGGGGAGTGAAATAGAACATGAAACCGCATGCCTACAAACCGTGAAAGGCCCATGCGCAAGCAAGGCTGATCGCGTGCCTATTGAAGAATGAACCTGCGAGTTACTTGTAACGGGCTTGGTTAAGGTGTTGAGCCGGAGCCGTAGCGAAAGCGAGTCTGAATAGGGCGTTTGTCCGTTTCAGTAGACCCGAAACCGAGCGATCTATCCATGAGCAGGGTGAAGCATGATTAAACTCATGTGGAGGCCCGAACCTGTTGTTGTTGAAAAAACATTGGATGACTTGTGGATAGGGGTGAAAAGCCAATCGAGCTCGGAGATAGCTGGTTCTCCCCGAAATAGTTTGAGGACTAGCGTTATGTGTTAACCCGCGGGGGTAGAGCACTGACAGGGCTAGGGGTCTTACCAGATTACCGAACCCAATCAAACTCCGAATACCGCGGCGAACTGCATAGCAGTCAGACTGTGGGGGATAAGCTCCATGGTCAAAAGGGAAACAGCCCAGATCAACAGCTAAGGTCCCTAATCGATGCTCAGTGGTAAAGGAAGTCTCGTCGCATAGACAACTAGGAGGTTGGCTTAGAAGCAGCCACCCTTGAAAGAGTGCGTAATAGCTCACTAGTCGAGTGATGGGGCGCCGAAAATGTAACGGGGCTCAAGCATCGAACCGAAGCTTTGGGATTACTAAAATAATCGGTAGGGGAGCGTTGTGGCGTAGGCCGAAGCACGACCGTAAGGACGTGTGGACGAACCACAAGTGCGAATGCAGGTATAAGTAGCGAGAAATGCGGGTGAGAACCCCGCACGCCGGAAGTCTAAGGTTTCCTGAGCAACGTCAATCGTCTCAGGGTGAGTCGGGAGCTAAGCCGAGGCTGAGAAGCGTAGGCGATGCACAAGCAGTTCATATTCTGCTACCACCGACGACCGTTTAGACTTTGGCAGACCATGTTAAACGATGGATCGTTTCGGGAGGGGTCAGCCCCTCGCGAGAGATTTTCGTCGAGCGTGAGGAACGATGAAGGAGCGGTCTACCGACCGTGACTGAAGAGTGACGAAGCGATCGGCGAAAAGATCCGCGACGTTTAATATCGCCTACCAAAGTCTATGAACTGAAGGGGTGACGCAGGAGGATAAGTCAGCGCACCGATGGATGTGTGCGTCTAAGCCGTTAGGCGGTGTTGTAGGAAAATCCGCAACACGTAACGCCGAGAAGCGAATGCGAGGCTCTTCGGAGCCGAAGTGACTGACTCCACGCTGCCAAGAAAAGCCTCTAGGTAGGATCGTAGGTGCCCGTACCGCAAACCGACACAGGTAGACTGGCAGAGCATGCTAAGGCGACGAGAGAATCCCTGTTAAGGAACTCGGCAAATTGACCCCGTAACTTAGGGAGAAGGGGTGCCTTCTTTGGTCTAGACTTTGCGTCGAAAGCTGAGGAAGGCGGCACAAAATAGGTCCAAGCGACTGTTTAACAAAAACACAGGTCTCTGCGAACGCGAAAGCGGACGTATAGGGGCTGACTCCTGCCCGGTGCTGGAAGGTTAAAGGGAGAGGTTAGCGCAAGCGAAGCTTTGATCTGAAGCCCCAGTAAACGGCGGCGGTAACTATAACCGTCCTAAGGTAGCGAAATTCCTTGTCGGGTAAGTTCCGACCTGCACGAATGGAGTAACGACTTGGACACTGTCTCAATGGGGAACTCGGCGAAATTGCAGTACCAGTGAAGATGCTGGTTACCCGCAGCAGGACGGAAAGACCCCGTGAAGCTTTACTGTATCCTGATCTTGGGTTTTGAGATTGTCTGTACAGGATAGGTGGGAGCCGATGATCCGGCGGCGCTAGTCGTCGGGGAGGCAACGTTGGGATACCACCCTGATAATCTTGGGATTCTAACTAGCCGCCATTATCTGGCGGTAGGACATGGTCAGGTGGGCAGTTTGACTGGGGCGGTCGCCTCCTAAAGAGTAACGGAGGCGCCCAAAGGTTCCCTCAGAACGGTCAGAAACCGTTCGTACAGAGTGCATAGGCATAAGGGAGCTTGACTGCGAGACGTACAAGTCGAGCAGGTGCGAAAGCAGGGCTAAGTGATCCGGCGGTTCCGAATGGAAGGGCCGTCGCTTATCGGATAAAAGCTACTCCGGGGATAACAGGCTTATCTCCCCCAAGAGTCCACATCGACGGGGAGGTTTGGCACCTCGATGTCGGATCGTCGCATCCTGGGGCTGTAGTTGGTCCCAAGGGTTGGGCTGTTCGCCCATTAAAGCGGTACGCGATCTGGGTTCAGAACGTCGTGAGACAGTTCGGTCCCTATCCGCTGTGGGCGTAGGAGATTTGAGGAGTGTGGACCCTAGTACGAGAGGACCGGGTCGAACGAACCTCTGGTGAACCGGTTGTTCCGCCAGGAGCATAGCCGGGTAGCTACGTTCGGATCAGATAAACGCTGAAAGCATATAAGCGTGAAACTGACTCCAAGATGAGATCTCAATCCCGAAAGGGTGAAGAGTCGTGGTAGACCACCACGTTGATAGGCCGGGGGTAGAAGCATCGCAAGGTGTGGAGCTGACCGGTACTAATCGCTCGGAAATTTTGAAAAAACTACGCACGCTCGCGTCGTGGCACTGGAAGTTCTTCTCTATACAGCTTTGAGGCTTTCCCGGCGCGATCGGCTGGAGCTCCGGCTCGCCATCGCGGCGGGGATCAGATTTCTGGCGTCCATGGCGGCGGGGTCCCACCCGTTCCCATCCCGAACACGGCAGTTAAGCCCGCCAGCGCCGATGATAGTCGGACCGCAGGGTCCCTCGAAAGTAGGTCGGCGCCAGATTTTATCCAAACCAAGAGCTCGCCGCAGTCATGCGACGGGCTCTTGCGCTTTTCCGCCAGAGGGAATCGAGCCGTGAAAATTTGGAGGACCGCATTCATGTACTCGCTTGCGCCGCCGCTCGCCAACCGACTCGTCCTCATCGGGCTGCTCGGCGCTCTCCTGCCGATCGCCGCCCAAGCCGCACCCACGCCGGCGCCGAGTCAAGAGACGGTCAGCGTCGACGTTCTGCAAGCCGAAAAGCTCAGCGGATCGGGCGACAACAAGGCGGCTCTCGCCCTGCTCGATCGCTATCTCACCCAGCATCCGGGAGATGCCCGGGCGCTGGTTGACCGCGGAGACGTTTACGAAGACCTCGGCAACGAGCGCTCGGCGATTGCCGACTACACCGCCGCGATCGCCGTAAATCCCGAATATGCCTACGCGTACGCTTCGCGCTGCGAGTCGCGCTGGGAAATCGACCAAAACCGCGACGCGCTGGCCGATTGCGACAAAGCCGTCGACTTGAATCCGAAGATGGCCTACGCGCTCCGGCAACGCGCGCTGGTGGAACTCGATCTCGACCAACCCGACGCCGCCCAGCGCGACGCCGATCGCGCTGTAGAAGTCGCGCCCAACTCACCCTTCAGCCTGTCGACGCGCTGTCACGTCCGGGTCGCGATCCGGGACTACCAAGGAGCGATCAAGGACTGCGACGCCTCCATCGCGCTGGACGACGGCCGCACCACGCCGTACTTCTATCGAGGACGCGCGGAAATCGAGCTGAAAATTTGGCCCGCCGCGATTACCGACTTCTCGGCGGTCGTCGATAAGGATCCTACCGATTACAACGCCTATTATTGGCGCGCGCTCGCACGTTCGAACACGACCGCTTACGACGACGGACTCAAAGACATAGAGCGATACCTCGGCGCGCATCCGGACGACGGCGACGGACACCTCCTGCGAGCGCAGATCGAGCTCGCTCTAGGGAATCGCCCCGAAGCCAAAGCCTCCGCAACCGAAGCACTGCGCCACTATCGCATCTCCAACGATCAGGGCGGCGCGGCCAAGGCACAGGCGTTTCTCGACGCGCTGAGCTAGGGCATGAGCTAGGGGCGAACCGGGCGGATTCTATAGATCGCGCCGGCGGAATCGTCGGCGACGAACAAACTTCCTTCGGCCCCGACGGCAAGGCCCGTCGGGCGGCCGACGCGATCGCGTTCGCCTTGCTGAAATCCGCCTACGAACGCACGCCACTGCGCGTGCGGATCGTGCCAGTCTACCGGAATCGCCGGCCGTCCGCCGCGCATTGCGAACGTAACCACTTGCGGCGCGGCCGCGAACGTCGTTCGGTTCGGCGTCGCGTGCCAGGATCCGTGCGCGGCCGCAAACAACGCCCCGCGATACGCAGGCGGAAAGACGAAGGCGCCCCGCTGATCGCGCGGGTAGAACGTCGCGCCGACGATCGTCGAATACGCCGGCAGCACGGCCAGCGGCGCGAACGTTTTCGAGCAATTCACCCCGGCGGTATATGGCGTTCGATTCTCTTCGCATTCCGGCCATCCGTAGTCGGCCAGGCCCGCGTGGGCGGTCACCGCATCGAGAAATTCGTAGGGATGCCCGAACGGTAAGTTGTCCTGACCGGCGTCCCCAGCCCAGAGCGTGCCGTCTTGGGGATCGACCGTCAGGGCGATCGCGTTGCGAATGCGAGTCGCCCGCTTGACGACGTCGCCCCCGGTAGGACTCATCTCGAAGATCGAGGCGCGCGTCGCGTCAACTTCGACGCACGCGTTGCACGAGGAGCCGACGCCCACGTAAAGCCGGGAGGTTTTGTCGGAAAATGCCACCGACGTCGTCGAGTGCACGTCCCCATCGCTGTGGGGCGCCACCGAACCGGTTCGAACGTCCATGATTTTGCGTAGGCGGCCGGCGGCGCGTTGTCCGCTCGCGTAGGCGGTGGCGTAGACGCCGTGCTCGGTCGCGATGAAGATCTCGCAGCGCGCCGCCGAGAAGGCGACGCCGGCGGCGAGATCGTCGGGCGCGGTGGCGAAGGTGAGCGGTGCGCCGGGCTGCGCTGCCTCGGCGTTCGGGACGAGATACACGCTGCGGCTTTGGCTGCCGACCAGCAGATCGCCGTTGGGAAGTGTGGCCAGTTCGCGAGCCTGCGGCACCTGCGCGATCGTCGAGATCGCGAATCCGCGCGGGACGGTGAGTCCCGCCGGCTTCGTCAGGGCAACCCCGGGCGCCGCGGCTCGAACTCGCGGTGCGTTGCAAGAGGCTGCAGCTGGAGCGGCCGCCATCCCGGCCAGCAGCGCCGCAAAAAGCAGGCCGCCCGAGATTGCTAGCGCTCGACGTGCCACGTTCCCATCCCAACCTCCGCGTCGATGCTGTGGCACGGGTTCGCCGTCCGGCACGTGCGAAACTGCGCCGCTTTTTTCAAGGCGGCGCAGCTCGGGTTTCGGGCGACGAGCGAAGCTCGGCCGGTTGGCTATCGGGTGGGCGGCTGACCCGGCGGCGGCTGTTGCTGCTGCATTTGCTGGTGGTTAGCCTGCCGGGCGGCTCGTTGGGCTTGCATGTTGGCCTGCAGTTGGGCCTGCTGCTGCGGGCTGAGAATCGAGTAGATCTGATCGCGGAGCGCGTGGGCTCCTTGCGGATCGCGCGGGCTGCCGGCCGGGTGCTGCTGGGCATACTGTCCGAGCACGCTTTGGACTTGCTGCTGCTGCTGAGACGATAGCCCGATCGAAGAAAGGCGTTTCATCCAGCGCTTGTATGCATGCTCTCCGGAGTTGCCGCGCCCGCCGGGCGCCTGAGTGACTGGCTGTTGCGGGTAGGCCTGCGCCGAAACCGAGATCGGCAGGCAAAAGGCCGCAAGCAACGCGGCCGTCATGGCGATTTTCATGGCTTTATGATACCGGGCTCTCCTTGTCGGCGCCTGAACGGAGCATTAGGAAGCGTCCCAGGACGCGGTCAGCCGGCCAGCTCGAGGACGCGCGGCGCCCGTGCGACCAGCTCCAGTTTCGTGCCGGACGGATCCTCGAAGAAAATGGCCGGATAAGACTCGACGTCCGCGGAGCGTTCGACGTTGCGCGCGCCAACTCGCTGCAGGAACGGCTCCAACTCCATCATGCGGCCGGGGTCAACGCGAAAAGCGATCCGCGTCAAGCCGGCTACGTGATCGCTTCGCTCGATGAATCCGACGAAACATGGGGCCCGGTCCGGCTGCGCATCTTCATAAAATTCGATCGCATTGTACGTGTGTTCGGCCGAGGCTTCGTGCCAATCCCCAGCTTCATCAACGTACGAGTAACGCTTGCGCGGAAGGCCCAGTTCCGGCATCAAGGCGTCGTAGAACGACTCGACCGCACCGAGCGAGGCTACGCGGCAGTCAACGTGATCGTAACCCGCAAACGTCGGCAAAGTCAGGGCTTTATGGCGATCGCCTTCACGGCATCCGACGCATGGGCTTCGAAGCGTTTGAAGTTTTCGCTAAAAAGGGTCGCCAGTTTCTTCGCCTGCGCGTCGTACGCTGCCGGATCGGCCCAGGCTCCCCGCGGATCGAGCACCTCGTCGGGGACGCCTGGAACGTGCTTGGGAATTCGCAAGCCGAAAAATGGCTCGAGGTCGAACTCCGGCGCGATCCGGCCTTCGATCGCGGCGTTGACCATCGCGCGCGTGTGCGCGATCGACATCCGCTTCCCGACGCCGTACGGGCCGCCGGTCCAACCGGTGTTCACCAGCCAGCACTCGACGTTGTGGGTATCGATCCGCTGGCCGAGCAGCTTCGCGTACGTCGTGGGGTGATGCACCATGAACGGCGCGCCGAAACAGGTGGAAAACGTCGCCTGCGGCTCGGTGATTCCGCGTTCGGTCCCGGCGACCTTGGCCGTGTAGCCCGAGAGAAAATGATACATCGCTTGGTCCCGCGAGAGCTTCGCGATCGGCGGGAGCACGCCGAATGCGTCGGCGGTGAGCATCACGATCGTTTTCGGATGCCCGCCGCGGCTGCCGGGCACGACGTTCGGGATGAACTCGAGCGGATACGCCGCGCGCGTGTTTTCCGTCTTCGTTTCCGAATCGACGTCGAGCGCCCGCGTACGTTCGTCGTACACGACGTTTTCGAGCACGGTCGAGAAGCGGTTCGTCGCGGCACAAATCTCCGGTTCCGCGGTCGGCGAGAGATGGATCACTTTCGCGTAGCAGCCGCCCTCGAAGTTGAAGACGCCGTCGACCGACCAGCCGTGCTCGTCGTCGCCGATCAGCGGCCGGTGCGAGTCGGACGACAGCGTCGTCTTTCCCGTGCCCGATAGGCCGAAGAAGATCGCGACGTCACCATCCTGGCCGACGTTCGCCGAGCAATGCATCGGCAGCGTGTCGCGCAGCGGAAGCAGGTAGTTCATGACGGTGAAGACGGATTTCTTGATCTCACCGGCATATCGCGTGCCGCCGATCAAAATCATCCGCCGCGCAAAGTTGACCAGCACGAAGGTGGGCGTACGCGTGCCGTCGCGCTCCGGGTCGGCCTGGAACTGGGCGACGTCGACGACGGTAAACTCCGGCGCGAAATTCGGGTCGGGCCGTTCGGGCGTAATGAAAAGATGGTGCGCGAAAAGCGAGTGCCAGGCGAACTCGCTGTACACTCGGATCGGCAAGCGATAGTTCTCGTCGGCACCGACGTAACAGTCCAGCGCGTAGGCTTCCCGTTCGCAGAGATAGGCTTGGACCCGTTCCCACAGCGCATCGAACCGCTCGGCGTCGATCGCCTGATTCGTATCGCCCCAGTCGATGTATTCTTGGCTCGAGGGCTCCCTGACGAAGAACTTGTCCTTCGGGGAGCGTCCGGTGTGCGGCCGCGTATCGACGATGACTTGCCCCTCGGGTCCGAGGACGGCTTCGAAGCGTCTTAGCGCGTGCTCCGCCAGGTCGGGAACCGAGAGGTTCTCCCAGAGCTTGGCAACTTTGAGTTTCTCGGGAACGGTAAGAATGGCCGTAGTCCTCTCTGCAGGGCAAGGGGTTTAGCTCGATACAGGGTTTCGGGCGGCGCGAAGGCGAGCCTGCAGGCGCGCCGCGCGGGTGAGTTCGAAGCAAGCTGCATGCCCAGAGCCACGTTTTTTTGCGGCGTGCTGGTCGCTGCGCTCGCCCTACCGGCGCCGGCCAGTGCCGTTTTACCCTTCCACTTCGGGCTTTTTCCCAGCGGTCCGATGGACGGAATCACCGACGTCGCGGGCGTGCGGGTAAGCCATGTCACCAAAATCGAGGGTCAGGGCATCCGCACGGGGGCGACGGCCGTCTTGCCGGATGCCGACCCCTGGAACCGGAAAGTGGCGGCCGCCTTCCTGGCCTTCAACGGCAATGGGGAGCTGACCGGAACGCACTGGATCGAGGAGTCCGGTTACCTCGAGGAACCGATCGTCCTCACCGACACGCTCGACGTCGGACGGGCGGCCGATGGAGTCGTGAGCTGGGTGATCGAGCACCATCCGGCGGTGGGCCGCGGGGACGACGTTCCGTTGCCCGTCGTCGGTGAATGCGACGACGGATTTCTCAACGACATCCAGGCCCGCGCGGTCACGGCCGACGACGTCGTTAGGCTTCTCGATTCGGCGGCGCCGGGGCAGTTTGCACGCGGCAGCGTTGGCGCGGGCACCTCGATGAACGCATTCGGCTTTCGGGCCGGCATCGGTTCGGCGTCGCGCATTCTCCCGTCCCAGCTGGGGGGCTATCGCGTCGGCGTGCTCGTGAACGACAATACCGGCAGCGGCCGGCAACTGCTCAACATCGTTGGCGTCCCCGTCGGGGAGCGGCTGAAGGACCAGTTGCGGCCGGTCGTTCCCAAAGGCGTTTCGCTCAAAGGCCGCTTAGGCTACGGCAGCATCATCATCGTCGTCGCAACGGATGCGCCGCTCGACAGCCGTCAACTGCACGCGCTGGCCTTGCGCGCTTCTATGGGGATGGCTCGCGTCGGCCTCACCTCGTTCGTCGGCAGCGGCGACTTGATCGTGGCGTTTTCCACCTCGCACGTTTTCCAGCGCACGGCCGACTTTACGGTTGCCTCTCCAACGGGTGCGATTCTCGAGGACGACGACGCGATCGACGCCCTCTACACCGCGACCGCCGAGGCAACGCAGGCATCGATTTACGACGCGCTCTTTGAATCGAAGACCGCGACCGGCCGCCGGGGGGCGACCGTCTACGGATTGCCGGTGGATCGGGTGCTGCAGATGTTGCGCGGCGCGGGCGCAATCGCTGCGGCACCATGACCCCCATCCTCGAGACGGAGCGGTTGATTCTGCGTCCCTGGGGCGACGACGACCAAGACGCGATGGCCGCGATCTTCGGCGATGCCGACACGGTGCGCTACGTGGGGAAGGGATACCAACGCGGCTTTACGCCCGAAGAGACGCGCAAGATGATCGCCCGCATGCGCGCGCACTATGAAAATCACGGAATCGGGATTTGGCCGATGATCTTGAAGAAGACGGGAACGCTCGTCGGCGAGTGCGGCCTGTTCCCCGTTGATGGCACCGCCGACACCGAAATCGCCTACGTCCTGGCCAAACCGGAGCGCGGTCACGGATATGCCGTCGAAGCGGCGTCCGGCGTGCTCGCGTACGCTTTCGAGACCCTCGCGCTGCCGCGCATCGTTGCCTTCGTGCACGCCGGAAACGCTCGCTCGATCGCCGTAATCCGGCGGTTGGGCATGCGCTTCGATCGCGTGGTTCGCGTTTTCCGAACCGACGCGCTGCGTTACATCAAAGACGCACCCTAGCCGAACGAGGTCTTGACCGCGGAGGTGCGAAGGCGTATACTCATGGTGTCTTAGCGTACTAGGACACCATAACAGTGTATGAGAGCACGCCAACTCTTCGTCGACGACGAGTCGCCCATCCCCGTCTACGCGCAGCTCTCCGAGCAAGTGCTGGGAGCGGTCGCACGCGGCGAGCTGCAAATCGGCGAGCAACTGCCGAGCGTCCGCGACGTGGCCGCCGCTTTAGGCGTTAACGCCAACACGGTCAATCACGCGTACGCGCAGCTCGAGGGGATTGGAGTCGTCGAGACGCGCCGCGGACGTGGGACGTTCGTCGCTACGCGTCGTCGCGCGCTGCCCGGGGCGGCGCGGCTGGTCGAACTCGCCGAGCCCTTTGTAGCTCGCGCGCAAGCGCTGGGATACGCGGGCCAGCAAATCGTCAATGCCGTTGCCGGCATCGTAAGGAGAACGCGATGAACGTCTTGCTCGTGGGTGGTGTTATCGGACTCTTCCTATGGTTCGAGCGCCGCCGGCGCACGGCCGCGCAGCGAAGACGCCGCGCCGAACGAAGCTAGCAGCCCAGAACGCGCGACGCCCGCGAGCGAACGTGGTATTATCGGGCACGGAGGTACTCACCATGACACGCCGCAAGCGGCGGCACAAACCGCCGGCACTCGTGCCGCGCCGTGGTCCGGTCAGCAACCTGCGACCGGCCGGCGCGCACGAATCGATCAAACGCTACAATCGCAGAAAACTCAAGAACGCTCTCCGTCAAGAACTGGCCGAGGGCGTTTTTGCGCCCTCTACGGAGAAAGCGCGGCGTACGTGAGTGACGACCCGACCGTTCGAGAATTCTATCAGCGGCATCCGTATCCGCCGCCGGTCGACGATCTGGCGGCGTACGGTCGCACCTGGGACGATCGGCGCCGGCGCGCCGAGTCGCACTTGTTTTGGCCCGAGCAGCCCTACCGGGACGACCGCAGCATTCTGGTCGCCGGATGCGGCACGATGCAAGCCGCGCACTACGCGTTGCGCTGGCCGCGAGCCCGGGTCGTCGGAATCGACGTCAGCGAGCAGAGCGTCGCGTTTGCGAGCGACCTGAAACGCAAGCACGGACTCGACAATCTCGTCGTGCGGCAACTCGCCATCGAGCGCGCCGAGGAACTCGATCAAACCTTCAAGCACGTCATCTGCACCGGGGTGCTGCATCACCTTCGAGATCCAGATGCCGGCCTGCGAGCCCTCCGCAGCGTGCTCGATCCCAACGGCGCCGCGCACCTCATGGTGTACGCACCCTACGGCCGCGCCGGCGTCTATTTGCTACAGGAGTACTGCCGGCGGCTGGGGATCGGTTCTTCCGACGCCGAGCTCGCCGAGCTAGCGGCCACCCTCAGGGCCCTTCCGGCAGACCATCCCCTCGCGCCCTTGCTTCGAAAATCGCCCGACTTTGCGAGCGCCGCCGGCTTGGCCGATGCGCTGCTGCACCCGCGCGAACGCTCGTACTCGGTGCCGCAGCTGATGGGCTTTCTCAATGCTGGCGGTTTGGCTTTCGGGCGCTGGGTGCGCCAGGCACCCTATCTGCCCTCCTGCGGGGCGCCGGCGACGACTCCGCACGCCGCGCCGATCGCGCGTTTGGCTCCCGAGGCCCAATACGCCGCAGTCGAACTGTTTCGCGGAACGATGGTGCGTCACGCCGTCGTGGCGTACCGAAACGATCGCAACGCTCCGGCACCGGTCGATTTTACCGGCGACGCCTGGCTCGACTACGTGCCGATCCGCTTGCCCGACACGGTCACGATCCGGGACGGGCTGCCGCCCGGCGCGGCGGCCGTCCTGATCAATCGCAACCATACCTACACCGATCTGTACCTCCCGATCGATTCGGCGCAAGACCAACTGCTGAGCGCCGTCGATGGGAAAAGCCCGATCGCGCGGATCTGCGGCAACCTCGACGATCGCGCGCGGGCCTGCGACCTCTTCGAGCGGCTATGGCGATGGGACCAAGTCGTCTTCGACACTTCACCGAGCGCCGCGCGGTGAGAGAGCCGGGGCCCAATCGTGCGTGCCCGGAGGGGTCCCGCCGCCGCCAGCCGTAGTTTCCATACCTACCTGCCTGTATTTGTTAGGAGTATCATTCATGAAATCGATTGCGATAGCTCTGTGCTTGGCCGTGGGAGCGTTCCTCTTCACCGTCCAGCCGGGATCTGCCCAAATGATGTCGATGCCCAAGTGCGCCTCGGGCGACGCGGTGGTCGGCGTAAACATGACCACCAAGGTCTACATGACCCAGTCTCAGATGAAGGCCAAATCCGCCGGGATGACGATGGCCCAAAAAGAAGCGATGATGAAGAAGAACAACGTGAAGATGATGTGCCAGTCGGCCGCCGTGAAGATGGGGGCAAAGCCCGCTCCGTCGTCGATGTAACGCCGCGTTTTAAAGTTCTAAGGCACCATCGCAGGAGCCCGGGGAATCCGGGCTCCCTTCTTATGCGATCAGATCGCGGTCGACCAAGATGTTGCGCGGATCGATGAGATGCTTGTTCAAGCCGAGCTTTTCGGGCGGCACGCCCAGCGCGAACGCCACCAACTGCGGCAGATGGAAGGTCGGCAAATCGGTGCGTCCCCAGCGGGCGGCCGAGTCGGCCTGGTATCCGTCGAGTGCGAGATGGCAGAGCGGACACGGCGTGATCACCGCCTCGGCGCCGTGGTCTTTGGCCATCCGCATGTTTTGACCGACCATGTCGGTAGCGACGTTGTCCTTCTCGAGCTGGATGTGGAAACCGCAGCATCGCGTCTTGCCGGCGTAGTCGACCGCTTCGCCGCCGATCGCCTCGATCACATCTTCCAGCGAGTGGGGGTTGCGCGCCGACTCCCATCCGTTAACGCTCTCGGGCCGAATGATGTGGCAGCCATAAAAGGGCGCGACCTTTAGTCCGTTGAGCGGATGAACGACCATCGCGCTCAGCGCTTCCAAACCGATATCGTCGATCAACAGCCAAAGGAGATGCCGGACGGTCACGCCACCTTGGTATTTTGCGCCGAACTTCCCGAGAATCGCGTTGGCGTGGTCCATCCGCTCTTCGCTCTCGCGAAGTTCCTTGTTGGCCGCCCGCATGTGACCGGTGCACGTCGAGCAAATGGTAATCACGTCGTCGAGCCCCAGCGCCTCGGCCTGGGCGTACGTCCGTGCGTTGAGCACGCGCGCTACGTCGCGATTCACGTCGTTGACGACCGACGCTCCGCAGCACGAGGCCGCCGTTAGCTCGATGAGCTCGATGCCGAGTTTGTCGGCCAGCAGCATCGTGGAGTTAAAAAGCTCCTTGCAGGATTCTTTTGCGACGCAGCCCGGGAAAAAGCCGTACCGCTTGGTCTGAGCCGAATGCGTGCGGGTATGGGAGTCGAGCGGCAGATCTTCGGGAAGCAAAGTCGTGCTCATTAGCTGACGGGAACCTCCAGGGCGTCGAATATCGTGCGAACTTCGTCGACCTTGGGAATCGGTTTCACGAACGGTGGAGGCATCTTGCCCTTGGCGGCCATTCGCAAGCCTAGAGGAGCGACCTTTAGCAGCCCGCGCACGTTGAAGCGGCCGATCGTTCCTTGAATGACCTCGGTCTCGGCGAGCATTCCGGTTTGTTTGATCGTCCGGCTCACCACCAAGGCATGGCGAGGACCGCGTTCGTTCATCATGACGCGGTCGGCAATCGCCGCGCGTTTGACGTCGATGATCCGATCGTTCGGATCGACGTGCTTAGGACAGTACGAGCACGCGTAGCAGTGCGCGCAGAGCCACAGGTAATCTTCGGAGATCTGGGCGATCCGCTCCTGGCGCTCGCCGTCGCGAACGTCTTCGATGAACCGGTAAGCGTACGCAATCGCCGCCGGGCCCGCAAATGCCGGATCGACGCTGACCACCGGGCAAAGCGCGTAGCAGGTGGCGCACATGATGCAGTTGGCGACCTGGACGAGTTTCTTCATGTCGTCGGGAGAGACGCGCCGCTCCCGCTCGTGGCTCGAATCGGCGTCTTTCGGCTGAAGGTACGGCTTCAGCCGTGCGTACTTATCCCAGAAGGGATCCATATGCACGACCAAATCCTTCATCGGCGCGAAGTTCGGCATCGGATCGACCACGACGACGTTGTCGGCGTTCATCACGGTGTTGCACGGCGTCTTGCAAGCCAGGCCGGTGACGCCGTTGATGTTCATCGAGCACGAACCGCAGATCGCCGACCGGCAGGAACGCCGAAACGTGATCGATCCGTCCAGTTCGGCCTTGGCCGTTTCGAGTGCATCCAGGACGGTCGTCGTTTCGGGAACCTCGACCGTCACGGCGTCACGATGCGGCACCACGTCGGTGGCTTCGTCGAACCGGAAAATATCGAGTGTGATTTTCGCCATGTGTTAACTCGGCTTTGCGCTCCTTAGTACGTTCGAACCTGTGGGTCGAACTCGGTGATCGTAACCTTGCGCGAATAATCGAGTCGAGGCGGCCCCTCGGGCTCGCGCCACGCCAAAGTGTGCTTGAGCCAGTTCGCGTCGTCGCGCTCGGGGTAGTCGGTGCGCGCCTGAGCACCCCGGGACTCGGTCCGGGCCAGCGCTCCGGCGGCCAGCGCGAGCGAGGCATCGATCAAAAAGTCGGTTTCCAACGCACCGACCAAATCCGTATTGAACGTCTTGGACTTGTCCATCACGAACACGCCCGCATCGAACTCGCGCCGAAGCCCGGCGAGATCCTCGACCGCCTTGGCCAGGCCCTTTTCTTCCCGGAAGATGAACGTGTTGGCGCTCATCGTCTCGTTCATCGCGCGCCGTATCTGCGGGTGCGCGCGTTCCGCTCGTGCGCGAGAGCAAACCGGCCAGGCGATCGCGTTCGTGCTGCAGCGTTTTCTCCGAAGGTTTGACCGCACCGGTTTCCTTGATATAGCCCAGCGCGTGCGCGGCCGACCGCGCACCGAATACGATCGTTTCGAGCAGCGAGTTCCCGCCGAGGCGGTTGGCACCGTGGACGCTCACGCTGGCACACTCGCCGGCAGCGTACACGCCGGGGAGGCGAGTCGCTCCCCACTTGTCGGTTTCGATGCCGCCCATCGTGTAGTGCGCGCCCGGCAGGATCGGAATCGGTTCGTTGACGGCATCTTTCCCGGTCGCGTCGAGCGCCAGCTCGCGAATTTGAGGGAGGCGCTCGAGAATCTTTTCGCGGCCGAGATGGCGCATGTCCAGCAGCACGCAGCCGTCGACGCCGCGGCCTTCGAGGATCTCCGTCCACTCCGCGCGCGACACGACGTCGCGCGAGGCCAACTCGCCCTTGTTCGGGGCGTACTTGAACATGAAGCGTTCGCCCTCGGCGTTGAGCAGATAAGCGCCCTCGCCGCGCGCGCCCTCGGTCATCAGGACGCCGTTTTCTTTCAGCGTGGTGGGATGGAACTGCATGAACTCCATGTCCATCAGCGGTAAGCCCGCCTTGTACGCAATTCCCATGCCGTCGGCCGTGGAAGCGTAGCCGTTGGTCGTCTTCAGGTACATTCGCCCGGCACCGCCGGTCGCAAAGATCGTTGCCTTCGCGGCGATTAGTTCCAGGTCGCCGTTGCGCATGTTGTAGGCGACCACGCCCGATCCGACGCCGTCTTCGACGGCCAGTGCCGTGCAGAAATACTCCTCGTACACCTTGACGCCAAAACGCTCGAGCTGCTCCCAGAGCGTATGCAGGATCACCAAACCGGTAACGTCGGCCGAATAGCACGTGCGGGGCGTGCCGGCGCCGCCGAACGGGCGCTGAGCGAGCCGGCCGTCGGGCAGGCGCGAAAAGATGCAGCCGCGGTGTTCCAGCCAAATGATCTGTTTGGGCGCGTCATCGCACATCGCCGCGACCGCGTCCTGATCGGCGAGGTAATCCGAACCCTTGACGGTGTCGAACGTATGCGCCTGGGTGGAGTCCTCTTCGCGGTTTCCGAGCGCGGCGTTGATGCCGCCCTGGGCGGCGCCCGAGTGACTGCGCACCGGATGCATCTTGGAGACGATCGCGACGTCCGCCCCGCCTTCGGCCGCCTCGACCGCCGCGCGCATCCCTGCCAGCCCGCCGCCGATCACGACCACGTCGTGTTGTATCAATTCTGACCCTTCTTGGAAGACCTCGCAACTCTGCTACCTTATACTATTGCCGGCGGGGAGCGGACCCCATGACTTTAGCAGGGTGCGGAAGAACTGGCGGAGACCGGATCGGGCCCCGGGGGAGCGCCCGCCGCGGACCGAAAACCTTTCCAACGCCGGCATCATAGGGAACCCGCTTGAATCAATTCGTCCACCTCCACGTGCACTCGGAGTATTCGCTCCTGGACGGAGCCTGCCGAGTCGACCGGCTATGCCGCCGGGCGGCCGATGACGGCGCCCCGGGCGTCGCTTTGACCGACCACGGCGTGATGTACGGCGCGATGGAGTTTTACTATGCCGCCCGCGACGTAAGCGTTACCCCGATCGTCGGGTGCGAAGCCTACCTGGCTCCCCGGGGGCGGTTTGACCGGACGGTCCGGGAGGAAGCGCACGTCACGCTGTTGGCGGGCGACCTGATCGGCTATCGGAACCTCACCGCGCTGGTCTCCAAAGGCTTTCTCGAAGGCTACTACTACAAGCCCCGAATCGACCTCGACTTGCTAGCGCGCCACCACGACGGTCTGATCGTCCTGTCGGGCTGCATGTCGGGTCTGGTGGCCGCGCCGTTGCTCAAGAACGACTACGCCACCGCGCTGAAAAATGCCAAGACCTACGTCGAAATCTTCGGCGACCGGTTCTACTTGGAAGTCATGCGGCACGGCATGCCCGAGGAGGACGCGATCAATACCGGCCTCGTCCGGATCGCGCGCGAGCTCGGCGTCCCGCTGGTCGCGACCAACGATTCGCATTACCTCGACCAAAAGGACGCGCCGGCGCACGACGTTCTCCTCTGCATCGGTACGGGGAAGACCGTGTCGGATACGAGCCGGATGAAGTTTTACTCCGATGCCTTTTACGTAAAATCGCCCGACGAGATGTACGCGCTCTGGCACGACCTCCCCGAGGCCTGCGAAAACACCGTCAAGATTGCCAATCGGATCGACCTGCGGATTCCCGAGAAGATTTTCCACCTTCCGGAGTACCCGGTGCCGCAGCTTCCGGGCCGCGAACGCAGCGATGACGAATTTCTACGCGAGATCTGCGAAGCGGGGTTGCGGCAACGCTACGGCGACGACCGCTTACGCGACGATCCGTCGGTACGCGAACGGTTCGAATACGAAATCGGCGTGATTACGAAGATGGGCTTCTCTTCGTATTTTTTGATCGTGTGGGATTTCGTGAAATACGCTCGCGACCACGACATTCCGGTGGGTCCGGGGCGCGGCTCGGCGGTCGGTTCGGTGGTCGCCTACTGTCTGAAGATCACCGATCTGGATCCGTTACGCTTCAACTTGTTCTTCGAACGTTTCTTGAATCCCGACCGGATTTCGATGCCCGACATCGATACGGACTTCTGCGTCGACCGGCGCGACGAAGTGATCGAATACGTCACCGAAAAATACGGGAAGGACCGGGTCGCGCAAATCGTGACCTTCGGCACCATGGCGGCGCGCGCCGCCATCCGCGATGCGGGACGCGCGCTGGGCGTCCCTTTGCCGGACGTCGACCGCGTCGCGAAGCTGATTCCATCGGGTCCGGGTGGACTGACGATCTCCGATGCAATCGAGCGCTTACCGGAGATCAAGACCCTGTACGCAACCCGGCCCGAGATTCGCAAGCTCCTCGATACCGCTAAAGAGATCGAAGGCTTGGCGCGCAACGCCGGGACCCATGCGGCCGGGGTCGTGATCTCGGCCGGACCCCTGATCGACTACGCGCCGCTCGTGCGTTTCAGCGACGGCGGCGTGAACACCCAGTACGACATGGAATGGGTCGAGCGAATCGGCCTGCTCAAGATGGACTTCTTGGGCCTGCGTAACCTGACCGTGATGGACAACGCGGTCAAGGAAATACGCCGGACGGTCAACCCGCAGTTCGACCTCGCCAACCTTCCCATCGACGACGCCGCCACCTACGAAATGCTCGGCCGCGGCGAGACGATGGGCGTCTTCCAACTCGAGTCCGATGGGATGAAGCGCGTCTGCACCGAGCTCAAGCCGTCGCGCTTCGAGGACATCATCGCCTTGGTCGCGCTCTATCGGCCGGGTCCGATGGACTGGATCCCCGATTTCATCGCGATTAAAAACGGCCGGCGCAAGCCCAACTACCTGCACGCCAAGTTGGAGCCGATCCTCGCGGAAACCTACGGGATCGCTTGTTACCAAGAGCAAGTGATGCAGATCGCGCGCGACGTCGCGGGCTTTACTATGGGCGAGGCCGACGAACTGCGCAAGGTCATGGGCAAAAAGCAGAAAGACAAGGTTCCCATCTACCGCAAAAAGTTCGTGGAAGGAGCGGTCGAGCATTCCGGTCTCGACGAACGGCTGGCCGAAGAAATCTTCAAGTTCATCGAGCCGTTTGCCGGGTACGGTTTCAATAAGTCGCACGCCGCCGCGTACGGTTGGATCGCCTATCAGACGGCCTTTCTCAAAGCCAACAATCCGCTCCAGTATCTATCCGCGCTCATGACGTCGGTCAAGGACAAGACGGATAAACTGGTCGAGTACATCGACGAAGCGAAGAAACTCGGCATCGTCGTGCTGCCGCCGGACGTCAACGAGTCGCTGGTGAATTTTGCCGTCGTCGGCGATCGCATCCGGTTTGGGTTGGCGGCGGTGAAAGGTGTAGGCGAGGGGGCGGTGCGCAGCATTATCGACTCGCGCGAGAGCGCGGGACGCTTTACCGACCTTTTCGACTTGGTCCGGCGCGTCGACCCCAAGCAGGTGAACCGTCGCGTTTTCGAGGCGCTCATCAAGTGCGGCGCACTCGACGATTTACCGGGCCATCGTGCCCAGACCCTCGCAGCCCTAGACGCCGCCCTCGAAATTGCGGCCCGAGCCGCGCGTGACAGCGAGCGCGGACAGGTTTCCCTCTTCGGCGAAGCCGATGCCGCGGCGACGACGATGGCGCCCAAACTGCCGGCGGTTGCTCCGCCGAGCAATCGCGAGTTGCTCGCGTGGGAGAAGGAGACGCTCGGAATTTTTGTTTCGGGACATCCGCTCGCCGACGTCCAACGCCTGCTCGTGCGCCAGGGCGCGACGCTCGTCAAGGATCTCAACGCGCTTCAAGACGATGCGCCGGTGATGATCGCCGGAATCGTGACCGGCGTGCGCCGCACGCTGACGAAATCGGGACAGCAGCTGCTGATCGCGCAGATCGAAGATACGAGCGGCGTTTGCGAGGCGATCGTTTTTTCGAAGCTGTACGCGCAAGTTCACGAGTTGTTCAAAGTCGACGCGATCGTCGTGGTCAGAGGCCGCCTGCGTTTTCGCGAACGGCGCGGTACCGCTCCGGGAGAGGAGTCTCCCCTCGAAATTTCCGTCGCTGCGAGCGAGGTTTCGACGTTCGTCGCCCCGCTGCGCGCCTCCGTCGCCCCCCGGGCGCGGGGATGGCACGTCGACGTACACCAGCGCGATCAGATCGACCGCCTGGCGGCGCTGATCGACGAATGGCCCGGCGAGGTGCCGGTGGTCATGCATGCGAGCGGGCGCGTGCAGCGGGCGGCTCGCACGATCGCCGACGACGCGCGCGTGCGCGGCGAGCTCGAGCGGATCTTTGGTTCCGCGGGCGTGCGCGAAGGCGTGCCCGAGGACGCCACCGCATGAACATCGTTTCCGCGAGCGACCGCGAAGCGGTGGCTCGAATCTTCCGCACCGGATGGTCGGCCGCCAAGAGCGTCGTTGCAACGGTTGGGGAGATTCTGGCGGACGTTCGCGCACGCGGCGACGCGGCGGTAGTCGAGTATGCGCGCCGGTTCGACGATCCCGGCTTCGACCTCGCGAATCTGCGCGTCGCCCTTCCGATGCGCGAACGGGCCCGCGACCTCGTTTCGCCCGACGTGGCGACGGCATTCGCGCTTGCGAAGGAACGCGTCACCCGCTTTCACGAGCGTCAGCGCCAAGCTGACCTTGCATTTGCCGCCGAAGACGGCTCCCGCTACGGCCTGCATCGCCGGCCGCTCGGCTCGATCGCGGCGTACGTCCCGGGGGGAGCGGCCGCCCTCCCGTCGTCGCTGCTGATGGGCGTCTTGCCGGCGAAGATTGCCGGCGTAACGCGCGTGATCGTGCTCACGCCCCCGCGCCGCGGCGGTCCGCATCCGGCGCTGCTCTTCGCGTGCAGTCTGTGCGACGTTCAACGAACTGTACGCGGTCGGCGGCGTGCAGGCCATAGGCGCCGCCGCCTTCGGGACCGGGACGCTGCCGCGCGTCGAGAAGATCGTCGGCCCGGGGGGCGTCTGGACGACCGAAGCCAAGCGGCAGGTGTTCGGCATCTGCGGGATCGATGCGCTCGCCGGCCCTTCCGAAGTGCTGGTCGTCGCCGACGACGGCGCCAACAGCGAGTACGTGGCCGGGGAACTGCTGGCCCAGGCCGAGCATGCCGGCGCCGGGCGCCTGGCGGTCGTGTCGGAGTCGCGTCCGCTTCTCGAAGCCGTCGCGCAACTGCTCGATACGCTCGACGTCAAAACGCTCGACCGGGGTCAGATGATCAGCGACGCCATCGAACGCGATGGCCTGCTCGTCCATGCCGCGTCACGCCAGGAGATCTTCGACGTGATCGACGGGTTCGCACCGGCCGCGCTTTGCCTGCAAGTCCGCGACGCGTCTGCGTACCTGCCGCACATCACGCGCGCGGGCGCGATCTTCGTCGGCGACGCGACGCCGCTGGCCAGCGGAGACTATCTCGCCGGCATCAATCACGTGCTTCCGACGTCGGGAACGGCCCGGTTTTCATCGGGATTGTCGCTCGCCGATTTCGAGCGTTCCTTTAGCGTGCTCGAGAACAGCGACGAACGGATCGCCAACGACGCCCAGGCTATCGCGGATCTCGCAGAGTTGGAAGGATTGCCCCAGCACGCCCAAACCGCACGCATGAGACGCGGAGTTTGAGCGCCGTCCCCAAGCTCGTGGCGTTCGATCTGGACGGGACGCTGATCGGGCGCGACCTGACGATTTCCGCGCGCGTCCGCGCGGCGATCCAACGCATGCAGGATGCGGGCGTCGCCGGCTGTCTGGTCACCGGAAGAATGTACCGCGCGAGCATTTCGTACGCACGCGACCTGGGATTCGACACGCCCGTCGTCTGTTATCAGGGCGCGGCGATCGTCGATCCGGTGACCGACGACGTTCTGCAACATACGGCCCTCGACAACGCGGTCGTGCTCGAGCTGATCTCGATCGCCTCGGCGCAAGGACTGCACCTCCAACTCTATCGCAACGACGAGTACTACGCCCAAGCGCGCAACCGCTTCTCGGACTTGTACGCGTCGTTGGCCAAGGCCGAGCCGGTCGTCGTCCCGTCGCTGCGCGAAGCGTTTGCGCTGAGCCCCGCAACCAAGGCGGTGATCGTTGCGGACCCGCCCGACGCGCAGCGGTACGCCGAAATGCTGACGCAACGGCTGGCAGGCCGCGCCTACGTGACGCGCAGCCTCCCGGAGTTCGTGGAAATCCTCGACCCGTCGGTCGACAAGGGCGGCGCCTTGAAGTTCGTCGCCGCCCGGCTGGGCGTGACTCCGGACGCCGTGATGGCGATCGGCGATTCGTGGAACGACGCGCCGCTCTTGCGCTCGGCCGGCATCGCGGTGGCCATGGGATCGGCCCCGCCCGAACTGCGCGCGCTCGCAGACGCGGTCGTAAGCGACGTTGCCAACGACGGCGTGGCCGAAGCGCTTGAACGGTTCGTCCTCGCGTGAAACCGGGCGGTCCGGCGGCGCGCCGCCGAAAAGCCTCGGCCGCGGCGCGGATGCGCCCGTTTTGGTTGACGATCGCGATCGCGGCCGTCGCCTCTTTGGGCGTCGGCGCGTTTCTGGCGAGTTGGTCCGGCTTTCGGCCGGAATACGTTGAGGTTACCGGCAACGCGGTCGTGAAGCGCTCCGAAATCCTGTCGCACGCCGCGATCGCCGGCAACGTGAACATGTGGCTTCAAAACACCGGAGCGATCGCCTCGAGGATAAGAGCAATCCCATACGTCTCGGGCGCGACGGTGTATCGCGTACCGCCCTCCACAATCGTCATCGCCGTCCGGGAGCGCACGCCCTTTGCCGTGGTCGACGACGGGGCGCAAACGGCGCTGGTCGATCGCGATCTGCGGGTCCTGCAGGTGCCGGCGGGTGACGAAGCGCTTCCCCGGTTCGAACTCGCGCAGCCGGACGTTGCGCTCCAAGCCGGCCGCTTTCTCACCGATCCAAAGGCCATCGGCATGCGCGACGACTACGAGGCGATGATCGCCGCCCACGTCGTCCCGTTGAAACTCGAATACGACCGTTACGACGGACTGGTCGCGACGGTGCGCGGAGGGGTTCGGATCCTACTCGGGGACGACGCGGATCTCTATAAGAAGCTTTCGCTGGTAGACCCAATCCTCGCGCAAGTCGTGCGCAAACAGCGCCGCGTCGCCGCGGTCGACTTGCGCGCACCGCGCACCCCGGTAATCGTCTTTAAGTAACGGAGTTGTCGGTTAGTGGCTGGTGAGGTCGGCGTAGACCATCACGGTGCCCTTGATGAGCGAGAGCTTAATCTGGTCGTTCTGCTGGATCTTGGAGAAGTCGACCGTGTCGCGTCCGGCTCCCAAGGTCGTTTCGTTTCCGTTATCGAGTTGTACGAGGACGTGTTTGGCGTCGATGACCTTCTCGACTTTTACCGTGTACGTGCCGTCGGGGATCTGCGAGGCATCGACCACGGCGGCCGCGGCAAAAGCCGGCGCCACCGACGTAAGGGCTAAGGCCAGCGCGAGGGGTGAGATTTTACGGTTCAGCGATAACACCAATGGATGCTCCACATGGCTTGGTGCGGAAAAAAGAGATCGGTCGCGGATAAAAAGATTCTAAAATGTGCGTCTAAGTAGAGCGTGAAACGTCGCGCTGCAACCCTCACCCGATGCCGGTTGCGCTCGGCGATTCGCCTTCATGCTCCGCCGGCATCGGCCGTCCCTGCGGCCCGCCGCCCGGAACCGGCTCATCCACAGCTGCCCCCACGTTGTTCGCAAGCTGTTCGCAGGTTTGTCCCCAAGGAGTTGCGGTGGGGCTCGCCAACCCCAGCGAATCGTCCTCGACGTGGCCCATCCCTTGTAGGGTTTATGGGAGACGGCCACAATATGTCGTGGTTAGCGCCCCTTGCGGAGGATCGGTGATCAGCGGATGAAGCACGAGACCGTTTGCGGGCTCGATATCGGGACGACCAAGACGTGCGCGGTCGTCGCCGCCGACGGTCCCAACGGCCTCGAGATCCTCGGCGTCGGTGAGGCGCCCTCGCTGGGAATGCGTAAAGGGGTCGTCGTCGACCTCGAAGAGACGATCAAATCGATCGAGGCCGCCACCGAGAAGGCCGAGCGCATGGCCGGCATCCACATCGTCGACGTCTTCGTGGGAATTACCGGCGACCATATTCGCAGCACGAACAACCGTGCCGTCGTGGCCGTCTCCGGCGACGATCGCGAGGTTTCCCATACCGACGTGCGCCGCGTGATCGACGCCAGCAAGATCATCAACCTGCCCAGCGACCGCCAAATCATCCACGCCCTGCCGCGTTTCTTCACGGTCGACGGGCAAGAGGGCGTGGATGACCCGATCGGCATGGCGGGCGGACGCCTGGAAGTCGATACGCACATCGTCACCGGCGGCACGAGCTTCATCACCAACGTCCTCAAGTGCGTTCATCGTGCCGGGCTAGAGGCCGCCGGCCTCGTGTTCGAGCCGCTCGCCAGCTCCGCCGCAACGCTTGCTCCAGAGGAAAAACAAGTAGGCGTCGTCATGCTCGATATCGGCGGGGGCACGACCGACATAGCCGTCTACTCGCTTGGCGGGGCGATTTACACGGCCACGATTCCCGTCGGCGGCAACATCCTCACCAACGACATCTCCTTGGGATTGAAGACGACGCTGTCGGAGGCCGAGGAGGTCAAAAAGCGCTTCGGCGCCGCCGTACGCGACGCGGGCGGCGACGAAAAATTCGGCGTGCGCACCCTTGACGGGCGCGCGACCAAGGAACACACGACCGAGCAGGTTCGTCAGATCGTCGTGCCGCGCGTTCTCGAAACGCTGCGCATGGCCAAGCAGAAGATCGTCGAAAACGTTCCCCGAGATCTGGTCCTCGGCGAAGTCGTACTGACGGGCGGCGGTGCCTTGCTGCCGAATATCGAATCCCTAGCCGAAGACGTTTTCGGATTGCCGGTGCGCATCGGCACGCCGAGTACGATTGGAGGTTTGACCGACGCGTTGGCGCTTCCCCAGTACGCGACGGCGATCGGGCTCGTGCGATTCGGCGCGAGCGACGAACGCGATGCCGCAGATATGGGACGGCGGCGCGGCGGATCGCTCGTGCATCGCGCGCAGAAATGGTTATCAGATCTATGGAATTGAAACCACGCAAACCCCGTAAGCGCGTCGTACCGTCGGACCCGCCGGCGGAAACGCTCGCTGAGGCCGCCGAGCTCGCGGCGTCCGACCCGCTCGACGCCGAACCAATCGCCGAGCAAACCGGCGAGGTCTTGTTTTCTGCAGCGCCGGAAATCTCGCCGCCGGAAGTTTCGCCGTCTCCGCCGCCGGCACCCGAAGAGGCTCCCGCAGCCGCCCCGCAAGCCACGCTCTTTACCACGGAGGAACCGAAACGAAAAATGCCTGAAGCACGACGCTCCGCTCGCGAATCCGAACACGCCGCGACGATCAAAGTGATCGGCATCGGAGGAGGCGGCTGCAACGCCGTCAACCGCATGGTCCGGGTCGGACTGGCCGGCGTGGATTTCTTCTCGGTGAACTCCGACGTCCAGGCGCTGCGCAGTTCGGCGACCGAAAACACCGTCCATATCGGCGGCGGCCAGACGCGCGGGTTGGGAGCGGGTGCGAATCCGACGCTCGGCCGCGAGGCCGCCGAAGAGTCGCGCGAGGATCTCGCGCTGATTCTCGAAGGTGCCGACCTCGTTTTTCTGACCGCCGGCATGGGCGGCGGAACCGGAACCGGCGCGGCGCCGGTGATCGCCGAAATTGCGCGCGACTCCGGCGCATTGACGATCGCGGTCGTCACCAAACCGTTCGCGTTCGAAGGCAAGAAGCGCATGCAGGTGGCCGAAAACGGCATCGCCGAGTTGGAAGCCAAGGTCGATACGCTGATCACGATTCCAAACGAGCGCATCCTCCAAGTCATCGAAAAGAAGACGCCGCTCAACGAAGCCTTCGCCTACGCCGACGACGTGCTGCGCCAGGGGATTCAAGGGATCAGCGACCTCATCACCCAGCCCGGCCTGATCAACCTCGACTTCGCCGACGTCAAGACGATCATGACCGACGCGGGCTCCGCAATGATGGGCATTGGCGAAGGTTCGGGAGAACACCGCGCTGCCGACGCCGCGCAAAAGGCCATCGCTTCGCCGTTGCTCGAGACGACCATCGAGGGCGCGCGCGGCGTGATCTTCAACATCACCGGCGGTCCGGACATGGCGATGTACGAGGTCAACGAAGCGGCCGAGATGATCAGCCGCGCGGTCGACCCCGAGGCGCAAATCATCTTCGGCGCATCGGTGGATCCCGCCATGAACGGCAAAGTCCGCGTCACCGTGCTGGCGGCCGGGTTCGGCGCGCCGCGCAGCTACCGCGACGCCCAGAGCGGTTACGCGTTCGACAAGGGCGCCAAGCTCGATACCGTTTCGCCGGTCAACATGGACGACATCGAAGTGCCCGCGTTCCTTCGTTACCGAGGCTAATCGCCGGCGATCGTGGGGTATTCGGCCCGCGTCCTCCTCGATTCGGTCAGTCCGGCGGGGGTTAGGCTCACCACGCTCGAGGTGACCTTCCCCCGCTTCGTCCTTTCCGAGTTCAATACGCATCGCGTGTTCTCTAGAAATTCAGCCAGCTCGCGGGCCGTGCCGACGGCCAAGCTGCTCGACCGCGTCGAGAACGACCCGGTTCTGCCGTTGGAATGGGGCCGCAACAAGGCCGGCATGTCGGCCAGCGACGTGCTGACGGCAGACGAAGAAGCGGAGGCTAAGCGAATCTGGTTGAGCGCGCGCGACGCCGCGGTGGCGCACGCACGCCGGCTGCTCGAACTGAAAGTCCACAAGCAGGAGCTGAACCGCGTTCTCGAACCGTTTCTCTGGCACACCGTGATCGTGACGGCCAGCGAATGGGAGAACTTCTTCGCGCTGCGGTGCTCGGCCGCAGCGCAGCCCGAAATTCGAGCGGCGGCAGTGCGGATGCGCGACGCGCTGACCGCGAGCGTGCCGCGCGAGGTGGCATACGAGCAGTGGCATTTGCCGCTCGTACAGGACGACGAGCGAACGCTCGCGGTCGACTTGCAGAAGAAGATTTCGGCCGCCCGCTGCGCGCGCGTCTCGTATTTGACCCACGAAGGCAAACGCGAGATCGAAAAGGACTTCGACCTGCACGATCGGTTGAAGAGCGACCGCCACCTGAGTCCGTTCGAGCACGTCGCGACGCCCGCTCCCGATGCCGAGTTTCACGCGAACTTTCGCGGCTGGGTGCAGATGCGCCGCGAAATCGAGGCGGCGACGTGGCCGTCTATCGCGACCCGCCGCTAGCCGTTCGGCCGCACCCTGGGCAAACCCGCGCGCACGCAAGTGCCCCGCTTTTGCAGCGCTGGAACATTAAGACCACCATCGGTCTAGAAGATATTTCGTCACCCGCCGGATTGTGATATAACCATCTTCTAGCGAAGCGCCGAGACCGTTTTGGCGTTCGTAAGTTCTTCCGTCAAGGAAGAGGTTGGGGTGTGACTCTTTTGTACGGCGATGTCGGCGCTGCAGCGTTCGACGACGAACCGGCTATTCGGGCTGTCGACGATATCTTCGCGTCGGCGATTCACAGCGGCGCGTCGGACGTACACATCGAGCCTTGGTCCGATGGCGGCCGAGTCCGCGAACGCGTCGATGGATTTCTGCGCGAATCGCGGCGCATTTCGGCGCGGTTGCTGCCGCGCGTGCTTTCGCGAATCAAACTCCTCGCCGGGATGGACATCGCCGACCGGCGCATGCCGCAGGACGGCCGGTACGCCATCCAGCGGCCCGGTGGACCGATCGACGCGCGCGTTTCCTCGATTCCAACGATCGATGGCGAGAAGCTGGCAATCCGGCTCCTCGACGCACGTGCGAGCGTTCCGACCTTAGAGGCGCTGGGAATGCCGCCGAACATGACCGCACGATTCCGCCGGGCGGCCCAGGCTGCCGCCGGGCTCGTCGTCATTTGCGGTCCCACCGGAAGCGGAAAGACGACGACCCTCTACGCCGCGATCTCGGAACGCAACGTCACGGCCCAGCAAGTTTGCAGCATCGAAGACCCGGTCGAAATTCGCGTAGACGGTATCGCCCAGGTGCAAGTAAACGTTCGCGCGGGACTTACCTTTGCCAGCGGACTGCGCTCGCTCTTGCGCCAGGATCCCAATACGATCTCGGTCGGTGAGATGCGCGACGCAGAAACGGCTGCGGTGGCCGCGTCGGCCGCCCTCTCCGGCCAGCTGGTGCTTACGACCCTGCACAGCCGCGGCGCACTCGCCGCAATCGAGCGTTTGGCCGACTTGGGAATGTCTTCCCGTCGAATTGGCGCGGTCGTGAACGCGATCGTGTCGCAGCGCCTCCTGCGGCGTCTCTGCGCCGCGTGTAAGCGACCGGCTCGCGCGGGTCATGCCGGGGAACGCTTCGGGGTGGCGTACGACGCCATCGCCGCCGAAGCGGTCGGCTGCGAGCGGTGCGCCGGCACGGGCTACCGTGGCCGGCACGGCGTGTTCGAAATGCTCGCCATGACCGCAGATCTCCGGCACGCCGTAGAAACCGAGCAGTCACCCGCGCAAGTGCGTCAGGTCGCCTTTCAAGGCGGTTTCGAACCGATGACGCGGGCCGCCGGGCAGTTGATTCTCCGGGGAGAATCGAGCATCGACGAAACGTCGCGAGCGTTGAACCTAGAGGCGGCGTGAGCGGCATAGTGACCGCGTCCCTCCGGTTTTCCGATGCGCTTGAAGCGGCGCGCTCGCGCAACGCGTCGGACGTCCATCTGTCTTGCGGAATGCCGCCGATTCTGCGGGTCGACGGAATCTTGGTGCGGACTTCCGAGGATGCGCTGACCTCCTTCGATGTTCAAGAGATCGCCGCGAGCCGGCTGGGCGAACCCGAGATGGCAACCCTCAGGACCAAGGGCGAACTAACGGTCGCCTTCGAGGATCCGGAATTCGGCACGCTGCGAATCCATTCGTATGAGTGCGCTGACGGACTGACGCTGGCGGTCAGACTCCTCAACAGCAGCGTCCCGACACTCGAGTCGCTGCGGTTGCCCGAGCCGATGAACTCGTTGCCGGAGTGCGAGCGTGGAATGATCGTGCTTGCCGGGCCGACCGGCAGCGGCAAGTCGACGACCTTGGCCGGGCTCGTCGATCGGATCAACGAACGATCCGCTCGGCGAATTGTCACGATTGAGGATCCAATCGAATATCGGCACCAAAGCCGGCGCTCGCTAATTAGCCAGCGCGAAATCGGGCGCGACGCACCAAACCTCGGGGCGGCCTTGCGCGGTGTCCTTCGCGCAGATCCCGATGTGATCGTCGTCGGCGAAATGCGCGACGCCGAAAGCATGTCGGAAGCGTTGGCGGCGGCGGAAACCGGTCATCTCGTCCTGACGACCGTGCATGCCGGCGACGCCGCGCAGACGGTCGACCGGATCGTCGATGCATTCTCCGGCACCCTCCACGATCAAGTCCGCGCGCAGGTCGCACGGGTGCTCGTGGCCGTCGCCTGTCAGCATCTCGTGCGTCGAAACGGCGGAAATGGACGTCGCGCCGTCGTCGAACTGCTGTTTGGGACCGACGCAGTGCGTAATCTCATTCGAGAATCTAAAAACCATCAACTCAAGAACGCGATGGCGACGGGCAAACGGTACGGAATGCAGACGCTCGAACAACACTTGACCGAACTTCTGCGCAATCGAGACATTGACGCGCACGAAGCGCATCGACTCGGCGTCGCCGCCGGCCCTACGGGCCTAGGAGCCTAGCGTGCTCTTCTACTATGCGGGACGCGCTTTCGACGGGCGACGCATTCGAGGTTCGATCGAGGCGACCTCACGCAACGCAGCCGCGCGTCACCTGCGCGGGCGTTCGGTATTCGTTACCTCCCTTGAAACGAACGCGACAATTCGAGGCGCCTGGAATTCTCTTGCCTTGACGCTGCGATTCTCGACGGCCGCGCGCTCGGCGTTTTTCCGTTCCTTTGCGACGTTGATCGGTGCCGGAATACCCGTTCGCGCCGCACTCGAGACGCTCATCCGGCGCAGCGACGGCCCCTTCGGCGAGACGCTGCGGTCGCTCGCGGCGGAGGTGGAGGGCGGAACTGCGTTCTCGAAGGCGCTGGAACTGCATCCGCGCGAATTTTCGCAGGTTGCGGTGGCTATCGTCAAAGCCGGCGAAGCGGGCGGCTCCCTCGACGACGCGCTGCGCGTGTTGGCGGACCTCGAAGACCGAGACCGGAGCCTTCGCAAACGAGTAGGGGCGGCAATGACTTACCCGGTCGCCGTCGCCCTGGCGGCATCCGCGCTGGTCCTATTTCTACTCGCCAACACGATGCCCGCATTTTCCGCGATGTTTGAGTCGATGCACGTCGCCGTCCCGGTCGTAACGCGCATTCTCATGGCGATCGGAAGACGGCTCGGAGAACCGCTCCCATGGTCGCTGCTCGCGGCACTCGCCCTCACAATCGTCGTGGCGGCTCGGCGCTTCAAATCCTCGCGGGCCCCCTGGGCGGCAGCCGTCGACCGCCTGAGACTGCGGGTTCCTCTCCTCGGGGGCGTCGTTGCAAAGACGATCGTCGCGCGCTTTGCCCGGACGCTCGGATCGCTGCTGAGCGCCGGGGTAGATATCGTCAACGCCCTCGACGCGGCGGCCGGTGTTGTGGATGGGCCAGTGCACCGCAACGGGCTGCTCGCCTCGAACGAAGCGTTGCGGCGGGGCGAAACGCTCGAGTCGGCGTTCGAGGCCAGCCGGTTGTTCGACGTGACGTTTCTCCAACTGCTCCGAGCCGGAGAAGAAGGCGGAAGCATCGACGCGATGCTGCTCCGCCTGGCGCAATACTACGAGCTCGACGTTGAAACGGCGCTTGCCTCACTCACTAGCGCTATCGAACCAATCCTTATTTGTGCCCTTGGCGCTGCCATAGGGACGATCGTTGCATCAATCATCATCCCACTCTACTCAATGATCGGAAACATACGATGACAATTACGCCTTCGCACTTGGAACTCTGGACTCGGTACGGTCGTCGCACGGATCGCGACGCCGTGGTCGAAGAGTATCGCTACCTCTGCCGCCGCGCGGCACGCCGCTTCCTCAGGCCTGGTTTGGACGCCGCCGATTTGGAGCAAGTCGGTGCGATCGGACTGATCAAAGCGGTGGACCGCTACGATGCGGCTCAGACCGCACCGTTTGAAGCCTACGCATGGTTATTGGTTCTCGGCGAGCTCATGCATCACGTGCGCGATGGCGAGCGAATCCTCCGCGCGCCGCGCCGCGTGCGAGATCTCGAGCGCCGCTGGGTCGACGCCGAGCGCAAGCTCTGGGTGCTCCTCGGCAGAGAACCTCGCGAAGAGGACGTTGCTGGTTACGTCAACGCTACGCCCGCACAGCGCCGCGAGGTTCGAGATTACCGGGCGAGCGGCCGCGTTGTGTCCTTCGAACTCGTTTCGCTCGCAGAACAGCGTCACCCCTCTCGCTCCTTCGACGCCGTTTTGGATCGAATGGCGCTAGAGAAGTTTTTAACCGAGCTTACTCCCTTGGAACTACGCATCGTCAGGGCCATTCATCTCGACGGCAGCACCGTTGTCGACCTTGCGAAGGAACTCGGATATTCTCGCCGCCACCTTACGAGGCTGCACCGCGGTGCGATAATTCGACTGCGGAGTCTCGGAACGCGCGTCGCAAATTCGACCGGCCTTGGGTACTAAAGCGCGTGAGAATGTTCGAAATGGAGTTCCAGCGCGACAAGTTCGCAAAGCCGGCCGGCGGCGCCAAGTCCACCGAGCAACTCGGCTTTACGCTGATAGAAATGATGATCGTCGTCGCGATCATCGCGATACTCGTAAGCATTCTTGTCCCGAATTTCGTGCGAGCGCGCGCGCAGGCTCAGACTTCTGCGTGTGAATCGAACCTAAAAGAAATAGCGACCGCGATCGAGTTGTTCCAAACCGATAACGATCGCTACCCGTCGGGCGGCACGGTGAACTCGGACAACGATGAGTTGGAACCGTATCTCAAACAAACTCCGGTCGATCCGGTGGCCGGTCCGGGAGCCTACTACACTTTTACCGTTACCGATCCGGATACGGCGACTGCCGCTTACACGATCGTCTGCCCGGGCACGCACGATCCAGGAACGCTTCAGAACATCTCCCCGGGCACGAAGTTCACGCACATCGAGTATTCGTCGTCGAGCGGTTTTGCGGCCGCCAAAACATGACGGAAGCGTGGGGGCCGGCAACGGCGTTCGGAGCCGGCTTGGCCAGTAGCGTCGGCCCCTGCGTTGCCCCTCGAGTCGCCGCAGTGATGGGGTTCGCCGCCGAACACGTCGGCTGGGAGCGTTTCGCACGCATCGGCGCTTTCGTGCTGGGGCTTTGCGCGGGGTACGTCGCTCTGGGCTCGATTGCCGGGGCCGTCGGCCACGTAGGCGCGTATTCGAGCTACGCCTACGCCGGTCTCGCGGTTTGGTTGACAGTCAGCGGGATTCGCACGATCGTCGCAGCCTCGCACGACCGTGCTTGCGGGGTTTCCCAAGCCGCGCGCACCGGTTCGTCCATCGGAGCGGCATTCGTTGCCGGGTCGGCCTTCGCAACGCTCGGGTCCTCCTGTTGTGGTCCCCTCGGCGCGGCCGTTGCCGTCGGACGGTACGGCGGGGCCGGCTTTGCCGAAACCGTTGGCCTGATGACGGCGTTCGCACTCGGACACGCTGCACCAGTCGTCGCCGTCGCGAGCGGCTCGCGCCGACTTGCCTGCGCCGGTCGCGCGTACTTTCCCGCGTGGGCGATCTCTACGATCGGCGGAGCGCTGTCGTTATCGCTCGCAAGCTATTACGCGCTGCTCGTATGAGGACCGCACCTTCACCGCGTCGCCGTTTGGTACTGGCGGTTTTGGCAATCGCCGGGGCGAGCGTACTACTGCACGCGCAACTGGCCTCCGATTTGGTGGTCCGCGGTGACGAATGCCTGTACCGCTCCAGGCCGTTGGCGGCGCTATCATTTTACCGTCGCGCGCTGTGGTTCGATTCCGGCAACGGCGTCGCTGCGGACCGGTTCCTGTTCGTCGCGATGACCCTGCGGAATCTTCAAGAACTGCGGTCCGGCATCGAGCTCGCCTCCCGCTATTTGACCCTCGACCCAGCCGACGACGCGGTCCGTATGGACCGCGCAATGGCGTACCGCGTAACGGGCCAGCCGGAACGGGCGATGCTGGACTTTGCAATCGTCGGACGGCGAACCCGAGACGCGCGGGCGCTCGCGTTTGCCGGCTTTGCCGCCGAGAGTATCGGTCGGAGCCGGCTGGCTCGCGGCTTCTGGCGCACCGCGCTCGCATTCGCCCCGCGATTTGCAGTCGCCAAGCGCGCACTCGACGGACGGAACCTGCGCGATGAGTAACGGCTGGGCAGTATCGGAGTGGACGGCGTTGTGCGCCGTCTTTTGCGCGATCGCTTGCGAACGAGCCCGGAGCTACGGCGCCCGGACGCTTCCTCTGCGTCTCTCGGCGATCGTTGCAGGACCGCTAGGAATGACCCTGTTTGTTTTGGCGAGCGTCCGTGGGACGCCTACCCCATCGGCCTTAGTGGTGCTCGCCTGTGCGACTGCGAGCGCAATCAGCGACCTGCAGACCGGGTACATCTTCGATCGGATGCTTGCCACGGCAATTCCGTTGCTGATCGCTGCGGCTTTCGTTGCCGACCGCATCGCCGGCGCCTGTCTCGGAGCTTGCGCTACAGGTGGACTACTCTTGCTCCCCTTCGTCGTCAGTCGCGGACGCGCGCTCGGACTCGCCGACGTGAAGCTCGGGGCGCTCATCGGATTCGGCCTCGGCCCGGCAGGTGGACTCGCGGCACTTTGGTGTGCCGCCGTAAGCGGCGGGATCGTGGCGGTGAGCCTCCTACTTCTTGACAGGGCGACTCGCGGGAGCACGCTGCCGTTTGGCCCATTTCTCGCGATCGGCGCATCCTGCGCCGTGTTGGCGCGGTGACGAGCAGGCAGCGGCGATTGCCGCTCGGACTCGATCTCGGATCGACTCGCGTCCGGTTGGCTAGCGCTCACTGCAACGCCGCCGGCGAATTTTCGTTGGCCGCAGTCGCTACCCGCGATCTTCCCGACGATGCCGTTACCCCGGAGGCGATCGCCGAACCCGACCTTGTGGCGGCCATCGTCGAAGATCTGCGTCACGAACTCGGCAGCAAAGAACGGCGTTGCGTGCTCTCGCTGAACGCGCAAGCGGCGGTTCTGCGCGGCGTCCGCTTTCCAAATATGAGTACGATGGAGCGGCGTCAAGCGGCGCGCTTCGAAGCCGATTACGTTGCATTTTGGGATACTCAACAGATCCGATCGATCGTTCGTCTGGCAAGGTCGACGAACGAACCGGATCTTCACGTCGTTGGGGTTGCGCGCGACGATTCGCTATTGGGGCGAACCGCCTGTGCTCGGCGGGCCGGTCTGCGCCCCGTCGGCGTGGACCACGAGGCGTACGCTCTACGCCGAGCGTTTCCATTCTGCGACGCCGTTCTCGACCTCGGGCATGCCGCCGCGACGTTGCATACCTACGCGTCGGGAGCTCCCATTTCGACGCGACTCGTCGGTGGGGGGGCGCAGATCACGAGGGCGATCGGCGTCGATCTTTCGATCGATTTGAATGCCGCGGAGAAGCGCAAGCGTTTGCTCGGAACTGCGGGTGCGGGCGAATCGGCGCTTCACGCCTTCGGCGCGTCACTCAACTCGACGCTGGTAAAGCTGCGGGAACGTTGCCGGGTGCGGCGCATCGCGCTCGTTGGAAACGGGGCGCGGTTGCCGGGGTTGCGCGACCTGCTCGAAGCGGCCACCGCAACGGCGGTAGATGTTGCGCCGAGCGAACTATTGGAAACTGCGGCTTATTCTGAAGACGTCCGCCGTGCGGCAGCTCCCGATTGGACGCTCGCAGTGGCACTCGCGGCGTGGGGGAAGTGCTGATTTGATTCGTTTTGACTTCCTGCACGATCCCACACCCGCTTTCGTCGACTCATTGCGACGCGTGCGCCTTCCGCGCCGCTTGTACCCGGCTGCGCTGGCCGGAGCGGCGGTCGTCGCGGCACTTGCGGCAGCTGACGGCGCCGAAGTGTTTCGCGAGCATGCCGCCCAAGCGCTGGAACAACGCGCGGAAACGCGGTTCGAACGAAGCCGCATTGCACTGACCCACGCGCGGCTTCACTGGCAACACCTCGATCAGCTGATCGCGCTCGACCGCCGTCTCCGCGAAATCCGAATTTCGGGATCTATCGCTGCGCGACGGATCGCCCGCGTCGGGAACGCGTTTCCGCAGCGCGCCTGGGTGACATCCATGGCAGCCGGCGCGATGCCGGCCTACGACGTGAAGGGATTTGCCGACGGCTTGACTTCCGTGGAAGACCTCCTCGCAAACCTGGCACGTGACCGCGCCGCCGGGCGACCCCGTGCGCTGCAAGTATCGCAATCGGGTGGCGAATCCGCCAACTTCGGCTTCCAGTTTCAACTCGTGGATGCTCGGTGATCCGCGTAGCGGGCCGTAACGCCGACGTTCGAATCGCTTGGACGATCGTACTGGCGCTCGCCGTCGGCGGATATTTGACGCTTCTGGTTCCGGCCGCACGCCGCGTGCGAACGACCGAGTCCCGCGCTCGCGATCTTTACCATCTGGCGAATCGGAACGAACGGGTGGCGTCCGACGCCGGCCAACTGCGGGCAGCCAGCTGGCGCGTCGCTCGCGACGTTGCGGAGCTCGCAGCCCAACGCAACGAAGCCGCAACGACCTTAGCCGCATTACGCGTACTCCGGATCGAAACCGATCGATTCCACGTAATCCTCGCGGGCTTCGGCCCCGCCGATCGCGTCGCCGCATCCAGTTCAGAATCGCAAGACGTGCGGATCTCGCTTCACGGGTCCTATCGAGCCGTCTTGAGCGCGATCGCCGATCTTTCCAAACGCAATGTCTTGCTGGAAGTTCGCGAGGTGTCGCTCAGCCGGGCCGCCGGCCCGTTTGGACTACCCGAGGTCGATGCGACGATCCGCGCGACGCTCTACCAAAGCACCAACGCCATAGTCAAGGAGAAGGGATATGTTGCGGACGCCTCGCGCTAACCAACCACGGACGTCGTTGTGGACAGCGGCGGCGTGCGCCGCCGTGCTGATTGGGCTGGGAGCCTTCGGCTCCGCACGGCCGGCGAACGAGGAAAGTCCGGCGCCCGCAATTCGGTTCGACGTTCCTTACGTGCCGACGCACCTGGCCTTCCCGGTCGTCTCGGTTTTGCGTGACCCATTCGTTCCCGCCGTCGCTGCGTCGGTTCGAACTTTGGCGGACGCCGAAACGGAAGCCGGTGCACCGAACGTTCTTCCCCCCAATGCGGCGGCGGCCGGACCGGTTTTGCGCGGGGTGATCGTCGGCTCGAAGCCGAGAGCGCTGCTGGAGATGGGTGGAAAGCTGACGATCGTCGGCATCGGGACGCCGATCGGCAACTCGACGGTTCTGGCCATTTCCGAAAAGGCGATCGTGCTCGACGACGGCGAGACGCTGCGTCTACCGGAGGGACGGCCTTGAAGCAAACCATTATTTTGGCGATTCTGGTTTTCACCGGTTTCGGATTGCGAGCCAACGCGGCGGAGAAACTTCTCTCAATCGACGTGCGCGACGTGGATGTGAGCGAAGCCATCGCCCTGCTTTCGGCCGAATCGGGTGTGAACGTCGTAACCGATGGATCGATTAAGGCAGAACGCATGACGATTCACCTGCATGCCGTCACGTTCGATGAAGCTCTGAAAGCAATCGTCGGAACGCACGGGCTGCGAGTTCGACGGGAGGGCGGCATATTCGTCGTGGGAACTGCGGAGGCGATGAACCGGCGTGGTGACAGCGTCGTTCTACCTGTACGCCATGGCCAGCCGGAGGACGTTGCCAAAGAGATCGGCGACGCCCTGCCGCTCGGGACGGTCGTCGTCGCCGACAAATCCTCCGGAACAATCGTAGTAGAAGGTGACGCAGCGACCCTCGCGAGGGCGCGGAGCCTGGTGGCCGCACTCGATTCCGCGTCGCCCACCTCGGGCGGAACTCCCGCGACGAGGTCTTATCGGCTGCGTTTCACCAAACCCGACGACGTCGTTGCAAAGCTCAAGGTTGTCGTTCCCGGCGGCGCGTTTTTGGCCGACGATCAGCTTAACGCGGTCATCGTTACGGGCGCCGGCCAGGTTCAGCTCAATGCCGCCGACCTGATCGCAAACGTTGACCGCGCGAGCCCCCAAGTGATGTTCGAAGTCAAAGTAGCCGACGTAACGCCCGTCAACGACGCGAGCAACTTCGGCCTAGAGTTCGGCGGTCTCGACCTACAAGGACAGCCGCTGCCGGGAGCTATCACATACTCATTCGCAAGCGGAACCATACCGGTCAACGTTCGACTGAACGCACTGGTCAGTAAGGGGCGAGCGGCAATACTGGCGACGCCCAAACTCGTGACCGTCAATAACAAGGAAGCCGACCTCACGATCGGCGAAACGTATCCGATCGTTTACAGCACGTCGGTATTCGGCGGTCAAAACGTCCAGTACGTTGACATCGGCGTGCATTTGCGCCTCACCGCAACGATTGGAACCGACGGCAGCGTGACCGCAGAATTGCATCCAGAATATAGCGAGCTCGTCGGATTTACCTCCACCGGATACCCAATCGTCGCAAATCGCAAGATCGATTCGACACTAAGAGTTCAAGACGATCAGACGATCGTGCTTGGAGGTCTCATGCGCGATACGACGAGCGAAACGGTCTCAAAAATTCCCGGACTCGCCGACATTCCGATCCTTGGAAGACTCTTTCAAAATAAGCAAGCGGCGCACGAACGCGACGAAATCGTCTTCCTGATCACGCCCCACGTCCTGTATCCGGGGTCGGCACCCTCTAAGTAGCGAGCAGGTCGCGTTACACGAGCCTGTCGGCTTGGGCTAAGGCGGGGGCTTGCTCGCTGGGACGTCTTTCTCGACTCCTGATTCCTGATTGCCAGTCCCAAAGTTGCATTTAGCGGCTATGTCGCGTTCTTGGCGCCATAGCGTACCGACTTCAAGAGCATCCTGGCATATGCTATCTCTACGTGTTAGACGGGATCCTCGAGCCGAAGACTGCCTCGTTCAAGCTCGTGGGCGAGACTTTTCCAGGAGCGACGAGTTCGAGATCATGCTTCGGCCGACTGAAGCGACCGATGAAGTTCTCCTAGATTTGTCAGAAGTGACGTTCATCGACGCCAGCTTTTTAGGAGCGCTAATCAGACTGCGGAACCGCATGGTCAAGCGGAATCCTCTTGGAACCATCCGGATCGCTGCGGCCAGTTGACAGGTTACACGGATCTTCGAAAT
This sequence comes from Vulcanimicrobiota bacterium, assembly GCA_963755555.1. Taxonomy (GTDB): domain Bacteria; phylum Vulcanimicrobiota; class Vulcanimicrobiia; order Vulcanimicrobiales; family Vulcanimicrobiaceae; genus Tumulicola. The sequence goes on along the minus strand of CAVWKE010000003.1, from coordinate 743,795 downwards.
GTGCCAGCTTCAGACGCTGTTCGGTTTAGGCGATCCTACGTGTGCCGCTCTCGTCGGTAACACGTTTGTTAAATTGGCGGCCTCCGTATCCCCATTTGCGACCGCATAACCCGTCTAACCGTCGAGAACAACGATTCTAAAACCCTCGAAACTACCCAAAGGAATGCCCATGCGAATCCCAAGATTACTCCTCATCGCGATTGGCGCACTTATTCTCCCTTGTACCATTCCGGCACCAGCGAGCGCGCAGGTGTATATAAGCTTGTCAGCCCCGCCTTTGATGCCGCAATACCAACAGCCGCCGGTATCCAACCCTAACTACCAGTGGATCCCCGGGTATTGGGGCCAGAGCCAATCCGGCTATTACTGGGTGCCCGGCACCTGGATGGCCGCACCCCAGCAAGGTCTTCTTTGGACTCCCGGCTATTGGGGCTACCAACCACAACAAAGCAACTACGCTTGGAACCAAGGTTACTGGGGCTCGAACGTTGGTTACTATGGCGGCGTCAACTATGGATCCGGCTACTACGGCACCGGCTACGTCGGCGGACAATGGTACGGCAACCAGTTCCGCTACAACACCGCCGTGACGCGCGTCAACCCGCAGTACGTTAGAAACGTATACGTAAACAGGACGGTCGTCGTACATAATGTAAATCGGTACGCCTACAACGGCCCTGGTGGAATACGGATGCACCCCAATGCGCAACAAGTCGCGTGGGCGCGGGAACGCCACGTTGGTCTTACGCCGATGCAACGCACGCATATGACTGAAGCCCAACAAGATCGAAACATGTACGCAAACGTCAATCACGGAAAGCCGGCCGAAGTGACGGTTTTACATCCGTTTAGCGCAACGAATCGGCCCGCCAACTTCAAACCGGTCGCAACGACCGATCGTACGCCCGCGACGAACACCATGGCGAAGCCGGCAGCAAAGCCGGTAACGAAATCTGCTTCCGAGCCCGCGAATAAACCCGCGCCGAATACGGCCCATCAGCCTCCGGCTCCCTCTCATCAAGCGATGAACCCAGGGGCGAAACCTAATGGCAGGACGGGAGCGCAATCGCAGCCTCAGTCGAAACCTCGGCCGCAATCGAAGCCTCAGTCGCAATCGAAGCCTCCGTCGCAATCGAAGTCGCAGTCGAAGCCTGCGTCGCACAAGGGGCCGCCCGGAGAATAAGCGGCTCCTCAAATCCGCCTTAGGTCGCGCCCCGTATCCGCCACGGGCGCGCAACCCGATTGGAGCTCACGTTTGGCCGCCGAGGGCTCTCAAAGCCGTCGTGCGAGCCTTTACGTACGAGAGCGACTTAAGGCGTTTCGCCTTAAACCGTACAGAATTCGCCTCAAGCCCCTGGTAGGCTGATGCTCGGGGAAAATATAGTTCGGAAAGGGGTTCTCAATGGCGATGAACGCTTACACGATCAGTTCACGCTCCTTGAGCGACGATGCGGCACAAGGAGTCCTGCAAGGTAAGCCGCGTTAATCCAGCGCTTGGCCCAAAGTCAGCCGCTGTGATGCGGTAAAAGCCGTGATCGATTCAAGCAATACGTTTAAACTCTACGTTCACCGCGAGCGTGGGCGCCTGATCGGTTTGTGTGCGGAATTGCGGGCGATCGTTGAGGGTTCCACCGTCGAAGAGGTCCTCGCCAGCGCAAAAGTCCTGATAGCCGCCTCGGCTACGAGCTCCGGACTGGCAGATCCACGCATTAGGGTCCGCCTTAGCCCTAACTCTAGAATCCCTACAAGACATTGCATCGGGACTTCGTCAAAATAGGTAGCCCGCCAGGAAGCACGCTGGCTTTAACCTTCTGGTCTTCAAGAGGAGGTAACCGTGCACGCTCTACGCACGGCATTCGCTTTGGCAACGATTGCCGCTATTACGGGTGCGGTGGCCGGTGCCTATCCGTCCACGCCGAAGCTAAAACTGTACGCTCAGAATCGCCCAGGTGAAACCGGCACCGCGACGTTCGAGCAGATGTCGGGCGGGGTCCAGATCGTCGTCTCAATGGCCGGCGCCCAAAACGGTACACAGTCCATCCATATCCACACTGGCACGTGCGGGAACCTCAACCCAATAACCCACATATACTCTGACTAATATCGTTCGTGGAAGCAGCACGACGACCATATCGGGCATCAACATCGGCGACCTGCTCAAGGGCAAGTACGTCGTCGACGTCCACGAAAGCAGCGCCGATATAGAGAAGTATGTGGCGTGTGCCGCGATTGTGCTGCCGGCGTCCTCCTAACCGCCGCGCGCCCCCCTCGGAGCCGCGTTGCGATGCTCTGCGCCACTCGCTGAAATGAAAGTACGACGTTGCGGCTCAGGCGTCGGCTTGGGCGTTTCGGGGTGCTGTTCGGTCGGTTCCGTCAGCCGCGTCCCGTTGTCTTCATATCCGCGCAGGAACGGCATTCCGTGTTCCCACGACGTCTGGTCGGCGAATGTCACGCGCTTCACCGTGACGACTTCGCGCGCCATGAGCCTCACTACGCGATCGGACCATAGGTGGCCGACCCAACAGTGATCGTTGATGTTAACCGGCGGCGTAAACGTTCCGCGGTTGACCGCACCAAAATCGGCCTCGACGGTGCCCGAATGCCTCTCGACCACGAATGACAGATCGACCGATGTCGCCACCTTTGTCGAGACGTTCCGAAACCACACGCACTGCTCGTAACGGCGTCCTTGGCTTGCGCTCGCGTTGCCCAGCCATACTTTGTAAAGGTGGATCGGGACCGCATTGTAGTTTTTCACGACGTAGCTCTGAATGCGCAGGCGCTCGGGAGGCTCGGGCGTCGCCGGGGCGGCCGTCACGGTGGCACTCGACACGGAGAGGTTTCTCGGCGTGAAATTGGACTCCCGAACCCAGAAACTCCCGTTGCTCCAGTTGATTCTACGTAGATCGCTCGAAATGGTGCCGGTGATGCGGCCCCCACCGGAGGAGCTCCAGTCGGTCTCCAGCGTAGTCGAGTCCGAGAAGCTTCCGCTGGCGGTTCTTCCCTGTTGGTTTGTCACCGTTACCGACGCACCGCTCTGACTGATGGAGCAGCGTGCCGCGGGACTTCCGTTCGCGTACCACACTCCACTAATATTAGGAAGCGTGCCGGCGGTTATCGGGCTTGAAGTACCTAGAATAATTACGACGATTGCAGCAACACTCGCAAGACAAACCTTCATACCGGACTCCTTACGTTTGTCATTATCCACACAAGACAATCGCCCGGTTTAACGGCTGGGCGACCGTGTCGGTGCCACCGCAGAAATCGCTGCGGTCGATCGGGCACCACAACTCGAGCAAAAACTCGCTGCATCCGTACGTTCGGTGCCGCAAAGACGAGCAAAACGCCATCCTGAGGACGGCGATTTGCAGCCGAGGGCACGCTCTCCTATGGAAGCATGTTAGACGGGCCCTAGCCCGAGCGCCAGAAGCCTAGCAGCCAAGCGCTCGCTAAGGAGGTCCTCGTTTTAACCTCTCAGAGCGGATCCGAGGTCACGCCGCCGTGGTTCTCTATTGCGAAAGTCTTTGCAGCGTGTTTGTTTTCGTATTGGTATAGTACAACACGGTGTCGTTATCGGTCGTACCGGTCGCAACGAGTCCGAAGATGTGAGCAGTCGTGCTCGTGTCGATTGTTTTGGTGGCAAGGACCTTTCCCGCCGCCGTCAGCTCCACAAGCTTGTTTCCACCTTTGGTATTCGCAACGATGAGATTTCCGTTCGGTAGAAGAGCGGAAGCCACGGGCGCATTGAGCGGAGAGCCGCTATAGACGAGCTTCGCGCACGTGGCTTGCGGGTGAGCGCATTTGAATGTCTTTCCACCGGGCTGCACGACGATCTCGTTCTTTGTCAGTAGGTTGCTGGCGGTCGAAACGGCGATGATGGTATTATCGACTCCGTCCACGACATACAGTGTGTCGTTGCAAAGACTCCCGGTTCTTTGGCTATTGTATTGTATTCCGGACGGGCCTAAGACGCGCCAGCCGGAGCCCTTGTTGACCCCGAAACCCGTCATCACTTGGGTCATTTTCACTTTACCGCCACTAACCGCAACGAAAGTCAACTTGAAAATCGAGCCTGTCTTGGAATCCGAAACGTAGATGTTCTCAGGCGCGTAAGGCAAGCCGCAGAATGCATCCGCGTCGGCGAATGGGACCTCGAGGTTCGAACTGTAACTCTTCTGGAGCGTACCGGCTTGGTCAAAATGCGAAACGAAACCGCTGAGCATCCCCGTGCTCCAGACTTGATTTGACTCGGTGACTGAATCGCCGTCGCATCCCTCTACCTTGGTGCTTTGCGTAAAGGTCGCCGGCGTGGAGTGCGGCTTCGGATTGAGTACTTCGATCGTGGTGCCTTTTCCGGCGGCGCCCGCCGAGTTTTCGAAGTTGCAAACGAGCAGCTGTCCCTTCGTGAGCCCGAAGGTCGATCGGACCACCGAGATTGCGCGCGGGCCCATGTCGCCGTTTGTCGTATCGACCGTCGAGCCGATTTCGACGTCCTTTGTAAGCTTTTTCAAAATCGAGGTTGAGTCGCCTGGAACGATGGCACCCTCGCCTGGCACAGCGACTTGCGAGGTGTACGAGACGTGTGAACCGGAATTGCTCCCCGCCGCTCCGGTTGGAACTGTGGTGTTTCCCCCACACGCCGAAGTAGCAAAAAGCATCCCCGCGATCGGCACGAGCACGCGACCGTTGAAAGTTGGCATCCTAAACCTCGCTCCTGACGCAGTGATGACGAACCCGACTTCGAAGTGCTTCCTTCGTTGCCTGCAAGAACAAGTAAGTCAATAGAGCGTGAAATCCACCGCGACGACGGCCGCCGGCAGGCCGTGAGCGGGGGGCGCGGGAGCCTCCGACACTGCCGGCTCTGCTGAGACCGCCCTCGGGGCTGGTGGCGCGCTTCCAAGAGTCGAACTCATCGTGAGGCCGCTCCTAGCGGCGCAGTCCGCGCCGGCAATGCGCTCGGTCGGGGGGCAAGACCAAGCGGCTGGTACGTTCCGAGTAGACGGGCGTGAATTCCCTGTTTACTTGGCGTTGCTTATCGTCGTAGCGACGCTTTCGCAAGTGCAGCAAAAGGATCCGCGGCGGCTGCTCGATCGGCAGCATTCCAAACGCGCACGATTCTGAAAGCAAATGCGCGAACGCGTTCAACCGCAACGGGAGGAAGGTCTTTGGGTCGTCGAGTCGGGTACTGCGTGCTCGCCGAGGGCAAGGTCGGCGGCACGAGTACGACAAAGACGCTCTCCGAATCAGTCGGCGAGCCGGCTACTCACCAATTACGAACCTTACGGGCTGCTTCGACCTGCCGATCGGCGCGGTCTCGGTCGAGAAATAACCTGCGATCGTGTCTACTCAGAAAGGGGTAGCGAAAATGAATGCGTCTGGTTTAGTGAAATACACCGGTGCTCTGGTTGCACTCGCGATATGCTCGGCGTGCGGAGGCGGCGCGGCGATCGCGCCGTCAAACGCTGCGCCCAATGTCCAATACATCGGACGGACGGCATCGGTGAACGGCCGGCTGGTAACGGCAGCGCGCCCGAATCTAACCGGGCTGCCCCGTACTCCGACGATCGTTCCTGACCTGACTGCAAAGACGTCCTTATTGGCGACGAGAAAGTACTTCGAGTACATCATTAACTTTTACGGCACCTATGCCAGCATCTTCGACTATCCGAAGAGCGATCAACAGATCGGTACGATCAATGACGTCGGCGGCCAAGGCTGCACGAACGTCCTCCACGGCTACGGGCACAGAACCTTCTGGATCATCGCGGGCTTTAACCAGATGACGGAGTACAAGGTCCCCCAGAAGCCCGTCAAGACGCTCTCCGTTTCCGACGGTAGTATGCCGTCGAGCTGCGCCATGAATAAGGCCGGCGACCTTGCAGTCGGAATCTTGGATGGGCCGTCTGAGGGCGACGTCGTCATCTACAAGAACGCGACCGGCTCGGGCACCTCCATCAAAACGCCGTTGGCCAGAGAGTACTTCGACGGCTACGACAACGAAGGAAATCTCTTCTTCGACGGCTTCACTAGCGGCTCTGCCTTCCAGCTCGACGAGCTCCCGAACGGCAGCAACCAGCCCAAAACCATCACAACCAGCAACGTCGTGCAGTTCCCGGGCTCCGTCCAGTGGGACGGTACCTACCTCACCGTCTTCGATCAGCTGGCCAACAAGATGTACCAGTACAGGATCAAGGGAGCAAAGGCAATATTGAAGGGCACCGTATCGTTCTCGGGTTCCAGCGACTGCGCGCAGACCTGGATCGCCAAGGGCGTTGTCTATTGCGGCGACGCGGGTAACGACAACGGCGAAGTTTTCAGCTACCCGGCCGGCGGCTCACCGATTGCCGTCTTTACGGGGAATTTCGACGAACCGCTCGGCACGGTAGCGGCCGCGAACTAATCTGCGTTTCAGCAAGTCGCCGCTCTAGCGAGTCTCGGGATACGTTCGGCGTGCGGCGGCGCTCGAAGAGGACGTCGTCGCACGAGAACTACCCCGACGGTTGCGCGGTCATACGAGCGCGTCGGCTTTTCTTGGGGCAAACAGCTCGACGGCGGCCTTGTTGAAGCGGGGGATGTCGCTGGGCATCCGGCTGGTGACGAGCAGGTCGTCGCGGACGGCGGGTTCGTCGACCCAGTTGCCGCCGGCGTTGGTGATGTCGCTCCGCAACGACGGCCACGACGTGACGCGGCGCCCCCGGACGGCGCCGGTTTCGATCAGCACCCACGGGCCGTGGGAAATCGCCGCAATCGGTTTATTCGCCACCTGCAGGGCGTGAACGAAGAGCACGACCTTATTGTCGATGCGCAGCACGTCTGGACTGCGCACCCCGCCCGGAATCAGCAACGCGTCGAAGTCGGCCGGATCGGCCTCGGCAACACAAACGCCGACGGAGAACCGGTCGCCTTTCTCGTCGCCGTGCCACCCGGTGACGTGCGTCTTGTTCGGCGACACGAGCGCCATGGTTGCGCCGGCTTTGAGCAGCGCATCGCGAGGCTTGGTCATTTCGACCTGTTCGAAGCCGTCCGCCACTAAAATAGCGACTCGGACGCCGTGCAGCGGGGTGCGCGGAGATACCATGGCATTACTTGTACCCGCCGGCACGCGCCCGCAACCAGCCAGTGCGTTTGACGCAGGTTCCGGGGGTGGCGGGACGGGCGTACGCCGAAGGCACCCGTCCGACATGTTCCGTTACTTGACCGCCGGCGAGTCGCACGGCCCCGCTCTCGTCGGTATCCTCGACGGCATTCCCGCCCATCTGCGGTTGGACGTCGATGCCATCAATGAAACGCTCGCTCGCCGCCAAGGCGGCTACGGGCGCGGTGCGCGCATGAAGATCGAATGCGATGAGGTGGAGTTCTTGGCAGGCGTGCGCGGCGGCGAAACGCTCGGCTCGCCGATCGCCGCCGTCGTGCGCAACCGCGACTACCTCACGCCCAAAGTGCGGGCGCTGATGGATCCACTCGTCGGCGGCGGCGAGCCGCTCACCAACCCGCGTCCCGGGCACGCGGATTTCGCGGGCGCGCTGAAATACCGGCAGCGCGACCTTCGCAACGTGCTCGAGCGCGCGAGCGCGCGCGAAACGGCGATGCGGGTCTGTCTCGGGGCGATTTGCGCGCAGTTTTTGGGCGCGCTCGGCATCACGACGCGCAGTTACGTACACCGGATCGGCAGCGTCGAATCTGCCGAGTTCGACGACTGGGGTCCGGCCGACGTCGAGGCTAGCGACGTGCGCAATCCCGACGGCGAAACGACGAGCCGAATGATCGCGGCGATCGACGCGGCCAAGGCGGCCGGCGACACGCTTGGCGGCCAGTTCGTCGTGCAGGTCGACGGCGTCCCAGTCGGAATCGGCAGCAACCGCCAGCCCAATCAGCGCCTCGACGGCATTCTAGCCGGCGCGTTGATGGGTATGCAGACCGCCAAAAGCGTCGAGATCGGCCTCGGCGCGCAAGCGTCGCACAAACCCGGTTCGCAGGCCCACGACACGTTCGCGCTGGAAGGCGATGCGGTCGTGCGCGCGAGTAACCGGGCCGGCGGCATCGAAGGCGGCATGAGCAACGGCCAGCCGATCGTCGTGCGCGTTTCGGTCAAACCGATCCCGACGTTGGCCAAAGCGCTCGCGTCGGTCAATCTCCATCAGCGCACCGCCGCACCGGCGACCGTCGTCCGCAGCGACGTTTGCGTCGTTCCGGCGGCGGCCATCGTCGGCGAGGCGATGGTGCGCCTCGCGCTGACCGCTCCGGTGCTGGAAAAATACGGCGGCGATTCGATGCAAGAGACGCTCGACAACGTGCGGCGTAACAACGCCGCCCACGCAGAGCTGTTCGAGGTGGCCGACCCTCGATGAAGCGGCACGTGGCGCTGATCGGATTCATGGCTTCGGGGAAATCGACGATTGGCAAGCGGCTCGCGCGCAAGCTCGGCTGCGCGTTCTTCGACACCGACGACGTGGTCGTGCGCGCGCACGGGCCGATCTCGGATATCTTCTACAACGAAGGCGAAGCGGCGTTTCGCCGCTACGAGCGGGCGGCGCTGGACCGCGTACTGGACGACGAGCCCGGCGTGGTCGCGCTTGGCGGCGGGGCGTTGACGAGCGAAGAAAGTCTCAAGGCGTTGAAAAAACGGGCGTACCGTATCTTTATCAAAGTATCGCCCGAGCAAGTGCTCGAACGATTGCGTCGCAGCAAGTGGGTGCGTCCCCTCTTGGGCCCTTCGCCGTCGCTGGCAAAAATCAAAGAGCTGTACGCAAAGCGGATGCCGCAGTACGCGCACGCCGATTACGTGGTTGAGGCAGATTATTTGAGCACCGCGCAAGTCGTCGACGACGTCGTCCAATGGCTGCACAAGAAGAAGATCGCGCTTTAGTCGCGCTCGTGAACGAGGAGCTCGGCTACCCGATCGTGGTGGGCGAGGACCTGCGCGTGCCGATTGCCCGCTTCGCCGCCCAGCGCGCGTCGCCGGTCGTGCTGCTTTGCGACGACAATCCAGCCGTGACGGCGGTCGCAAATTCGATCGCGGTCGAGATGGGCGGATGCCGCGTGCTCCAATTTACGCTGGGCGAGCGCAACAAGCGCATGGCGACGGTCGAAGGCGTGCTCGACGGACTGCTGGCGGCCGGCGCGGATCGGCGCACGCTGGCGATCGGCGTCGGCGGTGGTGTGGCCAGCGACCTTTTCGGATTCGCCGCGGCGACGTACATGCGCGGTGTTTCCTACGCTCACGTCGCGACCACCCTCACCGCCATGGTCGACGCCGCCATCGGCGGGAAGACCGGCGTCGACCTGGAGCGTGGAAAAAACCTGGCGGGAACGTTCAGCGATCCGGTTGCCGTGTTTTGCCCCGTTGCGGCGCTTGAGACGCTTCCGTTTGCCTCGCTGCGCGAGGGGTTGGCCGAAGTCGTCAAGGCGGGAATCATCCAGGGCGGAGCGTTGTTCGACGCGCTCGAGGAACTTTCGCCGCATCCGTTTTCGCACTGGCCCTGGACGGCGCTGATTCAGTCGGCGATCAAAGTCAAGACCGGCATCGTTGCCGCCGACCGGCACGAATCGGGGCGCCGCGAACTGCTGAACTTAGGGCACACCTTCGCGCACGCGATCGAAAGCGCGTCCGCCTATCGGATTACCCACGGCGCCGCCGTAGCCATCGGGCTGCGCGGTGCGGGCCTGTTGGCTCTGCGTACCGGGCGATTCACCGAACGCGAACATTTGCGCGTGCTGGCGTTGCTGACGCTGCTCGGCATGCCGCTGCGCACGAGCGCCGACGCCGGTGCGGTCTTCGGCGCGATGCGCAGCGATAAGAAACGCCTAAATGGGCAGATACGCTTCGTGCTGCCGCGGTCGATCGGCGACGTAGAGTACGGGGTGGAGTGCGCCGGTGCAACGGTTCGAGCGGTGCTCTCCCGGCTGCAGCGCGCTCCGGCGGCGGTGCGCCGATAGCGCGCGCCGTCAACGCGCTGGCGGCAATCCGCTCGTCACGCTTCGATTTGCCGCTGACCTACGACGCCGGCGACCTCGCGCTGTCCGTCGGTGACGTCGTGCGCGTTCCGCTGGGGAGCCGCGAGGTCGTGGCCTTCGTGGTTTCCCCGGTACGCGACGAACCCCGCGCCGAGCGGCGGCTCAAGACGGTCATCGAACGGCTCGAGGTACCGCCCGCCTTCGACGAAACCGGACTTCACTTGGCGCGGTTCATGGCCGATCGTTACGCGTGCACGCTGGGGGAGGCGCTCGGGGCGGTCGTTCTGGCCGGTGCGATCCCGCGCATGCGAGACTCGCTGCTTCGGACTGGGCAGCGCCCCGACGAGCAGCGCTATCCGGACGTTCCCGCTCGGCTGTTGCACCTGATCTGGGACGAGCTGCCCGACGATTTCGAGGTCGGGCGTCTGCTGCGCCATCCCGACGCGCGCCGCGCGGGCGATCGGCAAGCGCTGTTGCAGCACGTTCGGCGTCTTGTCCGCGGGGGCGACCTGCGGCGCGAGCGCCGGTTAATGGATCCGCGGACGCGCGAGTACCGGATTCGAACGCTCTACGCGGGCCCGGTCGCCGCAACCGGCAAGAAGGCCCGCGCGTTGGTATCCCTCGTCCAGGAGCGGGCGTCGGGCCTGCCACGATCGGAGGCTCGGCTCGCCGGCTTCTCGGCGGCGGTCGTCGCACGCGCGCTCAAAACCGGTGCTTTAATCGAACGCGAAGTCGTGCCGGCGGCGATATGCGATGCCGAAATCGCGCCTGAAGCCCGGCCGCCGACCCCGCATCAAGCCGCGGCGTTGGAGCTGATCGGACGCTCCCTGGATCGCCGCCGTTTCGACGAGGCACTGCTCTACGGCGTCACCGGAAGCGGGAAGACGTACGTGTACGTCGAGGCGATCCGGCGAGTCGTCCGAGCCGGCGGACGCGCGATCGTTCTGGTTCCCGAGATTTCGTTGACTCCTCAAACGGCCCGTCGCTTCGAGGTCGCGTTCGGGCAGCGGGTCGCGGTACTGCATTCGGCCCTTTCAGAGCGGGAACGCTTCGACGCCTGGCAGGCGTGTCGCCGAAACGAGATCGACGTGGTCGTCGGTGCGCGCAGCGCCGTCTTCGCACCCGTGAGCGACGTTCGCCTCATCGTCGTCGACGAGTCGCACGAAACGTCCTACAAGCAAGACGTGGTTCCGCGGTACCGCACCGTTGCCGTCGCTCGCGAACGCATGCGGCGCGAAAACGGGCTGCTGCTCATGGGCAGCGCGACGCCGTCGGTCGAGAGTTACGCGGCCGCCCGCCAAGGGAAGCTCCGCCTGATCGAGCTGCCGCTGCGGGCGACCAACCTGCCGCTGCCCGCCGTGCGGGTGGTCGACCTCGCGCAGGAATTCGAAGCGGGGAATCGCCGAATCTTCAGCGCCGTTTTGGTGCAAGCGCTGGCGCATCGGCTCAAGACCGGCGAGAAGAGCGTCCTCTTCGTCAATCGGCGCGGCAGCGCGCGCTTCGTTTTGTGCCGCAGCTGCGGCAGCGTGCCGGACTGCCCCCGCTGCAGCGTGACCCTCGCGGCGCATCGCAGCGAACGTTTGCTGCGCTGCCACTACTGCGATTTTCAGACGGCGATCCCGGCGTTGTGCCCGGCGTGCGGCGGCGAGAACGTCAAGGAATTCGGGATCGGCACCGAGGCGGTCGTCGACGAGGTTCGCCGGCTCTTCCCGCAGGCGCGCGTTTTGCGCATGGACTCCGACTCGACCACGCACGTCGGCGACCACGCTCGAATCTTGGCGGAGTTTGAAGAAGCCGGCGACGTGCTGGTCGGAACGCAGATGGTCGCCAAGGGACTCGATTATCCCACGGTGACGCTGGCCGCCGTCGTGGCCGCCGACATCGGACTGCATGCGGCCGACTTTCGGGCGGCCGAAAGGAGCTTTGCGTTAATCGCTCAGGTGTGCGGACGCAGCGGACGGGCGCGCCCGGGCGAGGCGATCGTGCAAACTTACGCGCCCGCGCATCCCGCCATTGCGTTTGCCGCCAAGCACGACTATCGTGGATTCGCCGAACGCGAGCTGGAAGAACGCGAAGCCGTTGGGTATCCGCCGGCGCGCCGGCTCGTCTATCTCGGCGTCATCGGACGCAGCCGGACGGCCGCCCTAGCTGCGGCGGAGGGCTACGCCCAGATCCTTCGGGCGCTCGCCGGCTGCGAAGTCCTCGGTCCGGCGCCGTATCCGATCGCGCGCGTGAACGGCGAGTGGCGCTTTCGGATCGCGATCAAGACCGTCAAACCGGCCGCCTTACGCGCGGCCATCCGCGAACGAATCCTGCCGGCGGCGCATGCCACCCGCGAGACCCGGCTCGCGATCAACGTCGACCCGTAGGACCGCGCGACGCTTTCACCGGGAGCGCCCGGCGGCCTGACGGCGCAACGTCGATGCCGGCAACACCAGCTGCGAAAGCAACAGTCCGGCGACGATTTGAATGGCGGCGGCAACCGTGTTAGCGGCCAGGATGAGCGCGCTGTCGATGTTGTGCTGGAAGGCAAAGAGCACGCTTTCGTAACTCAAGCTGCCGGGAACCAGCACGATCAGCGCCGGTACCAGCATGATCGCCTGCGGTACGCGAAGATAGCGCGCGCCCGTGTTGGCTACCATGCCGCAAATGAATGCCGAAAGGAATGCGGAAACCGCGTGCGCCGACGTCGTGCCGAGAACGTGAGCCGTCAGCAACGCGACGAAACTCGACGCAAAGACCCAAATGAAATCCCGCAGCCGCGCGTCCAGGTCGATTGAGAGGCCGACCGCCATGCACACCGACGCGACGAACCACCACGTCCCGGCCACCGGATGGGTCGCAGCGACCTCGCCCTTCAAAACCGATGGCACGACGGCGAGCCCGAGAAAAGCGCCGCAGCCCAAAGCGAGCAGCGTTGAAAATACCCGGCCCAAGCGGGCGACGCCGGCCACCAAAAAGTCGTTGGCAAGTTCGTGCAGCGCGAGCGTCAGCGAGTACCCCGGCAGCAGCACCACGATCCCCGCGATGATCGAGATATAGATATTGACCGGGCCGACGAGCTTCTGGAAGCTTGCGACGATGAGCGTGGCGGCAAAAGCGGCCGTGACCGCAAACAAACGGGCGACGATCGCGCTGCGAGCGGCAATCGTGCTGAGGATTCCGGTGCAGATCCCGATCGCGCCGGAAACGATCAACTCCCGCGTGCCGCCGCCGAGAATGAGAGCGACGCCCACGGCGATGAAGGCGAGCGCCGGGATTTCGAGCCAAGGAGGCAAACCCGGCCATTGGGCGTCGACCTCGCCCAGCAGAATCGTGGCCTTTCGGTAGTCGATCCGGCCGTTTCTGAGCGCATCGTAAAGCTCGTTGATCAGCGCGATCTTGCGCAGGCTCACGCGTCCCGGTTCGAGACGCATCATCATCGTTCGCTGAGACCACGTCGGGCCGATGGCGATCGTGATGTATGTGGGCAGAGCGAACACTTGCACGTCGAGCCCGATCGTCGCGGCGATCTCGCTCAGGGTTTGCTCGATCGCATCGGTAGCAATCCCAGCGCGGTGAAGCTCGCGCCCCATGCTCGCGAGAAACGATTCGCGCGGATCCAGGCCCGGCGCGGCGACCGTGCCCGGCGTTATTTCCGGCGGGTTTTGCGGACGGATTTCGTCGATTTGGACGTCTTCTTAGCGGCTTTTGCGGGCGATGCCGCGGTGCTCGCGGCTTTGGCCAAGCGCGACTTCTTGCGCGCCGCCTTGTTGGGGTGGATGATGCCCTTGCTCGCGGCCTTGTCGTAGGCGCTCTCGACGCTCTCGCGCGCCTCGGCATCGCCGCCCGCGGCGGCCTTCTTATAAAGGGTCTTGAGCCGGGTGGCGGCGTCCTTGTTGCGGATCGTGCGCTTCTCCGACTGTCGCGACCATTTTTCGGCGGCTTTGATGTTGGGCAAAAACAGCTCTCTTTCGTAGGTAGACGAACAACGGCCAGAAGTATATCAGCCGCCCGCGAGGGTGTCCAGCGCAGCGCCCTCGGCCGGCGGACTAGCCGGCGAGGATTTTTGTATAGCTCGCGTACCGGGTGGCCGGAATCTCCTCGGCCGCCAGCGCCGCCAGGACCGCGCACCCCGGTTCTTGCCGATGGCTGCAATCGGCAAACCGGCAGCGCTGGGCCGCTTCGCGCATTTCCGGGAACCCCTGCGTCAGTTCGGAAGCGTCGATCGCTCCCAACCCGAACTCGTTGACCCCGGGACTGTCGATGAGAAAGCCGTCGCCAATCCGGTAGAGCCTGGCTGCCGTGGTGGTCTGGCGCCCCAGGCCGAACCGCGAAACCTCGCCGATCGATCCGAGGCCCCCCAGTGCACGGAAAATCGAGCTCTTGCCGACCCCGGAGTTCCCCGCCAGCATGGCGCGGTGCGTGCGGATCAGTTCGCGCAGCACTTCGACGTTTTCGTCGCGTTTGGGATTGACGACGATCGTGGGATAGCCGAGCGAGCGATACAGCGACGGCAACCGATCGCGTTCGGAAGCTTCCACGAGATCCGGCTTGGTAAAAACGACGACCGCCCGAACCTCCTGAAGTTCGGCAAACGCCAGCAGCTGGTCGAGGATCACGAGCCGCGGCGGGGGATCCGCCAGCGCCGTCACCGTCACGAGCATATTCACGTTGGCAGCCATCGTTTTCGACCGTCCGCCGGCCGCCCGGCGTTCCAGCGTCATGCTGCGCGGTTCGATCCGCTCGATCATCGCCGTCCCGTCCTCGAAGACGCGGGCGCTAACGACGTCTCCGGGAACCGGCATAAAGCGCTTTCCCGGCATTCGGCGCAACTGTGCGATCCGCGCAAGCGTTTCCCCGTTGACGGAGATCCAAGCGGAGTTCTTGCCGGTTGAGACGACCAGTGCGGGGCGAACGTCGTCTACCCGCAAGATTGCGCCACGGTCGCGGCTAACGGTGCTACGGAAGTGCGATGGGCAACGGCGAAGGTCGAAGAAGTTCTCGAAGCATCGCAATGCGACGCCATCGATGCGGCGCTGCGTGCGTGCGGCGGACGTGCCCGCTGGCGCGTTTCAGCTCGCGCCGGTCGGTCGTACGCCCTGCTCGGGCTGCCCGACGAATGTTCGAACACGGCGGTGGCGGCGGCGGCCGCCGCCGGCGGTGCGACGGCATACGATGCGCCGGTCATCGCCCTTGCAGTTTTCCCCACGGTCGCCGAAGCCTTGCCGCCGCTGGGCGCCGCCTTGGGGGGGCCGGGCGGTCCGGCCGGGGTGCGTTCCTGCGAACCGTGCCCGAACGGCGGGGCGGTCGTTGAGTGGGACCTCGAGACGACGCCCGCCGCGGTGGTGCTGGGGCTGATCGACGTCGAGCTGGCCCGGTTCGCCGCCGGACGAACGATCGAACTGCTGACGCCGCTCCCACCGGCCTGGACCGCGTGCATCGCGGCCGACGGCCTGCGTACGCCGGAGATTTCGTCGGCCCGGATCCTCGAAGCTCTCCTCGACGGCGCCGGCCTGCGAGAGCCTGACGATGTTTAGCGCGATCTTTTCGCACGTTGGAATCACCGACGTCCTCGACGTCATCGCGACGAGCGTGCTGATCTATTACCTGCTGTTGTTGATCCGCGGCACGCGCGCCGTGCAGATTCTCATGGGGATCCTGGTGCTCGTCGCGTTGCTCGGAATCGCAAACGTGCTCCACCTTCAGCTTTTGGTCACCATCTTGCAGCTGATCGTCGTCGGCGCCGCGGTTACGATTCCGATCGTATTTCAACCCGAACTGCGGCGCGCGCTGGAGCAGATCGGACGCGGCGGACTGTTCCGGATGGACAGCGAGGATCGCGGGGGTGGCTGGACGCGTCCGGAAGACCGGGCCATCGCCGCACTCGCCCAGGCGGCGTTCCTCCTGTCGCGCGACGGGCACGGCGCTTTGGTCGTGATCGAACAGCAGAGCGGTCTCAAAGAGTACTGTGAAACCGGTACCGAGCTGGACGCTCGCCTCTCCGCCGAGCTCCTCCTGGCGATCTTCATGCCGCGCTCGCCGCTGCACGACGGCGCGGCGATCGTCCGCGAAAACGTCATCGTCGCCGCCGGCTGCTTTTTGCCGCTGGCCGAGCAGTCGTTGCGCGGCATCCGCGTCGGAACGCGCCATCGCGCGGCCATCGGCATAACCGAGCAGACCGACGCGGTCGTCCTGATCGTCTCCGAAGAGACGGGCGCCGTTTCGATCGCGCGCGACGGCAAGCTTTCCCGGCCCGTAGAAGAAGAGCAGCGATTGGTAAAGATGCTCCTCGCGGTTACGCGGCCGCCGCGCAATCAACGCCAGCTCCGCAACGATCTCGTCTCTCACCTTCGGGCGCGTTTGACGCCGGAAAAACCTCGTGCAGATCATCCGCAGGAACTTCACACTTAAACTGCTCGCCCTCTTGCTCGCGATCGTGGGCTGGGCATACTTTCGCTTCGCCACCAATCCGATCGTCGCGGCCGCCCGGTTCGCGCAGCAAATTTCCGTTCCGATCGTCGCGGTGAACCTGCCGCGCGGATACGTCGCGCATTATACCGAACGCGAGGCGGTCGTTACCGTGGAAGGTGGGCGCGGCGACCCGGCGATCAAACCCGACGACGTCAAAGCCGTTCTCGATCTTTCCGACAAGGGTGCGGGCGTCTACAACGTGCCGGTTGCGCTCGTCGCGCCGGCGGTGGCCATCCAAAGCTTGAGCCCCGCTTCGGTAACGCTCACGATCGAACGCATCGAGACCCGCTCCTTCGACGCGGCCCTTCGCTACTCGGGTGCGGCCAACGGGGTCGTGGTCGTCGGATCGCTGCTGCAGCCGAAAACCGTCAGCGTGCAAGGGCCGACGACGATGCTGCAACAGGTGGCGGCCGTGCAGCTGGACGTCGCATTTCCGAGCGAGGCGAAGGCCATCGACGAAATGGTGCGTCCCGTCGCGGTGAATGCGACCGGGAACGAGATTGCCGGCCTCGTCGTCTCGCCGGACCTCGTGCGAGTACAAATCCACTTCGTCGCGGGAACCACGGGGGCGTCGAAACCATGAGCCGGCTATTCGGCACCGACGGGGTTCGCGGCGTCGCAAACGCCGATCTCACCCCGGAACTGGCGTTTCGGATCGGCCGGGCCGGAGCCAGCGTGCTGGCCCATTCCAGCGACCGTCATCGCCCGCTCGTCGTCGGAAGAGATACGCGCCTCTCCGGGACGATGCTGGAGGCGGCAATCGTCGCGGGCGTAACGTCGGTTGGTCGGGACGTCGTCTCGCTGGGCATCGTACCGACGCCCGCCGTTGCCTGCGTAACGCGACGCGAAGGCGCGGCGGCCGGAGTGATGATCAGCGCCTCGCACAATCCGATCGCCGACAACGGCGTGAAATTCTTTGGTCCCGACGGCTTCAAACTGTCCGACGAAATCGAAAGTGAAATCGAGTCGCTGCTCGATTCCGACGATCTCCCGCGACCCACCGGCACCGGCGTCGGAGTCGCGCGAGTCGCCCAAAACCTCGCTCGGCACTACTACCGGGAGCTGTACGAAAGCGGCGCGGATTTGCGCGGCATGCACGTGATCGTGGACGGCGCCTTCGGGGCCGCCTTCGCGATCGCGCCCTATGCGTTGCGGAAACTGGGCGCCACCGTCACGGAACTGCACTGCGCCGGCGACGGCGCGCGAATCAACGTGGAATGCGGGGCCACCGACTTACGCCCGCTGCAAGCCGCGGTACGTGCCCGAATCGAAGCCGGTGAGACCGGCGTCGTCGGCGTGGCCTTCGACGGCGACGCCGACCGGGCGTTGTTCGTCGACGAAACCGCGAGTGTCGTCAGCGGCGATCACGTCATGTTCGCGATCGGTGCCGCTATGCAGTCGGAAGGCGAGCTCGCCGGGAGCGCGATCGTCGGAACCGTGATGAGCAACATCGGTTTCGAACGCGCACTGCGCGCGCGCGGCATCACGTTGATTCGCGCGCCGGTTGGCGATCGCTACGTGCTCGAACGCATGCGTGAGGGCGGGTACGTATTGGGCGGCGAGCAGTCCGGTCACGTTATCGACTTGCGGCGCAACACGACGGGTGACGGGCCGATGACGGCCGCAACGCTGTTCGGAATCGTCGCAGCATCGAAAACGCCGCTTCACGAACTGGTTCGGGACGTCGTGGTCGCTCCGCAAATTCTGGTGAACGTCGCCACGGCCCGCTTCGAGGCGCTCGACTCGCCGGACGTCCTCGCCGCGATCGCGGCGGCCGAAGCCGCGCTCGCCGGGTCGGGGCGATTGCTGGTGCGAGCCTCCGGCACTGAGCCGCTGATCCGAGTCATGGCCGAAGGCGACGACCGTCCGCTGGTGGAGCAGACCGCGGCCAAGGTCGCCGCCGCCATCGAGAAGGAGATCGCCGTCGGGGCGTAAACCCAAGTTTAGTCACGATCCGGGTCCCATGGGATTTCGGAGCGTTGCGCCTGCCAAGATCACTGAGTTGGGTCCCAGTAGGACCCAAGCGGGGGATTCCCAGGTAGGGGTGAGTGAGCCGGTCTGGCTCTAGGGCGACTCTTTTCCGTCCGAACCCGTCAACTAACCTCGCAAGTGTTGTGAAAGAGGAGCGTACTTCTTGCGCCATGCGCTAGCTGTCGGAGCTTTGGTTTTTGCGACCGCCGGTTCTTGTGCGGTCGCCGCTGCGGCGAACCGCCCAGCCGCCTCCGTCGCCGTAAGCCCTGACGTCGCCGAATGGACGTCTCATCTCGTAATCACGTCGCCGTCTCACCACGCCGGCGGCATCGGCCGATTTACCGGCGGCATTCTGGCTCGCACCACCAGGTTGGCGGGTCAGCTGGCCCGTACGGCCCTCCGTTTTCTGGGGACTCCGTACGTTTTCGGGGGAACCAGCTCGTCGGGATTCGACTGCTCGGGGTTCGTGCAGCACGTCTATGCGATGGCCGGCATTCCATTGCCGCGAACCGCAGACGCTCAGTACGATGTCGGAAAGCCTGCCTTAGGGGGCCCGCGGGTCGGCGATCTGGTCTTTTTCGAAACGTATACTGAAGGCGTTTCCCACGTCGGCGTATACCTCGGCAAGGGCGAATTCGTGCACGCGAGTTCCAGTCACGGCGTAATGGTGAGCAAGCTTTCGGATTCGTACTGGCGAGCCCGGTACGTCGGCGCCAAACGGCTGATCGCTTCCCACTAGAGGTCCGGCCCGGACGTTCGCCGGCTCGACAGGGGGCCGTTTCCGCAACCGATAATCTGCCTTGCCGCAGCTCCAATGGGGTGTAGCCAAGTGGTAAGGCAGCGGACTTTGACTCCGCCATGCGTTGGTTCGAATCCAGCCACCCCAGAGTGCCGGCCGGTCCGACGGGCTGCGTCTAAGCGGGCCCGTTCGTGAACGCCAATGCGTCGAGGCTGCACGTCACCAACGGTGACGCCGTGCTGTACCTTTTCAAAAAGGCCGGGATCGCCGGAACGCACCTCGCCTGGCGCGACGCTCTGAACGAGGGGCCCGTCCCGGCCGGCTTGGAGTTGACCGCGTTAAGCGCCGTCCGAGCGAAGTATTTAGCCGATCGCGGTTACGGAAATCCGATCAAGATCATTCATGACTTCGAGACGCGCGACGCCTCACTGATGCGCGCGCGCGACCTTCCCGAAATCGTGCTCTGGTTCGAACACGACCTTTACGACCAACTGCAGCTGCTCCAGGTGATGACGGCGTTGGAAGATCTGCGAATCGAACCCGAACGGTGCGCGCTGGTACAGAGCGACCACTACCTCGGCATGATGACGAGCGACGAACTCTTGCGGCTACTGCCGAGACGGCGCAGCGCTACCCCGGCTACGTTCAAATCGGCGCGCCGCGCATGGGAGCGTTTCACGTCCTCGTCGCCGGCCGATCTGTTTGCCGCGACGCGCGAAGACGCAATCGGACTGCCGTTCCTCAAGGCAGCCATGCGGCGTTTATCTGAAGAATATCCCGGCGCCGGAGACGGCCTGTCGCGGTCGCAACGCCAAGCTCTCGAGGCAGTCCGCCAAGGACCGGCGTCGAATGAAGACCTCTTTTTTCGCGCGCAAGCGCGCGAGGAAGCCGCCTTTCTGGGAGACGCAGCGTTTTCAAAGATTTTAGACGATCTTCGTGAGCCTGCGGGAGCGCTCGTCGAGGGCGACGCCGGCGCCTTCGAATTGACGGCGCTCGGCCGGCAAGTGCTCGCGGGTGACGCCGATTGGCTCGCAACCCGACCGATCGACAGATGGATCGGCGGCGTGCACCTCGAGGCGGATCGAACGGTGCGGTGGGACGAAGAGGGCGAGCGCTTCTTGCCCTAGGAGCCTGCAGGGTTATGGCGCGCTGCGGAGCGAACGCGAGGGTTGCGACACTTTTACGAGGAGTACGAATCGCGGCATGTCCCACGACGAACTAAGCATCGATCTAAAGACGGAAAATCGCGGCGAATCGCTGATCTTCAAGTTGCGCGGAAGCCTCGACATTGCGACCGCGCCGACAGTTCGCGCGGCCTTGAACGACGCGACCGAACACGGGAAGAAGGAACTCGTCGTCGATCTCAGCCAGTTGGAGTTCCTCGACTCGACCGGGTTGGGGGCCTTGATCGGCGCTCACCGTCGCGCGACCGAGCACGACGGGTCGTTGCGGTTGATCGTCACCGAAGGGCCGATCGCGCGACTGCTCAATATCACGGGATTGATCCGCGTCCTCGCCGTCTACCATACGCTCGACGACGCGCTGAAGGATCAGGATCGAGTCGTCGCGACCGTGTAGTTGCGGTACGCATCGTCGAGCAGTTCGACGACGTGACGTACCTGCGCGTCGTAGCCCGCCGCCCGTAACCCGGCGGCTACCTGAAGGGCGCATCCCGGGTTCGCCGTCGCCACGATTCGCGCGCCCGTGCGTTCGACGTTGTCGGCTTTGCGCCGCTGCAGACGGTCGGCCATCTCAGGCTGGGTGAGATTGTAAACGCCAGCCCCCCCGCAGCACACGGCGCTCTCGTCCATCTCCAGTAGCGTCAATCCCGGAATTTTTTGCAGCAACCGGCGGGGAGCACCGCTGACCCGCTGCGCGTGGACCAGATGACACGGTTCCTGATAGGTCACGGTCGCGTCGATTCTTCCAATGCGCGGATCGAGTTCGCTCGCATCGAGAACCTCGGTGACGTCGCGCACGCGTTCCGAGAAACGCCGCGCTCGCTGCGACCACGCCGCGTCGCCGGCGAACAGCTCGCCGTACCCTTTGAGCGTCGAACCGCAGCCGGCGGCGTTGACCACGTACGCATCCGCGCCGCTGCGTTCGAACGCCTCGATGTTTCGTGTGGCCAGTTCGCGTCCGGCGTCCATCTCGCCGGCATGGATCGCGATCGCGCCGCAGCATCCTTGGTCCGCGGGAACGACGACCGAAAGCGCCGCGCGGTCGAGTACGCGTACGGTGGCTTCGTGAACGTTTGGGAAGGCCACTTGCATGACGCACCCTACGTGCAGAAAAGCAACGCCTCGGGGTTGCGCGTTTTCGAAACGTTGCCCGCGCGCGAGAAAGAACCGATTGGCGATTCGCGGCGCGAGCTTCGCCGCCCGCCCCAAGCCGAGCAGCGGCGCCAACCCGATCAAACCCGTTCGCTGCGCCAGCCGAAGGAGTCGCGCCGCCCAGCGCAAGCGATCCAATCGTGAGAACAGGCGCAACAGGAAACGTTGACGTGCGCGCGTTTGCGGCGGCTCTCGCGATGCTTGGACGCGCTGAATTTGGGTCCTTGCGGTCTCGACGAGCTGACCGTACGCGACGCCCGATGGGCACGCCGCCTCACAGGCTCGGCAATCCAAACACTCCCCCATTTGCCCCACGAACCCGGCGCTGAGCAGATCGGCACGCCCTTCGGAGACCGCCTTGATAAGACTGATGCGGCCGCGCGGGCCGGACGTTTCCGTCAGCGTCTCGAGGTAGGTGGGGCAGGTGGGCAAGCAGAGCCCGCAGCGGATGCAGCGGTTGAAAATCTCCGGCGAAGGCTGGTCCGCACCGGTGAACCCTAGAAGCGAACGCTCGTCCATTAGCGCCGCTAAGGTTCGACTCGGACGGCGCGAAGGTCTCTCGGCCGCTACAAAAGTCGCTAGGCGTTGTAAAGCAAGAAGAATCCCCGACGCCGTCGCATCTAGTCGGCACGGAACGCCGATGGCAATCGTGCCAACGGCGTCGAACGCTTTTCGGAGGCAGCGTGGCGAAACGAATCAAGGTGGCGGTAACCGGAGCGGCCGGACAGATTGGCTACGCGCTGCTGTTCCGCATCGCATCGGGTCAAATGTTCGGACCCGACACCGAGCTGGAGTTTCAACTGCTCGAACTCGAGCAGGCGATGGGCTCGCTCCAAGGGGTCGTGATGGAACTCGACGACGCCGCGTTTCCGCTGCTCAAAAGCGTCAGCTGTACTTCCAGCGCTGCCGACGCGATGCGAAACGTGAACTGGGCGGTTCTGGTGGGCGCCATCCCGCGCCGTGCCGGCATGGAACGCTCGGATCTCTTGCGCATGAACGGCCAAATCTTTACCGAGCAGGGCCGCGCGCTCAATGCCGGCGCGGCCCAGGACGTGCGCGCGTTCGTAGTCGGCAATCCATGCAACACGAACTGCCTGATCGCGATGGAGAACGCGCCCGGCATTCCGAAGGATCGTTTCTTCGCCATGACGACGCTCGACGAGCTGCGCGCCCGCACGCAACTGGCCAAGAAGGCCGGGGTCGACGTCACCGAAGTCTCGCAAATGATCATTTGGGGAAATCATTCCGGAACCCAGTATCCCGACGCGGCGCACGCGCGAATCGGCGGGCGCCCGGCAAGCGAAGTCATTCGCGATGGGGGCTGGCTGGAAAACGAGTTCGTCGCCACGGTTCAAAGTCGCGGCACCGAAGTCATCAAAACTCGAGGCGCGTCTTCGGCGGCTTCCGCCGCCAACGCAGCGATCGTCGGGGTCCATAACCTGACGCACGACACGCCTGCCGGCGAATACTATTCGGTGGGGCGTCATTCCAGCGGAGAATACGGCGTCGATCCGGGCCTCATCTTTTCGTTTCCGTCTCGAACGGAGGGCGGCGTATCGCGCATCGTAGAGGGTCTTTCGCACGGCGAGTTCGGCACCGAGAAGCTGCAGGCGACGCTCGAAGAACTCCGCAAAGAGCGCGACGCCGTCAAAGAGCTCGGATTAATCCCCGTTTGAACGCTGCATGAGTACACGAAAGGGCGAACTCGACTTCGACCTGATCCACGTCAGCGTCGCGTCGGCCGCCGGGGCTTACACCGTCGGCAGCTCCTCGTTTTTCCGGTACATCCTGCGTCTGACCGAGCTGGGATTGCCGCTTTCCAGCCTCGATCAGGAGGCGGTCGATATCCTAGCCGCAATACCGCACGCGTTCGATCAGGACCCAGATGGTCCGATCTCCGGCCGCGGTTGGCGGATCGTGCCGGCGCAGGGCGAGTTGGATTGGCCGGTGCTGGAGGCGACGCCGGAGAGACTGCACAGCGCATTCGAACGCGCGCGGGGAATTCTTTGGGCCCACGCCGCACGATTTCACGTGAGCGCCCGGGAAATTGCAGCCATCGAAGAGGAGCTAGACGCGGTCTACGGCGTGCTGATGCGCGCCGAAGCGGCCGGCGTGGCGGTGAACGTTTCGTACGTTGCGTAGCTCGCGCATCTGCGCGCTGCCCCTGCGCGGCGCGGGCGGCGAGCCGATTTCGTTCCTGCACACGATCTACTCGCATGGCTGCGCCGATCTCCCGCCCGCGGCGGTGCAGCGCTCGCCCCAGGCATATCGCCGCACGTTTCGTTTCGGCGACCGGACCGTCGACGTCTGGCTGCGCGAAGAGCGCCGGCAGCTCGTCGCCGAAACGGCCACGCCGATTCCCGCTCGCGATGCTAAACGCGTCGCGGCAGCCGTCTCACGCATGTTCCGATTGGAGGACGATCTGTCGGCGTTCTACGCGGCGATCGCCGACGATCCGCAGTTGGGCTGGGCGGCCGGCGGAGCCGGCCGGATGCTCGCCAGCCCCACGGTATTCGAAGACGTGGTCAAAACGATCTGCACGACCAACTGCGCGTGGAGCGGCACCGTTCGAATGACGCGTGCGCTGGCGGAACTCGGCGGCGGCGCGTTCCCGGAGCCGTCGGCGCTCGCGAACGCCCCGGATGCGTGGTTTACGAGCGTGGCCCGGATGGGATATCGCGGTCCGTACCTGCAGACGATCGCGCGCGACGTCGTTGGCGGCGAAGTCGACCTGGAGTCGTTGCGGCCGGCATTCGGGCGCAGCGACGACGAGGTCGAAACCGCGTTGCTGGCACTCCCAGGAATCGGCCCGTACGCCGCCGCGCACGTCATGCAACTGCTCGGGCGGCACCGCCGCCTCGTGCTCGACTCGTGGACCCGTCCCGCCTATCTCCGAATGTCCAAGAAGAAGCGCGCCGGCGACGCGACGATCCGGCGCGCGTTCGCCCGCTACGGCGAATACGCCGGCCTCGCTTTTTGGCTGCTGCTCACGCGCAGATGGGTCGAAGAGCGCGCGTAGCACGCTAGGCGCGCGCTAAAGCGCGCCTAGGGGTGGAATCAGTGCGATCTGCGTTCCGCCGTGGTCGTAGATTTGAATCGATCCGCCGCCGCATTTGTACTGCACGCCGGCCGACGCGGCCGTCCGCTTGCAGTCCTTAGGTGCGTTCGATTTGTACCAGCCGTCGACCGTTGCCACGGAATCCTTCGTCAGCAGCACGAGCGGAACGCCTTTGGCGATCGCTGCGGCCGGGACGTTTTCACGCGGGTCCTGTTTGGCGTTTGGGTACATCGGCAGGGCGCCGTCCATTTGGTACGCGGCGCCCCACGCCGGCGCGGCGAACCCGGCGGCCGCGAGCGCGAGGGCAAACATGAGTGGTTTCATAGCGGCATGTTAGCGCGGCCGCGTACCGCCGGCGTGCCGCCAGTACGCTAGGACACTAGTGCACGATCCACAGCCATAGGCTTGCGACCGCGATCGCGGGCGGGACGACCACCAAGCCCAACAGCAGGTATTGAAGCGGATCGATCCGCACGTCGCGCTCGGCGAGGGCTGCCAGCCAGAGCAGGGTTGCGAGCGACCCCGTGATCGTGAGGTTCGGGCCGAGATCGATCCCGACGATCGCAGCGTATGCCAGGTGCGCAGTGGGGTCGTTCGCCGCGACGTACGAGGCGGCGATCGCGATCGGCAAGTTGTTCAAGAGGTTCGAAAACACCGCCGCGCCGCCGCTCGTCAGCGAAACGACTGCCAAACTTCCGAATCGCTCCGCGTCGTGCAGCTGCGCCGATGCCCACGAGACGAACCCGGCCCGGGCGACCGCATCGAGCACGACGAACAGGCCGCCCAACAGGGCGAACGTCGTCCAGGAAACGGTTCGCACCGCGACGACCGCCGGAACTCGCGCGGCCGCCAGCGTCGCGAGCGCGCCCGCGATTGCGACCGGCCCGAGCGGCCACGCGAACGTGAGCGCCGCGACGTAAAGGACCCCGACGCCGGCCAGTGCGCCGAGCGTACGCCGAACGACCGGGCTTGCGGGCGGCGCCACAACGACGTCGTAGCGGCCGCGCAGCGAGTGGCGAAAGATCGCTAAAAACGCGACCAGGTTCAGCCCGACCGCCACGGCTTCGGGCGGTCCGAGATGCAGCAAGTAGTCGGTCAATCCCGGGTGGGAGAGGATAAGCACGTTCGCCGGATTGGAAAAAGGCAGCCCGAACGAGGCGGTGTTCGCAACGAACGCACACGCGAACAAGTACGGCATCGGATCGCCGCCGCGGCGCGTCACCGCGGCATAGACGATCGGCGTCAGCACGATGGCGGTCGCATCGTTGGAGAGCAGTAACGTCGTCAGCGCGCAGACCAGAAACAGCCATACGAACAGCGCGCGGCGCGAGCCGCCCGCGCGCGCCAAGAGCGTGTTGGTGATCCACTGCAGGGTCCCGCTCTCGCTGGCGGCCGCGCAGAGGCCCATCAGCCCCAGGATGAAGAGCAGAACGTTCCATTGGACGGCGATCGCGCGCAAGGAGCCCAGTAACGGTTCGCAGCCCAGCGCGACGATCAGGGCGGCGGCGGCTACGGGCCAAACCCATACCGGAATACGCCCAGGGCGAACGGCCACCAAACCGATAGCGAGGATCGCGATGACGAAGACCACGACCGACGCAGGTTCATCCGCGGCGTTGCGTGAGACCTCCGCGACGTGGCCCCGAGCTCCCGGGATTACCGCAATCCGCTAAAGTTCGGAACGGTGTTGCCGCTCCCATAGATCTTGTTGCACAGCGTGCCTAGCTGGGCCGCGACGGCCGCCCCAACCGCGTCCGGCACGTCCGACGAGACGTCGAAGTTGCGCAACCCTTTGAGCTGCCCGGTGCCGGTGCCCCCGGTGCTTCCGTGCGCCCCATGAACCATGCAGAAGACGCCGTCCTTCATCGCATACACCCAGACGTCTTTGGGGTCGCGGACGGCTCGATCGCCGACGCCGGCAACCGGAACGGCGGCGACGTCGTCCTCCTTGAGGTTGTGCGTATAAAAGCCTTCGGCCTGGGGACCCGTCACCGTCAGAATCTGCAACGACGAAACGCCGTCCGCCGTCGAGAACGTGCATCCCGCGGCCGGCCCCACGAGGTCCGTTTCGGGCTTCATCGTAACCGGCGCCAGAAAGAACACCTGGACGTCGGCTAGGGCGAGTTTCTTGCACGGGTCGTAGGCGTTGCCGTTCAACGGCGCAGCCTCGGAATCGGACGCATCTCCGGCCATGGTCGCCGGCAGGCTCGGAGCGGCGCTTGCCGCCGGCGCGGCGGTCGCCGTCGCATCGCCCGCTCTCGACCCCGAACAGCCGGCGATTACGAGCGCCGCCGCCAGCGCCGCCCCAAGAGCTCGCGCGTAGAGGATTGTGCCGCGCTTCGAACCATCCATCGGATCGGAACCTCCTCGGGCGAGTGGCCCCGCCGGCATCGCGAGCCGGCCCACCCCCAGGCTAGCAGGAGCGCGTGCCACGGGCGTGCCCCCGGGCCAAGGACCTCCGGTGCTCTTCTCGAATGCAGTAAAACTGTTATTATATTGCATAGCGAGGAGAACGAGACTCGTGGCAAAGCGCGAAAAACGAACATTTCGACCGGTCGCCGACCCCCTAATCCTCGACCTCATGACCTACCTCCGGCTGGAACGCAATCGCAGCCGGCTGACGGTCGAGGCCTACGCCCGCGACCTCCAAGAGTTCGGCGCGTTCCTGAGCGGCGCGCCGCCGGCGCAGTCGCCCGTCGGCCGCGAGTATCCGGGACTCGGCGCCGCGACGACGTCGGACGTGCGCGGCTACGTGATGCATCTGGCGGGCGACAAGCGCTACGACATGCGGACCGTCCGCCGCAAGCTCTCATCGGTCAAGTCGCTCTATCGCTACCTCAAACTCATGGGCCGGCGTGAGGACGACCCCGCCTCGATCGTCTCAGGCCCGAAAATCGAACGAAAACTCCCCGAACACCTGGATCAAGGCGACGTGCGCGAGCTGCTGCGCACGACCCTGGCGGGCCGGTCCGAGCCCCAGCGGCGGCGCGACGTCGCAATTTTGGAACTGTTGTACGCTGCCGGTTTGCGTCGCGCGGAAATCACCACGATCGATCTGAAGGACCTCAATCTGCGGGCGCGCGAGATTCGGATTCACGGAAAAGGCAGCAAGGAACGAGTCGTCGTCTTCAACCGGACCGCCGGCGAGGCGATCGAGGCATACCTGCGGGTGCGTCCCCAGAGTCGCGACGAAGCGCTCTTCTTAGGCCGAGGCGGTAAGCGTCTCTCGCCGATGCACGTGTGGCGCATCTTTCGCGACATCTACAAAGTCAGCGGAATCGCCCAGCATGCCAGCCCGCACACGCTGCGCCACTCCTTCGCCACGCACCTGGCCGAAAACGACGTCGACCTCGAAACGATCCGTGAGTTTCTGGGTCACGAAAGTCTGGCGACCACGGGCATCTACTTACGCATGTCGATGCGCCACAAGAAGCGCGCTTACGACGAAGCTCACCCGCGCGACCGGATGAAGGACTGACGCCGGGTTAGCCCGGGCAGACGACGACCCACGCGTTGAGGCTGAGATGCTTGAGCAGCGCCGTTTGGCGGTTTTTTTCGGCTTGCGGACAAACCTTTCCGACGAACTTCGCGCGCGGCATCCCGTACTCGATGTTGACGACCAGGCGATCGGCGCTCGCGTACGGTGCGAACTTCTCGCAAAAGCGATAGATATAGCACTGCTCGATTACGGCGAAATCGAAGCTCTGGTCGAGTTTTCCGATTTGACCGCCGTCGTTTTTCTGCGCCGCCGACATTCCGACCGCGTGCACGGCTTTCGCGACCCACAGGTCGTAGGCCAGCTGCTCGGCGGCGGTGAGCGGAAATCCTGTGTCGTTCTGATATCCGTCGATGTTGTCGGGATCGACCGCGTCGAATCCCTTGCGTTTGCAGATTTGAAAGCGGTCGCGCATGATCGGTTCCAGGATCGATCGCTGTCGGATGTCCAGCCATCGCTCGCCGGGCCAGCCGCCGTCGGGCTTGCCGAGCACGCTCTGGGGAAACTTTCCGGCGTCCGGTCGCCACTTTTCCCACGTCCCAACGTCGATGTAACAAACGGCATGCCGGTTTGCCGCGTGGAGCTTGCGAACCGTCGCCGCACTCGTGTCGAAGCCGTCGACGTCGAAGGCGTCGGCGTCCACCCCGAGGTCGAGCTTTCCGTCGTACTGCACGGCAAAGGTGCTCTGGGCCTTTGGGATCCACGCGCCCGCGCGGCCGTAACCGTCGGCGGCCGATTCCGATCTTCCGGGGATTCCCGCCGGCACCCCGGCCGGTTCGCCGCAGGCCGTCAAGATCGCCAAGATCAGGAGTGCCGCGCCTGATCGAGCGGAAACGCGCGTCATCATGGGCTAATCTCCGTTCGACATGAGAAAACGATCGGCTCTTCTTCTCCCGCTCTGCTTCGCGGCGTGTGCCAACCAAACGCCCTACGCAACGACCATCGGCGCTCTCGCGCCCAATTCAACGATGACCGTGCGGCTGGCGCGCGGCGCGCTCAACGCCTACCATCCGGCCGCCGGCGAGCCGTCGAATCGGTTTACCGTCGCCGCCACCGCGCGCAAGGGCACCTCCCCGCCGGCACCGCAGCTGCGCGCGGCGGCCGGCGGTCTCACGGTCGCCGCCGGATCGCTGGCCCAGCTGCTGGTCCGCGTTCCCGCCGGCGTGAACCTGGTCGTGGACGACCGCGAGGGCGACGTCCGGGTGACCGACGTTACGGGCAACGCCCGGATCGTCGTCGGCCGTGGAAACGTCTTAGCGATGCTGCCCGGATACGCACAAGCGCACGCGGGCAATGGAAACCTTTCCATTCGGATGGGATCGACCGACTGGCCCGGGACGTTACGCTTTTCGACCGGACGCGGCGACGTGGAGGTTTGGATTCGCGACAACGCCTCGTTTCAGGTGCACTTGCACACGGCCAACGGAACGATCTTCACGGACTTCAACCTTCGCGGTACGTCGCAGGGAACGTCCGAAACGATCGACGGCGCGGTGAACGGCGGCGGCACACACGGCGTCGACATCGAAACGGCAGCCGGCGAGATTCGCCTGCTGCAGTTACATCCGCAACCGTGACAGCAAGGCTTCGCGCGCTTTGACCAGACGGACCATCGCGTCGTTATAGGGCGTCGGCGTAGCGGTGCGCCGCCCGAATGCGGTGACCGCGCCGTTGATGTGATCGATCTCGCTCGGATGCCCGGATTCGAGGTCGTAGGCCATCGAACTCTTGGCATCGGCTCCCAGGGCGACGACTTCCGTCACGTACTGCCAGGGATTGGCGAACGGTAAATTGATTTTCATTGCGGCCGCCACGTTGGCGACTTCCTCGGCTAACGCTTCGGCCAGGTGCGCGGCATTCGGATCGCGCACGATCGCGCCGGCTTCGCAGTCGAGCAGAGCGGAAAGCGCGTTGATCGCGGCGTTGGCCACGAGCTTCCCCCACAAGTGCGGGCGAATGTCGTAGACCACCGAAGCCCGCAGTCCGCTGCGCGTCAGGAGGTCGGCGACCATGCGCAGCGTTGCCGGTGCGGCCGCCGTCGAGCCGATGATCGAGTGCCCCTCCTCCGATCCGCGGACTCTGCCAGGTCCGACGGTCTGCGACGACTCCGTCGTGATTCCGAGAATGACCGGGACGGCCCCGCCCAAGGCGGTTTTGATCGCGTCCTCGTTGCCCACGCCGTTTTGCAACGACACGATCGGCGCGGCCGGGTTCAACTCACCGGCAAACGGGCGCAGCGCGCGCAGCGTGTCGACGGCCTTCACGAAGAGAAAGAGCACCTGCGAACCGTACAGTTCGCGCGGGTTTTGTGCCACCGCGACTCGCCGCGGCGACACGTCGTTGGCCGCTATTCCGTCGCGAGCGATCGCCTCGCTGACGGTGGGGCTCGCATCGAGGATCGTGACGTCGCAGTGCTCCGCCAGGTGAAATCCAAAGAGCGTTCCCATCGCGCCGGCTCCGATTATTCCGACCCTGGGACGCCCCTGGTCCACGCGTTCGATCCCTAGGAGCCTGTAGGATTATGGCCGTTTTCGAATCCGGGCCGAATTTTGTTCGAAAACGAGGCGCGAAGAGGGAGCGCAGCCATAGCTTCGTGACCGATGAGCAACGAAGTATTCGGGCAAAAGGCGGTACGGAGGCGAAAATGCGCCATAACCCTACAGGCTCCTAAAAGGTGTATTGAAAGCCGTACGTGTTACGGCGGCTGGCGTGGGTCATGTCGCGCTGGCCGAAGAACAGCTCGGCCCCCTTGGTGATTTTAATGTTTCCGTAGAGGTCGATCATCGGGTACGTCAAGTCGTACACGCGCGTTTCGAGCCCGAATCCCTTGAGGGCGTTCATCTGCGCCATCACGCCGATCTGCGAGTACAGCACGCCGCCGCCGAACCGGAAACCGCTATCCGATCCCTTGAGCAGCACGGCGTTCCAGGTCGTGTTGTTCCCGATCGAGTTGGCGCCCAGCATGAAACTCGTCGAAGCGTGGGGCAGCACGATGACGTTCAAGTCTCCCAGCGGCCCCTGGCTGCTGGTTAGCACGGGATTGAGACCGGCCGATCGTTGCACCGATAGGCCGGAAATTCGCAGTTGTAGGGCGACCAGATTTCGCGCGACGCTCGCGAGCTTGCCCTGCAATTTCGCGCGGCCCTGCGGCGATTGAGGTGCGGGCGCCTGGCCCGAAGGCACCGGGTAAGGACTCGCCGCCGGAACGGCCGGCGGGGCCGGCGTTGCGTTCGCGTCAACGCCGTACACGTTGCTCGTGCCGCCAAGTTCTCCGAGCAGCGAGTTCGCTTTTTGAAGGGTCGCGTCCAGATTGGCGATCGTACTGCGCATCTGCGCCTGCGTCTGCGGGTCGCCGGTGACGGTTCTCAGATCCCCCATCAACGCGGCTAAGGTCTGGGTCGCGTCGGCGATGCTCTGGGTCGTCGTGAGCACGTTGGCTTTGAGCTGCGGGTCGGTGGCCAATCCTTGCAGCGCGGACATCGATCGGTTGAGCGAGACGGACGTCAACTGCAATTGATCGAGCAGGTGGTCGATTTTCTTGGAGTCTTTCGTGGCAGTGCCGTTGAGCGTATCGGTCAGAGCGACTACGTTCGCGCCCGCCAGCGTGAGGTTCCCCTGCAGGCTCGACCCCAGGGCGAGCAGCTGTTGCGATAGCTGCGACATGGATCGCTTGGTCGTAATCGTGAGATCGTTGGCGTTGTTCAGGGTCGTCTGCAGCGTGTCGAGCAGTTTGGGCGTACGCGCTTCGAGTTGGGCCATCACGACGTCGAAGCGTTTGATCTCGCCCTGTCCCTGCTGCAGCAGATCCGCGATCGTCGCGCTATTGGCTCCTTGAGGTTGTTCGTTGACGGGAAGCACTTGGCGTGGCAGCAACGCGATGGGTGGGCGAGCGTCGGGCGGCGGAACGATCAGCACGTTCGGCGACCCGGTCAGCGGCGCTTGGATCAGGAACTTCGAGGCCTGCGGGATGTCGATATCGCGATTCACCGCCAAGATCACGTCGACGGTGTTGTCCGGCAGCAGCTCGATCGAGTCGACCGAACCCACTCCCACGCCGCTGAAATAGACGAGGGCGCCCTGGTTTAGTCCGGCGGCCGAACGGAAATGCACGCCGACGCGA
This sequence comes from Vulcanimicrobiota bacterium, assembly GCA_963755555.1. Taxonomy (GTDB): domain Bacteria; phylum Vulcanimicrobiota; class Vulcanimicrobiia; order Vulcanimicrobiales; family Vulcanimicrobiaceae; genus Tumulicola. The sequence continues at coordinate 711,668 of CAVWKE010000003.1, read as the reverse complement.
TAGCCGGTATGGCGCGTTCCGAAGTCGGTGATGACGTAGAAGACGCCGAAGAGCAGCAACAGCGCGACGATCGCGAACGCCCCGACTTGGGCCTGCCTGGTCATAGCCTGCGTATTATCCCTTCTCCGAAAGGTGCCCTCGTGCCGTTCCTAAATCGGGATTGGCCCGATCTCGGACCCTTGAACGAACTGCTGGACGATCGGATTGCTGGAATGCCGGATCGCCTCGACCGTATCGTAGGCGATGATCGCTCCTTCGAACAGCATGGCGACGTAGTCCGCCATCATGAAAATCGACTGCAGATCGTGCGAAATGACCACCGCCGTACCGTTGAGCTTCTGGCGCAGCTTGACGATCGTGTTGGTGATCAGGTGCGTGACGATTGGGTCGAGGCCCGTCGTCGGCTCGTCGTACAGGATCAGGTCGGGGCGCGTGACGACGGCGCGCGCAAAGCCCGCGCGTTTGAGCATGCCGCCCGACAGCTCGCTGGGCAGATTATCGTAGGTGTTTTCCAACCCCACGCTCTCGAGCGCGTCCATGACCGTCTGGCGAATCTCGGCCCGCGAGAGTTCGCCGCGCTCCTCGAGGGGGAGGGCGACGTTGTCGCCGATCGTCAAACTGTCGAGCAACGCCGCGAACTGAAACGCGAGGCTGATCTTTCGCCGCGCGGGAATCAGCTGGACTTCCGACATGTGACAGATGTCTTCCCCACGCAGGTACACGTGTCCGCCATCGGGTTTGATGAGTCCGTCGAGCAGACGCAAAATCGTGGACTTACCGGCGCCGGAAAGGCCGACGATGCAAGTGATCGCACCCTCGGCGATGTCCAGGCTGCAGTTCTGCAACACGACGCGCTCGCCGAAAGCCAGCGAAACGTCGTCGAGCCGGGCGATCTGCTTGGGCACGCCGCTAACGCCCGAACAACAGCAGCGACAACACGAAGTTGGCGATAAAGATGAGAATGATGGAGAGAACGACCGCTCCAGTGGTCGACTGTCCGACGCCGGCGGCGCCGCCCCGCGTACGCAGCCCTTGATACGCACCCACCATCGCGATGATCAGCGCGAACACCAGCGTCTTGATCAGGCCCTTGATGACGTCCTCGAAGCCGATCGTTTCGCGAGCCGACGCCAGAAACGTCTCGGTCGAAATGTGCGCGTACGTTTGCGCGACCCACATGCCGCCGACGATCGACACGACGTCGGCGAAGATCGTCAGCAGCGGAAGCATGATCAGCATCGCGAGCAGGCGCGGCACCACCAGAAACCGCGAAGGTTCGAGCCCCATCGAGCGCAGCGCATCGATTTGTTCGGTGACGACCATCGAACCGATTTCCGCGGCGATCGCCGCGCCGACGCGCCCCGCGACGACCACGGCCGTGAGCATCGGCCCTAGCTCCCGCACCGAAGCGTACGCGACGGCGCCGCCGACCAGGCTGCCGACGCCGTACTGGACTGCCTGCTGGGCCGACTCGAGCGAAATGACCATGCCCGTGAAGAGCGACGTCAACAGCACGATCACTAGCGATCCCACGCCCAGCAGATAGCATTGCGAAACGGTCTCGCCGAATCGCACGCGCATCCGCGCCATGAAACCGAGCGACTCGGCCGAGAGCAGCGTAATCCCGCCGGCATATTCGAAAAACTCGACCGTCGCGCGCCCAACTCGATCGAGCATTTTCACTGCGCGGTCGTCTCCTCGACTGCGGCGACGTCGCGGGCGACCGCCTCGATCGCCTCGATGCGCTTTACCGCCACGCCGCGCTCGGCCGTTAGATTGAATTGCACTTGGTTCAGATCGACCAGTCGCCGGTCGACGTCGCGCAAGTTCGCCTTCGCTTCTTTCTCGAAGGCGTCGAAATAGCGCCGTACGGCGGATAAGAACTGGCCGCGCGTCCGGTCGTTGACGTCGCCGTCGCGCAACGCGCGCTCGAGATCGCGCTGCGCCTGCTTTAACGCACGATCGGTGATATGGAACGCGCCCACGCGAGCCGCGAGCTCGGCCAACGATACGTCAGGCATGAACCGCCGGCGCGGCCAACGCATCCGCCTGCAGCTCGAACAGCCGCGCGATGCCTCCCTCCGCGAGCGCCAGCAGCGCGTCGAGATCGCGCCGATCGAAGGGGGCGGCCTCGGCCGTGCCTTGGATTTCCACAAAACGGCCCGCGTCGGTCATGAACACGTTCATGTCGACGTGGGCCCGGCTATCTTCATCATACGCGAGGTCGAGCATCGGATGGCCGCCGACGATCCCAACGCTCACGGCCGCCACCGCACCCGCTAGCGGCCAGCGGCTGGGGTCGGCCGGATCGAACTGTTTGCGCAAGGCCAGCGCGAGCGCGACGTAAGCGCCGGTCACCGCACTGGTGCGCGTCCCGCCGTCGGCCTGAAGCACGTCGCAGTCGATCCAGAGCGTCCGTTCGCCGAGTTTGGCCATGTCGGTCACCGCGCGCAAGGCGCGCCCGATGATGCGCTGGATCTCGTGGGTGCGTCCGCCGACCCGTCCTTTGGTGGCCTCGCGTTGCGTCCGGTCTTGCGTCGCCCGCGGGAGCATCGCGTACTCGGCGGTCACCCAACCGGTGCCGCGACCCTTGAGCCAAGGCGGAACGCGATCTTCCATCGTTGCGGCGCACAGAACCCGCGTGTTGCCGAAGCTGACCAGCGCGCTGCCCTCGGCATACTTCAAGAAGCCGGGTTCGATCGTTACCGGCCGGAGCTCGTCGGGCCGGCGCCCGTCGCTGCGAGTCATACCGCCTCGCCTTTATTGCCTGGTCGTCGCGATTCCTCGGCCGCCGCTATTCCACGGTGACCGTTTTGGCGAGGTTCCGCGGCTGATCGACGTCCTTACCTTCGATATCGGCGATGTGGTAGGCGAGCAGCTGCAGCGGAATGACGTTGACGATCGGTGAGAGCAGCTCGTCGACCTTCGGCACCCAAAAGACGCGGTCCGCAATCGAGCGGACTTCTTCGTCCCCTCGATTGGCCACCACGATGATCGGCGCTTCGCGCGCTTTGGACTCCATGAGATTCGAAAGCATTTTCTCGCGCACGCGATCTTCGGTGACGACCCCGACGACCGGCACGCCGGAGTCGAGCAAAGCGATCGGACCGTGCTTCATTTCGCCGGCGGGATAGCCCTCGGCGTGGATGTACGAGATTTCCTTGAGCTTCAGCGCCCCTTCGAGAGCCGTGGGAAAGTTGACGAAGCGCCCTAAAAATAGCACGCTGTGGGCTTTGCGGAATTCTTTGGCGACCTTGCGGATCTCGTCGGAGGTGTTGAGCACGACGTCGACGGCGGCCGGCAGCAGCTTCATTCCGTCGGCGATCTCGCGCAGCCGGCGCGGCTCGGCGGTCCCGCGAAGTTTTGCTAGATGCAGCGCAAAGAGCGTCATTGCGACGACCTGCGAAGCGTACGTCTTGGTGGCCGCGACTCCGATTTCCGGACCGCCGCGGGTGTAAAGCGTGCCGTCGGCAATCCGGCTCAAATGCGAGCCCAGGACGTTGCACACGCCCAGAACGGTGCAGCCCTTCGCCTTGGCGATGCGGACTGCCTCGATCGTATCGGCAGTCTCGCCGGACTGCGACATCGCGATCACCAGCGTCGTCGGATCGATGACCGGATCGCCGTAACGGAACTCGCTGGCCAGTTCCATCTCGACGGGTAAACGCACCAGCGAACGCAGCAAATACATGCCCACCAGCCCGGCGTGAAAGGCCGTGCCGCAGCCCGTGATCGCGATCTTGCTGAGCCCGCGCAGCTGCTCCGACGAGATGTCGCCGATCTCGCGCCCGAGGTACACGTCGCCTTCGGGATCGACGCGGCCGGCCAGCGTTTCCTTGATCACGTTGGGCTGCTCGAAAATTTCCTTGAGCATGAAGTGCTTGAAGCCGCTCTTTTCCGCGGACGTCGCATCCCACATGACCTGAATCGGCTCGCGGTCGATCTTCTCGCCGCCGTAGTCCATGAGCGCAAAGCCGTCGCGTCCGACGACCGCAATCTCCCCCTCTTGGAGAATCACTTCTTTGCGGGTGTATGGAAGGATCGCTGGCGTATCCGAAGCGACGTACATTTCGTTCTCGCCGATCCCGATGACCAACGGGCTCGCCCCGTTGCGAGCGAACACGAGATGGTCGGGATCGTCGCTCGAAATCACGCCCAAGGCGTACGCGCCGCGCACCTCGTGGAGGGTGCGACGCACCGCCTCGACGATACCGCCGCCGGGCTCGGACGCCCGGTAGTGCATCTCGATCAGATGCGCGAGAACTTCCGTGTCGGTTTCGCTCTGGAAGACGTGACCGAGTTCGATCAAGCGGGCTCGCAACGAGGCGTAGTTTTCGATGATCCCATTGTGGACCACGGCGATCTTAGCGTCGCAGTCCATATGCGGATGGGCGTTGGCGTCGGAGGGACGGCCGTGGGTCGCCCAGCGCGTATGCCCGACGCCGACCGCTCCGGATAACGCCTCGCCGTTGGTCAGCCGCTCGGCTAGCCGCGACAGCTTCCCCTCGGCCTTGGATCCCGCGAGCGCTCCTTGCGAATCGATAACGGCGATCCCCGCGCTGTCGTACCCGCGGTACTCGAGACGGCGCAGCGCGTCGAGAATGATCGGGACGCTATCTTTCGATCCGATGTATCCGACGATTCCGCACATAGCCGCGACCGCTATTTGATCCCTTCGCGCGTGCGATGGTAGTGGATCTTGCCTTCCGCAATCTCGTCGAGTGCGATCGAGACCGCCTTGTTGGGGTTGATCGAGTCCTTATCCACGAGCGGTTCGCTCGTAAAATACTCTCGTCGGTCGGTAGGCGGAAGCTGCTGCACTCGAATCCAGTTGTTGAGCTGGCGGGCGCGCTTGGTGGCGATGTTCACGAGGCTGAACTTGGAGTCGGCGTGGACGAGCAGAGCGTCGAGGTCGCCGAAAACGGATTTCTTTTGCAAGCGTTTCTTTCTTTAGGGCGTTCTTTAGGACGTTTGGACTTGATGAATGGAATCGTCGGGGTAGCGATGGATTCTCAGACGTTCCGCGTGCAGAATCGCCTGCAGGTCGCGGATCGCCTCTTGGGGACGGTCTTGTTCGTTTACGACGATGTAATCGAACCTCCGGATAAACGTCATTTCCTGGTGGCCTATTTCAAGCCGGCGAGCGATCTCTTCGTTCGTTTCGCTTCGGCGGGCCAGCAGCCGCTCGCGCAAACGCGAAAAGCGGTCGGGAACCAGAAAAATCAGCACGGCGTCCGGGAACGCCGTTTTGACCGCGAGCGCCCCGTTGACTTCGGGCTTGAGGATCACGTCGTAGCCTTGCGCGATGCTCTGCTCGACGTACTCGCGCGGCGTGCCGTAGAGGTTGCCGTTATACTCCCTGGTTTCCAGGAGCGAGCCGGCCTCGAGCCGGGCCGCGAACTCCGCCCGCGTGAGAAAGAAGTAGTGTTCGCCGTCGCGCTCGCCGGAGCGCGGCGCCCGGGTGGTGGCCGAGATCGAATAGCGCAGGCGCGGCGACTCCCTGACGAGCCCCTCGACCAGCGTATCCTTCCCGGCGCCCGAAGGACCGGAGACCACAAACAGCAGACCCGGCCCGGTGATCACGCGAACTCCACGGAAAAGGTAGGGTTCTTAAGGTTCAAGAGTTCAAAATCCGGGGGCGGTTACCCTCCGGCCCCCAGTTCTAGCCGGCGACCCCGCGCAGGAGGCACCCCACGAGCCATGGTCACCGACTGGGTCCTGGTGCGCCGGCTCGGGTTCGAGCTGGAGCAGCGTCTTGGCGGCGCGCGCGTCTTAGAGGTTGGCCTGCTCGCCGACGGTCGGGCGGCCCTCGCCCTGCGCCGGCGAGGAAGCGCCGAGCTGATGGCGGTCAACGCATTTTCGTCGCCGCCGCTGGTCACCGTCGAGTCGCAAGGCGCCGCGCTTGTGGCGCATCCCGGCTTCATTCGAGCCGCCGGCGCCCTGCGCGGCATGACCCTGACCGGCGTGCGCGCCCGCCTGGGCGATCGGCTGCTGCGCCTTTCCTTTACTTCGCGTTCACGCTTCGGCGTCGGCGACGAGCTCGAGCTTTTCCTCGAACTCGTGCCCCGCTTCGGAAACCTCGTGCTCGTCAAGCGCGACCGGGTCGTCGCAGCGGCCAAAGAGTTTTCGCTGGCCGAGAACGTCCGGCGCGCGGTCGCCGCTGGACTCCCCTATGCGATGCCGCCGCTCCCGGCTGACGCCCCGTCGCTGCCGCGGGTGGTCGCCGAGAGCGGGCTATCGCGCGATTCCTTCATCGCTTACGCGCAAAGCGACGAAGCCGTCCGCGATCCGCTCTACGTGTACCGTCGCGACGGACTTGTCGTACAGGCGCACGTCGTTCCACTGGCTGGGTTCGACGACGCGAACTGCACTCGCGAACCGTCGCTGCTGGCGGTTTTTGCCGAGCTGCGCGCGCAGGACGAACGGCGGGGCGAGCGCGAACGGGCCGCGCGCCGGCGACGCGCGGTCGTCAAGCGGCTAGTCGATCGCGATCGCAAACTGCGCGCGGAACTCGGCGCGCTCGAGGCCAAGCGCCACCGCGCCGGCGAGCGCGACGCGTTGCGAACCGAAGGCACCGCGACCTTCGCGACGTTGCACGAACTCCCCGAAACCGAACGCGACGCGGCCAAGGAACGCGCCGCGAAGCTGTTCGCGCAATACAAGAAGCTTCAAGCCGCGCTTCCGCACCTCGATCGGCGCGAGCGCGAGGTTCGCACGGCGTTGGCTGCGGTCGACTCCCTCCAGTGGGAAGCCGATCGCGTCGACGCCGAGGATATGGACGATCTCGAGACGGCGGTTGCATTGCTCGACGCGCGCCAGAACTCGCCGGCCCGTTCGGCGCCGGCGCGCAAGCGCAAGCGTGCGCCCTTGGAGTTTCGGACCCCCGACGGTTCGCGGGTTCTGGTCGGACGCTCGCCGGTCGAAAACGCCGACCTCACCTTCCGGGTCGCGCGGCCGAACGACCTGTGGTTTCATGCCAGGGGCATTCCCGGAGCGCACGTCATTCTGGCGCGCGACGACCGAGCGCAGCCGTCCGCCGCCGACGTCGAAGCGGCCGCGGCTTTGGCGGCGTACTATTCCAAGGCCAAGTCCAGCGTCAAAGTTCCGGTCGACTACACGCTGCGCAAACACGTCCGCAAACAACGCAACGCCGCGCCCGGGCTGGTCTGGTACACCGATGCCGGCACGGTGACGGTGGCGCCTTTCGCCGGCGTGACCGGCGAAGCGACGGAGGTCTCGCCCGCTGAGGCAGGCAAAGGATAGCAAACAAGCGCGAAACGCGCTCCGGGAGGTCTTTCGACGTGAAAAATCCGCTCGACTCTCTGTGGGGAACGATCGTTTGCGGCGTCGTCCTCACCGTAATCCTTTACTACGCCGCCCAGGCGCTCGTACACGTGGGGGCTGCGTAAAATGCTCGGCGAGGCAATCTTCCGCTGGCTTCACGTGCTCGCCGGCATCATGTGGATCGGCCTGTTGTATTACTTCAACTTCGTCGCCGCGGCGGCGACCAAAGAGGCCGCGGCCGCCGGCGAGGCGGGGCCGATCGCAAAGTACGTCACGCCGCGCGCGCTCCTGTACTTTCGGTGGGGAGCGGTCGCAACGTGGCTTTTCGGCGCGGCCTTACTCGGCAGCATGACCGCCGGCAACGGGATGAACGGCTTTGCCGCAGCCTTCAGCCTGCAAAGCAACATGGCCCCGATCGGCATCGGAGCGTGGTTGGGAACGATCATGCTCGCGAACGTCTGGGGAGTCATCTGGCGCAACCAGAAGAAAATCCTGGGCTTCGTGCCCGCAACCGACGAGGAAAAGGTTAAGGCTCGCCGGGTGGCGTTTCTGGCATCGCGCGTGAACACGATGCTATCGATTCCGATGCTCTTCTTCATGGTGACCGGCCCCCACCAGTCGATTTACCACTAGCAACGCGTAACGGAGCGCAAAGGCGTCAGCACGATCTTTCCGATGTGCGCGCTGCTCTCCAACCGCCGATGGGCGTCGGCCGCCCGCTCGAACGGATAGACCGAGTCGATCGCCGGCGCGATCGGATCGCGGCGCGGTAACAGCGGCCAGATGCGTTCGAGCAGTTCGCGCGCGATCGCAGCCTTTTGCGCCGGCGTGCGCGGCCGCAGGCTCGATCCCAAGATCGTCGCGCGCTTGGCGAACAACAGGCCGAGGTCGATAGCGATCTCGCGCCCGCGCGGCGTGGCGATGCAGGCAACGCGGCCGTCGAGCGCGAGGCACTGAAGATCGCGCATCGGGTAGTCGCCGCCCACAATGTCGAGCACGACGTTGACTCCGCGACCGCTCGTGAGCCGGCCGACCTCTTCGACGAAGTCCGTTTGGCGATAGTCGATTGCATCGCTCGCGCCCAAACGCACGCAGGCCGTACATTTCTCCGCGCTGCCGGCGGTCGCGATGACGCTCGAACCGAGGGCCACGGCAAAAGTTATCGCGGTCGTGCCGATGCCGCTCGTGCCGCCATGCACGAGTAGCGTCTCGCCGGGCTTCAACCGCGCGCGCGTAAAGACGTTGTCGAACACCGTAAAAGCGTTTTCGGGCAGCGACGCTGCCTCGATCGCGCTCCAGTTTGCCGGAATCGGCAGTACCTGTCCTTGCGGCACGGCGACGAACTCCGCGTAACCGCCGCCGTTGCAGAGCGCGCAGACGCGGTCGCCGATTTTCCACTGCGTCACGCCCGGACCCACCGCCGCGATGGCGCCCGCCACCTCGAGTCCGAGAATCGACGACGCTCCCGGCGGCGGCGGATACGCGCCGCCGCGCTGCAGAGAATCCGCACGCGAAACGCCGGCCGCCTCAACCGCAACGAGCACCTCACCGAATTCCGGCTCGGGCGCGATGCCCTCACCGACGTACAACGAGTCCGGCCCTCCGGGGACGTCGTACGTGACGTACCTCATGCAGGACCGCAGATCCGTACGACGTCGACGCGCTCGGGAAAGCCTTTGAGTTCGAGCGGCTCGAGCGTCGTAGCGGTCGTGAGGCTTTCCAAGCGACGGGCGATCGCCGGCCACTCCGCCACCGAACGGGCCAGCGTAACTTCGCCCGCGCCCGCGAGGGCCTGCAGCCGCGACGCAAGGTTGATCGTCGTCCCGAAGTAGTCGATTCGATCGTTTGCGCGCATCGCGATGCACGGCCCCGCATGAAATCCGGCGCGCAAGCGCAACGGTTCGCCCGCCGCATCGATCCGGCGTACCGCCGGATCGAGCCGTAACGCGGCCTCGAGGCACTTTACCGGGTCGGTAAAGACCGCCATCACCGCATCGCCGATCGTCTTGACGATCGTCCCGTCGTTGGCGGAGACGACTTCGCGCATTGCGTCGAAGTGATCCGAAACGATCCGGAATGCCGGAGCGTCTCCCGTGCGCGCGTAGATCGCCGTCGAACCGACGAGATCGGTAAAGAGCACCGCCAGAGTTTGGATGCTCATCTCAAATCCCGGGGCGAGCACTTGGGACGAAAACAGTTCCCGAAACTCGACGAACGCCGTAACCTGCGCGGCGGTGGCGAGCGTGTCGGGCCACGCGCCATCCTCGATCCGCACGACGACTTCGCGATCGTTTTCGTTGGCCACGTTGACCAGCACCTCGCCGCTGCGAACCTCGTGGCCGGCTGCGATGCCGCTTGTCCCCAACGTCGCGGCCAGCGTTTTGCTCGACTCCTCACCGGACGCCACGAACGGCGCTCGACCCTTTCCGACGGCGGCAAGCTGATAGCTACCCGGTGCCAACACGACCGCAAACCGGTTCTTCCCCGACGGCGGAACCAGGCTCTGCGCGTGGACGTGTGCGCTGCGCTGCGGACTCGCAATGCAAAACATCCCCGGCTCCGCGCCGCGGCCGATCGGGCGCGCGTCGAACGTGACCTCGACGGACCGATCGAACATCGGATCGAACGCAATGTTGCACGCATCGCAGTGATATCCCCGATGCAGTTGGTCGAGCGAATCGAAGCCGGGCGCTGCCCCGCGGCAACCCGGGCAGAGCACGTTCCAGCTCAAATTCAGTAAGCCCAGCCGCGTAGCGTGCAGAAATGCGCGCAGTGTTTCGCGCCGCGAGACGCGCCAGTGGTCCGCCAACTCGTATGGCCGCATCCGCGACAGGTCGCGATCCTCCGCACTCTCGACGTGCGCGGCCAGCGCCGCGGCGACTCGCCGGTCGATACCGGCCTCGGGGAGTTTCGAAAAAGCCCCCAAACCCTCTCGTTGCGACGCGGCCGTCGTTTCACCGTCGCATGCCGCTAACGCGGCAGCAAGCCGGAACGCGGCATTCGCGCCGCGTCTTCCACGGGCCGCGATCAGCGGCATCAGCGGCGCAAGAAGCGACGACACCGGCTGGAGGGCAAGGTCGACGGTCACCCGCGTGCCCCCACCGCCGGCTTCGAGCGTCGTCCTCGTGAAAAACCGCGCCAGCGGCCCGCGCCGGTACAGGCGCTCGATCTCGAAAAACTCGGGTACCCGCCAGAGCGTCGGGCGCTCCTCCCATTCGATCGGTAACGGCGAACGAAACCGGGCGATCCGCCGCGTTCCACCGCCGGGCAGCGGTTCGTAGCGCGCCTCGATTGGGGGCAGGCCCGCGTGCTGGTTGAACCAGTCGGTATCGGCCACGTATTTCCACAGCCGCTCGCGCGGCACGTCGAACTCCCACATCCAGCGCCGCTTGAGGCCCACGTCCGAATGTGCTGGCAAGTTTCGATTTCGCTCGCGCTACAATCGCAGCTTAAAAATCGTGCCGCAGCCCGTGCCGGCACAACCCGTGCCGCCGCCCTGCGTGGTCGTGCCGTACAGCCGGCCGTTAAACGCGTAAACGGGAGCCTGCGGATCCGAGCCGTCCTTTCCGCCTTGGAAGCTGTAGAGCACTTCTTCCTGACCGGCGGTGCTGATCTTGTAGACCGTTCCGTCGCCGACCGTACCTCCTCCGACGGTCGTACCGTACAAGCTGCCTTTGTGCAGCGTCAGCGTCGCGCCCGGCAGATTGCCGTCCGGAATGTCCTGGAAGTTATACAGAACGGTGTGCGTGCCGGAGGTCGTGACCGAAAAGAACGTGCCCGAGTTCTTGTTTCCGCCGCCCTCGGTCGTTCCGTATAAGACGCCTTTCACGACGGTCAGTCCGTTGGGGTACGCGCCGTCGCCGGCGCCGGTGAATCGATACAGCACGTGCTCCTTGCCGGTCTTGCTCACTTCAAAGATCGTTCCGCAGCCGGTGCTTCCGCAGCCCGCGCCGCCTCCGCCGAACAACGTCGCGCCGTAGATCTTGCCGTTCAGCGCCGCGACCCCGGCGTACATGCGCTCGCCGTCGCTGCCGCCCGCAAAACTATAGAGGACGCGTTCTTTTCCGGCCGGACTCACGGTGAAGACGGTGCCGCATCCAGACCCGCCGCAGCCCGTTCCGCCTCCGCTTAGCGTGCCGCCATACAGCTGGCCGGCCGAAACGGTCAATCCCGCTTCCGGAGCCGACGCATCGCTGCCGCCGGCAAAGCTGTAGAGAACGTGCTCCGCTCCGGCGGTGCTCACCGAGTACACGGTGCCGACGCCGTGCGCTCCCGCGCTGCCGGTCGTCCCGTACAGCGTGCCGTTGAGCGCCGTGAGCCCCGCAAACGGCCACGAACCATCCTGCGCGTTGTTGAAGTTCCCCTGAAAATCGTAGATGACGTGCTCGTCGCCGGACGCATCAACCGAAAAAATCGTGCCGCAGCCCAGATAACACTCGTTTCCGCCGCAGCTATGTGAGCAATAGTTCGGCGAGCCGTTGAGCGTCGTACCGTAGAGCGTCCCGCCGACGGCAATCAGGCCGGCGTACGGACTCGCCCCGTCCGGCGTGCCTTTGAACCGATAGATCGTCTTGTAACCGGCGGCCGCGGCTCGCGCCGCGGACGTCTGCGGCCCCGCACTCCCGGGCAGCATTTGCCGGGCCGGACCGAACGTGCCGCCCCCGCACGCCGTAAGTAGAATCGCGCTGAAAAATACACCGATGAAGCCGCGCCAATGTCTCACGATTCGTCCTCCCTGGAAGAGCGGTCGTTCGACGGCCCCGCCGTGAATTCGTCCTAGCGGCCGGTTCGAGCGCGCGTGAGGAACATCGCATCGCCGAACGAGAAAAACCGGTACCGGCGCTCGATTGCGGCGGCGTACGCGCGCTGGATGCGCGCGCGTCCTGCGAACGCGCTGACGAGGACGAGCAAGCTCGACTGCGGCAGATGGAAGTTCGTGATTATCGCATCCACGACGCGAAACGGAAAGCCGGGCGTGACGAACAAATCCGTCGCTCCTTCGCCGGCGACGATCCCTCCGTGCACGGCGGCGTTACCCTCGAGGGCGCGCACCACGGTCGTGCCGGCGGCGATCACGCGGCGGCCGGCGGATCGCGCGCGTTCGATCGCGGCGGCGGCTTCGGGCTCGATGGCGTACGTCTCGGCGTGCATCACGTGATCGTCGATGCGTTCGACCGAGATGGGACGAAACGTGCCCAGTCCCACGTCGAGCACGATGTGCGCGATCTCGACGCCGCGCTCGCGCAGACGCGCCAGCAGATCCGCCGTGAAGTGCAGCGATGCCGTCGGCGCGGCCACGCTGCCCGGAATGCGCGCGAATACCGTTTGATAGCGTTCCTGCGCTTGCTCGGAATCGTTGCGGATATACGGCGGCAGCGGCAGGCGGCCGGCCCGCGCCAGGAACGTTTCCAGCGGCCCGTCGAGCGCGAACTCGACCTCGCACAGCCCCTCGCCGAGAGCGCGTACGACCGTCACTTCGGTGCCGTCGCCAAACGCGACCCGAGTGCCCTCGCGCAGCCGGCGTGCGGGCTTGGCCAACGCGATCCAGCGCTGAGCCGCGGGTGAATACCGCGGGGCCTGCGCCGGCTGCAGCAGCAGTAACTCCGCCCGGCCGCCCCCCGGCAAACGCCGGCCGCGCAAGCGCGCCGCAATCACGCGGGTTTCGTTGAGCACCAACAAGTCGCCGGCTCGCACGAAGCGGGTCAGCTCGGCAAAGGTCGCGTCTTCAAACTCGTCGCCGGCGACGACCATCAATCGGCTTGCGTCGCGCACTGCGGCCGGCTCTTGGGCGATCAGCTCGGGCGGCAGTACGTAGCGGTAGGCGGCGGTCAGACGCTCGTCGTTCGTCAGTCGCTGCCGATCTGCGTGCCGGGAAAGTACCACGCCAAGATATCTTGCGTGCTGCGGCCGGAGAGGGCCATCCCTTGCGCGCCCCACTGACACAATCCGACGCCGTGACCGAGGCCGCCGCCGTCGATTGCTAGTTGCGACGCACCCAAGTCGGCGCGAATGCCGGTAATCAGCAAACTGCGAACGACCCGCGCGCCGACCCCTAGCCGAAACGCCGTGCCCTTGATCACGGCGCTCCCGCGGTCGGCGATCAGTTCGAACCCGCGCGCCCGCCCGCTGCCGTCGAGCTCGGTAACGCGCACGTCGTGCAGCGTTCCGATCGGCGCCAGCTGACTGGCAAACCGCGCGGAGACGGTCTCGAAGGCGAGCGCCGCCGTCCAGCGATAGTTCGGCGATTGCGTGCAGTACGCGCACACCACGCCGCTTAAATACGGCAGCGCCGCTCCGCCCCACGCATCGGACGAGGCCTCGGTGTGTCCGCCGCAGCACGACGAGTATGCGATCGATGCGAATCCGTTCCCGAAACGCAGCACTTGGCCGGCGGTGGCGTCCACGGCGCTCCGGCCGGCGGGCGATTCGCCGGAAACGCCCGGATAAACCTGATCCGCTTCAGACGGTACGACGTCGTAGTCTCGGCGCGGATTGCTGCGCTGCAGGACGTACGTCCGCGCGCAAATCGCTTGCGTTTGCAGCGCCGCCGGGCGCCACGACGCCGGCATTTCGTGCGGAACTACCGCATACAGGTATTGCTCGAGATCCACGACGTTGACGATCGCTCCGTCGGCGGTGCGCTGAAACGTGCCGCGAAACGGACGGCCGTTGAAGAGAAAGCCCTCGCCGCCCGGAGCCGCAACGGCATCGCCGGGACCGAGCAGGACGCGCAGTGCCGGCCGCGCACTCGCCGTCGCCGGATCCGCATCGCTCTGCGCGCGTGCAAATCGCGGCGACGCGACCGCCGCCGCGCCCAGGGCCAAAAACCAGCGCCGCCGTACCATGTTGTGCTACAGCAACCGTTCCTGAATCGAGCCGCGCGGCGTGAAGCCCAAGTGACGATAGGCCTCGGGTGTGGCCCGCCGGCCCGATGCGGTTCGCGCCACGAAGCCTTGTTTGAGAAGATACGGTTCCACGACGTCTTCGAGCGTTTCGGCGTCTTCGGTCAACGTCGCGGCGATCGCGGCGATGCCGACCGGGCCGCCGCCGTACTGCTCGACGATCGTCCGCAGAAACGCTCGATCGAGCCGGTCCAACCCGAGTTCGTCGACCCCCTCGCGGGCCAGCGCCTCACCTGCAACCTCGGCGGTGATCCGTCCCTGCGCGCGCACTTCGGCAAAATCTCGAACGCGCCGCAGCAAGCGGTTCGCGATGCGCGGCGTCCCCCGGCTGCGCCGCGCGATCGTCGCCGCGCCGTCGTCGTCGATCGGTACGCCGAGCACGCCAGCGGAACGCCGCAGGATCCGTTCGAGTTCGCTCGCGGTGTAGTAGTCGAGGTGATGGACGATGCCGAAGCGTTCGCGCAGCGGCGCCGTCAGCATTCCGGCGCGCGTCGTCGCGCCGACCAGCGTGAAGCGTTTCAGCGGCAGCTTCAGCGTTTTGGCGAAGGCGCCGCGGTCCACCACGAAGTCGATCTGAAAATCTTCCATCGCGGGATAGAGAAACTCTTCGACGACGCGTCCGAGCCGATGAATCTCGTCGACGAAAAACACGTCGCCGTTATCGAGAGCGGTGAGTATTCCGACGAGATCCTTCGGTTTTTCGAGCGTCGGGCCGCTGGTCGGGTGAAAGTTCGCGCCGAGTTCGCGCGCGATCAGCGCCGCCAGCGTCGTCTTTCCCAGGCCGGGTGGTCCGTAGAATAATACGTGTTCGAGCGGTTCCCCGCGCCGTTTGGCAGCATCGATCGAAATCCGAAGGTTTTCGACGACCGTCTCCTGCCCGACGTAGTCGTCGAAGGTTCGCGGGCGCAGGCTCGCGCCGTAGACTTCGTCTTCCAGCGTATCTTGCGGGTCGACGATTCGTTCGCCCTCGTCGTTTGGCCCGAGAAGCCGCTTGCGCGCGCTGCCGCCGTCGCTCATGGCCCGCCGTCCTTCGCCGCCTTACGCCGGTACATCTCCGCGAGCAGCGTTTCGGCGTCGCCGATCTTCGGATTATTTTCGAGCGTCTCGCGGATCATCGTTTCGGCCTCGGCCCGCTTGTACTCCAGCTGCAACAGCACGGCGAGCGCTTCGGCGGCAAAGTCGGGAATCTCCGCAACCACGGGCGGCGCATCTTGGATCAGCAAGAACTTCGCGACCTTCCCTTGCAGTTTTGCAACGATGTCGCGGGCTTTCTGCTGTCCGATGCCCGGCAACGACTTGAGCGCTCCGTAGTCCTCGCGGTCGATCGAGCGCGCGATTGCCGACATCGGCTGTGAAAACGCCCGCGCCGCCGACCGCGGCCCGATCGAACCCACGGTGATCAGCGCTTCGAAGAACTCGCGCTCGATCGCGTTGGTGAAGCCGTAGTACGTAAACCGGCCGCTGTTGCCGTCGAGATTGACGACGGCATAGATCTCCAAGGCGATTGGGCTGCCGGGTTCGACCGGAAGTTTCTCGGCGATGCAGGGCGGAAGGATGACCTCGTAGCCCAACCCGCCGGTCTCCACCACCGCAACGTCGCCGCGCCGTTCGAGCAGCGTCCCCGCAATCCGCGAAAACGACATTACGTTGTCATCCCGAGCGGAGGCGCGCAGCCTGCCGGCGTTGTCATCCCGAGCGCCAAGGCGCCGACCCCCGGCGTTGTCATCCCGAGCGCCGAAGCGCAGCCCACTGGCGTTGTCGTCCCTAGCGCCAAAGCGCCGACTGCCGGCGTTGTCATCCCGAGCGGAGGCGCGCAGCGCCGCAGTCGAGGGAAGGATGCCGCATCACGTTAAGGAACGCGAGCGCCAGCGCCAGCGCGTCCGAAACGTCGTCCGGTTTCGGCGCCGCCGAGAGCCCGAGCATGTGCGTGACCATGGCGTTAACCTGCCGCTTCTGGGCGCTGCCCGAGCCGACCAGCGCCCGCTTTACCCGCGCGTGTCCGAGCGTGTGCACGGCGACGCCGGCTTGCGCCGCCGCCAAACACAACACCCCGCGCGCGTGCGCCATCAAGATTGCGGTGAGCGGATTGCGATAGGTCGTGTAGAGTTCTTCGATGACGATCGATTGCGGCCGAGTCTGTTCGATGACGTCGGTGATGCCGGCATGCAGTTCGCGCAACCGCTCCTCGAGCGATCCGCGTACGCTAGGCGCGACGATACCGGCCTCGACCAGGCGAACCCGCGCGCGCGTACTCTCGATTACGCCGTACCCGGTGGTGCGCAGCGCCGGATCGATACCCAAGATCCGCATCGCTACTGCGGTGGATTGCCGTTGACGATCAAGCCGATCGCCGAACCAGGCTTGACGGGCGTTCCGGCGGTCGGATCCGTGCCCACGACTCGGCCGCCTTCGCCGACGGCCGTCGTGTACTGTACTCGTCCAACGCCGTATCCAGCAGCCGCTAGCGTCGCGCGCGCCTTGTCGACTGCCATGCCTTCGGTGTCGGGAACTTCCCCGGGAACCGACAGCGTCAGCGTGACCGTCGACCCGGACGGCAGCGGGCTGCCCGGCGCCGGATCTTCGGCAATAACCGCCCCATTGCTGTTCGTCTGCACCGCAAACTGCACCGCGGCGCGGAACCCGGCTCCGGTAATGGCATCGACCGCGTCCTGATAGGCTCGGCCGGTGACGGCCGGCACCGGCACGGCCGGCGGTGCGCCCAACGGCTGCGCCGGGACGCTCTGCACTCCGGTGCTGATGACGGCGTAGATGGTGGCGCCCTTCTGGGTCTGTTGTCCCGGCGGCGGATTTTGCGACGCAACCGTATCGGCCGGGACGCCGTTGACCGCCGCACGCTGCGACGTGTTGATGCTCAGTCCCGATTTCGCCGCGAGCGCCTGCGCCTTGCCGGCGGGCAATCCGACGAAGTCCGGTACGACGACCGGCTGTGGCCCTTCGGAAACGATCAGCGTAATTCGGCTGGCTTGCTGAACCTTGGCACCTGCTTTGGGCAGTTGATCGATCACGTTGTCTTTCGGACTGGTGTCGAACTTGCGCGTGACCGTGACCGCAAACCCAAGACCCTGCAGCGTCCGCTGTGCGTCGAGGACGGAATACCCGCGCACGTCCGTCAGCCCAACCAGCGGTTTCCCGTTGCTGACCACCAACTCGACGAGCGAGTCTTTTGCGACCTTGGTTCCGGCGAGCGGGTTCTGGCGAATCACGTGATTTGCCGGAACGGTATCGCTCGGACTCTTAATGAAGCGGACGCGCAGCCCGGCGTTGACGGCCGCTTGCTGCGCTTGCGCGTCGGTCATCGTTGTGAAGTCGCCGATCGCGATCGTCGCGTCGAGCGGCGTCAGCGGGCGCCCGAAGAGATAGTAGCCGAGTCCGGTCGCGGCCAACAGCACCGCGATCAACGTGATGCCGACCCACGGACCGCGGCGCGCGCGCGTACCTCGCTCCTCTTCCTCGTACCGGCGATCCGGTAGCGGCGAACGGCGCGGCGGCAGCGATCGCGTCGCCCGATGGGCCTGCGTGGGCGCATCGTCTTGGATGCGAAAGCCGGCGACGCTCGGGCGCTCGCGGGCCTCGCGCAATGCGGTCGCGAGTTCGCTAGCGGAGGCAAAGCGGTGCTCCGGCTCCTTCTGCAGCAGCCGATTGACGATCGCCGCGAGCGCCGGACTAACGCCCAGACCGCGGGTATCGATCGTCGGAACCGGATCGCCGATGTGTTTGAGCGCGACGGTCACCGGCGATTCTCCGGTAAACGGCAGCTTGCCGGTGAGCATTTGATAGAGCACCACCCCCAAACTGTACAGGTCGGAGGATTCGTGCAGTTCGTGAAGCTGGGCTTGCTCGGGCGACATATAGTAGACGCTGCCCATCACGAGGCCCGGCTTGGTCAGCGTCATCGTGTGCTCCGAAACCGCCCGGGCGATGCCGAAGTCGGAAAGCTTCACGACGTCGTCCTTCGTGACGAGAATATTGGCGGGTTTGATGTCGCGATGCAACAGCCCGGCGCGATGGGCGTAGGCGAGGCCGCTGGCGACCTGGGTGGCGTAATCGAGCGCGACCGGTTCGGGCAGCTTACCGTCGGCCGCGATGATCTCGCCGAGCGACGCGCCGTCGACCAACTCCATCACGATGAAGTAAGTATCGTTTTCGCGCCCGACGTCGTAGGTATTGACGATGTTCGGATGCGACAAGCGGGCCGCCGATTCGGCCTCCTGATAGAAGCGGCGAACGAATTCCTGGTCGGCTGCGTACTGCTCGCGCAGGACCTTGATCGCGACCCGCCGCCGCAGCACGGTGTCCGTCCCGCAATAGACGGTCGCCATCCCACCCTCGCCGAGCTTGCTGTCGAGTCGATAGCGGTTGTTGAAAATGCGCTCCTCGATCAACTCCGCGGTTGCTCCAAAGCCGTGCGCAGCACCTCGCGCGCGATAGGCGCCGCGTAGGTTGCGCCGTAGCCGGCGTTTTCAACGACGATCGCCACCGCGACCCGCGGATTGTCGGCAGGCGCGAAGGTGACGAACCATGCGTGCGAGCGTCCGAGCGGGTTCGTCGCCGTGCCGGTCTTACCGGCAACCGCGACGTGGGGCAGCCGTGCCGGCGTCCCCGTACCCCGATCGACGACGGCGATCATCATCTTGGTCACGTTCGCGGCGGACTCCGCCGATACCGGGCTTGCGAGCGCCACCGCCGAGGAAACGCTCGCGGGAACGCCGTTGCGGACCACCTGGCGGACGACGAACGGGCGCGCCTCGGTGCCGCCGTTGGCGATCGTCGCGCCAATCAAGCCCATTTGCAGCGGCGTCATCAGCAACGCGCCCTGACCGAAGCCCATTTGTGCGAGTTCTCCCGGCACGATCTCGGCCTTGGGCGGAACGCCCGCCGTACGGGCCGGCAGCTGGAAATCCAGCGAGTTGCCGATCCCCCATCGATCCAAGTACCGGTAGAAACTCTCGACGCCCATCTTTAGCGCGATTTGGGCGAAATCGACGTTGCTCGACAGCGCGAAGGCCGTCGTCAAGTCGCCGTAGCCGGTCGCCTCGCTCTCGTTGTCGTGGAGCGTGAAGTTGCCGATCACGAGATATCCCGGGTCGTCGAAATGCGAGTCCATCGTCACGGTTCCCGCGTCGAGCGCCGCCGCGGCCGTGAAGATCTTGAAGGTCGAGCCAGGCGGATAGAGTCCGTCGAGCGCCCGATTGAGCAGCGGGCTGTGCGGATCGGCACTCAACGCCGCAAACTCGGAATCGAAGTCATTCGGATCGTAACTCGGGACGCTCGCTATGGCGAGCACCGCCCCGCTGCGCGGATCGATCGCGACGCCGGCCGCCCGCGGGTACTGCGACAGGAGATCGTAGAGGCGCTGCTGCACGGCCGGAACGATCGTCGTGACCACGTCGGCGCCGGGGGAGATCGCCGATTCACCGCGCAGCGCCGCGCGAATCGCCTCCAGCTGCGCCGCCGGATCGCCGGCGCTATCGGGAGGGGTGAGCGCCCGATCGTAGGCCGCTTCGATCCCGCTGGTGCCGTAACGAGTCGAAACGTATCCAACCGTTTGCGCCAGCGCGGCCCCCATTGGGTATCGCCGCGCCGCACCGGCGCTCTCGGCCAGTACCGTTCCGTCCGTAGCGAGAATCCGCCCTCGGTGGGCGTTGAGCAACGCGTGGCGCGGATTTCCCGGACGCGCGGCGATCGATCCGGCAGCGACGACCTGTACGTAGACCTGGCGCACCGCCAGGACGGCAAACAGCACCGTGAACAGGATCGACAAGCTGCGGATGGCGCGATTGGTCACGACTCGCCTGCAGACTCCCGCAGGACCGTGAATCCGCCTTGCGTGCGAACCGCTAAATGCGGCCGCTGGTCATCGGCTGCCAAGAGTGCGTTGACGGCGTCGCGCGCCGCCGCCTCTTCGACCGCATTGACGATCAGGACGATCTCGGCTTCGAGTTCGCCCAACAGTTGCGGCGCAACGTACGCCGCCGCCGGCAGCGTTTCGAAGTGCCGCTCCTCGTATGGCCCGGTATGCCACGGGCCGCGTCGGCCGAAAACTTGCGCGTGATGGTCCCAAGCACAGAGCTGGCGCTCTTTCCAAACGAACTCGTTGACGACGCACAATCGGCGGCAAGCCGCGCATTGGACGACCGTTGCCGGCGGATGCGTGAGCGCGTCGACGACTTCTTCGGGGACGTCTTCGATGTTCAGGACGGTACCTTCGTCTAAGGCGGTGGGCAGCGGTGCCTGCCAGCCGATCCGCGCGAGCAGCTCCACGTCGCGCAGCGGGGCGACGAACGAGCGCTCGTCCTCGGGCGGAAACGTCCGGTCGACCCAATCGAACAGCCCCGTCGCCGCGATCCCCACGTTCTGCCAAGCGTCCCCGACGACCACGCCCGCCGGCGTCCAGGCAAGCGGGATTAGGCGAGCCGTAATGCTGCCGCCCTGCGGTACGAAGCTATTGACGACCGCCAGCGTACTCCCGTTTCCACCGAGCGCGAACACGCGCGGCTCCTCGTGCTCGTCGACTACGAGAGCTCGATCGTCGCCGGCGCGCTGGTGCGGTATTCTTGCAGGCTCCGAGGCGGACCCGGCGTACTTGCGAGCGCCTCCGCGAGCGCCCGAGCCGTATCCAAACTGGTCAAACACGCAATACCCGCTTCGACCGCCGCGCGGCGAATCTTGTAGTTATCGGATATTTCCCGCGCGCCTTTCGCATCGTTGATGACCAGATCGACGCCGCGGGAAACGATGAGGTCGATGACGTGCGGCGAACCATCGGCGATTTTGTTGATCCGCTCGGTGGCTATTCCGGCGGCCTCCAGCACGGCGCGCGTCCCCGGCGTGGCGACCAGGACGTGGCCCAGATCGGCATAGCGTTTCAGTATCGGCACGGCCGCGAGCTTCTCTTCGTCGGCAATCGACACGAGAATACGCGCGCCGCTTCCGGGCAGCCGGATGCCGGCGGCGAGAAATCCCTTCAGCAGCGCGCCTCCAAAGTTCGTATCGATTCCAAGCACTTCGCCTGTGGACTTCATCTCGGGCCCGAGAATCGTCTCGACGCCGCGCATTTTCGAAAACGAGAACACCGGCACTTTTACGACGACGTAGGAGACGCGCGGTTGCAGTCCTACGCCGTACTCCATCGTCCGCAGTTTTTCGCCCAGCGCAATTCGGGTCGCGGCGGCGACGATGTTGATTCCGGTGGCCTTCTGAATGATCGGAACCGTGCGGCTGGCGCGTGGATTGGCCTCGATGATGTACAAGGTACCGTCGTGCACGACGAACTGGATGTTGATGATTCCGCGAATGCCGAGTTCGCGAGCGATCGCCGTGGTGGCCTCGACGACGCGGGTTTCCATCGCGGTGTCGAGCGTTTGAGCCGGGTACACGCCGATCGAGTCGCCGGAGTGAATGCCGGCGCGCTCGACGTGCTCGAAGATTCCTGGAATCATGACGTCATCGCCATCGAAGACGGCGTCGACCTCGACTTCGAGGCCGCGCAGGTACTTGTCCACCAGCAGCGGGGCGTCGGGAAGAATCGCCGGCGCGGACTCGGCGTACGACGCCAGCTGCCCTTCGTTATAAACGATTTCCATCGCCCGGCCGCCCAGCACGAACGACGGCCGCACCAGCACCGGAAAGCCCAGTTCGCGCGCGATCGCACGCGCGTCGCGGAAGCTGCGCGCCGCTTTTCCCTCCGGCCGGGCGACGCCCAGCCGCGCGAGCGCCGCGTCGAATTGCTCGCGGTCCTCGGCCATGTCGAGCGAGCGCCGGTCGCTCCCGACGATCGGCACGCCTCGGCGCTGAAGCTCGCCGGCGAGATTGATCGCGGTCTGTCCGCCGAACGCCAACATCACGCCGCGCGCCGCGGTCGCGCGATAAGCCGCCTCGACTTCGTCCGGCCCGGGTGGCTCGAAGATCAGTACGTCGGACACGTCGAAGTCGGTCGAAACGGTTTCCGGGTTGTTGTTGACGACGACCGGCGAGCGCCCTTGTGCGCGCAGCGCCCAGGCGGCATGCACGCAGCTGTAATCGAACTCGATCCCTTGGCCGATGCGAATCGGCCCGCTGCCAACGACCACGACGGCTTCGCGCGGTGTCGGACGCATTTCGTCCGTCTCGCCGCGCGAGATGTAATAGTACGGCGACTTAGCCGGAAACTCGGCCGCAGCGGTGTCGACCATGCGAAAGGCGGCCGGCGGAACCGTCGCACCTGGCGGCGAGGCGACGTCGCTGCCGTAGCCCCACTCGAGCGCGCGCGCGTAGTCTGCGTCGGTTGGATGGGCGCGCAGCCGTTCTTCGAGTTCGACGAGATCGGCCAACTCGTCGAGCCAGAAGCGGTCGATGGCCGAAAGTTCGTGAAGGCGCTCCACCGTCGCCGCGCGATCGTTCGACCAATCCAGCATCCCCGGATAGACCGCCCGGCGTAGCAGCTCGCAGATCGCGAAAAGACGCTCGTGAGTGGGTGCCGCAGCGACCGCCTCCAACTCGGCGACGTTCCATTGCAGGAGGCTGCCGGTTAGCGTTTTCCGGTTGAGATCCAGCCCCCGGACCGCCTTGAGTAGGGCGGCGCGAAAGGTTCGTCCGATCCCCATCGCTTCGCCGGTCGACTTCATCTGAGTCCCCAGCCGCGTGTCGGCAATCGGAAACTTGTCGAACGGCCAGCGCGGAATCTTCACGACCACGTAATCGAGCGTGGGCTCGTAGGCCGCTTTGGTGACGCCCGTTACCGGGTTGGGGATCCGATCGAGCGTCTGTCCGAGCGCTATCCGGGTCGCGATTTTTGCGATTGGGTAGCCCGTCGCCTTCGAGGCGAGCGCCGAACTGCGCGAAACGCGCGGGTTGACCTCGATGATCGCATATTCGCTGCGGGTGGGATGAAGCGCGAACTGAATGTTGCAGCCGCCTTGCACGTTGAGCGCCCGAATCACGTTGATGCTCGCAGTGCGCAGCATCTGGTATTCGAGATCGGAAAGCGTCTGCGAGGGCGCAACGACGATCGAGTCGCCGGTGTGCACGCCCACCGGATCGATGTTTTCCATGTTGCAGACGGTGATGCAGTTACCCGCGCGATCGCGCAGGACTTCGTACTCGATCTCCTTCCATCCGAGCAGCGACGTCTCGAGCAGCACTTGACGAATCAGGCTGGCGTTCAACCCGGCGTCAAGCGTCTCGCGCAGTTGCGCCTCGTCGTATGCGACGCCGCCGCCGGTTCCGCCAAGCGTGTACGCCGGACGAACGACGAGCGGGTAGCCGGAACGGCGCGCGAAGTTGACGCCGTCTTCGATCTCGGTGACGATCGCGCTCTCCGGAACGGGCTCGCCGATTTCTTGCATCTTGCGCTTGAACCGCTGGCGATCTTCGGCCAGCTTGATCGTCTCGATCGGCGTGCCCAGCACTTCGACGTCGTACCGCTCCAGAACGCCCGCTTCGTCGAGTTCCACCGCAAGGTTCAGTCCAGTCTGTCCGCCGAGGGTCGGCAGCAGCGCATCCGGCCGTTCGCGGGCGATGATTTGTTCGACCGACGCAACGGTGAGCGGTTCGAGATACACCGCGTCCGCCACCTCGGGATCGGTCATGATCGTCGCCGGATTGGAATTGACGAGGACGGTGCGATGGCCTTCCTCGCGCAGCGCGCGACATGCCTGAACGCCCGCGTAGTCAAACTCGGCAGCCTGACCGATGACGATCGGTCCCGACCCGATGACCAACACGTTCCGGGGGGGCATGCTCGGGCCGTTTCATTAGCCCGGCAAGGGCACGAGTCCTGGACGGGGCCGAATTTACGGCTAAAAGCCGTTTGTCAGGGATTCGCGAACGCGCCGCAGCGAAGCGCTCACCGGCGCGTCGCCTGCCGCCGCTAACTCCTGCGGCGTCAGCCGTCGTCCTAGCGACCGCCGGCAATGGCGGATGGCTTTCAGCGTCGAATCGTGACCGTCGCGCGAATTGCAATCGACGCGTTCGCGCGCGTGTGTAACGAGTTCGCGCACGATTTCGATCCAGGCCGCGGGATGTTCGTCGGCGCCGCGCGCAAAAACGCGCCGGTGCAATTCGACCGGCGGTGCGGCTCGATCCATTTCCGCGGCGCGATGCTCGACCACCGCAAGGTTTTTGGCTCGCTCGTGGCCCGGCGCATCCGGGTCGCGAAACAATTCGTCGAGCGCCGCCAGCACGTCGGCGACTCGACGCCGCACGACCGATTCCGTGTGGATCGGATAGACGAACCAGGTCGCTGCGACCGCACACACCGCGCCCACGAAGATTCCCTCGATCCGACCCAGCAGCAGCGCCATCGCCTGCTCGCCCTCCAGATGTTGTAGGAGTGCTAGCGCAAGCGTGACGCAGGCAGCCCAATACGCATAGCTGCGCTCGCGCAGCCACATCCCCAAAAACAGCGCGGCGAAGATCGCGGCGGCTGCGGCCACCCCGTTAGGGAGCGCAACTTGCGCGAGCACGGCCGCGCCGATCGTGCCGGCCAGGGCTCCGACTAGGCGCAGGAGCCCTTTGTACGCCGCATCTCCGCGCCCGCGCGCTCCACTGCACACGATGAAGGCCGTTAGCACGACCCATCCCCAGTGCATCGGAAACGCCCAGAAACCGATTGCGAACGCCGCCGTCAGCGCGACGGCCATCTGCAACGCCATTCGCACGCTCACGTTCAAGCCGCTCCGTGATGCGGGCGCGTCGCGCGATAACGGCGATGGTACCTCGGCGCGCATTAAACCCAACCGTGTGGACACGAGGCGGACCACGGTCGTCCAGCCAAACGCCGCAGCGCCCGCACAAACGACGAGCGCGAGATCGACCCAGGGTCCGCCCAGAGCGTCTGGGCGAACGGGGGCGATCAACATGACGACGAACGGCAGCGCGATCAGGCTGCCGATCTCGGCAGCGCGCCGGCCATACTGCCGCAGCCAGATCGAGGCGGCGATCGCCACGACGAACACCGCTGCGCCTAAAACGGGATGCGTCGCGAGCAAACGCCCCACCAAAGCGGCAGCAACCGCAATCGATGCAAGCATCGCGAGCGTCAGCCAGGGCGAAGCATGCGTGCTGCTCGCTCGGCGCCACAGCGTCAAAGCCAGGACCGCCGCGACGATCGCCGCGCTCGGTCCGGCCGATACGCCCGCGCCGATCGCGTACATCGTCAGGAAACTGGCCAGCACGGCCGCGATCCCGGCGAGTGCCTCCCACAGCGCGCGCCTCAACTGCATGCGGCGATTCCTTCGCGCAGCCAAATCCCAATCCCAGGGCGTGACCGATGTGTTTTTTATTTACCTGCTCGGCCGTTTAACTTGCTACGGCGCGCCGTATCCGTGGCGCCGGTCCTTAC
The DNA here is from genome assembly GCA_963755555.1 of Vulcanimicrobiota bacterium. Lineage (GTDB taxonomy): Bacteria > Vulcanimicrobiota > Vulcanimicrobiia > Vulcanimicrobiales > Vulcanimicrobiaceae > Tumulicola. The sequence goes on along the minus strand of CAVWKE010000003.1, from coordinate 686,141 downwards.
GTGCCGACGCCGGCCGGGGTCACCAGCTCTTTGCCTTTTGCGATCTCCGGGACGAGGCGATCCAGCCGAGGCTCGAACGCCTTGCGCATTTTGGCCAACCCGTCGGCGGCCCATTTCGCCAACGCCGGAATTTGGGAATCGTCTTCGCGGTTGACGCCGATATGATTGAGGGTGACGATCTGCGCGCGCCTTTCGGGGTTGAAATCCCATTCCAGGTCGGCTCCGCCAAGCGCCGATTCGATCTCTCGCTTCTGTGCGCGCATTCGCTCGAAGATCGATCGGCTGATCTCCGCATCGGTGAAGGAAATCCAAATTCCCACGCGCAGGATGTTCCGCGAGAACGACGAGCCATAACGGACGCCGCCGTGCGTCGTGTGGAGCATGATCTCCGCGCGCGGACGCGCCGCCGGGAGGTGCGTAAACGTGCGCGCTTCGCGCAACGCCCCCACGAGGGCTTCGTTGAAGCGATAGAAGTACACGTCGTTATCGTCGGCTCCTTCGCGCCGGTCGAGGAGCGTCTTCTGCCACGCATTCGGAAAGGCCGCGACCTTGAAGTTCAGCGCCGGACGCGAGTCGTCGATCTGCATCGCCTCCAACTCGACGGCGAAAAACCCGACGTCGTCGCTGGTGCGGCTGTTGAGCCAGTCCAGGGCGGCTCGGTGAGGATCCGACAGTGACGGTGCGACCCAAACGACGGCGCACGCATCGACGCCGGCGGCGTACGTCAGGAGCCTGCCGAGATGGTCGTGATCGGTTTCGTCGAGCTGGCTTTCGATCACGACGGGCCGGTCGCGCAAAGTATCGTGGGCGAGGACGCCCGGAGCAAACGAGCCCGGCGTCTTTTCCCGCTGAACCAGCGATAGCGTCATGCCCAGCGCCGTGCCGAGCCGATCGAGGTTCTCGCTCAGCCAAAGCGCGAACTCGCCGTCGTCCCCCTGCCAGATTTGACGCAAATCGTAGGGTTTGAGCGTACCGAAGTTGGACACGAGTCATTCCTCCAGACGTATTCGTCGGAGGGCTGCATCGAGCGAGACTTACGTGCGCAAATACAAGAAGCGCGAAGCCCTAAACACCCGCTGCTGAGCCCTCGCTAGCTGCTTGCCTTCGCGAGCCGCTGATCGGACCCCTACCTTGTCTCGCCCTTCGGGCAGGCTTCCAGCATCCGGCGTTACGGCTGCAGCCGTTCGATGCGCCAAGCCAAAGCGTCGCGGACGTACTCGAATCGGTCGTGTAAGCGGTTGGGCCGCCCTTCCCAGAATTCGAAACGCGCCGGCACGATCAGGTAGCCGCCCCACGAATGCGGCCGCGGGACCGGCTCGCCGGCAAAACGCTCGGCAAAGTGTTCGAACCGCTCCTCCAGCGTGGCCCGCGAGTCGAGCGGTTCGCTTTGCTCGGAGGCCCACGCCGCCAGCTGGTGGCCGCGCGGCCGGCCGCCAAAATACTCGTCCGACTCCTGCTCGGAAAGCGGCGTCGCCGTCCCTTCCACGCGGACTTGGCGCGCCAGCACCGGCCACGCGAGCAGCGCCGCAACCGCCGGATTCTCGGTCAGTTCGCGGCCCTTGCGGCTGAAATACGACGTGTAGAAACGCAGACCGCGTTCGTCCAGTCCACGCAGCAAGACCATGCGCGCCGACGGCCGTGCGCGCGGATCGGCCGTCGCTAAGCACATCGCGCCCGGCTCGGCGACGTTCGCGGCGGCCGCATCGTCGATCCACGCTTGCAACAGCCGCACCGGATCGTCAGACGCACCTGCCGTTTCGGCGCTCACGGGTAACGTCCCAAACCGAAACCCGCCACGAACGCCGCCAACATCCCGAACGCGCCCGCGAGCGCAAAACCCAGCGACGCGTTAACGCTCTGGCGTTCGATCGCCGTGACGCGGCCCAGGCGCGCGAGCGCGTCGCGTAGCTGCGTGGCGTTCTCGGCGCGCGCGTACGCACCGCCGCTGGCTTCGGCATATTGCTGCAACGCGTTTTCGTCGATCGTCGCCACGTCGTTGGTACCCGGAATGAGACCGCCCGACGGCGTCCCGATCCCGACGGCGTACACCGGAATGTGGTGCGCGCCCAACCACTGCGCGACCTCGACCGGGTCGACGCCGGCGTTGTTCACGCCGTCGGTGATGAGAATGACGACCCGGTGACCGCGCGCGGGAAAGTTTCGTGCCGCCGTCTGCAGCGCGTCGCCGATGGCCGTCGCACCGTTGGGCAGCGGAAGGTCCTCGAGCGCCTGCGAGACTTGCGTGCGGTCGGCGCTGAGCGGCTGCACGACCCCAGCCGCCCCCGCGAACGCGATGATTCCGATCCTGGTGCCGGCCGGCGTTTCGCCGATGAATGCGCGGGCCGCCGACTTCGCGGCCTCGGCCCGAGTCGGAGCGACGTCGGTCGACGCCATCGAACCCGACGTGTCGATGCAGAGGAACACGCGGCCATCGCGTGCGGGAAGCGGCATCGTTAGGTGCGGTCCGCAAACGGCCAGCAGCGCGCTCGCGAGCGCGAGGATCCATAACGCCTGCAACGCGCGCGGAATCCAGGCGCGCGGCTGGGTTGCCGCCACGAAAAACTCCACGTTCGAATAGGCCAGGTCCCGCGCCGTCGTCCGCCGCTGCAGCCACTGGTAGAAAAATGCGAACGCTACCACGAGCAGCAGTCCGATCGCCAACCGAGCGGGGTGATCGAACGTCATCGCGCGCGCGCCTCGCCAGGACGCAGTCCGAACGCCGTTCCCAACGACTCCGCACCGTCGTCTTCGTGCAGCAGGCCGGTCCGCCAGTTCGCGCGCGCAAAGCGTTCCAGCAGCGACGTTTCGCGCGCACGCACGGCCGACCGGTACGCGTCGCGTTCGCGCCGGCCGACGTAGGTGCGAACGCGCCCGCCTTCGGCGCCGCGCAAACGCACGACGCCGCCCAGCGGCAACCCGTCGTACCACGGATCGCGGGCCACCAACGCCGTGCAGTCGAAGCGTGCGCCCAGCTCCCCCAGCAGCGGATCGAGCGCGTCATCGAGGTCGTACCAGTCGCCGATCGCCAGCAACGCCGTTCCGCGCGGGAGCGCCCCGCGTGCCGTCGCCAAGGTCCGGCCGGCATCGAACACGGCTGCGCTGCGATCGATCGTCGCGGCAACCGCGCGCGGCGTACGTTGCAGCGCCCGCGGCGTCACGGCCGCGGCGCTGATTTGCAGGCACCGATCGTCCGCGATGGCCGCGCCGAACCACGCGTCGGCGGCTTCCCGCGCGGCGGCGTGCAGCGGTCGCCGGCGGCCGACGCTCATCGAGGGGGAACCGTCGACGATCGCCGCGAGCGTCAGCGCGACGTCCTCTAGAATGACCCGCGTCTGCAGGTCGCCCGAACGTGCCGTCGCAGCCCAGTCGATGCGCCGCACGTCGTCGCCCGGAACGTACGCGCGCAGCTCGACGAACTCGTAACCGTCGCCGCGATAGATCGTCGGCGAGCCCGTTCCCGAGTTTCGCGGGCGACGTTTCGCCCGCAGTAAGGCGTCGCGGAGCGTCACGGTGCGGGAATGACGGCAATCAGCGCGTCGATCGCGCGATCCGCGCTGACGCCTTCGGTGACCAGCCGATAGTTGAAACCGATGCGATGGCGCAGCGCGTGCGGGGCCACCGCCCGCACGTCGTCGGGGAGCGCGAAATCGCGGCCAGCGAGCAGCGCTCGCGCTCGGGCAAGGTAGGCGAGGGCGAGCGTGGCGCGCGGACTCGCGCCGTAGTCGATCAGTTCGTTCAGCCGCAAGGTCGTGCCGGCCGGCGTCGTCACCGTCACGCGTTCGCCTTCACGGGTGACGGCGACGAGGTCAACGATATATCCTTTGAGTTTTTCATCGAGGTGGACGGCGTGCGCTTGCGCGCGCCAAGCGCGCACGTCATCGAGGGTCGCGACCGCGTGCTGCGGCTGCGTATCGGCCACGGCAAACCGCTGCAGAATCTCGAGTTCCTCGTCGCGCGCCGGATAGCCCACGTTGACCTTCATCAGAAACCGGTCCATCTGCGCCACCGGCAGCGCGTACGTGCCTTCGGAGTCGAGCGGGTTCATCGTCGCCATCACGACGAACGGATCCAGCAACGCGTGCGTCTCCGGCCCGATCGTGACCTGGCGTTCCTGCATCGCTTCGAGCAGCGCCGATTGGACTTTCGCGGGCGCGCGATTGATCTCGTCGGCCAGCACGACGTTGGCGAAGATTGGCCCCACCACCGTCGCAAACGCACTCTCGCGCTGATCGAAAATCCGCGTGCCGACGATGTCGCTCGGCAAAAGGTCGGGCGTGAACTGGATCCGCTTGAACTCGCCGTCGAGCGCCGCCGCGAGACACCGGCACGCGAGCGTCTTAGCCAGCCCTGGCGGACCTTCCAACAGCACGTGACCGTTCGACAACAGCGCGAGCAGGAGCGCTTCGATCACCCCGCTTTGTCCGACGATGGTTTGCGACAATGCGGCGCGCAGGTCCGCCGGCGAACGCCCGCTCACGTTGCGAGATACCGCTGCAGAGCATCGCACGCCCCCGCGACGGCGGGCGCCAGGTCGTCGTCGTACGTAAACGCCGCGCGTTCCAACGCGGCGAGCAAGGCGCGCATCCCCTGCGGTGCGGCTTGGGGTCGCTGCAGCACGTCGGCCAACGTTTCGCCCTCGGACGCGCCGACCATTGCCCAGACGGCGGCGCGCACGCGGACGGCCGAGTCGCGCGTGGGTTCGGCGCGCAGGACCGTGAGCGCATCCTCAAGTTGATCCCGCGGCGAACGCTGCGGCTTCGGCGCCGTAGCCACGGTCGCCGGCGGCGGCGCGATCAGCGCCACCGGTGGCGGGCGGCGCCGGAACAGCAGCACGATCAATGCCGCCGCGCACAGGCCTCCGAGGATCCAAATCGTTAACTGCAGCGCGAAGCGGCCAATTGATGAGACCGTCTGCACGCCTGCGAGGAAGCCTTGCCCCGGCGCCCCGGCCACGTGAAGGGTCAGGCCGTTGCTGTAGTACTGCTTGGCCCGCCGGTCGCGCGCGTCGATCGCCTGCAGGATGGCCGGCGCCACGGCGATCGCGCCCGCCCGGTGGGCGACGACGGTGATCGTTTCGCGGTAGAGCGTTCCGCGGGAACTGCTTTGGAGCGCGCGCTCGTCGCCGAGCAGCTCGAGCTCGGCCAGCATCGGCAGCTCGAGGTTGTCGATTTGGGTGACGTTCTCGCGAACGCGGAGCGTCACGACCAAATGGAACGCCTCGCCCACTTGCGGCCGGCCGACGTCACTGCCCAGCGTAAACGCCTGCACCGTCAGGTGCTGCAGGGTCTGCGCGTGCAGCCCGTGCGCCGGTAGCAGCGCGGCTAGCCCGACCAGCGCCGCGAAGACTACGCCCGCGGCAAGCCGGCGAATTCGAACCACTGCGTAAAAATTCGGCGTGCGTCGAACGGACCGGGCGACGCTTCGGGGTGGAACTGCACCGCCGCGATCGGCAGCGTACGGTGCCGGAACCCTTCGTTGGTACCGTCGTTTAGATTGGTCATCGTCGCTTCGAGCTCGCCCGGCAAGGAGCCCGCGTCGACCGCGTAGCCGTGATTGTGAGCGGTAACGATCACTTCGCCGGCAGCAAGATCTTTCACCGGCTGATTTCCGCCGCGGTGCCCGTACGGCAGTTTATACGTGCTTCCTCCGCAGGCCAGCGCCAGCAACTGGTGACCCAGGCAGATGCCGAAGAGCGGTTTGCGCCCGATCAACCCGCGCAGAACCTCGATCGTGCCCGGAAGGTCCGCCGGATCGCCGGGACCTGGCGAAATGACGACCGCGTCGGGCTCGGTGGCGAGGATTTCGTCGGCGGAGGCATCGTACGGAAGAACCGCAACGTGCGCGCCCAGCGCGTGCAGCTCGCGCAGAATCGCACGCTTGACGCCGCAGTCGAGCAGCACGATCCGCGCCCCCGAAGTCGCGCCCGCCTCGTGAAACGCGTAGCGAACGGCGACGCCTGCGACCAGTGCCTTGGTCGTTGCCGTTCGCGCGAATTCGACGAGCCGGTCCTCGGCGGACGCGAGGGCGCCGGCGCCCACCGCGAGCGCTGCCCAGATCGTCCCGTGCTCGCGCAATGCGATCGTGATCGCCCGCGTGTCGGCCTCGATCAGCGTGGGAATTTCTTGGTCGTCGAGCCACGAACGCAAACTTTGGCGCGCGAGATGGTGCGATGGATGCTCGGCAATTTGTTTGATCACCGCGCCGGCTACGCACGCTCGCGGATACTGTGCCGCCGAACCGGAGATTCCGTAGTTGCCGATCATCGGGTACGTGAACGTCAAAATCTGACCGGCATACGATGGATCCGTCAACGCCTCTTCGTACCCCGTCATTCCGGTGAAGAACACCGCCTCGCCCAGCGCGGTGCCCTCGAAACCGAGCCCGCGGCCGTCGAAGCGGCTGCCGTCGGCGAGAAAAAGCGCGGCGGGTGGCTGGGGCTCCATCGGAAGGCTTCGCTTGGCGAACCCGGCGCCCGTCCCCTCGGAATCCGTCGTATCCCGAATGTCTACGTCCCGAGATAGGCGACGCGCCCGCCCACGATCGTTGCGATCGCGCGCCGCGGCAACGTTTGCCCGGCAAACGGCGTAACCCGGCCCTTGGATGCAAATCGCGTGACGTCGACGCGCCACGCACGATCGGCAAAGACGGTCACGTCGGCCGGCGCTCCGATCGCGAGGTTCCCGCCGTCAACGTGCAAAATTCGCGCGGGATTGGTCGACAGCAGTTCGACGAACCGGCGCACCGGCAAATCGGCCACGGCCGCCGCGTACGCACCAACCGCGATCTCCAGACCGCTGAAGCCGACGGCGGCCTCGGCAAAGTCGCGGGCCTTTTCCCCGGCGGTGTGGGGTGCGTGATCGCTTGCAAACACGTCGACCGTTCCGTCGCGCACGCCGTCGCGCAACGCCCGCACGTCGGCCTCGCCGCGCAGCGGCGGGTTGACTTTGGCCGCGGGTCCGAGATCGCGCACGGTCTCGTCGGTAAACGTCAAGTGGTGCGGCGTCACCTCGCACGTCGCGCGGCCGCCCCACCCGCGGGCTTGCCTTACGAGATCGAGTCCGATCCGGGTCGTTACGTGTGCGACGTGCCAAGGCTTGCTCGTATCGAGAGCCAGCAGCAAGTCGCGGGCGACGATCGCATCTTCGGCCGCCGTTGGGCTGCCCGTAAGACCGAGCGCTCTGGCGGCCGCACCTTCGGTCATCACGCCGTCGCCTTTGAGACCGGGATCCTCGCAGTGCGAAATGAACGCGCCGCTCACCGCGAGCGCTTTCAACGCGGCGTCGCGCAGGACGCGCGCGTCGGCGACCGTGTCGCCGTCGTCGGAGAACGCGACCGCGCCCGCCCGGGCTAATGCCGAAAAGTCGCACGCCTCCTTCCCCAGCCGGCCCAACGTGATCGCTCCTATCGGATAGACGCGGCAGTGCGCGGCCTCGGCAACCCTGCGGGCGAGCGCTTCCAGCGCGCGCGCGTGGTCGAGCGCCGGCTGCGTGTTCGGCATGCATCCGACCGCCGTAAACCCGCCGCGCACCGCCGCCTCCGTTCCGGTCGCAATCGTCTCCTTCTCCTCGAAGCCGGGTTCGCGCAAGTGCACGTGCATGTCGATGAACCCGGGTGCGACGACCGCGTTGCGCGCGTCGATCACGACTTCGCCGGGAAGCGGTTCGAGATGCTCGCCGATCTCGCGGACGCGTCCGTCGGCTAGGCGCAGGTCGCGCAACGCGTCCAGGCCAGCCGCCGGATCCACCAGCCGGCCGCCGGCGATCAGCAAGCCGTCAACCACGGATCAGCTCGCGTGCCGCCCGTTAACGATGAAGTCGAGCACGGCCATTCGAATCGCCACGCCGTGATACACTTGCTTGGCGTAGCGCCAGCCGGCAAAATCGAGCACGGAATCGTCCAGCTCCATTCCGCGGTTGTATGGCCCCGGATGCATGACCACGGCATCGCTGCGGACGCGCTTGAGCCGGGATTCGTCGAGCCGATACGCCGTAACGTACTCTTCGTCGGAAATCGGCATCGCCGCGAAGCGTTCGCGCTGAATGCGCAGCAGCACGATCGCGTCCGCCCGGGGAATTACCGCATCGAAGTCGCGCTCGATAGTCACCCCGTGTTCGGTGTAACCGGCGGGAAGCAAACTCTCGGGTCCAACCAGCACGACCGCGGCTCCCAAGCGCTTCAGCCCGCGGATCGTCGAATGCGCGACGCGGCTATGGACGACGTCGCCGACGATCGCCACCGTACGGCCGGCAATCTCGCCGAACTCCTCGATCAACGTGAAAATGTCGAGTAAGGCCTGAGTCGGGTGTGCGTGCGTGCCGTCGCCGGCATTAACGACGTGGCCGTCGAACGCGCGCGCGATCCGTTGCGGAAATCCGGCTTCGGGGTGACGGACCACGAGCACCGTGACGCCCATTGCCCCAAGGGTGATCGCCGTATCTTCCAGCGTCTCGCCTTTGGTTGCTAGACTGGCGTCTTTTGGCGAAAGATTGACGACGTCGGCGCCGAGCCGCATCTCCGCGAGATTGAACGACGTGAACGTGCGCGTGCTTTCTTCGAAGAACATGTTCACGCAGGCAACGCCGGTTAGAAGCTTTCCGGGCGCTTGCCGTTCGAAGGCTGCCGTCCGTTCGAAAACGTAAGCGAGCTCCGCAGCTTCGAGATCTCCCAAATCGATCAGGCTACGCCGTATCCGCAAGGATCGCCACCTCGTCGGTCGATGCCGGCTGCGCCGCCAGCGAGACGTTGACCCGTTCCTGGCGGCTCGTGGGAATAACCCTTCCAACGTAATCCGGCTGGACTGGAAGCTCGCGTAGGCCCCGATCGATCAAAACGCAAAGGCGAATGACGGCCGGGCGTCCGAGGTCCGTCACCGCATCGAGTGCGGAGCGTATCGTGCGCCCCGTAAAGAGGACGTCGTCGACGATCACGACCGTCCGCCCGGAGACGTCGACCGGTATTTGAGATTCGGGCATCTCGTGCGACACGCGATCGTCGCGATAGAGATTGATATTGAGAAAACCCAGTGCGGGAGCCCGCCCGCTGATTCGAGCGATCGCTTCGGCCAGCCGTATCGCCAGCGCCTCGCCGCCGCGCCGTACGCCCAGCAGCACGAGGGCGTCTTGGGCGTCGTCGGGCTCGAGAATTTGATGCGCGAGGCGCGCCGCGATGCGGTCGATTTCGTCGCTGCGAATCAACACGCGCTTTTGCTCGCTCATCGTACCGGTTCTCCCAATGCGGCCAGCGCCGCCTCCACGCGGACGAAATCCATGCGATATCCTTCGAGCTTCTCTCGTTCCTTCGCAACCACGCCCGGGGCTGCCTTGGCGACGAACTCGGCGTTGGCAAGTTTGCGTTCCAAGCGTTCGATTTCGCCGTGCAAGCGCTGCACGTCCTTACGATATCGAGGCGCCAGCACGTCGCGAGGGGCGCGCAGCTTGACGTTGGCCAGGGCTTCGCTTTCGCTGCTCCCCGCCGGCGCGACTGGAACGACCTGCGCCTTCACGAAATGAGCCAGCAGCGTCGCCGTCAACGGCTCGACGTTCGACGGGACTTCGATTTCGACGACGTCCTTGGGCGCCAGCCCCGCCTCGGCCCGCTCGTTACGCAAACGCTCCGCCGCCTGCTTGATCGACTCGAACGCCAGCGCCTCTTGACGATCGGCGGGGATCTCCAAGGGGTCCGGCCACGCCGCCGTCATAATCGTCGGTCCATCGTGGGGAAGGCAAAGCCATACTTCCTCGCTGATGAACGGCGCAATCGGATGCAACAGCCGCATGGCATTGTTCCAAACGAAGGACAGGACCGCGGCCCGGGTCGCCTGGCTCTGCGCGCTCTTGGTGGCCTCGACGTACCAGTCGCAAAACTCGTACCAAACGAAGCGCCAAATCGTTTCGACGGCGCCTCCCATATCGTAGCGGTCGAGCGAGGCTGCGACCTCGCCGGCCGTTTCGCGCAGGCGCGTCAAAATCCAGCGATCGGCTCGCGTCAGCGCCGCGGGCGCGGGCAACGCGAGCGCTTGGGGCAGGCCTTCCGGCAAAGCCAGCATATAGCGTGTCGCGTTCCAAATCTTGTTGTTGAAGTTGCGGCCTTCTTCGCAGCGCGACTCTGCAAAGCGCATTTCCTGCCCTTCGATTCGCATTTGGCGCAGGATGCCGATTCGAAACGCGTCGGCTCCGTACTGCTCGACCAGCCCGATTGGATCGATCGCGTTACCGAGCGATTTCGACATCTTGCGCCCGTGCGCATCGAAGACGAGCGGCGTGATGAAGGCTTCCGGAAATGGGAGCTTTCCAAACAGATGCATACCGAGCATCACCATCCTCGCGACCCACAGAAACACGATCTCGCCGCCGGTCACCATCACCTGCGACGGGTACCAGCACTGCAGTTCCGGCGTGTTCTCGGGCCACCCGAGGATCGAAAACGGCCAAAGGCCGCTGGAAAACCACGTGTCGAGGGTGTCGGGGTCTTGGGTGAGTTCGCTCGACCCGTGTTCGCGAAGCGCGATTTGCCGCGCTTCGGCCGCCGTTTCGGCGACGATCGGCGTCCCGTCGGGAACGTACCATACCGGCAGCTGGTGTCCCCACCAGAGCTGCCGCGACACGTTCCAGTCGCGAATGTTCTCTAGCCAATGTTCGTAGGTTCGGCCGTAACGCTCCGGGACGAACTTCAAACGTCCCTCGCGATATGCTTGCAGCGCCGGCGCAGCCAGCGGCTCCATCTTCACGAACCACTGCAAAGAAAGAAGCGGCTCGATGACGTCGCCCGAACGTTCGCTCACGGCAATCGCGTGACGGTGCGGTTCCTCCCCGAGCAGCAGACCCTTGGCGCGCAGATCGGCGACGATCCGCCGCCGCGCCTCGAAACGGTCCAACTCCGCGTACGGCCCGACGCCGATTTCGGCGGCGCTAACCTTTGCGTCGAGATCGATCACCGACGGCATCGGCAAACCGTGGCGCAATCCGATTTCATAGTCGGTTGCGTCGTGCGCGGGGGTGACCTTTACCGCGCCGGTGCCGAAAGCGGGATCCACCGCGGCGTCGGCGAGGATCGGAATGGCGCGTTCGAGCAGCGGCGGGACGAGCACGCGCTTGCCGATCAGATCGGCAAACCGGGAATCCTCGGGATGCACGGCGATGGCGACGTCGCCGAGGATCGTCTCGGGCCGTGTCGTCGCGACCGTGATTCCCGCCGAATCCACGCCATCGGCAAAGGGATACCTGACGTGCCAGAGCGTGGCGTCGCGTTCGACGTGCTCCACCTCCGCATCGGAGACCGTCGTTTTGCCTTTCGGGTCCCAGTTGACGAGGCGTTTCCCGCGATAAATCAATCCCTCGCGGTACAATTGCACGAAGACCTTTCGCACCGCGACCGAAAGGCCGTCGTCCATCGTAAAGCGCGACCGCTGCCAGTCCGGACCGAAGCCGAGCAGCCGGAACTGTTCGTAGATCGCTCCGCCGTATTCGCGCGACCACTCCCACGCGCGCTTGACGAAGCCTTCGCGTCCCAGATCGTCGCGCGCCAACCCCTGCGTGGCAAGTTCCTTGACGAGCATGGCTTCGGTGGCAATCGCCGCGTGATCGAGCCCGGGCAGCCAGTCGGCGTTTTCGCCGAGCATCCGGTGATAGCGCACGAGAACGTCCATCGGCAAGTAGGTCGATCCGTGCCCCAAGTGCGCCCGCCCGGTGACGTTGGGCGGCGGCATACAGATGATGAACGGCGGTCGCGCGGGATCCGGATCCTCGTGAAAAAAGCCGGCGCGCTCCCAGTGCTGGTAAAGCCGCGGCTCGACCGCCTTGGGATCGTACTGCTTGGGAAGGTTCATGAGTCCGCCCAGCGTTCAGCATGCCGGGTATGGGGACCTCGCCTTTAGCGTTTCGTAATGGGACCTTAAACGTCGCTTGCTAGCATCAGCCCGAATGCTTCGTGCTGCTGAGGCTGCGATCGAGGACTTGCTGATCGAGGGCCGGTCGCCATCGGCGATCGCTGCCGCCCATGGTTGGCGCGCGGCCGAGGCCGTCTGCGAGCCCGCGCTGCGCCGGCTCACCGCCGGCGTGTACGCTCTGGAAGGCCTCGATCGCGCTTTGGCCGCCAGCGTCGATCCGCGGCTGCTGGCAATCGGCGATGACGACGACGCTGCGGCAGCGTTCGACGACATCGGCGACGAGGCGCGATCCCATGACTATCTCGCCGTCGCCGTGATCTCCGCGTGGTCGGGCGACGCGCAGCGCTCGTACGCGAACATGCGGATCGCGCACGACCGCGCGCTGACGGAAGGGCGCGCCGCATTCGCGCTCGGCGCTCTCGAGCGATTCGCGCATCATGCGCTCCTGTTCGGCGACGTGTCCGAAGCGCGCGCCGCAATTTCCGCGGCGACGGCGCTGGCAACCGAGCGGCGATCGGTGTATTGGCGGATTCGGTGCACCGCTCTCGCCGCCCGGATCGCCGCCGAAGTAGGCGAATGGGACGTCGCTGCCGCGCTGCTCGAGCGGGAACGCGCGGCGCTTCTGCCGCCGGACTCGCTCGCGCTGTTCGCACCCACCGGCGCATACCTGTCGGTAACGGCGGACGACGCGCCTTCGCTCCAAACCTGGACGTCGGAGCGAGTGCTTCAGACGGCCCTGCACTCCAATGCGCTCGAGTCGTCGATTGCCGCGGCGACCGCGTGCATGTTCGCCACCGGCGTTCGTGCCAAGCCCGCCCCGCTGGCCGCGGCGGTGCGGCGAGCACTCCTCGCGGTTGAGAACGCGGCCGGCGCGGCCGATCTCTTTTCGACCGCCGCTCGTTTCGCCGACGTCGCGCAAGCGCGGTTTGCTTTAATGGCGCTCGGGGCGGTGGTCGCCCCAAACCGGCGCTACCTTCAAGCCCACCGGCGCCTCGCCGAAGCGTACGCCGGGTTTCGTTTCGGCGAGCCCGCGGCGGCCGCCGAGCATGCCGGCGATGCCGCCCGCGCCTTCGATTCACTCGGTCTGCGCCGTTGGACGAATGAAGCGATGCTGCTGCTCGTCCACCGAGAGCGATCGCCCGAACCGGCGTCGCGCCGCCGCCCGACGGCCCTCTCGCTGACCGACCGCGAGCAGCAGGTTGCCCATTTAATTCGGCGCGGTTCGTCCAATCGTGAGATCGCTCACGCCTTACAGATCAGCGAGCACACCGTCGAGCGCCATGTCAGCTCGATTCTCTCTCGTCTGGGATTACGCTCCCGCTGGCAAATAGTCGACGCCAAAAAACTCGACGGGTAAGATTAAGGTTTCGTGCGCTTTCTTAGGGTCGTGTAATTAGCACCGCTAGTGCATTAACGCGGCGCGCCGCTTCCCAGGATGCAAACAGCGACGGCTTTTCCTAGCATGGACCTGAGAGGAGCCGGCATTTTTGCCGCTACTTCGTCGTTGCTCGGGAGTAATCGTTGCTCAAGAACTTGCTTCGCTTCGTGAAGCTGGCCGCGTTCCTCGGGCTTATGGTAATTGTCCCGCACCCGGTACTCGCCGACAGCGCCGGAATCCTTACCGGTACGGTCACCGACGATCGCACTCACGCTCCCCTCGAAGGAGTCGCAGTCACCGCCAAGTCTCCGAGCGCGACCTATCGCGCCTCGACCGATGCGCACGGTCGGTTTGCGTTTCTCAGCGTGATTCCGGACGACTACTCGCTGCAGTTTTCGCGCGCGGGCTATGCCCCGTCCTCGACCGTCGTCGTCGTGCTCAACGGCTCTCAGCAAACCGTCAACGCCAGCCTGTCCACGAATCTCAAGACGATCGCGACCACCCGCGCGCGTTCTCCGGGGAGCGCGTTCCAGCGCGGCATGACGATCGATACCTACACGGTGACGGGCTCGCAGATCGAGACCGTGCAGGGCAAAGCCTTCAACTCAGATGAGAACCAGCTGCTTCGAAGCATCCCCAGTATTACGATCGACAAGACCGGGACCGTATCGATTCGCGGCGGTTTCGCCTTCGAGGCCGCGTATGAGTTTGAGGGCATCGACTACACGACACCCTCGGCAAACCTGCAGAACACCCTCCAAAACATTGCCAACTTCAATTTGCTCAACGGCGTCGGCAGCGTTCAGCTCGTTCCGGGTGGAGGCGACGCGACCCACGGTAACACCGGAACCGGTTTGGTCCTCTTCACGGCCAAGCACGGAACGTTTCCGTCATTCGTCCATCTGGACGCCGAGGTTCAACGTTTTCCGTACGACCATCAGCTGGGCTTGGAATGGGGCTGGGCCGATCCCAAGCAGCGGTTTTCCAATTACGCCGGCTTCATCGGGATCCGGCAGGCGTATCAGTACGGCATCCCCGGGACGGCCGCCAACACGCTGGGTACCCTCGGCACCAACGCGGCGACCCTGGGGAGTTTGATCGACCCGAACCTCGTCTACTACGCGCCTTCGTTTCTCTCGTCCAACGACTTCGTCGACAACGCGATTTACCGGTTCGGAAAAAACCAGAGTCAGCATCTCCAGTTCTTCATCCAGGACCAGGAGATCACCCAGACGCTCGACTACGGCGGATTTCAGTTTTTGCCATACATTTCCGGCGGCACGACCGCCGGGAAGTGTTCCTCGTACCCGGTAATCGGCCCCAACGGACCGGTGAACACGCCGCAGCAAAACTACACTTGCGACTCGTTGATTCCGTTCTTCCCGGGCCAGCCCAACGCGTACGCATTCGTTTCTCAGCCCGACACGCTTAAGAGTCCGTTCCTGGCCTACAAGGTCGAGTACGGCGCGAACCTCGGGACCTCGTCGCTCCTGACGGCGCGCTACTTCCGCACGTTCGTTCAGCAATCTCAAGACATGCCGGCGCAAGGGATTTTCGCCTCGCCTTACGGCGGCGAGCGAATCGGCGGGCAGATCGACTCGACGACTCAAATCGGTGCGAAAAACGTACTCAAGGCGGGCGGCATATACGAGTTCGTGCGGCCGTTCGGCGACCGCTTCGACTATACGTCGTACACCGCATTCACGGCGCCCGCGTTTATCGTGACGTATGCGATCACCCACCCGAATCAGCCCCTCCCGCTGCCGTATACGTATCAGGGATTGCTGCCGAACAACAATCCGGCAGCCCAACAAGGGCTCGAACAGGACTTCTTCTCCCCGTCGTTGTGCCATCAGCTCGGCATCGCCGGAAACTGCGGCTATCTAAGCTCCTATTTTCCGGGCGGCGTGCGCTTTCCGTACGAGCACGACATCCCGACGGTCGCGCAGCAAATCTACGGCCTGTACCTACAGGACACGACCGAGATGTCGAACCGCTGGAAGACCGAACTCGGACTGCGCCTCGACGGCTACAACTTCCAAATTCCCAGCGATCCCGGGAGCCCGCCGGGAATTGCGGGCGTCGCGCACCAGCGCATCTACGAACCTCACGTCGACGTTTCGTACGCGCCGGACGCCCGCGACACGCTGCGCGTCGGCTTCGGTCATACGCTGGCGATCCCGCTCCCGTCGCAACTCGGCGCCAACGTCAGCCGCGACCCATATCTGCCGTTCGTCAAGATTCCTTCGTATGACAACTCGACCGGACTGGCGGCACAGTACTGCGGTCCGCACGCCGATCAAGTCTGCTCGAACTACGCCGATCAGCTGTACTGGCTCACGCGCGACTACCGGTTCGGAAGCTCGACCCTCGAGGCGCCCCTGCGCGGAGCGACGTTTACGAACGTCGATCTTTCCTGGGCGCACGAGTTTCGCGACGGCTCGGCCATGAAAATTACGCCGTTTTATCGTCGCGGCTACGACGTGATCGAGCAGACCGCTCAAATTATCGGCTTCAACTACGATACCGGAACGCCGATCTACGGCGATGTCCAATACTCGAACCTCGGAATCCAGAAAGCTGCGGGCGTCGAGCTGCTCTACACGAAGGATTTTCCGACCGGCCTCTCGATGCAGCTCGGCGCGACCTACATCAGCCAGTTCGGGAACGAACCTCCGGGCGCGTTTTTGCAACCGGCCGCGCTCGCGCTGGGCGTGACCTATCGCTCGCCCGACCTCTCGCCGCTTCAAATGAACGCTGCCTTCAACTGGCACACCGGACGCTGGCGATTCAACCCAGTGCTGGCCTTCAACGTCGGATATCCCTACGGCGGCGGCTACTACACCGCCGTTTACTGTAACGGCAAACCGGTAGTAGTCCCCAGCTCGAGCTTGGCGACGATTTTTTCGCAGACCCCCGGCTACATCGACCCGCTCGATCCGGGATCGTGCACCGCACCCAACATCGCCGCGACCCGCGGTATCCACGAACCGGGTTTGCCCGGCGGATTGCTGACCACGCCGCGCGTCAATGCCGACCTGACGATCGAGTACAGCCCGCCCGCCTACGGAATCGCCAAGCCGGTCTTTGGATTACAGGTGAAAAATCTGTTCAACCAGCTGTACAACGTTCCGATCGTCAACGGTTGCTACGGGATCCCCGTCACGACCGGACTAGCCAGCGGCTCGGCACCGTGCACCTATTCGACACCGCAGTACGCCCCGCCCGACGTGACCGCACACGGTGCGTCGCCGTACTTGACCTATCCCAACGAGCCCCCGATTTCGTTTCGCTTCTACTATCAGGTGACGCTATGATCGCGAGAACTCTGCTTGCCGCTTCGATACTTGCGCTTCCGGCGTTGACCGCGTGCGGCAACGGCGGCGCTTCCGAACCACCGGTGACCTCGGTCGATCCGGCCTCGTCGAGCAAGCTGCAGTTCGCCGTCGGCATCGCTACGATCGCTTCGAACGGCGGCCAGAACGTTGCGTACGGCTTGAATGCCGTACTGACGCTGCGTCAGGCCAACGGGCTCTCCGGAACGCTCTACAACGTCCCGCAAATCATCGGCCCGTCGAGCTTCAACGTGCTGATTTCGACGCAAACCGGCAGCCAGGTGCAGTCGGCCGGCTCGGATCTCGGAACCAACCACATCACCTGGGGAACGCTGAACCAAGCGCTGTGGACTGGGCCGCCGCGTGGCCTGAAGGCGGCGACGACCGGTGCGTTCGGTTACGGGTTCTGCCCGTGCAACTCCGACGCGGGTCCGATTAACGGCACGGCGTCGCTCTATCAAGCCTTCAATCTTCCGATTTACGGAAACAACGAACAACGCTTCTACGGCGGCCCGCCGGCATTTCCGGTCGTCGATCCGTCGCTTGCCGCGTTGGGCTTTCAGGGGTACTCGCTGGGATTCACCGACTTCGCCGTCGCGCCGGTAGTGGGAGCGTACCGCCTGTATGCAGCGGTGCCGCCGGCATATACGACGCCGCAAAACCCCACCCCGAGCCCCAATCCTGACGGCACGCCGACGCCTGCTCCCGGCGTGCTTGCCGCAACCGCGCAACTCACGGCGACCGCGCCGTTGCCCGTATTTCGTACGCCGTCGTTCACGCCGGACGGCAACGGCGGCGGCGTCGTCACCACCGTCGTGCCGGCGCAGGTCGCGGAGGCGCTGATCGTCGTGCGGGCGCTCGGCGGAAGCGGCGTCGGCACGTGCGTGCAGTCGCATCCAGTCGATAGTTTCTCGACGTTGCTCGCGCGCCATCCGGGTCGCGCGCGCTTGACGCTTCCCGACGACGTAGGCCCACTCACGGGTTCGGGGCGTCCGTCCCCGACGATTTGTCCGAAGGGCAGCTATCAAATCTATGCCGTCGGCGCCGACTACCCGCTCTTCGAGGCTTCTTATCCATCCAATCTTTCCCAACTGCCGCGAATTTCGGGGTCGAACGGGCAGGCCGACGTCACGACCTCGGACATCCTCAACGGAGCGTATCCGTGACGGCGGCGCGCGCCCCTTGGCGTTTGGGCTCCAACGCGGCCGGCGCGGTGCTCCTGGTACTCGCGTGCGCGTGCGCGGGCGGTCCCGGTACGCCCGACGGCCCGGTCGTGAACTCCCCGGGCAGCGGTGCGCCGCCGCCCACCGGGCGCGTCGACGTGCAGCTGACGGTGAGCGTACCCCTCCTGCGGCGCGGCGGAATGCGTCCTAACTACGTTTCGCCGAACACGCGCTCGCTCACGATCGGGCTCGTAACGGTCGACGGCGTTCCGGTTTCCGGCATCGGCGCGTCGACCGTTCGACACCGTTCGCGCCGCCCACGGTTGTAAGACCAGCGGCGGTGCGCTCGTGTGTACCGCCACGATTTCGGGCGCGCAGGGTTCCGACAAGTTTGCAGTCACGACGTACGCCGGAACCAACGCGACCGGCGCAGTCCTGTCGGTAGGGTCGGTCGAAGCGCAGATCGGCGGCCAAGGAAAGATCGGCGTCAACGCTCTTTCGATCGCCATCGACGGTGTCATCGCGTCGCTGCGTTTGCGGCTCGCCCCCAAAGTAACGCCGCGCGGAAAGCCGGCGACGGCGCACGTTTCGCTCGATGCCTTCGACGCCTCCGGGGCGGCGATCGTCGGCCCGAGCGACTTTCAGTTGCCCATCGCCTTGACGATCCAGGGCGACGCAACCCACGCATTTCGCTTGCACGCAGTGCACGAATCCGGCGAGTCCCTGACCATCGTCAAGCCGACCGATAAAATCGAACTGGAATACGACGGTGACAAACAAGCCTCGCCGATCACCGTTCAGGCCG
This sequence comes from Vulcanimicrobiota bacterium, assembly GCA_963755555.1. Classification (GTDB taxonomy): domain Bacteria; phylum Vulcanimicrobiota; class Vulcanimicrobiia; order Vulcanimicrobiales; family Vulcanimicrobiaceae; genus Tumulicola. The sequence goes on along the minus strand of CAVWKE010000003.1, from coordinate 667,576 downwards.
ACGTCACCGGTCCGCAGGACCCCACCGCTAGCGCGCAGTTCGGCCTGCACGGGAAGCCCCCGCCGCCCCCGCTCGGAACGATCTACGTGCTGAATCTTGGCCCCAACGACGGGCGGTCGGCCAGCGTCACCGAGTACGACGGCTCCGCCGACGGCAACGTCGCGCCGGTGCGCGTCCTGCAGCTCGATGCGAAGGCGTACGCACGCAGCATTGCAATCGATCCAACGGGCCGGCTGTACGTCGGCTACCTTGATTCGGCGCTTGGATTTTCGCCCGGCACCGGTCAACCGGACAAGAACAATATCGTGGCGGTCTACGCGGCCGGCGCGAGCGGTCAGGACGCTCCGATCGCCACGCTGAACGCCGATGCCAAGACCAAGAGCACGCTCTTCCCCATCGCGATGGCTTTCGACCCGGGCGGCGACTTCGTAACGTACGGGGCGACGACCGTCGACCACAACACCGGCGATGCGATGCTCACGTATGCCCCGAGCGCTTCCGGCCCGGTTGCTCCTGCACACGGCTGGAATTTCTCTTCTCCCGTCATCAACTACGCCGGCCCTTCCGGACTCGCACTCGACGCCGCCGGAAACTTCTACCTCAGCGGCGCCTTGAAGGCCGCGCTCGGTCAAAGTTACGGCGTGTTCGTCGCGTCGAGCGCCGACGTCGGCAATCCCAGCGCCGACGTCGCGCGCACGCTCCCGTGGGATCGAACGACCGAGTTGACGCCCGGCCTCGCCAACGACGTGGCCCTCGACTCTAGCGGCGAGATTTTCGTTTCGAACATTCTGTTGGCGGGCAGCGGCAGTGCTACGTCGTGCCAAGGCCGCGCCAACGTGTTTGCCGGCGGCCCCGGCGGCGGCGTGACCGACACCCCGCCGCTTCGCGTCCTGGTGCTGCAAGGCGTCTTCACCGCAGATCCAACCTGTTCGTCGAGTCGCAACCCCTTGCAGCCGTTCTTCCCGGCGATCCAGCTGTACGGAACGACGCTGTTTGTCGCCGACGACTTCAACGACGCCGTCAGCGCCTTTGCATCGAGCCGCGGCGGCATCGTGCAGTCTAAGACTCGCATTGCCGGTACGGCAACGCTCCTCGACGCTCCGATCGCGATCGCGATCTCACCGCTTTCCGGTTCGGCCCCGGCCGAGCCGGTTACCGGCGCTCGCGCGCCGGCTCGAATCCGCGCCCAATCCGCTCACTTACACCGAGCTGTGCAAAGCTCGATAAAGGAATGACCGCATGCACAAGGTCCTCGCTACGCTGGCTCTAGCAGCCGCTCCGGCGCTATTGTTCAGCGCCTGTAACGGCGCCGCCGGGGGAAGCTCCGGAATTGCGCCGCTGCCGAACGGATCGACGTCGGCGCACAGGCTCCATCCTCACGACAACGGTCCACAAGATCTCCACGCCGGCGGCGCGACGTTCCCCGCCTACGCGTACAACCTTGCAAATCAGCCCGTCGGCTCCTATGAATATCCGCAAACACCGCCCGGAGTCGGCTCCCTGTTCAACGCCGCGCCGACGACCGGAACGATCTACTACTGTCTCACCGGCAGCGGTGCCGGACGTAAAGCCTTCGAGGGTTCCGGCGACCAAAGCGCGCCGCCTACCGGCCCGTGCGCTCCGCTAGGTGCGACGCCAACCGGCTTCGGCGGCCGCCAGGATCCGCTCGACTTCGTCGGCAGCGACGTTGCCATGCCCTCGACGGAATACCCGTCATACCAACAAGTTCGCGAACCGGCCACCGGCACCAACTGGGGCGAACCCTTCGAATTCCCCACCATTGGTGGTCCGATCGTGTACGGGTACCGCGCTAAGGACTTCTCGATCAAGAACGTTCGTTTCTCGGCATGGACGTACTGCGCGCTGACCAACGGCACCGTCAGCGACTGGAACGATCCTGCGATTACCGCCGACAACGGCGGTTCGGTGACCGGCGGCGTCTCCGAACCGATCACCTTTTACTTCCGCTCGGACAGCAGCGGTACCAGCTACCTCTTCACCAACCACCTGAACAAGGCGTGCAACGCCGTTTGGAAAGCACCCTACAACAAGTCACCGTATCAAGGCCCGGGGCACAGTGCCGCGTGGCCTTACGGCGTAAACATGGTGTGGCCGGGACCGGGTTCCGCCGGCGTACCGAACGCGCACTTCATCGGGGAAAGCGGTAATCCGGGCGTCCTTGCGGCGATTCAGTCGTCACCGTTCTCCACCGGCTACGTGGAGGGTGCCTACGCCAAGTCCGCCAATCCGCCGGTCGCCCAAGCGCTGCTTCAAAACGGTAAACGCAACGGCGTGCCGTTCTTCGCCGATCCGACCAATAGGAACCAAGTCGCCAACGCGCTCAAAAAAGTCACCGCGTCGGCGATCACGTACGGTGAGGGCAGCGACGGCCTCCCGCTCGGAACGAGCCGGCCCGAGTGCGTCCTCTACGTCGACCCGAAGAACTTCGTCAAACCGCCGGCCGGCACGTCGTATCCGATCGTCGGGATGAGCTACTTCCTGTTCTACGGCAAGAACAACGGCGTTCACGTCTCCGACAAACAGGCCCTGATCACGTTCATGGAGTCGGCGACGGCCGCCACGGTCGTTAAAAAACTCGAATACACGGCACTCTCGGGTTCGCTGAAGACCGCGGTGCTGAACGCGCTCAATGGGAGCGGCAGCCACCCGCCCTGCCTGCAATAATCGCACGAGTCCAAGTCTGCGCGCGTCGCCGGCAAGGCGGCGCGCGCAGACGACCTTTTTGGAGCAATCGTCCGTGGTGATTTTCGCGCGCCGCGCTGCCGGCGCCACGCTGCTCGCGGCATTCCTCTCGAGTTGCGGCGGTTCCGCAACCCCCTCCGCGCCGTCGCAAAGCGGCACGGCGCAAGTCCGTTTCGTCGAAGGCGCGCCGGTTCTCGAAGCGCTCGTCGGCGGCGTTCCCACGAGCATCGGCACCGCCTATCTCACCGTTGGCGGACAGACCGTCGCGTCGTCCTTTTCCTACGGTGTCGTGACGCCGTTCGTCCCGCTGCCGGCTGGCACGCAACGCGTTGCGGCACGCGACAGCCTCGGATACTCGGTCGGCCCGCTGCCGACGACCACGCTTTCGGCCGGCAAGCGATACACGGTGATCCTCGTAGGAACCTACCCGCGGTACCGCGCGTTGACGTTCGAGGAACCCACCTCCGCCGACGGCGCGGCGCTGGCCGTTTATGCCGCGTCGCCGGTGCTTCCCTCGATCGACTTTGGAACCTTTGCCGCCAATCGAGGCGACGGTTTCAAACGGCTCGGCACCGCGCATTATGCACGGCTGACAACGGTTTCGCTGGGAAAGAGCGCGTCGAACTTAGGAGGATACGTTGGAAACGGGACGACGCCGATAGGCGGCGGGACGCTGACGCTGCGTGCGGTCAACACCTTCGATCCACGCGGGGCCCTTCCGTTTCACGCCGCCGGCCGTTTCTCGCTGTTTCTCCTCGACCCCACGGGTAGCGGAAGCGGCCCGCTTTTCGGGAGCCTCGACCAATGACCGTACGCGGCGCCTTTGGCCTTTTTTGCACGATTGGTGCGACCGTGGTTGCGGTCTCCGCGTGCGGTGGCGGCGGAGGCAACGGCGCGGTGCCCGTGGCCATCTCGTCACCTCCGTTGCCCACGCCGACTCCGGCGGCGCGGCGCCTCTACGCCGACCACAACGGCACGCTCTACGCGTACGCCCTTCCGCTCACGACGGCGTCGAGACCGGTGCTCGTGCTGCCCGAATCGCCCGGCGGCGCGCTTGCGCCGCAAATCGCGGTCGACCCATACGGGAAGATCGCGATCGCCACGCCAACCGACGTCCGGATCTTCACGCCGCCGATTCGTTCGTTTGAACCGTCCGCGGCAAAACTCAAGATCGCGCTGACGCCTGCGATTACCGAAATTGGCCCCGCCGGCGCAGACTTAGTCGATATCGAGTACGACCCCAGAGCAAACCTGTGGCTGCTCAACGATCTCGGGGGTGAGATCTCCGAACTCGCCGCGCCACTTTCGCGTTCGAGCGTAGCCGCGCTGACGATCGGATTCGGCGCTCCCGGCAGCAAGACGGCGGGCTATTCGAGCCTCATCCAAGCGCGCTTCGACGTGAGTGCCGCGCTGTACGTGTACGCGAATCAAACCAACACGCAACGCTCGCGCGTCTTTAAGGTGAGCTTCCCGTACGCCAAACCGCCGTCACCGCTGCACATCGATCTCGCGCAGGCCGATTTCGTCGAACTCGAGTCAGTACTTGCCGACCAATCCCAACCCGGCGCCGCTGGCGTTGGGCCAATACTTCGGACCGCTCGCGTCTCCGCCGCCGGGTTCGCCGCCGCCCCAGCCGTTTAACGTGCTATCTCAGTTCGCCCAACCTTTCAATCCGGTGCTGGGACTCTTCCCCGATGCGACCACGGATACGATCGTCGGGGCGCTCGTCGCCGATCCCCCGCGCAGCGCGTTCTACGTTCTCGAAGCGGCCAATGGAAGACTGGACGCCTACGACCTGCCCCTCAAGCGCAACGCGAAACCAAAACTCTCGATCCCGTGCCTGGGCGGCCCATCAAACTGCGACGCCAAAAACGAGCGCCTCTTCCTCTCCCCCTAAAAAAAAATCGGTCCTGTACCGTCAGCACACGCTGGCAGCGACCAGCCGCGACGGCCAGCACCTGGGCGCGTGATGATCGAGTCAGATCAAGCAGCGGCGCTGCGAAGCGTACAGAGGTACGCGAGCAGCCGCGACGCCCAGTACCTAGGGGCGTGATGATTGAGTCAGATCAAGCAGCGGCGCTGCGAAGCGTACAGAGGTACGCGAGCAGCCCCGCGACGCCGAGCTGCCGCAAACGTTAGGTTCGGGCTGATTGAGTCAGATCAAGGAGCGGTCGTCCGAAGCGTACTAAGGTACGTGAGGACGGCCGCGACGCAGAGCTGGCTCGATCAGCCCGAACCTAGGCTGGTTCTTTTTTTTGTTCTTGGTATATAAGCGTCGGCGACTCTTTTTTCTCGATGACGTCCTTGTTGACGATGCACTTCTTGACGCCTTGCAGCGACGGCAGGTCGTACATCACCTCGAGCATGGTCTCCTCGAGAATCGAGCGCAGACCGCGGGCTCCGGTTTTCCGGCTCTGCGCCTTGATCGCGATCGCGACCAGCGCCTCTTTCGTAAACTGCAGGTCAACACCGTCCATATTCATGATTTTTTGGAACTGACGGACCAGCGCGTTGCGCGGTTCGGTCAAAATTCGGCGCAGCGCCAGTTCGTCGAGGGCGTCGAGCGTCACGACGATCGGCAGCCGTCCGATGAACTCCGGAATCAATCCGAACTTGAGGAGGTCCTCCGGCATGAGCTGCTGCAGCAGTTTGCCGACGCGAACGTCGCGCTTGCCCTCGGGGCGCGCCCTAAAGCCCATGTTGTTGGCGGCCACCCGCGACTCGATGATCCGCTCCAGGCCGTCGAAGGCGCCGCCGCAGATGAACAACACGTTGGTCGTGTCGATCTGAATGAACTCTTGATGAGGATGCTTGCGGCCGCCCTGCGGGGGAACGTTGGCGGTGGTGCCTTCGAGGATCTTGAGCAGTGCTTGCTGCACGCCCTCGCCCGAGACGTCGCGCGTGATCGACGGGTTCTCGCTCTTACGGGCGATCTTGTCGATCTCGTCGATGTAGACGATGCCCTTTTCGGCCCGCTTGACGTCGTAATCGGCCGCCTGGATCAGCTTGAGAAGAATGTTCTCGACGTCTTCGCCCACGTAGCCCGCTTCGGTAAGCGAGGTCGCATCCGCCATGGCCAGTGGAACGTCGAGAATCTTTGCCAGCGTCTGAGCCAAGTACGTCTTGCCGGAACCCGTCGGTCCGACCAGCAGGATGTTCGATTTCTGCAGCTCGACGTCGTCGGCCGTTCCGCCCGCATTGATCCGCTTGTAGTGGTTGTAGACCGCTACCGCGAGCGACTTCTTCGCCCGTTCCTGCCCGATCACGTACTGGTTGAGGATGTGATTGATCTCTTTGGGCTTGGGAATGTTGCGCAGCCGGAGGTTCTCGTCGACGTTCTTGTAGAGCTCTTCTTCGATGATTTCGTTGCAAAGCTCGATACACTCATCGCAGATATAGACGCCCGGGCCCGCGATCAGCTTGCGCACCTGCTCCTGCGATTTGCCGCAGAAACTGCACTTGAGCTGACCCTTCTCGTCTCCAAAACGGAACATGGTGCGCTGGGGTTCCTCCTCGATTCCGTCAGGCCGGCGTCGGCGCGCTTCGCCGATCTTCGAGAATCACGTCGATTATCCCGTATTCCTTGGCTTCCTCGGCGGTCATGTAGTAGTCCCGGTCGATGTCCCGGAGCACTTGCTCGAGCGGCTTCTTGGTGGTCTCTTCGTAAATGCGCGCCACCGTCTGGCGCGTGGCAATCAGGTCGCGTGCCGCAATTTCCACGTCGGTGGCCTGGCCCCCGATTTGCGAGACCCAGGGCTGGTGGATCAAAATCTTGGCGTGCGGAAGGGCGTAGCGCTTGCCCGCCGCGCCGCCGGTCAACAGAATCGAACCCATCGAAGCGGCCATCCCCATGCAGATCGTTGCGACGTCCGGCTTGATGAAACGCATCGCATCGTACATCGCAAGACCTGCCGTCACGCTGCCGCCCGGCGAGTTCACGTACATGTCGATGTCTTTGTCGGGGTCTTCCTTTTCCAGGAAGAGCAGCTGGGCGATCGCGAGGTTCGCGAGATGATCGTCGATCGGACCGCCCACGAAGACGATTCGATCCTTGAGCAGTCGCGAGTAGATATCGTACGCGCGTTCTCCGCGCGCCGTCTGCTCGACGACCATCGGCACCAAGTGTCCCATAACGTATTTACTCTTTCATGCTCGTCATAATGGCGGTCTGCCTCACGGGGGCGTCTGCTCTAACTACGACGCCGCCCCGTGGGTTTCTTCGCCCTCGCCGTCCCGGGCGCTCGACTCGGCGTTATCGACGAGGAAGTCAAGCGTCTTGTTCCGGACGATACCGTCCATTAAGGAGAGCACGCTGTTCCCCAGCGCTTCGCGAACCTTGGCCACCGGCTGGCGGTACTGGCGCGAAAGCGCCTCGAGTTCGGCAGCGATGTCGGCCGGCGTCGCGACGATATGCTCGGCTTTGGCGATCTGTTCGATGAGCAAGGTCCCTTTGACCCGGCCTTGCGCCTCCGTGCGAAACTCGGCACGCTGCTCCTCTTCGGTCTTTCCGACCTGCGTCAGGTATTCCTCAAGCGAGGCCCCGGAATGCGAAACCGCATCCTGCATCAGGCGATCGACCTCGGCGTCAACCATCGACGCCGGAAGTGGAAACTCGTGCGCTGCCAGCAGCATTTCCATCACGGCGTTCCCAACGGCGCGCCGTTCGCGGGCCTTCGAAATTGCCTCCAATCGCCGGCGCACGTCGGCACGTAAGGCATCGACGGTTTGATTCTCGGATAAACTGCGGGCGAACTCGTCGTCGATAAGCGGCAGGTCGAGCCGCTTGACGTCGTGCAGCGTAACGCCGAAGACGGCGCCCTTGCCCGCCAGGTCCGACTGTCCGTAGTCGTCCGGGAAGCGCGCTTCGACGCTCTTGCTCTCGCCGGCCCGCATCCCGACGATGCCGCCGACGAAGCCCGGGATGAACCGGCCCTCCGAAAGCTCGGTGACCTGATTCGCGGCGGTCCCGCCTTCAAACGGTGTGCCGTCGATCGTCCCTTCGTAATCCATCGTCACGACGTCGCCCAATTCGGCGGGCCGATCGACGGGCACCAGGGTGGCTCGCTCCTTGGCTAGCGCCGTCACGCTCCGGTCGACGTCGTCATCCGTCACGACGAAGGCGGGGCGCGAAACCGCCAGCCGCTTATACTTCCCCAGATTGATCTCGGGCCGTACCTCGACCGTCGCTTTGAGGCGGCGCGGACGGCCGTCTTCCTCCTCGAGGACCTCCATCTTCGGGCGGTCCACCGGTTCCAAATCGTGCTCGCGCACCGCTTTGGCGTAGACTTCCGGCAGCACGTCGTCGATCGCCTGATTCGTGATCGCCGTCGATCCGTAGCTCTGTTCGAAGACCTTGCGGGGAACTTTTCCTTGCCGGAAGCCGGGGAGGCGCACGCCTCTCACGAGCTTTCGAAAGGCCCGTTCCTCGGCCGCCGCCAGTTCCTCGGCCGAGATCGGAATTTCGAGTTCGACTTGCGTGGGCGCGAGGCGGGTCAACGTCGAGGTTGTCAGGTGGTGAGTGCTCCGCAAGGGTGTGAGAACAGGTGTGAGGGTCGTAGCGGCGGGAGGCCCCCCGGCAGGGCCCCATACCTTAACTGGAGCGGAAGACGAGATTCGAACTCGCGGCCCTCGCCTTGGCAAGGCGATGCTCTACCACTGAGCTACTTCCGCGCGCCGGGCCGGTCGAGCCGAGGGTGCGTGGGCAAGCAGAGACTCGAACTCTGACGGGTTGCCCCACTGGAACCTAAATCCAGCGCGTCTGCCAGTTCCGCCACATGCCCGGCCAGCTCGCTCCGCAGCGACCCCGATAAATAGACCGCACCCGGTGCTTTTCCTGCCCGAACCCACTTGCGGCATATCAACCTCGGGGCTTCGAGCGCAACCCGGTCGAAGGCGGCGCAAAAGGAAACCGGCTTTCACCGGTTCCCTCTATGCATCGAACGCATCTTGGCGCGGACGCCGTGGCGACGCCTTACGAACTTGGTGAATCGGTCGTAATGATCGTCGCGTAGAAGTTCTCGCCATTCCAATAGCCGTGCGCCACGATCTGACGGCCGACGGCAACCTTTCCCGTGAACTGATTGTTCAGCGCCGGCGTGTCGTCGATAACCACCGTTCCGGTGCTTTGTTGAACGGTCACGAGATGACCCTTGACGATAGTAATCGTCCCTTCGATGCGGGCGTGACGTTTCACGTCTCCGCTGCACTTTCCGCTGGGAGTCCAGGTGTCGCCCTGCCACGTTCCGCAAGAAGTATCGGTATAGGTATCCGACGGTGCGCTTTGCGCGTAAGCCATACTCGTCAGCCCGAGGCTCAAAATTGCGCTAGAAAGAAACACTTTAAAGTAATTCATACGATCGCATCATACCCAGGTCTTGACCTTTTCAAGCCGAGGGTCGCAGCGCTTACGCTTGAATCGCCGTGTTATTATTGCCCGCACGGTTTCGACTACGCTCGTTCGATCGGCCGATTGTGCTTGAATTGCCGTTCTCGCCTCCACTTACGTTCGCACTTTCAGCAGGTTTCGCGTCAAAGAGCCCATTATAGGGAATAAGTGATCCGAGGGCGGTAGCCGAGGCGTGCGTCCGCCCTCAACTCTTTATCCGGGCGTTTCGGAACATCGGGCGGCTGTAGACCATCGGACGCAATGGCGAGCGGACAGTCCGCCCAACCAGCGAATCCGCGATGGTATGCCGTTTACAAAAGGCCAGCTGCTAAAAGCACTGGGTAAACCTAACCGCTCCGAGCCGTTGGTCGTCAAGTCCAAAGTCGCGCGGGGAACTGCAGGGCAGCGGGCCCCACAGGTTCTTCAAGACGGTGCACTTTATTGGGACTGCGGGTGCGTAGCCGATTTAGGCTTCGGTTCTTCGTACAATCTTAGGAAGTGTGCGGATCACGCCGCGAAGCGTGGACTTTAGCCGGACGGGACCCAACTCGCAGAAGCCTATCGCCGGACGGACCACTTTCTAACGGCCACGCCAGCCCACACCAATTCGACGACGCCAAACGGCCATGCACCAGCGAGCCAGCCGTAAGCCGACGCCGCCGCACAAGCGAATGCAAAGGCTAGCGTAAACCAACGTGACTGATCTTCAAGTGCGTAGAAAACCATCATCAGCGTTACCGAGATGGCTCCAAATGCCGTCAAGAGGCTCACGGGAGTTTCGGCCTGACTGCTGCGCTCGCCCCGAAATCGAGTCGCAATCGGATCGAAAGCGCCGTCCGGGCCGCGCCAGGAAAATGGGCAGCCCCCGCAAGCCTAACGACTGCGGGGGCTGCAGCGATTCTGCACCGCGAGGGACTTGAACCCCCAACCAAGTGATTAAGAGTCACCTGCTCTACCATTGAGCTAGCGGTGCGAAAACGTGCGCCCTCCGGGACTCGAACCCGGGACCAACGGCTTAAAAGGCCGCTGCTCTACCGACTGAGCTAAAGGCGCTCGCGTCGAACCTTGGGGTGACTGACGGGGGTCGAACCCGCGACCTTCGGTGCCACAGACCGACGCTCTAACCAGCTGAGCTACAGTCACCATAAAGCCTCTGCATACTACGACCGGAACCGACGGTATCCCGCGCCCGGAGGGACTCGAACCCCCATCTTCGAGTTTAGAAGACTCGTGCCTTATCCTGTTAGACCACGGGCGCAGCAAGGGGCACGATGCCCTCGCTAGGATATCATGCCCCCGCAACTGGTCGGGACGAGAAGATTCGAACTTCCGGCCTTTCGGTCCCAAACCGAACGCTCTAACCAAGCTGAGCTACGTCCCGATTGTCAGCGACGAGAATACCACGTTCGGGCGCACCATACCAAGCACTAGAATACGAGCGGATGAAATGCGACGTAACGTGACGGGTCGGGCAGCGGGGCGTCGCCGGCGAGGGTGAGCGCGCGTTCGATCCGCAGACCGCTTCGCAGCACCGCGCGCAGCAGCCGCACCGCGTCCCCCGGAATCAACGCCGTACACCACGACGCGCCGAACGTCCGCTGCAGCGTGACGATCGCGTAGGCGAAAATCTGCGTGAGGTACTGCGCCGATGAAGCGGCGACCGGACCGATGCGCCCGCTCGGCCAGACGTACGCGTACGCGACGAACTCCCCGTCGAGAAATACCGCGAGCCCCGCCGCCTCCTGCGCAAACCGGGCGTGATCCTCGCTGCGCGTCGTACCGCGGGTCTCGCGGTCGAGTGCGTTCAGCGCGAACCCGTGCGCGATCGGATCGAGTGCGTCGACTTGAAACCGGTAGTCGCCGGCGGCCATCGCCAGCAGTGCATCCTCGCGCGGAGTGGGCCCCGCGATGCTCAGAAGCGCCGTTTGGGGAGCGAGGCCGCGCCGCAGCGCCAGCACCAGGGCGGCACCGTCTTGCGGTTCGACGAGCATCCGCCGCGCCGCGTCGCCGGCATCGGCAAATGCTGCGTCCAGCAGCTGCCCCGCGATGCCGCCGTTACGAAACGATGGTTCCACGAACAGGTCGCCGACGTAGCGCTCTTCGTCCGAGGCGTGCGTGAAAACGGCCGCAATCGGTTCGGAGCGATCGTAGGCCGCCCACGCCATGCCGCGGTCGGCAAGTTGGAGTGCGAGCCGCACGGTCGTCTCGTCAGCGTTGCGGCGGCGCGCGAGCGCTCGCACGTCGTCGTCGGTGGCCGGCGCGATCGTTACGTCAGCCATGGCGGGCCAGCGCCGCGAGCAACTCCTGGGCCGCAGCTCGCCGGTGACTCACCGCGTTTTTTTCTTCTGGTTGCAGTTGTGCGAACGTGCGGCCTCGCGGCGCGTAGAAAAACAGTGGGTCATACCCGAAACCACCGCTCCCCGCGGCGCGCTCCACGATGCTTCCGTCAACGGTGCCCTGCGCTGTGAAAATTTCGCCTGCCGCCGAAATCAGCGCCATCGCCGAAACGAAGCGGGCGCCGCGTCGTTCCGCTGGAACCCCGCGCAGTTCGTCGAGCAAGGAAAGGCGCCGGCTCTCCCACGTCGCGTCCGCACCCCCGTAGCGCGCCGAATACACGCCCGGGCGACCGCCCAGCGCGGCGACCTCCATTCCACTATCGTCCGCCAGCGCCGCCGCCCGGATGCCTGCATCGGCAAGCTGCCGCGCGAGCGCCTTTGCTTTGAGCAGTGCGTTGCCGAGGTAGTCGGCTGCGACCTCCGGCACGCTCGCGTACTCCGGATAGACGCTCAGTTCCAACGGCGAATCGGCGAAGATCGCGCGCATCTCCGCCAACTTTCCGGCGTTGTTCGTCGCGGCGTAGGTCTTCATGCCGTGGGCGATCAGTCTTGCAGCCGCAACACGGCCATGAATGCTTCTTGCGGCAATTCCACGCGCCCGACCCGCTTCATGCGCTCCTTGCCGACCTTCTGTTTTTCCAGCAGCTTGCGTTTGCGCGTGATGTCGCCTCCATAACATTTGGCAAGGACGTTCTTGCGCATCGCGCTGACCGTTTCGCGCGCGACGATTTTGCCGCCGATGGCCGCCTGAATCGGGACGTCGAACATCTGCCGCGGAATTAGTTCGCGCAAGCGCTCGGTGAGCGCGCGGCCGCGTTGCGCGGCCTTGTCGCGCGCCACGATGAACGACAGCGCGTCGACCGGCTCGGCGTTGAGGAGAATCTCGAGCTTGACCAGGTCTCCCTCGCGATAGCCGATCACGTCGTAGTCCAGCGACGCGTAGCCCTTGGTTCGGGATTTGAGCGCGTCGAAAAAGTCGACGATCACCTCGATCAGCGGCATTTCGTACGTCATGATGACGCGGCCGTCGTGGAGGTATTCCATGTTGGCGAGCGTTCCGCGCCGGTTCTGCGTCAGTTCCATGATCGGCCCCACGTAGTCGGGCGGCGCGATGATCGTCGCCTTGACGTAGGGCTCTTCGACGATCCGAATCGCGGTCGTGGCCGGCATCCTGGACGGATTGTCGATCATCTCGACCGTGCCGTCGTTTTTGACGACGCGGAAAACCACCGACGGCGAGGTTGCGATGAGGTCGAGCGAGTAGTTGCGCTCGAGCCGTTCCTGGACGATTTCCATATGGAGAAGTCCCAAGAATCCGCAGCGGAAGCCGAATCCCAGCGCCGCCGAGGTCTCCGGTTCGTAGATCAGCGCGGCGTCGTTGAGTTTGAGCTTCTCGAGCGCGTCGCGGAGATCGTCGTAACCTACGCCTTCGTTGGGATACAGACCGCAATACACCATCGGTACCGCTTTTCGATACCCAACCAGCGGCACGTGAGCGGGGTTGTTGTGCGCCGTGATCGTGTCCCCGACGTCGATTTCGCCGAGTGACTTGATGTTGCCGATGACGTAGCCCACTCCGCCCACGTCGAGCTTTTCGGTCGGCCGCATCTCGGGGGCGAACACTCCGACTTCGGTGCATTCGTACACCCGCTGATGCGCCATCGAGAGAAACCTCGTGCCGGCAGCCAACTCGCCGTCGACGACCCGAACGTAACTGACGACGCCACGGTACGGGTCGAACTGGGCGTTGAATACCAGCGCGCGCAGGTGGTCGCGACGTCCCTCGGGAGCCGGGATGCGCGCCACGATGGCTTCCAGAATTTCCTCGATGCCGACTCCGTTTTTTGCGCTAGCCAAGATGCACTCGCTCTTTTCCATTACGAGCAGTTCCTCGACTTCGCCCATGACTCGGGCCGGATCCGCCGCCGGCAGATCGATCTTGTTGATCACGGGAATGATCGTCAGGTTGTGTTCGAGGGCGAGATGATAGTTTGCGAGGGTCTGCGCTTCGATGCCTTGCGCCGCGTCGATGATCAGCAACGCACCTTCGCAAGCCGCCAACGACCGCGAAACCTCGAAGGAAAAGTCTACGTGTCCGGGGGTGTCGATCAGGTTCAATTGGTACGCCACCCCATCGCGCGCCCGGTAATTGAGCGTCACCGGATGCATCCGGATCGTGATCCCGCGTTCTCGCTCGAGGTCCATGGCGTCGAGCTGTTGTTCCTCGAGGTTGCGCAACGCGATCGTGCGGGTAATTTCGAGCAGCCGGTCCGAGAGCGTCGTTTTTCCGTGGTCGATGTGTGCGATAATACAGAAGTTGCGAACGTTGGCCGCGACCTCGAGCCGATGCGGGTTTTCAGGCTTCACAGCGTCTTGCGCCTACGAGCCTAGAACGGCCGGCACGTATTGAGCAGCGCGTTGCCGATCAGCGGGCGGATCAAGAGCTGTAACACGAGGATTATGACTAAGAACCCCAGATCGAGCCCGCCCACCGGCGGGATGATGCGGCGCACCGGCGCGAGCACCGGCTCCACGACCGCCGCGAGATAGTACAGCCAGCGCCCTCGGATTCCCGGGAACCACGAAGCGACCGCGTAGACGAAGAGGGCGATCGTGAAAATCGTCACGACGTAGTTGAGGATCTCCGTTGCGTAGCAGAGCAGCGCGTTCACGCTAAGTCGTTTCTACGGAAGCGTTGCTAGCACATTTGAAGGTACGCCGTGCAGGTACGGTGCCGGATCGACCGGCTGGCCGCCGTGCATGATTTGATAGTGGAGGTGCGGGCCGGTCGCAAACCCCGTCGCACCGACCTCCGCAATCGTCTCTCCCTTGTACACCGCTTGTCCCACGGTCACGTCGGCGCGCGACAAATGCGCGTACCACGTGTGATAGCCGTTGCCGTGGTCGATGTCCACTTTGATGCCGTAGGCACCATCGTAGCCGTTTGCAACCACCGTTCCGGCGGCCGCGGCGCGCACGCGCTGGCCGTAGTCCGCACCGAGGTCTACGCCTTCGTGGAACTCCGTGTCGGGTGAGGTGCGATAGCAGAAGCACCCGACGACCGCCGCTCCGTCGACTGGATCGATCGAAGGAATCGCTGCAATCTCACGCGCGCGCACGAGTCCGCGCAGGTGGCGCACGTTGAGCACGCGCAAGGCGAGGCTCTTCATCCCGTCTGACTGTTGCTGGATCGACGCCGACGCCGTGCTGAGGGATTGGACGTTCGCCTCGACCGCTGCGAGCGGCGGGCCGCCGCGCACCCAAGAGGTTTTTTCGACGTGTGGGCCGGGTGTGGGCGCGCCGATGAGCGCTCGTATTTCCTGATTCTGTTTTTGGACTCGCTGCAGTTGCGAGCGCAGCGCGTTGGTCTTCGCATCGATGGCTTGCAGCGTGCTGCGCTGATGCTCCGTCTGCTGCTGGAGGGACGCGACCTGCGCGTGCGCGCGCAGCACCTGGACTCCCGCGAACAGCAGCATGCCTAAAATCACGGCGGCGATCGCGCCGAGCGTGGCTGCAAGATGGCGGCGGCGCACCAAGAAGCGGTGCACGGTGTCGCCCTTTTGGGGAACGATTTTCACGTAATATCGGTCGTCGATCATAGATTTGCAGTTGGCGCGCTTCGCGCGCGTTCGATGGCTTGTAGTTCTTCTTCCGAGGCCGCCACGGCCGGCTTGAAACGCGCGACGGCTTTTCCGTACGTGCGCGTATCGCTGCGAGAGTAGATGCTCGAGAGGACCACCCCGTCGCCCTCGCGATTGAGGACGGCCAATGCATAGGAGAGATCGGATCCGGTGTCGTCGAGCGCATTGTATCTAACGAAGCCGATGCGCGAAACGTCCGTTGCCGCAAGTGCCTCCAACCCGTCCAGCCGCGCCGACATTTGGGCGAGTGTCTTGCTGCCGTCTGCTTGCGCTGCTGCAAGCGCCGCCAACCGATCGGCCGCTCCGCCCGCTGCGCCGCCGAGGAGCTCGTCGTGGACCTGCAGCAAACGCCGCGACCGTGCCAGCGCCGGTCGCATCCAGCCCAGGTGGTAGATCGTGAGGGCGATCGCAGCGGCCAGGGCTGCCCCGGCGACCGCGACGGCTATTGATGATATCGGCATATATATATATGAGGACACCACGACGAGAGTCAGGTGGTTCACGGCACCCGTAAGGGCCCGCTTACCGTTGCTTCCTTCCGGATCTGGCGGGGTTCACGGGGTTACGCCGCGTGAAGCCCAACCCCCATCATGGCCCCGCCATGATAGCACACGCTTCGCCCCGGAAGACCCCGGGAAGTCGCACCCCCGCAGCCAAACTCCGGCCAATGCTTGGAAAGATGCTCCGATGATTGCGGCGCTGCTGGCCATAGCCTTAACAAACGCTCCCATGTCGCTGCGAAGTCCTGAGTTTTTCGCCGGCGGACGGCTTCCGACTTCGATGATGGCGAGCGAATGCGGCGGTGCAAATCGCCCGCCGCTGCTCCTGTGGTCCAACGCGCCGAAGGGGAGCCGTTCCTTTGCGCTAGTCGTGCGCGATCCGGATGCGCCGGTTTCGGGCGGCTTTTACCACTGGATCGTTTACGATGTCGCGGCATCAGACGGGCGGTTCGGCGCCAACGCGCCGATCGGAACCGCGCACATCGGACTTGCGTTGACCGGCAAGGCCGCTTATTACGGCCCGTGCCCGCCGCCGGGCCCGGCGCATCACTACGTCTTTACGCTGTACGCGCTCGATGTGGTACGCATCGGCGGCACCGCGATCCTGACGGGTCCGCAACTCGAAGCCCGCGTGCGCGGTCACGTCCTAGCGCGCGCGACCCTCGAAGGTACCACGAGCCATCCCTAGCGGCGAGACGCTAAGAGCTTCCGCCTTGCGTAAAGCCCGGCGGAATGGCAAAGAGCGCATCGGCAGCGGGGCCGCCGAACCATTTAACGTTCCCGCGTTCGACGTACGTTCCGAAACCGTGTGCCTGCTGCCCGCCGACGTCGGCCGTCATGCTCGAAAACATCACGAGGCTGTTGCTCGCTCCGACACCGAGCCCCATCGTGTCCATGTCGAAGTTCCCGTTCTGCCCCGTCATCGTTGGCTTGCAGCCGCCCTGCGTCGCGCCGGCCGCTTCCATCGGATTGATGCCGCGCGGCAGCGGACAGAACCTGTGCGGCACGCTGACGCTCGAAACGTATTGCCGCAACGACAACTTGAAATCCGCATTTCTGCACGAGCCGGTGGCGTTGCTCATTTTCACTTCGACGTTGCGGTTCCAGCCGGTTGTCGCGATGCCGTCGATGCTTAGCGGTCCGAGATTATCGCTGGTCGCCGTCGCCGTGAGGTTGACCGTTCCGGGCGCCTCCCGAGAAGCGGCTGCGGGCTTGGCCATCGACGGGACCGGTGGGGTCGTACAGGCGGCGTCCGCCGTAATCGAGGTATACGTGTTGTTCGCCAGATCGAGTTTGATGTACTGATGGCGATCGCACTTCTCGATGGTAGCGGTTCGGGCCACTGGATCGTCGCGGCGAATCCAGCCCTTGTAAAACGTATAACGCGTCAGGTGCACGGCGTTGGCCATTTGCTGGAGCTGTTGCGCGTACGCCTTCTGCGCGCCGGCGCTAAAAAGCATACCGGCGTTGAACTTAGGAGGTTGCGAAGCTGGGGAGGCACTGGCGGCGACCTGATAGTCGGCGGCAAAGGTCCCCGGCGCCGGCGGCGTGGCGGGCGGAATCACCATCCGGGTGAGTTCGTCGTACTGCAGCGCCGCGGGCGTCGGCGTCGCCGCTACGGCCACCGCCGAACCTGCATGAAAAGCCGGGAACAGAGCGGCGACTGCAAGCGCCGCAAGAGCTGCGAGCGTCCACTTCATGGCACCGGATTGCGCCGCGGAGGCGTCGAAGGCCTGGTCTGTGACGCAGGACGTTGTGATCAAAGTGCGCGAGAACGGGCCCTATCTCGTTCGGGGACCGGTGACCCTCACGGACGCCGACGGGAACCCGTATACCATCGAGGACGAGAACGTGGCGCTGTGCCGCTGTGGGGGATCGCAAACGAAGCCGTTCTGCGACGGCTCCCATCGGACCAACGGTTTTACCGCCGCCCAGCGCGCCGTTTCTAACGAGGCTGCCGAGTAGTGCCTTCGTACGTTCGCGCGGGTTCGCTTCCGCACAAGCGCCACATTCAGTTTCGCCGGCCCGACGGCGGGCTCTACGCCGAGGAGTTGTTCTCCACCAAGGGATTCGAGAGCGCCTATTCGCTGCTCTACCATCTGCGGCCGCCGACGGCCACGCTCGACGTTCGCCGCTGGGAGCGGCCGCCCGTGCGTCTCGTCGAGAACGATCCGCTGCGCAACCGCCACTTCAAAACAAACGTGGTCGCGCCTTCCGGACTCGACGCGATCGAGTCGCGGGTGGTGCTGTTGGGGAACGCCGATATCGCGGTCTCGATAGCGCAGGCGGATCGTCCGATGGACTACTTTTACCGAAACACCGGCGGAGACGAGCTGCTTTTCGTGCACCGCGGTTCGGGGGTGCTCGAAACCCAATTCGGCGATCTCGCGTATCGGGAGCGCGACTACGTCATCGTACCGACCGGCACGATTTACCGTCTCGTCCCCTCGAGCCCAACCCGCCTGCTCGTCCACGAATCGGCCGGCGCCGTGAAGATCCCGCGACGGTATCGCAACGAATTCGGTCAACTCGAAGAACACGCGCCGTATTACGAGCGCGATTTTCGCGTACCCGTTTTGAAACCACCGACGAGCGGCCAGGGAGAATACGAAATCCGCGTCACCAACGCCGGCCGGCACGCCGTCTATATCGTGCAGAATCATCCATGTGACGTCGTCGGCTGGGACGGATACTGCTATCCGTACGCCTTCAATCTCGACGAGTTCTCACCGATTACCGGCAAGCTTCATCAGCCCCCACCGGTGCACGCGACCTTCGAGGCACCGGGCGCCGCGTTCTGCGCGTTCGTCCCGCGCCTTTTCGACTATCACCCGCTGGCGATTCCGGTGCCGTACAATCACTCGAGCGTCGACTGCGACGAAGTGATCTACTACGTCAGCGGGAACTTCATGAGCCGCCGCGGCGTCGAGGAAGGATCGATCACGCTGCACGCAGCCGGCGCACCGCACGGGCCGCAGCCCGGTGCCGTCGAGGCCAGCCTCGGCAAGACCTCGACCGACGAGATCGCCGTGATGGTCGACACGTTCAAACCCCTCATGCTCGCCGAGTCCGCCCTCTCGTGCGAAGACCCGCAATACTATCGCTCCTGGCTCGAAGAGCCCACGCCAACCGCTTAAGGAGCCTAACTCCTAGCGTCGTCACGCGCGCGGAGCTGGCACGACCCGCCCGCTCGCGGATCCGAACCCGATTCGGCGCACGCCCGGCTTCTCACACCAGCCGCGCAGCGTCACTTCGTCGCCGTCTTCGAGAAAGGCGCGCGTCTCGCCGGCGGTCAGCACGAGCGGGCGCTGACCGCGCCACGTGAGTTCGATCAGGCTGCCGTAGCTGTCCGGAGCCGAACCGGAAATCGTGCCGGAGGCAAACAAGTCGCCCGCGCGCGTCAGTGCGCCGTTTACCGTCGCGTGCGCGAGCTGCTGCGCCATGTTCCAGTACATCGAGCTGAAGTTCGTCCGCGAAATCGTCTGTGCCGCAAAGCCCTCGGCGCGCATCCGTTCGCTACGGACGTCGACCGATAACGCGATGTCGTATCCGCACGGCTCGCCGGTCCGAAGGTACGGCAACGGTGGCGGATCCTGCGGCGGATTGGCGATTCTAAACGGCTCCAGCGCGTCCAGCGTCACGACCCATGGCGAGATCGTCGTTGCAAACGACTTTCCTAGAAACGGGCCCAGCGGCTGATACTCCCAAGCCTGAATATCGCGCGCGCTCCAGTCATTGACCAGCACCAGTCCCGCAATATGTTCGAAGGCGCGAGCGGCAGGAATCGGCATGCCCAGTGCGTTTGGAAGCCCCGTAAAGAAGCCGACCTCCAACTCGATATCCAGCATCGTGCTGGGGCCGAAGCGCGGCGCGCTCTCCGACGGCACCATGCGCTGCCCCGAAGGACGCACGATCTCCGTTCCGTCGATTACGACGCTCGCCGAGCGGCCGTGATAGCCGACCGGGAGCCAACGCCAGTTCGGCAGCAGCGGTTCCCCCGCCGGCCGAAACAGCCGTCCTAAATTCGTGGCATGTTCCAACGAAGAGTAAAAGTCGACGTAATCGCCGACCTCGACCGGCAGACGCATGCGCGCGTCGCGCCCAAGCGCTAGGAATCCGTCCGGCCCGGCATCGCGCAACGCGGGATCGCCGCCTCGCCGCAATAACTCCGTCACCCGGTCGCGCACCGCCGTCACCGTGCGCCGCCCGGCGCCCAACAGTGCGTTGAGCTTCGGCGCGACCAGAAGCCCGCGGTCGCAGGCCGCATCGAGCCATCCTCGCTCCGCCAGCGCTCGCACGTCGAGGATCCGGTCGCCAATCGCAATTCCGATCCGATCGGCGCCGGTGCCGCGCGCGAACACCCCGAACGGAAGATTTTGAATTGGAAAATCGTTTTCCGGCGCGACCTCGACCCACGATTCGGACGGCCGCCGAGGGTCGCTCACGGTTTCGCCGGCGCGGCCGTGGAGATCAGACCGAGCGCGGTAAGGTCGTCGACCGGTTCCACGAAGCTGCAGCTTCCATAGCCGGCAAAAGCGTCCGCGCGCGTGGCCGCAATCGCTTCGAGCGACGCCCGCTCTTCGCGCCATGCAAAGGTCGTCTCGGAAAACGAAAACGCGCTCGGATCCTGTTCTGCGACGATTTCGGAGAGGACGTTCGCGGCGACCCGGGGCGCAAACGCCGCCGCCGCCAGCAAATTCAGGAATCCGTGCTGCACGAACCCGGTTGCGGCGTCGACGTGACGAACCGGGTGGTGCAAACCCGCCGTTGCCTTGAAACCGACTCGTTCGCGCGCGGCCGCACCGACGAAATCCGCAACCGCGCCGGGCGAAGGAAACGCTTGCGCGACGATCCCGCCGCACCGCAGTTTGGCGCGCAGGCGCGCGCGTGCAAGCGCTCGCATCGCTCCCTCCAACAGGCCGCGTTCGTGCGCGTCGGACGGGATTTCGACGTAGATCCGCAGGTCGCGCAGCCCGGCACGGTCGAGCAGCACGCTAAGTTGGGCGATCGGCGCGTCGAAGGTCTCGCGAGCACTGGCCAACGGCGCCAGCGCGACTTCTATCGCCTCGACCTGCAGTTCGGTACGGGTTGCACGCAGGCGGGCGATCTCCGACGCGATCGCTTGGATCGAGTCGAACCACTGCCGCGATTCCGCCGCGGCATCGGCGATCAAGGAAACCGGCAGCGGAGCGTGTCCCCCGCGCCCCAACAAGTCCACCGCTTCGGCGGCACGCGAGGCGGGAACGATGAAGCGCCCCAGCATCCAGGCGGCGGCGCCGTCGCGTGCGCGGGCGTATTCGGCCAGCGCGCCGCCCATCGGCAGTTGCGCCGGCGGGAACAGTCCGGCATAGTCGATCAGACCGGCAAATGCCGCCCGCACCGCCGGGCGAAGCGTCGTCGTGGTCATGGCAGCCGACTCTTCGCGCAAGCGAACAGGGGCGCCTCGGACGCTTCGCAAAGCCTCGCTGCATGAGCACGTCAACGGAACTGCCCGGCCATCCGCTAGCCCGGATCGATTGGGACTACGTCGAGTTCTACGTCGGCAATGCAAAGCAGGCGGCCCACTACTATATGTCGGCGTTCGGTTTCGACCAAGTCGCGTATGCCGGGCCCGAGACCGGCGTCAAAGGGCGAGTCAGCTATCTGCTCCAGCAAAACGATTTGCGTTTCGTGCTCACGGCGAGCCTCCAGCCCGACGACGAGATCGCCCAACACGTGACGCTCCACGGCGACGGAATCAAAGACGTCGCGATTTTGGTCGAAGACGCCGCGGCGGCATTCGAGATGGCGCTGCGCGGCGGCGCGCGTCCGCTCCAGGCTCCGGTGACGTTGGAAGATCGCGACGGTCGGATCGTCCAGGCCAAGATCGCCGCCTACGGCGACACGGTTCACTCGTTCGTGCAGCGGGACGGCTACGGCGGCATTTTCATGCCCGGATTCACCGAGGCGCGCAAGAGCTTACCGTTCGCGCAAAAGCCGGGGTTGCTCTTCGTCGATCACTGCGTCGGCAACGTCGGTTGGGGAGAAATGGATACGTGGGGCGATTTCTACGCTCGCGTGTTCGGATTCTCGCAGCTCGTCTCGTTCGACGACAAAGACATCTCGACCGAGTATACCGCGCTGCGCTCGAAGGTCATGACCGACGCCCGGCATCGCGTGAAGTTTCCGATCAACGAGCCGGCCCAAGGCAAGAAAAAGTCGCAAATCGAGGAGTATCTCGACTTCTATCGCGGCGCGGGCGTCCAGCACATGGCCATTCGTACCGATGACATCGCGGCGACGATCCGAGCACTGCGCGCCAACGGCGTCGAGTTTCTCGACACGCCCGATTCGTACTACGAAATGCTCGAGGAGCGCGTCGGAAGAATCGACGAGGCGACCGAGTTGCTGCGCGAGCAGCGAATCCTCGTCGACCGCGACGACCTGGGATACATGCTGCAAATTTTCACCAAGCCGCTCCAAGATCGTCCGACGGTCTTCTTCGAGATCATCCAGCGCAAGGGCAGCCTCTCGTTCGGTAAGGGAAATTTCAAGGCGCTCTTCGTCTCGATCGAGCGCGAGCAAGAAAAACGCGGGACGTTGTAAAGAGGCTCGTGCGCACCGCAACGTTACCCCTGGACCGCATATCGCTGAACGGCTGGTACGCGCGCAACCGCCGCCGGTCGGCCCGGCTGTTTGCGACGATCGGTGACGAGGCTTTCTATTCGCGCCCGATTCCGCTGCGCCATCCGTTCATTTTTTACGAAGGTCACATTCCGGCGTTCAGTTTTCTCACGCTTAACGAACGCGCGCTCCGCGAAACGCCGCTCGATCCAACGTTCGAGCGCTTGTTCGAGCGCGGCATCGATCCGGGGTCGGTTCAAGACGCGGCGAAGCATCGGCGCGCCGATTGGCCGTCGCGCGCGGGCGTCCAAGCGTTTGGGCTGGCTTGTGACGAGCGGATCGAACGGGCGATTGCGAGCGCCCGGCTCGAGGACCCCGCGGTTCCGCGCTTGACACGCGCCCAAGCTCTCTACACCATCCTCGAACACGAACAAATGCACCACGAAACGCTGGTGTATCTCGTGCACCAGCTCGAGTCCGCGCATAAGACGGCCATCGCGCAAATCCACCGCGATTCGCCGCCGGCGCCCAACCCGATGCGCGCCATCGGAGCCGGCACTGCAACCCTCGGTGCCGGACGCGACGAAATCGCCTTCGGTTGGGACAACGAGTTCGAGACCATGACGATCGACGTGCCCGCGTTTGAAATAGCCGCCTATCCCGTTACCAACGGCGACTGGCTGCGCTTCGTCGGCGACGGCGGCCCGATTCCCGAGTTCTGGATCGATCGCGGCGGCGACTGGTGGCTGCGGGGCGTCTTCGAAGAGTTGCCGCTCCCCAAGTCGTGGCCCGTCTACGTGACGCATCGCCAAGCGCGCGCTTACGCCGCGTGGGCGGGCGGCAGGCTTCCGACCGAGGCGGAATACCACCGGGCGGCATTTTCCGCGCCCGACGGCAGCGAGCGCGCCTTTCCGTGGGGCGAAGATCCGCCTGCGCCCGTGCACGGCAACTTCGACTTTACCCGCTTCGATCCCGAGCCGGTCGACGCGCATCCCGCCGGCGCGAGCGCCTGGGGCGTGCACGATCTGATCGGTAACGGCTGGGAGTGGACCGCCACGCCGTTTGGACCGCTGGCCGGCTTCGAGCCGATGGCGTCGTATCCGCAGTATTCGGCGGACTTTTTTGACGGCCGGCACTACGTGATGAAGGGGGCTTCTCCGGTGACGGGCCGAGAGTTGATCCGCCGCAGTTTCCGCAACTGGTTCTACGACGACTATCCTTTCATGTACGCGAAGTTCCGCTGCGTCGCATGAGCTTCTTACGCGCCGTCGCTCTGCTGGCGGCGTTTACCCTGCCGATCGCCGCGTGCTCGAAGAACGGCATGCAGAACTCGGCCGGCTCCGATACCGTGCGGGTCGCGCTGCCGATCAACCCGATGCAGCTCAATCCGATCCTGCCGCAAAATACGATCGAGAACTTCACCGACGGCCTGATCTTCGACTTGCTCGTCACGCAGGATGCGAATCACCACCAGGTTCCCGATCTGGCTTCGGCCGTACCAACGTTGGCAAACGGGGGAATCAGCAAGGACGGCCTGACGATCACGTATCGTCTGCGTCACGGGATAACGTGGCACGACGGCGCGCCGTTTACGAGCAAGGACGTCAAGTTCACCTGGCAAGCGATCCTCAACCCGGCCAACAACGTCCTTTCCCGGCGCGGTTACGATCTCGTCGCTTCGATGGATACGCCCGACGACTACACCGTCGTGATGCATATGAAGCGCGCGTTCGCGCCCGCCATCGACACCATTTTCGGCGAGAGCGACACGATCTTGCGCGTGCTGCCGGCGCATCTGCTGGCTAAGTACCCCAACCTCAACCAGGTCGCATTCAACGGCGCGCCGGTGGGGACGGGGCCGTACCGCTTCGTCAAGTGGCTGCGCGGCGACCGAATATTGTTGGAAGCCAATCCGGCCTATTTTCGGGGCGCTCCTAAAATTTCAGCACCTCACGCTGTTGATCATTCCCGACGACAACACCACCGAAGCGCAGTTGCGCTCGCACGAGGCCGATCTCGGGCTCGAGATCACCGCGCCGGCGTATCGCGACCTGGCCGACGCGCCCGGCGTCACGCGACAGCTCTCGCAGGCGCCGTCATTTACGGCGTTGATCTTCAACGTGAAGCGCCCGCCGCTGACCGACGACCGCGTGCGCCGCGCGCTGGTGATGGGAATCGATCGCGCCGCGATCGTCCGCGACAACACCTACGGCACCGGGCTGGTGGCGGTCGCCGATCTCCCGCCCTTCTATTGGGCGTACGATTCGTCGCTGCGCCCGATTCCCTACGACCTGTCCGCGGCCAAGTCGTTGCTGAACGCATCCGGCTGGCACGCTGGTCCCGACGGCGTGCGCGTCCGTAACGGGCAACGGCTTTCACTCTTGCTAGTGTACGGCAACGGGAGTCAGCTCGTGCGTACCGTTACGGCACAAATCCAGCAGATGTACAAACCGCTGGGCGTCGAGATCCAACTCAAGGGCTACGATTATGCGACCCTTTACGCGGCCGCTCAAAACGGCGGCATTCTCAACGGCGGGCGGTTCGATCTCGGAATGTATGCCTGGGTAGCGGGAGCGGATCCCGACGACTCGTCGCAATGGACCTGCAGCGCCATCCCCCCTGCAGGGAACAACGTTTCGCGCTATTGTTCGCCCGAGATGGACGCTCTCCAGCGAGCCGCCCTTTCGACCTTCGACCGCGCCGAGCGCAAGAAAATCTACGCGCGGATCGAGTCGCTGCTGCTGCAAGATGCGCCTGCCGCCTTTCTCTACTATCAGCGGCTGCGCTACGCGCACGTTTCCTCGCTGCAGAACTTTACGCCCAACGGCATCAGCGAAGGCTGGAACGCCCAGGAGTGGGTCCGCTAGCTCCCGTCGAAGCACTCCTTCCCCACCCTGCGAGGAGAACGACCACGTGACCACGAGTATCGCCACCGCAAAAAAGGTGCCGGTTACGGTTGCCTACGGCGACGGCATCGGTCCGGAAATCATGGATGCCACGCTGCGCATCATCCAGGCCGCCGGCGCGCAGCTCGACCTGGATCCGATCGAAATCGGCGAAAGCGTTTATCACAAAGGTTTGAGCAACGGGATCGAACCGGCGTCGTGGGAGTCCCTGCGCCGCACGAAGGTCTTTCTCAAGGCACCGATTACGACGCCACAGGGCGGGGGGTTCAAAAGCCTCAACGTCACGGTCCGCAAGACGCTGGGGATGTACGCCAACGTGCGGCCGTGCGCGTCGCTGCACCCGTACGTCTCCACCAAGCATCCCAACATGGACCTCGTGATCGTCCGCGAGAACGAGGAAGACGTCTACGGCGGTATCGAGCACCGCCAAACGCGGCAGGTCGCGCAATGCCTCAAGCTCATTTCCCGTCCCGGCAGCAAACGGATCGTGCGATATGCCTTCGAGTATGCCCGGGCAAACAAACGCAAAAAAGTGACGTGTTTTACTAAAGACAACATCATGAAGATCACCGACGGGCTCTTCCACCGCACCTTTGACGAGATCGCGCGCGAGTATCCCGACATCGAAAGCGAGCACTGGATCGTCGACATCGGCGCAGCCAAAATGGCCGACACGCCCGAAGCGTTCGACATCATCGTGATGCCGAATCTTTACGGCGACGTGCTCTCCGACGTCGCCGCTCAGATCACCGGATCGGTGGGTCTCGCGGGCTCTGCGAACATCGGCGATCACTGTTCGATGTTCGAGGCGATTCACGGGTCCGCGCCGCGCCGCGCCGGGCAGAATCTCGCGAACCCATCGGGCCTGCTCCACGGAGCGTTACTGATGCTCGTGCACATCGATCAGCCCGAAGCCGCCGAGAAAGCCCACAACGCCTGGCTGACGACGATCGAAGACGGGATTCACACCTACGACATCTACAAGGAGGGCGTCTCCAAGGAGAAGGTCGGGACGCGCGAATTCGCCGACGCGGTGATCGCCCGGATCGGAAAGAAGCCCCAGCACCTCAAACCGGTCGAATATGCCAAGCACGTCCATATGAATCTGGCGATTCGCCCGGGTACCACTAACCCGACGAAAGTTCGGGTCGGCGTTGACCTTTTCGTTGACCGCGCCGACGCAAATCCGGACGACCTCGCCCGAGCGTTGCAGCGCCTCGGCGTTGCGGGAACGAAACTGACGGGGATCAGCAATCGCGGCACCAAAGTCTGGCCGAACGGGAACCCGGTTACGTACTGGAGCGATCACTGGTCGTGCCGCTTCGAAAGCGACGGAAGCGGAGCGTTCACCGCACAGCACGTCGCGCAGCTTCTCGACGCGGCAGACCGCGCCGGCCTGGACCCGATCAAAACCGAAGGGCTCTTCACGTTCGACGGCGAGCGCGGCTACTCGTTGGCGCAAGGAGAATAATCCGGGGGCCGGATGCGGATCGTAAGCCTGCTTCCGAGCGCGACCGAGATTCTCTTCGGGATCGGGGCCGGTCGCGAGGTCGTTGGCGTAACGCACGAATGCGATTATCCGCCGGCCGCGCGACAATTCCCGAAACTCACCTCGTCCGCGCTGGCGGCCGGTGGCGCTCCCGCCGACATCGACCGGCACGTCCGCGCGAATTTGCACGCGGGATCGAGTCTCTATCATCTCGACGCCGATCTGCTGGAAAGCCTCGCGCCGGATTTGATCGTTACGCAAGAGCTCTGTCAGGTGTGCGCGGTTTCTTACGAGATCGTCGAACGCGCCGCCCGGCGTTTGCGCGGTGACTTCCGCGTGATTTCGCTCGAGCCCTCATCGCTCGAAGACGTGCTCGCCAACGTACGCCTTCTCGGGTCGCTGACCGGACACGCCACCGGTGCCGCCGAACTGGTCGCGGCGCTCGAACGGCGCGTTGGCGAACTGCGCGGCCGAACGCGGTCGGCGGCGATTCGGCCGCGAACGCTCGTGTTGGAGTGGACCGACCCGCCGATGGGCGGCGGTCATTGGACGCCGGGATTAGTCGAACTTGCCGGCGGCGAGTCCGTCCTTTCGCACCCGGGCGCCGATTCGCAACGGTTGGACTGGCATCGGATCGCGCTCGCCGATCCCGACGTCGTGATCGTTGCACCGTGCGGATTCGATCTGGCGGCGTCCCGCGAAGCCCTCGCGGCACTCGACGGCGTACCCGAGTGGACGGCCTTGCGAGCGTATCGAAACGATCGCGTTTTCGCCGTTGACGGCAACGCGTACGTAAATCGTCCCGGTCCGCGTTTGATCGATACCGCCGAAATCTTCGCAGATCTGCTGGACTGCAGCCGCATTCGCGGCTAGTGCGTGAAGGTCAGCCCCACAACGAACAGCACCCCAATTTCCGTCGCGACGATCAGCGCACCATAGACGTCGCCGGTTAGCCCGCCCCCCAGCCGGCCGCTCGCCCATCGCGCCGCGCACCAAGCCGCGATACAGGCGATGGGAGCGATCGCCAGAGCCCAGGGCGCGACGAACCAGGCGAGGACCTCGACCAGCACGGCGTCGAGGAGCAGCGCAACGACATTCGGCCGCCGGGTAAACGCCCGCATCGTCGATCCGGCCGACCGGGCGTACGGAAAGAACGACGCCTGCGCGACCGCGGCCAATCGGGATGCTGCCCCGCTGAAAGCCAGTACGATCGGGAAGCGCGCGGGCGAGATGGCGGCGAGGGCGGCGAGCCAGAACGCCGCCGCGAGCGCCATCCCCACGACCGCGAACGACCCGTGTCGCACGTCCTTGAGAATTTCCAGCCGGCGCTCCGCCGGCGCGCTGCAAAATAGGCCGTCGCATGCGTCGAGAAACCCGTCGATGTGAATCGCTCCGGTCAGTCCAATCCCAAGCGCCCAGGCAACGACGAACGGCCACGGCGCGTGCAGCCACACGTATGCAGCGAATCCCCCGAATCCCGCGACCGCCCCAACGATTGCGCCGATGGGCGGCAGCCACGCGAGGCTTTCGGGGCCGGGCCCTTCTTCGTTCGCACTTCTTCCAGCGGGAATCACCGTGAAGTAAGCCAACGCGGCCGTCAAGCCGCGCAGCGTGCGGCTCACGCGCGAATCGGTTCGTGGGCCGTCGCGACGCCCGCCTCCGCAAAGGTCTTCATCTCGCAGACCATCCGCGCCGCCGCTTCGCACAGCGGGAACGCGAGCGCCGCACCGCTGCCTTCGCCCAGTCGCAAGTCGAGATCGAACAGTGGAATCAGATCGAGCGAACGCAGCGCGATCGCGTGCCCGGTCTCGCGCGAGCGATGGGAAGCGATACAGTATTCGACGGCCGTCGGTGCGATCGCCCGAGCCAGCAGCGCCGCCGCACCGACGATGAATCCGTCGAGCAGAATCGGGACGCGCGCTTTCGCGGCCGCCAGCAGGACGCCGGCGAGCCCGACGATCTCGTAGCCGCCGACTTCGCTGGCAACCGTGGCCCAATCCGCGCTGCCGACGCGTGCCACCGCCGACTCCACGACCGAAAGCTTGCGGCGCAGCGTTTCGTCGTCGATGCCGGTTCCGCGCCCGACGACGTCTTCGGGCGGCGCGCCCGTCAGCGCGCAGATGACGGCCGCCGCGCTGGTCGTGTTGCCGATACCCATGTCGCCCAGCGCCACGATCTGCGGGTCGCAACGCGCGCGGACGCGATCGAACGCCTCGACGCCCGCCGCCAGTGCCGCTTCGACGTCGGCCGGCGGCATGGCGGCTTCGCGCGCGAAGTTGCGCGTTCCGCGCCCGACGGCGAGGTCGAACAGACGCTCGTGCGGCGGCAGATTCGCCGCGACGCCGAAATTCGCAACGAAGACTTCCGCGCGTGCCACCCGCGCAAACGCGTTGATCGCCGCAAATCCGCCCACGAACGCGCCGATCATCTGCGGCGTCACCTCGCTCGGATAGGCGCTGACGCCTTCGGCCGTGACGCCGTGATCGCCGGCTCCGATCACGATCGCTCGGCGGTCGTACGGCGTCGGCGGAAGACCGCCGTGAATTGCGCAAAGCCATTCGGCCAGCTCTTCGATCCGGCCCAAGCTGCCGGCCGGTTTGGTCAGTTGACCGATTCGCTCGTGCGCCGCTCGCGCGGCCGCGCGGTCAACCGCGGGAATGGAGATGTCGAACATCGTTGAGGGAGATTAGCCGCGCGCGGCCGCCTTCCATCGCGATTCGCGTCAACCCGGCCGGCGAAAAGCTCACGCCGGCCGTCGGGCCGTCGTCAACGAGATCCAGGACCGACAGCACCGCGTGCAGCGGTCCCGCATGGGTCACGATCAGGATGCGCTCGTTGTCCTGCGGCTGCAAGTCGTCAAAAAACGAGCGCAAGCGCGCTGCGACTTGGGCAAACGTTTCGCCGCCTTCGGGCGCGTAGTCCACCGCGACCGTCGGGCCGGCTTCGCGCAAATGCGGGCGCCGGGCCACGATTTGCGGCCACGTCAGTCCTTCCCACTCGCCAAACGAGAACTCGCGTAATCGGGCGTCGGGCGCGACTTCCAGCGCGTGCGGTTCGGCAAGAATCCGAGCCGTTTCCAGCGCCCGCACGAGGTCGCTGGCATAAATCCGGTCGATTCGCTCGCCGGCAAGACGGCGTGCGATTGCGTCGGCCTGACTGCGTCCGCGCTCCGAGAGTTCGACGTCGCTGCTCCCTTGGAACCGGCCGGTCGCATTCCACACCGTCGCGCCATGCCGGACGAGCGTGAGTTGAATTGCCGCCGCTACACCTTCGCCAGCAAATCGCTCATATCGTTGGCGTGCTCTTCTTCAACCGCCAGGATCTCTTCCATCAGGCGGCGCGACGTCGGATCTTTCTCGCCCAGAAATCGTACGATCTCGCCGTACGACTCGATCGCGATCCGCTCGGCGATGAGGTCTTCCTTGATCATGTCGCTCAGCGACGAGCCTTCCTTGTACTCCGAATGACTGCGCGAAGCCAGACCTTCGGGGTTGAGGTTCGGCGAACCGCCCAACTGCGTGATTCGCTCGGAGATGCGGTCGGCGTGTCCTTGCTCGTCGTTGGCGTGCTCGAGAAACTCGGCTGCGACCGCGTCCTTGTTCAAGCCGCGCGCCATGAAATAATGGCGCTTGTAGCGCAGAACGCACACGATCTCGGTGGCGACGGCTTGATTGAGAATATCGCACACGACGTTCGCGTCCAGCTCGTAGCTGTCGGTGACGGCGCCGCGCTCGATGTTCTCTCGAGCGCGCCGGCGCAGCTCCTCGACGTCGCTGAGAAACGGCTGGTTGTTCGTCACGATAGGGCCTTTCTTGTTGTTACGAGCGCGAAGCGAGACGCATAACCGCCCACGGCGGCATGCGGTTTCCGAAGGCCGCCCCGGCTCCGTGCGCGAAAGCGGGCCGGGCGTCGCGGAGAGGTGGCAGAGTGGTCGAATGCACTCGCTTGGAAAGCGAGCAGAGGTGATAAGCCTCTCGGGAGTTCGAATCTCCCCCTCTCCGACGCCGCCGGGTTCATCGCACCCGAACTTCGTCGAGATGCGCGAGCCAGAAATCGAAGCTCGCGCGCGCTTGCGCCTCGAGCATCGTATCGCCGCCGAGCACCTCGCGGCCGAGCTGGCGCGCCAAGCGGGCGCGGCTGCCGTAGTTTGCGTCGATGACGAAATCCGGCTCCCGAAGATCTTCCACGAGTTGCGGCGGCAGCACCGCATCGGGAGGCAGCGTGCTGACCACGATCTCGGGAACGTTTTGCGCGGGCCACGGCAGCGCTTCGAAACGTTCGCAGACGTCGCGGACGCGCGCCAGGTCGCGCCCCCAAACGAACGCGTAGGCATCGTTGTCGTGCAGTTCGCCGAGAATGGCGCGCGCCGTCGCACCGTATCCCAATATGCCGATGCGCTTGAGCGCGATCGGCTCGTCGGTCAGCGTCTCGATCGCACTGCGCGCGCCGATGCCGTCGGTGTCGGTGCCGGCGATCTCGCGACCGAAAAAAATCGTGTTGACGGCCTCGGCCCGCTGTGCTTCCGGGCTGAGCCGCGCGCACGCCGCGACGGCCTCTTCCTTGAGCGGATACGTCACGTTGCAGCCGGTATATCCTTGCGACTGCAGCCGCCGGATGACCGAAACGGCCCCTCCGGCGGCCACCTGAATCGCAACGTAGCTGCCGTCGATGCCGGACCCGTCGAGAAACGTGCGGTGTATCTCCGGACTGCGGCTCTGTTCGACCGGATCGCCGATGACCGCAAGCTTCATGGTATGCGCCGGCTGGGCAGCATCAAGCGCTCGAAGAACCGGAAAACGGCCGTAAGCGCCAGATCCTTGGATTCGATCGGCTCGGTGAGAATCGTGTACAAGCCGCACAGTTTCCCGCCCAGCACGTCGGTAAAGAGCTGATCGCCCACCACCGCAATCTGGTTCCGGCGCAGTCCTAGCGCACGGACGGCGCGCAGAAATCCGAACGGCAACGGCTTTAGGGCGTTGGGGATGCAGCCGACGTTCAAGCGTGCCGCGATCGTGGTAACGCGCGTCGAAAAGTTGTTCGAGAGCATCACGATGCGAAAACCGCGGTCGTGAGCCCGGGCGACCCAATCCAGGTGCTCCCGTGCGAGCTCGGTTTCGCGATAACCGAGCAGAGTGTTGTCGAGGTCGACGATTAGCCCGCAAATTCCCACCGCTTCGAGTTCTTCGTGCGCGACATCGTGCAGCCGCGGGGCAAAGCGGTTCGGACCCAGCATCGTGCCCTCCGTTGCACCGGTTATCCCCCGTATCCTCGGAACTCTCCACATGGCTTCCACCCCCGTCGCCGCGCCGGCCGGGTTATCCGCAGATTTTGCTCGGTACCCACAGGCGAACCACAAGGAGATGCAGGTTCGAACCCCAATATCTTGTGGTATTCGGCTCGGCATGGCACAATAGGTGACTAGCCGTTGACTTTGGCGCCTCCTTATCGAACAGGTGTTCGCTCTCGCGCCGCCGAAGTCAGCAAGTCCCAGCACGAGCCGATTTGGGCTAGGCAAGGGAGCATCGCCAGGCATGAAATTTCACCGCACGTATTCTACCCAAGACGACCCCTACGCCGGGATCGCGTTCGAGCCGCGCTCCTCGCGGATCGTCAATCCCGACGGGTCGGTAATCTTCGAAGCCAAGGACGTGATGGTGCCGACCGGCTGGAGCCAGGTCGCGGTCGACGTCCTCGCCCAGAAGTACTGCCGCAAGGCCGGGGTGCCCAAGGCGCTCCAGCCGGTGCCCGAGGAAAACGTCCCGGAGTGGCTATGGCGCTCGGCCGCCGACCAGGCCGCCCTCGAAGAGATTCCGCGGGACGATCAGTTCGGGCCGGAGCGCGACTCGCGCCAAGTCTTCGGCCGGCTGGCCGGCTGCTGGACGTACTGGGGTTGGAAGTGCGGCTATTTCGATTCCGAAGGCGACGCACGCGCCTACCACGACGAGATGTGCGCGATGCTCGCGCGCCAAGTCGGCGCGCCGAACTCGCCGCAGTGGTTTAACACCGGGCTGCACTGGGCGTACGGCATTTCCGGCCCGGCGCAAGGTCACTGGTTCGTCGATCCATCCGACGGCGTTGCGCAAGCCTCGGCCAACACCTACGAACACCCGCAAGTCTCGGCCTGCTACATTCTTTCGATCGAAGACGACCTCGTCAACGAGGGCGGAATCTTCGACGGCGTGCTTCGCGAGGCGCGGATTTTCAAAGGCGGCTCGGGATCGGGCGCCAACTTCTCGCGCCTGCGCGGCGCGGGTGAAAAACTCACCGGCGGCGGCACGAGTTCGGGTTTGATGTCGTTTCTCAAGATCTTCGACCGCGCCGCCGGGGCGATCAAATCGGGCGGCACGACGCGCCGGGCCGCAAAGATGGTCGTCCTCGACGCCGACCATCCCGACATTGAAGAGTTCGTCGGCTGGAAAGTCCGCGAAGAGCGTAAAGTGGCCGATCTCGTCGTCGGTTCGCGCATCTTTGAAAAGCACGTCAACAAGATCATTTCGGCCGCGCACGACACGCGGGTTCCCGAACACGCGCGCCTCGATCCCGCGCTCAACGCCTCGTTGCGCGCGGCGATCCGCGAAGCGCTTTCCCTTGGAATTCCAACCGGAGCGACGCAGAACGCGCTCGATTACGCGCGGCAAGGGTACACGCGCTTGGAGGTCGAGCAGTACGACACGGCGTGGGATTCCGAAGCATACATCACCGTATCGGGTCAAAACTCCAACAATTCCGTACGGCTCACGAACAAGTTCTTCCAAGCCCTGGATCGCGACGAAAATTGGGATCTCACCGCGCGCACGACCGGCAACACCGTCAAGCGCATCAAAGCCGCCGAACTCTGGGAGCAGATCGGCTTAGCCGCCTGGCAATCGGCCGATCCGGGACTCCAATTCGACGATACGATTCAAGAGTGGCACACGTGCGCCAACGACGAACGCATCAACGCGACGAACCCGTGCTCGGAATATGTCTTCATCGACGACACCGCGTGTTTTGCGCCGGAGACGCGGATCAGCACGCCCGAAGGGTTGCGCGCGGTCGAGGATTTATTCGCAGCGCAAGAGCGCGGCAACGAGGTCTACGTGACGACCGACTTGCATTCTGAATCCGATCATCGCCGCGTGACCGCCCATCGCCGGGCGTACGTGACGCGGGTGGGAGAACGTGACGTCTTCAAGATGACCTTGGCGGACGGCCGCGTGATTCGCACGACCGGCGATCACAAGTTCCTCACCCATGACGGTGCATGGAAACGCCTAGACCAACTGGTTCCGGCCGTCGACCGGGTCGCAATTCGGCAATCCGGAAATTCCGTCGCGTACTGCTCATCGCCACAGGAAGTCAAGCGCTGGCAAATGCTAGGCTGGCTAACCGGGGACGGAGTCTTCAGCAACGATACCGTCGCCCTCGTCTTCGGTCCGACGGAACGGCGCACCGCCGAACTCTTCGTTCCCGAGCTCAACGAACTTAAAGCGGTCGCCGCCGCGTCGTCAGGTTCCGCCCCAGCGCGGGCCTCCAACGTCGCTACGCAGCGAAACGGCGTCATGCAGACGGCGACGTCGCAAACCTCGCTCGTTTCACATCTCGAACGCTTTTACGGGTTCCATCAGGCGACGGCCACCGAGAAAGACGTTCCCAGGCGGGTTCATTGCGTGAGCGAAGACTTGAAGGTCGCCTACCTGCAAGGCCTTTTCTCGGCCGACGGCTGCCTGCGTTCCGACGCGCGGGCGACGGAGCCGGAAGTCATGCTGGCGTCGTCCTCGCCAAGCCTCCTGCGTTCGGTGCAGCTGTTGCTGTCCGACCTCGGAATGACGTCCCGCATCACGTGGCACCATCCCGACGGGCGCAAGAATCCCCAGGGCCAGCTGCGTCTCTACAACCAGCGGGCGCGCAATTTCTTGTCGCTGATCGGCTTCCCGTGCTCGCAGTCCAAGGAAGCAAAAACCAAAGAGATTCTCGCCCGTCCGTTTAACGGCGCGCACAAGAATCCGCGCGCGCCGAAGATCGTTTCCATCGTCCCCGACGGTAGGAGCACCATTTACGATATCACCGAACCGGTAACGCACTCGGTGATCGCCGAAGGCATGATCGCGCATAACTGCAACCTTGCAAGCCTCAATCTCGTAAAATTTCTCAACGACGACGGCAACTTCGACGCTCGCCGCTTCGCCGAAGCTTCGCGCGTCTGGACGACGACGCTCGAGATCTCGGTCACGATGGGACAAATGCCGTCGCGGCGGATCGCTGAGAAAAACCACGGATACCGCACGCTCGGCCTCGGGTATGCGAATCTCGGGACGCTGCTGATGCGTATGGGCTTGCCGTACGATTCCGAGGAAGGGTTGGGCTGGTGTGCCGCCGTGTCGGCGCTGATGACCGGCACCGCCTATCGCACGTCGGCCGAGATGGCGCAGAACCTAGGCGCCTTTGCGCGCTTCGAACCCAATCGCGACGCGATGCTGCGCGTCGTTCGCAACCATCGCCGGGCGGCGTACAACGCGCAGGACTCAGCCTACGAAGGCCTTAGCGTCAAGCCGGTCACGCACGCGCCGACGCTTTTCACGCAAGAAACGTGGGCGCTCGCGCGGTCGATGTGGGACGATGCGCTCTCGATCGGCGAAGTCGCCGGTTATCGCAACGCCCAAACCGTCGTGATCGCTCCTACCGGCACCATCGGTTTGGTGATGGATTGCGACACGACCGGTATCGAGCCCGACTTCGCGCTGGTCAAATTCAAGAAGCTGGCCGGCGGCGGCTACTTCAAGATCGTCAATCAGTCCGTCGACGCGGCGCTCCACAAGCTCGGGTATTCGGACCAACAGATTCAAGCCATCGAAATCTACGCCAAGGGAACCGGCACGCTCGAAGAGGCTCCGCACATCAACCGGGCGACGCTCAGGGCCAAAGGTTTCGACGACGAGGCGATCTCGCGCGTCGAAACCGCGTTGCCGAGCGCGTTCGAGTTGCCGTTCGTGTTCAACAAGTTCGTGCTGGGCACCGACTTCTGCACCGAGAAGCTCGGGATTGCGCCCGAACGACTCGACGATTGGAACTTCTCGATCCTGCGCGACGGCCTTGGCTTTACGACGCAGCAAATCGAGGAGGCGTCGGCCCACATCTGCGGCCGGATGACGGTCGAAGGCGCGCCCTATCTCAAGGACGAGCACCTCGCCGTCTTCGACTGTGCGACGCCCTGCGGACGCTACGGATCGCGCTATATTCGCCCCTTAGCGCACGTCGACATGATGGCGGCCGCCCAACCGTTCGTAAGTGGGGCCATCAGTAAGTGCGTCGTCGGAGAGACCTTGCTCACCACTCAGGACGGTCTTATTCGCATTGAGTCCTTGCACCGTGGCGAGGCGGACGATGCCTTCCGGGCGCATGCGATGGACGTGGCTTCGCTCAATGGGTCGCAGACGACGGATGCGTTTTATTTCGGCGGACAACGCGAGGTCCGCGAGGTTCGACTGCGCTCCGGGCATCGTGTCGTGGGGACGCCGAATCATCGCGTCCTCACCTGCGGCGACGCCGGGCTGGTCTGGCGCCACCTCTCCGACATCCAACCTGGCGAATATGTCGCTACCCAGTACGGCGACGACATGTGGTCGTCGCAGCCGGCCCGACTCCACGATTTCCAACAGTCTCCGCCCCACGGATCGCAAAAGAGCATCCGAATCCCGCTCGAGATGACATCGGATCTGGGTTTCTTCCTGGGTGCATACGCCTCCGAAGGACACACCTCACGCTCCACGTACAGCGTCGTAATCACCAACTCGGTGGAAAGCGTTCTCGAGCGCGTACTCGACGCCGCTCGCTCCGCCTTCGGACTCGAGGGCCGCATCGTCCGTCAGTCGCAGAAGTGCCCGAACGTTACCTTTTCCGTCGAAGACCCTAGTGGAATTCCTGGAGTATCTTGGATGCGGCTCGCGAGCTAGCCAGAAGCGCATTCCCGATGCCGTCCTAAGATCGACGCGCGAGCACGTTCTTGCGTTCCTATCGGGATTGTTTCTCGACGCTTACGTAACGACCGAAAAGGCCTGCAAGTGGGCGATCTGCCTCGATTCCGCGGCGCTGCTTGACGATCTCCAGGCGGTTCTCACCAACCTCGGAATCGTCCATGGCCGAATAGAAAAGTACAATCGCCAGTACGACAAGTCGTACGGCGAAGTCTATGCCGCCGGAAGACAAGCGCAAAAGCTCCTTGCGCTGGTTGCTTTTCCAGAACCGCTAAAACTCGCCCGAGCCTGGACCGTTCTGAGTGGTACCTTCGCGCAGAGCACCGCCGACGTGATTCCGGGAATCGATGGACGCGAACTCTACGAAATGATTCCGCGTGGCAAGAGTGGCAGGGCCGGAGCTGGCACGCGCGTACGCAGTAACTATACGCGGCTTTTGGATTCGCGCACGCAACACGTTTCGTGGGAGACGGTCCGCAGGCTCGGCGAGGAAATCGAGCTCCCGCCGTGGCTCGACGAAATCGTCAATCGCAACCTTCACTTCAGCCCTGTGGAATCCGTCGCGGATGCCGGGATGCGACCCGTCTACGACATCTCGGTCCCCGTGACTCACGCCTTTGTCGGTAACGGCATCGTGAACCACAACACGATTAATTTACCGCAGAGCGCGACGCTGGCCGACGTGAAGGAAGCATACCGCTACGCGTGGGAGCGCATGATCAAAGCGGTCGCGCTCTACCGTGACGGGTCCAAGCTGTCGCAACCGCTCGCCGCCAGCTACGACATCGGCGGCGACGAGACCGAAGAGCAGCCGGCGGCGGCGCAGACGATTTCGCAACGCCGATGCAAATTGCCGAGAAAATCGTCTACCGCTACATCGCCAAGCGTCGCCGGATGCCCGAGCGCCGCAGCGGCTACACCCAAAAAGCGGTCATCGCCGGGCACAAAGTCTACCTGCGCACCGGCGAATACGAAGGCGGCCAGCTCGGCGAGATCTTCATCGACATGCACAAGGAAGGCGCCGCCTTCCGCTCGCTGATGAACAACTTCGCCATCGCGATTTCGCTCGGCTTGCAGCACGGCGTTCCGCTCGAGGAGTTCGTCGAAGCGTTCACGTTCACGCGCTTCGA
Organism: Vulcanimicrobiota bacterium; assembly: GCA_963755555.1. GTDB lineage: Bacteria > Vulcanimicrobiota > Vulcanimicrobiia > Vulcanimicrobiales > Vulcanimicrobiaceae > Tumulicola. The sequence continues at coordinate 629,930 of CAVWKE010000003.1, read as the reverse complement.
ACCCAACGGGCCGGTAACCGGACACGACCACATCAAGATGGCGACGTCGATTCTCGACTACATCTTCCGCGAGCTGGCGGTTAGCTATCTGTCACGCTACGATCTCGCCCACGTGCAGCCGTCCATGCAGATGGATGCGATGGGTCCCGAACCCAACGACGAGTTCATCGCCGAGGAAGAGGGCGACGTGCGGATGCGCCCAGCCGGCGTCGTCGGAGAAGCTCCATCCGGTCAGCACCCACTTGCATCCGGGCCAGGAACCGCGCCCCCAGCCGCAGTCGGCGCCCGTCGGATCGGCGACGACCGCGCCCGAGACCGCGGCATCGTCCTTCGGAACGAACGTTTCCATGGGAACCGCCACCGCGACGCTTTCCAAGACCCAAGCCGTTACTGAATCGAAAGCCAAAGGGTACACCGGCAACGCCTGCTCCGAATGCGGCCAGCTCACGATGGTGCGCAACGGCGCCTGCGAAAAGTGCGACTCCTGCGGGGCCACGTCGGGCTGCAGCTAACCCATGGGCCGGATATTCAAGGACGACTTTTACGACGAGTTTGCCTGGGCGGTCGGATACATTCCATATGGTGCTGCCGACTTCGGCGAGATCGAAGCGGTAGCCGCGGCCGTCGGCGATGGCGACGACACGGCCTTTTATAACGCGTGGATGACGGCCGGAGATCGGTTCGTATCGCAGGCCGAGGCGACGATAGCGAAAGGGCATCGCAGCAGCGCGAGCGACCTCTATCTGCGCGCCTCCTGCTTCTACGCCTCGTCGTACCACCCGCTCTACAGGACGCCCGTCGATCCTCGGCTCGTTGCCGCTTTCCGCAAGCAAATCGCCGCATTCGACAAGGGCCTCGCGTTGCACGACCCCGCGATCCAGCCGCTGCGCATTCCATTCGAAGGTGCAACTTTGCCCGCGTATCTGATACCCGCGGCAAACCACGCACGCGAGACACGGCCGCTGGTAATTTTCACCAACGGCTACGATGCAACCGTAACCGAAATGTATTTCGCCTCAGCGGTGGCTGCCTCGCGGCGAGGCTATCACAGCTTGATCTTCGACGGACCGGGACAAGGCGAGATGCTGATCGAGCACGGCACGCACCTGCGCCCCGATTGGGAAACGGTGGTGAACGGCGTCGTCGATTTTGCGCTCGAGCAGCCGGGCGTCGATCCTTCCCGCATCGCTTTGAGCGGCTGGAGCCTCGGTGGCTACCTCGCGCCGCGCGCCGCTTCCGGGGAACCTCGTTTGGCGGCCTGCATCGCCGATCCCGGCCTGTCGGGAATTGCCGACGGCTTTCGCGGCATTGCAATAAAACTCGGAGCACCGCCCGAAGCCGTCGACGACCTCTCGAACCTCGATGCGACCGTGCTCGAAAGCATGTGGAATATGATCTCCCAGGACCGTAAGCTGCGCTGGAGCATCGTCCAACGCGGGTTTTGGGTCAACGGAGCGACCGACCTCGCCGGCTTTTTGCGCCGCATCGAACCCTTCACGCTCGATGGCCGCGCGGACCGAATTGCCTGTCCGACTTTGTTGACGTGCGCCGAGAACGATCCGCTGGCCGCCGGCGCACCGGCCCTGTTCGACGCGCTTCGATGTCCGAAGACGCTCTTGCGGTTTACCGCCGCCGAAGGCGCGGACGTCCACGTCGAAGGGCGCAATCGATCGATCCTCAACCGGCGGGTATTTGACTGGCTAGACGAACTATTCGCGTCCTAGTGACAGGCTAACCACGAGGTTCAAGCCGGCTACGAGAGGAAGAGCGCCGCGCGGGTCACTGTGCTCAGAGGTACCGCTATGCTCAAGACCCTTTTCGGTCGCGCCTTTATGGCCATCGCGGCGCTCGCGTTTGCCGCCGGATGCGCCGGCAATCCGTCGCCGATCACGCCGCTCCAAGACTCGTCTCGCATGCGCGTCATCTCACCCATGACGCGGCTTCTGGTGGGCCCCGCCGTCGCCGGACCCGTCGCCGTACCGCTCGTTCCTCCGCCGGTCGGCGGCCCGCGCGGCTGGCCCGTTCGAATTCGAAACGGAACTACCCAGCCGATTCTCTTCGTCGCCGACCTTCAGAACAGTGTCGTTCGCCTGTACGATCCGACGACCCCAAACCCGTCGCCGGAGGGTTCGATCACACAGGGCATTTCAAACCCGTCGGGGCTGGCGGTTGACGCGAACGGCTCGCTGTACGTTTCCAACATCGGCAGCAGCGCCATCACCGTCTACTCGCCCGGGAAAACCAAACCGCGTCTATCGATTCCGACCTCGGGATACTACGGGATCGCCGTCGACTCGAAAGGGGACATCTTTGCGACGAGCGTCGCCGGGACCGTGTACGCCTATCGGCGTGGAATGAAAAAGCCTTACGAGAAGATCGGCGGCTTCGTGAATCCCGTCGGCATCGCCGTGGACGGCAAGGATAACGTATGGGTATCGGACGACACGGCGAGCAAAGTCTACACGATCGCAGCCGGAACCAAACAGGTCAAAGACGCCGGTTTGAAGGGTCTCGATTCACCGATCGGACTTTGTTTTGGAAGCAAGGACGTTCTCTACGTTTCCAACTTCGCGAACCGCGGTCCGTCATTCGTGGCGATCTACTCCAACGGTTCGAAGTCACCGTCGTCCAAGATCACGAGCGGGATCGCGAGTCCCACCCTCAGCGGTCTGACCGCATCCGGGATCTTCTTTCAGTCGAATCAGACCGATAACGTCGTCGGTTATAAAAAAGGACAAAAGACACCGTTTTCGACGATCACGGGGCTGGCGGATCCGCTGGGAATCGCCTCGTATCCGTTGGTGAAAAAATAGATCGGGCGATTTTCGGCTTTCGATGCCCCGTCGCACGGCGCATCCGTAACGTCTGCGCGATCGTAGCCGCGACCGTTTTGGCCACCGCATGCAGCCGTACGCCGGTCGCGCGCGACTCGTTCGTCATCGCGCAGCAGTGGGAGCCGCGTTCCCTCAACCCGGCACTCGAAAACGGCACCTCCTCGATCGAATGGGGGATGCTCGTCTTTTCCTATCTCGTGAAGTTCGACGACCGCGGCCGGCTCGTTCCCGACGTGGCAACGGCCGTTCCCACGCTGCGCAACGGCGGCATCAGCGCCGACGGCAAGACGATCGTCTATCACATTCGCACCGGCGTGCGATTCGCCGACGGCGCTGCGTTGACGGCGGCGGACTGTGCGTGGTCCATCCGAGCGATCGACGATCCGCGCAACAACGTGCAGAGCCGCTTTGCCTACGACGTCGTCGCTCGCGCCGACGCGCCCAATTCGACGACGCTGGTGCTGCACCTCAAGCGCGCCTTCCCCCCACTGATCTCCGTCGTTGAAGCGCCCCAGGGATTCCCGATCCTCCCCAAACACGCGCTGGAGCGATTTTCCGATTTCAACCAAGTCGCCTTCGACGCCGCGCCGTTTGGATCTGGACCCTACCGGGTGGAACGCTGGCTGCGCGACGATCGGGTAGAGTTGCGCGCCAATCCGTTCTATTGGAAAGGTCCGGTCGCGATCCAGCGATTGACGATCCAGTTCGTCCCGAACTCGCAGACGGCGATGAATCTGCTCCAAACTCACGCGATCGACGGCTACTTCAACGAACAAAACTTCGCCGCGTATCCCCTCCTGCAGGCCTTGTCCGGATACCGCGTTGCGAATACGCCCGAAAATGCGGTCGGAGCGATTATTTTCAACACGCAGGATCCGCTGACCGCCGATCCGCACGTGCGTCACGCCTTAGCCGAAGCGATCGACATACACACCCTCATTGCCAAAGCCTATCGCGGCGCGCTGGACAGCCGCCACGCCGGCGCCGGCCTGTTTCTATGGGCGTTCGATCCGCGCGCCTATCCCGACGTTCCCTACGATCCCGCCGCCGCGCGCCAACTGCTCGACCGCGCCGGCTGGCGGACTGGCGCGGACGGCGTGCGCGTCAAGGACGGGCGACCCCTGAATCTGCTGTTGGCGATCCAAGCCGGCACGCCGGGCGACGCGACGGTGGCCGACAACATCGTGCAGTACGAACGCTCGGTCGGCGCCGTGGTTACACTCAAACAGTTTGCCATCACCCAGTTCGTCGCGCCCGCCTCCGAAAACGGACCGGTATACGGCGGGAAGTTTCAAATGGCGCTGTACTCGTTCGAAAACGGCGACGATCCCGACACGACCGACCAGTTTGCATGTGCGAACGTACCGCCGCACGGATATAATAAATCTCGCATTTGCGATCCTCAAATCGACGCGCTGCTGGCGCGCGGACTCAGCAGCTACGATCCCGCCTTTCGCACGAGCGTGTATCGCGCGCTCCAGGCGCTACTCTACCGCGAACTCCCGATCGCGCTGATCTATCACCGTCCGCAACTCAACGTGTTCTCCGATCGGCTGCGCGGACAGACGGCGTCGCTCTCGGGGCCGTTCTGGAACGTCGGCCGCTGGTCGCTTGCGCCGCCCGCAGCACGATGATGCCATCGCCGTTCGAGACTTCGGCGTACGCACCGTTTCCCAAGCCGCGCCGGATCTGCGGAAAGATCTGCTGCGACCACGAGTGCGAGACGTACCGCTCGTCGTAGAGCACGAACTCCGGCTCGCCGCGCACGCCGATCTGGGCTCGCGGAAAGAAGCCGAGGTGCGCGTAAATCTCGTCGTACGTTCCGATCCCGGCATCGCGCGGCAGTTGCGCGATGGCTCGCTGCGTGGCGGCGTCGCGTGCGTTCGGAAAGCGCAGAAAATGCGCGAGGTGCAGCGGGCTAAAAAATACCAGGACGAGGGCACAGAGCAGGGCGCTCGCGCGAATCCACCCGGCACCGGTTGCGGGCGCGCGCGCGAGCAGGCGCGTCGCACCCAGCGCGAACGCCACCAGCACGTAAGGGACCCATGCGGCTGCATAGTGCTGTCCCATCGTGTAGGTGAGGGGCTCGCGCGACGCCAGCACTTCGGCGAACCCCGGCAGCGCGAGCAGCATTACCGGCGAGCGCAGTGGAATGAGCGCCAGCGGTACGAGCGCTTCCAGCACGTACGTCAGCCGGCCCACAATTTGGGCCGAAAGCGGGATCGACGGCGCCCCCGCGCCCCACGCGTAAAAATGGCTCGGAATCCATCGTTCGGTCGCTCCCGCTAACGGGCGAACGATGGCAAAGTATCCGCAAAAGACGACCGCCGACGCGAGGATTGCAGCGATCGAAAAGCCCAACCCGGTGCGTTCGCCGCGACGAGCGAAGTAGACGCATCCAGCCGCTCCGAGAAATGCCATCGCCGGCGCCTGATCTTCTTTGATCGACAGGACGACGGCGAGCAGCCCGGCGGCGATGCCGAAACGGCGAGCGTCGATCGCCCACAACAGCCACGCCACTGCCGCCGGCGCAAACCCGATTTCGTGAAAATCGGTGAAGGTCACGCCCTGAAGCGGCGGATAGAGCAGGGCGATGCAGGCGAGTCCCGCCGCCCAGGCATCGGTCGTGCGTTTGCGCGCGATCGCGTAAATCGCGGGCGCGATTGCCGCCGTCGCCAGCGCCTGAATTGCGACCAGCGCAAGCGCGGACCGGCTTAGCCAGAGCAGCGGCGCACACGCGTAGAGGATCGGCGAAAAGTGATACGCGAAGTGCGACGTCCCTTCGACGGTGTTGTCGAAACCGGCGAACGCGCTCGCGATCGTCTGGACGAAGAGTCCCAAATCGGCGCCGGAGTGAAAGGTCGCGTAGCGGTCGGCGCCCAGCACCCCGAAGATAACCGCATACGCCACGCTCGCGAGCGCGACCGTTTGCGATGGCGAAATCGGCGTCTTTACGCGCATGGATCCTGGTCATTCGACGAGCCGGGCGCGCAGCGCTCCATCGCGCGAGCAGGCGGCAGCGGCGCGCGTGAGAAGACGGTTTGCTCATGCGCTCGATTCCCGGATTCGCAGCAGCGGTGGTTCTGGCGTTCCCGGTGGCCGCGGGTGCGGCTCGTCCGTTGCAGATTTCCGACATGGCGCGGATCGTCAACGTCGAGGAGCCTGCGATTTCGCCGGACGGCCGCGTCGTGGCCGCGATCACGATTCGAGCCGATCTGAAGCACGCCGCCGAGGTCGACTCGTTGCAAACCGTCGACGTCGCGACCGGCGCAATTCAGACGCTCGTGCGCGGCCACGACGTGGCGGTGCCGCGCTGGTCGCCCAGCGGCGCGTGTCTGGCCTACCTCGCACGGACGGCCGCCGAAGCGCCGCTGCAAGTGTTCGTCCGCTGCGCTCGTGCTGCCGCCCGCCGCCTCACCGATGCCGCCACCGACGTCGGCGACTTTGCCTGGAGTCCTAACGGAAAACGCGTCGCCTACGTCGCCGCCGATCGCCCCGCCAATCGGGCGGCGCTCGCGGCACATCACGACTACTTCTTCGCGGGCAACAACGACTACACGGCAACGGAGCTTACCCCGCCGAGCCATCTTTGGGTCGTTCCAATTGCCGGCGGCCCCGCGCGCCGCCTGACCGAAGGACCGTGGACGATCGCCCCGACCGATCCGGGGGGAATTTTTTCTCCACAAATTGCTTGGAATCCGAGCGGGTCGCGGATCGCCTTCACTCGAGTCGAGACGACGTTCGGCGGTGACGACGAATACTCGACGTTGTGGGACGTCGCATCCGGCGGCGGGTCGATCCATAAGCTCACCACCCGCACCGGCCTCGAACTGAGCCCCGCGTACGCGCCGAACGGAACGCTCGCCTACTGGTACGCGCGCGACGGCAACTTTCTAGCCGAGAATACCGTCCGAACTTTGGCCGGCGGACGCGACCTGGCGGTCGCCCCAGATCTGGACCGCAATATTGCCGCCAGCCTCTGGTACCCCGACGGCCGGCGGATGCTGCTCTGCGCGAGCGAACGCACCCAAACCGTTGCCTGGACGCTCGACGTCTCCGCAAATACGCTGCATCCGTTTCCGCTCGGCCGGCTCAACATCGCGTGCGATCCGTACTCCAGCAGCACCTTCGATGCCGGCGCCGCCGCGAGCATCGCCAACAGCGGCGCCGTTGCTTTCGTCGCCAACGACGCTGCCCACGCGCGCGAACTCTACTACCTCGCTCCGCACGCCCTTCAACCGCGCCGCCTGACGCACTTCAACGATTTCGTCGCGGGCCTTTCCATCGGCAGGATGGCACCATTCGACTGGACCGGACCCGACGGTTTTGCCGAAGACGGCGTGGTCACGTACCCGCCGGCGTTCGACGCGCTACGCGCTGCGCATCCGGATCGAAAGTTTCCGGTCGTCCTGCTCGTGCACGGTGGGCCCGGCCTCTCCAACGACCTCGAGTTTGTCTGGGAGCAATGGCCGCTCGCGCAAACGATCGCCGCGCACGGCTACCTCGTCTTTCAGCCGAACTACCGTGGAAGCGACAACTTGGGTAACGCCTACATGCTCGCCATCGTCGGCGATACGGCGCGCGGTCCCGCAACCGACATTATGGCCGGTCTGACGGCGCTCGAAAAACTTCCATACGTAGACGACCGCCGCGTGGCCGTCTCGGGCTGGTCGTATGGCGGCTTACTGACGACCTGGTTGATCGGGCACTATCAAGTCTGGCGAGCGGCGGTCTCCGGCGCCGCCGTCAACGACGAGACCGAAGAATACAACCTGTCGATTTCCAACGTGCAGAACCGCTACTATCTCAAGAGTTCGCCCTACGCCGGCGACGGCCCGAAGATTTACGCCGAGCAATCTCCAATCTCGTACTACGCCGCAATAAAAACGCCGACGCTGATTTGGGGCACCACGCTGGATCCGGTCGTCCCGATCACCCAGTCGTACGCGCTCTACCACGCGCTAGTCGACAATCACGTTCCGGTTCGCTTCCTAGTCTTTCCGGCCGCGACGCACGGACCGGCTAATCCGGTGCAGACCGCCGACTTGACGCGCTTCTGGCTCGACTGGCTCGACGAGCACTTGTAACCTCATCCATTTGGCGCCGGCAGGCGTTACAAGAGGCATGAAGGCTCTCTTCGCGGTCATCCTGGCGGGCGCGCTCGTAGGCGCAAGCCCGGCACCGGCCCGCTCTTCCCCATCCCAGCAAGTCGTTTTAGCAGGCGGCTGTTTCTGGGGAATGCAGCTCGTTTTCGAATCGCTCAAAGGCGTGCGCTCGGCGGTCGCCGGCTATTCGGGCGGCAGCGCGAACACGGCGCACTACGACGACGTCAGCACCGGGACGACCGGCCACGCCGAATCAGTGGAAATCACTTACGACCCGGCGGAGATCTCGTTTCATCAGTTGCTCGACGTCTATTTTCTCGTCGCTCACGATCCGACCGAGTTGAACCGTCAGGGGCCCGACGACGGAACCCAGTACCGCTCCGAAATCTTCTATACGACCCCGGCCCAGCAGCGCGAGGCCGCCGCCTACATCGCGCGACTGCGAACGAGCCACGCGTTCGCCTCGCAGATCGTCACGGCGATCGCGCCTTTACGCGGTTTCTACGCGGCTGAAGGCTACCATCAGAACTACGCGATCCACAACCCCAACGACCCGTACATCGTCGTCAACGATCTCCCCAAGCTTCATACTCTCCGCCAAAAATATCCCGCCTTGGTCAAATCAACCGCCCCCACCGGCTAAACCGGCCGGCAGCTAGCTCGGCGCGTCGTCGGTGTGGGCGGCGTAGGAGCGCGGTTCGAAATACCAGTCGGGAAGCGTCGCCGGGAACGTGAGGTCGGTGAAATCGTAATCCACGATCGCGCCTTTTCCGAGATACTCGGCGTCGGTTTCGTAGGTCGCCGCGCCGTGAATGTGGGTGACCACCGGCATGTCGTGCAGCCATCCTAACGTGACCGTGAACATCATCGGGTAGACGTGCCCGTCCTCGTAGAGTTTATCGGTCGCCACGACTTCCTGCAGTTCGAGCGTCTTGGCGTCGACGTAGAGGTCGCGCAAACGATTCCGGTTCGGATCGCGCCGCGGCACTAACGAGACGTGCAGGACGTGCTCCTCGCGCGCTACGTTGGTTACGCGGTAGTCGAATTCGCCCAGCACCGTGACGCTCGCGATTACGGGCGGAAGCGAACCGGTCGGCTCGGGCGTCGGGATGAATTCCCGGGGATTGGTGTGCGGATGTTCCGGCGCGGGCTCGAACAGATCCGCCGTCGGCGGCCCGGGGTCCCAGGGTTCGTTGAAAGAGGGTCGCAGAAACTCGAGCGTTCCGCGCGCCGAACCTCGGTACACCCGCCGCCCGAGCGCCGCCCGGTCGTAGTTGCGGCACCAGATGTGGTACGTGTAGCTGTTGACCAGGTCGGCATAGCCATCGTCGAGGGTCTGCTTGCGCACCAGCGTGTACGTGATATACGGCGGCGGCGGGCGATGCGAGCGAAACTGCCGGCGGATCAAAAACAGCAGCCGGTCCGGCGACGGCAGCGGACTCGGCGTAGCGGCGTGCGCCGGCGTCACGTACGCGACCGGGGAGGTTCGGGTGGCGGCACGCATCGGGCCGCTGACGACCGCGACGCCGGCTGCTAAGGCGAGTACGGCCAGGAACGCTTTCACGACGCTACGCTTAGATGAGCGTGCCTTGCGTATCCTGGCAGAACTTCCGAGCGGGCACTCAGCATGACGCGCGAGCGTTCCAGCGAACCATCGGGCGTGCCGAAGAAATCGCGTTCGCCCCGCCGTTTTCCGGGCGTCGCCCTGATCTTGATCGCGCTGGTTGCCGCCGGTGCCAGTTGGTGGCTTCTCCGGCCGCGTCATAACGAGCCGGAGCCGCAGTACGCCGCCATCGAACCATCGTCAGCCCCAACCGCCGCCGAGACCCCGTATCCGCAGGAGTCCGCGGCGAGCGAAGTGACGGCCGAGCCGCTCGGTTCGCCCGAAACGCCGGCCGAGTCCCCTTCTCCGGCCTCGCCGTACTCCACCGCCGCGCCGTCGCCAACCGGTGCGCCGCCCAGCAATCCAAACGGTCCCAAGCTCGCGCTGATCGTCGACGACTGCGGTCAGTGGATCGATACCGAGCGCGCTTTCGTTGCCCTCGGCGTCCCGTTGACGCTTTCGGTTTTGCCCGACGTTCCGTACACGGCGACGATTGCCCGCGAAGCCGCCGGCGCCGGCAAAGGGGTCATGCTCCACCTTCCAATGGAAACGGTTTCCGGTCTCAATCCCGGCCCAGGAAAAGTAACGACCGAAATGAGCGACGCGCAGATTACCGCTCAAGTCGAAGCCGATCTCGCGCAAGTCCCGCTCGCCCGCGGCGTCAACAATCACGAGGGCAGCAAAGCGTCGGCCGACGCGCGCGTCATGCGCGACGTCATCGGCGTGCTCGCCAAACGCGGCAACCTGTTTTTCGTGGACTCACGCACGAGTTCGGAGTCGGTCGGGGAGCGAACCGCACAAGAAGGCGGCGTCCCGACCGCCGGACGCGACGTGTTTCTCGACAACCAAGCCACGGTTGCATACACCGAGGCCCAGCTGCGCGAGGCCGCGGCCGTCGCGCGCCGCACGGGCAGCGCGATCGCCATCGGCCACCCGCATCCGACGACGCTAGCCGCGGTCCGCGCGATGATCCCCGAACTGCAAGCTTCCGGGATCCAATTCGTGCTCGTCGGCGATCTCGTATCGCCCGCGCAGCGCTAGCTTCCCGTTACTGCACGTTGTCGGGTCCGGTCGCGAGCGGCCACTCTTGCACGTTGCTCGTAATCCGATCTTTGAACGCCTTTCCGTCTGGGAAGGCCGCCGCTTCGATGTAAAACACGAGCCCGACTTCGACGCTCGCGTACAGCGTTTTTTCGTCCTTGCTCATCGCCAGCTCGAACGGAGATCCATCGGTGATCGCGATCTTCTTCGACGCCGTCGTTTTGCCGGGCGGGAATATTTCGGCTTCCGCGGGATAGCCGTCGAGCACGATGACGTCGCCTTTGCTGTCGACCGTTACTCCGGTCACGTCGCCTGACTGGAGATTGAGATCCTGACCCGTACTTTGGCCCGGCGCAAACTCCATCACGCCCGAACCGTGGGCGCCGCCGAGATACGCCACGTAAAGGTTGTTCTTCGCGTCGATAGCCAAGTTCTCAGGCAGCTCGTAGTTGGGCATCAGGATCGTCAGCGACGGCGAGTTCTGCTTCTTCGGGTAGACGGTCACCGTGTCGTTGCCGACGTTGGCCACGTAGACGGTAGCGTCGGCACCGACCGTCAAACCCGTCGGCGTGTCGATGCCGTTGCTGATCGTGCGGCTGGGCGTCGTCTTACCGGGATTGTAAACGGTGACCGTGTTGCTGCCGGCATTGCTCGCATAGAGCTTGAGGTTTCGATCGACGAACAGCCGCTCGGGCTCGTTGAGCCCGCTGGTTATCTGCCCGATTGGCGGCGGATTTTTTCCGATACTCGGAAAAATCGTGATCACGTCCTGGTCGAAACTGCCGGAGTAGATGACGTGGCTGCCGGGTTTGACGACGGCCGGCGACATCCACCCTTGCGACTGCCGACGCCGCGGCGGCCGTTCCAACGGTCGTACGATGGGGCGCATGTCGGCTTTGGCGCGCGCGCCGGCGACCGCTTGCGTCGCGGAACTGGCCGTTACGCCGGGCGTCCCGTAACCACCGGCCCCCGAACAACCCGCCAGTAGAGCCACGGTAAACCCGGCGGCTGCGGACCGCTCGGCGACGAATTCGAAAGACTTCAATTTCAAACACCTCCGGCGGCCACAGTTTGAACGCAGGGCGGCGGCTTCCCCTAAACGTTTGCGTCCGAAACGATCCAGCGCTCGGCCCACTGCCCGAGCGCGTCGAGGGACTCCCGCAGTTCGTGGCCGCGACAGGTTAGTTCGTAGACGACGCGCACCGGCGACTCGGCACGCACGTCGCGGCGGACGATCTCCGCCGATTCCAACTCACGAAGCCGCTCGGCGAGCAGCCGGTCGGAAATTCCCGGCACCGCCGCCAGCAGCTCGCTAAATCGTAGCGGGCCAACGAACAGCACTCGAATTATCGCACCGCTCCACCGGCGCCCGATCAACTCGACCGCTCGGTGAAAGCGAGGGCACAGGCTGGGGTCTCGGGGTTGATTACTTGACATCATTTTGCTCGCATGGTACTTTTTCAATATAGCTTACTATAGATAAGTTACTAATACAAGGTAAGTATCTGAGAGGACCACCGTGAGCATCGCATTTCTCATCATTCGGATCATAATCGGCCTAGGACTCGCCGCGCACGGGGCGCAGAAGCTTTTCGGCTGGTTTGGCGGCTACGGCATCGCCGGCACCGGCGGATTCTTCGAGGGCATCGGCTTTAAGCCGGGACGGCTCTTTGCGCTCGCCGCGGGCCTGGGCGAGGTCGGGGGCGGTCTGCTGACGTTTCTAGGCCTCGGCGGAGCGCTGGGACCGGTCATCGTGGTCCTGGTCATGCTGGTCGCGATCGGCGCCGTCCACCTCGGCAAGGGCTTCTTCACGGACAAGGGCGGGTTCGAACTGCCGGCCCTGTACATCGCCGGCGCCCTCGCCGTCGCGTTCGCCGGCGGCGGAGCCTTTACGCTCGACAGGCTCTTTGGGGTTGGGTTCCTGAGCGATCCGCGTCAGATATGGTACGCGCTTGCGGCCGCGGTCGCTGCGGCGGCGCTGAACCTGCTCGCCCGGCGACCGGCCAAAGCCGCGACGGCGTAAACGTCAGCGACCGCGGGGTCTGCGTTGCGGTGGAAAGGGCAGCGGCGTTCGCCGCGGGAGCGGCGGCCCTTTCCAGACGGGGCGCGTCGTCGGGACTGGTTCGGGCGTAAAGATCGCACGTGGGGCGACCGCTTGCGATGCGCCGCGAAACGGCGTCGGCGTGGCGATCGCGCCGGCCGGCCGGGTGCGAACGTCGAGCGCGCGCGCTCCCGCCCGGTAATGGACGCCGTCGCCCAAACCGCGCAGCAGCGGACCGACCGCCACGTATGCAGTACTCGGCTGGTCGCCGCGCCCCGCCGCGATTGGCACACGCACGCGGCGCCCGTTGCACTCTACGACGAAGCTGCCACCGTCAACCCACATCCGGTCCGCAACCCGACGCAGGAGCGGACTTGCCGCCGCGTAGACGCGACCGCCGGCCACGAACGCTCGCGCGTACTGTGGAAGTCTCCGGCCGTCGATCACGACGGTGACCGTCGGCGCAGGTGGGAATACCGGCACCTCGCACGATATACCGCGTCCGATGCGGCGATTCATTTCGGCCTTTCGAGACGCTGCGCTGCGCTTTTCTCGGGATGGTTGCGCCTTTCTCGCGCAATCGATCGCCTTCAACGCTCTGTTCGCGATGTTTCCGCTGACCGTATTGGTGCTGAGCGCCGTCACCCTGGTATTGCCGTCCGCCGAGCGGCGAACGCTGCTGTTCTTCGACACGATCGCGCCGACGCTTCACGACTACATCGTTGCGAATCTGCAGACGTACGTTTACGGCCGGGGAATTTCGAGCCTCGTCGCGTTCGTCGTCTTGCTGTGGTCCGGGAAAAACCTGTTCATGGGGCTCGCCTTCGCGCTCGACCGCGCGCTCGGCGTGCCGAGAGGGCGTCCGCTCGTGCACAATCTGGCGCTTTCCCTCGTGATGCTGCCGGTCGTCGGCGTGCTGCTCGTCGTGGCGATCGTTCTTCCGGTGTTGTTCTCGATTCTCGCGCGGGCTAACGGGTTTACCGATCCAGCCGCCTTCACGCATCTCCTCGCCTACCTCATTTCGATCGCGTTGGTATTCGTGGTGACCGTGACGCTTTACCGGTGGCTGCCGAACTGCGAAGTGTCGTGGGGCTACGCGCTGCGAGGAGGCGTAATCGTGGCCGTCGCGTGGCCGGCAGTGCAGTACGCGTTCGCGCAGTACGTGACGCACGTCGACTTTACGCGCGTCTACGGCGCGCTTTCCGCACCCCTAGTGCTGCTGCTGTGGTTTTACTGCATCGGTTCGATTTTTCTCTTCGGCGCCGAATACGGCGTCGCGACCGGCAGCTCGCATAAATGAAGCTGCTCTTTCTTCACGGCGCCGGATGTACGAACCGCGTCTTCGACGCGCAGATCGACGGCCTCGAGAACGCGCGCGCTCCGCTGCTTCCAGGTCACGCGGGCGACGGCGAGGGGCCGGATACGATCGCCGCCTTCGCCGATGCGATCGAGGCGGACCTATTGCGCGACGATGCCGCCACGGTTCTCTGCGGTCACTCGATGGGCGGCGCGATCGCGCTCGAGCTCGCGCTGCGCGGCAACGCCGCCATCCGCGGCGTCGTACTGCTCGATTCCGGCGCCAAGCTGCGCGTCGCACCGGCGATATTTGAAAGCCTCGAGCGCGACTTCCCCACCGGCGCGCGTGCGCTGGCCGCGTGGTTCTTTGCCGATCCGCCGCCGGAGCGGATCGAAGCCGCCGTGAATCAGATGCTGGCGGTCGGCCAAGCGCAGACGCTTCGCGATTTTCGGGCTTGCGACGCATTCGACGCGAGCGAGCGGCTTGCCGCGCTGCCCGTCCCGCTGCTCGCGATCGCCGGTGCGAGCGACGCGCTGACGCCGCCGAAGTTCGCGCACTTCCTGGCCGACCGGGTACCCGTGGGTTCTGCGCGAATAGTCGACGGAGCCGGACACTTCGCCATGGTAGAGCGTCCGGAGGAGACGAGCGCGCTGATTCGCGCGTTCGTCGCTCGAATCGACCTCCGCTGAAAGGAACGTCGTGCGTCGGCTCTTCGCTGTGCTCTTACTCGGTTCGTCCCTCGTATTGCTTGCGGCTGCGCCGCCGCGGCCGAGTCCCACCCCTTCGCCGACCCCGACGCCGGCCGCGACCGCCCCGACCTCCGCTGCCGCCTCGGTCCTGATCTATCCATTCGACGTCCAAACGGGCGTCGATGCAAAAATTGGGATCGCCATCGCCTCGATTCTCGCTCAAGAAATGGCCGCGACCGGTGGCCTCAACGTGCTGGCCGTTCCGCAAGGCGTCAAGCGTACCGACTTCCTGCAGTACGCGCGCACGAAGGCCGCCGACTTCTATATAAGCGGGTACGTCACGCCGGTCGGAGACGCAGCCGCCGTGGTCGAGCAAGTCGTGAGCGTCGAAAGCGGCGTGATCTTGTTCTCGCAAACCGCTCAGGTGCAGAGCGTCGCCGACGTCGCGTCGCAGTCGCTGCAAGCGCGCGCCCAAATTCTTGCGTTCGTCAATCGCGCCACTCAGAACATTGCGCCTCAATCGACGAACACGCCGGCGCCGACGGCCAGCAACGGTGCCAACATGCAGCTCCGCGGATTGAGCAGCATGGTCGACTCGGTATTTCACCGCAAAGGCGCCGCGACGCCGGCGCCGACTCCGGCGGTCAAACCGGACCGCGGGATTATCGTCGCGCCCGTCAGCGGGTCCGGGTCCCCCGCCGGCTCCGACGTCACCAACGCCACCAACGAACTCTTCTTTGCGCTGCAGCGGCACTATCGCGTGCAGCTCACCAAAACGTCCGACGTCGCGACCGCTGCCGACGCGATCTGCGGAACGCAGCGCAACAATACGATCGCGGCCGGAACGCTGTCCGAAACGTTCCCGCATCACGGACGCCCCGAGGTCGTTTTTACGCTTTCGGTCTATACGTGCTTCGGCGCCGTTCTCGACAAAGCCGTCGGTAAGGGCGACTCGTTCAAGCAAGCCGTCGACGCGGCCGTCGCGACCTACGCGACGGCCCACCCCACGAACGACTAGTGTACTGTCTCCAGCGGCTAGCCGTCGAATAAGCCGGCCGGAGGATCGATCACGATCCGCCGGGCGGCGATATCGATCTCGCGCACGTGGGCGGCGACCATGGGCACCATCGTCTCACCGACGATCAGCATGTCGCTAGCCGGATAGTGCTCGACCCGCTGTACGCCGCCATAGTCGGTGCCGTCGACGCCGAAGACGCGGCAGCCGGTCAGGTCGTCATCGAGATACTCTCCCGGGGCCAACTCGATTCGCTCTCGCGCGGCGTGCAGCAGCGCGCCGGCGTACGACTGTGCGGCGTCGAGGTCGTCTACGCCGGCGATCCGAATCAACAACCGGCCTTTGTGCGGACGCGCGGAGGCGATGCGAACCGTCGTCGCCTCACCGTCTTTGTTGCAAGCGAATAGCGCGCCCGCTATCAGCAACGCTCGGCCGGCGCTCGTGGGGTCGCACTTGAGCTCGCCGCGGACGCCGAACGGTCCGGCGATTCGCCCCACCGGGACGTCAATCGGCGGCGTCGGGTTCCCCGTCGAGCGGCTCGGCCGCTTCTTCGCTGTCGAGGATATCGATCGCGACGCGTCCTTCCGCGGTTGCCCGAACGATGGTGCGAAGGGCGTGTGCGACGCGTCCGTTGCGGCCGATCACTTTACCGAGATCGTCCGGCGAGACGACGAGTTCGATCACCGGCTGCGCCTGTTCGTCGACGAACAGTTCGACGCCGACGACTTCGGCATTCGCAACCAGTTTGCGCGCCAAAAATCCGAGTAAGGCCGTCCCCCGCCGATGCCCCGCCCAGGGATCGCCGGAACGCTCGCCGCTGCGAGGCTTGCGTCCGTAGTCCCGCCGAACCGCTCGGTCCGGACGTGGCCCGCGGCGTGGCTGATCGTCTTCGGGTTCGATTTCGTCGATTACGGTTTCGCTCGACGCAATTTTCCGCGCTCCCAGCGTCGGCCGGCGCTCTACCTCATCCGATCCTTCGCCGAACAGGCCGAATTCGTCATCGAACGCGCTCATTAGGCGCCGCCTTGGGCGTTCTTGGGTTTGCGTTTCGTCTCGGGAATCGGCCCTCGCTCCATGATTCCTTTCTCAGCGAACAGACGGCGCACGGTGACCGACGGCTGAGCGCCTTTCGAAAGCCACTCTTTAGCCTTGCCCTCGTCGACTTCGATCGTGCGCGGCTCCGTGCGAGGGTTGTAGTGTCCCAAGATCTCGATGAACCGGCCGTCGCGCGGCGCGCGCGCGTCCGCCACGACGAAGCGATACGTCGGTTGCTTTTTCGCGCCCATCCGGCGCAACCTGATTTTTACCATCTTCTACTTTCGTGTTCGGGTGATTTTAGCGAAACATTCCGGCCGGAAGGCGCGGCATGCGGCCTCGTTTCCCTCCGCCGAGCTGTTTCATCATCTGACGCGACTGCTCGAACTGTTTGACGAGCCGGTTCACGTCGGAAACTTGCGTGCCCGATCCAAGCGCGATCCGCTTGCGCCGCGACCCGTTGAGGAGTTCGGGACTGCGGCGCTCGCGACGCGTCATCGAGCAAATGATCGCCTCGATTCTTGCGAGGTCCTTTTCGGGAATTTCAAAGTCCTTGGGCAGTTTTTTGGAGAGACCGGGTACCATCTTCAAGATTTCGGTCATCGATCCAAGCTTACGTACTTGTCGCATCTGGTCGAGAAAGTCGTCGAGCGTAAAGCTCTGTTTGAGGAACTTCTCCTCGAGTTGTTTGGTCTGCTCGACCGAATAGAGGCTCTGCGTCTTCTCGATCAGCGTGAGCACGTCGCCCATACCGAGAATCCGAGAAGCGAGACGATCGGGATAGAAGGGTTCTAGGGCCGAGAGTTTTTCACCGACCCCGACGAACTTGATCGGTGCGCCCGTTTCGGAATGAATCGAGAGCGCGGCTCCGCCGCGCGTATCGCCGTCCATCTTCGTCAGGATCACGCCCGTAATCCCGAGACGATCGTGGAAGCCTTTGGCGACGCGGGTCGCCTCCTGGCCGGTCATCGCATCGGCGACGAACAGGATTTCCTTGGGCGCGACCGCCGCGGTAATTCGTGCGAGCTCGTCCATCAGGTCCGCGTCGATTTGCAGTCTTCCGGCGGTATCGACGATCACCGTCGAAATGCCGAGCCGCCGCGCTTCGGCCATGCCCTCGCGCGCGATTTTCACCGGATCGCCCTGACCGCGTTCGAAAACCGGTAGATCGATCTGTTTGCCGAGTGTCTGCAGCTGGGCGATTGCTGCCGGGCGATAGACGTCGGCCGCCACCAACAGCGACCGCCGTCCTTGTTCCTTGAGTCGCAGCGCCAGCTTCCCCGCCTGAGTGGTTTTTCCCGAGCCTTGCAGACCGACTAGCACGATCACCGAAGGCGGAGCGTCGGAGAACTGGAGCCGCGCTTGCGCGCCCCCCAATAAGGCGACGAGTTCCTCGTACACGATCTTGACGATCGTTTGCCCGGGCGTCAGCGAATCGAGAACGTTCGCGCCGATCGCCTTTTCCCTGACGCGCGCCACGAACGTTTTTGCAACGCCGAGCGAAACGTCGGCCTCCAGCAGCGCGACGCGAACTTCGCGCAGGGCCTCGTCGACGTCGCTCTCGCTCAGCCGGCCGCGTCCGCTCAGGCGGGCGAATACCGCCGAGAGACGCTCGCTGAGTTGATCGAACAAGAGGTTTTAGGCCGACGACGAGCCGGCGGTTGCCTCGTCGACTCGTTTGACGGCATCGCCGACGGTCTTGATCTTTTCGGCTTCCTCATCGGGAATGTCGATATTGAACTCGGTCTCGAACGCCATCACCAGCTCCACCTGGTCGAGCGAATCGGCGCCAAGATCGTCGGTAATCGACGCTTCGGGCGTCACTTCCGACTCGTCGACGCCGAGTTGCTCGACGATGATCTTCTTCACTTTATCGAAGGTGGTGGACATTACGTCTCCTTATTGACGACGGTATGAAATCGAAGCCTTTTATTCACATTAACACGCCGCCGTCGATGACGAGGGTTTGCCCGGTAATGTAGCCGGCGGCATCCGAACACAGGAAGGCGACCGCGCCGCTGACGTCCTGCGGCGACCCCGGGCGCCCGAGAGCGGCTTGCTTTATTAAGAAGTCCCGAGCGCCATCGGGCATCCTCTGCGTCATGGCAGTCTCGATCAGGCCCGGTGCGACGGCGTTGATTCTTATATTCCTCGAACCCAACTCCTTTGCGACGGACTTGCATAAGGCGATGAGCCCGGCCTTGGACGCCGCATAGGCGGCCTGCCCGGCGTTGCCCATGATCCCTACGATACTCGATACCAGGACGATCGCCCCCGAACGCTGTTTCATCATCGGTTTCGACACGGCGGCGCACAGGTAGAACGCCGACTTGAGGTTGACGTCGAGCAGGTGATCGAGCGTCTCTGCCTTCAGGCGGATCAGCAGCGCATCGATCGACTGGCCGGCGTTGGCTACCGCGCAGTCCAAGCGCCCAAATCGAGCGACCGTCTCCGCAACCGCCTCGTCGACCGAGGCCTGGTTGGTGACGTCGCAGGCGAACAGGTGCGCGACGGCGCCCGGCCGCGCGGCCGCGCACAGTCCGGCCGTTTCTTCCAGCGCCGGTACGTCACGCCCCAGCAACGCCACGTCGGCGCCGCGCCGGGCGAACTCGACGGCGATCGCGCGCCCGATCCCGCGGCTCGCTCCCGTTACCAGGGCGCTCTTGCCATCGAACTTCATCGTTGCGCAGTTCCCGCGACGGCCGCATCGGCCCCGCCCGCCCGCAACACTTCCCGCAGCTGCTGCACGCCGGCATAGTCGCTCACGACCAGGACGCGCGGGGCGGCGGGCAAGCGCCGCATGAGGGGCCCGAGCACGCCGCTCGCGCCGAACTCCACGACGCAGTCGAGATTGTACGAAAGCAGGCGTTCGGCGGTGTCGTGCCAGCGAACCTCGTGGGCGATCGAGTGGACGAGGCTTTCCTTGATCGTAGCAACGTCGCGGTACGGGCGCGCGTCGACGTTCGAGATCACGTCGAATTCCGGGATCTCGAACCGCGCTTTCTCCACGGCACCGGCGAAACGTTCGATGGCCGGCTCCATGAGGTCGCTATGCCATGCCCCCGAAACGTTGAGCGGCACGACGCGTTTTGCGCCGGCGGCGAGCATCGCTTCGGCGGCGGCCTGGACCGCGTGCAGATCGCCGCTGATCACGATTTGCGTCGGCGAGTTGAAATTTGCGAGCCGGACGCGGCCCCCCGTCTCCTTCCGGGTTCGTTCGGTAACTTCGCGCACGCGCTCCGCATTCAAGCCGAGAATCGCGGACATTCCCCCCGGCGCCAGCTCGGCGGCGTGCTGCATCGCTCGCCCGCGTTCGTCGACGATTCGCAGCGCGTCGTCGAACTCCAGGGCGTTCGCGGCGACCAGACTGCAAAACTCGCCGAACGAGTGCCCCGCGCTGACGACCGGCCGCAGTTCCGGACCGACCGCGGCGTACAGGGCGAGGTTGGTTGCGAAGATGGCGGGTTGGCTGTAGCGCGTCTCGCGCAACGTTTCTTCGGGACCTTGGGTGAGCAGCGCGAGCAAGTCGTATTCGAGTATGGACGAGGCGCGCGCCAGCAATGCGGCGGAGGCCGGCGAGTGTGCCGCGACGTCGGTCCCCATGCCGACTCCTTGCGATCCTTGGCCGGGAAAGATCGCGCCGACGCGCATCATGCCGACCATCTCCAGGCGACCGCTCCCCACGACAAGCCGCCGCCGAAAGCGACGAAGACGATCACGTTTCCGGGCGCGATCGCACCGGCCCTAACCGATTCGGAAAGCGCGATCGGGATCGAGGCCGCCGAGGTGTTTCCATACTCGTGAATGTTCGAGACGACTTTGTCGGCCGGCATTTCCAGGTAGTGGGCCGCCGCGTCGATGATCCGTTTGTTGGCCTGGTGCGGGATCAAGAATGTGACGTCGGCTTTTGCGAGGTTCGCCTTTGCCAGCGCCTTGTCGGTGGCTTCGATCATCTTGGTCACGGCCGACTTGAAGACTTCGCGTCCCTGCATGTGGATCAAATTGCGCCGCGCGTCCAGCGCTGCATGATCGATGGGATTGCGGGAACCGCTCGAATGAACGTACAGCATCTCTGGACGGCTGGCGTCGGAGCCGAGTTCGGAGGAAAGGAACGAATCTTCCGCAGCGGTTTCGAGGATTACCGCACCGGCCCCGTCGCCGAAGAGGATCGCGGTCGAGCGATCCTCGATATTGAGAATCTTCGAGAGCGTCTCGGCGCCGATCAGCATGACCCGCCGATAGACGCCCGAACGCACCAGGGCTGATCCGACCGTCAGGCCGTAAATGAACCCGCTGCACGCGATCGAGACGTCGAACGCGGGCTTGTCTTTGGCGCCCAGCCGGGCCGCGACCAGACAGGCCGTTGCCGGAAAGTAGTAGTCGGGGGTAACCGTGCAGACGATGAAACAGTCGATATCGCCTGCATCGAGTTCGGCATACTCGAGCGCTTGGCGAGCCGCCGCCAGCGCCAAATCGCTGGTAGCTTCACCGGGCTCCGCCCAGTGCCGCCGTTTCATGCCGGTCCGGGTCGTGATCCATTCGTCCGACGTGTCCAGCCATCGTTCGAGATCTTCGTTGGTCACGACGCGTGCCGGCGCGTGATGCCCGACCCCGACGATTTTCACGCCGCGCAGGGACATGCGCGCTCGGGTCGCTTACGCGTGATCGTGACCGGCGTGTTCGTCCCGAATCTCGACGACCTGACGACCCGCGTACGTACCGCAAGTCTCGCAGGCGAAATGCGGCCGCTTCGGCTGATGGCACTGAGGACACTCGACGGTCGTCACCGGGTTGAGTTTCCAGTTGGCCGCTCGACGGCTGCGCGTTTTACTGCGCGGCGTCTTCCATTTTAGATTTGCCACGTGTGTCTCCGTTTTCGCACGAGCATTCGCCCGCGTTTTTGTTGGCTCCGCAAGTCTCGCAAAGGCCGCGGCAGTCTTCGCTGCATCGCAAGCCCATCGGCAAAAGGCTGAGCACCACCTGTTGCGCCAAGTCCGCCACGTCGAGACGACCGGCCGTCAGGACGTTGCTTTCACCAAAGGGCTCTTCCTCGCGTCCGCTGGCCGGATCGAACCGTTCGTCGATCTCGACCTCGACCTTCCGCTCGGCATCCTCGAGGCACCAGTCGCACCGCCCGCGCGCCACGGTCGTTACGCTCCCTTTGACTTCCAGCATCCGGTCGACGCACCGCACGTCCAGATGCACGCGTGCCGGCTCCGGAAATACCATCCCCTCGAACGGTTCGATCGCCACCTCGTCGTCCACCAGCAACAGCTGGCGACCGGCAGCGAGCAGACCTTCGATATCGACCTGATGCGAGCGAGCCATGACACCAACGCGACTGCAGTATGAGAGGGCCCCGCCACCGGGCGGAGCCCCCACTACAACGTCGTCATTCTAAAACCCCCACCGCTCCTTGTCAAACGCTGCCGTCGCAGTGATGGTAGGCCCGCCATGAACCTCGATCCGACCGCATCCCGGCTCGCAACCCAGGGCGTCGCCTTCGCCCCGGAAATCGCCGCGGCGGCACGCCGCCACGAACTCGATCCCGAGCTGCTGGCGGCCGTCGCGGCCCAAGAGACGGGCGGCCCCGGCAGCAACTCCGGCCGCAACGTCGTGGGCGACGGCGGTCACGGCCACGGGATTTTCCAAATCGACGACCGCTGGCATGGGTTCGCCCGGACGCCCGAGGCAATGGACCCCGACCGGAACGCCGACTACGCCGCCGGGATGCTCTCGAGCTTGTTGTCGCGATATGGCGGTGACGTCCACGCCGCGCTTTCGGCCTACAATGCGGGCAGCCCCACGGCGACCGGGACGCGGACGCAATGGGGCGACGGCCAGGACCTTGGCTACGCCGATTCGGTCCTGCAGCACTACGCCAGGCTGACCGGCGGCGGGACGCCCGGCGGGGCCGCGCCGGCGCCGGAGGTGCCCCGCGAGCCCGGCGCACCGGGTCCGAAAACCGAGGTCCGAGCCATACTAGACGAGCTCCGCTCGCTCATCTCCTCGCTCGGTGCCCTGGAATCACCGATGCTCCAGCCGCCCCAGCTTCCGCAGATGCCGCAAAGCTACCAACAGCAGGTGATCGACTATGCCGGTCTACTCGACAACGACGGCGACAACTGACCTTTCAGCCTAAGGAGCGACGACGATGGCTTTTCTTCTTCCCATCCTCGAAGGGGTCGGCAGCGGACTCCTCGGCAACGCAATCGGCGGCGCGCTCGGCGGCGCCGCGGGCGGCGCCGAAAACGGCGCGATGAACGCGCTTAACACGCAAGACGAGACCTTCCAACTCGGAATGTATGCTTCCGAGGTTCAAAATCAAGAACAAATGCAGATGCAGTCGGAGGTTTTCGACCAGATGATGAACGAGCGCAGCGAAAACATGCGCGAAATCGACACGCTTCGAAACGTGGACATGGCGCAGCGCAAAGCCGACGACAGCATCACCAAGAAGTTCATTCAGAGCATTACGGAGTGAGATGAACGGACCGACGCTTGCGTCCCGCGTCGATCGTGGCGTTTCGGCGCCGCGATCGCTCGCGGTCGCGCGCGGCGCCAAGGGCGACGACGGCGATCTCACCGCCGACCAGCAGGCGCAGATCGCCGCCCAGCACGCCGCGTTCGATTTCGATCTCGCCGAACGCGCCGAGTTCCTGCGCGAGCACGAAGCGCTTCAGGCGCTGCTCATGGAACAACTCAAGAACGAAGACGAAATCATGAAGAAGTGGATTTCGCTAATCTAGTCGCCCGGCAAATACACCGCGGCGCTAAAAGGAACCATAAACTGGGGATTGGCGACCTTCCGCCAATGATTTTTGGAGACTTGGCCGATATCGAGCCATCCTTTGGACTGGGTGCCCGCCGTACCGTCCCCGACAACGATTCGCGCGTCCGTACTATTGAACCCAAACCCGTGCGGATCGCATCCTTCAATGCACGGCGTCAGCGTATTGAACGGTGCGCTGTCAGACCTCACCGGCAGTGCGTATTGGTAGATCTTATGGCTAGAATCTCCCACGTTGAGCACCGTTCCGGCGTTGCTGACAGAGAAGCCGGCGATGTCGCCATCGTTTATCGTGAAGGTGTCGAGCGGCAAACCTTGGTTCATGCTCGGATTGGTGGTCGGATTGGTTATTTCTGTGACGCCGTAACCGCCGCCCCCATAGTCCCGAAGCCACAGGTTACCGGAACTATCCTCATCGCCCGCGTCATAGAAACAGATCGCCGAACAATCGCTGCTCAAAAGGACGGCGACCGGTGTCGCCGACGGATTTCCTTTGGGCCAGTATTCGTACCCTGAACCACTGACGGTCTTGGTTCCAACCTGGTACTGGAGTTGTTTCATAATCGCGAAAACATAGGTTTTGTCCACGACGGTGTCGCTGAGTGAACCCGTAAAGTTCGAACAGTCGAAAGCCGGACAACCAGGTGAGTAGGCGCGAACAAAGCGCGCGTCCTTGTACTCCTGTATGATGCCGGCTCTGCCTCCGCTGACGTCAGTCACAAATAAGTTCTCCCCATCGACTTTGAGCGTCAAGGGGTTGCCGCCTTTAACCGGCTGACGCTTCGTGGAAATAACTTTGAGAACGCGCTTTGCCCCCACCGATAGACCGAATAGCTTGCTGGCCTGCTCTGCCGCCGCCCAGATCTTAATGCCCGTGGTAGCATTCGGCGTCGCGAAATGCGACGAGCTTGCCGGTATCGCCGGCGACGCAGTACCGCCGTTGCAGCCGGCGAGAAGCGACGCGAGGGGCATAAGACCGACCGCGAGGGAGGCGCGATACGCGATAGCTTTCATGGTAGCACCTCCTTTAGACATAACAGGGTTTCCAAACTGCGGGAAATCCTCAAAAAATGGATCGGGTCGATCTAGGGCCGCGCGCGCCGTAGTTAAGGCGTTGTCGGTCCGGAAGCGGGCGCGATTCAGGTGAACAAGTTCGCTTATCCGGGCGGCGGCGCGTCCCAGCTCTCGTATGATGCGCCCTACGTTCAACCGATCGGATCGGCCGTTAGTCCCGACGTCCTATAATCTCATCGACCAATTGTCCGGTAAAAGGACATACGAAGGCGGCCCTGCTTTGGCGGGGCCGCCTTTTTCTACGCTTGTACTACGCTTATACTACGCTCGTGCTCGTCGACATGGCCCAGCGCAGAGCCGGTGACGGCATCACCAAAAAGGTTCATTCCGTTGATCGCGGCCGCCCAGCACGCCGCGTTCGATTTCGATCAAAAAGTGGATTGCCCCTGATTTAGGACTAAGGCACGGATTTGCGTGCGAGTTCCAGGACCATGGTACGGCAAGTGGGGGCCCAGGGCCCAATTAGGGCCGAGCAACGGCTGATATAATGGGGGCGAACTTACTTAGAGAAGGGGCTTTTGTGAAGTACCTGGTTGTTTCGCTACTTGCTTTGAGCATCGCCGGATGCAGCAGTAACTCGTCCGTACCCAGTGTGCCGGGCCAGGGCGCCGCCGCGCCGTCAAGCGCGCTGCAGTCAACCGCACTGCGGCCCTCCACCGCCGGGACGTTCCTCGGCTGTCCCTACCCTTCGGGAGACGTTTGGCAGACGGACATTACGTCGAAAGCCGTCGTCAATACCAGCGCCGCGAATATCAAAGCTACGGTCGACGGGGGTGGAAGCGGTGGGTTCAGCGCCGGCGTCATCGTCGCCAGTCCGAACAACCGCACCAACGAATACATCAACATGGCGAACCACGCGACGCCGATGGTCGTCGTGCACCCCAAGGTGACGTATCATGCGCCCAAGAGTCCCGAGCCTTGGGTCTTCAATCCGCCGTTCTACATCGAGCCGATCGCCAACGCTCACGCGATGGTGCTGCAGTCTGAAGCCTGCCAGTATTACGAAACGTACAAGACTACCTCGAAGCGCAAGCTCAAACGCCTCTTGGCGTATAGCGGCACGTACGTAGACCTGACCCAACCCTTCTCGCGGCCCGCATCCGGAGGTTGCTCGACATCGTCGTGCATTCCGATCGGCCTGCTCGCCGTGCGGCCCGAGGAGTTGGCCGCGGGCGCCATCGGCCACGCACTCGGTTGGAACGGCGTCATGCGCTCGGTATCGAAGACCGCGTGCGTCAGCCCCGCCGCCGTCACCAACTGTACGGATGGTCGCGGCTACCTTGGACCCAAGTCCGAGCGCGGCAAGGCGATGCCGGCCGGCGCGCACATTCGTCTACAGTCGTCGTTCGATATCTCGGGATTTCATCCGGAAGCCAAGATCGTCGCCGCCGCACTCAAACAGTACGGCGCCTACCTCTACGACACCGGCTCGCAGAATCTCATCCCGTTCGTGAACGACGTCAACGGCGCGCCCGCGTGGACCTCGCAAGACGAACAAGATCTCGAGTCGATCACGATCCGGAACTTCGACGTCGTTACGCCTCCGTAGGAGCTCCGATCTAGGCCCGGAAGGAACGGCCCCCAGCGGCGTGTTATATTGGGGGCCTCGCATTCCGGGCCATTAGCTCAGCTGGTTAGAGCGCATGCTTGATAAGCATGAGGTCCCTGGTTCGAACCCAGGATGGCCCACCAGTCCAAAAAGCCTGATACTGTCAGGCTTTTTTCATTACCCGTTATTTGCGCTTCTCGACTTCCTTGGTGCGAGTTAACCCCCGATTTAACCAACTGGCTTCCTAGTAGCCTTACGCTCGGCCCTTCAGGAGGCCACCGATGGCGTCGGGAGCGCTCGGTTCGGTCTAAACCCAAAAGGCTTGACCAAGACAGTGTCGCGTTCGTATAACCGAGCGGACAGAAAACGGTCGTTTTGGTCGGTAGCCGTCAGAAGGGCAGTGCGGCGAAAACCCCTATAGAATGCCGGACTTTTCAGTAGCCAGGCGGATCGGACAGGACCGCTGGGTTACACTCGAATCCCCCTGGGGCCGTTAAATCGTCCTTATTTTGCAGGGTTTCTAAATCCACGATCCCCGGCGTGAAGTGATAGTGAATCCGCTCACTCCCAAAAGTGGCCGCGGGTGAGACCCCACGCCTTCGGAGCGCCTCACTTCATCAACGCGATATTGCGCCAGAAGTTTTCGAGGCTGTCCGTTCCCCCAAAGAGCGTCGTAAAGTTTGTCGAGTCCACGAGGACGATATCGCCGGCTCGCTGCCCGTTGGGCGGCATCCACAACAAGCAGTTAAACTCTTTGTTGCCGGCCGCGGTAAACGGATGCGGACGATCGGGATCGATTACCTGGCTTGCCAGAAGATGAATTGATTTTGAATCGCTTGTAGTAAGCTCGTAATGTGGCAAATGCGGGTGAAAATTGAAGGTTGGCACGTTATTCAACAGATTCTTCGTATCCAGATCGCGAAAAGACGTCAGCGGTGAGATTTCGTTCGTCTTCTTCACGACGGCAGGACGTAAACCCCAGACGTTGCGAACGGGAACGTCGAGCGCTTTCATCAGCGAGCGCGTGTACTGCCCGAAGCGCTGCTGGCGTGGAACGAGCGCGTCGCCGTGATGAAGATACTCGACCTGACGTTGCGCGTAGTCGCTTGTAAACCCGACGTCGTGATGGGGCGCTAATAAGAGGCACGTGCCCTCGCGCTTGAGCCACTCCTTAATTGCTGCGATCTCTTCCGGGGCAGCGTCTTGTTCCGAGAGCAGGTGATCGAGGCCAAAGACCATGAGCGTATCGGTATCCGCCAGTATCCGCTCGTCGATTGGAAGCTTATAACCCGCCTGGTCAATTCGTTGAAAAACGGCGACCGGATGACCGGTGGCCTCTTCGACTACCCCTTGGAAGCTCAAAGTCGATCGGTGGAAGAGCTCGAGCGTTCCGTCGATTCCCTGAAGGAACTGTTCGGCGCTGTAGTCCGGTATTTCGTACTCCGGCCAGAGCACGTTTCGTACCTCGGTCATCGTTGAAAAGCGGTTTTCCATCGCCGCCGGATCGCGCTGCGCTTCCCAAGGGTAGCTCCAGGTCCAATAGATGCTCAGCCGTCGCTTTCCAGCCGTGCGTTTGCGCTCGACGTGATCCTGATTGTACGTGCGCGCTTTCGGGGGCGTGCTCATAACCGTTTCTCCTCTATGTACGCGCGTCGGTCAACGACGCGAGATATCGAAGTGCTTTTAGACTGGGGAGAAAAAAATATGCTCCGCCTCGCAACGTCGTGAAGGCTGGCAAGCCAAGGATTTTCTTTCGAATCGGCCGCTTGGGAATCGTAAATTCGAGTGTCCCGTCTTGATCGCCGATGATGGGGTCGTGTTCGTTGCCGAGTTCGTGAAAATTTGGATCGTTTGTCCACACGTTTTGTGCAAACTCGAACTGCCGCACGAGACTAGCGCATATGACGAACGCCGCGATACCGCGTTCTGCGCCGTCCTCCAGCGCGTTCTCGGGCAGGTGCGGTCCGTATGTCGCTCCCCGGCGGATCATCCGACGGCGGTTGATGCTGGCTGCAGTATCGCGTGGATTCATCCGCCGCGCGTGCGCGCCGAGGGGCACGGCGTAGCCAATGGGGTCCATCTCTTTATAGTTGAAATCGTTGTTGCGTTGCGGATCGGCACCGAGTGCCGGATCGTCCTTATCCGGCGCGAGCACCAACGGAGCGCCGCTACGCCAGCGGCCCATCAGCTTTGCAGCCAACAGCTCCTGCTCGTCCTGAGTCGTACCGTGCTCCCGTAAGAACTCGCGGAACCTCCCGACGTGCTCTTGCAAGCGGCGATACGCCATATAGCTCCCATTCCTAGACAGGACTTCCGGTTGAGGAAGGTTATCCAATAATCCAAATTCGTCGAGATAGCCCAGGATGAACTCGCCGGCCTTGAGCGGCGCACCCGAGCCCGGCGTCGGCACCTCTCCGCTTCCCTCGATGACCGGCTGCGAAAGGCGGTCGCGATAGCCAAAATGATCGTGAGCGTAGTCGAACGGCGGTGTCGCTTCGAGCTCGAGCGTCGAAATGACTTCGACGCCTTCGCAGCGAGCAATGAGTTCGTCGTGCTCGGTTTGGCATCGCCCACGCTCTTGCGCATCCCGAGCGAATAAGATAGCGATGGCGTGAACGTCGGAACGCGCGAGCCCATCGACCCAGTTGTCAGGATGATTCACGCCCGCGTCACCCAGGATGCTCGCGCGCGCCACCATGCCCTGTTTAAACGCCTCGGGAAACGAATCGAGCGAGGCATCATCGACACCGAGCGCTCGCAAACCGTTCCACGTGAAGGCGACCGTCACCCAACGTTTCTCTCGTTCGACTGACGCCCGCACTTCGGCGGCTGACTCGACGCGCTCCAAGATCGCAGAAAGCCAGGCTCTTCCGCCGGCCGCGTTATGGAACGACAGAAAGGCGTACACCCCGTTAAGCGCGGGCGTTCGCGTCAGCAGAATATGTTGGATGTCGTCAAGCTCGAGCATGGTCACGGTGCGACCGACGTCACTGCATCAAATCGAGCATGTTCGAGAACGCGGCTCGCAGTCGAAGCGCCTTTTTGATTTCATCGGAACTGACGTAAGGATACTCGCCATATTCCAAAAAGCTCGCGCATTGGTGCTCGCGAACCCACTTAATGAACGCGTTTGGATTCGTTGCCCAATCCTCAGGGAACCCTTCGAGATTTTCGAACGACGTGCTCACGCCTAAGCCCGTGAATAGGCGTACGGCGTCTTCGGTGTACTTGTCGAAATCCGTGTCGAAGATGCCTTGATACATAAAATACGTCTCGCCGTTGATTGGGAACATGACCCAACGCAGGTAATGTAGCTTGAGAACTGCCAGCGCGTCCGGCTGCTCTGCTACCGTCTTTTCGATGGTCCTCGCGTACTCATAGAAATTTTCTTCGTGACCGGGTTTGACTTTTGCGACAATGGAAAACCCGTAACACGCGGGCGTCTTCGGAAATATGGGACCGAACCGGCCTTGCTCGACTTTGTCTTTAAAGAAGCCCCCTTGGGGTATTGCCATGGCCGCTGGTTTCGACCAGTCATTTTTCGTTGCCGTATTTGACATAACTGACGCCTTTCGTCGTTTCCGACGGAGAGTGAGAGCGCTGCAAGCAGACGACTATTGCACCGCAAGGTCGCTCCGGCCAACCTCTAGGTGAAGCCGACCGCAAAGGAGATGTGGCTTTTAGGCGGCACCGCACTGGTCCTGGTCATCCTCCATCTTTTGCGGTTGCCGCATAGCCGGGCGACGAGTAAAGGCTTAAATGCCTTTTGCGAGCGCCGTCCGAATGGCAAAAAAAGCGAATTGTATGCTGAGGGCGACCTGCAATACCGATACCACGGTGGCGAGCAGGCCCAGCGGAAGACCCATCACGCGCATGATAGGCTTGACGAAGAGCATCATGATTAAGTTGATCAGCATAACCACGAGCAGGGCGAGGTAAATTCCCGTCGCGCTTTCGGGCGCTAGCGTCAAAAGAACGATGATTGCCGCGATTCCGTACGGCGTGGCGATATAAGGAAAGACGAGGCGTAGCGCCGCCGTCGATGGACTCCAAGGCACGAGGCTGGGGTCCGGCGCGCTACCTTCATACTGGGCCAAGATCGACCTCATGGCGGCAACGAACAGGACGACCGCGCCGGTCAGGGCGATCGCCGGGACCGAGATTTGCCATTTCCCGAGCATGAAGCTGCCGACTATCGCCGACAGCACGATGGCGACCGTCGCAATCAAAGCGCTCCGAACGCCGAGTCCGACGAGCGTCTTCCCATCGAGGCCGGTCGCCATCTGGTAAAAGCGACTGATGAAATTGATCGGCCCGAACGTTACGAACAGAATGATGAAGACCTCGCTCGATCCGAGAAACTCGCGACCCGGTGCGCCAACGAATACGTTCATCTTTTCCCTCGCAGGTTATACTTCGACCGCGATTGCTTGAACACCAGGCGCTCTTCGAAGCTGAGGCGACCCCAGCATGGCGCGAATTGGGGTGAATCTACAGCGGCGTCACGTTGAGGGCGGATTGCGTACACTCCCCGCATGAGTACACCCCCTAGCAGTCGAGCGGCCTTAATCCTACTCTAATAAACCCATCGTGTCAAAAGCGAAATAGCTCTTAAGAAGGGGTCGCTCCGAGTTCGCGTACGGCGCGAAGCGCCGCGCGTCCCACAACGTTGGCGTACGTTGGAAACGAGAGCGGTATGCGCGCGAGGTCGTCGATCTGCATCCCGGCCGCCATCGCGATCGCGGCCATCTGCGCAACCTCGACGGCCCTCTCGCCGACGACATGGCACCCAAGAATTTGGAGGCTGGTCCGGTCTGCAACGAGCTTGCAAAATCCCCTCGTTCGCCCATCGATAATCGGCCGGGTGGTTTCGGCGTACGCCGCACCGGCCACGACGACAGCGTGATCTGCGCGCGCCTCTGCTTCAGTCATCCCTACCTTCGCGTACTCCGGATCGGTAAAGCTTCCGATGGGTTCGACGTCGCCCGAAACGCGAAGAGCCGCTCCGCCTGCCGCATTGTTCCCCGCGATGAATCCGTCTCGCACCCCTTGCGGCACGAGCATCAATCGGCCGGTGATATCGCCCGCCGCAAAGATGTCTGCATTTGAGGTCTGCAGATACTCGTCGACTCGAACGGAACCTCGATCGTTGGTCTCGACGCCGGCGTTGGCCAGCTGCAAGCCCGCAATATCGGCTACCCAACCAACGGTCGAGACCGCCGCCTGCGCCTCGACGCTCGATTCGATTGCACTCTTGCAAAACGTCATCCTCACGCCAGTAGAAGAGCGTTCGAATCGCACGATGCTCCCGAAGTCTTCGTGAACGGCGATGCCGTCCTCACGGAACGCCGCCGCAACTTCGCGAGAAACTTCTTCATCTTCGGTCGGAATAATGCGCGGTCCAGCCTGAAATAGCTCGATTCGCGAGCCGAATGCGTTAAAGATCGAGGCAACTTGCACTCCGGTTGCGCCGGCGCCGATAACGATTGCCGACTCCGGAACCGACGTTAGTCCGAAAGCGTCGCTCGGCGTCACCGTTAGCTCCCATCCCGGAACGTCTAGTTTGCGGCTAACGCCGCCGGCGCAAATCACGGCCTTCTTTGCGCGAAACGAGACAGAGCGTTCGCACGCGATGGTGTGCGGGTCGACGAACTTCGCCGTGCCGGCATGTTCGTAGACCGTTACGCCGGCTCGATCTATTTGCGGACGCAGCGTCGAATGTGCCGCCGTTTCGGCGACGACTTGGCGGGCTCGGGCCAGCAGGGCCTGATAGTCTAGCGCCACGTCGCCGGTCGAGATCCCGTACTGGCCGAGCTGCCGCGCTTCGCGGATGAGACGGGCAGCATGCGCAAGCGTGCGTACCGGAATGGGTCCGTCGTTGGCTGCCATCCCGCCGAACGGGCCGCGCGTCACGAGCGCCGTGGTTGCGCCGAGAGCGGCGCCGCGCAACGCCGCCGCCGCGCCTGCCGGTCCGGCGCCGATGACGATGAGATCCACGTCGCGGGCCGTCACAGGTCGCTGGTTCCAAGCATGAAGCTACCCCCGAGCGTCAGCGTACGCGAATACGACGTTCCCTGCGCCCGCGTGACGCCCCCGAGCGGATTCGCGAGATCGACCGCCGAGTTGACGCCGCCATAGGTCGCTTGGATCTGAAAGTGCCGGGTAACGAGCTGGGCGGTGTTGAGCAGTAAAGGGGTGGCGTTGGTCGTAAAGTCGTGAGACACGACGAGCGCGATCAGCGTCCCGCCGGGCGAGCGCCAAAAGGGAACGGCCTGCGGCGCGAAACTCCAACCGCGCCTAGGCCCCGAGGACGAGGTGATGGCGAAATTCGATACCGGAAACGCAAGGCTCACGCCCATGCTTCGCGCTTTATTCGTAGCGATGTTGAGCAGTGGGTTGATCGTATAGACCGGACCAGGCGCTGCCACGCCCGGCGACCCAGTCGGGGCTTCGTAGGTCAGCAGCAAACCGCCGAGAATTCCGCGCGACCGATCGACGTAAACAAGCTGCTTGTACCAGAACGCCATGTCGGTGGCTCCAGCGGCCAGCGTTCCTCGCGTGGCGCTCGATAGCCGCGAGAAGGACGGCGGCAGAATAGTTATCTGCGCATTTTGGGATATGCCGACGCTGACAAGAACTCCCGGATACCCGATCGCCGACCGACTCACTCTCGCCGGCCCAGTCGATTCCCCAAAATCGAGGACCACATCTGCCGGAATGCTGCTCGTTGCATAAGTCGCCTGCAGGCTCGCCTGACCCGCGACGAAAACGCAGGGAGAAGCGGCGAGATATTTCTTGAGCAGTTCTTGCGGGCCGCCGCAGGGATCGCGTCTGCCGCTGCTTGCCGCCGGCGTCGCGGCGGCCTGAGGAGCCGGCGTCGGAGACTCGGCGGCAATACTCGCGAGAAGTGCGGTGACGGCCAACATGGTACGAACGCTATCCTAAAGCCCGGAGCAGTTTGCCTGCCATCTTCCTTATAAAAAGGAGAAGTCACGAGATGAGCGAGGCCGAACACCGCAGGTCGAAGCCGGCCGCCATGGCCATCCCCGAAAAAGGGGTACGATCAAGATTTCCAATCGGCTTAGGTCCTCGTGCAGTTCACACTGGACGTCTTCGCGCCGTTAGATCGAACTTCGCCCAAATCCGCATACGTGTTGAGGCTATTCACGTTCGTATCCCGAATCGGCAGTGTTTTGCCGGAATCTGCAAAGTAGTCAGTACCGGTCCACACGATTTTCTTCCGGTCTGAGTCGTTGACTCGGTGCGGTAAAAGGCCGCGCTCGCGTTTGACGGCCTCTTTGCAGTCGGCAACCTGTCCCGGTCGTCGGCCATTCGCTGTCGCCCTTCTATCAAGGCCTCGCAGTGACGCAGACGGGCCGGATCGGGTTGGAGCGAAGCTCATCGCCGAGAGCACCAGATAAGCGAGCGCGCGTTCGGCAAATCCTTGGCTATGCGCGAAAAGAGGCAGGCTCAAAAACCGCGCCGAAACGTGGCAACGCACCGCTAATCCAATCCCGTTGGGAGGCGTTATCTAATCATGAAATACGCCGCGGCGCTGTTCTGCGCAATTCTGCTCTTTGCCGCTTGCGGAGGCAGGGAGAACTCCGAGGTTCCATCGCCCCAAGAGGGTCAAGGACCCGAGCGGCATTATCCGTCGCCTAAACCGAGTCCCAGCAACTCGCCATCACCGCACCCGAGCCCAACGGCTACTACTCAGCCGGGGAGCGGCCCAACCTACGACGGCTGCCCGGTATTCCCGGCCGGCGACTCGGCATTCAACGCCAACATCTCCAACGCGCCCGTGGATCCCAACTCGGCTTCGTATATCGCGGGACTCGGTTCGAATACGAGCTGGTCGAACGACACGATTGAATATCTCAACACGGCCAACAGCTCGACGCCGGTGCTGACCGTCAGCCCTAAAGAGCCGTGGCACTCGATGCCGAACGAACCGTGGCTCTCGAGCTTCTTAATTGAGCAATCGAGCGACGCGCACAGCTTCGTGCTCCAGATGGACTCGTGTCATATCTACGAGCTGTACAGTACGACGTACTCTAACGGGGCGCTCTCGGCCTATTCGGGCGGCGATTGGAATCTGACCAAACCCTACGTCGTTCGCGTTCCGGGTAGCAGCGGCCCGAACGCCACCGGCACCTCGATGTTTGCCGGGGCGGTGAAATATGCCGAACTGGCCTCAGGACAGATCGATCATGCCGTGCTGCTGATCGTCCCCTACAACATGCTGTCCGAATGGCAGTTCGTCTCACCGGCAACCTCGACTGACGCTATTCCGTACCAAGGTCCCGGCCCGATGGCGATGCCGTACGGCGCCAAGTTACGGTTGCGCGCGGATTTTCCAACCGCCGGCTTCGGCACGCAGGCTAAGGCAGTCGTCCAAGCCCTGCAAACCTACGGCGCAATCGTGAGCGACACCGGGTGTTGCTACAAGCTGACCTACATGCACGATCTTGCGACCCCCGACGCCTTCAACTTCGGCGATCTCGACCAAATCAAACCGCGTCCCACCGACTGGGTCGTGACGCAACTGCCCGCGATCCAAAGGGTCCCCGGCCACTAGTACTACGAAATCAGGGCGTTTGCGGCGTCGGATGGTCGGGACGCGCGTTCCAGTCCTTTTCAAAGTCGGCGAGCTGCTCGTTCACGTCCGCGCTTAGTTCGTCACAGCGGCCCGAGGCTTTCGTTCTTCGGTTGCGGAGTTCGTCTGACAGTGCAACGTTCTTGAGGTCGCGAAGGCGGTTCTGAATCCCGGTCAATTCGTTTCCGATGATCTGAACGCCGGCCTCTTGCCGTTCCGACGTAAAGCGTTTTTCGATGTCGTCGATTTGTCTCTCGCAGCGACAGATCGTTGCCTCAGGGTCTTGGGACATATCTTTGCAAGTCCTCTAGCAGCGTAGTGCGATGCTGCAGGTCGGGACGCTAGAGCGGCGGGAGCATCGCAACGATGGCATCGTCGTCGGAGCGATCGGCCGCTGGACCGCGTAAAGCTTCCATCGCCGAGGCGAATACCAGCAGCGCTATTGCAAATGCCGTGGATGCGACGACGACGAAGGCGCTTCCCATTCCGATCTCCTTGTCTGAGATGCTCCCACCATACCACGAACCGACGCGCCGATCGCACGCTACGGCGCCGGGTCCGCGTTTGGAACGGAGATGGTGGAACGGGGCCGCTCGCTCGCATGCCGATGTTGGAGGTCCTTTCTTCCTGGGTAGGAAGGTCTCGAAGGGGGTGGGAGTGGGCATGCAAACGGTCGTCGTGAGTTTCTCCGGCGGGTACGACGTGGCCGGTAAAGAGCGCCTTCGTACGGAACTGGACCGGCTCGTTTCGGTCCCGCGCCTAGTGCTCGACTTGAGCGACGTAACGTACATGGATTCGACCGCGGTGACCGAGCTTATCCGGATGCACCGGCGGCGCTCGGAGAACAGGTTTCCGCGCGAGACGATCGTCCTCAAAAGCGGAAACATCGAAAAGCTCTTCGACTTGCTTCAGCTTCGAAAGGTCTTCGAGATCGTGGCGTCCGTCGACCAAGTTCTCGCACCCGGCGCCCAAGTCAGCCGGCGGAGCGCGTTTAGCGAATCCTCGCCCGTGGATCCGGACGACGATTCGCAAGCCCCAATTTACGGCTAACCTAAGGCGACTTCGGGCAAAGCGTCAAGAGCGCGGCTTCGTCCTCGGGTACCGGCGCCTTGCTCTTGAACGTGTACGTCAACGAATACAATGCTGGCTCCACGCGAAACTCCAGGATCTCCAGATTGTTCGCGTCCGGATTCGACGGGCCGGCGTGGCCCGTGACGATGATGCGTCGCGCCTGCACGCCACAAACCATCACCGAGCCGGCGACGACCGCGGCGTCCGGAACTTGCTTGAACACCGTTTGAATCATCTCGACGGCGTGACCCGGATCGCAATCGCAGACTTGCCGCGAAGCCTGGATCGCGCTTTGCGTTCCATCGGCCACTTTGCGAACGTACCGCGCGTATTGATCCTTCTCGGTATGCGCGGCGGGAGTCCAGGCGGGGCCCAACGTGGGCGCGGGCGACGGTATGGCGTTCGCCTGTGACAATAGGAAGGCCGAGATCAGAACGCCGATCATCGCTCAGTACGTATCGCCGGGCGTGTTGTCCGGATGGCTAAGGAAGTACCGTGCATCGTGGTTGCTCGGGATCGGTACAAATGGAATCGGCTGCTGCGTAAAGTCGAACATATCGTCGAACCCGTCCGCTCGCCGGTCCGCATACGTCTGGCTGGAGCCCGCGCCGAGGTACGGCAGCCCGAAGGTTTCCTCGATCAGACGCAGCGTGCTCGCGATCTCGTGTTCCTGGTGCGAAACGTAACCCGCCCTGGCATACGGCGAGATAACGATTAGGGGCACGCGGAAGCCGAGTCCCTCGCGAGCTTTGGTTTGAGGATCGGGGTATTGCGGTGGGTGCACGTGGTCGTACCAGCCGCCCCAGTCGTCCCACATGACGACGATCGCCGTATTCGACCAATACGGGCTTTCGCCGATCGCGTTGACGATCGAGGCGACCCAATCGGGGCCGAGATTGCCCGACTGAGGACCGGGATGATCCGAGTTCTTCCCGGAGGGCATGACCCACGAAACTTGCGCGAGCTCGTTATTGGTGATGTCTTTGAAGATGGCCGTATCGGGTGAGCGCACGTATTTCCAATCCGGGCCTTTGTAGATCTTCTTGATGGCCATGAACGCGGAAAGGTTGTATCCCGCGCCGGAGCGCTCGACGTAGTACCGCCAGGAAACGCCGGCGGCGTCGAGCGAATCGGCAATCGTCGTATAGGTGAAGCATGGGAACGGTCCGTCGATCTCGTGGCCGGTCGCTTTTGAGAAGACCGGCGGATCGGCTTGGCCGTAAGCGAGCAGCTCGACGGTCACCTTGTAGGGTCCCGTTTTTACGGCGTTGCACCCCCACGGTTGGCCCGCCGGCACCTCGGAGGCGTGGCCGGATTCGCCGGCGATCAGGTACTGATGCGAAACGTATGTGGGGCCGTTATTCGATGGGAACGCGTTATCGCCGAGCGCGTATTGTTGCGCCATGGTCCAGTACGGCGCGACGTCTGACTGGCGGACGTACGAGTACGCCATCTGTATGAGCTTGGGATTTTTCGAAATGAGCCAGCAGGCTGGATGATTGATCGGATCGTGGCAGTTCGGCTTCCACATCGTCTGGTTTATCTGGCTGTCAAAGCCGTCATCTTTACCCTGATCGTAATCTTCCAAGAATTGCGTGTGCGAGTGGTTCAAGTCAAACGTCCAAGTTAGGGGAATCTCCTGAAGCTGGAATTGTTTCCCGTGGCCGCGGCCAACTTTGGCGGTATTGGCGCCGGGAAAGCCGTGGAACATGTTGTCGAACGAGCGATTCTCCTGCATCACGATCACGACGTGCTGGATCGGGCTCGACGTGCCGGCGTTCATCACGCTTCCGTAGGAGCGGTGGGGCAGCGAGCCGCCGGACGAGCCGTTACACCCGGCGGCGAGCGTGGCGGCCAGCGCGATGGCCAGCATCTTCAAACCTCGCATTAGTAATCGATCTCCTCGGGCCATTCGTGGTTCAAAAAGTACTGGGCATCCTTGCATCGCAGCGGCAGCGACTTGATCTTTTTGAACGCGATCGGTTTCTGCGTGTAATCGAAGATGTCGTCGAATGCGTCGGCCCGCTGATCGGCGTACGTGATCCCCGATCCGGCGCCTAAGAACGGCAGACCGAAGTTTTGCTCGATGTAGTGCAGGGTACTCGCGACCTCGTGCTGCCGATGCGAGACGTACCCGGCTTTGGCATATGGCGAAACCACGATCAGCGGGACGCGATACCCCAACCCTTCGTAGGCGCCGGTTCGCGGGTCGGCATACTGCGGCGGCACGACGTGGTCGTACCAGCCGCCCCACTCGTCCCACATTATGATGATCGCGGTGTTGTTCCAGTACTGACTCTGGCCGATCGCGTTGACGATCGACGTCACCCAGTTGGGTCCGCAGTTCCCCGATCCGCCGCCCGCGTGATCGGAGGCGCCGCCGTGCGGCATGACCCAAGAAACTTGCTGCAGTTTGCCCTTGGCGATGTCGGTCAAAACCTTCGTGTCGGGCGACGCGATATTCTTAGTCCAGTCGGGACCGTAACGAACTGCTTTGACGGAATCGAAAGCGTTGAGCCAGTAGGAGTCCTGCGGCTGCCCCTTGAGGTAGTGCGGCTGCACGTAGTAGCGCCACGTAATGCCGGACGCATCCATCAGATCGGCGATCGTCGGGTAGGCCGACGACGGTTTGTCGTCGAGCGGAAAGCACGGATCCGGACCCCACTGTTCGTTCCCGACTGCGGGCGGAAAGTCGGGCGGATTCGAGCTGCCGTACTGCAGGTAGTACACCGACTCTTTGGGTGCGTCGCAGCCCCACGGCATCGTCGTCGGGACTTCCGATGAGTGCCCGGACTGGCCCGCGACCATGTATTGGTGGGAAACGTACGTC
The DNA here is from genome assembly GCA_963755555.1 of Vulcanimicrobiota bacterium. Lineage (GTDB taxonomy): Bacteria > Vulcanimicrobiota > Vulcanimicrobiia > Vulcanimicrobiales > Vulcanimicrobiaceae > Tumulicola. The sequence continues at coordinate 591,360 of CAVWKE010000003.1, read as the reverse complement.
GGCCCGCTGTTCGACGAGAACGTCTTGTCGCCGAGCGTGTACTGCGTGGCCATGTCCCAGTACGGCTGAATTTCAGCCTGGCTAACGTAAGAGTACGCCATTTTTTCCCAGACTTGTTGCTGGTGCCAGACCCAGCAGCTGGGATGGTTTTGTGGATCTTTCGTACAGCCTTGGCCGCCGCTGAACGAGTAGATCTCGCGGTCGAACCCGTCGTTCATTCCGCCGTCCCAGTCTTGCAAGAACTCCCAGTGCGAATGAATGGGATCCTGCGGAAACGTCAGATGGACTTGCTGCAGCACGTACTTCACGCCGTGACCGTAACCGAAGGTCGCGCCGTTCGCTCCGGGAAAATTATGAAAGAAATTATCGAAGCTGCGATTCTCCTGCATGATGATGACGACGTGTTGAATCGGACTGGCCGCATGGCCGTGCAGCACTCCGCCCGGTACGAGCCGGCTGCCCGCGATTCCCGACCCCGATGAACTGCAGCCAGCGATCGCCGCCGCCAGCAGTCCAGCGATAGTCGCCTTCGGCAAGCGGCTGCCGATCAATAGTCTTCCTCAGGCGGCCACTGCCGCTTGACGAAGTCCCACGGATTCGCGCACTCCTTGTGAGCGGGCAGCGGAACGATCTTCTTGAACTTGATCGGCGGCTGCGAATAATCGAAGACGTCGTCGAACCCGTCGGCTCGCTGGTCGGCGTAGGTCTGCCCCGATCCGGCGCCCAGGAACGGCAGGCCGAACGTCTGCTCGATGTAGCGCAGCGTGCTCGCGATCTCGTGCCGTTTGTGCGAGATATAGTGCGCCTTGGCGTACGGCGAGACGACGATCAGCGGCACGCGATAGCCGAGCCCTTCGTAGACGCCGGTCCTAGGATCGTGATACTGCGGCGGCAGCACGTGGTCGTACCAGCCGCCCCACTCGTCCCATAAAACGATGATCGCCGTATTGTTCCAGTACTGGCTTTCACCGATCTCGTTGACGATCGAAGTCACCCAGTTCGGCCCGCAGTTGCCCGTGCCGCCGCCTGCGTGGTCGGAGGCGCCGCCGTGCGGCATCACCCACGTCACCTGCGCGAGGTCGCCCTTCGTGATATCGGTCAGCACGTTGGTGTCGGGCTTGGAGAAGTTCTTGTCCCAATCGGGGCCGTAGCGAGTCGCCTTGACGGCATCGAAGGCATTGAGCCAGTAAGAATCGCCTTCCGGCCCAGTAACGTGCGGCTGCACGTAATACCGCCACGTGACTCCCGCCGTGTCGAGCAAGTCGGCGATCGTCGGATAGGCTGACGACGGCTGGTTGTCCAGCGGAAAACACGGATAAGGTCCGGGGGATGGATTTGGCCCGTACGCGTAGCCAACTTCATGGCCGAACGCCTTCGGAAAGACCGGCGGCTTGACGGCCCCGGGTGCGAGATAGTACTCCCACTCGTTCGGAGCATCGCAGCCCCAAGGCATTTTGCTTGGGACTTCGCTCGCATGACCCGACTGACCGGCGATCATGTACTCGTGCGACGGAAACGACTCGCCGCTGTTTGAGGAAAACGTGTTGTCGCCCAACGTATACTGCCGGGCCATGGACCAATACGGCCGGATCTGGCCTTCCGGAACGTACGAGTACGGCATCTTCTTCCAGACCGGCGCGGTGAAATATACCCAGCACTCCGGACGGTCTTCGGGCTCCGTCTTGCACGCCTGCGAGGTCAAATCGAATTTATAAATCGAGCGGTCGAATCCGTCGTTCTTGCCGTTGTCGTAATCTTCCAGAAACTGCCAGTGCGAATGGTACTGGTCCGGCGACCACTTGAGCGGTAACGGCTGGAGCGTATATTTGACGCCGTGTCCCATGCCGTACGTCGCGCCGTTCGCGCCCGGAAAGTCGTGAAAGAAATTGTCGAAGCTGCGGTTCTCCTGCATGATGATGACGACGTGTTGGATCGGAGTGCTCGCATGGCCGCGCGCAAACGCGTGCGGCACGAGTGCGTTCGTCGCTCCCTGTAGTGCCGAGGAGCTGCAGCCGCTTGCCAGCGTCGCGACGAGAACGAATGCGATCTTCTTCAAACGCGGCCTCCTAAGTGCGTAAACGTCCGCGCCGCCGGTAGTCGCGCAACGGGGCGACCGGCGCGTTCCAACGCAGGCGTACTTTGGAGTAACGCTTTCGCGGGGGCATTCGAGCGTTTCCTCTCAAATGCGAACGCAGCGCGCGAGCAAGCACGCGCACGTAATAATGATACAAGTTATGATTGACTTTGGAGATGAGCGGGCTCGAACCGCTGACCCTCTGCTTGCAAAGCAGATGCTCTACCAGCTGAGCTACATCCCCGAGCGGCGGCGCATGTTCGTCCCATCCGCCGGGAACCCTACCAATGCGGCGATCCGGTACCTCGACCACCGGAGGACTCGGGTGCACCGGCGTGAATACCGCCGGGTCGCGGGGGCATAGCTCAGCTGGTAGAGCATCACGCTGGCAGCGTGAGGGTCAGGAGTTCGAGTCTCCTTGCCTCCACCACGCGCCTGGCGCTGCCGGGTCCTGTGGTATAGTGAGCGGCGGGGGAGCGCGCCAGATGGCCGCGCCCGCAAGGGTGAGGAAAGTCCGGGCTTCATCGGGCAGGGTGCAGGATAACGTCCTGTCGGGGCAACTCGAAGGAAAGTGCCACAGAAACATACCGCCTCCCGCCTCGGCGGGCGAGCAAGGGTGAAATCGTGAGGTAAGAGCTCACGGAGCATCGCGGTGACGCGGGCTCGGGTAAACCCCACTCGAAGCAAGACCGCTCGAATCCTCGCAAGAGGCGGACGGCCCGTCCGCACGAGCTACGTCGCACCGAGGTGTGCGGTAACGCACATCCCAGATAGATGGTCATCCCCCAGCGTTGCTGGGGACAGAATCCGGCTTACCGGCGCGCTCTCCCAACGCCGCCGCAACTCCGAGGGCCTCCGGGCCTATCTCAGCTAAGGGCGGCGCGGCGTCCGTAGCCGCTCGTAAAAGGAGATCGGTACTTCACATCGTGAGCGAACAACACTTTACCCCCGAGATGACCGTCGACCAAGCCTTCCGGGTCCATGCCGGCGCGCGGCGGGTCTTCGCGCGCTTTCACCTCGGCGGCTGCTCGAACTGCGCGATCAGCGAAACGCATACCATCGGGGCCGTGAGCGAAGATTACGGAATTCCGCTTCCGATGCTGCTGGAGAACCTCAACGCGCTATTCGATCAGGCGGCCCTCGCCATCGGTGACAAGGTGCGTATCCCCGACGAAATCCGTCAAAAGATCCCGCAGTTGGCCGACGTTCCCGAGGTTGGTCAAATCACCGGAGTGGAAAGCGGAGCCTATACCGCCGAGTTCGGCGAAGTTCGGCTCCAAGGACTCGCCGAGGATTTTCTTCCGGTTGAGGCGAGCGCCGCCAGATAGGAACGCGGCCGGCGCCTAACCGTCTTCCAGCGGCTTGCGGGCGGCAAAGCCCTCGTCGACGCCATGCCAGTGATCGACGCGCGCTTCGCCTGCCTTCCAGCACAAGTAGATCGGAACGCCCTCGCGGGTCGCAGGAAAGTCGATGAGTCCGAGATCGATGTCCTTGACGATGCATCCCAACGATTCGATGCGATGGATCAGGCGATGGACGTCGAGCTTCAGTTCGCCGAACCGGGGCGGTGGGAACGGCGAGCGGGCGCTCGCGATCCGCGGCATGCGCGTCTGTTCGGCATGGCGCAGCGCGGGATCCGATTCCAGCAACTTGATCGCCAACTCGCGCCGTTTCGCAAACAGCTCGTCAATCAGCGGCGCCAGCTTTGGGAGAAGCGCGTTAGCCCGCTCGGGTGAAAAAAACTTCATATGAATCCGCCGCGCGTCGTCTTCGTCGTGGGTCCCTCCGGTGCCGGTCAGAGCCAAGCGATGAAGTCGTTTGAAGACTTGGGCTTTTACGGCATCGAGCACCTTCCCCCCCTCATGCTCGACGCGGCCGTCGAATCGCTCGCCCAAGCCGGAATCCGCGACGTCGCGATCGCGCTCGACGTTCGCGGCGGAAGGCATCTGGGCGACCCGTTCGCCGCCATCGACGACGTCATGCGCACCCACAACGCGCGCCTGCTCTTTCTCGACGCCGCCGACGCCGTCTTGGTGCGGCGTTTCAGCGCAACGCGCCGGCGGCACCCGCAATATCAGGCCGGCTCGCTGCGCGAGGCAATCGCAGCCGACCGGCGGATGCTGACCCCTCTGCGCGAGCGAGCGAGCGCCGTGATCGACACGAGCGCCCTGACCCATACGGCCCTCAAGGAACGGATCGCCGCGGTCTTCGCGCCCGAAAATCCCGTTCGGCTCCCGGTAACGTTCGTCGCGTTCGGATTCAAGTACGGCTTGCCGTCCGATCTCGATTTGCTGTTCGACGTGCGTTTCTTACGCAACCCCAACTACGTTGCCGAGTTGGCCGGCCTGACGGGGAACGATGCCGCCGTCGCCGCATTTATCGACGATGACCCGGCGCTGGATCCCTTTCTGGCCAAGGCCGGCGACTTGCTCGCGTTTCTCCTGCCCCGGTATCGACTCGAAGGCAAAGCCCAGCTCACCCTGGGCATCGGCTGCACCGGAGGGCGCCATCGTTCCGTTTACGTCGCGCGTCGGCTGATGGAGCGTTTCGCGAACGATCCGGTCGTCGAGCTGACGTTCGAAGCCCGCGATCTCGGACGGCCGTGAGTAAGCGGCTCGCCGGTTCGCTTCAGTGGCTCTTGCCCGGCCTGCGCATCAAGCGCTGGGTGCTGCTCGCCGCCCTCGGGATCGCGCTGCTGCTCGACGCGATCACGCGCTGGCTGATTGCCGAAGGCGCCGGAATTCACATCAACGAGGTGCTCGACGACATCGTCAACGACTATTTTTCGCCCGCATACTTGACCTGGATTTTCGCCATTGCCGGCGTCGTCTTTACCGTTTTTGGCATCCGTTTGTGGCTGCAGTCGGTCGTCCGGATCGGCCGCGGGCCGGGTCCCGAGGGATTTCGCGCCGCCATTGCGGACATGCGTCTCCAGCAAGGCTACAAGATCGTGGCGATCGGCGGGGGCACCGGGCTGTCAACGCTGCTTCGCGGTTTGAAACGAAGAACGAGCAACCTCACCGCCGTCGTTACCGTCAGCGACGACGGCGGATCGTCCGGACGGCTGCAAAAGGAACTGGGCGTCTTGCCTCCGGGCGACGTCCGCAACTGTCTCGTCGCCCTGGCCGACGATGAAGCGCTCGTCACCGATCTCTTTCGATTCCGGTTTACCGAGGGCGAGGGCCTGAGCGGTCACTCTTTCGGCAACCTGTTCTTAGCCGCAATGAGCGGCATTACCGGAAACTTCGATCGGGCGATCAAGGAATCGAGCCGCGTGCTCAACATCGTGGGTCGCGTTTTGCCGGCGACGTTAGGCGTCGTGCGCCTCTGTGCGGAACTCGACGACGGCACGATCGTTGAGGGCGAGACCAGCATTTCGCTCGCGACGCGCCCGATCAAGCGCGTGTTCTTCGATCCGCCGGGAGTGGAACCGCTCGAAGAAGTCATCACCGCGATTCGGGGCGCCGACGCGATCGTGCTGGGACCCGGTTCGCTGTACACCTCGATCCTCCCGAACTTTCTGGTGGCGCGGGTCGCGCACGAAGTGGCCGGCGCGCATGCGGTAAAACTCTACGTCTGCAACGTCATGACGCAGCCGGGCGAAACCGACGGCATGACGGCGGCCGACCACGTCAAAGCACTGTTCGACGGCGCCGGCGAACGCGTTTGCGATTACGTCGTCGTCAACGACGAAGCACCGTCACGCCTCGTGGCAGCCTACGCGCAAGAAGGCCAAGTCCCCGTTCGTCCGGACCTCGAGCGGATCGCCGCGACCGGCGTGGAGCCGATCGCCGCCGGCGTCATCAACGAAACCGAAACCGTTCGCCACGACTCCGATCGCCTCGCCGCCACGGTAATCGCCGCCATCGACCGCGCAGTCGCCGATCGCGCTACGCTCATGAAACCCGCCAGCGCCTACCGCCGCTCCTCCGCATTTTCATAACTCCTCTAGGCCAGGTCGACCCGCGAAAAAGATTCGTCCCTCTCCGTACGGGTCTCGAACTTTTTCGCAAAAGACAGGATGTCGAATTCCTTTGGTGTTGCGAAAAAGTCGCGAAGTAGAAAACCCGCTGGATGCGGGTTTTCGAACGCCCCGCTAGGAGAGGGACGAATCTTTTTCGCGGGTCAGACCTGGCCGGGCGTCAGTGGCCTGGCTGCGTGGGGAGGGTTACGTCGAGTTGGAACGGTTTGCCGGGTTCGACGCTCGTGGTCGACGAGAGCAGCGGATAGCCCTCGGCCTGCACCGTGTAATCGACGATTCCGCTGGGAACCTTTTCGATCGAATACTTTCCGCTGGCATCGGTCGTCGCGGTCAACAACGTGTCGATCGTCACGACGGCGCCGCTCACCGGTTTGTTGCTGGCGGCATCCAGGACGGTCCCGGCAATCGTCGTGAATCCGGCTGCCGGCGGAAGCGCGTCGCTGTTGCATGCAACCGCTCCGGTTAGCAGGATCAGCGCAGCCGCCGCGGCGCGCCATAGCGATTTCATAGGGGTTCCTCTTCGCCACGCGGAAGCCGCCGCTCCTATGCCCCCCACCGCCCCATCGGACCGCGCGCTCGGTCCCGCATACTGCGAGAACGCGCTCGAGGCCATCGGGCACACGCCACTCGTCAAGCTCAACAAAGTTACCGACGGCGCGGAATGCCTCGTGCTCGCCAAAGTCGAGTACGTGAATCCGGGCGGCAGCGTCAAGGACCGCCCCGCAGTCGCGATGCTCGATGCGGCCGAGCGCCAAGGTCTGCTCAAGCCTGGGGGGACGATCGTCGAGCCGACCAGCGGCAACACTGGGACGGGGCTGGCGATGGCCGCCGCCATTCGCGGCTATCGCTGCATTCTCGTGATGCCCGATAAGATGTCGAAGGAAAAGGTCGATCTGTTGCGCGCGTACGGTGCGGACGTCGTAATCACGCCCAACAACGCGCCGGCCGACTCTCCCGAGTCGTATTACGGCGTCGCCAATCGCCTGGCGGCCGAAATCCCCGGGGCGTTTCAGCCCAACCAGTTTCACAACCAGTACAACCCGGAAGCGCACTATCACACGACCGGACCGGAGATCTGGGAACAAACGCGCGGGACGATCACGCACCTCGTCGCCGGCATCGGAACCGGCGGCACGATTTCGGGCACGGCGCGGTTTCTCAAGGAGCAACAGCCGAAGGTCCACGTCGTGGGGGCCGATCCGGAAGGCTCGATCTATTCGGGCGATATTCCGCGGTCGTATGCGGTCGAAGGCATCGGCATGAACTATCTTCCCGAAACCGTCGATCTTCGCGTCATCGACGAGGTGATTCGGGTGTCCGACCGGGACTCGTTTCTGCTCGCGCGCCGGATCGCGCGCGAGGAAGGCTTGCTCGTCGGCGGTTCGTCCGGGACGGCCGCGGTTGCCGCGGTCAAACTCGCGAAGACGCTTCCCAAAGATGCCGTCGTGGTTGTGATCTTTCCCGATTCCGGCCGCGGGTACATGTCGAAAATTTTCAGTGACGACTGGATGATTGCCAACGGATTTCTGGCCGACGCCAAGCGGCGCGCGACCGTCGGCGACGTGCTGCGTGCCAAGGCTCCCGTACCGTCGCTGATCACGGTGCAGTTTGACGACACGGTTAGGACCGCGCTCGACCTTCTGCGTAAGTACGAGATCTCGCAGATCCCCGTGATGCGCGAACGCGAGCACGTCGGCAGCGTCAACGACGTCGGCGTGATGCGGGCCGTCTTCGACCATGCCGACATCATTCACCAACCGGTCAGCGACGTGATGGGACGCGCATTTCCGATCCTCGAGCAATTCGACGAAATCGAACTCGCCTACAAGCTTCTGACTCTCGCCAATCCAGCGATTCTCGTGACCGATGAGAAAGAGCCAATCGGCGTACTGACCCGTCAAGACATTATCAGCTTTCTCTCGACCAGCTCGGAGAGCGTCCGCGCGTGAAGTTCGCCACGAAGGCCATTCACGTCGGGCAAGAACCCGACGCCGCGACCGGAGCGACGATCGTTCCGATCTATCAAACGTCGACGTACACGCAAGAACGCGTCGGCGAACACAAGGGCTTCGACTACAGCCGATCGGCCAATCCGACGCGCCTTGCCCTCGAGAAACAACTCGCCGCGCTGGAAGGCGGTGCGTTCGCGAGCGCCTTCGCGAGCGGAATGGCCGCCACGGCCGCCGTTCTCAATCTGCTCTCCGCGGGCGATCACGTCGTCGTCACCGACGACCTGTACGGCGGCACTTACCGGCTATTCTCGCAAGTCCTCACGCGCTACGGCCTCGAGTTCAGCTATGTCGACATGAGCGACCTCGCCGCCGTTGAAAAGGCGATCGCGCCGAACACCAAACTGCTTTGGGTCGAAACGCCCACCAACCCGTTGCTCAAGCTGATCGATCTGCGCGCGATCGACGACCTCCGCTCGTCAATCCGGCGCGCTTCGGCGACGCGGCCTCTCGTTGCCGTCGACAACACGTTTGCCACGCCTTACTTTCAGCAGCCGCTCGCACTTGGCGCCGACGTGGTCGTCCACTCGACCACGAAATATATCGGCGGCCACAGCGACGTCGTCGGCGGGATCGCCATCACGAGTGACCCGGAGGTGCACGCGCGCATAAAGTTCCATCAGAATGCCGTCGGCGGCGTTCCCGGTCCGCACGACGCGTGGCTGACGATGCGCGGCGCCAAAACGCTCGCGATCCGCATGCGCGAGCACGCCCGCAACGCACAAACGGTCGCCGAGTTCCTGCAGTCGCACGAGGGCGTCGCCCACGTGTACTATCCGGGGCTGCCGTCGCACCCGCAACACGAGCTGGCGAAACGGCAAATGAGCGGTTTCGGCGGAATGGTTTCGATCGTGCTCGAGGGACCGCAAGAGCGCGCGCTCGACTTCGCCCGGCGGCTGCGATTCTTCAGCCTAGCCGAGAGTTTGGGCGGCGTGGAGTCGTTGATCTGCCATCCCGCGCGCATGACGCACGGGTCGATTCCTCAGAGGGAGCGCGAACGGCGCGGGATCACCGACGGCCTGCTTCGCCTTTCCGTGGGGATCGAAGATCCCGCGGATCTCGTGGCCGATTTAGAGCAGGCGTTGGCCGCGACGGCGCCGGCTACGGTCGCTCGGGCGGATAGCGCACGGCGGTAGCGTTTTTCAGCGCCGCTAGCGCCTCGTCCGGGCCGACGTCGCCCAGACGGCAGGTTAGCGATAGCGTGATCCCGCGTTCGCCGTCCGCCCACACGACGGCAAACTGTTTCTTCGCCGTAAAGCCATTTCCCGAAGTCACCTCGACGAAGCTCGCCGGCATGCCGTTGAGCAGCGCCATCGACGTTTTCTTACGAATCAACACGCCCTCGCCGCCCCCACTGTGCATTTGGCTTTCGAATTGCGCCTCCCACTGATCGGGCGCGCCGCTAAACGCCTCCATCGCAATCGTGATCGTCCGCATATCCTCTTTGCCGGGGTGCAGCACCCAAACCGCAACCGGCTCGAGGTCGTTCCCAAGCTGGGCGACCGGGACGACGCGGCGCCCGAGCAGATACGCATCCGCTGGTGCCGTATAGCTCATTGCGGGGTCCGAGTATGTGTGGGGATCCGGCGAAGGCGTCGGAGCTGGCGGAATCTGCGCGCGTACCGGGCCGCTTGGCATCAGCGCGATCAGAGCGAGAACGACGAGCGGAACGATTCGATTCATTCGGCATCCAAAACGGCGGCGAGCGCCGGAAGCGAGGTTTCGTAGCGATAGCCCACGTTGCGATGATCGTCGTCGAATTCCTCGTGACGAACCTCCAGGCCGCAGTCTCGCATGCGTTGAGCGGTAACGCGAGCGCCAATATCGAGACCGTATTCGTCGCGGCGCCCGCAATCCAAGTACCGCAACCGCAAACGGCCAAGCTCGGCAACCCGCGCCGTCACGCGTTCGGCGGGGTCGAAACTGCGCCACCGTGCGAACACCGCCTCGTTCAACTCGCCGGTTCCCATTTCAAAGGGTAAATCGAGATCGAACGCGCGCGCGCTGCGTGGCGAGTAGGCCGCGGCGTAGCCGAGCATCTCCATCGTCGTGTACTCCGCCGGCGCGCGTTTGGGCTGTTTTTCGAAAGCCTCGACGAAAGCGGCGACGTCGCCCGCATGCTTCTCGAGCGTTCGATGGACGCTGGGGAACGCGGGCGGGTGCGCGTACCAAAAGTACGAGTCGCCGCTGTGTGAAGCAAACGCCGAAAACGCTCCGGGATGTTCCATCACTAAGTGCATCGCCCCGAAACCGCCCGACGACTTGCCGAGCACCGCGCGTCCGCCTTCGGCCGCAATCGTCCGGTATGCCCGGTCCACGTGGCCGATCACGTCGCGGACCGTGTAGGTCGCGTAGTTTCCGTTGTGGATCGAGTCGAACGTACTGCGATCCGCCTAATCGCGTGAAGCCGTCGACGAGGGCCAGGATTGCGGGAGGCATGCGGCCTTGTGCGATCAACCGGTCGGCCCACTCGACGACGTTAATTTCCCAGGGCCGCGATCCGAGCAGGGCCGCGACGTTCCCGGTGTACCCATGCAGAACGTACAGAACCGGAAAGCGCCGCGATCCGAGCGCGTCGTATTGCGGCGGCAGGTAGATTGCCAGCGGCCGCTGCGCCGGATCTCCTAAAGCGTTACCCTCGAGTGCTTCGCTGGCGACCAGGTCGACGCGCACGTCGCCGTGGAGACCCATGAGCGTTGCGAGTGGCGAGCGATCCGGCATACGCTCGTGATTCGCCGCCAGGTACCGCTTTCACCTCACCGAAGCTCGGCCTTGATGCAGCGCGCTATCGATTTGCGCGGCGCCGTCGCCGTTAACGTCATTACGATGATCGGCATCGGTCCGCTGGTAACGATTCCGCTCGTCATCGCCGCCCTGGGCGGCCCCCTGGCGCTGATCGGCTGGATCGCCGGGGCGCTCGTCGCGCTCTGCGACGGAATGGTCTGGGCGGAACTCTCCTCGCGGTTCCCGGGTTCCGGCGGCACGTACGTCTACCTCCGCGCCGCTTTTGGCGAAAAGACGCTCGGCCGGGCGCTCGCATTTCTTTTCAACTGGCAGTTTCTGCTCTACGCGCCCTGCCTGCTCGCCAGCGGCTACATCGGCTTCGCAAACTACGCCGGCTATCTCTTTCCGCTTGCCGGCTCGAACCCAATAGTCCACGATGCCATTGCCGTCGGCGTCGGGGTCGCAACCGTAGCGGCCCTCTACCGCCGTACGTCAAAGGTAGCGTTGGTCGGCACGTTGCTCGCCGGCGCGGCCGTCTTGACGCTGCTGCTCGTCGCCACTGCGGCGCTCACCCACGCGCACTTCGGGCAGGCCTTTCACCTCGACGCCCCGATCCGTTTCGACGCCGGTCTGTTGGCCGGATTCGGAAGTGCGCTCTACATCACGCTCTACGACTACGTGGGATACGCCGACGCCGCGCTGCTCGGCGACGAGGTCGTCCGGCCGCAACGCACGATTCCGCTCGCAATTCTCTTCTCGATCGCGATCGTCGCGACGCTGTACGTGTTGTTGCAGGTCGGCGTACTCGGAGTCGTCCCGTGGCGTTCGCTGCTCGACGGCCACGGAATTCCGACCGTCCAAGCTCAATACGTCGGCTCGCTCGTCGTCGAGCGAACCTGGGGACGGACGGCGGCGATCGCCGTGACGGTCCTGGTTTTGGTGACGGCATTTGCGTCGCTGTACGGAAATTTGCTGGGGTTTTCGCGGATTCCGTTTGCGGCGGCGCGCGACGGCGCCTTCTTGCCGGTTTTTGCAAAGCTCCATCCACGCAAGGACATTCCGCACATCGCGTTGCTGGCGGTCGGCGGACTGTCCCTGATCGCGAGCCTCTTCACGCTCGACCAGGTGATCGCGTTTCTCACGGCCGGAATCGTTCTGATCCAAGCGGTGGCCCAGATCGTTGCGCTCGGGCTGCTGCGCGCGCGCGCGCCGGCTGCGCCGTTTCGCATGCCGCTCTATCCGCTGCCGGCCGTCATCGCACTCGTGGGCTGGATTCTCGCTTTCGTCTATACCGGCGCCACCGCTATCCTGCTCGGCGTCTCGTGGCTGGCGATTGGAGCGGTCGTCTTCCTGTTCGTCGCGCGCGCTCGGCACTGGTGGCCGTTTGCAGCGGCGATCGCGCTGGCTCTGATGGCGTTTCCGGCAGCGGCGCGCGCCGACGCACCGTTGCCCCAATGGGCGACCTGGAACGTCTCCAAGGTCGTACGCGAGCATGGTTACCCGGTATTTACCGTTGACGGAAAGCCGTTTTTCCTCTATGGAGCCGCCTTCTTCTTCGAGCGAATTCCGCGCGAACGCTGGCTCCCGTCGCTGCGCGCTTACCAACGGCTCGGCATCAACACCATCGACCTGTACGCAATCTGGAATTGGCTGCAACCGTCGTCCGATCGCCCGCCCGACTTCGACGGTACGACGGATCCGCGCCGCGACCTAATCGGCGTCTTGCGGATCGCTCATCAGCTCGGACTCAAGGTGATCCTGCGGCCCGGGCCGGTCATCCGCAACGAGTGGCGCAACGGCGGTTATCCATCGTGGTTGTTGGAACGCCCCGAGTACGACATGCCGCTGCACGACGTGCTCGAGGGACGCTACCCGGCGACCGCAACGCTGCAGAACTCGCAAGCGGATGCGGCGGCCGGCGAGTGGTTGAACAATCCGGTTCACTTGCAAGCATCGCAGGATTGGCTGACGAGCCTGCTGCGCGCGGTCTCGCCGTACGCACACGATATCCTGGCGATCGCGCTCGACGACGATCAGGGGGCGTACCTTGATAACGACACCTGGCCGGCTCCGCACTGGCACGCGTACGTCGACTGGCTTCACCTCACGGTTGCATCGGTGACGGGGTCGCGCGTTCCGCTGTTCGTGAACACGTATCAGATGAAGGTGCCGGCGGCCTCGCCGGCGTGGGCGTGGGGCGACTGGTATCAAAGCAGTGCCTACTCGATCGGCGCGCACGACCTCGCCGAACTCGATTTCTCGACCGGCCTGCTGCAAACTCAGGCGGACCGCCCGGTGATGTACGCCGAATTCCAAGCCGGGTGGCTGCAAGGCGCAGACGAAGCCGTCCCACGTCCGAGCGATCCCGCCAACACTGCGCTCGCGCTGCACGAGTTGCTGCGCGACGGAGCGCGCGGCATCGTGACCTTTCCCGTGCAGGACACGATCTATCCCGACGGCTGGGAGGCTCCGTGGGCCAACTGGTACTACGCGTGGGATTCCGCCTTGACGTACGACCTGCGCCGGGCCCCGCGATCCGTTCCGACGGCTCGCTTCGGCGACGAGATTCGCCGCTACGGCTCGCTGCTCGCCCGCACGCATCCCGCGGCCGACGCCGCCATCGTTTGGCCGCCGACCCTGTTTTCGGCACTCACGCTGACCAACCGGGACTTTCGCGCGTTTGCCGATGCGACGATCGCAATGCAGCGCGATTGCAGCGCGCGAGGGCTAACGTGTCAGCTCGTCGACCTCGCGTATGCCGGCGACGCCGACCTCGCGCGCTTTCGCGCGCTCGTTTTACCGATCGTTCCGACGCCGCGCCTAGCCGCAGCGATGGTTGCACCGGTAGCGCGCCGGCTCGCCCGGCTGCGACGGCAGCATCGCGTGATCGCCAACCTCTCGTCCCTTTCCTCGCCAACGGGCGCAGTTCCGGGCACGACCGTTCTGCTCTCCGACGACGGCTCGTACGCCTTCGTCGACGCCGTCAACCCCAGCGTTGAGGCACGCACGATCGGTTCGATACACGTGCGGCTTGCGGGCGGAACGCTCACCGTCGCGCCATTTAGGCTCGCCGCGCGCAGCGCGCGCCTGATTCCGGTCGGTCTGCCGCCGGTGGCCGCCGCCGCTCTGGTTCCGGCATCTTCTTCAACGCCGACCCCGTTTGCCGACGCCGCGGCGGAGTATCTGACCGGCGCTCGCCTTCGGGTCGCGTTCGCCCCGAACGCGGGCTCGCGGATCTCTGAGTTGCGCGAAACCAGCGGCGACAACGCCGCCACGAGCATCGGCCTGCTGCGCGATGCGGTCGATCCGGCGGAACCGCCGTCGGCCCGCGATTACATCGCCGCGTACACGCACCCGCTGCCGGCCGGCACCTTCAATCGGCCGTACCGTTGCGTCGTCACGGTAGCGGCGACGACGTGCGGCTACGACGCGCCCGATCTTCCGCCCGGCGGCGGTCATTTCGAACGCACGCTGAGCATCGTGCCCGGCAGCGACGAACTCGTCGTGTCGCTGCGTTTCGCGCCGGTCGATACCGCCTCGACCGTGAGACTCGAAAGCGTCTCAGGATTTGCCTTTCGTCCCGGCGACGTCCTCATCGCTCCAGCCGGCGCGCCCTATCTGGGCATCCTGCACGGGCGCTCGCTGGCATCGCTGCGGTGGCACGCGGGGGAAGTTGCAAACGTCAGCCTAAGGCAGACGCGGGGCGCGCAGTTGGTGACGCTCCTCTTCTTTGGCCGAACTGCCCAAGTGCGGCTGCGAATCGACGACGTCGCCGGCGCCCCGGAGGCCGAGCGCCTCCTCCAGGCGAATTCGCCGTAGCGATTCGGGGGAGTGGCGGAACGGCAGACGCAGCCGCCTCAAAAGCGGCCGAGGCAACTCGTGTGGGTTCGAATCCCACCTTCCCTACCAGTGCCTTAGCCACGCAGTGGTGCCCGCGCGGACGACATTGCTGGCGCCGAAGGGACTTCGATGGGCGCAACGGCGAGTGGTCTCCGTAGTGTGGTTCTAGGCCGCGGCCACCGCAGGTTTAGGTAAAGAGTAAACGGGGGAAAAGAGAGTCACGAGTGTGGCGCAAATTCCTTCTGAGTGAGAAGCAGCAACTCAAAGCGCAGCATGAAAGGGGTTTCCGAACGGAGATCCCTTTCTCTTTGTGATGGTCGCCACGCAAAAGCTATCTCCGGTATTGACAGTCACATCGCTGTTGTATAATATCGACATGTGTCGATGCAAGGATGCTGCCCTCCGGCGCATATTGTCCGCTCGGAATTTGAAGCAGAGGCCGCCCTGTTCAAGGCGATCGCGGATCCACACCGCCTTCGCATGTTGGCAACCCTTGCGAGGGCCGATGAGGAAGTGTGCGTCTGCGATTTTACCGACGCGCTCCCGCTGAACCAACCGACTGTCTCGCACCACCTCCGCATCCTGCGTGAAGCAGAGCTGGTCACTTGCGAACGCCGCGGCACTTGGGTCTACTACCAGCTCGCTTGCGACGCCTTAGCTCGCATTAGGGCCGCTACGCGCACCGTTTTCCAACCGAAAGCAGCAGCATGAAAACCCACCTAAACCTCGCAACCTCTGACCTGGAAAAGAGCATCGCCTTCTACTCAACGCTGCTCGATGTGAAGCCCGCGAAGGTCCTGCCGGATTATGCGCTGTTCGTTACGGACGAACCCGGGTTAGAACTTGCCCTCGATCTTCGTGACAGCGTTGCGCCTGGGACCGATGCGCACTACGGCCTCTACGTCGAGACAAGTTTCGAGGTCGACCGAGCCATCGAACGACTCACGGCCGGTGGCCTCGCGACCTCCGTTGAGCGCGAAGAGACGTGCTGCTATGCCAAACAGACAAAGGTTTGGGCGACCGATCCCGAGGGCCGGCGATGGGAGGTCTACACCGTTCACGAGGACACCGAGGAGCGCGACAACGAGGACGCGACGTGCTGCTCTTCGGTGAGCGAGCCTCGCTCGTGCTGCGCGGCATGAGCACCGCAGAGCCTGCTCCGAGATCCTACTTGGGCCGCGTCTTATTCATCTGCGTTCGTAACAGCGCCCGTAGTCAGATGGCCGCAGCATTCCTCAAGCAAGCTTGCCCAAGTGAACTTGAAGTCGAGAGCGCCGGGCTGGAGCCTGGAAGCATTAATCCGCTTGCCGTGGCGACCATGCAAGAAGTCGGTATTGATATTTCCGGAAACTCGACCCAGAGTGTGTTTGACGTGTTCAAATCGGGAAAGCTTTTTACCCACGTCATCACGGTGTGCGACGAAGCCAGTGCACCACGGTGTCCAATATTTCCCGGGATCGTCAAGAGGTTGCACTGGAGTATTGCCGACCCCGCCGCTCTTAAAGGCAGTTGGGAAGACCAGGTGAGCGCCGTGCGATCTATTCGGCACGAGATTCGCGACCGCGTTGACGCCCTTTGCGAGGAACTGTGCTACGCCTAAGTAAGCGTCTCGTTGCCGAAGCCCTCGGAACTGCACTGCTTCTGACCGCTATCGTCGGATCCGGCATCATGGGTGAAAGGCTCGCGTCGGGCAACGTGGCGATTACCCTCCTCGCGAACTCGATTGCAACCGGCGGGGCGTTAGTGTGCCTCATCGTCACACTTGGACCGATCTCCGGTGCCCACTTCAATCCAGTAATCTCCCTGGCCGATGCCGTGCGCGGAGGCTTATCTTGGTCCGAGCTGCCTTTGTACGTCGGCGCGCAAGTCGCGGGGGCCATTGCCGGCGTAGCCGCGGCCAACGTTATGTTCGGACTTCCTGCGGTGTCGTTCTCGCATCACGCGCGAAGCGGAGGTCCGCTATTCTTTTCGGAATTCCTCGCAACGTTTGGACTGCTGCTGGTCGTCTGGGGATGCGCTCGACCTCGAGAGCCGATAGGGCCATTCGCGATCGCCGCTTACATCGTTGGGGCATACTGGTTCACGTCGTCGACTTCATTCGCTAATCCCGCAGTCGCAATCGCAAGATCCTTGTCCGACACTTTCGCCGGTATCCGTCCCCAAGACGTCCCAGGCTTCATCCTCGCGGAAGGCGCCGGCGGTATCGCTGCCACCCTGCTGTCCGTCTGGCTTGCATCAAACGGCGAGAGGAGTGCGGTCGGCGTGGAGATACGTCATGGGACTCGATGAATCAAAGAGGTGAGGGTGGGCGTCGTACCTCGGCTACCACCCTCATACCTCAGATGATTAGTGTCCCCTATCGTTGGCGGTTCAACGCCGCGTCGGGTAATTTTCTAATCAAACTGTAGGTCGTAATTATAGGAAATCACCGTACGTTTTAGACGTCGCCGCGCTCACACTTGGATCTGTGAGAGTAACCGTACAGGTTGCGTTCTAAACCAGCATTTGAAATCTGTGTACGCTACCGTACACAAAACAACGAGCGAAAGGACGGCACTCCGAAGCATCAAAAAGGGCGCCGCATGGGGCGTGAATTTATCGGCACCGTTGGAGACGTACCATGGATAAATCGGAGCTTCTGATTGTCGTTCTAGAACGCGAAGAATACGATCTCACGAGCTGCGACGATTTGTCGCGCGAGCTGGAACCGGCTTACGCGGTCCCCAACGTAATCGTCAACATGTCGGCCGTAACGTACTTTGACTCGACGAGTCTTGGAAGGCTCGTCAGGATGCGGACGCAGCGCTCCCAACGGGGCTTCCCTCCCGCTCGACTCGTCGTGCGCTCGGAGCGAATCAGGCATCTGTTCGAGATCGTGAAGTTCGACGCGTTATGGCCGGTGTACACGTCGTTCACCGCCGCTCTTAAGGGCGATGCCGTTTCCAAAGATGCTCCAGCCGCGAGCTAGCCGGATACCGCGGAGGTACGCGACCCGACGAGCCAAGAGGATAATCGGGACGTCGCGCTTTTCCCGCGGGTGCCGATCCATACTAAAATCCCCAGCCGCCAGACAGAGCGTATTCCCGGGAAGATCGAGTTCGGCACGGTTCGACTCTGCTTCGGCCGGCGCGCGACGGTCGCGGCCGCTGCAACGGGGCCTAGATCAAGCCGTTCGTTAAACCGGAGGCACCCTCGAGCGTGAGCTGCTGGGCCGTCCCCGGCGCCATCCAGACGAACCACGTGTTGTCGCCGACGACGCCGTCGACGGTGACGCCGGCCCACGTTTGCAGCGCGCGCACGGCGGCCTCCGTCATCGGCCCGAAGACGCCGTCGATTGCGCCGCCGTAAGGCACGAACGCAATGCCGATGTTCGCTCCGGCCAAGGTTTTTTGCAGCCACGCCACGCCGGGTCCGGTCGAACCTTGCTTCAGCTCTGGAGAGGCTTCGCGATAGCTCGGCAGCGCCGCCCACGTCGTCGGACCGACGATCCCGTTGACCACCAACCCCTGGCTTTGTTGAAAGGTTTTTACGGCGGTCTCGACGCCGGCATCGAACGTGCCCGTAATCGGCCCGAAGGGATTCCACATCAGGTGCCTTGCCAGCACGCGTTGCAAGCGCTTGACGTCGTGCCCGGTCGAACCGAGGCTGATGGTTGCAGGCATACGTTTCTTCCTCCCGGCTCGTCCACTATACGGCAAAGCGGATTACGGGTTCCCGTGCCAAAAGGACTATTCGACTATGCGCGGCCTCGTCGCGACTGCCGCAATCAGTGCCGGGCTGCTCGTGCTGATCGCCATCATGCTGATCGCCGGCGGCGCGCTCGAGCTTGCGGGCGTCAAGAGTCTAGGCGTCTTTCGATGGCCGATCGCGGTGACGTTTTTCGGGCTTATCCTCGCGTTTGCGTTTTCCACGATCCCGCTGATGCTCAAGCTCGTGCTCGCCCTTCAAGTCTGGCTGGGCAACGCCGGCGTGCCCCCGATTAAGGCGGCGATCGAGCACCAACGCGTCATCGTCGCGGCGATCTGGGCGGTCATGGCGCTGGGATGTGCCGTCGCGATTCCGGCCGCAATTCTTGACGGGTTCGGCACCGGCGGGTCGCCGTTCCGCGACGTAGTCGCGCACCTGCCGTCGCAGGGAACGCTCGTAACCGCGCCCGGCCTGACGATCCGGCAAACGATCGATGCTTCCAGCCTCAAGCTCGCGCTGGGATCGAAATCGGCGCTCTTCAGCCGAGCGCAGTTGGGCGGCGCCGCGATTTTCGATTTCCGGGTAGCCGGCACGGGATTGCGGTTGGATCGTTGCCGGTACTACTACATCACGACGTACCTCCGTGACCGCACTCGAATCGAGCAAGTGAACGTTGGGACTTCACCCGCCGCAACCTCGCGCGCCGGCGTCGAAAGGCTCGACGCCGCGCTGCGCGGCAAACTGATCCGCGACGGGTGGCTTGCGGGATTCGAGGTGTACCGAACCGACGAGGATCGCCGCCTGCACGGAGGCTTGACGCACGGTCCGCAGGGGCGTTTGTGGCTCAAACGGACGATTGTCCTAGATATCGAGCGAAATCGCGTCAACGACCCGGTCACCGGCGAAGACCCGGCAACGGCCGGGCGCTGGATCCAGTATATCGATCTGCTCAAACGCGCGGACTATCCGTGGATCGAGCGTTACGCCTTCGTGCGCCCGCACCGATAGACGTCGCGACGGTCGCCGGCGTAAAGGAAGCGGCGCCGTAACCAAGCGGCGCCGCAACCGTTATCTTCCGATCATGCTAGCCGGCTCAGCGGCGCTTCTTGCGGCTCGTCAACTTCTTGGCGGCAGCTTTACGCGGGGCCGCTTTCTTCGCGGCCGGCCGGGCGGCTGCGCGGGCGGGGGCCTTTTTCGCTTTGCGCGCTGCGGTCGTGCGCGAACCGCGTTTCGCCATTACGGCTTCCTTGAGGGCCTTCGCCGCCAGGAATTTAAACACGCGCTTCGCGGGAACTTTCACTTGTTCGCCCGTTGCGGGGTTGCGCGCCATCCGTGCGGCGCGATCGCGTACCTTGAACTGACCGAAGCCCGGAATCTTTACCGGGTCGCCGCTGACGACCGCAGCCTGAATGTCGTCGAACAGTCCGTCGACGAGTTCAACGGCATCCTTCCGTGAAAGGCCGAGCCGTTCCATCGCCGACCTGGTCAAATCTACCTTGTTCATCCGTACCTTTCCGTGTGAAGCGAGCACTTGGAGTTTTCTGACTACCGCTTCAATCCTCGATTTCCTACGAGAATTCGCAATTTCCATGCGATTTTTAAGGGAAAATTTCACAACTTCTTACACGACGCCGAAGTGGGCGGCGACGATATCCAGGGAAGGCTGCTCGCGCGCCCGTAACCAGACGACGATGATCGGCAGCCGAACGTTCGCTCCGGGACCGCTTCACGGCGAACTTTCGGTGCCGGGCGACAAGTCCGTTTCTCACCGGGCCCTGATCGCCGCCGCCTCCATTGGGCAACCGGTGCGCATTGCACACCTCAATCCGGGGCGCGACGTTCTCGCCACCCTCGAGGCGCTGCGCGCCCTCGGTGCGCGGATCGAGCGGCACGGACCCGACGCCGTCGTGACGGCTGCCGGGTTGCACGCATCGTCAGCACCAATCGATTGCATGAACTCGGGTTCGTCGGCGCGCATGATTCTAGGAACCTGCGTGGGCGCAAACGTCCCGGTCCGACTCGACGGCGACGCGTCGCTGCGCCGACGGCCGATGGAACCCGTCGCCGCGCAGCTGCGCGCGTTCGGGGCCAGGATAGAGACGACCGCCGGGTGCCTTCCCCTCGAATTTTCACGAACGTCCCCGAATCGAAACGCGGCGCTTCATTCTGCTCGCACCGTCCGCTCAGGTAAAGTCGGCGCTGCTCTTTGCCGCCCTATTCGCCGGAACGCCCATCGAAATCGCGGGCGACCGCGGTTCTCGCGACCATACCGAGCGGCTGTTGCTCCACCTGGGAGCCAACATCCAGTGGAACGGCCGCAACGTTACGTTTGCGCCCGCCCGGCTGCCGGCCCGCGACCTCGCAATCGTCGGCGACTTTTCTTCGGCGGCCTTTTTTATCACGGCCGCCGCCGTGACGCCCGGCAGCGCGTTGACGATCCGCGACGTCGGCGTCAATCCCACCCGCACCGGCCTGCTCGACGCCTTGCAGCAGATGGGCGCGCGGATAAAACTGGAGAATCCGCGCGAAAGCTCGGGGGAGCCCGTCGCCGATATCGCCGTCGAGCACGCGCCGCTGCGAGCGACCCGCATCGACGCGGCCCTCGCGCTGCGCGCGATCGATGAGATTCCGCTCCTGGCGCTGGCCGCCGCATTCGCCGACGGCGAGAGTACCATAGCCGGTATCGGCGACCTGCGCACTAAGGAGTCCGACCGGATCGCTGCGATCGAACGGCTCCTCGCCGCCGTTGGAATTGTCGCGACGGCGGATCCGGGCGGTTTACGGATTCAAGGTGGAACGCCGTCGGCGCGAGGTGGTCCGGTCGAAACGCAGGGCGACCACCGGATCGCGATGGCGGCGGCGGTGTTGGGGCGCGCCGCCGGCCCGATCGAAGTCGACCATCTCGACAGCGTTGGCGTAAGCTTTCCAGGATTTCTCGAAGCGCTCGAGCGCGCTTAACGCAGGATCGTTAGGGCCGCAAACGCCAGCCGCGCGAGCCGCAATGCGACCATCGCGTCGCGCAGCCGCAAGTCCGCCAAACCGCCCCGAATCTCCGAGAGCGCTTGGTTCGCGCGATCGAGCAATATTTTTGCGGCGTTGACGTCGCGACCGAGCCGGGCGAAGGCCCGGGACGCCGGCGCCGTTTCAACGGCCGACGCATTGGTCTGCACGCGTTCGAAGGCGGCTCGTAGCCGCCGGCTCGGACCCATGACCGAGACGATTCCGAAAACGGCGCAAACCGCACCGGCTACGGCCCCGATTGCCGGGATCAGCCAGAACACGGTTAGGCCGCCGGCTCGCTCGTCTTGGCGTCGCCCTTGGGAGAGCTGCTTTCGATCGGCGCGGCGGGCTTCGCCTCACCGTTTTTGGGCGCTTCGCTCTTGCCGTCGGTCGCCGTCGAGTCCGGCTTGGGGGCTTGGGCGGAGCGTCCCTTACGCGAGTCGGTCACGTAAAATCCCGACCCTTTGAAAACGATCGGCGCCGGATTGAACACCCGCATGAGCTGTCCGCCGCAAGCCGCGCACGGTTCGGTGTACGCCTCGTTGAAACCGTGGCGCACCTCAGCGACCTTCCCGCAGCTTTGACACTTATAGTCGTAAAGGGGCATGGCTAGGCGAGTATACCTGGAATTAGCACTCTCGGTCAACGACTGCCAAGGGGCCGCCGTTCATAAATCGGCGAGCACCGGATCGTGCCGCCGGTACTCTACCAACCCTTTGAAATGGATGAGCGCGTCGTTCAGGGCGGCGGCCAGCCGTCGGCGGTGACGCCACGCGTCCAGGAGCTCGCCGAGCCGGCCGTGGTATGCCGGGTAGGCGAGACGCACGTGCACCCGCGAGCGCGACGTTTTACGTTCGATTCGAAAGTCCAAACGGCGCCGGACGGAGTACGCGCCGACCAGCGAAAGCCGGTAGTTGGGCGTCAGCCCGTTGACTTCGTAAACCTGCTCTTCGACGCCGGGCAGGGACGACCGAACGACGACTTCGCTGCCGACGCCAAGCGGCGCACCGGCAAGCCTGGCGCTGCGCAGAAACGACAGCCATACCGGCCACTTTTCGACCGCGCAGAGAAGTTCGAACGCTTCTTCAGCGGTCGTGTTGACGTCCAAGCTCGCGCTGAGCCATCGCCCCGGCGAGGTGAGCTCGCTAGCGATTGCCATCGGCGGTTCGTTCGATACGCAATAGGTAGTACCTTCGTGCGCATCGTCCACAAGCACTTGTGGAAGACTATCCACGGATTCCACCGTCGCCGATGCCGGTGGCAAATGCCGTCAGTACCTCGACGCCGATCGGCATTGCATCTTCGTCGATCCGAAACTCCGGACTGTGGCCGGAGTGCACCGCGCCGGCGGCTAAGCTGCGCACGCCCAGCCGAATTTGAACCGCCGGAATGCGCTGCGCGAAGTACGCGAAATCCTCGCCGCCCATCGTCGGCATCGGCCGCTCGACTCGAATCGAACCCTGCGCTCGCAGGTACGACGCGAATGCCTCCGACAGCGCTGGATCGTTTACCACCGGCGGATAGCCGCGTACGACCTGCAGTTCCGCGGTGGCGCCGTAAGCGGCCGCAACCCCGTCGGCGATACGGCGAATCCGGCCTTCCAGCGCGTCGCGGATTTGCGGATCGAAGGCGCGCAACGTGCCCGACATTTCGACCGCATCGGCAATCACGTTGTTGCGGTAACCGCCGCGGATCGTTCCGACCGTGACCACGACGTTTGCGAGCGGGTCGGTTTCCCGCGCGGCGATATTCTGTAGGGCGAGCACGACGGCCGCGCTCGCCGGTACGGCGTTGACGGCGGCGTGCGGATACGCCCCGTGACCGCCTCGGCCGCGAATGGTCAGGTGGAATTCATCGGCGGAAGCGTTGACCGGACCCGGCGTAATCCCTACGACGCCGGTCTCGAGTCGAGAATCGACGTGCAGCATCGCGATCGCGTCGACCTTCGGATCCTCGAGCACCCCCTGCGCGATCATCGGTTCGGCGCCGCCCGGACCTTCTTCGGCCGGCTGGAAGATCAGCACGACGGTCCCGGCAAACGAATCGCGCTCGGCCGCAAGCCGCCGCGCCGCACCCAACAGCATCGCCGTGTGAGCGTCGTGACCGCAGGCGTGCATCCGGCCGTCGATCTCCGAAGCGTACGCCAACCCGGTGCGTTCGGTAATCGGCAGTGCGTCCATGTCGGCGCGAAGCGCCGCCACCCGCCCGGGTTTCGCACCGCGCACCACGCCGGCGACGCCCGTCCCGGCCACCCGCCGGTGCGGGATCTCGAGAGCGTCGAGCTCGCGCTCGACCAATGCGGCCGTTTCGTGTTCCTCGAAGCCAAGCTCCGGACGGCGGTGAATCGCCCGCCGCAGCGCGCGCACGCGCTCGACTGCGGACTCGGTTGCTTCGGCTGCCATGGCGCGAAGGTTAGTCGGCGGTACCGGCGTTCCCGCCCGCGAATAGGCTCGTCCGACGATGCTGCCGCCCGACCTCGCCTTCGCGCTCCTGATCAATCGGACGACCGACTACTATCAGGCTCACCCGCCCGTCTATATGACCTACGTCGAGCACACGCACGTGACCGCGCCGACGCTGGGCCGCGCCCAAGACATCAATCGTTCGATTGCCGTTCGCATTGCCGACAACTTTGCGGTCATGCAGGACCTGCCCGACGGCGGTCACCGCACCGGCCAGGCGTTTCCAATCGTGGCCTACTTCGATCCGCTTTCGGCGTTCCAGTTCAGCTATTTCGCGAACCTGAAACGGGTCGACATCACCCTTCAGCGCGGACAGCCGCTCGTGTTGGCGACGCCGCAGCCCGACCCCGGCGTCAACGCGATCGTCGCGTATAATAGCTTTTGGGACTCGCGCTACGCGCCGGATTCGACCGAGGCCGCACTCCACTTGTTGGTCGACCCGACGGCGCGCGCCAACGGCAGCTTCTATCCGAGCGACGTCGTCGAGGATCCGCAGACGCACCTGCCCTCCCACATCGAACTGCGGGTAGCCGGCGGCAACGACATGATTATCGCGCTGGACTACAAGGTCGTCGAGGGGCACTGGATCATCGTTCACGGCACGTTCACCGCTACCGAGCACGCCGTGGTCCTGACCTTCAAAGTCGTGGCCGACGTCACGTTCAGCGACATCCAATTCCCGGCCCAAGCGCCCGATCCGCGTCTCGCCGGCAGCCCCTCGCCGTCACCGGCGAGCCGCTAAACGAACCGGCCCGGCCATCGGCCGGGCCTTTCGCTGCATGGCGGAGAGGGAGAGATTCGAACTCTCGGAACGCTCATCACGTTCGCCCGCTTTCGAGGCGGGTGCCTTCAACCACTCGACCACCTCTCCGAGCCGGCGAGCGGCCTTATTACGGCGGGGCCGGTTCGATGCCTCCCGCCTCGCCGGCCTCGCGTTTCGTCCGAAAAAACTGCTGCAGCTGGGCCGCCGCCTCCGTCTGCAATACGCCGGCGTTGACTGCGACGCGATGGTTTGCGCGCGACGAGCGGAGGACGTCGAACGCTCCACCGTCCGCTCCGCCCTTTGGATCGTTGGCGCCGTACACGAGGCGTTTGATGCGCGCTGCGACGATCGCGCCGGCGCACATGACGCATGGCTCCTTCGTCACGTAGAGCGTCGCGTTCGAAAGGCGCCACGTTCCCAAGCGGCGAGCCGCCTCTCGGATTGCCAGGATTTCGGCATGCGCGGTGGGGTCGGCCCGCGATTCTTTTTCGTTGCACGCTTCGACGACGAGCGTGTCGCTGACCAATACGGCGCCGACCGGCACGTCGCCGGAATCCTCGGCACCACTGGCCAGTGCCAGCGCCCGGCGCATGTAACGTTCGTCGGTCATGCAGTCGTGATGGTTCGGAATGCGCGCCCGGAGGGATTCGAACCCCCGATCCCAGCCTTCGGAGGGCTGTGCGTTATCCAGCTACGCTACGGGCGCACGGGGGTTACGACCGCGGCCCTTCGGGCGCGGGGCCGGCACTTGGAATGTGCTTGAAAAGGTCGAGTTTATGGTCGACGAGCGTCCGGTAAAACTTCCGCACGCAGTCGGGATGGCCGAAGAAATACGTGCGCGCGTACGCGAGATCGTCGCCGGAACTATCCGGAACGTAGTGCGAAATCTCGATCTCTTCCATTTGCACCCGGTCGACCGGATGGGGGCAGAAATCGCACGGAATGGTGGACATGTCGGATTGTTTACCTCGGGAACGGCGTCGGCCGCCTCCTTCGGCGGCCGAACCGATTTCAACTTGACTCGGGGGTGATTTGAACACCCGACCAAGGGCTTATGAGTCCCCTGCTCTACCGCTGAGCTACCGAGCCTCGCTCGACGGGTTTCACGCGGAAGTCGTTTCGACACCGTACTCTATCAGAACCCTTTCCCGCGCGCAACCGTGCCGCAGGTCGTGGCCCGCGAGGGGCCTCCGGCCGCCTGCTCGGAAGATCTGAGACAGAGAGCGCTTGCTTCTTTTTGGCGGGTCATCGAGCGCAGCTTCACCGATCCGACGCCCGGAACGCGCAGCCGCGTTTGGCCTTCGTCGAGTCGCAGCGCGCGGTCACCGGTGGGAAGCTCAGCTGGTGCCAGCCAGCCGCCGGTTTGAACCGCGGGTACCCGGCGATTTCGCCGCCTTTGAGCCGCCCGAAAACACCGGCGACGGATAGATCCAAGCGATGCAGTCCCCCGCGTCTTCGCACTCGCGATAGACCGCCGCGACGCGCATCCTCGCGGTGTAGCGCGGTGAGTTCGGCGTATTGAACGTGGCTCGCGGGGCCACGACCGCGCAGGCGGTAGGCGTCGCCCGTTGCTGCAGCAGGCGTTATGCAGCTGGCGGGTCACGTCGAGCATGAAACGCAGGGTGGATTGTTGGTGCGGTGTCGGGTAGGGCCGGATTCGCTCTATGCGTTTCATTGGCGTCACGATAACGGATGCCGATGCCATACGTCTGGGCATTCATTTTTAACAAAAAACTTTTGGCCGTTCGATGCGACGCACGCCGCGAGGCTCCGCGCTGCATCCACACCGTTTGCTTCACTTCACTGGCGGCCGGTTACGCGCCGTCCATGGCGCTCCAAAGGAATAAAACGAAAAGAACCCCGCCGTGGGGCGTGGTTCTTTCGGAGATCGCGGTCGGAGGGACTCGAACCCCCAACCTACAAGTTCGTAGCCTGTTGCTCTATCCAATTGAGCTACGACCGCGCGAGTCCGCGCGACGAATCCCCGCGCGACCTTCCCGAATACGTCGGTCCCGGGGCAATCCCTTCGGAGAGAGAGGGATTCGAACCCTCGATACGACTTTACATCGTATAACGGTTTAGCAAACCGCCGCCTTCAGCCGCTCGGCCATCTCTCCCGCGGGACGCGACGACTATACCACGAGAGCGCCGGCTTCTCCCTCGCACCTAAGGATTGGGGGAGGCGGTCGGCCCTTCGAGCGGAGGTTCTGGCACGAACTCGGCGCGAATCGGCCGTGACGCCGACCGCTTTGCGCGCGCGAACAGTGCATCCACCCCCAAAAAGCGGCCAGTCGGTAAGAGCAAGCTGATCAGCGACAACACCAGCAGGCTGAAGTCGGGGCTCTGGAACGTCGCTGACGACACGACGTGCCCGCGAGCGAGGATGTAATCGAGCGTCAGCACGACGCCGAACAGTCCTCCAAGTCGCGTCAGCGCACCCAGAACCAGCGATACGCCGACCAGCACTTCGCCCAACCGAACGAGTTCGGCGAAAAGCGGAAGGTTCGGCTGCACGATGGTGGCCAGAAACGTGTGATAGCCTCCGGTCGTCGCGTGCAGCCCGCGATTGACGTAGTCGGTGATGACGCCGTTCGGCGGCATGAAGCGATCGCTGTGGACGAACTTCGGAACGCCGTGCGCCAGCCAGGCGACTCCGGTGAGAATTCGGACGAACGCGAGCCATGCGGCATACCTGGTAGGTGAGGGTAATGGCTTCATGCTACGACCTCTCTTCGCATCGTTGCCAAACGTGCAATCATCGTAGCGGCTTCACCTGCCGCGTTCGGGCGCGCAAAGCGCTCTGCGGCGTCCAGCATCCGCATGCGTTGCCCCTTGTCGCTAAGGATCCCCTCGAGCGCGTGCGGCAGGTCCGCCACCGTGCGAACGCGGAGTGCGGCGCCCGCCTCGCTGAGGATTCGCGCGTTCCGCTCCTCCTGTCCGGGCAGCGGCTTGCAGAGGAGCATCGGGATCCGCGCGACCAAGGCCTCGGCTGCGCTCAATCCGCCTGGCTTGGTGACGAACGCGTCGGCGGCGTGCATGTAGTCGTAGACGTTATCTACGAAACTCAGGGCCCGCACGGGGTAGGTGACACTTTGCGCCGCGGTCAACACGCGCCGTTCGCTGCGCGCGCTTCGACCGGTGATGACGACCGCCGCCAGGGGAACCCGAACCGACTCCAGCGTTCGCATCATTCGTTCGAGCGGTCCGATTCCCAGGCCGCCTCCCATCATCAGCACGACCTTACGGTCGCGCGGCAGATCGAGCCGCTCGCGCAGCGACTCGCGCGACTCGCTCGGCGTCGCGAATTCCGCGCGTACTGGAATGCCGCTCGCCGCCACCCGTTGCGGCGCGATGCCGCGCGCGATCATCACGTCGCGCACCGTCTCGGTTGCGACCGCATACGCGTCGATCGTTTCGTGAATCCAGAATGCGTGCACGGCAAAATCCGTGACGATTCCGACGACCGGAGGAGCGTCGTCGAAGAGACGTTTGTATTCCGCCATCGCGCCGCACGGAAACGCGTGCGTGCAGACGACTGCGTCGGGCCGTTCGCGGTCCAGCAGCGAACGCAGGTTTCCCGCTGCGAACTGGTGCGCCCACGTGCGGAACGGACCCACCTCGGTCGCGCGCTCGGCCCGGTTGTAGATGTACCGGTACATCTGTGGAATGGTCTTGACCATTTGGAGGTAGCCATCCGAAACCACGCGCGAAACGACCGAAGCGGCATACTTGTACGAATCGGCGACGTGCGTCTGAACGCTTGGATCGATGCGCCGCAGAGCGGCGCAGACCGCATTCGCCGCCGACAGATGTCCGACGCCGACGCTGGCCGACAGAAACAGGATGCGGATTAGGCTTTTGCGCCTCCGTCGTCGGCGGCTTCTTCAGCGAACGTCGTGTAGTTCTCGAGAATGTCCTCGATCAGCTCTTCGTCCTCGATCACATTTCCTTCCAGGTCGGTAACGACGATCTCGCCTTCGTCGCGATCCTCCAGTTCTCGCTCGAGAACCGCGTACGAGACGCCGCTCTCGGTATCTTCGAGGATCGCGCGCACTTCGAACTCGAGCACGGACCCGTCGTCCGCTCGAAACTGCAGCACCTCGCGCAGCTCTAGCGGTCCGCGCGGGGCTTCGCCATTTGGGGATGCCATCTTGGTTGCTCCTTATCGAGGTTGCCCGGAGGCTATTGCAGGCATCGCGCGACGTTGGCTTGGTGTTCTCGCAACGTTTTGGCGAACGCATGGCCGCCCCGACCGCAATAGACGTAGTAGAGAAAGTCCGTCTTCGACGGCCGCAAGGCCGCTTCCATCGAGGGCAGCCCCGGATTCGCAATCGGCGTGGGCGGCAAGCCGGCGTGGGCGTAGCTGTTGAAGGGCGAGTCGATTTTGAGGTCGGAAAACGAAAGCGCGGCTTTGTGTTCTGGAAGCGCGTATTCGATGGTTGCGTCCACTTCCAAGGGCATTCCCAAACGGAGGCGATTGTAAATCACGCCGGCGATGAGCGGGCGATCGCGTTCGATCTTCGCCTCGCGTTCGACCAGCGACGCAATCACCGTCGCCTGGGGAAGCGTCACGTGCAGGGCTCGCGCCCGAACGGCGGCGTCGCGCGGCAGCCGTTTGAGAAACTCAGCGGTCAACTGCCCTTCCACCTGAGCCGGGGATGCGCCGAGCGGAATCAAATAGGTGCTGGGGAAAAGGAACCCCTCGAGATTGCGCGTTCGCGTTCCCGCGACGACGATCGAATCGTGCAGGAAGGCGTGCACGAATGCCGCCGCCGGGCCGACGCCCGCATTCTGCAGCCGGTCGGCAATCTGGCGGCTGGTGAATCCTTCCGGAATCGTCACCCAGACGGCGACCTGAGCGCCGCCGCTGACGAGCGCGCGCAACACCTCGTCCGGCGTCTCGTGTGCGGCAAACCGGTATTCACCGGCGCGCACCTCGGATTCCTGACCGCGCATCCGCGCCATCAGGCGAAAGGCCAACACGTTATCGATCACGCCGAGTTCGGCGAGTTGACGCGCGATCGCAGCAAAGGTCGTCCCCTGCGGCACGACCACGCGGGTCTCGGACGCCGGCAGCGATCGATTGCGATACACCGCATACCAGAACCAGCCGCTCGCCGCGGCAATCGCTATCAGGCCGAGCAATACCGCTACGGCCGCCACCTGGGCAACGCGCCTCACGACGAGGTGGGTCCCGCGTTGCGCCGGCGCGCCAGGAACGACTCGAGGATGAGTGCCGCGGCCATCGCGTCGACCGCGCGTTTACGCCGGCTTCGCGAAACGTCCGCGGCAATCAAGGACTTGGTAGCGGCTGCCGTCGTCATGCGTTCGTCTTCGCGGTGGATCGTTCCCGAAAAGACCGCCGCCAAGCGCTCCACGAACGCGTCCATCTTTTGCGCGGCGATTCCCCGCTCGCCGGAGAGGGCGATCGGATCGCCCACGACGAGGTCGTCCGCCTGATACGACGCGGCGATTTCGATGATGCGGGCGAGGTCTGCCGGCAGGTTCGTTCGCTCGATCGCCGCGATCGGCAACGCGAACGTCCCGCTCGGATCCGCGACGGCAACGCCGATCCGTTTCGAGCCGACGTCCAGCGCCATGATGGGCCTCTGCAAACCTACCTGCTCCTTAGTGCGATACGAAATCTGACAGGTGTGCCCCGGATTTGGGACGGCGTCCCAAGTGGTGCGCGAGCAGTTCTTCGACGGCGCTGGCCACTTGCGGGCGGGCGCGCAGCGCCGGCGAAGCGCCGCGTTTCCCGGTTGCCAGCGCGCGAAAGTTTTCGCGATCGAGCGGATCGAGGACGGGAAGATCCCGCCATCGCTCGCGGCAGCCTTCGTCGACCAAGCCGCCGGCCTGTGCGTCCACCCAGGCCGACCCCGACCCGAGCGATCCGCCGCAGCGGACGCAGCGGTTGACCGGAGGCGCCAGTCCCAGCACGTCGAGCAACCGCAGTTCGAAGCGCGGGAGTAGCGCTCCCGGATCCGGCGCGCGCTCGACCGCGCCGATCGCGGCCGCGAGCAGCTCGTAGGCTTCCGGCATAGCCAGGTCCGGCTCGCAGAACGCGTCCATCAACTCGGCGATCAACGACGCCGCCGCATAGCGTTCGGGTTGAACGAGTCGCGCCCACGGCGCGTGCAGGATCTCTGCCGAGACGATCACGTCGAGCGACCGTCCGCGGTGCATTCCGAACTCGCACTCGTTGGCGAACTCCAGCCGGCCCGCCAGGTGGCTCTTCGCGCGCCGAACGCCCTTGGCCACGGCATCGAGCTTCCCGCGTTCGCTCGTGAACAGCGTCACGATCCGGTCCGCTTCGCCCAGCTGCCGGGCGCGCAAAACGATGCCTCGAGTTTTATATGCGCGGAGCGGTTGCGTCAGGTGCGGCCTCCTGCTCCGGCCCAAGCCGTCCGTTGCCGTACACCCGCACCGCGAGAATCCGGCGCCCGCGCGTGCGGTCGACGCGCAAGCGTGTGTGTGCGTCCACCTCGATCTCCTCACCCTCCGACGGAAGGCGCCCGAACAGCCCGACCGTGTAGCCGCCGATCGTCTCGAAGTCTTCGGTGGGAATATTCGTGAGCAGGCGCGCGTTGACGTCTTCGATGTTCGTGCCCGCTTCCACGATCGCTTCTTCGTCCGAAATCACCCGGATCGGCTCCTGCTCGTCCTCGTCGTGCTCGTCGCGAATCTCGCCGACGATCTCTTCGAGCAGATCCTCCATCGTCACGAGGCCGGCCGTACCGCCGTACTCGTCGACCACGATCGCCATCGAAAACTTCGCCCGCTGCATCTCGCGCAGCAGCTCGGCGATTTTCTTCGTTTCGGGTACGTGAAGCGCCGGACGCATCAGCGACCGCAGCGCCGTGTGGGCCAGCGAACCGTTTGCCAGCGCGACCAAGAGTTCGCGATCGTGAACGATGCCCACGACGTCGTCCTTCGATTCTTGGTAGACCGGCAGCTTCGAATACCCCTCGGCGATGACCACGTCCAGGACGCGCCGCGGTGAATCGTCGATCGACACCGCCACCATCTCCGGGCGCGGCTTCATCACCTCGCGCACGATCGTATCGCCGAACTCCATGACGGAGTGGATCAGCTCGCGTTCTTCTTCTTCGATGACCCGCTGTTCGGCGCCGACGTTGACGATCGTGCGAATGTCTTCCTCGGTGACGTAGATCTGTTTGCCATGCTTTATCCCAAACGGTCGCAGCAGGAGTTCGGTCACGAACAGAACCGTCTGGGCGATCGGCGTGAGGACGTAGGCGGCGACGCGCATCGGGACCGCTAGGCGCAGCGCCCAGCGCTCGTTGTCGGACGTTGCGACCATCTTCGGAATAATTTCCCCGAACAGCAGCATCACGACCGTCATGAAGACCGTGGCGAGCAGTGCGGCGTACGGCAGGCCCATCTCGATCGCGATATATGTCGCCAGCGACTGGGAGGCGAGCAGCACGATCGTGTTCCCGACCAGGATCGAAGTGAGGTAGCGGTTTTTGTCGTCGACCAGCCCGAGGACGAGGTTTCCTTTGACTCGCTGCTCGGCGATCGTGCGGGCGCGCAGTTTCGAAATCGAGATGAGGGACGCCTCGGAGGCCGCGAAAAAGGCCGCCACGATCACCAGCAACCCCAGGATGGTCAGGTGCAGCCAATAGACCTCGGGACTACTTCGATACGGGTCGCTATTCAAATCGGCGCCATTATAGCACAACGTGGGGTCGGACCAGAACGTAGATCGCCAGCGCGATCACCGTCCCGAGGACCGCTCCCCAAAGGGTTTCGAAGGCGGTATGAATCCGAGCCTCGACGCGGCTTTGCGCGACTAGGAAGGCGACAAAATACGCCAGGATCGCCGCCAGCGGCTTCTGGTAGAAGAACGCCAGCATGGTTGCCACCGCAAACGCAACCGCGGCGTGTCCCGACACGGCGCCGCCCTGGAGCGCCGAACCGCGCCCCGCCCATGCTTTTGCCAAGACCGTCGCGATCCCGACCACCGCCAGCACGACCAGCGCCAAATTGGCCGGCACCTGCGCGACCGCTTCGAAGACTCGCCCTCCGCCGCTGATGATGCCCTGATAGAAAATCAAATAGCCCGAAACCGCCGCGCCCATCGCCGCCACGAGCACCGCGCCGGCGGCGGCGTCCTTGGCCGTCTTTGCGAGCGGATGATGCGCGACGGTGAGCAAATCCACGATCGATTCGACGGCAGTGTTGACGAGTTCGAGACTGAGCACGAGAGCGATCAGGATGACGATCTCGACGACGTAGACCCGTTCGAGCCGCAACACTAGCGTCGCCAGCAGTACGATGGCGGCGATCGCGAAGTGGACGCGCATGTTCGGCTGCGTGCGCGTCGCGTAGGTAATGCCTTCGAACGCGTGATGAAACGATCGCCAAAACTTGCTCTGGGCGATCGGAACGTAGTGCGGAACCGGTTTTGCTGGTTCGTCTTCGGGATGACGCATCAGCGCGCGGCCTCATACGGCCACGGCATGCCGATCGCAACGGCCAGCCGCCGCTCCTCACCCTCCATCGCGCGCCGCTCGGCGGCCAGCGCGTGATCGTGGCCGGCGACGTGCAGTACGCCGTGAATCAACAGGCGGTACAGTTCGTTCTGCAGCGGCGCGTCGTAGCCGCGGGCTTGCCGGCGCGCCGTTTCCACCGAGATGACGACGTCGCCCAGCAGCCGTTCCGGCGCGGCCGCGGGGTCGGCCGCGCTCTCTCGCGCACCGGAAATCGGAAAGCTCAAAACGTCGGTGGCCGCGTCTTTCCCGCGATGCTCGTGGTTGATCGAACGCATGGCCTCGTCGTCGACCAGTGTGAGCGAAAGCGACGAATCAGCTTCGCCGATGGCCGCGAGCATCTTCCTCGCTGCGGCGACGAGGGCGCGACCGTCGACGCCGCTGCCCCGGACGTCGTTGCGGTAGTAAATCACGGCAAATCGGAGCGGACGTATGCGCGGATGATGCGGGCGACCAATGGGTGGCGCACGACGTCGGTTTCCTCGAGTTCCACCACGCCGACGTCCTCCAGCCCCGCCAGGCGTGACGCAGCGTCGCGCAGCCCGCTGCGATTGGCGCCCAGCAGATCGATTTGCGTCGCGTCTCCAACGACGACCATCTTCGACGCCGTGCCCAGCCGCGTAAGGAACATCTTCAGTTGATCGGCGGTAGCGTTCTGAGCTTCGTCGAGAATGACGAACGCTTCCGACAGCGTGCGGCCGCGCATGTACGCCAGCGGCGCCACTTCGAGCGTCCCGCGGTCGATGTAGCGGTTGACGACGCCGTCGTCCAGCAGTTCGTTGAGTGCGTCGAACAGGGGGCGCATGTACGGGTCGACTTTTTCGCGTAAATCGCCGGGAAGAAACCCGAGGTTTTCACCCGCTTCCACGGCCGGACGGGAGAGGATGACGCGCGCCACCTCGCGGCTTTTGAGCGCTCGCACCGCCATGACGATCGCGAGGTACGTCTTCCCGGTTCCGGCCGGCCCGATTCCGATCGTGAGCGCGTGCTCTTCGATGGCTTGCACGAAGGCTCGCTGGCCGGCGCTGCGGGGACGGACTTCGGCGCCGCGCTGCGTCCGCAGCAACGTCTTCGGAAGCGCCGGGCTCCCGTTACGCTTGGCGAGGTCGGCAAGCGCCAGAGCGACGTCGTCGGGCGTAACGTGCGCGCCGCCGACCGCGGCCTCCAGCACCGCTTTGACCAGGCGCTCGGCGCGATCGACGTCCGCGGGGGCTCCCGCGAGGAGCAAGCGGTCGGATTCGGCATGAACCGACACGCCCACGCTCTTTTCGATGGCCGTCAGGTTCCGGTCGTACTCTCCGAACAGGCGCACGCGATCGGAGAGATCGCGAAGGTCAACGGATCGTTCTACGCTCAATCCTTCAGTATTCGTCGCGCAGCGCGCGAGGCTTTCCCAAGACCTCGGCGGCAACGACCGCTCGCACGACGGCGGCGCGGTTTGCGAACAGCGACGTCCGGGCGCGCGAGCGGGGCGCACCCACCCGGAGAGCGTCCTCGTGCGGTGTGCTTGCCGCGGGCGGCCGCGGCGCGGCAGGCGGAACGGGCGGACCCGTCGCGGGCTGCGGTCGTTGCGGCCGTGGCGGCGGGGAAGATGGAGGCGGCTGAGGCCGAGGCTGCGGGCTGCGTGGAACGGGCTGCGACCGCGCCGCTTGCTTGCGCGCGTTCGAGACGATGCTCGAGATCACGCCCGCGATGACGATGACGACCCAAAGCAACGCACCGATGTCGCGCATCGGCTAGGCGCGGTTCTTCATTTCGGCAACGGACCCGAAGGTGCGGACGGCGGGGTTGGTTCGCCGCCTTCGGTGCTTCCGCCGATCGACGAACGCATGTCGGTGTCCGCCTGAATGTTTTTGAGGCGGTAATAATCCATGACCCCGAGGTGGCCGCTGCGAAACGCTTCGGCGATTGCCTGCGGGATCGAGGCTTCCGCCTCGACCACCTTGGCGCGCATCGCCTGCGTCTCGGCCTTTTGTTCTTGCTCGGCCGCCATCGCGGCGTATTGCCGTTCCGCGGCTTTGGCCTGCGCGATTCGCCGGTCGGCCTCCGCCTGGCTGGTCTGCAGTTCGGCGCCGATGTTCTTGCCGACGTCGACGTCGGCAATGTCGATCGACACGATTTCGAATGCGGTTCCGGCGTCCAATCCCTTCGCTAGAACGGCCTTGCTGATTCGGTCCGGATACTCCAAGACTTCTTTGTGGTCGACCGCGGCACCGACCGCCGAGACCACGCCTTCGCCCACGCGGGCGACGATCGTCGGTTCCCCGGCGCCGCCGACGTACCGGTCCAAGTCGCTGCGAACCGTGATCCGCGCCTTGACGTTGAGCTGGATGCCGTTTTGCGCGACCCCTTGGAAGATGGGCGTTTCGATGACCTTCGGATTGACCGACGTCTGGAGCGCTTCCAGCACGTTGCGCCCGGCGAGGTCGATCGCCGCCGCCCGCTGCCACAGAAGCGGAATCTGCGCGCGCTGCGCGGCGATCATGGCGAGCGTCACGTTCTCAACGTTGCCGCCAGCGAGATAGTGCGACTGCATCTGATCGACCGTTAAATCGAGTCCGGCCTTGCGCGCCCGGACGTAGTTCGTCACGATGACGCTTGGCGGAATGCCGATCAGCCGCATCCGCACCAGTGCGATGATTCCCAGCGGCACGCCGGCGGCAATCGTGCGAATCCACAAGCCGATCGGAAAGTAATACAGGAACATAAAGAATAGGACGACCGCGACGACGATAATGATCGCCGCACTAACTGCAATCACAACGAACTCCTCACTGGTAGCTTGGCAGGCTTACGGCTTCCACGAAGACGCGGGCGCCTTCGACCCGCACGACCCGGACGGGGGTTCCCTGCGGGATGAACTCTCCGGCGGTGAGTACGTCGACGCGACGTCCGTCGATCGCCGCAATTCCCGCGGGACGAAGATATGATGCCGCGGTTCCCGTGCGACCGTTTAGATCGCTCTGGTCGGAGCTGGTAACGTAGTCCGATCCTTGCGCCGCCCCCAGTGCCAGCCGCCGCGCCCAGGCGTTCTCGGGGATCTTGCGCGCGACCAGCGTGAAACAGATGACCGTCAGCACGATCGAGGTCGCAATCGTCTCGATCGCGACGAAGAAGAACGGCAATCCGAAAGCAAACAGCACCGCCAGCAGCAAGCAAATCGTACCGATCACGCCCGGCACGCCGTGACCGGGCACGACGTGCAGCTCCCACAGGATTCCCAAGATCCCGACGACCGCCAGCACGAGCACCAGGCCGTTCGAGAAGCCGGCATAGACGTGCGTCCCGAAGAACAGCGCGAGCGCGCCAACCCCGACCACGCCGGCGATGCCGTGCAGCGTCTGCATTTCGATCAGCAGGCCCAGCATTCCGAGGGTCAGCAGCAGCGCGCTGACTTGCGGGCTGGTCGCGAACCGCGCCAGCTGCTCGCCCCACGTGTATCCCTCAACACTTTGTGCGGATCCCTGGAGGTTCGACTGCGCGAGCGCCGAGTCGAGCGACGCCGCGGTCGCGTCCGCAATTCGAGCGCGAACCGCGTCTTCGGTGTTGAGCGTAAGAATCGCGCCGCTGCGTTTGTACGCGGGCAGATCCACGTCCTTATCGACCATGGCGCCCGCGACTTGGGCGGAGCGGTGGTTGCGCAACGCGGTCGACTCGAACTCGCCCCGCAGCGCCGACACCATCTTCACCGTCGAAGGAATCGGCTCGGCCGCGCCGATCGACGAACCCGGCTTCATCAGAATCCGGTTCGCCGCCAACGAGATCAGAGCCGCGGCCGAGTAGGCGCGGCCGTCGACGTACGCGATCACCGGCTCGCGGGCGGAAAACAGGGCGTCGCGAATGCGAAATGCCGAATCGACCAAGCCGCCCGGGCTATTGACGTCGAGCACGATGGCCGCCGCGCGGTCGTCGTTGGCTTGTTGCACGGAACGCTCGACCAGGTGGGCCATCCCGTCGTCGACCGTCCCCTGAATCGGGATGACGACGACCTCGCCGCTCGTCACCGCCGCCGCCGGCGCCACGAAAAATCCACCGACTCCAAGCAATACGAATCCGAGCGAAATCCAGGACCGGACTTGCAGAGCCTTCATGCCTCTAGCTACCCAAGCGCGTGAGAAAGGTTGCGCGGGGAAAGGTCACGCAGCGCGGGCTACGGAGTCAGCTCCTCAGCGACGATCTGGCGGACCAGGTTCCCGTCGGCCAGCCCTCGCAGCCGGGGCATGACCGCCTTCATGACGGCCCCCTGATTGAGCGTCGCGGGGGCGAGTTCGGCCAGAACCGTTCGAACGGCTTGCCGGATCTCGTCGGGCGATTTCTGCACCGGCAAGTACGCCTGCAGGATCTCGCGTTCGGCACGTTCGCGGTCGGCCAAATCGGTTCGTCCGGCCTTCTCGAACTCTCCGAGCGAATCGCCGCGCTGCTTAACCAAGCGCCGAACGACGTCCACTTCGTCAGCGTCGGAAAGCTCTTGGCCCGCCTCGGTGCGCTTATAGACGAAACCGGAAAGCGCCGACCGCAGCGTGTCGAGGCGCAGCTGATCGCGCGCTCTCATCGCTTCTTTTACGTCGGTCGCGATCCGGTCTCGCAGGGTCCCCATGAACTAGGAGCCTGTAGGGTTCGAAAACGAGGCGCGAAGAGGGAGCGCAGCCATTAGCTACGGCGTTTGCGCGCCGCCGCCGATTTCTTCTTCCGGCGGACGCTGGGCTTCTCGTAATGCTCGTGCTTGCGCGCCTCCGCTAAGATCCCCGCCTTTTGGGTGGCCTTCTTGAAGCGGCGCAGCGCGCTCTCGATCGATTCGCCCGGAGCAACGCGGACTTCCATTCTGTAAAACACCCCCCTCTCGACGTGGCCGCAGCGGGCGCACGAAAAATTAGACCCCACAGGGTCTTCGACCACCTACGGTAACATACGAGTCTGCCAGCGTCAAATGCCGGCCGGGCGACCGATGCTATCCGGGCGGCCAGCGCATAGGCCGTCCGGCCAGCACGTGGAGATGCAGATGGTCGACCGTCTGACCGCCGTCGCGGCCTGTGTTGGCGACCAGCCGGAATCCGTTTTCACCCCCCGCGCGGCGGCCCAACTCGACCGCGACGCGCATGAGCCCGTGAGTGAGCCTTGCGTCCTCCGCGTCGACGAGATCGCCGCAATCGCGATGATGCGCAACGGGCAGCACGAGTAAGTGGGTTGGAGCTTGCGGGTTGAGGTCTTCGATGGCGACGAAGTCGTCGTCCCGGTACGCAACTTTTGCGGGAATTTCACCAGCCGCGATCTTACAGAATACACAGTCATTTTCCACGAGCTTTCCCCTCGAGCGCGGACGTTAGCGCGTCTTGATCGCGAACGTCCAGCTTTTCGTCGTCGTATTTCCCGCTCCGTCCGAAACGCGTACCGTTACGCGAACCGGTCCGTCGGGATAGGGAAAGGGCGGGACGTACTGGATGAACTGCGGCGTGCGAACGCAATCTCCGGTAACGTCGCGTCCGTTGACCGAAATCGTCGCGCTCGATGGATTGACCGGAAGTCCGTCGGATGCGAAGGTCGCGTAGATGGCCGGCCGGTCGTTGTTCACGACCGCGCCGGTGTCCGGCGCGAAGTCGACGATCCCTGGCGGGATGCCCGACGCGGAAATCGTCTGCGTCGCCTGTACCTGGACGACGCTCGCGCCCGGACCGGTTAGGTGGCCGACGATCGGTGCCTGGTCGAAGTTCGCTCCGCGCGGAATTTGATAGCTCCCGGCATACACCCCGCTCGATGTCTCGTGCATCGCCAGGTTCGTTACGTACGAACCGATGTCGAAGGTTGCCGAACCGCCGGAAGGCCCGCGCAGCGTCACGTGAATGACGTCGCCGGCCCGCAGCGAGCCACTCACGTCGGCGCTGACTTCGACACCGCCCTGAGCCGGCGTTCCGGCGTTCCCGGTCTGGCGATTCGCCAGAACTTCGCGCACTTCGTTGGTCTCGACGTTGTAGCGGACCGTTACCACGTCTCCGGGGCGAAGGTCGACGAATCCCACGCCCTTCGCATTGAGCGAAACCTCCGTACTGCGGCCGCCCATGACGACCTGTCCGCTGTCGAGTACGAACTGGTTCCCCGCGACCGCAACGATTCGTCCGTTGCGCGAGCCGAATTCGTCGACGATGCGCTCGACGCGCCCGTCTTTGCGCATTTCCACCCGGGCGAAGTCCCCCGGCCGAATGTCTCCGAGTTCGCCCGGCATCGTGACGTCCGCGTTGACGTCTTGCACGTCGATGACCGCATTGGGCGCGATCGGAATCGTTTTCGGCCCGCTGTCGTAACCGATCGTCAGCGTCGGAGGATCGGACAGGATGTTCAACGGCCGCCACCGTCCCGGCCCGCGCATAGCCCGAGCCGGTCGACTCCAGGCCGCCGCCGGACCGTCCGATGAGCTGCGCGACGATCGTAACCGTTTTCGTGCGCGGGTCGTAGCGCGCTTGCGCTCCGAGCACGTCGGTCAGGAAGCGCAGCGGCGCGTAGAGCGTACTCGCAATCTCCAAGGTCGGTGCGTCGAGTTCCACGCGGCCGCCGTCGACCTGTGCGAAACGGCTGCCGACCGTCAGGACGACTGTTTTCGAGCCGACTTGCGTGGTCACCCGATTTCCCGACCGATCGAACGGCAGCCCTAGCGCATCGAGCGTTCGCCTGACCGGAACGAAGAGCAGTCCTTTATCGACGCGCGGGGACGGATCGATGGGCAGTTTTTCGCCGTTGATCACGATCGTAATCGCGCCCTTCGCGGCTTGCGCCGCCGGCGTTCGAGCTGCGGGCGACCCGGCGGACGCAACCAAAAACGCCACGATCGTTAACACGCTTCCTCCAGCACCTCCCGATAGACGTCGGCGGTCGCACGCGCGCAGCGATCCCACGTCAGCGAGCGCGCGATCTCGAAGCCTAACTTGACGCAACGCGTGCGCAGACCCTCGTCGCCGAGCAGATTCTCGAGCACGGCCCGCAAAGCGCCGGCGTCGCCGGCAGCGAACGTCAACGCCGCCGGCTCGAGCACGCGCGGCACGGCATCCTCGCAAGCCGCCACCGGGCAGCCCGATGCCATCGCCTCGAGCATCGGCAGGCCAAATCCCTCACGCAAGGCCGGTTGGACCAGCGCGAGCGCGCCGGCATAGTACGCGGCCAGCTGCTCCTTGGAAATTTCCCCGAGCGCGACGATCTCGCCCGCGGCGGTGCGCCTACGCTGCAGCTCGCCGTCGAAGTCGTCGGGACCGGTTACGTACAGATCCACGGCGCGGTCGTGCGCGAACGCCGACCAGGCGTCGAACAGCGTGGCCAAGGACTTATGGCGGCGATGATTTCCAACGTAAAGCACGTACGGGCGCGGTCCGGAAGGCCGCACGCCGGCGCCGGCGCCGATGAGAAACTCTTCGCCGACGCCCAGCGGAACCACCCGAACCTTCGCCGGCTCGACGCCTAGGAAGCGTTCGAGATCTTTGACGGTTCGCTCGTCGTCGGTGATGACGCGTTTCGCGCGCGCACACGCAAGCCGCACGACCGTTTGATAGTACGGTCGCACCTTCGGCTTGAAATACTGCGGAAAGCAAAGATGGATGAGGTCGTGTATCGTGACGACCGACGCGACCGGCGAAACCAGCGGAACGTAGAGCGAAAGGAAATGTACGAGATCCAGGCGCGCGCGGGCGATCGCGATCGGCAGCCGGACTTGTTCGTCCCATCCGAAGTTCGCACCGGCCGCAAACGCCGTATACGCATACTCCGGCGCCACCCGCGGAAGCCGGTCCGTGAGTTGCGTTACGTACGTTTTCATCCCGACCGAGAGCTGATCGGTCAGGCGTGCGTCCAGACCGATCCGCGCCGGCGTCACGCTTTGCGGGCTTTCCACGCCACGACCGCCGGATACGTCGCCGACTTGTACGCGACGTAGATCCCGCGCGGACCGTCCAGCACGGCGCCCTTGACGAAAAGCAGCCGCGGCAGTTGCAAAAACAGCCCCTTGGCCCACGCTCCGGCGAGGCCGCCGGGCGTAACTTCGACGCCTTCGGACTCGGCGTCGGTGTAGCGCTCGTACTTTGCGCGATACGACGCATGGTCCGGGTACGAAAAGTGCAGGAGCGTGCCCGTGAGGTCGCCGATCGTTCCGTCGCACGTCCAACTTTCGTGCAGCGCGGCGCGGCCCCCGGCAGCCGGATGCGCCTGCAGAACCCCGCGTCCGACGCGGAACAAACGCAGGAGCGGCTCGTTACGCCACTGACGCAGCGGGCGGCCGCAAAAATAGGTGGTCCGGCGCACGCGATAACCATCGACGTCTTCGGGCGCGTGGACGATCGCCTCGCGGAGCACGTCGTCGAGGGCCTCGTCGGCGTCGATCATCAGTACCCACGGAGTCCGCACGCATGACAACGCGAAGCGGCGCGCATCGACGAAGTCCGTCCATTCGCGCTCCACGACCTCGGCGCCGGCGCTCGCCGCAAATGCCACCGTATGGTCGGCCGAGAGCGCGTCGACGACGAGGACGCGCATCCCGCGCGGCAGGCTCGTCAGGGCGCGCGGGAGGTTGCGTTCCTCATCCCGCGTTAGGATGACCGCGGTTACGGCCGCCGGATTCAGGTGTTCCCGCCTTCAGTCGCCTCGGGCTAGGGAGCCCGACGCCGCCGCCCACTGCGCGGAAGCGGGGGCGACGTTCTGGGTCAGCTCCTCGTGGTCCAGCGCGGCGCCGATGAAATCCCGGTACAGCGGCGACGGCCGGTTCGGTCGCGACTTGAACTCCGGATGCGCTTGCGTTCCGACGAACCACGGATGCTCGTCGGGCGGCAACTCGATCACTTCGACCAGGCGCGTTTTATCGATCGTGTGGTGTCCGGTAAACCGCATGCCGTGCTCTTCGAAGATCGGCCGGTAACGATTGTTGAACTCGTACCGGTGGCGATGGCGCTCGCTGATCTCCAGTTCCCCGTACGCACGCGCGGCCCGGCTATCGGGTTCCAGCCTGCACGAGTACGTTCCCAGGCGCATCGTGCCGCCGTACATCTCGAGATTGCGCTGATCCGGCATGAAGTCGATCACCGGATCGGCGGCCGTTTCGTTGACTTCGCTGGTCATTGCGTCGGGCAGTCCGCAAACGTTGCGGGCAAACTCGATGCACGCAAGCTGCATTCCGTAGCAAATCCCCAAGAACGGAATTCGGCGTTCGCGAGCGTATTGAATCGCGCGCAGCTTCCCCTTTACCCCGCGGGCGCCGAACCCGGGAGCGACGAGGATCCCGTGGGCGCCCCGCAAAGGATCGAGATCTTCCTTTTCGATGAGTTCCGAATCGACTCGTTTGATGTCGACGGCCGCGTTGTGGAAGGCTCCCGAGTGATAGAGCGCCTCGATGATCGAAATATACGCGTCCTTCAGTTCGACGTATTTGCCGACGAGCGCGACGGTCACGCGCCGGCGCGGGTGCAGCATTCGCTGGGCGATCGCCGCCCATTCGTCGAGTTGCGGTGCCACGGTCGGCAAGTTGAGTTTACGAACCGCAGCCTGAGCCAGCCCCTCGATTTCGAGGTTCAGCGGTACTTGGTAAATCGAGGCGGCGTCGCTGTTCTGAACGACCGCGCTGGGCGGAACGTCGCAGAACAACGCGATTTTTTCTTTCAGTTCGACCGGCATCGGCGCGGAGGACGGCGTCCGGCAAACGATCGCATCGGGCGAGATGCCGATGCCGCGCAACTCCCGAACCGAATGCTGCGTCGGTTTCGTTTTGAGTTCGTCGGCCGCGCCGAGGTGCGGGACCAGCGTGAGGTGTGCGTACATCACGTTTTCTTCGCCCGCGTCGTACCGCATCTGCCGAATGGCTTCCAGGAACGGCAGCGACTCGATGTCGCCGACGGTACCGCCGACTTCGACGATGCACACGTCGGCGCGCCCCGTCTCCGCAACGCGCTTGATGTGGGCTTTGATCTCGTTGGTGATGTGAGGAATGACCTGAACGGTCGCGCCGAGATAGTCCCCACGGCGTTCCTTTTCGATCACCGAATTGTAGACTTGTCCGGTCGTTACGTTGTTGGCGCGTTGCAGATTTTCATCGATGAAACGCTCGTAGTGCCCCAGGTCCAGATCGGTCTCCGCGCCGTCTTCGGTCACGAAAACTTCCCCGTGCTGATAGGGGTTCATCGTGCCGGCGTCCACGTTGATATACGGATCCAGCTTCTGAATCGAAACGCTGATTCCGCGAGCCTTGAGGAGTCGTCCGAGGGAGGCGGCGGTTATGCCCTTGCCGAGAGAACTCACGACGCCGCCGGTGAAGAAAATGTACTTCGCCATCTCGGAACGATAACGTTCTTACCGGCCGCCCGAAAACCCTTATGCGAGCCCCGAGGCCGTTTCCAGCTCGACGTAGCGGGCGAGGCCGCTCAGATCGTCGCCGACCGCGATCCGCGACCCCGGGAAGGCCGCGCCCACGAGATCGAGGAGTCCGTCCATTTGCGGCGGCGCCGCTTCGAGCAGCAGGAGCCCACCGGGTTCGAGCAGCGCGGGGGCGGCGGGGAGAAACCGGCGATAGACGTCCAATCCGTCGCGCCCGCCGTCGAGTGCCCTCCGGGGTTCGAACCCGAGGGGATGGGGCTTCCTTTCAACCCGGCTCGTAGGAACGTACGGGAGGTTCGCGAGCACGACGTCAAAGCGCCGCCCGGCCGCGGGCGCCGCCAGGTCGCCGCACTCAAAAGCGCAGCGCGACGCAACGTCGAGCCGGCGCGCGTTCTCGGCGGCCACCTCCACCGCCGCCTGCGAATCGTCGGTCCCCAGGACGGCGGCATCCGGAATTTCGGCGGCCAGCGTGCAGGCGATCGCGCCCGAGCCGCAACCCACGTCGAGCAGGGCCGGCGACGAGCGCCCGGACCGCTTCAGAAATCTCAGCG
The DNA here is from genome assembly GCA_963755555.1 of Vulcanimicrobiota bacterium. GTDB lineage: Bacteria > Vulcanimicrobiota > Vulcanimicrobiia > Vulcanimicrobiales > Vulcanimicrobiaceae > Tumulicola. The sequence continues at coordinate 547,417 of CAVWKE010000003.1, read as the reverse complement.
CCGCGTCCACCAGACACTCCGTTTCGGGACGCGGTACGAGGACGCGATCGTCGATCGCAAACGTACGTCCGTAGAACCCCGCTTCGCCTAGAACGTACGCGATCGGCCGGCCCTCGCTCCGCACGGCGCACAGTTCGAGAAAACGCTGCGCGGCGGAGCCGGTCATCGGGGCATCGTCGTGCGCCAGAATCCATTCGCGCCGGCAGCCCAAGGCGCGGGCCAGCAGCAAGAGCGCATCGGCCCGCGCCGAGTCGCTGGCGCACAAGACCTCGATGCCGTTGGCCAGCGCTCGCCCAACCGTCACGTCGTCGTCGAGTCAGGCGGTGGCGGACTCGCCGGCCAGCAGGCGCGCGCGTTCGTCCGCCAGCAGCCCGTTGACGATTTGCACGAGATCCCCATCCATGATCGCACGGATGTTGCCGAAGCTGCGGTTGATCCGATGGTCGGTCACGCGGTCTTGCGGAAAGTTGTACGTTCGAATTTTTTCGGATCGATCGCCCGTGCCGACTTGCGAGCGCCGCATCGAGCCCACCGCCTCCTCCTGCTCGCGCCGCTTGCGATCGTGCAGCATCGCCCGCAGCATCCGCATCGCTTTTTCGCGGTTTTGCGTCTGCGAACGTTCCTGCTGCGACGCCACGATGATTCCGGACGGAAGATGCGTGATCCGAATCGCGGATTCCGTCTTGTTGACGTACTGGCCGCCGGCGCCGGACGACTTGTAGGTGTCGACGTGCAAGTCCGACGATCGAATCTCCACTTCCGCGTCGTCCTCTTCGACCTGCGGCAGCACCGCGACGGTCGCGGTACTCGTGTGAATTCGACCTTGCGCTTCGGTTGCCGGGACGCGCTGCACGCGGTGCACGCCCGATTCATGCTTGAAGTGCCGGTACGGACCTTCGCCGCCCCGAATCCCGAACACGATCTCGCGGTAGCCGCCGGCGTCGCTGACGTTTTCCGACGCGAGTTCGACGGTCATGCCGAGCGACTCCGCAAAGCGCATGTACGAGCGCGCGAGATCGCCCGCGAAAATGCCGGCTTCGTCTCCGCCCGCACCGGCCCGGATTTCGACGAACACGTCTTTGTCGTCGTTGGGGTCGCGCGGAAGCATCAGCCCCTGCAGCCGTTCTTCCAGCTCGCGCTCGCGCCCGCGCAGGACGTTCGACTTCTTCTTCGGCCAGCTCGCGCAGGCCGGGTTCGCTCTCGCGGGCCAGTTCTTGGCTTTGCGCGATCTCCCGCTGCGTGCGTCGAAGGCGGCGAAAGGTTTCGACCGGGAGCTCGAGCCTTGCCCGTTCCTTGACTAGAGCCGTATAGCGCGACTGGTCGAAGGTGCCGGCGGAGTTGGCCAGTTCCGCTTCGATTTCGTCGAATCTCCGCAGCATCGCGTCCAAACGTTCGAACAAGCTCGACGTCATGGCATGAGTTCAATCTTCATTCGAGAGAACGCGAAGGCGAGCCGCGGTCGCGGCTCGCCTTCGTAGCTCGGGTGCGGCGTTATGCCTCGGCGGCGGCTTTTCGGGCGTCCCGCGTGGCGCGGCGAGCCGCCGCTTCTTCCTGCTTTTTCTTGGCGGCGGCTGCCCGCTGGTTGAACTTGTCGACCCGGCCCGCCGTGTCGATCAGCTTCTGCTGACCGGTAAACAGCGGATGGCAGGCCGCACAAATCTCGACGCCGATCTCGGCCAGCGTGGAGCCGGTGGTAAACGTGTTTCCGCACGCGCAGTGCACGCGCGCCTCGGGGTACCACTTGGGATGGATCTTCTCTTTCACAGCTTTTGCATTATATCAGAGCGGACAAGAGGGTCTTCCTTCCGGGCGGCTTACCGGTTGCACGGGAGGTGGCGCCGTTTTCGCGCCCTAAAATGCGAGCGTGAAACCGACAACCCCACTGGCTTTCCTCGCCGGCGCCGGCCTCTTCGTATTGGCCGGGCTTTTCGCGGGTGCGGGTTCGGCTGCCGTCTCGGCGGCCGCCACTCCTCCGCCAACGCCGCCTCCGCTTTCGCAGCCGGCCACGCCGTCGCCGGATCAAGCCTCGCCCCCACCCGAGACGGTCTCGACGCCGATCCCGATGCCCTCGGGGTACGGCTTCCCCGGTATGGCAACGCCGAGGCCGGCCCAATCCGGCACGCCGAGTCCTCCGCCGGACGCGCGCAAGGGGATCGAAGGGGTATGGGAAGTCCAGATTCAGCGCGGCAGCAAGACCGATTACGCGCACTTTAGGATCGCGCAGACCGGCACGACGGTCACGGGCACGTTTCTCGACAACGCCGGAAAGCGGTTTCCGCTGGCGGGATCGGTCGACGGTGAGACGGTCCGGCTGGTCGTGTCGATGCCCGACGGCACGTCGCTCCTCTTGGAAGGCCGGCTCGACGGTACGACCGACATGATCGGCATGTTCACGACCGGCAGCGAACAGGTGCCGTTCACGGCCGCCTACCGGCCCAAAGAAAAATGGATCGATAACCTCAACGCGTCGCCCGGCGGATTGGGCGGTGCCGGCGGCGGAGGAGGCTACGGACCGCCATAGCCGCGCACGCGTCGTGAAATCGTGGCATTCATCCTTTCTGCCGTTAGCGCTCGCGCTCGTGGCTGGATGCAGTGCGTCCGGTTCGGGCTCGCTCCCGCCGGGGCGGGCAACGTCGCTTTCCGCGACCCGTTTTTTCGCGAGCAATCGCATCCAGCACGTCGTGCTGATCGTCCAAGAGAACCGCAGTTTTGACAATCTCTTCGCCACGTTTCCGGGGGCGGACGGCGCGACGTCGGGCTACTACTTAAAAAAAGTCGGCAGCAAGTACGTCAAAACCAACATTACGCTGAAGAAACAGCCGCTCGCCGGCGGGTACGACATCAATCACGCCTCGTCGGCGTATAATTACGCGTGCGACGGCCGGGATACGTATCCGAAGACGTCGTGCGTCATGGACGGCTTTAACCTAGAGGGCATTAACGGGCAGAACCCGGCTGGAACGTACCCGTATCAGTACGTTGACCCGGCCGATATCAAATCGTATTGGACGTTGGCCCAACAATACGGTCTCGCCGACCACTTATTCCAAACCCAAGGAAGCGGGAGTTTCACGGCCCATCAAGACCTGATCGCCGGCGGCACCGCCATCGACTCGACCGACAGTCTCATCGACTACCCGAACAACTTCAGTGACTGGGGCTGCAACGCGCCCAAGCATCATCCGGCGACGCGCACCTCTCTGCTGACGACGGCCGGGCAGTACTTGCGCTACAAGGGTCCGTTCCCGTGCCTGACCTATCCAACGCCGACCTTACGCGACTTGTTGGACGCAAAGAAGGTTTCGTGGAAGTATTACGCGCCGCTCTACAAGAGCGGCAGCCCGACCAACGGCGCCCTTTGGAACGCGTTTGCCGCGCAGGATGCCGTCTACCATGGCCCGGAGTGGGCAACGAACGTCTCGATGCCCGAAACCAACGTCCTCGCGGACATCCAAAACGGCAAGCTCGCAGCGCTCTCGTGGGTAGTTCCTCAACAGAATAACTCAGACCATGCCGGCGGGCCGGGAAGCCCCGACAACGGCCCCGCATGGGTCGCATCCGTAGTCAACGCCATCGGCGAGAGCCCGTATTGGAAGACGACCGCGATCGTCGTGCTGTGGGACGATTGGGGCGGCTACTTCGACCACGAACCGCCGCCGTTTTTCGACGACGCGGGCGGCCTGGGATTTCGCGTTCCGCTGATCGTCGTCTCGCCGTACGTTCCCAAAGGTGAGATCGTCCACACCCAGTACGAGTTCGGCAGCATCATGAAGTTCGTCGAGAATACGTTCGCCCTTGGATCGATGGGCACGACCGACGTCCGCGCGAGGTCGATCGTCAACATGTTCGACTTCAAGCAAAAGCCGCGATCGTATCAGACGATCCCTTCAAAGCTGGGGCGGCGGTATTTCCTCGCGCAGCCGCCGTCGAACGAGCCGGTTGACCGCGAGTAGCGCCGGCTTCGGGCTCAGCCCTGCCCGGCGAGGCGCGCCTCGACGTACGGTACCAGCCCGCCCGCGTCGATGAGTGCACGCATGAACGGCGGAAATTCGGCCGCCCGATAAGTCGTTCCCTTGGTGACGTTACGCACCAAGCCGCTCGCCGGCTCGACTTCGATCTCGTCGCCGCTTTCGATCCCGTCGACCGCTTCCGCGGATTCGAAGATCGGCAAACCGATGTTCAGCGCGTTGCGATAGAAGATTCGCGCGAAGCTCTTGGCGATCACCGCCGACGTGCCCGAACCCTTGATCGCGATCGGCGCGACCTCGCGGCTGGACCCGCAGCCGAAGTTGCGGTCGGCGACGATAATATCGCCCGGCTGCATGCGCGTCGCGTATTCGGGATCGAGACCTTCGAGCGCGTGCTTTCCCAGTTCGGCTTGGTCGACGATGTTGCAGTATTTTCCGGGAATGATCACGTCGGTGTCGACGTTTTTCCCGTACTTGTGCGCGTGCCCGCGCAGTTTCGACTCCATCTTGCGATCTTTCCTTACGGCGGCTAAGCGTTCGCGAGCTCGAGGACCCGCGGATCGGTGATCTTTCCGGTTAACGCCGAAGCCGCACAGGTTGCCGGCGATGCGAGGTAGACTTCGGCTTTCGGCGAGCCCATGCGCCCGACGTAGTTGCGGTTGGTCGTCGATACGGCGCGCTCGCCGTCGCCGAGCGTCCCCATGTGTCCGCCGAAGCACGCGCCGCAACCGGGCGTATTGACGGCGCAGCCGGCCGCCGCGAGCGTCGTTAAAACGCCCTCTTGCGCGGCCTGCATCCAGACTTTCTGGCTGCCGGGATTGACGATCACGCGCAGGGAGGGCGCGATCCGCTTGCCTTCGAGAATCTTCGCGACGACGCGCAGATCTTCGATGTACCCGTTGGTGCAGGAGCCGATGAAAACCTGATCCACGGCGATGTCGTCGGCCGCGACTTCCGAAATCGGATGAACGTTGTCGGGCGTATGCGGGCAGGCTACCTGCGGCTCCAGCGCGTCGACGTCGATGTGCAGAACGCGTTCGTAAACCGCATCCGGATCGGACGATTCGACCACGAACGGCCGGTCCGTTCGCTCGGTGACGTACGCGCGCGTTTTTGCGTCGGCGTGAAAGATCCCGTTCTTTGCGCCCGCTTCGATCGCCATGTTCGCCATCGTTATCCGCCCGGTGATCGACAGGTCGGCCATCGTCGAGCCGTGATACTCGATCGCGCGATAGGTGGCGCCGTCGATGCCGAGTTCTCCGACGGTGCGCAGCATGACGTCTTTGGCAAAGACCATCGGCCCGAGCTTGCCGTCGTACACGATTTTGATCGTGGCGGGTACCTTCAACCACACTTCGCCGAGCACGAACGCCGCCGCGATGTCGGTCGAGCCCATGCCCGTCGCGAACGCCCCGAAAGCCCCGTACGTGCACGTGTGCGAGTCGCCGCCGACGATGAGTTCTCCCGGCGCGATCAAGCCCTCTTCGGGCAGCACGACGTGTTCGATGCCGCCGCGCCCGACGTCGAAAAAGTTCGTGATCTGCTGCTCCGTCGCAAAGTCTTTCATCAGTTTGGCGAGCTTGGCAGATTGCGCGTCCTTAGCCGGAACGAAGTGATCCTCGACCAGCGCGATCTTCTCGCGGTCGAAGACCCGATCGGCTCCCTTTATGCCGCGCATGACCGCGATCGCCACGGCCGCCGACAGTTCGTTCGCGAGCACCAGGTCGACTTTGGCGTTGATGATGGCACCCGGTTCCACGCGATCGAGACCCGCATGCCGCGCCAGGATCTTCTCGGTAAGCGTCATTCCCATGAGGAGAACCGTTATCCGGCGAAGCACCGGAGTCATGCAGGACAGGCAGTTCGGCTTTGCCACCCGCGCCATCCACGCGGGGACGCCGCCGGAGCCCGTTACCGGCTCGCGTGCCGCACCGATCTTTCAAACGGCCGCCTACGTCTTCGATTCGGCCGAGCAGGCGGCAGAACTCTTCGCGCTGCGCGGCTACGGTCACATCTACAGCCGCATCAGCAATCCGACGGTGGCGGCCTTCGAGGAGCGTATGGCGAGTCTTGAAGGCGGCCTCGGGGCGATCGCGTTTTCGAGCGGCTTGGCGGCGCAGCTTTGCACCGTTCTCGCGGTCGCGCAGGCCGGCGACCATTTGGTCTGTTCGCAGAACGTCTACGGCGGCACGATCACCCAACTGACCGTGACGGTTAAGCGGATGGGCATCGAAACGACCTTCGTATCGGTCGACGACCTCGGGGCCGTGCGGGCGGCAATCCGCCCCAATACCCGCTTGCTGTTGGTCGAGACGGTGGCCAACCCGTCGGGCAAAGTGGCCGACATCGCCGGCCTTGCCCGCGTTTGCCACGACGCCGGGGTTCCGCTGGCGGTCGACAACACGTTTGCCACCCCGTACTTATGCCGGCCGATCGAAAGCGGCGCCGACATCGTACTCCATTCCGCAACGAAGTTTATCGGCGGACACGGAACGACGATCGGCGGCGTTCTCGTCGAGTCGGGCGCGTTCCCTTGGGGCAACGGCCGCTTCGTGCTGCTCTCCGAACCGAGTCCCGGCTACCATCGCAAGATCTTCACCGAAACCTTCGCCGAATATGCGTTTCTGATGCGCGCCCGGGCCGAAGTGCTGCGCGACGTGGGCGCGCAGATGGCCCCGATGAACGCGTGGCTGCTGCTCTTGGGGCTCGAAACGCTCGCGGTCCGCATGGACCGCCACGTTGCCAACGCCAAGACGATCGCCGCGTTCCTGAAAACCCGCAGCGAGGTTGTGTGGATCAAAGAGCCGCAGCTGGGTGCGGTCTTCACGTTTGGGCTGCGCGGCGGCCGCGAAGCGGGCCGCCGGTTCATCGACGCACTCGAGTTGTGGAGTCATTTGGCAAACGTCGGTGACGCCAAGAGCCTCGTCATCCATCCCGCTTCGACGACCCACTCGCAACTGTCCGACGAGGAACTCGCCAAGGCGGGCGTCCCGCCCGAGTCCGTGCGCCTTTCGGTAGGTCTCGAAGACCCCGACGACCTCACGTGGGATCTCGCCAACGCGCTGGGCGCGGCAACGCCGTCCGGCGTCTCCGCGTGATTTTGCGGACTCCCGCGCAACGCCAGGCGCTGCTCGAGCGCGTCGCCTCGGTCGCGGTCGTCGGCGCTTCCGCCAATCCATTGCGGCCAAGCTATACGGTCTTCTCCTATTTGCGCACCCAGACGCCCTACGCTGTGACGCCGATCAACCCGTCGATCTCGGAGATCGACGGGATCCCAGCCTACCCGACGCTGGCGGCGTACGCGCAGCGGAACGGACCGCCGGACTTGGTGGACGTCTTTCGCCGGCCGGCGTTGCTTCCCGAGGTCGTCGCCGAAGCGATTGACGCCGGCGCGAAGGCGATTTGGTTTCAATACGGCCTCGTCAACGAGGCCGCAATCGAGTCGGCCGACGCCGCCGGGCTCGACGTCGTGGTGGATCGCTGCATCAAAGTCGAATACGCGCGCCTTTCGGGGGGCCTGGCGACGAGCGGCCTCAACAGCGGCCTGATTACGTCGCGCCGGCGCCGCTGATGCGCGCCGACGCCGCGTATGCGACCGAGTCGCGCGCTTTCGACGCCGAAATTCTCGAAACGATCGCCGCGTGGCATGCCAGCGACCAACCGTTGAGCGACCCAGACTTCAACGATCTCGCGCTGCGCTTGTTCGACTACCAGCTGCGGTACAATCGTCCGTACGCGCGCTACTGCGCGGCACTCGGGATTTCGCCGTCGGCCATGCCCGTCTCGTGGGAAGACATTCCTCCGGCGCCCGCCGCGGCATTCAAAGACGAAACGCTCGCAACCTTCGACCCGGAGACCGCCGCGCTCGCGTTCGCCACCAGCGGCACGACGGCCGCCCGCGCCGGCCGGCACTTCTTGGAGACGGCCGCGCTTTACGACGCAGCGTCGCTGGCCGCATTCGACCGGTTCGTATTGCCCGACGGTGCACGGCTGCAGTATTTCAACCTCGTCCCCAATCCGTCGCTGCGCGCCTCGTCTTCGCTCGGACACATGATGCGCACCGTCTCGCAGTCGCGCGGTGTCGGAAACGCCGGATGGTACCTGCGCGGCGACGAGCTGCGCTTCGATGCCTTCGTTACCGACCTGCGGCGGGCGATCGACGGCGGCGTTGCCGTCTGTATCGCCGCTACCGCCTTCGCACTCGTGCATGCGCTAGACGCCATGCAGGCTGCGCGCCTATACCTCCGGCTGCCGGCCGATTCGCGGATCATGGAGACGGGGGGATTCAAAGGCCGCACGCGCACGCTCGACCGCGAGGAATTCTACGCGCGGATCGGCACGAGCTTCGGAGTGCCGCTCGAGTCGATCGTTGCGGAGTACGGAATGACCGAGCTGACGTCGCAATACTACGATGACGTGGGTGCCCGCGGCGCTCCCGGCAGCGCGCGCCGAAAAGTCGCCCCGCCCTGGCTGCGAACGCGCGTCGTCGGACCCGACGCACGCAACCTCCCGGACGGAACGGTCGGTGCGCTCGTTCACGTTGACTTGGCCAACCGCGCCTCTTGCGTAGCGATTTCCACCGAAGATCTGGGCGTACGATTTGGCGATTCCGGCGGAAACGGGCGTCCCGGGCTCGTGTTGATCGGCCGCGAAAGCGGGGCCGCGCTGCGCGGTTGCTCGCTCGACGCCGAAACGCTGTCGACGCGCTAGGCTTCTACACGGGCTGCTGGTTTACGTCGGGCCTGCCGATGGCGTCGGGCCGCCGCTCGGCGTTGGGCCGGGGCTCGGCGTCGGTGTTGCCGGGGGATACGGTCCGACCTCGACGGTCGAACCGGCCGCCTTTGCGTCGACGGTCACGTTGCGTCCGGATGCGCCGGGCCGGAAAATGCGCTCCCTGGGATATTGACCTTGGGCGTTCGTCCCTTGCGTCGAAGCGTTCCACGTGTCCGCCCGCGCGAACACGAACGCCTCGGCTGCGGTAACCGAAATCTCCGAGATCATCTTCGAAGCGCCGATGAAAATATTGCCGCCCTGCGATTGCGTCGGGCCGTGACCGAAGTCGACGATCCCGGTTCCCGGAAACGGCGACGCGATCGGAGCGACGCCGTCGCGGTACGCGTAACGCTTCGATGCGAACGTCTGAAACGAGGCATCGATGCTCGCCGTCGAATCGGTAAAGATTCCAATGTTCCCGCCGACGATGCTCTGCGCGGGCTGACCGCCCAAATGGATCGTCGGTCCGAAGCCCGTGGGGAGCGCGAGCGCCAGCAGTGCGTAATCGCTGCCCAAGATCGTGCACGCCGTACAGATCAGGGTTCCGCTCGGGACGAGTACCCCTCCGATGGCGGGATGCGTAAGACGCGTGCCGGCGGCGAACGTCACGCGCGTCGCGGTTAACGATCCCAGCACGTTGACCGCCGCATACGCGCCTCCGGCCGGCAACGCCAGCCGGGATGCCCCGAGGTACACACCCGACAACGACACGGCCGACGTCACGTCCTGGGCGATCTCGAAGGTCGTAAAGGCCCGCCTCGACCCTAGCCCGGCGAGCTTTTCGAAGGTCGTATCTTCTCCGGCGCCGTCAACGAACGAGCCCTGGTTTCGAAACGGTCCCGAGCCGTAGGCAGTTCCTACGATACTGGTACCGACCGGAACGACGATTGGGAAGACTTCGCCGTTGGCCGCGTTATAGTTGCCGGTCGCCAGTTGGATCGTGAGACCTTGCGTCGTCAACCCTTTCACCACGGCGACCGCCTTAGTGAGCGTTTTGTACGGTTTATCGGCCGTCCCGTTCCCGGTCGTGTCGCTCCCGGTCGCCGGGTTGACTTCGATTGTGGTCAGCGGAGAAGCGGTTGGCGGAATGGGCGACGACTTTCCGCGGCGCGTGCACGCGACGCCGCCGAGGAGCCCGGCAAGCGCAGCGCCGGCAACGATCAAGAAAAAGACGCGCGAAAGCCAGGACATGCGCGCACCTTTTGCCGCAGTGCCTTCGGGGACCTCGGACGCCCGCCGCGAACTGTTGGGCGCAATGAGTCTCGACGAGCGCCCGGTTCGTTTCATCGCAAACGCGATCGCGGATGCCGCCGCGCGCTGGAGCGACCGTAATTTTCAGTCGCGCGCGCGAGCGCTCGGGGCCGTTTGCGAGCGTACCGGCTACTCGAAACCGGTCGTCAACTACGCGCTCGATCGGCTGTTCGAATCGTTGACGGCCCCCGCGATCGAATCCACGATCGCCGCCGAACTCGGTTCGATGGACGCGCTCGACGATTTCGTTGCGTTTTCGGGGCGACCGCGGGCTCGCGCGCTGCCGATCGGACGCGTCTGCATCGTTTCGAGCCGCACGACCGTCGGCGTCGCGATCGTCCCGGCGATCTTCGCACTCTGCGCGAAGTGTCCGGTCGTCGTCAAGGATCGGGAAGATGCGCTCGTGGCGGCATTTTTCGAAACGCTGCGCGAACGTCTCGGCGACTGCGGTGACGACGTCGTAGCGCGATCTTGGAACGGCTCGCAGGCAGACGCCGAACTCTCCAATTACGCCGGCGTCGTTGCGTTCGGCAGCGACGATACGCTGGAAGAGATTCGCCGCGGCCTTTCGAACGCGACCCGCTTCTTAGCATTCGGTTCGAAGGCGAGCTGCGGATATATCGGCCGCGGCGCGCTGGCTAGCGTTGCCGGCGCGGAGCGCGTCGCGCAAGGAGCCGCGCGCGATCTCGTACTTTACGACACCGAAGGCTGTATGTCGCTGCACGCGTTGTTCGTGGAACGCGAGGCTGCCGTGGGACCGCACGAATTCGCCGTCATTCTCGCGCGAGCGCTGGAACGTGCGGCCGCCGAGTTTCCGCTCGGATCGCGCGATCCGCTCGCCGCCGCCCGCACCGCCGCCGCGCGCGATCGAGCCGCGTTTCGCGCGGCGGCGGGTGACGGAGAATTTTTCGCCGATCGGGATGCCAGCTATCTCGTGCTGCTCGATCCACCGCGCGACGAACCGCCGCCGTTTCTGCCGCGAACGCTAGCCATGTACGGCGTCGGCGCGCCGGCGGAAGCGTTGGCATATCTCGCGCGCCACCGCCTCGCCATCGAGGCCATCGCGGTCGCGGGCGCACGGCCGGAAATCGTCGCAGCGGCAATTCGCGCCGGCGCCGCGCGCATCGCGGCGTTCGGGCAACTGCAGGCGCCGCCGGCCGGCAGCTTTCACGGCGGACGGCCGCGCATCGCGCCATTCGTTCGCTGGATCGCGGACGAAACGTGAGCGACGAGCTTTTCGAATCCGTCGTTACGCCCGTGCCCGGGCCGCACTCCGTCGCGCTCGCTGCCGCGCTGCAGCGGTACGAGTCGCCGAACGTCACGTACTTCGGCGCCGGCGTCCCGATTTTTTGGGAGTCGGCCAGCGGGGCGACCGTGACCGACGTCGACGCCAATCGCTATTTGGATTTAACGTCCGCGTTCGGCGTCGCCGGCGTCGGACACGCCAACCCGCGCGTCACGGCGGCGATCGCCCGTCAGGCCGAGCGGCTCATGCACGGCATGGGCGACGTTCATCCGACCCGCGTCCGCGCGCAACTACTCGAACGTCTCGCACGAATTTTTCCCGCCGATCTGAACGCGGTCTTTCTGGCCACCACTGGTTCCGAAGCCGTCGAGGCCGCGCTCAAAACCGCGATGCTCGCGACCGGTCGATCCCGGTTCGCCGCCTACCGGGGTGCGTATCACGGGCTCGCGCTCGGCTTATTGCCGATCTGCGGCATCCCGAAGTTTCGCGAACCGTTTGCGGGGGCGCTCGGGCAAGACGCCGCCTTTCTCGACTTCCCGCGCGCGGGCACTACGTCCGCCTCCGAAGCAATCGCGCAAACGCGTGCCGCGCTGCGCTCGGCCGGTGAGTTGGCGGCAATCGTGATCGAACCGATACAAGGACGCGCGGGCTGCATCGTGCCGCCCCCCGGCTATCTCGCCGCCGTGCGGGAGCTGTGTGACGAGATCGGCGCGCTGATGATCGTCGACGAAATCTACACGGGTTTCGGCCGGACCGGAACGTGGTTTGCAATCGAACGCGATGTAGTCATTCCGGACGTCATCTGCGTCGGTAAAGCGATGGGTTCCGGTTTCCCAATTAGCGCGGCGGTCGGACGACGCGCGATCATGCAAGCGTGGCCCGTTTCGACCGGCGAGGCGCTGCACACGTTGACGTTCCTCGGCAACCCGATGGGCTGCGCCGCCGCGTTGGCTACGATCGACGAACTCGAATCGCGTAGTTTGCCGGCTCGGGCGGCCGCCTTGGAACCCATGGTGTGCGAGCGCCTACGTGCGTTGACTTCACGGCCGGCCGTGACCGAAGTGCGCGGCCGCGGGCTGCTGTGGGGCGTCCAGTTCGTTGACGCCGCCCGCGCTGCGGCCACCGTCGCGCGCGCGCTGCAAGCCGGCCTCATCCTTTTGCAGGCCGGTACTGCTGGCGACGTCGTCGCCATCGCGCCGCCGCTGACGATCGGGAACCGGCAGCTCGAGCGTGCGTTGACGATTTTAGAGGCCGCCGTGGACGCCGCACCGTAGCTCGAATCGTGCAGCAGTACCGTATCGGAATCGTCGGAGCGGGTTTCGGCGTAACGTCACACCTCCCGGCCCTGACCGCGCACCCGCGGTTCGAAGTCGTCGCCCTGGCTTCTCCGAAAAGCGCGGCACGGATTGCGGCCGAGCGCGGAATCCCGCACGCGTTCGGTTCGTGTGCCGAGATGCTCGCGGGCTGCGAACTCGACGCCGTTACGGTCGCGTCGCCGCCGCACGCACATCTCGACGACGTTCTGGCCGTGCTCGCAGCCGGCAAGCACCTCGTCTGCGAGAAGCCCTTTGCCCTCGACGTCGAAGCCGCCCGCGCGATGCTCGCCGCCTCGCAACGTGCCCGAACCGCCTGCGGCGTAGCCCACGAGTTCCGATTCGTCCCCCAGGCGCAAGCCTTGCGCGAACTCGTCGCCAACCATCACCTGGATCCGCTGCGCAACGTCGAGATCACCCAACTGCGCCGCATGCTGCACCGCGACGAAACGCGCCGGCGCAGTTGGTGGTTCGAACGCCACTGCGGCGGTGGTTTGGCCGGCGCGCTCCTCTCCCACCTGATCGATCACGCTAACTGGCTCGTCGGCAGCGCTCCCCAGCGCAGCGCGGGCTTGTTGCGCACCGCCAACGCCGAGCGCCGCGACGCCGACGGAACGTTTGTTTCGGACGTTGACGACGGAGCGTTCGCCCTCCTCGACTACGGCAACGGCGCGGTTGCACGCCTAACCGTTGACGGCACCACGGCGGTCGACGGCTACACCTGCGCCCTTCACGGCGAAGATCGAACCGCCGTCGCCAGCGGCCCCACGATCACCGACCTCACCCTCTACACCATCGATGGCGCCGAAACCAACGAACTGCAATGCAAACCCTCGCCTTACGCGTCCCTCGCAACGATCAACCCCAACGTCCCGCTCCTCATGGAACTTTACGACGAGTTCGTCAAAGCCATCGAACGCCAACCCAGCGCACTCCCAACCTTCGCCGAAGCGGTCGCCACGCAAAAAGTTCTGGCCGCAATAGGTTATCGCCCGTCGGAGTAACGTCGATCGCTTGCCAAGGTAGTGCCGGGAAGGTCTGATTCGTGCGGGGATCGGCCGGAAGGCCGAGGATCGTGCGAATCGGGGCTTCCCTGCCACCTAAACAGCAGCCAGACGCCTCCACAGTAAGCCAAGTCCAAACGTCGTCGCGCTGGACTGTATCGCGGCACGGTTCCCGCGGAAATTAAACTGGACGGCCAGCGGCGGCAAGTTGGCGGCGTCGATGGCGTACCACACGAGGCCGACGGGCTTGTCGGTGGTGCCGCCGCTGGGGCCGGCGATGCCGGTGGTGGCGATCGCGACGTCGGCGGCAAAGCGGGTGCGGGCTCCCTCGGCCATCGCCAACGCGACGCGTTCGCTGACCGCGCCGTCCGACTCGATCGTTTCGGCAGGGACGGCCAGCAGCTCAGACTTGACGGCGTTGTCGTAGGCAACGATCCCGCCGGCGAAACTTTGCGACGCGCCTGCGACGGCGGTGAGCGCTGCCGCGATTCGGCCGCCCGTGCACGACTCCGCGGTCGCGCACGTCCAGCCGCGCCGCTGCAGCAGCGTGTGGATCGCGCTTTCCGGCGTGTCGTCGTCGGTTCCGAAAACGAAGCCGCGCAGACGTTGCTCGATCTCGCGTTGCAGCGGCGCGATCGCAGCTTCCGCCGCTTCCCGCGAGCCGGCTTTGGCCATGATCTTTACGTCGGCTCGACCGGTGTGCGCGAGTACGGCGATTTTGGGGTTTTCGGAACTGCGAAACAGCTCGTCGATCCGATGGTCGATCTCGGACTCGCCGATGCCGATCGTGTGAACGATCCGCGTAAAGATCGCGTCGCGCGTTCCGAATCGTTCGCGCAGAAATGGAACCAGCTGCTGCTCGAGCATCGGCTGCATTTCGCGCGGAACGCCCGGCATGCAGGCGACGAACTTCCCGTCGCGCGCGAAGGCCACGAACCCGGGCGCGGTGCCGTTGGGATTTTCCAGGGGGAGGCTTCCCTGCGGCAGTTCGGCCTGCTTGCGGTTGTTGGGCCGCATCTCGCGCCCGAGCTTGGCAAAGAAGCTTTCCATCTGCCGCAACGCCGGTTCGTACAGCTCCACGCCCAGCCCCAGCGCTTCGCAGACCGCTTCCTTCGTTACGTCGTCGACGGTCGGGCCGAGTCCGCCGGTCGCGATCGCGCCGTCGCGGCGCTCGAGCACGGCGCGTATCGTCGCCGCCACGAGCCCTTGGTTGTCACCGACGCCGTGCGTGCCGCGCACGTTGACCCCGAGTTCGGCCAGCCGTCCGGCGATCCACGGCGTGTTGGTGTCGACGAGCTGTCCGAGCAGCAGTTCGGTGCCGACCGCGATCAGCTCAACGCTCGGCATCGCGAGACCAATCCGGATACCGGAACGACACGTCGGCGTCGAAGCCGTCGGCGGCATCGATCGCCGCCGCACGCCGCAGCGCCGAGTCTTCGGGCATCGGATGCTCCGCCCGGACGCGCTCGCGCTTTTGCGCCAAGCGCTCGACGAAACGTTCGAACGTGTCGTCCATCGCCCGCTGCAGCGCCGCCTTGATCGCTTTTCCGACGCGCGGTGCGAGACCGGCGGTCGAAATTGCAACGCGGACCGGGCCGGCCTTGGCGATCGCCATCATCGCGACGAAGCCGAATGCCGGCTGATCGATGCAGCACAGCAGAAAACGGTGCCGGTCTGCCAGCTCGCGCAGCCACTTCGACAGGGCGGCGTCCTGCGGGGTCGATATCACCAAAAACGCGCCGGCTACGTCGGACTCGCGCAAGCCGGCTGGATCGGTGAACCGCGTAACGGCGGCGCCGGACTCGCGCAGCGCGGCCGCTTTTGCAATCGCTTCGGGGTCGTCGGCCGCGCCGATGACCGCACACGGCCGGCCGGCGAGATTCAGACCGATCGGAAAAAACGGTTTGCGCAAAGCAGTAGTGTCCTGAGTTGGAAGTTCGGCGCAAAAGATCGCGAAGGATTTTTGTCCGAATCGAGGAGCGATGAGGGAGCAACGCCATAGCGTTGTGACCGAGGAGCAACGAACAGTCGGGCGAAAAGCCGAGTGAGATTTTGTGCATGAACTTCTAACTCAGGACACTAGTGCTTTGAGCCTAGTAGTCTACTGGGCGCAGGTAAAACTCGTTGATCGCGGTGTTCGTGAGCATCGCCGTGGTCGGAAGATGGCGTTTCCAATGCGTGCCGTCGACCCGCCGCCGCACCAGCGCGACGTCGTCGGGAGCGAAGCCGCGATCGACCAGTTGGGCGTCGGAATATCCCACGAGCAGCTGCGCCAGAATTGCATCGGCGCGAGCGTAGGATATGCCGAGGTCGCTTTCGTCGGTTTGCTCGGCTTCCAAGTCGGCTGACGGGGCTTTTTCAATCAGCCTGCGCGGAACGCCCAAATACTCCGCGAGCGCCCAAACCTGCGTCTTGAATAAGTCTCCGAGCGGATTGACCGGGGGCGTGTCGTCGGCATGCCACGTAAAATAGCCCAGCAAACGTTCGGTCTTGTTTCCGGTACCGACCGGCAGAGCCCCAAGTTTGGCCGACTGATCGAAGAGCACCGTCATTCGGGTGCGCGCCATGACGTTGCCTCTCCGGCGTGCGTCGGCTCCCGGCTCGAACTGCAGGTAGCCGTCGACCGCCGGGGTGATCTCGATCGTCCGCAACGTGATCCCGAGCGCGTCGGCCGCCAGTCGCGCATCGCCCAAACTCTGAGGGCTCGACGTCGCGTATGGAAGCGCGAATGCATAGACGTTGTCCGGACCGAGCGCGCGGGCACACAGAAAGGCGGTGACCGCCGAGTCGACGCCGCCCGAAAGTCCGACGACGGCGCGATCGGTCTTACGGCGTATCGCCAGCTCGTCCCGTAGAAACGCCGTCAGCCAATCCGCTGCCAGCGCCGCGTCGATCGCGGGCGGAAGCGGCGCCCGGCGCGGCGCCTCAACGATCGCAAACGTCATGCATGCCTCGCGGCAACGGGAGTTCCGGATCGAGCAGCAGGTCGGGAAGGACCGCGTCGAGGTCGCCCAGCAGGGGCAGGCCCGCGCGCGCGAGATCGACCTCGCGCAAATCCAGTTCCGCGCGAACGATCGATGCCTCCGTCGTCGGAGCCTGCACGAGCACCGTCCCGCGCGGGTCGATCACGCACGAGTTGCCGGTCATGCCTTTGCCGCCTTCGAACCCGGTCAGACCGGCATAAATCACGAAAACGCCGTGCTCGACCGCCGCCGAAATCAACGTTTCCCGCCAGCGCGTAACGCTGGTCAGCTCGCCGTCGCCGTCGATGCCGCGCCCGGGCGAGGCGCTCGGCACGATCAGGATTCGCGCTCCTTTGATCGCAGCGATCGTCGGAACGAGCGAGTGCCAGGCGTCTTCGCAGATCAGCAGCGCTGCGCGGCCGAACGGCGTATCGAACACGCCGAGTTTGCGTCCCCGCGACAAGAAGCGTTCCTCATCGAAAACGCCGTATGTCGGCAAAAACATCTTTCGGTGCACGTGTACGATCCGCGCTTCGCCGTCGCCGTCGACCTGAAGGTAGAGGGCGCTGTTGTAATACGTGCCGCCGTCGTTTTCGAAAAATCCGGTCACGATCGCGACCGGGGCTCGGGACGCTTCCCGCCAAGCCCCGGCCAAATCGTTCGCGATCGAGCGCGCGTCGCGAGCCAGATCGTAAACTGCGCCCTCCAGGAAGTAGCCGGTGAACGCGCCTTCTGGAAAGACTACGAGGTCGGGCGGCGCGTCCGCGATACGTGCGAACGCCTCCCGGGCGGTCGCGAGGTTCTCGTCGTACCGGCCCTTGGCGGGTTTCATCTGAACGATCGCAACTCGCATCCGAGCGCGCGGGCTGGGATCCGGACTATCTTCGCGAGTCGACACTCGTCGCCACTTCCAACTGCTCGTCGCCGGGAACTTTCAAGCCGAGCTGCGCGGCGCAGAGTTCGGCGGGATACGTCCATATCTCCGAAAGCGTCGGGTGCAGGTGCGGAATGCGCATGAACTGCGTGACGGTGGCGTCGAAATTCATCGCCACGATCAGCTCGTGTATCAGCTCGGAGCCTTGCGGTCCGATGACCGCCGCTCCTAATATGCGGCCGTTCTCTGGATCGGCCATGATCTTCACGAAACCTTTGGTCTTTGCGAGACACTGTGCCTTGCCATGTTCCGCGAAATCGTAGCGGCCGACGACGTAGCGAACGCCGCTCGCCCGCAGCTCCTTCTCGCTCGCTCCGACCGCCGCAACCTGTGGATCGGTGAAGACGGTGTGGGCCGAGGTAAGCCGGTAGTCGGCTTCTTCGAAGGCCTTCAGGCAGAGGTTGCGCGCCGCGACTTCACCTTGATAAATCGCCACGTGCACGAGCATGTATTCTCCGGTGACGTCCCCGACGGCAAAGATGTTCGGGTTGCTCGTCCGCAAGCCGGCATCCACGGCGATTCCGCCGGCGGGATCGTACGCCACGCCGGCCTTTTCCAAATCCAGCCCCACGACGTTGGGCGACCGCCCGAGCGCGTAAAACATCTCGTCGGCGACGATTTCCCGCACTTCGTCGCCGGCTTGGAACGCGACGACTTTTTTTCCGTCGCGGCGAGAGGCACTGAGAAAGCCGGCGTGCGTCTCAACGGCGATCCCCTCGTCGCGAAAGTAGCCCGTCAATGCGTCGCCGACGTCGTCGTCACTTTCGGTAAGCAAATGACCGCTGCGAATCAGAATCGTGGTCCGGGCGCCCATCCGCGACAAAAACTGCCCTAACTCGCACGCCGTGTAACCGCCGCCTAAGACGATCGCCGATTCGGGGATCCGTTCGAGATCCAGCACCGCGTCGCTGTCGATGAAACCGGTCTCCGTCAAGCCTGCGTAGGGCGCGGGCGCTACCGTGCTGCCGGTTGCGATGACGAAGTGCGGAGCTTCGAGCACCACGTCGTCGCCGACGGCCAGCTCCGTGGGCGAGAGAAAACGCGCTTCGCCGGCGTACAGCGGAAACCGCGCGATCCCGTCGATCCGGTAATCGGCGAACTCCTTTACGAGCCCGCGTTTGCGCCGTGCGACGAAGGGCATGTCGACCTCGATGCCCTGGACGTTGACCCCAAGCGCCCGCGCGTCGCGTGCGTCCGCCAGGGCATCGCTCGTCGCGATCAACGCTTTGCTCGGCATGCATCCCCGCAGGATGCACAACCCGCCGAGCGGGCCGCGATCGACCAGCGCCGCATCGCACCCGAACTCTCGCGCCGTGCATGCCGCCGCATAGCCTCCCGAACCGGCGCCGACGATGACCAGGTCGTGCGCGTGCCGCTTCACGTCGAACCCGTCTGGTCAGCGGCCCGGCGGCCGCGCCCCGAGCCGGTGCACCGATTCGATAAAGCGCACGGTTCCGCTGGAATGGACGTGAATCGAATGCGTTCGCGCTTGATTTCCATAGAAACGTACGCCGCGAACGAGATCGCCGTCGGTGATGCCGGTCGCGCAAAAGATCACGTCGTCGCTCTTGACCAAGTCGTCGATCTGCAAAACGCGGTGAAGGTTGCCGAAACCCATTTCGACCGCCCGGTCCGCTTCCTGTTGGTTGCGCGGCTCCAACCTGCCCATGAAGTTCCCGCCCAAACATTTGATCGCGGCGGCGGCCAGCACGCCCTCGGGCGCCCCGCCGGTGCCCATCGCGACGTGTATTCCGGTCGTATCGATGGCCGTCGCGATGCAGGCGTCCACGTCGCCGTCCGAAATCAGACGAATCCGCGCTCCGGCTTCACGTACTTCGCGAATCAAGTCGGCATGCCGCGGCCGGTCCAGAATCACCACGCACACGTCGTTGATCGGTTTCTCGAGAGCGTTGGCGACGGCTTCGAGGTTATCCTTAACCGGCGCGTCGATATGCACGTACGGCCCGGCCTTGGGGCCGACCGCGAGTTTCTTCATATACGTATCGGGCGCGTGCAGCAGGCCGCCGCGCTCGGAAATCGCCATGACCGCAATCGAGTTGGGCAGCCCGTTGGCGACCAAATTCGTCCCTTCGACCGGATCGACGGCGATGTCGACGGCCTCGCCCCCGCTTCCGAGCTCCTCGCCGATATACAGCATTGGAGCCTCGTCGCGCTCGCCTTCACCGATGACGATGCGTCCGGAAATCTCCATCTCGCCGAGCGTTTCGCGCATCTTTTCAACCGCCGCACCGTCGGCCGCGTCGCGCTCGCCGCGACCCATCCATCGCGATGCCGCCAAAGCCGCGTTCTCGGTGACTTTTACGAAATCGAGCGAATGGACCGAATAGTTGAAGATCGTGCGCGCCGTCGAGCGTGTCATCTCGATGAGGCTACAAAGGGAGGCCGCGCTTATCCTTTACGGCAGCGGGGGTTTTTCCGCGACTGTTTAAACTGTGCCTCGCCGTGTCCGCCAGCGCTCACCCCCCCGCGACGTTGCGATTGCGCGCGCTTCGCCTCGCCGAACTGCTCGCTCCGGGTCCCGCTCCGGCGGCGGCCGTCGTTCTCGCCGGCGTCACGATTGGGTTCTTCGCCTGGTACGCGTTGATCGTCCCTTTGCACGATGCGGCGCTGGCCGAGGTTGGTCTGCTCGCTTCGATTGTCGCCGGTCCCGCGCTCGCCGTTGCCTGTTGGGCCGGCTACGCGCGGTACTTTTCGCGGCGCGCCGGCATTACGTTCGGCCGCTCGCTGCGTCACGACGCCTGGACCTGGGCGCCGTTTTTCCTGCTCTGGCTAACGTTCATGCTTCCGCCGCAGATCACGCACGGCGCGCGCCTGTTCCTCGTCGCCGCGGCGCTCTTCTCCGTCGGCAAGGTCTTAATCGCCGCGCGCTTCAACCAAACCGTGCGCGACGTGCTGGTCGACTTCGTGGCGACCAGAGTCGCCATCATCCTCATCGCCGAACTGGCTTCCGTCATCATCGGACAGCGCGCCGGTCTGCACGTCCAGGAATCGCGGCACGCGCTGCTGGCCGTGTGGGGCCGTTGGGATGCGGTTCACTACATCGACATCGCGACCAAGGGCTACCAAGGAACGGACATGGCATTCTTTCCGCTCCTTCCGCTGCTGATCCGATTCGTGGGGGCGCTGGCCGGAAACCATTTAATCGCCGGCCTATTGATCTCCAACGCCTGCTTTTTCTTCGGGTTATTGTTTCTCTACAAACTCCTCGAGCACGAATACGATCGCTCGGTGGCGCGGCGGGCGATTTTTTACGTTTCGATATTCCCGACCTCGGTGTTCTTCTCGGCAGTCTATACCGAGTCGCTGTTTTTCATGCTGACGGTCGCGTCGTTCTACTACATGCGCGAGCGTCGCTGGTGGCTGGCCGGATCGATCGGCCTCTTCGCGGCGCTGACGCGCGTCGAAGGGATCCTGTTGGTCGTGCCGTTCGTCATCGAGTGGTTCGCACGATATCGCTCGGCGCCGCGCAGCGGCATTTCCAACTTGGTTCCAGCGGCGCTGATCCCGCTGGGACTCGCGCTCTACATGGCCTACTTGTGGGTGCTGCGTGCCGACCCGCTCTACTTTTCGCACGTCCAGGTACACTGGAACCGGCACCTGGCCGCTCCCTGGGTCAGCGTTGGCGATGCCTTTTCGAAGATTGCGCACGCCACGAACGGTCAGAACGTCGCACACTCGTCGTTAGAGCTCGCCTTTACGGCGCTGATGATCGCCGTGTTGATCGGCGGCTGGAACCGCTTGCGGCCGTCCTACGTCGCCTACCTCGGTTTGTCGATCCTCATCCCGATGTGCACCTCCAGCCTCATGTCGATGCCGCGCTTTGCGCTCGTACTCTTTCCGATGTTTGCCATTTTGGCGCGCTGGGGCGAACGCCCGTCGGTAAACAACCTCATCCTCGCGTTCTCGCTCCCGCTGCTCGGGCTTTTCACCGTGCTTTTTGCCGATTGGTACTGGGTTGCCTAACCCGATCGCGGCTCGGCGAGGAGTTCGCCAGTTCGTCAAGTTCGGTATCGTCGGCACATCCGGCTTTCTCGTCAACCTGGCCGCTTTTACGCTGCTGCAGCGCCTCGTCCCCAACCACTCGCGTCCGCTCGAGTACAACCTGATCTACTCCGGCGCGTTTCTGGCCGGCGGCGTCTCCAACTACTACCTCAACCGGATTTGGACGTTCCGCTCGACGGGTCACGCGATCTCCGAGGGCGCGAAGTTCCTCAGCGTTTCGATCGTCGCGCTCGCGGTTGGTTTGGGGGTTTCGGCGATCGTCAGTCCGTCGCTGGGCCACGGGCACAAGACCTGGTTCGTCGCCACCGTATCGGGAATCTTCGTCAACTTCTTCCTGAACAAGTATTGGACGTTCAAGCACCTCAACTAGCGCGTGCGCGCGCCGTTCCCAACGCGTGGTGGAGCGCCGCGCTGCTCGCGGTCGTCGTGCTCGCCCTGGCGCTTCGCCTGCACGGAATTCACAATCCGATTCTCGACCATCCTGCCTGGCGGCAAGGCGATACGGCGAGCGTCGCGCGCAACTTCGCTCGTTTACAGTTCGACATCATGCACCCGCAGACGACCTACAACGGACCGCCGCCGAACTACGTCGAGCTGGAACTGCAAATCGTGCCCTTCATGGCCGCATCGCTGTACAAGGTCTTCGGGATGCACGAAATCTTCGGACGCCTTTTGACCTTGGCGTTCGGACTGGCGACCGTCGTAACGCTGGCGTATTTCGCACGCTGGCTCTTCAGCAGCCCGCTCGCCGGTATTCTGGCCGCCTGTTTCTACGCGGTGTTCCCCGGGAGCGTCTATTACGGGCGCACGTTTACTCCCGATGGGGTCATGGTGTTTTTTCTCACGGCCGCACTGTATGCTTCGGCGCGCTTTCTGCTCGACGACGAGACGCTGGCGCCGCGCCCGCTCGCGCGGACCGCCGCCCTCGTTACCCTCGCGTACCTCGCCAAACCGGTGGCCGTGATGGGAATCCTGCCGATCGGCGTCGTGGCCTGGCAGCGCCTGCGCGCGGGGCGGCCGACGCGCGCGACGGCGATTGCGGTCCTGCTCGCCGTTCCGCTGCTGATCTTGTGGCTCTACGATCGCCGGGTGGCTTCGTACGCGCAATGGCACTGGGCCAGCGGCATCGTCGCGCTTCACGTCTGGCCGGGCTTGCGCGACTCGTTTGCCGGCGCCGCCGGCTTCACGGCAAAGCTCGCGGCATTTCGCACCGCACTCGGAATGCTGCGCCAGACGATGCTCGGCAGCGTCGGTTTCGTCTGCTCCGTGGCGGCGTTCGGGGCGCTACCCTGGATTGCGGTCCGCAGCCGCCCGTTGCTCTGGGCGTGGTTGATCGCCGCGCTCGCCTACGTTTACGTCGTCGTTACCGTCGAGCGCGTCGACTACTACATGTATCCGCTGCTTCCGCTGTGCGCGCTCGTCATCGGCGGCGCCGCGCGCGGCGGCGGCCGGCGCGGCCCGCACCGCGACGGAGTCCCAGATCGCGCGGGTCGCGCTTTATGCGGCCATCGCCGGCCTCGCGTTGGCCGTTCTTTTCGAAGGCCGCGCCGCCGTCGCTCCCTACTACGCTTACGACGCGCGCGTGTATCGCAACGCGACGTCGCTCGACGCGACCCTGGACAAAGGCGCGCTCGTGGTCATCGGGCACTACGGTCCGGACGTCCAGTACTACATCGACCGATTCGGATGGGAAGAGGACCCGGCCATTTGGACGCCGTTCGACGAAGAGAGCGCAATCGCCAAGGGCGCGCGCTACTTCATCTCGATCGAAGACAACCGCTTGCGCCGAAATTTGGAGCTGTGCGCCTGGCTGCAGCGTTTTCCGGTTCGAAATCCCTCGGCCGCGTGGATCGTCTACGAAACCGATCCGCGCAAAACGCTTCCGGGCGCCGATGCATTCTGGCGCTCGTTCCGTCGCGCGGAGCGGGCGGGCAACGGTCGCGCCTTCCTCGACCGTACTGCGCTCTGCTCCGTGCGCCCGCTTCAGCGTCCGATGCCGTCGAACTCCCGTAAGAGTGCCGCAAACGCTTCGGGCTGAACCGAGATGCTCCCGCGGTACGGAAAGTTCATCGCCACCGTCAAGAACAGCACCAAGGCAATCAGCAGCGCGAGCGTTCCGGTCATGACGTACTGCATCGCGTCGCGTCGAAATCCGAAGAGAAATGTAAAGCCGACGGTCAGCATGGCGCCGGTGACCAGCACGATCCACATCAACCCGTGAATGCCGCCGGCATCCTCGGAGAGCCGCGCGTCGCGGTCGTTCTGCGCGGCGTTTACCGCTTGCAGGATCTGGTTGTGCACGTCTTGTTGCGATCCGGACCTAACCGGAAGCGTCCGAACGATCCGGTCGATCCGTTCCATGAGACGGTCGGCTTTGGGCGATTGCTCGCCCCTGCGCATCCGCGGCCATTCGTCGGTAATCGTCGCTTCGACGTAGGCTCGAATCGCGCTGCGCAGCTCGGGACCCTCCGGAAAAACGTCGGCGTCGCGGTAGACGACCGCGAGCATCCCCGTTTCGTCGAACGTCCGCTCCTCGGCTTGTTGGTAGCGTTCCCAAACGCCGATCGTAACGAACGCCAGCAGGACGGCGTAGACGACCCCGATCACGGCCAGAATGAATCCGGCCAGCTCGTTATGTTCGACCCGCACGTCGCGTGACGCGATCCGCCCGACGAGATAGCCGATCGCGACCGTCAGCGCGAGGAAGCCGCCGACGATGACGACGCCGGCACCCGCCGCCGGCAGAGAGTCGAGCCAAGCCTCCATCAGTCGGTCAAACTCCTACGGCAACGGCAGCAGCGACGTCGTGCTCGACGCCGCCGCCGACTGAGGCCCGGCCTCCGGGACGCCCGAGGTCACCAGCTGCCGATAGAGCAGCAAATGGTTGCTGTTCTTGACGACGTCGAGCTGCAGTTCGTAACTGCGCTTGATCGCGGCCGAGAGGTCGCTCGCGTCAAACGTGTAGCCGAACCGCTTGAGGCTTGCGATCAGCAGCTTGTTGGTGCCGTTGAGCTGCACGTAGGCCCGCTGCAGCTGCAGGCCGGCCTCGCGGTAGGTCGGATAATTCGAAATCACGATCTCGCGTTTCAGTCGCGCCTGTTCGATGGTTCGGCTGAGAGCCGCCAGCCGGACGCTCTGCGAGTCCACTTTTTGCCCGTCTTGGATGGTGGCCAGCGCCGAATCGAAATTTCCCTTTGCGTATTGGGCGTGCGCGAGTCCGGCGGCGGCCTGCACGTAGCCGGCCCGCGCTCGCGGATCGCTCGGGTCGACGCGCAGCGCCAACCGATACGCCAGCTCGGCATCGCGAACGTTTCCGTGTTCCATAGCGAGCTCGCCTTGATGCACGCGAGTACTGACGATCCACTGCTCGATGGGGCCCGCGCAGCCGGTCCCGGCAAGAAGGACTACCGCGCCGACGAGTGACGCCAAGAAACGCCTATCCACGATTGACCAGATGCGCCACGACTTTGATAATTTCCGCCGCCGGCCAGAGAATCAGCTGCGACGCCAGCCAGCCGACGATCGCCGTGACCGAAAGGTAAAAGACCATCGCCTTGACTTCCTCGTGGCTGCGCTCGCCCTTGACGGCTTCGTCGACGATGATCGACGACGTCGGGTCGACGAACAGGGTAAACGCGACCGTCCCGATTCCGTTGATGATTCCCGAGATTCCGATCGCCGTGCGCGCGACGTTGACGTCCAGGACGCTTGCGTAATACGCCGCAACCACCCCGATCGCGTAAATACCGGTGACGACGACGTTGAAGATCAGCAGCCTGCGCGGAATTCCGCGCAGCGAAAACGCAAATATTTCTCGATAGTGCGGCACTCGAATTCTTTTCAAAATGTCGCCGATCACACGCGGATCGAAGAGGCGGAACAACGAGTGCGGCAGCGATTTCGTCTGCTCGAACGAACGGACGCCGCGAACGTACATGTACGTGAACATCGGCAAGAGCAGGCTACCGAGAATGGTGCCCAGCGTTCCCGCCAGGATAATCGCGCGCAGCTGCCACTCGAACGTGGTGGCAATGGCGGCAATCTCCTGGGCTCGCAGCGGCGATAGAACGTGCGGACCGGACCGGGGGAGAAGTGCCTTGATCGCGTTGCCGGCGGTATCCGACAGCGGCCCGAGCATCAACGTGTACACCAGCGTCGCCAAACGGCTGGCGGTGACGAACAGATTGAACAGCGAAATCGAGGTGGCTATTCGCCCGGTGCGCACCCCGGCAAGGCGCGCGGCATACGCCCCGATCTGTATTGCCTGGACGACGACGTTGACGGCCAGGGCGACGACGAGCTGCCACGTCCAAAACGGCAGACCGGTAACGGCATGACCGTCAGGCGGCGTCACGGTTCCACGCGATCGCCGACTCGTCGACCGGGCCGATGATGCATAGTCCCAAGTTCTCCTCGGCCAGCAGCTCCCGTGCGAGCTCCCGCACGGCGTCGGCCGTCACCGCATCGACGCGCTCTTCGATTTCCTCTGGGGTCACGTGCCTTCCGAGCGCGAATTCGTTTCGACCCAAGCGGATCATCCGGCTCGACGTCGACTCCAGCGATAGCGTCAAATTTCCCTTGATGTGTTCCTTCGCGAGTTGAAGCTCGTCGTCCACGATCCCCACTTCGCGAGCTTTGGCAAGCTGCTCGACGATCAGATCGATGCAGGCGGAGACGTTTGCGGGCGACGTCCCCGCGTACACGCCGAACAATCCGGCCGCCCGATAGGCCGCCTGAAACGAGTAAACCGTATAGACCAGGCCGCGCTTTTCCCGGATCTCCTGGAAAAGGCGGCTCGACATTCCGCCGCCCAGAATCGTATCCAGAATCGATAGCGCGTAGCGCCGATCGTCGCAAACCGACAACCCGCGGGTGCCGGCGATCACGTACGCCTGCTCGGAATCCTTGCGCCGCACGAGCCGCGCCGGAGTGGTCTTCGGCATCTCGGGCGCCGGCAGCGGGCAGGCACCCTGGAACTGCGCAAACTCGCTCGCAACGAGTTCGACGAAGCGGTCGTGATCGAGGTTGCCGGCCGCGGCGACGACGACGGAGTTGGGCGCGTAGTGCGCGTCCATGTGCGAGCGCAGGTCGTCCGGTCCGAACCCGGTAATCGTCTCGACGAAACCGATCGTCGGAGCACCCAAATTCGACCCGTTCCACATCGTCTGCAGGAACAGGTCGTGGATCAATTCGTCCGGGGAATCGTCGTACATTTTTATCTCCTCGAGCACGACGTTTTGCTCCTTGCGGAGCTCCTCCGAGTCGAACGTCGAGTTGAGAAACATGTCGGCGAGCACGTTGGTGGCCAGGGGCAGATGCCGGTCGATCACTTTAGCGTAGTAACAGGTGCTCTCCTTATCGGTGAACGCGTTGAGGTTTCCGCCGACGCCGTCCATCGTTTCGGCGATCTGCCGCGCCGTTCGCCCTTTGGTTCCTTTAAAGAGCATGTGTTCGACCAAGTGCGAGATTCCGCGCTTCTCGCCGGACTCCAGCGCAGATCCCACGTCGGCCCAAACGCCGACCGTCGCCGAGCGAACGGACGGCATCGTTTCGGTGAGAACGCGGAGTCCGCTCGGGAGCGTGGTTTTACGATACACTAGTGTGCTGTCTCCGGTAGGTACACTATTCGCCCTGCTTCTTGAAGGCGGCGCGCGCCCACTCTTCGTCCCAAAACACGTCGGCCGAATTCGCGGCGTAGGCCTCGGCCGAAACCTGCTCGGCAGATTCGCCGCGGCGCGCCGTCAGGCTGAACACCGTCCGCACGGTCGGACGGGCGAGGTCGCCGCTGACGACGATCCCTTTGCCGACTTCGATCGGAATGCTGGCCCAGACGTCGATCTCTTCGACGGCCGGCGCCGCCGCAAACGTTTTGGTAACGATGGCGGTTACTTCGTCGACGAACTCCTGACGCGTTACGGCGCGGTGAAACTTTACGCCCCACAAACGAACGCCGACGATCAAGTGCGACTTGATCTCGTTGGCGGAAATTTGGCTGATCTCCGCCGGCCACATCTCGCTGAAGATGCTTTCGCCGATCTTGGTCGCGATGTCGGAACGGTTGCCGGCGGCGCGCGCCGTCGCGTCTAAATCGGCGATCGACGGGGCGCTTGCTTGCGCCAAACCGCTCGCTGCGACCGCCATCAGCAGCGCCGCGGCGATCGCGCGCGGCCGGCTAATACGACTGTGCAAAGTACGCGCTCACCTTCGCTGGTTCGCCGCAGGCGACGCAGCCGCCCCGCGCTTCCGCCTCGAGCGGCCGCAGATTTCGCGTCGTCGCGCCCGTGCCGGCTTTCACGTGTGCTTCGCAGGCGGTCAGTCCGCACCAGGCGATCTCGATCATCCCGGCTCGTTCCGTGCAGGCTGCGTAGAACTCCGGACGGCTCGGCGGCCGGACGGTGTGTGAGATCAAGAACGCCTTGGCCTGCTCGTAGAGCGAGCGCTGCACGTCGTCGAGCGTTGCGCGCAGCGCGGGCGCGAGTTCTTCCAGCCGCACGCTCGACTTTTGCGCAGGATCGCCTTTTTCGCGGTCGCGCCGCACCAGGACGGCACTCCCTGCGTCGACGTCGCGCGGACCGATGTCGATGCGCACCGGCACGCCGCGTAAGTCCCACTCGCTATACTTCCACCCCGGCTGCTGATCGCGGGCGTCGACCCGCACTCGGAAACCGGCTTTTGCCAACTCGGCCGCCGCCTCGCGACAGACGGAGACCGCGCGCTCGTCGTTCGACCGGACGATCGGCACGAACACGGCTTCCAACGGAGCCATTTTTGGCGGCACCCGGAGTCCCCGATCGTCGCCGTGCGTCATGATCATCCCGCCGAGCATGCGCCACGACATGCCCCACGACGTCGTATACGCGTACTTGACTTCTTGGTCGGCATCGGCGAACCGGATATCGTAGGCGCGCGCAAAGTTCTGGCCCAAGTCGTGCGACGTCGCGGACTGCAGCGCCCGGCCGTCCGGCATGAGCGCCTCGATCGAAAACGTCTCGACCGCCCCCGGGAAACGTTCGCTCTGGCTCTTAATGCCCGCATACACCGGAACTGCGGCGACGTTCTCGGCAAAATCGCGATACACGTCGAGCATGAGCAACGTTTCCTCGCGCGCCTCGTTCGCGCTCGCGTGCGCCGTGTGACCCTCCTGCCATAAAAACTCCATCGTGCGTAAGAACGGCCGGGTCGCCTTTTCCCAGCGTACGACGTTCGCCCACTGGTTGATCAGGATCGGCAAGTCGCGGTACGACTCGATCCATTGCGCGTACATCGTTCCGACGATCGCCTCGGAGGTCGGGCGCACCGCGAGCCGTTCCGTCAACGTTTCCCGTCCGCCCTGCGTTACCCAGGCGACTTCCGGCGCGAACCCTTCAACGTGCTCCGCTTCTCGCGTGAGGAGATGCTCGGGAATGAAGAGCGGAAAGTAGGCGTTCTCGTGGCCCGTCGCCTTGAAGCGCGCGTCGAGATGTTTCTGCAAGTTTTCCCACATCCCGAACCCGTACGGGCGCAGCACCACGCAGCCTCGAACCGGCGAGTAGGAGACCAGCTCCGCCTTGAGGCAAACCGCCGTGTACCACGCGGAAAGGTCGTCTGCCTTCGGAGGAATCTCTTTGACGGCAGCCGGCGTTGGGACCTCGGACATGAGCCGCGACGTTTCGCGTGGCCGGCGCTCGCCGCCTTCTGCTCGTGCCTCGGCGTACTCCGGGTATCGCGTCGCGCGCGGCGAAGCGACGACAGCATGCCAAAACACACGCGCATTTATACGCGAACGGGCGACGACGGCACGACCGGTTTGGTCGGCGGACGGCGTATCGAAAAGAACGCCCCGCGCATCGAGACGTACGGCACCGTCGACGAGCTCTCGTGTGCGATCGGCGTCGCGCGCGCGGCCCTGAGCGCGGCCGGCCCAGTCGAGGGCCGCGTCGCCCGGCTCGACCTTTGGCTCGCCTGGGTGCAAGACGTACTCTTCAACCTCGGCACGGTCCTCGCTACCCCGCCGGACCGGGCCGGCGACGGACTGCCCGGGATTACGGCGGCCGACGTGGCCGCGTTGGAACGCGCGATCGACGAAGCGGAAGCCGACCTCCCGGCGCTCGATGCGTTCATCTTGCCCGGAGGATCGCCGGCCGGCGCGCACCTGCACGTCGCGCGGGCGGTTTGCCGGCGCGCCGAACGCCGGCTGATCGCGTTCGCTCGCAGCGAACCCAGCATCGCCCCCGAAGCTGCCCGCCTGCTCAATCGTCTGTCCGATGCGTTGTTCGTTTGGTCGCGGTGGATCAACGCGGTCCTGGAAATTCCCGAGCGGCGCTGGGACCCCGCCACCGCGCCGCCGCCGTAGGCGCGGCGGCGCGGCGAAGCCTCAGATCGAGCGCGTGAAGACGAACACGATCTTGCTGCCTTGCAGGTTCAGCGCGTTGGTGGCGATCATCGGCTGGCCGGGCAGCGTGCCGTAGAGAATGCCCCCGCCGACGACCGTGAACGGCGAGCTGTAGACGTTGGTAAGATTGGTCCCGTACAGTCCGAATTCGTACCCGTTGTAGCGGTAGGCGACGTGGGCATCGACGGTCGCGTACGGCGTTCGGTTCAGTTCGTTGTACGCGCCTTCGTAGTTGAGCTGCGCGCCGTAGACCAGACCGCCGTCGGCTCCTCGATCGAACCCGAAGTACGCTTTATGCAACGGCTGGCCGAGGCTTTGTTCGTCGACCACGAGCGTCCCGTCTTGAACGTCCGCCGGCACCGAGGTCAAGAAGGAACTATCGACGCTCCAACCGGCCCGCAGCCGAAAGTTGGGGCCGAGCTGCTGTTCGGCGCGTACGTTGACGCCGCGATAGATTCCGGTTCCGGCGTTGACCGGAAAACTGAGCGGACAGGCGCGGTTGGGATGTTCGTCGCTCTGGCAGTGCGGAACCGGTTCGACGTTGAGTTGATTGGCCGGTCCCCGCAGATTCGATTGGTACACGTCGGCCGACAGGTGCAGCTGGTGTCCGATCCGGCCGAAGATTTGGTCGCCGCCGAGGTCGTACTCGGTCGCGAAATCGGGTTTCAAATTCGCATTTCCAATGAAGATGACGCCGCCGATCGGCACGCGAGCCGCCGGCGGCAGGACGACGAGCTCGGAGAGCTGCGGCGTCTGAAACGTCGTTCCGACGGAAGCGCGGATGGCCGTATTGCCGGTTGGGGTCCAGACGAACCCGGCGCGCGGGTCGAAGCTCGAGCCGAACGTCGAGAAGTTGCTGTAGTATCCCGCCAGCGAGTAATGAATGTGACTGGTCGGGTCGCCGTTGTAGCGCAGCACCATCGAGCGTTGCGTCTGCGAGATGCCGAGCACGTTTACCGGCACGCTGCCGTCCGCGTCGTTGGGTGCAAACGCGCCGGCCCCGACGGGAACGTGCTTCAGTTCGGCGGTCACCTGTCCTTGAACGTAGTTGGTGGTGAGGGTTTCGGTTCCCAAATCGTATTTGAACGACAGCAGTCCGCTTGGAAAACGATGATCGATTTCCAGCCAATCGTCGCCGAGCAAATCGCGCTGGTTGTAGAGATAGGGCTGCGCGCCCTGACCGGGTCCCGAAACCGATTGGGAGTTGAGCGACGTGAGATGGCTGAGCTGCAGCGTGGTGGCCGGCGCGCCGTCGAGCCGCTCGTTACCGAGCGGCAACTGTGCGTCGAAGCCGTAGTTGGTTTGATGGGCCCCGAGCGTCGTGCCCGCAAAACTCTGGTAGCCGCCCAACAGCGGAAGATCGAACGGGCGCACGCCGCCGGCGTCGTCCTCTTCACCTCCGCCTACGAAACCCGGAGGCGTGAAGGTCGTCAGCAGTGCCGAGTCGTCCTTGACGACCGCCTGGTCGCGCACGCTGAGTTGCAGGTACCCGTAGCCTTGGTCGCCTCCTAGTTGGTAGCGCACCTTGCTCAACATCGAGTTCCCGAACGAGTTGCTGCCGACGGCCTGCGCGGATTCTTGCCTAGTCGGCGGCTGGACCGGCGCCGGCGGCGCAACGACGCTCTGGTTGACCGAACCCAGCGACGAGGCGCCGTGAAACGACATCGCGTATCCGAAGCGGCCGTCGGAGCCGGTCGCCTGAGCGGTCTCGCCGTAACTCCCATAAGATCCCCCGAAGACCCGCAGCAGCGCATGGGGTGAAAGCGTCGGCTGAAGGGTTTGAATGTTGATCGCGCCGCCGATCGTGTTGGGTCCGACCAGCGACGAAGGCGCGATCCCGTAAACCAGCTGGACGTCCTCCAGCGCCGCCGGATCCAGGAGCGAGAGATCGAAGTCTCCGGTGTTTCCGTTATTGACGTAGTGCCCGTCGATGTCGACGAGCGTTTCGGTCGGGTCCGGACCCCGCAGCGCAAAACTGGCCGTCGCATTGCTGCCGCCGCCCAGCGGAATCACCGGCGTCGTCCCGAGCTGATCCCACACCATCGAGGAGACGGCCGTAACTCCCGACGCGGCCGCGTTCTGCGCGCTCAGCGTCACGCTCGGTGCGGACGCGGTCGAAATCGTCGCACCGGCCGATGCGCTGACGTGGCCGATGACCGTAAGCGAGTTCGTCGTCGCCGGCGAAAGGACGAGCGCCAGCGACACGCCCGCACCGGCAATCGTCACGGTTTGTTGGGACAGCGGTGCGTAGCCGGGAGCCTCCGCGCGCACGGAATACGTGCCGGCCACGGTGCGCAGCGAAAAATGCCCCCGGTCGTCCGTCCGCGCGGTCGTCGCCCCGACGCGGCCCGAGAGGGTTACCGAGGCGCCCGCAAGCGGCGTTCCGTCGTCGGCCGTTACGGTGCCGGTGACGTCGAAGGCGGTTTGGGCGGCAGCCGGCACGGCGGTCGCGATCGTGGCGATGCAAAGCATGAACGGCGCGCACAGCCGGCGCGCTCGCTCGTAGAGAAGTGCCATGAGGTTACTCCAGACTTCGGCTATGAGCTATGAAGGGGAGAAGCCGAGAGTCCGGGGCGGGCCGCGCTTGTGGCGGCGGCGCGAAAGCAATAAGCCGTGATTGACGGTCGGAACGGCGCGCGCGTGCGACGGCGCGCCGATTTCGGCCAACCGCCCTGCGTTCGAGCTAAATGCAGAAAGGATGAAGGCGGCGATGGGGATCTCGTAGGCGGCGATCCAGTTAAGCACGCGGCGGACCAGCCATCCGCAGAGCATGCCCGTGACCACGACGGTGGTGAGTCCGAGCAGCAGCGAGCCGCCGAATAGATCGTTGACGTCATCGACTTGGGAGACCAGCGCGCAGTCGAAGGCTTCCATTGCGGCGAGGAAGACGATCGCCAAACACGTCGAGCCGGCCGCAAAGGCGAGCGGACGGGCTAGCGCGGAGCGCAAGAGTCCTAGGAGGGACGCGGCGGTGCCGCCGCGACGATCCAGCGCGTCGAAGACCGTGCGGATCGTTGCCAGGATCGCCAGCAGCCCGATCCCGGCGAGCAGCAGCGCCCGCGAGTGATGCTCGATCCCGTCGTAGCTGTCTCGCACCAACAGGTAATCGCCGGCAACGTCGACGACGACGTGCGCGATCGCCGCCGCCAAGGCGCCCGCGACCGCCATGAAGCAGCCGCGCAATACCGCTTTTGCGGAAAGCATCTGCCGGACGTTCCGGGTCGGGGACTAACTCCCTATGGTCTTTTCGTCACATGCCCCGCGGCCACGGCGTAGCGAAACAGCGAGGCAACCGTTACGGCATCGTCGATCTCGCCGGTCACGGCCGCCTCGAGGGCTTCCTGAATCGGGAGCCGGACCGCTACGATGCTCTCGACGCTTTCGGGCTGGGGACGCGCAAACTCCAGATCCCGTGCGAGATACACCGCCACGCAACCGCCGACGATCGATGGAATTTCGTAGAGCCGCCCCAGTTCCGACCACCGTCGCGCGGTGATCCCCAACTCTTCCCGAAGCTCGCGTTGGGCAGCGTCGAGCTGTCGCTCGTTCTCCTCGGCGCCTCCTTTGACGATTTCCATGACGTGCCGTTGCGCGGCGAAACGCGCCTGCCGCGCGAATAGGAGATCGCTGCCGTCTTCCACGACGATCGCGCACGTCGGCGGCGTGATGACGAGCAGGTGCTCTCCGGGCGCACCGCCGGGATGCACGATCGCGTGCGTTTCGACCGACAGCCATTGGTTCCGGTACAATTCGCGGCGGCTCACGCGCACGTACGGATCGCGCTCCATTGCGGCGTCCTTGGCGGTCGGCGGGAGTGGCCCCCCTTGCTTGCGAACCGTGGCCCGAATGTCGTTCGTCTCCCAGTTGTTCGCGACCACCAACGTCGACCGGCTTCGCGAACTCGGGCGCCGCAAGATCCTGCGCCGAGCTCTTACGGCGAAGGATCTCGTTGCGATCGGCCTGGGAACGATGATCGGCGGAGGAATTTTTACGACGATCGGAACCGGCGTCAAGGGCGCCGGGCCGGCCGTCATCGTCTCGTACCTGCTGGCTGGCCTCACGTCGTTTTTCGCGGCCCTGTGCTATGCGGAGCTGGGAGCGATGGTTCCGATTGCCGGGAGCGCCTATACGTACGCCTACGCCACGCTCGGCAAGCTCTTCGCATGGATCATCGGATTTGCGCTGATCTTCGAATACGGCATCAGCGCCGCTCCGGTGGCCCAACAATTTTCGGCCGCCATTCAGGACGTCTTCAAGTCGATCGGCTGGACGCTGCCGCAGTGGGCCCAACAGTCGAACCTCATCCTCCACGGCCCCTGGTGGAATCCCGGCAGTTGGGATCTGCTCCACTCGCAGTACGACGTCGTGAGCGCGCTGTTCGTCATCGGTCTGAGCGTGCTGCTCTCGGTCGGCATCCGGGAGTCGGCCACGACCAACAACGTTTTCGTCGTACTCAAAATCTCGGCGCTCGTCGTCTTCGTCGCCGCCGGGCTGTTTTTGTTCCACGCCGCCAACTTGCACGACTTCAATCCGATCGGTTGGGGATCGCTTCATCCGTTCGGCGGTGCGGCCGAGTCGGCTCAACCGTACGGAATCATCGCGGTCGGCGCGTTCGTGTTCTTCAGCTATATCGGCTTCGATACCGCGACGACCACCGCCGAGGAATGCAAGAACCCGCAGTTTGACGTGCCGGTGGGCGTGATTGGCGCGCTCGCGATCGGCACCGTCATCTACTGCGCTACCGCCGTGGTTCTGGTGGGGATCGTTCCGTGGGCTAACGTTCCGATCAAAAATCCGCTGGTTTACGCACTGGCGCCGCTCCACCAGCCGGTCCTGACGTGGGTAATCACGATCGGCGTTCTCGCCGGCACGACGAGCGTCGCGCTCAGCTCGCTGCTCGGACAGTCCCGCATTTTTTACGTCATGGCTCGAGACGGAATGCTGCCGCCGGTGGTTGCCGCGATCCATCCGCGCTTCCAAACGCCGATGCGTACGACCCTCGTCACGGGCGCCGCCGTCGCCGTCCTCGCGCTGATCGTGCCGCTCACCAATCTCCTGAACCTCGTGAACATCGGCACCTTGATCGCCTTCACCGTCGTCTGCGCGGGCGTGCTCTACCTGCGTAAGCGCAAACCCGAGTTACCCCGCAGCTTCCGCGTCCCGTTCGTGCCGCTCTTTCCCGTGCTGGGAATTGTGTTTTCGCTTTTTCTTGCGGTCTTCGGCCTGTCGCGCGCGACCTGGACGTGGTTTACGATCGCGCTGGTCGTCGGCCTGATCTTCTTCTTCGCCTACGGTTTCCGCAAGTCGAATCCGGAGGCCGTCGTTCCCGTCGTCGAACCCGAGGGGCTCGCCGAATATCCGTAGAGCTACAGGCTCCTAATAGGCTACTGCGTCTGGCGGTTGCCGAGCGGGCCAAACGCCTGACCGATGCCGGCGGTTAACACGTTCGACGCGCCCGCTGCGCGGATCGTAACTCGCCCGAACGTTAAACGCGTCGGCGACGGCTTTCAGCTCGACCATCACCCGCCCGCGCACCCGGAACGGCGCGTGCTTGAGCGTCACCGGCAAGCCGTCGATCGTCGCTGCCGCGTCGCCGACCTTCACGCGCAACGACTGACGACCGCGCACCACGGCGACCCGATCCTTTCCTGCCACCACCGTCTCGGCGCCGAGGGCGTCCGCAATCGTGCGCAGCGGAACGAACACTATGTCGGCGGCGGTCGTCACCGGCGGCACGTCGCTCTCGATGCGCTCGCCGTCGACGAGCATTTCCACGGGACGCCCGAAGACCAACAGTACCGACGCCACGAATGCGGCGACGGTGACCGCTGCGAGCGTCTTCAGGCTCGGCGGGTCGTACTTCACGCGCTTGCGCTCACTTCGTGAAGATACGCGGGATATTTTTCGACGATCACTTTCTCGATCTCCAGCCGGAGCATCCCGAGCAGTTCGCTTTCCGGGTACGTTCCGACCAGCTCGCCGGCGCGGTAAATCGCCCCCTTGCCCTTGCCGCCGGCGACGCCGACGTCGGCCATCTTCGACTCTCCCGGCCCGTTGACGACGCAACCCATCACCGCAACCTTGACCGGTGCGCTGTACGATTTTGCGATCGCCTCGACCGCGCGTCCCAACTCCAGGACGGAAATTTCGGCCCGGCCGCACGACGGACACGCCGTAATCTCGAACCCTTTTTCGCGTAAGCCGAGCGACTTCAGAATCCCCCAGCAGACCGGAACCTCTTCGATCGGATCGTCTGCGAGCGAAACGCGCAGCGTATCGCCGATCCCTTCGAACAGGAGAATCCCGAGGCCGATCGACGACTTGATCGTTCCGTCCCGCAGCATTCCGGCTTCGGTTATGCCGAGATGTAACGGGTACGGAGTGCCTCGTTCGCGCAGCCGCCGGTCCATTAGGCGATACGCGTCTACGGTCGTCATGACGTCGTGCGCCTTGAGCGAGATCGCGATTTCGCGATGCCCGTGTTCCTCGAGCATGACGACGTGGCGAAGCGCCGACTCGACCATGGCCTCGGCAGTGTGGCCGAGAGATTTTTCCAGATCCGGCGCCAGCGACCCCATATTGACGCCGACGCGAATCGGAATTCCGCGCGCCTTCGCGGCGGTTACGACTTCCGAGACTTTCTTGGGATCGCGAATGTTCCCCGGATTCAAGCGCAGCTTGGCGACGCCGGCCTCGATCGCGGCCAGGGCCATCTTATGGTCGAAATGGATGTCGGCGACGATCGGAACGGGCGAGCGATGCACGATCGCCGGCAGCCCCGCCGCGTCGGGCGGGTCCTTCACGGTGACGCGCACGACTTCGCAGCCTTCCATCGCCAGGCCGTAAATTTGTTCGAGCGTTTTGTCGGCGTCCGCGGTGTCGGTGGTCGTCATCGACTGCACGGCGATCGGATGATCGCCGCCGATCCACACGCTCTTGGCATCGCTCTTTCCCGTTTTGTTTTGGAGAAAGATCGGATTGCTCCGGCGGCGCAAGCGAATCGTCACGACCTACATGACTCCCGTACCGCTCGCGATGCGAGCGATGTCGTGAAATGCCACCAGCAGCATCAAGGCTATCAGCGCTGCGAACCCGGCCATGTGCACCATCGCTTCCTTCTCCGGGTCGACCGGTTTTCCACGAATCAACTCGGCGACGATGAACGCCGCTCGGCCCCCGTCCAGCGCCGGAATCGGCAAGAGGTTGAACAGACCCAGCGCAAACGATATCGTCGCGGCTAAACTGAAGTACGGTCCCCATCCCCATTCCTGGACCGTCGTCGCGACTTGTCCGATGCCGATCGGGCCGGAAAGCTGCGGCGCGTACTGGAGGAAGTGCGTCGCGAGCAAGACGATGCTGCCGACGGTGTCCTCGGCGACGTTTCGAAACTCGAGCGCGCTGACGCCTACCGCTTCCCCCGCGCCGACGCGCTGATAGGCCGGCACGGGCGAGAACCCGATGCACCCCGAGCCCTTCTTTCCGGGCGGAACCGGGCACGCCGTCGGCGTGACGTACACCTCGGTGCGAATTCCGTTGCGCTGGTAGACTAAATCGAGCTTTTTGCCGAGCGACGCGTGGATCGTGTCCACCAGCTTCGCGCCGTTGCCGATTACCGCGCCGTCGATTGCCACGATCCGGTCTCCGGCTTGCAGTCCGGCAACCGCCGCCGGCGAGCCCTTGACGACCATTCCGACGACGGGTTGGTTACCGGTGCCGGCGACTCCGAAGGCCAGCGCCGCGACCAACAGGATGACGTAACACAAAACGAAGTTCGCGATCGGGCCGGCGAGCACGATCGCCAATCGCTGCCAGGGCGATTTAGCCTGAAAGTTGTCGTTCTCGACCCGCTGCGCGCCGCGAAACTCGCGCTGCTGCTCGGCTTCGGACGTTTTTCCGTCCTCGCCTTGCATCGCGCAGTATCCCCCGATCGGCAGGGCGCGCAGCGAGTAGAGCGTTCCGGAACGCGGGCTCGTCCAGCCCAGGAGCTTGGGCCCCATGCCGATGGCGAACTCGTTGACCCGTACCCCGAGGCGCCGGGCAATGACGAAGTGTCCGAGCTCGTGCAGCACGACCAGAACTGACAGCATGAACAGGAAGGTGATGACCTTCCCGGTTCCGGCGAGGGTGATGACTGCTAGCGACACGACGACCTTTCGACGCTCCTTACGAGTTGTTCGGCAATTTCGCGAGCCGAGCGATCCGCGGCCCGCACGCCGTCGAGCGTCAACTCGCCGCGCTCGGTGCCGCCCATTGCGCCTTCGATGATAACGGCTATCTGACCGAAAGCAATCCTACCTTCGACAAACGCCCCGACCGCG
Organism: Vulcanimicrobiota bacterium; assembly: GCA_963755555.1. Lineage (GTDB taxonomy): Bacteria > Vulcanimicrobiota > Vulcanimicrobiia > Vulcanimicrobiales > Vulcanimicrobiaceae > Tumulicola. Next base: position 509,253 of record CAVWKE010000003.1, on the reverse strand, counting down.
ACTTCGTTGGCGGCCGAAAGGATCGCCGGAACCGTGCCCCCGGCGGCGAGCGCCTCGTAGGCCAGCCGGACGCACGGGAATCGCTCCCAGTCCGGCGGCTCGAAATCGTATCGCAAGGAGCGTTCGCCTAAGGCCGCCCCGAGCTGCGAAAGCTCGCTGGCCGCGCCGGATTCCGGGGCGGCGTCCAACCGTTCCGGATAGGCGAGCGCGTAACCGATGGGCAAGCGCATGTCCGGCGCGGCCAACTGGCCTTTGACGCTGCCGTCGGTAAAAATCACGAAGCCGTGGGCGATCGACTGAGGATGAACGACGAATCGCACGCGCTCGCCCGGAACGCCGAACAAGCGGCTGGCTTCGATGACTTCCAGGCCCTTGTTCATCATGGTGGCCGAGTCAATCGTATTTTTCGTGCCCATCCGCCAGGTCGGGTGGGCGAGGGCGGAAGCTAGGTCGGCGCGTTCCATCTCGTCTTTTGAAACCCGCCAAAAGGGGCCGCCGGACGCGGTCAAGACGATCTCCGAAACGCTCGCCGGTGACTCACCGGCTAAGCATTGAAAAATTGCGCTGTGCTCGCTGTCGACCGGCAGCAGCGTGGATCCGCTCCGGGCGGCGGCCGCCACGAGCAGCTCGCCGGCGGCCACGATCAACTCTTTGTTGGCCACCGCAATCGCGATGCCGCGTTCCACTGCGGCAAACACCGCATCGAACGCGACGGCTCCGTCGGTCGCGGCCAGCACGACGTCCGGCTCGCTGTCGACGGCCGCGGCGCGCAGCCCGCTCGGGCCGTCCTGCGCCGTCGTGACGATCGCCGGCGCAAAGCGGGCGGCCTGTTGCGCGAGCAATTCGACGTTCCGCCCGGCGGCCAGCGCGACGACGTCGAAACGGTCCCGGTGCCGGCCGATCACGTCGAGTGCCTGCGTGCCGATCGAGCCCGTCGAGCCCAAAATCGCCACTCGCTTGCGCGCCGTCACGTGACCTGCAGAATCCCCAGCAAATGCAGCGTCGCAAAGAACCCGACACCGCCAAAGAGATACGAATCGAAGCGGTCGAGCACGCCGCCGTGCCCCACGATCATGTCACCCGCATCCTTCACCCCGGCGTCGCGCTTGAGCGCCGACTCGACCAGATCGCCGGCCTGGGACGCAAGACCGGTGCATAGGCCGAGCACGCCTCCCTGCCACCACAGCAAATGCAGTTGTGGGAGCCACGTCGCCGCGACCGCAAAGATCGTCACGATGGCCAGCGATCCGAACGAGCCTTCGACCGTCTTGCTGGGCGAAACTTTCGTAAGCTGGTGTTTTCCGAAGAGCGTGCCGACGACCATTCCGAAGATGTCGGTCAACGCGACGATCGCAACGAGGTAGAACGTCAGCCACAACCCGTCCGGAACGATCTGCCGAACGAAGACGAAGTACGTGAGCAGCTTGCCGATGTAGAGAACGGCCAGCAGCGTGTAGGCGGTGCGCGCGAAGTACCCTTTCTGCTCGCCGTACATGCCGATCCAAAACGCCGCGATGACGATCCCGGCCAGCAGCACGCCTTCCCACTTGTGGAGTTGTCCGAAGGCCGCCATCGCAACGTACGCGCACACTCCGGCCAGCGCGACCGGGTATTCGAGCGGCTGACCTTTCTTCTCGCACAGGGCATTGAGCTCGTAGATGCTCGCCAAACCAATCGCCAGGACGAGTGCGTAGAACGTCCACGGAATCAGCACGCACCCGAAGCCGACGACGGCGACGATTGCGCCGACGACGACTCGGCGCAGCGTAATCGGATTGCGGCGCTGCGCCGCCGCCGGGGCGATCGCCTCCGGCGCGCTCACGCTCCCCCGAACCGCCGCTCGCGCTGCTGGTACTCGAGTACCGCTCGAACGAAATCGTCCCGCGAGAAATCCGGCCAAAACACGTCGGTCATCACGAGTTCGGCGTAGGCGGCTTGGTAAAGCAGAAAGTTCGAAAGCCGGCGTTCGCCGCCCGGCCGGATCAACAAGTCGAGCTCCGGGAGGTCGGCCGTGTAGAGGTAGCCCGCGACGAGCGCCTCGTCCACTTGGTCGGGCTGCAGTTTCCCGGCCGCAACGTCGTAGGCGATCCCCTTGACGGCCCGGCCCAGCTCCGCCCGCGAGCTGTAGTTCACCGCCAAGTTCAGCAAGAGTCCGTCGTCGCGCGCGGTAGCGCGCTGCAAACCGGCGAGCGCCTTACGGGGCCCCGGCGGCAGCGACTCCCAATCGCCGATGACGCGCACGCGGACGTTGTTACGCGCCAGTTCCGCCAACTCGTTGCGCGCGAAATACACGCACAAATCGAAGAGCAACGAGATCTCGCCGGCGTCGCGGTTCCAGTTTTCCGTCGAGAAACCGTACACGGTGAGAACTTCGATCCCGAGATCGCTGGCCGCCCGCGTAGCTGCTCGCAGTGAGGCGATGCCGCGCCGGTGCCCTTCGATCGCGGGCAGACCGCGCCGCTTCGCCCAGCGCCGGTTGCCGTCCATGACGATCGCGACGTGCCGAGGAAGCGGCCCGGGAGCGACTTCGATCAACGGGCGAGCCGGATCGATCACGAGGCAGCCGCCCCGCGCGCGTCGCCGGCAACGCGCTCGTACGACTCGTATCCGACGGTCAGGTCGACCGAATCGTCGTCATTCGTCCGCACGCGCAAAACCCGCAGCGTTCCGCAGCCAAGCCAGCTCCCGTAGGGAGCCAGCATCGAGAGCCGCAGGCGGCGCCCGTGCAGCGTTCGACGCGCCTGCACTTCGGGTACCAGCATCTGCTCGTTCACACTTCCATTATCTCTTTTTCTTTAGCGGCAACTAAAGCGTCGATGTCTTTCACGTAGCGGTCGGTGAGCTTCTGCAGCGCTTCCTGAAGCCGTTTGTTGTCGTCTTCGGTAATTTCGCCGCCCTTCTGCTGGGCCTTCAGTTCGTCGTGCGCTTTGTGCCGGACGTTGCGAACGGCGATTTTTCCGTCTTCGGCCTTTTTCTTGACGACTTTGGCGAGGTCTTTGCGGCGCTCTTCGTTCAGCGGCGGGATCGTCAGCCGAATGGACGCGGCGTCGACGTTGGGAGTAAGCCCGAGGTCGCTTTTTTCGATCGCCTTTTTGATCTCGCCCACAACCGCTTTGTCCCACGCCGTAATCACGAGCGTGCGCGAATCCGGCACCGAGACGCCCGCAACTTGTTTGAGCGGTACCGGTTGTCCGTAGGCCTCGACGTGCAGGCGGTCGAGCAACGCCGGCGTCGCACGCCCCGTCCGGATGGACGCAAACTCCGCCGCGCGTCGCTTCGACGCACTTGCTCATGCGGCTTTCGATGTCTCGAAAATATGGATCGGCCATAACCCTACAGGCTCCTAGTCCCGGCGGCGGCCGTCGCTTGCGGCCCCCCGACGTACGTTCCGATGGCTTCGCCCCAAATAACCCGCCGAATGTTGTCGGGAACCGCCATGTCGAAAACGATTACCGGCAAGGCGTTGTCCATGCAGAGCGCCATCGCGGTCGAATCCATCACTTCCAAGCCGCGCTGCAGGACGTCCATGTACTCCAGCCGGTCGAAGCGCGTGGCAGTTGGATCTTTCTTCGGATCGGCCGAGTAAATGCCGTCGACCTTCGTCGCCTTCAAAATGGCGTCCGCGTTCACTTCGACGGCACGCAGCGCGGCCGTCGTGTCGGTCGTAAAATACGGATTGCCGGTTCCGGCGGCAAAAATGACGACCCGGCCCTTTTCGAGATGGCGGATGGCTCGGCGCCGAATGTAGGGCTCCGCGATTTGATGCATCGCGATCGCCGTCTGCACTCGCGAGGGAACGCCGGTGCGCTCGAGCGCGTCCTGCAGCGCCAGCGCGTTGATGACGGTGGCGAGCATCCCCATGTAGTCGGCCGTGGCCCGGTCCATGCCCGCTTCTTCGTGAATTTTCCCGCGCCAAATGTTGCCCGCGCCGACCACGACCGCAATCGAGACGCCGCTGCGGCTGACCTCGGCGATTTGCTCCGCCATCGCGCGGGTCGTGTTCACATCGACGCCCGCATCGGCCCCCGAAAACGCTTCGCCCGAGATCTTCAGGAGAACCCGCGAGAACCTCGGCCGTCCGGAGAACACGCAGTTATTCCCCGAGCGCGTATTTCGTGAAGCGGCGCACGCCGATCTTTTCTCCGAGCGCACCGACGGCTCCGTTTATGAGATCGCCGACGCTCAGCGCGTCGTCCTTCACGAACGGCTGGTCGAGAAGGCAGCGCTCCTCGAACCACTTGTTGAGCTTACCCTCGACGATCCGGTCGGCGACTTCCGGCGATTTTCCGGCCGGAACGGCGGCGCGGAACTCCGCGCGGGCCGCTGCGACCACGTCGTCCGGAACGCTTTGCCGGTCCAGATACAGCGGCGACATCGCCGCGACGTGCATCGCGATGTCGCGCGCCAGTTCGGCGAATTTGGGATTGCGAGCCACGAAGTCGGTTTCGCTGTTGAGCTCGACCAGTACGCCGATCTTTCCGCCGGCGTGGATGTAGCTCGCGACGGTCCCTTCGTTAGCGATCCGATCGGCCTTCTTGGCGGCCTGCGCGGCGCCGCGCTCGAGCAGCAGGCCTCTGGCTTTTTCGAAGTCCCCGGCGGCCTCGATCAGCACCTTGCGGCAATCCATCATCGGCGCGCTCGTCGCCTCGCGCAGCGCTTTGATCTCGTCGGCTTTGGGTTGATAGGACGTTGCGGTGGACATCTTAAACGGCCTCGACCGGCACGGGCGCTGCGGTCTCCCCGGCGAAGTCGCCGGCAGGCTGCTCGTAGGCGCCGTCGTCGTACGAGCTTTCGCTCTCCGTTCGCCCCTCGATGATGGCGTCGGCAATTTTACCCACCATCAGTTTCACGGCGCGAATTGCGTCGTCGTTGCCCGGAATCGGGTAATCGATTTCGTCGGGATCGCAATTCGTGTCGATCACCGCAATGATCGGGATGCCCAGCTTGCGCGCTTCCAGCACGGCGATGCGCTCTTTTTTGGGATCCACGATGAAAATCGCGTCCGGCAGGCGGTGCATGTCCTTGATTCCGCCCAGGAATCGCTCGAGCTTATTCATCTCGTCTTGAAGCTTCGCGACTTCCTTTTTCGGAAGGCGGTCGAAGTCGCCCTGAGCCTTCATATTTTCCAGCTCGCGGAGGCGCGCGATGCGCTTCTGAATCGTCGCAAAGTTCGTCAGCGTGCCGCCGAGCCAGCGTTGATTGACGAAAAACGTTCCCGCCCGTTCGGCCTCTTCGCGCACCGCGTCCTGTGCCTGTTTCTTGGTTCCGACGAAAAGGATGACTTTGCCCTCGCGGGAGAGCTGCTTGACGACCTCGACGGTATCGCGCAGCCTCTGCACGGTAAGCGCCAGATCGATGATGTAAATGCCGTTGCGCTCCTGGAAGATGAACGGCTTCATCTTCGGGTTCCAGCGCCGGGTCTGATGGCCGAAATGGACGCCTGCTTCGAGCAGCTCGCGCATCGTAACGACGGACATGACGAAAACTCCCTTCTGGCTCCCGGCCGCGCGCCTTCCATGGCCTTGCGGTCGCGTCTCGGAGCCATCGTCACCCGGCATCCGTGCCGAGTGAAGTTTTGCCGCCCGCACCGGGTGCCGCGGCAGCCGCGCGATTATAGCACGACCCTTTCAGCCGGGTCTACGACTGGGCCGGTCGGCCCGAGGGTCGCCCGCCGCATGGAGGGTCTGGGCCGTCACCGAAGCGCGGACGATGCGGTGGCTGGTGACCGGCGGGCTCGGCTTTATCGGCTCGAACTTCGTGCGGGCGGCCCTCCGCCTGCATCCCGGCCTGCAGCTCGTCAATCTCGACGCGATGACGTACGCCGGAAATCCCGCCAACCTGCGGGACGTCGAAGGCGACCCCCGTTACCGTTTCGTCAAAGGCAGCGTCTGCGACGCGAAGGCCGTCGGCGACGCCATCGGCGAGGGCGTCGATGCGGTCGTGAACTTTGCCGCCGAAACCCACGTCGACCGTTCGATTCTCGATGCGTCGGAGTTTCTCCGAACCGACGTCCTCGGAACGCACGTTCTGTTGGATGCCGTCCGCGAACGCGGCGTCACCCGCTATCTTCACGTTTCCACCGACGAAGTGTATGGCGACGTCCCCGAAGGCGCGTCGGTGGAAACCGACCCGCTGCGTCCGCGCAGCCCGTATTCGGCCAGCAAGGCGGGCGGCGACCTGCTGGCCCTCGCCTATTTCGCTACCCACTCGACGCCGGTGCTGATCACGCGCGGCAGCAACACCTACGGTCCCTATCAATATCCGGAGAAGCTGGTCCCGCTGTTCGTAACGACGCTGCTCGACGACGGATGCGTGCCGCTCTACGGCGACGGGCGGCAGACGCGCGACTGGATTCACGTCAACGATCACGTCCGCGGCATCCTCCACGTGCTCGAACGCGGCCGCGTCGGAGAAATCTATAATGTGGCCGGCGACAACCCGCGCACGAATTTAGAAGTTACCGAACTCCTCGCCGCGGGATGCGGCCGGGCGATGGAATCGCACGTCCGCTACGTCGCCGATCGCGCCGGTCACGATCGGCGCTACTGCATCGACGCCTCAAAACTGCGCGCCCTCGGGTGGATGCCGACGATCTCGTTCGAAGAAGGCCTCGCCGCCACGATCGCCTGGTATCGGGAAAACGACGCGTGGTGGCGCGCGCTACGGTCGCAGGCGCGTCGCTAGGATTTTCCTGGGGTGCGCGTGATCGTTTCGATATACTCCAGCAGTTGACCGGCGGATTCTCCGATCGTGTGCTTGGTCGTGTCCAACGTCAGGTCCGGGTTGGCCGGCGGTTCGTACGGAGAAGAGATGCCGGTAAACTTGAGGATTTCTCCCAGCCGGGCACGTTTGTAGTGTCCTTTTACGTCGCGCTGCTCGGCCGTCTCCAAGTCGCACGAGATATAAATCTCGAAGAAGCGTCCCGGATACGCCGCGCGCGCGCGGTCGCGGTCGGCCGAAAACGGCGATATGAGCGCGCAGACGACGACCAAGCCCGCGTCGGCCAGCGCGCCGGCCACGGCCGCCGTGCGGCGAACGTTCTCGCTGCGATCCTCTTCGGAAAATCCGAGGTCAACGTTGAGCGTCGTGCGCAACGTATCCCCGTCGAGAACGTACACGTGGCGTCCGCGATCGAACAGCATCCGCTGCACCGCCATCGCGACCGTCGACTTTCCGGCGCTCGGCAGCCCCGTGAGCCAAAACACGGCGCCGGCGTGTCCGTTGCGCGTGATGCGTTCCTGCGCCGTCACCGACGAAAGCTGCGCGACGATGTCGGTCGCTCCTTCCGAGCGATGGCGACCGATGATCGAGCGGACTCGTCCGCCGGCCACGACCGAGGTTCCGTGCATCAGCACGAACCGTCCGATGCTGGTGTCGTCGAGTTCGTCGTCGGCCGCGATCAATTCGCGCGAAGCCAGCGTGATGACGCCTACGTCGCCCTTGCCGATCGCTTCGCCGGGTTTTCCGACGAGCGTATCCGGATCGACGATCTCGTCGATCCGCTGGAGCGTTACGGAGACGTCGCGGGTCCCTAAGCGCAGGCGAAACGATTCGCCCGCCATCGCCGGCTCGCCGCCGAGCCAGACGACCGTCGCCTGAAGCGCGTGCCCCATGGCGGGCCCGTCGCCCGGATAACTCGCCACCGCTCCGCGGTCGACGAACACCCGCTCGTCCAGCGAGATCGCGATCGCATCGCCGGCGCGCGCCTCCGCGACCTCGTCCGGCCAGCGGTGAATCGCCGTCACGACGGCGTCGGTTTGCAGCGGCCAGAAGACGATGCGCTCGCCGGAACGCAAGGTGCCGGCGTCGATCCGCCCGGCGATGATCCGGTTGGCGCCGCGGCGATACACGTCCTGAACGACCAATCGCAGCGGGCCGCTGGCCTGGGGCGTATGCGGACGCAGTTTTTCGAGCGACTCCAGCAAGGTCTCGCCCTTCCACCACGGCCACCGGCGGCTTCCTACGGCGATGTTGTCGCCGTCGCGCGCGGCGATCGGAATGATATCGATCGGCACGATCTCGAGTTGCTCGAGAAATTTCCGGACCTCGCCCTTGCGCTGCGCGAACGCCGTTTCCGGGTTCTTCGCCAAGTCGAGCTTGTTGATCGCGACCAGGATTTCCTTAAATCCGAACCACTGCAGAAAGAGCGCCTGGCGGCGCGTCTGCAGCGTGATGCCCTCGTCCTCGGCGACGACCAGAATCGCCGCATCGACCTCCGACGCTCCGGTCAGGAGATTGCGGATCAGCTCGCGATGCCCCGGCGCGTCCACGAACACGTAGTCGCGCTCGGGCATGCGCAGCCAAATCCGCGAGATGTCGAGCGTGATCGCCTGATCGCGCTCCAGCTGAAAAGCGTCGAGCAAAAAGGAATACTCGATCGGAACGCCACGGCGCGTGCTCTGATTTTCCAACTCCGCGAGTTTTTGCGGCGTAACTTGCCCCAAGTCAACCAGCATTCGGCCGAGGATGGTAGATTTGCCGGCATCGACGTCGCCGACCATGACGATCCTGACTTGTTTCACATGTATCCCGTCGTGCGCAATCTTTCGAACGCGTCTTCACTTTCGTTATCCATCGTCCGGCCGGCGCGTTCCGGCTCGCGCGTTTTCTCCAGTTCGGAGATGACGTCGTCGAGCGTTGCGGCCGTACTCTCGATCGGCACCGTAATGTTGCTCTCGCCCAGCGAGCGATAGCGCTTGCCGTCGATCGCGAGGTAAAGGGGCACGTACGGAATGCCTTCGCGCCGCGTGTACCGCCAAATATCCAGCTCGGTCCAGTGCAGGAGCGGGTGAATTCTCACGTGCGCGCCGTCGGGGACTTCGTAAGGATAGTAATCCCACAACTCCGGCGGCTGCGTACGCGGATCCCACGAGCCGTCGGCGTTGCGCGGACTGAAAATCCGCTCCTTGGCCCGAATCGCCTGCTCGTCCCGGCGGATGCCCAGGATGATGCCGCGGTAACCTTCGCGCTGCAACAGCGCTCGCAGCCCGGCGCTCTTGCGCGCGGCATGTCGCGCCGCCGGCGGCAGCGTCGGATCTACCGTGCTCTCGGCCGGGCAAGCCTCGTTGAGCACCGGCAGCCGCCACTCGCGCACGAGCTGGTCGCGAAACGCGTACACTTCGGGAAATTCCATCCCGGTGTCGAGCAACACCATCGGAAACGGCACTTCGCCCAGGAAGGCCTTGCGAACCATCCAGAGCAGCGCCGTCGAATCCTTCCCGATGGACCAGAGCATCGCAATCGGCGAAACGGTCGAAAACGCTTCGCGCAAGACATAGATCGTACGCGACTCGAGCGCGTCGAGATCGGAATCGGTCCCCGTTGGCATCCCGGGTAGTATCGCTGAAGGCGGGCCGGTTTCCTACCGAGTAACCAGCATCGAACGCACCCATTGGAGGGCCGTGGTTGAAGGGTATCATCCTCGCGGGCGGACTCGGGACGCGCCTGTGGCCGCTCACGAAGGTCACCAATAAGCATCTGCTTCCGGTATACGATCGCCCGATGATCTACTATCCGTTGGAGACGCTGTGCCGCGCCGGCATCGCCGACGTCATGATCGTCACCGGCGGCAGCTCGGCCGGCGACTTCCTGCGATTGCTCGGAAACGGCAGCGACTTTGGTCTCAAGGATATCGCGTACACGTTCCAAGACGGCGAAGGCGGGGTCGCCGCTGCGCTGATGCTCTGCGAGCACTTTGCCCAAGACGACCGGATCGTGGTCGTCCTGGGCGACAGCATCATTCAGGACGACATCGCGCCCTACGTCCGCAAGTTTGAATCGCAAGCTTCCGGCGCCCGACTCCTTCTTAAGAAGGTTGACGACCCGCGGCGATTCGGCGTTGCCGAACTCGACGGCGAGCGGATCGTGGGGATCGAGGAAAAACCGGCCAATCCGCGCAGCTCCTACGCGGTAACCGGCGTGTATATGTACGACCGGCGCGTTTTCGACTTCATCCGCGATCTCAAACCGTCGGTCCGCGGCGAGTTGGAAATCACCGACGTGAACAATCGCTACGTCGCGCTGCGCGAACTGCAGTTCGACGTCCTAAACGGTTGGTGGACCGATGCCGGACAGTTCGAGAGCCTCTATCGTGCAAGCGCGCTGATTGCGGCCGAGCGCGCCGCGCATAGCGCCGCAACGCCCCCGGCACCGCCGGATCCGAATCGAGGAGGACCGCCCGATGCTCGTCCTGAGTCGTAAGGCCGGTCAATCGATCGCGATCGGGGACGACGTCCGCGTCGTCATCGTCGCCGTCAACGGCGACCACGTTACCGTCGGCGTCGAAGCCCCGCGCGAACTCCCGGTGCACCGGGCGGAGGTCTACGACCAAATTCTCCGCCGCCGTAAAACGAAAACCCGCCAACCCAAAGCGTAACCCGTCGGCGTCGCGGGAGCCCGATCAGCGCGTTCCCGCTTCGAACTGCTTGGCGTGAAGGCGGGCGTACGCGCCGCCGCGCGCCAGCAGTTCGTCGTGCGTCCCGACCTCGACGACCCGGCCGCTTTCGATGTAGAGGACCTTGTGCGCGCGACGGATGGTCGACAGGCGGTGCGCGATGATCAACGTCGTGCGGCCGCGTAAGAGCCGATCGAGAGCTTCTTCGATCATCGCTTCCGAGTGGCTGTCGAGCGCGCTGGTCGCTTCGTCTAAGATCAAAATGCGGGGATCGCGCAGAATCGCGCGCGCGATCGCGATCCGCTGACGCTCGCCGCCCGAAAGGCGCACGCCGCGTTCGCCGACCTCGGTGGCGTACCCCCCGGAAAACGCTTCGACGAACTCGTCACAGTTGGCGTCGCGGGCCGATTCGCGCACTTCGCGGTCGGTCGCGCCGAGCCGTCCGTAGCGAATGTTGTCGAGGACCGACCCGCGAAACAGCTGCGGGTCTTGCGGAACGATCGCAATCGCAGCGCGCAGATCCGCTAGCCGGACGGTGGCGATATCGATCCCGTCGACCGTTACGCGTCCGCTCTGCGGGACGTAAAACCGCGGCACGAGATTGACGATCGTCGTCTTGCCGGCACCCGACGGCCCGACCAGCGCGACGATCTCCCCTTCTTCCATCGCCGCGTTCACGTGCGAAAGCGCCGGCTGTTCGCCTCCGCCGTACGAGAAGGAAACGTCGTCGAATTCGATTCGGCCGCGGACCGCCGGAAGCGGGCGCGCCTCGGCTTCGTCGCGAGTTTCCACCGAAAGATCGAGCAGCTCGAATACGCGGCCGGCACCGACGATCGCTTTGCTGATGTCGCCGAAGAACGCCGCGACCCGGTTCATCGGATTCATCAGGTTCACGAGCAGCGCCCAATACATGAATACCGTGCCGGTGTCGAGCCGGCCGCGCAGCACTTCGCGAACCGACATCCACATGATGAACACGACGGCCGCAACCATGATCGTCGAGACGACGACGGGCTGCGTCTGGATGAACTGCGTGAGCTTCATGTAGGCGCCGAAAAAATCTTCGTTCCGCGTCGCGAAGCGTTGAACTTCGAAGTCTTCGCGTCCGAACGCCTTGACCACGCGCTGCCCCTGCAAGACCTCCGTGAGGTTAGCGGACAGATCCGCGATTCGCGCCTGCGCGCGATGCGTGCTTCCGGCGATCAACCCCTGAAACTTCGAGACGGCGTACGTTACCAGCGGTGCGACGATCACCAGCGACAGCGTCAGCAGCCAGTCGAGGTAGATCATCATCGAAAACGAGGAGACGAACGTGACCAGCGCCACGACCAGCTGGGGCACCGAGACGCTCACGGCGTCGGTCATCAACTGCAAATCGGTGCTGAACCGCGAAATCAGCTCGCCCGGACGCCATCGGTCGAACGTTTCCAGCGGCAAGTTGAGGAGCCGTTCGAACAGCCGGATCCGCAACCGAGCAATCAAGTGCTGGCCGCTCCACGCCGTCAGGTACGTTTGGTAGTAGATTGCGAGGTTGGCCAAAACCAGCGCGCCCGCGGTCAGCAGCAGCGCGACGTACAGCGCGTGAAGATCGGCCGGACGGCCTTTCGGCGGCGCTAAAACCTGATTGATGATGATTCTGAACGCGGCCGGCGGCACGATCGTCAGGATTCCGGCGAGCGCCCCCAGCAGCGTCGCGACCGCGATCCGGGGATAGTACGGACGCGCTTCCAGCGCCAGACGATGGAGAATCGATCGGCGGCTCATCGGCGGCACCGTCTTGCCGTCGTGCCTTCGTGAAACCTCCCGCAAGGCACGCCGGTAGCTGAGAGGAGAACGCGAACCGGAGGACCCGCCACGGGACCAAAACGTCGCGAGCAACGGGAGAGAACGCCACCACCATGGATTGCTATTTTCACTCGAACGTCCCGTCGATCGCCCAGTGCGCCGACTGTGCCAAGCCGATCTGCGCGACCTGTCGCGACGAAAGCGGCTCGTGCCCGAGTTGCCGGCTAGCCGCCAAAGTCGGCGCCGCTAGCGCGACGCGCCAACAACTCGGCGGCCGAGTGCCGCCGCGCCCGGTTCCCCAACCCGCCGTCGTGAAGAAGGCCGAAGTCAGCCTCGCCTCCGATCCGTTGGAATCGCGCGCCCTGGTCGCGTTAGGCTACCCGCTGTGGCCGCTCGCGATGCTTTCGCTCTTCGATCGCAAGCAGTCGCGCTATCTCCGCCTTCAGGCGTTTCAGGCCCTCGGCTTCAACCTGGGAATGGCCGGCTTTGCGGGGCTGCTGACGCTCCTGGCCAACGTCCCGATTCTCGGCTTCTCGGCGTCGGTGCTCATTCCGTTCTTAATCCCGCTATTTCTGGTCGCGAGCGTCTACTTCGGCATCAAGACGTGGAACGGCGATGAAGTGCGGGTGCCGATCGTCAGCGGCTGGATCGAAGACCGGCTGCCGATCGATCCTTCGCCGCGCTAACCGGTCCGCAGCGCCCGGTACCGCCGCAAAAATTCCCGCGCGGCAACGTCGTGATCCACGACCGGGCGCGGATACCGGTTGGGTGACGCCAGGTCGAGCGCCAACTGAACCGAGTCGGCCCGGTCCTCGTCCCAGCCAGCAACCGGCACGCCTTCGAGTTCGCGCACCCATCGGCGCACGTACGTGCCGTCGGGATCGCAGCGCCGGCGCTGCCGTTGCGGATTGTAAATGCGTGGGTATTGCGCCATATCCGCGCCGACCCCGGCGATCCACTGCCAGTTCCCGGTCGCCAGCGCCGGATCGTCTTCGACCAGCCGCCGGTCCCATTCGTCGCGGCCGATCCGCCAGTCTACGCCCAAATCGAAGCACAGAAACGACGCCGCCACCGCCCGCACGAGCGGATGCATCCAACCGGTAGCGTGCAGCTGACGAATGCCCGCGTCGACCAGAGGAAAACCGGTGTCGCCCGCGCGCCAGGCCGCGAGACCGCGATGCGTCCGCGCGAACGCAAATCCGCGCATCTTCTCTTGCAGCGGCTCGCCTTGGGTGTGCGGATGATACCACGACAGCTGCAGAAAGAAGTCGCGGCGCGCCAGCGCGTGCACGAACCGCCGTACGGAAAGTCGCGCTTCGCTCGAAAGCAGCGAGTCTTCCAGTCGCTCCCGCGCCGCCGCCACGACGCTGCGCGCCGAAATCGTTCCAAACGACAAGTGCGCCGCTAGATGCGAAGTTCGGTAGTCGCCCGGCATTGCCGCCGCCTGAGCATAGTGGGTAACCGCATCGCGTAAGAACTCGTCGAGCCCGCGTCGTGCAACCGCCGGCCCAAACTTCGGCACGGCTTCGGTCGACCCGAACTCGCCGGCGTGCGGCAGCGCCTCGGCTTGCGCTTCCGTCAAATCTTCGACGAAGCGCGTGAGCAGCGGATGTTCGTGCGACGCAATCGGGATCTCGCGCCATACCTCGAGAAACGGCGCGAACGCGCGATAGCCGTCACCCGAGCTGGATCGCTGCGCGGTTTCTTCGGGCGCGATCGCGGGCGCGTCGTGCACCAGGGTCGCACGCAGTCCGGCTTCTTCCACCGCCGACTGCAGCCGGCCGTCGGCTTCCCGTCCGGCTTCGTCGTAGGCAGCGCTCCACGCGGCGCCCCGCGCTCCGGTCGCGCGGGCAACCTGCGCGACGACGGCGGCCGTCCGGCCGCGCCGCACGACGAGCCGGCTGCCGCGCGCCCGAAGGTCGCCGTCCAGCGCTTCGGCCGCGGCGCAAAACGTGGCGGCGCGTTTGGGCGAACGGCGCAAACGCGTCTCCAGCGCCGGGTCGACGACCAGCAGCGGCACGATCGCACCGTGCGCGGCGGCGGCGGCGAGTCCGGCGTGGTCGTCGAGCCGTAGGTCGTATGAGAAGCGATAGACGCAGCGTCCGTCCGCCATGCCGCGCGTTTCGGTTACCGCGCGCGCTTCTCCGGTTAGGTCCGGGACTTACCCGGCGTTACTGGTCGTATCTCGAACGAAACGTGAAAGCGTCGCTATAGGAGCTCGGGACCGGACGCCCGTTGATCGTGCGCGGCGAATAGCGCGCGTGCATCGCCGCCCGGCAAACCGCTTCGTCGAGTACGAGGTATCCCGATGGTTTGGTAATCGTGCACTTCACGGGTGCTCCGTGCTCGTCCACGCTCACCTGGAAGGCCGTCGTGCCTTCGGCATTTTCGGAATATGCGATAGCGGTCGGATGCGGAACGATGGCGTTCTCGCCGCCGAGGGGAAAGACGTCGCGGACGGCAACCGTCGAGGGAATCACGGCAATCGATTCCGCATGCGGATCGGGCGGCGGCGCGGTCCCACCAGTGCGCAGCGCGGCGACCGAACGCCGGTCGCGTTCCGAGGGCGTCAAAGCCGCCACGACGAGCGGTCGCCGGATCGCGGCGTGCGCCTTGGTCGTCCGCGTAGCCTCAGCGCGGGCTACGACGCTTTTTGGCGCGGCAGCCGCCGGCGGCACCGAACTCGTCGCGGGACGCAGCGTCACGGTGTTATGCACGACCACCAACCGATGCTCGGGAACGCCGCGCGGCTGAACCCGGGCGGCCGCCTTCGCCGGCGTACGACGGTCGCTGGAAGCTTTGGGTTCCTGATACGCAACGTTAACCGCGCGCTGAGTCGCGACGTCTTTCCCGCCGGCCCGCAGGACGGCGTTCGTACCGATTGCAAGAATGGCGCACGCCGACACCACCGCTGCCGCGAGCCGCCAGCTACGACGCCGGCCGCGTTGGCCTGCGCGCAGCGCCGCGCGAATATCGGGCTCCCAGCTCTCGGCGTCGCGAGCCGCCGCGACCAACTGCATCGTGCGCTCGATTTCGCGTTCTCCGCCGATCGCCGCGACGCACTCGCCACATGCCGCCAGGTGACGGCGATAGTCGTCGCGTTCCGCGTCCGAAGCTTCGCCCAGCGCGATCGCGCCCGCGAGAATCTCCGTCTGCGAGCATTGCGTTGCGTTCATGAATTCGTCGTTCTCTCCGTCATAACCGTTCGTAGCATGCGCATGGCCCGGCAAACTCGCTGCCGGATCGCATCCGCCGTGGTCCCCAAGATTTCGGCCGCCTCTCGCGACGAGTATCCCGCGTAACTCGTGAGCAGCACCGCCGACGCTTGTTCCGCCGGCAACTGCCGCAACGCCGCCTGAAGGTCTACCGACGCCGCACTGCGCTCGTCGATTCGCCAGTCGCTGCGATCGACGTCTCGGTCCAGCGGCAGCATCCGCAGAATTTTTCGCCGCCGCATGAACGAGATCGCGCCGTTGGTGGCCGCTCGGTAGAGCCAACCCGCCGTGAGTTCCCGCTCGGGATCGTCCTTGAGGATCCGATAGGCGGCCAGAAAGACGTCCTGCGAAATGTCGAGCGCCACTTCGGCCTCGCCAACCATACGCCGCACGTAGCGCGCGAGCTTCGTTTGATACTCGCGCACCATCGCGTCGACCCGCGCCTGCGCGGCGGTGCCCTGGTCGGTTCGCAGGTAGACCTCGTCCATCGGGCCTCCTTTTAGCTGCCAACGTTCGACAGGGGGTGGGCGTGACGCTGTTCCCCCCGCTTCACTGGCTTGGGGTGGGTGGCAAGCAAGACCGGCGGCGACGGCCGGACTACCCCATCGGGCGCGGGACGTTCGAGTCGTCCGGTGCTTAGAAGCCGAAGGCGCGGCGGCTCCGCTGGACGTAGAGCCGTAACGTGAAACGAAACGCCTTCCTCGCCGCGGTGGGTGCTGCAGTTTCGGCCGGTGCCTTGGCGCGAGCTGCAACGCCGGGCGGCGACTCGGCCATTACGTTGACGACGCCTACGGGGAGCATCGCGGGAACGCTCACGCTGCCTCCCAAGCTGCCGGCTCCAGTCGTGCTGATCGTTGCCGGGTCCGGCCCGACCGATCGCGACGGCGACAGCGGGCCAATTCATCCCGGCACCTATCGCCTGCTGGCCACCGCCCTGGCGCAACGCAGCATCGCATCGGTTCGGTACGACAAGCGAGGCGTGGGGGCCAGCGCCGCCGCCGCCACTTCGGAAAAGAGTTTGCGTTTCGAGGACTACGTGGCCGACGCGGCCGCATGGCTACATATGCTTCGAGCCGATCGGCGCTTCACCAAGATCGCCTTGGCCGGTCACAGCGAAGGTTCGCTGGTAGGGATGCTCGCCGTCGTCCAGGCGCCGGCCGACGCGTTCGTCAGCCTTGAAGGCGCCGGACGCCCCGCGCCCGCGGTGTTGCGCGAACAGCTCAAGCCCAAGCTCTCCCCGTCGCTTTACTCGCAAGCCGACGCCGTCATCGCGCAGCTGCAACAGGGTCACACCGTCGCTAACCCGCCTGCCCAACTCGCTGCATTGTTTCGCGAATCCGTCCAGCCGTATCTCATCTCCTGGTTCAAGTACGATCCGGCCATCGAGATCGCCAAAGTAAGCGTTCCGGTCACGATCGTCGAAGGCACGGCCGATCTCCAAGTAACGATGGCCGACGCCGACGCGCTCAAGCGCGGATCGCCGTCGGCGCGGATGGTGGTCGTACGAGGCATGAACCACGTGCTGAAGTACGCTCCCGACACCACATCGCAGACCGCAATTCTCAAAGGGTACGAAGATTCGTCGCTGCCGATAGCGCCGCAAGTCGTTTCCGCGATCGCGACATCGACATAACGATGGCGCTCGATCGGACTTAGAGCGCTGCGCGTGCCATCGCGCAGAGTCAGTCTGCGAGGCGCGGTTGTCATCGTTGCCGGCGCGGACTGGATCGGCGTTGTTGGCCGCGGGCTCTGCCGAGTCGCGGAGCCCACGGATGGGCGGGAGCGGCTCGGTAGGAGCCGCTTTTTCGCTGGATGCGAAAAAGCGAGCGCCCGCGGCCGGCAACGCCGATCCAGTCCGCGCCGGCAACGATGACGCTAGCCGCCGATTTCCGAGAAGGCGCGCATGCGGGACGAGGCTTCGCCGAGGCGGAGGTGGTGGCGCTCGGGCTTTATGAGCATCGCGGAGCGAAGCAGGTCCGCAAGTTCCTCGGTCGTGGCGCCGGCGCGGAGGGGGGTGCGCAGGTCGACGGCGTGGTCGCCGAAGAGGCAGAGGCGTAATCGGCCGTCGGCGGTTAGGCGCACCCGATTGCAGCGTTCGCAGTAGTCGTGCGAGAGCGGGCTGATGACGCCCACCGCTCCGGCGGCGCCGTCGAAGGCGAAGTACCGGGCTGGGCCGTTGCCGCCGGGGCCGAGGACGGGGTGCAGCGCGCCGAGCGCACTCAAGCGCTCGAGAATTTCTTCCGACGAGACGTAGGCGTTGCGCTGGAGTTCGAGGTTGTCGGCGACCGGCATGAGTTCGATGAAGCGGACGAACACGGATCGATCGTGCGTGAGGGCGGCCAACTCGGCGAGTTCGTCATCGTTGGTACCGCGGATGATGACGCAGTTGATTTTGACGGGCGCGAGCCCGAGGGCAATGGCGGCGTCGATGCCGCGCAGGACGGCGTCGACGCCGGGACGCCGGGCGATTGCTTCGAACCGGTCCGGCCGCAGCGTGTCGAGCGACACGTTTACCCGCGCGAGGCCCGCGTCGCGCAGCTTGGGCAGCTGGTCCTCGAGAAGCAGCCCGTTGGTCGAGAGGGCGACGTCGTCGATGCCGGGCGTGCCTGCAATGGCCGCCACCAGGCGGTGCAGATCGCGGCGGACCAGCGGTTCGCCACCGGTCAGCCGGATCGAACGCACGCCGGCGGTAGCTGCCGCTGCTACGATCGCCGCGATCTCCTCGTACGAAAGAATCTCGTCGCGCTGCAGCCAGGGCAGCCCCGTTTCCGGCATGCAGTACACGCAGCGCAGGTTGCACTTATCCGTCACCGAGACGCGCAGGTACGTAATCGGGCGGCTGAAGCCGTCCGTCAGGCCCCCCCGCGTCAGGTTGACGGTCGTCGTCATCGCCGGTCAGTCCGGCGTGAAGATGCTATCGGCAATCGGAACATTGAAGTTGTAGTTATCGATCGTCGAGGTAATGTCCGCCGTATAGCCCGGCTCCTCCACGTGACCGAGCTGCGAGATCACGACGACGTTGCCGCCGATCTTCCCGTAGCGGTTGTGCATTTCGGCATAGCCGCCGTTGTCGTAGGTCCACCGCATCGACTCGACCGTCGCGCTTGTATCGCTTGCTTTGGCGTCGATGTGGTCGACGTTGCCGCGCTTGCGCGGAACGAGCCGGTACGTCGTCGTGCTTCCGTCGTCGCCCACGACGCTGACGGCGTAGACCTGCGTCCAGCGCGAGGGCGCGACGACGTGCGCGTAGAGTTTGTCGAACTGCTGGGCGACCGCGGGGACGCCGCTGGTGAAAACGAGTTTGTTCTGATCGGGCTCTTTATGGTAATACGTCCCGCCGAGGTGCACGTCGAGGAACGGAAACGTTTTCAGGGTGACCTCGGCGTGCATCGTCGCCGTAAAAGTGCGTAGGCTGGGATTGACCGCGGCCATCCTCGCGAGTAAATCGTCCGCGGCGGAGGTTTGCGGGGCGATCGCGGCAAGCACGATTGCGGCGATCGCGGCTGCAAGCTGTTTCATAGATCTCCTCAAGACCGGTGGGCGGTTTCGAACGGTTCCAGCGCCGCGCGGATCTCTTCGCGGACTTCGGCGTTGCGTTCTACCCGATCTCGCCGCTCCAGGGCTGAGAGGGCGCTGGGTGCGGCGATTCGCCCGAGGGCCCACGCCGCGTGGGCGCGCACCATCGGGTGCGGATCCTCATTCAGCGTTAACGTGAGCGCCGGGATCGCCGACCGGTCCAACGCGTTGCCCAGCGCGACCGCGGCGTTGCGGCGCAACACTGCGGCGCCGCGCCAGCCCATCGCGGTTTTGGCGTATCGCCGCTTGAACTCGCCGCTACGCAGCTGCAGCAGCGCGATTAGCGACGGTGCGGCCGTTTCGGCGTCGACCGGCCCGTCGTCGCGCGCGTTTCCGCCCGCTCCCGCCAGCTGCGTCGGCGGGCAAACGAGTTGGCACAGGTCGCATCCCCAAATCCAGTCGCCCAGAAGCGCGCGCTGCGCGCGCGGAATCGAGTCGGTGCGTTGGTTGAGATCGGCGATGCAGCGCGTCGCGTCGATCGTATAATCGCCGCGCAAGGCGCCGGTGGGACACGCGTCGAACGCAGCGCGCGCAGGATCCGCAGCTTTTCCGCGTCGGCGCGTCGATCGGCAACGCCAGCGTCGTGACGATCTCTCCGAGAAACACGAACGAGCCAAGCGACGGCGCGATGAGATTCGTATGCTTGCCGATCCAGCCCAAACCCGCACGCGCGGCCAAGGCTCGCTCCGCCAGCGGGCGCGTGTCGCAAACCACGGCGGTCACGTTTTCGCCGGCGGCCGCATCGACCGCGCCGGCAACGCGAACGAGCACCTCGCGCACGCGCGCGTGATAGTCGCGCGACCACGCGTAGTTCGAAACTCTCCCGCGCAGCGGTCCGCTCTCCCGTGCACCGCTGGTCGCGTACGGAAACGCCAGACAAATGACGCTGCGGGCGCCCGCCAGGATCGATTGCGGATCGGTCGCGTTGCGCGCGTACCGGTCGTCGTAACGCCACGTCGCCAGATCTCCGCGCGCAAACGACGACCGCATGCGCTGCAGTGACTCCCGGTCGGCAAACGCCTCGGCCACGCGCACGTCGCCGGCGCCGAGCCGGCGGGCGGTTCGGACTGCCAGCGCCTTGATTTCAGCGAGGTCCGCGCCGGTTGAGGCCTGCACTAGCTTACAACGTCGCCAGCGGCTCGCCGGCCGCCGGAAGCGGGAAGGCGGCATCGATCGCGGCCACGTCGCTCTCGTCCAACCGCAGGTCGGCCGCGCCTGCGTTTTCCTCAACGTGCTCGATTTTCGAGGCTTTGGGAATCGCAAACGCGTTCGGGCTCTTGGTCAAGAAGGCGAGAATCGTTTGCCGCGGGGTGGCCCCGTGTTTGCGCGCGATTCGTTCGAGCACGCCGCCGGCACGCGCCTCGGAACGCGGAAAGCGGCCTCGTCCGAAGGGCGTGTATCCCACGATTGCGATCCCGCGCTCCCGCGCCGTCGGAATCAAACGGTTTTCCGGACCGCGCTCCCCGAGGTGATAGAGCACCTGATTGCACGCGAGCGGGGTCCCGCGCAAATACGAGGCGGCCTCGAGCATCTCGTCAACGTCGAAATTGCTCACGCCGACGAAGCGCGTTTTGCCGTCCTCGACCAGCCGCTCGAGCGCGCGCATCGTTTCCTCGAGTGGATGATCGCTCGGCCAGTGCAGCAGGTACAAATCGACGTATTCAAGCTTCAGCCGCTTCAGACTTCGCTCCGCGGCGGCGAGGGTATCGGCATACCGCGCGTTCTCCGGCAGCACTTTGGTCGTTACGAACAGCGACTCACGCGCAATGCCCGCGATCGCTTCGCCGACCAATTCCTCGACGCGCCCAGCCCCGTACATCTCGGCGGTGTCCACGTGCGTCATTCCCAGCTCGACGCCGCGGCGGATCGCCCGGCGCGCCTGCTCGAGCTGCGGCCCGCTTTCCGGAACGTTCCAGGTTCCCTGCCCGATCGTTGCGACGACGGCACCCGTCGAGCCGAACGGCTTGTTCGTCATTTGTCTCCCTCTAAAAGAAATCGAACTCCGGGTGCCGGGCCGCGTACGCCAGCAGTCCGCCGCGCAGGTGTGTGATACGTTCGAAGCCGGCGTCGCGCAGACGGGCCGCCGCCCAGCGGGATTTTACGCCGACCCTGCAGGCGACGACGTAGCGTTGAGCCGTGTCCAGCTCGTGCATTCGCGCCTCCAGTTCGCTGGCGGGTACGGGCAGCGCGCCCACGACCGTTCCCAGCGCCGCTTCGTGCGGTTCGCGGACGTCGAGCAGCCGTGCCTCCAGCAGCGCCGCGTCGAGCATCTCGGCATCGATCTCGTCAATCCGCTCCAACGGGGCGGCGTCTTCGCCGTCGATCTTCGCAACCTCCAGAATTGACGGGCGGTCGCCGCACAGCGCGCACGCCGGATCGCGAGCGAACGAAATTTCTCGAACGCGCGCTCCGAGGCTGTCGATCAGCATCAGGCGCCCCACCAACGGCGCGCCGATTCCCAACAAAATTTTTAGCGTCTCGTTGGCCTGCCACGCGCCGACGATCCCAGCCAGCGCTCCCAGCACGCCGCCTTCCGCACAGGTGGGGACGCTCCCGGCGGGCGGCGGCTCGGGATACAGACATCGGTAGCACGGTCCGCCGGGCGCGCCGAAAACGCTAATCTGACCGTCGAAACGAAAGATCGAAGCATAGACGTCGCGGCGGCCTTCCAGACCGCACGCGTCGTTGATCGCGTAGCGAACCGGAAAACGGTCGGTGCAGTCGAGCACGACGTCGTACAGCCTTACGAGTTCGCGCGCGTTTTCCGCGTCGAGGTCGAGCGAAATGACGTCGATTGCGATAGCCGGATTCAACGCCGCCAACCGCTCGCCCGCGACGACCGCCTTTTTGCGGCCAACGTCGGCCGTGGTGAAGATCGTCTGGCGTTGAAGGTTCGTTTCGTCGACGATGTCGCCGTCCATCACGCCGAGACGTCCGACGCCCGCCGCCGCGAGATACTGCAGCGCGGGCGAACCCAACCCGCCGGCCCCGATGACCAGCACCCGGGCAGCCGCCAGCCGCTCCTGCCCGCGCACGCCGACTTCGGGGATCAGAAGATGACGGCTATAGCGGCGCAGCACCGAACCGTTCACGGTCGCGGGTGGCGCTCGTTGAGCCATTCCAGCACGACGCTGCGCGCCCGCTCCCCCGCATACGTATGATCGCTGTCGATGCCGGCAAACCATTTGGGTTCCGGCGCTCGTTCGTAGAGTTCGCGCACGCTGCGTTCGTTCACCATCGCGTCGCGATTTGCCGCTACGTACAGGGCCGGCCGGCCGGCCAAACGCGGCAGCAGCGCCGCATATTCCTCGTCGACGCTCGCGACCAGCTGCGGCAAGCTCACGCCCGCTACGTACGACGAACGAAAGTCGGTTGCACCGGCTTGCTGCAACGCGGCCAGCGACGTCGGCCGGCCGTAACCGGTCGCGATCGCGATGACGCCCAGCACCGCCGGGTCGAGAGCGGCGGTGAAGATCGCCGTCATTCCACCCATGCTGTGACCCAGCGCGTAGGCGGACGAGTCGCCGCGCTCGCGCGCGAACCGGAACGCTGCCGACATCGCGTCGATGCAGTCGTCGACCCCGCGCAGCTCTCCTCCGCTCGCGCCGAGTTTGTGGCCGGGAAAGTCGAGGCTGTACGTGCCGAAACCGTGCGCCGCGAGAAAAGCGCACAAAAAGTCGAGGTTGTGCTTGCTCGACGAATAGCCGTGCCCCGCCACGATCGACACGCCGCGCGGGCGGCGCGGTTCGTACCACAACACCGCGACCGGGTTGCGTTCCGCGTGAATCCGAAACAGTTCGACGCGGCTCACGATGCGTTATCGGCCCAGCGGCCCGAACCGTCGGCGTACCGTTCCTGTTTCCAAATTGCGGCCCGCCGTTTTACTTCGTCGATCGCATATTCGCAGGCCGCGAAGGCCGCCTTTCGATGCGCTGCGGCGGCCACGATCGCGACCGACACCTCGCCCGGGGCGAGTTCGCCGATTCGATGAACGATCGCCAACCGCACGTCGCCAAAGCGCTCTCGCGCTTCTTCCGCGATGCGCTCGAACTCCGCGACGGCCATCGGCTCGAACGCCTCGTACGCCAAACCCTTCACGGCGCGCGCGCCGGCGGTCCGCTCCCTCACTCGGCCGAGAAAGGTCACGACGCCGCCGTACCGGCCCGAGGCCGCGCCGACCGCACCTTCGAGCGCCGGCAAATCGATCGGCTCGCCGACGATCGCGTACAATTCAGCCGCCTCCGAAGGGCGGCAGCAGCGCGATCTCGTCGCCGTCCGAGACCGGTTCGTCCGGAGCTGCGAGGCGGCCGTTGCGGGCGATCCGCGTCGAGCCTTCCAGTTCGGCCAGCGCCGGCGCGCTGCGCGCCAGCGCCGCAAACACGTCACTCACGCGCGCACCGGGGGGCACCCGCAGCTCGCGTTCGGCCGCGCCCAGCAGTTCGCGAATGCGCGCGAACGCCAGCACGCGGACGCGCGCCTCGTCCACGTCAGTAGCCTCCGATGTCGCCGGTATAGCCGTTGGCTTCCAGCCACGCGCGCGAACGCTCGTGGTGTGCGAGCATGTCGAACCGGTTGCAGATCAGCTTGTGCACGAGCACTTCCCAGAAGTGCCGGTCTTGGGACTGCAGATCCTCGGGAATCTGATTCTCCGCGCGCGCGAAATCGCGCAGCGCCTCCCAATCTTCCCGCTCGAGAATCGCGCGCAGGCGCGCCTCGTACTCGGCCGACGGCGTCCCGGCGTTCACGCGCTGCGCTCCCGGTTTTCGAATGGTTCCAACACGTAGCGCTCGATCGCGCGCGCCACGCCGTCTTCGTCGCAGCGTGCCGTAACGCGGTCGACGCGCCGGCGTACCTCCGGCAGCGCGTTGCCCATGGCCACGCCGATCCCGGCCCACGCGAGCATCGGCACGTCGTTGCGTGAATCGCCGATCGCGAGCACGCAGCGGGCGGGAATCCTTAGTTCCGCGCAGATCCGCTCGAGGGCGAGTTCTTTGGTCGCTCCGGCGTCGGTGACCGCGCACTCCTCGAACGACTCCCAAACTTCGTGTTTAAAATGGAGCGGCCGATCGGAAAACGCCGCGTCCATCGCGTCGGCGGTTTCGCGTCCGAAGAAGCGCAGAAACGTCGGAGCATCGTCCTTCAGCATTTCGACCAGCGAGGGCAAGCGGCGCCAGTGCGGACTGCGCACGCCATCGAGCGCTTCGGGATTTCCCTCAAAGCACCAAAACCGGTCGCCGCAGTAGACGGCCGCGTTGTAACGATGGCGTTCCGCGTGGCGGATCATCGCGAGCGCGTGGTCGGCTGGAACCGGGAGATGATGGAGCGTCGCTCCCGAACGAAGGTCCTTCGTCACGGCGCCGTGGGCGCAGATGACGGGCAGATCCAAGTCCAGTTCCGCGATCGCGGCGGCGGGTAGATCGGCGGCGCCGCGACCCGTGACCACCACCACGCGGACGCCGAGGTCGCGCGCCGCGCGCACCGCCTGGACGTTTGCGGGCGACACGTCGTCGCCGGGACCGAGGAGCGTGCCGTCGAGATCGAGCGCGATGAGGCCGATGGCCGGTAGCTGCACCACGTAAACTATAACCCGCCGGTCAATCCGGCGGAGCCGCCGGGGGTGCGACCTTTGGCGGAGGCGAATCGTCGCATTGACTGATGACTCGAACGCAGAGCTCGCTCCTGGCGCTCGTTGCGGCGACCTTCCTCCCCATTTCCGCCGGCGCGCAGGCGCGCTGCACTCAGGAAATCCTCAACGTCCGGGGCACGCCGGTGACGATCGCCTACTGCGTTTCAGGCGCGCCCCACTCCGACGGTTCGGACGAACTGATCGTGCCGATTTCGGCCTCGTATTCGTCCCCCGGCGGCGCCTTCAATCAGCATCGCGACATGCACTTCGTGGCCGGCGAAGCAACGTCGCGCGTCTTGGAAAGCCTTCGCCTCGAGCGGGTCGGGCTGCGAGGGGTGCTGCACCTGACCCTGGCCTACGCGGGCGGCCTCGTCCGGATCGAGGGGGCCTTGCTCTCGCCGGGCGGGATCACGATCAAGTAGAGTGCAACCATCGGCGCGGCGACGGATTTTAAGACTTTTTAGAAACATGCGTCGCCTTTATATCGCTCAGCACAGCTCGAAAATTCCCGGCGACTGTCGATAGACGACTAGGGAGATCGCTTTTTCGTCATGCCTTGTACGGCCGTCACTCCGAATCTCACGGTTCAAGAACAAGCGCACCACCTTTTCGAAGCGATCCCGCCCGGTCTCTTCAGAGTCGACGACGTCAACGAACGCATCGCTTGGCGCGTCAGTCCCGAACCGTTCGCGCTCTCGAGCGAGCAGGTCGAGCGGATTGAAAAGCTCGGCCACGACTTCCTCGTCTTTTATCGAGCGCTGAACAACCTCTACAACCGCAGCGCCCGCGGAACCGCGCCGGCGTTTGTCGCCGAGTATCTCGATCGCGGAAAACCCGAACGCATCGTTAAGCTCGCCCGGCAAAACCGCTTCAAGCAAGAACTGCCCGGAATTATCCGGCCCGATTTGATCCTGACCGACGACGGTTTTACCGCGACCGAACTCGACAGCGTGCCGGGCGGCATGGGATTCCTCGGTGCGATGACCCAGGCGTACTGTCAGCTCGGCATCGAGAGCGTCGGCGGTGACGACGGCATTCCGCGCAGCTTCGCCGCGATGCTGCGGCACGCTACCGGCATCGAGCACCCCACCGTCGCCATCGTCGTTTCCGATGAGTCGGCCGACTATCGAAACGAAATGAACTGGCTGGCGGCCGAGACCCGCCGCATCGGCGTCGCCAACGCGTGGCTGCGCGCTCCCCACGAAATTTTCTTCACCGAAGACGGGCTCTTCATCCGCCAAGAAGATGGGCGCGAGGAACGGCTCGACGCCGTCTATCGCAACTTCGAGTTGTTCGATCTCCTCAACGTCCCCAAGCAAGAACTGATGCTCTACGCGGCGCGTCACAACCGCGTCAAGATGACCCCGCCGCCCAAAGCGCATCTCGAGGAAAAGCTGGCGTTCGCGCTCTTTCACCATCACGCGCTGGCACCGCTCTGGCGCGCGGAACTGGGCAGCGAGCGGTTCGAACGCCTCCGCGGGATTTTCCCGAAAACCTGGGTGATGGACCCGCGTCCGCTTCCCCCGCAGGCCGTGATCGCCGGATTGAATGCCGGCGGCGAACCCGTTTCCAACTTCCGCAGCCTGATCGAACTCGGAAAAAGCGAACGAGACTACGTCGTCAAACCGTCCGGTTTCTCGGCGCTCGCCTGGGGGTCGCGCGGAGTCAAGATCGCCAACGACCTCACCAAAGACGAGTGGAGCGCGACGGTCGACGCCGCGCTCGCCGCGTTCGACGAAACGCCGTACATCCTTCAGGAATTCCACAAAGGCAAGCGCCTGCGCCAAACCTACTTCGACCGCGAAAGCGACGAAGTCCGTGCCTACGACGGCCGCGTGCGCCTGTGTCCCTACTACTTCGTCACCGGCGAAGACGCCGTGCAACTCGGCGGAATCCTCGCCACCATCGCCCCCGCCGACAAACGCCTAATCCACGGCATGACCGACGCCGTCATGACCTCCTGCATCAGCCAGCCGAGTACGAGTAGCTAAGGCGGATTGGATCGGCCGGCAACGCCGATCCAGTCCGCCTCAGCTACTCCGCCACTAAGCTCCAGCGGTCGCTGCGGCGCTTTGAAGGAACTCCAGGAGTTGGTCCACTTCCTCGGGCGTGTTGTACGCATGCGGCGCGCAGCGAATGCCCGAGGCGCGGTAAGTAGTGACGATTCCCTCGGACTGCAGCGCGCGTCCGAGAGCGACGCTATCGCGCCCCGGAATCTCGAACGTAACGATGCCCGACGAGATCCGCGGACCCCGCACCGTCATCACCCTCGCGCCGGCGCGTTCGAGCCCTTCGCACAACCGGTCCGTAAGGTCGATCACGTGACGCTCGATCGCCCGCGGATCGCTGCGTTCGAAAAGGTCGACGGATCGCTCGAGCGCAAGCGTTCCCAAAAAATTCGGAGTCCCGCCCTCGAAGCGCAGCGCCGCCGGCGAATACGGCTGCTCGTAGTCCGAGAACGCCCACATGTCTTCCATCGAGCGCCAGCCCGGGGCCGCGACGACGAAACGATCGATCAGATTTTCGCGAACGTACAGCAGCCCGGAGCCGTGCAGGCCCATCATCCACTTTCCGGCGCCGCCATACATCGCGTCGATCCCCGTCGCGCGCAACGTCGAGCGCGAGCGCGCCCAAGCCCTGAATGGCGTCGACGCAGAGCAGAGCGCCCCCGGCGTGCGCGACCTCGGCCAGGCCGGCCAAGTCGTGACGGTATCCGTCGTCGTACGAGACCCACGATACCGCCACCGCTCGCGTCGCCGGCGTCAGCTCTCGCCGCAGAACGTCGGGGGTGAGCCGTTCGTCGGCGCTCCTGATCCATCGCGCGCGCACGCCTCGTTGGCGTAACGCCACCCACGGTACGGCGTTCGCGGGAAACTCGTTGTCGCTGAGCAGCACCTCGTCTCCCGGCCGCCAGTCGATCCCCAGGGCCACCGCGTTGGCGCCGGCGCTCGTGCTGGGCACGATCGCGATCTCGCTTCCACGCGCCCCGACGAACCGGCCGATCCGCTCGCGGAACTCCGGCATGCGCGCGTCGTACGGAAACGTGCCGAGCACGCCCGCCGCGGCGTGCGCGCGCACGAACGTCTCTATTGCCGAAAGCGAGGAGGCCGGAAGCACGCCGACCGCCGCATGATTGAAGTAAACGTATCGTTGCGTGACCGCGAATTCGTCGCGCGGGAGCGGGGTGCTCACTCGGCGCCGATCATGTCCTTCGTATGCCACGCGATGTTTCCGGCCCGATCGCCGACGCGTTCCAGCGAGGCCAGCACGAAGAGGTAGCGCGTCCCGGGACGCACGATGTCGGGATCGGTGCGCATCTCCTCCTGGAGGAGCTTGATGCTGCGCTTATAGAGCTTGTCGACCTCGTCGTCGCGATCGATCACTTCACTGGCCAGCGTGGCGTTGCGTTCGGTATATGCGCGCATCACGTCGAGCAGCATCGCATGAGCGACCCCCGCGATCCGATCGATCTCCACCTTCTGCGGCCGCATCGCTTGATCCGAAAGTTTGATCGCGTTTTTGGCGATATCGACGGCGTAGTCGCCGACCCGCTCGAGGTCGGTAGCGATTTCCAACATCGCGGCGATTTCCCGCAGCTCGCCGGCGACGGGCTGCTGGCGCCAGATGAGTTCGATGCAGTGCGCTTCGATGCGCCGGCGCAGATCGTCGATCACGTCGTCGCCCGCCACGACCCGAGCGCCGGCTGCAGCATCGCGGCTGTTGAGAGCGTCCACGGCGACGCGGATGGCGTCGCCGACGAGCGCTCCGAGCCGCACGACGTCGAGCCGCGTCCCTTCCAGAGCCTCGTGATAGGCGATCCGCACGTGTTCTCCAATCTTTCAAAACGGCGGGAGGCGGCTCCCAGTATAGAGCAAAGGTGACTTCCCCGCAACGCAACGAATGGACCTGCGCCCTTTATCAAATCATAAGGTAACTTCGGATCGACCATGGGAGAAGCTTTCGTGTCTGAGATTCGCACCGTCGGCGTCTGCGGCGCCGGCCTGATGGGAAACGGAATCGCGCAGACGTGCGCCGCCGCCGGTTTCGACGTCGTGCTTTTGGAAATCGATCGAGCGGCGCTGGATCGGGGAACGTCGGCGATCGCCAAGTCCCTCAACAAGTTCGTCGAGAGAGGCAAGCTCGCCCAAGCCGATCGGGATTCGACCTTTGCGCGGGTACGCGCGACCACGGAAATCGGCGACCTGAAGAACTGCGATCTCGTCATCGAAGCGGTCGTCGAAAACGTCGAAGTCAAGACGGCGCTTTTCCGGCAGCTCGACGACCTGCTGGCGCCGCACGCGATCATCTGCACGAACACGTCGAGTCTTTGCGTCGTCGAACTCGCTGCCAAGACCAAACGTCCCGACCGGGTTGCCGGACTGCACTTCTTCAATCCGGTCCCGATCATGAAACTCGTCGAGGTCGTGAAAACCATCGCCACGTCGCAAGACGTTATCGACGCGCTCTTCGCCTTTGCCAAGCGTCTGGGCAAGGAACCGATTCTCGCCCAAGACACGCCCGGCTTCGTCGTAAACCGTCTGTTGGTGCCGTATCTCCTGTACGCAATCCGGCTGCTGGAACAAGGCCTTGCCAGCAAAGAGGATCTCGACCAAGGGATGAAGCTCGGCTGCGGCTACCCGATGGGTCCCTTCGAACTGCTCGACTTCGTCGGCCTCGACACGACCTATTATATCGCCGAAATCATGTTCGACGAGTTCAAGGATCCGATGATGGCCGCGCCGCCGCTGCTCAAGCGGATGGTGCTGGCCGGGCGTCTCGGCCGCAAGAGCGGGAAGGGTTTCTACGACTATGCATGAGCCGGCGCCCTACGAAGACATCGTCGTCACCGTCGAAGCTCCGGTCGGGATCGTCACGTTCAACCGCCCGAGCGTGCTCAACGCCCTGCGCACGAAACTGCTGGCCGAAGTTGCGCGCGCGCTCGCGCAGCTCGAGGCGGATCCCGAGGTTCGCGCGATCGTCGTCACCGGCGCGGGCGAAAAGGCGTTTGCCGCGGGCGCCGACATCGCCGAACTCAACGCCCTCTCCAGCGCCGGCAGCGGTGCCGACCAGGCGCGCATGGGCCAAGCGATTACGCGCCAGATCGAACGCCTCCGCAAACCCGTGATCATGGCGATCAACGGGTTTGCGCTGGGCGGCGGCTGCGAGTTGGCAATGGCGGGCGACATCTTGATCGCCTCCGAGAACGCCAAGTTCGGACAGCCCGAAGTGAACCTCGGGCTGATTCCCGGCTACGGCGGTTCTCAGCGGACGACCCGGCTGATCGGCAAGGGCATGGCCATGTACCTCTGCCTAACCGGCGAAATCATCGATGCGTCCGAAGCGCTGCGCGTCGGCCTGGTGCAGCGGGTCGTGCCCGCTGCGGAGCTGATGACGCACGCCAAACGAATCGCCGCAACGATTGCGTCCAAAGCGCCGCTCGCGATCGCGGCCTGCAAGCGCGTCATCAATAACGGCGCGCACCTTTCGATCGACGACGCGCTCGAACTCGAAGCGCTCGAATTCGGCACGCTGGTCAACACCGAAGACATCCGCGAAGGCACCGGCGCGTTTCTCGAAAAACGCAAGCCGCAATGGAAGGGCCGTTAGCGCCTATCTTTTATCGGTCAAGACCGCTTCCGCATTCGAAAGCGCCAACCCGATGGCGGGGTTGAGGCCTTCCCAACTGGCACGGATGCGGCCGGCCGGATCGACGACCACGACGGTGGGAAACCCGGCAACCGCGAAGATCCCGCGAGCGTCGCCGCGGACATCGAGCGCTACGTTCGTGAGGCCGTAACGGCGCGCGAACGCGGCGGCCAGCGGGCGCGGTTCCTCGACGTCGACCGGCACGACGACTGCGCCCGGATGCCGCGCCGCCCATCGTTCCACCATCGGCAGCTCGATTTTGCACGGCTCGCACCACGAAGCGAAAAAATCGAGAAACAGCAGGCGTCCGCGTTGATCGGCGACGCGGAACGTGCCGCCGTCGAGCCGTTCGAAGCTCGCGTGCGGCGCGGGTTGGGCGCGATCGGCGGCCGCGAACGCTCGCGGCGCGCCGAAGATTTTCCAGCCCGCGAAGGCCACCAGCAGGATCGCCAAAACGTCCCACAACCGGGCGGCCGAGAGCCGGAACTTCACCCGCGCCGGCGGGATCACTCCACGACGAACGCGGCCGCGATGCCTTGTCCGCCGCCGATGCACGCCGAGGCAACGCCGTAGCCGCCGCCGTGCTCTCGAAGGTCGTGCAGCGTGGTAATCGCCAGCCGGGCCCCGGATGCGCCGAGCGGGTGCCCGAGCGCGATGGCGCCGCCGTGGGGATTGAGGCGCAGCGTTTTCGCCGAGTGCATTTCGCGCAAACAGGCGAGCACTTGCGGCGCAAACGCTTCGTTGATTTCCATCACCGCGAGATCGCTCTCTCCTATACCCGCGCGCTGCAGCGCTTTGGGGATCGAAAAGGCCGGACCGATTCCCATGATGGCGGGATCCACGCCGACGACGCCGGCACCGATCAGGCGACCGATCCACGAAAACCCGTCGGCTTTGGCTTGCTTGACGGTGGTCAGCACGACGGCGGCGGCACCGTCGGTGATGCCGCTCGCATTACCGGGCGTCACGACGCCGTCTTTCACGAAGCGCGCGGGCAGTTTGGAAAGTTTCTCGAGCGACAGGCCGCTGCGCGGTCCCTCGTCCCGGTCGACGGTGATTTTGGACCCTTTTGGTCCGGGAACTTCAACGGGCACGATCTCTTCTGCAAAGTACCCACTCGACTGCGCTTCGAGCGCCCGCGCCTGACTCGTCAGCGCGAACTCGTCGCACTCTTCGCGGGTGACGCCGTAGCGCTTGGCGAGATTTTCGGCCGTGATCGCCATCGGCGTGTCGCCGTACGAGTCGGTAAGCGCGGTCCAAAGAGAATCTTCGAATGCGACGTTCTGGCCGAAGTGCAGGCCGCGGCGCGCACCCCGGACGACGTGCGGCGCCTGGCTCATGTTTTCGCTTCCGCCGGCCAGCGCGTACGTCGCCGTCCCGAGCGCCAGCGACTGCCCGGCCGAAAGAATCGCCTGGAGACCCGATCCGCACAAACGATTTAACGTCAGCGCCGGCACGTGCACCGGCAGGCCGGCCCGCAGTCCGACGTGGCGGGCCAGATAGATTGCGTCCGCGCTCGTCTGCATGACGTTGCCGAAGACGACCTCGTCGATGCGTTCCTTCGGCACGCCGCTGCGCGCGATCGCCGCTTCGGCGGCGCTGACCGCAAGATCGGTAGCGGTAAGGTCGGCCAGCGTTCCGCCCAGGTTGCCGAACGGGGTCCGGGCCCCCGCGAGAATAACGATGTCGTTGTCGTGGATCGGGATGCTCATGGGCGCGCCTTCGCCGGATGCGGCCGCAGGCTCCTAGGAGCCGCGGCACGGGGCGCTCCAACGCAGGTTTTTCCGCACCCTGCTAAAACGGCCCGCGTATGCCGATCAATCGCCCGGCGGCCATCACGCTCGATGCCCGCGCTCTTTCTGCCGCCTCCAAAACCGAACAGATTCTCGAAGCGTTCGACAAGCTGCAGGTTGGAAGCGCGCTGGAAATCAACGAGGAGACCGACCCCCGCGCGCTGCGTAACGAGATGACCCAGTTGCGCCCCGGGCGTTTCTCGTGGGACGCTCGCAATCTGGGTAGCAATCGGTGGACGATCCGGCTGGAACGGATCGACGAAAACGCCGAGGGCGAAGCGCTGCTCGCGCACGTGCAGCAGTTCACCCAAGCCAAGGCCAACACGGTCAAAGAGCTGGCCGGCCAAATGAGCGAACGGACCTACAAGTCGGGAGACACGATCTTCGACGAAGGCGAGATGTGGCCGTATCTCGGCATCGTCAAGACGGGCAAAGTCATCTACACGCTGTTGTCTCCCGACGGCAAGACGCACACGATCGGCGAACGTCTCACCCACGATACCCTCAACGAGAGCGGTACCTTCGACGGCGGCGGCGCGACCACGCGCGCCGAAGCGCTCACCGATGCCACCATCGTCACGCTTCCGAGCGAAGCGGTAATTCATGCCGCGCGCAACGACGCGGAATTGGCGCTCGGCTTCTTGATCGCGTCGTCGCAGGCGCGGCGACGTTCGATCGACACGATTGCCGACCTGGCGTTCGCGCACGTGCTGCAGCGGGTGGCGAAGTTCTTGCTCGGTTACGCGCGGGCGTCGGTGGGCATGACGCGCGGGCTGCCAGGCGTGGAAAACCTTTCCCAGGCGCAGATTGCGGCGGCCGCCGGCACGGTGCGCGACATGGCGGCACGCGCGCTCTTGCGCCTCAAGAACGCCGACGCGGTCGAACTCGATCGCGGCCGCGTCAAGGCCATCGATCGAGCTCGCCTAGAAGCCTTCGCCCACAACGTCCAGGCCCCGCCGGTCTAGCGCTCCTAGATTCGATAGACGTCGGCGGTAGCGTTGGGATCGACCATCGTGGGGTGAACGCGCGGGCCCGAACAAACGATCGTCTCGTAACCCATCTGAATCTTCACGCGCGCGCTCTCACCGTCCATGACGTCGTCGACGGCGCAGCCCATGACTTTTCCGGGGAATTGCGCCATCAAGATATAGCGGCCCGGTTCGAGCGTCACGTCGCTGAAAAATCCGCGCTGATTCGTTTCGAGTTTCTTCAGAACCGTCACGTTCTCGACGTACGGAGCGCGGTAGTAGAGAATCGTCGCGTGCTGGATTGGATGGCCCGTCTTAAGATCGGTGACGTATCCGGAGATCCCGCCGGTGGCTTGCGCGGCGAGCGCCGGAACTGCCAGTAAGCTTGCGAGGGCGAGCGTGCTTGCTAAACGTTTCATCGCTGGGTTATACCCAGCCTTACCGAGCGACCTAAACTTCCACCGACTCGAGGGCGGCCGTTTCTTCGGCGGCCGTCTGGGAATCGAACGCCGCCCGCTTGCTCTTCGCGGCCGCCTCCGCCAGCGGTTCGCTCGCGGCTGACCCCTGGGCGGTCGTCTCCTGCGGCCGTCGAGCCAGCGAGTCGCGGCCCTTGCGAACGGCTCCGAGCGCGCCGGCGAGCCGGCCTTCCATTTCGGTCAGGACGCCCGCCGCATACTGGTCGGCGCCTTCGCGGATCTTGCGGGCCCGCTCCTCGGCCTCGCGCAGCACGACGTCCGCGGTCGTACGGGCGCGACGGACGATTTCGTTTTGATCGAGCAGCTCTTCGTGCTTGGTCGAAGCCTCGTCGACGATCGCTTGCGCTTTCTCCGCGGCGGCGCGCATCATCTGATCCTGGCCCTTGGCGATGATCTTCGCGCGTCCGACCTCCTCGGGCAACGACGCGCGTACTTTCTCGACGAGTTCGAGCAGGCGTTCCTCGGACAAAACGCGGTAGCCGGCCGGCAGCCACGTGCCCTCGTGCACGTACGCTTCGAGTTTATCCAACACGCGATAGACCGACATTTCTACCTCCGTTCAGTTGTGGGATCGCGTAGGCCGGCGCGCTTGTCCGTCATCAGCCGCAACACCGGCTCGGGTACGAGCGACGCAACGTCGCCTCCCAGAAAGAATACTTCCTTTACCAGACTCGAGCTTACGAACGAATACCTTTGATCCGACATGAGAAAGAACGTATCGACGTCGGCGAGCGCCCGATTCATCAACGCCGCCGACATCTCGCTCTCGAAGTCGGAAACGACCCGCAGGCCTTTGACGATGACGTCCGCTCCCGAGGCTTTGACGTAATCGGCGAGCAGCCCGCGGAAATGCTCGACGCGAGTGTTTGGAATACCGGCGATCGATTCCTTGAGCATAGCTACTCGCTCGTCGAGGGTGAACATCGGGCTGCGTTTTTGGGGGTTGACGACGATCGCCACGACCAGCTCGCCGAAACACCTGGCGGCGCGCTCCACGACGTCGAGATGACCGAACGTGGGCGGATCGAACGAGCCGGGGTAGATCGCGCGCGTGCTGCGCGACGGCTTACCGTCGTTCAAGCTTGCGACGGCTCCGCCGCCAGAAAGGCGAGGGCGACATCGCCGTAGACTTCTTCGCGCGCCGAGCGATACCCCGGTATGTCGGGCAGGATCGTGCGGGCGGCGTGCTCGTACACGACGAGCGCTTCGGGCGACAGCAGCCCGCGTTCGCGCAGCAAGCGGAAGATTTGGAGCGGCAGTTCGTCGGCGAACGGCGGGTCGAGATAGACGATGTCGAACGGGCCCTCCAAACGATAGAGCGCACGTTCCGCGGGAGCGGCGAAGACCGTGACGACTTTCTCCACGCCGAGGTCGCCGGCCGCCTCCTCGATCGCGCGCGCGGTTTCGCGGTGCGATTCGACGGCAACGACTCGCGACGCTCCGCGAGACGCCGCTTCGAAACCGATCGCCCCCGTGCCCGGCGAACAAGTCGAGCACGCGCGCACCTTCGACGCGCGCACCGAGGATCGAAAAGAGCGACTCCTTCACGCGCCCTGGCGTCGGCCGAACGTGCATCCCTTTGGGCGAGCGGAGCTTGCGGCTCCCCAGGGAGCCGCTTGAAATGCGGGGGCTCATGGGAACTCTTGCGGCGCGAGCGGCTCGAGAACCCCCTGGCGCAGCCAGGCATCGTCCCCGAACCACTCGTACGCGATCGTCGAGAAGGGCACGGTTCCGTACGACAGCAGCCGGTCGTGGAAGCGCCGAAGCGAAAAGCCGGCGCCCGCCGAGTCGCTGTCCAGGCCGATCAGCGTCTCGATCTGCGTCTTGCCGACGAGGTAGTCGATCGCTTGCCCGGGATCCATGGCGAACCGGGTCGCCTCCCCGCGTGCGGTGTCGTAGTCGATGCCGGCGTTTTTCTGAAAATAGGCGATGGCCTCGGGCAACGTCATCGCGCCGGTTGCCAGCGCCACGTCGACTCCGACCCGCGTCGCACGGTGGCGCATCAGGTGGATCACTTGCCGGCGCGCCGCAGGGTCCGCGTCGTACAGTCCCTGGCGCATGAGCATTTCCTCGCCGTAAAACGCCCAGCCCTCCGCGAACACGCCGTCGTCGTGAACGTGCCGCACGAAGTCGGGATTGTGGTACGCGTAACTGAACTGCAGGAAGTGTCCGGGGATCCCTTCGTGACCGAGCACCGGGAGAACCGACTGACGCGCCGCCGCCACGAAGAAGCCGCCCTTGTTCGCGCTGAAGTCGGGCACGAAATAAAAGCCCTCGGGATCTTTTGAAAACATCGCCGGCGGATTCATGAAGCCGCCCGGGTAGGTGGCGGCCAGCGCCTTGGGCACCTCAACGATGTGGAACGGGCCGACGTACGACGGAATGTCGACGATGCCGCGGTCTTTGACGAACGCGATCAGACGCGCCAGGGCGCGTTCGTAGTAGCGCAGGAAGGCCGCCTTCGACGTAAACGCCGGCTGGCTCGCTGCCGTCCGCAACCGCGCATCGCGATTGGCCTCCCACGCTTCCAACGCGCGATCGCGCGCGAGTTCCAGCCGTCCGATCGCCGCGACCTCGCCGCTGTCGTACGGCAACAGCAGGACGCGGTGCAAATACCACTCGTACTGCTGTTTGCCGACCGCAAAACCGCCGGGATGGAACTTGGCAGCGTTGGCCTCCAGCCAGGTGCGATACGCGTGCAGCGCTCCGAGCGCTTCGGTCTGCGCGGCGCGCAGGTCGCGACGGGTTGCCGGAGCGGCGTCTTTCGCAACCGCGTCGAGGGTGTCGGTGTACAGCGAATCGCCGTCGCGTACGTCCTCCGACGCAATCTCGGCAAACTCGCGGACCGTATCGGTGAGGTTCGCCTCGCCCTCGCGCAGAACGCGCGGGCAGGCGCGTAACCGCGCAATCGCGTCGCGCACGCGGACGTCGTCGGAAGCGTAGCGACGTTTGACGATCGAGAAAATTCCGTCCGCGCACTCGCCTTCGTAGACGGTGGGGTTGCGCTGGAGTCCGCGCAGCACCGTGCGGTTCCACCAATCGCCTTCGACGTCGGCGCGGATGAGCAGGTAGTCGACGCGTTCGTGCGCCGTCGCGCTCGGAGCCGGCTGCAGCTCGGCCAGCTCGTCGCGAAACGCGCGCAGGCGCGTCATTTCGGCGGCTTGGGCCGCCGGCGAGAAATCCGCCAGCCGGGCGTCGTAATCGTGAATTCCCGAATCGGTGGCGTACGTTGGGTTTTGCTCGAAGGACCAAGCCGCATACCGCCGGTCGAAGTCGATCAGCTTCGCCTGATACGCGCTCGGCGCGGATGCTCCGGCGAGCGTGACGCCGGCCAGGGCGAGAACGGTGACGATCGCGCCGGCGCGCAGCGCCCGGAACGGCACCCAGCGCACTGCTAGGCGGCCGGCTCGGGCGAGAGCAGCAGGTCAACGACTTGCGCCAACGCTTCGACCGTATACGCCGGCGGCGGCAAATCCGCCGGGAACGCCGTGCCTTGCGCATCCATCCAGACGGCGCGCAGCCCGGCCGTGCGCGCGCCTTCGACGTCGGCGCGCGGGTCGTCGCCGACGTAAAACGTTCGTTCCGCCGGCGTCTCCAGTTCGGCGGTCAAGGCGGCAAACGCCCGCAGTTCCGGCTTCTGGGCGCCGATCTGCGCGCTCGCCAGCACGGTTCCCTCGAAACCCGCCCGGCGCGCCTTGCGGACCTGCAGCGGGTTCCAACCGTTGCTCAAAACGGCGACCCGAACGCGCCGTTCGCGCAACGCCGCAAACATCTGCTTGGCTCCCGGCAGCGGGATCACCAGCTCGTCAACCATGTCCAGCGCCATCGCTCGAAAACGTTGCGCGTAGCGCTCCTCGTCGTGTGCGATCCCGCGCTCGCGAACGAAACGGCAAACCGCCTCGTCGATCGAGAACGCTCCCGCCCGCTGGCGCGCCAGGAGATCGTCGATCCGTACGATTTCGGCATCGAGCGTTCCGATCGCGCATCCGCCGGCGTCGACGATTTCCTCGAGCAGGCGCAGAAACGCTACCCGCTCGAGTTTGTTATCGATCGCAATCGTGTGATCGACGTCGAAGCCAACCCCAATTACCGTTTCGCCGGTCACTTCGGACCGGGACCGGTAACGATCCGCACGAACGCGTCGGGACGAATGATCTTGACGAACGCGGCCTGAATGCTGGCCGCGCTCGCCGCGAGTTCGGCGCGCGCGTCGATGGTGCTCTGGTCTAGCGACAGCCCGCGGCCGGCGTAGTTGAGGAACTGGTCGGCGACGCCGTCGTAGCTGGCTTGCCGGATCGGAACGTCACCCATCAGCAGGGCTTTCGAGCGCAGCAAGCGGTTCGCTTCGATCGGTCCTTGCTGCAAGCTCTTGAGAACGGCTACGACTTGGCTTTCGGCCGGAACGATATTCTGCGGATCGCACCCGTAACTCACGCTGAACGTGCTGCGAACTTTTCCGGCCCCGAGCCGGCTTTCGACGGAGTAAGCGTAGCCGTGCACTTCGCGCAGGTCGTGATAGAGCAGGGATGAGTAGAATCCGCCGGTGAGGACGGCATTGGCCACTTGAAGCTGGGCCCAATCGGGATCCGTGCGCACCATCGGTACGGTCTCGACCAACTGTACCGTGGATTGGACGCGTCCGGTCGCCGGAACCGTGACCTGACTCGGAGCGTTTGCCGGAACCGGCGGCGGATAGACGTTGGGTTTGGGGCCGTCGGCCTTCCATTGCGCGAAGTACTTCTCGAAAACGGCTTTCGCGCGTTCCGGCGTCGTGTCGCCGATCACGACGATCGTGGCGAGATCCGGACGATAGGCGCTCGCATACCACGACTTTGCCATGTTCAGCGTCAGGCCGCCGACGCTCTGCGGCGTCGCAAACCGGCGTTCGGGATCGCCGGCCGGGTAGAGCGCTTTGTTCAGCGCGACCGCCGCAAGGTGATCGGGCGAGGTCATCTCGCCGGTAAGCTCGCCGACGGTTTGTTTCTTGACGATGGCAAAGGCGCTCGGGTCGAAGGCCGGATGCAGCTCTTCATCGGCCAGCAGTTCCACGCCGCGCTCGAAGTGCGACGAGAGGACGCGCAGGCCGAAATCCGTGCCGGCGGTCGTTGAGGCCGCAATCGCGTCGAGTTCTCGCTGCAGCGCGACGCGATCGTAGGTCGCCGTTCCGTACGGCAGCATGGCGGCCGTCACGTCGGAAACGCCGTCCTGACCGGCCGGTTCCTGCACGTCGGGATTATTGAGAATCTCCCCGCGAACGACGACCGTGTGCGTCACGCTTTCGGGTTGGACGATCAGCCGCACGCCGTTGGAAAGCGTCAGGTCCGCCGGCGCCAAGGTGCTCTGCGGGACCCGTAAATCGTCGAGCACGTGCTGCGCCCATACCGGCAACGGTTGGTGCGTGCTCGGCGGAATCGCATTGTTTTCCTTGTGCATTCCCTCGCCGCCCGAACTGGTGACGCCGCTGTTTTTGGGAACGGCATAGGCCGTCACGACGGTCGAGTCGTTTAGATACGTGCGCAGGACGCGATTGACGTCGGCAACCGTCGTGCGCTCGAAGTGCGCGATCATGTCGTCGGGCGAACGCAATCCCTGCACTGCAACCGCCTGGCTCCACTCGTCGGCTAGCCCTTCGATCGAGTTGCCGCCGAACTCGAGCTCGGAAATCTCCGAAAGTTTCGCGGACGCGACCAGATCCGGCGGAACTCCGCTTTTGCGGTAGCCGTCGATGATCGATCGCAGCTCGCGATCGATCGTCTCGGGCTTGGTCGTCACCGGGACGGCGGCGAACGCGATCCCGATCGCCGTTTTGGGAAAGCTTTGCGCGAAAAACTGCGTCCCCAGCGCCTTGCCCGTATATGGCAGGCCGCCGAAACGGCTGCGTTGGCTCGACAGCACGTCGCCGAGAATTTGACCCGCCGCATAATCGGGACTATCGTAGCCCGGCATCCGGTAACCGAGAAGGACCGCGGTGTACGGCTGGTCTGACGTTTCGTGATAGATCGCGCCGGAGAGCCGCCGCAGGACGACGGGCGCGCGCGGCGGCAGCGTTGCCGACGGAATGTTCCCGAAGAACTCCTTGACCTTCGCCACGGTCAACGGACCGTCGACGTCGCCGACGATCACGTACACCGCATTGTTGGGATGGTACCACGTGCGGTAGAACTTCAGCAGCGCCGCGCTGTTGACGTCTTTGGCAAAACTCTGGACCGTCCCGAGGCCGTTCTTCGCATACGGCGTGCCGCCGAGTATTCGCTCTTCCATCTTGACGAATAACCGGTAAAGCGCGTTGCTGTTATCCTGGGTTACCTCTTGCGTGATCGCGCCGCGCTCTTGCGCCCACTGATCGGGCGCCATGAGGAGCCCGGTGGCTCGCGACCGCTCGGCCCGTAGGGCGATGTCGAGGTATTGCGACGGGACGGTGAAGAAATACTGGGTGACGTTCGACTGCGTGTCGGCGTCGAAGCTTCCGCCCGTAATGCTCATCGTGTCCATCAGCTGCGAAGACGACAGGGTGTCGCTGCCGCGGAACATCATGTGCTCGGTCGCGTGTGCCAATCCGTCGATCGGCTGTTCGTCGGACCCGACTTTGTAGTTGAGCATCGTCGTAACGACCGGTGCGAGCGGATCGCGTACGACGATCACTTGCAGGCCGTTCGAAAGCGTTGCACGGGTAACTTCGGTAGCCGCCGCGGACGGGCGCGGCGACGCAAGGATGGCGACGACCGCCGCAGCGGCGGCGACCAACGTTCGGGCGAGGTGCATGAGCGCGGCTATTCTCGCCGGGCCGCGTCGACTCCCCGACCGGCCGTTTACGACGAGAGCAGCAGGCTTCGCGTCGTGGGTTCGCCCGCCAGCGACGCGCGCAGGCCGGCGTGTTCGGCGGCGGCCAGCAGCGGGTCTTCGGCGACGATTCGCTCGGCCTCGGCTTTAGCCGATCGGTAAACGTCGATGTCGGCGATCAGGTCGGCCAGCCGCAACTCGCGAATGCCGCCCGATTGCGCGGTTCCGGCGAATTCGCCCGGACCCCGCAGCCGCAGATCCTCCTCGGCGATCAGGAAGCCATCGGTCGAGCGCGTGAGGATCCCCAGCCGTTCCGATTCCGTCCCGTCGTCGGGATAGACGAAAATGCAGGTCGATTTCGCGGCCCCGCGGCCGACCCGGCCGCGCAGCTGATGCAGTTGTGCCAGACCGTAGCGGTGCGCGTCCAACACGACCATCACGCTGGCGTTGGGAACGTCGACGCCGACTTCGACGACGGTGGTCGCGACCAGCACGTCGAGCTCCCCGCGAACGAAACGCTGCATGACCTCGTCCTTTTCGCGCGGAGGAAGGCGACCGTGCAGCAGGCCGAGCCGCGCCCGCGGCAAGCCGCCGGCTTTGAGCCGTTCGAACTCCGCGACGGCGCTGGTAAGGTCGAGTTCGCCTTCGTCGATGACCGGGGCCACGACGAACGCCTGGCATCCGCGGGCGACGTTCTCGGCCACGAATTCGTAGACGCGCTCGAGGCGGCTGGCCCGCACCGCAAACGTTTCGATCGGCGTTCGTCCCGGTGGAAGTTCGTCGATGATCGAGAGGTCGAGGTCCGCATAGACCGATTGTGCGAGCGTCCGGGGAATCGGCGTGGCGGTCATGTGCAGCGTGTGCGGAAATGCGCCCTTGGATCGCAACCGCGCGCGATGCTCGACGCCGAACCGGTGTTGTTCGTCGATGATCGCCAATCCGAGCCGTTCGAAATCGACCCCTTCGCTCAGCAGCGCGTGGGTGCCGACCGCGAGCGCCGCTTCGCCGCTGGCCAGCCGCGAAACGGCGCCGTCGCGCGCCCGCCGGCTCTGGCTCCCGAACACGGCCTCGACGGCAATCCGCAGCGGCAGCAGCAAAGGCGCCAATTTGGCAGCGTGCTGCGACGCCAGAATCTCCGTCGGCGCCATCAGCGCGGACTGCACCCCGTTGCGGGACGCCAAGAGCACCGCGGCCGCGGCAACCAGCGTCTTTCCGCTGCCGACGTCGCCCTGCAACAGGCGGTTCATCGGAACGTCGCGCGTCATGTCGTCCCAAACCTCCGCGATCGCGGTCCGCTGCGCGCCCGTGAGCGCAAACGGCAGCGACGCAGAAAACTCGTCGAGCAGCCCAGAAGGAACGCGCAGCGCGCGAGCGCCACGGTCGCGCTCGCGCTGTGCGCGACGCAGCGCCGCGGCCGACGCCATCGCTAAGAACTCCCCGAACACGAATCGTTCGCGCGCGCGCTGCGCGTCTTCGGGCCGCTCCGGCGCGTGAATCGCGCGATACGCTTCTTGCAGAGGCGGGTAGCGGCGCGCCTTGGCTATCGGTGCCGGCAATGGATCGTCCCCGGCGGCGGCCAGCAAGCGCGTCAAATTTTTTCGTACGACCGCGGCGATCTTGCGGGTTGCCAAATCCTTGCTCGCCCGGTAAACCGGCACCAGCTCGCCGCGGTACGGCTCGTCTTCGCCCAGGACGCCGTACTGTCCGACGTTAACGACCGGTCCGGCCAGCGTGCGTTCCACCCGTCCGCGAACGAACAGCCGCATCCCCGCGCGAAACCTTCCGTAAACGAAACGGCGATGTCCGATCCACTTCCCGAAAAAGACCGCACCGGCGTCATCGTGCAGCGTAACTTCGACGATCTCCAGCTGGCGGACGCGCCGCTCTTTGACGCTGGCTACGACGCCGACGGCATTCTCCTCGCCGCCCGACTCGCCCAAATGCGCCGCCGGGACCGCAAAACGTAAGTCTTCGTAACGGAACGGGAAGTACTCGAGCAACGCCCGCAAGCCGTCGATGCCGAGTTCGGCGAATAAAGGCGCCGTTTTCGGACCGACCCCGCTCAGGCTCGCGATCTCATCCATTGCGCCGTCCGTTCGCTGCCACTGCGCGCAGGGCTGCGTACGCCGCCCGAACCCGCGGCACGTCGACGCCGAAGCGGTCCGCGAGTTCAAGGACCGCGCCGAGAATCGGGTCGACCTCGAGCTCCCGAGCCCGTTCGAGGTCTTGCAGCATCGACGTCTTCACGTCGTCCAAACGAGCGGCATACTCGATGCGCGCGTCGAGATCGACCGCCCCCACGACGCCGGCAGCGCGCCCGACCTGGAGTGCTTCGCTCATCAAGGCCCGCACTTCGGCGCGCGCTTGGGGATCGGCGAGCAGCGGGCGGATCGTCATTGCGCGCAGCGTGCTCACCGCGTTGAGCCCGACGTTGTTGACGAGTTTCAGCCACACCGTCGCGCGAACGTCGGGATCGGCCTCCGCCGCGAGGCCCGCGGCGCGCATCGCCGCGACGAGCGCGTCGAGCCGCTCCGACGGCCGGCCCTGCGGATCGCCTAGCACGTAGCGCAACCCGCCGCTCTGGCGCACGAAGCCGGGCGCTGGGACGGATCCCGAAACGTGCACGACTCCGCCCAGCACTTGCTCTTGCGAGAACGCCTTGGCGATGCGGCCGTCCGGATCGACGCTGCGCAACGGCGGCTCGCGAACGT
Organism: Vulcanimicrobiota bacterium; assembly: GCA_963755555.1. Classification (GTDB taxonomy): domain Bacteria; phylum Vulcanimicrobiota; class Vulcanimicrobiia; order Vulcanimicrobiales; family Vulcanimicrobiaceae; genus Tumulicola. Next base: position 466,284 of record CAVWKE010000003.1, on the reverse strand, counting down.
ACCAAAACGGCAGGCCGTTCTGAAAAGTCACGACCGTCGCGCCGGAACGCGCGCTCGCGGCAACCTGTGGCAACAACGGTGCCCACTGGTGCGCTTTGAATGTAAGCAGCAATGCATCGAACTTGCCAAGTTCGCGAAGGTCGTCGCCGGCCTCGACCGCAACGCCAAAGCTGCCCAAATCGCTCTCCACGCGCAGCCCGCCGCTTCGAATCGCGGCGAGATGCTCGCCGCGCGCGACGAGGGCAACGGGCGTTCCCGCCCGCGCGAGCGCTCCCGCGATGAATCCGCCGATCGCACCTGCTCCGACCACCGCTACGCGCACGAGGATTTACGAGGCGACGGGCAGATTTGAACTGCCGAATGGGGCTTTTGCAGAGCCCTGCCTTACCACTTGGCTACGTCGCCTTGTCACGCGCCTCCGCGCCACGCGGTGGAGCGGGTAGTGGGAATCGAACCCACGCATCAACCTTGGGAAGGTCGCAGGCTACCATTACATCATACCCGCGCGCGGCTTCGTCACTACCACTGCCTACGAAAGAAACCCTTGAGGCAGGGCGGGTTGCGTCCGAGGAAAGTGAAGGATGGTCTTAACAATCCAAAAGTACTCGACGAGGGCGTCCTGCTGTCGCTCGTCTTGTGCCACGAAACGGTCTTCGTGATCGCATCGAGACCGTCGAGGACGTCGCTAATGTCCGTAAGATCCCCGAAATCGGGCCAGTCGAGTCGAGTCATTACGCCGGATCGCACGACTGCAACGATGACGCGGCACGTCTGTAATCACTCGCGATGAATCATAGCGGGCGGGTTTCACTGGATCAAGCTCACCGAGCGCGCCAGGACGATCCCAATCGTTGCGAGCGATATCAGCGCCTCGATCAGCATCAAGCCCTTCGCGGTCCGCGTCAAGGGCAGTACGTCGGCCGGGCTAAAGGCGGTAGCATTCGTGAACGCCACGTACAAGTAATCGAAAAACTGCGGCTTCCACGGCCGCTCGAAGCGCGGCGATCGCCCGCCGGCGTATGACAACGTCATTTGCGGGAACAGAAAATCGGCCGTACGGGCTTCACCCGCCGCGCTTGCGTGCGCGCGCGCTTCGGGTCCGTCGCCGTCCATCTCCCAAAACCACAGCGCGAATACGAGAATGTTGGTGATCCAGATCTGCGTTCCGTGCTGCAGCAGCACGCCGGCCGAGTTGAGTACGACGACTCTGGCGGGATGGAAGAACCCGTTGATGAGCAGCGCGATTGAGGCGATGTTGAAAAAGTTCACCAACGCGATCAACGCGATTCCCCACCCGCGCATGCGCCGCGTTTCGGCGTGCCGGTGGGGGGCCAGGATCGAGAGCGGAACCAAGAGCGCGAGCACGAGCAACGGGGCGATCCAGATCGGTCCGATCGTCAGCCGCGGCGGCAGCGTAATGTATAATGCCAGCGCGGCCAGGACCGCCAGCGAGGCGTGCCAGCGCGGTTCGTGTTCGGCATTGGAACCTCGGCGCCCGGAGGGCTGCTGCATCGGTTGTGGCGTTCGCGCGACGCCCGGTGCAACCCGCTCTTGCCGTCGAGCATCATACGGGCGTATGCCGACAGATTTTCGCGATGGCCGCAGCTATCCGCGCCGCGGCCGCCAACCGATGGGCGAGGCGCTGTGGCTGCTGCGCATGGCCGACAAGGGGCGGGCCTTCGCCGCGGGCACGATTCACGACTACATCTATCCGTGTCCGATGGACCAAGGGGTGATGGAGCGGTGGGGGATTACGCCGGCCGACTTCGACGCGGCGCTCGCGGCGCACGCCGACGACGCGTCGCTGGCGCAGTGGCTGACCGGGCGCGTTCCCAGCGCGGCGATCGAGCGCGCGAACTCGTGGCTGTTGACGCAGAAGTCGGCCAATCTCGACCGGCAGGATGCCGAAGAGGGCGCGATCGAGTTCGTCCGTCCGGACGGCGCGCGAGCACCCGGGTTTTACGCCGAACCGTCGCAACCCGGCGACGCCCCCGGAGTCGTGCTCTTCGAGGAGTGGTGGGGCCTCACCGATCACGTCAAGGAAACCGCGCAGCGGCTTGCGGATGAGGGATTTCGCGTCGTCGTTCCGGATCTCTATCGCGGGCGCGTGGCGGCGACGGGCGACGAAGCCAATCATCTCATGCAAGGGCTCGATTTCTCCGACGCGGTCACCCAGGACGCCCGCGGCGCGGCCGCATTTCTCAGAGCGCAGGGTGCGCGACACGTCGGCGCACTGGGCTTCTGTATGGGCGGCGCGCTGACGCTGCTGGCAGCGATGCACGATCCCGATTTCGATTCGGCGGTCGTTTTCTACGGCTACCCGCCCGCCGATGCCGGCGATCCGTCGACGATCAAGATTCCGATCATGGGGCACTGGGCGCTTTCGGACGAGTTCTTCAACGCCGCGGGCGTCGATGCGATCGAGCGTGCGCTGGAAGCGGGCGGCGTTCCGCACGAGTTCCATCGTTACGATGCCAAACACGCGTTCTACAATCCGGGCGGTTTGGGTAACCACCACCCCGAGCACGCAGAAAAGGCTTGGGAGCGCAGCGTGGCGTTTCTGCGCCGCACGCTCTCCTAGCGTACGCTATTAAAAGAGGCCCCGCCGAATGCCGGCGAGGCCCCGTTTGAACGGTGGTGCCAAGGGCCGGAATCGAACCGGCGACACCGCACTTTTCAGGCGCGTGCTCTACCGACTGAGCTACCTTGGCATCTGATACGGGCGCACCGCGGCCTGCGGTGCGCCCGGGATCGAAAGTGGCGACGCTGATGGGGCTCGAACCCACGACCTCCGCCGTGACAGGGCGGCGCTCTAAACCAACTGAGCTACAGCGCCAAGGACCGGCACCGCTATTTGGCATTCGTCTTCGCCGCCACCTGCGGCGCTGCGATTCGAATGGTGGGCACGGTTGGGATTGAACCAACGACCCCCCGCGTGTGAAGCGGATGCTCTCCCACTGAGCTACGCGCCCGTGCGTGCGGTTCCTCGGACAAGCTGGTATCTTACCCTACCGCGCCTCGCGTGTCTAGGAGCCGGTAGGGTTATGGCAGCCGCGACGCGGACTAGCCGGCCAAGAGTCGAAAAGAGCCGCCTATGCTCGACGAATTTCCGCTCGTCTCGCGGTTCACGGTACCCTTCGCCGACATAGATATGATGCAGCACGCCAACAACGTCGCCTACATTCGCTGGGCGGAGATGATGCGCTCGGAATATTTCGCACAAGTGACCGGCGAGCCGATCAACGGACGGCGTGGAATCATTCAGGCAACGATCGACTTCACGTACGAACGTCAGCTGCACTACCGGGAACGAATCGTCGTCGGCTGCCGCATCCCGCGAATCGGCAAGAAGTCGTGGGATTTTGGGTACGAAATTTGGAGCGAGACGCACGAGCACCGAGCCGCGCGCGGTATTACGACGGTGGTCGCGTATGACTTCGTCGCCCAGGAAAGCATCCTCATTCCGCAAGAGTGGCGCGACGCAATCGCCGCCTACGAGGCCGGCCCGCAGCGCTCGTTCGTGTGAACCTCGCTTCGGTCGCGCTGGCGATCCTCACGACGGTCCATTTCCCCGTCACCACTCACGACGACGCCGCCCAAGCGCTGGTCGACCGCGGACTCTACCTCTACTACGCCTACAATGGCGAAGATTCGGCCGCCGCGTTTGCCGCGGCCGCGCAACGCGATCCCCAGCTGGCCATGGCGCACTGGGGCGAGGCGCTGGCCGACGGACCGGACCTCAACACCCCGATGACGGCGGAGCGTTTCGCTGCGGCGCAAGCCGCCGCCAACGCCGCCGTCAAGCTGGAATCGGGAGCGAGCGCCGCCGAACGCGCGTACGTCGATGCCATGGCGTTGCGGTACCGCGGAACCTGGGCCGACTGGGCGCGCGACGACGATGCCTACCTTACCGCAATGCTGCGCATCGCTCAGCAAACCGCCGGCTCCGCCGGCGACGCGGCGAAAACGCTCGCCGCTGAGGGTCTGCTCGAACGCGGCGGTCTCGCCTGGGACGGACCAAAGCTCGCGAGTGCCGACTCGCAGCACGCGCTCGAGGTGGTCGACGCCGTTCTCGCCGCCGACCCGCAAGATCTCATGGCCAATCATCTTTGCATTCATCTCTACGACCGCGCGGCCGATCGAGACCCCGCCCGGGCGTGCGCCCGGCGGCTCGATGCTCAAACGTTTGCGCCCGAGGCGGAGCACCTCGCCCACATGCCGGCGCACTACTGGATCGAAACCGGCGACTACGCCGCCGCCGTCGCATCGAGCGAGCGTGCGTACCAGTTGTTCGCGCGTCTGCGCGTTCTGACCGGCGTCGACTCCGGCCACGAGCGGTATCTCCCGCACGACGTGTACGTGGGATATTCGGCCGCCATGATGCTTGGCGACTACGCCGTCGCGCAAAGGTGGTCGGGAAGGATGTCGGCCGCATTCGATACGCCCTACGATGCATTGACGGCTCTGCGCTTCGGGCGTTTTGACGACGCCTTCCGGCTGGCGTCCGGCACCAGCCCCGCCGTTGTCTCAGTTCGCGGCTACGCGGCCCTGATGCTCGGGAACCAAGCTCAGGCGGACGGCGCCGCCGAACGCTTGCGGCGGATCTCAGCGCCGGGCTACCTCGCGGAACTCTTCCTGGCCCGCCTGTCCGAAGCCGGCGGACGATACGACGACGCCGCCGTACGGATCGATCGCGCGGCTGCGGAGCAGCACGACTCGCTCGAAGGCGAACTCATACCGTTACTGCCCGCCTTGGAAGCGCGGGCAGAACTTGCGCGCCGCCGGCGGGCCTACGCCGACGCGATCGCGGCATATCGCAGTGCCCTCGACGCCTATCCTGGGGATCCGCACGCGCTGTACGGATTGGCCTCGGCATTCGAAGCGCAGGGACGAAACGCGGACGCTGCCGCGGCCCGCGTTCGCTTCGTTGCTATTTGGGGAAGATTCCCCGCACCGCCGCTGGTGCCGTAGCGGCGCGGAGAACCGATTGTCGACTTAGACCGGATCGGTTGCGCGCAAACTGCGCGCGACCGACGCCAGGACGTCGCTCATCGTTTGAGCGCCGTTGGCGATGCGTCCGCGTAAGCCCGTACTTCGTCCGCTCTCCGCCAGGCGTAGCAGCCGGCTGCGGTTTGCGGTCTCAACGGCGTCGTGGCGGCGCATCCGGATTTCAGCCTCGTGCCAAAATTCCATGATTTTGCCTCGTTTGACGTGATGGTGAGGAAGAATTGAAAAGGCCCCCGATCGATCGCGGAGGCCTTCGAACGTTTCTTAAACCGGCGTCGCGTTATGCCGGCCCGCAGTCCGAAGGTCCAAAACGATTCGACCCGCCGCCGAATTGCGGCGCGATCGGGCTGAACGTGCGAATGAGATTCATCGTGCCTCCTTTTCGTGACGAGATGCGCGCTCGCAGCGCGTTCGACTGACTGTACCACGCCTCCAAAACGCCTGTCAAACCGGCGCCGCGTTTGACGCTGGACTCGCGGCTTTGCTATACTCCCGAGGTTCGCAAACCTGCGGCCCAGCGGGCGGTTAGCTCAGTGGGAGAGCACTTCCTTGACACGGAAGGGGTCACTGGTTCAATCCCAGTACCGCCCACCATAAAAAGTCAGTAACGACGGGCAGTTTTATAGACTGTCTTGCACGCGCTTTCCTTCGGCGTCGGTTCCCAGCCGGCAACCGCAACCAATAAACTACGGCGCCGCGCCTGTTTTCAACTGTAAGCACTAGCCTGACGTTTGCCGTCATCCTTCGCGGACCTTAGTGGTCATCGGTTTATGGCTTATAGGTCGATGGAGTTCCATAAGAGCGCTGGATCGACGACTACGGCCGCGTCACTCGCTCAGACGGCAGCCGGCGATTTCCTATAGTGACCCCTTAAAAGGGGGCTTGTATGGCACCGATATTAGTGGTATCGTACTAACATCTGTTATAACGTAGACGGTATGTAGGGTAGGAGATCATGACCAAGCTTAAACTTACAAGGATTGGGAACTCGGTGGGTGCGGTGTTCCCTCGGGATTTGCTTGCTCGTATGCACGTTGATGTTGGGGACGTCGTGTTTCTGACCGAGGCCCCCGACGGTGCGAGGATTACCCCTTACAGCCCGGACTTCGAGCGCCAGATGAACGTCGCGGAGAGGATCATGAAGAAGCGTCGCGCCGTATTGCGTGAACTCGCAAAATAACTTCAACTGGATCGATCGGGACGTCGTCCTGGCAATTCATGAGGCCCAGATTGCTGAACACGGGGGTTCCTCCGGTGTTCGTGACCTGGGCCTCTTAGCATCCGCCATTGCTCGCCCCCAGAACGCTGCAGCATATTCAGACATAGACGTGCCGGGGCTTGCCGCTCTTTACGCGCTTGGAGTTATCAAGAACCATCCGTTTGTCGATGGCAATAAGCGAGTCGGAACTGTATTGCTTGAACTTTTTCTGGAGGACAATGGCTACGGGTTGGCCGCTGGAGATGCGGAGCTACTCGAGGTAACACTCGCGGTCGCCGCTGGTGGAATCTCTGACGAAGACTTTGCGGGATGGGTACGCAAAGTTGCCAATCGCGTATAAGTAACGCCTCCGGCCGATCGACGGTCGAACATCCGCCCCCCGCATGATAACCCGGTTCGAGCCAGCTTCCCGATCGCGGAAGGCCCTCGGCAGCGAACTTCTCCTCGCCTTCATTCTGTCGGCGGCGATTGGCCTCGACGAGAGCGACGCGGAAAGAGCGCGGGCCTCCGTACTTCACGAACGTTCTTACCGCCGACAAAGTCATTCTCGATCCGTCGCGCGTCGCCGCGCAAGTCGTCAGCGGCATTGGTTTCATTGGCGCCGGGCTGATCTTCGTTCGAGGCGAGCGCGACGTTTCGGGTTTAACGACTGCCGCGGCTACGAAAATGGAACGTAGCTTTCCGGCCAACTAAAGGGGTGAACGCCGCAGACACGGCATAGAGCTAGCATGTATAACGAGCGAATCATCTATAACGAACAAAATCTGAGCTGTTCTGAGTGCAAGAAAACCTTCGCATTTACCGTCGCCGAACAGCAGTCATTCGAAAAGCAGGGCTTCCGGAACAAGCCGGGCCGATGCCCGGACTGCCGGGCGGCGCGCAAGGCAGCCGGACGCTTTGGTCCGAGTCCCGGCTACCGGTCACCCAAGTAAGCGATCCCCGCCGCGGTTAGAAATCTCTAGCCGCTCGAGCCGCGAAGTTTGACGTTCGAGAGTTCGATCTTACGGACGAGAGTCGATCCCTCGTAACCGAGCAGCCGCATCGGTAAGTGCGTCACCGCCGAGAGTACCAGGACCTCGCGCGTCAATCCGTCGTTCGACGCCGCCGTCGAGGGCACGAGCGTAACGGCTTTGACCGGCACGCCGTCGATCGGCTCCGCGGCAGCTACCGAAAGGGTTCCGGTTTGCTGTTGGACGTGCGCCAGAATTGCGTTGAAGCTGAGCTGATCGATTGAATCCCCTCGCAACGTCGTTACCAGCGGATCGTGAAGCGAAAGCGTTTTGCTGAACATCGCAGCGAGTCCCGAGCCCTTGTGGGCTACCACCGTCGACCCGCCATTCCAGTCGAGCGTGACGCCGGTGTTTGGACCGCCGGTGACGTGGACCGTGACGTTCGACGGTTTACTGAACGTGTAGTCGAAAACGACGTTCTGAGTCTGCGTATCTTTTTGATCGTAAATCGTGACCGTCGCGCCGTATCCGCTGACGCCCGACAGGGCGCCTGCGAATGCGTCGATTTCCCGTAACGCGGACGCCGAGGACGAGGTCGCCGCAGCTGCCGGCCCGCAGTTCGCTCCGAAGATCAAGAACGCCGCAGCAATTACTGAAATTTTCGTTAGAGAACCTCGGCCTTGGAGTGTCATAGAGATCCTTCCCTCGATCCGCGAACGGATCCGCCTGCGCGAGTATACGCGCAAAGCCTGAGAACGGGCTAATGTTGGTTACTATTGACAGCCTTCCCCGAAGCTGCGGCCCGGCAAACGTTTGGGCGATGAAGAAACGGCTAAAATGCGGGCGCCGACGACGCCGGGCATCGTTTGGCGCCGCTCGCGGCGAAGCCGGCGGTGACCCTTTCATGGAGGTGACCCAACGTGAGCCTTGCCATTGACGCAGCCAAAGTCGTAGCGGTCTTACTCGCGGACGGCTGGCACCCGACGCTGCGCGATTCCTTTCGGATCGATACCTACGAGTTCGTGCACGACGCCGAAATCGTGCTGAAAGCGGGCCAGAGCCCGCCGACCGGCACGATGGGCTTTACGTTCACCGAAGCCGGGACGGATCGTACGATCGAAATAAGCGGTCCGCTTGCGTCCGTTTTAGCCGTCAAGAGCCGAAAGTAAAAAGACCTCGCCGAAGCGAGGTCTTTTTGGTTTTCGCGCGAGGCGAATCGCTTAGTGGCAAGCCCCCTGGGCGGACGTGAACGTCCCCTCGAACGAGTACTTTCCGCCCGTGCCCTTCGACTTGGTGCGGAAGAACCAGTCGAAGAACGCCAGCTCCTGCGGATGGTACGTGAAGTTGTTGTACTTCAGGATGTACGGCGTACCCGTCAGCGGATCGCCGACTTCCAAGTTGCCCTGGCATCCGCCTTGCTGGCCGATGTGGCCCCATGCCGGAACGGCGTTGCCGACGAACGGATCGTTGATCAGCTCGCCGAGCTCGTGCGTCCACACGTGAATGTCCTCGATCGGCGCGTTGAAGATGCCCGCATCGTTGTACGCTCCCACCGAGTACGTTTGCGTGCCCGACGCGCGACCGTACGCGCTGTGATAGCCGATGATGCAGCAGCCGCCCGACGTCAGGACGATGTTGTACGTCAGGATGACTGGGACTTCGTTCGTGGTCGCGTACTGATTGGCCAGACCGACGACGATGTTGTCGTATGCGTTGAGGTCGATCTCTCCGAGCCGATGGCTGACGCCTTTCTTGTCGGCACAGACGCCCGTGTCCGTCGTCGAACCCGAGGGCGCGGTGACGTCGACGACTTGGAGCGGGGCGTTCGCCTTTAGAACGGTGTGGTATTTCGCCCCTTTGAGACGTTTCCAAAATTCGGCCCGCTGAAATGCGTCGGTGACTTGCGTCTTACCGACGTTGACGCCGTTCGACGTCTCGGGGGTCGGCACGAAGTTCGGTCCCTCGAAAAAGCGCTTGTCCACGGCGACGTTGTCGCCGCAGCCGGGCTTCGACGGATCGAGCACGGTGCCGTCGGGGAAGGTCACGCGCACCGCGATCGGCACGTAGAGTACCTTGGTGGTCGCGTTGCTCTTGGTCGGGTCGGCTCCGACGATTTGATAGTTGTACGTATTTCCGTCCAGCGGCGACTTTATCGACGCGCTGTAGAACGGAATCGTCTCGTTCGCGTCTGCCTGAGTCCGCAACGATGCGAAGTTGACGTTGCGGGCCGGGAGGACGATCGTCCTCGGCGTCCAGTGGTGTAGGTCGGCGAGGCTCTGCGTTCCGGTTGCAACGCGCATCGCGTCGCCGGGCACGGCGTTACCCATTTGAGACTGCGGTATCGCGCCTCCCTGCCCGCCGCACGCTGCCAGCACCGCACACGCGGCCGCAGCCGCTGCGATCCTAGAGAATTTCAAGAAGTGGTCCCTCCAACGGTTTCTGCATAAAAGTGAGCGTCACGTTCCGCACGGCGCGGATCGATCCTTTCGTTTCTCTCCTAAGCAACGCCGCCGGAGGCGCAAACGTCCCGGGCCGCCTTCATCTTTGTGAAGGTTACGGCGCCGCGGGCTGGAGGTAGCGGTTCAGCCAGCCGGCGATGACGTGAAGCCGCTCGACGCGATGGATCGGCGAGCCCGTGCGCGACAGGTCGTGCGTTTCGTTGGGAACGGCGACGTACTCGACCGTTCGACCCAGAATTTTTAGTGCCGTGTATTCCTGAAGCGTCTGATCGATCGGCGTGCGCGTGTCCAACTCCGAGTGCAGGATCAGCAGCGGCGTGTGCACGTTCGCCACGTACGTCAGCGGCGACATCTTCGCGTACTGCACGCTGCCGGGATCCCACGGCGGCCCCATCGAGTAGTAGCCGCCGGCGAGCCCGTTTTTACCGGCAAAGTCGGCGCCCAAGTTCTCGCTCTGCAAGAAACTCACGACCCGTTCCGCGACGGCCGCCTTGTAACGGTCGGTGTGCGAGATCACCCAGAGCGTCGCGTACCCTCCGTACGATCCACCCGTGACCCCCAACCGCGAGGCGTCGACGTCCGGGCGACGCACGGCCGCGTCCATCACCGCCTGCACGTCTTGGAACATCGCGTCGCCGTAGCTGCTTTCGAGCGCCTCTTCGAACGCGTATCCGTGACCCGTACTGCCGGCCGGATCGGAAAAGACGACGTTGTAGCCGAGCGACGTGTAGTACTGAAACTCCATGAAAAACGTGTCGCCGAACTGCGTTTCCGGACCGCCGTGAATGTCGAGCAGCGTCGCGTGCTTCGCGCCGGCCGCGCCGGCGACCGCCGGCATGAACCACGCCTGCACGGTAAATCCGGCCGGATCTTTCACCGCGAACTCCTGCGGACGCGACAACCGCACCGACGCCAAGTACGCATCGTTGACGTGCGTGAGCCGGCGGGTCGCGCCGGTCGCCGTGTTGACCGCGAAGACGTCGGCGGGATGCATGAAATCGCTATAAAGATATGCGGCCGTTTTGCCGTCGCGCGAGACCGAGCAGGACCACGCTTCGCCCTTCGGCGGCGTGACTTGCGCGAGCGTGCCGTCGTTCAAGTCGATCGTGCGCAGGTTGGCATACCCGGGCCCGTTCGACGTTGAGCAGCGCCCGGTGGCCGCCGGGCAGCGGTGCGGCGCACAAGCCTCCGCCCTCTTTCATGTCGGCCAGCAAGCTGTCGCCCCAGGATATCCGGTTCTTGGCCACGATCTCGCGCACGTCGCTCCCGTCGAGTTTCGAAGAGACCAACGCCGGCTGTTCGGCCGAGTCTTTCACGCCGGCGCGAAACGAGTAGAACCGGGAGCCGTCGGTGCTGAAAAACAAACCGTAGTCTCCGACCTCGGTCGAGACCATCTTTTGCGGCTGCCCGCCGCCGGCAGGGACCACGTACACGTCGTTGGGACCGCTGTCGACCGAATCGTACTGAAGCGAGTTAAAGGCGATCGTGCGATCGTCGGGCGACCAGGCGTCGAAGCCCTCGGACCACTTGCCGAAGGTCAGTTGCTTGGGATGGCCGCCGTCGGCGTTGACGATCCAGATGTGCGGGTGGTCGGCGTACGTGTAGCCCTGGCCGTTCGTCTCAAAAAAGAGCGTGTCGATTTTGCGGATGTCGGTCTTCTTCTGCGCCGCAGACGGCTTGAATCCGGCTTTGGCAAAGTTGACGTACGCCGCGTCGACCGGATCGGGATCGTTGACCGACAGCGCGATGTGCTTGCCGTCGTGGGACACGACCGGACCCGAGACGCCTTGCTTGATATGGGTCAACGCGACCGCCTTGCGCGTCGCGAGCGTATACCGGTACAGCTGCGGCTTGTGTTTGGGCAGCGCGCGAACGAAAACGAAACTCTTGCCGTCGGGCATCCACGCGTAGTCGCCGTCGCCCTTCTTCCCGGTTACGTTGGGGACGAGGGCGCCCGTTGCGACGTCGATCAAGTCGATCGTGCGGTCGTAGGTATTTTTCGAACCGTCGAGCGTCGACGAGCCGACAATCGCGTGCGCGCCGTCGGGCGAAATCGCGACGTTGTCGAGCAGCGTTAGCTTGAAAAGATCTTCGGGAGCGACGGGCCGGGCGGCCAGGGCCGGTACGGCGGCCGCCGCGCCGATGGCGGTCAAAACCAGAACGTGCAAAACTCTCACGATACCCGCGTTTCACCACCCACCGCGCTCGTTCCCCGCCCGTCCGCGCGGCGCAGCCACGGGCACGGCACGATCAGATTCCGGCGGTGCGCGTAGACGAGCAGCACCGCCGCAGCCGTCACGCCTACGAGCAGCGCCGCAACCCCGGCTTCGGGGCCAAACTTGCCGCCGGCCAGCCATTGCGGTCCCGAAACGCGCGCGTCGAACAGCGACGCCGCGATCGTGCCGCCCGAGAGTTGCGTTCCGAAGATCGGCCCTTCCATGAAGTTCCAGGCAAAGTGCAAACCAATTGGCAGCCATAGATTGCCGGTGGCGACGAATGCCGCCGCCAGCAAGACGCCCGCCTCGAGCGCGATGGCCGCCGCCGCGACCCACGTCGCGCCCGGATTGTGCAGGTGCAGCGCCCCAAACAGCACGGCCGATAAGGCCAGCGCGATCCAGGTGCCGCCCCACTGCGAAAGCAGCCGAAACACGATCCCGCGCATCACGATTTCTTCGATCGCCGCCGCCGGCAGCACCGTCAAGAACAGCCCGAGCAGTGCAATCGAAGGCCGAACCGCAATAACACGATAGTCGCCGGCGAAAAACAGCACGCCGATGACGATACAGAACATCCCCGCCCCAATCGCCACTCCGGCCAAGCCGTCCGCCACCGCACGCCCCGGCGCAAAACCAATCTCCGCCGCCCGCTTCCCAGCCGCATATCGTTCGACGAAAATAACGGTAGCCACCGCTAGCCCCAGCGTCACCCAAAGACCAACGATATTCGGCAGATGCGCCACCCCCGCCACCAGCGCAAACCCCACCGCCAAGCCAACAAAAACAACCAGCTCGCCCAGCAACCGCACCAACGCAAACCCAACCACCCGTTTCATAAAAAGCCCCCCGTAACAACGGCGCTCAGAAAGGCGTTCGCGCAGCCCGCCAACCCCACCCACGCTCGCCAGCTCCGCCGATTTGTAATTTTCACTTCAATAGTTGCGCAAATGCTCCACTTTCGCACGGACATGCGCGCGTCGAATCATCGCTGGATCGACGGGATGCAAGCGTCTCCGACCGGGGGGCTCTGGACTCGTCGCGGAGGCACGGATGCCGGGAGCGACGAGCCAGGCAGTAGCGTTTTCGCACGGATGCGAAAACGCGAACGTCCCCCGGTCGGAGACGCTTGCATTCCGCCGATCCCGCCGCAACCGCCAAGGAAGCCCCGACTGGAGTATTTGACAACCCCCCCGGGTCCCGTGCGATAGTGGACACTACTCCTGCGCGATCTTTCGAAATGCGATCGACTCCGCGCACACCATCGAAAGACTGCGACCACCATTTCCACATTCGAATCACTCGGCTTGCGGCCGGAGCTTCTTGCTGCCGTGCGCGACCTCAAATTTACCGAACCCACCCCGATTCAACTCCTCGCGATCCCGCCCGCTCTGGCCGGCCAAGACGTCCTCGCCAGCGCCGAAACCGGCAGCGGCAAATCCGCCGCGTTCGGGCTCGCCATGCTTCAGCGACTGATGGACCGGCGGCCGCGCAAGACCCGCGCACTCGTGCTGGCGCCGACGCGCGAACTCGCCGATCAAATCGCCAAACATCTCACGCTGCTCGCCAAGCACACGCGCGTTACGGTGGCTGCCGTGTACGGCGGCGTCGGCTTCGGCCCGCAAGCCGATGCCTTCAAACGCGGAACCGACATCATCGTCGCGACCCCCGGTCGCCTCCTCGATCACGTCGCGCAGAAAACCGCGCGCCTGGGCGACGTCGAAATCCTCGTTCTCGACGAAGCCGACCGGATGCTCGACATGGGCTTTTTGCCCGACGTGCGGCGGCTGATTCAACGGCTTCCCAGCGAGCGCCAGACGCTCTTCTTCTCGGCAACGCTGCCGCCTCAGATCTCCGGGCTCGTGCGCGAAATTACTGCGCGATCCCGTGCGTGCCGAACTCGCCGCCAAGGTCGCCCCCGTGCACACGCTGAGCCAAACGCTCTATGCGGTGCCGCAGGAAAGTAAGACCCAGCTGCTGGTGGAGCTGCTCAAAGACAACGCGATCTACAACGCGATCGCGTTCACGCGCACCAAAGCGCGCGCCAACCGGCTCGCCGCCGCGCTGCAAAAGCATCGCATTCCGGTCGACCTGATCCATGGGGACCGGTCGCAATCGCAACGCACGCGGGCGCTCGAAGACTTCAAACGCGGCCGCTTCCGGGTGCTCGTCGCCACCGACATCGCCGCGCGCGGAATCGATATCGTGCAACTCGGCCACGTCATCAACTACGACGTGCCCCTCGCGGCCGAGGACTACTTACATCGCGTCGGACGGACGGCCCGCGCCAAAGCCGCCGGCGATGCGATCACGTTCGTCTCGACCGACGAAGAGCCGCTGATTCGGCAAATCGAATACGCGCTCGGCAAGCGGCTCGAGCGCACGCGCAATCCACTCTTCCCCGAAGCAAGCACCGAATCACCCAAACCGCGCGTCGTCTACCGCTCGCGCACCCGCCGCCGGTAAGCGTGACGGCGCGAGCGCTCTTCTTGCTCGCGCTCGCCGCGGCCGGCGCCGTTCCTGCGAGCGCATTGGCGGCTTCGAACCCGCGTGCGGTCGCGATCGTGATGAGTGCAGGCGCGACCGTACCGATTTACGGCTCGCTGAAGGCATACGCAGGACGACCCTGGCCCAAGTGGCATCTCCCGCCCGGAACGCTCGCACCTCGTAGCGCACTGCTCGCGACCGCCATTGGCGCATACTATCGCGCGTTCTACGCCCGCGCCGGTGTGCTCGATGCGAGCGGCTGCGAAAACGCCAACCGAATCTCGGTCTGGGCCGACGCGCGTCCGCCGGCGCGAGCGACGGCCGATGCGTTGATCGCGGGTCTCGCCCCGGACTGCGGTCTCGTCCGCAGCGGCGCACCGGCCGCGCCCGATCCGATTTTCGATCCGGTCCCGGCGATCGCCAAAGCCGATCCGGCGGCTGCCGCGGCAGCGTTGCGCGATGCCGCCGGGAGTAATCCGGGCGGCGTTCCGCCGGACGACGTTCAAACGTTCGCGCGCCTCGACGCGCTCCTCGACTGTGCGGCGTCCGACTGCCCGCGCGTTTCCTCATTGCCCGGATCGATCGTCACCGACCGGCTGACCGGCCTCGCATCCGTGCGAGGTCCCGTCGCAGTGGGCGCCGACGCCGCCGACGCGCTGCGCGTCGAGTACGTGGCGGGACTCCCAGCGCAAGCCGTCGGCTGGGGGCATCTCGATCTCGATCTGCTGCGCGACCTCGACCAAATCTCGCAACTCCGGCTGCGCCTCGAGGACGGCAATCCGTATGCCGCTCGCGTCACGGCATCGAACCTGGCGACGCACGTCCTCGCCAGCCTAAATGGAAAGCCGGCTCGGTTCGCCGCATTCGTCGGGCGCGACGCAAACGTCACCGCACTCGCGGCCTTGCTGCACCTGACGTGGTCGCTTCCCGGAGAGGTCGACGGCGACGCGCCGCCCGGCGCCGCGCTGGTCTTCGAGCGGAACGCCGGCCGTCACGCGGATCAAAAGACGGACGTCGTGCGCGTCTTTTTGGTCGCTGCGCCGCTCGACGCGATGCGGCGCGCGGCACCCGCTTCGGTCGTCCCCGTGAGGCGCGTTCCGGTGAAAGCCGCCGGCTGTCCCGACGCGGGTTGCTCGTTCGCGACGTTCGAAACGCTGGTTAAGACGGCCATCGATCCGGCCTTCGTTACGCCGGTTTGAACACCATCAGCACCAGAATCGCGACGACCATCGCGCCGAGCAACGCCGACCACACGTAGCCGCGAACCGCCAAACTGCGCGCGTCCGCGCTCGCGATGCCTTCGCGGTTGACCGCCCGAATTTGCGCGCGCAGCGTCGGCGAATATCCGAAAACTCCGGCCAGCACGGCGAGCACCCAGAGCCCCATCGCCCAGGCGATCCAATGCAACTGAAACGAGAGGCCGCCGAGAACGACCATCGCGGCGCCGGTCGGCAACAGCAGCACGTAGGCCGGATTGGCGATAAAGTCGTCCATGAACTTGATGCCGCGCAATGCCACCGGCGCGAACGTCGGATTGGCGTTTGCCCGCGCAAACCACACGCCGTACGTGACGTTTGCACCGACGGCAACGATGACCAGCACGATGTGGACGAACTTCAGGACGAGATACGGAAACGGCATACGAGCGCATTTGCCCGGCTAACCCCGATACCTCCGGGCAGGTCCGGCCCGCCGAGTAATGAATTCGCCGTCAGGAGGCAAGCGTTCGCCATGAACCTTAGGGTTCGACCCAAGATCGTCTTCGGCGGCGTGCTCGCTTCGCTTTTGGTTGCGCTCGCATATCTTGCGAGCGCAAAATTCGGCTTTACGATGGCGTCGGGAACCAAACAAGTCACCGCCGTCTGGCCGCCGACCGGCATCGCGCTGGCCGCACTGCTGCTGTGGGGCAACCGCGTTTGGCCGGGAATTTTTATCGGCGCGTTCGCGAGCAACGTGCTCAGTTCCGAACCCGCCTGGACGGCCGCGGCGATTGCGGGCGGGAATACGCTCGCCCCGATGCTCGGGGCGTTTCTGCTGCGCCGCTTCGCGTTTCGCATCGAACTGGAGCGGGTGCGCGACGTTTTGCTCTTCACGCTGCTCGCCTCGGCCGCGATGCTCGTCTCGGCAACCAACGGCGTAACGAGCCTGGCATTGGCGCGCATCGTTCCGTGGAACGCGTTTTTCTCGGTCTGGTGGGTGTGGTGGACCGGCGACGCAATGGGCGCGCTCTTGGTAACGCCGCCCCTGCTCACGTGGATGACCGCCCTTCGCAATCGCGAGCGCGAGGAGCCCAGAGGGCTGGAACTCGCCTCGTTCGTGGTGTCGTTTTTGACGGTGAGTTGGATTTCTTTTGCGAGCAATTTCCCATTGCGGTTGTCGGTCTACCCGTTCATCATTTGGGTGGCGTTGCGCTTCCGCCCGCGCGAAACCACGCTCGCTAGCCTCGTCGTTTGCGCGATCGCCGTCTGGGCGACCGTGCACGACCTCGGTCCGTGGCGCCTCGGGCCGCTCGATGCTCGTCTGATTCAAGTCGACAGCTGGATGGCATCGCTGGCCTTGACCGGACTCACGCTCGGGGCGGTCAGCGCCGAACGGCGCGCCGCGCGCGTCGCACTGCAAGGCATGCTGCAGCAAACGCGACGTTCGGTCGAAACGCTTCAGGCGGCGTTCCTTCCCGAGCACCTGCCGCAAAATGCCGGGCTGCGCTGCGACGCGTTCTACATCGCCGCCGAGCGCGAAGGGTTGATCGGCGGCGATTGGTACGATGGCTTCGCGCTACCCGACGGGCGCTTCGTGTTTTCGATCGGTGACGTTGCGGGCCATGGGCTCGACGCCGCCGTCACCGCCGTGCGCTTGCGTCAGGGCATCTTCGCCGCCGCATTCGATGCTGAAAGTCCAGGCGAGATTCTCGCTACCGTGGCCCACGACTTTGGCTCGCAGCAAGACGCCCTCGCGACCGCCGTCGTCGGGATCGTCAGCCCCGATCTCAAGACGCTCAGCTACGCCATCGCCGGTCATCCGCCGCCGATTCTCGCCGGACCGACGATGCCGGTGCGGCAGTTGGAGTACGGAGGCATTCCGCTCGGCGCCGGCACGCCGGTCGAGTGGGTGACCCACGAAGCGTCGCTCGAACCCGGCGGCGCGATCCTTTTCTACACCGACGGCCTTACCGAGTTTGCCCGCGACATCGCGCGCGCCGAAACCGCCGTGATGAAAACCGTGACGCGACTGGTCGAAGAACCGCACATCGAGCGGCCGGCCGAGTTCGTGCAGCGCAGCGTGATGGGAACGCGCCGGCCGCCCGACGACACCGTGGTTCTGGTCGTGCGGATCGGCGCCGCGCTGCGGCAAACCTGGAGTTACGATTCGAACGATCCGCGCGACGCCCATGCGCTGCGTCGTGAGATCGCCGCTTTTCTGCGGCTGTACGCCGTCAGCGAGGACGAGTTGTTCGGTGCCGAACTCGTGATCGGTGAAGTCTTTGCAAACACCGTCGAGCACGCGCCGGGGAGCGTGCGCGTCGAAGTCAACTGGACGGCCGTGCATCCGGTCGTCACCGTCTGGGATGCCGGCCCCGGCTTGTCGCGGCTGGCTTCGGCATTGCCCCGCGACCCACTAAACGAAAACGGGCGCGGGATCTTTCTCATCCACGCGCTTGCACTCGACGTCAGCGTCGAAACGCGCGAAGAAACCGGCACGAAGATGCGCATCGTGCTGCCCGTCGACCGCTAGCGCCGGTTACGGCTCGAGCACCAGCCGGCTGCGGGTTGCCGCCTTCACCGCCGCGTCCGTAAACGGCAACGGCTCCAGGCGGCCGGCGATCCACGCCGAGCTGAGATCGTCGTAGTGCCCGGAGCCGGGCTCGCCGGACTCACCGCTCGGAATGGCGATCCCACCGGCGTCCCAGTTCCCGACGTCCCAAACGGCGCGGAAACTTTGCGAGAAACCGGGCTGCTGCAGGTGAATCGTATATTCGTCGCCGTCGCCGGGCAACGTCGCCCCGTTGAGAAATCCAAATCGCAGCGGCGCGAGCGGGTGTTCGATTCGCACCGCACCGGCGCGGCCCCACGCCTGGGTTACGCCGCCGGCGGCATACAGCGCGCCGCGAAGGTCGTCCGTAACGTTGCCGGCGTCGCTTCCCGAACGCAGCCGCGCGAGCACGACCGCCAGCGAGGGTGAATCGGCCTCTAAGCGCGCGCGCACGTCGTGCTCGACGGTCGCGGCCCGCGATTCCGGCGAAAACGAGCCGTTCCAGGCGGCCAGCTCGCGTGCGACGCCGGCCGACCCGAGTTCGTCGCGATCCGCGGCCGCCCGCGCGGCGGCGATCCGCGCGAACTCCCGATCGACAGGCGACACCGTGTCGAGCTGCATGCGCGCGAACCATGCCGCGTCGTACTGCTTCCGCGTGCGCAGCAGTTGGGCGATCCGGTACGCGCGATACGGCGGGTCGAACGTCGCCGATAAGCGGTACGGATATCCGTCGCCATACATTTTATTGTTCGCGCTGATCACGACGCCGCCGCGCGATGGCGCGATGGCGGGCAGCCGGTCGAAGGGGATCGGCGCAAACGTCGCTCGCGATTCGCGCGCCGCGTGCACGTAGCGGCTCCACGCCGGATCGCGCGGCACGGTGCCGGCTAAGTGATAGGCCACGTCACCGCGCGTGTCGGCGACGACGAAATTTTCCGCCGTCCCGCGGTAGTGCGCGAGTACGGCCGTTGCTTCGCCGGCGCTGCGCGCGCGATCGATCGCGAGAAACGCGCCGATCGCCGATCCGTGTCCCGAATAGAGCGGCCAGCGCACGAGCACGAGCCGTCCGCCCGCGTACTCGTCGGGCACGCCGAACTCGCGGGCGGTTCGATAGTATCCCCGCTCGACGTCACGCGCGAACCGCACGTGAAAGATCTCGCGCTTCCAGTTGCTTGCGGGCAGCCGGCCGGGGCTTGCGAACAAACTCGCCGCCGAGGCGTCGGCATTGGTCGCGCCCCACGCGATCCGCTCGTTGTGACCCAGGAGAATGCCGGGCGCGCCCGGCACCGACGCACCCGCAACGTGAATTCCCGGCGCCCGCAGATCTTCGAGATACCACAATCCCGGAATCGTCAAATCCAGGTGCGGATCGTTCGCCAGCAGCGCGCGGCCGCTGATCGTGCGTGCGCCGCCGGCCGCCCACGCGTTGCTGCCTGCGCGCGAGCGAGCCGGCAGTCGCGCGGGCAAACGCAGCGCTTCGCTTCGCTAGCGCACGAGGATTCGCGTGCGCCGCCGAAACGCCGCGCAGGGTCACGTCGTAATTTGCGTCGCTCAGCGGAAAGTACTGGCCGAACCCGCGCGCCCCGTAGCGCCGCCACGCGTCGTTGCGGGAGAGCACGTCGTGCCACGAGTCGGCCAATGCGATCGACACGGCTAACGAGACCGCGAGCGAATCCTGCGGCCGCCACGGTCGCGGCTGGTAGAGCAGCAGCCGAAATTCAACCGGCAACGGCTGCTGCCGCATTGCCGCGTTTACGCCCGCGCTGAACGCCGTCAGCACCGCGCGCTCGTGAGTCCCGAGCCCGCGCCACTCCCGCTGCGCCACGCCGGCGACGTCGTAGTACCGCTGGGCTTCGTCCATCGGCAGCGCCCGCGGCCCAAGGACTTCGGCCAGCGTTCCCAGGGCATACCGGCGCGTCAACTCCATCTGAAAGAGCCGGTCGGAACCCTCGACGAAGCCTTGTGCAAAGAACAAATCGGACTGTGACGCCGCAACGATATGCGGGACGTCGCGCGCGTCGCGCACGATCGTCACGCGCGCCTGCAGCCCCGGCTCGCGAAACGTTCCGTGGCTGCGTGCGTGCGCGTAGAATCCAGCGATCGCGCCGGCGCCGTAGAACAGGCCGAAGGCGGCGCCGGCCAGGACGAGACCGGCGAGCTGGCGGTACGCCCGCACCGCCACTGCATCGAAGCTGCTCACGGGACGGCAGAGATCCCGAACGAGATCCTCGCGCTGCCGAGCCGTGTAACGCCGGTCTACGCCGTCCGTATGATTACGCCGCCTCCTTCTCCGCAAGCAGTTGCGAGTACACGATACCCGCAATCGCCGCGCCGATCAGGGGCGCGACCCAGAAGAGCCAGAGCTGCCCCATCGCCCAACCGCCCTGTGCGAAGAGCGCCGGTCCGAGACTGCGCGCCGGGTTCACCGACGTATTCGTGATCGGAATGCCGACGAGATGGATCAGCGTCAGGCACAGGCCGATCGCGATTCCCGCAAAGCCCGCCGGCGCGCGCCGGTCGGTGCTTCCCAGGATGACCATGAGGAAGAAAAACGTCAGCACGATCTCTGCAACGAGCGCCGACACCAATCCGTAACCGCCCGGCGAGTGATCCCCGTAGCCGTTGGCCGCAAAGGTGCCGGCGCCGGCGAATCCGGCCTTGCCGGAAAGGATCAGGTACAGCACCCCGGCCGCGGCGATCGCGCCAACGCACTGGACGATCATGTACCCAATCACGTCCTTGCCGGCGAACCGGCCGCCGATCCAAAGTCCGAACGTGACCGCCGGATTGAAGTGGCCGCCCGAAATCGGACCGAGCGCGTAGACCCCGGTCAGCACCGTTAACCCAAACGCCAGCGCGACACCGGCAAAACCAATGCCGATCGGCACTTTGTCGGGCGTAAGAAACAGGGCTGCGAAAATCGCGCTTCCGCAACCGCCGAACACGAGCCAGAACGTTCCCAGGAATTCCGCGCCGAGGCGCTTTGCAATGGGCATGGTCGCCCTCCTTCTTCGCGATTGTATCGCTGGCCGAGCAAAAAAAGAAACCGCCCGGCCGTAAAGGCCGGGCGATCTTGCGTCACCGGTTGGGGGACAGCCCCCGACGGGTTACTTGTTCGAGCCGACGGGCTTCTGAACGTTGAGCGTGCCGTTCGAAACGGTCGGCGTCGCGTTCGAAACGCTCGCCGTCGCCTGCTTGACGGTCGCTTCGGCCTGCTTCTGGGTCTCGACGAGCATCTCGGCGATCTTCAGCGTGTAAGCCTTGCGCATCTCGAGAACCTGGGCGGCGAAGCCGAACGACATCTCAACGAGCTGCGTCGGGGTCGGCAGGTTTTCGAAGGTCGGCATGGTTCCCGGCTGCTCCGAGAACTCTTTGCCCATCGTGCGGAACTTCTCGAGTGCCGAGATCGTGGCATCCTGGGTCTGCTTGAGCGTCGCGAGACCCTCTTGCTGCATCTTGGTGAAATAGTCGGTTACGTTAACGGCCATGGTATGTGAACTCTCTCCTTAAAATCGGGTTGCTTCTCAGTGCTAAGTTTACCAAGCACCCGGAGCATTTGTCAACCACTTCTCCCTCCATTCCTCGCCAACGCTCGCCTTTGTCATCCTGAGCGGAGTCCCCTCATAGGGGACGCAGTCGAAGGACGCGCACTCCCAGCCCCATCCCCCCTCGGAGAGCGGGGGCTCGCTCGCAAACCTAGTAGTTCGGGCAGCAAGGGAGCGGCTGATGCGACCTTTCCGCACCGTGCTCACGTGCGCGATCGCTCAGGCCGCTCCGACAGAGCGTCCCGGAGAAGCCGCATCCAGGAGATTATGGGCCGAACGTTACCGTCACTGCTCCGTTGTCGTACGGCTCGTAATAGCCTTGAATCACGCCGGCACGCTGATTACTGTATGGGGCGTAGAAGACTACGTCCGTCGTATAGTTGCCGACATAAAGGCGACCGCTGGAGTCGATTGCCATCCCGAAGGGATGGTGGATACCCTTCGACACCTTGCGGATGAGACCGTCGGTCGAGGGATCGAAAACGCCGACGTGGCCGCCCTTCGGTCCCGAGCTCAGGATGTAGATGTCGCCTCGTGTGTCGATTGCTAAGGCATTTGGCGCGAAGATTTCATTCGATATCGTCGCCGAAGGCGTTTGACTTCCGGGCGCATACATGGTGACGTCGTTTAAGCTCTTATTAGCGACGTACAAATTGCCGTTGGCGTCGAAGAGGAGCGCCAGAGGCTCTCCAATTCCCTCGCCGATCGTGCTACGACAGCACGTTGCTGCCTGGAGGATAGACGGTAACGTCGTTAGCTGCGTAGTTCGCGACGTACACGTTTCCGGCCGCGTCGAAGGCGATCGCCGTCGGCTGAGCGATACCCTGCGAGATGAGTTCCATGACGTTAGCCGTGTGCTTTGCAAACTCCGAAACGGTATTGGCAAACTTTCCGTTAAGGTTTGCAACGTAGAGATTATCTTCTGCATCGATTGCGATGTTGTAGGGCGCCGAAACGTCCTTTTCAACTTGGAATTCAGGCGGATAAGTCTCGAAGACGCTTCCATAGCGTTCGCCTCGACCCGGCCGAAAGTAGTTCGACACATACGCATTGCCGCCCGAATCGAAAGCAACGGCGTCTGACGCAGACCGCCGGAGCTGTAAATCCACCCTAGAGACTGCGTGCCCCCCATCGGATACACGTCCACTTCGGTTCCCCCGATCGTCGAATCCAACTCGTCGTAGCCGACGTAGATGTGCCCGCCAGTCAAGTGGGGAGATACCTTCGCCATCGTTGGGTGCGACTGGAGGGATGATGGCGCGACGTCTAATCCGGGAGAACCGCCCCGCACGCGGCGACTAGCCGCGCTCGTAATGCACGCCGCCGCCAGGCTCCGAAAGTGCTGCACAATAGCCTCCTTCTTTAGCCCCTGCGGCCCATTTCGGATCAACCAAGCATTCCCCCGCTCTTTACCTCCATTTGCATAGGAGACATGAGACGCTTGGGGAGCCGCGCAAAACAACCCGTGAAGCCGGGCGCACGGGATGACGAAGGGAACTTGAGCGGCGCGAGGCCCTCAGGGTGACGAGGAAGTGGCGTTGCCCGTAAAGCTGCGGTAGATGCGGATGAGCGCCTCTTTTTGATCGACCGTCAAGCGCGGGTCGAGCTTAATTGCGTGCTCGACGCCGTGGTGGTTCTCTTCGTTCGGCGAGCTGTCGAGCAGCCCGGCCTGCGCGTACATCGTCTCCGCCGAAAGGTGCAGCGCCGTAGCAATCTGCTTGAGGACGTCGGCCGACGGTTTGTACAGCCCACGTTCCACCTGGCTGAGGTACGGGTTGGAGATCTTCGCAATCTCGGCGAGCTGGCGCATCGAAAGGTTCGCGAGTTCTCGCTGACTGCGGATGAATTCGCCCAGGCTGCTCCAGGCCGAAGCGGGTCCGCCGGTCTCCTTCTCGTCGCTCACGCGCGGCTGCCAAGCTCCGGCACAAACGGCGGCGCGGTCTCGTTGCGCACGTAGCGCCCCGGAGCGGGTTCGCCTGCGGGCAGCGCGTACGGTGCGACCAACTCGCCGCCGCGAGCTTGCGCCCACTGCGCCCAGTCCTCCCACCAGCTGCCTGCCGTGCGGTTCGCCGTCGCGAACCACTCGTCTGCGGTTTCGCCCTTTGCGGCGACCGGCTTGGAGTAGTACAGGCTCTTTTTTCCGCCCGGCGGATTGACGATGCCGGCGATGTGCCCGGCATTGGTTAGCACGTACTTCGCTTCGCCGCCGACGTGCTGTGTGGTGAGGTACGTTGCGTGCCACGGCGCGATGTGATCGTTCTCCGCGCCGAGCACGTACAGCGGCGTGCGGATTTTCCCGAGGTCGATCGGCGTATCGTCGATCGTGAACGCCCCCGGCTTGACGATCGCGTTGTGCAGGTAGCACGCGCGCAGGTACTGCGAGTGCATCTCTCCGGGCATGCGCGTCGAGTCGCCGTTCCACGCCAAGATGTCGAACGCCGGCGGCCGCTTGCCCTTGAACCAGCTGTTCACGACGTAACTCCAGATCAAGTCTTGCGATCGCATCCAGTCGAACGTCTTGGCCATCTCGGCGGAATCCAGGTAGCCGCGTTCGCGCATCCGTTGCTCCAGCCGCGCGATCGTGTCCTCGTCGGTGAAGATGCCGAGGTCGCCCGGAATGCTGAAGTCGATCAGCGTGTTGGTCACCGTCGCGCTGCCGATGCGATCGCCCTGACCGTGCGCCGCCAAGTACGCGAGCCCGATCAACGCCAGCGTCCCCCCGAGACAGAGCGCCGCGACGTTGACTTGCTTGGCGCCGGTAATCTCCTGGACTGCATCGAGCGCTGCGAGAAAGCCTTCGCGCAAGTAGTCGTCCATCTTGTAATGAGCCATCGTCGCGTCGGGATTGCGATAGCTGATCGCAAACACTTGATGCCCGTGCTTGACCGCCCACTCGACGAACGAACGACCCGGCGACAGGTCCATGATGTAGTACTTGTTGATCCAAGGCGGGCTGAACAGCATCGGCCGCGCGTGCACTTTCGGCGTTTGCGGTTCGTAGGCAATCAGCTCGATCAGATTGTTGCGCATCACGACGCGCCCAGGCGTCGCGGCGATATTCTGGCCCAGCTCGAAGGTGCTGGCGTCGACCTGGCGCGGATACCCGCCGTTGTTTTGCACGTCGTCCAGAAAGTTGCGCATGCCCTGCAGCAGGCTGAGGCCCTGGGTGTCCATCGCTTCCTTCACGACGCCGGGATTGAGCCACGGCACGTTGCTGGGAGCGAAAGCGTCGAGCGCGAGCTGCATTGCAAAGCGAGCCTTGCGCCGCGTCGCTTCGGGTAGGCGCGCCGAATCGACCAGCGAGAGCGCTGCCTGCGAGCGCACGCGATAGTCTTCGACGATTCCGGCGAGCATCGGATTGCTAGTCCATTCGGGCTCGGAAAAACGCTTGTCGGGACCGGCCGGCGCGAACGGCGTTACCGCCTCCTGCCCGCTGAGGCGCCGCAGCATGTTCAAGCCGACGTTCTGCTCGGCCAGCGCGAGCCCCGAAATCCAGGTGCCCATTCGCAGCGGATCGGCCATCGCGTCGGCGATCGCCGCCTTGAGCGCGTCGTTGAGCGACGCTGGATCGAGTCCGGTAACCTCGATGCCGTAACTAAAGTCGTCGACCGGCATCCGTTCGGGCGCATCGTCGAGGGTCGTCACATGTACCATCCGCCGTTGACGTTGTACACCGCACCGGTGATGTATCCGGCTTTTTCATCCACCAAGAAGCGCACGACGTGGGCGACCTCTTCGGGCTGGCCGAGCCGCTGCTTGGGCGTCTGGGAAATCGCCGTTTCGATCGCTTCGGCGGGCATCGCTTTGGTCATGTCGGTTTCGATGAAACCGGGCGCGACCGCGTTGACCGTGATATGTTTCTTGGCCACTTCCAGCGCGACGGTCTTCGTCAGTCCGATGAGCCCGGCTTTAGCGGCCGCGTAGTTCGCCTGGCCGAAGTTCCCGCTCTCGCCGACGACCGAGCTGATATTCACGATCCGCCCGAACCCTTGAGCGACCATCGTGTCGAGGACGGCCTTGATCATAAAAAACGGCCCTGAAAGATTCACTTGCAGAACCGCTTGCCATTCCTCGACGGTCATCTTGCGGACCGTGTGGTCGCGCGTGATTCCCGCATTATTGATCAAATAGTCCACCCGGCCGTGCTCCGCGAGCACCTTGTCGACCGCCTCTCGGCACTCGTCGAAATCGCCGACGTTGCCTTCGTAGAAGTGGACGCGTGCCGCGCTGCCGTTCAGCGAGATCCGCAGGCGGTCGGTTCGTTCCCGGTCGACGGGAAGGCCTAACACGGCGACGGTCGCCCCGTCGTCGGCCAGCGTACGGCTGATGGCGCCGCCGATCCCGCGAGATCCGCCGGTCACGATGGCGACCCGGTTTTCAAGTGGTAAATTGCTCACGCGCTAGATTTACATAGCAGGGGCTCGGTTTACCTTCTCGCACGCAGTCAAGCCAAGCCTCACCGACGAAACCCGGCTGCATGCGTTTTGTCACGTTGTGGGTCGGACTCTTTTTAGCCGTGGGAGCGGTGGCGCCCCAGCCCGTATTTGCCGCCGGCGGCGATGCGGCCGCCGTTCTGCGTGCGGGTGCCGCCGCGCTGGGCACGGTGCTGCATGCCGGCGCGCTCCATGAGGAGGGCACGATCGAGGCGGCCGGGCAGCACGGCACGTTCGCCAGTTGGTTCGACCTCGCCAACGGGTACGGCGTCAGCCATGCCCTCCTCGGTCCGCTCTCCGGGGATCAAGGCTATGACGGCGCGTCGTGGAGCGCGGCGAACGGAATCACGACCGTCGACGATCTGCCTGCGACCCAAGCGCAGAACGTCACCACCGTCTATCTCGCACTCGATTCCTGGACGGCGCCGCGGTCTGGGGATCGCATCGTCGATGCCGGAACGCGCACGGACGGCACCACGCACTGCCAGGTCCTCGAGATCGTCCCGGAGGGCGGCGTTCCCGCCACGGTGTGGTTCGACGCGCAAACGCACGCGGTCGTACGGACCGACGTGATGACCGACGGCGGAACGGTGACGGATCGCTACGACGACTATCGCGACGTGGACGGCATGAAGGTCGCCTATCGCGACGTCAATCGCGACCCCGCCGGCGTCGTCAGCACGAGCATCGTTACCCGCGCTTCCGTCGAACCGCTCCCGAAGGACGCGCTCGCGCGGACGCCTTCGATCGAACGCGGCTCGATTGTCGGTGGCGCGACCCAAGCGAATCTGCCATTCCGCTTTTCCCTCGGGACGACCGGAAACGTCGTGCTGCCGGTCTCATTTGGCCATCACCAGCCTGCGGCGATGGTTTTCGACACCGGCGGACGCAACGTGCTGACGCCGCAAGCCGCCCGGGCGATGGGCTTCGCCAGCGGCGGCGGCCTCGACATCGGTGGCGTCGGCACGTCGACGGTTCGCGCTTCGATCGCCGACGTCGGTACGGTCTCCGCCGGCAACGCCGAGCTTACCGATCAACAAGCGTTCGTATTGCCGATGCCGTACGGTCTCGAATCGATGTTTGCCGACGAACCGGTCGCCGGACTCGTCGGCTTCGAACTCTTGGCGAACTTTCAAACGACGATCGACTATGCCGGGCAAACGATCGCGTTCGCGCCGTTTGCCACGCCGGCCGCGCTGCCGGCGAACGCGACCGTCGTGCCGTTTCGCAGCAACGGCAGCACGCCATACGTCGAAGCGACGATCGACGGGGCAACCGGCCTTTTCATGGTCGACACCGGGAACGCCGGCAACCTCGTCATCTTCAAAACCTTCGCAGACGCGCACGGTCTCTTCCGCGGCGCCAGATCGGTGTCGTACGTTTCGGCCGGCGGCGTGGGCGGCACGGTGCCGCTGCAACGACTGCGCGCGCGTAGCCTCCGGCTCGCAGGAACGACCCTCAACGCGCCGATCGCCGAGATCACGGACCAAAAGGCCGGTGCGTTTGCTTCCAATACGCTTGCCGGCAATATCGGTGCGTCGGTGCTGCGCCGGTTCACGCTGCAGCTGAACTACCGCGACCGAACGCTGGCGTTCGCTCCCAACGCCCACGTATCCGAACCGTTTGCGGCCGACCGCACCGGTCTGTCGCTGTCTCGCGATCCCATCGGATACCTCGTCCTCGGCCTCGCCCCCGGCACGCCCGCCGCGCAATCCGGCTTGCGTCGCGGCGATCGAATCGTTACGATCAACGGAACGCCTGCCGCGAAACTCTCGGCCTCCGACCTCTACACGCTTACAACCGACCCATCGGTGACCACCATTCGCTTCGGCGTCACCCGCGCCGGCACGACCGCCCCCACCGAAATCACCCTCACCCCCCGCACCCTGCTCTAAGCCGCCTGCGACAAATGTTATCCGTGCGTGACGAGGATGCGGATGGCGACGATCACGAGGACGATGCCGGCGACGACTCTCGTTTGCGCACCGAAGTCACGTCGTAAGCGTTTGCCTACCACGATGCCGAGGAACGACAGCGCGGCGGTCACCGCGCCGATCAACGCGCTGGCGAAGACGATGTTTACGCCGGTCATCGCGAGCCCGAAGCCGACCGCCAACGAATCGACGCTCGTGGCTACCCCGAGGGCGAGCGTTGCGGCCAGCGACGGCGCTGCCGGCGGCGCGTCGGCAACCGCGGTCCAGCCGGAACGCAGCATGCGCCATCCGACGAATGCCAGAATCAAAAACGCGACGAAGCTTCCGTATCCGCGCAACACACCGGCCGCCTGCGATCCGATCAGCCAGCCCAACATCGGCGCGACGAACTGGCACACGCCGAATGCGAGCGGCAGTTCTAAGAGGGCTTTCCACGCTCGGCCAGACGCCTGCGCGGCGCCGACCGCCAACGCGAGGGCGAAGTTGTCCGCCGACAGCGCGACCGCAATCGAGAGAATCGCCAAAACGCTCACCCGTCGCGCTCCACCCTTCTAGAAGTCGTACTCGAGCTGGGCACGATTGTACTTGAAAATCGGGAGTCCACCCAAATAGGTCGCACCTGGAGCCAAGCCGGGCGGACAACTCGTGCCCGGGACCCCGCAGAAGGTGTTGCTCTGCGTACGCTGTGCGTACCGGTATCGAAAGAACCAACCCTTGTAACGATCGGTGGTCGCCGGGTTGAAGCGGTACATCGCGTCGAGCGTCCACTCGTTCGTGAACTGACCGACGAGCTGATTGCCGTAATCGAACCAGGCGTCACCGGCAATGAACACGACCCGTTTGTTCTCCGAGGTGTACGTCGCCGAGACTCTCCACGACGAACCTGGGGACCGGCGGTCGGCCATGCCCTGCGAGATCTGGGTCGTAAACAACGGGTCGCTCGAATAGCTGTCGGTGTACGGGCTCGCCCACCCCCCGTAGTAGATCGTCGCCGTACCATCGCGATTGTTAAAGCACTGGCCAGCGTCGACCGGCAGAAAATACGGAAACGTCGTTCCCGGGTAGACGCGGTTTCCGGCGGAGATTTGGTAGTTGTCGTTGCTGCAGCGCACCGGTGCCGGCAGGCTGACGGTCGCGGTTCGCCATGGAATCGAATCGGCGCTCAAGTCGACGGCCCACCGTTTGTTCGGGGAGAAGCCGACGCGCACGCCGATCGCCGAGCTGTCGATCTTGCCGAGCACGGACGTGCCGCCGTTGTACTCGAAACCGCCCTGCATCGCCACGAACGGCCGCCAGCCGCTTTCTGAAAACGTATACTTGCCGTCGAACCACCACATCGTCGCGATGTCCGAGACGTCGTACACGTACCCGTTGAACGCGTAGCTGCGGTCTTTCGGTGCATATCCGGCGCGGGCGTAGAAAAAACCGTCGGTCGTAATGCTGCCGCCGCCGGGCACGTAGATTTCGTTCGGCACTCCAGCCGCGCCGGCGGGGTGGCTGGTCAGCATAGTATTGCTTTGGAACGTGTTGCTCGTGCGATTCTCGAACTGCAGCATGTCGGCCAATTCGAATTTCAAGCCGCCCGGCGTATCGTACTCAAAGTCGCCGCCTTGATAGGCTGCCGGCTTGAGGCGCGAGCCGTCGTACGGCGCCGCCCACGGCGATACGAAGAGCTGATCGCCCAGAGTTGCCGAGAAGCCGCCTATTTTGTATCCGAGGTAAGCCTCCGGGAACGTGCTCAGCGCGAATCCGGGAAGCGTGTCGTCGGGATTGGTGTTGGGCGGGTTTTGCGAAACGCAGGGTGCGCCGCGAGCATGCGAAACGGCCGTCGAACACGGTCCGCTAAACGGTTGGGCGTAGAAATACGAGCCGCCCGCATGCCAGCCGCCGCCGAAGGCGTAGTCGGCATGCAGATCCACGGCGGTGTTGAGACTCGCTTGATTGACGCACGGGCCCGCACCGTTGCATTTTCCGGTCGAATAGTCGAACTGCACGCCGGGGTTGTTCGTCGCATTCTGCCGCGTGAAATAGTAGGAGCGAAAGAAGCCGCTCACCGTCAGCGGGGTGGCCGTCGGTTTTGGCGTCGGCGGCGTCTGGGCGAGCGCCGCCGGAGCGCTCGCCAACGCTGCCAGCAGCGCTAAAAGCGCCGCCCCAGCCGCCAACCGCAACGGCGTTACGACGCCTCGTCGCCGTAGATCAGCGCCGTCTTGGTGGTTCCGTCGGAAAGATAGCCTGCAATTTCTACCTGAAGGGCTTTGAAGAACTCGTCGGCCGCCGCCTGGCCCTTTTCATTTTTTTCGTCGTCCGCAACGCGGGTCGAGAAGCCGAACTCCGCCACCAGCGGATCGAACCGATCGGGGACCGGGCGCGCCCATACGGCGAGCGTGGCGTGTGCCGTGACGCCATGTCTGAACGAGAGGTTCCCGAGCGTGCACTGGATCTCGAACACCTTGGCGCCTGCGACGATCGAGAGCGGTTCGTCCATATTCAAACCGAGCGTCTTGAGATGAGGCAGCGCGTTTGCCAGCCGCGACATCGGAAAATCGGGCTTGATTTCGGGGTATTCGACGATGACGTTGTTCGAAAAGATGCTCGCCATCGAACCGGCGCCTTCGCCGCGAATGACTTCTTCTTTGAACTTCTTCTTTTGCAGCTTCGTCATCGTGGTATCGGTGTTGAAGCCGGCAGCTTTCTCGTAGTCAGGCGCCCGGCATTTGAACGTAAGCTCCCAGCTCTCGTCCGGCCAGCCGCCCTGGCGAATCTGTCGAATTCGGAAAATCAGCTTGTTCTTGCGCAGATCCTCGGCTTTCGTGTCGTAAAACTGCACGATGCGAAGTTGCGAGTCGATCGACTCCACCGGTTCGTACTCCACGCCGAGTTTCGTTGCGGCATGCTGCAGGCGTTCGTTGAACTCGAGCAGCGCGCGTCGATTGGGAAACTTCTCCGGTTTGAGAAGGAGCTTGAACTCGCGGTGGGTCACCAAGGGGTTCGGGCGCGTTGTTTCCGCTGACTTGCTCATGCGTTCACTCCGTTCGTCTTTACAATTTTCCGGCCGGGGGCTCGAACTCGTCGCGCAACCCTTGCCCTAACTTCTCGCGATCCTTCTGGCCCTGGGTCAGCGGCGCCGGTTCCCACGGCTCCCACTCTTCCCACCCTAGCGCCTGACACGTCAGCCGGAATCCGAAACCGACCAAGAATGCGATCACCGTCGACGGAAGCATGGACCACCCGAGTGCCTGATCGCAGATCACGTACGTGGTGGCCGTAAGCACCGCGGCCAGAATGAAGAATTCACCGCGCACGAGCTGCTTCGGGACGACCAAACACGCGGTATCGATAATCCACCGGCCCGCCGTCGTGGCGATGACGCCGATGAGAATCGCTGCGATATATCCGAGATGCACCGACAGGGCCGCCTGCGCTCCCACGATCGCGTACCACGGAAGCGAGAACGCCGTCATGAACTGAAACAATCCGTCTTTGAAGCGCTGTCCGCTGCGAAAATCGATCGTGATCGCCAGCGCCGCGGCCGCCAGGCAGAGAATCAAGTACCATGGGTTGAGCAACGGCGAAGGAATTCGGTTGACCAGCAGGTCGCGCACGACGCCGCCGCCGATCCCGCCGGCGTATCCGAGAACGATGACGCCCGCGACCGTAAAGTGCCGGTAGTGGTCCGGACGGCGCGCCAGCAGCGCACCGTTGAAAGCGTTGGTCGTCGCGGCGATCAGCGAGATGAAGTCGACGGTCGTGAGCGTCCAAATCCCGAATTTCGAGAAAATGAGCGGAGTCATGCCGGAGCCCTTCCTGCCGTGCGCGTAAAATACACTCCGGCAATCGTCGTAACGACGAACTGGATCACAAAGTAGGTCAGCACCGCCGCGGCGACTTGCGGTTCGTGGAAGCTCGTAGTCGCGACCAGCGCGCACAGGCCGATGTTGCGCAACGCGGTGCCGATCCCGAGCACGCGCCGGTCCTCGCGCGCCGGTCCGCCGAACAGCCAACCCGTCCCCAGCGATACCAGCACGAGACAGAGC
Organism: Vulcanimicrobiota bacterium; assembly: GCA_963755555.1. Taxonomy (GTDB): domain Bacteria; phylum Vulcanimicrobiota; class Vulcanimicrobiia; order Vulcanimicrobiales; family Vulcanimicrobiaceae; genus Tumulicola. Next base: position 434,253 of record CAVWKE010000003.1, on the reverse strand, counting down.
ATCGCCAGCATTCCCTTCGAGCCGTATATGGTGGCGATGCTTTGCCCGATCTTCGGCGCTAGGATCACGATCAGTGCGATCACCGAAGCAAAGAACAGGATCTGAAAGACGGGCGCCAACCGCCCGGCGGCCGCGGGGACCTTCACGGCGACGAACATTCCGAGCACCAGCGGTAGGAGTTGGAACAGCAACAGCGTTACCACGAACTGTTGGATCGGCAAGTGCGCGGCTGCCGCCGAAGGCAACAGGAACTGTGCCATCAACGGCACGCTGACGATCGAAATCAGCGGAAGCAGCACGGCTAAGGCGATCGCCAGCCCCAAGCGGCCGCCTCTTTTCCGTACCGACATCAGCATGAACGGAACGCCGGGGGCGATCGCCATCAACAGGAAACCGGTGGCAATGTGAGGCGGCAACGCGAAAACCTTCGCGAGCCCTACGCCAACCAGCGGCACGACGACGAAATTCACAATTAAGGCGCGAGCCAGGAGGCTGACGTCCTTGAGAATCGCGACGAAGTTGTCCCAGTTGACCTGCAAGCCCGCGCCGAAAGTCAGGCTGACGAGCATTAGCGCGGCGGAGAGTTTCTCCGGGTTCATCCGGCCCTAGCCATTGGGTCTCGTCTCCTTCACAAGGTCCGGAGTCCGGAAAAGCGAGCACTCAGTGTAGCATCGGGAGCAGCGGCCCGTCTATCCCAAAACCTCCCGGCATGAAAGCGCCGGACGGCCTCGAAAAACGTTGCGATGCCTGGCCACGACTTCCGCGCAATCGTCGTCGCCTTTGGCGTCTTCAGACTCAACGACCGTGCGGTTCGCTTGACAGCGCGCCCGTTGCTCTTTTAGGACGTTTGATGTCGTTAGAGGCCGACGTCCTCGTCATCGGAGCCGGCGCGGCGGGACTCGCGGCGGCGCGGTGCCTCGCCGGCCGTTCGTTTCGGACCGTCGTGCTCGAAGCGCGCGACCGTATCGGCGGCCGCGTGTGGTCCCACTCTTCGGCCAACGGCAACGCCGAACTCGGCGCGGAGTTCATCCATGGAGATGCCGCGGAAACGCACGCGCTGCTGCGGGCCGCCGGCATCGAAACGCTCCCGACGGGCGGGGAGTCGTGGATCCTTAGCGGAAACGGCTTGCTCCAGCGCGACGACAACGATGACTTTCTGTCGGCCGCGCACATCTTCGAGTCGGTCGAAACGCTCGCGGGGGACGAGAGCGTCGATCGTTTTTTACGGCGCTTTGAAAACGATCCGTCCGTGCGAGCGGCGGCCGCGCAGGCGCGCGCATTCGTGGAAGGATTCGACGCAGCCGATCCGGCGATTGCAAGCGCGCGCGCGATCGCGGCCGAGTGGCGATCGGGCGTCAACTGGCGCAGCGCGCGCCCGCTCGGCGGGTACGCCCGAATGTTCGAGCGGCTGCGCGACGACTGCACGGCCGCCGGCGCCCAAATCTGCCTCTCGACGACGGTGGATCGAATTTCGTGGCGGCCCGGGGGCGTCACCGTGGAAGCGCGTACGCCCGCGCGAGGCACGCGAACCTTGCAGGCCCGCGCGGCGATCGTTACGCTCCCACTGGGCGTGCTGCACGATTCCGCCGGACGCGCCGGCGTCGCGTTCGAGCCGCAACTGCCGCCCGCAAAACGCGCCGCGCTCGACTGCATCGTTATGGGAGACGCCGTTCGCGTCGCCCTCTGGTTTCGAACGCCGTTTTGGGAACGCATCGGCGATCGGCGCTACCGCGACGCGGGCTTCTTTCGCGCGGCAGGTCGCGCCTTTATGGCATATTGGACGCAGTTCCCCGTTCGCAGCAGCCTCATCGTTGCGTGGGCGGGCGGTCCGAAGGCGGTCGTGTTGAACGACCTCGCACGCCACGAACTCATCGACCGCGCGGTCAACGGTTTTGGGGAGCTGCTCGGCGAACGAGACTTGGCGCGCGAGCAGTTTGAAGGAGGGATCATGCACGATTGGCGGCGCGATCCATTCGCGCGCGGCGCGTATAGTTACGTCACGGTCGGCGGCGGCAGCGCCCGCACCGGCCTCGCGGCGCCACTCGACGGCGCTTTGTTCTTCGCCGGCGAAGCGACCTCGAGCGACGGGCAAGGCGGCACGGTAAACGGCGCGCTCCAAACCGGCGAACGCGCCGCTAACGAGGCCGCGGCGGCGCTCGCCGCCAACGCGTAAAAATGCCCGATACGCCCGCTTCCGTGCTCGCGTCCTGGTCGAGCTTCTACGTCATGACCGGATCGTCGGCGGCCGCGCTGACGGGGCTGATGTTCATCGTCATTACGCTGGTCACAAACGTCGAACGCGCGCGCCGCAGCCGCGAGGGCACCTCGGCCTTCAGCACGCCGACGGTCGTCCATTTCTGCGCCGCGTTTTTCGTCTCGGCTGCGCTGAGTGCACCCTGGCGCTCGTTCGCACCTGCGGCCGTATTACTTGGCGTTGTGAGTGCAGCCGGGGCAGCGTACGTCCTGCACGTCATGTTGCGGCAACTGCGGTTCGTCGAGTACCAGCCGGACCTGGAAGACTTCACGTTTTACACGCTTCTGCCAATGCTCGCGTACGTCGCGATCCTCGCCGGCGCGCTCCTGCTCCTTACCCTCGGCTCCCGCGCGACTGACGGGCTCTACGCCGTCGCGGCCGCCGTCGTCTTGCTGATCCTCATCGGCATCCACAACGCGTGGGACCTCGTCACCTTCCTCGCCATCACGCCGCCGGACGATCCGCCCGCGACACCCTGACGCAAGACCACCCGGCTCGACCTCGGCGAGCCGGGTGGCCACCGCGTTTTACGCGCGCCAACCGCGCGCGCACCGCGGCATCTTACATCGCGTTGACGATTTCGAGTTCGCCTCCGCCGTTGCGGCCGTCGTCGTGACCCATCCGGTTGTGATCGCCCCGCACGAAACGGGCCGTGCAATCGCCGCTCGCGGTTCCCCGAGCGACGGTGTAACGATGATTCGTCTGTTGGGTAATCGTCGCAACGTTGCGGATCGCGCAGTCGTCCCGCTCCTTGACGACTCCACGGTCGTTATCGCCGGTGGTGATTCTGACGGTTCTTGACTCGGTATGATTCGCATCGAATCTCACGCGGCACGGCAGCACCTTGATGCCGTCCTCGTCTTGGCAGACCTGGCGGTCGCTGGGAAGCACCGGCTGCATTTGGACGACATTCGCGCTCGCTGGAACGGTATTCGACATTGGCGCTCCGCCGCCGCAAGCAGTCAAAGAGGCCGACATCCAAAGAAGCGTCGAGATTGTGGAAATCCTAGGCAAGTTCATCGTGCGTGGCTCCTTTCATCGCCGACAATGTGCTTGCACTATGTCAACGAAATCTGAAACGACGATGAACGTTGATGTTGCCGCGCCGCATTTACATTCATGAAGTTGGCATCATGAATTCAGCGGCGCGGCCGCATCAGTCTACGTTTGACAGGCGGCGTGTCCGCAGTGACAGTGACCGTGATCGTTTGCCGTTTTGCACGCGTCGCTGCAATACTCGCCGTCGCTCGCCTGACACTTGCATCCTTCGCCTTTACATGCCATGTTGGTCCCTCCTATGCGACGCTCGTACCCAGCGGCCGGCGGAGTCACGCAAAATGGGTATAAGCCCCTCATGAAGATATGGTTTGTCGCAATTGCCATCGCGGCCGTCGTCGCGATCTCGCTGGAGACCCGAGACGTTGCGGCGCAAGGGGTTTCTTCGCCGTTACCCTCGCTGTCGCCAGAACCGACCGGCACGACGCTGCCGGCGCCTTCCGGCGTGCCGAGCCCCTCGGCGACCATCACGCTCGGTCCCCGCGCGCGTACCGTCGCACAGGCGTACCCGTCTCCATCGCCGAGCCCGTCACCCTCGCCGATGCCGACCATCACGATGTTTTCACCGGCCTCACCCTTCCCGGGGGTTACGCCGTCGCCCCAGCGCACGATGTATCGTTAGCCGGCGGGCGACCCCCGTTTCAGCGCCTCGAGTTCCTCGAGCGTGCGCGGCCAGTCCGCTTTGAGCAAACGCGAGAGGCTCCGGTCGGCCAGCAGCGTCCCGGCGGTCTGACAGCGCGCGCAGTAGTTCGTTTCGTTATCGGCATAACGAATGCGCTGCACCGGATCGCCGCATCGCGGACATGGTTCGCCGAATCGTCCGTGCACGGCCATTTCCGGGCGAAATGCGGTCACGTGTTCCGGAAACTCGCGGCTCGCCTCGTCCCGTAAGCGGTCGATCCAGGCCTGCAGCGTCGCGCGCGTCGCCGCGAACAGATGCTGCCACTGCTCGTCCGTAAGTTTGCGCGTGAGCGCGATCGGGGAAAGACGCGCTGCATGCAGGATCTCGTCGGAATACGCGTTCCCGATGCCGCTGAGAATGCGCGGATCGGTAAGCGCTCGTTTCAGCGTCCGGTTTTCAACCGTGAGTGCTCGGCGAAACGCTTCGAGGTCGTTCGCAAAAACGTCGATGCCGCCCGGATCCATTTCGCGCAACGCGTTTTCGCCCGCGACGACGTGCAGCGACGCGCGCCGTTTGCTGCCCGCTTCGGTAAGCGTGAGCGTTCCGTTGGGAAAATCGAACGCTGCCAGCGCGTTGCGCCCCGCAAGCCGCACGCCGGCCGGTCGCCAGTGCAGGCGTCCCGCGATCATCAGGTGCAGCACCAGCCAGAGGTCGCCGTCGACGCCGATCGCGATGCGCTTTCCGACGCGCCGCAGTTCGCGCACGGTCCGTCCCTCGAGCCGCGCGAGCGGAGGATCGGCCGTCCGCAGCACAAACGCGCTCGCCAACCGCACGCGCTCCAACGGCTCGCCGACGATCCGTGATTCGAGCGCGCCGATGTAGGCGGCAACGTCGGGAAGCTCCGGCATCGAACCGACGTTTTCTCATCGTCCCCCGAAGGCCTCGCGGCGAGAGGCCGCGTTCGTGGGACGGCAGAACCGGCCGGAAGTCAAGGAGACGCATGCTGCACCACATCGACGTCCACGTCCGCGACTTGAGCGGCGCAACGCAATTTTTCGACACGCTGGGAACGCACGTCGGCTATCGCCGGCTTCCGATCGATCCAAACGAACCCGGCTTCGTCGGGTACGAAACCGTGCTAGGCGGCCGCCCGCGCATCGGCCTCATTGGCGACGCCGAGCCGCTTGCCGGTTCGGTGCGCATCGCCTTCTCCGTGCCGACGCGCGAACTCGTCGACGGCGCCGCGCTCGCAGTACGAGCGGGCGGTGCGAAGGCCGTCGAAGGCCCGGGGTTCCACCCGGAATACGGGCCGAACTTCTACGCGGTTTTCTTCGAAGACGTGGACGGCAACCGGTACGAGATCGTCGCGTCCACGGAATAAACGACCGCGGCGATCAGCTCGCGCTGGCCGCGGTCTCCGATTCGACGACGCCCGTGCGGCTGCCGTTCTTCAGCGTTGAAGCTTGCTTTGCAATTTTGTCGGCGAGCGCGCGCACGTCGCTCATACCGGTCGCGTCTTGAGTTCCGTCCGCGAGACCGCTCTTGACCGTCGCGACGCGCTCTTCGGCCTTTTTGGCCTCTTTTTCGGCTTCCAGCCGCGCGTTTTCCGCAGCGACTACTTGCGCGGTGATGTCGGCGCCGTCCCGTTTGGCCGTGGCTTCCTTCGCCAGGCACTCTTTCACCCGAGTTTCGCGCAAGCCGACCATCGAATGCGCTTGCTCCACGGCCTGTTTCGCATCGCGCAATTGCTGTTCGAGCTCCTCGACGCGCGTTTTCGCCGTCTTGACTTCGCCGCGCGCTATGGTGAGCGCATTCTCGGCGTCCCGGCGCTCGCTGGCCGCGACGGTGCGCCGCTCGGACACCGCTCGTGCCGCATTCTTGGCTTCCTGCTCCAGGCGCAGTGCCGACGCGACCGTCTCTCTGGCTGTGGCGCATTCGCCCGCGGCCTGCGCGATCTTCGCCTCACCCTTGAGACGCTCTTCGAGCATGCACGCCTCGAGTAGGAGCGCTTCGGCGGCTTGACGCTGTTCCTTGATCAGCTTTTGCGCCGCGCTCAGCTCCTCGTCGCCGGCGGCCGCGGCCGAAGCGGCGCCGTTCGTGGGTGCTGCCGTAGCGACACCGTTTGTGGGTGCCGACGTAGCGGCACCGTTCGACGGCGCTGCCGTAACGGCACCGTTCGATGCGGCGGACGCCGAACCGTTCGACGCTGCGGCGCCGTTCGACGCCGAGGCGGCGCCGTTCGATGACGCGCTCGCTGCCGGAGTCTCCGCTACAGCGGCCCGCACGACCGGATCGGCGATGCCGATCTGCTCGTCGTCGGCCAGGGCGGGATTGCGGGCGTCATACTCCGCGTCGCCGACCTTGAGTTCGGCCATGACGTTGCGCAGCCGCACGATCGAAGCGTCGGCCTGGCTCGAGCCGTTGGCGGACGGCGCACGATCGGGCCCGTCGGCATCGCCGTCTACCGGCCCCCACCCTCGGGATCCGAACGCCTTAAAGGGCGACTTCCAAGATTTCAACATATTCTCACGCTCGCTTGCCTGCCTTATAGAGAGGCGGACAGATCACGCGTTCTGCCAACCGTTCGGCCCCTCGTCCAGCGCCGTTCTTAATCGACGGCCCCGTCCTGTGACGGAAGCTTTACAGTTTCATATGATTCTACCACACGCCGCCTGCAAGGCCTCCTTTTTCGGCAGTCGGCCGCTGCCATATTGGGCCCGCTCCGTCTCCGCCGGCCCGGTCGCGAAATGTCCGATCTCCCGGCGCTCAAACGTCTAGAGGCCACACCACCCCCGAACACAGGAGATACCGGCATGAGCGAATTCGTCTACCTCTACCGCGGCAACCGTCCGGAGCGCGACCCCGAAGAGTCCCAGCAGATCATGCAAAAGTGGCTTTCGTGGATGAAAGACCTGACGGCGAGCGGCAACTTGAAAGATCCCGGTCAGCCGCTGGAAGCCGAGGGGAAAGTTGTCAAAGGCCGCGGGCGCGCCGTCACCGATGGTCCGTTCGCCGAAGCGAAGGATCTCGTCGGCGGGTACACGCTGATCGAAGCCGATAGTCTGGCGCACGCCGCGCAACTCGCGAGCGGTTGTCCGATTCTCGAGTTCGACGGTTCGGTCGAGGTCCGTCCCATCATGAAGATGGACATGTAACGTGGAGCCGAGCGACCATCTCTTCCGCCGCGAGGCGGGCCGCATGGTCGCCGCGCTGACGCGCGCGTTCGGCATTCACAACCTCGCGCTGGCGGAAGACGTCGTTCAAGACGCCTTCTGCCGCGCGTTGGAAATCTGGAAATTTCGCGGCGTCCCTGAGAATCCGTCGGCATGGCTGATGAAAACGGCCAAGAACCGCGCGCTCGACGTCCTGCGCCGCGAACGGACGGCACGCACGTTCGCGCCCGATCTCGGCCGGCTGCTGCAAACGGAGTGGACGCTCGCGCCGGCAGTCGAAGAGATCCTCGACCCCACCGGCATCGCCGACGATCAGTTGCGGATGATGTTCTCGTGTTGCCATCCGCGCCTGCCGGAAGCGGCACAGGTGATGCTCGTGCTGCAGTTGGTCGGTGGATTCGGCGCGCGCGAGGTGGCCGCCGCCTTCGTGACGACGCGCGCCGCGGTCGAAAAACGGTTAGCGCGATCGAAGAAACTCTTGGCGGAGTCGGGCGATCTCTTCGACATCGCCGACACCGCCGATTTCGCCGCCCGGTTGCCCGCGGTGCAGCGCGCCCTCTACCTCATCTTCAGCGAAGGCTATCACGGCGCGTCCGCGCACTCCGTCGTGCGAGCCGACGTCTGCCGCGAAGCGATTCGTCTCACGCAGATCCTCGCGGAACATCCGCTCGGCGCGCAACCCTCGACGCTCGCACTCTGCGCGTTGATGCACCTCGACGCGGCACGCTTGCCCGCGCGTCTCGATGCCTCGGGGAACCTCAGCTCGCTGTTCGATCAAGATCGTGCGCGCTGGGATCGCACCGCCATCGCCCACGGCCGCGCCTGGCTCGAACGCTCCGCGACCGGTTCCGAAGTGAGCCGGTATCACGTCGAAGCCGCGATCGCGTCGATCCACGCCGACGCGCAGCGCTTCGAAGAAACGGACTGGGCTGCGATCGTTGCTCTGTACGATCGCTTGATGGCCATCGCACCATCGCCGATCGTCGCCCTCAACCGGGCGATCGCCATCGCGCAGGTAGACGGACCGCAGCCGGGGTTGCGAGCCATCGATGCGATCGCCGATGCCGACCGGCTGATCGAGTACCCGTTCTATCATGCCGCCCGCGGCGAACTGGAACTGCGCCGGGACAACCGCGCGCTCGCCCGCGAGCACTTCGAATCGGCACTCGCGCACGCGCGCAACCCGGGCGAGCGCCGCTTCCTGGAGCGGCGCGTCGCCGCATGCGCCCTTACGGCGAATGCCCTTTGAAGAGCCCTAACGGCTGCTAGACGATATCCTCGGGCTGACCGTGGTGTGCGTCCCACTGGTCGTCACGGTTCTCGTCGGCCGTCGTCTCGCCGTATTTTTCGCGTTCGCGCCGCACCGCTTCGGCCGGATCGATCGGCTGGTCTTTGCGCGGGGCGACGTCGGGCGCGATCACGTCGTCGTCGTTATCGGGGTAAGGAAGTCCGTCGTGTGCCATACCGGGGCTTATACCCACGCTAAAGCTGGAACGTGTAGCCGACCATCGGCCCGTTCAAGGTCAGTTTCTGAACGATCGAATTGGCAGGAAATGCGTTGTAGTTGAGGCTCCGGTACGCCGCCAAGATGGTCTGCCCGTGATTGAAGGCATAGCCCAAGCCGGTGTACGCTTCCCAGGTCTGGTTGATCGCGCCGGCGCCCATATCCACGTAGTACGGGACGAAGACGTGCCCGAAAAATGCTTTTCCGCGCAGTCCGAAAATCACGTCGTTGGCCACGTCGTGGTCGACGACGGTTCCGGGTGGGATCGTCAATCCGCGCTTCCCGACGGTACCCGAATAGGCGACCGTGACATTGAGCGGGAATTGCCGCCAGCCGGCAAACGCGCTCAAGTCGGCGTTATGACCGTGCGCTACGGTAAAGCCGGCCGCGATCTCCCAGATCGACGCCGAGACTCGGCTATTTGCGGTAAAGGACACTGGAATCTTCACCCGCCCTCCCGGACCGCTGAAGATCGAGTCGATCGTGGCGCTGCTCGAAAGATTCGTGTAAATGTAGTCGCCGAAGATGTCGACATCGCCTTTGCGCGCGTCGAAGGCGAACATCGCGGCGGAATTGATATTTGCAACGTACTGGCTCGGTCCGACCTGGATCGCCCCCTGGATCGGTGCACCGGCGCTGATATCCGATCTCGTCGGCGCGTTAAACTGTACGTTCTGCCGCAACGTCGGGAGCCAGATGTAGGGGGCCAGCGTCACGTGCGTGTGCCCGTCGTACTGCCGGTCCATAAACGTCGGTTCCTCGGAGGCTGGCGCCGCGGGCGCCATCGATGCGGCCGGTTCCGGCGTGGCCGCCGGTTCGGGCGTCTCTTGCGCGTAGGCTACCGCAAACGTCGCAGCGCAGGCCATCAAGAGACTTGAACTCAGCACGAGAAGGCGTTTTATCATCATTGATACTCCTTCGCGCATCTTATCCCACGGTCAGCTTATGAAGTATCCGAAAACCGCACGGCGCAGATCATCGCAGCGCGATGCCGCCCACGACCGCTCCGCAAAGAATCAGGATTGCCGGATTGACCTTCGTATAGATCGTTGCGAAGAAGACCGCGAGAGCGATCCCGCCCGTCACCCAGCCCGTGACCGACGTGCGTCCAAACGTGAGCAATCCCGCTACCGCGAGTCCGATCGCGACCGGAGCGAGCCCGCTCTGGATCGAGGCCCGCCAGGGCCAGTTCGCGAGCCGCTTCCAGAGCCGGCCGACCGCGAACGTCAGAAGTCCCGGTCGGGAGAAAGAAGGCGGCGGCGGCGATCAGCGCGCCCGGGATGCCGGCGACGCGCACGCCGATGGCGGCCACCATCATCATGTTGGGTCCCGGTGACAACTGCCCGACGCTGTAGATGTGAACGAGCTCTTTCGTGGTCAGCCACTTGTGGACTTCGACGACGAGATGTTGCATCTCCGGATATGCCGCCATTCCGCCGCCGATCGTCAAGAACGACAGGTACGAGAAGACCTCGGCTAGCGCAGCGAGCTGATCCATCGTTCCGACTCCTCCGAATCCGGAGCCCGCGGCCGGCGGGGACGATTGACGAAAATGGCGACGGCGCCGACGGCTAACAGCACGACCGGCACCGAGAGTTTGAAGTGGTTGACGCCCAGCACCGCCGCGAGAATCACCGCGGCGTCGGCGAATCCTTTGACGGTCTTCTTTCCGATCTGAAACCAGGTTGCGGCGAGCAACCCGACGGCGGCCGGGGCGACGCCCTGCAGCATCGCCGTCACGATCGGCCGATCGCCGCGCTCGCCGTACATAATGCCGGCGATCGTCATGAAGACGAACGCCGGCACGCACATTCCCAGCATCCCGACGACGGATCCGAGCGCTCCGCCCAATCGGTCGCCGGCCAGAATCGCCATGTTCGTCGCATTCAAGCCCGGCAGCGTGTTGCTGATCGACATCAGCTCCAAAAACTCTTTATCGTCGAGCCATTTCTTTTTGGTCACGAGACCGTTGCGCAGATAGGCGACCACGCCGCCCCCGAAACTGGTCGCGCCGATCGTCAAGAAGAGCCAAAAGAGGCTCGCTACTGACGCGCGCTGACCGGCCGGCGCGGCGGCCGCCTTCGCCTCACTCATGGCTTTGCGGCGGATTGCCCTTCAGACGATAGACGAGCCCCGTCTTGGTGGTGCCGAGCAGCAGCCAGCCGCGTGCGATCTGCTGAAGCTTGATGAACAGCTCCTCGACGCGTTGTTTGACGAGGTCGTGAACGCTGTCGGTGCTGTCGAACTTCGTCTGGTACGCAAACTCGCCGCACATCACGGAGTGGTCGCCCAGCGAGCGCCACAACGAAATGTTCGCTTTGGCCACGGTGCCCTTTCCAAAATCGATCTTGCCGATATCCATGAGGACTTCCTCAACCAGCGTCGCGTTCACCAGTTCTACCGAACCTTCGAGCTCGCCGATCAACCCGGCCAGGGCGGGCAGCCCCGTGGCAATCGCCTTGAGGTTCGTGCGATCGGGCGCGTGCACCGAACTGATGGGGAAAATGCAGTTGTGCGCGTAGAGCAGACGAAAACTGCCGGTTTGATCCTTTAGCGGCAACGCTTCGGACTTGAACTTGATTCGATACGGTCCGGCAATCTTGGGGCGGACGTCAACCGCAGCGGCCTTTTCGAGGTCGTTGCTTCGGTACTTGAAGACGATCTCCGGATCGGCAATCGGAAATCCGTCCTGATACGCCGTTCGCCGGCGCAGGATGAACGAGTTGTTATAGAGCCGGAAATCGGCCGTGTCCAGGAACATCACTTCCCGGATGCGCGGGCGTGCCTTGGTCAAGTCGAGCGGCGCGTAGCTGACCCCGCGCACCAATTGCACGGCTTCGCCGACCAGCTCGCTGAACGATCGGAAACCTCGAACGGAATCGAAAAAATCCGGCTTCAAGATGAGTTTTGCGTCGAAGAATTGGATTCGGTCTTGCGCCGGGGACGGCTCTTGGACGACCTGTGACAAGGCTCGCTCCTCGCGTAGCAGCGGCAGTTTTACGCCTTAACATACGCCCCGCCGCAAGCCGGTCCTATCCCAAAAAGGCCGAAACGCGCTTTTTGGATAGGGCGGCCGCTCCGAGTGTGCTACGTTTGCCTTCCTCAAAGTCTTGCAAGAAGACAGTGTGAAATCCGCAACGTATAGCGCTTGGATCGGCCAATCGGTCTGTATTGTCAGAGACGCTTCCTACGCGGCGCTGCTCAAATGCATCGACGAGTTCACGATTCGAGCGGCGATTTCGCGGACGATGGACCAGCATCAATGGGAACACGACGAGCTGCGCCGCGCCGGTTTGGGAGCCATCGAGTTCGTCCGCGACGGGCGGGCACTGTGGCGTGATCCCGAAACGTACGAGGAGTCGCTGCAGGAAGCCCGGCGCAAGCGCGTGTCGGCGCGATTCACCAGCTCCAACGAGCTCGATCCCGCTTTTATGGAACGCATCGATGCCGAGCTGCGCGAGCGTTGGCGGCTGCGCGGCTATCTCGTGCCATCGCTGACCGGCGATATGAAGACGCTCTTTGCCGAGCTCGAAGCGACCGCGCGGGACAGCATAGCCGGCGGGCTCGAGGGACTCGTTGGCGAGTTGCTTGCCGTCCCGGAGCCCGGAATGCGCTAGGAGGAGCCCCGCCTGCTAGCCAAGCAGGATGGCTCGCCGCCTAGGCGTCTCCTGGAGGTTACATGGGAAGTGGGGAGCCTTCGGCCACCCTGGTTCGCACCCACGACGCGGAGCTCATCAACGACCTCTACCGCACCGCGCGCATCGACTGGGTCCAGCTTCAATCAGGACCGTTCGAGGGCAGCCTAGCGGTCCTCGATCTCGGCGCGTTACGCGTGTTTCGCGAGGACTTCAACGTCGGCTGGCGCCGCAACGGCGAGCTGCGGCCGGGAACGGCGCTCATCTCTATGAGCACCTCCGAACGGATGCACGCCCGTTGGTTCGGAAGGGAGGTCGCCTACGGCGACCTTGGCGTGACGTCCAGCGGCGTCAACGTCAGCGCCGCCGGGGCCGGCAGCGGATACTCGGTGATGTTCGATACGGCGAAGTTTCGAGACCGCTTTCCACCCTGCCAACGGATCGAATTTGGTGGATCTATGTCAAGTTAGCCGCCTGCAATACACGCCGGTGTACGCCGGCCGACTTCGCAGTTTCATTCGCGGCCTTTTCTCGATGATCGAGGTCGCCCCGCAGGCGATCATGCGTCCTTCGATGGGCCGTTTGATCGAGCGGGATCTCATGCCGCTGCTGGCCAGCGCCCTCGACGGAAACCCGGCCGAAGGGCGCAGCTATCAAAGCCGCCGGGTCGAAGCGGTGCGCGCATGCGAAGCGCACATGGCCGAACACATCGACGATATCATCACGCTGCAGGATCTCAGCGACGCCACCGGTATGCGTCCACGTTCGGTCGCCAACGCGTTCGAAGCCGTAACCGGTCTCACGCCGATGTCGTACCTCAAAGCAAAACGCCTCAGCGGCGTTCGCCGCGCGCTTCAGCGCCCCGAACGCAAGAAACTCCGCATCATCGACGTCGCCGCCGATTGGGGCTTTTGGCACATGGGGCACTTTACCGCCGCGTATCGCCTCATGTACGGCGAAACCCCTTCCCAAACGCTCCAGCGCTAAGCCCTCGCCGCAGCCAAAAGCCCGCGGCTCTCTGCAGCGGGCTTTTGGGCTAAGCGCCGGAACGCCGTTTTAGAAGGCGCCGATGCCGTTGGGCGTTCCCCACCCCGTCGGTCCGTCGTATCCGGCGCCGGCTTTGCAAATGTAGGGATAGCTCTTCGAACACCTGCCGTTGCTTCCCGACGTCACGTCGTTGAGCGCCGAGCTGCCGCCCGCGACCCAAATCGACTGCGCGTAGTTTTCACTCCCGGCGTTGCCGGCCAGCGCGTACACTGACGCGATCACCGGCGAACTCACGCTCGTGCCGCCGAACACCAGCCAGCCTTTGTAACCCTGATATGCGAAACTGTCGTACACCGCCACGCCCGTGTTGGGGTTGGCGTCGGCCGAAACGTCGGACTCAGAGCGTTTCGTGCAGCCCTTGTCGGTTTGCCACGACGGTTTGGTCACGTAGCGGCTGCAGCCGCTGCCGGTGCCCGACCAAGCCGTTTCGCTCCAGCCGCGCGAATTGCCGGCCCGGCTCAACGAGGTACCGCCGATGCAGACGACCGTCGAATACGAACACGGCTGCTGTGCGCCCGTGCCGCTGTCGCCGGCGCTCGCGGTAATGATGTGTCCCGGATGGTTGTACGCCGAGTTCGACGCACCCGACTCGCCGCCGCCGTACGAATTGCTGGCGACGTTGGCGCCTTGGGTTATCGCCTGATTTTCCGCCGTCGCCAGATTGGCGTTGGTGGCCGAGGTGGCTTCGACGAGAACGATGTGGCAGTTCGGACAGATCGCCGAAACCATGTCGAGGTCGAGCGATTCTTCTTGCGCCCATCCGCCGTTGGCGGGCGGAAGTTGCGTCGTCGAGCCGGTTTGACTGACTTTCTTGAAGCACCCGTTGGCCGTCGTGCACGCCGGCAGACCGTACTGCGCGCGATAGACGCCGAGGTCCGACTCCGCTTCGGGATCGTCGTAGGCATCGACGATTGCGACGGTCTGACCCGTTCCATTAGTCGACGACGGCAGTGCGTACGCCGATTGCAGATCGCTCGGGCCATACCCCGACGGCGTCGCGTTATGCAGCACGCCCAGTGGATGCGCGGCGACGTCGGTTCGGAACATCGCGAAACAGCGCATCGTGTCGCCCGGCAGCAGCGTCGCGCACGACATCCGCGCATTCCCCGACGGCACGCCGTTCGTGCCGGCAACTTGCTGCGCCGGCGACCCAGCCGGAACGGTTTGGTTCATCGCACCGCCCGAACAGGCGGCCAAAGCCGCGACGGCCGTCGCGGCGAGCAGTCGAGATCGCAAAAGCACGTGTCACATCCTCCACGGTGGGCAAAATAAAGACGGCACAATTTTGCCGCCAGCCAGCCTTCTCTCCTGCCCAAGCAGCTGCCCGCCTACTTTCCGGGAGGGAAGCCGTCTCCGGTCATGTGAAAATGGCCGTCCAACGGGATGGAGCTCCCGTAAACCGCCCGTAAAACGGCTGATGGCTCCTGTTCCACAAACTGGCTGGGACGGGAGTTTTTCTTTTGCATCAGTGGCTCGACGGCAGCAATATGTGGCTCGTGGCCGGAGCGTGGATGCTGCTGGCCGCCGTCAGCGCGTTCGTCGCGATCCGCGTCAAGATGCCCGCGGCGCTGATCGAAATCGTGATCGGCTTCCTCGCCGGGAATCTGATCGCGCTGCGCACCAACGCCTGGATCGACTTCGTGGCCGGCTTTGGCAGCATCTTGCTCACCTTTCTCGCCGGGGCGGAGATCGATCCCAAGGTCTTACGCAAGCAACTCGTCCCCTCCACCGTTCTGGGCGCGGCTTCGTTTGCAGCACCGTTCCTAGCGGCGATGGCCTTCACGTTTTTCTTGGGGCATTGGACGGCGAACGCGTCGAAGATTGCCGGCATCGCGATGTCAACGACGTCCGTCGCCGTGGTCTACGCCGTCATGGTTGAGTCCGGGCTCGCGACCAAAGAGTTCGGGCAGTTGATTCTCGCGGCATGTTTCTTCACGGATCTTGGAACGGTCGTCGCGCTCGGGCTGTTGTTCGCCAACTACAACTTCTGGCTGCTGGGACTCGTAGCCGCCATCGCCGTCGCAATGCTGCTGCTCCCCAAGCTGCTGCCGCCGCTGATCGACCGCACGCGCCGTTACGTCAGCGAGCCGGCGTTGCGCATTCTCTTCGCGGTGATTTTCTTACTTGCCGCAATCGCCACCTACGCCAAGAGCGAAGGCGTCTTACCGGCGTATTTTCTCGGCTTGGCTTGCGCCGGCTTGATGATCGCCTATCCCGACGTTAAGCGCCGCCTTCAAACGATGACGATGACGCTTCTCGCGCCGTTTTATTTTCTCAAAGCCGGCACCTACGTGGAATTCGGCGCCGCCGTGAGCGGCGCCGGCCTCATCGCGATCCTGTTCTTCGTAAAGGTAATCGCCAAGATCGTTGCGGTCTTTCCGCTCGCCCGCTACGCGTTTCGATATCGCAACGCCGATGCGAACTACCTCACGTTGATGATGGCCACGGGGCTCACGTTCGGAACGATCTCGAGCCTTTACGGGTTGACACATCATTACATCACCCAAGCTCAGTACAGCGCGCTCGTTACGGTCGTCATCTTGACCGCCGTCGTTCCCACCGCCATCGCGCAAACGCTGTTCAAACCTCGCGAAGACCCCGAAGAGATGGAAGCCGAAGTCCCCTAAACCACGCTTGTCATCCCGAGCGGAGCATGCACGCCCTTGTCATCCCGAGCGGAGCATGCACGCCCTTGTCATCCCGAGCGGAGCATGCACGCCCTTGTCATCCCGAGCGGAGCGTGCGCAGCACGCGCAGTCGAGGGACTATGACGAGCGCGTGCAGGAGCCTTTGAAGTTCGGTTTGGTCAACGTCAACGTCGCATAGCCCGTGAAGGCGAAGCTATTTTGGCTCGTGCGTACCGTCTGATTGTGGCCGAGCTTACCGGTGTTATTCGAGTGGTCCATCCACGTTTCCGTATTTCCGGTCCACGGCTTGGCGATCTGAATGTCCCAGCCGCCGTCGTTGTCGAGCGTCGTTTGCACGAAACGGCCGCCTTTGGCATCCCACGCGGTCGCTGCGTCAAACGCGTACGCCTTCGTCATCTTGCCCTGTGCCGGCACGACGATCCAGCCGCGCAGCACGCCCGACTCCATCGAATACGTGGCCGTGGCCTTCGACGGCGCTTGGCCGACGTTACCGGCCGTGCACGACCAGTTTCCCACGTAGTACTGCAGGTCCGACATCCCCGTCGCCGAGCGCGCGCCGGTCGGAACCGCAACGGCAACGACTAGGGCTGCCAAAGCAAACATTTTCACGATGAGCTCCTCCTCAAAACACCCGAGCCTTAGGAGGGGAAGCTTCGTTCCGCCGAGCGCCTTTTCCGCCGCCCAGCCGCCGAGCTTGGGGTGCTATACTTCTGGGAGCATGGTTCCAGGGTGGCTCTCCGTCGTGGCCTGGATTTCACTTGCGAGCGGCTTCATTTGCGCCGCGATCGTACTCGTCAACATCATCCGCAGACCGTTACCGATGCCCGTGATGAACTGGGTGTGGCCGATCACGGCGCTCTATGCCGGTCCGCTCGCGCTCTGGGCCTACCGTCGTCTGGGGCGTGCGTCCCACCGACCGTTTTGGGCTTCGGTAGCAGTCGGCGCCACGCACTGCGGCGCCGGGTGCACGTTGGGCGACATCATTGCCGAGTTCGCTATTTTTTTCACCGGCGCGACGATCGCCGGCTCGATGCTCTTCGCGCAGTACGTGGGCGACTACGTCCTCGCGTACGCCTTCGGAATCGCGTTTCAATACTTCGCCATCGTTCCGATGCGCGGGCTCTCGTTTCGACAAGGCATTTCGGCCGCGATCAAGGCCGACACGCTCTCGCTGACCGCGTTCGAAGTCGGCCTGTTCGGATGGATGGCGCTGATGCACTTCGTTTTCTTCCATCCTCCGATCGCGCCCGATCGCGCCGCCTATTGGTTCATGATGCAAATCGGCATGTTGATCGGCTACGCGACCTCGTATCCGATGAACTGGTGGCTGATCCGGCTTGGAGTCAAGGAAGCCATGTAGAAAAGAGTTCGTGGCGGCCGCTCGGAACGGTCGAACTTAGCTGGCAGGCAGGCGCCCGAGCGTTTCCTTCGTAATTGCCCCATTGGCCGGGTCCCCGCTTTATTAAGGAGGTCCAATGTACGCATTTCGTCCATTCGCCTTCGCCGCGGCCCTCGCCGCGACGCTGGTGCCTATTTTTGCTTCCGCGCAGGTCGAGAGCACTCCAATTCCCACTGCGCCCAAACCGAATCTCTCATCGATGCAGTTCATGATCGGATACCTGGAACTGCAGCACGAAGAGTTCGCGGCGCCCGGCAGCCTACATCACCACGTCAACCTATTCGCTCGACCCGACCGGCTACTGGATCGAGGAAACTTCGGTCGTCAAACCGGCTTCTTGGATTAAAACGACCACGAGCGTCTACGACAAGATCACCTACGACCCGTTCACGAAGCGCTGGGTCGACGTCAGCTACGGCGATCAAGGTGCCTATGGGCTGACGTTTTCGAAGGGCTGGGTCGGAAATCACATGACGGTGCACGACGTTTCGTTCGCGGCCAACGGCGATATCGGCAGCCAAACCGATACGACGACCACGAAGGTGAGCGCGACGAAGATCACCTCTTCCTCGTCGTTCACCGAGGCGAAAACCGGCCGCCGGGTGACCGTCGAAACGGTCTGCAACAAAGGCTAGCGCCGTAGACGCTGGCGGCCGAGCGGACTGAGGGCAAGCCGGCGGCGGCGGAGAATAGCTCCTTACCGTAACGTTCGAGACGCACAAGGAGCTTCGCGTTGAACACTCCGTCGTCACTCCCGCTCGGCCGCACGCTGTCGGCCGCCCTGCTTTTCGCCCTGGTCGCCGCGAGCATTCCGGCCGTGGCGACCGCCCAGACGGTCACCGTCAAAGTCGGCGGCCAGCCGATGTACCTCAACCCCGGCCCGATCGAACGGGCCGGCCGCGTCTTCGTGCCGCTGCGCGGCATCTTCGAGCGGCTCGGCTCGACGGTCGTGTATCAAGCCGGCACGATCAACGCCACCAAGGGCAGTACGACGGTGTCGCTGCGGATCGGTTCGACGCAAGCCGTCGTCAACGGTCAGCCTCAGATTCTCGACGTCGCGCCGTTTATCGTCGGCGCGACCACCTACGTGCCGCTGCGCTTCGTCGCGCAGTCCTTCGGCGCGACCGTCGGGTACGATGCGACGACGCGCGTCGTCGCTATCCGTCCGCCCGGTGGCGGAGGCGGCAACTATCCGCCGCCACAGCCGTATCCGCCGCCGCGGCCGAACCCGTATCCGCCGCCCTACCCACCGTCCGGTAATCCCGTGCAGTTGCGCGCGCAACAGCCCGCTCCCGGAGAAAGTCTGCCGAATCGGTTCGTCACGATCTCGGCGGAATTTACCCGGCAAGTTCGACCGGGGAGCGTTCGCGTTTGGCTCGACAACAACGACATCACGTCGCGCTGCAACGTCTCGTCGTACGGCTTCTCCTACAAGCCGCCGGCGCCGCTGTACTACGGCTCGCACGGCGTGCGCGTCTCGGGCGCCGACGTCAACAACGTCGCCTTCACCCGTACTTGGACGTTTATCACGAGCAACTCCAACCCGACGCCGCCGCCCGGCGAGTTGCAGCTGCGCGCCCAGAGGCCGGCGCCCGGCACGAGCCTCGCGGATCGCTTCACGGTGATCTCGGCGGAGTTCACCCGCCAAGCGCAGACCAACACCGTGATCGTTCGTCTCGACGGCAACGACATCACGTCGCGCAGCGGACTTTCGGCAACCGGCTTCTCCTACAAACCGCCGGCGCCGCTCGACTTCGGAGCGCACAAGGTTCGCGTGACCGGCCGCGGAGCCGGCGGAGCGGCCTTCGACCATTCGTGGTCGTTTACGGTGATTCGCAGCATGCCGCCGGTGCCGGACCTGCACTTGACGATCAACCAACCGGCACCCAACGCGCCCGTCGGCCGCAGTTTCGTCGTGCAGGGCAACACGGTAGCAAACGGTCAGGTCGCGGTTACCGCCGGTGCGACGCCCTCGTCCGACGGGCAGTTCTCCGGCAACACGACGGCCGGACCCGGCGGAAACTTCAAGCTTACCGTCAACCTCACGACCGCGATGGGCCAGCAATCCGTCACCGTGAAAGTCGTCGCCACCGATCCGCTCAGCGGACGGAGCGTGCAAAAGGTGCTGCAACTCCGGCTCGGTCAGTAGCGTCGCGCGGGCGGACTCGCCGGGCCGGTCGCGAACAGCGGCCGTCTAGCTTTTTGCTGTCCCCAATCCAGAGGAGCAGGAACCATGCGTTTTCATAACTATGAACTTCGAGCGCTGGCGGCCACGGCGATGCTTTCGATGCTCGCCGCGTGCGGCGGCGCCGGAGGCGGCTCGAGTTTCTCGCCGGCCGCGGGTGGCGCCGCGTCCGACGCGCTGCACGCGCCGATGGCCGGACCGGCCAAGACGTGGCAAGACCTCGGCCGTGCGAGCGACGCGACGCAAGTACACGTCGCCGTCGTGCTGAAGTATCGTAACGAAGCCCAACTCGACGCGCTGGTCGAAGGGCAAGGCGATCCGGGCTCGGCGTTCTTCGGGCGCTACCTGACGCCCGCGCAGTTCGCGCGCACCTACGGCCCGACCGCCAAAGACTATGCCGATGCGCAGTCGGCGCTGCGTGCCGGCGGTTTCACGATCGATCATACGTTCCCGAACCGCACGGTCGTCGACGCGAGCGCGCCGGCACCGGTCGCCGAGAAATTCTTCTCGACGGAAATTCACCTCGTTCGCCGCGCCGACGGCAGCGTGCGCTATCGCGAAGTGCGGCCTGAGACGATCCCGGCATCGCTCGGGACAGCCCTTGCCGTTGTCGGGCTCGACAACGCCGTCCAACTGCACCCCGACTACGTGTTCAAGGCCGGCCATAAGCACGTCCAGCTTCCGGCGCTTCGCGGCCTGAGACACCCCGCCACACCGCCCCTCTTCGGACCCGACGGCGGCTACGGCCCGGGCGTCTACCGCACTTCCTACAACTTCCCCAAACTCACCGGCACCGGACGCGCCACGGCCGTCGTCGGCGATGCCGATTTCCTCGACAACGACCTCACGCAGTATCTCGCGTACTTCCAAGTGACCCGCACCGGACCGGCGACGACCCGCGTGCTCGTTGACGGCGGCCCGCCGCCGGGCATCTCGGGCGACTCCATCGAGACGACGCTCGACGTCGAAACGGTCGCGTCGCTCGCGCCCGGCACGGCGCTCTACGTCTACGAAGCGCCGCAAGCGTCCGATCTCCACTACTTCACCGACATGTACAACCAAGTCGTGAGCGACAACAAAGCCGACACGGTAAACACGAGCTACAGCGAGTGCGAGACCGCGCTGGTTCCGAGCTTCCCGAAGGCCGCCAACGCGATCTTCAAGCAAGGCGCGGCACTCGGTATCACGTTCCACTCCTCGACCGGCGACTACGGCACGATCACGTACGGCTGCAGCAGCGAAGTCAGCATCGGAACGCCGACCGACACGCCGTATAACGAAGCCATCGGCGGAACGACCGAACAAGTCAACCACACCACCGGCCAAGAAACCAGCGAAGTCGTCTGGTCGGACGGATTCGAAGGCACGGGCGGCGGCGTTTCGGTCGTCTTCAAACTCCCGCTGTTCCAGAAAGGCGTCCCGAACATCATCAACACCGGACGCAACATTCCCGACGTCGCGTTCGACGCCGACCCGAATACCGGCGAGTCGCTCTACTTCGAAGGCGGCTTCGACGGCCCGATCGGCGGAACGTCGCTCTCGTCACCGATCTTCGGCGCCGGTCTGACGATCATGGATCAGAAACGCAACAAACGCGCGGGCTTCTTCAATAAGACGCTCTACGCGAAGTGGACCAAGAACGGTTACGGCTCGGGCAAGACCCTCTACTTCCGCGACATCGTGTCGGGCACCATCTCACCTTACACGGCGAAGACCGGCTACGATCAACTCTCCGGCATCGGAGCAATGCTCTTCGGCAACTTCGTAAAACTCCTCCGCTAGCCCGAACCCGTCAGCGACCTAAAAGAGCGGCCACCAAGGCCGCTCTTTCTTCTTCTTGTCATCCCGAGCGAAGCGCCGCGCCCTTGTCATCCCGAGCGGAGCCCCCCGCCCTTGTCATCCCGAGCGGAGCGCCCCCGCGTTGTCATCCCGAGCGGAGCGCCCCCGCGTTGTCATCCCGAGCGGAGCGCCGCAAGGCGCGCAGTCGAGGGACGCCCCGCGAACAAACAGCGCCGCTCCTGCGTTGTCATCCCGAGCGGAGCGCCGCAAGGCGCGCAGTCGAGGGACGCCCCGCGAACAAACAAGCGCCGCTCCTGCGTTGTCATCCCGAGCGGAGCGCCGCAAGGCGCGCAGTCGAGGGACGCCCACTGCGCGACACGAACGCGCGGACGAACCGAATCAGCGCCGCTCTCGCCGCCGTCGTTCGGCCGTGACAATTTTGTGGATCCCCTCCCAATCGTTATTTGCGAGGGCGCGCTTCTTCGCGCGCGACCAGTGTTTGAGATGCTTTTCCCAGTCGATCGCTTGGTCAACGTAATCAAACTCGCTCGAGTTGCTACGATGCGCACGGGATCGACGTGAGTACGTCTAATCACTTTTCGTCGATCCGACTTACGTTGTGCTGCGCAAACCCGACGATCCGGATCGTTGCTGATCCCGACGTAGAAAGAATCGTCTGCGCAGAGACAGACATGATAACGAAGAGCGACGCTGATTCGCTTCGCCGGGCGTCCCTCGACTGCGCGCCTTGCGGCGCTCCGCTCGGGATGACAACGCGGGCGCGCTCCGCTCGGGATGACAATGCGGGCGCAGCAAGCGCGGCAGAGCGGCGTCGCTAGTGGGGTTGGCCGTCGGTGTGGATGGGATGCTTATCGGGGAAGCGCTTTTGGATCGCGTAGCCCATGAGGGCTTCCCATTCGCGTTCCATCGTTTCGTAGCATTCGCAGCTGGCCGATTCCAGGCCGAGACGGTTGCGAACGGTGATGTGTCCGCGCGAGTAGCTGATGAATCCCGCGTCTTGCAGCGTGGCCGCCGCAACCGCGACGCTCGCACGGCGGACGCCGAGCATTTGGCCCAGGAATTCCTGGGTCAGCAACAAGAGGTCGGCTCCGACGCGATCGTGCGCCATCAGCAGCCAGCGTGCACAACGCTCGTCCACGGGATGCAGCGTGTTGCACGCGAGGACGTGTGCCGCCATCATGAGCACCGCCTGAGCATAACGCAGCGTGGATTCGCGCAACTCGGGCACGCTCTCGAGGGCCGCGCGAAAGTCTTGCGTTTTCATCGTTAGCGCGCTATTTGGTATTTGAACGACGCTGCGCTGGTTCGTGCTCGATTGTCCGAGTGCGATTGCAACGCCGGTCATGCCGTCGCGTCCGATCAGCCCGACCTCTGCGGTGTCCCCATCGCTCATTTGGATTACGACCGAAATCACGCTTCCGAGTGGAAAGAAAATGGAATTCATCGGTGCGTGTGCCGCGTAAACGAGCTCGGAGGTCTTGAGTCGCACCGTTGTGAGCGCGGGCAGCAGCATCTCCAACGAGCCGGCAGGCAGATGGTCTAGGAATAGATTGCCAGTGACATGGCGTTCGACGCTAACGTCCGACATCGAGATAATCACCCTTGCCGATTCATAGAAAATCGGGGATCGAGGTTTTTTCTCGGTGAGGGTTGACCGGCAAGCTATGAGTAGGCCGGCGACCGGACGCAAGGTCTCGCGTGTGCGTTTCGAGTTATGCTTCCTTCGAGCTATCTTCGAACCGACCCCCCGTCGCTGGGTCGCTTGTGTACGGTCGCGGGCATATGGGTATGACTCCCGCGAGCGGCCCCGCAACCCCGCAAGGACACCGGCTCTCCAGTAAACCAGAACGAGGCGGGAACCAATGGAGTGGCAGTTCCAGTCGAAGCAAGCCGGAGCGGCCCTCTCGGCCAAGCGCGCGTTCATGACGTTTCTGCGCGAATCGTGCACGCCGGAGTCGGATTGCGACGGCGCGCTGATCGTCTTTGGCGAGTTGGTGACCAATGTCGTGCTCCACGCTCCCGGACCGATTGAGATCACGGTCAGTTCGGACGCCCGAGGGGTCGTCACGCTCGACGTTTACGACACCGGAGATGGCTTCGTGCTCGAGCCATCGCTTCCGCCGCCGACAAGCGGCGGTGGCCGGGGACTCTTCATCGTCTCGCAACTATGCCGCCGCGCCTCGGTTGCCCGCGTCCCTAACGGCACGAAAGTCAGCGCGGAATTGCCCGTAACGGCGAGGCTCCGCGTATGCGCGGTACCGTACATAGAATCGAACGCCACAGGAAGCGACTCGAACGCTCGATAACGCTTCGAGCCCACGTGGATTACCCCAAACCGCTCGTCGTTGCCGTTGACCGGGCATCGTACGACTTGGCCTCGTCCGCAGACTTTGCCCGGGAGTTGGAACGGTCGTACGCGCAAGCCACCGTCGTTCTCGACCTCTCGACGGTGACGTATCTCGACTCGACGTGTTTGAGCAAACTGCTGCGAATGCGCAGGGAGCGCGCCAAACGAGGGCTTCCGCTGGAGCACATCGTTCTTTCGGACCCCATTCGCCGTCTCTTCGCAATCGTGAAGTTCGACGAAATTTGGCCGCTCTACGACTCGCTCGACATGGCGTTGGAATTTTCCGCGGTCGCCGCCGCGGTCGAGCCACGGTATAACATCTCCGCGGAATAGAGCGGGGCGGGTCTGGGTATTAGCCGCTCATGCCGGACTTCCATACGAGGTTCCCCGGCCATCCGAGATCGGTGGCATTAGCGCGGGAGCAAATCCGCGCCTTCGCGTCGCCTTGGTTCTCGGATTCGGACCTCTATGACGTTGAAATTACCGTTGGTGAGGCGATGGCCAACAGCATCGAGCACGGAGAAGCGACGCAAGTCGAACTCAACTGTTCCTTCGACGGAGACGTTCTCGTCATCGACCTGCAGGACGATGGCCGCGGGTTTGCACCAAAAGTCGAGAACGGGCAGCAGCAGCCGCGCTCCTTGAATCGGGGCCACGGCATTTCCATTATGCGCGCCTCGATGGACACCGTCGAGTTTAGCGACCGAGGGCGAAGATTGCGGCTAACGAAACGTAGCCGGAACGATAAACCTTAGATGCACGCAAACGCACTCGGAAAGAGGAAGCACTTCGCACGGGCTGAAAAGTTCCGAAGTACGAAAAATACTGGGTACGCCGATGGGAACGCCGGCTCCCTATCAGGCCATTACGTCGCTCTATTTCGGCGACGCGGCCGCGCTGGAAGGCGCCGTGAAGTCGGCCGAAGGCCAAGCCGTCGTTGCAGACATCGCGAATTTCTACGATGGGATGCCCGATGTGATGATCGGTGAAATTTTGGACTAGAGGTGGGGG
This sequence comes from Vulcanimicrobiota bacterium, assembly GCA_963755555.1. Lineage (GTDB taxonomy): Bacteria > Vulcanimicrobiota > Vulcanimicrobiia > Vulcanimicrobiales > Vulcanimicrobiaceae > Tumulicola. Next base: position 409,572 of record CAVWKE010000003.1, on the reverse strand, counting down.
TCGCCGGGCGCGTGCTCGTGACCGCACTCGTGACAGACCTCAATCGCCGTCTGCGTCTTTTCCTCGAGTTCGAGTTTTGCGTCGAGCAACACGTCCCGCCGTTCGGGTGAAGGTGCATCGTCGAGATCGCGTTCGGCACGGGCTTTTTTTTCAGCGGCTTCGCGCAGCTGAAAGATCGCCTCAACCTTGTCCGGGGACCTGGATTCGCTCATCTTCGGTCAAGTTGCGGCACCGCGGTTTTCAAATCCCCCCGGCTCGCCTGCAAGGGCTGCGACCGCCTTTTTCCCAATCCGTTCTGGTGGCAGCAGGTACTGCCGGAAAGGAAGAATGTCGCATGAAAAATGTTCTCTTAAAGACGGCGCTCGCCGTCGGCTTTTCATTCATACCGCTGTCCGCGACGGCGGCCGTCGTGTACATCCAAACCGGACCGCCCGCGGCGGTGGTCGAGACCGTCCCGGCCCGCCCCGGGGCCGGTTACGCCTGGGTTGGCGGATATTACCGCTGGAACGGAACCCGATACGTCTGGGTGCACGGCCACTACGTGCATCACGGCGGCGCTTGGTGTACCGGGCACTGGCACCACACGGCCCACGGGTACTATTGGACCGAAGGGCGTTGGTGCTGATCGACTAAAAACGACGCCCCGCGGCCAACCCGCGGGGCGTTTCTCCCGACTTCCGCCCTTCACTCCCTAGAGGAACGACGGGTAGAACACGTCGATCAGCTGCGTCTGCGAACCGGCGAGCACGCGCAGCGGCGCGGCGTTCCCCTTCGCATCCGAAGCAAACACGAGGATCGACGTGGCGGCGCCGTGACTGATGTCGGTGCTCGTGCCATAGATGTTCCCCTGCGCGTCGGTCCCGACGCTCGTAACGTCGATCATCTTGGTCGCCGGTCCCGAGATCACCGCCTTCGGTTTGACGTTTCCGTGCGCCCCGGCGCCGAACACGAGGATCGATCCGCCGTCCTGCACGATGATGCGTCCCTTTGGATCGAGGACCATATTGAAGATGCCCAGCATCTTCGTGTGCGATCCGCCCAGCGTGGCGATCGGCGCAACGTTGCCGTTGGCCCCCGGGGCGAACTCCTCGACCGGCGTCTGCGCCGTGTGACTGTTGGCCACGTAGAGATCGCCCGCCGCGTCGAACGACATGCCGAACGGTTGAACGAGCTTCGTGGCGCTGCCCGCAATCGTGCGGATCGGCGCGACGTTGCCGCTCGCGCCCGCAGCGAAGACGTAAATCGCCTTATTGATGTAATCCGAAACATAGAGTTTGCCGCTCGAATCTACCGCTAATCCTTCGCAACTCGCAATCGGCACGTTCGAGCCGGCGATGATTTGCGGGGCCACGTTTCCGTTCGCGCCACTGGGGAAGATCAGGATCCGGCTATCGTGGTAGCCGCCGTTGGCGACGTAGAGTTTTCCCGACGGTGCGACCGCCAATCCGGCAGGCCCATCGAGTTGTGTCTTGGAGCCGGCGATTTTCACAGTAGGCGGCGTGTTGCCGTGTGCCGTCGAGGGAAAGCCGAGGATCGCGTTCGACGCAAACGACGCGACGTACATCGTCGTTCCGCCGTCGGGCTGTGCCGGCGCAATGTTGCCGCTGCCGCCGGGCGTTTCCGGCAGCGCGCCGTTGCCCGGCTGGCTGCCGCTGCAGCCGGCCAGTGCGGCGATGAGAACGAGCGCCGGAATCCACCGGCCCGAAGATATGGTAGCGAACATGAGGGTCTCCTTGAGCGAAGCGTTTCGTGCATCGTAGTGCGCGCCGCGTACGGCAGCGCACGGGCTCAAGCAGGCGGGCGCTGCGCGAACCCTAAAGCACCGAGTGATGATTCAGCGACGCGATTTTCTGTTGGCCGGCGCGGCGGCCGGACTCGCACCGGGGCTAATCGGAGCCGCCGGACCGCCCGGTCAGGAGGCGCTCGCGCCGCTCGGACGCGCGCTCGTCCTCAGCGGCGGCGGTGCCCTCGGAGCCTATGAAGCCGGCCTCGTCGGCGCGCTCGCGGCGCAAGCGCAGAGTCGCCGACGGCGCGCCGTTACCCGGATACGACCTCGTCTGCGGAACCTCGATCGGCGCGCTCAACGGCTGGTTCGTCGCGACCGGTCAATACACGAAGCTCAAGGCGCTGTGGTACGGCATCAGCGGCGAGGGGCTCATTCAGGCCAAGCACCAGTACGCCGCGCTGCGTAACCCCAACAGCGGACTGCTCAACCGGGCGGCCTCGGCGCTGCAGTTGATGGGCCTCGCCAAAGACCAAACGGCGCTGCTGGAAACGCAGGCGGTATTTGCCTGGATCGCGCGACACGTCGATCCGGCCGTTCCGCTGGTCGTGCCGCTTGATCTGGGCGGCAACGAATCTCACCGCAACAGCGTCCGGAGTACTTCTACATCCGCCCGCCGGGCGCGCCCCAAGATCTTCCGGCCAAGGTCGTCCGCGCGTTACAGCTCTTGCTCGGACCGCACACGGTCGTCCGCGAAGCCACCGCCGAGAACTTGCACCGCGAGATCTTTGCCTCTGCCGCCCTGCCGATCGCGTTCGACCCGGTGCTGCTGCCCGGGCCCGACGGCAAAGTCAACGCGTACTGCGACGGCGGCGTCGCGAGCAACTCGCCGGTCGGCATCGCGCACGCCGTCGCCAAAGCCGCCGACGTGGTGTTACTGGATCCGCCCTTTCAACCGGATACCGAATATGCGAGCGCCATCGACATCGCGTTCGGCGTCTTCGGCACGATGCAGCGCAAAATTCTCGAAGTCGAAATGCGCAGCACGTACTTTCAGTCGGTCGGCAAGCGCGCGTACCAGCGCGCCGCCCGGCCGCGCGCTTCGGTAAGCTCGCCCGAGGACGCGATGCTCGCGACCTATATGAACTCCATTACGGCGACCGAACTGCGTTACGTCCGCCCCGAAAAACCGCTTCCGCTCGGGGTCGTCGGATTCAACGACGAGGTCGGCATCGGCGCGACCTATCGCATCGGCTGGGAGGACGCGTCGCGCGGCTTCTCGCTCTACAACTGGGAAACGTTCGAACTGTAACCCGGCTCGCGCAGTCGAGCGGGACGCCCGCGGCGAAGCATCGGCGGCAATGAACCGTTTCGGTGTGGCAATGGCGCTCGCGACCGTCGTGCTGACGGCGTGTGCCGGCGGTCAGCCGAACGCTCCTTCGCCCGCTTTGCCGAGCGCCCGCGGATTCGCCCGGCACGCGAGTTCGTCCTCACCGATTACGCACATCGTGATCATCGTTCAGGAGAACCGGACGCCCGACTACCTCTTCCAAGGCATCCCGCATGCCGACATCGCCACGACCGCGCTGGATTCCGAAGGCCAGACCGTTTCGCTGCAGCCGGTTTCGCTCGCCGCCGGGTACGACTTGTCGCACCGCAACGCCGCCTTCATCACCGACTACGACGGCGGATTGATGGACGGGTTCGACCGCAACCTTCCGCCCTCGGAATACTTGCGGCCGTACGGCTACGCGCCGCGCAAGGAGGTGAGTCCCTACCATCAGATGGCCCGGCAGTACGTGCTGGCGGACCGGATGTTCCAAACCAATCAGTCCGGCAGCTTTCCGTCGCACCAATACCTCGTCAGCGGCACGTCGTCGGCGCAACCGGCCAGTACCGACGACGTCGACAGCAACGGACTCAATAAAAAGAACCAGTCGCAGAACGAGCCGGTCGGTTGCGACGCGCCCCAAAACGCGATCGTCGACACGATCGATCCGGTCACCGGCTACGCCGGCCCGACGCCGTTTCCGTGCTTCGATCGGCCGGCGCTCTCCGATTTGCTCGATGCTGCGGGCGTCTCGTGGCGATACTATCAGCACAACCTCGGTCCCGGTCTCTGGCACGCGTACGACGCCATTCAACACGTGCGCTACGGCCCCGACTACGCCAACGTGGTGACCCCGTCGCAAACAATTCTCACCGACGCGGCGACCGGCAACCTGGCCGCCGTTTCGTGGGTGATGCCGCCGTCGAACCCTTACTCCGACCACTCGGGCGACGGCAGCGCCAAGGGCCCGTCGTGGGTCGCGGCGGTCGTCAACGCGATCGGTACGAGCCAATACTGGAACTCGACGGCGATCCTGATCGTCTGGGACGACTGGGGCGGCTGGTACGATCACGTGCCCGCCGCCGCAGTTCAACCATTACGAACTGGGCTTTCGCGTGCCGCTGCTCGTCATCTCGCCGTACGCAAAAAAGGCCCACGTGTCACACGTGCAATACGAATTCGGCAGCCTTTTAAAGTTTGCGGAGACGACGTTCGGGCTCGGCTCGCTGGGTACCACCGACGTTCGCGCCAACAATCTCACCGACGCGTTTAACTACAATCGGGCCCCGCGCGCCTTCACTCCGATTAAGGCGCCGCCGTTCAATCCCGGGTCGGACACGCTCGACGGCGCGCCTAACCCGGAAGACCCCTAGCGCCGGTCTACGCGATACCTTTACGGATCGCGTAAACCGCTACGCCGGTGCGTGCCGAAACTTGGAGTTTCTCGAAGATCCGGCTGATATGGTTCTTAATCGTCTTCTCGGACAGCAGCAGGTTGGCGCCGATGTCGCGATTGGAGAGACCTTGGGCGATCAGGCGAACGATTTCGGTCTCGCGGTTGGAAAGTTCGTTGAGCGAGATCTCCTGATGCATTGCGCGCCGGCGCAACACGCCGCCCGCAACGCGCGGATCGACGTAGGGCGTCCCTTCCGCGAGCAGTTTGATGGCCGAAGTGAGTTCGCTCACGGACGTATCCTTCACGACGAAGCCGTCGGCGCCCGCCGCCAAACACCGCTGCATGAGATCGGGCTGAACGAACGACGTGAGCGCACACAGCCGGGTGTTCGGAATACGTTGCTTGCAAGTTGCGAACGTGCCGGCGATATCCGAGGAATACTTGTCGATGCCGATGAGGGCTAGATCCGGAGCGTTCGCCCCCGAGAAGTTGGTAGGAAGGTCCTCCACACCGCTTAAGATGTTCGTAATGTAGATCGCTGGATCGGCTGATAGCACCTGAGCGAGCGCTCTTGCGAAGAGCAGCTGGCTTTCTATGAGAACGAGCCGATGCGTCTTTACGTCGGTAATCACGAATCCCCCAAAAGTTACAGTCTTGTCTCCGCGCCTCGATCAGTCGAGAGCCGAGGTCGGTAGTATAGCGCGGCGAGCGTTCGGAATCGTTCGGCCAAAAGGAGACCGCCAGCAATGGCGAAGCCAGGCCCATGGCTCGTCGCCCGCAACGCGTAGGGGACCATCCCCAACACGACATTCATGGAGACGTCCGCTTCCGGCTGTTCGGCCACGTCGCCGTCGACGTTGACGGTCAGCCGTTCAAACTCGCCACGCCGCGAAAGACGCTGCCGATCCTCGCGTATCTGCTGCTGCACCGCGAATCGCCGGTCGCGCGCGACTTTCTGGCCTACGTCATGTGGCCCGACGACGAGGAGGAGTCCGCCCGCAATAAGCTGCGGATGAGCCTGTACGATCTCGCCCGCATTCTTCCGTCCGAGCTGGGCGACGGCGCGCTGGCGGTCGATAGCGACAACGTCCAGCTGCGCCCGGCCCCCGGACTCTGGCTGGACGTGGACGAGTTCGACCGGCTGATCCGCGACCCGGAGCGCACCGAAGAGGCGATCGCCCTGTACCGCGGCGATCTGCTGGCCTCGCTCTACGACGAATGGATCTTCCCCGAGCGCGAGCGCCGGCGCAACGCGTATTTGGGGGCGCTGGCCAATCTCGTTTCCCGCGCGCGCCGGCAGCGTCACTTCCGCAGCGGGATCACGCGCGCCCGGCAAATTCTCAGCATGGACCCGTGGCGCGAGGATATCGTCCGCCAGCTGATCGCGCTGCGTTCGGAATCCGGCGACCGGGCCGGCGCGCTGGCAGAATACGAGGGCTTCGCCCAGCGGCTGCGCGACGAACTCAGCGTCGACCCGATGCCCGAAACCGTCTCGCTCAAGGAAGCGATTGCGGCCGGCACCCCGCTCGAGGCCGATCGCCCCTTTGAATCGACCGAGACGCCGCTTTCCAGCCGGCCGCCGATTCTGCCGTTCGTCGGGCGCCACGCCGAGATGGGCCGCCTGTTGGAAGCCTGGAGCCGGGCCGCCCGCGGCCGCGGAACCTGCGTCTTTATCGGCGGCGAAGCCGGCATCGGCAAGTCGCGGATCGCGCGCGAGTTCGCGCACGCGGTCGAGGACCGCGGCGGACGCGTCCTCTTCGGCGCGACCGGGTCGCCCGAAACCGCGCCCTACGAAAGCATCGTTGACGCGCTCCACTCGGCCCTTCCGCTGGTCGCCTCGCTGAAGCCCGACATGTGGCTGGCGGCCGTCGCCGCGCTCCTTCCCGAGATTCGTTCCCGCGTTCCGAAGCTGCCCGAGGTGGCGGCGCTCGACGCGGAGAGCGAACGCATCCGGCTGTTCGAGGCCCTGAACCGTTGCCTGGCCGGGCTGGCCGCGCCGCGGCCGCTGCTCGTCGTGCTCGAGGATCTGCACTGGGCGCAATCCGCCACGATCGCCCTGCTCGACTTCCTCGTCCGTCACGTTGCGGGCGTTCCGATCATGATCGTGGCCACGTATCGCGACGACGAAACGCCCCGGCCGCACCCGCTGCACCGCCTGCACCGCGAGATGCGCGCGACCGGCACGGCGCAAAGTCTTTCGCTGACGCCGTTTTCGCTCGGCGACGTCCGCGAGGCGATCGAGACGCTCCCCGAGGTGCGGGACTGTCCCCCGGCGTCGCTGCTCGACGCCTCCGACGGAAACCCCCTCTTCCTCTCGCAGCTGGTCGCCGATTTCCGGGAAGGCTCCGACATCGCCGAAGCGGCTTCGCTGCGCGCGGTCGTCGCGCGCCGCATCGAGCGGCTGTCGCCCGAAGCTCGCACCACCGCCGAAATCGCGGCCGATATCGGTTCGCGCTTCTCGCGCGACGCCATTCGGGAGGTCAGCGGCTGGACCGACGGCGCCGTCGTCACCGCCCTCGACGAGCTGCTCGACCGCCGGATCATCCGCGAGGCCAGCGGCCGGGGTCTGTTCGAGTACGAGTTCTCGCATCAGGCCGTTTGCGAGGCGATCGTCCAAGGCGCGCCGCCGGATCGCGCCGCCGCCCGGCGCCATCGCGTGGCCCGCGTGCTCGAAGAACTCTATGCCGACCGGGCTCCCGAACTGTCGGGGCTGATTGCGCGCCAATACGAACTCGCGGGCGACGACGCCAACGCGGCCCGGTGCTATCTCTCCGCCATCCGCCGGTCGCTCGCGCTGGGCGCCTTGGACGAAGCCCAGCTGCAACGCGATCGCGCGCTCGCGCTCGACACCGACCCGCGCCGGCGGGTGGACTTGTTGCTGGACAGCGCGACGATCGAGTTCCGGCGCGGCGACCGAGCCGCCTGGAACGCGACCCTGGGCGAGTTGGGACGCCTCGCCGCCGGTCTCGACGACGAGGAATTGCAGCGCACGATCCTGTTGCGGCGGATCGAGTTCGCGGTGAGCATCGGCGATCGCGTCACCCACGAGGCGGCCATCCGCGAACTCCGTCAGCGCACGCCCGAGGGGAATCTCCACTGGCGCGGGGTGCTGCATGCCGCTGAAGCCAAGCTCGCCTTTTCGCTGGGCCGGCTGAGCGAGTCGTACGAGGCGGCCGAATCGGCGCTCGCGTGCGCGCGGGAATCGCAAAACGGCGCCGGCGTCGCCGACGCGCTTTGCTGTTTGGCCAACGTCGAATCGCACCGCGGGCGTTTGGCCGAAGCCGACGCGTTGTTCGACGAAGCCGCCCGCACGGCCGCGGCGGCAATCGATCCGGTGCTCGAGCTGCAGTCGTTTTGGAGCGCGTGGGCGATCGCGTATCAGCGTCGCGACATTCCGCGCTGCTTGACGGTTGGCGAACGCTGGCTGGAGCGCGCGATTGCGCTGGGAGATCGGCCGTCGGAGGCGCAGGCGCACGGCCGGCTCGGCGTCGCGCTGGGCGCGGCGGGAGAACGCTACGCGCTCGCGCGCGCGCATTTCGCCGAGGCCGCCGCGATCTTCCGCGAAAGCGGCAACGTTAGCGGCACCGCCGGCGAGCTGCTCAATCAGTCGTTGGTGTTAACCCGGCTGGGATACTTCCCCGAAGCGTGCGCCGCGACCGACAAGGCCGTCGCGCTCTTCGAAAGCGTGAAAGACGGCCGCGGCCGCGTAATCGGACTTTCGAACCTGGCATTTTTGCGGGCGGCCGTGCGCGACGTGACCGGCGCGAAGGACGCCGGCCGAAAAGCGATCGCGCTCGCGCGCAAACACGAGTTCAAGTTGATCGAAGCGTCGGCGATCGAAAACCTCGCTTTTGCCGAAGCGGCCGGAGGCGACTTCGTGCGCGCCATCGGCCACGCCAATGAGGCCCTCGAACTGCGCGAACATTCACAATCCGAGGTGTGGTCGTGCAAGATGCTGGCCGACCTCTCCGTGTGGCACGCCGCGCTCGGCGATCTCACGGCCGCGCGCGACTGCATACGGCGCATGCTCGCCAACGAAAATGCGATCCTGCGTGGGACCGATTGGCCCGAATACTGCTACTGGGCGGCCGCCCAAATTTTCCATCTCGACGGAAACACCAACGAAGCGAGTTTCGCGCTGAGTCAAGCGCAGCGCATGATCGAAGCGACGGCGGCCGAGTTGGAACCGGAAGATCGCGAGCGATTCCTCGCCATCTCCTGGCACGCCGACATCGCCAACGCCACCGCCAACGACATCTGGCCCAGCCCCCCACGCTAACCCACCCTTGTCATCCCGAGCGAAGCGTGCGCAGCACGCAACCCCTTGTCATCCCGAGCGCAGCGAGCGGAGCGTGCCCGCGTTGTCATCCCGAGCGGAGCGTGCGCAGCACGCGCAGTCGAGGGACGAGCGACGCACAGCGTTAGTCGTGAGGGGCATTTCGCTCGGTGCTTGAACAGCCGAACTTTGCAGTGTGGAAAGACAGCCAGCGTCGGGCCTCACCGAGCTAGAAGTTCGCGATGCGAGCGGGGCGATCGTACCCCCATCTCCATTTGGAAGGGTAGGGGCACGCGGAAGCATGACCGGTTACGACATCGAGCCCGATTCGCATACAGATCGTACCGTGAACGGCTCCGAATCGACGACCGGGTTCACTGGACTTTTCAACGTCAGCCATCCCGGACTTCTTGGAGCGCGCCGGCGATTTCGCTCGCCGTAAAGCCGCGATGACGCAGGGAATCCAGAAACTTGGCGATCGCGTCGCGGAGAGTACGCGTTCGCTCGCGGCCACCCGAAGCGGGTGGGAATGGGGCTACGCGCGTGCCGCGGCGGCCGTCGCTAACCAGCCAGCCTTCAACTTGCAGTTCCGAGTACGCTCGGGCAACCGTATTCGGGGCGACGTTCAAATCGTCGGCCAGCCGCCGGACCGTGGGCAAGATTGCACCCGGGGGCAACTCCCCTCGCTCGATCGCCGCCCGCACTTGCTCGACAACCTGTCGATAGGGCGGCAACTCGAGCGAATCATCGACAAAGACGAACGAACCGCTCACGCGAGTGCGAGCCGCTTGCGTAACGGATTCAAACTCACAACCATTGCGACGACGAAGGCCGCGAGCACGACCGCGGACACCACATCGAAGAAGCGTACATCCGGACGGAGCGCGGCGCCGGCGAGCAGGACCAGTACCGTCGGCGGCGCGCACGCAAGCGCGGCCAGGCTCGTTGCCCGGCAGAAACGCACGTGCTCGTCGACGAGATACTCAAGCTGGGGGTCGTCGCCAAAGAGAATCGCAGGGGAGATAGCGACGCGCCAAGCGATCGCACACAGAGCTACAGCGGTGACGACGACAATGATCCCGCCAACGCGATACTGCGGCAGCGTTGCAAACGCGGCAGCGCCTAAGATGCAGACGGCGACCGTCACAAGCGCAAGTGGAGAGAGCGACGTCCACGGGGTTCGATGAACCAAGGGCGCAACGCGCCGCGTCGTCGCGCGCCGAAAATGAAGATAGATGCAGAGGATCGCGACCGCCGTTGCCGAGCAGCTCGCCGCATAAGGCAGGACGTAGGGCACGCTCGGAACCAGCGCAACGGCTGCCATCGCAAGCGTGAAGAAGCCGGCGTAACGGGTGAAGGCGTCGGTATCGCCTTCGGCTTCCGAGCGAGCAGCTAGGACGCGCGCGAGGCGTTCACGTTGGTCGGGTGAAAAGGCGGCCCGCGCTCCGGCAAAATACATCTCCCATCCCCCACAAGCATGCCGGCCGTAGGATTTGGAGTATTCCGAGGAAGGCCAAGGCCGCGGCGGTGACGCCACGGGCCAGTTGATCGGCGGTAAGGTGCGCTATCATTGTATTAGGACTCTAATACAGAAAGGCCCTTTGTGTCAAGCGGCTAATACAATAGCGGGCGTTACCCGACGACGTAACGCAGCGTTCGCTGCGGGCGCGCGCGCTCGGCGAAGACCCGGAGCGCGGACGCAACCCGATCCCCGGTTTCACGGCGCCGTGCCGGCTCGCTCAAGCGCGATAAACAGCGGCGCGGCGATCTCCAAGACGTCGCGAGCGAAGCGCAACGCAAAGAACGCGAACGTGCCCGCCTCTTCGCCGGCGCGCTGGGCCGCATCGCCGAACGGCACGAAGCTCGTCGCGCCGAGCACGTACGCTCCGAACGCGCGAAGAAACCTCCGCACGGCCGCGGCTTCGGACGACTCCTCGAGCCGGATCTGCGGGATGGCGGCGTTCAACGCCGTCTGCAGCAGCGCCGCCTCCGCGTCGCCGAATGCACCGCCCTGCGCGAACAAATCGCACGCTGCCAAGCGGTCGCGGGTGCGCAACAACGCCGCCAGCGCCCGTTCGCGCAGTCCGAGAGTCGCCGCTGCCCGCGCGATGAGCGCGTCGTAGCCTAACTCCTCGGCCGCCCGTAGCGCCTGCCGCGCGACGGCATCGCCGCGTTGGACAAACCCGTCGCTGAAGAGATGCCGCGCGCGTTCGACGTCGAGCACGACGCGATCGAACGCCACGCTGTCCGTAGGCCCGAACGCGGGCGACGGTGACCACGGCTTTCCCAGACGCAGACGGGCGCGGCCGACCGTCGCCGCGCAGCGGTACGCGTCGCGGTGCCGTCCGCGCAACACGGCGTATGCGCCCGACGCAAGCCGCTCGGCGGCTGCGTTGTCGCCTTCGAGCAGCGCGATCTCGGCGCGCAATCCGCAGGCCGAGGCCAGCGCCATGACGCCGAAGTCGCGCAGGTTGCGCCGGTCGGCATCATCGAGCCGTTCGGCGGCTTCGTGCGTCGCGCCGAGGTGCAGGGCCGCCTCCGCCCGCGCGAGCAGCGCCCGCGACCGCCGTCCCGCGCGATCGCCCGCAATCCGTTGCAAGCTCGCCGCGACGCGCCGGCACTCGGCGGCGTCGCCGCGATGACGCGCCCGCAAGAACGCGAGCCATTCCAGCTCGAACTGCACTTCGGGGTCGCGCCGCAAGTCGCGGTCGGGTCCGTACAACAGCTCGCGCAGCAGCTCGCGCTCCTCGCCGACCTTGCCGTTGACTTCCTTCGTTTGCGCGCGCAGCACGATGGCAACGGGCGCCTGAAGTTCGCCGGCGTGGTTTTCGATTTCGCCGCCCAGTTCCATCCGCGCCCGCAATGCGTATCGTTCGGCGCGCTTCGCCAAGCGCGCGCCGCCGGCGCGCAAAACTTGCGCGGCCGTCGCCGGCTCGACCTTGGCGATTGTTTCGCCCAGCATTTCAAGCGGGTCGCCGAGGGTCGCGCCGTTGCTGGCTGCGCCCAGTGCGGGCGAACCGAGCAAATCGCGAATGTGCCGCGCAAGCACCGTCACCGCTTGCGCGCGATAGCGCTGCAGATGCCGCCGCGAGACGCGCAGCTGGGTCGCGGATTCGGTGCGTGACAGCCGCGCGTCGAGATCCGACGCCACAATGAGGTCGCGCAGCTCGGCTTGGCCGGGGCCGCCGGCAAAGGCCGTCTCCACGACGTGACGGACTGCCGCTTGTGCGTTGGCAATCCCGGTCGCTTCGCAAAGCGCCTGGGCAAGCGGAAACTCCGCCAGCCGGCTGGCGTCGCCGGTGCGGCGCAACAGGCGGCGCACCAACGCTTCGACGTGCGCTTGTCCGCGGATATCGGATTCCTCGCGCCGCGCCGGTGCGAATGCGAGCAGCGTCACGCCGCTGAGTATACGCAACGCGCGCGTACGGCGTCATCACAACTTATCAAAACTTTTCAACTCTGCATTAAAACTGCCGAGTGCGTGTCACGGCGTTATGGTTGAAAGGTTTGGAAAAGCGTGCGCGGCCAAACCGCTGCGACACTGGAGGAACCACACGCATGAAACGAACTTCGTTGACGCGCTTGCTGGTTGCCGCTACGACGTTATCCGCGCTCCTTCTCGGCCAGGTAACTTGGGCACTGGCCGGCACGACTGGAGGCCTTGCAGGTTACGTCAAAGACGGCGCCACCGGAGCGCCCGTTGCCGGCGTACGCGTAGAGGCGGTATCGCCCTCGCAGACGGCCGTCACTACCACCGATGCGGGCGGCCATTTCATCATCTCGCCGCTCGCCCCCGATACCTACACGCTCAACGTTACCAAAGCCGGCTATCAGGAAACGTCGTTTCCTGGGGCCGTCGTCTTTGCCGATCAATCGCAGCAATACACGCTGACGCTCGGCAAGGCGCTCAAAACCATCGGTCACGTGATCGCGACCGCCGGCAACGCCAACTTGGTGAAATCCGGCGTGGGCGGCGATCTCTACAGCGTCAACGCCTCGCAGGCGGCCGCGGCCGCTCCGCTCGGCGGCGGCGGCAATCTCAACAGCGCGTATTCGGCCATGGCCTCGGTACCCGGCGTACAAACCGGGATCGGGGGCGCGGGCTGGATGACCAACGCGACGTACATCCGCGGACAAAACTCCTACTATTCCGGTTACGAGTACGACGGCATCCCGGTCAACCGGGCCTTCGATAACTACAACTCGTCGACCGAATCGAGTCTCGGCCTGCAGGAACTGCAGGTTTATACCGGCGGCGGACCGGCCTCGATCGCGAGCGCCGGCACGTCGGGCTTCATCAACCAGGTCATCAAGACCGGAACGTTCCCGGGGTACGCCGAGGTCTCGCTCGGCATCGCCACGCCGCTGTATTACAACCAGGCGGGCGTGGAAGTGGCCGGATCGACGCCGGATCGCAACTTCACCTACTACGTCGGCGTCAAGGGCTTCAACCAAGGCTTCCGCATCATCAACAACGACAACGGTGCGAACTTCATGGAGCCCGGCGGCATCTACTCGGGCGACGTGAACGGGTTCGGCATCGGCTACGGCGGATGCGCGACCGCCACGTGCCAAGGCACCAAGCCGATTTGCCCGCTCGTCGGCGGCGGCGGCAGCGTTCCCGATCAGGGCTGCTGGTCGTACTACAACGGGCTCTACGGCGCGACGTCGCAAATCAGCGATCGCGAGAACGTCGTGAACCTGCATCTCGGCATTCCGCGCGCCAGCGGTCTGCGCGACGACATCCAGCTGCTCTGGAGCGCGTCGGCCCTGAACAACTACGCGTTCAGCTCGCCCAACGACGCGGGCCCGGGCAACAACCAGTTCGTAAGTTCGCTTTTCGGCGCGCCGTACGGCGCACCGGTCTGCGGACAAGAGCAGATTACCGCCAGCGGCCTCACCGTCAAGGGCTGTAATCCCAGCGGCAACACGGCCTATCTCGCCTATGCCGACGCGGTCGCGTACAACCTGCCGTTCGGCACGCGGATCGCGACCGGACCCGGACAGGTAACCAATCCGGGTGTGTACTACGCGCCCGACACGCCGCAGCATGACTATCTCGGGCAGATCCCACTCAACGACCAAGGGATCAACGTCAACCAGAACGATGCGGGCATCGCCAAAGTGCAGTACACCCATCCGCTCAGCACGTCGGCGTTCCTGCGCGTGTACGGCTACACGTTCTACTCCGACTGGCTCGAAACCGCCCCGTTCAATGGCTCCACCGATCAAGCGCTGGTTGCGTTCAACGGCGCCGCCCAGTACCAGCTCATCACCCACACCGCCGGCGGCGCGCTCGAGTTCAACGATCAGATCGACGACAAGAACCTGCTGAACATCACCGGCAACTACACCCGCGCGACCGTCTCGCGGCTGAGCAACAACTCGGCGATCGCCGGGCTGGGTACGTCGCCGATCGGCTACATGAATGCCGGCGGCAACACGTGCTACGACAACCACAGCGGCCAGGCCGTACCGTGTTTGGCCAGCGCGTACTATGACGTCGCCCTCAATGCCACCGTCAACCCCAACGCGGTCTACACCGGCGTCAGCACGAGCTGTGACACGCCGTCGAATCCGGTACCCTGCGGCTGGCGCAGCAACGCGATCGCCGGGCCGAGCGGATTCGGCGGACCGAAGGGCGCTGCGTGGCAGACGCTCTGGAACGGCAATATCACTGGTTCTCTCAACACCGTCACGCCGAAGTTCACGTCGCTCTCGATGAGCGACCAGTGGCGGCCCAACGACAAGATCGTGGTGAACGGGGCGATTCGCTACGACAACTTCACCTACGACATGCCCGACTCCAACGACGCGGCCACGAACTTCTACGCCGCGATGACCGCCAACTACATTTGCGTCCAGAAGTCCACGAACGCGGTGCTGACGCAGCCCCTGCCGCCGGGCGTTCCGCCGCCGGCCAACCCGCAGTACGTCAACGGCGACTGCAACACGGCCGCTACGCGCCTCTTCCCGACGGGTCCGTTCAACCGGCTGGGTCCATCCCAACGGCAAGACTCAGGACGGCGTTGCCGCCCCGAACTTCACCGCCACCGGACCCAGTTCGTACTCGCTGAACTACTGGGAGCCGAGGATATCGGCCACCTACACCCAATCGCCCGACACCGTGTGGCGGGTTTCGGCCGGCCGCTTCACGCAGCCGCCGATCTCGGCATCGGTGCAGTATCTGAGTCCGTCGGGCGACGATCGCTCGGTCTGGAACAACACCCTCAACCTCGGCTTCTACAGCCCATTCCACCCGATTCCGGGCGTGTCGTCGGCGCAGTACGATCTGTCGCTCGAACGGCACATTCGCGGAACCGACATGAGCTTTAAGCTGACGCCGTTCTACACGTGGATCAACAACTGGCAGCAGCAGACGTTCATCGGGGCCGGATTCGTTACCCAAATCCCGGTCGGCGTCGCGCGCAACTATGGCCTCGAAGCCGCCTTCAACAAAGGCGACTTCAATCGCGACGGTCTTTCCGGACAGTTGGCCTTTACCTACACGAATGCGCGCATCCAGTTCCAAAACACGCCGGTTGGCAACGGCACCGTTACCAATGAGGTCACGGCGATCAATGGGGTGATCGCGCAGTACAATCAGCTCGCCAACGGCTCGCCGTGCTACAAGCCGTCCAAGAACGGCCGGCCGGGCTTCGGCGTACCAACCTGCGGCCCGCACGACATCCTCAACCCGTACTACGGCAAGCCCGCGGCGCCGCTGGATCCCAACGGTTGGTACGAACCGTTCACCACCGCTATCGCCCCGAACCTCAACGGCGGCGGCGACAGCTACATCTCCCCGGCGATCGCGACGCTGATCCTCAACTACCGCCACCATAAACTCGCAATCACGCCGAGCCTTCAGTTCGCGGCCGGCGCGTTCTACGGCAACGCGCTCGACGTCACCGGCGTGGATCCGCGGTCGTGCACGATGAACTCGGCCGACAGCGGGATCACCGCCGTCTCCCCCAAGACCAACCCGAATCAGTGCAACTATCTCAGTGCCATCGCACCCGGATTCGGACAGTACGGCTACCTCTACATTCCCAATCCGCAGACGGGAAGCTTCGCGGCGATCAACTCCTACGAATCGCCGTCGATCCTCACCGCAAACCTGCAAGTCTCGTACGACGTGAGCAATAAGATCAAACTTGCGCTCACGGCGACGAACTTGTTCCACTCGTGCTTTGGCGGTTCGGTCGAACCATGGACCACGGCCAACCCGCCCAGCCCGAACATCTGCGGCTACAACGCGGCGGGCGGCCCGCTCAACAGCACCATCTATCCCGCCAACTTCTACAACGGCACCGGAATCGGGGACCGGGCCGCCAACAAGGCCGTGACACCATTTACTCAGAGCTACATGCCGTCCGTCCTCAACTCCGGCGGCCAGATCAACAACGCCCTGCCTCCACTGAACATCTATGTCACGGCTAACATCAAGCTCTAGCGGAATCCTGGGAGCGGCCGTCATGCTTTCCTGCATGGCGGTCGTTCCCCAGCCCTCGCCGCCGCCCACGATCTACCACGTCATCACCACGCCCCTGTGCGCGCGGCTGCACGAGCGCGTCCGCCCGGCGGTCGCGCTGATCCTGCAAAACGACGTCAAGATCGGCAAGAGCACCCCGCTCTTCCACACCTACCAGCGCGCCGTTTTCACCGCCATGCCGGCCGATTCGGGCGGCGGCGCACCCTCGTCGTACGACTCGATCAATACCCAATCGCCGCAAACCAGCATGGCGCTCCAGCAGATGTCCTACCTCGTCTCGCCGATCGCGCAAAACTTGATCGCCGCGCAAACGATGCTCGACGATCGCGCGCTCCTCGAGCCCACCGGCAGTCCGGGCGACGACAAGACGCTCGCGCAGATCAAACAAGAGTTGCTCGAAACCGTCGCCTTTCAAAGCGCCTCGCTCGATCTGGTCAACGGTTTCGTGACGACGCAGCAAATGGGCGAGCTGCAGCACGCCGGTGAAACCTACATCTCGTCCATTCAAGGCGGCAACGATACGCGCGGCATCGCGACCGCGCCGACGCCCAATCCGCTGCAGGATCCCAACGCTCCGGGCCTTTCGCCCAATCCTTACGAGGTAAACTTAGCGGCCGTTCCCGGCCTCGCCCTCGGTTACAATCCACTCTCACGCGTAATCGACGGCCTCCAGTGGCTGCGCGACGAAACGAACAAACGCGAAACCGTCGCGGCCACGACCCTGACCTCAGCCCTAACCGAATGTTCCCAAACGGCGAAGCAATAACGTTTGATATTTCTTTATTGCAATTCAAGGTCGTCTGCGGGACGATATATCTGCATGAAAACCCTCCTCAGGTAAGCATGCCGGCAAAGCCCCCGAAGCCACGCTCGAGGGCTTTGCCGCTGTCATCCAGCGTCCGAGCGCGATTAGCCCAGGGCGCCGACGGCGCGCGCCGCCGAAATCGAAATGACTACCAGCGACAACGCGGCTTCGACCACCATCAATCCTTTCGCTCGGGCGGAAGTCGGCAGCACGTCGGTGGGACTGAAGGCCGTCGCGGTCGTGAACGCCAGGGCTAAGTAGTCGGCATACGTCGGCTGGAACTCTGGAAATATCGCCTCGAGCCCGCGCTGCGGAAAGAGGAAGTCCGGGCGTAAGTCGCGCGCCCGCGAGGTGCCGTCGGTATCGATCAGCCAGTACCATTGCGCGAACGCCAGCACGTTGAGAATCCAAGCGGCAATCGAAGCCTGCAGCAGGGCGATTCCGTTGAGGTGATCGTCGGCGACGATCACAACCCGGTAGACGAGACTCGCCACAGCCAAAAGCGTGACGAGCGTGACGACGCAAAACAGGACGATGGTGACGATGCGCTCGAAGTGCTCCCCCGGCAAAACGTGAGCGACGATGGCCACCAGTGCGAGCACACCGAGCATGGAGGCGGTTAACGCCGACAAACCCGGGGGAAGAAACGGATAGCGATGCGGCAAGAGCAGCTCGACGCTCCACGCAATCAAGACCGAGATCGTCGGCGGCCACCTAATGGCGCGGATCAGAACCGAAACCACGCAGCGACCTTCGCGAAGGTCCGCAAAAACCATCGAACCCTCGTCTCGGCGCTGGTGATCCTCGTCGTGGCCTTGACCATCGGCGACCGCCCGGCCAACGCCCAGCCGGCCGACGGGCTCGCGAGTTTTGCGGGCGCGAGCGGATGGCTCAACAGCCCGCCGCTGACACCGGCCCAACTGCGCGGCAAAGTCGTCCTGGTCAACTTTTGGGAATACACCTGCATCAACTGCCTAAAAACCCTGCCGTACCTCCGCGAGTGGTACAAGCGTTACCGCGACGAAGGCTTCGTCATCGTCGGCGTGCACTCGCCGGAGTTTCACTTCTCCGGCGAAACCGCCAACGTGACGCAGGCGGCCCGCCGCCTGAGCGTCACGTGGCCGATTGCACTCGACAGCGACATGACGATTTGGAAGCGCTATCACAATCAGGCGTGGCCGGGCGAATACCTCTTCGACCAATCCGGCAAGCTGATCGAGACGCAGCTCGGCGAAGGCAACTATCAAGCCACCGAAGCGAAGATTCAGGCCTTGCTCAAAACCGCCAATCCGCGCCTGAAGCTGCCGCCGGTGATGGCGCTGCTCCCGCAAGACAGCTACGCCAAGCCAGGGGCCGTTTGCTACCTTCAGACGTCTGAAATCCTCGTCGGCCCCAACCGCAGTGATGCGATCGCCAACATGCCGAAGTTCCTCGATCCCAGCCGCGACACCAGCTACGCCGACACCGTCCATCCGCACGTTGACGGCAAAGTGTATCTCCAAGGTTTCTGGCGATTTTCGCCCGAGGGTCAGGGCCAAGGCGTCGTATCGGCCGGCGGCAACGGCTACCTCGCACTGCGCTATCACGCGATTCAAGTCGTGGTTGTGATGAAGCCCGAACGCGGCAGCACGCGGGTGGTCGTCACCCAAGATGACAAGCCGGTCGTGCGCGACGATGCGGGCGCCGACATCCGCTACGCCCCCGACGGCACGTCGTTCGTCACGGTCGACGCCCCGCGCGCCTATGACGTAATTATGAATCACCACTTCGGCACGCACGAGTTGCGCTTGACCCCCGGCGGGATGGGTCTGGGCATCTACGACATCGCCTTCGAATCGTGCGAGGTGGGCGCGGACAAGTAAGGCCGGCCGCTCGACCGGGGCATTTCCGTCACAATCGCGCGGCCCGTGCGTTCTAGCAGGGAATGCTGCTTCAGGATCGTGCGACGTATTGCTTCGGCTCCTACCGGCTCGACTCGATGCACCGGCTGCTCTATCAGGGCACCAAAAGCAAGGCGCTCTCCGAAAAGTTGTTCCTAATCCTGCTGTTGCTCGTCCAAGCCGGCGGCGGCGTGGTCACCAAGGAAGAGTTTCTGTCGCGGATTTGGTCGGAGGACGACGCCTCCGACGGGAACTTGGCGCAGCACATGTACATGCTGCGCAAACTCCTCGGCCAGCGCGCCGGCGAAAACTCCTACGTCGTGACGGTCGGCGGCGTCGGTTACCGCTTCGCGATGCCGGTCACGGCGATTCCCGCTCCAGCCGATCGCGGGCCGGCCGAACCGTCGCAGCGTTACTATCTCGGCACGTACTTCCTCGAAAAACGGACCGCGCCCGCACTCAAGCGCGCGTGCGAACTCTTCGCGCAATCCCTCGCCGGCGAACCTGACGACGCGCTTGCGATGCTCGGCGAGGCCCGCGCGCACGCGCTGCTCGCCGAATACCTCCACGTTCCGCCCAAACCGGCCTTCGAACGCGCCTTTCGTTTGGTCGAGCGCGCCTTGCAGCTCGATCCCGCATCGGCCGCCGCCAACGCCATCCTCGCGGAACTGCAGCTATGGTCGCAGTGGGACGTCGCCGGCGCCGAACGCACGCTCGAAGCCGCGCTGGCGCTCGACGCGCAGTCGCCGCTGGTGCACAGCAACGCGGCTTGGTTAGCCATCTGCAAGCGCGACTTTGCGCGCGCGCATGCCGAAGTCCGGCGGGCGCTCGCGCTCGACCCGGCTTCGCTCGCGCTGCTTCTGCTGCAGAGCCGCGTGCATCTCTACGAAGGCAGTTACCGCAAAGCGATCGCCGGGATGGGCAGCCTCCTGCAGACCGATCCGAGTTTTCTGCTCGCGCGGCGGTATCGCGCCCAAGCCTATCTTTTCGATCGGCGCCCGCGTCTGGCCGCCAACGACTTGCAAACGGTACCCGAAGAACCGGCCGACGACGCGAGCTTCCGATTGGCGCTGCTCGCGCGCGCGTACGGCTGCTGCGAGCGCTACGCCGAAGCCCGCGAGCTGTACGAACGCCTGCGCGAAATGCAAACCACGCATTACGTGGCCGAATGGAATCTCGCCCTCGCCGGCGCCGGCGCCCGGCTCGCCGATGAAGCGATGCTCCATCTCACGCGCGCATTCGAAGCGCGCGAGCCGGCGTTGTTGCTGTTGCCCAGTCTGCCGGTCTTCGAATCGCTCGAGCGCCGCCCGGACTTTCAACATCTGTCGGCCGGCATTACCGCGAAACTGCGCAGTGTCGACTCACGCACGTCCGGGAAAGTCAGCACGATTCGCCGCCCCACCGCCGCCTTCGCGTAACGCCCCTCAAGCGCAGACCGGCGTAGGCCGGTTCGACTCATTTCACAAGCCACCCAATCCAACGCTGATTCAGAAACGTTAACGCGGCAACGGACGTGAAAACGCGTCCGTACGTCGGAGGAACGAAGGGATGCTGGTGCGATGAGGCGTCGCTTAGCAGCGTGCTATGTCTGGTTATGCGCGCTCACATTTTTGAGCGCCGGCGCCGCGGCCGCGCATCCCCTGGGCAACTTCACGATCAATCATCTCGCCGCTTTGCAACCGAGCGAAAGGCGGCTGCTCGTCCACTACGTGCTCGATATCGCCGAAATTCCCACCTTTCAAATCATGCACGCGGATGGTGGATGGACGCCGCAGCGCATGCGCGACTGGCAAGGGTCCGAGGCGGCCCGCGTCGGCAAAGGACTCGCGATCGAGGCGAACGGAACCGGCCTCCCGCTTCACCTCGAACGCACGTCGGCGCGCATGCGCTCGGGCGCTGGTGGTCTGCCGATCCTCTATTGGACGGCCGACTACGACGCGCCGCTTCCACCGAACGCGCGCATTTCGGTGCGGGATTCGGTTTATGCCGATCGCCGAATCGGCTGGAAAGACATCGTGCTGCCGGGCCTGACCGATCCGACCGACGCGTTGCGCGCCTATCCCAACGCCCTGATCGGTTCGCCCCGCCAAAACGACGTCGCGACCTTCGACGTGCGCGCGAACGGCCGCGTCGCGAACGCTCGCGTTAGCGGCGACGGCCCGCAAGATTTTGGTGCGGCCTCAATCGTGCGCTCGTCGGCGTTATCCGATTTGTTCGCTCGCAACGGGCAAACGCCGCTTCTTGTGCTGCTCACGATTCTGGCCGCCTTCGGACTCGGGGCGTTGCACGGGCTCGAGCCCGGTCACGGCAAGGCGCTGCTGGCGTTCACGCTGGTCGGCGCACGGGCGACGTTCAAGCAAGCGTTGATTCTGGCCGTCTCGCTCACGTTCGCACACACGGCCGCGGTGCTGCTGCTCGGTCTCGCCCTGTTCTTCGTCGCCGGCTTTGCGACCGAATATCTGTTTACGTGGATCACGCTGGTCTCCGGCGTCGCCGTCGCGGCGATCGGAGCACGCAGCCTGTCGACGGCGTGGGCGCGCACGACCGCAAATCGGGAACACGCTCGCGCCCACGCACACGGTGATCCGCACTCGCACGCCATGGCGGGATCGGCGCCGCTCCACTTTCGCAGCGCCGTGGTCGCCGCCATGAGCGGCGGGATCGCGCCGTGTCCGGCCGCGATCGTCGTCCTGCTGACCGCGCTGCACCTGCATCGAGTCGGTTACGGCCTCGTCCTCATCGTCATCTTCAGCCTCGGACTGGCGACGATCCTCAGCGGCCTCGGCGTCGCGGTCGTGCGCGGTTCGGCGTGGCTGCAACGGCAATCCGGCTTCGCCCGCGTCGCCGGGGCCGCGCCGTTCGTCACCGCGAGCATCATTTCGATCATCGGCGCCGCGATGCTCGCTCAGGGACTCGCCGCGCAAGGCGTTCGCATTTCCGAGTTCGCCGCGGTTGCAGCGACGCTGCTGCTGGTCGCCGCATTTGCGCTCGTCACGCATCTTTTTCGGACCCGCTCTACCACTCCACCCCTGGTCATAAAGGAGCCCGTATGAAACCCCTTCGATCCATCGGAACGATGGCAGCAGTTTTTCTGCTGGCGTTCTCGCTGTCGCTCTACTCCTTCAAAACGGCCCGCGGATCCGACCATCAAGACTCGCCAACGGTCGTTTCCAATCCGCTGGCGGACGTGACCGACGTCTACGCCTTTCCCGACCCGCACGATGCGTCGAGGGTCGCCATGATTATGGACGTCCGGCCGCTCATTCCCAGCGGTATGACCGCCGGAATTGCCCTCGATCCCAACGTGCTCTACCAGTTCAAGGTCGCGACCCAGGGCGTCGCCTCCGGCTCGTTTACCGAAAACACCGTGCTGCAGTTCACCGCCGATTCGACTGGAACGTCGCAGCAGATCTCGCTTTACGGTCCAGCCGCGCCCAACGAAGTTGGAACGACCAACACCGTCGTAGGGAAAACCGGAACGTTCCCGTTCGGCAAAGTGACGAAGCTCAGCAACGGCATCGAGGTCTTCGTAGGTCCGCGCCGCGATCCGTTCTTCTTCGATCTCGCGCAGTTCTTCAAGATCGTTCCGGACCGCAACTATGCCAACCAGCCGAGTCCGCCGCCTCCCACTGCCAGCTCGTTCCGCTTCGCGTCGGCCTCCGAACCGATCGTTCTCAACGGCGTGAGTTACGGAACCGCCGGATCGAACGGCTGCGTCATCGCCAAGCCTCACGATTTGCTCGTTCCGTACAACGTCATTTCGATCGTCGTCGAGATGCCCAAGAAACTGCTCGCCCCACCCGGCGGAACGCCCGGTGTCATCGGCCTGTGGGCGACCACCGCCACGCCCGACGGCCAGTCGGAATAAGGAGACCTCATCATGACGACCCGTTTTAAGCTCGGCCTGCTCGGCATGCTGCTCGCCGGTGCGGTGATCGGCGGCTGCAGCGGTACTTCCACCTTTAATCCGGCTCCCAATCCGAGCGGCGCGCCGCCGCCCGTGACGGCGGCGTACAAGCAGATCGAACTGCTGTCCCGTCCCGCCGTCAAAGAGGCGTTCGAAGCGTTCGCCGATCACAACAAAACCAACCGCTCCGAACCGTACGCGGATCCGGTGCTCAAGGGACAAATCAAGTCGTTCGCGTCGATATTCCGCAGCCCGCAGACGGCCGCCACGCTTCAGGCCGTGCTCTATCCCAACGTCATGAAGGCCGATCTGTCGCAGAACGTCACCACGGCATCGTATCTCGGCTACGAAACCGGCGGCGCGACCGGCAGCAAGTTCGGCGGCCGCGGACTCGCTGACGACGTTATCGACATTTCGCTCGGCGCGTTGTTCGGCAACACCCTCTCGGCGCTCGGCTTGATTCCCGACGACCATAAAGAGGCGCCGTGCCTCACCACTGACAACGTCAACTACGACAAGAACAACACCTCGACGTTCCCTTACGTCCAATCGCCGGTCTAACGGTGAAAACGCCTGCGGCGATCGCAACCTGCGCGGCTGCGATCGCCCTCGGTGCCGCCTGGCCGTGGTTCGCCGCGCATAAAGCGCAAGCCGGCGTGGCACCCCCCGCTCCGGTGTACGCCGACTACCTGCAGCGTAATCGTCTGGTCGCGTTTTACGAGTCGAGAGTCCGCGAGGATCCCACCGACCAGGTTACCGCGCGAACGCTGGGCAGCGAATACCTCGGACGCTTTCGCGAATCGGGCGATCTGAACGACGTCTCGCGCGCGATTGCGGCGGCAACGCGATCGCTGCGGTTGCAACCGCAAGGAAACGTCCAGGCGTTGGGCGTGATCGCGTCGGGTGAGATCGCCTTCCATCGTTTTCCGGCGGCGCTCGCGGCCGAACGGGCCGCCACCCGCGCCGAACCCTTCGACGACAACGCGCGCGCCCAAACCGCGTCGATTCTCATGGAGCTGGGGCGCTACGGCGAGGCGACGAAGATCCTCGCCCACCCGCGACAGGCTGACCCGAATCCGACGTGGATGTCGATTCGCGCTCGCGACGACGAGCTGCGGGGCAACCTTGCCGGCGCGCGCGTCGAAATGGCCGAGGCCGCCGCGATCGTCGACCGGATGCTCGAGGTGCCGGCCTACTCGCGCTCCTGGTACCACCTGCGCGAAGCGCAGCTTGCTTTCGAGGCCGGCGATTCGGTCGAAGCGAGTTCGCAGTTCGACGAAGCGCTGCGCATCTATCCCGACAACGCTATGGCGCTGCTGTTTCAGGCAAAGTTTTATCGCGCACGGCGCGACTGGCCGCGTGCCCTCGCAGCCGCTCAGCGCAGCGCGGAATTGTATCCGTTGCCGCAAGCCTTGGGCTACCAAGCCGACGCGCAACGTGCGCTCGGCGACGCCGCCGGCGCGCACCGGACCGACGCCTTGATTCGGGCCGAACAGCGGCTCTTCAACGCCCAAGGCGTCAACGACCGGCTGCTCGCGACGTACTACGCCGAGCACCACGAGCATCTCGGTGACGCGCTCGCCGAAGCGCGCGCGGATATCGCCAAGCGCGGCAACGAGATCTACGCCGACGACACGATGGCCTGGGTGCTCGCCGCGTTGCAGCGCTGGCCGCAGGCTCGCATCTACGCGCAACGCGCCGCGCGCACCGGCACCGCCGACCCCGAGGTCCAGTACCACTGCGCGATCGTCGCGTGGCATACCGGGCACGGAGCCGAAGCGCGACGCCGGCTGCAAGCGGCCCTCACGGCCGACCCGCAGTTCCATCCGTTCTACGCCGACGACGCGCGCCGCGTGCTCGCCGAGCTAGGAAGCTGACGATGCTCGCCGCGGCATGGATGCGCGCCTCGCAAGGACTTCGCGGGCGGATCTTCGGCCTCTACGCGGGGTTGATCGCGCTCAACGCGGGCGCGTGGGTGCTCGCGTTTTGGGCGTTTTCTTCGCGGCCCATGCTGCTCGGCACCGCGCTGCTGGCGTACACGTTCGGGCTGCGGCACGCCGTCGACGCCGACCACATTTCGGCGATCGACAACGTGACGCGCAAGCTCATGCACGACGGAAAGCGGCCGATCGGCGTCGGCCTCTACTTCTCGCTCGGGCATTCGACCGTCGTGGTCGCACTATCGGTGGCGATCGCTATCGCCGCGGCCTTTGTGAAGGGCGAAATGCCGGCCTTCCAGCGGGTCGGCGCGCTCGTCGGGACGTCGGTGTCGGCCGCGTTTCTCTTGTTGGTCGCCGCCATCAACCTCGCCGTCTTGCTCGACATCTTCGGCACCTACTCGCGAGCTGCAGCGGGGCGAGCCTTACGAAAACCACGGCGTCGACGCGCTGCTCGACCGGCGCGGCTTGATGGGGCGCTTCTTCCGGCCGCTGCTCAAGATGGTCAACCGCAGTTGGAAGATGTACCCGATCGGTTTGCTCTTCGGGCTCGGGTTCGACACCGCCACCGAGGTCGGTCTGCTCGGAATCGCCGCGGTCGAAGCCGGAAAAGGCTTGCCGGTCTTTGACATTTTGATCTTCCCGCTGCTGTTTACGGCCGGGATGTCGCTGCTGGATGCCACCGATGGGATCCTCATGCTCGGGGCGTACGGCTGGGCCTTCGTCAAGCCGATGCGCAAGCTGTACTACAACATGGTCGTAACGCTCGTGTCCGTGCTGGTAGCGTCGATCGTTGGAGCGATCGAAGCTGCCAGCGTCATCGCCCAGCAGCTTCGGCTCACCGGCGGGCTCTGGAATTCGGTCAGAACGATCGGCGATAATTTCGGATCGCTTGGCTTTATCATCATCGGCGTTCTGATCGCCAGTTGGGGTATCTCCGCCGCCGTCTACAAATTCCGCCGGCTCGACGAAGCCGACGATCGAGCGGCGGCTAGACCGACCTTCGGGTGAAGAGCCGCCGATCGAGCGCGAACGGCGCCGTTGACGAAACCTTGAGCATAGGCGCTTCTTCATGGCGCGGATTGATCAACACGTTGCGCTCTTCGGGGATAATAGCCGAGGGAACGGTCAGGAGAACGCTCCTCCCGGAGCGCACCCACTCGTCGCCGATCCGCGCCAGTGCGGCCGGCGCTGGATACTCCCGCCAGTTCGCCGGCAACCTTTCAAGATCGAAGGATTCGACGGTGCAGCCCTCGGCGGTTACGTGGACGGCCACGAGGTCGCCGGGCAGAATATCCGGATCGACGTGGACGAGGTATTCCAACGCGGCCAGCGACAACGTTGCCGAGGCATACGCGACCGCAACGCCGACCGAAGTCCAGCGTCCACCAAAAAGACGCGACCCCTCACCATCGAGAGGGGTCGTCACGTGAATGCGGCGGGTTATACGGTACAGCTTCAACTCACGCCGCCGTACTCAATCCGTCCCAGCACGCGCTCGACTTCGCGGATGCCCGGCTCGGTGCCGATCGAGTTCAACGGCGTTCGTCCGCCCAGCGCGCGGTTCGCGCGACGCAGCCAAAGGTAGGCTTTATCGTCGTTCCCGAGGCTTTTGATTGCCATGGCAATGAGGTACGCGAGGCGATAGATTTTGTCGCTTTCGTCAACCGGCAGCCGATCGCGTGTTTGAATCCGCATCAGCGTTCGCTCCGGGATCCGGACGGATTCCGAAATTTCCTTGGCCGTGGTCAATCCCTTCGAGACCAACTCGCGAATAGTCGCGCTCGGCAGGCCGGCTTTGATCGCATCCGCCAAATCGGTAAAACTACGCACCTGGCGGCCCAGGCCGGCCCTTCCTCCAAGAACCGATGCAACCTCGCGGGCTTCGACCATTTCTTCCTCCTGGCAACAATCATACTGCCATTTGGCAGCTACGGTCAAGCGATGTTCCATCGCGACCGCGAAGGCTTGCCCGCAGGCTATCGAACGTCTCAACCATGAAGACCGAAGGCACGGCCAAACTGGTTCGGATCTTCCTGGGCGAGTCGGACCGCTGGAAAGGCCAACCGCTCTACGTCGCGATTGTGGACGAGATGCGCAAGGCCGGGCTCGGCGGAGCGACCGTCTTCAAAGGAATCCTCGGTTTTGGCGCTCACTCGGTCGTGCACGCCGCCCGGATCGTCAACCTTTCCTCCGACCTGCCGATCGTGATCGAACTGGTCGATTCCGAAGAGCGCATTGCCGCCTTTCTGCCGACGCTCGATGCAATGGTCGGCGAAGGGTTGGTGACGATGGAAAAGGTCGAGGTGATCGCCTACAAAGCCGGGGCGCCTAAGTGAAGCTCGCCGCGTTCCTCGCCGTCGGCGCGGGCGGCGCTCTCGGCTCGATGCTCCGTTACGCCGTCACGCTCGTCATGGTCGAACGTCTGGGCCCGGGCTTTCCGTGGCACACCGCGGCCATCAACGTCGTCGGGTCGTTTGCCATCGGGGCCATCGCCGCGTACGTGCAATCGAGCGCGGGTCTCCCGCCGTTAGTGAGCGCCTTCACGATGGTGGGGATCCTTGGAGGCTTTACGACCTTTTCCACCTTCAGCTTCGATACGCTGACGCTGATCTCCGACGGTGCCGGCGGCCTCGCCCTGGCCTATTGCGCCGGCAGCGTGCTCCTCGGCGTGCTGGCCGCGTTCGCCGGCATGGGACTCGCGCGGCTCGCGCTGCACGCCGTGTAGCGGCCTAAGAAAAAGCAAAACGACCGGAGAACCCTTAGCCGTCTCCGGTCGCTGCTTGCTCACCCTAATAAGGAGGTTGGAGGTTTTTATTAGGAAGCCAATCGCTCTCGGCTCTACGGTTACACATGGGCGTGAAAAAATCATGAATCATAGGCTTTTTGGACCATCGGGGCTTTTTGCCGCGACATTCGTGCTCGTCCTGACGACGGGCGCCACGGACGCACCTACGAAGGCGTCGTTTGGGTACGTCGCACCGGTCGCGGAGCAGCCGCTCATGCAGCCGGTCCTGGATCGTTATAGCGCCGAGCTTGAACGCGGCCTGGCGGCGATTGCGCCGATCGCTTTCACTGCGGTAAAGGGCGACGCCGTCAATCTTGCGACCTGCCGGACCAGCATCTGGTCGGGTTCGTGGAGCCGCACCGGCGGTGGCGCATCACGGATCAAACCGTCACGGTCGATACAACCCTGACGATCTTCGACTGCTACGGCCACATGTTCTACCGCGGCAACACGATGCGCGCCGAACAGCGCGACCCCGACGTAGAACCGCAAGCCCAAATCGACCGCACCCAATCCGAAGCGACCGATGCGCTCCTGCAAAATTTCGCGCGCTTCATCCAAGCACACCAGTCCGATTGGGAGCGGCTCCTTCGGAGCGGTTCGATCGAGGGATCCCACTGAAACGCCGAGGGGGCGTACTGTCGCCAACAAACCTCGGACCCGGAGGCGACGCAACCAGGCACTCCGTGCTAAAATAGCCCTGGATTCGAAGTCTCCTTCGTCTGAGAATCCGAACGCCCGCTGACGCCCGTGGTCAGCGGGCGTTCTTTATCAGGCAAGCATCCTAGCGGGGGTCTCCTTGGGATGCCCTGGAAATACTCCGCTGGTGAAAGTCAGAGCGGGAAAACCGCGACTTGGACGATGCAGCAGCGGCGTGCTACTCGTTTCCGGCGGCTAGAGGCTTGTCTGTGACGAACCCGGCCGCGCCGCCGCCGCGGCGATGGCTTTCTCCCGACCGTATCTGGCTCTACGGGATATCACTAGCGCTTATTGGGTCTGGGCCAAGCATCGTGTTGCTCGCGCGATCTGGACCGGGCTTTTGGATTAACACCGATTGGCAGGCCTTCTGGGCGGCCGGTGCCACCGTCGGGACGGCCGGATCTCCTAAATCCGTCCCGGCACACTGCCTGGCAGCTGGCGCATCACGTCCTCTCCGCTCCCTTTGTCTACCCGCCCGCAGTAGCTTGGGCGTTTTGGCCGCTTGCAGCGCTACCGCCCGACGTCGGATTCTTCGTTAATGCTCTGCTGATGGTGCTGGCCTGCATCGCGGCTGCGGTAATTGCCTCGCACATCTACGGCATCAAGCCGAGCATCGCCATTTTGATGATGCTTGCCTGGTCGCCATGCATAACCGCCGGACTGCAGGGCCAAATTTCGCCCGTCGCGCTGCTGCTTACGATCCTGGCAGTTCTCTTTTTTGTCCGCGCCAGGCCAGCCGCTTTTGGGGCGATTGTCGGTCTGTTGCTCTACAAACCGGCCGACGCCATACCATTCTTCGCGTTAATCGTCGCCCGCAAGCTATGGGCGGCGGCCTTCGTCGTTCTAGCGATCACCGATTGCGTGGTACCTTGCCAGCGTCGCCGCGACTGCAGGTGACTGGCAATGGCCGGTCCACTCGCTACGCGCGATCTCCAATTCGTTTGCCGCGGACGCCGCGCGAAACATCGACAAGGCGGTAAGCCTTCCGTTGCTCCTTGTCCGATTCGGCGTACAGCCCCTGATAGCGAACGTGATCGGTATCGCGCTCTTGGTTGCTGTCATCCCGCTCCTGGCCAGAGCCGGAAGGGTCGAATCCGCGAGCATGGCACCACTGATCGGCCTCGCTACGAGCAGCCACGCGTGGCAGTACGAAGCCGTCCTTGCAATGCCCGCAATCTACTGGGCCGCCACGACCATACGGGAACCGTGGCGAACACCCGTTCTGGCCTTGGCCTACGTCTTGTCCGCGACGTGGATGCTCCTCGTTTTCATTCACTTCAACCCTCTTTTCATCGTCATCGTTGGAGGGGCCGCCGCGTGGGTAGTATTCCGCGTCAGAATGCCTCACGACGACGCAACCGATTCATGAAGCTGCGGGCCGTCCCGGGTTCAGCGGTATTCGGTTCTTTCGTTCCAGCTGGTATGCCCCGTCAGAATACATTTCCACCTATCCGCGACATAACTCCGGGCCTCGCCGCCTTAGCCCCAGCGCGCCAGAGTGCCGACTGAAGCAGCAGTCCTACGTCTCGGCCCAGGATAACTCGCAGCGGCATGGTGACATTGCCGGCGTGTTTTGCGCATCTCACGGTACTCGACCCTTAGCGGCATAAAAATTGGGCGAAACGCGAGTTACGCTTTCGTTAGTCGCGATAGTTTGCCCGCGCCAAAGATCGAGCTCCGGGCTTAGGTGCGGTTCACCGTTCTGCAATGGTCAGGAACGAATTCTTTGGCGTGGGGTAGCTGAACGACGAATGCGGGCGCAGTGGTTGTAATCGACGAGCCATGCGTCAACGCGCTCTCCGGTCTGGCCGGGACAGTTCTTGTCCAGCGTCGAATGCGGGGCGCCAGGAGGGCCCGAGAACGGCCAAATGGCCTCGCAGCTGAAGAATCGGCATCCAGCACGAGCAGTCTGGGGTACTTCTCGCAGTACGTTTCCCATGGGAGCCGTCGTTGTCACCGCTGATATAGCGGCTTTTCAGGCGCAGTCCCGTTACACGTTTATGTCCCCGAGGCGACAGCGGAGGCACCCATCCTCACAACAGTAATGCATCTCTCTCGCGACAACGTCTGGGATGTTTTTCGCCCGGAGCGCAGCCTCACGCGCGATAGAGGTCAGCGCGCGAGACTGCGTTCGCAACATCGTTCCTCGTTACCAAACTCGCCGCTTCGGTCAAAGCCTCGATGGCGGGAAGGCGCACCGGCTGCTCGGCCACCTGGGTGCGATCGCCATGGCAGGCTCGCTGAATTTCGACGTTGGAAATGCTTGCCGGGGTAACGTCGTCGATGCGTGTAGCCTAGCAGAGATTGGGGACAGAGCACGTGCCTAGCACCGCCGGGTATTATGCTTTGGCCGTTACAACGCTAGCAGTCAACCTTTTTGTCGGGCTCTTGCCGCTTGCCGTGCGCGAACCGCGGCACATCTGGGCGCTTATGAGCCGTCGCGCTCGTGTTCTTTGCTACTGCCGCAGTCACCCTTGTTGCTTGGAGGTGGCCGGCTATTCTCTTCGCCCGGCAGATCAATCCAGACGAATCCATGTTTATCGCTGTGGCCCGCGTGGCACTCGTGCGGCACGTGCCGTGGCGAGATTTCGACGCCACGACGAGCGGGCCGTTCAACGTCTGGCCCTTAGCCGCGACGCACCTCTTCGGTTTTGGACTCTCGTACGCTACTTCGAGGGCGCTGACTATCGCGTTGGTGCTTGTTGCCATATTCGCCCTACACGAAACCATGAGGCGATTGTTCGGCGAGCCTACCGCGAGAATATCGTCACTCGCGGCGGTGTGTTTCTTCGCGACTGCTTCCTATCAGGAAGACTTCACTCACTACTCAAGTGAGACCATACCAATACTTTTGAGTGTCCTGTTGGGCCTCACGATCGCCGTAATGAGCGACGAGCGCTGTCCGATTCCCGCTCCTTTACGCCGCCTTGGCGGGCGCACTTACGGCCGCGATGCCGCTAGCCAAGCTCCAGGTCGGTGCCGCTAGCCGCCGCCCTTGGGCTGGTTTCCCTAGGAGTTCTCCTTTGGCGCGCCACGGATCCCGTTAAGAAGTTGACGAGCATCGCTGCCTTCGTTTTCGGCGCTCTGGCAGCGCTGGCGACAGTTATGATTCCAGTCGCTGGCGTCTGGCGCCTGGAACGACTTCCTGATTTCCTACATACGGGAACAACTCTGGTGTGTCAAGCAATCCGTTCTGCCGCCTCCGCTCAAACGTGGAACGATCAATCTCTTCGGCTACCCTTCGTTCCTGCTGCTAGACAGCATTCACCATTGCGCTCCCTAGCCTATTACTGCCCGCCCTTTTTCGGGGTCGGGGTTCGACCAGTTGGCCTGGAATCAGGACCTGCCAACCTTGCAGCATTTGCCTCCGTCGCGTTGACGCTGTTAGCGTCAGCCTACGCCGTGGTCGTAGCGAACGAACCGTGGGGTGAGCATTTGTTACTTCTTGTTTTTCCTCTCTGCGCGTTTGCCGGATGCGCTTTCGCTCTATACGTAGGGATTAGCCGGTCGATCGAATTCGGGAGTATCCTGGCGTCGTCTCTTCTCACAGCGCTTGTAACGCTGAGTGCCGGCGCTGCCATCACGATCGGCAACCCGTTCCTGAGAGGGCTCCAGG
This sequence comes from Vulcanimicrobiota bacterium, assembly GCA_963755555.1. Taxonomy (GTDB): domain Bacteria; phylum Vulcanimicrobiota; class Vulcanimicrobiia; order Vulcanimicrobiales; family Vulcanimicrobiaceae; genus Tumulicola. Next base: position 377,720 of record CAVWKE010000003.1, on the reverse strand, counting down.
GCGAACTGCCGGCGCGACGCGATACGACGATCGGCGCTAAACCCACTGAGTCTGCACTTCTCGGCCGAATCCCAACCGGCGCTACGCTGGCCGTCTGGGGCTGGAATCCCGAGGTGTTCGTTTTGACGCAAACGATTTCAGGGACAAGAGAGTCCTTTACGCAATTTCAGATGTGGCCTGGCCCGTTCGAGGCCTACTATATAAGGCGGTACGTATCTGACCTGGAGCGCAACAAACCCGAGTATCTCCTGGATGCCTCGCGGCCGTTCAACAGTGTGGCGTGGTGGACCATACCCACACGGTTTCAACTTAGCAATTTTACTCCGGTCGCTCGGTACGTCGCGCAACATTACGTGCTCGTTGACCGTGCTAACGGACTAAAACTCTATCGCCGTGCGGAAAGATTAACACACTAAGTCATGTCGGTGAGCGACCAAAGCTTCGTTAATCAGTTTAGGATTTGAAATGGTTTCGTCTCGTGGCTCCGGCAGTGGGTGGCTTCGTGGTCTTCAAGGATGAGTAACCTGCTTACACCGTCAGATCCCTCGGGAGAAGGTCATTCGCCGCGTGGCTCCACTTCGGTTGTCGCAGGAGCGCGTCATAATGTATGGCGCGCTCCTAGCCGTAATTGCATCTCTCCCTTGTATATTTAACAGGCGATGGTTTATCGACGTAGCCTATGTCGGCGACCTTGGTTACTTCTGGTCGGCTGGGGCAACGGTTGGTACGACGGCCCTCGCAAACGTGAACGAACACTATGCGTGGCAAACCGCCCATCACTTGAGCGCACTACCTTTTGTCTACCTGCCTGGTTTTGCGTGGATCTACGTTCCCCTCGCGCATCTGCCACTCATAAGCGCTCTTGTAGCTGAAGAGCTGGCGATGGTGCTGCTTTTCGCGCTTGCGGCGTGGATAGCCAGCCGGGTTTATGGATTTCCTCTGTGGTTTGCGATTGTTTGCGTTTTTGCTTGGGGTCCAGTGCTGAGCGCTATCGAAGTTGGGCAGAACACAGGGCTTGGCCTTGTGCTTTCGCTGCTAGCGATATTGGCGCTGGCCAAAGAGCGTCAACTGTTCGCCGGCCTCGCGATTGGGCTTCTTTTGTTCAAGCCCACGGAGGCCTTACCACTTATCCTGCTGTTGTGCCTGCGTAGAAGCTGGCGCGCTCTCGCAATAGTGATAGTGTGCTCCATCGGCTGGTACGTGCTAAGCATACTAGCCACTCACGGTGACTGGCAGTGGCCCGCGACGTATGCGCGCACTGCACATGCGTATTACATCACCGGCGTTCCATCGGGATACTGGAAGGCCTTTACCCTCCCTACCTTACTATTGGCAATTGGCGTTCCGAGCATCGTTGCTTTTGGAAGCGGGCTCGCACTGATCGCCATTTCAATACTGCCTCTTGTCCGCTCGCCGATCACTGAAGCCGGAAGTATGGCAATCCTCGTCGGCGTCGCCTCTAGCCCATACGCTTGGCCGTATGAGGCCACCTTGCTCCTGCCCGCCGTCTTCTTTGCCATGACCCGAATCACCGAGCCTTGGCGCACTCGAGCCGTGGTCGCAACCTACCTCGTTGCCTCGATCGGGATGGTAACACCGCACGGTGCTCATAGTCTCGCAATCATCTGTATCGGAGGAGCGCTCTGGTGGCTCACTAGCCAATACTTGCAGTCCCGGAGCGACGCACGCTCAGGAGCCCGATAATGCCCGAGTCGAGTTATGGATCGATCGCAGTCAGTGGCCCGATCGGCCTTGTGACTTCCGCGGCGTTGACCGAAAGATTCTTTCTACCGAAGACAAACGCGCAACCGTACAGCACAGCCACGAGTATCAGCAACGCCCTGTATCCGAACAGCAGACTGGAGTATTCTAAAATTCCGCCAACCATCGCTCCCAGTAGGTTTGCCGCAAAGGCTGCCGTTGACGACTCAGCCTGTCGGAAACGCTGCGCAAAGATCAAGTTCGCTAAGAAAATCGGAGCAAACGCGAGGGCCGCGGCAGCGACGAATCGCAGTGGAGCGTTCAGCGAAAGAAGACTGTCCTGTGGCACATTCCAGGCCACGATAAGGCTCGCCAACAGAGCGATGTAGAGAAACTCCGGCTTTCGAAATGTCACGCGTTGAGCCAGTTCGATCGCTAGCAAAACGGCTAGCAAAATTCCAAGGAATACGAGCGCATTGACGAGCCAAGTCGTTCCAAAAAGCAATGCAAACTGTACAACGTTTTTTGTCTCTAACAAAAGGAACGCGGCACCCATGAAGAAGAGGTCCGTGTAGCTGCGCATTTGTTTCAGCGGCCCGCCTGCAAGCCGAACGGCAATTAGGGAAACCAGCAGGAGCAACCCAATGGTGCTCAGATACAACGGCGGTATCGAGCGAGAACGCAGGTAGGGAAAGGGATGATCGTCATTCGCAGGCTCAGGTACGGCTCGTGGTCCGGGGATCCAAATCCGGCGACAGGCCACGTCGTTAACTTGGCGCCCCACTACTAGCACTGCAAATCGCCCCGCCCAGCCAACTGTGTTGACGCATGGCGCGTGGCCGAACGCAACCTTCAGCGTAAGGGCGTACCGGTCCACCAGCCAGTCCTCGCGGTAAAAGTTGTACATCCCAAAGGCCCCGCGCGGGCTGAGGTGCGCGCGTACCGACCGCGCCGCTTCTACCGTAAACAGGTAACTCTCGAGCCGCAATGATGACTGCCCCGAGATCAGAGCCAGCGAGTCGGGCAACGCGAACAAAATCAAGTCGTAACGTTTGCGTGACTGCTCCAGAAAAGCGCGCCCGTCGTCGACGTGGATGGTGACACGCGGATCTTCGTAAGGCCGATCCGGGTTCAACCGATATCCTATCTGATAGATCCGCGGGTCGATCTCTACCGCGTTCGAACATGTTTTGCGCCAGCGGCGAGAGCGATTGCGACGTCTGATCCGTTTCCCGCCCCTACCACAAGCACGTCTCGCAGTGGGTTCGTGCGAATCCTCGAGTACGGTGCAAAATAGATCGGTTCAGTCTCTCGCCGCATAGCGACCGATTCAATAATCTGATGAGGAACGCCATTAACCATCAACCCCATCGCACCCGGTACAATGGGGAATACGCGAATTTTATAGTAGGGCGACCAACTAGTGCCGGGCTGCATCGATTCCTGCCCGAGCATCACGAGTAATCCAAGCGCAGCAACGACCTGAATAAGCCGCAGCGATGGAATATAAAGGACCAGAAAGGTCACTGACGCCACTAGTCCCCAAACCACAGGGGGTGCGCCAACGAACGATATGATCGCGAACGCGGCGATCCCAGCCAGGCTTCCAAGTATGTCGAGGCGGTACGCCTCGAGTGGCTTGAATCTTGCAAACGCTCGGGCGACTCCCTGCGCTATAGCACCCATGACAAATGCCGTGGCGATGAAAATCGCTGGCAGCGTCAGCCACATCGGAAGGCCCCCGAACACGGTTCCGAAGTAGAGCAGATCGGCCCCAGAGCGATCGATGGTCACCGGAAAAATGAGTGTGAAAGCAACTAGAAAGGTCAGAGCTACAATCGCCCACCGAAATAAGTCGGCGCGACTATTGGCTTGCAGAAAGCCAAGTCCGATGCCGAGAAAGCTGCCCATCAGAACGAAGTTCGAAAAGTACGATAGATAAATGACGTTCGACCCCAACCAACGGATTAGGGCCAGCTCCACAAAGAGCATGAGAAAACTCGCGAGAAATAGGCGAAACCTATCGTTCACGACACCCTCTTTCGCTTGCTCACCGTTTGAGTCCCACTGCGGACGCTAGGTATCGGCGTAAGCGCCGTAGTAACCCCTTCGCAATGCGGGCGCTTCGCATCGCGCTGCTTTTGCTCGGCATGGTCGTCGCGCTCATGGCCATCCGCGATCCATCGCGCCTGTGGCTTGGGCGTTTCGATTTTCGCTCGTTCTATTGCGCCGCGCGCGTGCTCTCAACTGGAGCCGATCCGTACCGATACGAACCGCTCCGATCATGCGAGGCTCAGCTTACCGAACTGCCGAGTAATGGAGTCGTACCGGCGCCGCTGCCACCCTACGCATTTGCCGTTCTGCTACCGCTCACGAAACTCTCCTTCGCGCGTGCGAATCTAGTCTGGGTACTGCTCATCGTGGCTGCGGCGATGACGTTCGCGTTTGCCGATCGTTGACCTACCCGGCCTGCCCATTCTGGCTCGTCGGCATATGTGCGGCGTCTTCGCTCCTAGTGGAGCCAGCTCTGAACGGCGCCCTTCCGCCGATACCGCTTGCGCTTCTAGCCCTCGCCGCCGCCATGCTCGCCCGGGGCGTTGGACGGGCGCGGCCGTGTCGCTTGGTTTTGCGGCCGTCCAGCCGCACCTGGCAGCTGGGCCGATCATTGCGACTTTCGTGCTCGTTCCGCCGATGCGGCTACGCCTGGCACTCGTTGCGGCGACGATCGTCCTGTTATCACTCGCTGCTGGCGGACCGCACCTCAACCTCGAGTATCTGCGCGTCGTTCTGCCCGCGCACGCTGCCTCCGAACTCGGGATGTACGGGCAGTATAGCCTCAGCGCGCTTCTGCACATCGTCGGGCTTTCGAACCCGGTCGCGCTCGCGGTCGGAAGCGCCCAGTACGCCGCCTTTCTGGTCGCGGGAGTGATCCTTGCGCGGTTACTGCGCGACGAGATTCCAGGTAGCTCGATTCTCGTGCCGCTGACTTGCGCCGTGACTGGCGGGACGTTCATTCACCAAACCGAACTTGCCGGCGCACTTCCCCTGGCGTTCGTGCTCGCCGTGCGACTCAATACGAGGCTCGCTTGGCTGGGGGTCTCTCTGCTCGCCACCCCCTGGGAGTGGCTCTTTGGCACCAAACTTGGGGTCGTGGCGGGAGCTGTTGCGGTAGCCATCCTCAGGTACCGTAAGATCGCCTGGCTTGGGGCCGGACGGCCGGCCTCGCGATCGCCGTCGCGCTGACGCTCTATTCCTTGTACGTCCCCGTCCACGTGGCGACCGTGTCGATTCCCGCCATTCCCGCCGATGCGATGGCCGACGTAGGATGGTACCTCTGGCAAAGATCCTATCCTCCCGCGCTGGTTCTGGCTTCCCGCACACCTCCTCACATATCTTGGCCTGGCCTTGGTCTACTGGGGATTATGGACGCTCCTAACCCAATCGAGGGGCACCCGAATAGCTGAGCATCAGAACTTGACCCACCCTTCATCCGTTCAGTAAAGGATGAAGAATGGAGGAAACGCCGCCGCGGCGAACCCCATGGAAGCGAGCCCAGGACCGCCCTATTGCCTTCCAACCAACCAACGGGGTATCATGGGTTCCGGCGGGTAAGGATGGGCCCTAAAAACAGTCTATGATTTCCTATGCTCCGCGTTTGGCGCCGTCGGTCATCCGGCGGCCCCGTTTGGAGGACTGGATCGGGCGCTTTAGCAGCGTTCCAGTTCGGCTATTGATCGCGCCGGCGGGCTTCGGCAAGACGACCGCCATTATTAGCTATTTGCGCCACGCCGGGCCCAAAGGACTATACTGCAACCTCCGCCTCGGCGCGACGGCCCCCGACGTCTGGGCCGCGATCGGGGCGTCAGTTCAGGCCGAATGCGAGCTCGGCGAGGTCGTCTGCACCAGCCATGAGGAGGTCATTCGCACGCTGGCCGCCTGTGCACCGGTCGAGCTAGCGCTCGACTGCAACGGTGCGCTCGATGCCGACGGCGTTTCGGCGGTCTCGCGGCTGATCGAGGATTTGCCCGAAGGCGTCTCGCTGCTGTTTGCCGGCCGCTCGCGCGCGACCCTCGAGGTCGGCCGCCTCGTCGCGCATGGCATGGCGACGCTCTGCGACGCCGAGCGTCTCGCCTTCGACAGCACCGAAGTGCGCCATCTGGCGGAAGCCTGCAACGTTGCGTACGCCAACACCGACGTCGGCAAACTGCTCGAGGCAAGCGACGGATGGCCGGTAGTCGTGAGCGGCGCCATTCGCAAGGCCGCCGAAGACGGCTGCGACCTCTCAGAGGCTCTCGAAAACTGGCGAAATCGCTACGGTCACTTCTTCAACGAATACGTTTCAGCCGCACTGGAGAACGCGCCGGAAAGCGAAGCGGCCCTCGTGCGCCAGTTGATGGCCGGTTCGGCCTGTCGCGACGCGCAAAAACTCGAAGCGCTCGAGATGGAAGGCCTCTTCGTCATACACGACGCCCGCGGCTATCACACATTGCGCGCGCTCACGCGGCTGCGTGCGTCGCATCACTCGACTCCGTCGCGGTACCGCAGCACGTTGCCGCTGCACGTGCGCATGTTCGGGCGCTTCCAAGCCGACATCGACCAACATCCGATCGAATGGGTACGCCGCCGCGACCAGCAGATCTTCAAGTTCGTCGCGCTCTCGCGCGAAGGCAGCGTGAGCCGCACCGACCTCGCTGCGACATTTTGGCCGAATGCCGAAAAGCATCTCGTCGCCCAGAGCCTGCGCACCGCTTGTTGTAACATCCGCAAGGCAATCGCGAATATCGTTGGGACCGACGAAGTCGACAACTACTTTCTCGCCGACGGTGACGTGTCGCTCAACCTCAATAACGTGATCGTCGACGTGCGCCGGTTCGTTGCGCACGCCAATGACGGCGACGCCCAGTACCAGCGCAACGAGCCAAGGTCCGCCTACGCGCACTACCGCACGGCTGAGCAACTCTATGCCGGCAGCCTGCTCCTGGGTGAGGCTCCCGAGCCATGGTTTGTTGGCGAAGCCGGCGCACTCAGACGAACGAAACCTGGAAGTGCTGGAACGGCTTGCCGAGATCGGTGCGGAACTCGGCGACTACGGAGCCGCTGCCAACCACGCCCGCCGCGTCACCGAACTCAAGCCCGAGAGCGAAGCCGCTCAGAGAGTGTTCGCGCAGCTCGCCCAGCGGGCTCGACTTCACCACATCACGCCGATTCAAGCTGCGAAGAAACAGTCGCCGCAAGCAGACGCGCGTCTCTCGACCTCGGCGTAGCCGCAGATGCGCGGTTTTCTCGCGACCGCGATCTTCGCGCTCTTAACGGTGCTCGCGGTCGCCGCTCAAACCGCGCTCGTAGCCCGCGCCGGCTTTCTGCTAGGCGACTTTCACGCCTTCTACTGCGCGGCGCGAGTCGCGTCGGAGGGTGCCGATCCCTACCGGACGGAACCGCTCCGCTCGTGTGAAGTAACTCTCGGCCCACAAGCCTTCTTTACAGCGAATCCAGGGGTCACCGTACCCGCTCCGCTGCCCGGGTATGCGATCGGCGCGCTTGGCGCCGCTTTCTGCATTGCGCCCGGCGGTCGCGGCAGCAGCGTGGATCGTCCTTCTGCTGTTGGCCTGCGTCGGAAGTGTTTTGGCCCTGAGCCGATTTGCGGCGGTCCCGTGGCCGGTGCCGACTGCGGCATTTGCGCTTTCCTTGGGGGCGGCGTCGCTACCGTTTGGAGAAATCGTGCCGATCGTCATCGCGGCCATCTGTGCATCGGCTTACTTCGCTTGGCTCGGCCGATGGACCGCGGCCGCCGTTGCCGCGGCGGTAGCGATGGCGGAGCCGCACCTGGGCCTCCCCGTCTGCCTCTCGCTCGCCATATGGGCGCCGGCCACCCGTGTCACGCTTGTCGCCGCAGCCGTGGCGTTCGCCTCCATATCCCTTATCGCGCTAGGACCGGCCGCTAATCTCGAATATTTTACAAGCGTTCTCCCCGCGCACGCACTATCCGAAGCCGCACGAGACACGCAATTCAGTTTAACGTCGGTTCTCGTTTGGCTTGGCGCGAGTGCATCGATCGCCATTCGCGCAGGGTCGCTGTGGTATGCCGCGATGCTTGCAATCGGCACGGTCGTCGCGGGATGGGCCGCCACGAAAACCCGAAACCCCGCCTTTCTGGCTTGCATGCCGCCAGCATTCGCCGTTTTCGGCGGGACGTTCGTTCACGTGACGCAAATCGCCGCAGCGTTACCGGCTGCAATCCTACTGCTTACCTATACGAACGCGCTACGACGCTCACTTACCGTCATCGCGGTGATGCTGCTGTCGGTTCCCTGGATCGCGGCTTGGTCGCCGGCGCTCGGCCTCGCTCCGGCATTCCCGATCGGGTATATGGCATGGCGATATTGGGGCGGCAGCCTCCGCGCCGTCTTGGTCGCAGCCGTTGCGACGTGCGCGCTCCTGATCGGGCTGAATCGCGCACTCACGCTTAACCAGGGACACGCGCCGCACATGCACGCAGCCCCGATCGACTCCGGCCTTGCGGAGGCTTCGTGGAGCGAATTTACGAGTAGGAGTTCTTCGGGATCCGCCGGAGCTTGGCTCGTGCGAATCCCCACGTGGGCTGGTCTTGCGCTACTGCTGGGCCTCGCGGTTGCGGAGGCCAAGGCACCGCGCTCCCGAGCCGCCCGAGACGGCGCGATTTCGTGAACCCGAAATCGCGCCATAGCTTGGGTGATCGCAATCGTTGGCACTGCGCTGCCGCTCGCCGGTCAGTTCTACGGCGACCGCACAGCGGGCTGGCTGAACGTCGATTTTCGGGCCTACTATTGCGCGGCATCGGCCGCTAGCCACCATGTCAATCCATACTTTGCCGAGCCGCTGCACGCGTGCGAGAGCACTCCCGTCGCCGCCCTACTATCGCGCGCCTGCAAATGTCACGGTCCCGGCGCCGTATCCACCCTACGTTCTCGCGATGCTCTATCCGCTGACGCTCCTGCCGTTTGGCGCGGCGGCCGTGGCGTGGTGGGCAATTCTGTCAGGCTGCCTTCTCGCGGCGGCACTCGCGTTGGCTCGCGTGACCCGTCAGCCGTTTCTGATCGCCTGGGCGGTTCTGGCGCTATCGCTTTGTCTGACGTCGTTCTGGAGCGGCAATATGGTAACGGTCGGCATCGCGGCGTTGCTCGTCGCCGCGCTCTGCGCGCAGTTGGGGTATCTGCAGCTTGCAGCACTGGCGATCGCCGTTGCGATGGTCGAACCGCAACTCGCGCTGCCGGCCGCTGCTCGCCGCGTTCATTCGCTTCCCGCCCATCCGTTTGATCCTCGTGCTGGCTGGCGGCCTTGTTCGCCGTGGGCTCGCTCGCCGCCGGCGGGTTAGCCCGCAACCTCGCCTACGTCACCGTCGTGCTACCGGCCCACGCGCTTTCGGAGGTCTCGCGCGACAACCAGTACAGCCTCTCGACGGTCGTTGCCGCGCTCGGCGTCTCCGACGCGCACGCCGTCCTCGTCGGAGCCGTTTCCTATGTCGTCGCGCTGTGCGTCGGCATCTACGTCGGCGTACGGCTCGCACGGGACTACCACGATCCGGCCTTCGCGCTACTCGTGCCGCCGGCGTTTGGGCTCCTGGGCGGGTCGTTCGTGCACACCGGGGAAATCGCGGTCGCCGCCCCCGCGTGTCTGCTGCTCTTCGCGCGCGCGCACCGTCACCGAACGCTGCTGCTCTTCACGTTAGTTCTGCTGGCGGTTCCGTGGATGCTCGCCACGTCAGCCGCCTCGTTCTTGGCGCCGTTATTCCCGGTGGCGATTCTCGTCTACGTGCTCGGGGGAAGAGATCGGACGCGGGCACTCGTATCCGCGCTAGCATCCCTTGTCGTCATCGTCGGCCTGTTCTTCATCTCGCTTCACACGCCGCCGCACGTGATCGCGCACGCGGTCGCGCGACCGCCCATCGATCCGCGCCTTGCCGAGGCGAGCTGGCGTACCCTGGTACTCGGGAACTCCACCAATCGGCTGGCTATGTGGCTCCTGCGCTTACCCACCTGGATCGGCTTGATCGTCTTTGCGTCGGCCGCGGTCGCCTTAGTAGGTAAGGCGTCCTTGGAAGCCCGATCGACTCGCGACGCCACCGCGTAGCCGAAATTACCGGGCCATTTCCGCGTTGATTACTTCACGCCGGACGGCTGTTGGCCGACTACGCTCGCCGCCAGGTCTTGACGTACTCGCTCTATAGTCGAGCGCGGGTACGGCGAACTTATTCGGCCAGAACCGCGTTCTGGATCAGCGATTGACCCGGGGTCGGGAGCGACGTAGTTGATGTTGGTGCTGTTTCCATTGTACGTCACCGATCCGAGCACGAGAACCATGTACGCCCGTTGCTGACCGTTGTACGTCACGTCGTTCATTCCGGGAGCGTAGACGAGCCCGTTCAACGAAACCGCCGTGCCGTTGAATACCTGAGTGTTCGTGTTGCTCGGCACTTGGTAAAAGACGACCTGGGAGTACGGCCCGCTGGTCGGCGGCGACAGCGTAATGGTGGAGCCGTTGGACGTGCCTGGCATAGCGCCGGTAGCAGTAACGTAGATCGTCACCCCGGATCCGGTAAGGTTTCCGTGCATGGTGGGCGACTGGCCGTTGATAACGTAGGTGCCGGGCATCATCGTCACGTTTCCGCTGACGTTAAAGTCCGTCAGGTAGCAGCCGGGATTGAGTACGCCGGCGCTGTTCGCCGCGTGACTCGGGCAAGGGGAGTTCGCCGGCGGGTTGTTGGCGAGGGCCGCGCACCCGGGGATCTCCGGGCAAGGATCGGAGACTGGCGGCACCTTGACCGGCGAAGCCTCGGTATACTTGGTGCCGCCGCTGTCCGTAAAGCCCTGCGAATACCCCAGCCCGGCGACGGTCACTTGGGGTCCGCCCTTCACGCTGAACGGGTTGTTATTCGTATAGATGCTGCAGCCTGGAGCCGAGACGTTCGGGCCGTCAAACTTCGTCTGATGGTTTGGATCGAGGTAGTAGGCGCAACCGTTGCTGTTGGAAGAGATCGTCGCGGTCGCCTCAGTCGTTTCGTTCACCCGCCATACCGAAGAGCTGCGCGAAAAACGTTGGGTGCGGTGAAAACACCTGAACCTTGACGGCGCACGGATCGCCTGCAAACGGACCGGTCGGAACCGGATGCGTCGGGGTGACGCCGACTCCACCCGAACCGTCCGTATAGCCATTGCGGGCGACATCGGCGTTCACGGCATTGTTTAGCCCGGGGACTATGCCGGTGCATCCTCCGGCCTTAAGGAGGTACCCGGCGCCGGCAAGGGCCCCGGCATCCGCCGCCGACTGCTGCTGACGCTGTTCGTACTGGAGGTAGCCGACGTCGACGGCCATTCCCGCGAAACCCAACAAAACAACGAGACAAATCGCGACAAGTGGTAAAACCTGCCCGCGTTCTAAGTGGCGTTCACCCATGAACTCACCCTCTCTTGCAACCTAGCCAATTCTAGCTACCCCTGCATGCTATCAAGGGGCTGAGGGCGTCAACAGCGACAGCACCCTCACAGTAGAAAGTGTGTGAGTCCAGGGACTACCCGCGGAGGCCGCCTTCTAGCCTTGACCCGGGAATCGCCAGCGCGGAGGACACGAATTGCCGCGTGTCGTCGATAATCTCGTCAATCCCGTATTTCGGCTCCCAGTCGGTAACGGAGCGCAGCTTCTCCGAGACGCCGATACGAAAGCGAACATCGGCCGGCGGCACCGGCATCCGCTTGACCGGCGGCAGGGCGCTCCCTTTATTAACTCGCGCCCAGATCTTCTTGGCAAGATCTGAAATCTTCTCCGTGCTATCTCCACAGATATTGTAATCGTCGTTACGAAGTTCTCGGTCGAGCATGACCCGTAGCGCCATCGCGATGTCACGCGCGTGGGTAAAAGTCCGCACCTGCTCCCCGTCGCCGAATATTTCGAACGGGGTCTGCTTGATCAAAGCCTTATAGACGAAGTCCGGGATAACGTGCGCCATGCCGAAGTCCACGCTGCCGTCTCGCCGAACGTCCGGCAGCTCACCGCTCCCGACCGCGTTGAAGGGCCGCACGATCAAATATTGCAACCCGAACTCTGCGTGCGCCCCGCGTGTCATGAACTCACCGAACAGCTTCTGCATGCCATAATTCGTGATCGGAACCGGCTGCTGCAGCGCGTCAGCTTCCGTAACGGGACGATCCATCCGTTCGTACACCATCGAGGAAGAAAAGTAGACGAACAGCGCTTCCGGCGCCGCAGCCAAGGTCGCGTCGATCGCGTGAGCCAGAATCTCAGTGTTGTCCCGGGCAATCCGATACGGAATTCGATGGAAATACTTAATTCCGCCGATCAGCGCGGCAAGGCACAGCACGACGTCGTACCCGGCGAACTCCGAGGGTACATGGTCCGTACGTCCTTCGACTCGACGGTACAGTGCGGGTGCTCGTAAAAATCGTGCTTGAGGTAGCCGTATTTGGAGAAATTGTCGACGATCGTGACGCTATAACCCGCGCCGAGCAACTCTCGAACGGCGTACGACCCGATGAAACCAGCTCCACCTAAGCACAACACTTTTTTCATAGGATGCAGCCCTGACCCCAAATGTTCCAGACGTCGACCGCCACCTTCCCCTCGGGCAGAACGAGGCTATGGTATTCGCGATGCGGCGCGCCGACGATGATGACGTCCGAACGATCGATCAAATCGGCGGCACTGACAAACTCCGGATCGCGGATGTGTTCGTCGGAGCAAAGTACGCTGCGGCTTTCGAACCGCAAGACCTTTCTCAGCTTATACGAGAGAGATTCCCGCTTGTCGTCGCAATTTGCTTTGAAGGCCATGCCCAGGATCCCGCACGTTAGCTTCGTTAGGTCCAAACGCGCCTTTAGACGATCGACGATGTAGTTCGGCAGACCTTCGTTGATAAGCATCGCCGCGTGCCCGAGTGAAAACCGATGGTTGTTGAACGCTGCAAGCTGCATGGCATCCTTTAACAGACACGGGCCCGCAGCAAAGCCCGGTTTCGGGATGTCCTTCAGCCGAGGATAGTTCCAGGTCATGGCATGGTGAATCCGGTGGAAGTCTACGCCCTGATCGTTCGCAAGCACGAAGAACTGATTAGCGGCGGCAAACAACGTGTAACGCCAGGTGTTCGAAAAGAGCTTTGCGAGCTCGGCTTCCAAGGGCTCCAGTTCGACGATGTCGGCGGTCAAAGAGCCGAACAGCTCGCGGCACCGCCGCAAGCCCGATTCGGAACACGCCGAAACGAGCTGCGGCAGGGAGCGAAGTTCCCGTCATTGCATGGCCTTCCGCAATCCGTTCCGGGCAGAAGGCCACGTCAACGCGCTTGCCCTTTTCGAAAAGACTGCGGTTGAGCCGTTCCGTGGTCCCTGGATACACGGTGCTGCGCAGCACCACGAGCTGACCGTCGATCAGGTGTTCCGCGATCGAGTCGAGTACCGCCCACATCGGGTCGAATTCGGGGTTCAAGTGGCGGTCGATGGGTGTCCCGATCACCACGATCACGACGTCGGTCTGCGAAATTACGCCTTCGTCCAAGCTGATATGAAAGGTCCCCGCATCGAGTGCCGCTCGCAGCGCCGCCTCGCAACCCTCTTCCATGAACGGAACGATGCCGCTAGCGATTTGCTCGGCCACCTCGGCCCGGATGTCCAGAGCGCAAACCTGCAGTCCGCTATTGGCCAATGAGACCGCCAGCGGCAGCCCCACGTGCCCGAACCCCCCGACAACCACGACGTCGAACTCGCTAGGAGGCGCCGCCCCGCCCCCGGATCGCTCTGCCTGCTCGAGGGTCGCCATACCCTTGCCTCCAAACGTCGCACACCTCCGCATAACGCTGAGGCCACGGCTCGATTTCTGTCGGCATCGGCGCCTATTCCTGGGTGACGCTCCAGTCAGCGGTCCCTAAATGTTGCGGGCCCTGGTTGTCGAAATTGGCCGTCAGGAGGGCGGAGCTGCATCCCATGGTCTCGCTGTTGAAGAGGTCGGCTTCCGGCACGAGGAATCTCGACTACCTCATCCGCTACGTCTCTATCGGAGCCGTCGTGGTTTCCGTTGACCTCGCCGCGTTTCAAGCCCTAGTAACGATGCACGTCTTTCTGCCGCTGACGACCACGGTCGCCTTCGTCCTGGCCACGGTCGTCCATTTCACGCTCAACAAGCTCTGGACGTTTCGCGTGCCTGGAGCGCCGAACACGTATCAACTATCCGCTTACGTTACGGTTCTACTTGCCTCGTTCGTGGTCACGCAAGCCGTCGTCGAGGTCTCGGTTCTCAACCTGCACCTGGTCCCAATCGCTGCAAAGCTGCTCGCAATCTTCGTTCAACTGCCGGTGAGCTTCCTCGGGCACCGCTACTTCACGTTCAGAGACGGCCGGGAGACCGGAGCGTGACGCGCGAGCAGCTGATCTACGAAAACCGATTCGCGGGAAGAGAACGTTATCGGGATCGAGTCTGGAAGGTGCTCGTGCGCGAGACGTTTCAGAAGTTCGTCGCCCCCAGCGCCAGCGTTCTCGATCTCGGATGCGGATACGGAGAGTTCATCAACAACATACGCGCGACGAAACGCTATGCGATGGATGCCAATCCCGACGCGCGTTTGAGGCTCGCCCCCGACGTCGAGTTTATCGAGGGGGACTCCTCGCAACCGTGGCCGCTTACCGCGGCGTCGATCGACGTTATTTTTACATCCAACTTTTTCGAGCACCTGGAAACCAAACGCGCGCTTCATGCGACCCTCGAACAAGCGCGGCTCGCGCTGCGGCCCGGCGGCACCCTGATCGCCATCGGGCCAAACGTCCGTTACATCCCCGGCGCCTATTGGGACTTCGTCGATCATCACATCGCGCTCAGTGACCGTTCGCTCGTCGAAGCGATGGAGATGGCGGGCTTTTCCCGGCAACTCGTCGTCGATCGATTTCTCCCCTACACGATGTCCGGCGACAATCCGCGGAACGTCCCGCTCTTCTTGGTCAGCCTTTATCTGCGCGCGCCGTTGCTGTGGAGGTTCTTCGGAAAGCAGTTCCTTATCGTGATGAACAATAACGGCTAGTTGCTAAGCATCGTAATTCCAGTCCGCGACGAGGCCGGCAACATTCCGCAGCTATTCGATGCGCTCGCACGCGAGATTAAAAGCAATGCCGAGGCGATCGTCGTGTACGACGCAGAGGACGATCCGACGGTCGCGGAGGCGCTCAAACAGAAGCATCGCCTGCCCTGGAACCTTCGACTGGTCAAGAACGAACGCGGTCCAGGGCCGGCGAACGCGCTCCGGGCCGGCTTCGAGGCTGCCGCCGGCGACGCGATCGTCGTAGTCATGGCCGACTTGTCGGACGACCTGACGCTCGTCGACCAAATGTACGCTCGCATCCAATCGGGAGACGACGTCGTCTGTGGATCGCGCTACATGCGTGGAGGTCGACAGTACGGCGGCCCGTTACTCAAGCGCATACTCTCGCGCGCAGCGGGAATATCACTTTACTGGTGCGCCGGCCTGCCGACGCACGACGCTACTAACGCCTTTAAAGCCTACCGAACGTCGTGCCTGCGTTCCCTGAACATCGAGGGAAGCGGCGGCTTCGAAATCAGCATGGAAATCGTCATTAAGGCCTGGCTGGCGGGCTGGCGCGTTGGCGAACTGCCGGCGACTTGGACTGATCGCTCGGTCGGAACATCCAAATTTCGACTTTGGAAGTGGTTGCCGCGATATCTGCATTGGTATGGCTACGCGCTAATGGGGCGCTTTCGCGCGAATAGGCGCCGGGCCGCGAAATAAACCTCCAGCGGATAATTCCATCGCCTAACCGTATCGCAATATCAGCCGATTAATCTAAACGGATCGCGCGCTTCGTCCTCGCGCAGTACCGGCATTATCGACCGGGGAACGATTTTAAGGTTGGCCGCCAAGCGCGTTCGAGCCTTTGACGCACGAGAAGTAACCCCGCAATAATCGACGCAATGATGAGGACCGCGAGCGCGACGTACCATGGTGAACCCAATCCTGGTGAGGTCGTAACGCCGGGAATCGCGCGGGAAGCCCGAATTGCATCCGCCGGAATTGCGATGACGGAGCCCTCAGTCGAGCCGACCACGACCGACTCATTGAGCATGATCGGAGAACCAACGTTGTATGTTAGATCGGTTTGCACGCTTCCCAGCGCACGCCCGGTGGCTGCATTAACCGCCCAGAGACGGCCCCCGAGATCGGCGAAATAGAGCACTCCTCGCGACAACACGAATCCACCTTTGACCGGTCCCGAAACGCGCAACGACCACTTCACGCGGCCGGTCCGAGCGTCGAGAGCCGTCACGTACGGCTCCATCGCGCTGCCGTCGTAAACGGTGCCGCCTGCATACATCGGGATCGCCGACTCGTTACGTGGCGGAACGACTCCGATAACGGCAAGCGCGGCATCCCAACTCGTACGGCCGTTCTTTGCGTTGAGCGCATAGACATGCTGGCGAGCCCGAGTCCCCGGTACGATGAAGTCGCGCGGCCCCCCGCCAACCAATTCCAAGTACATCCCGAAAATTAAGTTGCCGTTCGTTGCTAACGGGCAGTCGTCGAAAGATTTATCGCGCAGTGGGAAGCGGTGTGTCCAGATCGAGGTTCCGTTTAAGCGTGTTAAACGCGTAAACCGCGGCAGGGAACCCGCCGCCGAAATAGCCGACCCCTCCATTCAACAGAATGCTCGTCATCGATGATTCCGAAGGAAAGATTCTCCGCCACACGGGCGCGCCGGTGCGAACGTTTAAAGCGAGCAAGACGCCACGACCGTCGACATGCACAACGCGCCCGCCGACCAGCGCCGGCATAGGCATTCCCGTGCCTGCCAGGGGCGTCGACCACAATCCCTTCCCAGTTTTGAGGTCAATTCCGTCGAGGTCACTCGGCCCGGTACCGACTTGGTCCATCCTGGGGGCATCCCAGACCGCCGAATATCCGTTGCCGGTGCCAACGACGGTAATGCCCTCGCCATAGACGGGCGCCGACATGATCTGATTGTCGCCCCGCCACTGCCAGATTTGAGTGCCCGTCGAGCCCTCGAGAGCGTGCAAAACGCCATCGTTGCCAGCGACTAAAATGACGTTTCCCCACACAACCGGCGAGGTCGAGGTTCCCGCGCTCGCTCGGGAGAACCGCCACGTCGGGCGAACAGGAAGGTTCCGGTTCACGACGACGTCGTTGAGGCCCTCGCCGTGGCGAAACTGCTTCCACGTTAAAGAGCGATCGGCTCGAAAGGCAGGCGCTTGTGCGATAGCCGCCACAGGCGTTTCCAGAGGCGCGAGCGCAACCGCAAACACGAGGGATAGGATTCGCTTACAAAGCATTCGCTCGCCCTTTGATTGGCGGAGTGCGGTGAGCCCGGCCCGAGTACGCCAATCGAAACGCAATATAGCACAGCGCTCCCAAGTTCACAAGGAGCATCGCCGCGTCAAACGAGATGAACCAGCGAAGAGCCGAGAGGGCGCCTAGGGCGCACGCCAGCGCCACAGTCCGCGTGCGCCACGGTCCTGACGTTCGTCATGACTCAAAAGCTTGACGCTTCCAGCATCGAAACGCGACTATCGCACACCACAAGTGGAGAAACAGAGTGCTGGTCAACGTTAGACCAACGCCGGATCGCCTACCCGGTTCGAGAGCGCCGAAATGCCGATTGTCCACCAGCGAAGTTCCTGGTGCGGATAATACGCTTGCATCGCCTCAACGTAGTGATACGGCTGCACGAACGACGGCGGCTGCGGCCAAGCACGTGCAGGCTGCCCCGGCGCAAATCGGCGCATGCGAGCCGCGCACTAGCCGCGCACGTAAAGAACGAACGTGCGGTCGCGAAAGGCCGTGCGCCATATCGGATCTCGTCCCAATCGCCTGCGCAAGCGGGCTATCGAGCGGGGCGACGACGGCGTTCACGTCGTAGCGCGCCAGTATGTCGCGCCATCCCGGCTCGACGCGGATGGCTGAGACGTACGATCTCCAAACATCCAGCGGGTAAGGGTCGCAGCGACCGTCTAAAAAAACTTTGACGTTCGAATACTGGAGCGCGAGGCTGCAGTCGCTGAAATTCTCGCAGAACAGCCGTTGTTGTCCTCCGCCCGCCGCTAGCCGAGCGATGGCAACCGCTGGGACGGCGGGAGGCGTGTGCTGCACGATCCACGCAAAGGAGGCTCCGGTCGCCACAAAGGCCACGCACATTGCCGCAATAGTAAACCGCTCTAACGCGGCGATCCGGCCGCCCAACTGGCCAACGCCTGGGAATCGCGCCGTCAGCGCTTGGGCGGCTAAGGGTGCGGCCGCGATTGCAAAGAGCGGTTCGTTTCTACGCGCGAACAGCGCAGCTACGAATAGCATGGCAACCGGCAAGCTCTCGGCCTTGTCTCGAACCGCGGCCCTCCAGCCCCGATGACGAAGAGCATCGCAAGGGGCAACGCGCCGAAAACGAAGCCGAGGTCCGACAGCGACGCCGGCTGCCATTCCTGTATATACTGGCGGATCGGACTGGTGACGAGCTCGACGGCGTAAACGGGCAGATGCCAGCCGAGAGGAGTGCAAAGCAGTGCGATGGCGACGAAGGGCAGGATGCGGAGATCACGGCTCGTCTTCAGCTCCCGAAACCCATGGTCGGCGACCGCGCCCGACGATTCGCGTCCCCAAAAAAACTGGAGCCAGCGCCGCGCTGCCGTGAACGTTCGCCCAAACTACCACCGTAGCGACCGCGGCGTAATACCATCCGTCTCGACGCTGCAGAAAGAGCAAAAACGCGGCAAAGCAGCCCCAGCCGAGAACCTGCGCGCGCACCCCGAACGATCCGCTTAGCGCGATGCCGCAAAACAACAGGACCACCGCCATCGCCGTTGGCTCGGATCTGTCGCGCGACCGCGCCACGATGGATAAAAGCACTCCGATGGGGACTGCCGCGACCAGCAGCGAGAGCACGACGAACGCCCCGTGACGCATCGCGATCGCTATCCCGAGGCTTAGGAGCCACTCTTGCGGCACCCAAGGGGCGCCCGCCGAAGTGAAAGTTTCCGGCCCGAGGGCCGCCGGAAGACGATGCGTGCGGAGGATCTGTTCCCCCAGCCACCGCTGCCACCATCTATCGCCGTCGCGGGCGGGCAAGAGTGGGGCCAATACCAAAAAGAGCCCGCTCCACAGCACGAGAACGAGGCGAACGGCGCTCACGCGCTACTCCAGCGCCAGTTCGTCGCCTGTGAGAAGATCCCGGCCCTGCAGCGTTGCCTCGCCTAGCTCGACGACGGCGCGCGCCCCAAGCGCTACGGCAAAGCGGAAGCGCGGAATCGCACGTTCGACTCGAATGACGCGGCAGTTCCGATCGAGAAATACCACGTCGATCCGCTCCTTCATTCCCATCGTATGGATTGCCGAGCAGTTGTCGTACCACAGGCCGTCGTCTGGGCGAACGCTGCTGGAGCTGATGAATCCGACGAGGCGTCGCCAAAAGCCATTGGCGCGCTGTACGTTGGCGGCGATAATCTCGCCGGTCGTGACGTTCTTCAAGGCCGGCATCGCTAGTGTCCCACCGAGAGCGGCAGGGCGATTCCCACGGCCGCTGCGATGTAGGGCGCGAAGGCGATCGGCCCGGATGCGATCCGCTTGATTCGATACCCAACGACGGCCGCAAGGCACGCCACGATCATCGCGAGAATCGCCAGAGGCGCGCCCAGCGCCGCGCCCGCGAGCGCAGCGAGCTTGGCGTCACCCCAGCCCATGCCTCGTCCTTGCGTGAACGCCGCCGCCGCCGCGAACGGAACGAAGGCAATAGCGGCGGACAAGAATACGAGCCAATCCCGCTGCGCGATGGCCAACAACAGCAGAACGCCGAGCGGTGCCAGTGTAAACACGTCCGGGAGAAGGCCGCGCAGACTGTCGCTTGACCAGCCGGCCGCGAGCGCCAGCACGACCACCGCCGATCCAATCATCTGCGTCGTCCCCGCACCGCGAACGACCAGCAGGGCAGCGATGAGCGCCGCCGCGGCGACGAGCACCGCGACCGGCGGTTCGCCGAGCGGCGGAGCACCGTCTAAGGGCCCTATCCGCGCACAGACGATGCGGCTCAAATCGACGCCGACGAACGCGACGCATCCGAAGACCACCACGGCCACGAGGATTCCTATCATCGGCTATTTCGGCGAAAAGTAGTTGGCGGCGATCGGCCCGAAAATGATCATGAAAATCGACGGCAGCATGAAAAACGCCATCGGGAAAACCATTTTTACGGGCAGCTTCGCGGCCATCTCCTCGACCAGCGTGATCCGGTGGTGGCGCGTATCCTCAGCGAGGTCGGCCAACACCTTGGCGATGTTGGAGCCGAGGCGCTCGGACTGCGAAATCGCCAAAACTGCTGTTTTGAACTCTTGCTGGTTGGTTCGCTCGGCGGCCGCCTTCAGCGCTTCCGACCGGCTGCGTCCGAGCCGAACCTCCGAAAGCACCTCTTCGATTTCCTCACCCAAGGCGCCAGGCGCGGCATCCACCGCATAGGCCAGTGCCGCGTTCAGCGCCAGGCCCGCCTGCACGGTTGCCGCCAGCATGTCCAAAAACTCCGGGAGTGCCTTCTGTATGGCCGCCTTTCGCGTTTCCATCGCTTGGTTGAGCATGAAGATCGGCGCGTACGCCGACATGACGGCGACCAGAACCATTAGACTGATGAGCAGCCATGGCGTGATGTGAACGGTCGTCCAGAGCAGTAGCGCCAACACAACGCCGAAGCAGGCACCTGCGACCACGCGCAGCCCCATCTGTGCTGGCGTCACGGTATACCAACCGGCCTCGGCCAGCTGCCGACTGAGCAAGGCCCGACGCTCGGGCGAAAAGATGCGCCCGAACCCCGCGAACTGCGCCGTGTCGCGTTCGGCGATCTCTCGCGACTTGAGGGCGTCTAGCTGAGCGGTAAGCGCGCTCTTGGACGGTATTAGGGAAAGGGCAAACAGAAACGCCGAGGCACCGAAGAGGATCGGAAGCAAAATAAACGGCAAGTTGCTCATCAGAAGTTTATTCTCAACAGCAGTCTTCATCCAAAGGTAGCCGAGAAACTCCATCACGACGATGACGCCGATCACGATGTGGCCGATCAACGTATAGAGCAGCGCGGGCCCATACTGCCGCTGCGTCGTTACGATGAAGAGGCCGAGCGCGATCGGGATACCCAACAGGACCAGCGCGCTCATCCGGCCCTCGGCCGTAAGCGCATCGATCTTCCGAAATACCTGACGCCGCGCTTTGATCGTGTCGGCCAGCTGCTCGAGGATCCTCGCGAGGTCTCCGCCGCTCTGCGACTGGATACGAATGACGCGAGCCATCATCAAGGTTTCGTTGCTCGGCATTCTTTCGGCGAGGTCGTCGATTGCGTCGAGAACGCTGACCCCGATGTTGGTTTGGCCGATGACGCGCATAAACTCGTGGCGCGCCGGGTCCGGCAGCTCCTCGGTAACCATCGTCAGCGCCTGGCGCAGGCCGAGGCCGACGCGAACGCCGCTGGCGATCAGGCGCAATGCCACTTCGAGCTGATTGCCGAACGCCTTGAGCCGGCGCTGGATCTTGTGCTGCACCCAGGCGAAGAACGCGCCCGCACCCGCGAGCCCGAACACCGGCACGAGCAGCAGCACGACCACCACCGGAGGCCGAATCAAGAGCACGACGGCGAGCCACACGAGCACGACGCAGCCCGCGACGGTCAGCACGATCTCCTGGGGTTTCATGGTAATCCCGGCTCGATCGAGCTGCTCTTCGAGGCCGCGAGCTTTGCGCGTCGCCTGAGTGTTGACCGCGCTCCAGATCGAGTAGAACAGCAAGCACGACGGTTGCCGCGGCACCGATGAAGATTGCGACGGGAGCGAGTTCGGCTACCACCGCGCGCCCACCGGGGCAAGGCTCGTAAGATTTGTTGAATCGTACGAGATGCCGTACTCGGCGAACCGCCGCAACGCGTTGGGCTGCACGCCCGTGTACTGAAACTCGCCGACCACTTTGTTTTCCTTGTCGACGCCGCGCTGCGCGTAACGCACGATTTCCTGCATGGTGACGATGTCACCCTCCATGCCGACGACCTCACTGATGCTGGTCACCTTCCGGCTGCCGTCGCGAAGCCGCGCCGTATGGACGACCATGTCGAGCGCGCTGGATATTTGCTCGCGAATCGCTCGCACGGGCAGGTCGAATCCGGCCATGAGCACCATCGTTTCGATGCGCGAAAGCGCGTCGCGTGGCGTGTTGGCGTGGATCGTCGTCAGCGATCCGTCGTGGCCGGTGTTCATCGCCTGAAGCATGTCGAGCGCCTCCGCGCCACGGCACTCGCCGATGATGATTCGGTCGGGCCGCATGCGCAAGGCGTTGCGGAGCAGGTCGCGGATGCGCACCTCTCCGGTGCCTTCGATATTCGGCGGCCTCGACTCCAAGCGAACCACGTGCCCCTGGTTGAGCAGCAGTTCCGCCGCGTCTTCGATCGTGATGATTCGCTCGCGGTCGGGAAGGTACGAGGAAAGCACGTTCAGGAACGTCGTCTTTCCCGAACCGGTGCCGCCGCTGACGAGAATATTCAGCCTCGCCTCGATCGCGGCGCGCAGAAAATCCATCATCGATGGCGTCAAGCGCATCGATCTTTATGAGATCCTCTGCCTGAAGCCGGTGCTGGCCGAACCGGCGGATCGTCAGCGTCGCGCCGTCGATGGCGAGCGGCTCGATGATGGCGTTCACGCGCGAGCCGTCGGCGAGACGAGCATCGACCATCGGCGACGATTCGTCGATCCTCCGCCCGAGCGGCGTTATGATGCGCTCGATGACTTGACGCAGCTGACGCGTCTCCGCAAATCGCTTGGCCGTTCGCGTAATCTTGCCGTGGCGCTCGACGTAGATGTTGTCGGCACCGTTGACCATGATCTCGGTAACATCGTCATCGCGCATCAGATCCTCGAGCGGCCCGAGCCCCAGCGCTTCGTTGATGATCTCCTGGCGGAGTTGCGCCGTTTCCTCGGCGGAGCCGCCGAAGTTGCGTTCCGCAATATAGTCCGACGTGATCGCTTCGATCTTGGCACGCAGCTCGGCGAGTTTTGCCGAGTCGGTGCGCGCTCCCGCAGCCGACACCAGATCGACGCGGCGCAGCAATAACTCGTGGATTTCCTGCTTGAGCGCCTCGTGCGGCGACATCGGCATGGGTTCGGCGGACGCCCGCCCGTTTGTTTTTGGCGCCACATAGCTGTGGCGCTGCTGGCCGCGCCGGTCGCCGATCGGCCCTTTTGCCGACGGCTGCAAGTTCTCGAGCAGCTTCGCCCGCGGGACCGCTTGAATGTGCCGGCGCAACGATGCGAGACTCTTGGCGTAGCCCCGGTCTCGCAGCGGCGGAATTTCGGCCACCAACCGGGCCCCCAAGAGTTCTTCGATTTCGCTGCGCGGCAGCGTTTCCGAATCGGAGCGTGCGTTCGTGACCAGATCGATGCGGGATATCGGAATGCCGAAGCGCTGCATGTCGCCCAGCATCGTTTGCGCACCGGCGACGCCGAGCAGCGACGGCTCCAGCACCAGAAAGAACCGGTCGGCGCGGACGACGAACGGGCGCACCGCGGCGGCAAATGGCTGCGGCGCGTCGACGATAATGGCGGTGAAGCCCTTCATCGACGCGGCCAAGCCCTCCACCGCGTCGCGGTCAAGGGTATAGGCCGAATCGTAGCGTTCTGCCAACTCGACGACGGTGACGCCGTCCACGCGCGCGGTGGCGATCGGCGAGGTCGAACGCGCGGCGTCGAGGGCACGCACGCCGTCCAGCAGGATCGCAACGCTGCGCCGGCCGGTCAGATCGCCGTCGACCAAGGCGACGTTCCCATCCCCGCGCATCGACCTGGCCAACTCTCGGCACAGCGTCGTCGTTCCGACGCCACCCTTGACGCCGATAAAGACCGAAACCGGTGAGTCCACTGTTAGTTCGATCCCGCCCCCATCACTTGATCGCCAACGATGACCTGGACGCTGCCGTACGGCGAGCGCGGCGGCGCGGGCGGCGCGGCGGCGGCCGCCATCAGGGGCGACACGCCGACGGGCGGTACGGGAGCCGGCGGCGGCAGCTCCGCCGGAGCGGATGACGTCCCGAAGGTCAGCTGCTCGAGGGGCTCCGAGCGGATCGGCTCCTTCGGCGAGCGCAGCGCCAGCCGCAGATTCGCGTCGGCGTCGGCCCATGCGAGCATATCCGCCTGTTTCGGGTTGACCTCGAGGGTCACCGTGTTTGCACTCTGCATCTGCGGCGAAGGCGTCGCCGATGGGTACTCGAGCGAGTTGCCCACGGCCAGCACGCGGATGCCGCGCAGAATCGTCACGGCCTTCGGCGGGACGTCGCCGGTTTTCGGCGGGATCGCGATCACGTCGACGCGGTCACCCGGTTGAACCAGCCCCGAGACGCCCTTGACCTGATCGATCGGAATGCTGACGGCCCGCATCCCCGGCTCCAGGCGAACGGGCAGCGCGAGCGCCGCATTGGTGCCGATTTGCGACGCCGTTATCTGCGACCCCGCCGGGATCGTCACGAGCGCCAGCGATCCGACGGCCTTCGCTGGATCGGAGATCGCGCCCGGCTGTAGTGCCAGCGCCGGCCGCATCTCCGTGTGAAACATCGTATCGGTGATCTTCTCGCGTGCCGGAATGTCGGCACTGGCGATCAGCACCTGGCTCGGCTGTCCGCCCGCGGACCGAAGCGACGAGACGTAGCTATACGTCAGCCAACCGGTCCCGATTGCGAGAATGATGGCGATGAGAAGCGTTGTACGGCGAGTGTTCATGACACGATCCTTAAGAAGGGCGCGACGGTCTGCGCGAGTGCGGTCAGGAGGGCTCCGAATGCAAATGCCACGGCGTACGGCAAGCTCTGTGACTTCGCGGTAACCGCGGGCCGCATTCCGCTCAGCGCAATCGTCGCGACGTGTGACACCGACTGCCGAGCATCTCCGCGGCGCAGCATAAAGGCAATCGCCAGCACGCCGCCGCCGAGCATGGTGTAAAGCAGAAACGGCACGCAAAGCGGAAAGCTAAGCATGCCCGACCCCGCAATAGCGAGCTTGAGGTCGCCGCCGCCGATGCCCCCGCGCGAATAGAGCAACGTTGCCGCCACCGTCATCACTGCCATGACCGCAAGGCTGAGTGCGAGCACGCGAAAACCGGCGAAAGCATGTACGGCCACCGCGGCGATGGCCAGCGACCCGGTAAGCCAGTTCGGGATGCGGCGAGAGCGAACGTCGAAGTAGCTCGCCACCAGACAGACGGCCAAGACCAACCCGACGGCCACAACACCCGAACCGTCCCGCATGGCTATAACTGGTTCGCTAGTTGCTGAAAGAAGAGACTGCTAACTGTTTGGCCGATCACGGCGATGACGATAATGCACACCACTGCTACCAGCGAGAGCACGATCGCATACTCCGCCATCGTGGCTCCGCCGTCATCCCGCAAAAGCTGGACGAACGCACTCATATCGATCCTATCCTCCACTTTCGGCCATACTGTTCAGCAACTGCGTCGAACCCCGGCATTGACAAAAGCAGTAGAGGCGCGCGACGCCCGCCGCGGCGCCTCATTCTGCTTTCCGCTCGGTTCGTTAGAGCGAGTTTGCGACGGTGTTGAACAGGAGATTGAGCCTCGTCCCGATGAGCCCGACCGCCGCGATGCAAACGATCGCGATCAGAGCAAGCATGAGGCCGTACTCGACCATCGTGGCGCCTTCTTCGTCGCGAACCATGGATTTGAACGTCTTGAGCATGTAGTCTCCTTCGTTGAATTTGAGAACGTGTGATTAAGGGGTGCGCGTTACCAGATTCCGCCGGGCATCTGCTCGAAAGGAACCGTAAGTCCCGCGTTTGCTGGGTTAATGAGGATCTGAGCCGATGCCGATGTGACGCCCGGGCCCGAAGTTGCGAGCACCTTGATGAAGCTGCCGCGCACGTAATCGGCGCCGATCGGAACGATCGCTTGGAACTTCCCGTCTTGCCCGGCCTGCAGCTCGTGCCGGCTGAGCAGAACGTTGGGAAGTTCGTTCGAGATCAATCCGAGGAGCGTGATGAGAACCGGCGCCGAGGGGGGTGCTTCACCCGTGATGAGCACCGCTTCAGCTCCCTTGAGCTGCTCGACGTTCATTGAAATCGCTCCGCGTAGATCGACGACGCTCGCGACATTTTGCATAGCCGCCGACCGCTGCGCGCTCTGCGCATTGGCCAGCTGCTGCTGCGCATATCGCGCGAGCGCTGTGATGTGGCCTGCCAACGCCGACGTCACGTAGAGGTCGTTGTTGGAGCCGTACCGCGGCGCAGTCGTCGCCGACTCGACGCGATCGTTTACTTCGTATAAGTTATCGCCGGGGCGAAGTACGAATACGATCCCGGGGCCGCTCAACTGTACGGCACGCGCTCCCATGAGCCACGCATAAGACAGATGAGCCGACCTAGCCACACTCGATAGTGGGACTTCCTGCGGCTGTGCGGCCGCCCCGACGCTCAGCGTCGATAACGACAGACACAACCCTAAGAGAACCAAACGAGGAAAGCGACGCATGTAACCTCCATGCTCCGGTGCGCTGTATTTTGCCACCGCGGGCCGCCCGCTGGCAAGGAACCTACGTCCTGATGACGCCAGATTTTACTTAACGTCCCGCAGGCGTTAACGCGTTAACGCGAGAATTCGTGGCATAATGCTTTCCACGGTCGCCTACAGGCGTCCGCTTCAGCGTTATACCTGGAGGTCTTGAATGAGCTTATTCCGCAGAATCGCCTCAGCAGCAGCGCTCGCTGCCGCGCTGGCGATCGTCGCGTACGCGGGTCCCGCGAATGCGGATGCAGTCACGTTACTCTCGGTTCAGTCGGGTCACTCGCTCCTACTTGAGCGCGCACGGGCTCACTCGGGTGGCGGTCGGCGACGGCCGGATCGCCGGCGTTCTGCCGGTGGGCACGTCTCAAGTCGTGATCAACGGGAAGACCCCGGGGCACACGACGGTCATCGTCTGGTTTAACGGCAGCCGGCGGACCTATGAAGTTACGGTCACCGAGCAAGGTCTGGACGACCTGGCTCAGATGATTCGCAGCTCCATCTCAGATCCGAACGTGCAGGTCGTCAGCTTCGACAACTCGATCGTCGTGCGCGGCGCCGTTACCGACGGCGCCTCGTTCCAGCGCGTCGCCGACATCCTGACACGGTTCGATCCCATCGTAAAAGATCAGAAGGCCGTCCTGGTCAACGCCGTCGTCATTTCCCAAGACCTCAGCTCCCTGCAGCGCGGCATAGCCAACATGCCCGGCGCCAGCGACATCCGGGTGGACCCCGACGGGAAAGGCAACGTCATCGTCAGCGGCAACGCCAAGGACGCCATCACCGCCCAAGCGATTCTCGACCGAGCAAAGGGTTTGGCGGGCCCCTACCTCGCGAGCAACGGCCAGCTCATCGACCGGCTCAATTCGCTGAGCACCAGCCAGATCGACATTAAGGTCTACGTGCTCGAGGTCGACAAGACGGCCCAATCCAACCTCGGCCTGCAGCTAAACTCCGCCATTCCGACGCAGGGCCAGCTAACCCCGACCCTCGGCGGTCCGCTTTTCCCGTTCTTTGAGAGCCCGCAGCTGCCCGGCCGGGCGCTGAACGTCGGGCCGTTCTATCGGACGATCGGGCTCGCGCCGACGCTCAACCTCCTCATGACCGAGGGGCACATCCACGAGCTTTCGAGCCCCGATCTGGTCACCAGCCCTGGGAGCGCGGCGACCTTCCTGGTCGGCGGCCAGATCCCGGTGGTCACCTCGACCGCCCTCGGCCAGGTCAACGTGACCTACAAGGACTACGGCGTCCAGTTGAACGTGACCCCGTCCATCTTGGGCAACGGGTCGGTGGAATCCAAGGTGGCGCCCATCATCTCCGACCTGGACTACGCCAACGCCGTGATCGTCTCGGGCTTCGTCATCCCGGCCCTGAAGGTCAGCCAGCTCTCGACGGACGTAGTAACCAAGCCAGGGGAGAGTATCCTGATGGGCGGCCTAGTGCGGCGGGTAGAGTCGAAGACGATCTCGAAGATTCCGCTACTTTCCTCGATTCCTATCTTGGGGAAGCTTTTTACGTCTACGAACTACCAGCATGCTGAATCGGACGTAGTTTTCGTTATGACCCCAGAGATCATCACGCGGTAGAACCTGGCCTCTCGGGTGAGGCCCTCGCTTTAGGAGGGACCCTCTATGAACCTACACCATGGATCGCGCGGCCAAGTCCTGCCGCTCGTCGCCATCTGCCTCGTCGTCCTTCTGGGCTTCGCGGGCATGGCCGTCGAACGTCGGCTACCTTCAGTACGAACAGCGCCAGCAGCAAACTGCCGCGGACGCCGGCGCGCTCGCCGGAGCGGAGTTCCTTCTTAAAAACGGGGGGTGCTCGATCGCGGGCACTGGCTGGTCGCAAGCCGCCAAGGATGACTCCGGGCGAAATGGCTATACCGACGGCGCCGGCTCGGTGAGCGTTATTCCAACCCATCCCG
The DNA here is from genome assembly GCA_963755555.1 of Vulcanimicrobiota bacterium. Lineage (GTDB taxonomy): Bacteria > Vulcanimicrobiota > Vulcanimicrobiia > Vulcanimicrobiales > Vulcanimicrobiaceae > Tumulicola. The sequence continues at coordinate 349,527 of CAVWKE010000003.1, read as the reverse complement.
TCAACACCGGGACCGTTCGCCGGCGACCCCTGCGCCGTTCAGGTTCAGGTCACTTCGCCGCACCCGACGTTTTTCGCCAAGCTCTTCGGCCTGGCGGGCACCGAAACGACCGAAGCGGTTGCGACGATCTCGGCCAACAACAACGGCTGCGCCTACTTCCTCAGTACGACCACCAACACGACCTTCGACGGCGGCACGCTCTTCGGGCCGGGCTGCGCCCTGGAAACCAATAATCCCAATATCAACCCCAACGGCACGAAGATCACGCTGGCGGGATACGGAACGTCGGGCAGCCTCAGCGGCTCCCAGAACGCCCAGTTCCTGGCGGCGCAACCGGTAAAGATACCGCCGGTTTCCGATCCGTGCCCGGAGATTGCGGGCTGCGCGGCGCTGGCGAACAATCCGCCTTCGACGTCGCCGTGTACGCACCCAACGAACCCGCCGGGAGTTCTCAATCCCGGATGTTACACGACCGACTTCAACATCAATGGCACCACCACGATGAACCCGGGCCTGTTCGTTCTTACCGGCGACAACTCCGGAAAGGGACACGGAGACCTTACCGGAAGCGGCGTGACGATTTACGTTGCCAGCGGCGGCTCAGCGCCCTCGCCAAACGGATCCACCTGGACGCTCAGCCCCCCGACGACCGGGGCTTACACCGGCGTCGTATACTACCAGGTGCCCGGCAACAGCAGCGCGCAGACCTTCGACGGCACCGCGACATATATGAACGGCCTCATCTACGCGCCAAGCGTGACGGACATAACGTACAACGGCCAGTCGCGGCTCTACTCCGTCGTGGTTCTTGGCTCGGGAACGTATCACGGGAACAAGACGTCGCTAACCTACGTGGCTCCTAATCCGGGGCAGTCACTTATCCAAAACGCCGTGTTGGGCGAATGATCGGGCGGTAGCTCATGCTCAAACGGTTGCGAAGGTTAGTCCGTTCGGACAAGGGCACGAGCATGGTCGAGTTTGCCATCATCGCGCCCGTGTTCATCTTTCTGTTAATCGGCCTCATCGAGATCAGCCGGTTCGCGTTTTTCGCGCTGTTAGCTGCCAACGCCGCCCGGGCCGGCGCGCAGTACGGAGCCCAGAACACGACGACGGCCAGCGACAGCGCGAGCATGACGGCAGCCGCGCTAACCGATGGGCAGAACGGGCAGAACATCACGAACTGGACGAGTTCCCCGGGCTCGATTACGGCGAACTGCTACTACACAACCACGACCGGCGGCGTGACGACGGGCTGGGCGCTGTGCTCGACGATCGCCGGGCCCCCGCCGGTCGGGCACGACCTACACGTATTACGTCCAGGTCAACGTAACCGGCACGTTCAGTTCGATCTTGCAGTATCCCGGCATCCCGCGGCAGCTTCCGGTGAGCGGCAGCGCGACGATGCGCGTCGCAGCCCAATGAGCCGAGCAAGACATTCCGAACGCGGAACCACCCTACCCGAAATGGCGCTGGTCATCGGGGTGCTCTTGGCGCTGGTCTTTGGGATCATCGACTTCGGGCGAGCCCTCTATACCTATGGACTCGTCGCGGACATGGCCCGCAAGGGAGCGCGTTATGCAATCGTGCGCGGGTCACTCTGCACGAAACTAGGGACCGGCTGCCCAGCCAGTTCGGCGGATATCCTGACCTACGTCCAAAGCCTCTCCCAGGGCGCGACCGACCCCACCCAGATCACGGTTGCCGGAGCCACCGGTGGCGCCAATTACGTAGCACCGATTTGGCCCGGTACCCCAGTGAATACTTGTAGCCCCGGAACCGGAACGGCGGGTGGCAACAATCGGGCGGGCTGCTACGTCGTGGTCACGGTAACCTATCCCTTCAGTTTCATTCTGCCGTACATGCCGAAGGGAACGACGCATTGCGGGCTTGGCACCGCAAGCATATGCATATCGAGCACGTCAACGATGCTCATCTCGCAGTGAGCGCGCGGGAACAAGCTTGACGTCATCGCTCGCGCTCCGCCCCGGGTCCGCACCGCTCGCCCCGTCCTTTAAGTCAGGGTCGGGCACTGCCGTGCGAACGGCGGCGGGCGGCGTGGCGGCATTTTTCGTCCTCGAGAGTTACGACGCGCAGCATCGTTTCGCGATCTACTCGCTGCGCGTTTCGAACCATTTGAATACGCCGCTCGTCTGCCGCGTCTGGGTGGTTTCTGACGACGGTGCGGCCTCGCCCGGCTATCCCACGGCGATCGACATTGCGCCCTTCTCGCAGCGCCGGACCGACGTTCCGGTTTGGCTCGACGACTGCAAATCGTTTTCGCGCGCGCTCGCCGAGATTGCCGGCGACGGCGTCGAGTGCATCATCGAAGCCTCGGCACCGCCCGCCGAACGCTATCCGTCGCTATCGCCGGCACTGGCCGCCGTCGGCAACGCGCGCGCGGCCGTCGTCGGTGTTGCCGTAGCGGCGTCTGGCGTTGCCGTGGTTGCCGTCTTGCTCGCGATACCGCGGATCGCCGCCTTTGCCGTTCCGCCGATGGCGATCGCCGGCACCACCGTGCGCGCCGAATACAGCGCCTCGGGCGCCGGCCAGTTGGCCTACGACGTGATCGGCCCCGACGGCGCGCGCGTTGCCGGCGGCCGGCTGACCGATCGCAGCGGTGCGATTCCCATCGCGATTCCCGCCTCCAACTCCGACGGCGCTTACACGCTTCAACTCGCGCTTCGCGGGCCGTTGGGCACCGCCAAAGAAGTGCGCGTCCTCAACACCGAACCGCGCGGCCGCGACGCCGCCGCCGTGACCGATATCTCGGTAAACCCGGTAGTCGCCAAACCGGGCGAGAACGTAACGGTCACCTACGCCGCGTCGGGCACCGGCGGCTACGTTAGACTGCTCGGCACCGACGGCACGATCTGGGGCGAGCGCCCCTTCTCACATCGGGGCAAAGCTTCGTTTGTGATACCGCCGCTGGGCAACAGCCGCGAAATGCGCGTGCTGCTGCACGTCACCAAGGGCCGCTCCATCGCCGAGTCGAGTGCCGGACTGGTGCTGTCTGCGCCAGTCGTCGCCGCCCAGCCCGCTGCTAAAGCACCAGCGGCAACCGACGGCGATTCCGCCGATGCGGACGACGCCAACGGCACGTTCGCCGTGGTCAAGCCGCGCGTCGCGAGCGGCGCGCCGATTCACGTCAAAATTCTCTCGCCCCGAAACGGCATGCGGATCTCCCTCAACGACACGCAATCCAACGAAGTCACCGGCGTCAACGTCGGCGCCGATGCCGAAACCATTACCCTGAAGGCCCCGACAGTCTCACTCGCAACGCGCTATACGGTAGTCGCCAGTTTCACCGACGGCTTCGGCCAAGAAAGCGTCGTCGAACCCGTCACGGTGGTGCCATAACTTATGCCGACCGATAAAGTCCTCGGACACGTCGTCACCGTCACCGGTGCGCAGATCACCGTCGCCTTCGGCGCCGGCGGGGCGCAGCAGTGGATCCGGATCGGCGACATGGTCAAAGTCAGCAACGCCGACCACGCGGTGGTCGGAACGATCGCCGAAGTCCGCTTCTCCGACGAGGCCTCGGCTTCGGCCCGCGTGTTCATCGTCGACCTGCTCGGCGAGATCGTCGCCCGCAAGAACGGCGACCGGCACTTTACGCGCGGCGTTTCGCTCCATCCGGTGCCCGGCGATGCGGTCTTTGCCGCCGACGACGACGACCTCGACACGATCTACGACGAGCCGTCGCCGTCGAGCATTACCGTCGGGTCGCTGCACCACGACGCCTCGCGTCCGGCCTGCCTGCTGATCGATGAGTTGCTGACCAAACATTTCGCCGTGCTCGGCACGACCGGCTCGGGTAAATCCTGCGCCATTACGCTGATTCTCAAGGCAGTTTTGCAACAGCATCCCAGCGCGCACATCGTGCTCTTCGATCCGCACAACGAATACTCGGCCGCCTTTGGCGCGCAAGCCGAAGTGATCAGCGTCGACAACCTCGAGCTGCCGATCTGGCTGTTTAATCTCGAGGAACTCGTCAACGTCCTGGTGCGCGGCGGCACGAACCAAGAGCAAGAGTCGCAAGCGACCATCCTCAAAGACGCGGTGATCTGGGCGCGGCGCCACTTCGCCGGCGACGATTATGGCCTCTCTTCGATCACGGCCGACACGCCGGTGCCGTTCCGCGTGCACGAGCTGCTGCGCTACATCAACGAAGAGATGGGCCGCGTCACGAAGGCGGATACGTCGTTTCCGTACCTGCGGCTGCGCACCCGGATCGAGTCACTGCGCGGCGACCGCCGCTACGGCTTCCTCTTCTCGAGCGAAGAGGATTCGCTGACGCAGATCATCGCGCGCCTGCTGCGCATGCCGGTTAACGACAAGCCCATGTCGATCGTCGATCTCTCCGGCGTTCCGTCGGAAATCGCCGACGTGCTCGTCTCGGTGCTTTGCCGGGCGGTCTTCGACTTCAGCATGTGGTCGCGGCGCGACCGGATGCCGCCGATCTTATTGGTCTGCGAAGAAGCGCATCGCTACGTTCCGGCCGATCCGCGGGTCGGTTTCGAAGAAACCTCCCGCGTCATTACCCGGGTGGCCAAGGAAGGGCGCAAGTACGGCGTCTCGCTCGCGCTGATCTCGCAGCGGCCGTCGGAACTCTCGGCACCCGCGCTCGCACAGTGCGGCACGGTCTTCGCGCTGCGTCTCGGCAGCGACGCCGACCAGCAATTCATCGCCCGCACCGTGCCCGACGTCGCACGCGGCATGCTAGGCGCGTTGCCCAGCTTGCCCAGCCGGCAAGCAATCATCTCGGGCGAAGGCGTTCGCGTGCCGATGCGCATTCAGTTTGCCGACCTGCCCGACGACGAGCGGCCGCAAAGTGCCAGCGCGTCGTTCTCCGAAGCGTGGCAGAGCGATGGCGCCGACCAATGGTTCATCGAAGACGGCGTGCAGCGCTGGCGCGCCCAGGTTAAAGAGGACGCGCGTGTGGCGCGCTGATTTCGTCCGCGCGCTGGCAGGTGCGGCGCTCGTCGGAATGTCGCCGGCTGCGGTCGCGGCCGCGGCAGCTGGTAATGGCAAGCGCGAGCTGTGGCTGCGCCGGGAAGGCTACGGCGAAGAGATCGTCGCGCCGTTCACGCTCGACGGCGTAACCGTCTACGCGCCCGGCTATCGCGAGATCTGTTGGCTCATGCGCGATCACGCCGTGCCGTTCGCACAAGGTTACGTGCGGTTCGACATCAACGAAATTCAGGTGCTGTACGAAGTGCAGCAGGCGCTCGCGCTGCACGGCGTCCACAAGCCGCTGATCATCACCAGCGGGTACCGCACCGAGGCCACCAACGAAGCAACCGAGGGGGCGGCCCGCAACAGCCAGCACCTCTACGCCCGGGCCGTCGACATGTACGTCGCGGGCGTCTCCAACCGCGAGCTGTTCGACCTGTGCTGGGCGCAAGGCGCGTCGGGCGGGATGGGCTACTACGACGACCACGTCCACCTCGATTCTGGCACGCGCCGCTGGTGGGTCGGCGAACTCTCCGTTCCAACGTTCGCCTAGTCCGAAGGGCGCGCAGCCGGGGAATCGAAAGGAATCATTCCGCTTAGCGAAAGGTTCCTTACTTATGCTTGCTCGTTTGCGGACGTATTCGTTTTTATTCTGCTGTCTCGCCGGCGTGGCCGGCTGTTCCAACGGCGGCGGTTCGTCGCAGGCACTCCCGCTGCGCAATTCGACGGCGCATACCGCGCTCGCGCCGAGTACCAGTCCGGTACAGCACGTCGTGCTGATGATTCAAGAGAATCGCAGTTTCGACGATATGTTCGCCACCTATCCGGGCGCGGACGGTGCCACTACCGGGAAAACGCACAAAGGCAAAACGATTCCGCTGCGCAAGCGCAATCTCGCCGCGCTCGACATCAATCATCAGTACTCGGCCTACACCACCGACTGTGACTTGCAGGGCAGCGTCTGCCAAATGGACGGCTTCGATCTTTCGAAGATCGGCGAGACGCCCATCGGGACGTATGCCTATCAATACGTCGATCCGCAGCAAATTCAGCCCTACTGGACGATCGCGTCGCAGTACGTGCTGGCCGACCACATGTTCCAAACCCAAGGCAGCGGCAGCTTTACGGCGCACCAGGATCTGATTGCCGGCGCCACCCGGCTCAACGACAAAGAGAGCGTGATCGACACGCCGTCCAGCTCGAAGTCGTGGGGCTGCGACGCTTCACCGAGTACGGTGACGTCCCTGATCACGACCCAACTGAAGTATCTGGCGTGGAAGGGCCCGTTCCCGTGCTTCACCTATCCGACCGGCACGATGCGCGACCTGCTCGATGCCAAAGGCGTGTCGTGGCGCTACTACTCACCGCCCCACAAAGGCGACACCGGCGGCGGCGCGATCTGGAATGCGTTCGACGCGATCGACGCGGTGCGCAACGGTCCCGAGTGGAAGACGAATATCTCGGTCCCCGAGACGAACATCTACAACGACATCACCAACGGCACGCTGGCGCAGATGTCGTGGGTGATTCCGAGCGAAGTCGACTCCGACCATCCGCACAAGACCCACGGCACCTATACGGGTCCGGAGTGGATCGCGTCGGTCGTCAACGCGATCGGCAACAGCCCCTACTGGGACAACACCACGATCATCATCGTCTGGGACGACTGGGGCGGATTCTACGACAACGAGCCGCCGCCGTTCTTCGATAAGCAGGGCGGCGTCGGATTCCGGGTCCCGATGCTGGTCGTCTCGCCGTACGTCAGCCAAGGCGTCGTCAACCATACGGTTTTCGAGTTCGGCAGCATTTTGAAGTACGTAGAGGAGACGTTCAAACTCGGCTCGCTCAACACGACCGACAAGCGGGCCAAGACGATGATGGGGATGTTCCACTACACCAAGCCGCCGCGGGCGTTCCAACTGATTCCCTCGTCCCGCTCCAAGGAGTACTTCCTCAGACGCCCGCCCGATTACGACCCCGTCGATAGCGAGTAGCCGGGGGCTCGTTCTTCCGCTATTAATGACCGGCGTCAATTCCCAAGCGGGCGGAAGGGTGCTCCCCTATGGAGGCCAAATAGGCCGAAAGCTTCTCACTGATTCTTAAGGAGTTTAACGCCCATGGATAAGCTTTCGCGGCTCGTCGGTGTACTGTCGTGCGCCGCCGTTGTCGCTGCGGCGGGATGCTCGGCGAATTCGAGCTTGACGCCCGCCTCCGGATCGCCGATGCAGACGCAGTCTGTAACGCGCGGTCAACTGGGTGCTGGCTGGATCACCCAAAATGGTGTGACCTATCACCAGCCCCATTACTTCCTGCCGCGTTCGGCCGGGCAACGCACAGTGCAACCGAACATTCTGCTCGTGTACGGCAACGGCCCGGTCCTGCAGAAACCGAAGATGTACCTCATTTTCTGGGGATTCAAGAGTGCCGGCGATCCCAACAAGCTCAAACCGCTGCTCAAGTCGTACGGTAAATCCATCGGCGGATCGGCGTACAACAACATCTACACCCAGTATTACGGACCGGGCACCGTGAACATCAAGAACCCGGGCGGACAGTTCGGTGGTGAATGGTCCGACAACACCAACGCGATCCCGACCCACCCGACCGATGCACAAGTCGCCGCCGAGGCGCTTAACGGCGTCGCGCACTTCGGGTACAACGCCAACGGTTCGTACGTCGTCGTAACGGCGCACAACCACAGCTCGTCGGGCTTCGGTTCCTCGTACTGCGCCTACCATAGCGCCACGACGTACCAGAACCAGCTCGTCTCGTACACGAACCTGCCGTACATGCCGGATGCCGGCCAGAACTGCGGCGCGAACATCATCACCCCGCCGAGCGACGAAACCGGCGCCGATGAAGGCGTGACGATCGTCGAAGGTCACGAGTACGGCGAGTCGGTGACCGATCCGAATCCGCCCAGCGGCTGGTACAACAACCAGCAAGGCGAAATCGGCGACATCTGCGCCTGGCAGAACATCCAGAACGACCCGTACAAACTCAACGTGTACACGGCCCAACCGATGTTCAGCAACGCCACGCAGTCCTGCGTGCACAGCTACCCGTAGTAGCGCGTTCGCAAGCACACCATGCCGCAGGAGCATCGCTCCTGCGGTCTTTTTTTTTGTGCGCTAGAACGCGCCGGTGCCCTTGGGCGAGCCCCAGCCGGTTGAGGGCGCATAGCGTCCCATGCCGGCGTGCTTGACCCGATAGAGATCGCGATGATGCGCGGGCTGCCAGAAGGTGCGGCCACCGTTTTGTTTGGCCGCGTTGCCGGCCAATCCGAAAATTCCAGCCAGCAGCGGCGTCGGCACGCTCGTACCGCCCAACGCCATCCATCCAGAGACGCCGTAGCTATCGTAGACCGCCACGCCCGGATTGGGGTCGGCGACGGCCGACACGTCGTTAGCCATCCGGTACGCGCAGCCCGCGTCGTGTTGCCACCTCGGTTTTGGCAAGGTCGTGCAGCCGCCCGAATCGCCCCAGGCGCTCTCCGTCCAGCCGCGCGAATTGTGTGCCCGAGCCAACGTCGTCCCGCCGACGGCGACCACACTCGGGAAGTCGGCCGGCAACGTCAGGCCCGTGCCGGCGCTGCCGAGATACGTCACGCCCTTGTGGTCAAAGTACTTTTGCTCGACGCCGGAGCCGCCGCCGAAGCTGTTGCTCACGATCGTCGCGCCGAGTTTCACCGCCTCGCTCTCGGCGCGTTCGAGGTCGCTGAACGCGTTCGAGTCGGCCTCCACCAGGTACACCGTACACAGCGGACAACTCGCCGACACCAGCTCGACGTCGGAATCGATTTCCACGCCCCAGCCCACGTCGCCGGTGGGATACTGCCCCTGCACGCCGCGCTGGTTGAACTTTGTGAAGGTGGCTGCGGGCAAGCCGAAGTTCGCGCGATAAGCTGCGACGTCGCCGGCAACGTTCGGATTGTCGTACGCGTTGACGACGGCGACGATCTGTCCCGCGCCTTGAGTCGTCGACGGCAGCGCGTAAGCGGCTTGCAGATCCGCCGGTCCGTAACCGGCGACGTTCGGGGCCGCAGCGCGGCGCACGCGCAAGTCGTAACGTGCGTCACCCGCGTGCGACGCCTGAATCGTTTCTGCGGGCGTCCAGCGCGCAGCATTCGAAGACGCGCCGCCGGGGCTGCAGGCCGTCAGCGCGAGAGCGATTCCCAGTGCCGCTGGGCGGTTACTGCGCGGCGCTGATCGCTGCACCGATCGGATAGGCAAGATTCTTGATCGTCTTGGTCGGCGAACCGCCCGCCGGATACGCGTAGAACAGGACGTTGCCGCTGCTGTTGCTGCAGAGGTTCGGCGCGACCAAACGGCTGCCGGAAATCGCGAAGCCGGCTACGTCGCAGGCCTTGTCGAGTTGCGTGCTGCCGACGATGCTGGAGCCGGCGGTCTGGTAGACCACGTGTCGCGTCTGGTCGCCGACGACGACGTTCGTCCCGTCGAACTGCACGCCGCCGGGAAGTGCGATGGATACGCCCTGGAGTTCGATCGGCGTGAAGGTCTTGGCGCCGCGCGCCAGCTCGTCAAAGGTGAACGTTCCAAAGTGCGGCGCAACGCCGTTGACGAACAGGTTGCCCTGGTCGTCGTAACTCAAGAAGAACATGTTCTGGACGTCATCGTCGCGGTAGAGCTTGCGCGGACCGGTTGCCTTTTTGTAGATCGCGACGCTGCCCGCCGCACCTTCGCTGTCTGAAAGGTTTGCGACCGCCAAGTTTCCGCTCTTCGGATCGACCGAGCAGTCCACCGGATTCTGCTTGGGATCCGTCAGGCGCGCGACCGGTGCGGTCCCGCCGTGGGCATACTCGATGATTTCCGACGTCCCGGTGTTGGTGATCCACACGTTGCCGGCCGCGTCCGCGCACAGGCCCTGCGGCTGATCGAAGCCCTTGAGGCTCCCGACCGCACGACCGCCGGGATAACTATAGACGAAGACGCGCCCGCGAACGAAATCGGAGACGTACAGCAGGGTGCCCTTCGCGGCCGCCGGATCCATCCGCGTCGGACTCCGGTCGGGATGCAGCGCGACGGCAACGCCGGTGACGTTTTGAACGCTGCCCGAGCGCGACGCACCGTTCGCGCTGCCGGGCGGAGTTGCCGAACCGGATCCGGCGCTGCACCCGGCGATCGCCGCCAGCGCCAGGCCCGCCATCGCCGCGCGAGCCGCTTCTGCTTCTATTTTCACGCCCGTTGGTTTGGCCGCCCCGCGAAGCGACCCCTGTTACTCGTCATCGGGCGGACGCGGGTCGGCGGGTTCGCGCGCGAAATCGGCCGCCTGCATGTGCGCGGGAATCGTCTTGAACGCGCGCGGCGGTTTCGAAAAGTCGAAACAATCTTTTGCCGGCGAAAGCGCGCGCGAGTCGGACGCCGACAGCGGCGCAAGTCCGAACTGGTCTTCGATGAAACGCAGGATGCTGCCGTGCTCGTACTGCTTGTGCGAAACCCGGCCCACTTTGGCATACGGCGAGACGATTAACAGCGGCACGCGGATCCCCAGACCGTCGTAGTCGACCAGCGGCGGTCCGACGTGGTCGTACCAGCCGCCGTAGTCGTCCCAAAAGATGAAGATCGCCGTCGAGTTCCAGTACTGGCTTTTCCCGACGGCGTTGACCAGCGATGCGACCCATGCCGGCCCGTCATTCGAACCGCAAGCAGCGTGATCGGAGTTCTGGCAGGTCGGCGTGACCCAGCTCACCGCCGGAAGAACGCCGTTCTTTACGTCGCTGAAAAAGCGCGTTTGGGGATTGACGACGTTGGCTTTCCAGTCCGGGCCGTAGCGGATGTGCCGGATCGCCTGGTAGGCGTTCCACAAGCTGCCATTTTTGTAGATGTTCGATGTGTAGTAGCGCCACGAGACGCCGGCCGCATCCATTTCATCGCCGAGCGTTTGGTCGTTGAAACAGACGCGGACCGGATTGCCGAAGGTGCGCTGCTGGGTGATCGTCGGAATCGTGTCGGTCTTGCCGCCGTCGCATCCCCAGAGGCCTCCGCTCGGGTAGTCGACCGTCGACTCAGCTTGCCCCGCGATGATGTACTGATGCGAGACGAAGCTGCTGCCGTCGAAGTTCGACGTGAACATCCGGTCGCCCAGCACGTACTGCTTGGCGATCGCAAAGTACGGTTTCGTTTCGCTGCGCGGCACGTACGCGTACTGCGAATCCGCCGGCGGGCAATACGGATGCACGCCCTTGCTGCACGTCATCGCCTCTTTGTCGAAGCCGTCCATCTTGCAGTCGGTCCCCGGGAAACTGCCTTGGCCGTCGCAGGCGTCGAAGTACGCTTTCGCGCTGTGGTCGACGTCCCACAGTTCTTCCAACCCGATCGGCTGCAGCTCAACCTTCTGCCCCGTGCTGGTGTAGCCGTACGACTGCGTGTCGGCGCCGGGATACCCTTGGAACAAGTTGTCGAAGCTGCGGTTCTCCTGCACGATCACGACGACGTGCTGGATCTTCCCGCTCGACGTTGCTCGTCGTTGTTGTCCCGCTCCGTCCCTCGACTGCGCGCCCTGCGGGCGCTCCGCTCGGGATGACAACGGCGCGCTTGGCGGTGAAACATTGTCACCTCGAGCGGAGCCGCTTGGCGGCGTAGTCGAGAGGGCGCCCGCACACCCGAGCAGCAGGGCGGCTATCGCGGTGGAGGCGGCGATTCGAATGGTGCGCGGCATTACTCGTTGTCCGGGGGACGCAGGTCGGGCGGTTCGCTTTCGAAGTACGCTTGATCGAGGGCGGCCGGAATCGGCGCGAACTTTCGGGGCGGCTGGGTGAAGTCGAAGCAGTCCTTTTCAGGCGACCGCGCGCGCACGTCGGTTTGGGCGAGGCGCGCCAGGCCGAACCGGTCCTCGATGAACTTCAGAAGGCTGCCGTGCTCGTACTGAACGTGCGAGACGTAATCGCGTTTGGCATACGGCGAAACGACCAGCAACGGCACTCGAATGCCGAGCCCGTCGTAATCCGCCAGCGGCGGCGGCACGTGATCGTACCAGCCGCCGAAATCGTCCCACATGATGAAGATCGCGGTCGTTTTCCAGTACGGGCTTTCGCCGATCGCGTTGACCAGCGAGGCCACCCACTGCGGCCCGTGGTTCGAGTCGCAGTCGGCGTGATCGGAGTTGCGGCAGGTCGGCGTCACCCAGCTCACCGCCGGTAGGCGGCCGTTCTTGACGTCGCCGAAAAATCGCCGCTGCGGCGCGATCACGTCGGTTTTCCAGTCGGGACCGTAGCGGATGTGGTCGATCGCCTGATACGCGCTCCACAAGCCGCCGTCTTTGTTGTATTTCGAGGTGTAAAAATGCCACGAGATGCCGGCTGCATCGAGTTCGTCGGCGAGGGTTTGGTTCGAAAAGCACGCCACGATGCTCTTGCCGTAGTCACGTTGCTGGGTCAGCGTCACGACCTTGTCTTTGGGGCCGCCGTCGCATCCCCAGACGCCGCTGGGATAGTTCACCGCCGAGCTGGCCTGACCGGCGATCAGATACTGGTGCGAAATGAAACTGCTGCCGTCGAAGTTCGAGGCGAACATCCGGTCGGCGAGCACGTACTGCTGCGCGATCGCAAAGTACGGCGCGCTCTCGTGCTTGGGCACGTAGGCGTACTGCGGATGCGGGATCGGGCAGGGCTGGAAGATTCCGCACGTTACGCCTTCCCGATCGAAACCGTCCATCCGGCACTTCGTCCCGGGCAACTTTCCCTTTCCGTCGCACGCTTCGAAGAACTCGACCGCGTTGTGACCGATATCCCATTTCGTCGCCATGCTGACCGGTTTGAGCGGCACCTTTTGCCCGGTGCTCGTGTACCCGTACGACTGCGTGTCCGCTCCGGGATAGTCGTGGAACAGGTTGTCGAAGCTGCGGTTCTCCTGCACGATCACGACGACGTGTTGGATCTTGGCGTCCCTCGACTGCACGCCCTCCGGGCGTTCCGCTCGGGATGACAAGGGCGGGCGCTCCGCTCGGGATGACAAGGGCGAGAGCGTGCCCGCGCAACCGCCGAGGAGCAATGCGATGATGGTTGCCGCGAATAGATGGCGGTGCGTCACTCGTTGTCCGGGGGGCGCGGGTCGGGGGGCTCGCGCTCGAAATAGCTTTGCCCGAGTGTCGCCGGAATCGGTGCGAAGGTTCGCGGCGCCTGCGTAAAGTCGAAACAGTCGTCCGCCGGGGAATTCGCGCGGGCGTCGGCTGCGGCCAGCGGTGCCACGCCGAACTGGTCTTCGGTAAACCGCAGGATGCTGCCGAGTTCGTACTGCACGTGCGACACGTAGTTCTGCTTTGCGTACGGCGAGATGACGATCAGCGGCACGCGCATTCCCAGCCCGTCGTAGTCGACGTACGGCGGCGGGACGTGGTCGTACCAGCCTCCCGGATCGTCCCACATTATGAAGATGGCGGTCGAGTCCCAGTACTGGCTTTCGCCGACCGCGTTGACGACCGACGCCACCCAATCGGGCCCGTGGGCCGAGTTGCAGCTCGCGTGATCGGAGTTCCGGCAGGTCGGGGTGACCCAGCTAACCGCCGGGAGCTTTCCGGCTTTGACGTCTTTAAAAAAGCGCGTCTGGGGATCGATGACGTTGGTCTTCCAGTCCGGACCGTAGCGGACGTGCTGAATCGCCTGGTACGCGTTCCACAGACCGCCATTGGTTTGCACCGCCGACGTGTAGTAGCGCCAGGAGACGCCGGCCGTGTCGAGTTCGTCGCCGAGCGTTTGATTGTCAAAGCAGGCCGGAATCGATTTCCCGTAGGCTCGCTGCAGCGTGAGCGTCACGATCGTATCGGCCGGACCGCCGTCGCAGCCCCACACGTTGAGCGGATAGTCGACGCCCTGGCTGGCCTGTCCGGCGATCAGGTACTGGTGCGCGACGAAGCTGCTCTCGTCGAGATTGGATGGGAACATCCGGTCGGCCAGCACGTACTGCTTGGCCATCGCGAAGTACGGCTTCGTGTCGCTGCGCGGCACGTACGAATACTGCGGGTTGGGATACGGACAGGGCGGGCGAACGCCGCCGCAGCCGACGGCCTCTTTATCGAAGCCGTCCATCTTACACTTCGTTCCGAGCCGCATTCCGCTGCCGTTGCACGAGGCGAAGTACGCGCGGGAATCGTGCGTGATATCCCAGCCGATCGCCAACCCGATCGGGTTGAGCACCTGCCGGCGTCCATTACTCGTGAGGCCGAACGACTGCGTGTCGGCGCCCGGATAGCCTTGGAAGAGGTTATCGAAACTGCGGTTTTCCTGGATTACAATCACGACGTGTTGGATTTTGCCGCTGGGGGCGCGACCCATCGATCGTACGTGCGCGCCCGTGGCGTTCGGCAAGCTGGATGACGGCGCGCCGCCGCAGGCGGACAGCGCAAAGGCCGTCGCCAAAAGAGCAACGGCCTGACGAACGCTCGGAACGCTGCGCATGGGGTCTCTCTCGCTTCGGGTGTTTCTCTCCCGGTTCGCGTTCGGGCGCCCGTTGCCTCGCGCTAGTCCGGCCCGAGCTGCACCGCCACGCCGTTGATCGAGATGTAGCTTCCTTGGACGTGGATCGTTTTGCGCGGATTGGGTTCGCCGCCCGCCGGATACGGCCAGGTGAAAATGGTCCCCGAGCCCGCGTCCGCCCCCACGACGCCCCGGCGCCCAGCCTTGACGAACGCCGGCGATCCCCGATCGAAGACGATGGTGCTTGGCTTGCACGTCAGGGTCGCCCCGTGCGGCCGGCAGGTATACGAGCCGCTGGAGCCGCTGGGTGCCTGATCGAATAAGAGGAAGCGCTTGCCGTCCCACAGGATGGAGCCGGGGAAATTGATGGTCGCGCCCTCGGTGGTCACGGGTTGCCAGTTCGTGCTGCCGGCAGCGAGATATGCCACGCTGAAGGCGCCGCTGCCGTCGAGACCATCAACGTACACGTCTCCAGTTCCGTCGTAACCGATAAAGTAGCACTCGATGAGACCTCCCGGTTCGACGTAGACCTTACCGGGGTTCGATCCTGCCGGCCAAATCGTCACGGCGCCCTGACCGGTCGTCGGGCTGAAGATATCCGACGCGGCGAGGCTGCCGCTGACGTTGTCGTACGAACAACTCACCGGGTATTCGCCGGGGTTTTCGAGCGTCTGCGCGGGACTGAGATTTCCCCAATCGTAGCCGAGCACGTTGTTGTCGCCGGTGTTGGCGACGTAGACGCGGTTGTTCCCGATGCACATCCCTTGCGGATTCAAGAGATTGGTGGTAATCATTCCCGCGAGCGTCCCGTGCGAAGGATACTCGTAAACGTCGATAAGGCTGTTGTTGAAGTCCGACGCGTAGAGCAGCCGGTGCTGATTGACGTCACGCTCCATCCACGGCTTGTAGTGGCGCAGCTTGCCGTGCGGAACCGCCTGCATCGTGATCGCATAGCCGCGCGCCGCGCGTCCCACAGCTTGGCTCGATGGGCCGATCGCGGTGGTTGAACTTGACGGCCCGACAGAAGCAGTGTTCGAGGCGCAGCCGGCGAGCAGGGCGACGGCCGCGAGAAATGCTAGGGTTTTCATGCGACGGCTTTACTGTAACTCGCAGGCCGACACCCACCGGGTCAGGTGCCGTCGAGGTGCCGCCGCTAGGCAAAAGAAAAAGCGGGCCCGCCGAAGCGGGCCCGCTTGTGATCGCCGTAAGGCGGTCGGAGTTACGTCGGTCCGAGCTGAACGGCCGTGCCGTTGAGCGACGGGTACGTTTCGGAAACGTGGATCGTCTTGTTCGGACGCGGCGAGCCGCCGGCCGGATAAGCCCACGTGTAGACCGTGCCGGCACTAGCGTCGGCACCAGTGATGCCCTTGACGCCGCGCTTGATGTAGCCCTGGGTCACGTCAGACGCACCCTGCAGTCCGGTGGAGCCAACGCTGCAATCGAGTGACGCGCCGCTGTTGTTGCACTGGTAGACCACCGGGTATCCCGAGGGACCCGACTGATCTTCGACGGTCAGGTAGGTGCCGTCCCAAATGACGCCACCCGGGAAGTTGATCGTCGCGCCCGAGAGCGAGACGCTCTGCCACGTCGAGCTGCCGGCCGGCAGGTATGCCATACCGAAGTAGCCCGAGCTGTTGAAACCATCAACGTACAGGTTCCCAGAACCGTCGTAGCTGATGAAGAAGCACTCGATCATTCCGGCCGGCTCAACGTAGATCGTGCCGGTGCCGGAGCCGCCCGCCCATACCGTTACGGCGCCTTCGCCGGTCGTTGGGCTGAAGATGTCGGAGGCAGCGACGTCGCCATTCGGGGCAACGGCGCAGCCGACCGGGTACTCACCCGGATCCGACAGCGTCAGGTCGGGGGTGGTCGAGCCGTAGTTGTAGCCGACGAGGTTGTTGTCGCCGGTGTTGGCTACGATGACCTGGTTGTTCTTGACGCACATGCCTTGCGGGTTCAGCAGGTCGGCCGTAATCGTGCCGGCCGGCGGGTTCTGCGTTCCCTGCGAGGGATAGTTGTAAACCTGAATCAGGCTGTTGTTGAAGTCGGAGACGTAAATCAGCCGGTTCTTGTTCGCGTTCTTTTGGAACCACGATTTGTAATGTTTGAGCTGGCCGTGCGCAACGGCTTTCATCGTGATGGCATAGCTCTTTCCGCTATGTCCATTCGAGTGCATGCCGCCAACGACCGCGTTGCCCGTCATCGGGCTGGTCGGAGCGATTTGGGACCCGCTGCCGCCGCTGCAGGCTGCGAGTACCGCTACGGCCGCAGTAACGCCCAGCGCGTACTTGGCCGAAGTCAGAATCCTCATGAGTGAAGTTTCCCCTTTTCTTTCATGAAAGTTCGATTGAACGCTATCCAAAGTTGCTAAGGTAACCCTGGTCATAGCCGAGGTCTCACTACAATGCGAGTCGAGCGACCCTATACCTGCGTTATCCTCAAAAGTTTTGTAAAGCTAGAGTAAAGGAAGCTCTGGGCCTCATACCTATTCACAGTTATCGGATGCGCGTGGCCGTGCCCGAGCCCATCAGCGTCCAGCTCGTCCCGCCGTCGAGCGAATACTCGGCCCGCCACGCGTACCGTTGCGGGCTCGACCAGAGGTTTAACGTGCGCGTCAACACGTGCTTGTCGCCGTCATTAAAGCTGCCCGAATACGTGATCGCGTCCTTGGTTACTCCGATTGGGGTGCCGCTGGAGCTCGCGACGCCAATGTTATAGAAGCGGTAGGTCTTGGCGGCCGGATCGTAGGTATAGATCGCGACGTCGTGGCCCGGTTTTCCGTTCATCACGACGCTCTGCTGACAGATCAGGAAGATCCGGTCATCCGACCAGCCGCAGGTCGTGGTCGCGCGGGCGATTCCGGCCTTGCTGTAGGCGCTGTCGACGAAGGTGCCCGGACTGTCCCACGTACCGGCGAGCCGGTCGAGCTGCGCGAGCGCCGGATCGGGCGTCGCGGCCGGCTCGGGAGCGGTAGCGCCCATTAAGAGCACGACCGCCGCCGCCAAAACGAGCCCGCGGCGGATTCCCGCGATCATTCACTGCGTCCCGGTTTGGCTTGGTGAAGCCAGATCTGGTTGCCGTCGGGGTCGCGTACCATCGAGATGTAGCAGATTTGGGTCTCGAAGGGCTCGGTGCTCTCGGCGCCGTGCGTCGCCAGGTCGGCGCGCGCCGCGGCCATGTCGGCGACCTCAATGGCCAGCGACTGCGCCGTACCCGGCGCTCCGACTTGCTCGAAGTTTCCGATCCCGAAGGTTCCCCCGCCCAGATCGAACTCCACCCAATAATCCGACTCCAGCCCCTGCTTCTTCAGCCCGAGCGCGTCGGAGTAGAACCCCACCGCCCGGGCCATGTCCGTCACCGGATACATCACAAATGCCATGCCGCTTGCCGTCATCCCCTGTCGTCCTTTCCGTTTATCATGCCGGGTCGTTAGCCGCCGCCCCGGCGGCTTCTTGCCAAACGCGCGGCAGACGTCGTCGTTACGCCGGACGCAAAAAAAACGGGCCCGCCTAAGCGGGCCCGTTGGCTGATCTCCGATTCGTTACGAGATGTAACGTTACGGAACCTCAGGACTGACTGTCGATCCGATCGGCTGGACATATGAAGCGCCGTAGTTCAAGTTTGCCGCGCCTCCGCCCGGATAGGGGAAGCGGTTGGCAACGACGCCAATAGAATCCGGCCCTACGAGGCCGGGCCCCTTGATGGTTGCTTGGACGATGTCGCAGAAATCCGAAACTTGCGTACATGTCGTCACCGTCGAACCGGTGATCGCACCTGTGTCATCGACGTGGTAGAACGTCGGAGCCGAGAAGGTGTCTTGGTCGCCGACGTTCATCGTCTTTGTCTGGGCCGACCATTGAACCGTGCCCGGGAAGGCGATGGTGCCGCCGGTGATCGCGACCGGCGTGAACGTGCCGCCGGAGAACGAGTCGTACTGGAAGAAGCCCGAAGAATCCGCGCCGTCCAGCCACAGGGTTCCGGTACCGGCCTCGTACCCGACGAAGTACACTCTGAACATGTTGGGCGGGAAGTACGTGTTCTGAAGCACGCCGCCGCTGTAAATCGAAACGCTTCCGGGGCCGCCGCTGGTGTCGATGATGTTCGAAACCGCCAGGTTCCCGGTTGAGCGATCGGAGGCGCAGCCTACCGGGAACTGACCCGGGTCGGCGAGCGCCGTGATGAAGGTACCGCTGTGGTCGTATTCGTTGACCGTTGACTCCTCGGTGTTGACGATATAAACGTTGCCGCTCTTGTCGGTGCACGCGCCCTGCGGTTCAAGAAAGGTTTCGGGCGGTTGCGCAAGCGTCCCAAGCGAGGCACCTGTTTTGTAGTCGAACATGTAGACGGCGCCGGTTTCGGCGGTGCCACCGAATGCGTCGGTGATGAACAGTGTCTTTTGGCGCGCGCAACAGTTCGGCTTGACCTGATGCACGAACGGCACGTTGTGGAAGTTCGGCTTCACGCGCGGCGGCGTGACTAGCGTCGAAAGGCCCACCTTGTGATTGCCGCCCATGACTTGATGCGCGCCGTTAGGTACGACGGAGTTGCCGCCAGGGGCAACCTGCGACCCGCTGCCGCCGGAACAGGCAGCGAGTACGGCAACGGCGGCTGTAACGCTTAATGCGTACTTAGCCGAAGTCAACATCCTCATGAGTGAAATTTTCCCTTTTCTTTCATGAAAGTTTTCAACTAAATGCCAGGGAGGTTTACTCTCATAACCCTGGTTATGATGAGGTCTCGTTACAATGCGAGTCAAGCGACCGTATACCTGCGACGCACCTGGGACTTCTGTAAAGCTAAAGTAAAGCGCCAGAGGATTCAAGCTCCCCTCGGCACGGGAATCGCGTGCCGCTGCGGACAATTCCCGGCGTTAATGATGCGCGCCGCCATCGACTGCCCGTCGAACTGGTCGAGCTTGGGGTTTGACGCCCCCGCCCGAGGGGGCAAGAGACTGCTTCCACGCTTCACGCCGCCACGAGGAGTCGTCCTGGCTGCGGCGTTCTCGGCGCTGGCCGGCTGCGGCGCGAGCACCGGCATCTCTCAGCCGGCTGGCCGGCCGATCGCCGCGACGCGACACGCTGCGAGCGGCAAGATCAGCCACGTCGTCATCATCGTGCAAGAGAACCGCAGCTTCGACGACCTTTTCCGCGGCTATCCCGGCGCCGACACGCGCTCGTACGGCTACGCCAGCACCGGCCAAAAAGTCAAGCTCGTACCGATCGACCTGGACATACCCTGGGACGTGGATCACAGCGCGAAGAGCTTCTTTACCGCCTGCGACGGTCGAGGAACCTTCCCCGGCACAGACTGCAAGATGGACGGGTTCGATAAGGAGGACGTGAGCTGCAATCACGGATGGCCGCCCTGCCCCAACAAAACCCCACAGTACGGTTACGTGCCGAAGAGCGAAATACAACCGTATCTCGCGATCGCGCAGCAGTACGTGTTGGCCGACAAGATGTTCGCTTCGAACTTTGACGGAAGCAGTTTCGTTTCGCACCAGTACCTGATTGCCGGACAGGCGAGTTCGTCGGTTGACTACCCGCTCACGATCTGGGGCTGCGACGGCGGTCCGAAGGACACAATTGGCACGATCACCCAGCAGCGCACGTTCGGAAACAGCATTCAAGCCTGCTTCGACAATCAAACGCTCGGCGACGAACTGGATGCAGCTGGGATCTCGTGGCGCTACTACACCTCCAGCATCTACAAAGACGGCGACCTGTGGAACGCCTATCAGGCGATCTCGCACATCCGCTACGGAAAGGACTGGAAGGCCGACGTCGTCAATCCGCAAACGCGTTTTTTCAAGGACGTGAACGATGGCGCGCTGCCGGCGGTCAGCTGGGTGACGCCGACCTGCGAGAACTCCGATCACGCCGGCTGCACTACGGGTGACGGGCCATCCTGGGTCGCGTCGCTGGTCAACGCGATCGGAAAATCGCAGTATTGGAACTCCACGGCGATCTTCGTGATGTGGGACGACTACGGAGGATGGTACGATCACGTCCCGCCTGCCCTGGTCGATTACGACGGCTTGGGCATTCGCGTACCGCTGCTGATCGTTTCGCCTTACGCCAAGCAAGGGTACGTATCACACGTTCATTACGAACACGGTAGCATCTTGAGATTCGTCGAAGATCAGTTCGGGCTTGCACGGCTGGCGGCCAGCGACGCGCGCGCCACCTCGCCGGAAGACGATTGCTTCGACTTCTCGCAGCCTCCACGAACCTTCGTTCCGATTCCCAGCCTTCGCAAGCAGGCGTATTTCGAAAACGAACCGCTCGATCTGCGCCCGATCGACGACCAATAAGCAGGAGACCCCATGCGAAGGCGCTCGTCCCCCGCTGTCATGTTCGCCGCTGCGGCGATTGCCTTTTCCCTTTGTGCGTGTAATGCGGGCGGTGGAACTTCGCCGGCCGGAGGTCCGCCGATGGCGAGCCCGCTGCGCCACAGGACCGGCGGCAAGATTGCGCACGTGGTGATTATTATGCAAGAGAACCGCAGCTTCGATAATCTCTTTCAAGGCTTTCCGGGTGCGGACACCCAGTCGTACGGTTACACGAGTACGGGCCAACGAGTGACGCTTCAGCGCGTCAGCCTCGGCATAAAATGGGATATCGATCATAGTGCCCGAGGCTATTACGCAGCGTGTGACGGCCAGGGGAACCTGCCCGGCACAGACTGCAAGATGGACGGCTTCGATAAAGAGATAGTCACCTGCAATGTGAATCCGCCCTGCCCGAACCCCAATCCCCAGTACAGCTACGTTCCCAAAAGCGAGACGAAGCCGCTCGTCGCGATGGCACAGCAGTACGTGCTGGCCGATAAGATGTTTACGTCGAACTTCGACGCCAGCAGTTTCGTTTCACATCAGTACATCATCGCCGGTCAAGCCAGCTCCGCCATCGACTATCCGACGTTGCCGATCTGGGGCTGCGATGGAGGGAACACGGACACGATCTGGACGATCACGCAGCAGCGCGGGCTCGATCAGAAGATTCCAGTATGCTTCGAGAATCAAACCCTCGGCGACGAGCTGGACGGCGCGGGCATCTCGTGGAAGTACTATACCTCGAAAACTGACAAACCTAGCGGCATTTGGAGCGCCTATCAGGCGATCAAACACATTCGTTACGGCCACGATTGGAAAAAGGTCGTTACGCCTCAAACACGATTCTTCAAAGACATCGCCGACGGTGTATTACCGGCGGTGAGCTGGGTGACGCCGACGTGCAAAAACTCCGATCATGCCGGCTGCGACACCAACCACGGACCGGCCTGGGTTGCGACGCTGGTCAATGCCGTCGGCAATTCGCCGTACTGGGATTCGACCGCGATCTTCGTGATGTGGGACGACTACGGCGGGTGGTACGATCACGTTGCGCCCCCGCTGGCCGACTACGACGGGCTCGGCATCCGCGTGCCTCTCCTGGTAATCTCGCCATATGCGAAAAGCGGCTACGTGTCGCACGTGCAATACGAACATGGCAGTATCTTGAAGTTCGTCGAAGATCAGTTCGGGCTTGCCCGGTTGTCGGCGAGCGACACGCGAGCCAACTCACCCGAAGGTGATTGCTTCGACTTTTCACAGCCGCCGCGAGCGTTCGCCCCGATTCCGGCGATTTTGAAGCAGCCGTACTTCGAGCGCGAACCTCCCGACCTCCGCCCGCCCGACAACGGCTAAGGCAGCTGCGTAAGCGGAGCTTCAATGGATCATCCTGAGCGCAGTCGAATGGCCGTCACCGTAGCGCTTGCACTGACGCTGTGCGAGTGCAGCGGGACGCCCGTTGCTCCTTCGAGCTTCAACTACGCGCACGCTGCGCGCTCCGCTCAGGGTGATATGGCGCGCGGGATGAGCGGGACGATTACCCACGTCGTCATCATCGTCCAAGAGAACCGCAGCTTCGACAACCTTTTCCAAGGCTATCCGGGTGCCGACACGCGTTCGTACGGCTATACCAGCACGGGGCAAAAAGTGAAGCTCGCGCCGATCGCTTTGGCCACCCTATGGGACGTGGATCACACGTCTAAAGGCTTCTTCGCCGCCTGTGACGGGCAAGGGAGCTTCCCGGGCAGCGACTGCAAGATGGACGGCTTCGATAAAGAGACCCTGACCTGCGGCCACGGTTGGCCTTCGCGGTGCCCGAACCAGACGCCGCAGTACGCCTACGTCCCGCGCAGCGACGTTCAGCCGTACTTCGCGTTGGCCAAACAGTACGTGCTGGCTGACGAGATGTTCGCCTCGAACTTCGACGGCAGCAGCTTCGTGTCGCATCAGTACTTGATTGCCGGGCAGGCGAACGCCACCGTGGACTTTCCGCTCGGGTATTGGGGCTGCGACGGCGGTCCGAAAGATACGATCGTCACCATTACCCAGCAGCGCACGTACGGGAACAGCATTCAGGCTTGCTTCGACAACCAGACACTCGGCGACGAAATGGATGCAGCTGGGATCTCGTGGCGTTACTACACTTCCGGCATCTACAAAGACGGCAACCTATGGAACGCCTTTCAGGCGATCTCGCACATCCGCTACGGAAAGGACTGGAAGGCCAACGTCGTCAATCCGCAAACGCGCTTTTTCAGGGACGTTAAAAATGGCGTGCTCCCGGCGGTCAGTTGGGTGACGCCGACGTGCGGAAACTCCGATCACGCCGGCTGTTTCGCTAGTCACGGACCCGCCTGGGTCGCGTCGCTGGTCAACGCGATCGGAAAATCCCAGTATTGGAACTCCACGGCGATCTTCGTGATGTGGGACGACTACGGAGGGTGGTACGATCACGTCCCGCCGGCGCTGGTTGACTACGACGGCCTCGGAATCCGGGTGCCGCTGCTGGTTATCTCGCCGTACGCCAAGCAAGGTTACGTCTCGCACGTGCAGTACGAGCACGGCAGCATTCTCAAGTTTGTGGAAGATCGGTTCGGTCTGCCGCGCCTTTCGGCATCGGATGCGCGCGCGACGTCGCCCGAAAGCGACTGCTTCGACTTCTCGCAACCTCCGCGAACTTTCGTTCCGATCCGCAGCGCCCTCAACCAAGCCTATTTCGAAACGGAACCGCTCGATCGGCGCCCACCAGACACGCAATAACGTGCACCGCGAACGATTCTCCTCGAACGGTCAGCGCGTACGCCTCGTTCGTGCCGTCATGCACGTCTCGTTCGACCGTCATGCCCCCTTCTTCGTCGGGGTCCTCGGCCCTCATGGCATCGGCCGGGCCGGCCCCGGGATAGAACGGCGGCGCGCTGATCGGCGCGAACGCCCGCGGCTGCTGGCTAAAATCGAAGGCATCCATGAGATCGTCGGCACGACCGTCGCTGGCGTGCAGCGCTCCCTTGCGAATGCCGAACGTTTCTTCGGCAAAAGCCAAGATGCTGCCGAACTCGTGCTGTACGTGCGACACGTAGGCCGGTTTCGCATACGGCGAGATGACGATCAGCGGAACGCGAAACCCAAGCTCGTACCAATTATTCATCATCGGCGGCGGCACGTGATCGTAGAGACCGCCCCAGTCGTCCCAGGTTAGAAGGATCGCGGTGCTGTTCCAGTACTGGCTTTCGCCGATCGCGTTGACCACCGCCGCCACCCACGAGGGGCCGGCCGAGCTCTGATTGCCAGGATGATCCGAATGCAGTTTGTCGGCCGGCATCACCCAGGCCACGGCCGGCAGATTCCCGGTCGCGACGTCGGAGAGCACCGTTTCCGGCGGCGTCACAACGTTGACGTAGTCGCGGCCGTAGCGGACGTGTGCGATCGCATCGAACGCGTGCCACAGCCCCGGACCCAAACCGTTTTCGTAATATCGCCACGTTACGCCGCGCACGTCGAGCAAATCGGTCAGCACCGGCCGGTCGAAGCACGGACGCGAGCGCGGTCCGGGCGATCCGTCGATCGGACTGATCGTGTCCACGACGCTAAAGGGCGGCGCGTCGCAACCCGCCTCGGCCCGAAAACGCCCCTTGCTGTTGTATGGATCGCCCGCGACATTGTCGGTGGTGGTCGGCAGCGCCGACGCCGTGCCGCTGATGATCTCTTGATGCGCCGGAAAACTGCCGGCTTGTTGGGTCTCGAACATCCGGTCGGCAAAGACGTACTGCTGCGCCATATCCACGTACGGCTGAACCTGCCGCAACGGTACGTACGTGAACGGGCGCCAGTGGTAAATCTCCGGAAGCTGCGAATCGAAGCCGTCCATTTTCCCGCAATCGTAGTCGTAGACGAATGACGGGTGGCCGTGCCCGAGATCGAAGTGGGTCGCCATCGACCGCCGTCGCAAGTTGATGCGATCGCCGTGCGAGTCGATCGCCCACGATTGAATGTCCGCGCCTTCGCTGGCCAAGGCCTGAAACAGGTTGTCGGGCGTGCGGTTCTCTTGAAAAATGATGACGACGTGCGCGATCGGCGACGACGCGGTGTTCCGCGGGAGCGTAGGTCGCGCGTGCGCGGACGAAGGCGCCCCCGGCGCGCTGGCCGGGATCGTGCCGGAGCGCGGCTCGCACGACGTCGCCAAACCCGTGAACGCAAGCAGGAGAAGCGTAACACGTCTCACCGGATGTCCCTCGCTGCGGCGTTTCGCGGCAGCCGGCTCGTTGGCCTCGGAGGAGGGCGCCGGCGCGCGGCATAACTCGCGCCTAACCAAACGCGATCGGAACTAAATGCACTTTTGCCCTCGGCCCATCGCGGTGATGCTGACGGCCGGACTGGCCGCTTGCAGCAACGCGCCTCCGCTCGCGCCCGCCGACTCGCCGCACGGACCGAGTGTGCGTGGAACGCTGGTGATCGCGGGCGCGGCTCGGCCCGTCCGCCACGATCGCGATCCCTCCCGCCTGCGGCGCGCGGTTGCCAGCGAAAAGCTGCTGTACGTCTCCGACCCCGCGACCGACGACGTGCAAATCTTCGCCTTCCCCTCCGGCGCGCCGGTCGGGACGCTGACCGGTTTCGCACAGCCGCAGGGCGAGTGCACCGACAAAAACGGCGACGTCTTTGTAGCCAACACGCAAGCCTCGAACGTGCTCGAGTTTGCCCACGGCGGAACGCAGCCAATCGCGATCCTTGCGGATCCCGGGCAATATCCGGTCGCCTGTTCGGTCAATCCCCGCACCGGCGACCTGGCGGTTTCCAACGCCTTCGACACGAATTTTTACGGGGCGGGCGTTTCGGTCTACAAACGTGCCGCCGGCTCGCCGCGCGTGTACGCCGCACCGATGCTCTGGGAAGCGTTCTTCTTGAGCTACGACGGCGTCGGCAACATCTTCGTGGACGGCCTCAGCAGCGACGGCTCCTATCGCTTCATCTACGCGGAGCTGCCCAAAGGGGCTTCTACTTTCTCGGTCGTCACGATCGACGCTGCAATCGTCTATCCCGGCGGCGTGCTGTGGACCGGTCAAGCGATGGCCGTCGGCGACCAGGAGTATTCCCCGACGCAAGCGGCAGTGTACCAAGTGCAAACCTCGGGATCGGTCGGAACGGTCGTCGGCACGACGATCCTCGATGGCCGCTGCGATCTCGTGCAGTTCTTCGTGGAGCGCAGGCGACTGATTGGGCCCGATCCCTGTAAAGGCAACGTCGGCGTCTACGCGTACCCGGACGGTGGCGGGCATCTCGGTCTCATCCAAACCGGCCTCAAGCAGCCGGTCGGATCGGCCATCAGCATCCAACCGCTGCCGACGCCAACTCCCTCGCCTTCGCCCTCCCCATCGCCAACCCCAACGCCGCCGCCGTCACCAACCCCATCGCCGCCGCCGTCACCAACCCCAACGCCGCCGCCGTCATCAACCCCGTCGCCGCCGCCCTCCGCGCTACCGGCCCGCTAAACCAGGGCCTGGGTCGTCAGTTGACGCCCTGTCGGCTTCTTGCCAACCGGCGGCAGGCGCACGCGCCGCCGGGTCGCGCCGGCAGTTCCGACACGCGATCCGGCGCGGCGCCGCCTTCGTACACGATCCGGCCGCCGGCGACGGTCATCGCGACGTTGGTGCCGAGAATTTCGGCCGGTGGAATCGCGCGCAGGTCGCGGTCGAGCACCACGAGATCGGCCAGCTTTCCCGGATCGAGCGTGCCGAGGCGATCGTCCATGAATGCCGCAAACGCGGCATTGCGCGTGTAGCCGGCGATCGCTTCGGACAGCGACAGCCGTTGCTTCGGAAACCAGCCGCCGGCCGGAGCGCCGCGCGGGTCCTCGCGCGTGACGGCGGAGTAAATGCCGATCAGCGGATCGATCGTGACGACCGGCCAGTCGCTCCCGTGCACCATCACCGCACCGGTATCGGCGATGTCGCGCCACACGAAGCCCTCCGGCCAGCGCCCCGGCCCGAGGTGGCGCTCCCACGTGTCGCTGCCATCCGGTGCCGGGCAGCAGAAAGTGATACGGCTGCATCGACGCGATCGTGCCGAGCTGCGCAAAGCGCGGCACGTCGTGCGGATCGCAGACCTCGATGTGTTCCACCCGCCAGCGCCGGTCGCGCGGTCCGTTGATCGCGTTCGCGGCGGCGTAGCCGTCGAGGGTGGCCCGCACGGCGGCGTCGCCGATGGCGTGGGTCATCACGATGAAGCCGCGCCGGTCGAGTTCCGCGAGCATCGCCGCGTAGCGATTTGCCGGATAGTACGGCGCGCCGGTCGTCGTCGTGGCGACGTACGGCGCCAGCATGTCGGCGGTGTACGTCTCGACGACGCCGTCCATGAAGAACTTCACGATTCCCGCGCGCACCCAATCGCCGGTATAGCGGCGGCGGGCCGTTTCGAACGCCTCGAGTTCCTCCAGCGAAAGCGTGTGGCGCGTGCCTGCGCCGGCCGAATAGGCGGTCGTCATCCGAATCGTCAACTCGCCGCGGTCGTGGAGCGTTTGGTAGAGATCCATTTCGTCGAGGTCGCCGCTGGCGTTGATCACGCCGCTGATGCCGCGCGCATTGGCCGCCGCCAAACCGCCGCCGATCGCCGTCAACATCCGATCGCGCGACGGCACGGGAATGACGCGTCGAATCAGCGCTTGGGCGCCTTCTTTGAACGCGCCGGTCGGTTCGCCGGTCGCCGGATCGCGCACGATCGTTCCCAGCACCACGCCGTTTTGGATCGGATCCGGAGTGTCGCGCGTGATCCCCGCCTGCGCCAGCGCTTTGGAGTTGGCCCACAGCGTGTGCCCGTCGAACGCATCCAGCGCCGCCGGCCGGTCTGCCACGGCGGCATCGAGCAGCGCCTTCGTCGGCAATCCGCTCGGCGCAAACGCGTCGTATTGCCAATTTCCGCCAAGGATCCACGGTTCGTTGGGATGGGCGCGCGCGAACGCTGCGACTACGTTCGACGACTTGGGCCGGCGTTTGCGCATCGTCTAAGGCCACTTGCGTGCGCGCCAAACTGCCGCTCGCGAAATGGGCGTGCGTGTCGATGATGCCCGGCAGCACCATTCCGCCGCGCAGTTCGACGATCCGCGTAGACGCCCCGATGTATCCGTCGATGGTCGCTCGCGAGCCGACCGCGAGAATGCGATCGCCGCCGACGGCGATCGCCTCGGCGATCGTACCGTTCTGGCGCCCCGTGTAAACGACGCCGCCGCGGAACACCAGCGTCGCGCAATCGGTATCGGCAGCACCGGCCCGCCACGGTAACGCCGAGGCGATCCCCGCCGCTCCGAGCGCGCCGAGCGCCGCCTTTCGCTTCACGCTTTTACAGACGCACGTTGAGGTCGACGGTCAGCTGGAAGGGCTGTTTGACGGCGGTGTAACCGACTTCGGTTTGGTTCGACCAGGGACCGTACGGATATTTCAGCTGGACCGGCGGCGTCTGCAAAAAGTTCCCGGCCGGCGCCAAGATGTTCGAGGGCAGGTTCGAGTACATGCAGATGTTCGAATCGTCCCAAGCGTAGCCGCGCTGGAAGCACTGGTTGTAGAGGTTCGAGGCGGTCACGGTTACGGTCGCGTGCGAGTTGACTTCGTAACTCGCCTGCAGGTTCAACGAGAGCTGCCACGGCTGCTGCAGCGAGCCGAGCGAGTCGAACCGGTGGGTGTACGGATCGGGCAGGAAGATCGCGCCGGGCGAGAGCGTCGTGCCGTCGGCGTTTTGATACGACCCGTTGCAGCTCGCTCCCGGAGCGGTCGGATTTTGCGCCGGATTGCGCTTGCACGACTGCGGCACGTAGCCGGGCCACACCAGCGGCGAGCCGTACGACGAGCCCGAGTTGTACGTGAGATTCGGCGTGATGCTGAAACGGCCGTGCCGGTAGTTCAGCACGAGCGTCGCCACGTCGGGCACGGCAAAGCCGTTGGCCGATGCGAACGCCGTCGGAATCACGTCGTAGGTCGTGAAC
Organism: Vulcanimicrobiota bacterium; assembly: GCA_963755555.1. Classification (GTDB taxonomy): domain Bacteria; phylum Vulcanimicrobiota; class Vulcanimicrobiia; order Vulcanimicrobiales; family Vulcanimicrobiaceae; genus Tumulicola. The sequence continues at coordinate 320,847 of CAVWKE010000003.1, read as the reverse complement.
CACGCGTTCTTGTCGATCAACGGCTGCAGTCCGGCATTGTAGTATGGATTGGCGACGTGCACGCCGCCGGGATTGTTGAAACCGGGGCTCGCGTTGCCAGCGTACAAACCGCCGCCGCAAATCGTCGAGCCGGCCGCCGATCCGGCGCACGCGCGGGTGTACGAGTTGTACTGCTCGATGGCGGCGTTGAGGCTGTCGAGCACGCTCACGCCGTTGGAGACCGGCGCGTATTTGATCCGGCTGTCGGTGTAGGTGTACGAGAGCAGGAACGACAGGCCGTCCTTGGTCATGTCGCCTCCCTGGAGCGACAGCTCGACGCCGGTCGAGACTTGTTTGCCGACGTTCACGCCGGCAACGATCCCGGTCGCGGGATCGATCGCAAAGTACTGGACCTGATTGCTGGTCGCCCGATAGAACGGCGACAGCTTGAACGAGAGCTTGGTGCCGCGGAAGTGGTGCTCCCACGACAAGTCGTAGTTCCACGACGAGTCCGGCAGATTTTGGTGGTACGGCGTCGTGTACCCGAGTTTGTAGAAGCCGGCGAGCTGGTCGGGCAGGTCTTGTTGGCGGTCGTCGATTTCCTGCGACGACGTTGCCGCGGCGCGTACGTACCGGCCGGCTGAAGCGCGCAGCACGTTGTCGGCGTTGAGCGTGTACGTGGCGGCTAGGCGCGGCGAAAACACCCAGTACGACGTGCTCGCGGGCACGTCGTTGCTGAGGCCGATGCCCGGCTGCGTCATCGGGGTGTAACCGGCCGGGCACGGACCGAACGTGCGGCCGTTCCAGCGCGATATTGGATCCTGCGCGGGCGCGCCGCAGTTTTCGTTGTTGAACGCGTTAAACCAAAAGGCGCGCGCCGGAAACCCGCTGACGGTGTCGTCGAACTTGTAGACGAAGTTGTCCATTCGAGCGCCGAGATTGATCAGCAGCCGGTCGTTGGGCGTCCAGACGTCGGTCAACGCGACCGAACCGAAATATGGCCGCACGCCGTCGAATTGGGCCGCGCGTCCATCTTCGGTCATCACCCAGTGCGCCCCGGCCTCGGCGGCCGGCGAGTTCGGCCGGCGCGGTGCCCGGCGTCAGACAAATATACGGAAAGTTTTGCGGCTGCGGACAGCCCGACGCCGCGCTGGTAAAGAGCCCGCCTTGGCTGCCGGCGTCGAAACAGCTCCACTGCTTGCCGTTGACGAAGTTGTAGCAGTTCCCGTTCTTCCCGACGTAACTCGAGATAATCGTGCCCAGGCCGGTCGGCGGGCGCGAGTTCGGACCCCCGCTCGCGAACTCGGCGTCGTAGGTCTGCAGCGTCTGCGAGTTGTACGCCAAACTTGCCGTAAAGAGGTTCTTCGATCCGAGCTGGTTGGAATAGATCGCGTTGGCGCCGTAAATCCACGCCAGCACGTCGTATTCGGCCGGGTCGGCGGCGAACGTCAGCTGAGCGCCGTTCGGGCCGTTGATCAGCCAGTCCGACCACTCGCTGTAGGCGAGGACGCGCAGGTACGAGTGGTTGTCGAAGTTGCGCTGGTACTGAGCCTTCTCGACCGAAAATCCGACGTTGTTGCCGTCGCGCTGATTCAACCCGACCAGCGACGGATCGGTCGGCGTTCCGTTCACCGTCGAGTTGTTGAAGACGCGATTGGTCGGGCTGGCCGGGAATGGCCCGGTGACGAGCTTCGACGGGTTGGGCGCCTGAAAGATCCCGCCGTTGTAGTAGGTCGAGTCGAGGTACGGCACGCCGCCCGGCCACACCGGTCCCAAGAACGTGTCGTTGAACGAGCTGTAAAACTGCGTTTCGATGTTCCCGGTGACGTAGAGCAGCTGCACGTCGTCGCGCCCGCCGTCGCCGTGATGCGGGATGCCGAAGTGAAAGTTCATGACGTTTTCGCGATCGAAACCGGCGGCTTGGAAGTACGACGCACCGGGCGAATACGTCGCGCCATAGTTGGGATCGCCCATGCACCCGCCGGGGCCGCGGCGCAGCGTGCAGCTGCCGTCGTCGATGTTGTACACGGTGTTCTGCGACCGAATGTTCAGCGGATAAAAATACTGCGGGTCGCTTTCGCCGTTGAACTGGTCCACGTATCGATACGTTTGGTTAGCCGCGGCCAGCCCGACGTAGTACGAGAAGAGCCGGTCGGGCGTCGCCCCGCCCGCCTCGGCCGAAAGAAAGTGATAGAACTGCGGGCGTGCCGATCGCGCCGTCGACGTTCGCGTAGCCGGGGCTCGTGCCGGTCTTGATGACCTGGTTGATGTAGCCCGCCAGTCCCGAGGAGTTCGACGTTGCCGGCGTCCCGCCGGTGTAGATCTGGACCTCTTGCTGCCCGAGCGCCGACAGCGTGACGATCGGAGCGAAGTCCGACTGGCGCACGACCGGAACGCCGTCGAACTCGTAGGCGACTTGGTCGTAGTCGCCGCCGCGAATGTAGACGCTCTGGTACCAGCCTTGCTGGCCCGATGGCACCGAGACGCCCGGAACGCTCGCGATCGCGCCGTAGGCTTGATTGAGCGAGCCCGAACCGGCCACCGACTGGGCCGCCTTTTGGCCCGACGCGTTGACCGAGTACACGTCGCTGGTCGTTCCCGCACGTACCAGGCTGGTGTTGCCGACCGAGGTCACTCGCCCGATCGTCTTGAGCGCGGGCGCCAGCAAGATGACGAAAGTGGCGGCTTGATCGGCAAAGACGGTCGCCCCCGGCTGCGACGCCGGCGCGTAACCGGTCTTCTCGACGTGCAGCGTGTACGTGTCGGGATTGAGGGCCAGGAACGAAAACGCCCCCGAGCCGTCGGTGACAGTGCTCGCCGTCTGCGAGGGCGACGCCGCGTTCACGGTCGCGCCGACGACCGGCGCGTTGGTCGCGCCGTCGACGACTCGCCCGCGCAGCGTGCCCGTGGTCGAGGCGCGTGCGGTCGCTGCGCCGGCCGCGACGAGTGCTGCAATAACGAGAACGACGGCCGGCAGTCGCTTCATTCCGCCAATTCTATCCCTTCTACGTCGGCAAAATCCATGTAGCTCACCAACAAAAGACCTCACCAATCATGTTTGCGAGTCACACGACATTATGACTTCGTCAGCTTCGCGGCGCCTTCGCTACGACACCAGCGCTTCCTCGCGCACGAAGCGGCGCCACGACACGCCCCAATAGCGCCGGCTAAAGCGCCCGCGACAGGCGATCAGGACCTGCGCCGTGACGAGAGCGTCGTCGAGAGCGCGGTGGGCGCCAAGATCCTCGCCGAGGATTCGATCGATCTCGAGCACCCGGCGCAGCGTTTGATTTTTGTGGTTGGGCGCGTCGGGGAAGAGCGCACGCGCCAGTCGCAGAGTGCAGATCGCGCGGCGCGATCGCAGCGCGCCCAAAAATGAGAGGTCAAAGCGCGCGGAATGCGCCACGAACGTGCGGGCGGCGCTGAAGCGACGCAACTCGACCAGCGCGCGATCGATCGTCGGAGCCCCCGCCACCATTTCGTCGGTGATTCCGTGGATCTCGGTCGCGCGCGGCGGAATCGGCGCCTGCGGATCGACCAGCGTCGCCCAGCGGTCGACGATCCGGTCGTCGTCGACGCAAACGCATGCGACTTCGACGATCCGGTCGTTAACCGGGCTGAACCCCGTCGTCTCGACATCCACCACCGCGTAGCGTTCACCTCGCACCTCCGAACCGTACCGCTCTCGGGTGCCACACGGTTGGCATTTTGGGAGTTCTTCAGCACGTTGCGCCTATTATAATGAGGCAAATGGGAGGCTCACGCATGACGACCCGACTTGGAATGACTGTAGCCATCGCGTTGGCCTTGCCGCAACTCGCCGCCGGCGCCGCGCGCGCCCAGGAGTCGCCGTCACCGGCGCCGGCCGCTTCGGCGCCCGCAGCTTCAGCGCCATCGCCGGCCGCCGACGACGCCGCGGCAGCGGCAAAGCTGCAGGCCGCGGCCGCCAATCCGATCGCGAGCCTAGTAAGCATTCCGTTTCAATACAACGTCAACTTCAATACCGGGCCGTACCGTCTCGCGCAACAAGTCTTGAACGTTCAGCCAGTCATCCCGTCGCAACTCGGCGGCGGCCGCACTTGGATCAGCCGCATTATCGTGCCGCTGATCTCCCAACCGGCGCTCGCGCCCAACGCCGGGTCGCAAGTCGGTTTGGGCGACATCAATCCGCAGTTCTTCTACGTTCCCAAACAAGGCGAAGTCATGCTCGGCTTCGGACCGACGTTTCTGCTTCCCACCGGAACGAGTGCCGCGGTCGGCAGCGGCAAATGGGCCGTCGGACCCGATGCCGTCGTCGTCATCTCGCAAAAGAACGTCGTCTACGGACTCCTCGCGAACAACCTCTGGTCGGTGGCCGGCGATCCGGCACGCTCGCCCGTCAATCAAGGTCTGTATCAAGGGTTTGGTAGTTGGAGCTTAGCGCACGGCCTGTCGGTGGGCGTCACCTCAACAAGCACGGTGAACTGGAATGCCCCCGGCTCGAACAAGTGGACCGTCCCGATCGGTCCAACGATCAATCAGCTCATAAAAATGGGCGGCGGCATGGGCCAAATCGGCGGCGCGCTCTTCTGGAATGCCGTCCGCCCGCAGTACGGCGCCACCTTTACCGCACGAGTCGTACTGAATCTCCTGTCGCCCGCGAAGTGATGGCTAGAAGAGGGTTATGTTGAAGAGCATACTCGCGATCGCCCCACAGCCGAGTAGTAACAGGATGAGCGCAATGACCAGTGTCAGCGACGTGGGGAAGTGGCTCTTTCCATGAATGAGCCCTTCCGCTACCATTTCTCTGCGCAGGAGCCGCAGGTCTTTCATGAACTGCAAGTGGTAGATGATGCCGAAGACGAGCATCCCGATGCCGATCGCCACGAGCGCCGTACCGAAACGGGCAACTCCTCCGTTCCCGGCCGAGACGTATTTGGCGTCGCGCATCTTATCGAAGAACTGATAGATCGTGAAGCCGAAACTGATCAGCGACAGCGACGTGCGAATGACCGACATGAGCGTTCGGTCCGCGCTCATGCGCGTACGCTGGAACGACATGCCGGTGCGCCGCGCTGCTAATTCCACCGCAGGATCGGAACTGATACCCTTGCTCGCGTCCACCGCCGCCTCCATCCTCAAACGCCCGTTCGTCTTGAATAGGTCTGACTCTAGAGCGCCCATTCCTCTGCCTCACCCGGCGGATGGTTCGGAAGCACGGTCGAAAGGGGAGAGGTGGAAACACTCTTTTTGACGCTTGCCGGCGATGCCGCACTGCTGGTCGAAGGGGCGGCGGTCCTGATCGTACTGGGGGCGGCGATTGAGGCGCTGGTCGGGATCGTCGTACACTGGTTCGCGAGCGGAGACCCAACCTTCCGCCGCCGGGCGATTTGGAGCCGGTTCGCACGCTGGCTGGTGCTGGCGCTGGAGTTTACGCTCGCCGCGGACATCGTGCGCACGGCGATCTCGCCGACCTGGACAGACATCGGCCAGCTCGGCGCCATCGCCCTAATCCGCACCTTTCTTAGCTACTTCCTGGAACGAGATCTCGTGACGATGCAACAGAGCCCGACTAGCGATCGAGGGTGACCATGATACACGAACTTGAAAATATGATCTCGATACCCGAGGGTGAATTTACGATGGGTTCGGTCGATTTCTATCCGGAAGAACGGCCGTTGCGGCGAGTGCGCGTCGAAGCGTTCGAAATCGATCGACACCCGGTGACCAACGCCGAATTTGCGCGGTTCGTGGACGCGACCGGGTACGTGACCGTCGCCGAACGGCCGATCGATCCGCAACAGTATCCCGGCGCGATCCCGGAGCTGTGCGTCCCCGGATCGCTGGTCTTTCGCGCGACGAGCGGCCCGGTCGACCTGCGCGATTGGTCGCAGTGGTGGGCCTGGACGCCGGGTGCGTCGTGGCGGCACCCGTTGGGCGCCGAGTCGTCGCTCGACGGACTGTCGGATCACCCGGTCGTGCACGTCGCGTTCGAAGATGCCGAGGCGTACGCAGCCTGGGCCGCAAAAGCACTGCCTACCGAGGCCGAATGGGAGTTTGCAGCGCGCGGCGGTTTAGAGGGCGCGGCGTTTACGTGGGGAGACGAGTCGAACCCCGACGGCCGGTACATGGCCAACACCTGGCAAGGTGAATTTCCCTGGCAGAACCTCGTCTCCGACGGATTCGAGCGAACGTCGCCGGTCGGCACGTTTCCGGCCAATGGCTACGGCTTGTACGACATGGCCGGCAACGTTTGGGAATGGACCACCGATTGGTTCACGGCCCGCCCTTCGGGCGAAGCGTCGAAGCCGTGCTGCGGCACGCCGGCGGCGCGAGTCCCATCGGTCGACGAAAGCTACGATCCGAACCAGCCCAACGTCCGGATTCCGCGCAAGGTCCTCAAGGGCGGCTCGCATTTGTGCGCGCCGAACTACTGCTTGCGGTTTCGTCCCGCGGCGCGCTCGCCGCAAATGGTCGAGACCTCGATGAGCCATCTCGGTTTCCGCTGCATACGCCGCGGCCGCTAGCTCGGCGCAAGAGCGCTTGAACGCTTAGCCTAGCAGCCGTTTCCTTGCGATATTTCGCCGAAACACTATACTGAGAGAAAAGGAAGGGTGACACCATGAGACTAGCCGGGGCGATTGCGGCGGCGTTGGCATTTTTGCTCACCGCGCCCGCTTGGGCGGATGGGACCGTCCGAATTCAGCAGAGCAACGACACGGTAAACACGTATACCGGCGTCGGCTTGAAGATCGTGAACAAAACCCTCATGCTAACATCTAAGGACAAGGTGTCGACGGTCGTTATCAGCGGCGGCTCGTGCGCGAAAGCCGACGAGCTGATTCGCTGCAACGGTGGAAAGCTGTCGCTAACGCAGGGTGGGCTAAATCACGTCATTCCCTTTAGGAGCGCGACATTCTATTTCAATCTCACGGACCAGGATCAAATGCTCCCGCTTTCTACGATGAAGCTCGGCCCGCACTCGGTCGTCTTCGCGGCCCACACCGTTAAGGGAACGTTCATCACCGGCACCGGAACCCTCGAAGGAACGACAAAATGAGAATCTTTGCTATCGTCATGGCAATCGCGATGCTCATCGCGGCTACGCCTTCTTCGGCGTGGGCCCGCCCTGGCGGCGGCGGAGGCGGTCGTGGCGGCGGCGGAGGCGCACGTAGCGGCGGAGGCGGAGGCGGACGGTCCATGCCGGCCTCTCGTCCCGCACCGAACCAAGGACGCGGCTTCAATCTCAGCAACGACGTACCGTCAACGCGTCCCGCTTCCGGCGGGAATCGCCAAGGCAACACCGGCAATCGTCAGGGCAACAACACCGGCAATCGTCAGGGCAACAACACCGGCAATCGTCAGGGCAACAATACCGGCAATCGTCAGGGCAACAATACCGGCAATCGTCAGGGCAACAATACGGGCAACGGCAACAACAACGGCCGTCAGGGCAACAATACCGGCAACGGTAACAACAACGGCAATCGTCAGGGCAACAACACCGGCAACGGCAACAACAGCGGCAATAAGAACAGCGGCAATACGAACAAAAACAACGGGAACACCAACGTGAGCGGCAACACCGTCAACGTCAACAAGAATTATAACGGCTACAACGGCTACGGCTATCACGGTGCCGTCGTCGTGAACCCGGTCTACCGCGGGCCCGCTTGGGGCTGGAATCACGGCGCCGTCTGGGCACCGAACTACGGCTACTGGGGCGGCGGCTTCTGGGGCGCCTTTGCGGTCGGCGCCGCCAGTGCAGCCATCATGGGTTCGATCGTGAATTCCAACCAAACGTATACTTCGTATCAGGTCACCCCGAGCAGTCCGGGCGCGACGCTGTTGTCAAACTACGGTCTGCAGCAAACGCAGTGCGGTCCGTCCGGGCTGGTTGTCATTTACGGTCCGAACAACGGCGTAATCTGCGCGAATCCCAACGATCGCGTGGCCGCCGGCAACTACGCCGTCAACGAGAACAACCTCACGATCCAATCGCAGCAGTAGCGCCGCAAGACGTCAGAGTATCGCGACGCGTTCGAACTGCGCGCGGAACTCCGCCGGGGAAAGTGCCGTTTGAGCCGCAATTCGCGAGAGTTGCGGCTCTTCGAAATCCTCCGGCTCCAGGCGCACCATGTTGTCGCGTGCCACGCGGTAGGCCTCGGTCGTGACGTCTACGAGGCGGGTACGAATCCGTCCGGTTTCGGGATCCAGCAGTTCCTCTAAGCGCACCGGCTCCACGCGTCCGCCGGAGAGCGCGATCAGGGCGCCGCTGCCGCCTTCGAGCAGATAACGTACCGCGCCGTAGCCGAGCGTTCGCGTGTAGTCGAGGTCGAACGCCACCGGCTTGGCGCAGCGCAGTTCGTAGCCGATGTCCTTGGCCATCACGGTCGTCTCGAGTCCGATTTGGCTCAGGCGCCGGCGCACGCCGTCGCGCAGTACGCTCCCGATCGGAATGTCGGCTAGCCGCACGTGGCCGAAGGCGTCGCGCTCGGCGTTATCCAGTGCGGCCAATGCGTTGACCGGAACGCGCTCGGCGATCCCTTCGGCCACCACCGCTACGCCGTCGTCGCGCCCGTTGGAGCGCTGTTTGACGATCGATCCGACGATCGTATCGATCACCGCACGCATGTCGATCTGCTCCGGGAACTCTTCCGGAATCACCGCCAGCGTCGCGCCGGCCGCCTTGCACATGCCCAGCGCCAACGCGCCGGACTTGCGTCCCATGCTCACGACGAGGTACCAGCGAGTCGTCGTCATCGCGTCTTCGATCAGACTTTCGATGATCCCCGCGCCGACCGAACGCGCCGTTTCGAAACCGAACGTCGGCGCGTTGTCGGGCAGCGGCAGGTCGTTGTCGATCGTCTTGGGCACGGTGGCGACGCCAATCCGTCCTTCAGCCCGCTGCGCGATTTTCGCCGCGCCGAACGTCGTATCGTCGCCGCCGATGCAGACGAGATACCGAACGTCGAGCGCGCAAAGGCCGGCCACGCAGCGCTCCAGCGACGCCTCGTCTTTTGCCGGATTCGTGCGCGACGTCCGCAATATGGATCCGCCGCTGCTGTGGATCCGCGCGATTTCATCGCGCGTCAGTTCGATCGTCTTGGGCGGCGTGCCGGCCGCCAAATCCCGATAGCCGTCGTAAATCCCGAGCACGCGCAAACCGCAGTTCATCGCTTCGCTGGCCGCCGACGCGATCACGCCGTTGATTCCCGGCGCGGGACCGCCGCCCACCAGGATGCCGAGCGTCGTCACCGCATCACGAGCCGGACGACCGAGGGCAAGTCGACGAGATCCGGTAAAACGCGAGTAGCGATGGCCGGATCGTCGCCGGTGCGATCGCGGTCGATCCAAATGCGCGGAATTCCGACCTTCCGCGCCGGCACGATGTCGTGAAACCAGCTGCACGCCACGTGCACCCACGGCGCGTCGCCGATCGTTTCGCGAAACCGATGAAAGTGCGCGAGCGCCGGTTTGTAGCTGCGAACTTCTTGCGCGGTGATCACTCGATCGATAACCTCGCCCAACGTAGGAGCGGTTTCCTCGAACAGGTCGACGTCGCAGTTCGTCAGCACCGCCAGCAGCCAGCCGTCCTCATGCAGCTCCCGCAAAGCCGGCGCCGTGTCCGCAAACGCGGGGAGCGTCGACCACCCGTCCGCGATCGCGGTCGCAGCGAGCGGCGCCGCTCCCACGCCGAGTTCGCCAAACGCCCGCTCGAGGGCGAGCCGGGTCACCTCGCGGTAGGAGCGGTATGCCTCCGCTTCTACCGCCCGTTCGGCGCGATGGAAGGCCGAAACGAGCTCCTCCGGCCGTTCGCTGCCGGCGCGCCGAAGAATTGCGCGAAATCCGCCGTGCCAGTCGATCAGCGTCCCGAAGCAATCGAACGAAACCCAGCGGTCGCGCATCTCCTCAAATCCCGGCAGCGTCTGTTATTGTGCGTGCCTTAAGCTGCTCGCGATGACTTCGACCGACCCGAAGGCCTTGACCGCGACGCATTCCCCAAACCGTTCGGTTTCGTCTTTATTCGCGGTGTGCGAGCCAGCGGCTTCACCTGCTGTCTCACCACAGCAGCGATCCTGTCCTCGGCAGTTTCGAGGTCATACTGACCCTGCAACCTGATCCAGAACTCCGCAGTGGTCCCAAAGAAACGCCCCAATCGAAGTGCGGTTTCAGCGGTGATTGAGCGACGCCCATGCGCGATTTCACTCACACGCGTAGCCGCCACGTGAATCTCTGTAGCGAGGCGATTGGCCGTCAGGGTCAGTGGCACGAGGAACTCTTCGCGTAGTATTTCTCCCGGGTGAATTGGAGGTAGCTTTGCATGCTTCTTAGAGGTCTTCATCTTAATAATTTCTTCCAAATAAGTTGTGTTGTAAATATTTATGAACCCAAAGTGCGAGCGATCAATGGTAGTCCGTAATCTCAACTCCGAAAACGTCGCCATCTTTCCATGTAAAGCAAATTCGGTATTGACGGTTGATTCGTATGCTATATTGCCCTTCGCGATCGTGCTCTAACTGCTCTAAGTGGTTTCCTGGAGGAATCTTTAGATCCGTCAAACTGTGCGCGGCATTAAGCATATTCAGCTTGCGCCTGGCCTGTCGCTCGAACGCGTGGAACTTGGCTACTCGTTTGCGATTGAATAACTGCTCCGTTTGGCGGTTCCCGAAGTCCCGGATCACGCTCGCATTCTACAACACCATGTGTTTTACGTCAAACGTTAAACGCTCTGCGTTAAAGCACCAGCGGGCGCCCCGGGTCTAAGGGCTGAGTGCAAGACGACCTCGTGAAGAGGGTAAGTCGCGGCTACCCCCAATATTAGGTGTGCCTAACATGGATCCCCAGCGGAGTTTCCTTCCCCTTAAATACCTCATCATGGCGCTCGCGGTCGCAGCCGCGAGCGCTTTGCTGCCGGTCGCCGCAATGGCCGACGCCGACGAGGCGCCGACCGCCAACTCCACGACGCTCGGACTCCAGCCGATTCGGGGACCCATCCCGGCGGCCACGCCGGCACCCGGCGAGTCGCGCGTCTTCCGGCGGCCCGACGGCGCGTATCAAGCAATTCCCGACGTCCGCGGACGCGTGAAAACGTTCCACATCGTCGAGCGCGCCGCACCGTGGACGCTCAAGCCCGGGATGACGGTGATGGCCAACACCTATAACGGCGTCGTACCCGGACCCGCGATCGTCGTCAACCAAGGCGACACCGTCGTCCTCGAGTACGAGAACGACGATCGGACGCCCGACACGATTCATCTGCACGGTATCCACGACATTCCCGTTTCGATGGACGGCGTCGGCGGAATTTCGCAGCCGCTCGTGCCGGCCGGCGGCCGCTACACCTATCGTTTCGTCGCCAACTCGCCGGGCACGTTCATCTATCACTCGCACGACGATGAAGCGATGCTCAACTCGGGGCTGTACGGCGCGGTCATCGTCGAGCCCGCGCATCCGCGGCCGGTCGAAACTGGTCTAGCGCACGATTTTCTCCAAGTGATTTCGTCCTGGCAAATTCAAAGCGCTGCTGAGAACGAGTTCACCCTCAACGGCAAGGAGTTTCCCGCCACCACGGCCCTCGACGTCAAACGCGGCGAGCGCTTTCGGATCCGGTGGATCAACATCTCGGGCGAAAATTTTCATACGATGCACACGCACGGACACTATCAACAGATCGTCGACCGCGACGCGGCCCCGGTCCCGGTGCCCGACGTCGAGGACACCGTACTGCTCGGCCCCGGACAGCGGATCGACGTCGTCGTGAAGGCGGACGCGCATCCCGGCACGTGGCTGATTCACTGCCACGTCCTCGACCATATAGAAGATTCGCAAGGCATGCCCGCCGGACTCATCAGCGCGATCCACTACGCTGGAACGCCCAATACGCTCACCTCGATGTACCGGGCCATGATGCCGGCCGCCAATGCGTCCGCACCCAAACCGCTGAGCTTCGCGATGACCGTGGTGCTCGGAGCGATCGCCGGGTTCACGATCTTTCTGGGATTGCCGATCGCCCGCGCGCGCCGCGTGTCGGCGTTGACGGTGGCGCTGCTCAATGCCCTCGCGATTGGAATCTTGCTCTATCTCGTGATCGAGATCGCGCAGAACGCGATCCGGCCGATCGTCCAAGGCGTGAACGCTTGGCACGCCGGCGCGTCGCCGTTTCCGGCGTTGCTCGCGCTGGCGTTCGTCGTCGGTCTGCTCGCCGGACTCGTCGGCCTCGGCAGCATGGCTACCCATCTGACGCGCAGCGCAGCCCAACACGCCGAGAACCCGCTGCTGCTTTCGACGATCGTGGCGATCGGCATCGGCGCGCACAACTTCGGCGAAGGGCTCGCCATCGGCGCGTCGGCGGCCTCCGGCGCAACGGCGATCGCTTTGGCGCTGATCGTCGGCTTTGCGCTGCACAATGCAACCGAAGGTTTCGGCGTCGCGGCTCCACTGGTCGGGCGCTTCGTCCCGTCATGGACGCAGCTCGCAATCGCCGGCCTGATTGCCGGCGGACCGACGTTCGTCGGCACGATCGTCGGCTACCAGTTTTACTCGCCGCTGCTGTCGGTACTCTTTCTCGCGACGGCCGTCGGCGCGCTCGTCTTCGTGATCGGCGAGTTGTGGTCGCTGCTGCGCAAGACCGGCCTCACCGCCCTCGTCACGGCGGTCATGACCGGCGGTTTTCTCATCGCGTTTGCCACCGAACTCCTGATCGACGTCAGCGGCGGCTAAAAAAGCGGGATGACCGGTCGAACCGGCCACCCCGCGAAGCGCGCGAAACTCGTTGAAGTTCGGCGCTACTGTTGCGAACGCGGATTGAACGCCACGCCTTCGACGTCTTCGCTGGACGACAGGCCGTTGTTGAAGCTGAACTTGTAGACGAGGCTCGTTCCCGTGTACTTGTAGATGTCGATCTCGCCGTTGGCAACGTCCGCCCCGGCAAACAGCGTCCCAGCCTTGTTCAAATGACCGAAGACCGTTTCGCCATGAAGCGCGAGCGGGCCGGCAACTTTCGTGCACGCCGGCGTACAGCCTTTGTACACGTTGACGGCCGATGCCGCCAGGTCGATCGACACGATATTTCCGCTGGCATCGATGTCGAGGCCGCCGAAACTCGTGTTCGCGAAGCCGGTCGTCTGCACGCCTTTGCCCGCGCACTTTTTGAAGTACGTCAGGGTAGCCGTTCCAGCGGAATTCGTGGCATCGGCCCAGCAGTTGCTGCCCTTCATCGCCACGCCGGCAACTTCGTTCATCGCCGGATTGGTGAGATTCTTCGTGCAGCCGTTGGCCACGGTGCAGATCGAGACGCTGCCCGGCGACGTGGTTCCGCCGGTGTCGAAAATATTGCCGACGAGGATCTTGCCGGTCAAGGCGTTAGCGCTGCTCGCGTCCGCCGGCTGGCCGTAGGGATCCGTAATCGAGGCTGCCAGCTTCCCGCACATCCCCGGTCCTTTGAAGATCAGGATCTGGCCGGTCCCGCCGTCGGGATCGATCAGATCGCCTTGGCCGTCGACCGCGATCCCGTTGGGGCTCGCAACCGGGCTGACCGTGCACGTTGCCGGCTTGTTCTTCGGATTGGTGCCCAAATAGCCCAAAATGTCCGTGCCGTAGAACTCCGAGGCATAAATGCCGGCTTTGCCGGCATCGGGTGCGGCGACGCCGCGGAGCGGTAAGGCTCCCAGCGGGCGGATCTGGGTCGGAACGAGCGTGATCGCTCCGCCGCGCGCGACGTGGCTCGCGCCGAGGGTTTGGCCACCGCCGACGGCGGGGGCAAGCTGTGACCCGCTGCTGCTGCAGCCGGCGAGTATCGCAACGGCCGCCGCCACGCCCAAGGCGTAGTTGGCCGTCCTAAGGATCCTCATGAGTGATTTCCCCTTATTTTCTTCACGAAGTTGGTGTTCGCGGGCGGCCCGGCACCGTGCAAGCCAAACCCAAGACCCGTAAGTACGGGGAGCGATTGCGCCGCCCTCGCCCCTTTCGTAAAGGAACGGTAAAGGACGGTTCAAGCGAGCTTTGGCTCGGTCCGCTCCCAGGGGCGTCCCAGGAAATCATGGCCCTCTTAAGGAAATCGGTCGGCGGAGGTTAGGTCTGGACCAGCGGGTCAGGGTTGAGGCCGGGGCGGTTCGAGCGTTGCGGGCGGCGTCGCTCCACGAACGGGTCCTGTTAGTGGAGGCCGGTCCTGGCTGGGGCAAAACAACCGCAGTGCGCGCGGCATTTCCTGGCGCACATTATATCGAAGTGCCCTCCGGCGCGCGCCCGAGTGCTTTTCATGTTGCCCTTCTAACATCGCTCGGATTCTCGCCCGCCGACGCCGGCAGCGTGGTCGCCCGTCTCGGTACGGATACCGACGGTGTGACGCGCGCAATCGTCACCGCGATCCCGGCACGCACGACGCTCGTCATCGACGACGTTCAGCGTCTCGATGCCACCGGGGCCCAGCTGGTCGAAGCGCTGGTCGAAGCGCAAGATGTCCATCTCGCGATCGTGGGCCGCTCGATGGCGGTTCTCCCGGTCGGTTCTTGGATGTCGCGCGGACTGATCGGCATGCCGTTCGGACCCGACACCCTCGCCTTCCGCGCCGAGAACGTCTCAGAAATTCTCGCCGGCCTGCGCTACTCGCCGGCCTTGATTACCGCGATCGTTTCGACGTTCGCCGGCTGGCCGATTGCCGCGTCGCTGGCCGCCTCGATGCTGCGCCGCGGCTACCCGCCCGACCACGTCATCACGCAGCTCGGCGACGGCATCGCGACGATCTCCGGGTCGGCGCTCTCCGAGCTGTCGGCCAACGAACGCACCCTGCTGATCGAAGCAGCGCTGCTGAGCGCGTACGGCATCCGGCCAACCCCCGATCATCTCTCCATGATTCGCCGGCTCGGCTTTCCCGAGTCGGCCTCGGGGCTGCACGAAATCGTGGTCTCGGCGCTGCTCAAGAGCGTGAGCGCGTCGGAGCGCGCGGACGTCGCCGAGGCGCTCAATCTTTCCCAAATCGACCCGTCCGCCGTCTTTGCGTTGTTGTCGGCCGAAGCGCCGCACACGTTGCGCGAACGTTCGTGGCACTTGCTCGCGGCATTGTACGACCGCTACGACCGGGCGACCCTCGAGCGATTAGCCGCCCACCACAAAGCACCGCCCGCGGCGGCGGCGGCAGCGCGTTGTTTCCTGCTCGTTTTCACGTCGCACTACGGTGAAGCCGCGTCGATCGCGGAGCAAATTCTATCCGAAGTGGCAAGGCATTCGCACGCCACCACGGTGCGGCTCGCACGAGCGATGATGTACGACGGCCGCGGACCGCAAACGGTTGACGTACTCACGGCAATTGAATCCGAGGACGTCGGCGTGCTGGTGCATCGCGACTGCCTGCTCGGCAACGTTCTAGGAGAACGCGATCGCCTCGCTCGAGCGATGACGGCCGCTACGGCCAGCGGCGAACTTCCCCTCGTGTCGTTTGCCGCCATACACGCCGCGGTAATCGCGGCGCGCAACGGCGATCTCGACGACGCCGAAGGGTTAGCGGCGCGCGCCGAGGATGCCGCGCGAGCCGCCGGTTCGGTCCTGCTGGAAGCACGCGCGCTCAAGATTCGTTACGGCATCGCAACGCTGCGAGCGAACCTCGATCTCGCGGCCGTACACGTCGGACGTTTGGTGTCGCTACAGGGATTGATCGGAGATCCCGACGAGCGCGCTTCCGATCTCGTCGCCGCCTTTGAAATCGAAGTGCTGGCCGGCCGCGCCGGTCGCGCTGCCGCGTACGACGACGCCGTCCGAAAGATGGGCCACGGCTGGCTCGGCATGGAAACCTACGTCATTTGCCGAGCGATCGTAGAGGCGTGGGACGGACTGCTCATTTCCGCCGCCGACCGCGTCGCGGCGTTTGCGTCCGCGGCCCCCGAACATTTACAGCGCTTGCCGCTTTCGCTCGGAGCCTTTCTGGCCGCCGCCGGCGGGTCGGGGGAACGGGCGTCGGAGTTGCTGCGTCAACTCGCTCCCGCAACCGCGATTTCTACGGATCCCTACGTCCTGGCCCACCAGGAGATGGCCTCGTCGTTTGCCGCCATGGCCGAAGTCTTGCTAGGGCGCTTGAGCGTCGCGGCGATTCGCTTGAAACCCGAGGCGCGAACGACCTTCGGCGGCGTTTTCCTGGATGCGGCCCGGCGCTATACGGTCCATCGCGACATCGCCGCCTATGCCGAAACGATGCGGACGGCGGGGTTAAACGGCATTGCCATGCTGGCCGAGGCATGCGGCCTCGACAGCGAGCGGACACCGCTCTCGCGCGCCGAACGGTCCGTCCTATCCTATCTCGCGTCCGGGATGGACGCGCCTCACATTGCGAATCTCACAGGACGCTCACTCCATACCATCAAGAATCAGCGCCGTTCCATCATCAGCAAGCTCGGCGCCGGCAACACGGTCGAGGCGGTCGCAATCGCGCGCCGGCTTGGGTTGCTATGAACGATCAAGGAATTTTGCTCCAATAGCATCTTGGTGTCATGCACAATAACGCGCCTCCAGCGTATGATAGCGGAAATCTAAACACCGCCCAAGGAGGCCGTTGAATTATGGCTGCCACGTTGCTCCATCACGCGTTGATGGTACTCGGAGTTATTCTTCCTTTCATCGTTCCACCGTCACTTCCGTAAATAAAGAAGAGCTTTTTGTGATTCGTTATCCTGGAGAACGCGCTGCGTTCACGGAGCTGCTTTCGATCGTTGGCGACGAAGTTCGCTTTGAAGATCGTTGGGCCATCGTTGACTGGATCCGCCGCGAAATGCACGCGGCTTCGCCCGAGGAGATCGTAGGTTTACTCGATCGAGCCGGTGCCGAAGTTGCGGCGAGCGTTCCGGAAAGCGATCGGCGCATCGTGCTCAGTCGCCTCGACGCCTTGCGCGAACGCGCGCAGGACATCGTCTGGGAACAAACGTCGGTTCGCGGGACCACGCCCGAGGACTTGGTCGATGCAATGCATGAGATGATTCGGGTGGCCGATCCGGCGCTGCTGACGCATCTCACGGGTGTGGGCTCCCTTGCCGGGCGCATCGCCAAGGACCTCGGGCTGGACGCGGAAGACGTCCATCACGTCACGATCGCCGGTCGGCTTCTCGACGTCGGCAAGATCGCACTTCCGCAAGGCGCCTTACACGCTACCGAAGCACTTGATTCCGCCGCCATGGCGGTCATCGAAGGGCACGCGGCGATGGGCGAACGGATGGTCGGCGCGATCGCGGGCCTGCGTCAGTACGCCAGCTGGGTTCGCTCGCACCACGAGCGGCTTGACGGATCGGGCTATCCCGACGCCCTGCACGAGCACGACATTCCGTACGAGGTCCGCATCCTGAGTGTGGCCGACGTCTTCGACGCGATGGTTTGTGCACGTCCGTATCGAGCGCCGTTCTCGGTGACCGACGCGATGCGACACCTGACCGACAACGCCGGTACGATGTACGACACGAACGTCGTCGCCTCGCTCGAGCATCTGCTCGTCGCGAAGCGCCGCCGCGCGGGACGACCGACCGCAGCCTAAAGAACTCGCGCCCGGGATGACTTCGCGGTGTGTCATCCCGGGCGGAGCCTATTCGTCGTCAGGCGGTTCGAGTGACGGCCTTCCACTTAGGAAGTCGCTCGTTTTTTTCGTGCTTGGGATCGGCTGGAACGGCGCAGGTTTGCGCGCGAAGTCGAACATGTCGTGCAGGTCGTCGGCGCGCGCGTCGGCTAAGCCGAGACTCGGCAGGCCGAACGTCGTTTCGATGAAGTGCAGGCTGCTCGCAATCTCGTGCCGGCGATGCGAAACGTATCCGGTCTTGGCGTAAGGCGAAATCACGATCAATGGAATCCGGTATCCGAGGCCCTCGTACGCGCCCGTACTAGGGTCTTTTAGTTGCGGCGGCACGACGTGGTCGTACCAGCCGCCCCACTCGTCCCACACCACCACGATCGCCGTGTCGTTCCAATACTTGCTTTCGCCGATTGCGTTGACGATCGAAGCCACCCATTGCGGCCCGGTCGCGCTGCGCGAGCCCGCATGGTCGGAGTTGACGTAGGCCGGCACCACCCAAGAAACTTGCGGCAGCTTCCCGGCCTGGAGGTCGTTGAAGATCCGCGTTTCGGGACTCTTCACGTTGCGCGCCCAATCGGGACCGAACCGCACCGGCCAAATCGCATCGAAGGCCGACCAGATGCCGCCTTCGTCGAGCACCTCGGGTGCGTAGTACGCCCACGAAATGCCGGCGTCGTCGAGCAAATCCGCCGCGGAACGATACTGAAAGCACGGCAGCGGCCCGCGGTGCTCCACCCCGGTGCTGGGTGAAAAGACGGGCGGCTTGGTGGATCCGTACTTCAGCACGTAGGTGATCGTGTCGGGCGGCGCGTCACATCCCCACGGCGTCTTGCTCGGAAGCTCGGCCACGTGTCGCGCCTGCCCGGCGACCAAATACTGGTGCGCCGTGTAGCTCGGGCCGTTGTTCGATGCAAAGGCCTGGTCGGCGAGCGCGTACCGCTGCGCCATCGCCCAGTACGGGGCGACTTGTGCGCGCGGGGCGTAGGAGAAGGCCAGCTGCAACCGTTTGGCGCTCGTGTAGAATTCCCAGCACGTAGGATGGTTTTGCGGATAGGAACAACCCGGGACGAACGCCCGGAATTCCAGATCGAACCCGTCGTTGCGTCCGCGATTATAGTCTTCGAGAAACTGCACGTGCGAGTGGTTGATGTCTAGCGGCTGCTGGAGGCCCCACGGCCGGAGGACGTATTTTTTGCCGTGACCGAACCCAGAGTCGACCGTATCGGCTCCCGGAAACGCGTGAAACAGATAGTCGAAAGAGCGATTCTCCTGGACGATCACGACCACGTGCGCGATCTTGCCGTCCGGCCGTAACGCGGCGCTCATGCGTTGGGGCGGCAGAGCCGGGCGTACGGCACCGTCGCCGCCTCCACAGGCGGCAAGCCCGGCCGCGAGGGCCAGCGACGTTCCCAGCAGAGCGAACGCGTTTCGTATCAACGGCTAGAGGTTTCGCCGAGCCCGCGGCGACTTTCTCCTAGGAGGTGATTATGATCGACTACAAAGCAATCGCGACGTCGCTGGCCGACGGTCTCAACGGAATCGCCCGCGCAACCCGCGCGATTCCCTCGGTCAAAGGCAATCCCGAGGTCGACCGATGGACGCACGAAATGAGCGAGGCCTCAAAACACGTCTTGATGGCCTTCGGCATCGACCCCGAAAAAATCAAAAGCCCCTCGATCCCGTGCGGCGGCGGCTGGAGCGTCGACTGGCACGGCGGCCAAGACGGCGAGTGGCGGGCCGTGCAAAAATAGCCGGCCCGCCACCTGCGTCGATACGTTCGGTCGCTACTTCTTTACGTGACCGACCGTGATCATCGTCTTGCCGGCCAGCGTGCTGATCGTCACCGACGTCTGGTCGCGTGCTGGGATCGCCGAGCGTGAAGACTGCGCTCTCGACCGGGGACGTCACGTGCGCCTTCTCCGAACCCGCCGGCATGTTCTTTTGATACCACGCGTACACCGTCGCGAAAGAGTCGGTCGTCGTCATGACCTTACCGGCCGCCGCCGTCGTGCCGCCCATGCCTTCGCTGCTGCCGGCGGCCTGCGTGGTCGCACCCGGATACGCCGGAATCTCGTCGGTCTTGGTCATCGCCGACGAGGCCGCGCCGCTGGACGCGCTGGCTTCGCAGGGTGACGCCTCGGCCGCCGCCGAAGTCGCCGCCGCGGACGTTGCTGCGGCGTTGGACTGATCCGTATCGGACGACGACTTGCCCGTGCAGGCGGTGAAAGCGAGGGCGATCGCGCTAATCGCGAGCGCCGTGGTCAGAAAACGCATATGTATCTCCTTAAGAAGCCCGGTTGCCTGGTATTGGCCTGACTATACCAGCAGAGCGCGTGGCGGCCAAGGGGGCCGTTCTACCTAAACGGAAAAGGCTCGGAGCCGCTCTCGTACTGCCGGAGGATCTCGTGCATCGATTCCGCGCTTTGGTCATCGCCGCCCTCGTCGCATCGGCGGGCTGCAGTTCTACGATCTCCACGCCCGCGCCGCTGCCGTCGGGTTCGACCAACCCGGCTCCGCCCTCGATCCAACACGTCATCGTGCTGCTTCAGGAAAATCGCAGCTTCAATACAATGTTTATGAGCTTCCCGGGCGCCGACACGAGCACGACCGGTCTGTGCAAGGAGTTCGATCCGGGAGGCAGTTTCAAACCGGTTTGTCCCAGCAAAAACGGCCAACCCATTACCGTTACGCTGCAACCCATTCCCTTGAAGATCGGGCGGCCCGATCAGGGCAAGGACATCGAGCACGGCCATCGTGCCTTCGAAGCGGAGCTCGACAATGGAAAGCTTGACGGATTCGGCTCGATCTATCAGGGCACGAACGGTTCGCAGCAGCCGCCGGCCGGCACGTTTCCCTACTCGTACGTCCGGCGCAGCGACATCAAACCGTACTGGGAGATGGCGGAGCGCTACGCGCTCGCGGACCACATGTTCTCGACCGCCACGACCGACAGCTTCGTCGCCCACCAGGAGATCATCGCCGGCACGACCCGTTTGAATTCGAAGGAGTCGCTCACCGACACGCCCTCGAATCGTCCGTGGGGTTGCGATGCGCTCCCCGGTACCAAGACCGGCGTGATCTTCACCAACGGTGTCGTCAAGGAGTTCGGCGGACCGTTCCCCTGCTTTACGCAGTACAAGTCAATGGCTGACGTGCTCGACGCCGCGAACGTTTCATGGAAATACTACGTCGAATCGCTCGATCCGGAATCAAAGGACTTCGATTTTTCCGGC
Organism: Vulcanimicrobiota bacterium; assembly: GCA_963755555.1. GTDB lineage: Bacteria > Vulcanimicrobiota > Vulcanimicrobiia > Vulcanimicrobiales > Vulcanimicrobiaceae > Tumulicola. The sequence goes on along the minus strand of CAVWKE010000003.1, from coordinate 300,111 downwards.
CAGGTTTGGGACGCATACGACGCCATCAAAGCGGTTCGTAACGGCCCGGCTTGGAAGAACGTCGTCAATCCCAACACGCAGATCCTCAAGGACATCAAGAACGGTTCGCTGCCCGAGGTTTCCTGGGTAATTCCGCAACTCTTGGATTCGGACCATCCCGCCAGCGGGAGCAACACCGGACCGTCGTGGGTCAGTTCGGTCGTCAACGCCGTCGGGAAGAGCCAGTACTGGAAGAACACCGCGATCATCGTGATGTGGGATGACTGGGGCGGATTCTACGACAACGTCGCGCCGCCGCAGCTCGACTACACGAGCCTCGGTTTCCGGGTTCCGATGATCGTGATCTCACCCTTTGCCAAGAAGCACTTCGTCTCCAAGACGCAATACGAGTTCGGCAGCGTGCTGAAGTTCATCGAAGAAAACTTCGGCACCGGATCGCTCGGCACGACCGACGTCCGCGCCAACTCGATCCAAGACATTTTCGATTTCAACCAAAAGCCGGGCCAGTTCCGGCCGTTCGCGGCGCCCTATCCAGAGTCGTACTTCTTCCAGCATCGCGCCGTGCCAACACCCGAGCAGATCATCAAGTTCGGCGGCGGCGTCCCGGGGTGACGCCGCCGTGAGCCGCGCTCGCGCGCTGGCCCTGCTGGCGATCGTCGCGTCGGCCGGATGCAGCTCGACGATTAGTTCGCCCGCCCCGCTGCCCTCGGGTTCGACCAATCCGGCTCCGCCCTCGATCCAACACGTCGTGATCGTGTTTCAAGAGAACCGCAGTTTCAACACCCTCTTCATGAGCTTTCCCGGCGCGGAAACGAGCACTACGGGGTTGTGCAAGGAGTTCGATCCCGGCGGCAGTTACAAGCCGGTTTGCCCCAGCAGCAACGGCCAAGACGTGATTGTCAAGCTCAAGGCCGTGCCGCTTGAGTCCACCGGCATTCCCGATGGCGGTCAAGACCTCGAGCACGGTCACCGCGCCTTCGAAGCCGAGTTCAACAGCGGCAACATGGATGGATTCGGCTCGATCTATAAAGGAACCAACGGATCGCAGCAGCCGCCCGCAAAAAAATATCCCTATAGCTACGTCGAGCGACACGAGGTTCGGCCCTACTGGGACATGGCCAGCCGCTACGCACTCGCCGATCATATGTTTTCGACGGCGACAACGGACAGCTTTGTCGCACATCAGCAGATTATTGCCGGAACGACGCGCCTAAATTCTCACGAGTCGTTGACGGACGTGCCGTCGAATCGCCCTTGGGGCTGCGATGCGCCACCGCACACCGTGACTGGAATAATTTTTAGCGACGGACGGTTCAACGACTTTGCCGGGCCATTTCCCTGCTTCACGCAGTACGCGACGATGGCCGACGTGCTCGACGCCGCGAACGTCAGTTGGAAATACTACGTCGAGTCGAACACGACGTTTGAATTCTCCGGTCTTGTTTGGGATGCGTTCGATGCAATCAAACACGTTCGTTACGGACCCGACTGGAAAAACGTTACGTCTCCGAGCAGAAAGATCTTCGGGGACATAAAGAATGGAACGTTGCCGGCGGTTTCGTGGGTGATCCCGCGGCTTTTGGACTCCGATCATCCGGCCAGCGGGAGCAATACGGGGCCTTCGTGGGTTACGTCAATCGTGAACGCCGTGGGCCAAAGCCAATACTGGAAAAACACCGCGGTCATCGTGATGTGGGACGACTGGGGCGGCTGGTACGATCCCGTCGCGCCGCCGCAGCTCGACTACACGAGCCTCGGCTTCCGGGTTCCGATGATCGTGATCTCACCCTTTGCCAAGAAGCATTACGTTTCCAAGACGCAGTACGAATTCGGCAGCGTGCTCAAGTTCATCGAGGAAAACTTCGGCACCGGATCGCTCGGCTCGACCGACGTCCGCGCCAACTCGATCCAAGACGTTTTCGACTTCAACCAAAAGCCGGGGCAATTCAGACCGTTCGCAGCGCCGTATCCGCAATCGTACTTCTTCCAGCACCGTGACGAACCGTCACCCGAGCAAATCATCGAACACGACGGCGGCGTCCCGGGCTGATCGCGGAGTCGAAAATCAAGTATCGTTACGGCGAACTGACTTGGCCCGAGGTCAAAGAAGCCGCTGACGCCGGGCGCGTCGCCGTGGTTCCGATCGCGACGATCGAAGATCACGGACCGCACCTGCCGATCGACACCGATCTGCGGCTCTGTAACGCCGTTTGCGAAGAAGCCGTCGCGCGCGCCCGCGACCGAGCAGTGCTCGTTCCGGCGATCAACCACGGATACAGTCCGCACCACCTCGACTTTCCCGGTGCGATCAGCATCGGCGCGCATACGCTGATCGACTACGGCGTCGACGTCTGCCGCAGCCTCGCACACCACGGGTTTCGCAAGATCCTCATCGTCAACGGCCACGGCAGCAACACGCCCTTCGTCGACATCATCGCGCGGCTGGCCGTCGTGGAAACCGGCGTGCTGGCGGCGGCGGTAAACTACTGGGCCGCGCCGGGCGTGCGCGCCGTCGCCGAATCGCTGCGCGAATCCGATAAGGTCGGCGGAATGAACCACGCGTGCGAGTTCGAGACGTCGCTCTACCTTGCGATCGCGCCCGAGCTGGTCGACATGTCCAAAGCCGTCCGCGAACTCTCGCATCGTCCGACCGAAAACTACTGGACCGATCTGATCGCCGGCGACGGCCCGCTCGTCATGATGGAGCCATGGAGTTCGCTCAGCGAAACCGGCGTCATGGGCGACCCCACCAAAGCCACCGCCGAAAAAGGCCGCGCGCTCCTCGACGCCGCCGCCGCCGGCATCGTCACCTTAATCGACGAAATGCGCGCCCGCCCCCCCGCAAAGCGCCACGACCATCACTAACCCCTACGTCGTCAACCGCTCTGTCATCAACCCCCCTGTCATCCCGAGCGGAGCGCCAGGGGCGCGCAGTCGAGGGACGGGCGCCGCAACCCTCACCCTCGCAGCCGCGGTCGCGATCCTTCTTTGCGCTGCCGGATGCACGCGCACGCAGACGAGCGCGCCCGGCACGCGGAATTCCTGGACCATCCCCAACGTTTTGCGGATGGCCGGGCGTCAGGATCCCGACAATCTCAACATCCTGCTCGGCACCCAAACCGTTGACACCGATCTCTCGATGTTCTGGGCCGCCTACCTGTTCGATCTCAACGACCGCAACGTGCTGGAACCGGAGCTGGCCACGCGCGTGCCGACGCTCGCAAACGGCGACATCGCGCGCAACGGGCTGACGATCACCTATCACCTGCGCCGGAACGTCCGCTGGCAGGACGGCGCGCCGTTTTCGGTGCGCGACCTGATCTTCACCTGGCATCAGATGATGAATCCGCGCAACGCCGTCGTCAGCCGGCTCGGCTACGACGTCGTCGCCGGCATCGACGCTCCAAACGAGTACACGGCGATCGTGCACCTCAAGCGCCGCTACGCGCCGTTCGTCGGCGCATTTTTTACCATGGCCAACCATCCCGACTGCATTCTGCCCGAACACCTGCTCGCAAAATATCCCGATCTCAACCGGATCCCATTCAACGAACTGCCGATCGGAACCGGACCCTTCCGCATCGCGAAATACGAAAAAGGTTCGGCCATCGAATTCGTCGCCAACGAGCGCTACTGGCGCGGCCGCCCAAAGCTCGACCGCATCGACTACCGGATCGTTCCCAGCGATAACACGATGCTCTCGATGCTCGAGTCGCACCAGATCGACTTCTTCTACCGCGCGCCGGAAACGATGATCGAAAGCCTGCGCGGCATTTCCGGGACGCGCGTGATCCTGTCGCCGTTTACGCGCTTCGCCGACTTGGGATTCAACGCGTCGGTCCCGGCGCTGCGCGACGTGCGCGTGCGCCAGGCGCTGGCGTATGCCACCGATCGGGCCACGCTGATCGCGAAGGTCACGCACGGCGTGACGATCGCCGGCGACACCGATCAGCCGCCGTTCTCGTGGGCGTACAGTCCGCACGCCAAGCACTATCCCTACGATCCGGCGGCTTCCCGGCGGCTCCTCGATGCCGCGGGTTGGCAAGTCGGGAGCGACGGCATTCGCACCAAGAACGGTACGCCGCTGGCGCTGACCCTCGCGGGTTTTACCGGATCGAGCACCGCAACGGCGGCCCAGGCGCTCATTCAAGCCCAGTGGCGCCAAATCGGCGCCGACGTGACCATCAAGAACTATCCTTCCGGCCAGCTGTACGCGACCAAATCCATGGGCGGTATCGAACAGTCGGGGAAGTTCGACGTCATCTTTGAAAACTGGGCAAACGGCGCGGACCCGGACGACTCGATCCTGCTGCTCTGCTCGATGGCCCCGCCGGCAGGCTGGAACGTCTACCACTTCTGCAGCCCCGCCCTCGACGCGGCCGAACGCACCGCCCTGACCAGCTACGATCCCGCCATCCGGCGAGCCGCCTACGCCCGCGTGCAGGAAATTGCGACCGCGCAACTGCCATTCTTCATCCTCTGGTACCAGCAAGAGCTCGACGTCGTCAACACCGACCTGAAAAACTACCGGCCCGCCCACGCCGTCACCCCGTTCTGGAACGCGTGGGACTGGCAGATCTGAGGAGTCATGCAGCAACGCCGTTCGTACGTCGGCCCCATCGTCATCGTGGCGATCGTCGTCATCATCGTCGCCACGGTGGCGGGAACGTATAACTCGCTCGTCACGCTCGGACAGGCCGTCGACGCCCAATGGGGCCAGGTGCAAAACGTCTATCAACGCCGCGCCGACCTCATTCCGAATCTGGTCGCGACCGTCAAGGGCGCGGCCAACTTCGAGTCGAGCACCTACGTAGCGGTGGCCAAAGCGCGCGCCAGCGTCGGGCAGATTTCGCCGGCCGTCGTGCAAAACGCCCTCAACGATCCCAAGGCGTTCGCGCAATATGCCGGCGCACAGGATCAACTCGGCAGCGCCCTGTCGCGCCTGCTGGCGGTTTCGGAAAACTACCCGCAGCTCAAAGCCACCGAAAACTTCCAGACGCTCCAGGCCCAGCTCGAGGGCGCCGAAAACCGGATCGCCTACGAGCGCAAGAAATATAACGACGTCGCCCGCGCGTTCAACACGAAACGCGACACGTTTCCGACGGTCATGATTGCGGGCGTGTTCGGCAGCCGCTTCAACGAGAAACCTTACTTCCAGTCGCAACCGGGAGCCGAGAAGGCGCCGGTGGTCAACTTCAGCCCGTGACGCGCGCCGAACGCACGCGGGTCGCCCACGCGATCGCGGCGGCCGAAGACGGCACCACCGGAAAGATCGCCGTGCGCGTCATTCCCGACAAAACCGTTGACGCGTTCGAACGGGCGAAACACGAGTTCGCGCGGACCGGCCTGCACCGGCACGACGCGGAAAACGCCGCCCTGGTGCTGATCGCGCCGCAGGCACGACAGTTTGCCGTGATCGGCGACCGAGCGCTCCACGAGCGCGTCGGCGACGCCTTTTGGAATCACGTCGTGGAGCAGGTTCGACCGTACTTCGCGCGTGGCGACGTTGCCGACGGTGCCGTGGTGGCGGTCGGCCGAGTCGGCGAAGCGCTGCACGCGCATTTTCCAGCCGAGGACCCGGCGCCGTGAACGCCGTTCGTCTAGCGTTGACGGCCTTTGCACTGGTCGTTGCGGCGGCGACGTCGCCGGTGCGCGCCGACGACTTCAAAGTGCCGCCCACACCCGACCATCACGTCACCGATCCCTCCGGCGCCCTTTCGTCGAGCGCGCGGACGGCGTTGGAAAACGAGTTGACGGCGTACGAGTCGGCAACCGGTCACCAAATCGTCGTCTGGATCGCGCAAACGACCGGCGACGTTCCGCTCGAAACCTTCACCACCGAGACGGCCGATCGCTGGAAGATTGGGCGGCGCGGGCACGACGACGGCGCCGTGCTGTTCGTCTTCCTCAAAGACCATAAGATCCGCATGGAAGTCGGGTACGGCTTGGAGGGCAAACTGCCCGACGCGACCGCGTACCAAATCATTTCCGACCAAATGACGCCGCGCATGCGCGCCGGCGACGTCGACGGCGCCGTTTCCGCCGCGGTCGCCTCCATGCTCACGACGATCACGCCGTCGTACAAACCCGCGGTCGCCCCCAGCCCGTTGCCGGCGCAAGGCAGCGACGCCAAGTCGGCATTCGTCATCGTCATCATCTTGCTGTCATTTCTACTGGTCGCCTTCGTGATCGTCGGCAACATCGTCGCCTCGGTCCGTTACGGCTACCTCGTGATGCGCGAAGGCGCGACTGCCGCCCGCCGCGACATGCGCGGCTGGTGGTTCTGGGGCGGGGTCGCGAGCGGCGCCTCGAGCGGCGGATTTTCGTCGTTCGGTTCGTTCGGCGGGGGCGGAGGCGGCGGATTTTCCGCCGGCGGCGGCGGCTTCGGCGGCGGGGGCGCGTCCGGGGGCTGGTGACGCATGAGATTCGGCGCGTCCCGGGGTATACTCGCGCTATGACTCGCCCGACGATCTTCGCCGTTTTTGCTGCCGCTGCGTTTGCAGCCGGCCTCGCCACCGTCGCCGTCGCGCCAGCATCGGCCGATCCGGTTCTGAACTTGGATCCGGCCCTGCCCGGACCGGTCGACAACTGTCAGTGGTTCGTCGACAACTTAAACGACCGCTCGATCGGCGCGCTCATACGGCAAACGGATCTCATCTACAATCGGACCGCGTTGCTGCCCGACGAACAGGCAACGATCACCCAAACGGCCACCAACGCGCAAGGCACGCAATTCGTTGGATTCACGCGCGACCGCCGCCAGCTCTGCGCCGACGCCGACGCCTTCCATCCGCAACCCGTCCCCACCCAAGCCCCGTCACCATCACCGTAGCCATCCCCCTCGCTGTAGCGTCCTTCGACTGCGCATCCCTTTGGGATGCTCCGCTCAGGATGACAAAGGGGAGGGTTAACGAGCGTCCCAATTTTCGGGGGCGACGGGATACATAAGCATATTGCGGCGGAAAGCGGTGACGCGGTCGCGGATGACGTCGATGCTTGATTCGAAGGCTACGGGGATGACCGGCACGTCGTCGCGGACGATGCGCTGCATGGCGACGAAGTCGCGGCGGCGGCGCAGCGGATCTGGGGTGACGGCTTGATCCTCGAAAAGCGCGTCGAACTGCGGACTGCAGTAGTTTGAGGAGTTGTTGCCGTTGCCGCCGCGCTGGCTGCAGGCGAAGATGACCGACTGCTCCGGATCGGCGCCGCCGATCCACTGCGTTGCGGCGAGCGTAAAACGGCCGCTGCGCAACGGACCTCCGGCGGCGTTGAACTGCGAGGCCGGCAGCAGCTTGAGGGTCGCGTCGATCCCGGCGCGGCGCAGCTGCTCCTGCTCGATTAACTGCATCCACGTTCCCCGTTCCGGCTCGGCGTAGATCGTCACGGTCAACCGCCGCCCGCCTTTGCTCCACCACCCTCCGACGCGCTGCCAGCCCGCGGCGCGAAGTTCGCGCCCGGCGCGTTCGAGATCGGCGCGTTCGGACTGCGCCGAGGCGTCGTGCCAGGCGAATACGGCGGGCAAAAACGAGTCGGCGGGAGCGAGCGCGGCGAAGCTGCCGCGGACGATCTCGGAACGATCGATGGCGGCGGCGATCGCCCGCCGCACGTGCCGGTCGCCGGTCGGCGCGGCGGTCGTTTGCAATGCCAACATGTCCGCTCCGTTGACCGGCGTAACGACGGCCCGCGCCCCGGGAATATCCCGCGCCTCGGGAAGCTGGCTCGGGTCGATCGGGGTTACGTCGACCTCGCCCGCGCGCAGCGCGGTAAGTGCCGCTTGTGTCGTCGGAATCAGCGCGAGATCGATCCGTTCGAGTTTCGGACGCGGTCGGTAATATGGATTGCGAATCAGCGTGATGCGGTTCGCGCGCTGCCAGCGCGCCACTCGAAACGGCCCCGTTCCAAACGGCCGCTCGTTCCACGCCGCCCGCGTGACGTCGGTCGAGGCGAACGCGTGCGCGGGAAGGATCCCGAAGGCAAAATCCGCCTCGGCGAAGAGTTCGGCGACGGCCGCGTTCCAGCGGCGGCGCAACCGCACGACGACCGTGTGCGCGTCGGGCGTGCGCAGCGACGCGATCCGCCGATAGGCGTCCTGCGACTCGACCGGGTTGCGGGGATCGAGGATCGCGCGGTACGTGAACGCGACGTCGCCCGACGTCAGCGGCGCACCGTCGGCAAACCGGACCCGCTTCAAATGGTAGACGATCGTCTTTCCGTCAGGCGAAACGTCGCCGTTGGCGCGCGAGGGTACGCGCGTGACGAGCACCGGGACGAGCTGGTTTTCCGCCGATAATCCGACGAGCGTCTGGGTAACGAGCAGATCCAAACCGATCGTGACCTGATCGTGAGCCAGCAACGGATCGAGCGACGTCGGGTTGACGCTATCGGCAATCGTCAGTACGTGCGGCGCGCCGCGCTCGCCGCCGCGCGTGCAGGCGACGAGGCTCGCAAGGACCGCGGCTAGCGCCGCTAGTCGTGCGTAAACCAAGTGCCGCCCGGAACGTACACCGCCGATCCTTCACCCCAGATGACGTGCGTCACGCCCGCGGGGTCGACGCTCATCCCCAGGTAGTCTCCGAACGGAAAGTCGTAGCCGGCGGCGTGCTTGTACGGCGCGCCGTCTCCACGGTCGGACAAGCGTACGGCGGCGCTCCACGACGTGCCGCCGTCGCGGCTGCGGGCGTACCACGTGTTCCAGGCGTGCGGGCCGTTGCGATCGTCTTGCCACACCAGCCGAAAGTCGCCGCGCGCCGGCCCTGGGGCGATCGCCGGGCTGGTGGCATTGCCGCCGGATCCGACGGCGACCGGATCGCTCCAGTGCGTTCCGTCGGCGGAGCGACGCGCGTAGAGCGTGTTGGGGCCTTGCCGAACGCGGTTCTGCGCGTAGACGAAGACGTACGTTCCGGCCCGATCCACCGCTAGCGCATCTTGCCCGGTAAAGAAATCCGGATAGCAGTGCCGTACCCGGCAGGCTGCGCCCTCGTGGGTCGTCGCCATGACGATCGTCGTCCACGTCGCACCGCCGTCGGCCGAACGCAGCAACGCGATCTGACCCGCGCCTGTTTGATTCTTTCCGCCCTCACCGTCGACCGCAAACCAAACCGACCCATCGCGGCCGACCGTTCCGCCGAGCGAGTAGTACCACAGGCGTTGCGCCGACGCCCTCACCGGCGCACTCCAGGTAACGCCGCCGTCGTGCGACGCAGCCACGAGCAAGGCGTTGTAGGCGTTGAACCCCACGTAGACGTCCTGACCCGAAGGCCCGACCAGCAGCGTCGGCTTGTCGCTGTACGGGTGTTTTCCGTCGAGGCGTACCGGCGCGCTCCACGATTTCCCGCGGTCGTGCGACTGCGTGAATACGACGCCCGGGAGGTAGTTGTCGAGACAAACGACGTTAACGGTTCCGTCGCGCGCGACGACGATTTGCGGATCGAACTGGAAGTGGAGATGGATCCCACGCCGGCAGACGTGCCGAGAACGGTTCCAGGTAACGCCGCCGTCGGACGAACTTCGGAACAGCAGGAAGTTCGGACGCTGTTTGGTGGTCATTTGATAGACCCAGCTCGACGACGGGTCGGCCGCAACCACCGGCTCCCAATCGTCGCGGTCGTTTGCGCCCCAGAGACGCTCGGAGTCAAACCGGTCGCGCGCTGTGGCCGCCGCAGTACCAAGTTCTCCCGCGGGTGCGTGCGACGACACCGCGTCGATCGCTCCACGACACGAGACGGCCAACAACGCTACGGCGACCGCGGTTAAGAGAAGACGAATCTTCATAGCAACGCTCCCTCGCCGATCAGGCCGCGCAGCCCCGCGCGCACCAAACCGGGGTCGCCGATGCGGTGCCCGTAATGCGCGACCAGTGCGCCGGAATAGACGCTCCGGTAGCGCGCCAGCTCCCACGTTCGTTCGTCGACCTCGCCATACGCTCGCGCGAACGCGGCGCGCGCCGGCGGAGGAAAGATCGAAAAGGCGATCGAGAGATCGAGGGCCGGATCGCCGACGTGCACGTCGCCCCAGTCGATTACGCCGGTGACGCGCGTGCCGTCGACGAGAACGTGAGGGGCGTACAAATCGCCGTGAACGACGGACAGGCGGTCTGCCCGCACCCCGTGCGGAGCGATGCGCTCCTCGAATGCAATCAGCGGCGCGGCATCCTCGATCAACCCGGCCGCCTGCAACTCGGCAAACCGGCCGCGCAGCTTCGGCATGCAGCGGGCGTGGTCGAAACGTCCGAGCGTATCGCGCGGAAGTGCGGGCAGCGAAGCGGGGGCGATCGCGTGCAGAGCTCGTAAGAACGCGCCCAGTGCGACGGCCGCGGGCTCGTAGGCGTTCTCCTCGATCCGAACCTCGGTCAGCGGCCGTCCCGCAAGGCGCGCGTAGCCCGCAAACGGCCACGGAAATTCCTCACCGGGAACGCCGGCGAAACGCGGCTCCGGAATCGGCAGCGGCAGCCGTTGCGCGAGCGCGGGAAGGATGCGCAGTTCGGTTTCGATGAGATTGATCGCGACGCGGCGGCGCGGGAAACGAAAGACGTACGCATCGCCGACCAAAAACGCGGCGTTATCCCAACCCTCGCCGAGCGGCTGGACGTGCAGCTCCGCGAGCTGCGGGAACTGCCGGGCGATCGCCGCGCGTGCGATCGCCGCGTCGATCGCCAGTTCGGCCGTCCACTCGGGCGCGGCCGTCATCGCGGTCGCACCCGAAAGGCGAGGCTGATGCGCGCCCCGACGGGCTCGCGTACTTTGGGAATCCCGTGATCGTAGTGCCGCTGCGTTTCGTGACTCATGACGAGTATGCTGCCATTTTCGAGATCGAGATCGAAGATCCGGCGCGGCCGGGCCTTGCTGCGAATCGTCATTCGACGGACCGCCCCGAGCGAAATCAGTGCGATCGGAAAGTCGGCGACGATTTCGTAGAGGTGATCGTTGTGCGGTGCGACGCTGTCGCGTCCGTCGCGATAGCGATTGAGCCCCACGTCGGTAAAGCGCACGCCGGTCACGTCGCTCGCCGCCCGCGCGGCCCGCACGAGCGGCGGCGGCAGGTCCGGGTCGTCCAGCCGGTAGGCCGAAACGAGCCGCGGAACGTCGACGTCGCGGTCGTACATGCGCCGGCGTTCGCTGCGCCAGGCGACGTCGCGTTCGAGCGTTTCAAACCATGCCGTTGCCGTGGCCGGTTCTATGAGTGAAGGCCGGTAGGTTATCTCGCCCGTCGCGTCATCAACCAGCGTCCGGCGGTCTTCGCGAAAGAACCCCAGTTGCGCCATGGCACGCGCAAACGAACGATCGCGGGCTTACGGGTAGAGGCCGCGCAGCCGCGTGGCTTCCGCAACGCGCTCGACCGCCACGCAGTACGCGCCTTTGCGCATCGAGACGCCGTGACGCTGCGCCCGGTCGTGGGTCTCGCGAAAGGCGCGCGTCATGATCCGTTTGAGCCGCTCGTTGATCTCGTCTTCTTCCCAGAAGTTCGCCTGCAGGTCTTGCACCCACTCGAAGTACGATACCGTCACGCCGCCGGCATTGGCGAGAATATCCGGCAGCACCATCACGCCGCGCTCGAAGAGGATGTCGTCGGCTTCCGGAAGCGTCGGCCCGTTGGCCGCCTCGGCGACGATCTTCGCCTGAATCCGCGGCGCGTTTTCGGGTGTGATCACTTTCTCCAACGCGGCCGGCACGAGCACGTCGCAGTCGTACTCCAGCACCTCGCGATTGCCGATGCGTTCGCCGCCGGTGAACCCGACGATCGATCCGGTCTCGAGCTTGTGCGCGGTCAAGCGGCGCGTATCGAGTCCCTGCGGATTTGCGACGCCGCCGGCGGAGTCGGAAGCCGCGACGACGCGGTAGCCCCGTTGCTCCATCAGTTGCGCCGCGTACATGCCGGCGTTGCCGAAGCCCTGGATCGCGACGCGCGCGCCTTCGACCGGTTTGCGCAAGACCGCCATCGCTTCATCGACCACGTACAGGCATCCGCGCGCGGTCGCCTTGTCGCGCCCCAGCGATCCGCCGATCGAAATCGGTTTTCCGGTGACGACCCCCGGAATCGAGAATCCCGCCTGCATCGAGAACGTGTCCATGATCCACGCCATGATTTGCGGCGTCGTGTAGACGTCCGGTGCCGGAATGTCTTTTTCCGGGCCGATGATGATCGCGATTTCGCTGGTGAACCGGCGGGTGAGGTTCTCCAGCTCCTGCATCGACATCGCTTTGGGATCGCAGATCACGCCGCCCTTCGCGCCGCCGAACGGAATGTTCACGAGCGCGCATTTCCACGTCATCCACATCGCGAGCGCTTTGACTTCGTCGAGCGTCACGTCGGGATGGAAGCGAATTCCGCCCTTCCCGGGACCGCGCGCCATATTGTGCTGCACGCGGTACCCGGTAAAGATGCGAAAACCGCCGTCGTCCATTCGCGCCGGCACGGAGACTTCGAGCACGCGTTTGGGCTGGCGCAAGTAGCCGTGAATCGAGTCGTTGAGCCCGATCAGCTGGGCCACCTCGTCCAACTGCTGCTGGGCCATCGCCCAAACGTTGTCCGGTGCTTGAACCGAGGAGAGATCCCGTGCCATTGCCATCCTCTTAGTAGTTAGGCTTGCCGTAGATGCTCTTGTGTAGCGCGGGCAGATGCGGGTTCTTCCACTTCGTTCCGTCGGTAAACGTGATCTTGAGCGGAACGCACTCTACCATCGACGTGCCCAGCGGAAAAACGTTCCGATTCAACCCGAACTCGTGCTTGATCTCGGCCCCGGGCGAGAACGTGCCGACGTCGCGCACTTCGGCCACGAGCTGGCCGCGGGCGATCAGGCCGAACTCGATATCTTTCATCACGACGCTGGTGGCGTTGTGGTAGTCGATGTTCAGCGTCGGGTTCCCCTGAACCGGATAGGAATAGTAGCTGTAGCCGTAAACGCTCGGCCATCCCCAATACGGGCCACCCGGATAGTACCCGGGAGTGTAGCCGGCCGACATGTACGTGTTTCGCTGCGGATTGCAGGTCGTCACGTTGATCGGATGCTTCATCGTCACGTGCGTCACGGCGACCGTGGCGGGTTGGCCGTTCTGCGCGGCGGCCGCTACCGGCAGCCCCGCGATGAGAGAGAGCGCGACGACGCGCCACGCTAAACGTACCGTCTTCATCTTTGTGAAAGTCCTTTGTACGGGAGAATTGTAAGGAACGCTTGCTTGGGGGTTCTCACACCCTCGGCCGCCCACCTATGCCGGTGGGTGAGATCCGGAACGGTCGATCGGCGTCGCGTGCATGATCGGTGGCGGCTCGTGCGTGATCGGCATCGGATCGTGCGTAACCGGCGGCGGCGCGTGCGTGATGGGTGCCGGAGCGCGCATCACCGGCGAAGGATCGCGCACGGTCGGCGGTGGCCCGTGCATTTTGGGGCCGGTCGGATGCGCGATCGGCGAGGTCGGGCGCGTCGAACCGGGTACCGCCGGCAGTGCCGGCAACGCCGGCATGCTCGGAACGGAGAGAATCGAGGCCGCGCGTTGGAACTCGGCCTGCCACGCCGGGACCGACGCCGCCCGGGTTACGACGGAGTCGCTGGCGAGCGGGCGCGTAACCGGACGTGCCGGCGCCATCGGCAGCGGTCCGTGAACGAGCGTCACCGACGATATACGCTTGGGATCGACCGCCACTGGATGCGCGTAATTTCCGGCGTGCCATGCGCCGGCAGCGACCGTCGATGCACCCCCGAACTGCGCGTTATGAAACGCGCTCGCCAGCGGCAGCATCGTCTTGGGTCGCGTCGGAGGGTGGCGAACCGGAATCCCTCGGAACGCGTACCACTGCCACGGATACCATGGATAGTATGGCTCGAACGGCGCCAGCGGTACCCACCCGAGCCCCGAAAAGCCGAGCGGTCCGGATCCGAAACCGAAAAATCCAACCAGACCCGGAGTCCAAATCGGCAGTCCGGCAAACGGCGGCGGATACCAGCACCAGCCAAAACGGCGTACGTAAAACCAGCGGCCATAGTGGTAGGGAACCCATCCCCACGGCTCGCTGCCGACCCACGTCATGCCGTAGCCGCTCTCGTTGGCCCACGCGCCGTCGCGGTAGGGCGCCCAGTCCGCGTTTTGTTGGGGAACCCACACCTGACCGTACGACGCGACGTCGGTCCACTGACCGTACGCGCTGAGGTCGTCGTATCCCGCGATGCTCGCGGGCAAATGGGTGTCGTCCTCGAGGGCGCTCAAGAGCGTGCGGTCGCGCGCGTCGCTGAACGTGTCGAAGTCAATGTGCGCGATTTCGGAACGGACCGAGACGGCTGCGCCCGACCGCGCCTCGAGCGTCTGTCCCGCGACCAGCGAATAGGTCTTCGATGGAGCGATCGCGTCGGCTTGACCCCGCCGGACGACGACCGTCGTCGACCCGTCGGTCGCGACGCTAATGCGATAATTCCCGGCGTATCGAGTGCGCACCGTCAGCGCCGGCGTGACGATCTCGGTTGCCAAATCGCTGCCCCGCAGCAACGCCAGTTCGACCAGACCTGCGTCGATTTCGATCGCCCGCGTGCGCGCGTCGTTGCTCGCGATCCGTCCACGTACGCCCGAACCCAAACGCAACGCGGTTACGCCGTCGAGTTGTATTTCGACGCGTGCATCCGTCGCGCTGGTCGCAAACTCGTCTCCGGCGAGCAGCGGCGCGTTGACGGTCCCGTCAACGTGCGTCGCGTCGGCTCCGTGCGTAATGACGACCGATCCGCCGGCGATAACGCTCAGCCGCGAGACGGCGGGAGGCGTCGGGGACACACCGGCATCGCCGGCGGCAGTACCGTCAACGGCGGCACCGCGCGCAGGCGCAAACGCCGCGGCTGCCAACAGCAGCGTCACAACGAGCAAGCCCGCGGTTCCCTTGGTTTGCATCGGCGCGTCCTCTCGATTCCAATTAAACTCCCAATCTCGTAAGCCTGCAAGGGTCCGCCGTCGCAAGCCGGGCATCCAGCGGCCAAACCCCGGCGCCCGCTCGAGCTAGAGGCGAATTTCGAGGAGAATGCGTATCTTCTCGCTCGGAGGTTTTGCATTCATGAATAAGTCTTCGAAGGGCCTAACGCGCGGCCAGTTCGTCGGGCGCGCGGTCGCGCTCCCCGCGTTCGCGGCGCTGATGGCAAGCGCGGCCGCGCCCGCACAAGCCAAAGGATCCCAGGCGCAGTTCAAATACCAAAGCAAACCCAACGGCAGCAAGAAATGCTCGAACTGCACGTTCTACATACCGGGGAAAAGCGCGACCGCCAACGGTACGTGCAAGATCGTGGATGGGACGATCAGCCCCAACGGATACTGCATCGCCTACTCGGCAAAAACCAGCTAGCGTCCACCTACCTGCCGTCGTCAGGGAATTTCAAACAGGCCGGCGGCCCCCATACCGCCGGCCACGCACATCGTAACCACGACGTACTTTACCCCGCGCCGTTTGCCCTCGATCAACGCGTGCATCGTCAGGCGCGTGCCCGTCATCCCGTAAGGATGGCCGATCGAGATCGCGCCGCCGTTCACGTTGAAACGGTCGTTGGGAATCCCGAGCGTATCGCGGCAGTAAACCGTCTGGACGGCGAACGCTTCGTTCAGCTCCCACAAGCCCACGTCTTCGACTCTGAGTCCGTGCCGCGCGAGCAGTTTGGGAACGGCGAGAACCGGCCCGATGCCCATCTCGCCGGGGTCGCAGCCGGCGACCGCAAAACCTCGGTAAACGCCGAGCGCCGCGAGCCCCCGGTCGCGCGCCAGTTCCGCATCCATCACGACCACTGCAGCCGCTCCGTCGGAGAGCTGCGAGCTATTGCCCGCGGTGACGGTCGTGTCGGCGATCCCCGGCACTGCGCCGGGAAGCTTTTGCAGCGCCTCGAGCGTCGTTTCGGGACGGTTGCCTTCGTCTTTTTCGAGCCGTTCCGCCTGCTCGACGACCGCGCCGGTCTCCTTGTCCTGCACGTACTTCCACGACGCCAGCGGCACGATCTCCGCGTCAAACGCGCCCGCCGTCTGTGCGGCGGCGGTGCGTTGCTGACTCTGCAGTGCGTACTCGTCCTGGCGCGCGCGCGATACGCCGTACTTTTTGGCAACGTTGTCGGCCGTGTAGAGCATCGGCATGTACGCGTCGGGCGCGTGGCGCAGAAGCCACTCTTCCGTGTAGAACTCGAGGTTGAGGTGCGTTTGCACCATGCTCACGGATTCGACTCCGCCGGCAACGATCGCGCGCGCATCGCCGGCCATCACGCGTTCGGCCGCCGCTGCAACCGCGTCGAGCCCCGAGGCGCAGTACCGGCTTATCGTCCGGCCCGCGACTCCCGCCGGACACCCGGCGCGCAGAGCGGCCGTTCGGCCGATGTTGTTCCCGGTAGCGCCCTCGGGAAGGCCGCAGCCGACGACGACGTCGTCAATTTCGGCCGGATCGAGCGACGCGCGTTCGATCGCGTGTTTGACCGCGTGTCCGGCCAGCGTGGCGCCCGGCGTTTGATTGAAGGCGCCGCGAAAGGCGCGGCCGATCGGCGTGCGCGCGGCCGAAACCACCACCGCTTCACGCACGAGCCAACGCCTCAACCGATCCGCGGCTCGCGAACGTCCCTCCGCCGGCGGCGATCTCGGCGAGCAGCGGCGCGGGCGTCCACTGCGGCCCAAATGCGGCCGCGAATTCGAGAATGCGTGCGTAAACCGCCGCAGTGCCGATCTCGTCGGCATACCACATCGGGCCGCCGCGATGCGGCGGAAACCCATACCCGTAAACGTACGCGACGTCGATGTCGCCGGGACGCAGCGCTACGCCTTCGCCGAGCAAGTACGCTCCGCGGTTGATCAGCGCGTAGAGCAGCCGGTCGCGGATTTCGTCGTCGCCAACCTCCCGCGGCGCGATCCCGGCGTCGCGCGCCTCCTGCGCGAACAGCGCTTCAACCTCGGGATCGGCGATCGGCTCGCGTCCTTTCCCGACCGACTTGTCGTAGCGAAAGTACCCCGCCATCGACTTTTGCCCCAGACGCTTGCGCTCGACCAGCCGCGCCAAAACCGGGGTCCGGCCGCCGCCCTCGCCGCGTGCCTTGGCAATGTGCCAGGCGACGTCGAGGCCGGATAGATCCGACATCGCAAACGGTCCCATCGCAAAGCCGAACGCCTTCATCACGGCGTCCACGCGGGACGGCGTAACGCCTTCTTCCGCCAACGCGGTCGCCTCGCGCGCGTAGTCGAAGATCATCCGGTTGCCGATGAACCCGAACGCATTGCCGGAGAGCACGCCTTTCTTTCCGAGTTTCTTGGCCAGGCTGAAAGCCGTGGCGATCGTTGGCGGCGACGTGGCTTTGCCCCGGACGATTTCGAGCAGCGGCATGATGTTGGCAGGCACGAAGAAGTGCAGTCCGACGACTTGCGCCGGACGCGTGGTCGCGGCGGCGATCGCGTCGACGTCCAGCGTCGACGTGTTCGTCGCCAGGATCGTTTCGGGTGCGACGATCCCGTCGAGTTTCGCAAACACCTCGCGCTTGACGTCGAGATCCTCGAAGACGGCTTCGACGACGACGTCAGCGTCGGCCAGCTCGTTCCAGTCGTCGGTAAATGCGATCGACCGCCCGCGCTTCCAAGCCTCCTCCGACGTGAGCCGGCCCTTGCCGACCTGATACGCGAACATGCCCATGACCGTCTGCCGCGCGCGGTCGACGGCTTCATCGTTCGCATCGATCACCGCGACCGGAATGCCGGCCTGCGCGAACGCGATCGCGATTCCGCTGCCCATCGTGCCCGCGCCGACCACGCCGGCTTTGCGCACCTCGCGCGGCTCGGCCGGCGGCAAACCCGGAACCTTATTCAGCTCCCGTTCGGCGAAAAAGATGTGGCGCAGCGCGGCCGACTGGGGCGAACGCGCCAATTCTTCAAATAGCCGGGCCTCGCGGGCGAGGCCGAAGGCAAACGGCAGCTCGAGCGCCGCTTCGACCGCGTCGATCAATTTGTGCGCGGCAAAACCGCCGCGTTCTTCCGGCGGCACCATTGTATGCGCTTGCGACGTGAGAAACGGCCCGGCTTGCGGCGAGATCCCCTTACCCAGGAACGCACGGCGCTGCGAGATGCGGCGCTTCTCGCCGCCCGCCCGGCCGAGCAGCGCGATGGCGGCCGCGACGGCGTCGCCTTCGACTACCTCGTCGAGAATGCCGAGTTCTTGAGCGGCTTGGGCGGTGTGGCTTTTTCCGCGCAGGGCGAAGTCGAGCGCCGCTTGGGCGCCGATCAAGCGCGGCAACCGCTGCGTGCCGCCCGCCCCCGGGATCAATCCGAGTTTAATTTCCGGCAGCCCGAGCTTCGATCGCTTCGTCGCGACGCGATAGTCGCACGCTAACGCCAACTCGAGACCGCCGCCGAGCGCGCTGCCGTCGATGGCCGCCGCAAACGGTTTGTCGCTGCGCTCGACCGCGGCAATGACGTCGCGCACGCTCTTGGCGCCGGGATCGGGCGGCGCGTTGAAGTCGTTGACGTCGGCGCCGCCGCTAAAGATGCCGTTCGCACCCGCAAATACGATCGCCGCAACGTCCGGATCGGTCGACGGGGCTTCCAACGCCGCTAGTACGCGCGCCGAAAAGGCAAACGACAGCGCGTTGACCGGCGGATTGTCGAGCGTCAGCACGACGATCTTTCGACCTCCGGCCGCGTCGAACGACTGCGTGCGAACGTCCATTTCGAATCCGCGCGTCTAGGTCTTAGACCCGCACCGCGCTCTTGCGATCGAGGTCGAGCTGTTCCTCGGTCACGCCCATCACGCTGGCGGAGCCGTCGACGACCTGCCGCGCGAGCCAGGCGGCTTGGGGCAGGACGTGGGTCGCGTAGAACGCCGCCGTTGCGAGCTTGGCTTTATAAAACTCCGACTCCGGGTCGGCAGCGGCGATCTTTTTCGCTGCGATTTCGGCGGCGCGCGCCATCTGCCAGCCGCCCGCGACGACCCCCCAAAGCTTGAGGTAGGGAACCCCGCACGCAAACGCTTCGTTCAGATCCGCCATCGCATTCATCCCGATCCACGTTGACGCTTCTTCGAGGCTGCGTACCGCCGCGCCGAGCGCCGCGCCAATCGCTTTGACGCGGGCGTCTTCGCTCGCTTCGCAGCCTTTTGCCGTGGCCGCAATCTTCGCTCCGACTGAGGTCGCCGTCGCACCCATGTCGCGGATCAGTTTGCGTCCGATCAAGTCGAGCGCTTGAATCCCGGTCGTTCCTTCGTAAATCGTCACGATCCGCACGTCGCGGTACTGTTGCGCGATTCCGGTTTCTTCGACGTAGCCCATCCCGCCGAAGACTTGGAGCGCGGTCGAGCATAGATCGACCGCGCTTTCGGTGCACCAGCCCTTCACGACGGGAATCATCAGCTCGACGAAGGCCCGGTGCTGCTTGCGCACCTTCTCGTCGGGATGGCGGATGGAGAAGTCGAGCGATGCGGCGGTCACGTACGCGAGCGCGCGCATCGCTTCGATCGTCGCTTTTTGCCACATCAGCATGCGGCGCACGTCGGGGTGCTTGACGATCGCCTGCGGTGCCTTCGACCCCCCCGGTTTCAATTCGCGTCCCTGCACCCGTTCCTTGGCATAGTCGAGCGAGCTCTGATAGGCGCGGTCGGCGAGACCGATTCCCTGAACGCCGACCGAGAAGCGGGCGGCGTTCATCATCACGAACATATACTCGAGGCCGCGATTGGGTTCGCCGACCAGCTCGCCGAGCGCGCCGCCAGACGATTCGCCGATGCTCATCGTGCACGTCGGGTTCCCGTTGAGTCCGAGTTTGTGCTCGATGCCGGTGCAGATTACATCGTTGGCCGCGCCCAGCGAACCGTCGTCGTTCACGACGAACTTCGGGACGATGAAGAGCGAAATTCCCTTGGTTCCTTCGGGTGCGTCCGGCAGCCGCGCGAGCACGAGGTGCACGATATTTTCCGCCATGTCGTGCTCGCCGAAGGTGATGAAGATTTTTTGGCCGGTGATGCGATACCGCCCGCCATCGGGAACCGCTTTCGTGCGTACCTGGGCCAAATCGGAACCCGCCTGCGGCTCGGTCAGACACATCGTGCCCGTCCACTTGCCCGAAACGAGGTTGGGAATGAAGCGTTGTTTCTGCTCGTCGGAGCCTTTGAGTTCGATCGCCTCGATCGCGCCCTGATTGAGCAGCGGGCCGTTGGCGAAACCGATATTGGCGGCGTTCCACATTTCGAGCGTCGGCCCGAGTAGAATCTGCGGCAACCCCTGGCCGCCGTATTCCTCCGGTACCGGTAAGCCGATCCAACCTGCATCGGCGAACTTCTTGTACGCCTCTTTGAACCCCGGCGGCGTCGTAACGCGTCCGTCGGCCCACGTGCAGCCTTGCTTGTCCGCGACGCGGTTGAGCGGGTCGAGCACCCCAGCGGCAAACGCCGCGGCTTCCTCCAAAATCGGATCGAGCACGTCGAGCGTCGCTTCGCAGCCGGGAAGTTTTGCGACGTCGTCCACACCGGCGAGTTCGCGCAGCGCAAACTGCATGTCGCGCAAGGGGGCTCGGTATGTGCTCATAGGAGCCCTGTAGGGTTATGACCGGTTTCGAATCCGGGCCGAATTTTGTTCGAAAACGAGGCGCGAAGAGGGAGCGAAGCCGTAACTTCGTGACCGACGAGCAACGAAGTATTCGGGCAAAAGGCGGCGCGGAGGCGAAAGTGTGTCATAGCTCTACAGGGCTCCTAGGTTGATTCGGTTCCGGGCCGCGCACGCCTCGCCACGACGACCACCGGGACGTCCGACGAACGGACCAGGCGCCCCGCGACGCTGCCCATGACGATCCGCGCCAGGCGATTGCTGCCGTGAAAACCGGCCACCACGAGATCCGCGCCGACTTCGGCCGCGCACGCCAGCAACGCGTCGACGACGTCGCCGGAAAGCTGGTGCAGCTGCGCCGGCATGCCGGCGGCGGCCGTCGCCGCCTCGGCTTGCTTGAGCGCCGCGTCGGCCTGATCGAGCAGTAAGTTCGGCGCGCCGGGCGGATGCTTGCCGAGCACGGGCGGCACGCCGGCGTAGTCGACGACCGTCGCGACGTGCAAGCGCGCGTCCGCACCGAACGAACGCACCAGCTCGATCCCGGTTTCGACCGCATACAGCGACGCGTCGGATCCGTCCGTCGCCGCAAGCACGCAGCGCATCATCGGCGATTCTAGGCTCCTACGGCCTAACGCGCAGCGTGGCGGCGGTGCTCCGGCCGAACTGTTCGGGTGCGTCGACGAGATACGCGTGCGCGCCCGGCCAGGCAAACGTTCCCGGCGTCACCGAGCGAACGAGGTAGTGCACTTCGTAGATGCCCGGGCCGAGGTGCGACGCAAACGCAACGACCCGGTCGCGATAGATTTGCTGGGTGTCGATTTCCCAGCTGTCGCTCTGCGGTATCAGCGTCTTGAGGGTCGTGCGGAACGTCGTATCGACCGCCTCGAACCCCGCCGGAAGCGGATCTTCGATGACGAGCCGGTCGACGGGATGATCGACGATCACCCGCACGCCGACGTCGAAGACGTGACCCGCCGGCACGTCGAGCGGCGGTCCCGGAGCGATGTCCATCGTGGCCAGCGGCGGCGCCGTCGAGCCCGGATCGCTAACCCGCCGCTCCACGCGGAACGCTGCGAGCTGGCCGGGCGCGTCGGCGGCCACCGGATACGTGTACACGGCCGTGTAATGAACCGTTCCGTCGGTGGCCTCAATCCCGATCATCGGCCCTTTGAGTTGCGCTCCCTGCGCCGTAAAGGTTCGCGTTCCCGCCGTCTTGCCAAAGCTGGCTTTTCCAATCGGTATCTCGCCGACGCTCACCACGACCGTCGTCGGGACGATCGGCTGATCGTGCGTGTATACGACCAGTGCCGTCAGCGCGGTTGCCGTGTTGTTCGGCGTGTCCCAGCCGCAACGGCACGGCTGTGCGATGAGCGCGCGCACCGCGGCATCGAGCTGCGGTTTTGGCGCGTGGATTTCCAGCAACAGCTTTAACGTTTGTGCTTGCGCGTCGACTTGCGAGCCTTGCCAGCCCCAACGGTCGCTAAGGTTCGCCACCGCAAAGCGGCCGGTGGAGTAGAGCGTCTGCATTTGATTGGCCGCCATCACGATGCCCTGGTGCTGCCAGTTCGCCGTCTGCAGCAAGTACCGCGCGAGCCGAATTTTCGTCGCACTATCGAACCCATCGGATTGGGCGACGATATCGGTCAAGAAATCCGTCCGCCGATCGCCTCCCTGCGCGAGCGTCCAGAGTGCCTCGAAACGCATCCGCGCCTTGCAAACCGGATCGGTCGCGCACCACCCGAATCGGCCGGGGTTGGCGAGCATTCCGGTAACAAAGCTTCGTCCGCGTGCGAGGACGCCCGGATCGACGCCGATGTGGCCTGCGCGCGCGTAGTACAGTGCGTCGATCGCGTAAGCGCTGACGAACGGATCGCTCTCGCGCGCGCCGGCGGTTTCTCCAAACCCGCCGTCGCCGCGCTGGTACCGGACGAGTTGCTGCACCTGGATGGCCGCCTCGGCCGCCGGATCGAAATCGAGTTTGAGGTGATACGGAACGCGCAGCGGCCCGAGCGCCGTCGCGATCGTCAAGCGCGAAGCCGTTTCGTCCGCCAACGGCAACGCGTCCTGACTCATCATCGCCTTAGAAGGGATGACGAACTGCGGGACGACCGAGTTTCCGACGGTAACGTCGAGCCGCGCTCCCGGAGCGAGATTAATCGGAACGAACTGCGTGACGTGCTCCGCGACGCCGCTGGCAATCATCGATTCCGTCGTCGCCTGCGTGCTGACCGCGAATGGCAGGCTGAACGCATCCCGGTTCGCGCCGAGCGCGGCGGTCGCATTCACGGCGGTCGGCGCCGGCGTACCCGCCTTGACCGGGAATCGGAAGGCCTGCATGCCGGTTGCCGCCTGCGGCGTCGATGTTTGCTGGTGCGGATCCCCGCTCGCGAACGCCAGCGACCCCGAAAGCTTCATGACGAGCTCGAGGGCGCCGCCGGCGCCGGTTTGATTCGAGAGTGCGACGCCCGCGTCGAATTCGTCGCCGGGGCGAGCGAACTGCGGCAAGAGCGGATTGGCGATCAACGGTAAGGTCGCGATGAAGGTTGCGTCGGAGGTGGTGAAGTGGGCGTTGCCGTCACCGACCGCCACCGCCATGACGCGCCAAGTCGTAAGATCGTCGGGCATCTTAAAGCCGACGCTCGCCTTACCCGAAGCGTCGGTTTTGACGACGCCGTAATAGGCCATCGGGAGAAACTGTTGCCGCACGCGGGTGCCGGCTGCGCCCGCCAGATATCCGCCGCCGTATCCGAAGCCTTTTTCGACCGGCGGCGTTTGCGTTTTCAGCACGATCCCGTCCCGGCTGTCGCCGAGCATTTCGGAAATCGGCTGATCCGCAAAAACGGTCGTGACGAGATCCGGCAGCCGGTAGCCGGAAAGCTGGAGGATCGCATCGTTGACGACCATCGCGACGATCTCGCCCTTCGCGGCCGCGCCGTTTTTGTTCGTCAGCGCGAAGTTGACGCGCTGCGGCCCCCCGGGCGCCACCGTCGCCGCTTGCGGGGAGATCTTGAGTTTGAGATACCGGTCGGCAACGCTGACGTCGAACGCAGCCACGCCGGTGCGCGCCAGCGTGTCGAGCGCTCCGGGTTTGAGCGACTTGAGGGCAGGACCCCGCCGCACGACGATCGCCTGCGCCGCGGCATTCGGAAGCATGCCGGGCAAAATCTTGAACGAAATGCGGGCGGCGCCGTGCACGTCGCGCAGCGTCGTGCGATAGAGCACGTCGCCGCGAACGACCGCGAAGTACACGTCGCTGCGTTCGAACGGCGAAGCGATCAGCGCCGTCGCGGTATCACCGACTGCATATGTTTTCTTATCCAGCTGGACCGGGACCACGGTCGGATCCGACGCGCCCCAGTCCACTTCGCCCGGACCGAAGGCGAAGACTTGAATGTCGGTCGCGCTCGCATCGCTCTTCGCGCCCGCAAAGTTGGCGCGTACGCGATACGGTCCGGCGTCGGCGGGGGTGAGGTTCGCGGCAACCGCCGCGTCGCCGGAGGTCGCGTCGGCGGTTGCGACGGTTTCGTACTTGACCGCCTGCTGAGCGCTCTCGCCGCCTTCGACTTCCTGGGTCGCCGACGTGTACGTCATCTTCTGCAGTTCGAGGTGAATCGACCGCCCCGCGAGCGCGCGGCCGGCTGCATCGGTGACGATGGTGCGGATCGGCATGGGCTTGCCGGCCGTGCCAACGACGTCGGACGTGAGCCCGATCGCCGCGTCCGAAGGCAGCGCGAGGAAGTTCTGCGAGTCGGCCACCGAGAGGTTCGAAACGTCGGTGGCCTCCATGTCGACGGTGTACGTCATCGGAAACGGCAAGTCGCCCGGCACGGAGACGTCGAGATTCGCCTTGCCCTGCGCGTCGAGCGGTAAATCTTTTTGCAGCACGTCGGTGTCGAACGACGGCGTTTCCTCCGGCCAAAACCACTGACGCCCAAACCAGAAATCGTCCCAGCCTTTGGGCTGGACCGTGGCCGCTTCGCGGGTGACGTACGCGTGCAGGTTGCCGCCCTGCAATGGAGCCCCGAAGAGATACGCGGCGGATGCGGCGGCCTGAACGCTGCCGCCGGCCGTCGCCGACGGGGCGCTCAAGTCGACCGCGAGTTTGAAGTTCGGCGGTTTGAACTCGGCAACGCGCAGCGAGCCGTTGATGTCGTTGCCGCTGGGTCCCTTCGCATCGATCGTGTAATATCCCAGGGGCTGCTGGGCTGAAAACGCGATCGGCAGCGAGAAAATTCCATACGCATCCGTTTTGACGTCCGGCAGACGTTTCACGCCGTTACTCGGGTCGGTCAACGTCACCTTATACGCGGCGTTGGCATCGGCAACGACGCGCGCACCGCTCACGTAGTACGCGACCCCGGTGATCTCGCCGCGCTCGCCCGGCTGGTACATCTGGCGATCGCTGAACACCGTTCCGCGCGACAGCGGCGCACCGCTCGTCCAGCCCGGGTTGACGGCGAAACGATACAAGCCGCTGTAACCCGAGAGGGTCAGGACGGCTTCGTCGGCACCCTCGGAAGCGATAACGCCGACCGACGGAGCGTCGTTGCCGTTCGTGTTACCCGCATAGCAGCGCTCCAGATCGACGCCGCCGAAGACGGCTTCGCCGTTGCTCGCGGTCGAGGCGGTGGCGCAGACCGCCGGGACGGCGCGAACCGAACCGTTTCCACCGATATTACGATAGAGCGTCACCGTGACGCCGCCGGCCGGTGCCCCGTCGCTGAGATGCTGCACGAAGACCGTGCCGCGCTCCGGGAAAAATTCGCTGAAGACGCCGAGATTCGTCAGTTGCGCGATGCCGGCCAGGCTCGGCGAAACGTCGGCCGCGTCCAAAGACGTTCGAAATCCGTAGGCGAGCGCTCCGAACGGTCCCCCCAACTGCTGCTGCAGCGTCACCGGCACGACGCTCTGCACGTTGCGGCGCGCGTTCGGCAGACTTCGCTGCGGCCAGCCCGCGTACGCGGGAAGGTCGGTCAGCGGATCGGGATAGTTGAAGAGTTTTTGCGCGGGCACTTTGGCGTAAGCCGCCTGGTAACGATTTCCGGGAAGATTGGTCGCATAAAAGTTCAGGGCAACGCCGAGTCCGGCCGGAATGACGCTCGTCCCGGTCGGCGCCCACGCTCCGGGTGCGAAGTCGCCCGTTCGGAAGGTCAGATTCCGCGCCTGCCCGAGCGTTTGCCCGAATACGTCCTTGACGGTAGCCGCAACCGTGAGCGAATACGTCGCGTTCGGGTCAAGCGCATAGGGATCGATCGCAATCGTACTCGCATCGTCCGAAAGCGTCGTCAGCGTTTTGATCTTGGCCGGTGCGGGAGAAACGATCACCGCGCCGGCGACCGATTTCGGATCGAGCGGATTGTTGAAGACGATCGCCGGGTCGCCGCCCGCAAATCGTCCGCCGGAACCGCTTCCCGGGCTCGGCGCGGGGGTCGTAACGATCGCCAGCGGATCGTACGTGTGGATCGCACCGGTGAAGTGCGCGACCGATGCGACGTTTCCGTACGCCGGCTCGACGCCCGGCGCGATCTCGAGCGAGTACGTGCGCGCGGCCTGCAGATCGCGCTCGGGGGTAAGATCGTAGACCCAGTCTTTCAACGAGGGATCGAACCGTTCGGCGGCACCGCTGCCCGGATATGGCGTCGGCTGCGCTTCGAGCTTCACCGATAGCGGCACGCGATCGGCGCCGGCAACCAGACTCGCGTGCGCCGCCAGCGACGCCGGGTCGACCTCCCCGTTCGCCGTCACCGGAATCTTCGGGCGCAACCCGACGGGGGCGGGCGTCGCGTCGTCGGTCGGCTTGTTCGAAGGCAGCCCGCTAAAAGCCAGCGGCGCCGTTTCGAACGACCAAGCGAGATCCTTGGCGAGGGCGTCGCCGGTGAGGTCGCGCAAACCGGTATGCAGCGTCACCCGCACGCGAGTGCCGACCGGGAGCGCCTGTTCGGCGACGAAGCCGATCATCTGCGGCGTCAGGACCGTAAAATGACCCCGCAGTGCGGGCTCGATCGTTACTCGATCCAAGACCTCGCGCGGGCCGTCCCCGGAAAGCGCTTCGACCTTCGTCACCGGCTTCGCAAAGATCACGCGAATTTGCGCCAGCGACTGGGCGGTGCGAGTCGGCGAAATCGACGTGATCCACGGGGGTAAAGAGGGGTTGGGGACGGACGCAACCGGCGCTAGCTTTGCCGCTTCGGGGCCGGGCGCGGAACACGCACTGGCGGCCGCGAGCCCGAGAATTACCGCGAGAAAGCCGAACCGGCGCACGAAACTCCTTTCGCGGGGCCGGCAGAAACGCGTCCCCCGCCGTCGTAGTTTAACGCTACTCGTGAAACTCTTTGCGCTTGCGCCGTGCGCCCTCGTCATCGCCGCGCTCGCCGGTGCCTATTGCTGGGGCATCGACGTGGCGGCGCTGCCGGCGCGGCGGGGCGCCGTCACGTTCACCGACCGGACGGGCTTGCCGCTCGGCACCGTTTTGGCGTCCGACTCGTCGCACGCCGCCGCCGTGCCGCTCGATCGCGTTTCACCTGACTTTCTGCACGCGATCGTCGCGGCGGAAGACGCCCGCTTTGCCGGTCACGGCGCCGTCGACGTGCTCGCGCTGGCGCGCGCCGCCCGGGATTATGCCGCGTTTGGTGAGGCGCGCAGCGGCGGATCGACGATCGAGATGCAACTGGCAAGGCTGCTGCATCCGGAATCGAGCACGATTCGCGGTAAACTCCTGCAGATCGCCGTGGCCGAGCGGATCGCCGTGCGCTCCAGCAAGACCGCAATTCTGGCGGCCTACGTCAACCGCGTCCCGATGGGCGGAAACCTTTACGGGGTCGAAGCGGCCGCCCGCACGTACTTCGGCGAACCCGCGAGCGATCTCGATTTAGCGCAGGCGTCGCTGCTGGCCGCCATTCCGAACGATCCCGCGCGCCTCTCGCCGGACGTCGCGTGGGGTGCGCTGCGCGCACGGCAGCGGTACGTGCTCGCGCGAATGGTCGCCTTGCACGACATCACCGCGGCGCGAGCCGACCAGGCCTTCGCCGAGACGCTTCGCGTTCGCCGCCACGACGCCGGAATCGCGGATGCCGCGCACGCGCTCTTCGCACTCTACCGGCAACTTCCGCCGGGCGACGGACGCACCCGCACGACCATCGATCGCTCGCTTCAACGCTTCGTGCAAAGTCAAACCCGCGACGTCGTCGGCGCACTCCAGGGCTATCACGTGACCGATGCGGCGGCGCTGGTCGTCGATAATCGCACCGGGGACGTCCTGGCGTACGTCGGATCGCCCGATTACTTCTCCGACGAAGCCCTGGGACGTAACGACGGCGTAGCGGCCTTGCGCCAGCCCGGGTCGTCGCTCAAACCGTTTACGTACCAACTGGCGCTCGAGCGCGGAACGATTCTGTCGACCACGATCCTACCTGACGTGCCGGCCGCCTACGCGCTTCCGGGTGGAAAGCTCTATCAGCCCGCCGACTACAGCGGACGTTTCAGCGGGCCGGTGCGAGTCCGCTACGCGTTGGCAAACTCGCTCAACGTGCCGGCGGTGCGCGTCCTGTCCATGCTCGGCGTCGGCGAGTTCCTCGACCGCCTCCACGCGCTGGGATTCGCGCACCTCGATCGGCCGCCGTCATACTATGGACTCGGCCTAACGCTCGGCAGCGGTGAGGTCAGCCTATGGGAACTCGTGGGCGCGTACGCCACGCTGGCCCGCGGCGGCTCGGCCGTCCCGCTGCACCTGCTCGCCGGTCCCCCGCCGCCGGCTCGGCAGATCGGCGATCCGGCGGTCTGGGAACTCATCACCGACATGCTTGCGGACCCGCACGCGCGAGCCAAATCGTTCGGCGTGCACTCCGTTCTCGAAATGCCGTTCCCGGCGGCCGTCAAGACGGGCACCTCGTCGGACTTCCGCGACACCTGGACGGTTGGCTACACGCGCGACTACACCGTCGGCGTTTGGGTCGGCAACTTCGACGGCACGGCGATGCGGGGCGTCTCCGGCGTAACCGGTGCGGGGCCGCTCTGGAACCGAATCATGCTCCACCTCAACGAAGCCGCCGATCCGCCCGATTTCGATCCGCCGCTTGGCTACGTCCGCGCGAGCGTTTGCGCGACTACCGGGCACGCGCCGCGAGCCGACTGCCCGGCGGCCGTGCGTGAATGGGTGCGCCCCCGCGATTTAGCCTTCGTCCGGCGCGCGGCGTCGCCAAACTTAGGAACGGAGTACGATCCGTGGTTGGCGCTCCATCCGCGCGAAAGCGGCGTGGCTCGTCTGCACATCGTCTTTCCGCGCGACGGCGACGTGTTCGTCGCCAACCCGGCGTCGAACGCTCTGCAGTCGCACGAACAGCAGCTCGCCCTGCGCGCCGTCGATGCCGGCGCCCCGATTGGGTGGCGCGCGAACGGAAACGCGGTCCCGCTCGATGCGAGCGGAACCGCGTTTCTACCCGTGAGGATCGGGACTTGGACGATCGAAGCCTCCGACGGCCGGAGGAAGGACCGGATAACGATCCGCGTCGTCGCCCGCCGGCGCGATTCGAATCCCGGATTTACTTGGTCAAGAGCTGGACGTTATTAGCGTTGTCGTCGTTGAAGTAGATTTGGGTGTTCGTATCGTTCGAACCGATCGCGGCGATGCCGAAGATCGCGCCCTTCGCGCCTTTGTCGACCGTCTTGGTCGCCAGCACCTTACCGTTGGTGGCGATCTCGACCAGGGTGTTCGAACCGGTATTTCCCACGACTAGGTTGCCGTTGGGCAACAGCGTCGCGGTGATCGGCGATTTCAACGACGTGCCGGAGTAGAGAACCTTGGCGTCCTTGGCTTTCGGTCCGGTAAACGTCTTGCCGCCGGAACCGACGACGATCGCGTTGGCTTGATCGAGGTCGTCGTAGACGTGAATAAACGAGTAGACGATGTTGCTCACGCCGTCGACGACGTACATCGTGTCGGCCTTCTGATTGTAAAGCACGCCGGACGGCCCGAGAATGCTTCCCGGTTTGCCCTTGTTGGTCGCAAATCCCGAGATGATTTGGACTACCGGCGGTTTGGGTTTCATCGTGCCGAGGTTGATGCGCAAAACCTTTCCACTGGAAGGATCCGACACCAGGATTCCGTCGCCCGGCGGATAGCCAAACGACGAAACGTACGCACTGTTCCACGGCTCCACGATCGCGGCGTTCGTAATCGTTTTGGTGAGCTTGCCGTTCGGCGACACGTTGGCGACGTTCTTCGCGCCGGAATCCATCGCGTAGACTGCGCCGAAGAAGCCGCTCCCGGCATTGCTGATCAGCGACGAGCAGCCCTTGAGCTTCGGATCTTGGACGAGCGTCTTGGGCGACGAGCCGGTCGTGCCGGGCATGTATTCGAGCGTCGTGCCGTTGCCTTGCACGCCTGCCTGATCGCTGTAGTTACAGACGACGACGTCGCCCTTTTTGATCTTACTGCTGCCGTACGGCTTGACGCTGACGTACAGCAACCCGTGCGGATTCTGATCGCCGTTGCTCGGATCGACCGTCGATCCGATTACCTCTTGCTTCGTGAGTGTCTTCAACACGGACGTCGTGTCGACCGCGGGCGTTACTCCATCGATGAGACTCGTGCCGCCCGGGCCCACGTTCGCCGGTGGCACGCTCTGACTGGTTCCTGCCGCATTGCAGGCGCTGACGAGCGTCGCCAACCCCGCTGCGAAAAGTAATTGTAAGCGCATGGTCGGCCGGGTTCGACCCTGCAACAAGCGACCCTTCCTGCGCGAAAACTAACGAAAAAAACTTGCGTAGAGTTAATTAAAATCATTGAGCTTAGTCACCAATACAACCATTCGAACGCGCGACGGAGATCCCGTCGCGCGTCGAATGCCAAGCGGCTAATGCTGGAGCACTTGCAGATTGGTGTCGTTGTCGTCGTTGAAATACACCTTCGTATCCGCGTCGCTCGTTCCGGTAGCGACCATTCCGAAGATCGATCCGGCCGGACCCTTGTCGACGTTCTTAACGTCGAGCAGCGTGCCGTCGACCGCTATTTCAACCATGAGATTCTGACCGTCGGGATCGAGCGTATTGCCGATCACGAGGTTTCCGTTGGAGAGCAGCGCCGTGCTGATCGGGCCGTTGAGCGGTTTGCCCGAGAACACGATGCGCGCATCCGAAGCGTTCGGACCCGTGAACTCCATCCCGTTCTTCTTTGCCTGGATACCGCCGGCCGGAATCTTCGTGACGTTCGAGAAGGCCACCAGCGTATTGTTCTTCCCGTCGACGAAGTATAGCGTGTCGACGGTCGGGGTCATAGGCCAGCCCCGACGGCGCGAGAGCCGTTCCGGCAACGCCGTGGTTGACCGGGAAGCCCGCGCGCGATCACGTCGTACGTAAACTTGGAGCCGAGGTTGATCCGGACGACGGTGCCGGTTGCCGCATTGGTTTCGTAGAAGGCCGGCGAGCCTGTCGTCGGCGCCGCGAAGACTTGTCCCCACGGCTGGCTGAACGGCTTGCCGACGATGTTGAACAGCAGCTTGCCGTTGGCATCGATGATCGGATTGTCGTTGGCGACCATCGCTGCCGCCCAGATCGTGTCGTCGGAACTCAAGGCGAGCGCGTCGCACCCGAGGATCGGCTGGCCCCCATTGAGGTGAATCGGTTTCGATCCCGGCTGCGGATGAATCGCGACGAGCGATTTTCCGCTGCCTTGTTGATTGGATCCGCCGTTGAAGTTGCAGACGACGAGATCGCCGGCGGTCAACTTCCCGGTCGTAACCGGCGCAACCGTCAGCCCGTACGGGTTCTGGCCGCCGTTGTGCGGGTTGAGGTCGCCAAGGGGTCCGATCACGACTTGCTTCTTCAGTTGTTTGAGCACGGAAACGTCGCTGCCGGCTCGATGCAGCAGCTGCGGCATCGCCGCCTGCGATCCAGAAGATTGCATGTCGCCGCCGCGTCCCCCGCACCCGCTCGCAGCGAAGAGCGCGGCCACGGCTATGGCAATGACTGGCGCGCTGGCACTTCGGTAGAGCATTTCATATACCTCAATCTTTCCTGAGAAATAAGCTGGGTCAGACGAACGTAGGTTTGCGGCGTGAAGAAATTTCTGAAGCCTTCATGAGATGAAGAAAGCCTGAAACGCCACTGCCACATCCGCGCAATCCCCGCGCGCGACGATGGCCGCAATGTCTGGCGATGCCGCGGCGACCGCTCGCCGCCTTTTCGAGGATGGCGGGCAGCAACCGCTCGAAGGCGGCGTGCTCGAAACGCTCGTCCGCTTTGGGAGCGATGCGCTGGCGTTTGCCCTTGGCGCGCGCATTCGGGTGAGGCTGCTGCGCGGCACGCAGAAATATCGGGACGCGTCGCCGGCGCTCGCGCGTTTGGGAATCGACGTCGACGCGTGGCCGGCGCCGCCGGCCGGGTTGTTCGTCGTCGAAGAGCGGGGGCTCTACTTGCGCTCGCGCAGCCCGATGACCGTCGCGCATGAGTTCGGACACGCGCTGGACTGCGCGCTAGGCGGGGGCGTTTACCGTTCCGGAATCGATCCGCGGGTGCGCGCCAATTTTACGAACGCGCGCGCGTTCGTCACGCCTTACGCGGCCACTGGAATCGACGAGTACTTCGCGGAGTCGCTGCGCGCGTTCGTCGGCGTCAACGATCCGGTTTCGCCGTGGCCGAAGGCGACGCGCTGCCGCCTCTCGCGCATCGATCGCCCGATGCACGACTACGTCGGCAACCTCTTTCGCACCGAGTTTTCGCGCGCCGCGCCTCGAGGAGTCTTGGTGCCCTAACGCTCGGGCACGACCGCAATTGTCGCGAGCATTATCGCGCAGGGACGGCCATCGGCAGTTCCGGGATCCACTTCGATGCGCGCGAGACAGACGCTTAGCCGACGGGCTTTGCGAATGACGTCCGCCGTAGCCACGAGCTCGCGCCCGTTCGCGGGGGCGAGCAAGTTGATCTTAAACTCGGCGGTCAGGACTTCGGTATCGCGGGGAAAGAGCGTCGACGCGGCGTACCCGCATGCGCTGTCGCCGATGGCGCACGTAACCCCGGCGTGGAAAAAACCGTGCTGCTGACCCAAGCCTTTGCGGTACGTTCAACGAATCGTGCAGCGCCCCGGCGCCAAATCGACCAACTCGGCGTTGAGCGTCGTCATCAGACTCTGCTGCGCGAAGGACGCCTTGACGCGGGTCTCCCACGCTGGATCCGGCGGCTCGAAGTTCTGCATCCAGGCTCCTAACGCGTCTTTCGCCGGTTGTTTCATTCACCCCGCGTCGGAGCGGCGGCGCGAATCGCGCGCGAGTTCGGCGATCAGCGAACGGCGAGCCGGATAATCCCGGCGACGGCCTTTCCGGCGATCGGATCGAACTTGCCGTGATAGGCCACGTACGCGCTGCCGAGCGGAGGCTCGACGAGGATATACTCGGGAGCGGCCAGTGGAACGTTTGTAACCGAAAACGAGCCATCGACGGCGGTCGTGCTAAACGGCGTCGAGCCAAGATCGCTCGACTCGTGGTTCGGAGCGACCATGACGATCGCGCCGGCAACCGGTGCGCCGGTCGAGTCGGCAACGACCTGACCCGTCACGACGGTTTGCAGCGGCGTCTGAAGCGTCCCCCACAGCGCGAACAACGCTTGATCTTCTTGCGCCGATTTCGGGAAACCGGACGCGAGCGCGTTCATTACGGCCACCGCTCGCGGCGTGCCGGCGGCACCCGCCCGCGCATAGAACGTCACCAGACGCGCCAGCACTTTCGCCAGCCACGGATCGGCGGGGTACCTTCGGCCCCACGCCAGCGTGGCATCTTCGACGTAGTCGATGGCGCCGATCTCGTCCGGCGTCCGCAACTGGAGGTCGTTCTTGAGCGCGATCGCTCCGAGCCGGTTTTGGATCTCGAGAACGCTCTGCGCGTAACGCCCGAAGAGTTCGTCGACCGGCGCAGGCTTCGACGAAGCCGTCCCCGCTGGCGGCTTCGCCGAGGCCGTTTGCGCCGGCGCCGGAATTGACCCGAGCGCAATGCCTAAGAGCAGTGCATACATAACCGCTGTTCGCATAACGCCGACCTCCAACCCGATGGAGACCCAACTCCGGGTTTAGGAGGCATCAATATGACGAGACGCCAGCGATTCCTTGCTAGCTTGACCGAGAAACAAGGTAGTTTGTGTTAAGATTCCGTCAACGAACCTGATTTTCGCTGACCGGCCCGGCGTCGTTGCTCCAGGCCGTCCGTACGTAGGTTACCACCGCGGCCAAATCGGCATCCGAGAGGAGTCCCTCCCAGCCGGGCATCTCGCCGTCGTAGCGCCGCCCCGCCACCCGAATTGGGCCGCGCGACCCGTATTTGACGATGGCGATCGCCCGGCCCGGTTCTCCGAGAACGACCGGATTGCCGGCTAGCGGCGGAAACGCTCCCGGAATGCCCTGCCCGTCAACTTGGTGACAGCTCGAACAGTTGGTGAGATAAATCCGGGCACCGTCGTTCGCCGAGGCCGGAGCCGCGCGCTGCGCGCCGGGACTCATGGCGTGACTGGCACGGGCACAACCCGCCAGCGCCCCGGCCAGCGCTAGAGCGGCCGCGGTCGCGGCGGCCCGGTTCACGACGCGCGCTGCGAGCTCATCGCCCACGCCAACGCGACCAGCAGGTAGTTCGCGACCAGCGAGCTGCCGCCATAAGAGATGAAGGGCAGCGTGATGCCGGTGAGCGGGAAGACGCCGATCACTCCCCCGACGATGATGAATACTCCGAACCCCAAGGTCGCACCCAGCCCGACGGCCAGCAGCTTCGTATAGAGATCGGGCTGCTCGAGCCCGACGGCCAGAATCCGCCGAACCAGGCCGATGAAGATCGCGAGCACGATGAGTGCACCGATCAAGCCGAACTCTTCCGAGAAAGCAGCATAGACGTAGTCGGTTGCGACGTCCGGAATGAAGCTCGGATGGCCGAGCCGGTAGCCGGTGCCGAAGACGCCCCCGGCGGCCAGCGCGTAGTACGCCTGCGAAGATTGATAACCGGCGCCCAGCGGATTCGAAAAGGGATTGTGCCAGATGGCGATGCGGGCGTGAACGTAAGGAAAGTGGCGGAACGCCCAGTACGCGCCGGCGGCGAAAACGGCCGCGCCCAGCGCTACGATGTCGAATCGGCGGGTTGCGACGTACAGAAGCGTCGCAAACGTTGCGAGCAGCAGCGTGGCCATCCCGAGATCGCGTTGAACGACGAGGATCGCCATCGAAGCGCCCCAGCCCACGAAAAGCGGTCCGAGATATTTGAGATTTGCCTGCAGCGACCACGGGCGCGCGTTCGCGATGACGTCGGACATTTCGGCGAGATACGCGGCCAGAAACAGGACGATGAAGAGTTTGATTAGTTCGATCGGCTCGTACTGCACGGGTCCGAGCTTGATCCAGAGGCGCGCGCCGTTGACTTCCTGGCCGAACGCGAGGAGCAGACCGAAGAGGACCAGCGATGCGATGACCCACAGGTACTTGTAGGCGGCAAATCGCCGGAACTGTGCGAACGCGGGACCCGCGATCAGCACCAATGCCAGCGAAACCAGAAGCCACGCTTGCTGGCGATGCGCGAGATCGGGCGAGATCCGCGCTACCACCGCCAGCCCCAGCGCCGAAAGCACGACTGCCAGCGCGGGCAGCATGTCGTCGCGAACGCTCGCAAGGGGCTGCAACGCTACCCATGCCAGCGCGAGCGCGGCGAGCAGCGTCAGCATCCACCACGGGCCGATGCTGTGCGGCGGCGCGAACGACAGGACGAGCGCCGCCACCGCCAGCGCTCCGATCATCGGTGCGAAGCGTCGTACGATTAGCGCCGGCGTCAGCGCGCGAACACCAATGCGAGGGTCAGCGCGATGGCCGCCGCGACCCGAACGACCGTCACGATCTTCACCGTGAATCGAGGGCGCGCCGTTTCCGCATCGCCGTCGTCGCTCGCGTCGTCGCGTTCGAATCGTGCCACCAAGACGTGCTCGATCGGGTCGGCGGACTCGACGTGGGCGATCAACGCGCGCCGGTCGACGTCACCGGGAACGCGATGGCCGAGCAGCACGACGACGTCGCCTTCGTCGAGCGTCACGCTCGATACGCTGACGTCGAGCGCCGCGGTCGTGCCGATCGCGCGCGACAGCACGGGAAGGGCGGCATCCTCGAACGTGTCGTCACCCGACAACGCGGCGACCTCGCCGCGATGCGCCAGGTAAGCCGCCGTCCCGCCGCAATGCATCACGTACGCATGCCCGCGCACGATCAGCGCGGCCGTCAGGGACGATGCAGCGGTGACGTAATCGTCGTGCCCGGGAGTCCGTGCAAACAGTTCGCCGTTGACCCGCGCCAACGCCGCCAGCACCGCCGTTGCGGCCGCGTGCGGCCGGTCGACTGCCCGGCGAAATCGCTCGCTGCGCAGGCGCCGCTCGCATTCCGTGCGCAGCGCCGCCAGCAGGGCCCGCTCGGTCGGAACGCCGTCGACCGCGCCGAATCCGCGCGTCACGGCCAACAGCCAGGTTCGCTGCCCGAGCTGCATCGTCAAACAAGAAGCCCGGTCCCCGCGAATCGCTACGTCCATGGTTCGATCGCCCGTACGATCATCCGCGTCGTCCCGACGTCGACCGCGTCGCCTTCGCGCACTTCGATCGCTTCGCCGACCCGGCGCCCGTTGAGAAAGGTTCCGTTGCGGCTCTTGAGGTCGTCGACGTACACCACCCCGTTACGCGTCTCGAAACGGGCGTGCCGGCGGCTCGCTTCCGGGTCGCGCAACACCAAATCAAGCTCGGGTCCGCGCCCGACTTCAAACGGCGGACGTCCTTCGAACGAGTGCGGCCGTCCGAACTCCAAGATTTCGAGTTCGACGCGCATCGGCAGGAGCTGCCCGATCTCCGCGGCAGCGCGGACGCGCGGCCGCGCAGCAACGACGGCGACGGCCAGCAGCGCTGCCGAAATCTCGAGCGAACCGATGCGCATCTGCGCGTCGAACGTCACGACCGCTTCACTCTCTGGTTTCGAACCGCATGCGGGTGTTTCCAAACGTCAGTTCGTCCCCGGCGCGCAAGCCCTGCGTTGCCACGCGCCGGCCGTTCACGAACGTGCCGTTGGTCGACCCCAAGTCGCGAAGAACCGCCTCGGCGCCGCCGGCGTCGAGGACTGCGTGGGTTCGCGATACGCTGGGATCTGCCAAAACGACCTCGTTCTCGTCGCCCCTGCCGATGCGAGCCGTCCCCTCGATCAAGTATACCCCGAGCGCAGCCACACCTTTAATCATCCGAAGATGAAAACGTCCGGCGGGACCGGACTCGCCGGCGACTGCCACATCCACGGCACCCAGCGGTACGCTTTCGCGCGCGGTCATCCGAACCTTCGCATCGCCGTCCGACAAGGTGATCCCGACGCGGCCCGCCAGCTCGCGGAGCAGTTCGGCCCATTCCCGTTCGAGATACTCCTGATGGGGCGCGAGGCGGTCGAAATCGTCCGGGTTCACCGCCACCGCGTACGACCCGGGAGCGACCGGACCGTCTTGCTCGTCGCGCGTGCGCGCTTCCATAGTCGCGACGAGCTTGCGGGCGATTTGGGCCGGCTCGAGGTCACTGGGAAACGTTCGGGCGAACGTGCGCTCGACGAATGCCGCGCAGGCCTGCTCGATCTTTTCGAAGAGGCTCATCGCCGTTCCAGGCGAGCGAAGAAAAAGCCGTCACGGCCCGCGATCCCCGGCGGGATCGACACGTCGCCGTCGGCGCTAAGATACGGTTCGTAGGCGGCCGGGATCAGGCCCCGCTCGAACTTCTCGCGCTCGAGAAACCACTGCACCACTTCGGTCGTTTCGCGGACGTCGTTCGAGCACACGGCGTAAACGAGCACGCCGCCGTCGCGCACGGAGCGCGCGGCGTTTTCCACGACCGCTCGTTGGGTCATCGCGAGGCGTTCGCCGTCGCCTCCCTGCTTCTTCCAGCGGGCTTCGGGATGACGGCCGACGACGCCGATCCCCGAACACGGCGCGTCGACCAAGACACGGTCGAAATCCTGGCCGGGCAGCAGCGCTTCCGCGGTGGCGTCGCCGGTGACGACCGCTGCAGCGATGCCGGCCGCTTCGAGGCGCCGTTCGAGCGCCGCGCTTTTGACGGGATTGCGCTCGAGGCAAGTCAAGCGGCCGTCGCCGCCCAGCCGCGCGCCGATTTGCAGCGCCTTGTTTCCGCGCCCGCTGCAGACGTCGAGAATTGCTTCTCCGGGCTGCGGGTTGAGCAGGTCGACCGCCATCGCCGAACTTTCCGACTGGGTCCACCACCGGCTGCCGGCGGTGCGTTCGAGCGCCGGCAGCGCGCCCCCGCGCTCGATTAAAAGCGACTCCGCGACGATCTCGGACGCGACCGCTCCGGCGCCCGCGCGAAGCAGTTCTTCGGCAACCTCCGCGCGCGGATTCTCCAGCAGATTTGCGACGATCGCGGCCTGTGCCGGATCGTTGACGGCCGCGCAAATCGTTTCGACTCGCTCGCCGAAGGACTCCCGCCAGCGCCGGACCAGCCAGTTCGGTAACGAATAGCGGGTTGCGAAGTAGTCGTCCTCGTCGTCGAACGCGTTACGCTCGGGTGCCGCCGGCGGTTCGCGCAGCATGTTGCGCAAAACGGCGTTGACCAGGTTGGCGAGCCCGCGATGGCCGTAGCGTTTGGCCAGGTTGACGAACTCGAAAACGGTCGCGTGCGCGTCGGCCTGCGTGTAGGTCAGCTCGTACGTTCCCAAGCGCAAAATTTCCGCAACGGCAGGCGGCAACGAATGCATCCGCTCGCCCGCGAACGGCCGCAAATACCACTCGAGGGCGCGCCGCATTTTGATGGCACCGTAAGCGAGTTCGGTTGCGAAGGCACGCTCGCGCGGACCGGCCTGCATCTTACGCGCACGATAGTCGAGCGACTCCTGCGCGCCGCGCTCCCGCACCCCGGCATCGGGCGGCGGGAAGACGTCGCGCACGACGCTGAGGGCCAGTTCGCGCGCGTTCGCGGCGCGGCCGCCGCCGGCTATCGTCGCGCCGGCCACACGCCGCCCCGCAAGTACGCGTCGCCGCGCATCTTTCCTCGATTGGGTGCGATCAGTTCGTCGACCACCAGCGCGCCGTCGGAATTCACGTGCGCCCGAAGGATCTTCACGGTTTCGCCGTCGATCCTGGCGCGCGCGGCGGGCTGCGGCGAGTACGCCCGCACGCAATCGACGATTTGCTGCGGCGTCCACGACCAATCGATCTCCAAATCGTCCTTGGCGATCGGCCGCGTGACGCTGGGTTGGCCTTCCTGCGGCGCGCGCGGTAGGGTGCCGGCCTCCGCGAGGTCGAGCGCGTCGCCGAGCAGGCGCGCGCCGAGCGCCGCCAGCCGGTCGTGCAGTTCCCCATACGTCTCGCCGGGATCGATTGCCGCCTCCGCTTGCAAAACGATCTCGCCGGTATCCATGCCGGCATCCATCAGCATGATGCTGACGCCCGTGCGAACGTCGCCGTTGCGTAACGCCGTCTGTATCGGGGTAGCGCCGCGATAGTGGGGCAGCAGCGAAGGATGCACGTTGAGCGCTCCCAGGCGCGGCAAATCGAGCAGCGCCTGCGGGAGAATGCGCCCGTACGACGCGAGCACGAATAGATCGAACGGCTCGTCCCCGATATCGCGCGCGAACGCGCCCAGCCGCTCGGGTTGAAAAATGCGCAGGCCGAGTGCGCCGGCGGCGACTTTGACGGGGGACGGCGTAAGCTTCTGACCCCGGCCGGCCGGCCGGTCGGGTTGCGTAACGACGCCGGCGAGTTGGGAACGCTGCGCCGTCACGTTTAAACTCGGAACCGCAAACGCGCTGGTTCCGAAGAAAAGAGCGTTAATACGCTTCCGCCCGTTCGGGCGCAGCCGCCTCGGGCGCGTCTTCGTCTTCCTCGGTGACGGCCGGCCGCACGTCGCGCGCTCGATCGAGATAGAGGGCGCCGTTGAGATGGTCGATCTCGTGCTGCAGGCACTGTGCGAACAGCCCTTCGCCTTCGAGCCGAATTTTCTCGCCGTTGCGGTCGAGCGCGCTGACGATAATCCGCTTGAAGCGCGCGATTTCGCCGACCATCCCGGGAACGGAGAGACACCCTTCGGTCAATTCGACCTCTTCCTCGGCGGTCTCGATCTTCGGGTTGATCGCGACCTCCGGCGGATGCTCGTCGTCGTGGACGTCGATCACGAACAGTCGCTTCGACACGTTGACCTGCGGCGCGGCCAGGCCGACGCCCGGTGCCGCGTACATCGTCTCGAACATATCGTCGATCAGTTGCTGAAAGAGCGGATCGCCGATCTCCCTGGGATCGACCTTCTTCGCCACCTTTCGCAGCACCGGGTGACCGTCGAGGACGATTTCGCGCACGTACGCCATGGCGGTTCTATTCCAGGCGGGTGCGCGGAACAACCTCCGGTTCCGGCGCCGCGAATTCGGCCGAAACTATTGTCCGGTCGTGAACGTGCTGACGACCACGTTGGGATTGCAGCCCGTCCCGCCGTCGTTCCAGTACAGGTTCACCGTCTGCAGCGGACCGATCGGATAGAGGAACTGCGTCTGATACACGGTCGCTCCCGGAGCCGGGGTGTCGTGCGGGGTCGGAATCGGCCCGGTGTAGGTCGCAAACGTCGACGTGGTCGGCAGCGCTCCGGCGCTGGTGACCGGCGCAAAGTCGTACGAGTTGCCGACGACGAGTGCCGGCTTTGCGGCCACCCAAACGGCGTAAGCGTTGCCCGGCGGGACGCGCCGCGCACCGTCGCGCGGATAGAGGACTTGGAATCCGGCCGGCGGCCCCGCGCAGTTGGTTCCGGCGCCGGGAACCGTATTATTGTTGTTGCTGTTGCAGCCGGCCATCAATGCGCCGGCGAGCACGAAGGTGAAGATAAATCCGATGGAGTGTTTCATGCTTGCGAATCCTCTTGCGGGCGCCCGGAGCCCTTCCAAGCGCATGTGAATTGCGTTAGAGTATATACCCAGAAAGGTCGGAGTTCTCCACGATATCGGCCAAGCGCTCGCGAACGTAGGCGGCGTCGATGACGTACGTGCCGGTTTCCTCCGGCGCCGCAAAGCTGATCTCCTCGAGCAGCCGCTCGAGCACGGTGTGCAGGCGGCGGGCGCCGATGTTTTCGCTGGTTTCGTTGACGTGCATCGCGAAGGTCGCGATTTGTTCGATGCCGTCGGGCCGGAAATCGAGGATCGCGTTTTCGGTTGCGAGGAGCGCCTTGTACTGTTCCACCAGCGCGTTCTTTGGCTGGGTGAGAATCGTCTTGAAATCGTCGGCGGTCAGCGAGTCCAGCTCGACCCGAATCGGAAACCGCCCTTGCAGTTCGGGAATCAAGTCCGAGGGTTTGCTCATGTGAAACGCGCCGGCCGCGATGAACAGCACGTGATCGGTCTTGACCGTGCCGTACTTCGTGCTGACCGTCGAACCTTCGACGATCGGGAGGATGTCGCGCTGCACGCCTTCGCGCGAAACGTCCGGGCCGCCGCGCGTCCTTCGTGCCGGCGACCTTGTCGATCTCGTCGATGAAGATGATGCCGTCCTCGCCCGCGCGACGCAGCGCCTCGCGCTTGACCGCGTCCATGTCGATCAGCTTCTGGGCTTCCTCTTGTTCGAAGATGCGGCGCGCTTCGGCGACGGTCACGCGCTTTTTCGTCCGGCGTTTGGGCAGGATGCCGCCCAGCATCTCGCCGATGTCGGCGCCTCCGCCGCCGTCCGGCCCCCCAATCACGCCGATCGGCAGGTTCGGCGTTTCCTCGACCTCGATCTCGATCAGCCGCACGTCGTAGAATCCGCGCTCGATCTCGGCACGGGTTTGCTCGCGGACGCGCTGCGCGTCCGCCGATGCGGAACTCGACGGCGGCGCCTGCTGTTGCTGCGGCGGCGGCGTGAAGTTGCTGCCGAAGATCGAGCCCAACGT
This sequence comes from Vulcanimicrobiota bacterium, assembly GCA_963755555.1. Lineage (GTDB taxonomy): Bacteria > Vulcanimicrobiota > Vulcanimicrobiia > Vulcanimicrobiales > Vulcanimicrobiaceae > Tumulicola. The sequence continues at coordinate 258,719 of CAVWKE010000003.1, read as the reverse complement.
GGCCGTAAAGGCGTTGCCTTGGCCGGGCGCAGACGGCGGCCGCGTCTCCGGATGGAGCACGTCGATCAGCCGTTCGACGGCATGGCGTTCGGCGAGTTCCCGGACCTCGTCGCGGCGCTCGTCGGTGACCATGCGAACCGCCGCTTCGACCAAATCGCGAACCATCGACTCGACGTCGCGCCCGACGTAGCCGACCTCGGTGTACTTGGTCGCTTCGACCTTCACGAACGGCGCGCCGACGAGCGACGCCAAGCGCCGCGCGATCTCGGTCTTGCCGACGCCGGTCGGACCGATCATGAGAATGTTCTTCGGCGTGATCTCGTCGCGCAGATCCGCCCGCGCGCGGCGCGCGACGGTAGCGGTTGCGCAGCGCGATCGCGACCGCGCGCTTGGCCTTTCCTTGGCCGACGATGTACTTGTCGAGCTCGGCGACGATCTGGCGCGGCGTCAGCGCGCTCGCGTCGAGAATCGCCGCGGCACTTGGAATCGCCGCGCTCACGGCAGCGTCTCCACGGTCATGTCGGCGTTGGTGTAGATGCAGATCTCGCCGGCGATCTCGAGCGCTTTGCGGGCGATCTCTCGGCGCGCTGAGCTCCGTGTTGCGCAGCAACGCGGCGGCCGCCGCTTGCGCGTAGGGCCCGCCGCTGCCGATCGCCGCGATCCCCTCGTCGGGTTCGATCACGTCGCCGGTGCCGGACAGCACGAAGAGGTGCTCGGCGGTCCCGACGATCAGCAACGCTTCGAGCCGGCGCAGCGCGCGGTCCTGCCGCCAGTCCTTCGCCAGCTCGACCGCCGCCCGCGAAACGTCCTTGTACTCGCCGAACGTCTTTTCGAACTTCTCCAGCAGCGTAATGCCGTCGGCCGCCGAGCCCGCAAATCCGGCCAGCACCTTGCCGCCGGCAATTTGGCGCACCTTGCGCGCGCCGTGCTTCACGATCGTCTTGTCGAGCGTCACCTGACCGTCGCCGGCGATCGCCAGCTTGCCGTCACGGCGCACGGCCAGGATCGTCGTGGACCGAATCTTCATCGTAGCGTCAGTACCCGCGGCGCGGGGCGAGGGTTTCATCCGGGACTCCACAGGCGTGCGGCAAAGGCGTCGATCGCCGCGAGCGCCCGCTCCGCCATCGCCTCGCGGCGAAGGCGTTTGTCGCGAATCTCGGCGCCGAGCGGCGGAAACGGCGCCCAGGTCACGTTGGCCGGCTGAAAGTCGTGGGTTTGCGCGTTCTGCAAGTGCGCGACGACGGCGCCGAGCGCGGTCTCGCGAGGAAACTCCAGCGCGGGCAAACCGAGGCAAGCGCGCGCCGCAGCGATACCCGCCATCGCGCCGCACGCGGCCGCTTCGACGTAGCCCTTCGGCCCCGGTGATCTGGCCGGCGAAGTAGAGGCCTTCGCTGCCGCGCAGCATCAAGTTCGCGTCGAGCAGGCGCGGCGAGTCGAGGAACGTGTTGCGGTGCATCACGCCCAAGCGCAGCCACTCGGCGCGCTGCAGGCCGGGAAGCTTTCCGAATGCCGCCTTCTGCGCGGGCCACGTCAACCGCGTTTGAAAGCCGACCAAATTGAACGCCGTCCCGGCCACGTTTTCTTTGCGCAGTTGCACGACCGCGTAGGGCGTCTTGCCGGTGCGCGGATCGCGCAAGCCAACCGGTTTGAGCGGCCCGAAGCGCAGCGTGTCTTCGCCGCGATCGGCCATCTCCTCGATCGGCAGGCAGCCCTCGAAGTAGCGGGCCTTGCCGTCGCCGTCTTTCAAAGTCTTTGGGTTGATGGCGTCGGAACGTGCGCAGATCGGCGACGAGCTGCGAGATACTGCGTCCGGTCGAGCGGAATGTTGAGATAGTCGTCGCCGTCGCCTTTGTCGTAGCGCGACTTGCGGTACGTCGTGGTTTCGTCGATCGAGTCGGCCGCGACGATCGGCGAGGCGGCGTCGTAGTAGTGGAGCCGCCGCGATCCGTCCGCCGGCGCGGCTGCGACGAGCGCGGCGTCGATCTCGGCCAGCAGTTCCTCGGTCGGCAAAGGACCGCACGCTACCACCAGCGGCCGTCGTTGGGGAAGCGCCCGCACTTCCTCGCGCCGCACTGAAATCTTCGGCTCGTCGCCGAGCCGCGCTTCCACCGTTGCGGCGAACCGCTCGCGGTCGACCGCCAGCGCGCCGCCCGCCGGCACTGCCGCGGCACGCGCCGAACCGACGACGATCGAATCGATCCGCGCCAGCTCTTCCTTGAGCAATCCGACCGCGTTCGTCAAGCGACGCGCCGCGCAGCGAGTTGCTGCAGACGAGTTCGGCCAGCGCGCCGGTCTTGTGCGCGGGTCCGCTGCGTTGCGGACGCATTTCGTACAGCTCGACGTCCACCCCGCAGCGCGCCGCCTGCCAGGCTGCCTCGCAGCCCGCCAGTCCGCCCCCGATCACCGTCACCATCGTACGTACGTACGAACTATCGCGCCGGCTCCAGCTCGGCCGAGCCGTCGTCGCCCTCGGCTTTCGCGATCGCCGAAACGTCGTGTTCGGGGTGTGCGGCACACTCGAACCGTACGTTCCCGCCGCGCCGCGTCTTGGCGATGACATACGATCCGCAAACCGGACAGGGTTCGGCAACGACCCGATCCCACGAAACGAAATCGCAGTTGGGATAGTTGGCGCAGCCGTAGAACGTGCGTCCCTTGCGCGAGCGCCGTTCGACGATCGTCGCCGCCGTCCTTGGGACACTTCGCGCCGGTGTCTTTGACGATCGGTTTGCGTGGTCTTGCACTCGGGATATCCCGTGCACGAAATGAACCGGCCGAAGCGCCCGGTCTTGATCACCATCGGCCGCCCGCAGTTGGGGCAGATCTCGTCGGTCGGTTCGTCGCGCAGTTCGATGCGCGGAAGTTTCTTCTCGGCGGCCTCGAGCTCGCCCGCGAACGGCCCGTAAAAGGCGCGCAGCAACGCGACCCAGTCCTCGTTGCCGACCGCCACTTTGTCGAGATCGCCTTCCATCGTCGCGGTGAAGTCGAGGTTGACGATCTTCGGAAAATGTTCGACCAAGCAGGTCGTTGACGGCCATGCCGATCTCGGTCGGAACGAAGCGCCGTTCCTGTTGCGTGACGTAGCCGCGAGCCTGAATCGTGTCCACGATCGTCGAGTAGGTCGAAGGCCGGCCGACGCCGTTGTCCTCGAGCGCCTTGACCAGCGACGCCTCGGTGAAGCGCGGCGGCGGCTCGGTGAAGTGCTGTTTGGGCTCGAGGCGGCGACAGTCGAGCGATTCGTCCTGGGAAAGTTCCGGAAGCGGCACGCGTCCCTTGGGTTTGATCGCCGCGGCCGGGGTGCTTCCATTCAAACTCGGATCGCCGGCCGCGCCGGCATCCTCGTCCTTGCCCTCTTCGTAGACGCGGGTGAAGCCGGCAAACCGCGTCACCGTGCCGGTCGCCCGGAATGTGTACTCGTTCGCTTCGACGTCGACCGTCGTCTGATCGAGAATCGCCGCCGACATCTGCGACGCGACGAACCGTTCCCAGATCATCGTATAAAGCCGCAGCTCGTCGCGCTTGAGCGCGCCGGCAACGGTTTGCGGCGTGTGGAATGCCGACGTCGGACGAATCGCCTCGTGCGCGTCCTGCGCCCCCTCGCGCACCTTGTGGACGCGACCGCCGTGGAACGGCTCGCCGTACGTCTCGACGATGAACTCGCGCGCTGCATCGCGGGCCTGGTCGCTAAGCCGCGTCGAGTCGGTGCGCATGTAGGTGATGAGGCCGACCGTTCCCTCGCTGCCGCCGAAGTCGACGCCCTCGTAGAGCGCTTGGGCGACTTGCATCGTCCGGCGCACGCGCATCTTCAGCTTCCGCGAGGCTTCCTGCTGCAAGGTCGAGGTCGTAAACGGCGCCGGCGCGTTGCGCTTGACCTCGCGCTTCTTGATCGACGCGATGCGAAACGCCGCGCCTTCGACCCCGGCCAGCGCGGCGTCGGCCTGCTCCTTGGTCGCAATCTCGAGCTTTTGCCCGCGATGCGCGACCAGCTCGGCCGGAAAGGGCATTTCGGGCGCGCGCGCCGACGCGAGCAGCGCCGTCAGACTCCAGTATTCGCGAGGAACGAACGCTCCGATTTGCGCTCGCGATCGACGATCAGCTTTACCGCGACCGACTGAACGCGCCCGGCCGATAACCCCCCGCGCACCTTCGCCCACAGCAGCGGAGAGATTTTGTACCCCACGAGGCGGTCGAGAATGCGCCGCGCCTGCTGCGCGTTGACCCGGTCCATGTCGATTGCGTGGGCATCGCGCAGGGCCGCCAATGCGGCTTCCTTGGTGATCTCGTGAAGTTCGATCCGCATCGGCTTGGGGAGCTTCAGCAGTTCCGCCAAATGCCAGGCGATCGCTTCACCTTCGCGGTCCGGGTCGGTCGCGAGGTAGACGTCGCTTGCGGTCTTTACGGCGCTCTTGAGCTCCTTGATGACGTCGCCCTTACCTTTAATGGTAAGGTACCGGGGCTCGAAGTCGTGCTCGACGTCGACGCCCAGCGTGCTTTTGGGCAGATCGCGTACGTGACCGACCGACGCCCTGACGGAGAATCGCGCGGGCAAGAACTTCTTGATCGTCCGCGCCTTGGTCGGCGATTCGACGATAATCAGGGGCTTTTTCACGGGGCCTAGTATACTCCGGTCGTCAAGACGAGGGCAATCTTTCGCTCCCCGCGCGCGCTTTTTGGCGGCACGTCGCGCGCGTGAATTTGCATGATTTGATGAAATCCTCTATGATTCGCTCAAAGCGCCATGTGAGCGCTGTCCAAGATACGCTTGTCGTCCCCCGGGGGGCGAGGAGGAATGAATGGACTCGGATACCATGATGAACGGCGGCACGATGGCCGACGAGAAAAAGCCGCGACGGAAGGTCCGAAAAGCGGCCCGTAAAGCGCGTAAAGCCACGCGCCGGAAAAAGATCGTAGCGCGCGTCGTCGGACGCAAGGTCCGCAGAGCCGTGCGCAAGGGCGCGCGCAAGAAAAAAGCGGCAGTTCGTAAGGGAACCCGTAAGGTCCGTAAGGCCGTCCGCAAGGGCGCTCGCAAGGTCCGCAAGGGCGCTCGCAAGGCCCGTAAGGGGGCTCGGAAAGTCCGCAAAGCCGTGCGTAAAGGCACGCGCAAAGTCCGCAAAGCTACGCGCAAAGGCACGCGCAAGAAAAAAGCGGCCGTCAGAAAAGGCGTCCGCAAGGTTCGCAAAGCCGCGCGCAAGGGCGGACGCAAGAAGAAAGGGTAGGCCCGCCGCCACCCGCCAAACAAAAAGCGGTCGCTTGAAAAGCGACCGCTTTTTCACATCGTGGCACTCAACTTTTTGCCGAAACCTGTTGGCCCCTAAATGATCGGGCCGCCTGCTAAATTGGGGGCTTGTCCGCCGTGCTCTTCGACCCAATGGCACGCGGCAAAATGACCGGGAGCGTACTCTTTGAACGGCGGCTCCTCGACCTTGCAGCGCTCGAACGCGATCGGGCAGCGGGTGTGAAAGCGACAGCCTGAGGGCGGATTCACCGGTGACGGAATGTCGCCCGTGAGCACGATCCGTTTGCGCCGTTTCTCGAGCGCCGGATCGGGAATCGGAATCGCCGAAAGCAGCGCCTGCGTGTACGGATGCAGCGGGTTGACGTAGAGCGCTTCGCGATCGGCGATTTCGACGATTTTTCCCACGTACATCACGGCGACGCGGGTCGAAATGTGGCGCACCACCGAGAGATCGTGCGCGATGAACAGGTAGGTCAGCCCGAGTTGCGCCTGCAGATCTTCGAGCAGGTTGATGACTTGCGCTTGAATCGAGACGTCGAGCGCCGACACCGGCTCGTCGCAGACGATGAACTTCGGATCGACCGCAAGCGCGCGGGCGATGCCGACGCGCTGGCGCTGGCCGCCCGAGAACTCGTGCGGATAGCGATTCGCGTGATACGGCTGCAGGCCGACCTGCCGCAGGAGCTCGGTGACGCGCTCCCCGACCGCTTTGCCGCGGGCGAGCCCGTGGATGCGCAGCGGTTCGGCGATGATGTCGCCGACCGTCATGCGCGGATTGAGCGACGCGTAGGGATCCTGAAAGATGATCTGCATCTCGCGGCGCAGCCGGCGCAGGTCGCCGCGCGACATCGTCAGCACGTCGTCACCGTCGAACCGGATCTTGCCCTTGGTCACCGGCAGCAGGCGCAGGAGGAGCCGCCCGACCGTCGTCTTTCCGGAACCGGATTCGCCGACGAGCCCGAGCGTTTCGCCGCGCTCGATCGTAAAGTTGACGCCGTCGACGGCCTTCACGTCGCCGACGTGACGCGACGCTAGACCGGCGTGGATCGGAAAATATTTGTAGAGATCCTCGACCTCGACCAGCGGGGCGCTCACGGGATGACCGCCGGCGCGCTTCCAACGTCGATCGGGCGCTGGTCCTTCGCGCGCTCGTCGTAGAGGAAGCAGCGCGCAACGTGTCCGTCTCCGAAATCGTAGAGCGGCACGGGTTCGTCGCAGATCGGCATCCGGTAGGCGCACCGGGGCGCGAACGCGCAGCCCGGCGGCAAGCGCAAGAGGTTGGGCGGCTGTCCTTTGATCGGCTCGAGCCGGCGGCGGCCGCTATCGTCGAGGCGCGGAAGCGACGCCAGCAAACCCTGCGTGTACGGCATCCGCGGCCGTTCGAAAATTTGATCGGCGGTTCCGTATTCGACCATGTTGCCGCCGTACATCACCAGCACGTTCTTGCAGACTTCGGCGACGACGCCGAGGTCGTGGGTGATCAGGACGATCGCCGCTCCGGTCTCGCGCTGCAGCTCGTTCATGAGCTCGAGCATTTGGGCCTGAATCGTCACGTCGAGCGCGGTCGTCGGCTCGTCGGCGATCAGCAGCTGCGGGTTGCACGAGAGCGCCATCGCGATCATCACGCGCTGGCGCATCCCGCCCGAGAACTGATGGGGATAGTCGCCGAGGCGTTTTTCGGGCGCGGGAATGCGCACTTTGCGCAACATCTCGATCGCGCGTTCGCGCGCGTCGTGCTGGTCCAATCCGAGGTGCAGCCGCACGGCTTCGGCGATCTGCTCGCCGATGGTCAGCACGGGATTGAGCGAGGTCATCGGATCCTGAAAGATCATCGCGATCTTGTGGCCGCGAATCTTGCGCATCTAGGCTTCGCTTAGATCGGGCAAGTTCTCGCCGTCGAACGACAAGCGGTCGGACGAGACGGCGGCATTCTGGGCCAGCAGCCGCATGATCGAGAGCGCGGTGACCGATTTTCCGGAGCCGGATTCGCCGACGATGCCGAGCGTCTCGCCGGCTTCGAGCGTAAACGAAAGGCCGTTGACGGCGGTTACCGGACCGTCTTCGGTGCGGAACGTCGTCCGCAGATTCTTTACGTCGAGAAGCGGCAACGCGGTCTTTTCGTCATATGCCGGTGAGGGACAGGATGAACGCGGTGACGACGAAGACGACCGCGACTACCCCGGTTACCCGCTTGAACTGTTCGTCGGCGCCGAGACGCCCGCGATACGTCGACTCGACGCGGCCGCCGATCGTGCCGGTCAGCCCTTCCTGTTTGGTCGTCTGCAGCGCGAGCAGTACGATCAGCGCGACGGCGGCAATCATGAAGATGCCCGCTAGGCCGTGGGTGAGCCACGGCGCGTGCTGCGCGATCGGCGTTTGCACGAGCACGGGCAGCGGGGGCGGGGGGCCTGAACTTGCGGGGCCGGCACGTTTGCCGCGGCGGAAGTTGCGGCAGCGTGCGCCGTAGCGCTCGCTGCAGTCGCTGCCGCCAAGACGATTGAGATCACCGTTAGCTCTCCAGTACGAGGTCAAGCAAACGGACCGCTGCGCCTTCGAAAACGCGAGGGTCCAATCCGAAACCATCCATACGACCGCCGGGCCGAACCCGCCTGCCTCGCAGGAGCGGCCTCTCCCGGTGGCTGAACTTCCTTCTAAAGTGCTGGAACCAAGCTCCCCCGTCGTACCGCTCAAAACCCGGCGGGTCTGGCGCGACCTCGCACGCATCCTGTCGACGATCTTCAACCCGTTTCTGACGGCGCTGGCGTTGTTCGTCATCCTGGCGCACGTCAGCGCGCGGGGCACGCTCGACTTCTGGCGGCTTCTGTTCCTCTCGACCTTCTTCACCTCGATCGGGCCGATGCTCTACGTCTTTTGGCTGTACTCGACCGACCGCATCTCCGACCTCGACATGTCGGTCCGCCACGAACGCGAAATGGTCTTCAGCACGTTCGTCGTCTTTTATCTGCTGGGCGCGGTCGCGCTTTGGATGGCGCACGCACCGCGCCTGCTCATCGCGGCAATGCTCGGGTATTTTGCCTCCACGTTCATCGTCGGATACATCACGCGCTTTTGGAAGATCAGCACCCACGCTATCGGGATCACGGCGCCGCTGGTCGCGCTGACGATGCTCGACGGCCGTCAGCCGCTGCCGTTTTTGGTGTTGATCCCGATGGTCTGCTGGGCGCGCGTGTACCTGAAAGCGCACACGGTTGCGCAAGTCGTCGCCGGAACCGGACTCGCGACCGTTACGACGATGCTGTTCTTCTATATTTTCCACGTGGGTAGTCTTTGAGCGCCTCGACGCGTGCCGGCGAGTCGCCGATCGTACGCACGATCCCGGCTTTGAACGCGACCGGGTCGCCGCTGGTCACGTAACGCGTCGCGCCGGATTCCTCGAGCGGCTCGCGCGTCCGCAACAGCGCGGCGGCGCGTTCGGCCTGCATCGCCGCGGGATCGATCAGCGTCACGCCGCGTCCGAGCGCCGCGGAAAAATGCGCTTCGAGCACCGGATAGTGCGTGCATCCGTATATGACCGCGTCCAGATCGCGCGGCAGTTCGCGGCAAACGGCATCGACCGCGCCGCGCGGCTCGGTCCCGGTCAGACGCCCCGCTTCGATCATCGGCACGAGCGCCGGGGCGGCGACCTCCCACACCTCCGCGCCGGGCACCGCCGCGCGGAGCGTCCGGCCGTAACTGCCGGCGTCAACCGTCGCCGTCGTCGCAATGACGCCGACGCGCCGGAATCCGGCGCGCTGAACCGCGGTCGCGGCCGAATCGATGATGTCCAAAACCGGCGATCGGGTCGACGGCCACCCGTAGCGCTGCGCGATCGCGCACGACGTGTTGCAGGCCATCACGGTTGCGTCGACGCCTTGCGCGTCGAGCCATCCCAGGTTGGCCACGAGCAACTCGAACAGCTCCTCGGGCTCGCGGTCGCCGTACGGAACGTGCGCCTGATCCGCAAAATACACGATGTCGGCGTTCGGCAGCCGTTCGCGCAACCGCCTGATCACGGTGAGACCGCCTAGGCCCGAATCGAAGAGCCCGATCATCGAGCCGGCCTTACTGCCCCGGCTGATTCGAGGCCGGATACTCCCGATCGTATTCGGCGATTCCGGCGGCGATCAGCTGCGCGACCTTTTGCCGCCACGCCGGCGACGTGAGGAGCGCGTAGTCGCTTGGGTTCGAGATGAAGGCCGTTTCGACCAGCACGGCCGGCATCAACGCGTGCAGCGTTACGTAGAGATGACTTTTGACGATCCCGTCGTCCTTGGTTCCGTCCGAGGCCAGCTGACGTTCTACCAGCTGGGCGAGTGCGACGTCACCGGGCTTCGAGATGTAGACCGTCGTTCCGTACGGTCCCGAGTTGATGAACGCGTTAGCGTGAATGCTGACGAACATCCGCGCGCCGGCATTGTTGGCGACGTCGACCCGGGCCTGGAGTTCGTCGTGCGCGCTGTCGTTGGGAGCGTAGACGTCAACGTCGGAATCGTGCGTCATCCGCACTTGCCAGCCTTGCGCGACGAGGATGTCTCGCAAACGTTTGGCCATGTCGAGCGCGAGCGCCGCCTCGTCGACGCCGTGGCGCGACGAGCCCCGATCGCTGCCGCCGTGCCCAGGATCGATCACGATCAGGCGCGGATTCTTCGGCACGTAACTCGAGCGCGCCGTCGCACCGAACTTCCAGGTGGAGTCCGTCCCCGCGGTGCCCGAACCGCCGTACGGTGCCGGCGTGACGGCCGCGGCCTGTTCGCCCGCCGAAACGACGCTCCCCACGCTGCCCTGGCCGGCGCGCGCCATCGCGCTGGTATCGTCGACGTCGGCCTGGCTCACGTCGACGGTCAAGCCGGTTGCCGTCGGGGAAATCGACAGCGACTTCGGTCCGGCCAACGACAGTGCGACCCGCACGGTGGCCGGATCGATCTGGCGGACTCGCAGCGCGCCGACCGGAACGGGCTCGTTCTGATCGATCGCAGGTCCCTGCAGTTGCGCGTTCTTGACGTCGACCCAGAAGCGGTTGTCGGGATCGCGGAGGCGGTGCCATTCGAAAGCCGCATCGCCGGCGATCCCGATCGTTACGACGTACCCGTCGCTCGAAGGCGCTACCGTCACGCTGGTGACGTTCGCCGCTCCTCCGGCCGCCGCGGCGGGCGCCGCCTGCGCCTGCGTCGCATCCGCCGGAACTGGCGGCGCTTGCGTCGCCTGGGCCTGCGCCGCCGAGCTGGCAAACGAGATCACCACGTCGCGGTCGTCGTTGCTGCGCGGCACGTCGTGCACGGCACCCGGCGCGAGCTGCACCGACAGCAGCGTCTTTGGATCGCGCACGCTCCCGCTCTGAGAAATCTGCACCGTGCGAATGCCGCCCGCGTTGACGACGCGGCTACCCGTAAGCGTCGTTCCGACCCCGTCGAACTCGTACGCGATCGTATTTTGGTTCTGCTGCACGATGCGCGGGTGCAGCGGAGCTCCGCCGTGGGCGACCAAGTCGGCACGGCTCCCCGCGGTTCGGACGTCGAGGGATGCCAGCTGCGGCTGCAGGACTGCCATCGCGCCGTCTTGCCGCAGCGCGAGATCGAGTCCGCGCAGCAGTTCGGTTAAAGGCAAGTAAATCTCGCCGTCGCGTTGGTAAGGGGCGACGCTCGCCTGCAGGCTGATCGGGCCGACGTCGTATCGCCGGTCGCCTACTGCAAAACTCACGACCGTCGGCACTGCCGTCGTGATCAACACGTAGCGATCGCCCGGCTGCCACGCCAGCGTCGCGCCGACCGCGCGCAACAGCGCGCGCAGTCCCGGATCTCGGATGCCGATGGTCGTCCCGCCGGCTGACGCCGACACGTGGGTGAAGCGAATCGTCTGGCGCTGATAGTCGGCCGCAATCGGGGCATCGGCCGACGCCGGCAGGGCGAACCCCGCTACCAGCGCGAGGCTAAAAATCGGAGCGATGCAGCGGTTGATCCAGCTCAAGATGTCCCCCCGGCAGCGTGGGCAGCGTTTGCCCGCCGACCGTGACTTTCAGCGCGTCGATTCCCGGGATGCCGGTGACCGTGTAGACGAGCCCCTTGAACTCGCCGTTTTCGCCGAACGTTCCACCGGCTTGTTGACCGACGTCGGTGGAAAGGTCGACGACCGCCGTCGACCCGCTGACGCTCGCGCTCGTAACTCGCGTTCCGGCTGGGAAGCGAATGGCTTGCACGTCGCTCGACGGGCCGGCCACCGCTTGCACCGCCGCATACAGCACGGCGTTGCGCAGGTGTTCGGCTGCGCTTTCGCCCGGCAACCGCGGACGTAAAGAAACGCTTAGATTGCCAAGCGTCGTTCCGTCGAGTTTGGTGTAGTAGACGGTCAGCGCGCTGCCCACGCCTCGGGGTCGATTTGAGAGGTAGTACCACGCGCCGCCGACGATGACGAGCAGCAGCACGACCAGGGCGAGCGCCCGCGTCGATGTCACGTTCCCCCACCGTTCGCTCCACGCGCCGTCGTTTCATGCAAACGTCCGGCCGATGCGTCTACACCATGTAGGTCTTCGGCGGCGCTTGCATCTGCAAGATCGGCCGGTTGACGGCGAAGTCACCGATTTCGCTGGGCGTCGCGGCATCGAGGGCGAGTTCGCTGAGAATCCGGCCGATGACCGATGCGAACTTGAACGCGTGTCCCGCGCCGATCGCGACGGACACGTTCGGATGTTCGGGCAGCCGGTCGATCACGAAATCGCGATCGGGCGTGAGCGTGTAAAGGCACGTCTTAGCCACCTGGAGAGGACCGAGCGCAGCCGGAAGATGCCGTTCCAGAAAGTCGCGGACCCGCCGCGTGATCTCGGGATCCTCGTCGAACCCGCGCGCGTCGGGGTCGACGGCGCGGCCGCCCGCATCCTGCGTTACCTTGACGGCCCCGCGTTCGCCGAAGACGGGAAATCCGTAGAACGATGGATCGTCCATCCAAATCCACACCGGAAAAGAGCCCAGTGCGAAACGCTCGAGATCGCGTACCCGGAAATACATCGCCTGCTCCTTGGTGACTTCGAGCGGCAACTCGACGCCGAACGCGGCGAGTGTCCGCGCGCTCCACGGACCCGCCGTCACGACGAGCTTGCCGGCACGATAGTGCCGCCCGCCGGCTTCGATCTCGATCTCCCCGCCGGCATCGCGCAACCGCGTCACCGGCGCGCGATCGCGCAGCACCGCGCCCAACGCCCGAGCCGCGCGCTGATGGGCGGCGGTCGCGCGCTCGGCGGCGACGATCCCGCCGTCGGCCTGAAACAGCCCGCCGACGTCGTCGTCGATCGTGAAGGCCGGCCAGCGCTTGCGAATTTCGGCGGCGTCGAGCGGCTCGAACGGCACGTCACACGCGCGCATTGCGTCGGCGTATCCCGCCAGCGGAATGGCCCCGCCGCGCGGTCCTAAATCCAAGCCGCCGGTGCGGAACACGAGTTGCTCGCGAGCATCCTCCTCCACCGTTTGCCAGGCTCGATAGGCTTCTCGAGCCAACCGGACGTACGCCGGCGTTACGTACGACAGCCGAATGATGCGGGAGTGATCGTGCGATTCGCCGCGCGCGTGTCCCAACTCGAACTGCTCGAGCCCGAGCACCCGTGCGCCGCGTTTGGCGAGCCAGTACGCCGCGCCGCTGCCGATGCCGCCCAAGCCGAGCACGATCGCATCGAACTCTTCCATCGCGGCGTCTTATTCCGTCGCGACGGCGTCTTCGCCTAATCGAGCGGCGATGTAGCGGCGAATGTCCAGGCTCGCGTCTTCCATGGGAGCGTAATATCCGTAACGGAACGCCCGCGACCGCATTCCCGCTTGGACGTTCTCGCAGATCGCCCAGTCCTGTTTGTTCACCAGATCCCAAAAATCGGCCGCGTCGCTCGGATCGAACGTCGCTTTGGCGATCTCGTCGGGATGAAAGAGCACGTCGCAAACGATTTCGGTTTCCTGCGCTCCCCGCGGCCGCAGCGAAAACGCCGCAACGTGATCGGCGGACAGGCTCAGCATGAAATTTGGATAGATCAGTTCGCCCTTGTGCCGGACGCGCTCGTCGTCGTCGAGTCCCGGAAACGGCGCCCGCGCGCTCGATCCGCTTAAACTGAACGTCCACGCACCGGGTCGATGCGCGATTCCGCGTTCCCATTCGAGGTCCGCGCCGCCGCGGCGCTTGAACGCGGGCACGATCCGGCACAGCTCCGGATGGACGCCGGCGCAGTGATAGCACTCATTGTAGTTCTCGAGCAGCACCTTCCAGTTCGCACTCACAAGGTACCGAAAGGAACGTCCGGGCCGCAGCACTTCGAGCGGATATCGCTGCAGTCGCGCCGGAACGGCACCGAGCTGGGCGGCGAGCGGTTCGCGTAACGCGCGTTCGGGCGCGAGGTGCACGAACGCAAATCCGCCCCACGAGTCCACCGCAACGGGGTGGAGGCGGCGCGCGCCGGCCGGCACGTCGGCTTCCTCGACGAACGGCGACGCGATCAGCCTCCCGTCGAGCGCGTAGGCCCAGCCGTGATAGGGACAGCGAATCGCGCCGCGCAGCACGCCGTCGCCGCACAACAGGCGGCTGCCGCGATGCCGGCAGAGATTTAAGTGGGCGTGGAGGCGTCCGTCCTCGGCGCGCACGACGACGACGCTTTCACCGGCTACCTCGAGCGTCGTAAACGCGCCCGGCTGCTCGAATTGCTCCAGCCGTCCGGCGTAGAACCACTGGCCGGCAAAGATCGCGTCGCATTCGCGCTCGAAAAAAGCTGGGTCCACGTAAGCGGCGCGGGGTAAGGACCGCTCCAGCGAGGTTGCTGTCCGAGGAAGCTCTCGTTCGGCCAAATCGGTGGTGCTCCCGAAGGCTTCAACGGTCCATTCGACACAACGCCAAACAAATCGTTGTTTCGCAGGTGTTTGCGTCAAACGCGGAGGAATCCTTGGCTTGGGGGGTCGAGGCAACGATGGATACGTTTACGAAACCCGCGGTCGCACCCGGATCCAAAACGCTTGCGGCATCGTGGTACGTCTCACCCGAAAACTTCGCCGCCGAACGCGAACGAGTCTTCGCGCGCGAGTGGATCTGCGTCGGGCGCGTTGACCGGATCGCCAATGCCGGCGACTTCTTCACGATCGAGATTGCCGGTGAAAGTCTCATCGTGACGCACGATCGCGACGGTGTCGTGCACGCGTTTTATAACGTGTGCCGGCATCGCGGTACTCGCATCTGCACCGTCGATGCGGGCCACTTCACCGGCTCGATTCAATGTTCGTATCACGCGTGGACGTACGGCCTCGACGGGGCGCTCAAGGTCGCCCGCAATATGGCGCAGGTTCCGGGATTCGACCCGGCCGACTATTCGCTTCGACAGGCGGCCGTAGCGATCTGGGATGGTTTCATCTTCGTGACCCTCGCGCCGCAGCCGCCGCCGTTCGAACGCGCACTCGCACCCTTGACCGGCCGGTTTGCAGCCTGGGACATCGCCAACTTACGCGAAGCCCGCGCGATCGAATACGACGTCGCCTGCAACTGGAAGTTGATCTTTCAGAACTATTCCGAATGCTATCATTGTCCGCTCGTGCACCCGCAGCTCGATAAGCTCTCGCCGTCCGACAGCGGGCAGAACGACTTGACGGCGGGACCGGTACTCGGCGGCTTCTCCGAACTACGCGTCCCCGGCGCCAGCCTCACGACCAGCGGTCACACCAGCCGGCCGCCGATCGGTCGCGTGGCCGGCCCCGATCTCGAACGCGTCTACTACTACACGATCTTTCCGTCGATGCTTCTGAGCCTGCATCCCGACTACGTCATGGTGCACTACGTCGAACCGGTTGACATCGGCCACACGCACGTCAGGTGCTCGTGGCTCTTCGATCCGACGACGATGTTGACGTGCGAGTTCGACTCGCGCGACGCGGTCGAGTTCTGGGATCTCACCAACCGGCAGGACTGGCACGTCAGCGAGCTGACGCAGCTCGGCCTCGGATCGCGCGCCTACGCGCCGGGACCCTACTCCAACGCCGAGGGGCTGTTGGCCGCCTTCGATCGCCACTACTTGCAAGCGATGGGGGCGAGATGAACCGGCTCTGGGCCGCAGCGGCGGCACTCGCCATCCTGGTACCGGCTTTGCCGGCGCGCGCCGGAACGACCGGCGGGTTGAGCGGCACCGTCACCGAGGCGGGAGCGTCGGCTCCGGTCGCCGGCGCCCGCGTCACCGTGACGAGCCCTTCGCAAACCGCGAGCTCGATAACCGACTCGGGCGGTCATTTTCATTTCGTCTCGCTCGCGCCCGACGAGTACACGGCCACGATCGAGAAAAGCGGCTACGACACGATCTCGTACGGCGGCATCGCGGTCTTTGCCGACGCGCAGCAAACGCTGAGCTTCACCCTGCGCAAATCGCTCAAGACGATCGCCAACGTTTCCTCGCGAGCTACCTCGAGTTTGGTGCGCCCGGGTACGACGGCCGACCTGTACTCGGTCAACGCGCAGCAGCAGGAACGCCTGAGCGTACTCGGCGGCGGCGGAAACCTCAACAGCGCTTATTCGGCGATCGCGAGCGTTCCGGGCGCGTACGTGCCGGCGAATCAGAACGGTTACAACCAAGCGGTTCACGTCCGCGGCGGCGACTCGTACGAAGTCGGTTACGAGTTCGACGGCATCCCCGTCAACCGCGCCTTCGATAACTACCCATCGGGTTCGCTCTCGTCCCTCGGCCAGTTGGAACTGCAGGTGTACACCGGCGCGACGCCGTCCAACGCGGAAGCTCAAGGCTTGGCCGGATTCATCAACCAAGTCATCAAAACCGGTACGTTCCCGGGATACGCCAGCGTGAGCGCCGCCGTCGGCACGCCGACGTTCTACCACAGCCTAAACGTCGAAGCCGGCGGCGCGACGCCCGACCGGCTCTTCTCCTATTACGTCGGAATCGGCGGCTTCAATCAGGAACACCGGTACGTTGACCAGTTCGACGGCGCCGCGTACACCAACGAGTTCGGCCAGCAGTTGGGCCCGTGCCCGTTGACGCCCAATCCGGCGCTCCCCTCGTGCTACACCAACGGCGTCCCGAACGTCGGGCTCAACGGCCGCCCCGGCTGGATACTCGGACCGATCGGTTTCGGCACGCTCGATCCGGTAAACGTCGCGACCCGGACGTCGATCGTGAACCTGCATCTGGCGATTCCGCACCGCAACGACGGGCTGCGCGACGACGTGCAGCTTCTGTACGACAACGACGAAATCTTTACGACCTTCTTTAGTTCGGTCAACGACGAGGGGTTGGCGAACTACGTCGCGACCGTCGGAGCGGCTCCGCCTTATTACTTGGACAGCTTTCAGTACCGAGGGCCACTGGGGACGTTTCTTCCGCCGAACTACCGGTCGCAAGTAACGCCCTATCTCTACCCGTCATCGCCGCCGCACCCGCTTTTCGGCACCGTCTCCGACCCCTACAACCAGCGCGACCGCGGCTACAACGGCCAAGCGATCGTCAAATTACAATATCAAAAGAACTTTAGCTCGAGCGCGTTCATGCGCGTGTACGGCTACACGTACTACTCCGACTGGATCGAAAACGGTCCGATGATGTCGCTGCAGCCGTACGCGTACTACGACAGCGGCGACTACGAGATCAACAACCACACCCGCGGCATCAGCCTCTCGTTCACCGATCAGATCAACCCGCAAAACCTCCTGGAAGCCGAGGGATCGTACACGACGGCGAGCGGCGCGCGAATTTACAACGAGCAGATGTTCGGCTACGGGGATGCGTTTGCGGTCCTCGTCAACCCGCACGCCCTGGAGAGCGGCACCTGCTACATCGCGCCGGCGGGCGGAAGAGGGGCGGCCACGCCGACCACCTGCAGCGACGGCGGCGGCAGCGGGATATCCTACGGCGCGCTCCCGACGTTTGCGTCGCTGGCGGGCACCTATGCCGGTTCGCAGCCGCCCAAGGCCGCCAACATGTCCTGCGGCGGCGGCCCGTGCGCCTACTACGTCGTCGAAAATGGGGCCTACGGTCTCAACAACACGGTCACGCCGGCATTTATCGGCTACTCGATCACCGACCAGTGGCGGCCGAACGACAAGCTCAACTTCAACTTCGGCGTTCGCGTGGACGACTACAACTTCGTCGGCGCGAACACGAACTTCGGTCCGGCGCGCAATTTCTGGTTCAACGCCTTCAACCAGGATACGTGTTACGACACCCAGACGCTGTCGCTCGTCGACCGCAGCGCCTTCGGGGGCAGCTGGAGCACGAACGCTCAAAAACCCTGCTCGGCGTTCGGCAGCCAGTACGTTAACGCCGCCGTCCAGAACGAGCCGGCGGACTTCCATTACACGATCGTCCAGCCGCGGATCGGCGCGACCTATACCGTGAATCCGGACACGGTGTTGCGCGCGAGCTACGGCAAGTACAACGAGCAGCCGAGTTCGGCTTACGAACAGTACAACGGCCTCGAACAGAACCTGCCCGACACGCTCACCCAGTTTTATTCCCTCGGATTCACGACCCCCGGACACGCGGTCGCACCCTCGATTTCGTTCAACAGCGACTTCTCGATCGAGCACCATTTCAAGGGAACCGACATGTCGTTCAAGCTGACGCCGTTTCTACGGCAGACGCAAGCGCAAGTCGAGAACTTCTACATCAACTACGCTACGGGGTTGACGTCGGGACTCAACGCCGGCAATCAAACGTCCTCTGGATTCGAGTTCGAGTTCAACAAGGGCGACTTCAACCGGAACGGGCTCTCCGGTCAGCTCTCGTTCGCCTACACCTACGCGACCGTCAAATACAGCTTGCTGCCCAACGCAACGACGATCCTTTCGCCGATCAACGCCGGCATCTCGCAGTACAACGCGTACACGAAAGCGTGCGCGCCGGGCGGAGCTCAATACGGCAAGCAGCAGTTCGGCCAGGCGGTGTGCGGCTACACCACCGCGGGACCGGGCTCGTATGCCGCCCCCTGTTACACGCCCGGCGGCATAGCGGATCCGTCGTGCAAGCGGCCGCACGACATCGCGAATCCCTACTGGCTCTCGCCGGCGTACTCGCTCTACGATCCCGCCGCCTCGTACCTGCCCTACTCGACGTTCCCCGGTCCGGTCGGCTCCGGCGTGAACGCTTACAACTATCCGTACGTCGCGACGCTGGTCCTGAACTACAAGCACGACCGGCTTTCAATCACGCCGTCGCTGCAGTTTACGGCCGGCAACCGGTACGGCGCGCCGCTGACGACGCCGGGCATCGATCCGGCGTCGAAGTGCGGGTTTCCGCTGCCGGGAACCACGACCGGCGATCCGCGCTATCCGTACGGCGCGGCCGGCGGCTCGCCGTACAGCGCCAACCACGGCCACTGCCTCGCCGATCTCTCGATTCCCGATCCGTACACCGGACAGTTCGATGCGATCGGCGCGTTCCGCGAGCCGGCGCAGCTGCTCGGGCATCTGCGGATCGGTTACGAACTCTCGCCGCGCGCGACGGTTACGGTCACGCTGGCCAACTTGCTGCAAACCTGCTTCGGCGGGCAGAGTACGGCGTTTACCTATTTTCAAGGCAACAACGTTTGCTCGTACGGCAACCTCGTCGGCGGACCGAGCACGCCGCCGGTCGGCAACGCCTACAATCCAGGCGCCAACGTCCAAACCTTCTTGAGGTACCCGTACCAACCGTCGTTCGGCGTATACAACGACCTGACGAGTTCGGTCAACGAACCCTTCGGCGCTTACGTCAACATCCAACTCAAAATTTAGTCTCCTAGGAAGCTCAATCGATATGAAATATGACGCGATCGTCGTCGGCGGCGGTCATAATGGCCTCGTGACCGCATGTTATTTGGCGCGCGCCAAATGGAAGGTGCTGGTGCTCGAACGGCGCTACGTCGTTGGCGGCGCGTGCGTTTCCGAGGAACTCTGGCCCGGATACAAAGTGTCGACGGCCGCTTACGTCAACAGTTTGTTTCGTCCGGAGATCATTGCGGATTTGCGCCTGCGCGACTACGGGTTCGAACCGATCGAGCGCGACCCGGCATCGTTTTCGCCGTTCCTCGACGGACGTTATTTGATGCTGGGAACCGGTTCGAGCAAGGACGTCGAGGAAATCTCTAAGTTCAGCAAACGCGACGCGGAGCGGTATCCGAGCTACGAAGCGATGCTCGAACGGGTCGCTTCGGTCGTCGAGCCGACGCTTACGCAAGTGCCGCCCAACCTCGTGCGACCGACGCTCGCGCAGCTGCTGCAAGCCGGCAAAATGGGCAAGGCGCTGCAGCGTCTCGGTCCCGCAATGGGCGAAGCGGTCGAGGTCCTCACCGGCGCCGCGCGGCCGATTCTCGATCGCTGGTTCGAATCCGAAGAACTCAAGGGCACGATCGCGACCGACGCGATCATCGGCGCGTTCATGGCGCCTTCGATGCCCGGCACCGCGTACGTGCTCTTTCATCACGTGATGGGCGAAACCAACGGAAAGCGCGGAGTCTGGAGTTACGTCCGGGGCGGCATGGGCGGCCTCACCCAAGCGCTGGCCCGCGCCGGCCAAGACCTCGGCGTCGAGATCCGCACCGAAGCCGAAGTCGCGAAAATCCTTACCAAGAACGGCCGCGCGACCGGCGTCGCGCTCGTCAACGGCGACGAGTTCCATGCCGACAAAATCGCATCCGGCGTGGATTGTCATTTAACGTTTCAAAAGCTTCTCGATCCCGGCGCAGCTTCCGCCGGCGTTCAACGATGCGATCGCGCGCATCTCGTATGCCAGCGCGTCGTGCAAGATCAACGTCGCGCTCGAGCGGCTGCCGAGTTTCACCGCGCTGCCCGGACACGACGCCGGACCGCAGCACCGGGGGACCGTGCACCTCTGCCCCGATCAGGACTTCATCGAGCGCGCGTACGATGATGCGAAGTACGGCAAGATGTCCGAGGATCCGGTCGTCGAGTGCACGATGCCGACGGCCCTCGACTCGACCGTCGCCCCGCCCGGAAAGCATCTGATGTCGATGTTTACGCAGTACGCGCCCTACGCGCTCGCGCAAGGGCCATGGACCGACGCCTTGCGCGACGAGTACGCCGATCGCTGCTTCGACGTCGTCGAGCGATACGCGCCGGGCTTCAAGTCCTCCGTGATCGCCCGGCAGATTCTCACGCCCGTCGATTTGGAGAGCACCTTCGGGCTGACTGGGGGCAGCATCTTTCAGGGAGCGATGCCGCTCCATCAGCTCTTCGCGTTTCGCCCCGTCCCCGGCTTCGCGAGTTACGCGACGCCGATCAAGGGTCTGTATTTGTGCGGCGCCGCGACCCATCCGGGCGGCGGCGTGATGGGCGCTTCGGGCTGGAATGCCGCCCGCGTGATGCTCGCCGGTTGATGAAGATCGCGACCGCGCTCACTCGGCTGCTGCAGATCGACGTTCCGCTGTTCAACGCGCCGATGACGCCGCAAGCGGGCGGCGGACTCGCGCGGGCCGTTAGCGACGCCGGCGCGTTCGGCATGCTCGGTTTCGACGAAGACGAAAGCGAAGATGCGATCGCGGCCCAAGCGGCGATGGTGCGTGAGGGACGGGAGCGTTCGTTTGGGATCGGGCTGGCCGCCTGGGTTCTAGAACGGCGGCCGAACCTGCTCGAGATCGCGATCGCGGCGCGCCCAAGGCTGATCGGCATTTCGTTCGGCGATCCGGCGCCGTTCGTCGAACGGCTGCATCGCGCCGGAATTCTCGTCGCTTCGCAAGTGCAGAATCGCCAGTGGGCGCAAGCCGCGATCGACGCCGGCGTCAACGTGATCGTCGCGCAGGGAACGGAGGCCGGGGGCCACACCGGCACCGTCGCGACCCTGCCGCTGTTGCAAATCGTTCTCGAGATGACCGATCGTCCCGTCGTGGCGGCGGGTGGGATCGCGACCGGGCGCGGCTTCGCGGCGGTGTTGGCGGCCGGCGCCGCCGGCGCGTGGATCGGGACGCCTTTCCTCGCAGCGCGCGAAAGCCGCTCGACTCCGCAAGCGCAGGCGCGTCTCATCGCCGGCGATGAAACTCAAACGATCTACACCCACGTTTACGACGTCGCGCAGAACAAGCCGTGGCCGGCGGAATTCGCCGGACGCGCGCTGCGCAACGAGTTCGCAGACCGTTGGCACTCGCACGAAGACGAGCTGCGCGATTCACCCACGGCCCTCGAAGAGTTCGCGGCCGCCAAGACCGCGCGCGATTACTCCCGCGCGAACATCTATGCCGGGCAATCCGTCGGCACGATCACCCACGTCCGTCCCGCCGCCGAAATCGTCAAAGACGTCGAACGCAACGCCATCACCCAACTACGAGTCTGCAGCTCGCTCCTACTCTCATCCTGAGGGCGAAACCGGCGCGTGTCCGAACAGCGGCGGTATGAAGTGCCCGGCTAAATAGGAGATGGCAAAGACGGCGCATCCGAAAGCGGCGATTTCCAGCCCTTTGCGAAACGGACTGCGTCCGCTGAGCCGGGCGGCATAAGCGCCCACGCTGAAGAGTCCCGCGATCGCGCAGACCAGCGAGACGGCGGTCAACGTCCGCATCGCCAGCGGCAATAGAAAGGGGACGATCGGCACGAGCGAACCGATCGCGTACGACGCGCCCATCGCCAGCGGTCCGCGTAGTCCGCTCTCCTCGGCAACGCGCGGATCGATGCCGAACTCGTCGCGCACCATTTCGTAAAGATAGATGTCCGGGTGCTGCGTGAGGCGTTTGACGATCATGTGCGCCTCCTCGGAGCTGAAGCCTTTGAGCTTGTAGTAGGCGACCTGCTCGGCAAACTCGGCCTGCGGATCGGCCGCCATTTCGTCTTTCTCCATGGCGATCGTCGCCGCGACGACTTCGCGCTCGGCCTTGCGCCCGAGGTATTCGCCGACGGACATCGAGAGCGCGCCGGCGAGCAGCGCCAAAAAGCCGCTGATGATCGCCGCGGACCGCTCCCCTTCGGCAACGCCCACGCCGGTGATCACCCCGAGCGTCGTGAGGATCCCGTCCTGCGCGCCGAAAACGATCTCGCGAATGCTGCGCTGCTTCTCGAGGGTTCGCCGCTGCTGCGTGTCGGGAATGCGCGGCCGCACTTCCTGCCATCCGGGCACGTCGACCACCACCTCATCGACCGGAGGCGTGACGTGCGAGGGATCGAGGGATTCCGGCATCGTACGTCCTTGAAGTAATGCTGCGCGCTATCCTGTCGGCGGTCGCGATGCGAGGAACCTGGATCGCGATCCTGGCGATTGCGTGCGGGTTTTCACCGGTGCGCGCGCAGGGTGAGATCGAATATTTCGACGCCCACAATCACTTCACCGGAATCCTGCCCTACTATGCGTACGCAAATCTGCCGGCTTTCCTCGCGGGCGGGGCGGAGCCGGAACGCGCCGTGCCGTTCGTTGACCGCCTGGCGCTGTTTACCTACCTTTCCGACGACTGGTATCCCGTCCAGCGCGAAATGCTCGGGAATCGTCCGTTCTCTCCGCCGGACGGACAGCGCTTCTCGCTCGGCGCGCGGGCGACGCTCGTCGTCTATCGCGATCGCGTCGCCGCCGATCCAGTCGATCTCGACGGCGCGCTGGAGCGAATTCTCAGCGCGACGCCCTGGTCGGAATTCGACAGCGCCTACGCTTTTCGCGGCGGCCCCGCATCCGACTATCTGGCCAAGCGCTTCTACGCCAACGACCTGCGCCGCCTCAGCACGGATCTCTGCCGAGCGACGATTTTGGATCTCGCGAGAACGCACATCGACGCCTCCGAGCAGTCTCTGCCGTTCGTCGGCGGCTGGAACTCCAAGGATGGCCGTTCGGACAAACTCGATACGATCGAGTGCGCCATCGGTGCGCCGAACGATGCCGTCGTCGCATCCGGGCTGAGCGCCCTGCGCCGGCCGATGCCGCAGGTGCGGTTCGTCTTGATGACCCATACGTCGCAACTCGCAACCCTGCCCGGCGGCGCGCACTACAGCGAGTGGTCGCAGCACGGAAGCTGCGCTCCGGTGACACTGCCGGCGGGGCTGCGGACGTCACCGCAGACGATCTTCAACGCCCTGCTCGGCCAAGACGACGCCGGCCGGCCGATCGTCGCACCGGCACAACGGGCCGCGTTCTTCGCCGCCGTCGTCGGAATCGACACGGCCGGCCCCGAAACGACCTGCTTCACCCGCGAGGGCATGGTCTATTACGCGCAGCTCGTCGCAGCCGTTTACGCCGCCGCCAAGGCGCGGCGGCTGACCGGCTGGCACGGCAAGCTGCTCGTACACACCCACGTCGGTGAAGGCGGCGTCGTGGATTACGTCCCCGCGCCGGCACAGCCATGGACCTTCGCCAACGCGTTTGCCGCGTTGCCCTCGACCCGCAGCAACACCGCGCAAGCCGGACTCAATATCAGCACGCTGCTTGGCGCCGTCGCACAGTTCGAACGCGACCATCCCGACGTGCGCGACTACGTCGTCTTTCGCTTCGCACACGACACGTGGGCGAATCAGCCGCAAGCGGCCGCCATGCGCGCCGCCGGAATCGAAGCCGACGTCAACTTGGAGAGCAACGTCGCGACCGGTGCATATCCGATCGCGCGCATGCCGCTCGGCCCGTCCGCGGTGATGAACGGCGACCTGTCGCCGCTGTTGACCGACGAAGAGCGCAACTTTGCGCTCAACGACCTGTTGGCGGTCCTCGTCAAGGATCCGGCGAGTCCGGCGCAGGTCGGCCCGATTCTCGGGAACGCCTCGCTCGAGTACCTCCTCGAAAATCACGTTCGCTGCCTGCTCGGCACCGATGCGGACGGCGTCGAGCACGCGGACATCGCCAAAGAATACGCCTACGCGTCGGCCCTGATCGCGTACTGGAAGCAAACCGATCCGGAATTTCAAGCTCGTGCCGGCGACGTCACGGAGCAGACGCTCTTCGACGACGTACGCCGCCACCAAGCCGACATGGCCTCGGACGCGGCGCTGCCCTACGAAGGAACGCCGCCCTGAACGCGGCTACGGTCCGCGCTCCCGGCCGCGTCAACCTCATCGGCGAGCACACCGACTATAACGACGGTCTCGTGCTGCCGGCCGCAATCGGCTGCGAAACTCGCGTCGAAGCAGCCCAACGGCGCGGCTCGACGGTCACGGTTCGATCCGAGACGATGCACGCCTCGACGGCGTTCGATCTCACGGAATTGCCGGCAACGCGTGCCGGTGACTGGTCGGATTACCCGCGCGGGATTCTTTGCGAGCTGCAAGCCGCCAAGATCGAGCTGCCGGGCGCGGATCTGGTCGTGACCAGCGACATTCCCGCCGGTGCGGGACTGAGTTCTTCGGCTTCGTTCGAGGTCGCGCTCGCGCTCGCGATGCTGCGTCTCGGCGACGCGTTGCTCCCGCGGTTGACGATCGCGCGCCTCGCGCAGCGCGCGGAAGTCGACTACGCCGGCACGCGGTCGGGAATCATGGACCAGTTCGTCGTGCTCTTCGGCGCGAAAGACTGCGCGCTGCTGCTCGATACGCGTTCGTTGACGTTCGAGCTCGTCAAGATTCCGGCGGACGCGCGCATCGTGATCTGCAACACGATGGTAAGCCGCGAACTCGCCGGCGGTGCCTACAACCAGCGCCGCGATGAGTGCGAGCAAGTGGTCGAAGCGCTGCGACGATGGTATCCGGAGATCCACTCCCTGCGCGACGTCACCGAAGAGCAGCTCACTCGCCACGCCGGCGAGTTATCGCCGCTGCTCCTGCGGCGCGCGCGTCACGTCGTCACGGAGAACGCCCGCGTGGTCGCTGCTGCCGCCCGCCTCGCGGCCGGCGATCTCGCCGCATTCGGGACGCTGATGGACGCGTCGCACGCCAGCCTGCGTGACGATTACGAGGTAAGCTGCGCGCAGCTCGATGCCATGGTCGAGATCGCGCGCGCGTGCGAGGGGGTGTACGGAGCGCGCATGACCGGCGGCGGCTTCGGTGGATGCACCGTGAACCTCGTCGCCGCCGAGTTCGTCCCGGCGTTTTACGCCCGCGTTCCCGAAGCGTATCGCGCACGCACGGGCATTGCGCCGGAGCTCTACGACGGCACGCCGGCTGCCGGAGCAACGTATGAGTGACTGGCAAGGACAGCCGCATCGGCGCTTCAACCCGTTAACGCGCGAGTGGCTCCTCGTCTCGCCGCATCGGACCGACCGGCCGTGGCTGGGCGAACGGGTCGAACCGGTTGCCGAATCGCCGCTTCGCTACGACCCGGCGTGTTATCTCTGTCCCGGAAACGTTCGAGCCGCCGGCGCACGCAATCCGCATTACGAATCGACGTACGTCTTCGACAACGACTACCCGGCGCTGCTTGCGAACTCGACCGAAGAGACCTACGAACGCGACGGCATGTTCGTCGCACGGGGCGAACGCGGGACCTGCCGCGTCGTCTGCTTTTCGCCGCGGCACGATCTCCGCATCGCCGATATGCCCGTCGATGAGGTTGCCGGCGTAGTCGACTGCTGGGCCGCGCAATACGCCGAGCTTGCCGAACTGCCGTACGTCAACGCGGTAACCGCTTTCGAGAACCGCGGCACGATGATGGGCGCCAGCAATCCCCATCCGCACGGACAGATTTGGGCTGAGTCGTCGATTCCCACCGAACTGGCCAAAGAAAGCGCCGGCCTGTTGGCGTTCCGCGACGAACGGAAGATCTGCCTATTGTGCGCTTACGCCGAGAAGGAAGCCGCCGGCGGCGAACGCGTCGTCTTCGCCGACGAATACGCCGTGGCGGTCGTGCCTTTTTGGGCTGTATGGCCGTTCGAAGCGCTGGTGCTGGCGCGTGCGCACGCCGGATCGCTTTGCGACCTGGACGCGGCGTCGCGCGCAGGACTGACGCGCGCGATCGCCGATTTGACGCGCCGTTACGACCGGCTGTTCGACGCGCCGTTTCCGTACTCGATGGGGTTTCATCAGCGGCCGTGCGACGGTGAGCCGCACGACGAGTGGCACGCGCACGCGCACTATTATCCGCCGCTGTTGCGATCGGCCGGAATCCGCAAGTACTCGGTGGGCTACGAGATGCTCGCCCAGCAACAGCGCGACCTGACGCCGGAACGGGCCGCGCAGCGCTTGCGCGACGTATGATCGGCACGGTGCAACTCGTCTCGGGCGAGCTGCACTACGCGCGCATCCCGCGCGTCTATTGGAAGCACCGATTGGAAATGGCCGCGGCGATGGGGTTGAATGCGATCTCGACCTACGTGTTCTGGAACCGGCACGAGACGCAGCCCGGCCGCTACGACTTCGACGGTGAGAACGACGTCGCCGAGTTCCTCCGGCAGGCGGCGGCCGTTGGACTCGCGGCGATTTTGCGCCCCGGACCGTACGTTTGCGCCGAGTGGGATTTCGGCGGACTGCCGGCATGGCTGCTGGCCGACGGACCGATCGGCGTCCGCACGATCGACGAACGTTTCATGGCACCGGTGCGCCGCTGGTTGCGGCGTCTCGGCACGGCGCTCGCGCCGCTGCAGCGCACGCGCGGCGGTCCGATCGTGGCCGTTCAGCTCGAGAACGAATACGGCGCATTCGGCCGCGATGCGAAGTACCTGCAGGCATTGCGCGCGGCGCTCGACGATGCCGGGTTCGCTGAATCGCCGTACTACACGATCGATCAGCCGGCCGATCTCGCGCGCGGCACGCTGCCCGGGATCGCCGCCGGCGTCACCTTCGGTCCCGCCGGAATCGAAGACGGCATGCGCACCCTGGCCGAGCTGCGTCCCGATGGTCCGAAAATTTGCGGCGAGTACTGGGCCGGCTGGTTCGATCGCTGGCAAGAGCCGCCCGCACCCGACGATCCGCAGCGCCAGGCGCGCGACCTCGAGACGATGCTCGCTGCCGGCTGGTCGGTCAACGCGTACATGTTTGCCGGCGGTACGAATTTCGGATTTTCCAACGGCGCCAACCTCGACGGCGACCGGTACGCGCCGGTCACCACCACTTACGACTATCGCGCCGCGCTCGACGAAGCCGGCCGTCCGACGCCAAAATACTTTCTTTTCCGTGACGTCATCGCGCGACGAACCGGCGCCGCCTTCCGGCCGCTTCCGCCGGCGCCCGCACGGGTCGAAGTCCCGGAGTTTGCGCTGACGGAGTCGGCGGACATCGGCGCACTCCTGCGCGAACCGATCGTGTCGGTCGAGCCGCGCGCGATGGAGTCACTGGGCCAGTCGTTCGGGTACGTGCTTTACCGCACGACGATGGCCGAGGGCGGCGCGGCGACGCTCGAGATCGAAAACCTGCGCGACTTTGCTACCATCTTGCTCGACGGGGCCGCGGTCGCGCATCTCGACCGCCGCCTGGGCGAAGCGCGCGTCGGGCTCGAGCGGGTTACGCCCGGCGCCCGGCTCGATATTCTCGTAGAAAACTGCGGGCGCGTGAACTACGGCTCCGAGTTGGCCGACCAGCGCAAAGGGATCGTCGGCGCCGTGCGCTGGAATGGCCGCGTCATGCGCGGATGGGAGCACTTCGCGCTGCCGTTCGACGACCTGTCGGACCTGCGTTTCGATCCCCGGCCGCGTTCCGGACCCGGCTTCTTTCGCGGGCGTTTCGACCTCGTCGAACTCGGTGACGCCTTCCTCGACGTGGGTCGCCTGGGTAAGGGGGTGCTCTTCGTCAACGGCCGCAACGCCGGCCGATTCTGGAACGTCGGCCCCCAGCGTCACCTCTTCGTCCCCGCGCCGTGGCTGCGCCTAGGCCGTAACGAAATCGTCAGCTTCGACGTCATGCCCTCGCCGGCAATGGCGATCTCCAGCCCGCGACGAAGCTTCAAAGGCGATTGCTTATCGCAGGAACTGGGCAGAAACCCATCGTGAAGGCGTTGGTTCTCAGCGGCGGCGGCGCGCATGGCGCGTACGAGGCGGGCGTCGTGAAGGCGCTCCTGCAGAAAACGAGTTACGACGTAATCTGCGGCGTTTCGATCGGTGCGATCAATGCCGCGCTGATCTCCGCCGGGAAAGCCGACGACGCGCTCGAGCAATTTTGGTGTAAGGAACTCCCCTCGCAGGCGCCCACCCTCTTTCCGCACCTGACCCGTCTGCGCCGCGTCGTCCGGCACCTCACGTCGTTGGGAAGCGGCGGGGCTTGGGAAGATGCCGTGCGCGTCGCTCGCGCCGCAACCGACCTTCCGTTTCTCACCAAACTCGGACACCTGCACAAATCCAGTCTGCCGCTGGTTGCCGCGTCGCTCGCCAATATGGTGGACTTCGCAAGGTTACGTACGCCGCTGCTGGTCGGCGCCGCCAACGTCACCTACGGATCGGCGACGGTCTTTCGTGCCGATCCGAATTCTATTCTCGGGCTGAAGCGCAACGTGCGGTTGATCGAGTATCACGACCTGACGGCGGAAAATTTCGTGATGGCGCTGCTCGCGTCGTCGGCGATGCCCGGGCTTTTCAGCCCGATCGAGCTGACGTTCGACGGCAAAGCCGCGCTCTACGCCGACGGCAGCCTCGTGCACGCCTCGCCGCTCGGAATCGCGATCGACAACGGCGCCACAGAAGTCACCGTCGTCTTCGTCGATCAGGAGCTGGATCCGAAAACCGCGACCGCCGCCCAAAACATCGCGCAGCAGGCGTACAACATCGGGACGCTGTGGCAGCAGCGGCTGCTCGAATACGAGCTGCGCCTCGCCCAAGCAACCAACGAACTCGCTCGTCTCGGCGGCGCGCCGGGGAAACGGCAAATCAGCATCCGCTACGTACGGCCGTCGATCCCGATCGACACCGACCTGCTGGCATTCGACGACGCGCCCGCGCTAGAAGAACTCTTTGCACGCGGCGTCGCCGACGGCGCGGCCGGCCCCCGCGAAAGGCTCCCCGAAACCAGAACGCCCGTCTCGGAAAATTTTTGGACGTCGCTGCGCCGTCTCATTCCGATTCCGTCGGCTTGGAACGACCGTCTCGCCGAAAAACGGCCGTAACCGCGCGATGACCGAACGGATCGCGTTCTGGCTATTCGGACTCGTACTGGGCGGCGCGCTCGCCGGCGCGGTGGGCATGGGGGCGATCGCGGAGCGCGGTGCCCGCAAGGTTCTGCCCGCCGTCTGCGCCGGCGGGCTCGTAGCCGGCGCGCTGCTGGGCTGGGCCATCAACGCGTACGTCGACTATCGCAACGCCTCGGTCACCCTGCGCTTTTAGCAGCCGTTACGCTGGCGTGGACTGGTTGCGCCTCCGGCGTACGCGGCGTCACCGCCGTACGCTTCGACGCGCCGTTGCGAGCGAAGCGCTCGTCGCTAGGCGCCAGCCACACGTACATGTTCGGAATCAACACGAGGGTCAACACGAGCGAGCTGAGCACGCCGCCGATCACGACGATGCCGAGGCTCGAGCGCGACGCCGAGCCCGGATCGAACGCCAAGGCCAGCGGAATGTTTCCGGCCACGACCGAGAAACTCGTCATGATGATCGGGCGGAATCGCGTGAAGGCGCTTTCCTTAATGGCGGCGAGCTTGCTGCGCCCCCGCTCGCGCAGCGTGTTCGCGTAGTCGACCAGCAGGATTCCGTTCTTCGTCGCGATGCCGATCAACAGAATCGTCCCGATCAGCGAAAAGAGATTCAGGGTTCGGTGGGTCAGCACGAGCGCCCCGAGCGCGCCGATCGCCGCCACGGGCACGGAGAAGATAATGATAAAGGGCGAAACGTAGCTATTGTAGAGCGCGACCATCAGCAAGAAGACGAGCACGATCGAAAGGATCATCGATGCGCCGATCCCGATCAACGCCTGATGCATGAAGTCCTGCTGTCCCAGCGGAGCCGGGCGCACGACGATGTTGGGTGGCAGATGCAGCGAGCGCAGCGCCTTGATCAACCGCCCCTCCACGACCGAGAGCGAGGAACTCGCGGCCACGTTCGCATCGACGTGAATCACGGTCCGGCGATCCGTCCGCGTGATCAGCGGCGCCGTCGGCGTCGAGGAAAACGTCGCGATATCGCCGAGGTGAACGATCGATCCGTTCGACGCACGCAGCGGCAGGTCGCGCAGCGTCGTCAAACTGGTTTGATCCTGCGAAGGATAGATGATTTGGACTTGTTCGAGGCCGGCGGTCGTTTCGAACTGCGTCGCCACGTCGCCGCCGAACGCCGCCCCCGCAGCCAGTGCCGCCTGCCCGATGTCGACGCCCAGCGCTTGGGCCTTCTCGCGATCGAACTCGACCGAAATCTCGGGCGCCAGCTGCGTACCGCTGCTGTTGACGCTCGTCGCGCCGCGAGTTTTTTCCAACAACCCTAGGACTTGTTGTGCCTCCGGCGTCGGATCGCCGCCCGTCAAATCGGTCACGAGGAAATCGATCGGCTGCGCGTTGCCGCCCCCGGTTCCGGTCGAGGGAACGACCGAGGCGCTTACGTTGTTCGGGAAACTCTTTTGCACGAGTTGTTCGTAGCGACGCACCCACCAACTCGTCGAATGCTTGCGGTCGTCGACGAGAAAGATGTGGATCTGACCGACGTTGCTTTGCGTGACGTTGCCCCCGAACGACGCCGCATACGCGCCGGCGAGCGTCGTCTCGTGAAAAATGTCGGTCTGCTGGTCGACGACTCGCTCGAACGTGTATACGCCGTCGCGAACCGTCGCTACCGGGGTTCCGATCGGATAGGTAACTTGAATGTAGATTTCGCCGCGGTCGGCCGACGGCACGAACTCCTCGCCCACGACGCCCAGCGGAACCAGCGCCATCGCCAAGACGAACGTCCCCGCACAGAACAACGCGACGATGTTGCCGTGCGCGAGCGCCCATGGAAGCGCGCGCTCCGAGTACCACGCCCGCAAGCCGTCGAACGCCTCTCCGAACCAGACGACCGGCTTGGGCGGCTTCCAGTGAGACCGCAGCGCCCACAGTCCGGCGAGCGTCGGCGTCACGGTGAACGATACGAACAGGGACGTCAGCGTCGAGATGACGACCACGATCGCAAACTCCGATAGAAAGCGCCCGACCTGCCCCTGAATGAACGCGATCGGCAGGAAGACGACGACGTCGACGAGGGTGATCACGACGGCCGCCGCGCCGATCTCCTGCCGCCCTTCGACGGCCGCATCCTCGGGAGTTTGCTTGAGTTCGGTGTAGTGCCGCTCGATATTCTCCAGCACGACCGTCGAATCGTCGACCAAAATTCCGATGACCAGCGACATTCCCAGGAGCGAAATCGTATCGATCGTCAGCCCCATCATCCGCATCGCGGTCACGGCGATCGCGAGCGAAGTCGGAATCGAAACGCACACGACGATCGCGCTGCGCCAGGAGCGCAGGAAAAACACCATCGCGATGCCCGTGAGCAGAATTGCCTCCATGAGCGTTCGCACGACGATGTCGATCTGCTGCTGGGTAAAACGCGACTGCACGTTGATGATCTTGAAGTCGATGTCCGGGTATTGCCGCTCGATCGCCGGCAAGGCTTTCAAGACCGCGTCGGCGGAATCGACTTCGCTGGCGTTGGCCGCCTTTTGAATGGACAAGAACAGGCCGGGCCGTCCGCCGATCTGAGCAAACTGCTGTCGCGGCTCGTAACCGGCCGTTACTTTGGCAACGTCGCCGATCCGAACGACCTGATTGCTCGACGTCCACGGATTGACGCCGCCCGGAAGATCCGTTACGCCGCCCGCGTAATTGGCAATCTGTCCGGCGGTGAGCGACGGCGCGCCCGTCGAACTCGACGGGATGATCGCGAGGTTCTCGACGTTGTGAACGTTCTGAATGTCGCCGCGAACGTCGATGGTCGTTTGGCGGTTGGACTCGTACGCGTACCCGCCGGGGACCCGCTGGTTGTCGTTCTGCACCGTATTCATGAGGTCGGTGATGGTTAGACCCGCCGCCGCCAGCTTGTTCGGATCGACCTCGATCTCGTAGGCGGGGGTTACGACGCCGCCGACGTTGGCAAACGATATTCCAGGCACTTGTTCGACGTCGGGCGCGATGATGTTCTGGGCGTAGAGCGAGAGCGCCGCGAGGGACAGCTTGTTGGAGTAGAGCGCCAGGGTGACGACGACGGACTGCGCCGGGTCGCGGATGCCTACCGTCGGCGGCGTCATGTTCAGCGGCAGCTGTTTCTCGGCCGACTGCAGCGCCTTCTGCGTCAAGGCCAGATCCGTGGCTTGGTCCGAAGACAACAGAAACACGGCCGTAATCGACGCTTGCCCCTGCTGCACCACGGCATTCGTGGTCTGCATGTCCGGCGTCCCGGCCAATGCCTGTTCGATCGGCTGCACGATGTTGTCGCGCATCTCGGTGACCGACGCGCCGTTGTATTGGGCCTGTATCGTAATTGTCGGCTGGCTAACGTCGGGAAAATACTCTTTGACGATCGTCACGGTCGACAGAATGCCGGCGAAGACCATCAGGGAGACGAGAACGAAGACCAACGTCGGGCGCTTGATGAACAGGCGCGTCAGGCTCACTGGCGGTACGATACCTTCTCGCCGTCGCCGACGCTGGTTTGGCCGTTGCTCACGACGCGCGTTCCCGATGGAATCCCCGAGATCACCGAGACGACGCCGTCGTTGCCGATCTCCGAAACCTTCGCCGTCTTGACGGTCCCATCGGGACCAACTGTGAGCAGCGTGTTGTGATTGTCGTCGATGAAGGCCGTCTCGGGTACGCGCACGCCGCGCAGAGCCGGCAGCGCGACGCTACCCTGGACGGCCGTTCCCGAACGCAGCCGATGGCCCGGATTCGGCAGCAGCACCTTGACGATGAAGTCGGTCGATCCCGGTACGACCTGATTCAGCACGCCGATGACCGAACCGGCCAGGCGCGTTTGCCGCACGTCGGAGGCAACGATCGTCGCCGGCGCTCCGGACTTGATATCCGCGACCTGGGACGACGACCCGTGCAGCACCGCGTAGACGGGGTCGACCTGCTGGATCGTAAAAATCTGGCGGTTCCCGGGATACTCGCCGGGATTGATGTTCCGGTTGACGATCACGCCGTCGATCGGCGAGTAGATCGTCGCCTTGGCGATCGACACTTGCACTTGGCGGGCCTGGGCGAGCGCGACGTCTTCTTGCGCCTGCGACTGCTGGACCGCCGCGGCCTGCAGGCCGGATCCGCCGAGGCTTCCGTTGGCTTGTACGTTCGAGCGCGCTCCCGCGAGCGTCGCCTGCGCCGCGTCGAGCACGTGCTGGTCGTTGCGAACGGTCGTCGCTTGCTGGTCGACCGATTGCTGCGAAACGTAGCCTTGCTTCAGCAGATTATCGTCACGATCGAGGTTTTGCTGGTCGTTTTTGAGCGTTTGTTGGGCTTGACCGACCGCGGCTTCGTCGGAGCGCAGCGCGTCGACCCCTTGCGCGATCGTCAGCGACCCTTGAAACACCGTGTGGCTGGTATTGGCGTGATTGCTGTTGGCGGTCGCCATGTCGGACTGCAGTTGGGCCTGCAGGTCGGCGGTATCGAGCTGCGCGAGGACCTGGCCTTTCCGGACGACGTCGCCCTCCTGGACGACCACCGTATCCGCCGGTTCGGCGAGCGTGCTCTGAATGGCGACGTTCTCGTAGGGCGCGATGATGCCGGCCAACGCCCGCGAAGGGTTGACCGTTCCGAATGCGGCCACCGTCGTGCCCACGAAAGGCGGCGGAGGCGGCGCCGGCGCGTGCCGGCCGCAACCGGCCGCAACCAGGATCGTCAGCGCCGCGCCGAACCGTCGCAAGGGATCCTTGGTTCTCATGGATTGAGACGATTCTAACGTAAGCATCGGTTGTGAGTCCTGGAGTGAGTCTGAGAATGAGTTTATCCGCCGACCGCGCCGGGGATCGCCCGCGCGTGCTGGTCGTAGACGACGAACGCGACCTGCGCGATCTGCTCGAATACGGTCTCGCGCAAGCCGGCTTTACGGTCGCCAGTGCGGCCGAGGGATCGACCGCTCTGAAGCTTCTCGAAGGCTGGTCGCCGGACGCGATCGTCCTCGACGTGATGCTGCCCGGAAGCGACGGGTTTACGCTCTTGCCCGAAATCCGCCGGCTCACGACGGCGCCGGTCGTGATGCTGACCGCGCGCACCGAAATCTCCGAGAAGGTGGCCGGCCTATCGGCGGGCGCCGACGACTACGTCGGCAAGCCGTTCGATCTCGAAGAGTTGGTCGCGCGGCTGCGGACGCTGCTGCGCCGGCCGCAAATCGAGCGGGGCGCGACCCTCACTTACGCCGACCTGAGCATCGACGCCGCCAGTCGCAGCGTCGTCCGTGGAAAACGCCGCGTCGAACTTTCCGCGCGCGAGTTCGATCTGCTGCGGGTCTTCGCCGAGCACGCCGAACGCGTGCTGACAAGATCGGAGCTGCTCGATTTCGTCTGGGGCGTCGATCGTGACGTCGTTCCGAACACGGTGGAAACGTACGTCTCGTTCCTGCGCGCGAAAATCGACAGTGGGGAAAGCGTGAAACTCATTCACACGCTGCGCGGCGTCGGGTATTGTCTGCGAGCCGGGCCCGCGCCGTGACGCCGCTGGCTCGGCGGCTGTACGCGCTCGGGGCCGTGGAGACGTCGCTGATCCTCGCCGGGGTGATCGTCGCCGGAGCCTTATTCGCGTTCGGCTTCTACATTCGCACGCTTTCGAACGAGCTGGCGGGAACGCGCACGCAGCTGGTCCGCGCGCTGGCAAACGTCCCCTTCGACGACGCGCGCGCGGCCGGCGAATTCGCGGCCTCCCGCCTGCTGCAGTCGAACGCCGAACTCGTTTTCTTGGATGCCGCTTCGCGCGTCACCGTCTTTCGAGCGCACCGCGCCGACGCGTCGCCGACGACCGACGTCCGTACCCGCGGAGATCTGTCCGGCGATCCGGAAACGCCCGGAGCCCTGAGCCGCAGCATTCTCGGCTTGGCGACGGCTTTCGGGCTGCAGCCGCTGCACGCGCACGTCGGAAACCTCTACGTAGTCGTCAAGGCCAACGACGCCGTGCTGGTGGCGAACGTTCGGGCGGTGCTGGCCCCGCTAATCGCGGCACTCGCAATAGCGATCTTCTTGGGCGCATTGATTTCCGGCACGCTCACGCGGCAGGCGCTACGACCGCTCGACGACGTAACCGCCGCACTCGCCCGCTTCGCCGCCGGCGATCTGACGCCGCAGCCGATCGCCGCCGACGACCGGCACGGGCTTGCGTCGCTAGCGATTGCCTATAACGGCGCCGTCGCGCAGATGGAGCGCGCCTTCGCCGAACGCGATCGAGCCAACGCCTCGATGCGGCAGTTCATCGCCGATGCCGGACACCAGCTGCGCACGCCGCTGACGGTCGTGCGCGGCTTCATCGACATCCTGCGCGGCCACTACACCGAGACGCAGGCCGACCGCGAGCGAATCCTCGACACGATGAACCGCCAGAGCCAGATCATGGGCGCATTGATACACAAGCTCATCCTGCTCGAACGCTGGGAAGTCTCCGACCATGAAGCGCCGCCCGAACCGATTGACGTCGGAATCCTCGTCTCAGACTTGGTCACGCCGATCGCCGACGCCCATCCGCATCGCCGCATCGCGATCGAGGCCGAAAACGGCATCCTTTGCGCCATGGATCCGATCGAGCTTGGGTACGTCGTGAGCAATCTTCTCGATAACGCGCTGAATTATGCGACCGGGCGGATCTCGGTGGCGGTGCGCAGCGACGCCGCCTCGGGGATCGTCGAGGTTGCCGACGAAGGTCCGGGGATCGCGCCGCGCGATGCCGCTCGCGTCTTCGATCGCTTCTATCGCGCGCGCCGCGACGTCGAAGGCTCCGGCCTCGGCTTGGCAATTGCCAAAGCGGCGGTGGAGCGCGCCCGCGGCACGATTTCGCTCGACACGGCGCCCGGCGCGGGTTCCCGTTTCACCGTTCGCCTCCCGCGGGAGAAATCGTCGCCGTCATAAAATGGGGCCGCGATGCAGTCTGATGAACTCGACGTGGTCGGCGTCGGGAATGCGATCGTCGACGTGATCGCGTCCGCCGATGACCGCTTCCTCGCCGAGCACGCCATGGCCAAAGGCGCGATGACGTTGGTCAACCAGGCGCAAGCCGAGCGAATTTATGCCGCCATGGGTGCGGCGGTCATTACGTCGGGCGGGTCCGCCGCCAACACGATCGCCGGCGTCGCGTCGTTCGGCGGTAAGACCGGCTTCATCGGCAAGGTGCGCGACGACGAGCTCGGCCACGCGTTTCGCCACGACATCGCGGCGGCCGGCACGATTTTCCCGACGCCCGCGGCGACCGACGGTCCGGCGACCGCGACCTGCCTCGTGATCGTGACGCAAGATTCGCAGCGCACTTTGAACACGTACCTCGGCGCGTGCGCGAACCTCGGCCCCGCCGACATCGACGCGGAGCTGATCCGGCGCGCACGCGTGACCTATCTAGAAGGGTATCTGTACGATGCGCCGTCGGCGCAACGCGCGTTTCACGAAGCGGCCGAAATCGCTCACGCCGCCGGCCGGCAGGTAGCGCTCACGCTTTCGGATCCATTTTGCGTGAATCGTCACCGCGAGGCATTCATGCAGCTGGTGGATCGTCACGTCAACGTGCTGTTCGCCAACCTCGCTGAAATCTCGGCTCTCTTCGAAACCGATCGCTTCGGCGAGATCGTCTCACGCTTGCAGCCGATGACGAAAATAGCCGCCGTCACGCGCGGGCCGGCAGGCTCGGTGATCCTCGCGCACGGCGACGTCGTCGAAATCGCCGCGGCGCCGGTGCAGAAGGTCGTCGATACCACCGGCGCCGGCGACCTCTACGCGGCCGGCTTCCTCTTCGGGCTCACGGCGGGCAAACCAATGTCCGAATGCGGACGCTTAGGAAGCCTGGCGGCAGCCGAAGTCATCGCCCACTTCGGAGCCCGGCCGCAATCGGATCTACGACTGCTCGTAGGCGCGCAGTAAGGCCGCGATATCGATTTTCGTCATCGAGAGCATTGCCTTCATGACGCGGTCGGTCTTCTCGTCGTCTTCGTCGGACATCAGTTCGCCGAACACGCTCGGCACGAGATTCCAGGAAACGCCGTAGCGGTCTTTGAGCCAGCCGCAGACGCTCTTCTCCCCGCCTTCCGAGAGCCGCTCCCAAAGGTCGTCGATCTCTTCCTGCGTTTCGCAGTCGACGTAGAACGCCGACTGGTAGTCGCCGTTACTGCCCCCGTTGAGCGCCATGAACTCGACGCCGTCTAGCTCGAAGCTCACGACCATCACGCTTCCAACCGGCCCCGGCCCGGCTTCGCCGTAGCGGCTTACCTGCGTGATATGGGAATTTTTGAAAACCGAGACGTAAAAGTTCGCCGCATCTTCTGCCTGCGTGTCGAACCAGAGCCACGGTCGGATCTTCTGCACCGGCGTCCTCTCCTTCTTATGGGGGAGTGCTTCGAGGGTATTAACCGGTGCCCGTGACCGAACGTGACCGTCGCCGCTTACCAAATCCATCTTCTCGTCTCCCTAAGGCAGTGGGGATGCGGCCAGGCTAGCATATTGACTTGTTAATAGCAACCATATAGACAAAAGAGCAAGTTAACTTTATACTCTGGAGGTGAGCAAACGGGCCTACGGCCAGTACTGCGGGTTCGCCCGCGCGCTCGAGCTGGTGGGCGAGCGCTGGGCCTTCATGATCGTCCGCGATCTGCTGGTCGAACCGAAACGGTTCGGCGACCTGCATCGCGGGCTCAAAGGCATTCCGACCAACATCCTGACTTCGCGGCTGAAGGAACTCGAGCAGGCGGGCATCGTGCGCCGACGCGTGTTGCCGCGGCCGTCGGGCGCGGTCGTCTACGAACTGACCGAGGTCGGGCAAGGTCTCGAACCGTCGGTACGCGCGTTAGGCACCTGGGGTGCGAAGCTGCTCGGCGATCCGCGCGCGAACGAGATCGTAACCCCCGACTCGCTGGTCACCGCGTTGCGGACGACGTTTCAGCCCGCCGCCGCCGGCGGCGTGAACGCATCGTTCGAGTTGCGATTCGGCGAGATCGTGCTGCACGCGCGCGTTGCCGGCGGCGCGCTCGACGTCGCCCGCGGTCCGCTGCCCGATGCGGATCTCGTCATCGAAACCGGCTCCGCCTTGCGCCCGCTGCTGGCGCGCGAGTTGACGCCCCGCGAAGCTCTGAAAAGCGGGGCGGTGCGCGTGACCGGCAAGCGCGCCCTGCTGGGCCAATTCGTCGAACTTTTCAGCATCTGACCGCAAGCTCGAGCGCAACGAGACAATTTCGTTAGAGTGCCGTCGGCTCCGCGATTTACGCTATGGAAGCCGTGTTTGCTCGTCGTCACTGGATCCCACCCGGCGCCTTGCTGTTTGCGCAGCTTTCGCACGGCGCGTCCTGGCTGATCCTCGGATTTTGGGCGCTGGCGCCGGCGCGGTCGCTCGACTTCACCGCCATCGCCTGGATTCACACGGTCGCATTGGGTTGGGCGACGATGGCGGCCCTCGGAGTGCTGCTGCACGTCGTTCCGCAGTTCACCGACGTCCGCTGGCGTCTGGAGAGTGTCGCCCGACGGTGCGTCTTCCTATTTGCCGTCGGGGTGGGGCTGTTCGTGGCGGCGATGCTCCTGCGTCCAGAGCTGAGTTTGTGGGGTGCCGCGCTGATTCTGCTCGCGCTGCTGGTCTATGCCGCAACGGCCTTTACGACGCTTCGCCAAGCATTGCTGCGGCGAACGGGTCGAACGAGCGATCGCGCGCGCGCTGGCGACGACGTTGGCGTTTCTGTTGCTCGCCGCGGCGGCGGGATTCTGCTTGGCGGCGATGGTTTCGGGGTACGCGGTGCCCGCCTGGATCGCGGATCTGCCCGCCGCTCACGCCGACCTCGGCATCTTCGGATGGCTCTCGTTGCTGATCTTCGGCGTGTCGGCGCGCACGGTAGGCCCGATCGCCGGCGACAAATCGCGTTTTCCGGCGGCGCATATCGTCGTGGGTTCGTGCGCCTTGGTCGGCGTCATCTTACTCGCAGTTGGGTTAGCCGGCATTTCGGCGTTCGTTTGGCCAGGCGCGGCGTTTCTCGGCGCTGCGGTGTTCGCGTACGCGCTCGACATCGTCAACGTCGTGCGCCGAGCGACGGTGCCGCATCGCGTACCGCAGGCGTTTTTGATCGCCGGGGTCGCTTGGCTCCTGAGCGCAGCGGTACTCGGCGCCGGAACGCTCGCCGGAAAACCCTGGCAGCTCGCATATGGGTTCGTCATCCTCGCCGGCTGGATCGGCCAGATGCTCAACGCGCACTTCTACCACATCGCCGTGCGACTGCTGCTTACCGTTTATCGCGGCGAAGACGACGAATCACGGCCCGAAACCGTGCTCGACGCGCGCCTCTCGTGGCTGTCGTTCGCCGCATTCCAACTTGCGATCGCCAGCGTCGTAGCGGGACTACTCGCGCATGCGGGCACACTCGTCGCGGCGGCCGCCGCACTCGGTTTTGTCGGATGGATCGTGATGCTCGCAAACTTCGCCGGCGCGAGAATCCGTGTGCGCGCGCCTATACCGCGATGACCTGACCGGGCTACATCCCGATCCGCGACAGAATGCCCCTCGCGAACTCGGGAGCGAAGTGCTGTAAGATCTGTGGATTGCTTTGAACGAACGACACGATCGCTGCCTTGGCATCGCTCGGATTCGACTGCAGCTGCCCAACGAGTGCCATCGCTTGTTGGGCTAAGTCTCCCTGACCCTGCTGCTGCAAGTTCGTCGCCGCGGTTTGGAGATGACCGGCGAGCTGACCGTCGTCAACGGTCGAAAGGTGCCCTTCGACTGCAGACGCGAGGATTTTCGGATCGAGGTTTCCGGAAGCCGCTTGCTCGATAACGTTTTTTATCGAATCGAACATGATGAAAAACTCCTTGCACGTGACTGCGGAAAGATGACTGAGGCGGCCACGGGACTTCCAGAAAGGCAAAGGATTGGCCCTAGCGGGCGCCCGCTTCGTTTCGACGCTGTCTCGCGCGATCGAACGAGGGCTTCCGGCGAGGGAAAGTCCCCCTATTCCCCCGAGCGCGCGATGAGCATCGGGACGCTGCCGCTAATCGAGCGCCGGCGATTGGCGTCCGTAAGGACTACGATGAAGTGCGGTATGTCGAAGCTGACGTAAAGCCCGCCGATATCTTCAAAGTGGGGCAGCGGGATCGTCCGCGCGGTTCCATCTCGCTGAATTTCATAGAGACCATCGATACCGGCTGCCCAGAGGACGTCGTCCCCCCCGGCGAGCCCAAAGAAGGCTACCGTACTAAACGGCTCGTCCCCATTCATGCGGTTATTTTGCGAATTCCACACGTAGGGCTTGAAGTACAGTCGTTTTACGCGATCCCCGCAGACCTCGATGATTCTGCCGTGCGGCGCGAAGTGCACCAGCCCGATTGCCGCAGCGATGCAGCTTGGCGACCAAGGGTCACGTGCAAGGCCGTTGACCGGGTCGCAGGCAGTGTTTAATGGCCCGCCACACATTGCGTTGCTTGCGTTGCGCTGGAGGATGGTGACGCTTCCCGTTCGCCGGTCGATACGTCTTAGTCCGCCGCCCCAT
The DNA here is from genome assembly GCA_963755555.1 of Vulcanimicrobiota bacterium. GTDB lineage: Bacteria > Vulcanimicrobiota > Vulcanimicrobiia > Vulcanimicrobiales > Vulcanimicrobiaceae > Tumulicola. The sequence goes on along the minus strand of CAVWKE010000003.1, from coordinate 218,123 downwards.
TCGCCGGCATCCAAGCCTACGAACAGGTCGCTCGCAGTTCCCAGAATCGTCGTCAGCGCACTACGCGCGAAGGCTTGCGAGAGCGCGACCGCGTCTTGCTTCGTGCCCCGGACCATAATCAAGCGGTGAGTGGTGAGGAGCGTGAGGCCGGTTGACCCGCAATCGAGACCCATTAACATATCGCCCGCGTTCGCGATCGTGGCCTCAACGGACCACGCATTGCCCGTCCGGCGAACCAACGTCCACTGGGCAAGCCCCGCTTTTCCGGCCACGGCCTCCAGACGACCGTCGCGCGCGCACATATCGAGAACTGGATCGGGATACGCTCCCGTCGTCAGCTTACGGTCCCCGAGGGAAATACTCGCTAGCGCGCCCGACTCCGAGAGCAGCCAAAGTTGCCCCTCGGCGACGATCCCTCGGATCAAATCTGAACCGGGACGCTGCGGTTCGGCGGCCGACGCTCGTAACGAGAGGACCGTCAATAGGGCCGCAACGGATAGCGCGAAAGCAGCCTTTCCCATGTACTTTAAAGCGTCGCCAACCCATCCGCGTGACAAGGTGGGGTCGAACCTGCCAGGCTAAGCGCGATAAACTGCCGCCTGACCCGCCAGGATCCGCGCCTGCGTCGCGAGGTCGGGTTCGAGCGACCAATTGCCGCGTTCGAACGTCCCGCCGAGCAGCACGCCGTCACTGCGCGGAAACATATAGAGAGAGTTTCCAAGCGTGATGTAGTCTACGTCCGGCTGCGGCTCGAGCACGGTAAGTTGACCGCGTACCGGCACCAACTCCGTATCGCCGAAGAGCGACCGCGCTCCCAAGCCGGTGCAGTTGAAGATCGCCGGTTCGTGCAACCCGCGTAGCTGCTCCAGGGCGTCGAACTTGCGGACGACGATCTTACCGCCGCGCAGCAAGAAGTCGCGCATGACGGCGGGCAGGTACGTATTCGGCTCGATCAGCATGGTGGTAAAACGCCGAACTAGCGGGACGGCGAACGGGGTCGAAGCGGCGTCGATCGTCTCGATGTCCGCGTAGAGATCGGCGAATCCGGAGAAGGTCGCGGTCTCAATTTCGTCGCTATCGCCCGGGGCGTTGCGCAGCGTGTAGTTATCGATCCACCGTACGCCGTATTGCGCTCCAATCATGAGTTGGAACGCCCGGTTGGCCAAGCGCGCCGCGCGATCGAGGGTCGCTCGAAACTCCGGCGTAAACGAGCGCCGGTCGAAGAGGCTGACGGGCGACCACTGGGCGCCCGCCACGTTCGACGTCGTCTGCGGCGGCACGCTGGCAGCGTAGATGGTGACGTGCCAACCGCGATCCTGAAGGACGCGCGCCGTTGCAAGCCCGACCACTCCGCAGCCGATCACCGCAGCCGTGGCTGGCGTGCGTCCAGAGACGAGATCGGCGGCCATCGACGCGCAACCCCACGAGAGGCTGAAGCCGCCGCCGCCATGACCGTAATCGTGGACCAACACCTTCTCGCCGAACGGTTGCGCCCGCAGCACGAAGCCCGTAGCACGAAACGGGCGCAGGCCGACGACGGTGCGAATCACGCGCCGCGCATCGACCTTGACGGGAACCAGCGGATGCGGTGGGCGCCCCTGTGCGAGGATCCGAAGCGGCAAGGCGAACGCCGCTCCGGCGGAGAGCGTGGATGCGATGAATCCTCGGCGTGACGGCAGCGGACGTCGTTCGAAATTCACCCGCGAAAAATACGCCCATGGCGCTGGGTTTCCTCGACGGGAACCAAAGGCAATGCTACGTGCGAATTCAGCTCAGAGAGGATGTAGAAGCGCAATAACGCTACGAATTGAAGACGCCCTGCCTCGTTATCGACCTTTCGAGTGCAATAACGAGCAGGGTGAAAATTTGGTGGAGCTGTCGGGGTGCTGCCCCCCGAGTCCAAAAAGCCTAACCGGCGCGTTCTCCAGGCTCAGCTCCGAATTTTTCTTGTTCGGACGGACGCCTCGGAGCGAGGCTTGCCGTTCGCCGCAGACCCTTTATGCTCGTGCGCGCGTCGGATCGGTCGGCGCCCACTAGCCCGAGTTTTTGGCCGGACTTCGGAGCGGCTCGGGCGGCCCTCCGGGTCCGGTGACTAGCCTAGATTAGGCAGCCAGTGCGTATTGATTATCGGCAGATATTGCCGTTGCGATCGTTTTAGGAGGGCTCGCAACTCCGCCTGCTGACGTCGATCGCGGATCTTCTTGTCGAACCTATTTCAGCCCCATGTCCGCGGTATCGCCCCTCGCCGAAGCTGGGGGCGACACCACAATATAACACGGGGGCCGGCCTTTAGGTTGCGGGCGTGTCTTGCCGGGTTCCCTGGTGCATGATCGTCGAAACGATCATCATGATGATCGCGCCGTAGAGGTTGGCCAGCCACGGATTGATCTCGCCGGTGTTGTGGAAGTTCGGCGTGACCCATACGGTGATCGCGAAGAGTATGTAGTTGACGACGATCGAGAACGCCCCGAACGTCACGATCGTCAACGGAAGGGTAATCAGCCGAAGGATCGGACCGATTAGGGCGTTGACGATTCCGAAGATGATCGCGGCCCAGATCGCCGTCCAAAGGGTGATGTTATGGTTGAAGCCGGGGACGTACTTGGCGATCAGGTAGAGTACGATCGCGTTGACGATGAAACGAAAGAGCAGGTGCAATGGTCTCCCCTTTCTTCTCGCCTCCTGCGGGTAGGAGGCCTATCCTCGTCAGCGTTCGTATACGGCCGCGTTACCGCCTGCTCGCAGAGGTGCCGAGCTCCTCGAGCGCGTGCTTCACTTTGGCCGCCAGGGCGGGCGTCATGCCCTTGACCGCCGCGATTTCGTCGAGACCGGCCCGTTTGATGCCGGCGGTCGACCCGAACGTCGTCAGCAGCCGCTTCTTGCGTACCGGGCCCACGCCGTCGAGCGCGTCGAGCGCGGACTGAACCATCGTCTTCGCCCGTCGCTGCCGATGATAGGTGACGGCGAAGCGATGCGCTTCGTCGCGCACTCGCTGTACGAGATGCAGCGCCGGCGAGTTTGGCGGAAGCACGATCGGATCTGATTGACCCGGCAGATACAGCCACTCGTGCTCTTTGGCCAAGCCGGCGACCGAAAGACCCGTCATGTCGAGTTCTTCCATCACCTCCACGACCGCGCTCAACTGACCTTTGCCGCCGTCGATCAGCAGCAGATCCGGCTTTTTGTTGAACTTTTCTTTGCGTGCCAGCTCGCGTTCGAGGGGCCGCTCCTCCTCGTCGGTCTCGCGCCGCAGATAACGCAGCCGCCGGCGAAGCGTCTCCTGCATCATCGCAAAATCGTTCGGCCCGCGATCGTACTGAATCTTGAACTTGCGGTAGTCGCTCTTCTTCGCTCGTCCTTCGACGAACACGACCATCGAAGCGACCGGATTCGATCCTGCGACGTTCGAAATGTCGTAACACTCGATACGGTGCGGCAGTTCGGGCAACTCGAGCGCGTCGGCGAGATCGGTCAGCGCGCGTGCTTGCGCCGTCTCCTGCACTTCCTGATGCGCCAAGAACGCCTTGAGATTCTGCTCGGCGTTTTGGCGTACCAGCTGCATGTAGTCGGCCCGGGTTCCACGCTGCGGCTGAAGCACGCGGACGCGCTGTCCTTTGATTTCCGAAAGCCACGCCTCGATCGTGGGCCGCTCTTCCGGCAGTTCGGCAACCAGCACTTCCTTCGGAATGGCCGCCGCGGCGGCCGACGTGGGGCGTGCGCGCGCCTTGATCGGAACCGGAGCTTGATTGTCGCGCGCGATCCGAACCACGGAAACGTTGCGGCCTTCCGGCGCGCTCGCCGTTCGCGCCGTGTAGAACTGTTTGAGGAACTCGCCCATCAGCACGGATACCGGCTGGTCCGCGATCCCGTCGAGAATGAAGTGCTCCTGACCGATGAGCTTGCCGCCGCGCACGAAGAACGCTTGCATGCACGCTTGCCCGCGAGCGCGCGCGATCGCGATCAGATCCATGTCGAGGCGCGACTTCCACACGACTTTCTGGTTCTCGGTCACCCGCCGAACGTGCACGATTCGATCGCGGATGCGCGCGGCCGTTTCGAAGTTGAAGTGCTCCGCCGACTCGACCATCTCGCGCTGCAGGCGCGCCAGCAGCGAATCCTGTTTGCCTTCCAGAAAGAGCACGACCTCGTCGATCATCCGATCGTATTCCTCTTCGGACTGATACCCGACGCACGGCGCCAAACAGCGTTTGATGTGATACTGCAGGCAAGGACGCTTGCGCCGGCCGTCGATCGGCTCGCGGCACGTACGCAACGGAAACACCGTGCGCACGAGATCGATCAGTTCGCGCAATCCGTGCGCGTTGGTGTAGGGGCCGAAGTAGCGGGCCCCGTCGTCTTTGACCATACGGGTGAAGACGACGCGCGGAAAGGGCTCGTTGGTCACCTTGAGATACGGATAGCGCTTGTCGTCGCGAAGGCGCACGTTGAACGGCGGCTGGTGCCGCTTGATCAAGTTGGCCTCGAGGATCAGGGCCTCGACTTCGTTGGTGACGACGATGGTGCGCACGTCGGCGACCCGCTCGACCATCGCGGTCGTTCGCGGATGGTGGACGGCGCTCTCTTGGAAATACGACCGCACCCGATTGCGCAGCGAAACGGCTTTCCCGATATAGAGGATCTCGCCGTCGTGCCCGATCATCAGATAGACGCCCGGCGCGTCGGGAATTTGGGTCAGCGTCTGTTCGAGCTTCACCCCGCTTCTACGAGTCGCCCTCGGGGGCCGTGCGCCTGCGCGCGCGCGCTCGAACGGCGAATACGATGACCGCGATGGCCACGATCGCTGCGATCGCGACGATCGTTCCTCCCCGATGCAGCAACGGAAGGATCGCATCGAGGTGCCCGCCGAGTGCGTACCCCAGCCCGATCAGCGCGCTGCAAAACACCAGCGAGCCGAGCAACGTCCAGAGATAGAAGTGCGAAAGCGTCATCTGGGCAATTCCGGCGGGAAAACCGGCGATTCCGCGGATCACCGGCAAGAACCGGCAGATGAAAATTGCAAACGTTCCGTACCGCTCGAAGAAGCCGTGAACGCGGACGAGATGATCGTGATGCAGGCCGACGTACTTTCCGAACTTTTCGATGACCGGAACGCCGCCGTATCGGCCGATGGCATAGGCGATCGATTCGCCGGCCAGCTCGCCGGCGACGGCGACCGCAATCGTAAGCCAGAGGTAGTCCAAGTGCCCGGTCGCCGTCAGCCCGCCGGCGACGGGAAGGACGATCTCGCTGCCGACCGGCGCGCCGACGTTGCCCAACAAGAGCGCGACGAACAGTCCGACGTAGCCGTATTGATCGACCAGTCCGACGACGAAATGCTGCAAGGCTTCCATGTGAGGAACCTTACTCCGGCGCCGGGGCGGTGTTTCGCTTCACCGCGCGGCGCAGGATCTCGGCGGCCAGACTGCCCCCCTCGAGACGCAGAGCCTCGAATAGGTCGATCGGCGCGATCTCGCGATTTCCCGCGCGGTCTTCGGCAAGCGAAATGATCTTGCGCACCCGCGGCGTCACCAAGATGCCTTCCCAGACCCGATCGTCTCCGCTTCCCAGCGTTCGCCGGACTTCGGCGTGGACGTCGCGCGCATCGATACCGTCCGCAGCGAGGCCATCCAGAATCGCCGGATCGCGTTCTTCGAGCAAGGCTACCAGCAAATGTTCGGCGCCGACGTAGTAGTGACTGTGGTTACGGCACTCTTGTTCGGCGATGCGAAGCACGCGCCGCGAGGCTGGGTTAAACTTAGAAAACAAGCCTGCTCCCGGCTGTATGCGCGAACAAGTCGGGGAAAATTTCGGGGCGACTGGATTCGAACCAGCGACCTCTACGTCCCGAACGTAGCGCTCTACCAAGCTGAGCCACGCCCCGATAAAAGCCCCCGACTATTCGCAGGACCCCAGCCGGGTCCTGCCAGGGAAAGGGAAGCACTCTGGGAAAGGCTCGGTCGTTCATGCGATACCTCATCGTTGGGTGCGGCCGCGTCGGGTCCGCACTAGCGAAGTACCTCGATGCCGACGGGCACGAAGTCATCGTCGTCGACGAGAACGCATCCGCTTTTAAACGCCTCGGACAGAAATTCAAAGGCCACGTCGTCGTCGGCACGGGCATCGATTACGACGTGCTCAAACGCGCCGGGGCGGCTGGGGCCGATGGGTTCGTCGCCGTCACCAACGGCGACAATCGCAACATCATGGCCGCCCTGATCGCGCAACGGATGTTTAAGATCAAGCGGATCGTCGCGCGGATCTACGATCCTCCGCGCGGACAGATGTATCGCGAACTGGGCGTCGCGACGGTCTGCCCCACGACCGTCGGAGCCAAGCTGATCCGCGACGTTCTGATGGAAGCGCCCTGGAACTCGCTGCAGTCGTTCGACTTTGGGAAGCTCACGTCGATTTCGGCGTTCGTGACCCACGCCGACGCCGGCAAGGCCGTCAAAGACATCGAAGAATCCGGCCGAATCCGGATCGCCGCGATCCGGCGGGCGTCGGGCGGCGTCATCGTCGCCTCGGGCGAGCTGTTGCTCGAAGACGGCGACGAAATCAACGCGATCGTCGCGCCCGAGGCCATCAGCGAGTTCGCGCAACGTTTCGGCAGCGCCACCCCCACCGCGCGGATGACCGCTTAGGCAAAGGTTTGTTTTGTTCATTTTAATCGTGGGCGGCGGGAAGGTCGGATCGTACTTGACACGCGCGCTCGTCAATCAACAACACGAAGTCGTCGTCGTCGAGAAAGACGCGCGCAAAGCCAAGGCTTTGGAACGGCTGATCGACCGTCAGGTCACGGTCGTGGGGGACGGCTGCGATCCCGCCATTTTGGAGGCGGCCGGCGTGGCGCGCGCGGACGTCGTCGTTGCGGACACCGGGGACGACGAGGACAACTTAGTCGTCGTCCTGTTGTCGAAAAAGAAATCGCAGGCTCGGTGCATCGCTCGCGTCAACAATCCGGCGAACAAGCTGATCTTCGACTCGCTCGACGTCGAAGATCCAGTCACCGTCATTTCTTCGACCGAGCTGATCCTCGACGTGCTCAACGAGCACGTGAATGCCGCCAAATATCGCTCGATGCTCGAAACGATGCACCTCTTCGGCAAGGGCGAGATGCAGCTGATCAAGGTGGCGGTACCCGAACGGTCGCCGGTCGCCGGAAAGAGTCTCGCCGAGCTTCGTCTCCCGCAGAATTCGGTCGTTGTGGCGGTCGATCGGAGCAACCGCGACTTGGAGATCCCGACCGGCGACACGGTACTGTGCGCGGGCGACTCGATGATCGTGATCGTGAAGAACGGCGCGGCCGAACGCATTCGCGAAATGCTCGCCGTCGGTCCCTAAATGTAGCCCTTGCGCAGCGCGATGACCGCGGCCTGCGTCCGGTCGGACGCCGACAGTTTCGTCAAAATGTCGCGGATGTGCCCTTTCACCGTTCCCAGCCCGATAAACAACCGATCGCCGATCTCCTGATTGCCTCGGCCTTCGGCGATCAAACGTAAGACTTCGGTTTCGCGCGGCGTCAGCGGCGACGGTTGCGCCGCGCCTTTCGAACCCGACGGAAAACGAGACAAGACGACGTGCGCAATCTGAGGGTCGAAAAAAGCGCCGCCGTCGGCGGCAATCCGAACGGCGTCCGCAATGCGCTCCGGGGGCGAAGACTTCAAGCAGTACGCGTCGGCGCCGGCGGCCAGGGCCGCGAGCACTTCTTCTTCGACGTCGACCATGGTAACGATGACCACGTGGGTATTGGGCGAATCGATGCGGACCCGCTGCGTCAGCGCGATGCCGTCGAGCCCCGGTATTCCGATATCGATGACCGCGACGTCCGGTCGTTCCCGCAGAATCGTCGCTAACCCGGCCAACCCGTCGGCGGCCTCCCCAACGACGTCGCAAAAAGATTCGAGCGTCGTTCGCAGGCCGGCGCGCGTCAGCGCGTGATCCTCGACGACGACGACTCGCGGACGCTTCTCGTTCATGCTGAATCGCTCGGCAGGGTCATGCTAAATTCGCTGCCTTTCGGCTCTCGCGGCGAGAAGGCGGCGCTCCCGCCGTGTTTTTCGGCGATTCGGCGCACGATGTATAACCCCAAGCCGGTTCCCCCCCCGGGTCGAACGCCGCCGAATCGCGCGAACAGGCTCGCGCGGCGTTCCTCCGGGATTCCGTACCCATCGTCGGAGACCGACAGGACCACGTTGCCGTCCGACCGGGAACCGCGAACGAGGATGGTCCCGCGTTCGGGCGTCGCCGCGATCGCGTTGGCGATCAAGTTGAGAACGGCGCGACGGATTTCAATCGGGTCGCCGGTAACGTCGAGCGCGTCGTTTGGAATGTCGGCGTGCAGCGCGATGCCGTTGACTTCGGCCACGGGCTGCATTTCTTCGACGGCTCGCGTTAGGAGCGCGCTGCAGTCGACCGTCTCGCGGACGTGCGATTCCTCGCCGGCTTCGTAGCGGGCGACAAGCAGGAGCGTTTCGACGATCCGGCGCTCCTCTTCGTTGGCGGCGACGGTGGCCCGCAAAATCCCCGCATAGCGTTCGGGCAACTCGCCGTAAGCCCCACCCAGCGCCTGTTTCATGGTCACGTCGGCCGCCGCCAGCGGGGTTCGCAGATCGTGTGCCAAGGCGTAAACGATATCGCGGATGACGTCGCTGCGGCGGCCCAGTTCGTCTTTTTGCCTGGCAATCTCGTCGTTACGCTCGCCGAGTTGGGTGAATAGCCGGGCTTGTTCGAGCGCGATGCCGGCTTGCTCGCCAAACGTCTGCATGGCCGCAAGCCCATCGGGTGCGAAATTCGCATCCTCGGCCGCCAGCTCGACGAGCACGTAGTCGGCACCGGATCCGGCCGGAAGAATTGCCGCAACCAGCGCTTCGCGCGACCCGAGCGCGTCGAGCGTCAGGCGCCCGAGAGCGTCGTCGCGCGTTACGCGAACCACGCCGCCGCTTTCGCGGGCACGCTGCGCCAAGGAGCTGATCTCCATCGAAAGCGCCTTCCGTTCGACGGTGACGTCGCGGTCGTCCCGAGCGTAGGCGAGCGTGAGCGGAAGTTCGAACGCCGAATCGCGCACGATCAGCTTCGCCGAAGATGCTCCCAGCAATCGCAGCGATTCACGCAGGATCGCACGCTGGACGAGTTCGACGTTAAGCGTTTCCCGAACCCGGCGAGTCGCCTCGCGCAAGGCCTTCTCGATCTCGACCTGTCGCATTCGCCCTGCGGAGACGCCCGCTTCGCGCGCGTATTCTTGCGTTCTAACGCTTAAGTATCCAACCAACACGAACGACGCGGCGGCCAGAAGGCGATTGCCGATCGCAACGCCATCCCATCGGAAGCCCGCCTGTACGCCGTTCGTGTAACCAGCGACGAGGTTCGCAATCTCCGCCGCCACGACCAGCCCGGCAGTCAGCCGGCTTCGGAGTGCGAGGCTGCTGAGCGCGATCGGTCCGTTGAGCAGAATTGCCGCAACGAAGAGCTGCGGCGTCAACAGGTTCGACAACCCACGCGACGACCAACAACGCGTAGCAGAGCAGGGCCATCGAAACGGCCTTCTGCGCTGGGGCGGGGGCGCCTTGCCGGGCGCGCGAACCCGCGAAGCGATGGATCGTACCGCCAAGGCCGAAGAGCTTCTTCGCGAGCTCGGAGGCCGCGCGCGTCTCGTCGTCTACGTTGCGAGCGCTCCCGGCGCCGGAAAGACGCGGCGTTTGCTCGAGGACGGGCGGCGACTGCAGGCCGGCGGCAAACGCGTCGCGATCGGCTGGATCGAGACGAAGGGGCGACCGGATCTCGAGAGCGCGGCAGCCAGCCTGCCCCGTGTCCCGCCGCGCCGCGTAAAGATCGGCGACCAGCTCTTCGAGGACTTCGATTTCGACGCCGCGCTGCGCGAAAAGCCCGACGTGCTGCTGCTCGACGAACTGGCGCACGAGAACCTCAACGGCGCCGCTCGTGCGAAACGGTGGCAGGACGCGCTCGCACTGCGCGAGCGCGGGATCGGCGTGATCGGCGCCTTCAACATCGCACACCTCGAAACGGTCGCGCCAACCGCCGAGGCGCTGGTCGGGTATCCCGTGCGCGAAATCGTTCCGCTGTCGTTTTTGCAGGCCGCCGATGAAGTAGTCGCGCTCGACGTGTCTCCGCACTTGTTGCGAAGCCGCGTTCGCGCAGGCAAAATCGTGAACGACCAAGACGTCGATTTCGCCCTCAACGGCGTGTTCAAAGAACAAACGCTCTACATGTTACGCGAACTGTTGCTGCGCACCGTTCGACAACCTGACCCTGCCCGCGGTCAAAGCCGGACGCAGTTCGATGGCGGCGGCATTCGTTTACCCCCAAATCGATACGGCATCATTCCTCAAACGAACGGCGGCAATCGCTCACGCGCTCGACCTGGCGCTCGAAATCGTGCCGGCGGCCGGCGTGGACCGAACGCAACTCGAACCGATCGCGCGTGCCCTCGGCGGCGAGATCCTGCTCGGACCGGTCGCCCCGACGAGCGTTGCCGGGGGGACGTTGCGCGCAGCCTTGGTCGCGCTTCCTAGCGGCCGGGCGGCCGCAAAGCTCGCAAATACGCCGCTTCCTTACGACCTCTTCGTAGTAGGCGCGGAGCAAACGTACTTGGGCGAGAATCCGGCCCGCTCGCCGTACTCGCAAACGGCCGGCGATCGCTTGCGCGTCGGTTACGGGCGGCTCACGGTCTACCTCGGCGCTGCGGCGGGCGCCGGCAAGACGTATGCGATGCTGGACCGGGCCCACCAACTGCGCGACGAAGGGATCGACGTCGTCGCCGGCTTCGTCGAAACGCACGGCCGCAAGGAAACGATCGAGCTGCTCGACGGCTTGGAGATCCTTCCCCCGAGGGTCGTCGTCGAACAGGGGATCACGTACCGGGAGTTCGACCGGGAGGCGCTGATCGCGCGACGACCGCGAGTGGCGTTGATCGACGAACTCGCGCACACGAACGCGCCCGGCTCGATCGCACCAAAGCGTTTCTACGACGTCTTGGCGGTGCTCCGTGCCGGTATCGACGTTATCACGACGTTGAATATCCAGCATCTGGAAGGACTCGGCGACACGGTGCGGCGGCTCACCGGCACCGTCGTGCGCGAGACGTTGCCCGACGGCATCCTTTCGCTCGCAGACGAAGTAATTCTCATCGACGTCACCCCTGAAACGTTGCGCCAGCGACTGCGCGACGGAAAGATCTACCCGCCCGAGCGCGTCGAAGTCGCGCTGGCGAACTTCTTTCGAACCGAAAACTTGTTTGCGCTGCGCGAATTGGCACTGCGCGAGGCCCTTCACGCCCGCTACCGCGAGCGGATCGCCTCTCCGTTCGAGCGCATCCTGCTGGCGGTCGATTCGCGGGACGCCGATTTGCAAACGATTTCACGCGCCGGACGCATCGCCGCCCGCCTAGCGATCGAATTCGCAATTGCCCACGTCACCGGCTTGAAGGAACGCGTGGATCGGACAGCCGTCGACGCATTACGGAACGAGGCCCGCAAGACCAACGTCGAGTTCATCGAAGAGGTCGCCGCCGACGTCCCGGAACGGCTGCTGGAAATCGCACGGGCGAAGCCGGAGACGACGATCGCGCTCGCCGGGACCACGCGCCACTCTCGCTGGCCCCGCCTCCATCCGGTCTCGTTTGCTCGGCGGCTGCTCGATGCCGGCGCCCGGGAGCTGCTCGTGCTAACCCCACCCAAAACCAGCGTCAGCCTCGTTCCGGAGGACTAGCGATGACGGACCGCGCGAGCGCGGCGCGATCGGCAACGAGCTCGATCGCTGTGACGCGATCGCCGGTTATCCTAAAGCGGAACGCAACGTGAACCTCGCCCGCATGCATCCACACCGCCCCCGGTTCGCCGTCGATGAATGCGGGTTGCGCGGCGCGCGCGCGTCCCGAGAACGCTCGCGCAACGGCATCTGCACCTTCGATACCGGCCTGCAGCCGATCGTTCTGCCAGTACGCAGCACCCCCCATCGCCACCACCGCCGCATCCGCGAGAAGCGTTGCTCCCGGATCGAGCAACGCGAGCAGCGCCGAGAAGTTTCCCGACCGTGAGGCTTGGAGAAACGCGCGCACGAGTTCGTCGTGCCGCTGCGTCACGGCGTCGTGGTCCGCGGATGCGCCGCGCACCCGGCGGCGCGCGCGGCTTGCCAGCTGGCGCGCGGCCTCGGGCGTCCTTCCGACGATCGCGGCGACGTCATCGAAGGGCACGTCGAACATGTCGTGCAGCACGAATGCAACGCGCTCTGCCGGCGGCAGCGCATCGAGCAGAATCAGCATGGCCACGCCGATCGAGTCGGCGAGCATCGCTTCTTCTTCAGGGCGTTCGCCGGGGGCGATTGCGGCAACGTCGCGACGCGGATCGTCCGGCGTCAACTGCTCGCGCCGGCTGTCGCGCCGCTTCAGGCCATCGAGGCAGACGCGCGCAACGACCGTCGTGAGCCAGCCTTCGAGATTCGCAACGCCCGCAACGTCCGCGCGGCTGATGCGCAGCCAACTTTCCTGCAGCGCGTCGTCGGATTCTGCAGCCGATCCCAATATTCGTCGCGCAATCCGCTGTAAGCGCGGCCGAGCCGCCTCAAAGCGCTCCGCGAGCCACTCCGCATCCTTCACGATTCGCCTCCCCGGACGCCCGTCACGTTTCGCCGCGCTCGATCGGTCATAGGGATAGAAGGAGTATGAAATCGTGAAGGACGTCTCCCTTATCACCTATACCGTTGCCGACATGGACAAAGCCAAGCGGTTCTTTGGCGAGCTCATCGGTTCCGACCCCTATGCCGATTCACCCAGGTACGTGGGCTACAAGAGCGGCGATATGGAAATCGGCCTCGTTCCAGGCCCAGATAAAAGCGAAGCGGGCGGACTTGCCTACTGGACGGTGAGCGACATCGCGGCCAGCGTGCAAGCGCTCGTAGCCGCGGGCGGCACGGTCGTGCGAGAGATCACCGACGTCGCCTATGGATTGCTGGTCGCCGCCGTCAAGGACCCCAACGGCTCGCTCGTGGGGCTACGGCAATTTCCAGAAAAGACCGGAAGCTAGTTGGGGCGCAATCCGTCGAGGGCGAGATTCAGCTGGAGGACGTTGACGTGCGGTTCGCCGAGGAAGCCGAACTCGCGCCCTTGCACGGACTTGGCAACGAGGGCGCGCACCGAATCCGGCGTCGCGTGACGCGCTTTCGCAACGCGCGGGACCTGCCAATACGCGGCCTCGGGCGTGATGTCGGGGTCGATACCGCTCGCGCTCGAGGTCACCAAGTCGATCGGCGGAGGCCCGATCGCATCGGGATTCTCTTTCTCGAGTTGCGCGATCGCGAGTTTGATCGATTTCATCAGCTTGGCCGAGGTGGGGCCGAGATTCGTCCCGCCCGTCGCCGTAGGGTCGTAGCCCTTGCCGGCGGCCGACGGGCGGCCGTGGAAATACTGCGGCTTGGTCCAAAGCTGTCCGACGATCCACGAGCCGACCACCCGCCCGTCGACCGTCACGAGCGATCCGTTTGCCTGCCTCGCGAACAGGGCTTGTGCGGCTCCGGTCATGGCTAGCGGATAGATCAGACCCAGCAAGACGATGCTGACGATCGTGATGCGTAGTGCGGTGCCGAAGTGTCGAAGCATGATTTGAATCCTACGTCAGATGCAGAGCGCCAAGGATCATATCGATCAGTTTGATTCCGATGAACGGAACGACGATACCGCCGACGCCGTAGAGCATGACGTTCCGGAAAAGGACGGCATTGGCACCTTGCGGCGCGTATTTTACGCCCCGCAGCGCGAGCGGAATCAGCGCGACGATGATCAGCGCGTTAAAGATCACGGCCGAGAGGATCGCACTTTGCGGCGTATTCAGCCGCATGACGTTGAGCAGTTCCATCGGCTTGTAGGCGATCGCAAACATCGCCGGCAAGATGGCAAAATACTTGGCGACGTCGTTTGCAATCGAAAACGTCGTCAACGCTCCGCGCGTCATCAGCAGCTGCTTGCCGATTTCGACGACCTCGATGAGCTTGGTGGGATCCGAATCGAGGTCCACCATGTTCCCGGCTTCCTTTGCCGCCTGCGTTCCCGAGTTCATGGCAACGCCGACGTCGGCTTGCGCCAAAGCGGGGGCATCGTTCGTGCCGTCGCCGGTCATTGCGACCAGCCGGCCCGACACTTGCTCGCGCTTGATCAAATCCATCTTCGTTTCGGGCGTTGCCTCCGCCAAGAAATCGTCGACGCCGGCCTCCTTCGCGATCGTCGCCGCGGTCAATGGGTTGTCGCCGGTGATCATCACGGTGCGGATACCCATCGCCCGCATCCGTTCGAAACGCTCGCGCATGTTCGGTTTGAGGATGTCTTTGAGGTAGATCACGCCCAGCACGACGCCGTCGCGTGCCAGGAGCAGCGGCGTTCCGCCGCTGCGAGCGATGCGATCGATCTCCGGAGAAAGCTCGGCGGAGGGGTTGCCGCCCCGCTCGCGCACCCACGCGAGTACCGAATCCGGAGCCCCTTTTCGAATTGAGGATCCGTCGGCCATGTCGAGTCCGCTCATCCGCGTGTACGCGCTGAACGGCACGAACGTCGCGCCCGCCGGCTCCCCGTCGCCCGATCCGCGTTCGCGTGCGAGCGCGACGATCGAGCGGCCTTCCGGCGTCTCGTCGGCCAGCGACGAAAGATACGCCATCCGCGCGAGGTCTTTGGGATCGACGCCCTGGGCGGCGATCATCTCGACGGCTTGACGATTTCCCAGCGTGATCGTCCCGGTCTTGTCGAGCAACAGCGTGTCGACGTCGCCGGCCGCTTCGACCGCGCGCCCGCTCATCGCCAGCACGTTGCGCTGCATGACGCGGTCCATACCGGCGATTCCGATCGCCGACAGCAGGCCGCCGATCGTCGTGGGAATGAGGCACACGAGCAGGGCGATGAGCACCGTGACGCTTTGTGCCTGGCCGGCGTAGAGTGAAAACGGCGCCAGCGTCGCGACGGCGATCACGAAGATGATCGTCAACCCCGCGAGCAGGATCGACAACGCTATTTCGTTGGGTGTCTTCTGACGCTGAGCTCCCTCAACCAGCGAGATCATCCGATCGAGAAAACTTTCTCCCGGATTGGCCGTCACGCGGACGACGATCCGATCGGACAGCACCCGAGTTCCGCCGGTGACGGCGCTGCGGTCGCCTCCCGACTCGCGAACGACCGGCGCCGATTCGCCCGTGATCGCGGATTCGTCGACGCTCGCCGCGCCCTCGAGCACGTCGCCGTCGGCAGCGATGATCTCTCCGGCCGTTACGACGAAACGATCGCCCTTGCGCAACCTGCTGCTGGGTACGACTTCTTCCTTGCCCTCCTCCAGGAGCATCCGCGCCGTCGCGTCGGACTTGGTGCGCCGCAAGAAGTCCGCCTGCGCCTTGCCGCGTCCCTCGGCCATCGCCTCGGCGAAGTTCGCGAACAGCACGGTAAACCACAGCCAGGCGGAGATGGCACAATCGAAACCGGCCGAACCCGTATGCCGGACGAGATCCCGCAGGAAGAAATACGACGTGACGAGTGCGCCGACTTCGACGACGAACATCACCGGATTTCGCACTTGCCACCGGGGATCGAGTTTCGCGAACGAATCTCCGAGCGCCCGGACGACGATCGTCCGGTCGAGCAACGGGCGCGCCTTGGGGCGGCGTTCCAAACGGCGAGCTGACAGCACTCTTAAAACGTCTTTCCTTGCATCAAGAAGAGGTGTTCGACGATCGGGCCGAGCGCATCGGCCGGTAAAAACGTGAGCGCGCCGACGATGACGATTACGCCGATCAGCAACGCGACGAAGATCGGGGAACGCGTCGTGAAGGTTCCGACGCTTTCGGGGACGGCTTGCTTGCCGGCCAGCGCGCCGGCGAGCGCCAGTGCGGGAATCGCGACCGTGAACCGCCCCAACATCATGTTCGCGCCGGTCGTCAAGTTGTAAAACAAACTCGAACCCAAGCCGGCGAACGCCGAGCCGTTGTTCGCGTTGGTCGACGTGAACGCGTAGAGAATTTCCGAAAAGCCGTGCGGGCCGGCGTTGTTCAGCGTCGCGAGCCCCGCCGGAACGATGGCGGCGACTGCGGTCGGCACGAGGCAGAGCACCGGCGTGACGAGCACCGCGAGAATCGCAAACTGAACCTCGCGGCGCTCGATTTTCTTGCCCAGGTATTCCGGAGTACGCCCAACCATCAATCCGGCGATAAAGACGGTCAGCACGACGAAGACGATCATCCCGTAAAGGCCGCTGCCGACGCCGCCGTAGACGATCTCCCCAAGTTGCATGTTGACCAACGGGACGAGGCCGCCTAGCGGCATGAGCGAGTCGTGCATGGCGTTGACGGCGCCGCAGGACGTGTCGGTCGTGACGGTGGCAAAGAGTGCCGAAGCCGCGACTCCGAACCGGCACTCCTTCCCCTCCATATTCCCGCCGGCGACTCCCAGCTGATGGACGATCGGATTACCGGCCGCTTCGGCCCAATACGCCGTTCCAAAACCGACGAAGAACACGAAAGCCATTGCCGAAAAAATGGCCCAGCCTTGTCGCGTATCTTTCACCATCTTGCCGTACACGTACGTCAAGCCGGCGCCTAGGGAAAATATCAGCAGCATTTCGACCAAGTTGGTCAGCGGATTCGGGTTCTCGTTGGGCGCCGCGGAGTTCGCGTTGACGAATCCGCCCCCGTTCGTGCCGAACTCTTTGATGACTTCTTGGGAAGCCATCGGACCGCCGGTGATGGCTTGCGTGAAGCCTTCGAGCGACTTGACGTCTTGGTATGCGTGAAAATTCTGCGGGACGCCCTGCGAGACGAAGAAGAGCCCGACCACTATCGAAACCGGTAAAAGGATATAGAGCGAGCAGCGCGTGAGGTCGACCCAGAAATTTCCGAGCGTCTTTACGTTAGTCCGAACCAGCCCCCGAACCACCGCGACCGCGATCGCAATACCAACCGCCGCGGAAACGAAGTTGTGCCAAGCCAGGCCCGCCATCTGCGAGAGATAGCTCATGGTACTTTCGCCGGAGTAGAACTGCCAGTTCGTGTTCGTGAGGAAGCTGACGGCGGTGTTCCAGGCGAGGTCGACGCTCATGTTGTCGAAGTGCTGAGGGTTGAAGGGCAGCCACTTCTGGGTGCGCAGCAGCACGTACAGATAGACGAGTCCGATCGCCGAGAAGGCCAGCATCGACAGCGCGTACGCGTACCACGGCATTTCCTCGTTTTCACGCACGCCGCTCAACCGGTAGATCAGCGACTCGAGCGGCCGCAATATCGGTGAAAGCCAGGTCCGCTCGCCTTCGAAGACGCGCACCATGTAGAGGCCGATCGGTTTGGTCAGCGCCAAAACGATTAAAAAGAAGATGACGGCTTGCAGCCAACCGATCGCGGTCATTGCCGGCTCCCGCGCTAAAACTTCTCGGGGCGCAGCATCGCGAATATCAGATAGGCGAGGCCGGCAACCGTGAGAGCGATTCCGAGTGCGTCGTCGAACGGCATGGCGTTAAATCTTCTCGCATCCCAGAACGTACAAGTCTAAGATAACGAAGAAGACGATCGAGAGCGCAATAATTTCGAGTTCGAGCACGACTCCAGGGTACGCCCTCTCGACCCGCTCCTGCCATCCGCCGAATGGATGATCCGAACGGACGGTTGACAGAATACCCGGCTGGTGTAGGATATCCACGCCATCAGGAGCTTCAGCATGATCGTGCCCCGCCGTTTTTTTGCGCTCGTCTCGTTCGCCGGAGCGCTCGCGCTCGCGGGGACCGTTGCCGACGCGCAAGACGCACCCGCAACCCCGTCCCCAACGCCCTCACCGGTCGCAACCGCTTCCGCCCCCGCCGATCCGTGCGGCTCGATCCTCTCCATCGTCAACCGTCCGAGCTTCGGGACGGGCGTTTGTACGGTTCGAACCGGTCACGCCGACATCGAGAACGGCTACACGAACACCGTGACGACCGGCCCCGGCGGCGGCAACACCGCCTCGTATCCGCAGTCGTTGATTCGGTTCGGGACCTTCGACCCGCACCTCGATTTCGAGGTCGGGCCGGTTACCGAAAATCGCTCGTCCGTCGGCGGCGTCGCGAATGCGGGCCTGAGCGATCTCGCCATCGGCGCAAAATACGAACTCGGTTACACGTCCAACGCGCTATGGGGAATCAACGCGGTCGTGACGATTCCGACCGGCGCGACGCCATTCAGCGCCGGGAACGCACAATACACCGGAAACTTCAACTGGGGGTATACGCTCAGCTCCGAGTTCAGCGTCTCCGGGACGCTTGGCTTCAACGCCTTCAGCGCCTATAACGCGGCGGGGGTCCCGCAATCGTACTTCGCCTTCACGCCGACGCTGCTCGTCAGCGCCGCGCTGCCCGGCGGACCATCGCAAATCAGCGCGGAGTACGCGTATTTTACGCAAGCCGGCCCGAACCTTGGATCGAAGAGTTTCGTCGACTTCATCTACGCGCGCGACTTCGGGCCGCACGTGCAGTTCGACGTCGAGTACGGCTTCTCACCGACCCCGATAAACGGGCAAAAGCAGCACTACGTCGGAACCGGCCTCTCGTTCATGAACTGACGCGCCTTCCATGGGGATTGGCGCGAGCGCCCGTGAAGATGGGACTGTGGAGCCAATGACGCCCGATAGCGCGCTCGAACGCTACTTTGGGTACGATTCGTTTCGTCCGCTGCAGCGCGAAATCGTTCGAGCCTCGCTCGACGGCGACGACGTCCTCGCGCTCCTGCCGACGGGCGGCGGAAAGTCGCTTTGCTATCAGCTTCCCGCCCTGATCGCGCCCGGCCTAACGCTCGTGATCTCCCCGCTGATCGCGTTGATGAAAGACCAGGTCGACGGGCTGCTCGCTAACGGCGTCGCGGCGACGTTTCTGAACAGCTCGCTCGACGCGCGCACGGCCGGCGAGCGAATCGCCGCCCTGGACCGGGGCGACTACCGCCTGCTCTACGCCGCGCCCGAACGCACCGTCCTACCCGAGTTCCAAGCGCAGCTGCAACGATGGAACTTGCGCCATATCGCCGTCGACGAAGCGCACTGCGTCAGCGAATGGGGACACGACTTTCGGCCGGAATACCGCCAAATCGCTTCGCTGCGCGAGCGCTTCCCCGGCGTACCCGTCGCAGCCGTTACCGCCACCGCAACCCAGCGGGTCCGCGACGACATCGAACGCTATCTGCGTCTGCGCTCGCCGCGCCGCTTCGTCGCCGGCTTCGACCGGCCCAACCTCCGGTACGCCATTTTCGAAAAACGCGACCCGTTCGCCCAACTCCTGACCTTCTGCCAGGCGCGGGCGACCGAGAGCGGCATCGTCTACGTCGCCTCTCGCCAGTCGGCCGAAGGGCTGGCGCGGCGGCTTTCCGCCGCCGGCATTTCGGCGCTTCCCTATCACGCCGGAATGACGCCCGTGCAGCGGTCGCGCAATCAAGAGCTGTTCGTCCGCGACGAAGTTCGGGCGATTTGCGCGACCATCGCGTTTGGAATGGGAATCGACAAACCCAACGTCCGATACGTCGTCCATTACGACGTTCCAAAAAACGTCGAAGGCTATTACCAGGAGACGGGCCGAGCCGGCCGCGACGGTCTGCCGAGCGACTGCGCGCTCCTCTTCAGCGGCGGCGATGCGGCCAAGCAGCGACATTTCATCGCCCAGATCGAAGATGCCGGCGAACGCGAACGGGCGAACCGCCTCCTTCGCGGGATATTGGATTTTGTCGCCATACCGGGCTGCCGGCGCGCATTTCTGCTTCGCTACTTCGGCGATGCAAACGTCGCCGAAGAATGCGGCAACTGCGATAACTGCCTAGCGCCGCCCGAACGCGTCGACGCCACGGTAGCGGCGGCCAAACTGTTGTCCTGCGTGTATCGAGCGCGCGCGCACAGCGGTTACGCAACCGGCGCCCACCATCTAATCGACGTCCTTTTGGGGCGCTCGACCGAGAAAGTCGTCGCCCGAGGGCACGACCGGCTCTCGACTTTCGGCATCGGAACCGAGTTCAACAAGAATCAATGGCTCGCGCTGGCCTCGGAGCTGCTGCGGGCCGGCTGGCTGGAGCTGGAACCCGAACGCCGGACGCTGCACCTTACCGGCGATGGCCGCAACGCACTACGAGACGGACGCGAGTTCGCGTTCGCCAAACCCCGGATCGTCGGGAAACAGACAAAGAGGCGAAAGGCCGTCGCCGGTACGCGCGAGGCCGGCCCGGTCGAAAGCGAGCTATTCGAGCAGTTGCGCGGGTTGCGCAAGCGGCTGGCCGACGCGCAAGGCGTGCCGCCGTACGTCGTTTTCTCGGACGCTACGCTCCGTCAGCTCGCTTCGGAAAAACCCACGAACCTCACCGCTTTTCGCAACGTTTCCGGGGTCGGCGACGTGAAGCTCGAACGCTACGGCGACGCGTTCGTAACGGCGATTGCCGCCTTCCCTTCGCCGACGCCATGAGCTTTCGACGCTCCCTAGTGAGTGTGCGTGAAGTTTCCGACGGTGCTCCGGCGGCGAATCGTCTCGATCGCGTGCCGCATTCCCAACGGCCGCCGCGGCCGTCCCACCGCGTCGAAATACCATTGCGGATCGATGTTGAGCGTTCGCGTCTGCACCATCGCTACCGGGACGTGCGCCAGGAACGACTCCATTGCCGCCACTTCTTCTTCGTCGTCGGTGACGCCCGGATGGGTCAGCAGATTGAGGCTAGTCCGAAGGCCGCGCCGTACCGCTAGGCGGATCGATTCGAGCACGTCGTCGAGCGCGTATCCCTGCGGGCGATAGTACGCCGCGTAGACGTCGGAGCGGAAGGAATTGAGGCTCACGCGCACCGCCTGCAAACCCGAGTCGATGCAGCGTTCCAGCGCTTCGGGCATGCTGCCGTTGGTGTTGAGGTTGATCGTGCCGTTGGACCGGCGCGCGCGAATCGCTTCGATGCTTTTCGCAATCGCGATCGAGCGCAACAACGGCTCGCCCTCGCACCCCTGTCCGAAGGAAATGATTCCGTCCTCGACCCGCTCGAGATGGTGGATTCCAATGCGCGCTAGCTCCGCGGCGGTAACTTCGTACTCGATTCGGGCCTGCGGGGACGAAAGCTGCGCCTCGGGCTCTTGCTCGGAGATGCAGCCGATGCATCGCGCGTTGCACTTCGGCGAAACCGGAAGCGCCGCTTCCCCGCGCTCCAGAAAAACGTTTTGGGCGGTAAAACATCCGTATTCCCGCGAGCAAAGCGCCACTTGCATCAAGACGCGGTTATTCGGATCTTCGCCGACGCGGCGGTCGAGCAGCGCCTCGAGTTCGCCCGGCGCGAAATACCGCGGCCGCCAGTCTTCGCTTTCATCGGTCTTCATCGCGGCAACGTGCAGCCGGTCGTCGACCACGCAGGCGAACGTGTACCCGAACAGCGGCAAGTCCGGCGCGCCCCGGTCCTTCACGAACGCCGGCACGAGCAGTCGCGTATACCCGGCCGGCAGAATCGCGGCGAGCGCGCAACCTTCGCGGGCCGGTCCGACGGTCGTGAGCGAACGCCGGCCGGGAAGCATCGCTTCCACGGTGCCTTCGGGCGCGGGCACGAGTTCGTCGGGCGTCACTTCGCGAACGATCCCGCCGTCCGCCAGCGGCGTCGTCGCTTCGTCGTAGTAGATTCGGGCGCGTGAATCGCAGTATGCTAGTCCGATCATAACGCTTTTCGAAAGGCGAACTGCGCTTTGAGTTTCACGTATCCTCGACGCTGATAGAAAGCGTGCGCGCGCTCGCGAACCACGTTCGACTGGACTCGCATCGCGTCGCAATCACGCGCGCGCGCCCAGGTTTCCGCCCGTTCCAGCAAACGCTCGCCGATGCCGGCGCCGCGCTTGCGTTCGTTGACGACGAGGCCTTCGATCCAGGCTTGCCGGCCGTCCACGAAACCTTCCTGCACGCAAACGCCGGCCCAACCGACGATTCCGGCATCGGTCTCGGCGACGAATACCTCGCGGCTCTCGTCACGAGCCGCCAGACGCCGCGCGATCGTCGCGGCCGAGACGGCGTAACCCAGTTGCAGCATCAACGCGGCGAGAGCCTCGGCGTCATCCTCGCGCGCGCTCCGCAGCGTCGGGCTCGGTGAGTCAGCGCTCGAGCGCAGCCGCAACGGGCACGTCCGTGTCGAAGACGCGAGCCGCCGGTCCGGTGAGTGCGGCCGCACCTCGGCCGTCCCATTCGACCACGAGGCGTCCGCCCGGCGCGAGCGTTTCCACCGGCGAAACGACCAGACCGGCGGCGATGCCCGCCGTCGCGCACGCGACCGCGCCCGTTCCGCACGCTTGCGTCACGCCGACGCCGCGTTCCCAATGGCGCACGCGCAGCGTGCGCGTGCCGGCCACGGAAGCGACGTGCACGTTCGCACCCGCCGGGAATGCCGGATCCGAAGCAACGCGTTCCGCGGCGGCGCTAAGATCGAAGCCGTCCACGTTCTCGCGGAAAAACACGAGGTGCGGATTTCCGAGGTCGACGGCGAATCCGGCGCCCACGGTGCCGTCGGAAAACGGGACGATCTGCGGCGTTCCGACGACCGCGCGAACGAGATACTCCGGCTCCCGCGCGATCACGCGCGTGCGAACGACGCCGGCGCCGGTATCGAATTCCAGGTCGTCGCCTTCGCCCGCCTCGTCGAGCCAGCGCGCCGCGCAACGGAGACCGTTTCCGCACATCTCGGCCTCGCTGCCGTCGGCGTTGAAGGTGCGCATCGCGAAGCGGTTGGCGGTCGACGTTTCGATGGCGATCACGCCGTCGGCTCCGATGCCGGTTCGACGATCGCACGCCCAGCGCGCGAACGCCGCGAGCGATGCAATCCGTTCGGTGCGCAGGTCTACGACGACGAAATCGTTGCACGCGCCGTGCATTTTCGTCACCGCGAGCGAGCGGCTCACGGCTGGGGCGCCGCTGCAGCCTCGTCGGCCGGCGTTGCGTCGGCGCGCTCCAAGCCAACCTGTGCCCCGGGAGAGATCGTCGAAATCGCGTGTTTGTATACCAAGTGCGTTTTGCGTTCGTACTCCAGCAGGACGGTAAACGGGTCGAAACCTCTCACGACGCCGCGAAGCTGGAAGCCGTTGACGAGGTACACCGTCACCAGCGTCTCCTGGCGCTTGCATTCGGCGAGAAACGCATCTTGAAGGCTTGCGGCCATATCAGACGACGTTCTGAGGCCAGCCGAGTTTCTCCCGTACGGCATCGGAGACCGCTTCGGGCACAAGCCACGTCGTTTCGTGCTCGCCGCGGAACCACGCGCGCTGACGGCGCGCGTAGCGGCGCGTGGCGCGCGCGAGCGACGCGCGCAATTCGGCGGCCGTCGTCCAGCCACGCAGGTACGCGAGTGCTTGCGGATATCCGACCGCGCTAGCCGCGACCGCCGTCTCACCGATGCGTTCGGCTTCCTCGACCAGTCCGTCGGCCAACATCCGGTCCGTACGCGCTTCGATGCGGGCGTCGAGTTCCTCGAGCGAAACGTCGAGAAAGACGAGGAGCCGGCCGATGCCTTGCGCGGCGAGCGTACGCGCGGGCCGCTCGTTCTCGATCCCGTCCCGAACCAGCGCGATTTCCAGCGCTCGCAATACGCGATACGCGTCGCCGGGATGGAGCGCGGCGGCGCGGCGTGGATCCCGATGCGCCAGCCAATCGTGCAGGAACTCGGGTGGATGGACGATCGCCTCGCCGGCGAGCCGCCGCCGTAACGCTTCGTCGTACTGCGGCGCCAGCGCAACGCTTCCGGTTAGTGCCCGCAGGTAAAAGCCCGTACCTCCGACGACGATCGCGCGTTTTCCGCGCCGATGGATCGCTTCGATGGCGTTCGTGGCATCGCGCACGTAGCGAGCGGCAGAATAACGCTGGGATGGATCGAGAAAGTCGACGCAATGATGCGGGACGGCCGCGAGTTGTTCGGCCGTCGGCATCGCCGTGCCGACCGGCATGCCGCGATAGATTTGACGCGAATCGGCTCCGACAATCTCGGCGTCGAAGCGGCGCGCCAGCTCGATCGCGAGTTCGGTCTTCCCGCTGGCAGTCGCGCCCGCGAGCAGCAAAACGGCCTCCGGCGACGCGCCCTTAGACACGTTTGAACATGCGTGCGATCTCGTCGGGTCCCAAGCGCACCATCGTCGGCCGCCCGTGGGGACAATGCATCGGGTTCGCACACGCGTGCAGCCGATCGAGCAGCGTCGTCATCTCGTCGGGGTCGAGTCGCTCGCCCGCGACGGTAACCGAGTGGCACGCGAGCGACGCCCAAATCCGCTCGCGCACCCCGCGCTGTCTCGGGTCGGCGCTCAGGTCGTCGAGAAACCCCGCCAAATCGAACGGTCGCGCGCCGTAGCCGGCGGGCGTCGCGACGATCCGGTACGCACGCTCTCCGAAGGCTTCGACCTGCAAGCCTCCTTCGCGCAGCGCGTCGAGACTGCGCTCTAACGCGGCGCTTCGCTCGCCGTCGAGCTCGATGGGCAACGGCACGAGCAGCGGCTCGCTGGGAGCGCGCGTGGACGCTCGCTGCACGATGCTCTCGTAGGCGATTCGCTCGTGCGCGGCATGCTGGTCCACGAGCAGCAAGCCTTCGCCGTCGCTGGCGAGGATGTAGGTCCGATGCAGTTGGGCCAAGACGCGCAGGCGTCCGCCGGGCACCGCATCGGGATCGCCGGCGACCTGGCCGAACAACGACTCGACGTGCGCGAGACCGGCGTCGATCTCGGGCGGCGCAGCCGAAAAGCCCGCACTTGGCCACCCTGCGGTGCGCTCGCGAAAACGCCGCGCCGCATCCGCCTGCAGCGTCGCGGTCATCGCTCGCCGCACCGCGTCGAACGCCTGCGCGCCGAAGCGCAGCCGAACGTCGCTCTTGGTCGGATGCACGTTCGCGTCCACGTGCCCGGGCGGCAGCTCGAGGAAGACGACGCCGTACGGGTGGCGGCCCGTCATCGCAAACGTCGAGTACGCCGCCGTCCATGCCCCCGCCATCAGCGCGCTGCGTAATAAGCGTCCGTTCACGAACAACAGCTGCATGCGCCGGTCGGGACGATCCGAACCCGGCGCGCTGACGAAACCCCGCAGGCGGCCGTCGATCGTCGAAGCGGCGCCCGCATCGAGCCGCAGCAGCTCGCCGGCCGCCGTCCGGCCGAAAACCATCGCCAAACGTTCGTGAGGATCGTCGGTATTCGGCATGACCCAAACGTCTTTGCCGTCGTGGCGCAACGTGAACGCGACCTCTGGGTAGGCCAGCGCGAAGCTCGAGAGCCAGGTCGATATCCGATTGAATTCGGCGCTTGGAGAGCGCAAGTACTCGCGCCGAACGGGCACGTTCTCGAACAATCCCGTCGCGCGGACGCGCGTTCCCACCGGGGCGGCCGCCGGTTCGACCACGCCAACCCGCTCGCCGAACGCGCTGATGCGCGATCCGATCGCGGCGTGAGGTTCGCGCGAAACGATCTCGAGCCGAGCGACCGCTGCAATCGACGCCAGCCCTTCGCCGCGAAACCCAAGGGTCGCGATCGACGTCAGGTCGGACGCGTTGCCGAGTTTGCTGGTGGCGTGGCGGCGCACGGCTCGCACCAGGTCGTCCGCGGCAATCCCCCGGCCGTCGTCGATAACTTCGATCGCCTCGCTCCCGCCGCGTGCGATCGTCACCGTAACGCGCCGCGCACCGGCGTCGACGGCATTTTCGACCAGCTCCTTGACCACCGATGCGGGCCGCTCCACGATCTCGCCGGCGGCGATTTGGCCGATCGTTTCGGCGTCGAGTTCGCGAATCCGCACGGTCGTTGCGCCGGAGCTCACTCGGTTTGCAGAAACGAGAGTTGACGCTCCGGCGCGGGCGCCTTCGCCACGCTCTTGCGCAAGGGAACCTGCGCTTCGACGTCGGCGTTTCCGGAGAGTGCGTCGGCGATTTCCTGCGCGCGCTCGATCACGGTTGCCGGCAGGCCCGCCATCCTCGCGACCTCGATGCCGAACGATCGCGACGAGCTGCCCGGCTGAACGCGGTGCGAGAAAACCGGCGCGCCACCGCGAGCGGTATTTTCAACCGCCGTGATGTGATAGTTTGCGACGAGATTCCAATGTTCGGCCAGCGAGCACAGCTCGTGAAAATGGGTGGCAAACAGCACCATCGGCGCGCGGCGTTCCTGACCGAGTAAAAACTCGCAGATCGCCTGGGCGATCGACAGGCCGTCGAGCGTGCCGGTACCGCGTCCGACCTCGTCGATCAACAGCAGCGAACGCGCCGTGCTGCGGCGCAGGATGTTTGCCGCCTCGGCCATTTCCATGTAGAACGTCGACTGCCCCGACGTCAAGTCGTCGCCGGCTCCAATCCGCGTAAAAATTCGATCGACCACACCCAGCCGCATCGCTCGAGCTGGAACGAACGATCCGATTTGCGCCATGATCGTCAACAACCCCGCTTGGCGCAGGTACGTTGACTTGCCGCCCATGTTGGGACCGGTCAGCAGTATGAACCGCTGCCCGTCCGCTCGCAGCGCGAGATCGTTGGGCACGACGCTGGTCTGCAGGACCGCTTCCATCACGGGGTGGCGTC
This sequence comes from Vulcanimicrobiota bacterium, assembly GCA_963755555.1. Classification (GTDB taxonomy): domain Bacteria; phylum Vulcanimicrobiota; class Vulcanimicrobiia; order Vulcanimicrobiales; family Vulcanimicrobiaceae; genus Tumulicola. The sequence goes on along the minus strand of CAVWKE010000003.1, from coordinate 191,603 downwards.
CTTCTTCGATCGTCACCTCGCTCTCGTCGCTGAAGAGCGGGCGGACGTACCCGCGCTCGGCAGCGCACTGCGCGAGCGCCGCCAAGACGTCGAGCTCGGCAATCGCGTCGGCGGCGCGCAAGAGTTCGTCGGTGCGCGCGGCGACGCGTTCGACGAGCGCCTCGAACAGCGACTGCTCGAGACGCTCTTGGCGTGCCTGCGCCGTCCCGATCGCCAATTCCAACTCTTTGAGCTCGGGCGTAACGTATCGTTCGCCGGTCGTCAGCGTCTGCTTGCGCACGTACTCCGGCGGAACCGCGCCCGCATGCGTGCGCCCGACTTCAATCGAGTACCCGAACGCGCTCGCATACTTGATCTTGAGCGATTTGATCCCGGTTCGCGATCGCTCGCGCTCCTCGAGTTCCGACAGTTTGGATCGCGCGTCCGTACGCAAGCTCGCGCACTCCGCCAACTCTGCGTTTGCCTCCGGACGAATGACGCCGCCGTCGGCGAGCTGCGCCGGCGGATCCTCGACCAGCGTCCGATGCAAATCCTCGAGCAAGTCCGAAAAATCCGCAATCCGGTCGAGCAGCGGAGCGATCGGTGCGGGCGCGATTTGGCGCAGCGGGTGGAGCCCTTCCAGCGTTCGTCGCAGCGACGCCAGATCGCGGGGAAGGGCGCGGCGAAATCGTACCCTCTGCGCGATGCGCTCCAGGTCGAACGAGGCTTTGAGCAGTTCTCGCATCGCCTCGCGCCGCGCGTGTTCGCCGAGCAGAACGGCAACCGCATCTTGGCGCGCCATCAGTCTCGAACGATCGACCAGCGGGGCCAGGATCCAGCGCGCCAACATTCGGGATCCCATTGCGGTCGCGCAGCGATCCAGCGTCGCGAGCAGGGTCGCGCGCGGATTCTGTCCCTGCGAGCGCGTCAGCTCCAGATGCTTTCGCGTAGCCGGGTCGAGCGCGAGGAAGGTTTGGCGGCGGTACAGTTCGGGCCGCTGCAGTGCGCTCGTGCGGGCATCGTCGCGCGCCGTCGCCGGCTTGGCGAGACCGGTGCGCTTGACGAACGACCCGAGCGCGTCGAGAGCGCGAGCGATGGCCAGCGATTCGTCGTGCGAAAAGCCCTCGAGCGCGCCCCGCGGACGGCTCTCGACCAGCCCGAGCGGCAGCGCGGCCAAGCGCGCCCCGATTGCCTCGATCGCGGTCGCCATCGTCGCCCGCAGGTCGGCGGGCAGGTCGGCCACGATTTCCGCCGGACCGATCCGGCCGAGTTCCGCCAGCAGTTCTTCGTAAGAGTCCGCGCCCGACAGTGCGGTTGCGGAGCAGAAACCGGTCGAAACGTCGGCGTATGCGATCGCGAAGGTCCCTTCGATCGAGGCAATCGCAGCGAGATAGTTGTTTTGTTTGCCGTCCAGCAGTTGATCTTCGATCAGCGTGCCCGGAGTCACGAGTCGCACGACGTCGCGGTGCACCAGCTTGTTGGGTTGAGGAACTTCCAACTGCTCCGCCAGCGCCACGATGAAACGCTGCGCGACCAGACGCGCGAGATACTGCGCGAGCGCGTGATGCGGGACGCCGGCCATCGCAACGCGCCGCCCGCTCCCCGCCTCCTTGCTCGTCAGCGCGATTTGCAGTGCGCGCGCGATCGTCTCGGCATCTTCGCCGTAGGCCTCGTAGAAGTCGCCGACGCGCGACAACAGCACGGCTTCGGGATGTTTGCTTTTCATCCCGAAGTACTGCTCCAGCATCGGCGAATACTTGGCGGCGTTCCCGCTCACTCGAGTAGAGTGCCGAGCGCCGCCCCGATATCCTTCACCGGCCCGGGCAGTTACGTTCCCAGCGCGGCGCCGATGGCCTTGACGTACGTGCCCTTGGGGTAGCCGGTGCCGTTCATCGGCGGCTGCGGATTGTCCAGATCGAGGTCCCAGATCATAATCCCATGGTAACCGGCGCCGGCCGCCCAGGTTGCGTACTGCGCGGTTTGATCCGGCGCGAGAAACGAACCGTCGTCGGCCTCACCGATCATCAGTCCCATGACGACTTTGCTCTTGGGAAACTTCCCGCCGCCCCGCATCGGTACGTTTGCAAACTCGTTCATGATGTCCAGGTAGCAGTCGTCGGGACTGCCGGGAACGTAACTGCAGCTTGGATCGGTCGACGGCTTCCAGCCGAATTGGTCGTAATCCATCACGTTTACATAGTCGATCGCGGCCCCGGCCTCTTTGAGGATCAGGCGATCCTCGCCGGAGTAGTTCGGCAGGTCCACGTGCGGATCGGCACCGGCCGAGTCGGCATCGAAGGTGACGATCGCCTTGGGAAACGCGGCCCGTGTGGCCTGCAGCACGTCGATCAGCTGACGGCGCCCGTCGGTGCGCGTTTGAATGACCTCGTCGTCGAAATCGAAGCCGTCGTAAATCCCGGGATTGACCTTGAGATAGGCCTTGAGGTTCTTGACGAACTCCTTCGGATCGGTGATTCCGAAGTTCGACGTGGCGCCCCCAAACGAGAGCAGGACCTTTCCGCCGCGAGCGTGGATGCGCCGCGCGCCCGGCCGCAGCGGATAGGTGTTTTGCGGGTCGGAGATCTGGTTGCTGTCCGCAACGCTGAAGGCGACGTCGACGGTCGTTACTTGCCGCGGTGCACTACCCAGGCGATAAAACGCGTCCAATTCGTTCGTGTCCGACCACGACTCCCAGAACCCGACGAATTCGACCGATGACGACGCGCCATGCGGCGCGCGCGTTCCCGAAAGAATCGTCGTCGCCGCCGGCATCGATCGCATCGTCCCGCCGTTGCAGGCGGCCAACGCTGCCGCCAGCGATGCGGCCGCAAGAGCGCGCGAAAGCGTCACGCCGCGACTTACAGGAGGCTCACGACCGGGCGGCGCACGTCGGTGCCCGGCTCGGCGTATCGCGCCGCTCGCCGTACGATGGTACCGGTGCAGCCCCAAACGTGGGCCGCCGAAATCTCGACGTCGACCCATGGCTCGCGCGCGTACGATGCCTCGTCGTAGTCGGGGGGCTTGGCCGCCACGACCGTCACGTTGTCGAGCGTCTTGGCGGCGAGTTTGGCGGCGTCTTTCTTCGATTCGCCGGCGATCAACACACGCACGACGGTTCCGATCTTTCGGTCGTGATAGGCGCGCGTGGCCGCGTTCTGCGCGTCCACCAGACGCGCGAACCGCGCCGCAGCGATCTCTCGCGGCACCTGTTCCCAGCGCGCCGCCGGCGTGCCGCGGCGCACCGAATAGAGAAACGTGTACGCGTTGGCAAAGGTGCCCCGCGCCACGTATTCGAGCGTTCGGTCGAAGTCGTCGTCGGTCTCGCCCGGAAAACCCACGATGATGTCGGTCGTGATCGCGCACTCCGGAAGGTAGCGCCGAAAGAGTTCGACCTTTTCGTGGAACTGTGCGGCCGTATACTTGCGATTCATCCGGCGCAAGACGGGATCGCTCGCCGACTGCAGCGGCAGGTGAATGCGTGGATTGAGCTGCGGCAGGGCGCTCACGGCGGCGATCGTTTTCTCGTCGAAATCCTTGGGATGCGGTGAAATGAACGTCAGCCGTTCCAACCCAGGCAGTTGTGCGACCGTCCGGCAGAGGTCGCCGAAGTCCGCCCCGGTGGACGGATCGTTCCACGCGTTGACCGTCTGGCCGACGAGCATCACTTCGCGCGCTCCGCCGGCGATTCGCTCGCGCACGCTCTCGAGAATCGTTGGCAGCGGTCGGTGGTCGAAGCGTCCGCGCACGTGCGGGACGATGCAAAACGTGCAGTAGTACGAGCAGCCGCGCTGCACGTTGACGAACGCCCGCAGCGGCGAGAAGGCGCCCGGAACGGCATCGGCGGTGCCGCCCAGCGGAATCACGAGCGCGCGTTCGTTTGCGAAGTCGATCGTATCGGAAAAATTCGGTTGCCAGGCGGCGAGCTGATCGCCGAGCTGGGCGAGTTCCTTGGTGCCGAAGACGGCGTCGACGTGCGGCGCAAGCGCCTGCATCCGGTCGCGATCTTGTTCGGCCAAGCAACCCATGACGACTAGCCGGAGGGCCGGGTCGGCGTCTTTGAGCACCTTGAAATGATTCATGCGGCCATACGCGCGGCGCTCCGCGTTGTCCCGAACCGTGCACGTATTGAGCACCAAGACGTTGGCTTCTTCGGGTTTGCGCGCGACCGCGTATCCGGCGGAGGCGGCGCGGTCTGCGATATACTGCGAATCCGCCTCGTTCATTTGGCACCCGAAGGTTTCGATATAAATGCTGGCCATCAGACGCCGGACGCTGTTCGCGCCGGGTGCCGCCCAACCCCGGTACGAACGTAGGAAAGCGTGCGAACTGCAGATGACCCGGCCGGCGAGAGCGGAACCCTTCGCCCGGCCACCGTCGCGGTCGTCGGACGCCCCAACGTCGGCAAGAGCGCGCTCTTCAACCGGCTGATCGGCCGCCGGCTGGCGATCGTCGAGGATACGCCCGGGGTCACCCGCGACCGTCTCTATGCCCTGTGCGAATGGCGCGGCCGATCGTTCAGCCTGGTCGACACGGCCGGCATCGATCCGGACGCCGACGCGGCGCACGGGGACCAGTTTGCTGAAATCACCCGCCGGCAAGCCGAGGCGGCGGCCGCCGAAGCGGACGTCGTCGTTCTGGTCGTCGACGCCCAATCCGGCTTGCATCCGTTAGATGAAGACGTGGCCGCGATTCTGCGGCGCAATCGGCGGCCGATCGTGCTGGTCGCCAACAAGGCCGAATCGCCGGCGGCGTCGGCCTCGGTCCACGCCGAGTTCTCGCGCCTCGGATTCGGCGAACCGGTGGCCGTCTCGGCGATCCACGGCGAAGGGAGCGGCGACTTACTCGACCGGATCGCGCAGCTGCTGCCGCCGCAAGCGCCCGGCGCCGAACTCGAAGGCGAGCTCGCGATCGCGATCGTGGGACGCCCCAACGTCGGCAAGAGTTCGCTGCTCAACGCGCTCCTCGGCGAAGAGCGGGCGATCGTCTCCGAGGTTCCCGGCACGACCCGCGACGCGGTCGACACGCTGCTCGTGCGGCACGACCGCAACATTCGGCTGGTCGATACGGCGGGCGCGCGCAAGAAACCCGAAGCGCACGGCGCGATCGAATATTATGCCGCCCTGCGCTCGCTCAAGGCGATTGCGCGGTGCGACATCGCGTTGCTGGTTTTCGACGCAATGTTGGGCGTCACGGCCCAGGACCGCCGGCTTGCCGGCATCGCGATCGAGGAGCGCAAAGGCCTGATTCTCGTCGGCAACAAGTGGGATCTCGTGCGCGAGCAAGGCGAATTTAGTCAAGGCGAGCTCGGCAACGCCGTGCACGACCTCATTCCGTTCGCCAAGTTCGCGCCGGTAACGTTTCTGTCGGCAAAGACGCACCGGCGCTTGGGCAGTCTGATGCCGGTCGTCACGCGAGTTGCCGAGAACCTCGACCGGCGCATTCCGACGGCCGCGCTCAACACCGTCATCCGCGACGCCGTGCTGGCCCACCCCGCGCCGGCGATCGGCGGTAAGCTCTTCAAAGTGTACTACGCATCGCAGCCGGGAACGCACCCGCCGCTGTTCGTGTTTGCGTGCAACGACCCCGACCTGCTGCAGTCGCACTACCGCCGCTTTCTCGAGAACGTCATCCGTCGCGAATTCGATTTCGAAGGCGTGCCGCTGAGACTCGAATTCCGGCCGCGCCGGGTCGAACGATCCACCCTCGTGACGGGAGGTTCGAGCGCTGCGATCGCCGCGCTCGCGATCGTCGCGGCGTTCTTAATCGGTTCCGTCCCGTTCGGCTACCTGATCGGCCTGATTTTCTACCGGACCGACCTGCGCGGCCAAGGCTCCGGCAACATCGGCGCGATGAACGCGCTGCGCACCCTCGGAAAAGCGGGCGGCGCGGCAGTCCTGCTGCTCGACGGCCTCAAAGGATTCGTTCCGGTCTTTCTTACGCTGCGGGCCGGGGGGACGGCGGCGCTGGCGGCCGGCGTCGCGGCAGCGGCCGTCCTGGGTCACTGCTATTCACCGTGGCTGGGCTGGAAGGGCGGAAAAGGCGTGGCGACGTCGTTCGGTGCGATTTTCGGCTTGAGTTGGACGGCCGGCCTCGTCGCCGCCGCGGGCTGGATCGCCGGCGCGCTGCTGACGCAGTACTCGTCGGTCGGCTCCATGCTCGGAAGCCTCCTGGCCCCGGCGGCGCTCTGGGTCTTCACGCGCTCGCCCGTGGAGACGCTCTACGGCATCTTGGCGGCGGCGTTCGTGATCTACACGCATCGCGAGAATCTTGCCCGGCTGCGCGCCGGTACCGAAGGGCCGATTCGACTCTTCAAGCGCAAGGCGTAGCGATTTCGCGTCGCGCCAGGGCTTGTGCGCGCTCGGCCCGTATCTGCCGAGGTCATGATCTCGTCGAACGATCTCCGCAACGGCGTCACCATCATCGTCGACGGCCAGCTTTGGACCGTTATCGAATTTCTTCACGTCAAACCCGGCAAAGGGTCGGCATTCGTCCGCACGCGGATGAAAAACGTGCGCACCGGCACGACGCTGGAACGAACGTTTCGCGCGGGCGAAAAGCTCGAGCGTGCGACGGTCGACAACCGGCAGATGCAGATGCTCTACAACGACGCCGACGGCTACCATTTCATGGATCAGGAGACGTTTGAAAACGTCTCGATCGACCGCGATTTGATCGGCGATCCGGCCGATTTTCTCAAGGACGGTATGGTGATCGACGTCCAGTTTCACGATGGCACGCCGATCGGCGTCGATTTGCCGGCCCACGTCGAACTGAAGATCGTCGAAACCGACCCCGGATTTCGAGGGGACACCGCGACCAACACGACCAAACCGGCGAAGCTGGAAACCGGTGCGACCGTGCAAGTGCCGCTCTTCGTCGAAAGCGGAAACGTCATTCGCATCGATACGCGCGATCGCCGCTACATCGGTCGCTCGAGCTAGCGTACCGCCGGCGGCATGCGGTTCCGGCTGCGCGCGCTCGTAGCGGCCCTCGCGCTGGGGACGATCGCGAGTGCGATCGGCGCGGCACTAACCGCTCTTCCGCTCACCACCCTGCCGGCCGTCAACCGGGTCGCCGATCTCGTCGCGCACGTCAGCGCGCTCGACGCGGCGCCGCGCTTAGGATTCGGCCGTCCGCCATACGACGACGCGCCGAATCCGAACCTCGCGATCGTGACCGTCAACGACGCCACGCTCCACAAGATGGGGTTTCCGCTTCCGCGCAGCGTCTACGCGACGCTGCTGCGCAACCTGCAGGCGGCTGGAGCCAAATCCGTCGCGTTCGACATCGAGTTTCTCGAGCCGAGTAAAGTTCCGGCTGAAGATGCCGCTTTCGCCGCCGCACTGGCGCAAATACCGGCGGTGCTTGCGTACTCGCTCGACACGACGACCGCGGGACGGATCGGCGAGCAGCTCCCGACGCCGCGCCTGCGCGCGGCGGCCCGCAGCGTCGGATACTTGAGCGTCGACTCGCCCGGCGGCTACGTGGTCGGTCAGCCGCCGGAAATCGAAACGTCGGGAGCCGGCATCGGCAGCGGGCAACGCCTGCTCTCACTGTCCTCAGCCGCGGTCGAAGCGACCGGACAGACGCTGGATTTCGCCGCTATCCCGAAAGACGCCGACGGCCGGATGCTGCTGCTTCCGCCCAAAATAGCGCACCATCAAGATCCGGCGACCGGAGCCGACGTTCAGACGCAAGCCTTCGCGGGACGTGGAGTTCTGTCGTTTGCCGACGCCGTCGCGGGCAACCCGGCGGAGCTGCGCCCCTTCGCGTCCGGCGCGCTCGTTTTCGTCGGTGCGACGGCCGCCGGACTCTACGATTTTTCGGCCACTGCCGGGCGCGGCCGCATCCCCGGGCTCTTCATCAACGCCCGGTTGGCCGATCAACTGATGCGCGGCTACTATTTGCGGCCGGCGCCGCTATGGCTCGACGTACTCCTCGCCGTTTTGCTGCCGCTGCTCGCGGCGCTCGGCTTCACGCTGTTGCGCACGACTCACGCGGTTATCGCGGCGCTGGCGGCGATCCTCGTCTACGCGTACCTCGACCTCTGGCTGTTCGTTGCGCACCTCTACTGGCTCGATCTCGTGCACGTCGCCTTGGCGATGTTCCTGGGAACGCTGTTCGTCGCGCTGTACCGGACCATCTACGAAGGCTCGCAACGGCGCATGGTCACGAACCTCTTCGGAATGCACGTGAGCCCGGCCGTCGTCGCAGAGATTCTCGATCGCGACGATCCACGCCAGGCCCTCGCCCTGCGGGGCAAACGCGTCGAGGCGACCGTCTTCTATAGCGACATCCGCGGGTTCACCGCGATGAGCGAGACGATGACTCCCGAGGAAATCTACACGCAGCTCAACGAGTACTTCGAAGCGATGTGCGAGATCATCTTCGCTCACGGCGGGTACGTGGACAAATTCATCGGCGACTGCGTCATGGCGGTGTTCTCGGCGCCTTACCAAACGCCCGACGACGCGCGCAACGCCGTCGCTTCGGCCGTCCAACAGCAGCAGAAAATCCTCGAAATGAGCGAACGCTGGACGGCCGAGGGAAGGCGCCCGTTTACCGTGGGGATGGGCATCAATACGGGGGAAGTCGTGATGGGCAATCTGGGCGCCAGTTCGAGAATGAACTACACGGTCATCGGCGACGACGTCAACGTCGCCGCTCGTCTATACAACGTTGCTCTGGGCGGCCAAATCATCATTAGCGAAACGACCTATGCGCGGTGCCGCGACTTGGTCGAGGTCGAAGCCCTGGAACCGGTTTCGGTCAAAGGCAAGAGCCGGCCGATCGCCATTTATAGCGTGAAGGCGCTGAAAGACGCGTGCACGCCACCGTCGAGCTCTTCGTCGTAGCGCTCCTGGCCAGCGCCTTCGGCGCGATGGTCGGGCTCGGCGGCGGCTTCATCCTGGTTCCGGTGCTTCGGCTGTTCTTCGGGCTGGCGCCGGCCGAAGCGGCGGGTACGTCGCTCGTCCTGATCGTCGCCAGCGGCGCGAGCGGCGCGTTCGCCTACCTTATGCAGCGGCGCGTTCATCTGAAGATCGGGTGGCTGATTGCGGCCGGCGGTTTGCCCGGCGGAATCATCGGCGCCATCCTGTCGCTGCACATCTCGCCGCGAGCATTTGACTGGATCCTCGCGCTGCTGTTGATCGCGGTGGCAATCGACATGGCTTGGAACGCCGAGCGCCGCATGCGAGGCCGGCCACGGCACGAACGCGTCCACGAAATTAAGGGTATGTCGTATCGCGCCGCGCTGCTGCTCGGATTTGCAATCGGAGTCTTATCCAGCCTATTCGGGATCGGCGGGGGCGTAGTGCTGGTCCCGACGCTGCTCTACTTCTCCGAACTGCCGATCCATGCGGTCAGCGCGACGTCGCAGTTCGGCCTTTTGCTCACGTCGCCGGTCGGACTCGTCGTTCACGCACTCCAACGGGATATCGATCTGCCGGCCGTCGTCCCGCTGGTGGCCGGCGGCCTGCTCGGCGGCCCGGTCGGCGCCCGCCTTTCGTCGAAGCTCAAGTCTCCCCAACTGCTGGTCGTCGTCGCGTTCGCCCTCGTCGCCGTCGCCGGATCGCTGATCTGGCGTCACCTGCGCTAACGTCCGGCCGCGCGCGCCTTGACGGCGCAGCCGGAGCCGCGTTATCCTACGCGGTCTATGGTCGAGGTTGCGAAAGCGCCGAGCATTTTTGCATCGCGAGCCTTTCGGCAGTACTTTATCGGTCAGTCGCTCAGCCTGCTGGGCGACGGATTGCGCACGCTCGCCGTTCCGCTGCTCGCCTATCACCTCACGCATTCGGCGCTCTCGACGGGCGCGGCGTTCATTTGCGAGATCGTTCCGTTTTCGCTTTTTGCCCTAGTCGGGGGTTCGCTGGCCGACCGGATCGATCGCCGCCGGCTCATGATCGTCTGCGATGCGATTCGATTTGGAGTGATGGCGTTCTTTGCCATTGCATACTGGCTGCATTTCTTGACGCTCCCGATGATCTACGGCGGTCTCGTCGTGATTTCGATTTGCGCCGCGGCGTTTCTGGGCGGACAGTCTTCGAGCATCCCTTACATGCTCGGGCGCGAGCGTTCGACCGAAGCGATGGGCGTTCTGATCGCGTCGGAAAACGTGTCGTACCTCGTCACCCCCGTGCTCGGCGGGGCCGTCTTCGCCTTCTTCGGACCGCTGCCCGCGCTGACGATTAACGCCTTGACGTATCTCGCCTCGCAGATCTCGCTCGCACGCATCCCGTCGCTCGGACCCGATGCCATCTCCGGCCTGCCGTCGGTGCGGCACTTGGCCGACGACGTCGTTCTTGGCTTCCGGCAGCTGTGGAACGATGCGGGGATGCGCGCGCAAGCGTTAGTGGGGCTCGGGTTCAACGTTTTCGGCTTCGGCTGCTACGCGATCCTGATTCCGTTTTTAAAGAAAGGCTTCGGTGCGACCGATCAAGTGGTCGGCGTATTTTTCGCCATCTCCGCGGCCGGCGCAGTGGTCGGAGCGTGGCTGGCGTCGCGATGGTCGCGGCGGTGGCCGTTCGGGCGAGCGTTGACGACGGCCTACGTTCTCGACGCGCTCGCGTTTCTTCCCGTCGTGCTGGTGCGCAACGTGTGGTTGGTGGCGTTGTTTTGGGCGGTTTCGAATACGATCGCAAACTACGAAATCGCGCAGATCATCGGATTTCGGATGCGGGTCACTCCGGAACACATGATCGGGCGCGTCATGGGGGCGGTTCGCCTTTTCGTTCTGTCGGGAATCGCGCCGTCCGTGTTGATTTTCGGATGGGTTGCCGACCGCCGCAGTCCGCTGGCCGCGATGTGGATCGCCTGCATCGGGTACATCGTCATCGCCTTTGCGGCGCTGATGACGCCGGCGCTGCGCAACGAGCGGCGGTAGTGCGCCGCGCCTTCCTCGGACTCGCGCTCCTGGCGGCGGTTGCGAATCCGTTGCCGGCGCGTGCCGCAACCGTAAGGTTGCTCTCGCTGCCGGATCGCGCCACCATCGAACCCTATGGCAGCCGCGCGCTCGTCGTCGTCTCGCGCGATGGAACGATTGCCGCCACCGCGACGATCGGCGGATTCCGCACGCAGGCGGTGCTGTGGACGCGCAACGCCGCCGGACCGCGGGTCGCCCGCGTCGGGGCCGCGGTCGTTGGGTTCGACGCCGCGGGCGCGCTGCTGCTCGACGCCGACCGGCCGCGCCGTCTCGCAGGAACGCGCGCGATGCCGATCGACACGTCCTACTGCGAAGACTTTCCACAACGATCGACCGGTCCGAAACTCGCCGGCGTCTTGGCCAACGGCGCCGTCATCGCGACGATGCAATCGCCCCCCATGATCGACTTGGACGACACGAGCGGCCGCAACGCGCCGGTCGTGCTCTATCTGCGCAGCCGTCGTTGTCTCGACATGGGCAACGGAGTCGCCAACGCCACCGCTGGGATGTACACGGCCGGCTACACGGCGTACATCGACAACGTTCCCGCGCCGTCCAACGTCGTCTCGAACCAGGAACGCTTCACGGCGACGCTCTGGCGCGAGCGGACGCCGATCGTCTTGGGACCCGGCGTCGCGCTGGCGGTCGACCAGTTGGGAGCCGCGGCCGGCTCGGACGTGCCGCCCGGACTGGGAGCGTCCTACGGCGGCGCGTCCCACGCGCGCTATTGGCCGGCGATGGGTGCGGCGGTCGATCTCGCGCCGAACGCCCCGGTCAGCGCGGCCTATGCCGTCGACGATCGCAACCGCGTCGCCGGAATGCTCGAAGATGCGGCCGGACGCCACTACGCGTTTCTTTGGGCGAACGGCACGCTGCACCGGCTGGACGACCTCGTGCCGCTCCCTGGCTGGCGATTCGAGTGCGCGTACGCGTTCGCGCCGGACGGCGGCATCGCCGGCATCGGCACCTATCGCGGCAAAGCTGCCGCCTTCGAAATCCTCGGCTTGTAAGCGCGCTCATCTATCGGGATGCGGGTTGGGCGCGCCGCCACTGCGCGTCGAAGCGGTTGACCAGCGTTTTGGCGATGGCGGCGTCAGCGGCGACGATCCCGAAGTCGACCTGATCGGGTAATCCGGCCGTCGCGTTGGCCGAGCCGATCCACACATGCGAACCGTTGACCGCGAACTTTTCGTCGGCGTGGCCCAGGCGAACCTCGACCCCGCGAGCGATCAGCGCGGCAACCGCGCGGCGTTCCGAATCGCCGCGTCGATATTCGGACAGCGCAACGAGCAGGCGCACGCGCGCATTCCCGCCTGCGACCTGGAGCAACGCGTCGTACACCGGCGTTCCTTTGCCGAACGATTCGCTCGCAACGCACGCAACGCGATCGCGGCCGGCCCGCAGCATTCGCGCCTCCGCACCCAAGGCGTCCGCTTTGCGCGTCCACAGATGATCGTTGCCGCCGGTGAGGCCCAGCATCGCACGCTCCACCAAGATCCGATCGCCGGCCACGGTGTCGCGGATGACGAGGCTCTCGGCGGGATCGGCGGCCGCCCAGTTGCGGTCGCTCAGGAACGTTTCGCCGTCGAGAACGGCGGCCTTTATGTGAGTCGAATGCGTGCCTCCGACCACGTGCACGCGTACGCCGTGGGCGCGCAGGACCGTAGCGGCGATCGCGTTTGCCGGCACGTAGAAGCCAAAGCCTCGGTCGAGCGCCACCGCGACGCGCGCGCCGCGGGCGGCCGCCGCATCCAGCCGCTCGACGACGAGCGAGCGCGCCGATAACGAAAACGCCGAAAGCGTGATGACGTGGGCCGTGCGCATACGCTCGAAGACGTCGTCGATCGAGCGCAGGTCGATCGCGCCGACGGCGGCCGGCGTCGCAGCGGCGCCGTCCGAAGCGGACGCAAGTCCAATTGCGACGAGCGCAGCGACCGCAGCCGCCGCCGCGATCGACGCCGGCCGCCTCACTTGGGCCCGGTCATCTCCTTCGGAACGACGATCCGGTCGTAGTCGGCCTCGCTGACGTGCCCGAGCGCCAGCGCCGCTTCTTTGAGCGTGCTTTGGTGACGATGTGCGTGCTTGGCGATTTCGGCGGCTTTGTCGTAGCCGATGTGCGGGGCGAGCGCCGTAACGACCATCAGCGACCGATCGAGATACTTTGCGATTTGTTCCTCGTTGGCTTCCAGTCCTAACACGGCGTGCTCGCGGAACATGTCGCACGCATCGCGCAGCAGCGTCGTCGAGTGCAGGAAGTTGTAGATCATCACCGGGTTGAAGACGTTCAGCTCGAAGTTTCCTTGCGATGCCCCGAAGCTGATGGCCAGGTCGTTGCCGAAAACCTGAACGCAGACCATCGTCATTGCCTCGGACTGCGTCGGGTTGACCTTTCCAGGCATGATCGAGCTGCCGGGTTCGTTTTCGGGCAGCACCAGTTCGCCGATGCCGGCCCGCGGCCCCGATGCGAGCCAGCGAACGTCGTTAGCAATTTTCATCAGGGCGGCGGCGAGCATCTTCAGCGCGCCGGAAGCGAACACGAAGTCGTCGTGCGAGGCGAGCGCCGTGAACTTATTCGGATGCGAGCGAAACGGCAAGCCGGTGAGCTCGGCGATTTTCTTGGCGGTTCGCTCGCCGAACTCGGGATGGGCGTTGAGCCCGGTTCCAACCGCGGTGCCGCCGATCGCGAGGTCGAAGAGCGGCTGCAGCGCCTCGCGGCAGGCCGCCATCGCGCGGTCCAACTGGGTGACGTAGCCGGAAAATTCCTGTCCGAGCGTCAGCGGCGTCGCATCCTGCAAGTGCGTTCGACCGACCTTTACCAGGTTCGACCAGCCCTTGGATTTTGCTTCGAGCGCGTCGCGCAACGCCTGGACGCGGGGCAGCATCTCCGACATCGCCTCGGCGGCCGCGACGTGCATCGCGGTCGGAAACGTATCGTTCGACGACTGCGACATGTTCACGTGGTCGTTAGGATGGACCGGTTTCTTGGAGCCCATCTCGCCCCCGGCGATCTCGATCGCCCGGTTCGATATGACCTCGTTGACGTTCATGTTCGTCTGCGTACCCGAGCCGGTCTGCCAAACGCGCAGCGGAAAGTGTGCGTCGAGCTTTCCTTCGGCGATCTCGTCCGCCGCTTTCACGATCAAATCGGCTTTCTCGGCGTCGAGCTTCCTGAGATCGCGATTGACGAGTGCCGCCGCCTTTTTGAGACGCGCCATCGCGACGATCACGCGCTTGGGCATCACGTCGCGCGGCCACGCTCCGTCGCCGATGTCGAAGTGCACGAGCGAACGCGCCGACTGCGCGCCGTAGTACCGGTCCGCGGGGACCTCGATCTTGCCCATCGAGTCGCTCTCCACGCGCATTTTAGCCCCGTTGGGGGAAACGTTTGCCGTTGCCATCGCCGCTTATCTTCGCCCGAAAGGCCGCTTTTCTGCCTGGACCTAGGTAGCACGAGTGACCGCCCCCCGAGGAACTCGGGGCGGGGCGGCGCATCCCAAAGCGGTGCCGAACGCCGCTCCGACGATCCGCCAGGCCACGCCCGCCGATGCTGAAGCGATCGCGCCGCTCTTCGACGCCTACCGCGGCTTTTTCACTCAAACGCCCGACCTCGACGTCTCGCGGCGCTTTTTAACGGAGCGGATCGAACGCGGCGAATCGGTCGTCTTCGCCGCTTTCGACGGCGAGGAACCCATCGGGTTTCTGCAGCTCTATCCGCTCTTCTCGTCGTGGTACGCGCGGCGGCAATGGTTTCTGAGCGATCTCTACGTTGCCGCCGCACATCGTCAGCGCGGCGTCGGAAAGCGCCTGGTCGCCGCCTGCGCCGAGTTTGCCAAACGCGGCGGATCCCGCGCGATTCTCGTCGAGCTGCCCTTCTCGGAACCGCACCTCGCGACGTTCTACGGACAGCTCGGCTTCGGCAAAGACCCGGTCTTCGAACTCTACCGGCTCGTGCTGGGAGAGGCTCGCGGCTAGCGCCCCTTCGACGCCGCCTTCATGCCCAAGAGCGTCTCGCCGATCGGCCGCAGTTCGACGATTTCGTAGATCGAGAGCGGATATCGGGAATCGAAGCGCTCTTTGTTGCACCGCGGGCAACTCGCCGGCCTTCCCGGCTTCTTCTTGCGCAGCACTTCGAAGGCGCAGTGTTCGCACCGCAGGATGTAGCGTTTGCTCGACTCGCGCAGCGGGCGCACGCTGCCGAGGTCGTGATAGATCGAGCCGATGCCGCACTCGCGCAGTTTTTTCCTGAAACGCGCGCCGTGGCCGCTATCGCGAAAGCGGGCGAAACACCAGGCGTGGACCATCTCGTGCAGGAGCGTCTCGTCGAGGGCCTCGGGATACTTGCGAAAATGTTTCGGAGAAAGTTCGATCGTCATCGGCTGGTGCCCGTAGTCGATCCGCCCGGCCGAGTTCGAAAAGCGTTCGTTGTAGGCGATGCGACAGTCCGGAACCTCGCCGTTGAAGTATTGGTAGTTCAGTCGGGCAAAGAGGAGCTGCAAATCGGCTTGAGATGGAAGGATCGGCGTTCTCCTATATAACGGGTTGCGGAGGGCGTCTTCGCTGCGTGTCCAAACGACTCTTTCGTGCCCGTACCGCCGGCGCGCGGGCTTCCGCCGCGCATCTACCTGCCGATCTTGGCCGTCGTCTCGATTGCGTTCCTCGCCACGATGGCATATCTCGTCGCCGTCGGTTTCGGCGTAACGGGCTCGGTGTTCGGTACGGCGGCAAAGTCGTCCACCGCCGGCGCTGCTTCGTCGCAAGGCACGCAAGCCGCCGTCGAGGGCGGGCCGCCGCCCGCCGTGATGGAAGAGCTCAAGACGCTGCGCGAGCGCATCGCGGCCCATCCCAACGACGACGTCGCCCTCACGCAGCTCGGCGATATGTACCTTGCGGCGAATCGTTTCTCCGAGGCAATTCCGCTTTACCGGCGAGCGCTGCGCGCCAATCCACGTAACGTCGCCGCGCAAGCGGGGCTTTCCGAAGCGCGCGACGCGCTCCAATCGAGCCGGCAGTGAAGCTCTACCTTTCGTGCGATATGGAAGGCACCGCCGGGGTGTGCGCCTGGCAGCAGTGCGATCCCAGCGACGCCAGCGAGTACCCCGTCTATCGGAGGTACATGACGCGCGAGGTACGAGCAGCGCTCGAAGGCGCGCGCACTGCCGGAATCTCCGAAGTCCTGATCAACGACTCGCATTGGGACATGCGCAACTTACTGTGGGACGAACTTCCATCCGACGACGGCGTGCGCGTCATCTCCGGAACGCGCAAGCCATGGTCCATGGGGCAAGGCCTCGACGCAAGTTTTGCGGCCGCGTTCCTCACCGGCTACCACGCGAAGGCAGGCGACTCCGCCGTGCTCTCGCACACCTTTAGCCCCGAAACGATTTACTCGGTCAGCGTCAACGGCGTCCCGTGCAGCGAAGCGCTGCTGATCGCCGCGCTGGCGGGCAGCTACGGCGTCCCGGTCGCGCTGATTACCGGCGACAGCTCCGTCATCGACGAAGCGGCGCGGGCGATGCCGTGGGCGGTCGGCGTCGTCGTGAAAGATTCGATCGGCTTCTCGGCGATCAACTCGTTGACGCCGAGCGCCGCACAGGATGCCATCCGCCAGGGCGCGCGTGAAGCCGTCGGACGCATTCCGAAGGCCAAGCCGTTTACGTTCGATGCGCCCTTCGAACTGACGATCGAAACGATGCGGGTCGAAAACGCCGACTTCGTCGAGCTGATGCCGGGTTTCGAGCGAATTGGGTCGCGCGCCGTCCGCTTTCACGCACCCAGCTACCCGGAGCTGTTGCGAGCATTCGTCGTAGCCACGCGCCTGGGGGCGGCGGCGAACGCGTGAAACTCTACGTTTCGAGCGACATGGAGGGCGTGGCCGGCGTTTGCGCCTGGGAGCAAGTTGACGCACGCACGCCGCATCCCGAGTACGCCACGTACCGGCGGCACTACACGCACGAAGTCCGCAGCGCGATCGACGGCGCCCGGGCCGCAGGGACCGCCGACGTGCTCGTCAACGACAGCCACGGCCCGATGCGTAACCTGCTCCTCGACGATCTGCCGGTCGACGTTCGCGTCATCTTCGGGAACCGCAAGCCGTTTTCTATGGTGCAAGACGCGGACGCAACGTTCGACGGAGCATTTTTCATCGGCTACCACGGCGGCGCGGGCGACGCCGACGCCGTGCTCTCGCATACGTACACGCCTTCGGTCGTCTATTCGGTGCGCGTCAACGGCGTCGTCTGCAGCGAGGCGACGCTCAACGCCGGCCTTCTCGGATACTACGGCGTTCCGTTGCTGCTCGTTACCGGTGACCGCTCGACGGTCGAGGGCGTGCGCGCGCAGATGCCGTGGGTGCGCGGCGTGATCGTCAAAGAGTCGATCGGTAACTTCGCAGCCGCGTCGATCGCCCCCGCGGCCGCCCAACGCGCGATCTACGAGGGCGCCAAAGCCGCCGTCGCCGAGGCCGGATCCGCCCGGCCCTACCGGTTCGACCCGCCCGTCGTCCTCGAAGTCGACTTGGTGAAAACCGAGCAGGCCGATCTAGTGGCGACGATCCCCGGATTCGAACGCACGGGCGCACGGTCCGTCCGCTTCGCGCACGACAGCTTTCCGGTAGTCTTCAAAGCGTTCGTCGCAACCTGGCGACTGGGCGCCCAGGCGTGATCCCGTCGAGGTGGCTCGCGTTTGCCGTTCTGCTGGCGTGCTGTGCGGCGTCCCCGCATCCGAGTGCCGCCACCCCCCTTCCCAAGGGATTTGTCTATCTGACCGGCGTTGCTCCGACCGTCGTTGAGGACATCCGCTATGCCGGCACGCACAACTTAGTCGGGCGCGCACTCGCCGGTTATCGCGCGCCGGCGTGCGTGTTGACGGCGCCCGCCGCTCGGGCGCTCGCCGCAACGCAAAACGAACTGCTCGCCGCCGGAATGACCCTTCGAGTTTACGACTGCTACCGGCCCGCGCGCGCCATCGCCGACCTCGTCGCGTGGAGCGGGGATCGTTTCGACCAACGCCTGAAGGCCGAGTATTATCCACGCGTTGCAAAATCGAAACTCTTCGCGCTGGGCTACCTCGAGGCGAACTCGGCACACGCCCGCGGGAGCGCCGTCGATCTCACGATCGAGCGTCTACCGGTCGTGCCGTCCCAACCCTGGGTTGCGGGCGAGCGCTCGTGCATCGCGCCGTTTTTGGCGCGCTATCACGACGGCTCGATCGATATGGGGACCAACTACGACTGCATGGACCCGCTCTCGCGCGCCGACGCCGCCGTCGGGAATCTCGCCGACAACCATCGCGCGTTGCTGCTCGCCGTGATGGAAAAGCACGGCTTCGCCCGCGGCCGCGGCGCCATGTGGTGGCGCTTCCTCCTCCGCAACGAACCCTTCCCGAAGACCACCTTCGACTTCCCAATCACCGCACAATAAGATTAATACGAGGGATCCGCCCGCTTTAGTTGGATCGAGGAGCGGAAGCCCGAAGTTTACCGCGTTCGCTCAGGCGGGTTGGGGGAAGCCGAGAGCGAGTGCAATTTCCACCACGTCGTGTTCGTCCATCGAAAGCGTGCGCATCGCCTTTTCGTAAAGATCGATCGCCGCTTCGCTGCGGCTCGAGGCGGCCCGCTCTTCACGCAGCCGCTTGATCTCGCTGGTGACGCGGTGGGCCAGCTCGGTGGTCGGCTCGACGCCGGCTCGCTCCAGTCGCGCGCGGTGGTTTCGCAGCGTTTGCTCGACCAGCGCGACCCCGGAATGCTTGCCGAAGACGAAGCTCGTTTCACCGCCGACGACCTCTGCCGGCACGGCTTCGTACATCCGGTGATCGATCAGAATGGCGTGGGTGTGAATGCCGGACTCGTGCGCGAAAACCTTGGATCCGACGATCGGCTCGTGCTGCTGCATCGGAATTCCGCTCATCCGCTCCATGAAACGCGCGAGTTCCCGTAGCTTCGCGTATTTGAAACCCGGAATTTCGATGCCGTAAAGCACCCGCAGCGCGACCACGAACTCGTGCAGTTTCACGTTGCCGGCGCGCTCGCCGTAGCCGTTGGCGGTGACCGAAACGACCTTGAACCCACAGGACGTCGCCGTGATCGCGTTGATCGTTCCCAGGCCGTAGTCGTTGTGCAGGTGGGCCACGATCGGCAAGCCTTCGGGCAACCCGTGCACGATCCGCGAACAATACCAACGGGTCGCTTCGGGGGTAAGCGTTCCGACGGTGTCCGGCCACGCCGGACGCGTGCCGCCGGCGGCGAGTCCCGCCTTGAAATACTCGATGAAATATTCGACGTCGCCGCGGCTTCCGTCTTCGGCGCCGAACTCGATCCGTTCGACGCCGCATTCCCGCGCGTGACGAATCGCGTCGCATTGCAGCCGGATGTTCGCGTCGCGATAGAACTGCAACGGGAGGTCGAGCCACTCGCCCTCGTCGCGCCCTTCGAAGCGCAGAAGCGTCTTGCCGATCTTGTACTTGAGATGCAGATCGCTGCCGCTGGTGAAGATGAAAAACGTTACCTCGCGGGGGTCGATCCCTGCGTCCCGCAGCGTCTTGACGGTTACGTCGATGTCATTGCGGCTGCTGCGGCACATCACGACGATCTCGACGTCGCCGAGTTCGCCCCGGTGCTTGGCGTCCATAACCAGCTGCAGCGTGCGCCGGTCGCCCTCCGAGGCCGCCGGGAAACCGACGCTCATCACGTGCACGCCGATCGCCGCCAGCGCCTTGGCAATTTCGAGTTTTTGCGAGGGTGTGTAGCACACGCCCGGCATCTGCTCGCCGTCACGCAACGTTTCGTCGTAGATTCGAATCTCGGCGGGATCGGGGAAGCCGACGTCCCGCGTGAACTCTTTGGGATCGCGAATCAGGCGTTCGATCGGCTCGCGCAGTTCCATGAAGGGGCCTTCTACGCCCGAGGGGTGGGCTCTTCGCTCACCGGGTCGATCGTCTCGACGCCCTCGTCGGCCCGCGCGCCCTCGGTATCGACCCGCAGCTCCGCGATATCGCGGGGGAAGAGCAAGTCGAGCGTCCAGTCGAAGGCGACGCGCAGCCGGCGGTCCAGTCCGGGCAGACGCATAAGGTAGTAACTTCGCCAGAGAAACCACGCGATGAAGCCCGTGATGACCCGATCTCCGGGAAGTTGCGCGACCGCCTTGCGGCCGCCGAGTGCGGCCATCATACCGAGCGAACGGTAGGAAAAGGGCCGCGTCGGCTCGCCGCGCAGCGCGCGCACCAAGTTATCGGCCACGTGCGGGCCTTCGCGGATAGCGTGTTGCGCCGTCATCGGAAACACGCCGCCCTCGCCGTCGGGAATCGAGGCGCAGTCGCCTAGCGCCCAAACGCTGGGAAACTCAACGACACGCATGTCGCGTCCGGTGACGACCGCGCCGCGCTTGGTTTTCGGCAGGATCGTTGCCGCGACCGTCGGCGAAGGCGCCACGCCGGCGCTCCAGATCAGGGTCGCACTGTCGATGCGCCGGCCGCTCTTGAGCGTCAGACCCCGCCGATCGGCGCCGACTACCGTGTCCCCGGTGAGCACTTCGATCCCGCGCCGTTCCAAAATGCGCCGCGAATACTCGCCCATCTTCGGCGGCAGACCTGGCAGCAGCACCGGACCGCCTTCGATTAAGAGCATCTTCAGTTCATCGAGGCGCAGGCTTCGGTAGAAGCGCAGCACGCTGCGAAAGAGTTCGAATATTTCACCGGCGGTTTCCACGCCCGTGAACCCGCCGCCAACGACGACGACCGTCAGCAGCTCGCGCCGGCGGCGCTCGTCGCGGATCGTATCGGCGAGTTCGAGCAGCCAGACGAGATGGTTGCGCAGGGCGTCCGCATCGTCGAGAGTTTTGAGCGCCCACGCGTTCTCGGCAACGCCGGGAATCCCGAACGTTGACGTCGCCGAACCGAGCGCGAGCACGAGCTGATCGTAGGCGAGCGTCACCGTGATCCCCGTAAGCACGTGGCGATACACGAGCGTCCGTTTCTCGACGTCGATCGTGCCGACTTCGGCGAGGACGAAGTTCGTGCGAAGGAGCTGCGTGCGGATCGGCGTGACGACGTGACGCACTTCCAACTCACCGGACGTCACCTCCGGCAGCATCGGCGTGAACAGCGAGTAGTTTTCGCGCCCGAGCAGCACGATTTCGCCTTCGTCCGGCCGAAGGCGCCGTTCCAACCGCTGCGCCACCGCGGTCCCGGCGAATCCGCCGCCGACGATCGCAATGAGCGGCACCTTACCAGGCTGTCGAACAGGCACTTGCGTCAGACGCGGTTGAAGAGAGGGCGGTGGATTACCTTCCCCCACCGTCGCCGGACGAGCCGTCTCCCAAATCGGCACAACGGCGTTCCACTGGATTCGTCGGCACCGCCCTGGCGGCGGCCGTCGCCTTCCTGCTCAAGTTCAAGCTGGCATTGCTCGTCGGGTTGAAACTGCTGGCGCCCGGCTGGACGTTTTTGCTCTCGCTCTGGATTTACGTGGCGTTTTTCGGGTGGCGACTGGCCGTCGTCGTGATGTTGCTCTTGCTGGCGCACGAGCTGGGCCACTACTTTGCATTTCGCGCTTATGGATTGCCGGTGCGCTTGCCCTCGTTCATTCCGCTGCTGGGTGCGTTTACCGCCGGCGCCGTGCCCGAGGACCTCGAACAAGACGCCTACATCGCGCTCGCTGGACCGCTGACCGGTCTCGGCTTAGCCGCTGTCTGCTTGGCAATCGGCATGACGACGAGCGACCGCTTTTGGTATGCCTGTGCCGACCTCTCGGCGTTTTTGAATCTCTTCAACATGATTCCGATGCCGCCGTTTGACGGAGGACGGATCGTCGCGGCGCTCTGGCCGCCGCTCTGGGTGGGCGGCTTCGTGCTGTTTATCGGGTTCGCGATCTTCTTTCACATCCCGATTCTGTTCATCGCGATCATCGGGATTTTGGGAGTTCCCGCGATGCTGGCCGTGTGGAAGGGCCACGTCGATCCGCGCGCCGCCGCGATGACGTTTTCGGCGCGCGTTCGCGTGAGCGGCTGGTACCTCGCGACGCTTCTCGGCCTGGTTTTGGTGATCGGCCGAGCCCACGGGCTCGCCGCACCGGGTTCGGCCGGAACGCCCGCCTGGTGAAAGCAACGTGGGCGGTCGCGGCGGCCTACGTTTTGATCGCGGTGGCCGTGTTGACGTTTCGCCCGGTGCAAACCGGCGGTCCGTTCTTGCGTGACTTTGAAGCGTACTGGAGCGCCGGTGCGACGTGGAACGCGCGTGCCGATCCCTACGGACGCGCGATTTGGAACGCCGAGCGCACCATTCCGGGACTCGACGCCGGCCGCGACGAGTTGCTTCCGTTTGTCGGCCCGCCGGCGACGCTGTTGCTCTGGAGTGCGCTCGCGCGCCTTCCCTACGTTGACGCCGCGCGCGTATGGTTCGTGCTGCTCGTCGCGGCCGCGCTCGCGCTCGCGGTTGCGACGCTGCGCGCGAGCGGCGCGCCGCTTTCGTGGCGTGCGTTCTTCGCCGCCGCCGCACTGACGCTCGCGTTCGGCCCGCTGACCAGCGATCTCGCGCTCGGTCAGATCGCGCTGGTCGCGTTTCTGGCGGCGCTCGCCGTGGCGCTCCCGCAAGTTCGCCGCGCACGATCCCTGCTGCCGTCCGCCGGCGCCGGATTCGTCGCGTTGCTCCAGCCCAACGTTGCGGCGGGCTTGGTTTCGCAGTTGGGACGCGCGCGAACGGCGCTCGCCGTCGCGCTCGCGGCCGCCGGCGCATATTGCGCGGGCGCGGCCGTTTCAGGATGGACGTGGCCGGCCGGCTACGCCCGCCGTCTGCTCGTGCATGACGGCGTCGAGCGGTTCAGCACGATTCAAATCACGCCCGCCGCGATCGCGCACGGTTTCGGCGCACCCGCCTCGACCGTCGCCGCCGTCACCGCATTGGCTGCAACGGCCGCGGTCGCAGCCGCCGTCTTCCTCTGGAAACGCGTTCCCGATCCGTTCGCGCGGTTCGCCGCGTTTTCGGCGCTGTCGCCGTTCGTCGCGAGTTTCTTTCACGAGCACGATCTGGTCGTGGCCTACGCCGCCGCCGGCTGGTGCGCCGTTCGAACGAACGGCTTCGTTCGCATGCTCGCGCTAGCCGGAACGCTGCTGGTCGCCGTCGACTGGCTCGGCCTCGCCCAACGCCCCACCGGGATCGTTCAAAGCGCGCTGCTGGCCCTCGCAGTAACCTCCGCCTTCGCCGCGCTCGGCGCACGCCGCGATTGGAGATGGATCGTTACGGCGCTCTTACCGATCGGCGCGACGTTCGTGTTAGCAGCGTGGCTCGCCGCCGGACATCCGGCCCCCGTTTGGCCCGACGCGCTGGGAAACTTTCACGCACCGCCGGCAGCGACCGCAGCGCAAGTCTGGTACGAAGAGCAGCGGCGCAGCGGTCTGCTCGCCGTCAATCCAACGTGGGCCCTCCTGCGCGCCCTCTCGCTGCTCGGCTGCGTCCTGTTGACCATCTCCATCGCACTCGAGCAACGCCGCCACCCACTCCGCCGCTCGTCGTAAAACACAAACGACGGAGCGTACCGGGAATCCCTCAGCCTCGGCGAATCGCCTCCATCGTTGAGAAAGTTCGCCGGTCTTTTCTTGGGCGCGCTGCCGATAGTTGCCCTGGCGGGTTGTCGAGGTAGTTGGGCCGACCAAACCGTCGTGCAACTCGAACCGCTGGGGGAAACGACGGTTAAAGGCGTAGCCATCGTTTCGATCGGTAAGGCGTGCGACGACGAGGGGCGATGCGGATATCGGGGCAGCACGCTCGACTCTCAGATCACCGCCGGCACTGCTGGCGCCTCATATCGAATTATCCTCGCGAAAGGCAACTGCTCGCACCCGCCCAAAGACGGTCTCGAATTGACCAGCGGTAATCGTGACACGCTTGCCGACGGCACGAAAACTCACGTCGAAGTACCCGTAAGCCCGCTTACCGGCGGCGACTACGCGATCGTCGTGCAAACGGCGAAACACACCCCGGTTGCCTGCGGCATCATACGCAGATCCGGTCCATGGTAGCATGATGCCGATCGCTGTCCTTCAGTAGGCCGACGCCCGGCGGCGGTATCATGCATACGTACGCCAATCCATATGCCTTTACGGGCTTCGTCGCCTACGGCAGCTGGCTGCTCGTCCTCGGTCGCAACGCGTCGTCCAACTGGGCGAAAAGCATTCTCGCTTTCGCCTGTAGCATTGCACTGCTTTCAATCGCGGTCTATCCGCTGGTCAATCCTTACGTACGCGTGGTCGACATTTTGGGTTCCGCACTCTTTGCAGCCGGCTATATCGCTTTCGGGCTGTTTCTTGCCGATCGATTCGGGTTCGATCTCTTGGCAGTCAAGGCCGAATAGCGAACGCGCGGCGTCTGCCGAAACTCAAATCGCTACAGGTTGCGCGTCCTTCGACTGCGCGTGCTTTGCACGCTCCGCTCAGGATGACAGGGTCGAAAGGCACCTGTCATCCCGAGCGGAGCATGTCGAAAGGCACCTTGTCATCCCGAGCGGAGCATGTCGAAAGGCACCCTTGTCATCTCGAGCGGAGCAATGTCGAAAGACACCTTGTCATCCCGAGCGGAGCAATGTCGAAAGGCACCCTGTCATCCCGAGCGGAGCAATGTCGAAAGGCACCTTGTCATCCCGAGCGGAGCATGTCGAAGGCCGTCATCTCGAGCGGACGATGTCGAAAGGCACCTTGTCATCCCGAGCGGAGCGTGCAAAGCACGCGCAGTCGAGGGGCGCGCTACGCTCGGGATGATAAAGACGGCATGGACCCTGCACTTGGGATGACAGATCGTGCGCGAACGGCTAGATGTCGACGTTCATCATGTTGTCGAAGGGGGTCCAGGCGTTGGGTTGGAAGCCCGTCAGGTTGGGACTGTGCGCGTAGCCGACCTGCGGGACGCTCAGGACGATGGTTGGGACGTTGCCGGCGATGATTTTCAGTGCTCGATCGAGCAGCTTACGCTGCTGCTCGGTGTCGTACGTTCCCTTGATCTCTTCGAGTAAGGCGTCGAGTTCCTTATTGCAAAAGCGGGTAACGTTTTGGCCGTTGGGCGGGATTTGATTGCACTCCCAGTTATTCGAAATGTCGGCCACCGGTAACGCTTGCCAAGAGAAGAACGTCATGTCCCATTTCCCGCCGTAGACGGTGCCGTTTTGCTGATAGGGTGCGAAAAATACCGCCGGCGCGAACTTGCGCGTCTGAATGTCGATGCCGACGGCGTGCAACCCTTGGCGCAGGAACTCGACCGTGTTGTCGGCACTCACCGAGCCGGTATAGTACGGGAACTGCAACGAGAGACGCTGACCGTTCTTGACCCGAATACCGTCCGGCCCGAGCTTCCACCCGGCGGCTTCGAGGAGCTGCCTGGCCTTTGCGGGGTCGAACGGAACCAACGGAATGTCTTTTGGCGCCAGCGGATTTACCGACGGCATCACGCTTTCTTGTGCGACGCCGTGTCCGTGCGAGATCTTTTGAATCAGTTCGGGCCGGTCGATCGCATATTGAATGGCTTGACGAACCCGAAGGTCGCTCACGAGCGGGCGAGTGACGTTGAAGTCGAGGTGGGCGTAGAACGGACTCGTCTGAATATCGGTCTTGACGTTGGGAAGAGCCAGCATGCGGTCGATGTAGGACGCGGACAGGGCGGGCCAAAGCTGCACGTCACCGCTTTGCATCTGAACCGCCAGCGTGTCGAACGACGGGATGAGCTTGTAGGTAATATGCTTGATCTTCGGCTGACCGCGGAAGTAATACGGGTTGGCTTCCAGTTCGACGTTGTCGCCGCGGTGCCAGGCGACGATCCGGAACGGTCCGATCCCAACCGGTTTGGCGTTGTACGGAACTTGATTGATGTTCGGATACTTCGCCAAAATATGTTTCGGTAAGAGGTCCGGGTTGGCTCCGGCGCTTCCGAAGAACGTTGGAAGGTAGGGCGAGTACGGCTTGCTGAGGTGATAGACGACCGTGTACTTATCGGGCTCGTCCATTTTTTTGATGAGATTCCAGCCGTCGCGGCCGACTTCGTTGTTGGCCGGATTGAGCACGGCCTTTGTCGAGAAGATTACGTCGTCGGCGTCGAACGGCGCGCCGTCCGACCAGCGCACGCCCTTACGCAGATGCCACGTGATCGTCTTACCGTCTTTGCCGATCCCGCCGTTGGCTAAGGTTGGAACCTCCGTCACCAGTTCGGGATACGGCTGGTTCTGCGCGTCGTACTTCACGAGGTATGCCTGCGACAGCTCGGCGATGTACCCCAGCGTCGTCTCGGTAAACAGGTGCGGATTCAACGTCGGCACGTCGCCGGTCCCGTCGGCGATGGTGAGGGAATGGGTTTTTTCGGCCGGCGCGGTGCCCGATTTGCTGCACGAGCACAGGAGTGCGGCTGCCACGGCGAGGGCTAGCGCACGGCGGGCGGCGGCATTTGCGAACATCGAGAAGCTCCTTCGTTAGCGACGGGAAAACCTAGATCGAGTAGTTCCACGGATCCCAGAACGCTGAAATGACGGGCGATGGGTCGAAGCCCTTCAAATCGGAGTTGTAGACGAACGGGATTCGGGAAAAGTTGATGATAATCGTGGGAACGTCGAGCGCGAGCTGCTGCTGCACGATCACGTAATCGCGTTTGCGCCGAGCCACGTCGAGCGTCTTGAGAGCGTCCGCCATGGCGGCGGTCGCGACTGCATTTTTCCACATCAGAGCGTTTTGCCCGCGCGGGGCTAAGTTATCGGCGGAGTAGATGGCATTGTCGTCGGGATCGGCGGCCGCCAGCCAGCTGAATCCGGCGACGTCGTAGTGCCCGCCTTCCAGAATGCCGTTGGTCGAATTGTCGAAAAATTGGCTGCTCGGGTAGTTCTTGACGTCGGCCTGCACGCCGACGTCGCGCCATTGACTCTGTAACATCGTCTGCAGCGCTTTGCCGTAGTTCGACTCCGTCTGCGTGCTGAGGCCGAACTCCAGCTTCTGTCCGTTCTTCACGCGGATGCCGTCCGGACCGGGCTTCCAGCCGTCGGCGTCGAGGATCGCCTTGGCCTTTTCGGGATCGAACGGATAGTGCCGGATGTCGGTCGTAAATGCCCACGACAGCTTCGGGTGCTGGTCGGTCTCGGCCGGCGTTCCGGAGCCGTGCAGGATCTTGTCGATGATCTGCTGCCGGTTGGTCGCATAGGCCAGGGCAATCCGAACGTTCCGGTCGCTTACGATCGCGTGCGAGAGGTTGAAGTCGACGTGCGAAAAGGCGAAGGAGTCGACGCGGATCGCCGTCAGTCCGTTTTTCGGGTCCGCCGCCAGCGCCGCATACTGCGGCCACTTCATTCCGCTTCCGTAGGCGAGCATGTCCAGCTCGTGCGACTGCAGCTCGGTCTCCATGGTGTTTTCGTCGGCGATGATTTTGTAAATTACCGTCTTTAGTTTCGGTTTGCCGAGATAGAAAGTTGGATTGGCCTCCAGCCGGACTTCCTGGCCGCGCAACCACGACACGACTTTGAACGGTCCGCTGCCGATCGGCAGCGCGTTGTAAGGAGCGCTGTTGAACGAGCCCTTATCGTCGTTGTACTTCGCGAGTAGATGTTCGGGCAGGATCGGCGCGTTGCCGTTGACGCTCCAGAGCTGCTGAAGGTAGGGTGCGTACAATCGTTTCATGTGAATTACGGCGACGTACGGATCTCGGCAGTCGATGCTCGCGATGTCCTTGTATCCGTCGGTCGTGATGACGTTGTTGTGTTTGTTCATCACGACTTGCCACGTAAACTTGAGATCGTTGCAGGTCAGCGGCGGTCCGTCTTGCCATTTGATGTTGTGCCGAAGCTTGTATTTCAACAGCAGGCCGTCTTTACTGACGTCGCCGTTGGCAACCGTCGGAATTTCGCTCAACGCGTCGGGAAAAGGCCGCGACTTGCTGTCGTAACGTACGGTCCACGAATACACGAACATCGAGAGGTCGAGGACGGGCGAGGCCGAGTCGAGGGCTGGATTGAGATTCTTGGGGTCGGTCGCTTCCGAAAAGCTAAAGACGCCGGGCTGCGTCCACGAACGTGCCTCCCCGGTCGCGGTGCCCCCGCCGCCGGTTTTGCTGCACCCGGCGAGCAAAGCCGCCGCCGTCGCTGCGGCAAGCAACGCTGCAAAATTTCTATTCAGGACGAAGCTCCTTCCTCGCCGTCGCCGGCGAGCATCGTGGCGGCGTCGATGCCGTGGCTGCGGCAAAATTCGCGGTACGCATCCGGTGCGATCTCCGATGGCTTGATCTCGCTGCGGCCGCCCCAAAAAACGTTCGTGTAGGTAAACTCGATGCCCGCTTCGCGCAGGTGCGTGTCGATTGCCGCTTTGTTCGCCAACACGTTGGCCTTTTCGGTGCCGTGCGCGACGGCCATCACGTTCACATTGTGGAACTCCGGGCCGCCTTCGCGCCAATAGCCATGAGTGATCGCGTAGTGCCGAGCAACTTCGCGGCCGGCCTCCATTTCACGTCCCGGTGCTACCGCCCAGTGGAAGAGCGCGTTGTAGCGGGTGACGCGCTCGTCGTTCGCGGTGGGTTTGACGTGCTCGAGAAAGGTGGAGAACCGCCCGATCACCCGGCGGCGATCCAGGCCGCCGGCGATTTCGGCGAACGTCTCGAAATCCAGGCCGGCTTCGGCGGCACGCGCTCGCCAAAGGTCGCGAACGATTTCTCCGGGCGCGAACTCTCGCTTGAGCGCGGTCAGGACACGCCACTCCAACTCGGAAAGCGCGACGTAGGCCGTGTCCTGCGGCCGCGCCGGTTCGGGGGCCCGAGCCCCCGGCTCGAGCCCGCGCCGGCGCACGTGCCCGACCCCCAGCGTGAAGAGCACCTTGGCCGGCATCAGCCGAAAGCGCTCGGCACCCACTTCTCGCCGCAACAACTCAGCGTGTTTGCGCAGCGAGAAGCCTTGTGGGACTTTGAGCGTGGTCCAAAGACGGTAGGTGCTGCCGGGCGACGCCGCATCGGTCGAACGAATGACCACGTGCCCCGAAAACGGATCCTGGCGAAACATATAATCGAAGGCGGCATCGAGCCGATCCTCGTCGATTTGCCAGGCGCAGAGCGCGCCGCGCGCGAGGCTGGTCGACAAGACCGTCTGGCGTACCCGCCGAATCGTACCCGCTCGCAACATCGCGACGACCCGTTCGATGACGAGATCGACGCCGACGCCCGAACGCGCCGCGATCTCGCCGAAGGGATCGGGTTGAAAACCCGTCAGCCGATCTTCGGAAACGGCTAGAATCGCCGCGTTGATCGGATCTGAAACCGCCGCCGGCACCGCCGACGCCTGAGAAGCCATGCCGCTCGTTTGTCCAGCAACACCACGAAGTCCCCGCAACCCCACAAACTACCGCAGCACTCGAACGTTCGGGCCCGGCGTAATCCCGCGAAACGCGGGAGACCGCGCGGGCGCTGTTTTGGGCGCCCCCAGGGAATGTCTCTAAGCCAAGCTATTCAAGCGCCCGATGGCCGCGCCCCCACGCGAAGTCGCGTGAGGGGCGCCGAGGCTCGTCTCGAGCGCCTTTTACAACTGCAAGTCGCTCGTCCCCGTTGCGTAGAGATAGTTCTGCTGTGCCGTTTGCACGCCGTAGAGGGCTTGAATCTGATCGGCCTGCGCCGTGGAGAGATTCGCTTCAGCCGTCACGACGTTGATGATCGTCGTCGCACCGACGCGGTACTGCGCCTGCGTCGCATCGAGCGAAACGCGTGCTGCCGTCAGTTCGGCGTCCGTCTGCACCAGCAGCGCCCGCGCGGAGATGAGGTTGGCTAAGGCCGAACGTACGTCCGACTCGACTTGCAACCCGCTCTGCCGCAGCGCGTCGTAGGCGGAATCCAGCGTCGCGGCCGCGACCGCCACGTTATAATTGGTCAACCCTTGATCGTAGATCGGAATGCTCAAGTTCAGGCCGAGCGTTTTCGTGTTGCTGTACGAGGAGCCGTTGGCATTGGAGACGGACACCAGCGGTCCGAACGAGCGGCCGACTTGATCGCTCGCACCGGCGGAAAGCACCGGAAAGCGCGCCAGCTTTGCGTAACGCAACCCTTCCTTATCCGATTCCACGGTGTACTGTGAAGCGATGTAATCGGGCCGCAGGAGGAACGCCCGCTTCACCGACGTGCTGTATGAAGGATTGGGAAGCTGCGGCTGCGATCCCAACTGCTGCGGCACGGCTTGCGTGTCGGCGTCGAGTCCCATCGTCGTGGCAAATGTGGCTTGTGCCGCGATTGCCTGACCTTGGGCGGTCACGAGGTTTCCGCGGGCCTGTGCGGTCTGGAACTGCGCGGCGGCGAGATCGGAACGAGCGGCGGCGCCGTTACGAATCTGCGCCGTCACCGAAAGTTCATTGACTTCGAACTCCTTGACGAGCTGCGCGTCGGCGACGATCGTCGCGTTGTCCTGCAGCACGGCATAGTAGGCGTTGGCGACGTTGAGTGCGAGCGTCTGCAGGTTGCGCAGGAGCGTCGCTCTTCCCGCGTAGTCGGCGGATTTCGCAGAGTGGATCGCGGCGATCGTACGGCCGCCGTCGTAGATCAGCTGCTGGATCGTAATCGAAACCGATTCCGACGCGGTGGTGCTGTTCCCCGAGAACGAATTGGGCCCGGCGCTCGGGGAGGGGAGAACCCCGCCGTTGCGGCCGCTCGATACCGACGAGTTCGTGTACTGGTTCCCGATCTGTCCGGCGCCGCTCACTGCCGGAAACAGCGCCTGCTTCTCGGACGTGTACTTGGCATGAATGGCGGCCCACTGGGCGTTTTGACCGGCAAACACCGGCGAAAGGGCGACCGCGATTTTCACGGCCTGCGCAAGCGACAGGACGGCCGGAACGCCTTTGCGCGGCGTCATGTGCGCGACGTCGGGCGCCGGCGAGCCGTACGCGGGGTACGGCAGCGGCGTTCCGCCTTGGGTCGGCATCGGTGCCGGCGTCGGCATGATGATCTGTTGACCCTTGGGGATGGCTTGCGCCAAGCCGGCGCTCGGAAGAAGCCCCGCAAACGCGACGACCGCGCCGAGGGAAGCAAATAGCGTGGGGCGCACCGTCATGGGTGTTTCCCGCCCGCGCTCGGGCTGGGTGCCGGCGGGCCGTTGACGGCGACCACGCTGCCGTCTTTAAGCGCGTCCGGACGCGTCGTGATCACCTTCGTTCCGGGCTGAACTTTCGGGCTGATCACCTGGGCGAGCGTGTCGGTTTGCACGCCGACTTTTACCGGAACGGCCTGAGCCGTCGTGCCGTTGACGACGTAGACGATGCTGCCGGTCTCGGTTTGCGCCACCGCACTGCGCGGTACCACGATCGCGTCGTTTTGCTGCTGTTTCGGCAACGTCGCGCTGATGAGCATTCCGCCGCGCAGAACGTCGCCGGGGTTCGGCAGCTGCATGCGCGCCAAGTACGAGAGCGTTCCGGACGTCGGCACGGCGTTGACCGTTTGGATGCGTCCGGAGAACTGCCGGGCGCCTAGCGACGACGTGCTGAACCGCACGAGCGTGCCGGGTTTGACGTAGGCGAGGTCTTCGTCGGGAACGTTGATGTTGATCCAGATAATGTCGACTCTTGAAATTTGCAACACCGGCTGCGAGGGACTGGCATACGCGCCGGGATCCAGCAAACGATTGGAGATCACGCCGTCGAACGGCGCGAACATCGAAGTCTGCGAGAGTTGCGTGCTGAGGACGTGTGCTTGCGCGCGCGCGGCTTGCGCCTGTGCGAGCTGCGCTTTGACGTTCTCTGCGCTCACGACGTTGTTCCGCAACGCGACGACGGCATTATTATACGTCGATTCCGCCTGGACGTACGTCGCCTGCGACTGCTGGAGCGCGGTCTGCGATACGTAACCCTGTTTAAAGAGTTGCTTGTTCTGCTCGTAGACGAGTTTTGCGTTGTCGAGCGACGCTTTCGCGGTCTGGACCGCGGCGTTGTTCGCTTGATACTGAACCGGAAGCCCGACGACCGCGCCTTGGGCTGCGGCACCCGCCTGGGCGGCCTGTGCTTGCGCCTGCGAGAGCTGGGCCGACAGCGTCGCCGGATCGATCTGCGCGAGCAGCGTCCCTTTTCGTACGAGGTCTCCGATGTTCACGTAGATCTTGACAATGGTGCCGCTTTGTTGAAAGGCGAGCGTGGACTGCTCCTTCGGTGCGATCTGCCCGTCGAGCGTCACGTACGTCGCGATATTCTGCCGCGTGGCCCCCGCCACGTCGACGCTCAGCGGAGGCGGTCCCTTCGGCCCCCCCTTTCCGCCGCAGGCGTCCAATGCCAGCGCCGCCACCAGGGCGGCCGTCGCCAGCCGTCGATACTGCATGTGTCTCCTACTCTGGTTTACGCCGATACGCTGTCATATACGCGGCCGGCCCGCATTTGATTCATAGCTCAACCCTCGAACCCTTGGCACTGCCTTCCAAGCCTTCTGCTCGTAACACCGATATCCGGAATGAGGTGGCCGTCCGCGGGGCGTACTTCCACTCGGCATGACCGCAAAGCTCGACATCGGCCGATCGTACAGCCTGCAGAGCCGCGTCGAAGAGTGGATGACCGCCGAAAAGACGGGGAACAAGGGCGTCGACGTCCTGTCCACGTCGGTGCTGGTCCAGCTGGTCGAGAGCGCCGCCGTCCACTGCGTCGAGCCTGGGTTGGCCGCCGGCCAAGTCACCCTCGGCACGCATATCGATCTCGAACACCACAAGCCGGTGCCCGTCGGCTTCATCGTCCGGACCGAGGTCGAGGTCGTGATGATCGACGGCCCCCGGGTGAGCTTCGCAGTCCAGGTTTTCGACGAAAAGGAAGCGGTTGCCGAGGGGACGCACGAACGGTACATAATCGACCGGGTCAAGTTCCTCGCAAAGCTTGAAGAAAAGCTTACATAACGGTAGGGTAGGGGTGGAGCCTGCCGTCCCCTGCCTCCCCCGGCTAACGCTGCAGGGGGGGCAATCGGTTGTTCCCGAAAGAAACGGCAGGATTGCGTCCGGAAACCAGGTCCCTGTGGGGGCCTGCCGGGCTGCAAGCTCGAGGTCTCATTAACTAGCTAGCTAGGAGGACACATTGAAGCGACTGAGCACCGGAGTTCTGGCCGTGCTGATGGCAGCCGGTCTAGGGCTCAACGCGGTCGCGGCCCAATCCCACGCGTCGCATGGCAACATTGGAACCAACGCGATCGCGCAGGACCAAAGCCCGGCCATGGCTGCTCCGCCGGCGAATTTCGGATCCCCGCCGTCGGGTCAGATCCCGATTCTCTACAATGACCACCACGTCTATACTAAGCCCGATGTTCTGAAGCAGAGCCGCGTGCTCGCCGCGCTCGTTCGTGGCGGCACGCTTCTGATTCCGCTCCGCTCGATGTTCGAGCAAATGGGCGCGACCGTGTCGTACGACGCGGGCAGTAAGATGGTGACGGTCACAAAGCCGGGTGCCGAGGTCAAGGTGACCGTCGGTAAGCCGGAAGTCATTATCAACGGCGAATCTCGTCCGCTGGACGTGCCGCCGATCATGTACCAAGGCAACGTACTCGTGCCCGTCCGCGTCATCTCGGAAGGCATGGGAGCGTACGTGCTGTGGGTAGGCAACAGACAACGCGTCGTCGTGGTTCGGTACATACCGCCGACCCCGCCACCGCCGCCGTCCACGCCGGCTCCGCCGCCGCCGCCGACTCCGACCCCAACGCCGATGGCGACTCCGTATCACGACCTGTACGTCGCGGGTGACTACATCATCTCGCCCAAGGTCTACAACGAGTTCAGCCCCGGCACCACGGCTTGCAACACGTGCAACGGTTTCTCGTATCGTCTGCACGGTGCTGTGGAGTTCGATCTCCTCAACCTGCCGTGGATGGTCGAAGGCGACTATCGTCAGTTCAACTACCAGCATCCGAACGGATTCGTCACCGTTATTGGCAATAATGGTGCAGCGTTCGTTCCGGCGTTCAACGCTCGCGACTACGATCTCGATGCGCGCGTCGGACTCCGGGTCCTCCAGCCGCGCATCTACATCGGCGTCGGATACATCTGGCGTGGAAACAATGCGGGTTATCCGAGCGTAAACGGGGTCGGATTCGGCCTCGAGAAGCTGCCGGATATGAATCGGCCGTTCTCGTTCTACGGGAGCGCGTACTACTACCCATCGGTTAAAGGAACGATCGGGCCGTTCACGCTCGGCTACGACATCCTGAAGTACGATCTGGGCGTCAGCTACGCGTTCCAGGGCATTCCGCTCTTCGTCGAAGGCGGTTTCCTGGGCGAGCACGGTTGGGCTACGGACTCTTCACCCTCGGGATATTCCGAAGCCGGACCCTACGTCGGCATTGGCGTGAAGTTCTAACTTCACTTCATCCTACGCAGGAATGAGGAAGCCCTCGGCATTGTGCCGGGGGCTTCTCTCTTTTTCGGTGGCTTGGAGGCGGGCTGCGCTGGCGGGAGTGACAGGGTTCCGTTTGGCGGACGCCCGCCCAACGAAACCCCGCCACTCCCGCCAGCCGATCGATACGAGCATTCCTCAAATCTGAGATGGGAATGGTCAATGCCGTGGACTTTGAGTATGAAAATTAAGCGAGCGTCCCAAGCAGAACGTTACAGGCGAGGAAAGACCGCGGCTTGTTGAGGAGGCGGGGGTGGGGTTTGGCGGCGAGGTTGTGGCTTCGATCGGCGGCGTCCGCCGAGCGGAGCTACAAGCTCGCCGCCAAACCCCACCCCCGCCGGGCTTTAGCGACGCAAGGGCTAAGGCTTCGAGCTTGGCTTAGCGGTGGGCGCGAGCGAACCGCTGGGTTCGGGCGACGGGGTCGGCGTCGGCTTAATGCACGGCGGCTCGATGATTTCGACCGCCGGCTGCCCGGGCGCGGGAGAGGGCGTGGCGGTAGCGCTCGGCGTCTTTTCCGGGACGGCGCCTTTGGGCAACGGGGTCGGACACGGGAGCGCGTCGGCAAACCAATGCTCGGTGAAGCCCTTCGCAAGGCTCGCTTTCATCGTTTTACCGAAGAACGTCTTGGGATACTTGGTGACCAGCACTTGCATGTAGTGCCAAGCCACCTGTTGGCCGGGCTCCGTGTACACCTTGCGAAAGACCTGCACGCCCAAGAAGTAGGACCGCGCGAGCTGCGGGTCTCCAGGATACTTTGAGGCCCAACGCTGCAGCGCTTCGTCGGCAAACATCAGCTTGGAGATGAGATGATCATCGGTCGTATACCCGCCGGCGCTGATGACGCCGTCTTTAAA
Source organism: Vulcanimicrobiota bacterium (assembly GCA_963755555.1). Taxonomy (GTDB): domain Bacteria; phylum Vulcanimicrobiota; class Vulcanimicrobiia; order Vulcanimicrobiales; family Vulcanimicrobiaceae; genus Tumulicola. Next base: position 156,525 of record CAVWKE010000003.1, on the reverse strand, counting down.
CGTGTTGTCGATCCCGAGGTAGCTGATCTTCATCCGTCCGAAGTACTCGTCCCCCGGCGCAGAGTTGGTGAACTGCTGGCACTGCACGTGCGCCCACTTGCTCTTGGTCGAACCGCACGGATCCTTCTTCGCCGGCGACGCTGACGGTGACGCGGCCGGAGCGGCCGACGACGTTCCACCGGTCCCGGAAGTCAGCAGTGCGGCAACGGCGAGTGCGAATGCGGTCACGAGTGCCGGATGGATGCGTCTCATACGTGCGATACCTCTCCTGGGAGCAGTCGCGGTTCTGCTCGGTTAAATAACGCGCAATGAGAATTGAATGTTTCTCGTGAGCACTGCGCGCGCCTGCCGGTGGCGGGGCGCTCGCACGGCCACCGAGAACGTGCGCACTCATGACTCGCTCGATCCGCATTGCGGCCGTACAGCTGCGAGCGCACGACCGTGCCGCCTTCGCAGAATCGCTCGACGGCATCGTCGCAGCCGTTGAACGCGGCCGCCGCTCGAGCGGAACTCGTCGTGCTTCCTGAAGGAACGCTGCCGGCGTACGTGCTCGGGGACGAGCCCGTCGACCACGCGGCGATCGACGCCGCAATCGACCGCTTGTGCCAGAGCGCACGTCGCTCGGGCGCCGCGATCGTGACCGGCGCCGCCATTCGATCGCCGGGCGCGCTACGGCCTCATAACGCTGCCGTGGTCATCGACCGCGACGGATCGGTTGCCGGCCGCGCGGACAAGCTTTTCCTCTGGCATTTCGACCGGCGCTGGTTCAGCCCCGGAGAACGGCTTGCACCCATCCAGACGAGTCTCGGAAAGCTCGGCGTACTCGTTTGCGCCGACGGTCGCTTACCGACGATCGCACGCGCGCTCGTCGACCGAGGTGCCGAGTTGTTGGTCATGCCGACCGCCTGGGTAACGAGCGGACGGAATCCACATGCTTTGGAGAACGTGCAAGCCGATCTGCTCGGTCGCGTTCGGGCCTACGAGAACGGCACCCCGTTCGTTGCCGCCAACAAGTGCGGGGCGGAATTCGGAATGGTCGCCTATTGTGGGAAGAGTCAAGCGGTCGATGCAAGCGGCGCGATCGTCGCGCTCGCCGGCGAACTCGAACCCGAAACGATCTTCGCGACGCTCGAACTCGGTGGCGCACGGCCCCACCGGGCGACGCCCGCTCGCCCCGCCCGGCGCGCGATGCCGGAAGCCGCGCCGTTGCGCATCGCCATTTCGGCGGATCCGCTTCCGGCGGATGCCGATCTGCGTCTCGAGTTCCTCGGAGCCGCGCACGCGATCGCGCCGCCGCTCGACCCCGGCGCAATCGCCGCTCTGGACGCTGCCGTTTCCACGGCCGTCGCGAGCGACGCCGAGATGCTCGATCCGGGCGGGCTGGTCGGATACCGGCGCGCGGGATACGCACTGGTCATTTGGGAGACGCGCGGCGGACCCTGGACGGAGAGCATCGCCCGCGCGCGCGCCCTCGAACTGCGAATCTACGTCGTCGTAATCGACACTGCGGGCGGTCGCGCCGTCGCCTTCGATCCCGATGGCAACGCCGTCGCCGGCACGTTCGACGGCTACCTGATTGCGAGTTTTTCGCTCGATCCGCGGAACGCGACCGCCACCACGGTCGCACCCGGGACCGACGTCGCCCAAGGGCTCGAGCAGATCGCGGCGATCGTCGAGCGCGACGCCGAGGTGACGGCATGAGTGAGGGAACCCAAAAAAAGATGAACGACGCGGAAGATCTGCAGCGCACCGCCGAAGGCGGTCATCGCGCGACCTCCGTCGCAATCGCGATCATTGCCGTGCTGGCTGCACTCGGCACCCTCTTCACGCATCATCGGTCGATTACGGCGTTGACGGCCAAGAACGAGGCGATTCTCGCCCAAGCGCGCGCCTCCGACGCGTATGGGAAGTACGATGCCAAGCAAGTTCGCTATCAAGTCGCACAAGTGCTGATCGCGTCCGGCCTCCCGCGCACGGCCGAAGGCCGCCGCGCGCTGCAAGCGCTCGCAGATCGCGAGAAGGACTCGTCGGCAGCGATGCTCGCCAAAGCGCAGGCGCTCGAAGCGTCGTCGGAGGAAGACGACGTCCGTTCCGAAAAGATTTTGAAATCCTACGAAACGCTGCAGTTCGGCACGACGCTTTTCGAGATTTCAATCGTGCTCGTCTCGATTTCCACCTTGGTGCGCGCGCGCGCGTTTCTGGCCGTCGGCTGCGCGTTGAGCGCGGTGGGAATCGTGCTGCTGATCTTCGGATACTTTCAGGCCGGCTAGTGAACGGAGTTAGGTGACGCGGAGCGCGATCGCGTTCGTAACGCTCGCCGCTGCGCTGCCCGCGTTATGCGCGAGCGTCGGCGTCTCGTCGCCGCTGTATCGAGCGGTGGGAAGAATCGCCGCCGCCGGCTGGCCGTACTTACCCGGCAGCATCGTCCCGGTCCGAGTGGACGGATTTGTGGCGCCGTACCAAGTGGCGCTCGTGGGGCCGGGCCACTTGCGCGCGGATGGTGCGTACGTCGTTCCCGACGACGCCGGGCCGGCCGCCGCCACCCTGATCGCCGGTAACGCGACCGGCATAGCTCAGCGGCGTTTGACGATCGGTGCACCGCCAACGGGCCGTCGCGATTTTCTCGCGGTCGTCAGCTACGACGACGGCATCGTCTTTCACGACGCGGGGACGTTCGCCGTCGAGGGTGTTCTGGCGACGGGCGGCTCCCCGAGCGACGTGGCCATCGGCGAGAGCGGGCGGCTCGCGGCCACGGACACCCAAGGGTCGGCGATCGCGATCGCATCCATCTCTCCCTGGAAGGTCAGCCAAATCGAAGGCGTTCCGCTGGGCGACGACGTCGCCATCGACGACGCGAGCGGCGCGATCTTCGTGACCAATCGCGACGTCGACGGGAACGGTGCGCTGACGCGGATTGCCTCCGACGGCACGGTATCGCACGTCGTCACGGGGCAAACCGCCGAAGGCCTGGCGATCGATTCGCGTCGCGGGATCGTGTACGTCGCCAACGTCAACGACGGAACCGTTGCGGCGGTCGACGCCGCCTCGCTGCGAATTCTCCGGCGTTTTCGCGCGGTCGCGCGGATTTTTTCGTTAGCTTTATCGCCCGACGGATCGCGACTCTACGGGATATCGAATCAGAGTGCCGGATCGCCGTTTGCAGCGCCCGGGGCGGCAGTCGTCATCGACGTCGCCAACCGGGCGCCCCGGGTGATCGCACGCAGCGAACCGCTGACGTTTCCGCTGGGTGTCGTGCTCGATGCGGCCTCCGATACGCTCTTGGTCACCGACGAATCGCTCGACGTCGTCAACGTGCTCGACGCGCGCACGCTGCGCGCCAAACGTTCGCCGTTGACCACCTGCCGCACGCCGTGGAAGCCGACGATCGACGTCACAGCTAAGCGTCTGTTCGTGCCGTGCGCTCGGGCCGATGCGGTCAACGTTTTCGATACCGAAACGTTGCAACGCGTCAGCGGAGCGCCGTTTGCGACCGGCACGTATCCGCTGGCCGTGGCCGTATGGCGCGCGCGATCGGCCGTCAATCAGGCGTCCGGTCGATGAAACGCCTGCTCCCGATCGCCCTCGCACTATTCGCGTTCGTTCCGCTTCCGGCTCGGGCAAGCGACTTACCGGCAATCCTGATGCCGGCGGCGCCGTTCCCTCGAATCGTCCGCCAAGCGCCCACGATCGAAACGATCGCTCCGGGAGTCGTCTACGGCGAGTACGCGATGGATACTTCCACCGGACCGCTTTCCATTCACGTCGTCGTGGTCGAACCTCATCGCAGCGACGTCAAGGTCGGACAAGTGCTCGCCGCGGACGCTCTGCAGTCGCGCGGCGAAACGATCGGCTCGATGGCCAAGCGCACGGGCGCCGTGGCCGGCGTGAACGGCGACTATTTCGACATCGGCAATACGAACCGCCCCACCAACGTCGTCGTGCGCGACGGCGTGCTGCTGCAAGTTCCGCGCAATCGCTTTGCGCTTGCAATCGGCCGAAACGGCTATCCGCAAATCACCGAATTTACGTTCGGCGGTCAGGTCGCGATCGGGGGCGGGCGCCAGCTCCCGCTCGACGGCATCAATCAACTCCCGCCGCCTAACGGCGGAACGTCCCTCCTGACGCCGGATTTCGGCAGCGTCGGCGCCGAGGACGACCTCACGCTCGTCTCACTTCAGGTCCTGGGCGGGACGCCGCCGCTCGCGCGGTATCGCGTCACCGGCGTGGCCGACAATCTAAAAACCCAGCCGCCGGGCTTCTACCTCGCGATCGGGATGAGCGCGATCGACTCGATCGACGTTCCGTCGCCGGGCGACATGGCCGCGGTGACCGGCGACCTCTCGCCGATCGGACTTAGCTCGCTGGTCACGGCAATCGGGGGCGGTCCGCTGATCCTCCACGCGGGTGCGTGGTATGACGACCGCGACGGCCCAAATGGCGGCGAGTACGAAAAGCGCATCCCCTGCTCCGGCGCCGCCATCGCTCCCGACGGACGGCTGTTTCTCATCGAAGTCGACGGGCGCCAGGCATCCGTCAGCGTCGGATTGACGCGCCACGAGTTTGCCGCGCTGATGCGCGCGCTCGGCGCGACCGAAGGGATGGCCTTCGACGGCGGCGGCTCGTCGACGATGGTCGCCCGGCGCCTCGGCGATGCCAGCACCGAAATGGTCAACAGCCCGTCGGACGGAATCGAGCGTCCGGTAGCCAACGGCGTCTTCGTTTATAGCACCGACCCGGTCGGGCCGCCCGTCCGGCTGGTAGCGCAGCCTGGCGCGATCCGGGCCGTCCCCGGTGCGAGCGTCCGGGTCCGCATCGCCGCGCTGGACGCCGCGAGTCACGTCGCCTCCGACGAGTCGCGGCTGTCGGCGATCGTCTCACCAGGTTCCCTCGGGACGTTCCGTAACGGCGTGTTCACCGCGCGCCATGCTGGAAAAGGACGCGTCGCGCTGCGAGACGGCGCGCTCAAAGGAACGATCGCTCTGGAAGTACTGGCGACACCCGCGGAGGTCACGATCGTGCCGGTTTCGCCGAACGTCGATCGTGGCGCCAACCTGACGTTATCGGCACGCGCTTTCGATCCGCACGGCTACGCGCTCGCGCTTCCGCCGATGCTGCGCTGGCACGCGAGCGCCGGCTCGATCGATGCCTTCGGGCGCTACCGGGCCGGGACCGGTAACGCCGTCGTCGGCGTGCACGTGGGCACCGTTGCGGCGACGACGCGCGTAACGGTCGGCTCACACGAGGTCGCGATCCCCTTCGCGGAACGCGCGCATTTTACGACGATTCCGCGCAACGGCAGCGGCGCCGTCGCCCGCGATCCGCAATGCGGATCGTGCGTGCGACTCGCGTTTTCGTTCGGCGGAGGCGAACGGGCCGCGTATGCCACCGCGAATCTCGACCTGCCGAAGGGGTCGATCGGCGTCTCATTCGACGTCCAGGATGACGGCAGCGCGGCACGTCTGAAGGTCGCCGTGCGCAACGCGATCGACGAATCGGTGCTGCTCGACGCGACCCCACTCGATCGCCCGGGATGGCGCCACGTCGTCGTCCGGTTTCCCACTTCGAACGCGCAAATCGTGCGGCTGCTCGCCCTGTACGTGCTGCCGCCGAAAGGCATGCAGCTTTCGAGCGGGCAAATCGTGATCCGCAACGTCCGGGCAGTCGTCGCCGGCGAGTAATCCAGGAGCAGAAAACACATGGAATTCGAAGCCCTAGCAGCGCGCGCGCTGGACACGGCGACCGCTCGCGGAGGGCAGTACGCCGACGTGCGGTTCGAAGTCGCGCGTTCCGAACGCATCGAAGTCCGAAACGGGGTCGTCGCGACCCTTGCCGACGGCAGCACGACCGGATTCGGTGTGCGCGCGCTGGTCGACGGTGCGTGGGGTTTCGCGGCCGCCGCCGACCTCACCGAGCGCGGCATCGACGCAACCGCCGCGCGCGCCGTGGAGATCGCCCGGGCCAGCGCAGCCGTCGCTCGGCGGCGAATCGGCCGTCCCCCGGAGCGCGCCTACGTTGACACCTTTGCAACGCCCATGCGGCAGGACCCCGAAGACGTGCCGCTCGGACGGCGGGTTGCGCTCCTGCTCGAGGCCGAACGCCTTCTGCACGGACCGGCTGAAATTGCGGTCGGACGCGCATGGCTGGATCTTTGGCGTGCCGACAAATACTTCTACAGTTCGATCGGATCGCGGATCGCGCAGCAAATCCGCCAAACCGGATCCGGCATCGCCGCCATGGCCGTCGGCAACGACGACGTCCAGGTGCGCACCTACCCGGGCGACGTCGGGCTCTACCAGTCCGGCGGCTGGGAAGTCGTCGAAGAGGCGGATCTGGTCGGAGGCGCACCGCGAATCGCGCAGGAAGCCGCCGATCTGCTGCGCGCGCCGCAATGCCCGAGCGGAACGCTGGACGTAATTCTCGGCAGCTCGCAGATGTCGCTGCAAATCCACGAATCGTGCGGGCATCCAGCCGAGCTCGACCGGGTGATGGGCTGGGAAGCAAATTTCTCGGGCACGAGTTTTCTCGAAATCGACCAGCTCGGGAAATTGCGCTACGGTTCCGATTTGGTGACGATCGTGGTCGATAACCACCTTTCGCGCGGCATGGCGAGCTGCGGATACGACGACGAAGGCACGAAATCGGTGATCTCGGACGTCGTTCGAAACGGCATCCTGACGGGCTATGAAATGAGCAACGACACCGCGCGTACGATCGGCCGCGAAAGCAATGCGTGCGTGCGCGCGCAGAGCTGGGACAGCGCTCCGATGATCCGGATGTGCAACCTGAATCTCCTTCCGGGAAGCGTGCCTTTCGAGCATCTGTTCGACGACGTTGACGACGGGATTTACATGGAAAGCAACCGCTCCTGGTCGATCGACGATCGCCGCCTGAACTTTCAGTTCGGATGCGAGCTGGGGTGGGAGATCAAGAACGGCAAGCGCGGACGGCTGGTCAAGAACCCGACGTACGGTGGGATCACGCCGCACTTCTGGAATGCGTGCGATGCCGTGGGCGACGAACGATCGTGGTTTGCTTGGGGAACGCCTAACTGCGGAAAAGGCGAGCCGATGCAAGTCGGACGCACGACCCAAGCCGCCGCGCCGGCGCGTTTTCGCAACGTCAGCGTCGGGGTCGGCTACGGTGGATAGCGCCGGCGCTTCCGAACGAGAGCGGCTCGCCCAGCACGTGTTGGGGATGTTGACCGCCGACCAAACCGAAGTGCTCGTCAGCGCAGCCGACGCCGCCCTGATGCGCTTTACCCACGAAATGTCGAATCAGAGCATCGGCACCTCCGACCTTGGGGTTTCGGTTCGCGCGATTTTGGGCGGTCGAACCGGCGTCGCGCAAACGAACCGCCTCGACGAGCGTTCCCTTCGCGAGGTCGTCGAACGCGCGAACGCGATGGCCCGTCTCGCCCCGGAGGACCCGCTCCAGTCGACTCTTCCGGCCGGGGGCCTCACGCACGCGCCGGCGGGGGCGTACGATCCGCAGACTGCCCGCGCCGACGCGCAAACGCGCGCGCGCATGTGCGAGGCGATCTTTAGCCAAGCCGAGAGCGCCGGCTATTGGTCCGCCGGATTTGCCGCGACCGGATCGAGCGGCATCACCGTCGCCAACACGTCGGGCGCGCTCGCCTCGTTCGACGGAACCGACGCCGGCGTGAACGTAAAGATGACGGCACCTGACTCGAGCGGCTTCGCCGAAATGTCCTCCGCAGCACTGGGCGCAATCGACGCCGATGCGATCGGAAAAACCGCCGTCGCGAAAGCGCGCGCGAGCGCCGCGCCGCGGGCGATCGATCCCGGTCCGTGGACGGTGATTCTCGAAGCGCCCGCCTTCGGCGAACTCTTGACCTATCTCGTCAGCCACTTCTCCGCCCAGTCGTTCGACGAGGGTTCGTCGTTTTGCAGCGCCGGTTTGGATCGATCGTACTTTTCGGAAGGGGTGACGATCCGTGACGACTACGCGCATCCTCTGGCACCGGGGATGCCGTTCGATTTCGAAGGCCAGCCCACGCAACGACTCGCACTGGTCGAAAGCGGCGTCGTCCGCAACGTCGTCACCGACAGCTACTACGCCCACAAGCTCGGCCGGCCGAATACCGGCCACGCCCTTCCCGCGCCCAACGCGTACGGTCCGCAACCACGCAGCCTCGTCCTCGACGGCGGCTCGAAATCGCTCGACGAGCTTATCGCCGAAACGCCTCGCGGCCTCTTGGTTACGCGCTTTTGGTACATTCGCACCGTCGACCGCAAACGCGCGATCGTCACCGGCATGACTCGCGACGGCACGTTCCTCATCGAAAACGGGAAGCTTTCGCACGGCGTGCGCAACCTGCGCTTCAACGACGGCATCGTCGACCTGCTTGGACGCTGCGAGTTTTCACGCGAACAAACCCGCACCGGCAGTTACGATTACGCCCTCGTCGTCCCCCACGCCAAATTCACCAACTTCAACTTCACCTCCATCACCGACTTCTAGACCGCCTCGTCATCCCGAGCGGAGCATCGCCGCCCCCCTTTGTCATCCCGAGCCGAGCATCGAACGAAGTGAGATGCGCAGCCGAGGGACGCCGTTGTCATCCCGAGCGGAGCATCGAACGAAGTGAGATGCGCAGTCGAGGGACGCCGTTGTCATCCCGAGCGGAGCATCGAACGAAGTGAGATGCGCAGCCGAGAAACGCCGTTGTCATCCCGAGCGGAGCATCGAACGAAGTGAGATGCGCAGCCGAGAAACGCCGTTGTCATCCCGAGCGGAGCATCGAACGAAGTGAGATGCGCAGTCGAGGGACGCCGTTGTCATCCCGAGCGGAGCATCGAACGAAGTGAGATGCGCAGTCGAGGGACTCGGTGGAACGCTTGCGGCGGGGATCGGGGAGTTGCAAGCACCTTCGGGCGGGGGACGGACCAAGGCACTCGCATCCCGTCGATCCGCCGCCACCCCAGCTAAGGCGGCAGTAGCGTTTTTGCCGAGGCACTTGCATCCCGTCGATCCGCCGCCACCGAGCGTCAAGCGGCGGTGTCGCGTTCGCTGCCGCCCTTTGCGACGAGCCCTGCCACCACGAGCAGCGTGCCGACGATGACGGCGAACGGCGCCGGTACCGCCAGCAGCTCGACGGCGGGATACGAAAGCACGACCGCCTTGAGCCGCACGCCGCCGGCAGCGACCGTCCCGCCATCGCGAGCCAGACCGATCGCGTGCGGCAACGGACGGTCGTTCTCGTCGTCGACCGCAAACAATACGGCCGGCGCCGGAGAGCTGTCGCTCAGGCCGCGCAGCGTCGCCGCTTCTTGGGCCGTGAACAGCACGGCTTTGACGACGCGATGCACGGCCGGAATGGCGAACGCGTCGAACGGCAGGTTCAGTCCTGCGATCGTTTGGCTCTGCTGCATCAACAGAACGGGCGAAAGGAACGACGAGCCAGACGGCTGCGTGATGGTCAGCCGCCCGCCCTGCGGATCGCGCGCTTCGACGTAGACGACCTGACGCGTCCAACTGCGCACGACGAAACTTCCGGCGTTGCGTCCGCGTTCGCCGATCGGCAGCGGGCGGTGGCCAGGGCGGTCGAGCACGACGACGACGCCCATCGCCGAGGCCGCGCGGTCGTCGGTCTCCACCGCCGGAAAATCGAGCGTGCCGCCGAGATCGTTGACGCGCGCGCGTTCCCCCGGCGCGCCGACCACGGTACGGTTGTCCGGCGCGAACAAACCGCTCGCGGCGCCTGCCAAGGCCGCGATCGCGGTGCCCAAGACGACCGCGGCAACGGCGGCGCGTGCCCGCAGCGTGCGCGCCGCCGCGAACGACCGCCGCCCCGCCACCGTGCCTACGATCGCCAGTCCGATCAGCGCGACGTTGAACCAACCGGTATGATAGGCGTCGCGACCCGGCAAGAGCGACTCGGCGATTACCGCTGCCACCACCAGCAGGGCGATGACGATCGGCGTCATCGCCGTTCGGGGGCGGAGAGTGCGCTCGCTGCGGCGGCGCGCATCTGGACGTACGTTAGGGGTCCGTCGATTCCGCGAACGATCGCGCCGTCGCGGCCGACGACCACCGTCGTCGGCAGCCCGAGTGCCGTATAAGCGCGGCCATATTGCTGCCGTTCGTCGAGCCAGATCGGAAAATGGATGTCGAGCGCGCGAGCGAACGCGCGCGCACGCTCGGCCGATTCGCCTTGATTGACGCCGATCGTCACGACCCCGCGCGCTGCGTATGCGTCCGAAAAGCGCTGCAGTTCGGGCATTTCGGCACGGCAAGGCGGACACCAGGACGCCCATAGATTCATTACGACGACGCGTCCGCGATACTGCGCTAGCGACACCGAACGGCCCGCGTCGTCGCGCAAAGCAATGACGTCGGCCGGTTGGCCCGCGAGCCCGGCGGGACCGGCCGGGTGCGCATTCTGCGATGAGAGAAAGAACGGCGCGACGACCGCGCCGGCGACGATGACGCATAGAAGCGCGATCGGCCAGAAGACTCGCGCTCGTGCCGGCGACATGCTACCAGTCTCCCATGCGGCCTTCGTCGACCTCACCCTCGAACGCGATGGTACCGCCGGGAAGTACGGCCGCGTAGAGCGCAATGCCGCGAAAGCGCACTTCCCGCCGCCGGGCCGCGTCGTCGAGACGCTCGAAAAGCAGGCAGTAGCGGTCGAGCACGTCGGGACTGCACCGCGCGACCGTCGGTGCGACGTTGTACGTCTGAACGAAACCATCGAACGCGCGCTCGAAGTCTTCGGGTGTAAACTGCCGATCGAGTCGAATCTCGCGACGGACGCGTTCCAGGGGGTATGCCTCCTTCGGCGGACGAAACCGCGACGCGTGCCCGCCCAGATTCTCGATGGAAGAGCGCTCGCAGCCGAGCTGCGTGCCGAACTCCTCGAGCGTACGTTTGCGCTACGCGGCGCGGCGATTCATCCCAAGCTCGCGATCGTTTTCGTGGGCGAGAACGAATCGAGCCGCGCCTACGTCCGAAACCTCGTAAAAACCGGCGAGCGGGCCGGCGTTGACGTCGCCGTCGAGCGGCTGCCGGAAACTGCGTCGGCGGCCGACGTCCGAGAACGGCTCGAGCGCCTGCGCGACGACCCGAGCGTCCACGGGGTCATGCTGCAGCAGCCGTTGCCGCCGCACTTACCGATCCGTGCGATCGCCGATGCGATTCCGGCCGACAAAGACGCCGACGGCACGCATCCGATGAATCAAGGGCATCTGGCATTTGGCCGCGGCACCGACTTCGTGCCCGCGACCCCGGCCGCCGTCATGCTCCTGCTCGAGCGCAGCCCGCACTGGCCCTTGCGCGGAAAGCACGCCGTGATGGTCGGTCGATCGATCGTCGTCGGAGCACCCGTCGCGCTCCTCATGCTCGCACAAGACGCTACCGTGACCGTCCTGCACAAGGAGACGGTTGACCGCCGTTCCTTTCTCAAATCCGCCGACGTGGTTGTCGTCGCGACCGGGGTGCCCGGGCTGATCCGCGGCGAGGACCTCAAAGCGGGCGCAACCGTTATCGACGTCGGTACGACGATCGTCGACGGCGTACTCAAAGGCGACGTGGACTTCGAGAGCGCTGCGCGCGTCGCGGGTGCCATCACGCCCGTTCCCGGCGGCGTTGGTCCGGTCACCAACATCGCGCTCCTGCGCAACGTGGTCAAGAGCGCCGAACGCATGAACGCGGTCGACCTATGACCTCGGGGGGAACCGCCGCAGGGCGGACGTGATTCCCGGGCCAACAGGTGGCGGGGTGGAGACTCACCCGCGCGAGCTCGAAGCGCTGCACCCGCCCCCGCATCCCCTGTTGCTCGAAATCGAGCGGCACGCTCGAACCGACGGCGTCGAGATCGCCTCACGCGAAACGGGACGCCTGCTCTCGACGCTCGTACACGCCATGCAGGCCAGCCGGATTCTCGAAATCGGAACGGGCTACGGCTATGCAACGCTGTGGATGGCGTTCGCGCAGCCTCGCATGGGAAAGATCTGGACGATCGATCCCGACGTGCACCGGTCCGACGTCGCGCTGTCCTACTTCAAGCACGCCGGTGAAGACGACTATATCGAGATTTTCAACACGCCGGCAATCGAGCTGCTCGAAAATTTTCCCCATCGCAACCTCGACATCGTCTTCGTCGACGCTCGACCGGGCGAACATCGCACGTACCTCGATCTCATCCTGCCGATGCTGAAACTCTCGGGACTCGTCATCGCCAACGATTGCCTGGCGCCCGAGCACGGCGACGAGTTCGCCCGCTGCTTTCTCGAACACCCCGATCTCGACGCGACCGTGTTACCGCTCGGAAAGGGCACCGGCATCGGTGCCCGCAAGCGATGATCTCGGCCGCCGCGTACAAACACGCGATGCGCCACGTTCCGACGGGCGTGACGATCGTCACCAGCCTCAAGGACGGCGAACCCCGCGGTCTCACGCTCAACTCGTTTGCGAGCGTCACGGTCGAGCCGCCGGCCCTGCTCGTTTGCGTCAACCGGGAAGCGCGCAGCTACCTGTACATCTCCAGCTCGAGGATTTTCTGCGTCAACGTCTTGGCCGGCGAACAGCGATCGCTGGCCGAACACTTCGCTGGGAAGGTCCGCGAACGGCAATTTGCCGGGATCGCCTACGGCGTTGACGTCACCGGCGCTCCCGTGCTCTCCGACGCGATCGCCCACTTCGACTGCGAGGTGACCGAAGAGCACCACGTCGCGTCGCACTCGATCTTCATCGGGAACGTCGTTTCGTGCGCCGCGCGCAGCGGATCGCCGCTAGGGTACTTTAACGGCGGCTATCACGACTTTGGAATTCGGGTCGAGTGATTCTTGAAACGTTTCGCGTCGGAGCGCTCGCCTGCAACTGTACGATCGTCGGTGACGAAACTACCGGCGAAGCGATCGTAGTCGACGGCGGCGACGGCGTTGACGAAGTCGCGCGACGTCTCGGCCGGCTCGGCTTGCGCGCTAAATTGCTGGTCCACACGCACGCCCACATCGATCACATCGGCGACCTCGGAGCATTGCGCGACCTGACCCAAGCCCGCGCCTTGCTCCACCCGGCCGACTTGCCGTTGTACCGGACGCTCGACATTCAAGCGGGCTGGATCGGCCTCGCGCACGCACCACCGGTGGTCGCCCTGGACGGCGAGTTGCGGGACGGCGAAATCTTGAACGCGGGAGACGTAACGCTGAAGGTCTTGCATACGCCGGGGCACACGCCGGGAAGCGTATGCTTCGCGCTGGCCGTGCCGTCCGGCGATGGCTCCTCGCCTCGCACCACGTTGCTCACCGGCGACACGCTTTTTGCGGGATCGATCGGGCGCTGGGATTTGGGCGGAACCTCGACGGAGGACATCGTCGCCTCGATCCACGCGCAGCTGATGGGCTACGACGACGTGACGCCCGTCGTCCCCGGTCACGGGCCCGCTACGACCATCGGGATCGAGCGCCGCTCCAACCCGTTTCTGCGGCCAACCTAGTGTCCGTGCTCGGCGCGGCGCGAACCCGCCGGCTGTTCGTCGGGATCTCGCTCGATGCGACGGCCCGCGATGCCTGCGCGCGCGTCGCGAAACGCTTGCGCGACGCGGCGTTTACGGCCAGGTACGAAGACTCAGATAAGCTGCACGTCACGCTCGCTTTTTTGGGAAACGTTGCAGAGGAACGATTCGACGCGATCGCCGGCACGATCCGCGGCGCCGCGGATCGACCAGCCTTGGAGATCCGGCTCGATCGCCTCGCCGCCTTTCCACACGACCGGAAACCGCGCGTGATCTATCTCGGCACGCGCGAACAGAGTGCCGCGTTTCGCGCCTTGGTTATCGCCGTACGCGAGCCTTTGACTCGCGAAGGTTTTACGTTCCACGAAGATTCCGTCGCGCACGTCACGATCGCACGCACGAAGCCGCCGGTGCGTCCGCTGCCGCAGCTCGAAGTGACGCCGATTCCGATTGCAGTACGCGCGCTGACGCTCTTCGAGTCACGCTACGATAAGGCGAACAACACCTCGTACTACGAAGTGCTGTTCCTCTGCGAAATGAGGCCGCCGGATTCCCCGCGTGCGCCGGACCGCTCTTAATGAAGTTTTATGAGCAGTTTTTCGGAGGCAACGTTACCGTTGGCCGGAGCTCGAGCAGAAGCCGGCGGCTGCGACGGCCGTTGGGGCGCAGGCATCGCGCCGAAGTCGGGAATGGCGCCCTGCGAAACCTTGGCACGGTAGTCGTCCAACGCCACGTGCAGCGCCTCGAGCGCGCGTTCGGGATAGTCTTTCTTCTTTTCGGGATAGCCGCCGAGTTGCTCCTCAACTTCGGCCGTCGAAATTGCGGCGGCCGCATCGATCGTCTTGCCCTTCGCCAGCTCGACGACCAGGCTGCAAGTGGCCGTGCCGAAACCGCAGCCGGTCGTAAAGTACGAGATATCTTCGATCACCGCTCCCGGGCCGACCTTGAGAAAGAAGTTGTACATGTCGCCGCAGGAGTCGCTGAAGTACTCGCCGCTGGCGGTCGGTTCTTCCATCGTGCGGAAGCCGGTGCGCTCTTCGACCAATCGTTGAAATTTCGGAAAGTCCATGTTCCCCTTAAGACGTTGACGCGGTGTCCTGGAGTTTCATTTCGAACCGGCATTCCTTGCCGCCCCGAGCCAGCGATTCCGTTTGCTCGTGCTCGCCCCCGATCGTCTCTTGGATCACGTCGTGGATCACCTGGCACATCTCGGGATGTTCTTCGGCAACGTTGGAATACGGGCAGTTATGTTCGTGCAGGGCGAAGCCGCCGTCGATCAGGCTGTACTCGGCCAGCACCCCGTTCTCACGCAGCATTTCGGCGAGCTGCGACACGCGCTGCTCTGCCTCTTGGGCGGTGACGTGGCGCCGGGCTCGTTCGATCGCCCGTTTCGAAAGGCCGTCGAAGATGCGCCCGACCGCCGGGGTGCCGAATTGTTCGCGCACCTCCCGCAGCACGGCTGAAAGCATCTTGTCGTGTGCCTGCGGAAAGAGCTTGCCGCCTTCTTGCGTCAGCGAAAACTCTAAGGTCGGTTTGGTCGGCCCGCGCCGGACCGGGGTCTCGGCGACCAGACCGTCGCGTTCCAGCACCACCAGCTGCTGGCGAACGGCGTTGGGAGAAAGTCCGAACTCGCGCGCTAAATCCGCGGCCGAGGCGGAGCCTTTCCGGCGCAGCTCGGTAACGATCTTCCCGCGGGTCGAGGCAAAAAATCGGTCGGCATGCATCGCTGGGGCTATCCTAGCACGGGCCCGGGAGATAGTAAAGTTTATCCTTGACTTTCTAGGAGAGGCTCGACTACGATACGAACTGACCGCAGTCCACACTGCGTAAAGCTCGCGCCACCGAGAGGGAGAGACCGCGTGTCCGAAACGGGCCTGCGCATCGCCGACCTGCACTGCAGCGTCGCCGGAAAACCGATTCTCAAGGGTATCGACCTGGCGGTCGAGCCGGGGAAAGTCCACGCTTTGATGGGCCCGAACGGGAGCGGGAAATCGACGCTCGCCTTCTCGCTGACGGGGCACCCCCACTACGACGTCACCCGCGGGACCGTCCATCTTGACGGCACCGACCTCCTCGGGCTCGCACCCGACAAGCGGGCTCGCGCCGGCCTGTTCCTCTCCTTTCAATACCCCGCGGCGATCCCCGGAATCAAAGTCGCCAACTTTCTACACGCCGCCCGTCAAGCCGTTCGCCCCGGCGATCTCGCGCCGGCCAAGTTTCGCGCGCTCTTGATTGAAAAGATGGAAGCGCTCTCGATGGATCCGTCGTTTATGGGCCGGTATCTCAACGACGGTTTCTCGGGCGGTGAGAAAAAACGCCTGGAAATGCTCCAGCTCGCCGTGCTCGCACCGAAGTACGCCGTGCTCGACGAGACCGATTCCGGACTCGACGTCGACGCGCTCAAGGACGTCTGCGACTCCCTCAACGCGCTGCGCGCGAGCGAGGAAGGGCGGTCCGCCGGATTTCTCATCATCACCCACTACCCGCGAATTCTGCAATACGTCGTTCCCGACGTCGTACACGTCATGATCGACGGCCGCATCGTCAAAACCGGCGGCCACGATCTCGCCGCTCGGATTGAAAACGAAGGGTACGATACGATTCGGGAAGAGATCGGCGCTCTTGCCTAACGCGATCGCACTCGGCGAGGACTTACACCGGCGGCTGGCCGCATTCGACCCTGGCGTTCTCTCGCCCGAGGTACGAGCGCGAGCGCTCGACCGGTTCTTCACGCTGCGGAGCGGTCGCGAGCGTACCGGCCGCTACTGGCGGATCGATCTGGAAACGATCGCTCCGGACGCGGCCACGATCGTGGCCCCGGCCGCTGCGATGACGATCCAAAACCCGCACCCCCGCGTACTGGCCTGCGACTTTAAAACGGCGGCGAGCGATCATCCCGCGCTCTTTGCGCGCGCGTTTGGCGCCACGCCGGCCGGTGAGACGAAATTCGGCGCGCTGACGTCGGCCTTTGCCCAGCTCGGCGCGTTCGTATACGTTCCCGCGGACGTTGCGGCCGACGAGCCGATCTCGATTACCTACCACGTCGCGGCTGGAGCGACGATTTTCCCTTATACGGTGGTGCTGGCCGAGCACGGATCGCGGGCGACCGTGATCGAGCGCTTCAGCGGCGGCGACGCATTCGTCTGCGGCGTCGATGAAGTGGTCGCGGAATCCGGCTCGGACGTGACGTTCGTCACGTGTCAGCGCCTGTCGCCGGAGTCGCGGTTCTTCCAGACCCGCGCCGCTCGCCCGCAACGCGATGCAACGGTTTCGTGGGCGTGCGCCGAACTCGGCAGCGCTCTCTCCGTCACCGACGTTTCGGTAGCGATCGGAGGACCCGGCGTGAGCGCGCGCGTGACCGCGCTCTTTTTCCCGCAGGGGTCGCAACACGTCGACGTCGTCACGACGATCGACCACGCCGTCGGCGAGTCTACGTCTGAAACGCTCGTAAAATCGGCGGCGGTCGGCCGCGGGCAAGCGCGCTTTCTCGGGAACATTCGAATCGCGCCGAACGCCCAAGGCAGCGATGCGAATCTCCGCGACGACGCGCTGCTGCTCTCCGAACGCGCTCACATCGACTCCGTTCCAGCCCTCGAGATCGCGGCCAACGACGTCAAGGCGTTTCACGGAGCGACCGTCGGCGCGATCGACGCCGAACAGATTTTCTACATGGAGACCCGCGGCATGGAGCGCTTGGCCGCCGAGCGGATGATCGCGCTCGGCTTCTTCGAGCCGGCCATCGCACGCTTTCCGACCAGCGCATTGCGCGACGAGATCCGCGCCGCTTTAGAGGCCAAGCTCGCGTGAGCCAAGCCTTGCGATTGCAGCCGACGACCGACGACGACAAGCTGGCGCGCATCGTTGGCGACTTTCCGATTCTCGCGCGCCCGACGTCGCGTGGCAAACGGCTCGTGTACCTCGACTCGGCAGCGACGTCGCAGAAGCCCCGCGCGGTCATCCAAGCCTTGGTGGACTACTACGAGCAAGACAACGCGAATATCCATCGCGGCGTCTACGAAATTGCCGAACGAGCGACGATGAAGTTCGAAGCGGCGCGGACGAAGGTCGCACGCTTCATCAACGCCGACCCCGGCGAGATCGTGTGGGTGCGCAATGCCACCGAAGCGATCAACTTAGTCGCTTACAGTTGGGGTTCGAATAACGTCAAAGCCGGCGACGCGATCCTGGTCACCGAACTCGAACATCACTCGGATCTCGTGCCATGGCAGCTCCTCGCAGAACGGACCGGCGCGGAGTTGCGGTTCATTCCGGCCGACGACCGGGGCATGCTCGTCCTCGACGATCTCGACACACTGCTTGCCGGTTGCAAACTCGTTGCCGTCGGTCACGTCAGCAATACCCTGGGCACGATCGCCCCGCTGGAAACGATCGTCGCGCGCGCGCACGCGGCCGGCGCGGTGGTGCTCGTCGACGGCGCGCAGGGCGCCGCGCATCTGCCCGTCGACGTCAAAGCGCTGGACGCCGATTTCTACGCCTTCAGCGGGCACAAGATGCTCGGCCCTACCGGAATCGGCGTTCTCTACGGAAAGCGCGCACTGCTCGAAGCCATGCCGCCGTTCGGTGCCGGCGGCGACATGATCCACAAGGTCGAGTACACGCGCTCGACGTTCGCTCCGCCCCCGCGGCGATTCGAACCCGGAACGAGCAATATCGCCGACGCGATCGCATTCGGCGTTGCCGTCGATTATCTCGAAAACGTCGGTATGCACTGGGTGCGCGCGCACGAACGGGAGTTGACCGGCTACGCCCTCGATCGTCTGAGCGAGTTCGAACCGCGCGGCTTGGAGATCTACGGCCCGCGCGATCCCGCACTCATCTCCGGCGTCATCTCGTTCAACTTTGCCGACATTCACGCACACGACCTCGCGTCGATTCTCGACACCGAAGGAGTGTGCGTGCGCGCCGGCCACCATTGCACCATGCCGCTAATGGACAAGATGGGCTGGTCGGCCACCGCTCGCGCGTCGTTCTATCTCTACAACACGCACGACGACGTCGACGCCCTCGCCGCCGCCCTAGAAAAAGCCGCCAAAGTCTTCAAGCTCTAGTGTTTTGGCTCGACGAGGTCCCGCAAAATCTGGACCGGCGGCGCAACGCTAATTTGGGGCGCCCTAGGGGAATCGCGGCGGGTCGAGATTTCCAAGCGCCCCATAGCCCGGGGGCCCCGCGCGCGCAGCGCGTGGGGGGCGCGGAGGCTCGGCCGGAGCGCCTTTCAAAGGACCTCGTCTGTTAAATATGGACGACTTTTACCGGGATTATATTCTCGATCACTATCGGAGCCCGCACAACTTCGGACGGCTGGAAAAGCCCGACGCGCAGGCCGAGGACGTCAATCCGCTGTGCGGCGACTCGATTCGGATGGAGCTGGAACTCGCGCCCGACGGAACTGTGCGCGAGGTAGCGTTCTCGGGAAAGGGCTGCGCGATAAGTCAGGCCTCGGCCTCGATGCTCACCGATTCGATCAAGGGCATGAAACTCGAGGACGTCGCGAAACTCTCGAAAGACGTCGTTTTGGAGAACATCGGCATCGGTATCAGTCCGACCCGAATGAAATGCGCGATGCTCGGCCTACGCGTGCTCAAAAGCGCCGCGATCGGCGAGCTGGCCGGCTGGCCGGATGAGGAATAAGAGGTAGCGGCGGTCCGGCAGAAAACTTCGGAATCGTGCCGCATCGTCCGATTACTCCCGCACAGTGGGATGCGCTCGCCGCCGAGCCGGAGTTCCGTACGCTGGTGTCTACGCGACGCCGATTCGTCCTGCCGGCGACCCTGTTCTTCGTCGTCTACTATTTCGCGTTACCCGTCGCGGTCGGCTTTGCCCCGGCGGCGATGAGCCGCCCGGCGCTCGGGCCGCTGACCTGGGCCTACTGTTTTGCGCTCTCGCAGTTCGCGATGACGTGGATCCTGCTGGCGCTCTACCTCGCGCGTTCTCGAAACTTCGACCTTCAGGCCGCCCGCATCCGGCATCGCGAAGTTCGTGAGGTCAAAGCGTGACCTCGCAGCCCTCGCTGATGATGTTCGGCGTGTTCGTCGGCATCACGCTGATCGTCACGTATTGGGCTTCCGGGCAAAGCACGACTAGCCGCGGATTCTACACGGCCCACCGCCGCATCGGCGGCGTTCAGAACGGCTGGGCGATCGCCGGCGACTACATGTCGGCCGCATCCTTTCTGGGTATTACCGGCTTAGTCGCGTTCTACGGCTTCGACGGGTTCATGTATTCCGTTGGATGGTTGGTCGCGTACCTCACCGTGCTCTTTCTGGTGGCCGAACCGCTGCGCAACACCGGGAAATACACGATGGCCGACCTCATCTCGTTTCGCCTGCGCGGGCGCGGGGTGCGCGCTATCGCAGCCGTCTCGACGCTGGCAATAACGCTGTTCTACATGATCGCCCAAATGGTTGGCAGCGGTTTGATCGTCAACCTGTTGCTTCCGCAGTTCCCGGAGTTCGTCGCCATCGGCGTAGTCGGCGTGCTCATGCTCGTATACGTCCTATTCGGCGGAATGTTGGCGACCACGTGGGTGCAAATAATCAAGGCCGGGCTGCTGATCGCGACCGCCATCGCGCTCTCCGTGCTCGTCATGGCGCACTTCGGTTTTTCACTCGGACAGTTCCTCACCGCGGCAACGAAAGTGCCGATTTCCGGAACGCCCACCAACCTCTTACAGCCCGGGTTGCTCTATCACGGGCCCTTGGGAGCGTGGAACCTCATTTCGCTCGGCTTGGCATTAGTGCTCGGCACGGCCGGCCTCCCGCACATCCTGATGCGCTTCTTTACCGTCCCGACGGCGAAAGCGGCCCGCACGTCGGTCGCGTGGGCGATGGTGCTGGTGGGCGCCTTTTACCTGACGACGTCGTTCATGGGTCTGGGGGCCGCCACGATCGTGGGACAGGAGCACATCGGCAAACGCTTGTACGCAGGTCAAGCGATCGGATACATCGCCCATCATCCCGAACAGCAGCAAACGCTCAATGGCCAACTCGTCCACGACGGGTACGTGGTCCCGGTTACCAACAATAACTTGGCCGCGCCGCTGCTCGCGGGCCACCTGGGTGGCCCGCTGCTCGCCGCTTTCGTCGCCGCCGTGGCGTTTGCCACGATTCTCGCCGTGGTGGCCGGCCTCACGATCACCGCATCGTCGGCCTTCGCTCACGACATTTGGTTCAACCTGATTCGCAACGGCAAGGGCGACGAAACCGAGCACCTGTTCGTCGCGCGAGCGACGGCGGTTGCGGTCGGGGCCGCCGCGATCGCACTGTCGATCGGCCTGCGCGGTTTCAACGTCGCTTTTCTCGTCGGCTTAGCGTTTGCCGTCGCGGCCAGCGCGAACGTCCCCGTCATCCTGCTCTCGCTCTCGTGGCGCCGCTTTTCTCGCGGCGGCGCGATTGCGGGAATGCTGTCGGGGCTGTTGTCGTCACTGGTATTGATCGCCATCAGCCCGGTCGCAATGGGAGCGCACGCGATCTTTCCGCTCGACAATCCCGGATTGGTGTCGATCCCGGTCGGGCTGATCGGCGCGGTAATCGGCACGCTCGCAATGCCCGATCCCGCTTCGGAGCAAATGTTCGATCAACTCCAGGTGCGAGCCACGACGGGTCTGGGCGCAGAAGTTTAGCCCGACCCCCGCGGCTATCGCACTTTGATCGCGTAGTGATCGGTAATCTGCAAACCGCCGGTTCCCGGCTCGAGCGTGAACGTAACGTAGTATTCGCCCGTCCCGGCTTGGACGTCGGCGGAAACTTTGTACTGCGTGCCCGCGCCGGACGAGTGCACGGAAACGATCTTGGCCCCCGAATCCATGAATACTTCACCCGGAAGACCGCGCGCTAAGTACGACGTCGCGGTCGCGCGATCGCCGCGCGCGAGCGCGCCGAGGTAGGAGCGCACGATGCCCGCCGCCTGATCCGCACCCGAGGGTACGTAGTTCGGGCCCGGCGTCACCGCAGCGGCCACCCGCGGCGCCGGCGCGCGTCCAGTCGTTTGGACCGGCGCGGGCGTTACGGCGACGGTCACCGGCTGAGGCGTTGGTTTTGGGGAGACGAGTAAGCGCGGCGGCGTCGAGCGCGGCTTGGACGTCGGAGTTGGCGCGGTCGTCGGCGAGGGCGTGACGCCGGGCGAGGCTGAAGGCGCCGCGGACGGCGTCGCCGATGGTTTGGGCGACCGGTAGGACGATTCGCGCGGCGAGGGCGGCCGAATTGCGAGCGTCGGCACGGCCGTCGGTTCGATCGCCGCAACCTCCGCAGGCTTGGGTTTGGCGCCGTTCGAGCCTCCGAAGAAGTGCGCCAACACGCCGCCGAGCAGCAGCCCGGCGAAAATCACGATGAGAATGAGCGGAAAGAGCGGCAGGCCTCCCCGTTCCGGTTCGTCGTCCGAACGGCGGCGACGAGGGCGATCGTTCACGTGACGGGCGAGAGACGTTCGGCGATCGCGCCGTAAAGCGCGGCTGGGAGCGTGGCGACCAAGTCCGGCCGGTGTTCGACGAAGAGCGTCGTGGCTTCTTTGAGCAGCCCCGGATTCGCACGAGCGTACTTGAGCAGTGCGTCGACCGCCCGGTCGTCGCGTCCCTGGATGCTCTCCAGCGTGGTGCCCGCGCCTTCTGCGGCATCTTCGGACGACTCGCCCCGCTCGCGAAACGCATCGAACAGCGCCTCGACGAACGCAGGGAACGCTTCCGCCGGCATCGTCCGCCAGTCGCGATCGTAGACCGCGGCGAGTTCGCCCTCGTCCATTTTCGCGACGAGCTTCTCAACCGTGCCCACCAGCACGTCGGCCGGTACATTCCCGAACGCGGACACGCCTGTACGGTTATCCCCGTCGGCAGGCAGCTCCTCGAAACGGACGAAAATGGGCCTCGTGATTCGCGTGAGGGTACCGCTGGATCTCCACGCCGTCGCGGCCGACGGCTCCGCCGCCTTTGCGCTCGCAACGCCGTTGCGCGTGCGCGAACTGGTGGCGATGGCCGTTCGCGAAGCGATCGGTTCGCGCGCTCCGCACGACAAGTTTCTGCGCAGCGTGCGCCGCACGCTGGCCGGTCTCGCCGAGGGCGACTTTACGCTCGTCATCGACGGCCGCGCCTTCGCCGATCCCGATGCCGTGGTCGTCTGCGCGGGCGCTGCCGACGTGCGATTCTACCTCGGCGCTCGCCGTCGCGCCGGAGTGCGCCGTTAGCCTTCTCCCGAAGAACGCGTCGTTTCTCGCCCTCGCCTGGCTCGCGTGCCGCCTCGTCTTGCGTCGCTGGCCGATTTTCGCGCCGGCGGTCGCCGTAGCCATCGGCGTCCAAGCATTCGTTGCGCTCGTTTTGCGCGTGCCGCATGGAGCCGAGCTCGACAGTTTTGTCGTTTTGCCGATTCTCACGACGCTGGTCTATGCGTTCGTGGCCGCCGACGTGCGATCCGGCGCGGTCGCCGCGGCGATCGTCTGGGAGCGCTTTCTCGAACGCTGCTGGGCGGTGATCGCGATCGATTTCGTTCTGTCGCTTCTAAGCGCGCTCGGCTTGAGCGGCAGCGCCTCGGGCGACGTGCTCGCCGTAGCCGCAGGGATGGCCTTCTTCATTTTGAGCGGGCTGCTGGTCTTTACCGATGCGAGCGCCACCGTCGACGACGACCTGACGGTGTGGTCGGTGATTCCGCTCGCATTTGCACGCAGCATGTCGGCCGCCTGGCAGCGTGCCGTCTTTCCGCGGGCATTCGCGATCTTTGCGTTGCAACTGCTCGTCTTCGCACTTCAAAGCGCCCTCTACGCGCTGCTGCAGCACGATCGCGTTCCCGACGCGCTCTTTTGGTCGGAGGTCCCGCTGCTGACGGTCGTCCTGCCGCCACTTTCGGCGCTCACGGTACTGACGTATTTAGCGGCCATCGCGGGACGCGCCGAAGCGTCCGAATAAAACGTCGCGGTCCGGCGCAACCGCTCTTGCAAGAGGTGGTAGTGTAGAGAGAAGAGCCTCTTCTGCAGAAACCGGAGCGCACGATTCCCTCCCCACGAGTCACCGCAACCGTCGCTCTAATCGCCGCGTTGGCGGCAACGATCCGGCCCGCAGTCGCGGACCAGCAGTACGATGTGAGAGGCGAAGACGTGTTTCGCGTCGGCTCGAGCGCGCCGCCGTCGCGGGTGTCGTATTCCGGCGCGCAGCGCCTCTTGGTCGGGCGCGACGGGCGAAGCACGCAGTACGACGCACAGGCCAGCTATACGCGTGACGGCGACGGCGTGAAGCGGCGGATCGACGCACGCTTCGTGCAGGAGCTCCTCCCCGACGGCTCCTTCGAGGACCGAATCGACGACGATCCCGATTTCTTGACGGTACTCAACCAGCCGTTCGCCATCCGCCTCGACGCCGCGACGTTGCGCGATCTGCGCGGACTTCGGACTCCCGTGCCGTTTGACGCAAGCTCGCCGCTGGGCGGCGAAGCCGTCCTGCGCGGCTTCCTGAGACCGGCGGCGGGCGGGAAAATCTGCGGTCGTCCCGACGGCCGCGGTCGCCTTCGAAGCCGATGGGCCGATGACGGCGCCGATGCCGTCGCGTTCCGGCGCCACGATGTCGGGGCGCATGCGAATGGACGGAACCGCCTACTATTCGCTGGACGACGCGATGCTGCTGGCCCTCGACGTAACCCTGACGATCGTCGCGCGATTGCACGACGGGACGACGACGGCTCCGGTCAAAGTCGTGTATCGCCGGTTCATTCGCGCGACCGCGACGGCAGCCGGCCCTGCTAAAACGCCCCGACCAACTCCACTTCCATCGGGTGGCGGAACGGAACCTCCCGCAACTCGGTGAGCGGCGTAAAGGCGAGATGGTTTTGATGGCAGTCCACGAGCATCTCGATACCGCGCTTTACGCAACCCGTTTCCTCGACGTACTTGCCAAGTTTCTTACGAAAGTACGCGCGCGGATCGCTCAGCATCTTGGCGTAGTACGGATCGTCGGTGAGACCCTCGTTCGGAACGCCGTCTTTAGGAACTAACCATACGAACCACGGGTCTTCGTTCTGGCGGTATCCGATGAGCGCGAGCGGGATGGCCCGAGTCGAATCGAGATTCGGGAGAAAACTGCACATCGTGTAAGCGTCGAACGAGATCTCCGTCGGTTCGAGGGTTTGCTGCATAGATCGCACCTCTTCTCTAGAGTTCGAGTCCGGCTCGGCGGCGCAATAAAAAACCGCTTCATCGTTGTCGCACGAGTGAAGCGGTGCGTCGGATTTCTTTGCGCGGCGGCCGGCCGGACCAAAAGCGCCATAACCCTCTGGTTTGAGAGACGCGAGGATGTTCCTCGCCTCCCGCCGCGGCCGCCGCTCAGGAGTTTTCAAGCCGTATGTGAAACCAGGCGGCAGGCGGCAGTGGTCCGAGTCACTAGATGAGTGCGCTCGCCGAACCGCTCCTGCGGGGAGTTTTCGTGCCTTCACCGGTTCCGGCGGGGAAAATCGCGGCCGCTCGCCTGCCGGCGACGTCCGTGCCCAGCGTCGAAACGTTCGAGCGAGTCGTCGACGAATTTCAGCGGCGCCTCTACGGTTTTGCCTTGCGGATGACGGGCAATCGCGAGGATGCCGAAGAGATCGTGCAGGACGCCTTCGTGCGCGCCTACCGGGCGCTCGGCAAGATGTCGCCCGAGCAGCGTTCCGAGCTGCGGCTGCAGCCGTGGCTGTACACGATCACCCTGAACGTAACCCGCAACCGTCTGCGCAGCAAGCGGCCGTCGAACGTCGCCCTCGACGCGCTGGCCGATCCCGACGCCCTACTGCGAGAATCCAACGAAGGGCCGCCGCAGCCCGAAACGATCGTCGAGCGCAACGCCGAAGTGGCGCTCGTCGAGCGAGCCCTCATGCAGCTGCCGATGCACCTGCGCGCGGCCGCCACGCTGCGCTTCATCGAAGGCCGCAGCCACCCGGAGATCGCCGAGATCCTTCATCAGCCGATCGGTACGGTGAAGTCGCACGTCCATCGTGCGGTCCGAATTCTCCGGCGCATCCTGGGGCCGCAAGTCGGCCGATTCACCCCCGAAGGAGCACCACTCAATGCGCTGTCGTGACGTAGAGATCATGTGGGATGAGATTCGCGGGGACTGCGGCGAATCGCTCAAAGAGACCGTCGAGACGCACCTGCATGCCTGTCCTCCGTGTCAGGAACTCTACGAAGAATTCGAAGGCGTGGCGTACTGTCTGTCGTGCCTGCCGCAGCCCGAGCCGTCGTGCGACCTCACGAAGAAGGTCGTCGAGCACATCGCATCGCTCAAGCACAAAGAGCGGACGCCGATCCTGCTGTGCGCCGTCGACACGCCGATCGGCCGGGCCTACGTCGGGTTCAAGGAGCATCGCATCGCGTACGTCGGCTTCGACACCGGCGACCCCGTCGACGACGTCCGCACGCGAATCGAACGCCGCTTGCGCCGGCCGGTCGTCCTGGGCGACGCGCCGCAGTGGCTGCACGAAACGCTCGACCGGTTTTTTCACACCTGGCGCGTCGAAGACGCGAGCCTCGACATCAGCGACCTAACGCCGTTCGAACAGGCGGCGCTGCGGGCCGCCGCTCAGATTCCTCCAGGTGAGGTTCGCTCGTACGCGTGGGTCGCGACGCAAATCGGGCGCCCGCGGGCGGCCCGAGCGGTCGGCCGCGTCATGGCTCGAAACCCGCTTCCACTGCTGTTCCCGTGTCATCGCGTCGTCGATTCATCGGGCGCTTTACACAACTACTTCTACGGACTCGACATGAAGGCTCGGATCCTCGAGATGGAAGGGTATCGCGGCTGACCCCCTGACCGGAGGGGAACGCAAATGCGGCGCCAACCATAGCGAACGTAGCGGGTGAATTGCCCGACTCGCCGTTTCGCCTTCCAAAGGAAGTAAAACCGCTGAGCGACCCACGTATCGCGGCCATCCCCGACGTTCACGGCCATGCCAAGGGGGAACACCGACCGTTTGCCGAGGAGCGTCCGATCGCGTATTCCGCCCGGATGCTTTTCCTTTGGTTCTTTCACGCGTGCCGCCGTGCGTCGCCCCGCTTCCTGATGGTGGCCGACCACATCAACTATCTCACGTTCGAGGATCCGGGCGCCGTCAACACCCTGCGCCGCGCGCTGAAGCTGGCGCACGCCGGCGACCTCCACGGTGCCGCCGAAACGGCCGGGGTAGACGTGGGGCATGCGTCGATCGTTTCGGAAGCCTTGAACCGCGGGATGCGATTTTCCATCGGCGCCGAGGTGGACAACGATCCGCGCGCCCGGCCCGACGCACAGAATATCGTCGATGCGATGCGCCCGGACGGACTGGTTCGCACCGTCAACTTCGTCAACATCGAGCACCCGGAAAAGGGCGGTGACTGGGCCTGGCCTTTCGACAACGAGGAGTTTGCCCACTTGCATGCGGTCGTCGGCACCGAAAAGCTCTGGGAGCTCTACGTCGCCAAGCTGCTCGACGACGTTGGCAAACTCCCCGCCAACGTGGTCGGTCACTTTTACGGCCCGGCGAACCTGGGCGGCTGGCCGGCGCAAAAGAAGCTGGAAGAGTACGAAGACCGGTTGCTCACGGTCTGCCACGCTCGCGGGCTCGCGGTCGAAATCAACACGCGCTTTCTCTATCGCGACAACCCGGCCGACCTCCAGAAGCGTTACATCGACGCAAATGCCCGCCTGGTGCGCAAGGCCAAAGCGCTCGGAGTCGGGATCGCCGTCGGCTCCGACGCGCACAGCCCCAAGGATCAAGGAAACGCGTTTGACGTCGTCCTGAAAATTCTCGACGACGCAAAAGTGAACGAAGTCGTCTTTCCAGTTGCCGGCCGCCTAGCTCGGGTCGCGCTCCGGGCTACTCGCGAGCATTTAGAGGCGCAGGATAGAACGCGCGAACCTTCCGCTCCGGGCAGCAGCATCACCGGCTTCAGCCGCGCCGAACTTGGATTGCCCGAGCAGGCCGAGTTGCCGTCGCGCCGCGAAATCGCGCGCGCTGCGCGTGAAGCGGCCTCGCGCAAACGATCGAGCTCCGCTCGCTCCGGCAAGCGGGTAGCCGCGCCTGCGTCCAAAGGCGCCGCCAAGAACGGTTCGCGCCGGACCGCGGAGTCGTCGTCCTCCTCGAGCAAGGCCAAGGCGGCGCGAGCCGCCAAAGCGCCGCCGGCCGCCAAAAAAACGCCCGCTAAGAGCGCCGTCAAGCTTACCGCCAAGAAATCCAAGGCTGTCGCGAAGAAGCCGAAGCCCGCAAAAATTCCGGCCGTTCGGCGCGCCCCGGCCAAGGCGGCGCCCAAACCAAAGCGCGCAGCGCCCGCGAAAGCCGCCCACGCACCCAAGAAGAAAGCCGCGCCCGCGAAGGCCGACGTCAAGAAGGTCGCCGCCCGAAAGGCTCTTGCGCCCAAACGCGCGGCTGCGCCCAAGAAGCCGGTCAAGAAGGTCGCCGCCAGGAAGCCCGCGGCCAAAGCCACGCCGAAATCGAAGATCCCTGCGAGAAAGAAAAAACCAACGCCCAAGCGCCGCTAGCGGCGCGCGTTACCGTTTATCGGGAAGGAGAGTGGGATGGCGGATATCGCTCGCCTGCGCAATATCGCTTTCGTCGGACCCCATCACGCGGGAAAGACGACCCTCGTGGAAGCGATTCTCGCTCACACCAGCGCGATTGGGCGCCGCGGGTCGATCGCCGACGGCACGACCGTCACCGATCACGAACCCGAAGACGTCGCCCACGTTCAGTCCACCACGGTCGGCTTCGCGCACGCCGGCGCCGACGGCATCGACATCACGATCGTCGACTGCCCCGGATTCGTCGACTTCTATCAAGAAACGAAGGCCGTCCTGTTCGGCGTCGACGCCGCCGTCGTCGTGATCGAGGCCGATCCGGCGCGAGTCGTACAGTCGCAGGGCATCGTCGACTTTCTCGAGTCCCTGCGCATGCCGCACCTTTTCGTCGTCAACAAGATGGACCGACCCGGAGCGGACTTCGCCGCAACCCTCGCGGCGCTGCAGAACGCTTACGGCCGGCACGTCGTCGCCGAGCAACTGCCGCTCGGCAGTGCCGAGAACTTCAGCGGTTATGTCGACCTGGCCGAAATGAAAGCACGCAGCTTCGACGGCGACCGCGAAACGGATTCGGAGATTCCGGCGGACGCGCGCGACCGAGCCCAGCAGCTCCGCGGCGAGCTGCTCGAGGCAATGGCCGATTTCGACGACCATTTGATGGAGGAGTTGCTCGAGGGCGTCGAACCGCCGCTCGAGGAAGTCGAACGTGACCTTTGCGTCGAGTGCTCGCACGACCAGATCGTTCCGGTGCTGGTGGGCGCGGGTGCTTCCGGTGCGGGCGTACCCGCCCTCGTGCGTGCGATGGAGAAGTGGTTCCCCTCGCCGGCCGACGCGCCCAAGGTCGACGCCGAAGGGCGCGAGATTGCGCCCGACCCGGCCGGCCCGGTCATCGCGCAAGTCGTAAAGACGACGATCCATCCGCAAAGCGGCAAACTTTCGATCGCCCGGATTCTCTCGGGAACGGTCAAGTCCGACGCAACGCTCACGAATATAACGCGCGAAGGTGAGCGCGCGCGCCTCGGTGGCCTTTATCGTCTGCAGGGGAAAAAACAAGAGGCGATTCCCGACGCCGGCCCCGGGGCGATCGTAGCGTTGGCCCGGCTTGAAACGGTTTCGACCGGGGACACGTTGACCTCGAACGGACACAAAGTCTTGCTTCCTCGCATTCCGGTGGCCGAGCCGGTCTTTGCCGCGGCCGTCAAACCTAAAGAACGTATCGACGAAGCCAAAATCTCGCAAATGCTCGCCCGCATCGTCGACGAAGATCCGGCCTTGCGCCTGCAGCGTGCCGACATCACCCACGAACTGCTGCTGCTGGGCAGCGGGGAACAACACGTCTCGATCGCGGTCGAGCGCCTATCGCGCAAGTATAAGGTCGAAGTCGATACCGCCGCGCCGTCCATCCCGTACTTAGAGACGATCACGGCCGGGGCGGAGGTGCATTCCCGATACAAACACCAGACCGGCGGCCACGGTCAGTTTGGCGACGTGTGGCTGCGTTTCGAACCGCGCCCCCGGGGCGCGGGCGTCACGTTCGAAGACAAGATCGTCGGCGGCGTCGTACCGCGGCAGTTTATTCCCGCGGTCGAGAAAGGCGTGCGCGAAGCGCTGTCGCACGGCCCGGGCGGCCATCCGATCACGGATCTGCACGTGACGCTGTTCGACGGGCAATACCACGACGTCGATTCGAGCGAGCAGTCCTTCAAGACCGCCGGCAGCATGGGGGTGCGCGACGCGCTGCCCAAATGCAACCCCGTCGTCCTCGAGCCGATCGTGCAGGTTCGCGTCGAGGTCCCTTCCGGCTACACGTCGGCAGTCATCCAGCAGCTGACCGGCAAGCGCGGGCAGATTCTCGGCATGAACCCGGCCGACCGAACCGGTTTCGACGTCGTTGAAGCCTACGTTCCGCAGGTCGAACTCGCGCGCTATATCACCGAGCTGCGCACCGCTACGCAAGGCCTGGGAACGTATTCTTGGCGTCACGAGCGCTACGACCCCGTTCCCGGCAACCGCGTCGCTCCCAAAGCGGCGGTCTAGCCGGTGCATCGAAGCCCGGCGGGCTCCCGCCGGCTGGCGCGGTCGTTGGGCGCGGCGGTCGCCGTTCTGGCGATCTGCGCCGGCTGCAGCAAAGTATCCACGCAGAATGCCGGCACGGGCCGCCATTCTTGGACCGTGCCCAACGAACTGCGCGTGGCGATTCAGAACGACATCAAGAACCTCAACCCGCTGCTCAACTCCAACACCACCGACGGATTCATCGACTTCCTGATGTTCGAGCCGCTGCTTGCCGCCGATGCTAAGGGCAATCCGGTTCCGATACTCGCTACCACCGTGCCGACGATCGAGAACGGCGGAATCTCGTCCAACGGTCTGACGATTACCTATCACATGCGCAAGGGCGCAAAGTGGAGCGACGGCGTTCCGGTCACCTCAAAAGACGTCAAGTGGTCGTGGCAAGCGATCATGAACCCCAACAATAACGTCGTCTCGCGCCACGGCTACGATTTCGTGAAGTCGATCGACACGCCGGATGCGGCCACCGTCGTGGTACACCTCAAATCGAAGTTCGCGCCATTTGTCAACTCGTTCTTTGCGATGAGCGATCAGCCGTTCGCGGTCGCCCCCGAACACGTGCTCTCGAAATATCCCAATCTCAATCAAATTTCGTTCAACAACGCTCCGGACGTGGTCGACGGACCGTTCAAGTTCGTCCAGTGGTCGCGCGGCGACCACATCGCGTTCGCTCGGAACGACGGCTTCTTCATGGGCAAGCCGGGACTCGATCGGGTCGTCATCAAGATCGTTCCCGACGAAAACACGACGGTCAATCTCTTGAAGACTCACGCGATCGACTACATGTTCCAGGCTTCTCCCAATACCTATCCGGCGCTGCAGACCGCGACCGACGTCAAGCTCGACTACGTCAACGTCAACGGTTACGAGGCGGTCCAGCTCAACCTGTCGCGCCCCAATCTCACCGACCCGCTCGTCCGCGAGGCGATCGCCTACGCTTTCGACAAGGAGCAGTTGGTCTCGACGCTGACGCACGGGCAGATGAAAATTGCCACCGAAGACATCCCCGATTGGATGTGGGCGTTCAATCCGACGATCCATCCCTATCCGCACGATCCCGTAAAAGCGCGCCAATTGCTGCGCCAAGCCGGCTGGGCGCCGGGTCCCGGCGGCATCATGTACAAGAACGGGCACCCGCTGTCGCTGCTTCTGGTCTCGAACAACTCGAACGCCACCCGCCGCGAAGCGAGTCTGCAGATTCAAGCGATGCTCAAAGAAGTCGGAATCGACACGGACATCAAGTACTATACCGGAGACCAGCTGTTCGCCCCGGCCGGCATGGGCGGGATTCTGCAGCTCGGAAAGTTCGATTTGGGGGTGTCCGGCTGGTATTCCGGAATCGACCCCGACGACAGTTCCCAGTTCATGTGCGAGAACTTTCCGCCGGGAGGCTACAACTACACGCGCTATTGCAACCGCGACATGCAGGCGGCGCAAAGGGTCGCGCTCACGCACTACGATCGTCCGTCGCGCCAGGCGGCGTATTACCGAATCCAAGAGTTGCTCGCGCGCGACAACCCCCAAATCTTCATTTGGTGGACGCGCCAGGTCGAGCCGGTCAGCGTCGACTTCAAGGGCTTCGACCCCAACCCCGTGACCGAGTCGTGGAACGCGTGGCAGTGGAGCATTTAGGAGAAGTCGCGGCGTGAGCCTCGGTCCACCCGACCGCCCCTCCAGCTCGATGCCGGAACTCGTGTGGCTGCGCAAAGTTATTGTCGAACGCGCGCTTACGCGGGGCGACTACGTGCTTTCAGGCGGCGTTCGCAGCGACTATTACATCGACAAGTTCAGCCTGTTTGCCGATCCGCACGTACTGCGCCGGATCGCGCGCCTTTTCACGCCGGTCATCGCCGAACTCAATCCCGATATCGTAGGCGGCACGGAACTCGGCGGCGTCGTCATCGCCACCGCCGTATCGCAGCTTTCCGGCATCCCGATGATCGCGGTACGCAAGCAGCCCAAGGGCTACGGCGCGTTTGCCGACGAGTACGTCGAGGGACCGTACGCTCGCGGCCAGCACGTGCTGCTGCTCGAGGACGTCGTCACTAGCGGGCGAGAAATTCTGGCGTCCGCAGCGCGTCTCGAAGAACTCGGCCTGCGAGCGACGCCGTATGCCGTAATCAGCCGCGGACTCGCGCCGATCAACGCGCTGATCCAGTTTTCCCTCCCGCGCGCCAACCCAAAAACCGAGAACTAAGCGGTGGCGCTCGTGCGGCGGTACGGCAAACCTTAGGCCGTTAGGTCGACGCCGTCGTCAACGGCGCACACGGGGCCGGCGAACGCGGTTTGGGCGGCTTCGAGCAGTTCCTGGGGCGCATAGTCCGTACCGTAATGCGTGAGCGCGAGCCGGTGGACGCCCGCTTGCCGCGCCATTTCGCCGGCGTCGACCGCCGACGAATGACCGCGGACCCCGTCTTCCGTCCCGAGGCCGAGGGTGGCCTCGCACAGGAACAGCCCGCTGTCTCGCGCGAGCGAGACGACGCTCTCACACGGCGCCGTGTCTCCCGAATACGTCAGGCTGGACGATTCGCAGTCGGCACGAATCGCGTAGGCGTTGACGAAATGCCGGGCCGGCGCGAACGTGAGCCGAAGGTCGTTGATTTCCAGCGGTTTCGACGGATCGTACTCGGCGAGCGCAAATACGCCGTCGAGAAAGTCACCCGTCCCCTCTGAATCGAAAGCCGCGCAAAGGTCGCGCAGCATCCGCGACCCGCCCGGCGGAAGCCACAGCGGCAGCCGGCTTTCGCGCAGCAGCGGTCCGTACGTAAGCCCGTATCGCAGCGGGATCACGTCGAGAAAATGATCGGCATGCATGTGCGAGACGACCACGGCGTCGACTTGCGAATAGTCGAGCGCCGAGCGCAGGTTTGAAAACGCTCCGGTTCCCAGATCGAACAGGGCAACCGTTCCGCGCGAGCGCAGCAGGTAGCAGCTGCAAGCGCGGCCCGGACGCGGCACCGACGAACTCGACCCGAGCACCCGCAGTCGCACGGCGGCCGCCGCTAGGAGCCGGTAGGAAGGGACGAAAGCACGTCTTCGGCGTGCTCGTCCACGTTCACCTTAGGCCATGCCTTGACGATTTTGCCGTCTTTGCCGATCCAGAACGTCGCGCGTGCGATGCCCTTGCGTTTCTTGCCGTACATCGTTTTCTCGACGATCACCCCGAAAGCGTCGCACAGTTTCGATTCGGTGTCGGCCAACAGCGTAAACGGAATCGAGTACTTGGCTTTGAACTTTCGATGCGATTCGGGCGTGTCGCGGCTGACGCCGACGATCCGCGCCTTCTTCTTGACGAACTGCTTGTAGAGATCGCGGAACTGAGACGCCTCGCTGGTACAGCCCGGCGTATCGTCCTTCGGATAGAAGTACAATACCAGCGGGCCGCCGAGCAGGTCGGTCGTAGAAACGGAGTTGCCCTCGTCGTCGAGCAGCGTAACAGTTGGAAGCCGGTCGCCTTCCCCGAGCACGTGCGCCCCTTTCGTTAGGACTTTTCGTCTGTAAACTGGTCGAGCGGCACCATGAACAAGAGCCGGTCCCCGCTTTCGACTTCATCCGCGAACTTGCGTATTGGAATCGCTTGTCCCTTGCCCCGTTCGGTCTCGCGCCACACGTACAGCGGGATCCAACGCACCTGATAGCCCGGACGCTCGGGAGGCGCCGGAGGGAAGGCGTTCTCGGCGCCTTGGAAGCGCTCGGCCAGTTGAAAGGATCGAGGATGGCCGGTATCGGCAAATAGATCGAATCGGCCGCGGGTACTTTCGAAGCGGGCCAGCCCGGCGATTGTTGCGGCCGTCAGCTCCGTCGTCGAAAACGACGACACGCCGAAATGGCGTTTGATCGAGCGTCCGAACGTGAGATCGTCGATCCGCAGAACGACGTGCAGGGGATCGTCCGCATCGTCACGCGTCCGCAGCCGAGCGCCGAGCGCCGTTTCGAGGTTCGCCGTGTCGCTGTTCGTGACGCCGACGAGGCTCTTGGCCGTTTCGGGAGAGCAGAAGGCGATGGTTTCGTCGTTGGTCGCGTCACCGGTCAGCAGATCGACCTTCCGGTCGCGCGCCATCTCGATGAGCAGGCTGTCCGGCTCCTTCTCGACGACGACGACCCGTTCGCCCAACTGACGAAGATAGTCGATCACTAAGCTGCCGACGTTTCCGGCACCGCAGACGATTACGTGTCCGTTGCGATGAATCCGGCGCAAACCTTGCGTCCGCCGGATTGCCGCCGCGTACAAACCCGAAGTCACCGTTGCCGTAAAGATCGCGACCATCGCGATCCCGACCAGCGTCACGAGCGCGACACCGGCCATTTCCACGATCTGCCACGCCGCCAAGCCCCCCGAACTTCCGCAGTCACCGCACAAATTCGTATCCGGCGATCCCTCCATCATCGTCATGACGAAGTACATCGCCGACCACACGTTCCAATGCGTAACGGCGCCGAAGAATATCACGAAGAGCACGTAAACGAGTAGGCTGAGGCCGGCGGCGGTCCGCAGCACGGGTTCGGTGCGCCGAATTCCCGCCAGCGTCTCGCGCCACTGCAGCGCCGCGTTCTCGCGGCGGCGCTCGCGGCGAACCTTTTGCCGCGGACCGGCGTCGCGCAGCGCCGCCACGGGGCCAAACGCGACGACGCGATCGTTCTCCTCCAGCTTTCGCTCGAGCAGCGCGTCATCGCGCCGATCATCTTGACCCGCGCACAGATATGGTGCCCGCCCCTCGACCGTAACGATGCGCAGCCGCCGCTCCCGCTCGGCATCGGCGACGGTCATGCCGGCGATGCCGAAGAACTCGGCCGTCCGCTCCGCAAACGCAAACAACTCCGCGCCGTCGACCCCGCGATCGGCAGCCAACTCCAGCGTGGGAAACCGCAGGGCGTAGAAGCAGGTCGGATCGACGGCCGAGGCCGCATACGTCGCGGCAGCATGAGCCGCCGGCGAGACCGCGGTGCAGTTGTAGCGCAGTCCCTCTTGAATTTTTCGACCGAGCAACGGGTTGAACTGGCGCAGGGTGATCCGGACGTGCTCGTTGATGTCCCGCGCGAGCAGCGAAACCCGCAAGTTCAACCGATCGTCGTCCGAGACGGCGACGATGCAAAAGCTCGTTCCGGCAGGCTGTTCCCCGGGCGCGAGCAGCCCGGCATGGCGCAGCGCGGGTGGCGTGACCGGGTCCTCGTTGAGAAAGTTAAACGCCGAGCCGAACTCGGCCGCCAACGACTCGGCTTCGTGCTGCAAGCGAAGCGCGGATCGCTCGTCGGCGTGTTTCCACACGAGCACCACCCGGTGCCCCGCGGTTTTGAGGATCTCTTTGCAGATCTCGAACGCGAGGTAGTCGCCGCCGACGACAATAATCAACGTCTCGGACGCCATATATGCCGCCTTCTTCGCCACCAGACGAGCCCCCCATCCGACCGGCCCATCCGCTTGCGCTGCGTCTTGCGGAGCGCCTGCGTCCCGGGGGCCGCGTCCTGGAGTTCGGCACCGGCAACGGCCGCAACGCCGCCGTCCTAACGGCTGCCGGTTTCGACGTAACGCGCATCGACGACGGCGCCGCGGAACGCGACGAACCGTTGCCTTCGGTCCCCGGCGGGTACGCGGCCGTCATTTCGACGCACGGGCTCCTCCACGGCAGCACCGGGCAGATTGCAGCCCGCGTTGACGCGCTTTGCGCCGCGCTGGACCGCGGCGGCTTCTTCTACGCGGTCTTCGGTTCGACGCACGACGGCCGTTTCGGTCGCGGAACGCGCTTGGAGTCGCGAACGTTTGCGCCGGTCGACGGCGACGAACGCGGCGTCGCGCATACCTTCTTCGTCCGCGAGGAAGTCGAAGCGCTGCTGGCGCCGTTCGTGACGCTCGAGCACCTCGAGGAACGGTCAGCCGACGACGTTGCCGGAACGTGGGCCCACCCGACCCGGCCGCTGGCCGGCGCCGTGCACTGGTTCGCCGCCGCCGTTAAGCGATAGCGAAGCCCTTGGAACTAATAGCGCGGAACGCTGGGATCGATTTGCGCGGCGTAGGCGTCGAGTCCGCCTTCGAGATTATAGACCTCGCCGAATCCGCTGACGGCGAGAAAGCCGGCAACGCGTGCGCTGCGTTCCCCGTAGTGGCAGACGACGACGATCGGGCCGGTGCCGGGAACTTCTGCGAGGCGGCTGGGAATTTCGCGCATCGGCACGTTCAGCGCGCCCGGCAGTGCGGCTAACCGCAGCTCGTCGGGCTCGCGCACGTCCAGCAAGAGATAGGGTTTGCCGGCGTCGCTCCAGGCTCGCAGTTGCGTGGGGGTGATTTCGCCCGGATCGCCCACGTCAGTTGCGCCGGGTGCCGATCAGGTCGCGCATCGGGCTCGACGCGCTTGCGTAGAGGCGCTTTTCCATTCGTCCGGCTAGAAACGCCTTACGCCCCGCCGTGACGGCATCGCGCATCGCCTCGGCCATCAGCACGGGATTCTTCGCCGCGGCGATGCCGGTGTTCATTAACAGCGCGTCGGCACCGATCTCCATCGCAATCGCCGCGTCGGAAGCCGTTCCGACGCCGGCGTCGACGATAACCGGAACCCGGGCGCGCTCCTTGATGATCCGAATCGAATAGGGATTGCACACGCCCAATCCGCTGCCGATCGGCGCGGCGAGCGGCATGACGGCAGCGCAGCCCAAGTCTTCCAGCTGGCGGCACGCCACCGGGTCGTCCCCCACGTACGGAAGCACCGTAAACCCGTCGCCGACGAGTTCCTCCGCGGCGCGCAAGGTCTCGCGCGCGTCCGGATACAGCGTCTCGGCGTCGCCGATGACTTCG
The DNA here is from genome assembly GCA_963755555.1 of Vulcanimicrobiota bacterium. Classification (GTDB taxonomy): domain Bacteria; phylum Vulcanimicrobiota; class Vulcanimicrobiia; order Vulcanimicrobiales; family Vulcanimicrobiaceae; genus Tumulicola. The sequence goes on along the minus strand of CAVWKE010000003.1, from coordinate 119,676 downwards.
AGTTTTACGAGGTCGGTTTCGAGCAGCTCCCGCGCCAAGTGCGCCGTCAAGACCGCATCCTTGGCGTTGTAGCAGCCCGCCGTGTTCGGAAGAATCGTGAAGCGTTGGCGATCGATGTAGTCGAGCAGCGTTTTGCCGGTAGTGTCGTCGAGGTTGATCCGTCGAATTGCCACGGTCACCATCGACGCGCCGCTGGCCGCGTGCGCGGCCGCCATGACGTCCATCGAAGGGTACTTTCCGGTGCCCAGGATCAGCCGGGAAGCGAGTTCGTACCGGCCGATGCGCAGCGTGTCGCTCACGCTAGCCTCCCGCAACCGCGCGAATGATTTCGATCCGGTCCCCGTCGGCGATCCGGTCGGAGTCGTACTCGGCCCGCCGGATCACGCGCTCGTTGCGCGCAACGGCGATGCCGGTAGGCGCCGCGCCCAGGATCTCGAGCAGCGTGCCGACGGTCGCTCCGTCGGGAATGTCGCGTGCCTCTCCGTTGACCGTGGCTTTCATTCACGGCCCCCTTCGCGCCGAACGCGGATCATTCCATTCAAGCCGCGCTCGAGATCGCGCGAGCCGGCGAGAAGGGTGCAAGCTCGGCGACCGTTTCGCCGGCGATGCAGCGCGCGAGCAACTGGGCCGTGATCGGCGCGAGCAGGATCCCGTTGCGGAAATGGCCGCCGGCCACGAAGAGTCCGTCGAGCGGCGCGGGACCGATAAATGGACGTCCGTCCGGCGTTCCGGGACGCAAGCCGGCCCACGTCTCACTCAGGTTGAAGCCGCCTAGCGACGGGGCTGCCGCGAGCGCCGCGTCCAGCAGGCCGGCCATCCCCGCGGCGGTGACTCGCGTGTCGCCGACGCCGCGTTCCACGGTCGCTCCAACGAGCAAACGCCCGTCGTCGCGTGGGACGACGTAGACGTTCGGCAGCCAGGTAGCGTGGGTAACGAAACCGGCCGGCGTTTCGAGCGCGAACATCTGACCCTTCACCGGCTCGACGGGCGGCAGATTCGGCGCCGACAGCCCGGGCACGTGGGCCGCCCACGCACCGCAGGCGTTGATCGCGACCGCGACCGGCGCGAAACCCAAATCGGTACGGACGCCCAGCACTCGGCGCTCGTCGCATTCGACGGTCAATCGCTCGACGCGCGCGACGATCGCACCGCGGGCTTCGCAGGCTGCGGTCAACGCTCGCCCCAGCCGCCGATTGTCGACCCGGCCTTCGCCGCGAACGAGCAAACCGCCCGACACGTGCGGTCCAAGCCACGGCTCCATTTGCAGCGCCGCCGCGCGATCGAGGGGCTCGCACCCGACCCCCCGGACGCGCAGTGCCTCCGCGCGTTCGTGCAGCCGCCCGAGCGCGTCTTCGCCGAACGCGGCGTGCACGATGCCGTCCAAGCGTAAGTGCGGATCCGCTCCGCCGCAGGCTCGGATCCGTTCGACGAACTCGGGATACGCGGCTAACGATGCGGCGCAGAGCGCGATCATCGCCTCGTCCTGCGTACCCTCCGTGTAAGGCGCAAGCATGCCGGCACCCGCCCACGACGCCGCTTTGGCCGGTTCGGCCCGGTCGTACACGCGCACGGTCGCGCCGCGTTCGGCCAGTTCGAACGCAATCGCCAGGCCGATGAGCCCCGCGCCGATGACCGCCACGTCGCCGCCGCTCGTCACGCGCCGGTCACATCCCGGTGTAAACGGGACCCTCGCCGCCCTGCGGCGGCACCCACGTGATGATCTGATAAGGATCGATGATGTCGCACGTCTTGCAGTGCACGCAGTTCGTGAAATTGATCTGCAGGCGCCCGTCGACCGATCCGTCGCCGGTTTTCACGAACATCGGCTCGTAGACGGCAGCCGGACAGAAATACTGGCAGGGATTTCCGTATTCGACCGTACAGCGTTCGCGACAAACGTTCGTATCGGCAACCTTCAAGTGGCAGGGCTGATCCTCTTCGTGCATCGTGCCGCTGTTGAAAACGTCGGTAAGCTTGTCGAACGTCAGAACGTTGTCGGGCACCGCGCGCGACGACTCTTGCGGACGGTATCCGGCCTTCTCCATCACTTCGTAACCGGGCTCGGAAGGCAGCCGATCGACGATGCCGAACCCGCGACCGCCCGAGATCGTGGAAAGTCCCGCGTTGATCAAACCGGCCACCCGGCCGCGTTTGAAGCCCTGATGGAAGTTGCGCGAGGAGCGCATTTCGGGATACGCCCACGACTCCTTGAAACGCCGTTCGAAGGTCGACAACGTAGCCGCGTCGTAGCGCTGGGCCTGCAGCGCTTCCCACAGGGTTTCGGCCGCCATCATCCCCGATTTCATCGCCAGGTGGATGCCTTTGAGCCGCATCCCGTTGAGAAATCCAGCGGTGTCGCCGATCAGCAATAGCCCGTCGCCGTAGGGGCGAGGCATGGCAAAGAGCCCGCCCTCCGGTATCGCTTTCGCGCCATACCGGATCAGCGTGCCGCCGGCGAGCAGCTCCGCGATCGCGGGATGGGTTTTCATGCGCTGCAGTTCGTTGTGCGAATCGGTCGTCGGATCCCGATAATCGAGACCGGTGACGTGCCCGATGTCGAGCACGTTGTCCGCCATTCCGTAAATGAAGCCTCCGCCGAACGTTTCGGGAGGCAACGGAAACCCGAGCGTATGAACCACGGCGCCGGCCGCAAACCGATCGTCGGGAAGGTGCCATAACTCTTTAACGCCGGCGGCGTAGACTTGGGGTTGGCGGCCGTCGTCCAAACCCAGCCGCGGAATCGCCTGCTTGGCGAGCGTGCCGCGTGGACCTTCGCCGAGAACCACGACCTTCGCCAGGATATCGGCGCCCGGCTCGTAGTTCGATTTGCGGTTACCAGCGTGGTCGAGTCCCTTGTCGCCGGTGCGAACCCCGACGACGCGATCGTCGTCGTCCCAGAGCAGTTCCTGGCCAGGGAAACCGGGAATGACTTGCGCGCCGGCTTCTTCGGCCTTCTCACCGAGCCACTTGGCGATCTTCTGCAACGATGCGACGTACTTGCCACGATTGCGCAGCGGCGGCGGTACGATCGGCGCTTTGATTTTTGCGCTTTGCGTGAGATACCACATTTCGTCGCTGGTTACGGGCGATTCGACCGGGGCTTGCGCGCGCCAATCCGGCAACAACTCGTCGAGCGCTCGCGGGTCCATGACGGCGCCGGAGATGCCGTGACTGCCGACTTCGCCGCCCTTCTCGATGACGTAGATTTCGAGTTCGCGGCCGCCGGCCTTGGCGAGTTGCCCTAAGCGGATCGCGCCCGCCAGCGTAGCCGGTCCGGCCCCAACGAAGAGAACGTCGATTTCGAGGCGGTCGCGATCGGGCATACGGTTCGTCATTCGAGCCCGCCGGCGCTGGTTACTTGCCGATTTCCCCCAGCGCCGCGATAGCAGTGCAAACCGCCGTGCGGTGGATCGCTATGCGCAACTCCCACGCCGCGGCCGCCGGAGTCTCGAACGTGAGCGCATGTTGGGCGGCGTGCCGAGCGATGGCCAGCGAATACGAGAGCTCGCCTAAAATGGCGGCCTCGGCGAAGGGATCGGCCACGATGCGGCCGCGTTCGCGGCGGCACGCCGCATCGTCCAACGGACCGGCCGTCGCGAACGTCGCTTCGAGCGGATCGACGGGCAACGCGGCGGCGTCCAACGCGGCAATGACGGCGCGGCCGATCTCGCCGCCGCCGTACTCGTAGCAGTAGAAGCCCGCCGCATCGCCGTCTTCGTGCAAATCCAACGACAGGAGGAACTTGCGATCGCGATTGGCCGTGAGAATCGCCTTGGCCTCGGGCGAGCCGCCGCCGCGGCCAAAGGTCCGATTGACGTCGCTGCCCTCGGCGTTCGTGCGAGTGCGCGCGTCGTAGCCCGTCGGGTTCACGCACGGCCACAAGCGATAGGAAAACGCCGAATCGAGAGCGTCGGATTCGGCAAGTTCGAGCAGCGCCCAAGGACCGGCCGGTTCGTCGCCGTGCGTGCCCGTCACGATCGCGATCGAAGGCCGGCTATGGTCGCCCAGTTCGGCGCACAGCAGCGTCCGCGCGGCGTTGACGCAGGCCACTTCGCGGACGCGCAGTTCGCCGTCGCGCCCCAGCTGTTTCCAACGCTGCTCGAGGTCGTAGTAGGTACCGTTCATCGCCGTCACGCATCGTTCGACCCATGAACGTGCAAATCGGCGTCATGGGGTCGGCCGGTGGAAGAATTTCCCCGGAAGAGCTGGTGCTGGCCCGTCGCATCGGGCGCCGCATTGCGGAGCTGGGCTGCACGATCGTCACCGGTGCGTGCCCGGGGCTGCCGCATGCGGCGGTGCTCGAAGCCCACGCGGCCGGCGGCGTCAGCCTGGGAATTTCCCCGGCGCTGTCGCGCGAGGAGCACGTCAACGTCTATGGGTCGCCGCTTCAACCGTACACGACCATGGTCTTTACCGGCTCGGGTTTGATGGGACGCGAGACGCACAACATCCATAGCTCGGATTTCGTCGTTTTCGTCGGTGGGCGCAGCGGCACGTTGGGCGAGTTCTGCATCGCCTACGACGAAGGCAAGCTGATCGGCGTGCTGCTCGACTCGGGCGGGATCAGCAACGAACTTCCGCGGATCGCGGACCTCGTGCAGAAAGACACCGGATCGATCCTCGTAACCGACCGCAAACCCGAAGCGCTGATCGGCCGCCTGTTGGAGATTCATACCCAGCGCGCGATCCCAAGCGCTTTAGCCTTTAACCGTAACGCCGAATACCAAATTCGCCGCCCCGCCGTAACGCAGGAGACTCGTGGCTAACAAACTCGCCGTAACCGAACTCACGTTTGTCGGCGCCGCCGGAACCGTTACCGGCAGCAAACATCTGCTGACCCTCGACGGGCGGCACATCTTTATCGACTGCGGCCTGTTTCAAGGGGTGGTCGACGTTCGCGCGCTCAACGACGTCCCGCTGCCGGTCCCGGCCAAAGAAATCGACGCCGTCGTGATCACCCACGGACATCTCGATCACATCGGCTACCTTCCCAAACTGGTTCGCGACGGGTTCGCCGGGCCGGTCTACTGCACGCCCCCGACGCAAGCGCTGATGCAGATCGTGCTCGACGACGCCGCCCACCTCCAGCAGGAACTGCACGCCCGGGGCTTCCATCACGAGCGGCCGCACGCACCACCGATGTACTACGAACCGGCCGACGTCGTCGCTACGATGCGCCTGGTGCGTCCGGTCCCGCTCGCGCAGCCGTTCGATTTGTGCGGCGTTGCAACCGGGGCGTATCACAACGCGGGTCACATCATCGGCTCCGCCTTCGTCGCCGTGGAGTTCGGCGATAAACGCGTCGTATTCTCGGGCGACGTCGGCCGCTACCAACGACCGTTGTTGTACGATCCGGACCCGATCGGTCCGGCGGACGTCCTGGTGAGCGAATCCACCTACGGCGACCGGATGCACCCCCCCGACCCCTCCGCGGCGCTGTTGGGGGCGCTCGTCGAGGCGATCGATCGCGGCGGACCGATCGTCATTCCCGCCTTTGCCGTCGAGCGATCGCAAGACATGCTGCTGACGCTCGCTCAACTTCAGGAGCGCGACGAACGCATCGCGCGCTTACCCATTCACCTCGACAGCCCAATGGCCGCTAAAGTTGACCGGCTGTTCGCCGAATTTCCCGACGCGCACCGGCCGATTCCGCACGATGGCGCCGCCACGCCGTTTGGCGTACGCAACTTCACGCTGCACGTGACGACAGAAGAGTCGAAGGAGCTCAACGCGTTGACCGGTTCGGCGGTTATCGTCTCCGCTTCCGGAATGGCGGCCGGCGGACGCATCCTCCACCACCTGCACAACCACTTATCCGACCCGCGCGCGACCGTCATTTTCCCCGGTTATCAAAGCGCGGGAACCTTAGGCTATCTGCTCGTTCACGGGGCCCACAGCGTGCGCATCTACGGCGACACGGTGCCGATCTTAGCCAAAATCGTCCACCTCTCAGGCTTTTCGGCGCATGCCGATCAGTCCGATTTCCGGCGTTGGTTCGCAACCTGCCCGTCGAAACCGCACCTCTACGCCGTCCACGGTGAAGTCGAGTCGGCTACCGCGGTGGCGACCCTCGCCCACGCCGCCTTCGGCTGGCCTGCCGAAGTCGCGCAGCGCGGCACGACCGTCGAGCTATAGGATCGGAAGGCCACCGTGCGACGTTCCTTCGCCAGCGACAACAACGCTCCGGTCGCACCCGAGATCCTCGAGGCGATCCTCGCAGCCAACGTAGGCGATGCGGTCGGGTACGGAGACGACGAGTGGACGGCGCGCGCGACGGCGCGATTCCGCGAGCACTTCGGCGACTCGACCGAGGTGTATTTCGCGTTCAACGGGACGGGCGCAAACGTTGCGGCACTAAGCTCGCTGCTGCGGCCGTGGGAAGCCGTCTTGTGTCCGGCCACCGCGCATTTACAGACCGACGAATGCGGTGCGTTCGAACGCTTCAGCGGGTCCAAAGTCGTTCCGATCGCGACCGCGGACGGGAAACTTCGTCCGCAAGACGTCGAGCCGTATCTCCATGCCGGGCACGGCGTCCACTTCCCGCAGCCGCGCGCCATCTCGATTTCGCAAGCGACCGAATTCGGCGGCCTTTACGAGCGGCACGAAATCGAAGAACTGTGCGCGTTCGCGCACCGGCACGGCTTGCTCGTTCACGTTGACGGGGCGCGCATCGCCAACGCCGCCGCCGCGCTGGGCACGACGCCCCGCGCGCTCACCGTCGACGCGGGGGTCGACGTCCTGACCTTCGGAGGAACGAAGAACGGGATGATGCTCGGGGAGGCGATCTGTTTCTTCGAACCATCGCTCCATGCCGGTGCTGCCCCTTTCGTACAAAAGCAAGCCATGCAGCTCGCCTCGAAAATGCGCTACGTGAGCGCCCAGTTCGAAGCCCTTCTCGACGGTGGCCGCTGGCTGAAATACGCTGCAGCGGCCAACGCGATGACCGCGCTTCTGCACGAGCGCATCGCCGAGATTCCCGGGATCCGCATCACGCGCCCCGTGCGAGTCAACGCGATCTTCGCCACGCTCGAGCGCGCCGCCATCGAACGCGCGCAGCGCGACTTCTTCTTCTACGTCTTCGACGAAGCGCTTCCCGAAGTTCGGTGGATGACGCATTGGGCCACCACCCCGCAGGACGTCGAGAAATTCGCCCAAGCCCTCACCCGCGCAATATCCCGCTGATCGGCGCCCGGATCATCCCTCGATGAGTTCGATCCGGTTTCCGAATGGATCTGCCACGTAACAGTGGCGGCGCCCCTGGAAGCGCTGCGAATCCGCGACGATCGGGACGTCGAGTGCGCGCAATCTTTCGATAAGACGGTCGTAGTTTCTGCAGCGCAGCGCCGGGTGTGCCTTGGTCGCGGGATGAAACGCCGGATCGACGCCCAGATGAACGGAGGCCGCGCCCGCGCGCAGCCACGCGCCGCCCCTGCTCGCGAGTTCCGGCGGCTTTGCTTGTTCGACAAACCCGAGCGCATCGACGTAAAAGATACGGGCTGCACGCTCTCCGCTGGCCGGTATTGCAACCTGGACGTGATCGACTGCGGCAATTTCACTCGCTGCAGCCGCGGCGCCACCCGGTCGCGCGTCCTCTCGTACCATTCCGTACGGAACGAGGTTGTGAAACGACCCAGATTCGTCGCGATAGCCGTCGCGATACAATCCTTCAGGCTCGATTCCCATTGCCTCGCACAACCCCCGCATGGGCGCGTTCGACTCCAACACTTCCAGAAATATGCGGCGTGCGCCCAACTCGTCGAATGCACGAGCGATCGTAAACTTTAGGGCAAACCTTCCCGCACCCGATCGCAGCTCCCAAACTGCCAGCGCACGAAGGTTTAACAGCCATTCGCTTTCGAGGTCCAACGCGAGCACGCCAAACGCTCGCGCGTTGCGTTCGATTACGTACTGCTCGCCCCTGGCGAAATCAAACGTAACGGGTGGATGGAGCCGCCCTCGCACGTGCTCGCGTTCGAAAAGACTGCGAAGGAACGGCTCGTCGCCGGCGGCTGCCGGGCGAACGCCGAAGCGCGATGCGTTCTCCGAAATCGAAGGCTCTCTTTACGAACCCAGTTCTTGGACGACGTTGCCGTCGATCTTTACGATCACGTGCAAATCCTTGCTTTGCACTTCCTGCCACTTCCCGGCGGCGTTCTTCCACGTGTCCGAAGCCCGGTCGGTCAGATCGAAATCGTGCGCGCCGTCCGGGCCCTGTAAGGTACCCACGACGTGCAGGACGTTTACGACGACGATCGTGGTGGGATCGCTCTGCGTGAACGACTCCATCGTGTGATCGCAACTCTTGGCCTTGAGCATTTTCATTTGTTGTTTGGCCAAGCCCACGACGTCGTCGCGCGGAGTCTGGCGACCCGTGGGATCGATGTTGACGAACGCCGGCGCGAGGTTGCCAAACGCCGCGTCGAGATTAGCGTCGGTCGGGGCGAACGCTGCCGTACATCCGAGCGCGTAACTCGCCGCGAGCGTCTTTTGCGTCGCGTCGTCGACGGGCGCCGGACTCGCCGCGGGAGCCGGCGACGCCGCCGGAGCGGCTGCGGCCGCCGAGAACGCAGCGCAGACGAACGCCGCTACGATTTTCCACTTCATCGGCCGCGGTTTTCGCAAGGCGGCGCCGACGGGCCTTCCTGCAAGCTCGCGGGCCTACGCGGTCCAGTCGAGCATGGCTTGCCATTCGGGCTTGGGAAACGTTTGTTTTTCCTTGATCGCTTCGATGTACTTACGCTTGCCCGCGCGGTTGCCTTTTCCCAGCATCAACCCTCCAACCAGACGGTCCTGCCAGAAAAACAACGCGCGATACCATTTTTTCTCGCGATCGACCTTGCGGACGATCTCCAGGTCGGACCGCAAGTCCGTCCCCATCCCGAAGTGCGTGATGGTCTGCCCCTTGAAGAGCAGCGACGAATACTCCGGCACGTCGTGGTACTTCTCGCTGCCGCCGATCATATTGATCGCCGCGACCTTTCCGTGCGCGCCGGCGTTGTTCCAGGTGCCCATTCGGTAGCGCATTTCGAGGATCGGGTCGTAAAAATCGGCGACGTCGCCCGCCGCAAAAACACCCTTGACGTTGGTTTCGAGACGGTCGTCGCACAGAATCCCGTTTTGGCTCGTTTCGATTCCGGAACCCTCGCAGAGGTCGGTGTTCATCGTAAGGCCGAACCCGTAACCGTAGCACTGCGCTTCGATCTCTCTCCCGGTGGTCGTGCGAACTTTAGTGACGACCCCGTTGGAGCGCACGAACTCTTCGACTTCTTCGCCATAGTGCATGTGCACGCCGTCGGCGCTGGCGGCGTCGTGCAGCAACTCGCCGGCGGCTTCGTCGATATAGCGATGGAGCGCCCGCGGACCGCGCATCAGCCAGTGCGTCTCTACGCCGCGCGACGAAAACGCCTCGGCCAGTTCGTAAGCGATGAACGAGCCGCCGATTGCCACCGCGGCCCGGCTACGGTCGATCTGCTCGGAGATCGCCCGCGTATCGTCGAGATATTGGAATGGGAAAAGATTCCCCGCTCCTTGCGACCCGGGTTTACCAGTGGGGTTGGGGCGGCCGCCGGTAGCAATCAGCAGAGCGTCGTAGGGATAGGCCTTGCCGCCGGCCTCGACGATCCGCTCTTGAGGAATCACGCGCTCGACGCGCGTGCGCAGCTGCAGGGCAATTCGGTGCTCTTCGTGCCACGCTTGGTTGCGAATCATCACCTTGGCTTCGGGAATTTGCCGGCGGAGCATCGGCGGCAGCGAAATCCGATTGTAGAGCGTGTACGGCTCGTCGCCAAAAAGCGTAATCTCGCAGGACGGGTCGTGCTTGCGCAGCTGCTCGGCGGCGGTCGTTCCCGCAAAGCCGTTTCCGACGATGACGTATCTGCGAACGTCCGAACCGGCCAAACGAACCTCCCCGTCGCCTACTCGGCGACCGACGTAAGAAAACCACTCAGATTCGGGGCACCTTTCGCCCGTAGGCGCTTCGCAGCCTACGCCAGAAGCGTCGTCGCGATGGATGTTCGGCTGGTGCAGCTTCTCGGTTCGTTCATCGCGGCGCGAAACCAGTACGCGCTCGCGCGATTGGAGTACGCACTGCGCCACCCCGCCGATCCTGCGCCCCCGGTCATCGCTCGGTTGGGGGAGGCATCCGAGCGCGCGTTGCGCGAGGATTGGCCGAGCGTGGAAGCGCAGCTCGGCGCCGGACTCGCGTTCGCTGCCGATCTCGAGCGGCGCCGCCGCGCCGGCGCGGCCGAGGACGAAAGCTCCCGTTTCGTCCAGCGATCGCTGCGCGAACTCGAACAGTACGCACGCGCGATCCGTTGGGTCCTCACGGTCACCGAAACCGAAGGTTAAGCGTCTAGCGCAATCCCGGTCATCATGCGGAAGCCGACTTCGAGCGCGCCTTCGTCGATATCGTAGCGCGCGCTGTGCTGGGGCTCTACCCCTTTTTCGGGTCCGCGCACGCCGACGACGAAATACGCCCCGGGGCGCTGCTCTTGCATGTACGCCATGTCTTCGGACCACATGACGATCTCGTGCGGATCGACGACGTTTGCCGGCCCGACGACCGCACGGGCGACCTTGCGAACGACGTCGTTCGCCGCCGGATCGTTGACCGTCGGCGGATAGCCCCAATCGTATTCGAACTCGTAATCCAAACGTGTCGCCGCACACAAACCCTCGACCATGCGTTCGATTCGCTGTGGAAACGCGCGGCGGACGCCGTCGTCGTAGGCTCGGACCGTGCCGGCCAGTTCCGCGCGGTCCGGAATAACGTTGAACGTCGTGCCCGCGTGCAGCGACCCGACGGTCAGCACGACCGGATCCTTCGGAGCCACTTCGCGGCTGGAAATCGTCTGCAGCAACGTCACCAGCTGCGCGGCACCGACGATCGGGTCGACGGCGGTCTGCGGCATCGCGCCGTGGCCGCCCTTGCCGATCAGCCCGATTCTGAAACGGTCGGACGACGCAAAGAACGGACCGTCGCGAATCCCGACGCGGCCCACCTCGAGTCCGCTGTAGAGATGCAGCGCAAACGTCCGGTCGACGTGCGGGTTCTCGAGCGCTCCGTCGGCGATCATCAGCCGGTTTCCGGCCGGACCTTCCTCACCCGGTTGAAAACAGAATACGATCGTGCCCGCAACCTGTGCGCGGCGTGCGTTGAGGAACCGGGCCGCCGAGAGCAGGATCGCCATATGGCCGTCGTGTCCGCACGCGTGCATCACGCCCTCGCGCGTCGAGCGGTACTCGGCCTGGGCAAGCTCCACTACGGGCAGCGCGTCCATGTCGGCACGCAGGAGCGTCACCGGGCCTGCCAAGCCGCCCTCCAGCGTTGCCAAGATTCCGGTTTTCCCGATCCCCGTTCGAATGCGCTCGAATCCGCTCGAGCGCAACTCGCGCTCGATGAATGCGGCCGTTTCGAACTCCTCGAGCGAAAGTTCCGGGTGCGCGTGGAAATGCCGGCGATACCGCACCAACTCGTCCCGCCAAGCGCCGGTTGCCGGCAAATCGCTCAATCGAACTCGCTCACGATCGCAAGCCAGGTTCGGGGGCTCGCCCGGCGGATACCTTGCGCGCAGGATTTAGGCGCGGAGGAGGGCGACTACCGATACTCTCGTGCCCGATACTTCGACCAAACCCAAGGCGCTCTCCGACGACCAGCTGGTCGCCATGTTCCGCGTCATGCTCATGCAACGGATGCTCGAGAGCCGCGGCTTCCAGCTCAACCGGCAGGGGAAGATTCCGTTTGCGTCCGCGAGTGAGGGGCACGAGGCCGTTCAGGCGGGGGCGGCAATGGCCTTCGAGCGCGGCAAGGACATCCTCGTCCCGTACTACCGTGATTTGGGGCTCGATCTCGGGATCGGCCTGACGCCCTACGAGGTGCTCCTGTCACTCTTCGCCCGCAACGCGGACCACTCGGCAGGACGTCAATTTCCACATCACTACGCCAGCCGTCGTCTCGGGCTGCACACGATCAGCTCGGTGATCGCAGCCCAGCTTCCGCATGCCGTGGGCGCCGCCTATGCCTTGAAGTACCGCGGCGAACGCGGCCGCGCCGTGCTGACGACGTTCGGCGACGGCGCCACCAGCGAAGGTGAGTGGCACGAGTCGCTCAACTTTGCGGCCGTCGCGCACCTGCCGATCGTATTTCTCTGTGAGAACAACGAGTGGGCGATCTCGACGCCGCTCTCCAAGCAAACGGCCGAGCCCGACATCTACAAGCGGGCTGAGGGCTACGGCATGCCGGGCGTAGCCGTTGACGGCATGGACCCGATCGCTTGTTACGAGGCCGTCAAGCAGGCAATGGACCGCGCGCGATCGGGCGGCGGCCCGAGCCTGGTGGAAGCCAAATGCTATCGATTCCTCTCCCACACGACCGACGACGACGACCGCACCTATCGGCCGCGAGCGGAGGTCGAGGCGCGCCGGCGGGACGATCCGGTCCCGCGGTTCGAAGCGCTCTTGCTCGAGCGCGGGATCCTGACGGCCGAAACGGTCGAGGCCTTGAAGCGTTCCATCCTCGAGGAAGCGAACGAAGCTACCGACCGGGCGGAATCGATGCCCTACGCCGAGCGGCGCGACCTCTTCGACCAGGTTTGCGACGACGGCTGGCAGCCCTGGCGATGAGTGCGCCCGGGGCGACGACACGTGAGGCGGCATACGAATATGGCTAAGACGAACACGCAAACGAGCTCGCTCGTGGAGCGTTACGGCCTGACCGACGAGCAGCTGCGGACGATCTTTCGCAACATGCTGCTGCAGCGGCAGCTCGACAACCGCGGATTTCAACTCAACCGGCAAGGCAAAGTGCCTTTCGCCCTCGGCAGCGAGGGACACGAAGCCCTGCAGGCCGGAGCCGCGATGGCATTTCATCGCGGGAGCGACATCCTCGCTCCGTACTACCGCGATCTCGGCCTCTGTCTTGGGATCGGTCTCTCCCCGTTCGAGATTCTGCTTTCGATCTTCGCACGCGCCGCCGACCACAACGGCGGCCGTCAGTTTCCCAACCACTACTCGTCGAAGAGCGCCGGCTTGATGTCGTTTTCCTCGATTCTCGCAGCCCATATCCCGCACGCCGTTGGGGCAGCGTACGCCCTAAAGTATCGCGGTGAATTGGGGCGCGCGGTGCTCGTCACCTGCGGTGACGGAACGACCAGCGAAGGCGAGTGGCACGAATCGATGAATTTCATGGCGATTCACCGGCTGCCGATCGTCATGCTGGTCGAAAATAACGAATGGGCGATCTCGACGCCGCTCTCCAAGCAGATGGCGCAACCTGAAATTTGGAAGCGCGCGACCGGCTACGGTTTGCCCGGCCGGCGCTTCAACGGATTCGATCCGATCGAAACGTACGGCGTCGTCAACGAAGCGATGAATCGGGCCCGCTCGGGCGGCGGTCCGTCGTTGATCGAAGGCACGTGCTACCGGTATCTCGCGCACTCGACCGACGACAACGACATGACGTACCGCACTCGCGAAGACGTCCTCGAGTACCGCAAACTCGACCCGGTTCCACGTTTCGAAAGGCTACTGGTCGACAACGGCATCATGACGGCGGACGACGTCGAAGCAATGCGCAAAGACGTGCTTCGCGAGACCAACGAGGCGACCGACTCCGCCGAGGCGCTGCCGTATCCACAGGCCGCCGACCTTTACACCCACGTTTACGAAGGAGCTTGGGAACCGTGGCAGTGAGCAGCAGCGCGACCTCGACGGTCATGAACAACGTCGAGGCGGTTCGAGCGACGCTCTACGAGGCGATGAAAGCCGACGATCGAACCGTGATCATCGGCGAAGACGTCGGGCCGCGTGGAAACGTCTTTCTCATCACCAAGGATTTCATCGAAGAGTTCGGCCCGGAACGCGTGATCGACACGCCGATTGCCGAAGCGTCGATCGTCGGCATCGCGATCGGCATGGCGATGGAGGGTCTGCGCCCGATCGCCGAAATCCAGTTCGCCGACTTCATCTACCCGGCGTTCAATCAAATCGTGGGTGAGGCGGCCAAGACGCGCTACCGCTCCAACGGCGAGTACACGTGCCCGCTGGTCATTCGAACGCCCTACGGCGGCGGCGTCCGCGGCGCGCTTTCGCACTCGGTTTGCATCGAGGCCCTGTTCTATCACGTGCCGGGGCTCAAAATCGTCGCGCCGGCATTTCCGGCCGACGTCAAGGGCTTGCTCAACTCGGCCATCGACGATCCCGATCCGGTACTCTTTCTCGAACATAAAAAGACGTACCGGCTCATCAAGGGCGAGGTACCAGACGGCCACTACACGATTCCGATCGGCAAAGCGAACGTCCTCAAGGCGGGGTCGCAGCTCACCGTTGTGTCGTACGGTCTATACGTGCATTGGGCGCTAGAAGCGGCTGCGCGGCTCGACGGTGAAGGGATGTCCGTCGAGGTGATCGATCTGCGCTCGATCCGGCCGATGGACCGGCAAACGATTCTAACGAGCGTCGAAAAAACGCGCAAGCTGCTCGTAATTCACGAAGACAATAAGTTCGGCGGAATCGGCGCCGAAATCAGCGCGATGGTCGCCGAAGAAGCCCTGTTTCACCTCGACGCGCCGATCCGGCGGCTGTGTGCCCCCGACGTACCGGCGATGGGGTACGCGCTGCCGCTCGAGGAAGAATATCTGTCGTCTCCCGACGAGATGGCCGAGGCGATGCGCGAGATGGTGAGGTTCTAGTGGCGACCACGATTACGATGCCGCAACTCGGCGAGACGGTAACCGAAGGCACCGTCGCGCAGTGGATCAAGAACGTCGGCGATCGGGTTGAAAAGTACGAAGCCTTCGTCGAAATCTCGACCGACAAAGTCAACGCCGAAGTTCCCTCGCCGGTCACCGGGACGATTCGTGAAGTGCTGGTAAAAGAGGGTGAGACGGTCGCCACGGGTACGCCGATCGCCGTCATCGACGAAACCGTCACCGGTGCCGCGGCACCGGCCGCCCCGGCGCCCGCAGCGGCTTCCTCCTCGCCGTTACCGGCCGCCGCCGCGTCGGCGTCATCGACCAACGGCAGCGCCGTCGCCGGTGCCTCGAACGGCGACGCACAGACGGCGCTGCGAGCGGCGTCGCCCGCCGTTCGGCGGCTGGCGCGCGAACATCGCGTCGACGTTAGCACGATCTCCGGGAGCGGCGCCAACGGCCGCGTCACCGCCGCCGACGTGCTGGCCGCCGCGCGAGTCGACGCACCCGTTTCGACCGGCGACGCGAAACCGTCGCCTGCCCCGGCCCGCAGCGGCCCGACCTACGCGCGGCCGATTCCGGGAATGACCGTGCCCCTAACCCAGGCGCGGCGCATCATCGCCGAGCGCATGGTCGAGAGCAAGCACACCGCGCCGCACGCATGGTCGATGGTGCAGATCGACGTGACCAACGTGTGGAAATGGCGCGCCAAGGAGAAAGACCGCTTCGAGCGTGAGACCGGCTACAAGCTCACGTTGCTGCCGTTCTTCATCCGAGCCGCGGTCGAGTCGCTGGCGGCGTTTCCGCTCATGAACGCCAAGTTCACCCCCGAAGGCATCTACGTCAATAAGGACGTCAACGTCGGCATCGCCATCGGGTTGGCGACCAATCTCGTCGTGCCGGTGATCAAACAGGCCGATCAGTTCTCGATTCGAGGCCTTGCGATCGCCGCCGGCGAGCTGATCGATAAAGCGCGCAAGGGAAAGCTCAACGTCGACGATCTCGCCGGCGGAACGTTCACCGTCAACAATAACGGCGCCAATGGCTCTTGGGCATCGGCGCCGATCATCAACGCCGGCCAGGCCGGCATCGTGACGATGGAGACGATCGTCAAACAGCCGGTCGTCCGCGACGACGATGCGATCGCGATCCGGCATATGATGAACTCGTGCCTCTCGCTCGATCACCGCGTGGTCGACGGTTACGTCGCAAGCGGCTATCTCGCCGACCTCAAAAAACGCCTGGAAAGCATGGGTCCCGACGGCGCGCTGTGAAGCGCCGCCGAGGATCCGAGTCGCTCCGTTGCAGGTACGCCGAAACTTTGCCTTCGAGGCGGCGCACGCGCTACCGTTCCATCCGGGGAAGTGCGCCCGGATGCACGGGCACTCGTACCGTCTCGAAGTAGCCGTTCGCGGACCGATCCGCACCCAGGGGCACGATCGCGGCATGATCGTGGATTTCGACGAGATTGCGCGAATCGTGCGCGAAAACACGATCGCCGCCCTCGATCATCAAACCCTCAACGACGTGATCGAAAACCCGACCGCCGAACGCATCCTGTTTTGGATCTGGGAGCGCCTCGAACCCGCCTTGCCGGGGCTCGACGAGCTGGTGCTGTGGGAGACTTCGAACTCTTGTGCGGTTTTGGGCCGATCGGATTTTCACGGCGCCGCCGCACGGCGGGACTAAGAAACGTTGCTGGCACTCGCCGAAATTTTTTACAGCATTCAAGGCGAAGGCACGTGGACCGGCACGCCCGCCGTTTTCGTGCGCCTGGCCGGCTGCAATCTCGCCTGCGATTTCTGCGACACCGATTATTCGACCAAGTCCCTCGAAGCAGTCGACGCCGTCGTCGCAGCCGTCCGCGCGGCCGGCGCAGCCTGTCCGACGGTAATCCTCACCGGCGGCGAGCCGTTGGCGCAAACCGAGACCCTCGCCTTGATCGACGCACTTCGCCGCGACGGGCGGCGCGTGCACGTCGAGTCGAACGGTACGATTTACGCCCCGCTGCCCGCGGACGTTTGGTTATGCGTGAGCCCCAAAGAGCGAGTCGATCCGCGAATGGCCGCCCGGGCCGACGAGGCGAAGCTGATCGTCGACCGGCGCGTCCCCGAAGAACATTTGCCGCTCTTTGCCGACAAATCCGTCGTCTTGCTGCAGCCGGAAGGGAACCGGCCGGCCAACGTTGCCGTCGCGCTCGAATACGTCAAAGCCCATCCGCAGCGATTTCGTCTCTCGCTGCAAACGCACAAGTTCATTGGAATTCGGTAACGCCGGTGATTTTGCTCGTAGCCGCGGTCGAACGCGAGTTGGTGGCATGGCGGGATCGCAGCGGCGTCGATGCCCTGGTTACCGGCGTGGGCGCGGTCGAAGCGGCGTGCGCCGTCGCGCACCGGCTTGCCCAGCGACGGTACCAGGTGGTGATCGGCGCCGGCATCGCCGGCGCGCTCGCCGGTGCGGCCGCCATCGGCGACGGCGTGATCGTCGCCGACGACGCGTTCGAGTTGGCACTCGAAGACGGACGCCCGATCGCGCTCCCTCCCGGCGAACAGGTCGTTGAGAAGGCCCGCTCGGATCCGGGATTGGTCGCGCGGCTGCAAGCGCGCGGCTTCCCGCCGTTGCGCGGGATCACCGTTTCACGCGTCACGTCGAGCGAAGAGACCGCCGCGCGACTGGCGAGTCGCGGCGCGCAGGTGGAGACGATGGAAGGTTTCGCGGTTTTGCGGGCGTGCGAACGGGCCGGCGTTCCAGCCATCGGTTTGCGCGGCATCTCTAACCGCGCCGGCAGCCGCGAGCACAGCGGGTGGGATTTCAACGCGGGTCTCGCCGGACTCAACCGCATTCTCGAGGCGTTTTTCGCTTCGATCGACGCCTCCAGCGGCTTGCCGGCATGACCTTTACGCTCGCGTACTCGCCTTGTCCCAACGATACGTACGTGTTCGCGGCGCTTGCCAACGGACTATTGGCCGACGCGCCCGACGTGCGCGTCCACTTGGCCGACATCGCCGAACTCAATGCAGCAGCGGCGCGGGGCGAGTTCGAATTGGTCAAGGTCAGCTACGGCGCGATGCCCTATCTCGGCGACCGGTATCGCATTTTGCGAGCGGGCGGCGCACTCGGGCGCGGCTGCGGGCCGCTGCTGGTGGCCGTGCCGGCCGCCGCGCCGCCCCTCTTTGCGGATTTCGCGCGCCGGCGGATCGCTATCCCCGGCGAACGCACGACCGCGTTCGTCCTGCTGCAGCTGGCTCTCGGGCGAAAACCGCCGGCCGTCCAAATGCGGTTCGACCAAATCATTTCGGCGGTCGCAGAAGGTCGCGTCGACGCCGGCCTGATCATCCACGAGTCGCGCTTCACGTATCGGCAAGCGGGATTGATCGCGATCGCCGACCTCGGCGAATGGTGGGAGAATCTCACGCTCCTGCCGATTCCGCTCGGCGCGATCGCGGTTCGCAACGACGTCAGCGACCAAGACGCCCATGCGATCGAGGATGCGATTCGCGCCAGTCTGGCTTTTGCGCGTGCAAACGAAGCGGTGGTCATGCCGTACGTCCGCCGGCACTCGACCGAGATGAGCGAAGACGTCGCCCGCCAGCACATCGCGCTCTACGTCAACGAGTTCACGGTGGACGTCGGCAAGACCGGGATGGAGGCCGCCCATGCGCTGTTCGCTCGCGCTCGCGAAGCCGGCGTCGTGAAACGATCCTCCGAGCCGCGATTCGTGTGACGGTTCGATGAAACGACGCGCGTTCTTGGCGTCCGGGGCGGCGCTAACGATCGCCGGCGCTGCCCTTCCGGCGCCGGCCGAACCGCTGCCGCACGCCGACATCGAACTTGGTGACGACGTTTTTTTACGGTCGGCGTGGCGCGACCTCGGAACGAGACGCGTGGGGATCATCGCCAATCAGAGCGCCGTCACGTCGAACCTCGAATCGATCGTCGATGCCGTTGCACGGAAGGGGAACGTCCGCGTCAAGGCGATTTTCGCGCCGGAACACGGCTTGCGCGGCGATCGCACGGCCGGAGCCGCGGTCGCCTCGTACGTCGACTCGAAGTCGGGCTTACCGGTATATAGTCTTTACGGCCCCACTCGCCGGCCCAGTGCCGCGATGCTCGACGATATCGACGTCCTGTTGTTCGATCTACAAGACGTCGGCTCGCGCGCGTACACGTATATTTCAACGATGGCGTACGCGATGCAGGGAGCGAAAGCGAACGGAAAAGAGTTCTGGGTACTCGACCGTCCAAACCCGGTCGGCGGCGTCTCGGTCGAAGGGCCCGTGCTCGAACCGGCATTCGAGTCGTTTATCGGTCTGTACCCGATCGCCATGCGCCACGGCATGACGGTCGGCGAACTGGCCAGGCTTTTCAACGACCGCTTCGGCATAGGTGCGAAACTTCGCGTGATCGCGATGAACGGCTGGCGCCGTTCGATGATCTGGCCGGATACAGGCTTGCAGTGGGTGCAGACGTCGCCCAACGTCCCCGAATGGGCGACGACGTTCGTCCTGTTGTGCACGGGGCTGATCGACAACGCGGGGCTCAATAACGGCACCGGATTCACCAAGCCGTTCTTCTTGGCCGGAATGGCCGGCGTGGATGGGGACCGGCTGGCCGACGCCCTGAACGCGCGAAACCTGCCCGGCGTGTGGTTTCGTCCCGCCGCGTGGGAGCCGATCGCCGGATTTTGGAAAGGGCGCGAACTCGCGGGCGTCGAGCTGGTCGTATTCGATCCGCGCCGTTTTCTTGCGGTGCGGACGTCGGTTGAAATTCTGGTAGCCGCTCGCCGGCTTTTCCCGCACGTCCTCGCCGTTAAGCCGGACGCGCTGGATCGCGATTGGGGTACGGCGTCGCTGCGTCGAGGCTTGCTCGCGGGATCCTCGGCGGCTGCGATCCTGGGCGGCTGGGACCGCAGCGTCGCCGCCTTCCGCGAGTTGCGCGCGAACTACCTCCTGTACTAGGACCTTATAGGAGTATGGCCAAGGACGAGCGATGCTTCACGCTCGTTTGATCGAAGCGCTCGGAAGCGAGGCGGTGAAAACCGCACCCGAGGATCTGGCGGTTTACTCGTTCGACGCATACACCGACGGGCATTTGCCGTCGGCGGTCGTGCTGCCGGCGAACGTCCGCGACGTCAGCGCCGCGGTGAAGATCGCTCGCAGTTGCGGCGAGCCAATCGTGCCGCGCGGCGCCGGAACGGGTTTGTGCGGCGGCGCCGTGCCCGTCGAAGGCGGCGTCGTGATTTCGTTCGCGCGTATGAACCGGATTCTCGAACTCGACGTTCGCAACCGGCGGGCGCACGTCGAAGCCGGCGTCGTCAACCTCGATCTCTCGAAGCGCACGTCGGCGGACGGTCTTTTCTACGCACCCGACCCGTCGTCGCAAAAAATTTCGACGATTGGTGGAAACGTCGCCACGAACGCCGGGGGACCTCACTGCCTGTCCTACGGGACGACGGTAAATCACGTTATCGCGCTCGAGGTCGTCGACGAAAACGGCGAAGTCTTTACGACCTCCCTCGACGATCCGGGATACGACTTGACGGCAGCGCTCGTCGGGAGCGAAGGAACCCTCGGAATCGTTACGTCGGCGTGGGTACGGTTGCTGCAAGAACCCGAAGCGGTGCGCGTTTGGGTTGCGGCCTTCGGCAGCATCGACGCCGCGTCGGAGGCGGTCTCGGCGATCGTTGCGGCCGGCATCGTTCCAACCGCGCTCGAAATGATGGACGCGGTAATCGTGCGCGCGGTCGAAGCCGCCTTCCAGGCCGGCTATCCGACCGAAGCGGCAGCCGTACTCCTGATAGAAAATGCCGGCTTTGCCGACGACATGGACGCCTGCGAAGCGGCGATCGCCGAAATCGTCGCTCGCCACGACGCGATTTCTTGGCGCAGCGCTCGCAGTCGGCGCGAGCGTGACGCCCTCTGGGCGGGCCGAAAAGGGGCGGCCGGCGCAACCGGGCGAATCGCACCCAACTACTACACGCAAGACTTGTGCGTTCCGCGCAGCAAGCTCCCCCTGGCACTGCGCGCGGTCGAATCGGCGGCGGCGGCAAACCGCATCACGGTTGGGAACGTCTTCCACGCCGGCGATGGCAACCTCCATCCGCTGATGATGTACGACAAGCGCGATCTCAAACAAGTGGGAGCGGTGATTGCGAGCGGGAACGCCATCTTGCAGGCGGCCATCGACCTCGGAGGCACCATTAGCGGAGAACACGGCATCGGATACGAGAAGCGCGGGGCGATGACGCGAGTCTACTCCACGGCGGACCTCGCGACGATGGCTCGCGTTCGCGACGTCTTCGATCCGCACGGCGTCCTCAATCCGGAAAAGATCTTCCCGGCCGGCACGCGCTGCTTCGAATTCGCGCCTCCCGAGTTACCGGATCCGCTGCCATGACCGTCTCGGAACGGGCAGCTCCAAAAACGACGCAGGAACTCGGCGAATTGATCGCCCAGTGCGACGCGGACGGACGCAAGCTCCAGGTCGTCGGCGGCGACACCCTGCGCGGCATGGGGTTTCCGCCGGAGCGTGCCGACCTAACGCTCGAAACGACCGCGCTTTGCGGGATCGTCGCTTACGAACCAGCCGATCTCACGGTCGCCGTTCAAGCCGGCATGCCGATTCAATCGATCGGCAACGCGCTGGCCGCACATCGTCAGTTCGTACCGTTCGACGCGCCGTGCCCGCAATACGCCACCGTCGGAGGAACGCTGGCCGCCGGCTGGCTGGGTCCGCGACGGCACCTCTACTCACGTCCGCGCGACTTCGTTATCGGTTCGACCGTCGCACTGGCCGATGGAACGATCGCGCGCGCCGGGGGCATGGTCGTAAAAAACGTTGCGGGCTACGACATGAGCCGCCTCTATGTCGGCTCGTTCGGCACGCTGGGGATTCTGGCGCAGGTCAACCTTAAAACACTCGCGGCGCCGCGGCGCGCGCGCGTCTTCTTGGCACGCCTTCCAGAGGGCTCGCGAACGCGCGCCCTCTTTCAACTCAACGCTTTATCGATCCGGCCGTCGGCCGCGTTTTGGATCGACGGATTTCATCAAGCGGTCGACGGCGACGACGGCGACGAGGGGCGCGTCGTCGTGTTGCTCGAGGGCAGCGACGCCGTTCTCGAGCGCGCGACCCGCGATCTGCGCTCGGCGCTCGGCCGCGCCGGCGTTCCCGAAACCCGCGTCGTAGATGCCGGCGCGCGAGAATCGTTCCAGCGCACCGTCGACGCCTACGTCGCCACTTTGGGAGAGCGCTCCATCACCTACCGGCTCTTTCAGTTTCCCGATCAGGCCGAAAGAGCCGCCGTCTCGATGGGCGATCTCGCGCGGCGTTTCGAGCTGCGCTGCGAAAGCATCACGGACGTTATGAACGGCGATGTCATCGTGCGCGTCAGCGACCTCGACACACGCGCTCTCGGATCCAAAATCGAACGATTCGACGAAGCCCTTCACGACCGGCATCCGCGCGCTCAGGTGATTGCCGGCGAACATCCGCACCGTGCCTCTTTGCGCGTTTGGGGCGCCCTTCCGGGGGCCATCGAGAAGATGCGGGCGCTCAAGGCGCGCTTCGATCCCAAGCGGACGCTCAACCCGGGCCGTTTCGTCGGCGGAATCTGAATCCGCGGACGTCGTTACGATGCATGCCGAAATAGCCTGGGCCGTCCGCCACGTGCTCGCCAGCCCGGCGCGCCTGCGATTCCTCCTGCGCGACGGAGCGTCGCTGCCGCTTCCGATGTGGCGCTTCCTTCGCCGGATCGTGCCGCTTGCAGCGCGCGAACTCGACGCAATCCGGTCGTCGGCGTTTGCGATTCCCGATCCGGAACTGCGATCGCAGGCGCTCGCGAGCATCCACGCCAAGGCGTATCACGTCGCCGGCGCTTGTATCCTCGCGACGTTTCTGCCGCCGGCAGCCGCCCGCGATTACGTCGCGATTGTGGCGCCGCTCGAATCGATCTACGATTATCTCGATAATCTCTGCGACCGTCATCCCGAAGTTTCGGCGCAAGCCTATCCGGTGCTGCACCAAGCGATCGCGGACGCGCTCGACCCGCACGCGCAACCGCGCGACTACTACGCGCTGGGCCCGGCAGGCGATGACGGCGGCTATCTGCGAGGTCTCGTCAACCGAACGCAGCGTTCGCTCCAACGGCTGGACGGCTACGAGGCTCTGCTTCCGGCCTTTTCCGAGGCGGCTGCGCTGTACGCCGAAATGCAAACGTATAAGCACTATCCGGCCGGGGAGCGCGAGCGCGCCTGCATCGAATGGTTCGGTCGCCGCTGCGACGCCCGCACCCGCAGCCTGGAGTGGTACGAGTTCGCGTGCGCCGCGGGATCGCAATTTCAAGTCTACGCCCCGCTATACGAGTGTTTTGCGGGCCGCAGCGACGCCGTGCGCCCCGCCTACGACGCGTATTTTCCGGCGGCGGCGGCGTTGCACGTGTTGCTCGACTCCTTTATCGACCAAACCGAGGACCGCGACCACGCCGAACTAAACTTTGCGTCGCTCTACGCGACGCCGGATAGGATGCTCGACCGGGTTGCAGATTTGGCGCGAAACGCCCTCGGACGCATCGCGTTGCTTCCCAACCCCAGCGAACACCGCTTCGTGCTTCGAGTGATGGCGCTTTTCTACCTGACGCATCCGAAGGTCTACGAGCAAGGCCTCGAACGCCAGGCCGAATCCCTCCTGCGCGCGATCTAGCCACACCCAAGGATGCTTCCCGGGGCGAAAGGAACTCGCTAACGATGCAACCCTATTCGGATCGGCGCACCCGCGCCTTGACGGCTTTCGCCGGCGGCGTCGCTCTCGTGCCGGCAGCCCGCACGATCGCTCGCAACGGCGACTCGACCTATCCATTCCGGCAAGATTCCAATTTTTACTACCTGACCGGATTCGAGGAGCCCGACGCGCTCCTCGTGCTCGCGCCGCAGCATCCCGAGCACCGCTGCGTGCTGTTTTTGCGGCAACGCGATCGCTCTCAGGAAATTTGGAACGGGAAGCGCCTCGGCGTCGAAGCCGCTTGCGCGGCGCTCGGAGTCGACGCCGCCTTTGCGATCGACGAACTGCCGCAACGCTTGCCGGAGTACCTGGTGGGCGCGTCACAGCTGCATTATGCTTTCGGTTCCGATTCGGCGATGGACCGCACGGTTCGCGACGCCCTCGAAACGGCGCGCACGAACGTGCGGCGCAAAGGGCACGCGCCGCAGACGTTCGCCGAGCCGTCGCTCGTCCTCGAAAAGATGCGGTCGATTAAGAGTCCGGACGAAGTAGCGACCCTCCGGCGCGCGGCGACGATTACGCGCGCCGGGCACGTCGCCGCCATGCGCGGCACGCACCCCGGCGCATACGAATACGAAATTCAAGCGCTCCTCGAAAGCGAGTACCGGCGCGCCGGGGCGCAGAGCGTCGCCTATGAGTCGATCGTTGCGGCCGGCGACAATGCGACCGTGCTTCACTACGTCGCCAACCGCGATCGTCTCGAGCCGGGCGCGTTGCTCCTAATCGATTCGGCGTGCGAGCTGGACTGTTACGCGACCGACGTAACGCGCACGTGGCCCGTTGACGGACGCTTCACGCCCGAACAGCGAGCGCTCTACGACGTCGTCTTAGCGGCCCAGGAGGCGGCGATCGCCCAGGTGCGGCCGGGGATTCGACGCAGCGTGTTCCACGATACCGCGGTGCGTACGATCGTCGAGGGATTGATCGGCGTCGGCCTGCTCGCGGGATCGGTCGACGAAAACGTCGAGCGCGAAACCTATCGCGATTACTACATGCACGGGACGGGGCATTGGCTGGGGCTCGACGTTCACGATGCCGGCGCGTATCGCGATGCGGACGACGAACCCATCGTTTTACTACCCGGCATGGTCACGACGGTCGAACCCGGGATCTACGTGCATCGCGACCTGACGTGCGACGAGCGTTTCAAAGGAATCGGAATCCGAATCGAAGACGACGTACTCGTCACCGCCGGCGGAAACGAAAACCTGACCGCCGCAACGCCAAAGCGCGTCGAGGAACTCGAGGCGATCGTGGGGTCCGGGGTGCGGGTGCCCGCGCCCGCGTGAAGGTCTGCGTCCTCGGAGCGTCCGGGTTCGTAGGCAGGCACCTTAGGAAGGCGCTCGAGCGACGCGGCGACACCGTGATCGTAACGTCGCTGCGCGATCCGCAAGCGGCGGCCGCCGCGGCCGCCGCTTGCGACGCGATCGTTAACCTGGCGGGCGAGCCGATCGGCCAGCGCTGGACGGAGCGCGTCAAGAGCGCAATCCTCACCAGCCGCACCGAGCTGCCGCGGCGCTTCCTCGATGCCTTGAGCCGCCTGGACCGGATGGTGAAGGTGTACGTTTCCGCGTCGGGCATCGGATATTACGGTGCGAGCGAAACCGAAACGTTCGTCGAGAGCAATCCGCCCGGTGCCGACTTTCTCGCCCAGGTTTGCGAAGCGTGGGAACGTCAGGCGCTCGCCGCGCGAGAGTTCGGCATGCGCGCCGCAACGGTTCGGTCGGGCTTGGTCCTCGGCAACGACGGCGGTGCGCTAGCGAAGATTTTGCCGCCATTTCGCCTGGGGATCGGCGGGATCGTGGGCAGCGGCCGCCAGTGGTATTCGTGGATTCACATCGACGATTTAGCCGGTGCGTACCTTACCGTGCTCGATGGGGGTGACGGACCCTACAATGCGACCGCGCCCAACCCGGTCACGAACGCCGAGTTCACGCACGCGCTCGGGGAAGTGCTGCACCGGCCTACGTCGTTCCCGGCGCCGCCGTTCGCCCTGCAGATGCTGCTGGGCGAGGGCGCATCGGTGGTCACGACCGGCCAGCGCGTCGTACCGCAGCGTCTCCTAGACGAACGCCGCTACGACTTCGCCTTCACGACGATCGGCCAAGCTCTCGAGAATCTTCTCACGTAGTCGCTACGGCGAACTCCATGGCTTCCAAGTGCTTCTCGGCATCCATCGCCGCTCGGCAACCCGCGCCGGCGGCTGTGATCGCTTGTTTGTACCGCAGATCGTTAACGTCGCCGGCCACGAACACGCCTTCGACGTTGGTCGAGACGCCGTCGGGAGAATTGATGTAGCCGCCGCGGTCGAGGTCGAGTTGCCCTTTGAATATCCCGGTGTTCGGAGTATGGCCGATCGCGATGAAGAGCGCGTCGGCGTCGAAGTCGAAAACGCTGCCGTCGTTGACGTTGCGCAACCGCAAACCTTTAAGGTGCGTGTCGCCGAGCGCCTCTTCGACGACCGTATTCCATATGAAGTCGATCTTGTCCGCAGCCCGCGCGCGCTCGGCCATAACCTTGCTCGCGCGCAGCCCGTCGCGCCGGTGGATCACGGTCACCCGCCGTCCGAACCGCGTTAGGAACAACGCCTCCTCCATCGCCGAGTCGCCGCCGCCGACGACGACGATGTGCTTCTCGCGAAAGAACGCGCCGTCGCAGGTAGCGCAAGTCGAAACGCCGCGCCCGCGCAAGCGCACTTCCCCTGGAACGTCCAGCCAGCGGGCGCTCGCACCGGTCGCAACGATCGCCGTCTTGGTTTGGAATTCGCGATCGATCGTCCGAACCGTCAGCGGAACTTGCGTGAAGTCGACTGCCACCACGTTGACGTTTTCGATCCGCGCACCGAAACGCTCGGCCTGCTCCCGAAAACGGATCATCAGATCCGGTCCCATGATGCCCTCGGGAAAGCCGG
Source organism: Vulcanimicrobiota bacterium (assembly GCA_963755555.1). Taxonomy (GTDB): domain Bacteria; phylum Vulcanimicrobiota; class Vulcanimicrobiia; order Vulcanimicrobiales; family Vulcanimicrobiaceae; genus Tumulicola. The sequence continues at coordinate 93,303 of CAVWKE010000003.1, read as the reverse complement.
GATAGTTTTCGACTTCGGTCGTCAGCATCAGTTGGCCGCCGTACAGGCCGCCGGCCAGCACGAGCGGACTGAGGTTGGCCCGCGCCGCGTAGATGGCAGCGGTAAGCCCGGCCGGACCCGAGCCGATAACGATCACGCGTTCCATTTCGCCCGCTTCGACCGCCTGCTTGGCGGTTCCGGTTGCAACGCCGCCGGACTGAGCCGGGCGCGCGTGCGTCGAATCGGCTCGTCATGAACGACGGATTGCTTCCGCTCGAGGATACCTTCGGCGACGACCTGCGCAAAGCCATGATCGGTAACCGCGTCGACGCGAAGCGGGTCGCAAGCTTGACCGGAATCGACGAACTCCGCATCGCGGCTTGGCTGAAGGACGATGGCGTCGCCGGCGACGCCGAGGCACGCGCGCTCGCGACCGTCCTGCACCTCGCCCCGGACAAACTCGCCGATACCGCGGCGGGCCGCTGGTACCCCCCGTCGATCGCCCGGCCGAACGTGCGCCGTCACGCGCAACATCCCCACCCGAGCAACGGCTACGTGGCCGTTTCCGATAACGGGCGCGCGGCGCTCGTCGATCCGGCCGGGGTCGCCAAAAATCTGCTGCACGTTCTGGACGAGGGCCGCTACGATCTCGAGTACGTTCTCATCACGCACAAGCACGCCGATCACTGCGATGCCGCCGCCGCCGTCGCGCAAAAGTACCCCCACGCCCAGATCGTCATGCACCCGCTGGACGTCGCGGCGCTCGGGACGAAGTTGGCCGGGCGAGCGCGGCCGCTCGCCGACGGCGAGGAACTTCCTTTCGGAAAGCGGGGCGTCATTCGGACGCTGCATACCCCCGGGCATACCGACGGGTCCGCATGTTTTCTGTTCGACGAGAACCTGTTTAGCGGCGACACGCTTTTCGCCGGCAGCGTCGGCGGCGCGTACGGCGACCGCAGTACGTACGCGGACATTCTACGCAGCATCCGAGACAAAATCTTCTCGCTGCCCGAAGCGACCGTCGTCATGCCCGGCCACGGGCCGCCGACGACCGTCGCGCTGGAACTCGAGCACAATCCGTTCTTCCCGTAACGCCCTGATCAGGGATTTCCGGGAGAGACGGGCGCGATATCGAGCGTGACGGCGCCGTCGGTGCTGCCGATGCGGGCGCCACTTCGTTTCGGCGCGTTCGGTGTTTGACGAATTAATTCGAATTGGTAAACGGCGCGCCCAGAGGACGGCAGCGTCACGTCGACCCGTTCCGGCGAGCAAACGCTCGAGGTGCAAAATGCCGCCAGCCAGCCGCCGGCTACCGCGGACGCAACCAGCGAGACGGTCGATTTCGGCCGGCCGGTAACGGTCAATCGAAAACTCGCCGCCGAACGTGACGCCGTCGGCAGGCTCGTGCCCGTCCACGGTCCGACTTCGAGCCGCACCCCCCCGCCCGACACCGCCGCCGCCAACAACAATGCCGTAAGCACTCTTTTTCCGCTCCGCTAGGAGCCAGTAGGGCTATGGCCGTTTTCGAATCCGTGCCGAATTTTGTTCGAAAACGAGGCGTGAAGAGGGGGCGAAGCCGTAGCTTCGTCACCGATGAGCAACGAAGTCTTCGTGCAAAAGGCGGTACGGAGGCGGAAATGTGCCATAGTCCTACAGGCTCCTAGGTTCGCAGCTTGTAACCGACCGCCATCAAGCGCAGCGCGACGACCAACGCTATCGCGGCGAGCACGACGATCGCCGCGACCGACTGGATCGGCGGCAGAAAGCTGTCTCCCGTGTAGCTGCGCCGGAAGGCGTCGATCGTGTAAAAGATCGGGTTGAAGAGTTCCAGGCGCTGCAGCGTCTGCGGCAGCATCGCGGCCGACGTAAAAACGCCGCCGACGAACGTTAGCGGCGTAATTACGAACGTCGTCAGGACGGCGATATGGTCGAACTTCTCGGCAAACAGACCGAAGATCAACCCCAGCGCCGAAAACAGCAGCGATACGAGGCAGATCACCCCAAAATAGAGCGGCCAGTCCTGCGGAACCGCGTGCACTAAGACGGCGCCCAGAGCGGTAATGAGTCCGGCAATCAGCAGCGATCGCGCGAGGCTGCCGAGCACGTAGCCGCCGACGATCTCAAACGCCGACATCGGCGCGATCAACATCTCCTGGATCGAATTCATGAAGCGTCCCTGGAAGAGCGAGCTCGAACACTCGCCGTACGACGAGTCGATGACCTGCAGCATGATGAGGCCGGGGATGAGAAACTGTGCGTACGTGACACCCTGCAGCGTTGGAATGCGGCTGCCCAACGCCACGCCGAACACGAACACGTACAGGAGCGTCGTGATGATCGGAGGCCAAATCACTTGATTGATGATCTTGACGCTGCGAACGATTTCGCGCTTGACCAGCGTCCAAAGTCCGACCGAGTTCACGGCTTGGTCAGTTCCAAAAAGACGTCTTGCAGTGAGGCGCCTTCGGCGATCAACTCTTGCGTGGGCTTTTCGGTCACGATGCGGCCGGCGCGGATAATCGCGATTCGGCGGCAAAGCTCTTCGGCTTCCTCGAGATAGTGGGTCGTGAGAAAAACCGTCAGCCCGTCGGCATTGAGCGTCCGCAACCACTCCCAGAGCTGGAGACGCAGTTCGACGTCCACACCGGCGGTCGGCTCGTCGAGAATCAGCACCTTCGGTTCGTGAACGAGCGCGCGAGCCAGGGTGAGCCGCCGCTTTTGGCCGCCGGACAGTTTGGTGTACTCTACGTTCGATTTCGACGTCAAGCCGAACCGGTCGAGGAGCATGTCGGCGCGCTCGGCCACGGCCTTTCCGCGCAGTCCGAAGTAGCCGGCCGCGTAGATCAACACGTCTCGGATCGACAGGTACCGATCGAAGTTGAACTCCTGAGGCGAAACGCCGACCAAACGCCGCGCTTCCCGCCACTGGGCGACGTTGTCGTAGCCCAGCACCGAGATCGTTCCGGCACCGATCTTGGCCAAGCCGACGATCGCGTTGATCGTCGTGGTCTTCCCCGCGCCGTTGGGACCGAGAAAGCCGAAGAACTCGCCGGCCTCGACGCGCAGCGACACTCCGTCGACCGCCGTAAAGTCTCCGTACCGTTTCACGAGCCCGTGGATTTCGATGGCGGCCGGCGCCCGGGAAGCGCCGTTCAAGGGACTTGTGATTTTAAATTCTTGTACCTATGGCGGCGGAGCGTAGCGATCAGGTCCGCACTTCCCGGAATCCCGCAGTCGGCCAATTGGGTTGCAACCTTTTTTACGTCAAAAGGCACGCGCCGGTGCTTTACCTGCCAACCCCCCTCACGCTCGGTAAAGATCGCGTAGCAGGCGCGCGGATCGCCGTCCTTGGGCAAGCCCGCAGAGGCCACGTTTACCAGCAGGCGCCCGCGCCACATGCGGACGTACGGCAGATGCAAGTGCCCGAAGGCAATTGCGACGGCCGGCTCGTCGCTCAGCATTCGCTCCAAGGTCGCTTCGTCGGCGTCGGGCCAGAGGTGTTCGTCATCGCTCTTAGGGTTTGCGTGGACGACGAGTAGCTGGTTGTGGTCTTCGCCGATCCGCAGCGCAAAAGGCAAGTCGCGCATCCACGCCAGCCACTTTTCTCCCAAATCGCTTCTCGTCCAGGTAATTTGTGCGTCCTCGATGGCCGCGAATTTCTGGTCGCCGGCGTCTGCGATATAGCGGTCCTTGTTTCCGCGCACGCACTGCGCGCCGAGCTGCTCGAGCCGCTGAAGCACCTTGCGGGGCTTCGGTCCGTCGAGGCAGAGATCGCCCGCGACGACGATGGCGTCGGCGCCTCCCTGCGCTTCGAGGTCGGCAACGCACGCGTCTAAACTCACGAGATTTCCGTGAATGTCCGAAAGCACGGCGACGCGCATTCGACTGCTAGTCGCGCTTCAAGGGAAGCGCCATCATCGACGGCGTGATCCCGATTTTGCAGAAATCGTACAAATCGATCGCTTCGACGGCAATCCCCGCTCGGCGCATCGCGGAAAGCGCTGTACGGAAACGCAAATCCGCCAGCACGTGACCGTCGCCGAGGCACAAGACGCCCGCGCCGAGTTCTTCGCCCCGTTCCAACACGATCGTTTTGAACCCCGCAAATGCGGCCGGGTCGACTTTGTCGGCAGCGAGCACGATCGTATCCTTCGCGACGGCACTGGCGACCGCAGCGAGCGCCGGAACGCCGTCCGCCAGGCCGACCTCGACGACCCGGTACCCGTGCGCGCGCGCGACCGCGGCGAAGCCGCCGCGTCCCAAGGCGTTGCCGCGCGCGCCGACCCCAACGAACGCCGTCATGCCGGCGAGCAGCAAGTCGGTGCCGTCGAGCAAACCGGGTGCGACGACGTGCCCCGCGAGCGGGACGTCCAGGCGGGCAAACTCGGCTTCGGTGCGGTCCGCTTCGGCTCGTCGCGACATCGAGCTGGGGCGCATCATCATCGCTCCGTCTTCGAACGCGAGCGCGGCATCCGCCACGGAGGTTTCGTAGGAGTCTTCACCGCGCGGTTCGAGCACGACCGTCTCGACGCCGCAATAGCGCAGCGTCTTGGCAAAGACGGCATGCTGTTCGAGCGCGCGCGCATAGACGACGCCCGGTTCCCCCGGCAGCGGCGTGGCTCGTTCGATGCTTCGGTTCGGCTTTACGAGAATGGCGGCACGCAACGCGCCGGTCGGCGAGCCGATTAGACGCGGGCCGAAATGCACCGTCTCTTTAGTCATGAAGCGTTGGTCTTCTCATCTCGACCGTCTAAGGCCCTCCGCGCCGGTCGGGCACGGTCCTCGGCGGCGCCTTAACGAATTGCCCGATACGGCTCGGCCGAAGGAGTGCTGCCGAAAAAGTCCGCCAAGTCGGTCGCGAGCAGATCGTTGAGGGCCAGCGGGGGCAGCCCCAGGATCTCCTCCTCGGTCTTGACGACGCTGGGCACCGAGAGATGCGCGTGCCCGACGTAAGAGCGTCGTGCGTACGGTGAAATCACGATGCAGTAGCTGCGCAGTGAATTGACGTGATCCGGACCGCTGTCGAGACCTTCGGGCACGACGAAGACGGCCGTCGAGCCCCAATGGGGGGTATGCGACACGAAATCGACGATCGTCCCGAGCGCACGGTCGGCCGCGCCCACGCCCCCGTTTTGGGGCGCGGTCGGCAGCCGGACGTAGGTAAAGCTCGGCATTTGGTCGGCATCCACGTACCGTTTCATGTCGGCGACGAACTCCTGGCTGAGCCGCGCGTCGTCAACGCCGGAGTCGTTGGCGGGATAGCCCGTATCGACGTTGCCGTTCAACGCGGCGAGTGCGGGAACGTCAAGATGGTATCGATCGCCGCTGTATCCCGACAACTGCAGCAAGCCACCGTAGTCCCGAAACGACAAACCCGCGCGAACCAGCGCGTTGAATAAGTACCCAACGCGCCCGTAATCCTCGGGGTCGGCAATCCCAGCGCCTAAGGGATTCCGGCCGGAACTAACGTGCGCGAACCGCTGCGCGTAGAGCGTCGCATCGGCGGCAATTGCGAACGAGCGCGCGATGGCAACGTCGGCATCGGGCGCGTAGAAATTGTCGGCCACGCCGAAGGTGCGGGCCAGCGCGTGCAGGTTCGGCGTTACGCTTTCGGGATACTGGACGTACGACGGATTGCCGCTTCCGATCGGAGCGTCCGTCGCGTCCTTGAGATCGCCGAGCACGCTGTCGTACGAGTTCGGTCCAACGGCAATGTAGAGGACGTGGTCGATTGCAGTGCTGCGCTTACCCGAGCGCAGCGGCGGTACGACGGAGTTCTCCTTAGCGATAGCGGCCGTGCGGTTGTAGCGCAACGTATTCATCGTGGCTTTGACCAACGACGTATGCTTGAGATCGACGCGCGAAAGCGTCCCCCATCCGTCGACACCTTTCGCGGCCGTGACGTACAAGTACCGTCCGCTGGGAGACAGCGCGAGCGCGGTCGGATACCACGCCGTTGGAATCAATCCGAAGCGGTAGCGGGTCGGGGCGCGCGCGTCCAGCACGGCGACGGCGTTCAATCCGGCGAGGGCGACGTAAAGGCGCTTTCCGTCTCTTCCGAGCACTTCGGCGCTCGGCTGGGCGCCGTACGGAGCGTCCGGATAGAGCCGCAGGTCTAGACCGCGCACTACCCGCGCGCCGTTGCTCGCCAACGACACGACCGCCACCCGGTTGACATTCGCAAGCGCGACGTAGGCAAGCCGTCCGTCACGACGCATCACGATCGCGGACGGCGCCGCGCCGCCGACGATGCGGGAACCATCCGGCGCGGGATCCATCCGCACCGTCGCCGGATCGGCCGTCGCGCTCCCGCCGGATATTACGTCCAAAACGGCCAGCGTCGAAGAGCGGTCGGGGTCGAACGCCGGAGTCGCGAACTGCGGCTGGGCGCTAGGCGGATCGATTTGGCGATACGCTGCCAGACCGCTGGAACTGATTAGTACGCGGTCGCCCGCGGCGGCGACGTCGACCGGCGAGTCGCCAACCGCAAACGTCCCCGTGACCGCGCGCGACGCCACGTCGATCGCGAAAACCGAATTCGCGCGATTATCCGCAACGTAGGCGATGCTGCCGTTCGGTGAAACCGCAATGCCGGCGGGAAACGGCCGGTTCGCACCGCCCGGCGGCAGCGCGATTGCGCGGTCTTCCGGCACGAGCGTACCGTCGGCACCGAGGTCGAAGACTCGTACGACGCCGTGAACTCCGTCGGAGGCCAGGACGAGCGTGTTGGCGGGGTTTCGGGCGTCGCGCACCGCGACGATGCCAAAGAAAAACGCCGCGGACGCATCCCGATACGTACTCCTAAGCTTCATCGTGACGGTGTCGACCACCGCCAGCGAATAGCCCGAAAGCGGCGGCACATCGGTGCGCGGCGGCGCGAGCGCACCAACGTGCTCGTCGTCGTTGCTGACGATCGCGAAGCGCCCGTTCGGCGAGAGCGTCATCCCCAGCGGATTGGAGCCGACGAATACGGTCTGGCCCGCGGGGGATGCGATACGTCCGTTTGGAAGAATGGCGGTGGTCGGATGCACGGCATCCGCCCCGGCGGGCCGATCGCCGGCCGGCGCCGAGTACACGATCAAGGGCGCGGGCCGATTGACGGCGCCGAGCAAAACGGCGGCAAATGCCGTCGCTGCGATGAGCTTTCGCGACACGGGAGGTTAGGCTTACGGACGCAGACTCCGAGGACCCTGCTCAGGCGGCTCTCAGCAAGCCCCGGAAAGACGCTGCCGCCGCTTCACGGAACCAAGGTGAGGTGAGCGCTTTCGCCCGAATCCTCGCCGTCGCTACGGCCGTCCCGCAGTATCGGCTCGACCAAAACGACGTAACGCGGCGCGTCAGCATCGCCCTCGGACCGCATTCGCCCGAAGTCGTCCGCCTGCTGCCGATGTTCGCCAACACCGGAATCGTTCGGCGCTATTCGTGCGTCCCGATCGACTGGTACGAAGAGCAGCACGGCTGGCCCGAGAGAAATCGCATTTATCTCGAGTCGGCGCTCGCTTTGCTCGAAGAGGCAACCCGGTCGGCCCTCGCTCGGGCCGGTCGCCTGGCCGAAGAGATCGACGCGATCGTGGTCGTTTCTACGACCGGGATCGCTACGCCGAGTTTGGACGCCTTGCTGATGGAACGGATGGGACTACGCCGAACGATCCGCCGTCTGCCGATCTTCGGGCTGGGCTGCGCCGGCGGAACGATCGGTTTGGCGCGCGCTGCGACGATGGCCCAAACTGCGCCGGGAAAGCTCGTACTGTTTCTCGTGGTCGAGTTGTGCGCGCTGTCGTTTCGCCGCGACGATTTCACGAAAAGCAACATCGTGGCAACGGCGCTTTTCGGCGACGGTGCGGCGGCCGCGCTCCTGTGCTGCCAAGACGCCGGGCCGGCCGTGGTGGCGGGAGGCGAGTACACGTGGCCCGAGAGCCTCGACGTGATGGGCTGGGACGTGACCGACGAAAGCCTGAAGGCAATTTTCTCGCGCGACATTCCGAACCTCGTTTCGACGCATCTTCACGACGTCGCCGTAGCCTTTCTGGCCGATCGTGGATTGTCGCTGCGCGACGTCGATCGTTTCATCTGCCATCCGGGGGGAGCCAAGGTAATCGACGCGCTCGAGACTGCCTACGAACTCGAACCCGGTACGCTCGTCGACGCGCGCGACGTGCTGCGCGACTACGGAAACATGTCGGCCGCAACGGTGATGTTCGTCCTCGAGCGCTCCCTCAACGGCCAAGCGAAGTCGTGGCGGCGCGCGCTCGTCAGCGCGCTCGGACCCGGCTTCACCGCGGGATTTACGCTCCTAGAAGGATCCCCTTGAGTTTTCTCTGGCTCGTTCTCGCACTCGTCGCACTGCAGCGTGTCGTTGAGTTACTCTACGCGCAGCGCAATACGGCACGGCTGCTGGAGCGCGGGGGCGTGGAGCTCGGCGCCTCACACTATCCGCTGGTCGTGCTCCTGCACGCGGCCTGGTTGATCGCGATGGCCGTCCTCATTCCACCTTTCACGATGCCGAACTGGTGGCTGCTCGGCCTTTACGCGCTCCTTCAAGGGTTGCGCTTATGGACGGTGGCCTCCCTGGGACCGTATTGGACGACGCGGGTGATTGCGGTGGCCGATGCCCCGCTCGTCCGGCACGGCCCGTACCGCTTTCTGCGCCATCCGAACTACGTCGTCGTGTGCGCGGAGATCGCCGTTCTACCGCTGGCGTTCGGCGCCATCGAGATCGCGATCGCGTTCTCGATTCTCAACGCCGCGTTGCTCTCGTGGCGAATTCGCGTCGAAGACCGGGCTCTCGCCGGCCGGCGCTAACAGTTTTGCCAGCGCTCTTCCCAATCGCGCGACGCCTTCGCGCGCCTCCTCGACGGGAAGATGCCCGAACGACAGACGCAGCGCCGGCGGTCCGTTGCGGGTGGGATAGAAGGGCTCGGCCGGCATCACGAGCACGCCTTCACGGGCGCACGCATCGAATGCAGCGTGCGTCGTAAGACGCGCGGGCAGCGGCAGCCAGACGTTCACCCCGGCAGCGGGCGGCAGCACCGGCGCCCACGGGACGTCGCGCGCCAGCGCGTTCGACGAAAGCGTCGCGGCGCTCGCGGTAAAGCGCGCGTGCCGAGCGCAAGTGCCGTGCGTACGCCGGGCCGTCCATGAAGCGCCACAACGCGCGTTGGGTCAGCGTCGAGGTGAATACGTCGGCCCGCGCCTTGGCTGCTTCCAGCGCCTGCGCGAGCCCGCTCTTGGCGTAGAGATACCCGATCCGCAGCGCCGGGAAGATCGATTTCGATAGGCTTTCCATCAAAATCACGCGGCCGTCGGTATCGTAAGCCGCTAGCGGCGGCGGAGCCGGCGAATCGTAGGTGAGCGCGGATCCGGTTTGATCTTCGAGCACGACGACGTCGTAGCGGCGTGCCAGCGCGACGATTTGCTTCGCACGTCGGGCGGGCAGCACCGCGCCGGTGGGATTCTGCGTGATCGGATTGACGTAGAACAGCCGCGGCCGGTACTCGGCGAAGACGCGCTCTACGTCGTCCGCGCGAACGCCGTCCTCGTCGCCGCGAACCTCGACGTACGTTACGCCGCGCGCGTCGAAGACGCCGAGCGTTCCCGAGTAGGTCGGGCTTTCGGCAGCCACGACGCTGCGTTCTTCGAGCAATACGGTTGCGACGACGTCGGCTGCCTGTTGCGCGCCCGAGCACACGACGACGTCGGCGGCATCGGCCGCGCATCCGCGCCGCCGCAGCAGGGCGGCGAGCGTTTCGCACAAGTCGCCATCGCCGGTCGAGGAACGATACTGCATCAGTTCCGGCGGGTCGTCGAGCAGCGTTCGATGGAATGCCCGTCCGAAGTCGTGAAGCGGAAACGTTTCAGGGGCCGGATGGCCGGTCGCCAGGGTGATTGCTCCGGGCACCGTTGCGCGCGCCAGCAGCTCCATCACACCCTCGAGGCGCTGCGCGCGTGCGAATCGTCCGGCGTCGGGCTCCCAGCGGCGGGCAAACGGCGGGCTGCGGTCGGGGGCCGCCGCGACGAACGTGCCCTTACCTACTCGCGAAACGACCCGCCCGCGCGCCGCCAGCAACTCGTACGCCTGCGAAACCGTCACCAGCGCGCAGGCCAGATCCCGGCTCAACTCGCGCATGGCCGGAAGCCGATCGCCGGGGCGTACGCGCTCGCTTTCGATGGCTTCGACGAGCCGGTCCGCGAGTTGAACGTAGAGCGGACGCGGATCCGCCGGGTCGAGGCGAAGCGACTCCGCCAGTCTATTTTTTGTCGAGCCGGTAGCCAATGCCGCGCACGCTTGAGATCTCGAGCGGCGCGTGTATTCTTGCGAGTTTCTTTCGAAGCGCCGCTACGTGTACGTCGACTACGCGCGTCGGAACCCCCGACTTGTCGTTCCAAACGCACTCGAGAATCTGTGCGCGCGTGAGCAGACGTCCCTTGGCCTCGCCGAGAAACCACATCAGGCGAAACTCGAGCGCCGTCAAAGTGATTCGGCTGCCATTGTTCGAAAGCGTGTGGAAATCTCGTTCCAGGCGAGAAGAGCCGAGGTCGAGCATGTTCCCGTCACCCGCGTGCGCGGCGATCTTTTCACGCCGCCGCAGGAACGACGCAACGCGAGCCACCAGCTCGTTGCCCGAGACCGGCTTGACCATATAGTCGTCGGCTCCCAGCCCGAGACCGAGCAAGATGTCCTGCTCGCGGGAGTGGCCGCTGACCATCAGGATGAAAGCCGGGTTCGAATTGGCGAGCGACGCGCAGACGTCGAACCCCGAGAGGTCAGGCAAGCCCACGTCCAGCACGACCACGTCGGGCTTGAACGACTCGGCCAACTCGAGACCCAAGGCGCCGCTGGCCGTCAACGTTACTTCGTAGCCGGCTTCTTCGAGCGCGCTGCGTTCGAGGTGCGCGACCTCGTCGTCGTCCTCGACCACCAAGATACGGCCTAACGCCATGCCCGCCTTTCCAGCCGCAGATCATATCTTTGCGGCAAGATCGTCCCCCTCGTTCTTTACGAGCGTCCGGCGGGCGGTGCCTCCGTCGATGGCGGCGGCCGCCACCGCCTTGGCCACCGCGTCCACGACCCGCACGTCGAACACGCTCGGGATGATGTATTCGGGATTGCGTTCGTCTTCGGTAACGATCTCCGCGATCGCGTACGCCGCCGCCAGCTTCATGCGCTCGGTGATCCGCCTTGCGCGAACGTCCAGCGCGCCCCGGAAGATCCCCGGGAAGGCGAGCAAGTTGTTGACCTGGTTGGGAAAGTCCGAGCGTCCGGTCGCCACGACGGCCGCTACGGGCGCTGCGACGTCGGGCATGATTTCGGGGGTCGGGTTCGCCATCGCGAATACGATCGGGTCGCGCGCCATTGCGGCGATGTGCTCCGGCGCCAGGATGCCCGGCGCGGAGACCCCGATGAATACGTCGACTCCAACCAAGACGTCGGCCAGGGACCCGCGCCGGTTCTCGTGATTGCAGTGCTCGGCCAACCAGCGCCAATGCGGATTCTCGTAACGCTCTTCTCGGTTGAGCGCGCCGCCACGATCGACGGGAATGACGTCTCGCACGCCCGCCTCGAGCAGCATCTTGATGGTTGCCATGCCCGCAGCACCGCTTCCGGCAACGACGACGCGCAGATCCTCCAGTCGTTTGCCGACCACCTGCGCGGCGTTGATCAGCGCCGCGAGGATGACGACGGCGGTGCCGTGCTGGTCGTCGTGCATGACCGGAATGTCGAGCGCTTCGATCAGGCGCTGTTCGACTTCAAAACAACGCGGCGCGCTGATGTCTTCAAGGTTAATGCCGCCGAACACCGGGGCGATGCGAATCACGGTCTCGACGATCTCGTCGACGTCTTTGGTGTCGAGGCAGATCGGAAAGGCGTCGATATCGGCGAACTGGCGGAAGAGCATGACCTTGCCTTCCATGACCGGAAGGGCGCCGAGCGGCCCGATGTCTCCCAGTCCGAGGACCGCGGTTCCGTCGGTGACGACCGCGACGCTGTTGCGTTTGATGGTCAGTTGGAAGGCTTTGCTCGGGTCGGCCGCAATCGCCATCGAGACGCGCGCGACGCCGGGCGTGTAGACCATCGACAGATCCTGGCGGTTCTTCACCGGCATTTTCGGTTCGATGCGGATTTTGCCGCCGATGTGGGCCAGAAACGTGGAATCGGAAACGAAGACGATTCTCGCTCCCTCGATCGACTCGACCGCCGCGCGCACTTCGTCGGAGATCGTGTCGGAGGCCACGTTGACGGTGACGTCCCGCATCGTGTACGTCTTGCTCAACGAGTGCATGTCGACGGCTACGATCGTTCCGCCGGCATCCCCGATCGCATTGGTGAGTATGCCGAACGCGCCGGGCTCGTTCGGCATCTCGATGCGCATGATGATCGTGAAACTGATTCCGGGCGCAGCCATGCGTTGATTCTCCCTGCTAATTTCCGCTGATCGTCATTTCAGAAACGCGGAACGACGGCGAAACGACGCTGCCGTCGAACCGAAGATCGCTCGCGACCCCATCGATGGCCGACAGCATCTCGACGTAGTCGCCGGCAATGGTAAACTCGTCGATCGGATAGGCGATTTCGCCGTCGCGAATGAAAAAGCCGCGCGCCCCGCGGCTGTAGGTGCCCGAGGCGTGCTCGGTCGCAAAGCCGATCGTATCGAGGACCAGGACCCCGGCCGGCGTCGACGCGATCAGCTCGTCCAGGGTTACCCGGCCGGGTTCCAGATAGAGGTTGTTCGCGCCCACGCCGCTGCCGCTGGAGTTGCCCGTGCTCGAGGTCCCAAGTTTCCGCGCGTAATACGTGTCGTAGAGAAACGTTCGCAGCACTCCCCGTTCGACCAGCGTCGTCCGGCGAGTAGCAACGCCTTCGCCGTCGAACGGAGAGCTGCCGAGCATCCCGACGAGCCGGCCATCGTCGACGATCGTCACCGCGGAGCTTCCGATCTTCGTGCCGGTGCGCCCGACCAGCCACGAGTTTCCGGCGGCCACGTTTGCGGCCGACACGGCCGCAAATACGTCGTCGAGAATGCTCGATGCGACGTCGCGTTCGAAAATGACGGGCACGCGCATCGTCGCGGGCTTTTTCGCGCCGAACATCGCAACGGCTCGCCGCGCGGCCGTGCCGGCAACCGTCTCCGCGCTTTCCAGGCCTTCGAAGTGCCGCGACGCGGTTCCGTAGTGCGCCGTGCGCTTGATCGAACCGTCGACCGCAACCGGGCCGGTCGAGCGGGCCGCCCGCGTGGAGCGATACGCCGCCGCGAAACCCGCCGAATTTGCGATCGCCGTTACCGACGACGCGTCGGTATAATGCGAACCGTTCGAGTTGACTATCCGCGCGTCGGCCTGGCGAATCAGACGTTCGAGCGCGAGCGTTTCCTCGACTTTTTCGTCCCCGTCGCGCGCCTCGACTCCAGCGTCGAATAGTTCGAGGTGCGGCAGGTCGGTCGCAAACGCTTCCGGCAAGCCGGCGAATTGGTCCGGCGCGACCGCCTTCGCCTGCGCGATCGTGCGTTCGATCGCCGCCTTGAGGCCGGCGGGAGAGAGATCCGACGTCGTGAGCGACGCCTTGCGGCCGTCGACGAAGACGCGGGCATGTAAAGATTTGGCGGTGGCTTGCTCCAGCTTCGAAATCACGTTTTCGCGCGCTTCGGCGTGAAATCGCCGAGCGATCGAAATCGTCGCTTCGGCCGCGTCGGCGCGCGCTTCGCGGGCGAGGGTGACCGCCTGCGCGGCGGCTTCCAAGGCCGCCGCCTCATCCATCATGTTGGGTGCCGCCGACCGTGATCGAAGCGATTTTGACGGTCGGCATGCCGACGCCGACCGGCACGTATTGGCCGCCCTTTCCGCAGGTGTAGTGACGGCGAGCCAGCCGGCTGTCGTTGCCGACGGCCGTCACCTTGGTCATCGCCTCGGGGCCGTTCCCGACGATCGTCGCATTCTTCACGGGTGCGGTGACCTTGCCGTTCTCGATCAGATAGCCCTCGCCGACCATGAAGACGAAATCGCCCTTACTGATCTCGACTTGCCCGCCCGCAAACGACTTGGCATAGATCCCGCGCTGCGTCGATGCGAGAATCTCTTCGACGCTGGACTCTCCGTCGGGCATGTAGGTGTTGCACATACGCGGCTGCGGAAGGAACCGGAACGATTGACGCCGTCCGCTGCCGGTCGACGTCGTTCCCATAAGACGCGCGTTGAGCACGTCCTGCATGTAGCCGCACAGCACGCCGTTCTCCACCAAGACTTTGTGTTGTCCCGGCACGCCTTCGTCGTCGACGTTGATGCTGCCGCGCTCTTCGGGCAGATTTCCGTCGTCGAAAATTGTGACGAGTTTGCTGGCCACCAGTTCCCCGACCCGTCCGCTGTAGAGCGACGTCCCCCGACGGTTGAAGTCGCTTTCCAAGCCGTGACCCACGGCCTCGTGAAGCAGCACGCCTCCGCCCCCGGCGCCCACGACCATGGCCATCTCACCCGCCGGTGCGGCAATGGCAGAAACGTTCACCGTTGCAATTCGAGCGGCGTCCTGCGCCAGCTCCTCGGGCGGATGGGCGTCGAAGTAGGCGATCGACGTTCGTCCTCCGTCCGCGCAGTAGCCGGAGCCGCGCTCGCGCGCGTCGCTGGCGACGACCTGCACGCCCACCGTGATCATGGGTCGCCGATCGTGAACGAAGCGCCCATCGCTGCTCGCAATCCAAACTTCTTGCAGCTCGTCGGTTACGTGCGCGTTGACCGCCACGACTCGCGGATCGAATCGCCGGGCCGCAATGTCGGCGCGTTCGAGCAGGGCGACGTAGCGGCCGGCATCGGCGTGTTCGTTGCGGTCCGAACCGTAGAACGACGGTATCGCCGCCAGCTTCAGCTCGCGACCGCGCGATTGGCCGGCACCCGCGCCGCGCGCGATCAGCGAGGCCGCGTCGGCCGCCTCGGTCAACGCATCGAAACTCAAATCGTCCGAATAAGCGTAACCGGCGGACTCGCCGGAAACGACGCGGATTCCGACACCGAGCGTCACCCCGAACGCGCCTTCATGAATCCGTGCGTCCTGAAGACGAAACGATTGGGCGCTGCGCCGTTCGCAAAAGATGTCGGCAAAGTCGCCCCCGCGGCGTAGCGCGCGGCCGATTAGGCGCGTGAGCGTGGACTCCTCGAGCATCCCGGGTGATAGGTCGCCGAGGGGGAAAACTCCGCTAAGCACTGCTTAAAAGAGGCTAAAATTCGACGAGCCGGTCGATGGCGCGAACGATTGCGGCGTCCGGGTCGCCGGGCGAGCCGTTGAAGAGAAAGGCGAAGACGACGCGTCCGTGACGGACGGTATTCGCATAGCCGGCTAAGGACGAAACGCCGCTGAGATGACCGCTCTTCGCCCGCACCCGGCCAAGCGCCGTCGTGAAGCCGTAGTCCGCGAGCGTGCCTTGGCGGCCGCCCAGCGGCAGCAGCCCGTAAAGCGCTCCGTCGCCGCCGCGCAGCTCGGCGTCGGAGAGGATGCGCGCGAGGGTGATCGCGGCGATTCGGTTGCCGTCGGAGAGCCCGCTTCCATCCTGCAGGCGCAGGCCCGGAATCGGGATACCGCGCTCGCTCAAAAACGCGTTCTCGACCGCCAAGCCGCCGGCGTCGTTGGCGAGACCTTTGCCTTCGCCGCCGAGCGTCCGCAGCAGCTGCTCCGCGTAGTGATTGTCGGAAAAGACCAACATGTGGCGTTCCAGGACGCGCAGTGGGGCGGACGCATGATCCCACAACACGATCGAGTCGAGCGGCGCGGCCAAAACGACCGGCGCAGCGGTCGTCGAGATTCGGGATCGACGCAGCAGGCGTTCGACAACCGTTGCCGCGTATCGCGGAACGTCGCGCACCGGCGTCCAGAAATGCTCCTCGATCGCCCCGACCATTTTGTGCGATTCGACCGTGTCGCCGTCGATGGAAAGCGCATTGATCGGCGCGGCGTAATCCTCACCGGCGTCGCCGGCGTCCCAGTGAGGATTGCGCTGCGGTCCGTCCATCGCCGTTGGGTTGACGGCGACGCCGCCCCCAATCGAGCGCAGGCCGCCGCGCGCGAGCGTGCCGACTCCCGCGCGCAAATCGTCGGTAGTCAGCGAGGGGTCGCCCGAACCCGCCAGCCAAAGATTCCCCGCCAGCGACCCGTTGGAACCGATCGAGTTGCGGCCGGCAAAAATCGTGTGGTAGCGGAAAGCCGAACCGAGGACGTCGAGCGCGGACGCCGCCACGATCAGCTTCGCAACGCTCGCCGGCGTAACGGCGTTTTCGGCGCGATCGTCGTACAGGACTTGGCCGTCGGCCGCTACGACCGCGAAGCTCCAGCGCGCGGCTCCCGCGAGCGCCGGTGCGAACGCTCCGCGCAACGACGCGTGCAGGCGTGCGATCTCGGCACGGCTCCAAGGCCCACCGGTGGGAGGAGACGGCGAAGCGGCCGGAGTTCGCACGGCTGCCGGCGCTTTTGCAACCCGCGTGGGCCTCGGGCGGCTCCATCCCCAGACGGCAAAGAGCGCGGCGGCGCTCAGCAGGGCGAGGACGAGAAAACGCCGCCTAAGACCGCGAGAGCGCCTCGATCTTCTCCTGAAGTTTCTGCTGTTCTTCACGTAAGCCATCGATGTCGCTGCGCATACCGCTCACTTGCGCCGGAATTTTCGCCGCCTCGCGTACGCGAATGGCCGCTTCCAACGCATCGCGCCGAGTGCGGCCATCGAACGCCGACTGCGCCAGCCGATCCAACGCGGAGAGCAGGCGCGCGTCGCCGAGCGATTCGGCCGCCCGCAGCGCCGCGATTTGCACGAGAAAAGCGGGATCGTCGAGAAGATCCTCGAGCGCGCGAACCGCCCGCGTTCGATCTTCCTCGACCAGCTGTCCGATGCGCCCGATGGCGGCCGCCGCCGCACGCCGCAATCCATCGTCTCGTTCGGGGCGCGCCGCGGCCAGCACGAGCGGGAAGGCGCGCGACTCCGCCAGCTCGGCGAGCCCGCGAACCGCGCCGCCTTCAACGGAGGCGTTCCAGGTGCGTTCTTCGACGGCTGCCGCCAGCACGTCGAACGCGCGCGGGTCGCGCGTCTTGCCGAGCGACTCGAGCGCCGCGGCGCGGACGAAGTACGACGCGTCGTGCGCGGCGACCGGAACGAGCGCCTCGGCCACGACGCCATCGCGAAAGTTCCCCAGCGCCGCGGCGACGGCGCGCCGGACTTTCGGATGGCGATGGGTAAGAGCCTCGACGAGTATGCGCCGCGCCCAAGGGGCGCGCGTCGCACCGATCGCGGCTGCCGCTTGCGCCGGAACGCCCCAGAATGGATCGTCGGCGAAGGTTCCACGCAGCGCCTCTACCGCCGCGTGCGTGCCGTCTTTGGCAAGTTCGCGCGCCGCGCGAATGCGCGCGACGACGTCGGGATCGCCGCGCAGCACGGCCGCCGCATATTCCGAACCGAGCTTGTACGTTACATCGGCCAGCACGAACGCACCCGGGTCGAACCGAATCAGTCTTGGTTCGAATTCGAGCGGAACGGAGATAGTTTCGCGGCCGCGCTCGACGACCGTGCGAATGCGGCGCTCCCCTGCCAACTGGCCGGCCCCTGCATTGGCGGCGGGCGGGCGGTCGGCTCGGGCCGCGAAACCGAGCGTCAGCTCGAAACGGTAGGCCGGATGATCGCCGTCGATCGGCTGCTTTTGATCGACGACGACGGTCGTAACTTTGCGCTTTTCATCCCAGGTCGCCGACACTTCGAGCTCGGGGTGTCCGCCGCGAAAGACCCACTGATCGAAAAATCCGCGCAAGTTTCTACCGGTAGCGTCCTCAATCGCACGAATGAAATCGATCGTCTCGACGTTGCGCTGCGCGTTTCGTTCGACGTAGTGACGGATCGATCGCCAGAACCGCGCGTCCCCGAGTTCTCCGCGCAGCATGTGCAGCACCGCAGCCCCCTTTTGATAGAGGTGACGGTCGAAAATCTCGATCGGGTCGCGGTAGCGATTGTATACGATCGGCCGCCGGTAACGATCCGCATCTTCTTCCAAGTACGCCGCCACGCACTCGAAGACGCCGTAGAGGTACTCGTCGTAGCCGAGGTCCGCTTCGAGCCAAATCGTCTCGAAGAACGTGGCGAAGCCCTCGTTGAGCCACGCGTGCGACCAGTCGCGGCAGGTCAGCAAATCGCCAAACCACTGGTGCGCCAACTCGTGCGAAACCAACGGATCGCTCGAAAAATCGAGATGGGCGATCGCGTCGTGCAGCGTCCGATCCGTCTGAGTAGTCGCCGACGTATTCTCCATGCCCCCGAAAATGAAATCGCCGACGGCGATTTGCGAGTAGCGCGCATACGGATACGGGGCGCCGGTGCGCTCCTCGAACGTCTCGAGCATTTTCGCGGTCTTGCCAAAAGCCCGTTCGCCGTCCGCTTCGCGGCCCGGCAGGACGTAGTAAAACACCGGCACGTTCTTCTCACCCACCGCGCCTTGCGCAACCTCGACGAACGGTCCCGCGACCATGGTCGTCAGATAGGTGCTGTGGGGTATCTCCTGCCGATACTTGAAAACCGTTGCGTCCCCCACGTCCTTTCGCTCGACCAGCTCGCCGTTGCCCAGAGCGAAGGTCCCCTTCGGAACCGTGATGGTCGCGGACGTGCGCTGCTTCTCGTGCGGGTAATCCAAACACGGAAACCAGAACCGCGCGTTTTCATCTTGGCTCTGCGTCCAGGCGTGTACGACCTTCTCCGGGTGGGCGGCCGTCGGCTTGACGAAAAAAAGACCGTGCCGCGGTTTTGAGACGCGGTAGCGCACCGAAAACGTCGTGCGCTCGCCCGGGCGAAGCGCGGGATCGAACGCGATCTCCAGTTTGCCGTTGCGGCACGTAAATCGTTGCGCGACGCCGTCACGATCGACGCCGCCGACTTCGAGGTCTACCGCGTCCAGCGCCAGCCGTTCCACGTCCTCGTCGAGCGCGCGGACGGTCGTCGTACAGACGCCCTCGAGCGTCTCCGCTTCGAGATCCGGTTTGAGGTCCAGATCGATGAGCTCGACCTCGACGGTCTTATCCGGACCGTAATGCGGACGCGACCCCGGCAGCGCAAAGGCGCGGTGATTGTTTCGCTCGTCGCCCAAAATCATGGAACGGGCTCGTTTCGCTCGTCGGCTTGAGTCAACCCCCCGGTGACGTCGAGAACGGCGCCCGTAATGAAGTCGCGCTCGCGCGCGATCAGAAAACGCACGGCATCGGCAACGTCCTCGGACGTACCGGGGCGTCCTCGCGGGCTAGGCGACGAGCGCTCGAGCGCCTCCGCGCGGGAGAGCGACTTATCGCGAACGTGGCCGGGCGCGACGACGTTCACGGTGATTCCATATCGCGCCTGTTCGAGAGCCAGGCAGCGCGCGAAAGCAACCAGAGCGCTCTTGGCCGCTTGATAAAACGCAAAGCCGCGAAACGGCCGCGTGTCGCCGGAACCGAGCATCGCGAAGAACACGATGCGGCCAAAACGCAAGGCCTGCATGCCCGGCAGCACCGCGCGCGCCGCCGCGACGCCGCTGCGGACGTTGCCGTCGAAGGCGGTACGGTAGTCTTCGCCGGTCAGCCGCTCGAAGCGCTTGATCACCAGCGGTCCCACGCCATGGACGAGCGTATCGAACGGACCCGCTTCGCGGACGACCCCTTCGAGTGCGGCGTCAACGACGGTATCGTCGTCCAGAAAGTCGACCCGCACGGCGACGGCACGCGCTCCCGCCGATTCGACGGCCGCCATCGTTTCGTCGGGGCGCGTGGTTCGGTACGTGAGCGCGACGCAGTCGAATCCGTCGAGGGGCAGAGCCGCTGCGACTCCCGCCGCTAAACCGCGGGCCGCCCCCGTTACCAACGCTCGCCGGCTCATCGGCTATCCAATGCGGCCGCCGCGCGCCGTCCCCTCTTCTCGCGTGAGAGATCCGCTAGTAGGACGCCTGATAGAACGCCCAGTTCAGGTCGAAGGGAACGCCGCCGACGGTGCGCCCGCTCACGCGAACGCGGTGGTTCCCCATCGGCAGCGACCACGGTACCGCCACCAAGAAATACTGGCCGTTGCTGCGTACGCCGGGAGTTACGTCGCGGCCGTCAACCCAGACGCTGAATCCGCCGGCCTGGACCGGACGATTCGTCTGGAAGCGGACTTGCGGGTTGTGATTGTAAATCGTTCCGGTCGGCCAGCGATACGAGAACGCGACGGGACCCTGTCCGGGCGGGATCGGGCGCGCCCCGCGACCGCCCACGATCGTCACCGTGCTCGTGCCGTCGTTCCAGTCCACGCTCGCGCCCAAAGACTGGGCAACGAATCGCAAGGGAACTAAGGTGCGCGCACCGACCACAAACGGCGCCACGTCCAACGTCGTCGGCTGACCGTCGACCGTCGCTTGCGTCGAACCGATTCGCAGCGATACGGTTCGGCCGCGTCCGGTTGCGTTGATCAAACCGTCGGCGTACACGACGCTTGCCCCGAGACGTTCGAACACGCCGCGGAGCGGCACGAACACCCGTCCGGCCTGCACGATCGGCGGTTGATCGAAACTCATCGTTTGCCCGTCGACGATGACCGTGACGGACTGCGCGCCGGCCGGAACGGCGATTCCACCGGCGACGACGAGGGCGAGGATGCTGGAAAGTGCCAAGCGATTCATGCGCGCTTCGTACCCGAGCCTGCCCGCCCCCAAACCGGTCGAGCGAACGGCGTCGCCCGACTTCTAAGCAGTTTCTTACGCGCGCGCCGGCGCCACCGGCTGCGACATTTCGGCTTCGATGGCGCGATGGTCCTTGACGCGTTCCCACCAGCCGAGCCAAGTGTTGTAAATCATCGGGACGAGAAACAGCGTGAGGATCAGCGAACTCGCGAGGCCGCCGATGATGACCGTGCCCATCGCTTGCCGCCATTCGCCGCCTTCCGCAAAGCCGAGCGACAGCGGAAGCATGCCGAAGATCATCGCGCACGTCGTCATGAGAATCGGGCGGAAACGCGTCCCGGCGGCTTGCAGGACGGCGTCGCGCACCCGCATGCCGCGCCGGCAGAGCGTGTTCGAGTAGTCGACGAGTAATATCCCGTTTTTCGAGACCAACCCAAAGAGCATTACGATGCCGATCATCGAGATGATGTTGAGCGACTGTCCGCCGTTGGGTTCGATACGGTGCATCAGCGCGAGTCCGACGATCGCGCCGATGATCGCGAGCGGAACCGAGAACATGACGATTAGGGGCTCGACGAACGATCCGTACAGGATCACCATGAGCATGTATACGAGCATGAACGACGTGATCAACGCGATGCCCATGTTGGTCAGCGTCTCCATCATGTACTGCGTGTCGCCCTGAGCCGTCAGCTCGACGCCTTCGGGCAGGAATCCCGGGGTGTGGAGTTTTTTCTCGAGCGGTCCCGTGACGGCGCCGAGCGAGTATCCGGGCAGTACCCCGCCGTAGACGTTAACGACGCGCTGCCGGTTGAGGCGCTGAATTTGCACCGGCGCTTTGGTCCAGACGAAGTCGGCGATGTCGGCCAAAGGAACGATCGTACCGTCCGCCGCCCGCACGCGCACGGCCTTCAGGTCGTCGACCGTCGAGCGGTTGGCTAGCGGGAACTGCACGCGCACGTCCACCAACCCGTTGTCGGTCCGGACCTTCGTGGCGACCGCACCGTCGACCGCGAAGCGCGCGACGGCGGCCGCATCCGCCGGCGCCACGCCCAGCACTTCGGCCCGCGTCGCGTCGACGTTGACGTTGAGGCGCGGCGCCGCCAGCTCGTTGCTCGTTTGGACGTTGACGCTGCCGGGCGTATCCCGCAGGAATTGCGCGACCTTGTCGGCGGCCGGACCGATAGCGTCTTCGGGACCCGAGAGCGAGTAGAAAATCGGAGTGCCCGAACCGCCGCCGCTCTCGCCGGCGACTTGAAATTCACCGCCCGGCACGAGGTACTTGAGCTTGCGAATCTCGTCGATGATCTTATAGGTATCCTTCGTGCGTTCGGGCACGGTCTGCGCGTTCAAACGTGCGTAGTTGTCGCCGATCGCCGTACCCCAGCCTTCGGGCTTACGTCCGACGGTCGAGCTGACCGACTGCAGCCCGTCGACCTTCAGAATGGCGTTCTCGAGCTGGCTGACGTATTTCTCGGTCACCATCAGCGGCGTACCGGGCGGATACGTTACCGTCATCGAGATCGAACCGTCCTGGACGGCCGGAACGAAATCGAAATCGATCGGGCCAAGCAGGAACAGCAGGCCGCCGAGCGCTAGCGGGATGGCGAACGTGATCGCCGTCAACCGCCGGCTGCGCCCCGTCGCGTAGAACCACTGACACAGGAGGCGTGCTCCGTTGGTAATCGCGTCGGCGATCCAGGTCCAAGCGCGCTCCCCTAGGCGGCTCGAACGCGGCGACCGCGACCATTGCAGAGCTAGCCGCTTGCGCGCGATGGTCTTGCGCACGAGCATGCCGAGCAGATGCCAGACGGCGGCGAGCACCAAGAAGATCACGTTGACGAGGAGCGTCGCCACGCCGGCACCCGCCGCCAGCGTCAACGAGTTGATCACGAGCACCGCGCAAACGAATACGACGAACAGGCCGTGCTCGAGCGCGAACGTGAGCGCCCGCGTTTTGTACCACGTGAGGATGCGATCGTAATTCTGTACGAAAACGTTGAGGATCAGCACGGCGACGATCATCACCGGGATGACCAGGCTGAACTCTTTGGGGAATCCAACCACCTTCCAAGGAATGAAGTACGCCGCCACCGCACCGGCGAGCATTCCGGCCGTAAACTTCCAAGAGCGAATCGCGTCCAGCCATTTCGGACGGCCGGGGGAACGTTCGCGAACGCTCCACTTCGCCGCCAGCAGCGGCGTGAGCGTGAAGGAAACCAGCAGCGAAAAGAGCGTGGCGATGACGATCACCGCCCCGAACTCTTTGAGGTACATTCCGACGATGCCGGGCAAGAACGCAATCGGCAGGAAGACCACGACGTCGACCATCGTGATGGCGACGGCCGCGCCTCCGATCTCGCTGCGGCCGTTGATCGCCGCGTCGATCGGATCTTCGCCCAAATCTCGATGCCGGGTGATGTTTTCGAGCACGACGATCGAGTCGTCGACCAAGATTCCAATGATCAGCGACAGTCCCATCAGCGACATCGAATCGAGATGGAACCCGAACGCATTCATCAGAACGAACGTCGAAAGAATCGAGGTCGGGATCGAGATCATCACGACGACGGCATTGCGCCACAGGTGCAGGAACAGCATCATGACGATCATCGTCAAGAGGATGCCCTCGAAGAGCGATTGCCAGACGCCGTTGAGAGACCGCTGGGTATAGTCGGCCGGGGCGTCGATCTCGTTGAAGGTCAGTTCGGAGAACTGTCCCTCAATTTGTTTGACGCGTTCGCGCGCAATTTGGGTCGACTTGATTTCGTCGGCATTGATGTTCCGGCTTAGGCTCACGTACAGTCGCGGAAGACCGTTGTAGTGCGAGATCGACGTCGGCTCGACGTGCGAATCGGACGCTCCGGCAACGTCGCCGATTTTCATCGCACGGCTCGACATGCCGGGCACCGGGAGCGGGATGTTGAGCAGGTCCTGCGCGTTGTTGATCTCGGCATGAACCGAAACGCTGGTTTCCTGCGTCGGCTCGCGCAGAATGCCGCCCGGAAGGTTGGCGTTATTGGCGGCCACGGCGGCAAAGATGTCGCGCAGCGTCGCTCCGCTGCCGAGCAGTTTCGCCGGAATCGGCTCGACGTGGAATTCGCGATCGGAAGCCCCGTACACGTCGACGGTTTGGACGTTCGGGATTGCCTTGAGCAACGGTTCGACGCGGTTCGTGACCAAGTCGGCGAGCGCCGTCTGCGACAGGGTCTTGGAACTGACCGCAATGTCGAGCAGGGGTTCCGAAGCGCCGTTCTTCTCTACCGACGGGGGGTCGAGGTCGGTCGGCAGGTAGACGCGCGCCGTGTCCACGGCGCTCTGGACGTTGATCGCGGCGATGTTCAGATCGGTGCCCAGCTTGAACTGAACGCCGATCGACGCCGAACCTTCTTGCGCGGTCGCGGTCAACTGGTCGAGGTTGTCGATGTTGGCAAGCTGATCTTCGATCGGCTTGACGATCAGCCGCTCCATTTCTTGGGGCGACGCGCCGGGGTAGTTCGCAAAGACGATGACGATCGGGAACGCCGTCCCCGGCGGATCGTTGCTGCGGCCAATTTTCGAAAAAGCGATCGTTCCAAAGATCGCCAGCGCGATGAAGACCATCGCGGTGATTACGGGTCGGCTAATGGAAAAGCGGGTCAGCCACACGTCGATAGAACCTCTAGCTCGGCACGATGCTACTAGCTTTACGCGGGGCGCCGGGCCACTGTTTCAGAGAAATCGGAGATTGGCGCATCGCTACCTTCGAGGCGTGCCCGCGAAACGGCACTCGCCGCCGCGGCCGCCCGTTCAGCCTAGCACGCCCTTCGCGCTCCGGCGGTCAAAAAGGAACCAAAAGGAACCTCGTGCCAAACCTTAATGCGCAAGACAGGACTTGAACCTGCACGAGATTGCATTCCCCAGCCGCCTGCGGCGCCCGGGGACCCCCAACCGTCTGAAGACCGCTCCGCGCTTCGCGCTGCGCTGCGGGAGCAATCTCGTGCTGAAGCCTTAATGCGCAAGACAGGACTTGAACCTGCACGAGATTGCTCCCGCTAGCCCCTCAAGCTAGTGCGTCTACCAATTCCGCCACTTGCGCCCGCCAGGACCGAAACGAACTTCGGTAGTCTAGCCCCTACTGCATGTTCGGGTCAAGCGCGTCCCGCAGCCCGTCGCCCATGTAATTGATGGCCAGCACCGTTACCAGAATGCACAGGCCGGGGAAAACCGCCGCCCACCACGCGATCTGAAGGTTCGCCTGCGCGTTCGAAAGCATGTTGCCCCACGACGCCGTAGGCGGCTGGATGCCCATCCCCAGAAACGAGAGGGTCGATTCCAGCACGATCACGCCGGCCACGTCGAGGGTAGCCTGGACGACGATCGGCGCCACCGCGTTGGGCAGCAGGTGCCGGAAGATGATCCGGAAGTCGTTGTTGCCGATCGCCCGGGCCGCCTCGGCGAACTCCCGCTCCCGCAGGCTGAGGAACGACGCGCGCACCAGGCGAGCGACCCCCATCCAGGAGAGTCCCCCGATGATGATCACGATCGCTCCGAAGTTCAACGCCGCCTTGGACGAACTGGCGGCGACGATCGCCGTGAGCACCAGCAGCAGCGGCAAGAGCGGAATCGAGAGAAAGACGTCGGTCACCCGCATGATGGCCCAATCGATCCAGCCGCCGTAGTAGCCGGCAATCGCCCCGAGCGCGGAACCGATCACGACTTCCATCAAAACGGCGAACAGCCCGACCATCAGCGAGATCCGCGCGCCAAAGAGCAGCCGCGAGAGCATGTCGCGCCCGACTTCGTCGGTTCCCAGCAGGTGGCCACCGCACTGAGAGGCATCTTGGAAGCACGGCGGCAGCGGGGTGCCTTGCCAGTGGACGTTGTCGATGGCATTCGGGTCGAGCGGCGCCAGCTGCCCGGCGAAAATCGCCGCCGAGACCATCAGCAGCAGCACGACCAATCCGGCGACCGCCAGTTTGTGCCGGCTGAGGCGTTTCCAAAACGTGACGCGCGTGATTTCTAGGTCGTCGTCGATTGCGGCGGACGGGACCGGAAGCGCGGCAGCCATATTCCTACGAAATCCCGCAGTCCGTCAGTCGTACTTCACGCGCGGATCGAGCCACGCGTAAACCACGTCTGCGAGTAAGTTCGAGAAGACGACGAGGAACGCAACCATGATCAGGTAGCCCATCAGCAGGGCGATATCGCTCTGCAGCAACGCGTTGATGAACAGGCGCCCCGTCCCGGGCCATGCGAAAATCGTTTCGGTGATAATCGCGCCGGCCAGCACTCCGGGCAGCGACAGCGCGAGTACGGTCACGACCGGAATCAGCGCGTTCTTGAGGCCGTGTTTGAACAGAATCGTGCGGAAGTTCAGCCCTTTGGCGGCCGCCGTACGGATGTAGTCGGTGCCGAGCACTTCGAGCAGGGACGAGCGCATGAACCGGCTGTACAATGCGAGCGACAGGAGTGAGAGCACGATCGTCGGCAGCACCAAGTGCGCCAACCGATCCCCCAAGTCGAACGTGTCGGAGGTCGAAATTCCGGCCGACGGCAGCTGGATCTGATAGCCGAACGGCAGCGGAATCCCGTGCACCGCGAACGCCAGCTGCATCATCAGTGCGAACCAGAACACCGGCATCGACTGGCCGAAAAACGCCAGCGTCGTGATCGAATAGTCGACGACGGAATACCGGTACACCGCCGATATGATTCCCGCAGCGATCCCGATGGCCACCGACACGACGAACGAGGTGAGCATCAGCTCGAGCGTCGCCGGAATTCGCTCGACGATAGCCTGAAAGACCGGCTCGGAATTGCTGGTGGAATATCCCATGTCGCCCGTCAGGACGTGCCCCAGCCATTTCACGTATTGAATCGGAACCGGCTGGTCCATCCCCAAGTTGTGCTTGAGGCGGGCGATGTCGGCGGGCGTAATGTGGGGGTTCGAAAGGTAGGGCGCGAGCGGGCCGCCCGGCATGTTGTAGAGGATCGCGTACAGGATGATCGAGATCAGCAGCAGCAGCGGAATCGACTGCAGCGTCCGTCGCACTACATACGTTAGCAGCTAAGAACTCCTCCGTCGCAAAGCAGCTCGCCGACCCTCCCCACTGCGGCAAGGTCCTGTTGGCAGCCGGTGTAAAAATGCCTCCCGCCTTATGCTGCCGTCCGGCTCGGCAGGCCGAGAATCGTTCGCGCCTGGTCGGGCGTTGCGATCTCGCGTCCCGCTTCCCGGGCGATCCGCGCGACGCGCGCGACCAACTCCTCGTTGCGTGCCAGCCGGCCTTTGCTGTAGTAGAGGTTGTCCTCGAGGCCGACGCGCACGTGACCGCCCATGGCGATGGCGGCCAAGGCCATCGGAAGCTGTCCACGACCGATGCCGGCGACCGACCAGGTGCAGCCCGCCGGCAGATCGGCTACCAGGTCGCACAAATTCGCGACGGTCGCTTCCAAACCGCCGGGTACGCCGAGCACGAGATCGACGTGCTGCGGAAGGGTCAAACGCCCTTCGCGCACGAGCCGGCGCGCGTTTGCCAGGTGACCCTTATCGAAAATCTCCAACTCCGGGCGTACGCCGAACTCGTTCATCCGGTGCAGGATCGCCCGCATGATCGGGAAGCTGTTCTCGAAGATGTCGTCGCCGAAGTTCACGCTTCCGCACGTCAGCGTCGCCATTTCCGGCCGCAGCTGCAGCACGTTCGAGCGCTCCTCCGGCGTCATTCCGATCGCGCCGCCGGTCGAGAACTGCACGATGACGTCGCTTTGCGTGCGAATCGCCTCGTACGCGTCGCGGAACCGCTCGACGGCGTGCGTGTTCGTGCCGTCGTCGTTCCGGCAGTGCACGTGGAGGATCGAACCGCCCGCCTCGCGGACGGCCGCCGCCGTCTGTCCGAGCAGCGCGGGCGTGTGCGGCAAGTAGGGCGTCTGTTCGAGGGTGATTTCGGCACCCACTGGGGCGCACGTAATGATCAGCGGCTGCATGCGTACGCTCTTCTACGCCCCGCGGCGCGCTACTCTGCCGTCTGCGCCTTGAGGTGGCCGTAGGCGGCGGCGACGAGTTCCGGATCCAGTCCGAGAAGGGCTGCCAGCGCCAGCGCGTCGGCGCTGGCGGGGTGTTCGTCGCGGACTTCGGCAATCGAATAGTCCATCGACCGTGCCAAGGACGCGAGCGCGGCGTGCAGATCGTGCGCCGCCGGCGGCACCGCAATCCCGCGCAGGCCGCGAACCGCGAAGTGGCGGACGCCGGCCGCTGCGGCGATGCCGCTCAGGTGGGTGGCGGCCAAACCTCGCGCGCCGCGCGCGCGCAAGTGCTCCAAGAGCGCGACCAGGAGCGCCTTTGCTTCCGGCGGCGTCGTCGTGCGCGCAAATTCGTCGATCAGAACGAGAAGCCGTTGCGCACCGCGCCCGAGCACGTCGCGAACCCGGACGACCTCTTTAGCGAACGACGAAAGCAGATCGCCGAGCCGCTCGTCGTCGCTCCCGATTCCGAGCCAAGCAATTTCGTCGAAGAGACTCGTGCGCGCGCGATCGGCGGGTACCGGCAACCCGAACGCCGCACACATCGCGATGAAACCACAAGTGCGCAGGCAAACGCTCTTGCCGCCCATGTTCGGACCGGTCAGGACGGCGGTGTCGTGCAAATCGATGTCGATCGGCACGAAGTCGCGGTCTTCGGACGCGAGCTCGGTCGCAAGCGGAAGAAAACGCCCGCGCTCGAACGCGAGAACCGGCTCGGCGACGATCTCGGGTGCGTGGCAGCGATGACGCCGCGCAAAACGAGCCGCGGCGACCAGCACGTCGAGTTCGCCGAGTGCGGATGCCGACGCGTCGAGTTCCGCGGCGAGATCGCGCACCACCGTCGAAAGCGCCGCGCGGACCCGTTCTTCTGCCGAGGCAACCGCATCCGCCGCAGCGTCTCGTTGCGCTAGCACGGCCAGGGTTGCAGGCTCGAACTCCACGATGCAAAGCAGATACGTCGGTGCCTCGCGCAGCACGCGAATTCCGGCCGGCAACGGTTCGCGCCCTTCGCCGCGCAGGATCACAAACTCGTCGGTAACGTCGTCGCGGTCCAACTGCCGGGCGACGTCTCGCATCCGGCGTTCGCGAGCGGCGTCGAATTCCGTCTGCAGCGCAGCAGCTCCGCACGTGCCGCGCTCAGTTCGCCGGCGTACGCATCGGCCAAATAGAAGCCGAATTTTCCGCTGCGCCCGGGCTCCAGCGCCGCCCGCATCGCGCGCACCGGTTCGCCGCCGACGTGCGCCACGCCCGGTACGCTCGCCATGAGCGCGTCGACGAGTTCGACGGCGTCGCCGAATCGGAGCAGCTCGAGGAAATCTGCGTCCCCGAGCACGTCGTCCATCGCCGCCCGCGCGATCGCACCCGACACGTCGGGCACGCCGCGCAGCGCGGCGGAAGCTGCGTCTAAGGCGGCCTCTTCTGCGGCGGTTGCAACTTCGGCGACGGTGCGCGCGCGCGCCGTCGCCACCGATTCTTGCCCGGGCGCGAACGGCCGCATGCCGGAAAAGACGCGCTCGCCGTACGAACTCGCGGGGCGAACGGCCTCAACCAGCCACTCGAACGCGAGCGCCTGTGCGGTCGGACCGTCGCAGAGCGGCGCCGCCTTCATGCCGCGCGCGACCCCGCGAACACGTCGAAGGTCGGCAACTGCGTCGCGTCTGCAACGGCGCTCGCAAACGCGCGTGGATCGAAGGTGCGTTCGGCACCGATTGCCGCTACCGTGACGGCTACGGGATGGACGGGCCGCTCGCAGCGGATATGCAGCCGATCGAAGACGTGCAACGCCGCTTTGCCGCTCAGGGCGATCTGCGTCGGATCCCCAACGACGATCTGCCGGCTCTCCCGCTGCGCGATCAGCTGCGCCGCGCGCGACGCCGTCAACGCGCCGTTGACGCGCACGGCGGCCGCGCGCGGGTCGAATTGCCCGACCGAGAGCCGCCGCACCAGCGCGCGCACGCCGTCGACCGCTTCGAGCATCGTTCCGGCGGCGGATGCGCCGCCCGCAATCACGACCGCACCCACGCCGCCGGCGAGCGCGGCCACCCGGTCGATCGCTCCGTCGACGATCGTCACCTCGCAACGAGCGCGCAAGAACTCGACGGCTTCGCGCACGCCCGAAGCCGTCGGCGGACCGATGAGTTCGTAATCGGCGGCTCCCTCGACCCGAACGTACGCAACCGGCCCGGCTGCCGTTGCTAGCGACGAGGTCGCGAGCATCGCCGAGGCAGGCGAACGCGGCAATGCGTCGCGCGCGGTTGCGACGAACGTGCCGGGACGCAGAAAGAGTCTCGGCTTGGGACGCGCGTCGACCGCATCGACCGCTTCGCCGTCGCGGCCGACCGACATCATCCCAACCCGCACGCCGCGACGGTAGGCCGCCTCGTAGACCGCTCGCGCCGTTACGGTCTTACCAACGTTCTTACCGGTCCCGACGACGAACAGAACGTCCGCCCCGGCGGCCAGCACGAGATCGAAGATTGCTGCTCCAACTTGCATGCGATCGTGCTACTCGAGATGGAACGCTTTGATGAGAATGAATGCCAATCCGGTCAACATCAGGAGGATTCCGCCGAGCAACGCGGCGTGCCGTTCGGCAAATGCTCCGAGCCGTTCGCCCAATGACAGCCCGAGGGCGGTCGAAATGACCGAAACGACGCCGATGACCGCCAACGAGATGACCGGCTGGACGCCGATGTAGAGGATCGAGAACCCGATTCCGAGCGAGTCGAGGCTGATCGAGAGGGAGGCGATCGCCAGGCCCCATCCCTTCGAAAGGTCCAAGCTCGAAGCCCCCGCAAAATCGCTGCGGCTCTCCTTGATCATGTAGGCGCCCAAGGCAATCAAGGCGACGAAGCCGATATATCCCGCGATGTCCCCGAGATACTTTCCGGCGGCTAAGCCGAGTGCGGCGCCGATGAGGTTCATCGAAATTTCGGCACAGGCGAAAGCCACGCCGATGCGCCACTTCATCCCCGCGGGGACGCCGCGCACGCCGACGCCGACGCTGACCGCAAAAACGTCGAGCGACAGGCTCAGCGCAACGAACGCAATTTTTAGGGCAGCAACGGTCACGCGATGACGTCTCTCCGCCGGCCGACGAAGAAACACCGCCTCGCGTGCCGGATAATGGTAGGCTTTTGGTAATGGTGCCGCGTCCGCTTCCGAGCCCCCTCTTTCTTGCGGCGGCGGTTGCGCTGCTCGCAGCCGTCGCCATACCCATCGGCGCGGTGCTTTTCTCGATGTCGCCTAGCGAAGCGGCGGCTTCGATCGGCGCGAACGGTAATGCGCTGCGTGTTTCGCTCGTCGCCTCTCTGGGCGCGACGCTGGCGGCGACGCTGCTCGGCGTTCCGGCCGGCTATTACTTTTCGCGACTGCATCGCAAGCTGCGGGCGGTGGCGATCTTCCTGCTCGCGCTGCCGCTGGCGTTTCCGCCGGTCGCGTCGGGCTTGATGCTGATCTACGTTTTCGGAATCCGCTCGCCCCTGGGTCAATGGCTCGCGTCGCACGGAACGACGGTCCCCGACTCGCTGCTCGGCGTCGGCGCCGCCGAATTCTTCGTTTCGGGCTCGTTCGTGGCGATCGCCGCGACGGCGGCATTCTCCGCGTTGGATCCGATATACGAGGACGCGGCGCGCACTCTGGGGGCCAGTGAGTGGCGAATCTTCGCGCGAATCGCACTGCCCGCTGCAGCCGCCGGCGTCGGCGCCGGGGTGGCCTTTGCATGGCTGCGAGCGATCGGGGAATACGGCGCCACGAGCATCGTGGCATTCCACCCCACGTCGCTGCCGGTCGCCCTTTACGTCGCCCTTGCGGCGTCGGGAGTGCACGCCGCCTTAGGACTTTGCTACGGCTTCATCGTCCTCGCGGCAGCCGCGCTGGCGGGTGCCTGGATTTTGCGCCGCGGCGTCGTACCTTAACGACGTGGTCAAAAAGGACTCGCCCGGCGTTCTCGACCGTTTGTTTGCGCCGGACTCGATCTTTCAAAAACGGTTTTTTTTCTTGGCTAGGCGGTTCGTGCCGGGCGAAACGATCGAATCGGCGGTCGCTACCGTTCGCGGTCTCAACCAACTCGGCATGACGGCCTCGCTCGATTTCCTCGGCGAAGACGTGCGCGATTCCAAGGCGGCGATCGAGACGACCGATACGTACATTCGAATCCTCGACGTGCTCGCGCAGACCGGCGCCGATTCGAACGTCTCGGTCAAGCTCACCGCGATCGGGCTGCTCCTGGACGAAGACTTCGCCCTCGAAAACCTCCTGCGGATCGCCGATCGCGCAAGTCGGAATCCCGATCCTTTCGTACGCATCGACATGGAAGGGTCGGCCGTCACGCAAGCGACCCTGCGCGTATTCGAGCGAGCTTTCGCGACCCATCGCAACGTTGGTATCGTCCTGCAAGCCTACCTGAAGCGCACCGCGGCCGACGTGGAACGGGCCATCGAACTGGGTGCCCGCGTCCGGCTGTGCAAGGGCGCGTATAGCGAGCCGCCCGAAATCGCTTACGAGCGGATGACCGAAATTCGCGAAAACTTTCTACGGCTCGCGCGTGAGTTATTGCGGCGTGGAACCTATCCGGGCATCGCCACCCACGACCGGCGGCTGATCGCCGCCGTCAAAGACTTCGTTTCCGCCGAGGGCATCGGACGCGACGCGTTCGAGTTTCAAATGTTACAGGGCTGCCGCCCGCACGTTCAGCGCGAGTTGGTGGCGGACGGCTACCGGATGCGCGTTTACGTACCGTTCGGAACGCACTGGGCGGGCTATTTCTACCGCCGGGTCCTCGAACGGCGTGAAAACGCCTTATTCGCGCTGTCGTCGGTATTCTGGCGGTAGCGGCGCATCGTGCGGGCGGTCGTACAGCGCGTGACGCGCGCCTGCGTACGGGTCGCGCGGCGCCCGGTCGGCGAGATCGGTACCGGGCTGCTCGCGCTCGTGGGGGTCGAGACCGGCGACGATCGCGCCGATGCGGATTGGCTGGCCGAGAAGATCGCGGTACTGCGAATTTTTCGCGACGAGGCGGGGCGTATGAACCGATCCGTGGCGGACGCGGGCGGGGGCGTTTTGCTGGTTTCGCAGTTCACCCTCTACGGCGACGCACGCAAGGGCCGCCGGCCGTCGTTCGCTCGAGCCGCGGCAAGCGCGCAAGCGCAGACGCTCTTCGAACGCGTCGGCTGGGCGATCGCCGCGCGCGGCCTGCACGTCGCCTACGGTGAGTTCGGCGCCGAGATGGACGTCGAACTCGTCAACCAGGGTCCGGTTACCCTCTTGCTCGACTCGAAGCGTGAAATTTAGCCGCGTAAGTCCGCGATCTGCTCTACGCGCTCGACGCGGTCGCTTTCGATCAGGTTCGCGAGAACGTCGAAGCCGCTCGTAACTTCGCCGAAGACCGTGAAGTCTCGATCGAGATGGTACTGCGGCGAGAGCGTGACGTAGTACTGCGTTCCCGCCGAATCCCGAATCGGCGTTTGCGTTTTGCCGTCGTAGTTCAGTCCCATCGAGATCACGTAGCTGCGTTGTTCCAGCGGATTCTCTTCGGCCCCCAGGGAGTAGCCCGCGTCGCCGTTGCCGTCGTCGTGCGGATCGCCGGTTTGGACGACGAAATCGGGCACGATTCGAAACCAGCGGTTGCCGTCGTAATAGCCCGCGCGAGCGAGGCCTAGGAAATTTGCGACCGTCAGCGGAGCCCACTCCGGAAATAGCGTGACGTAAACGTTTCCCTTGGTCGTGACGATCCGCACGCGCGGATGAGCCCCCGCTACCGGCGAGGTCATCGCCTCCGCCGTCGATGGATAGAGCGGTACCAACGCCGCCTGTTCCGGCAGCGGTGCGGCCGCCTTACTAGGAACTTTCGCTTCGGCGGCCAGACCCGCCAGCGGATCGGGCTGCACGACGGGGAGGTGCACGAACGGCGGAATCGCGGTCCAGTGATCGGCCGGCGCTTTTCCTTCGAGCGCGAGAATCGTCTGCGAAGCTTGTTCCTGGACGCGCCACGACGGATCCGCGAGCAGCGGTTTGACGATTGCCGCGAGTGCCGGATCCTTGAACCGGCTCATCGCGCGCACGGCTTCGATGCGCACGATTTCGTCGGAATCGTGCAGCCCCGACTCGACGAAAGCGACTCCCGCAGTCGCCGCAAAACCTCGATATATCGACCACATGGCGTGGCGGCGGACCTCGACGTCGCGAGCGGCCCGGAACGCCGACGTCAGCGCCGCTGCAGCGGCGCCGGCGCGCGGGCCGTTGCGAAACTCCACGAGGGCGACGGCCGCCCGCGACCGGACGATCGGCGAGCGGTCGGCCGCAAGGGCGCGCTCGAGCGCGAGTTGCGCGTCAGCTTCCATAGTCCCGAATCGCCCGGCGGCTTCGTAGCGCGCGACCGCGTCGACCGCGGCTACTCGTACGGCCCCGGCCCGGTCGGAGATTGCCGTCAGCAGGGACCGGCCGTGTGCGCCGGTGGACAGGAGGCCAATGCCATACACCGCCATCGCCCGGACCGGGTCGCGAGGGTCGCCCAGGTGGGCGGCCAGCAGCGGCTCGCCGGCCGCCAGCCTGGTGCGTCCGATCGCGAGTGCCGCCCGGGCGGCGATCCGCCCGTCGGAGGAGCCGAGCCACCGCCCCAAGGCTCCGTCTCCCAGAGAACGCTTGCTCTCAAGGGTTAGAATCTGAAGATGGGGTTGAGATTGAACGGCCGCCGTCCCCATCCAAGTCACGACTAAGGTCGCTACTCCGCTTAAGAATACACGCAGCTTTAGCATTCGAGCCAACCTTCGAGCCCCAACCTGCGTTCTACTATAGTAAAAGCGGACGCATCGATCGGTATCGCCGTCCATCCGACTCGGATAACCGAGCAAAAAACAAGGTGAACAACAACATGCCAGGCACCCCCGAACAACCAAAACGCGCCGGCGGAATGTCGGTCCGCGAGGCCGGACAAAAAGGCGGCGAGACCGTCAAGCAAAAATACGGCGCAGAATTCTACGAGCAGATCGGCCGCAAGGGCGGATTAGCAACGAAAGAAGCGCACGGTCACGAGTTCTACGAGCAAATCGGCAAGAAGGGCGGTAAGAAAGGCGGCGAAGCTACGCGCGACCGGTATGGACCGCATTTCTACGAACGCATCGGACAAAAAGGTGGCCAAAAAGTTAAGCAGCTCATTGAAGAGGGAAAACGGGCCGCCGCGGCCGCTCGCGAAAAGCGCGCGAGCTAGGACGGGCCTGCGGGCGCCGATTCTCGGCGCCGCGCTAGCCCTGGCGATCGTTCCCGTCCTCGGATCGGAATCGGTACGCGCCTATCCGATCTCTCCCACGCCCGCACCGACGGCGTCGACGAGTCCGACTCCGGCGCCGTCCGGCAACGTGCTTCCGTTCGACTCGAGTCTGATCTTCGTAATTGACGAAGCGATTTCGTCGAAGGCATCGCACGCCGGCCAGTTGGTCGGCGTGCACTTGAAGGAACCGCTCGTGGTTGGCGGACGAACGGTCGCGCCGGCCGGCACGCCGGCAAAGATTCGCATCGTCGCCGTTTCGCGCGCCGACATTGGCGACGTTTACGGATTCGTCGACATCTTCTTCGAGCCGCTCGACCTTCCCGACGGACGCGAACTTCCGTTGCGCGCACCCGTCGCCCGTCTCGAGCCGCACGTGTCTGCCGGTCATGAATCGACCGTCGCCTGGGAAGACACGATCGAAGATCAGGTCATACCCTATCATTTCTTGTATCACATCTTCCGGTCGGGCAAGAACTTCGTTCTCAGCGCGGGCTCCGAACTGCCGGCCCGCACCGACGCGACGCTCACTGCCATGCCCAACGGGACGGTGGCGATCGAAACGCCGCGCCCCCTGCCGCAGAATCTCCAACTGCCCAAATCGAGCTTCCCGGTCGAGCCGTTCGCAACGCCGTTTGGTCCCGAGGCGTCCAAGAGCAGGAAAACGCCTGCGCCGGTGCCGACTCAGATCCCCACACCCTCAGTGACGCCCGAACCCTCGATGACGCCGGGACCCCCAACTCCGGCTCCGTCCCCGTCGCCGGTTTCGAGCGCCTCTCCGTAGAGAAAGGGATCGTTCTCGTGTTGATTAGAACCGGGGCCGCTCTGGCCGCCCTCGCGCTGACTTTCACCGCCGCATTCGCAGCGACACCCGCGCCGAAAGCTACGCTTTCGCCGATCCCCCACGGAACCGAAGCAGCCTTCGTCGCGTCGATTCAAAAGGATCTGACGAAGCGGTTTCCGACACCGCAAGCCGCCGAACAAGCCGGCTATTTTCGCTACGGCAACGAGGACGAAGATGGGGCGATCAGCTACGCCAACCTGAAGTGGCAAAGCGGCAATCCGCAGGAGCCATCCCAGCTTTGGTACGACGTCCACGGCAATCTGCTGGGCGCGGACT
This sequence comes from Vulcanimicrobiota bacterium, assembly GCA_963755555.1. GTDB lineage: Bacteria > Vulcanimicrobiota > Vulcanimicrobiia > Vulcanimicrobiales > Vulcanimicrobiaceae > Tumulicola. Next base: position 57,313 of record CAVWKE010000003.1, on the reverse strand, counting down.
TTTCGGTACTCCAGAGCGGCTCGCCCGAGCCACCGGCCATCTGGGGCGTTAGCGCCCAACGTTGGGTGTCGTTCCGCGAACACATCCACTACATTCTCAACGGACCCAACGGAACCGAGACTTACGGCGGCGTGAGCGCGCAAAAGTTTGCCGCTGCCGGCGGAAAGGTCGACGATCCGCAGGCGGCGACGATCGTAACGATGGGCTTCGCCAAGAGCGCGAGCGACGTGAAAAAAGTCTTTCTGTTTCCGTCGCTCTGGGATCTGATCGTTTGGGTGAAGCCCAACCCCGCCGGCGCCTTCGCGTCGAAAAACCCCCTCGTCATCCCTAGCGCCAACGCCGACAAAGGCGATATGTAAAGCACGGCGGCCCGCAGGAAAAGCCCGCGATTCGTTCTGGCTTTAGGAGGCGGGGGGCCGAAGTTTACTATGGTAAATGAGGCCCCCCGCCGACGACGAGCCAGAGCGAATCACGGGCTTTTCGTGCAGTGGTCTTGGGCGATGGCGTAGGCGATGTCGGCACCGCGATCTTCGGAGGTGCTGATGCTGGTGCGTTGGCGGTCGAAGTGCAAGTACACCTTGACGTTTTTCTCATCGGCCGGCATCGCTTGCTCTTGCGGCGTCCAGCCGCCCAGCGGATGCGGGCCGCGTTCGATGTCGTATTCCATCATCGACTGCGCCATGCTCGTCAGGTCGGTCGTGAGCTGGAACTGGTGATTGTAGGCATCCTGCAGCTGCGAAGCGGCGTCGCGCATCTGTTGCGCCGCTGCCGGATCGGTGGATAGCGATGCCCCCTGGCGAAGCGCGTCGATCTGGCGCTGCATCGGCTTGAGCGAACGGATCAGCGTATCCGACTCGGCGACGGTTTTCTTGCGCAGGTTTAGAAACCGGTTGGCGTAGTCGGGATACTTGAACATCTCGTTCATCTCGTCGAGCTGGACGCTCACCGAATCGAAGATCCGGTCGTTGGCGAGCATCGGGAGAAGCGCTCCGTTGAAATGCTCCGCAAGCGCGTTGCAGTACGGCGATGAAACAACGGTGACGATCGTTTTGAGCTCGCGTGGCGTCGACGAGGGCCCGGGCGACGGCGAGGAGGGCAGGGCGGCGGCGGAAGCCGGCGCCAGGACGGCGAGCATCGCGGCGAGGGCGTAGGCAAGGAGCATCGCTGAATTCAACGCGCGAGAGGCCTCAACGGTTACCGGCCGGCGCCCCTTACTCGTTGGTCCAGTAGTCCTTGAGCGCCTTGCCACGCGACGGATGGCGCAATTTACGCAGCGCCTTGGCCTCGATCTGGCGAATCCGCTCGCGCGTCACGCCGAATTCCTGCCCGACCTCCTCAAGCGTGCGCTGGTGCCCGTCCTCCAGTCCGAAACGCAGGACCAGCACCTTTCGCTCCCGCTCGGTGAGATTTTGAAGCACGTCCTGCATCTTTTCCTTGAGGAGCATGACGGACGCCGCCTCGGCCGGGGCGATCGCCTCCTGGTCCTCGATGAAGTCGCCGAGGTGGGAGTCTTCTTCTTCGCCGATCGGCGTCTCCAAGGAAATCGGCTCTTGCGAAATCTTCATCACTTCGCGAACCTTCTCGGGCGTCAGTCCCATGGCGTCGGCGATCTCCTCGACCGACGGTTCGCGGCCGAGTTCTTGCAGAAGCTGACGCGAAATCTTGATGAGCCGATTGATCGTCTCGACCATGTGTACCGGAATCCGGATCGTGCGAGCCTGATCCGCGAGCGCGCGAGTGATGGCTTGGCGAATCCACCAAGTGGCATACGTCGAAAACTTGTATCCTTTACGATAGTCGAATTTTTCGACCGCCCGAATCAATCCGAGGTTTCCCTCCTGGATCAAATCCAGGAACAGCATCCCGCGGCCGACGTACTTCTTCGCGATCGAAACGACCAGCCGCAAATTCGCTTCGGTGAGCTGACGCTTCGCCTCGTCGCCAGAATCGACCAGCTTCCAATCGCCGGCGCCGTTTTTGTTCGACTCCAGTTCGCCGGCTTCGATCCGCATCGCCAGGGACTTCTCTTGCTCCATCGAGAGCAGCGGCACGCGCCCGATCTCCTTGAGATACATCCGCACCGGATCGTCGAGCGACAGACCGTCGGGAATGGGATCTTCGGGTTCGGCCTCGCCCTCGGCTTCGGGCTTCTCTTCCTTCTGGTCGTCTACGAGGTCGATTCCGGCGGCGGTAATTTCTTCGAAGAATTCGTCGAGTTGTTCGGGGCTCACGTCTTCGAGCACGTCGAACGTCGAGTTGATCTCCTCGTAGGTGAGAGACCCCCGCGTCTTTCCGCGCGCGAGCAGTTTCTTTTTGAGTTCGTCCAGCGTCACCGCCGGAGCCGCATCGGCGACCGCGGTGGCGCCCCTCTTGCGAGCCATTTTTTGCTTCACCTCCTTTCCTTGAGAATCGCCGTGGGCAACTTCTGCCCCGTTTCCCGATTTCCGTTTTTGCAGCGGGCGATCGCTTTGCGTCGGGGTCATCGCTTGAGCCTCGCCACGAGCGTTTCGAACTCGCCACGCAGTTCCGCCGAAACGGGGCCGCCGCCGGTCAGCTGCTCGTCGATCTGCCTCGAAACTTCACGATACCGCTGCTGCGCATCGTCGTTCTCAAACCGTTCGACCACCCGCTCGAGATGCGTGCGCCGCTCTTCTGATCCACCGTAACGCACCGCCGAACTGCGGTCGCGCGCTCCAAGCGCCGTCAACAATTCCAAACCAATCCGATCCTCCGCAAATAGTCCGAATACGTCGGCGGTTACCCGCAGCGAATCGCCACTTTGAACGATCCGCTCGTAGATCCGCCGGTGCTGCTCGTCGCGAAACCGAACGGCCTCGATCCGGCCACCGTACTCCGCCGCGAGCGCGGGTTCTTCGAGCAAAATGCCGAGGATCTCGCGTTCGTAGGAATATGGACCGACCGAAGCTGGGGCGTGGCGGCTTCCCGAGAAGCGGCCTCCGCTCGCCCGTGGCGCGAAATTTGCACTGTTCGCGAGGAACCGGCTATTCCGAAGGTCATCCGGGCTCACCTGCAGCCGCCCTGCGACGTAAACGCGCCAGCGATCCCATTCCTCTCGCGGCGTCATTTCGCGGATGAGCTTTTCCGCCGTCGGCGCCACTTTCGCAGGCGTTTCAAAGCCCGCACGCAGACGTTCGATCTCCACGTCGATCCTGAACTCGATCGCCGGCTTGGCCCCTTCGAGCAGTGCTCGGAACGCGTCGGCGCCTCGCTCTCGCACGAAACTGTCGGGGTCCTCGCCCGCCGGCAGCATCGCCACGCGGACCGACGATCCCGTGTGCTCGATACTCTTGGATGCAATCTCGACGGCTTTGGTTGCAGCCGCGCTCCCCGCCGGATCGCCGTCGAAACACAGAAACACGTACTCGGCGTACTTTCGCAGCTCGGCCGCCTGCTCGGCGGTAAACGACGTGCCCAGCGACGCCACCGCATTCTCGAAGCCGGCCTGGTGGAGCGCGATGCAATCGAGGTAGCCTTCAACGACGATCAGGGTTCGATCGCGCTGGGCGGCCCGGCGGGCGGCGTTTAGCGCAAACAAGTGCCTGCCCTTGGTGTACACCGGCGTCGTCGTCGTGTTGAGGTACTTGGGCTCTCCACTGCCAAGCGCTCGTCCACCGAAAGCGACCACCTCGCCGGTCGTGGCGTACGTCGGCACCATCAAACGGTCGCGGTAGAAATCGTAGTACCCCCGCTGGCCGTTCTTCAAGAGACCCGCCTTGACCCCAACCGCCAGGTCGACGCGCGCTTCGCGCAGCGCCTCGACCAAACCGTCCCAGGCGTCGGGAGCGTATCCCAAGGCGAACTTCTCGATGGTAGCCTCTGAAAATCCCCGCTTCGCGCAGTAGGCGCGCGCGCGCACTCCCGCGTCCCCGGCGAGCATCCGAGCAAAGTAGGCCGCGGCGATCCGGTTAGCCTCGTAGATCGCCTCGCGTTCCGTGCGCGCGCGGGCTGCAAACGGGTTCTCCGGCTCGAGTTCGACGCCGGTTTTCGTCGCCAGCATGCGCACGGCGTCGCCGAACGGGACGTTTTCGAGTTTCTGCACGAAGGCGATCGCGTCGCCGCCCGCTCCGCAGCCAAAGCACTTGAAGAATCCTTGGTCCGGATGCACGTGAAACGACGGCGTCTTTTCGGAATGAAAAGGGCACAAACCGACGAGGTCGTTTCCGCGCTTGCGGAGTTGCACGTGTTGGCCGATCAGATTCGCGATATCGATCCGCGCATGGATTTCTCGAATGACTCCCTGGTCGAACCTCACCCCGAAGGGTTCTACGCGGACGTGGGCTTCGACTGCGCGCGAGGAGCGGGGACGCGGCGCCTGAAAGAAGATTTCGAATCGATGAAGCGCATCTTCGACCCAGTCCACCATTTTATCGAGCTTTCGCGGGCCGAGGCACGCCTTCTCGACCTGCCTTCGATGCAGCGGCTGCGGCGTCTGCGACAGCTGGGTCTGGCCTACCTGGCCTTTCCGTCGGCCGAGCATTCGCGCTTCTCGCACGCGCTGGGCGCGCTCGCGGTTGGAACTCGGGCTTTCGACGAGCTCGTTCGCCATGGACGCAACTTCTTCGACGACGAAGCCGACGTGGCGTACCAGCGGCGTTTGGTCCGAGCCGCGCTCCTACTCCACGATATCGGCCACGGACCGTTCAGCCACGCCTGCGAGGCTGTTTTGGGCGTTCGCCACGAAGCGCGCACGAAGGACTTGTTGGAGCTTCCCGAGCTGCGTTCCGGACTCGCCGCGCTCGACGTCGACCCCGCCGAGGTGCTCGGCCTGATTCGAGGCGACCCGGAGAGCCGCTATCCGGCGCTCCGCGAACTGGTCAGCGGGCCGAATCTCGACGCCGACCGGATGGACTACCTTCAACGCGACGCCTACTTTACCGGGGTTGCCAGCGGACGCTACGATGCCGAACAACTCATCGCTTCGCTGCGGCTCTTCGAGCGCGCCGGGCAGGCGGTCATGGGAATCGATGCGCGCGGCGTGGTGGCGCTCGAATCGTTCGTCGTGGCGCGTTATATGATGTTCGCTTCCGTCTACTTCCACCACACGACCCGGATCTTCGAGCACGTGCTGCACGACGTGCTGCGCGAGCTGTGGCCGAATCCGCGCGCCCTGGACCCGATCGACGAATTTCTTCATTGGGACGATTTTCGAGTGCTCAACGAACTGCGCGATCGGCGCAGCGACGCCGCTCGCGCCCTGCGCGAACGCATCGTCGTTTATGGCGTAGCCGCCGAGTTCAATGCCGAGCGCGACTTACGCGTCTTCGAAGCGTGTCAACGCGCTTTGGTGCGGCGATTCGGAGAGGCAAACGTGTGGGCCGACGAACAGACGCAAGTACTGCACCGCCTTCCGCTGGGCATCGGGCAAACCGACACCGTTTGGGTAGGAACCCCGAGCGGGCTGGTCGATGCTCGCGAAGTGTCGGACCTGATCGCCAAGCTTACCGGAAACGCCTACTGGCGCAAACTATTCGTTCGACGTGCGAGCACCGATGCCGCCGAAGCGCGGCGCATCTGCACGGAGATCATCGTCAAAAAAGCGAGGGAAGGTTTAGTCTAGGGCTCCGATCGCAGCCTGGGCGGCGGCCAGTCGCGCGATCGGAACGCGGTACGGGGAGCAGGACACGTAGTCGAGCTGCAGGGATTCGCAAAAGGCGATGCTGCTCGGTTCCCCGCCGTGCTCGCCGCAGATTCCGATCTTGAGGTGTGGGCGCGCGGCGCGTCCCAATTTCACGGCTTCGCGCATCAGTCCGCCGACGCCGCGCCGATCGAGCGTTTGGAACGGATCGTTCTTGAGAATGCGCTTCTCGAGGTAGACCGGGATAAACGATGCCTCGGCGTCGTCGCGGCTGTACCCGTAGGTCGTCTGCGTGAGGTCGTTGGTGCCGAACGAAAAGAATTCGGCGAACTCGGCCAGCTCGTCGGCGACGACGCACGCGCGCGGCAGTTCGACCATCGTCCCGATCCGGTAGGGGACCGCGACTCCGCGCTCGGCGAGCACCTCGTCGGCGACCGTCTTGACAGCATCCCGGGTCGTCTGCATTTCTTCCTTCGTGCCCACACCGGGAATCATGACGTCGGGGCGCGCATCCACGCCTTGACTCTTCAACTCGCAGGCCGCCTCGAAAATCGCGCGCACCTGCATCGCGTAAATCTCCGGATAAAGAATTCCGAGCCGGCAAACGCGCAGCCCGAGCATCGGGTTCTGCTCGTGCAGTTGCAGAACGCGATGCAGGATCGCATCCTTAATCTTGAACTCCGGCGAATCGCTGCCCCGTTCGATGCGCAGCTCGGTTACCTGCACCAGCAGCTCTTCGAGCGAGGGCAAGAACTCGTGCAGCGGTGGATCCAGCAATCGAATCGTCACCGGACAACCTTCCATCGCGCGCAAGATGCCCGCAAAATCTTCGCGCTGGAACGGCAGCAGTTTGGCCAACGCTTCCTCGCGTGCGGCACGATCGCCGGCGAGGATCATCCGCTGAACCGTCGGAAGCCGATCTTGCTGCATGAACATATGCTCGGTACGGCACAATCCGATGCCTTGCGCTCCGAAAGCGCGGGCGCGGGCCGCATCGTCGGGCGTATCGGCGTTCGCCCACACTTCCATCCGGCGCAGTTCGTCGGCCCACGATAGAAAGGTCGACAGCCAGTCAGGTAGCGTCGCGGGGGGCGAGATCAGCGGGAGAGCGCCGACGGCAACCTTACCGCTCGTGCCGTCGATCGTGATCCAGTCACCCTCGTTGAGGGTCGCGCCGCCGAGTTTGGCCCGTTTGTTCCGGCGGTCGATCTCGAGCGCGTCGCACCCGGCCACGCACGGTTTGCCCATCCCGCGCGCGACCACGGCCGCGTGCGACGTTGCGCCGCCTTTGGCGGTAAGAATGCCTTCGGCAGCGATCATCCCGTGCACGTCGTCGGGATTGGTTTCGATTCTGACGAGAATCGTTTTCTTGCCCAGTTCCCGCCATGCGACCGCGTCGTCGGCGGAGAACACGACCTGGCCGGCGGCCGCTCCGGGCGAGGCGTTGATCCCCGTGCCGGCGACTTCGACCTGCCGTTCGGGATCGATGCGGGCGTGGAAGAGCTGATCGAGTGCTTGAGCGCTGACCATCCCGACGGCTCGGCGCCGATCGATCACGCCTTCGTTCGCGAGATCGAGCGCGATCTTGACGGCCGCTTCGGCGCTGCGTTTTCCGCTGCGCGTTTGGAGCATGTACAGCTTGCCGCGTTCGACCGTAAACTCCAGATCCTGCATGTCGCGATAGTGCCGCTCGAGCCGGCCGGCGATTTCGGCAAACTGCTCGTAGACGCTCGGCTGCGTCCGGGCGAGGTCGGCGATCTTTTCGGGCGTACGCGTCCCGGCCACGACGTCTTCGCCCTGCGCGTTGCGCAGATACTCGCCGAAAAGCTTCTTCTCTCCGGTGTTGGGGTCGCGGGTGAAGGCGACGCCCGTGCCCGAGTCGTCGCCGGCATTGCCAAAGACCATCTCCATCACCGTAACGGCCGTGCCCCAGTCGTCCGGAATCTTGTTGTAGCGGCGATAGTCCTTAGCGCGCTTGCTATTCCACGAGTCGAAGACGGCGGAAATCGCCAACTTCAACTGCTCGCGTACGTCTTGCGGGAAGTCTAACCCGGTACGTTCGCGGACGATACCCTTGAAACGGGCGACCAGCGCTTTCCAGGACTCGGCGTCGATCTCCGGATCGTTGCGGACCCCCAGCGCGGTTTTGGTCTCGCCGATCAGTTCTTCGAAGCGATCCTTCTCGACGCCCAGCACGACGTTCGAAAACATGGCGACGAATCGCCGGTAGGCGTCCCAGGCAAACCGTTCGTTGCCGGTGAGCTTCGCCAACGCGGCGACGGTGCGATCGTTGAGACCCAGGTTGAGGATGGTGTCCATCATGCCGGGCATCGAAACGCGGGCCCCGCTGCGCACCGAAACCAGCAACGGCTGCTCGACGGAGCCGAAGCCCTTGCCGGTGCGCCTTTCCAGCTCGCGCATCGCCGCGTTGACCTGCTCGTCGAGCCCGGGCGGAAAGGCCCGGCCGGCGTCATAAAAACGCAAGCACGTACCGGTCGTAATCGTGAAGCCCGCCGGTACCGGCAGGCCCGCCGACGTCATCGCGGCCAGACCCGCACCCTTTCCGCCCAGCTCGTCGACCATCGACGCGCTGCCTTCTTCGAAAAAATACACAAATTTGGCATCGGTTTGCGTCGTCATCGCTGTAAACGCTCCATCACGTAAGATTCCAGCGTCTCGGCCGAGACCCGGCTTTGGAGCATCGAGTCGCGCTCGCGGACCGTCACGCTCCCGTCGGCCAGCGTCTCGTAGTCGATCGTTATGCAAAACGGCGTCCCGATTTCGTCTTGGCGGCGATAGAGCTGTCCGATATTTCCTTCGTCGTACTGCGTGCGCAGGCACGGCCGCAATGACTCCTGGATCCGGCGCGCGCGCTCGACCAGCTCGGGCTTGTTGCGTGCCAGCGAAAAGACTCCGGCCTGAACGGGCGCGATCTGGGGGTGAAATCGCAAAACGGTTCGCTCCGTTTGCTTTCCATTAGGATCCACGCTGGTTTCGCGCTCGTAGGCGTCGATCAGGAACGTTAACGCCGTCCGGTCCATGCCGGCGGAACTTTCGATCAAGAGGGGAGTGTAGTGCGTCTTGCTCGCCTCGTCAAAGAACTGCAGATCTTTGCCGGAAAGCTTCATGTGCGCCTCCAAGTCGTACGTTCCGCGATGCGCGATCGACTCCAGTTCGCCCCACCCCCACGGAAACTCGTATTCGACGTTGACGCTGGCTCGCGCGTAGTGAGGGCGTTCCGATTCGCTCGCCTCGTAGAAGCGCAGGCGTTCCGGTTTGATGCCGTAGCTCGCGTACCACGCCTTGCGGCGCTCCACCCACTCGGTGAATACTTCCAAATCCTTCCCGTCGTCCGGGACGAAATACTCGAGTTCGGCTTGTTCGAATTCGCGCACGCGAAACGTAAAGTTTCCGGGGGTGATCTCGTTGCGGAAAGACTTCCCGATTTGAGCTATCCCGAACGGCGGCCGGCGGCGCGTGGTTTGGTAGATGTTTTTAAAGTTCACGAAGATCCCTTGAGCCGTTTCCGGGCGGAGATACGTCTCCGAAGACGTGTCGTCCATCGGACCGACGAACGTCTTCATCATGAGGTTGAATCCCCGCGGTTCGGTAAAGGAATCCTTGTTGCCGCAGTCGGGGCACTTCGTACGATCCTTCAGATGATCGAAACGAAAGCGGTGTTTGCACACCCGGCAATCTACCAGCAAGTCGTTGAACGCGTCGACGTGGCCGGACGCCTTCCAAACGAGCGGATGCATGACGATCGACGAGTCGAAGGCCACCACGTCGTCGCGCAGCTCCACGGTGTCGCGCCACCAAGCCTGCTTGACGTTACGCTTCAAAATCGTGCCGAGCGGCCCGTAGTCCCAGAACCCGTTGATTCCGCCGTAAATCTCGCTCGATTGAAAAACGAAGCCACGGCGCTTCGCTAGCGCCGTAATCTCGTCCATGGTTGCGCGCCGTTCGGAAGCAGCGGTGTCCATATCGGCCGGAGGTTTTCCGTTGATGACGATAATACCCGCCGTTGGGAAATCTGGAGGCTCCCTAGGGACGCCGTATCGACGCGCGCATCGCACGTCGCGCCACCCCGGCGGCAGCAACGCGAGCAAACTCCCGACGCGCGCCGGGATGCCGAGCAGGTTGTCGGGGCGGGGCCGGCTTGCCTTCAAGGCGCCGCGATGTTTCGCGTTGCGGCCTTGCTCCCAATCGGCCCCCTAACCGAGCCCGGCTCGATGAGCGACGCCTTGACCCAATCGGGGCGAGTTCGACGCGCAGCGCCGAAAGCGCGCGAAGCGCAAACTTCGAAGCGCTGTGCCCTCCGCGCGCGAGGCGGGACCGGGCACGTTAGAAGAGGCCGCCTTCGTCGATCTCAATCGTGATCGCCGTAACCCGATTGTCGTCGATCACGAACTTGATCGTTTCGGGCAACTTCACTGATTTGTGCTGCAACGACTCGTCGGCAACCTCGGCGGTGTAGGCGATCGTAAAGCGTCCAGCGCGCTTCACTGCCGATCCGCCGTACGCCGCGAGAACGCTCTCGTACGTGCTGCCGATGTACGCTCCGCGTCCCGTGCGATAAGCCGCCAGGTCCGCATCGGGCACGGTGACGCCCGGCGGCGAGGCCTTGAAGAGAGCGACGCTGCACTGATCGGTGCTGGCGGCGGCCAACCCGATGCGGTGCGTCCTGTCGTATTTCGCCAGAACCCAGATACCGTTGCCGATGGCATGGCCGGAAACACCGCAATGCATCGAGCTCCGCGTCGATCCACCCATGAAATCGGGCCGGCTCGTGGCGGTCGCGGCCGTCGTGGCGTCGATCGAGGTTGCGGCGTAGAACCATCGCCCCAAATCCGGCGCGGCGGCGCGCACCGATCCGAGCGACACGATCAGGATTGCCGACAGCGTAGTAGCGACCGGGAAAGCGCGCATACGAAAATCCTCGTAAGAGCAAACGTCCTCAACGCTTCGCAGCGGCAGACGCCAGTTCCTTAGCCGTTTGGCTCGTGCTGCTCGGAATAGGTACCCAGCAGGTTGCCGGCGGGAACCCGAAAATGACCGAAGACGACCGCCCCGTGCTGATCGGGACGAAGCACGATATCAGCCACCATCACGTAGACGACGACCCCGGAATCGCCCGGCCGGCGCCATCGCAAATCTTTGCGTCGCGATTGGTCGGGCTCATACGACGGCATTCCCGGCTTTCGGCTGGGTTTCGGCGCGGAGCTGACCGCAGGCGGCGGCAATGTCGCGGCCCATGTTATGCCGCACGGTAACGGGGACGCTCGCCGCCTCCAAAATTGCCGCGAACTCCCAGATGCGCCCTTCGGGCGTGCCCGCAAACGGGGCGTCGGGTGTCGGATTGTAAGGAATGAGGTTGACGTGATAGAGGTGTCCGCGCATCAGGGCGGCGAGTTGTCGCGCGCACGCGTCGTCGTCGTTGACGCCGGCGAGCATCACGTACTCGAAGAAAACCTTCCGATGCGTCTTCTCGACGTAACGGTCGCACGCCTCGAGCAACTCGCCGAGCGGGAACTTGCGGTTGACCGGCATGAAGGCCGAACGCACGTCGTCGTTGGGCGCATGGAGTGAAATCGCCAGGTTCACCTGCAGGTGCTCGTCGCCGAAGCGCTCGATTTTATCCACCAAGCCGACGGTCGAGATCGTGATATGACGGTGGCCGAGCCCAAAACCGTGCGGATCGTTGAGCAGCGCGACCGCGTTCATCACGGCGTCGTAATTGTGAAACGGCTCCCCCATCCCCATGAAGACGACGTTGGTTACCCGTTTCCCGCGACCGGCCAGTTCGCGAGCAAAGAATAACGCCTGATCGAAGATCTCGACCGCGTCGAGGTTCCGCGTGAAGCCGGCTTGTCCGGTGGAACAAAAGGCGCAGGCAAACGCGCAACCTGCCTGCGACGATATGCAGATCGTCGTCCGGCCGCCGTGATGTTCCATGAGCACCGCTTCGACTTCTTTACCGTCGCGCAGCCGAAAGAGTCCCTTGGTCGTCTGTCCGTCGTTCGAACGCTGCACGGCGACCGGCTCGACCGAAGAAAACGCAATTCCGCGATCTCTTAGTGACGTCCGAAGCTCCTTTGGCAACGTCGTAATCGATTCGACATCGCCGAGGCGCTCTTTGGTTGCCGCACGATAGATCTGCTCGAGCCGGTATGGTTTCAAGTCGTACTCGTCGCGGAACGCTTCGAGGCTGTCGAATCCGGCGCCGGCGACGACGCGTTCCAACCAGATCTGGCGAGGGTTCCGAATCACGCGGCTCATTGTAGCATACGGCGCGTCACTCGTCGCCGAACAGGCCGACCTGTTGCGGGTCCACCGGCGGCGGCGATTCGACACCGGTCTCGCTCGCCACCGCCAATTCGTCGAGCCTTGCGCGAACGGCTTTGAGATCGCCCCAAACGAGGCGCTTTACCGCTTCGATCTCGCCGCCGGTTTGCCGCAGGATATAAGCGGGATGGAACGTTGCGATCAGCGCCGCGCCATGCGGTCCAGGATACCAGCGGCCGCGCATTTTCGTGATTTGAAAGTCGACGCCCAAGAACGATTTCGCCGCCGGCGCACCCAGTGCCAGTATGACCTGAGGCGCAACGATTTCGATTTGTTCGTCGAGGAATGGACGGCAGTTTGACATTTCGGCGAGATCCGGGGCACGATTTCGGGGACCGCGCGGGCCCGGCACGGTCGGCCGGCACTTCACCGTGTTGCAAATATAGACGTCTTCGCGCGCGAGGCCGATCGCGCCGATCATGCGTTCCAGAAGTTGCCCGGCGCGCCCGACGAACGGCCGTCCCAACTGGTCTTCGGTTTCACCGGGGCCCTCGCCGACGACCATCAAACGCGCGAGCGGATCACCTTCGCCGTAGACGTTATGGCGCCGCTCGCTGCCGATCGAACACAAACGGCACGCGCTCGCGACGGTGGCGGCACGCACCAACAAGCGCTCTCGCCGCGCGCGCTCCTCAAGGCTCAATCGGGTCGCCCGCCATCGACTTGTCGACCAACACCGCTCGTCCGCTGGCAACCACCTTGCACGAACCGTCGGCACTCTCGCTCACGTAAAACTGCAGGCCGACCACCGCGTTGGCGCCCAGCCGGCCGGCCCGAGTTCGCAAGTCGTCGAGCGCTTCGCCCCGCAGGTGTTCCGCATCGCCCAAAAACTCGCCCGGCGCTAACCCGATCAGCATTCCCAAGCTCCGAAACGTCGAACGCAGGCGATTGCGCGGCCGTGAGGCGCTGCCGGCTACCGAACCGAAGGCGTGAATCGTTCGAAAGCCTTCGATCTCGTCGAGCGTCACGACGTCGTCACGAGCGATCACGACCGCCGGCAGGCCGCCTCACGTGCGCGGTCGGAACAGACGAACATGCCGGAACGTTCACCGTCCGTGCTCGTCATCCGCCTCGATGGAATCGGAGACGCGCTGGCGCTCGCACCGCTGCTTGCCGGCCTTCGTGCGCGAGCGATCCCCACCGATCTCGTTTTGAGCCCGGGCAACGCCGGCATCTTCTCTTCGCGCGTCACCCGCCAGACCGTAACGGCCGGTTTCAGTCTCCGTTCCAACGCGCCGGCAAACCTGGCGGCGATCGAAGATCTCGGACGGTCGCTCGCGGCCCGTGCGTACACGCACGTCCTCGTCGCGACCGAGGATCCGAGCGGGTATCGGTTGGCTCGCGCGACGCGCGCGCCAACGCGAATCGGCTTTAACAACGGTTGGGGAAAACCGCTAAAGACCTTGTGGACGCGGGCCTTCCTCACCGATGCCGTGTATCGAAGTGCGGGGCTGGATCCGCGCGCTCCGCACGAATGCGAAGTCCTTTTTCAGGTCGGTGCAAGTCTGCTCGACGGGGAGACGCCGACGCGATCTCCGGACCGGCTTCGCTCGTTGGTTTTGGAGAACGAGCCGCCCCCCGGCGACCGCGTCGCCCTGCAACTCACCGACAAATGGGAACGGCTTGGAATCGCGTTTGCCGACGTCGTCGAACTCGTGGGTCGGGTCGCCGCGCTCGGTACGCCGCGTTTGATCGCAAGCGATCGAGAGCGCGCGTACGCGCAGCGCGTCGCCGACGCCGCGGGGCTACCCCTCGACGCGTTTGTCCAAATCGAACGCTGGAAGGAAGCGATTGCCGCCGCTCCCGTCCTGATCGCGCCCGATTCCGGCGCGATGCACGTTGCCGGAACGATCGGCACCCCGGTCGTCGGCATCTTTCCCCCAAGCGGCGACTTCCAACGGCAAGTCGCGCGCTGGTCGCCGTGGGCTGCTAAGTATTCCATCGTTCGGGCCGACGCCGGCTGGCCTGAGCGGGCGGCCGCGGCGCTCGCGGGACTGCGGGTCAGCGACAAGGCGTGAGCCGCCGATAGAGTTCTATTTCGCCCGCACGGTCGGCGAGCGCGTAACGCCCCGTGCGCACGAGTTCCCGAAATGCGCCGCCGTATTCTTGCAGCCGCGGCGAGTCTGGATACGCCCGATCGACGAGCACGAAGCAGGCGTTCGTTACCACGTGCGGGTCTTCGGGCAAGAGCCGCGCGAACGGATCGTCCAATGCCAGGTGCGTGTAGGCTTCCTCCTGCGTCGCGACGCCTGCGTCGCGCGGCAGCACCTGCAGCGCCGAGTCGAGTTGCACGTCGCGTGGCTGGATCGGACGCAAGTTCAAGCCTGGATGCAACGGATTAGCAACGAGCAGCTCGATCGCGCACAGCGCTACCGCCCAACACAGCGGCGTCCGGGCACGACCTCGAGGCGCTAGGGCAACGATTCCAGCAGCGAACGCCGCCAACACGTATCCGAGCCAAGCGCCGGCGTAGTGCGTCCCGAGGGTGTACGTCGTGCTCATGCGCGAGCCGAGTACTTCGATCAGCGGCGGGACGGCCAGAAACATTGCCGGCGTTCGCAGCGGGACGAACGCAAGCGGGGCGAGGATCAGCACCAGAAAGCCGGCGCGCTCCAGCAATCCCGGTCCGAGACGAGCCCAGTCGGCCGCCGTCCACGCGTAGAATCGCGTGGGCTGCCAAGCCGGATCGGCGTTCGCGTGCGGTTGGATCAGCAAAAAGAACGTCAGGGCCACCGCGACCGACGCCAGCGCCAAGCCGGCCGCGAACCGCGAGCGCCGGCGATCGTCACGATATGAAACCGCGGCCGCGCCGCCCGCAAACGCGAGAAACAGCGCTTGGTCTTCTTTTACGGCCAAAACCGCAGCGCCCGCAACCGCCGCCCAAACCAGCTCTCCAGCATCGAAGCAATAAACGGTCCAGGCCACGGCGGCGGGCGCAAATCCGTTTTCATGAAAGTCCCCGAACGTGAGACCCGCCAGCGGCGGGTAGAGCAAAACCACTAACGCGGCCAGGCGGGCCGTCGAGCGATCGCCGCGCGCCCGTACGATGCCGTAGATCGGCGGCGCGCACAGCGCACCGGCAACTGCCTGGAGCGCGATCAGCGTGAGGGGCACGTGGACGAGCGCAACGGCGATTCCGGCAAGATACAGGATCGGCGAAAAATGAAACGCCCAGTGACTTCCTTCCAACGGGTTGCAAAAACACCCGAACGCGCTCGCGGCGGTTTGCGCGAAGATCCCGAAATCAACCAGATTTCGGTGGGCGGCGTACTTGATGGCGCCCAGCCATGTGAAGAGCAGCGCATACGCTCCGCACCCAGCCCAGAGCAGGCGGTCTTTCACGCTCCGCCGATCATCGGCTCGCGCGCTGCTGAAGGTACGGCCACACGAACGCGTCGATGTTGCCGTCCAGCACGCCTTGGGCGTCTCCGATTGCGACCTCGGTGCGATGGTCTTTGACGAGCTGATACGGCTGCAATACGTAGGAACGGATTTGCGATCCCCATTCGTTGGCTTGGCGTTCGCCGCGCAAATCCTCGAGTCGGCGTTCGTGCTCCTGGGCGGCGCGCTGCGCCAGCTTGGCGCGTAAGACCCCGGCTGCTACCTCCCGATTCTGGGCCTGCGAACGTTCCTGCTGCGACGCCGCGACGATGCCGGTCGGAATGTGGATCAACCGCACGGCCGACTCCGTTTTGTTGACGTATTGACCGCCGGCGCCGCCCGACTTGAACGTTTCGACCCGAAGGTCTTCCGGCTTGATCTCGACGTCGAACTTGTCGCCGGCCTCGATCTCGGGAATGATGTCGACCGCGGCGAACGACGTGTGCCGTCGATGCGCGGCGTCGAACGGCGATAAGCGCACTAGCCGGTGTACGCCGCGTTCGCTCTCCAGCATCCCGTACGCGTTGCGGCCGCGGACGAAGAACGTGACCGACTTGAGACCGGCTTCCTCGGCGGGGGATTCATCGACGACCTGAGCGGCGAAACCCTTGGACTCAGCCCACCGCAAGTACATCCGCGCGAGCATCTGGGTCCAGTCGGCCGCATCCACGCCGCCGGCACCCGCAAAAATGCTCACGATCGCGTTATGTGCGTCGAATTCGCCGCTGAAATTTGCGGCAATCTCCAGGCGATCGATCGCATCCTGAGCGGCGCCGACGTTTCCCTCGGCTTCAACTTGGGCGGCGGGGTCCCCGGCGAAAAGTTCGAGCATTTCGCGTGCTTCCTGGAGCGTCCGCGCGGCGCTTTCGACCGCTTCCGTCTCGGAACGCAGGTCGGACGAATCCTTCATCACCCGTTGGGCCGCCTCTGGATCGTTCCAGAATCCTTCGGCCCGCGAACGCTCCTCGAGTTCGACTACGCGACGGCTCTTGCCGGCGTAGTCAAAGACGCTCCTTGAGCGCGTCGAGGCGCTCGGAGAGGCGGGCGATCGTGGTCTGCAGCGAGTCGCTCATGACGGCAACGCGTTTTTGACAAATCGCAGTCTCTCCCTTGTCGCCGGCGTTGCCCTCGCGAACGCCGTGCAACCACTACCAGGGAGGTTGACGGTGATGTCCATCCAGGCGCTCGAAGGGTCGCTCGGCTCGACCCCGCTCACGAAGATGTCGCATAAAACGAAAAACCCGGCAGCGAATTAGACCGGCGCGTCGTCGGCTACGTTCGCGCGGTTCGCCCCTTCTGCAGACCGGCGCAGGGTGGCGTTGCACGACCGGCGAAGTAAGACGCCAAACCGGACGGCATTATTGCTCCCGGTCATAAGCCGCGCGGGTGGTGGCCTCGAGACACACCACAAGGAGCTTATGATGGTCTCGTCAACACGTTTTTGCTGGGCGCTCGTTACGACCGCCTTCGGTCTCTCATTGTCCGGCTGCGGTGGACTATCCAAATCGTCGTTCGGGCCGTCGATGGCGTTGCTTCCCAATACTGATCGCCCGGTTCTGGGCGAAGCGCAGATCGAAGCGCTCTCCCCCATCGCATCCTCAAGTGAGGTAGCCGCGGTAACAGCCTCCGAGCCAAACGCCGAGCAGCCCAGGATGACGCCCGACTCCAACCGGTCGTTGATGTACGTATCTAACTGGGGCAGCAACACCGTTACGGTCTACACTTACCACAACGCCAAGCGGCTCGCCCAGGTTGGAACGTTGACCGGCTTCGCCTCGCCGACGCAGCCATGCGTTGACAAAGCGCGCAACGTGTACATTCCCCAATACGCGCGCAAACAGATTGTCGTCTACGCGCACGGTGGGACGAGTCCGATCGCACACCTGATGCTTCACAGTCCTGGTAGGCCGCATCCCACGGGCTGTTCCGTCGATCTAAAGAATGGGAACGTTGCGATCGCCAACTTCAAAAACGGCTCGAAGGCCGGCGACGTTGACGTCTTTGCGCCCGGTCGGCGTAAGCCAACCCGGTACAAAGTCGCGAACGTTGCCTTTCCCGAGTTCGTCGGCTATGACAAGCAGGGGAACCTGTTCGCGGACGGGCTCGACGCGAGCGGCGTCTTTGCTCTCGCCGAGTTGCCCAAGGGCTCGAAGAACTTCTCGCCGCTAACCGTTAGCGGCGGCCCAATCTACTCCCCGGGCGAAGTGCTGTGGGGCGGTACGCATCTCTTGGTCGGCGACCAAAACTATCGCAACGCCGGAAAAGGTTCGGCCATCTACCAGATCTCGGTTAGCGGATCGGTTGCCACGGTGCACGGCGTCGTGACGCTGAGCGGAACAAACGACGTGGTGGGCTTCTGGAAGCGCGGCACGCGCAAAGGAGCCAAGATTGCAGCGGCCGACTTTGGCGCGGCGGCTGCGCCGGTTTACAAGTTCCCCTCCGGCTCGCTCTTCGCGACGCTCACTCACGGGATTTCTAAACCGTTCGGGCTGACGATCAGCCCCTAAGCCCTCGCGATGCGGCCTCGCAGTCGCGATCGCCGCGTCCTGACGCCGGGCGCGAGGCGACGGGGCTCAGGGCTTCGCGGCGACGGTCGAAACACCGCTAGCAGGCCGCGCAAATCTCAGCGCCCCGATCGCGGGCCAGCCGTTTGTAGCTGCACGAGATCGAGGCGCTGCGAGTTTGCCGCGAAGGAAGAACCTAGATTCTCTTCGCTGCCACCACGCCGAGCGGGAAGTCGAATTCCCCCGAGAGCGTCGCAACCGGCGCACCGCCGCCTGGGTAGTTGAAGACTGAGCCGTCGTCGTTTCCGGCGTCGCCGCAATAGAGCAGGCCCTTGACGATCCAGGTCTGCGCGCAGTCGCCCGCCCCAGTGTAGGTTATGGTGTGCTTCAAAGTTGCCGTCGTTCCATTCACCTTGTACCGATACGTCTGACTGGTGAGCTGATCGAAAACGGTGACGTACCTGCCATCCCACTGCACCGAGCCGGGAAACTCCGGAGCGTTGCTCGTTTTGATCGTAACGAATGTGTTGCTGCCCTTCGCAAGCTCGACGAGCAAAAAGTCATAGCTCGCATCGAAACCGTCGGCAAAGAGGTTACCGTTGGCATCGTAGCCGCTGAAGTATTCTTTAGCCAGGGGCGTATTATAAACCGTACCCGATCCGCTCGCATTCTTGAAGATCACGACCTGACCGCCCGCGCCGTAATCGTTGCCTAACAAGACTCCAACTGCAAGATCACCGTCGGTATTCATGGAGCAACTAGACGTGAAGTCGTAATCAAGAGGCAGCGTCTTGACCACCTTATTTCCCGGAACCTTGTATTCGGTAATCACGTCGTTCGTACGCCCGGCGTTCCACATAATGTTCTTACCGTAGCCGAACAAAACGTTAGTGCACCCTTGGCCCCCGGCGCCATTAAGCTGACGAAACATCTGGGTACTTTTGGGATAGTTGAACTCGCTGCCGTACGTGCCGTAGTAGTTGAAAACGTACTCGTATTTTCCAACCGCTCTGTCCGGCACGAGTTGCGCGTAACGCGGCGCCGGGTTCAGGCGCGCCGCCGTTATCGGCCGCCCATTCACGAACATCGTCTTACCCACGTAGGTCGCTTTGAAGGGAGCGTCTGTCGGCACGACCGTCGAGCCGCCTCCGCAGGCTGAAACAATTGCAAGTGCGACGACAGCGCCGGCGCACTTCAGTAGACCACGGGTGTTCATTAACCTTGCTCCTTTGAAGTAGATATCAGGCGTCGCACTCCGCTTCTAGCAATGTCAGGCCTGGTTGCCAATCAGCACGTCGCAACACTGATGCCCGGCTGTTCGACCGGCATTGGGGCCGTGCCTCCGTGCGCCTATTCCGGCACGAGGACCGGCTGCGACCCAAGCCGCACCGCGTCAAGCGGCAACTTAGTGCGCGGCGCGCACCACGGCATCCTTGCTCGTAACAACCTCGTTAGCACAGCAAGTAATACCGCTTGGATCGTTGACGACGTCTCTTTATCTGGCTCCGAAGCGCTTCCCTATGCCCCTATGTTTCGCACCTAGGTTTGGCGAAGGCAGGATCGCATGAGCCGGCCGGGTTCCGGGTTATCGCGACTACCAAGTTGGCGCAACTACTGAGGGTCTACCGCGATACTATCGTAGTATTCCGACACGATGCCGGCGGAAGAACGTCCGGCGGTTCCCAGCGGGTAGCTGTTGGCTTGAACGTTCCCGACGCCGTACCGCGGGCTCGGCAGAGAAAAGCTGGCTGCCCACAGTACGTTTTGCGCTTTATTCAACGAGATGCCGGTATAATACCCATTTTGAGCGGAGCCGTAGACGAACGTCGATTTCGGGGACCCGGTCCAAGGCTTGCGAAACACGGCGAGCGTGTTGTTGTAGCCGACGTCATTCAAAATAAGGTTCTGGTGGCGATCGAGTACGATGCCTTCGGGTACCGTACCCGACATAACGTTTTGAACAATCGTATCGGCGCCGGTGTTCGTGTTGACGGAAACCAAAATTGGTTGGCCGTTCACGTTGTAGCCGTCGGCCAGCAGCGAGTTCCCGCCGGCGGCCAAATACACCGCCTCGGTCAAGTGCGACGTTAAGAGCGTGCGGGTGGGGTTGCCTCCGCCGGCTCGGATCTCGCTTGAGGCAAAGAAATCGATGCCGTTGTCGTCGGCGTTTGCGGCGTACAAGTTACCCTTTTTGTCGAAGGCAAGGCCGACCGCATACGGGCCTTGTGACAGGTTCAGCGTGGCAAATTGCGTGATCTGCGCGTTTTGTACGTGCCAGACGGTAACCGTGCCCGATCGCGTACCAACGGCGAGGTCGCCGGACAACGAGTCGACTGCGAGGCCGACTCCGCTGCAGGAGCACTGCGAGATCATCTTGAGCGTTCTCGCCTTGTAAACATCGACGTTGCCGTGCTCGCCGTTCGACACAAAGATCCATGGTACGAACGGCGGACCTTTCCCATCGGGCACGCTCGGTTTGGAGAAGGTCGCGCGCCCAGCCAATATTAGAGATGAACCTTGCGCTCCGCTTGACGCCGGAATCGAGTTTGCGCCCTGGCACGCTGCTAGTACGAGCGGTAGAGCCATGATGACGATATCGCGGCGCATGAGAACCTCTTTCTTCACGAGGTGCAACAAATACCAATGCCACGTTTCGGCGCTGACTCGAGCCATCTTGCCGAATTTGGCGGCCATTTGGCCGCCGCATTCATGAATCTGAAGGCCCTACGCTGCCACCGCGCTTATCCGTCTTTACGAGACTCAACCGCGTTTCCCGAGTGCGCGTTACCTACGAGTGGCGCTGCTGCTTTTGGCCATCCTGGCGTTGGGTCAATGCGCCGTCACGTTCATCGGATTCCGGCAGCTGAAGCGATTGGCACCTGGGCACAAATCTTAAGGAGAACCCGAACAATCCAAAACGACCTTGATTTTATCAAGTTACTCCGCGCATAAAACTTAGCGAGATCGCGTTTCGAAATGATTCAAAATCTTTGTCGTGCTGCCGCCCGAGGGAAACCGGGCCGTTCTGGCTGGCGGAGAAAGCAGATACAGTTTTTACCGGCGTCCCAGGAAAGGGAGGCCGAATCGTCACTACACTGGGTTCGCGGTGCTGCTGTCTTTCGGTATCGTTAGCCAAGCAAGACCTCGCCTGCTTCTGGGGGAAGGCTCGAACATGAACCGCATGCCCATCGCCCTTCTCGCCATTTGCGCGATCCTGATTACGTTTGCGTTCGCCGGACGCGCCGCAGAAGGGCCATCCGATGCGCAAGCTCAGGACCTGTTGCAAAAGCATCGTGCATACGTAGGCTGGCAACTCGGGGACGGGACGTTTCAAACGATCCGCATTTCGAGCACAGTGACGAACAAGAAAGGCGAGAAGCTCGAAAGCATCGCCCTCAACGAAGCCGGCCTTGCGTTCCACGAAACGCACACCATGCTCAAACAAGACAACATCACCGCACACGTCGGCTTTACCGGCACGGTATTTTGGCAGTGCTTTACGAGCGGCTTTACGACGCCGGTTTACGGCGAAGGCGCAAAGGCACTCGCCGCCTACACGATGTTGATGCAAGAGGGAACCCCTGGATTGCCCGGCTCTTTCCGCGGCAACAAAACCGCCGACGGCAAAGCGGTCGGCGTCGTGCGCGTGACGATGCTCCACGGCGACCCAATCGATCTGTACATCGATCCCTCAACCGGCGCCTACGTCCAGGCGACGGTGGATCCCGGCGGTGCTTTCGAAGCGACATATCACATTCTCTCCTATGCCGACGTTCAGCCGGGAAAGAAAATGATCGGATCCTACCGCATCGGCGACAGCGACGAAACGCATACCAACGAGAAGTTCGAGCCCAACGCGACCGTGACGAATGACGACCTGCACCCGCCCAAACCGACGGCCACGTGGATCTTTACGTCGGATCAGCCTGTGCCGATCCACCTCACGCACGACCGCATTCTGGTTGACGCCACGGTCAATGGCGTAAAGGGAACGTTTATCCTTGACACCGGGTCCGACGCTATTCGGCTCGACGATAAGTTCGCCGATGCCGCGCACGTAGAAGCGCTCAAGGGAAACTCTACGTCATACACGCTCTACGACGAAACGAAGGACCGCGTTCGCAGCGTTACCGACATGGACTTCGGTAACGCGCATCTGCAAAATGTGCTCGTCTACTCGGAAAATTTCGAGCGCTGGAATTACAAGGGCCTCGATGCTAAGGGCTATGCCGGGCTGATCGGCTCCGACTTCTTCGCCGGCGCGATTGTTAAGCTGAACGTCTATGACTCGACGATGTCGATCCTCGATCCGTCGACCGATCTATCGTTGCTCAAGATGCTTCCCGTTTTCGTCGACCTTACCGGTGGCGAGTTGACGGTGCCCATGACGTTGGACGATTCGACGACCGTCAATGCCGTTCTCGACACCGGGAACCCCAGTGCCGTACTCTTCAGTTACGACCTCGTGAAGAGGCATTATCCGTTCAACCCGCGGACCTTGATGCTTGGGCCGATTCACTACCAGATCGGGGGCTGGGAAGGCTGCTGCATGGCTGCCAACTATGCGTTGCTCGGCTACGACCTCCTCAAGCACTTTGACTACGTATTCGACTATCCGCACGGCCGCTTGTTCATGACGCCGAACAAGAACTAATGCGATCGACTCGCACGGTGAGGAAGATGTATGATCGCTGCGTCGGGCATTCTGGCGGACAGGAAAAAAGTTCTCGTCACGTTTGCGTCCGCCTGAACGCTGCCCTACCTACGAGGACTTTTGTGCGGGTCTCTGCTTGTGCTCGCCCTCGCCGCCCATCCTGCTGTTGCTGTGGTTGGCTAAGCGGTTCGCTCTCCGCGTCGTCGTGTCTTACTCATCACGACATGGAACGAAAGACTCCACAAAGTGAGAACTGGTGCGTAGAGCGCAAATGCGAGTGTGAAATTCCAAAACGGCGTGAAATATATTTAGCTCTGTTGCCCCGAACGCCATTCCTATACAACAGGCCGCCAAGCCTAGCCCTAAACACCCAATCATCCAGCTCACGCGTGCGTGCATAGAAACTCCGGCCACAATAACGGGTGTGAGGATCGTCTCGGGCAGGAACGAACCGTTGACGGCTCCCTGTAGGATACGCTCCGTGAGCGCGTCGAGGCGCTTGGGAGGCAGGCGATCGCGGTCGGTAGTGGTTGCTCGTGACGGCAACGCGTTCCTGACAAATTGCGGTCTCCCCCTTGCCACGCGGCTCGCCCGTCGTGAACGCCGTGCAACCACTACCAGGGAGGTTGACTGTCATGTCCATCCAGCCGCTCGAAGGGTCGCTCGGCTCGACCCCGCTCACGCCGTTTTCCGGTATCGGCGACGGCGCGAATGCCCTGTTGCAAGAATTCTCGCCCGGGGCGGTGACGGGCGACGCGATTTCCCGGATCGTTCCGCCGTGGCTGACCGATTCGATGTCGAACCCCGGCCAAACCGCGATGTTTGGTCCGCTCCCGGGTTTGATGCAGCAGCTTCTCCAAATGCTGCAGCAGTTGATGGGAAGTTTGGGCGCATCACCATACGGAAATGCCGGCCCGTGCTCGCCGTATCAAGGGAACTGCTCTCCCTCCGACAACGAGCAGTTTTTTCGCAACGCCTCCGGAGGCAGCGACGGGGATCCGCACCTGTCCTTTAACGGGGCCAAGTGGAATAGTATGGTCTCGCAGCCCGATCTGCTCGAGTCGAACTCAATTCCCGGAGGTTTTCGCCTATCGACACAGGTCACACAACCTAACGAACGCGGGGTCACGCGCAACCAGTCATCGACGATCGCGCTCAACGACGGCGCGACCAGGATCACGATGAACGACAACGGGCAAGCGACGATCGAAAGTAACGGGAAGAACGTTTCGATCTGTCCCGGCCAAACGCTGCAGCTCGGCAATGGCGCCAGCGTCACCTGCGGAGAAAACGGAAGCTTGAGCGTCGACGTTAGGAGCGCGATGGGCGGCCAAATCACGACGACGTTGACGGCCAAGAACCGCGGCGTGGACGTCGACGTCAGCGCGCACAACGTCGATCTCGGCGGCGCGCTCGTCAACGGCGAGCCGTTGCAGCCCGGCCCGGGTCCGCAACCGCCTTCGGGAGCGCTGCCCGGCCCATTTCCAAGCCCGCTTCCGATTCCCGTAACGAACTCTCAACTCTACCCGTACGAGTACTAACATGCTGCGCGAGCGAGGATTCGAGCAGACCTCTGGCTAACGCTTGCGGTGACGATCGCACGTTTTTCAGATGGGGACCTTCGGTGAGATTCACACTACGAAGGTCCTCATTTTTGATGCTTCCGACCTAATTTCAGCACCTATCTCAGTCGGCCGGGCGGGACGAGGGCGATGCGGCAGTAAACGCTCGAACGGTTATGAAAACTCGCTATCTTATCGCTTTTTGTTTCGCTCTCGCATTGGCCGGCTGCAAAGGCAATCTCGCATCTCCGGGTGGTGCATCGTCGCTCCCTCCGGCGGCCCACGCCAATTCAACCACTGTCAACCCGATTACCCACATCGTCATCATGATCCAAGAAAACCGGTCGTACGATAATCTCTTCGCTACGTATCCTGGCGGCAACGGCGCCACCCAGGGCAAGATGCACAACGGTCAGACGATACCTTTGAAGGAGACCCAGCTCACCAGCCAACTCTTGCCGAGCAATGGGTACCAGGCGTTCGTCGTAGATTACGACGGCGGCAAAATGGACGGCTGGGATTTGGTCTACGTCAGCGATCGTAAGTGTCCAAAGTGCGTCTACAAATACGTCAACCCGAGCCAAATCCAGCCGTACTGGTCGATCGCACAAAATTACGTCCTGGCGGATAACATGTTCGCCACCACCTTCAGCGGCAGTTTCAACGGACATCAGGACCTGATCCGCGGCGACACGGCGATCAACTCGACGCAAAGCCTAATCGATTTCCCGACCCACGCTCCCTGGGGCTGCGACGCCCAGCAAGGCACGACGACCCCTCTGATCACGTCCGCCGGGAAATATATCCAGAGCGGACCCTTCCCGTGCGAGACGTACGAAACGCTCCGCGACCTGCTCGACGCGAAGGGCATCTCGTGGAAATATTACACGCCGCAAACCGTCGGCGGCACGCTAGCCGGCGCCTACTGGAACGCCTTCGACGCCATCCACGACGTGCGCTACGGTCCGGAATGGCAGACGAATATTTCGTCGCCCGAGAAGAACGTTTTCAAGGACATCTCGAAGGGCAAACTGCCGGCCGTATCGTGGGTGATCCCCGACGGCGCGAACTCCGACCATTCGGGCTTCGGACGGCACGACACCGGCCCGTCGTGGGTGGCCCAAGTCGTCAATGCTATCGGAACCAGTAAGTATTGGAACACTACCGCGGTCGTCGTGGTTTGGGACGACTGGGGCGGCTGGTACGATCACGTCGCCCCGCAACAGCTTGACTACACCGGATTGGGCGTTCGCGTTCCAATGCTGATAGTTTCGCCGTATGCGAGGCAAAACGTCGTGTCGCACACGCAATACGAGTTCGGAAGCGTTCTGAAGTTCGTCGAGGACACGTTCAATTTGGGGCGCCTGGGAACGACCGACACGCGCGCAAACAGCATCTCCGACGCGTTCGACTTTACGCAGTCTCCCCGCCAGTTCAACCCAATACCGGCAAAGTATTCAAAGTCGTTCTTCGAGCGCCAACGGCCGTCAAGCGTCCCGGTGGACGAGCACTAACTACTGAAAGATGCCTACGGCACGGGCGGCGATGACCGCGACCACTATCAGCGAAATGAGACTTTGCACCATTACTAAAGCCTTTGCGCGTGCCGAGATCGGCATTGCTTCGGTTGGGGAGAACGCCGTAGTCGTCGTAAAGCCGATGAACAAATAGTTGACCATGCTCGGGCGCCAATCCGGAGGCACTAAGGACGGGCCGTCCATCGCCGGAAAGTCGAAATCGGGATACGCGGTGCTGCCGGCGGCCCGCGCATCCGGGCCGCCCCGATCGATCAGCCAATAGAGCAGCGTAAAGATCAGCATATTGCCCAGCCAGATGACGATCGACGTGGAAAATAGCGTCATCGCATCCATCTTGCGGCTTTGCGTCACAATATCGATGACGATGTCCGCCATGTTGAGGCCGTTGGTCGCGAAGGCTACGAACGTAACGACGAAAAGTGCGGCGCGTTCGATGACGCGCCACGCCGGCGTTCGGGTCATCGCTGCGATCGCGATCGGAACTAGAGCGAGCACTACGAGCAAGTACACCAGCCAGCCCGGCACGAGGCGGTATCGATCCGACAGCAACGCATTGATCGCAATGAAGCTCACGAGAATCGCGGCTACTCCCCAGCGCCCTGAGCCTGTGCCCGCACCGCTCCTGGTACTCACGTTCCTTTCCCCGCGGCCGCTTTTCGGCTGCTGCGAAACACCGTTTGACCCTCCCGTCACGCGTCGCTAGTCGTGTTCGGCGACGACGCCTCGACACTTCGGCGCGGCGTTCGCCGCGCATCTTTTCGCCGGTAAGTGCGACGGGAGCGCGGCCGCGGCCGTCGAACGCTCTGAGCCCGGCGGCAGTTAGGAGCGAGGCATATGAAAAATCTAGTTATTGGCAGTCGCATCTTCGGCATCTGTGCGGTTGCGGCGGCGTTGGCTGCCTGTGGCGGTTCGCACGCGACGACCGGCGCGCCCTTCGCTCCGACCGGCTCGCAAACGTTTGAGGCGGGTCCTGCCTCGGGCGGAGAACAGGTCCTCTACAACTTCAGCGGCGGCAACGACGGCGGCAACGCCGCGACTGGCCTTGCAATCGACGGCGACGGAAACCTCTTCGGAACGACGGTGATCGGTGGAACGCTCACCTGCGGCACGGTCTTCGAATTGACGCCGCAAGCGAGTCCGCCGTGGCAGGAAACGGTGCTCTATAATTTCGACTGCTACGCCACGGGGAAGAGTCCGCATGGCGGCGTGACCTTCGATTCGCATGGCAACCTCGTTGGGACGACGGTCGCCGGCGGCTCCGGAGGGCCGTGCGCTAGCGACGGCTGCGGAATCGTTTTCGACCTGACGCCGAAAGGCGAAAAGATATTGCACAACTTTACCGCCGGCAGCGACGGGTTCGGCCCGGGTGGTGCGGTCACGTTTGACGCCGCCGGAAATGTGTACGGAACCACCCCGGACGGCGGTGCCGGTTACCAAGGTACGCTCTACGAGCTCTCGCGCGCCGGGAACCGGTGGCACGAAAAATTCTCCACGCCTTTTCGGGCGGAAAAGACGGAGGAGTTGGGTCGCTCGGTCCGTTGTTTCTCGCGAAAACGGGCGATCTCTACGGCGTGACGGAGCTGGGCGGAGCCCACGGCAACGG
The DNA here is from genome assembly GCA_963755555.1 of Vulcanimicrobiota bacterium. Taxonomy (GTDB): domain Bacteria; phylum Vulcanimicrobiota; class Vulcanimicrobiia; order Vulcanimicrobiales; family Vulcanimicrobiaceae; genus Tumulicola. The sequence continues at coordinate 30,130 of CAVWKE010000003.1, read as the reverse complement.
AACGGCTTTCAGGCTCTCGACCAGCACCAAGAAACTTACGACGCTCTATGCCTTCAAAGGTGCGCCGGATGCAGGTTCCCCATACGGCGGCTTGATCGCGGACGCGTCCGGCAATCTTTACGGGACGACGTACTACGGCGGCGCGAACGGTCTCGGTTCGGTCTTCGAGCTCAGCCCGAGCGCGCGCGGGGGCTATCGCGAGCGCGTGATCTACAGTTTCAAGGGCGGTGCCGACGGCAGCTCGTCGACGAGCACGCTGGTGTTCGCCGGATCCGGCGAGCTTTACGGAACCACTTCGGCGGGCGGCGGCAGCTGCGACTGCGGGACGATTTTTAAGGTCGATCCAAAATCCGGGAAAGAGCGCGTGCTGCATAGTTTCGGCGGCGCTTCGGACGGCGCGTACTCGTACTACGGGCTCACCAAGGGATCCGACGGCACGTTATACGGCACGACGGTGGCGGGCGGACATTTCAACCAGGGGACGGTGTTCGCGTTCCGGCCGTAACGTAAGCCGAGCCGCGATGCCGGAATCGTCGCGGGCTCAGCGCTACGAACGCGGGAGGGCTCTGCGAGACGCCTGTCCGCGGTCCGCTCACGCGTCTTGGCAAGCACGCGACGGAACGATCGATCCGATAACCCTCATCGAAGAATCCAATTCCGGCCGAATCCCCGGATTGGTGCCCGTGCGCTACGCTCGGATGGCCGAGTCGCCGTTCGCATTCTTTCGCGGTAGCGCGATCGTTCAAGCTCGCGACCTCCTGGACACGCCGCTCAGCGGTCCGATCGTACAACTTTGCGGCGATTGCCATCTCGTGAATTTTGGCGGGTTTGCCACGCCGGAACGCAACTTGGTTTTCGACATCAACGATTTCGACGAAACCTTCCCAGGCCCGTGGGAGTGGGACATTAAACGCCTGGCGGCCAGCATCGTTCTGGCGGCGCGCCACCGGGGATTTTCCGAAGCGGCGGCCCGCGATGCAGTCCTGGCTGCGATCGCGTCGTACCGGCGAATGACCGCCGAGTATGCGCGGCTGTCGCCCCTCGACGTGTGGTACGCGCACATCGAGTTCGCGGATCTGAGCGGCTTTTTCCGCCGGAACGCCGACGTTTTAGGCACTCTGGAAGACGCGCAACGATTCGCTCGTCGGCGAACCAGCGAAAGCATTTTCCCGAAGCTCGCAACGGTGGAGAACGGGCGTTCGACGATCGTCGACGATCCGCCGTTCGTCTATCACTTTCACCAATACGTCGATGAGTGGGAAGCGATGATGCGCGCGTTTTTGAAACGCTATCGGCGCTCGTTGACATCCGATCGCCAGCGCCTTTTCGACCGCTACCGGTTCGAGGACGTCGCGATCAAAGTCGTCGGAGTCGGCAGCGTCGGCACGCGTTGCACGATCGCGTTGTTTCTTGCCGACGAAACCGACCCGCTCTTCCTGCAAATGAAGGAGGCACGACGTTCGGTCCTCGAGCCGGCTGCGACGGAGAGCCGGTTCGCCCACCAGGGCGAGCGCGTCGTGACCGGCCAACGTCTGATGCAGGCCGCCAGCGACATCTTCCTCGGGTTTAGCGAAGTTCCGGGATCGCAGGATTATTACGTGCGCCAACTCCGCGACATGAAAGTGTCGATCGATATCGAGACGTTTCGCCCCCGCACGCTCGCCGACTATTCGGCGGTCTGCGGCTGGGCGCTGGCGCGAGCCCACGCCAAGGCCGGAGATCCGGCTACCATTGCTGGATACCTAGGGTCGAACGACCGTTTCGACCGGGCTATCGCCCGCTACTCGCGAGCGTACGCCGATCAAGTGGAACGCGATTTCGGCGCATTTAATTCGGCGATTCGCTCCGGGCGGATCTCCACGGAAAGCGGCGATCTCGGCGCCATCGAATTTCTGCCCTAGACCGGCGACGGTTAGGGCGATACTTTGAAAATCGTCCCCATTCCGCTCGCGCCTCCCAACGAGGTGGTACCGTAGAGCGTTCCGCCTAACGCTACCAACGACGCTCGCGGATCCGAACCTTCGGAGGACGTCTTGAAGGCGTGCAGGACGCGTTCGGTCCCCGACGTCGTCACGCTGAACACGGTTCCGAGGTTCGGCGTCCCGCCGCCCGACGTCGTACCGTAAAGCTTGCCGTTGACCTCGATCAAGGCCGCCTCCGGGTTTGCGCCGTCGCTGCCTCCCTTGAAGCTGTAGATGGCACTTTCGCCGCCGGAGGTGCTCGTCGAGAAAACGGTGCCATTAAAGTTTTTTCCGGCGACGTTGGTCGTCCCGTAGAGCTTTCCGCCGACCTCGAGGAGCGCAGCTTCCGGCTCTCCACCGTCGTCAGTCCCTTTGAACGCGTAGATGACCCGTTCGCTTCCCGACGCGCTCGTCTTGAAGATCGTTCCGCTCCCGTTCTTGCCGCCATTGGCCGTCGTACCGTACAGCGTCGAGTTCACCACGGTCAAGCCGGCTATCGGGCCGATTCCGTCGCTTCCGCCTTTGAACGCGTGCACGACGTGTTCTTTGCCGGAAGTCGACACCTCGAAAACGGTGCCGCAACCTTGCGGACAAGTCTGGCTGCCGCCGCCCACGAGCGTCGTGCCGTAAAGGGCACCTTTGAAGGCAACGAGCGGGGCGTACGGATCGGCGCCGTCGCTGCCGCCTTTGAAATTGTAAAGCACGCGTTCGTTGCCGGATTTGTCAATTTTGAAAACGGTTCCGAAGGCGTGGTCGCCGCCCGAACTCGTCGTTCCGTACAGAGTTCCGCCCAGGACGATAAGCCCGGCTTCGGGCAAGAGCCCGTCCAAGCCCGCGGTTCCAAAACTATAGATCACGCGCTCCTTTCCGGCGGTGCTCACGGTGAAAACGGCGCCGCTGGCAGCCTGCCCACCGACCGCCGTCGTACCGTAGAGTGTGCCGCCGAGATCCACCATGCCGGCTGACGGATTCGAGCCGTCGGGCAGACCCTTGAAACTATAGAGCGACTTGAAGCCTCCGGTGTCCCGCTGCAGGAACGGCGGCCCGAAGCTGGCCGGCAGCGCAGGCGAACCTGCCGCATGCGAACAGGCCGCAAGCGTCGCGGCTGCCAGAAAGCTCGAAACGATTCTGACGACGCGCATATGCTAGCCGCGGTATTTCGACGTGGCTAACTGGTAACATGCCCGACGACGAAGCGCTGGGGAAGTTTAGGCCAAATAGCCCATTCCACGTAACAGACTCACCCTGCTCGAGACGGTAAATTTAACGCAACCGTAGGGTTGCGCTTCGCAATGATTCGTGATAGGTTCTATGCAACCAGGGGGTTGCGAATGATATCCTCGAGTGACCGCATCGAAAAGCGCGTGTTGTTGCGCGCATCGCAGGAAAGAGTCTGGCACGCCATTAGCGATGCGGTCGAATTCGGCCGTTGGTTCGGGATGGAGGTCGACGGTAGTTTCGCCGCCGGAACGCCGGTAACGGGCCGAATCCGGCCGACCCTGGCCGACGCCGAAGTAGCGAAGTCGCAGGCAAAGTACGCCGGAATGGCGCTGGTGCTGTACGTCGACCGTATCGAACCGATGACGGTCTTTTCCTTTCGCTGGCATCCGTTTGCGATCGACAGTTCGGTCGACTATTCTAATGAACCAATGACCCTCGTAACTTTCACCCTCGAACCGGCCGAAGACGGCACCCTGCTGACGGTGGTCGAGTCGGGATTCGACGCCATTCCGCTCGATCGTCGGGTCGATGCTTTCGAAGCCGACGAAGAAGGCTGGGACGCGCAACTGCAACTTATCGAGAAGTATCTTCGCTTGCCGCCGGCATGAGCGTCGCTCCGGCGCTCGCAGCGCTGGGTGACGAATCGCGCCTGCAGATCGTCCGAAAACTCTGCAAGGCGGGCCCCCTTTCGATTACGAAAATCGCAGACGGTGCGAATATTTCGCGACAAGCGATCACCAAGCATCTGCACGCCCTGCACAAGGCGGGTCTCGTGCGCAGCGAGCGCCGGAATCGAGAGCGGATCTGGAAACTCGAGCCCAGACGCCTCGAGGAAGTCCGCCGTTACTTGGTGCGGATTTCGCAGCAATGGGACGATGCCCTGAGTCGTCTGAAATCTTCGCTGGAAGACTAGCTCTCAGGTTGTCAGATCGGAAAGACAATCTCGCCGATCCGTTCCTGCGCTAGCGGCCTTACGCCGTTCAATACGAGGTGCTCGTAGTGCTCCGTCGCCGCGTGAGCGTCCAGAGCCGCCCTGTCGCGATACTCTTCCCACAGCGCAAACACGTTTGGTTTCTCCGCGCTTCGAGCGACTTCGAACGCGATTACGCCTTCTTCCTTGCGCGACGCGTCGCGCAACTCCCTAAAGATCGCTTCGGCCTTGTCCGCGTCTTCGGGAGCGAAGGTGAAGTGGACGGACTGCACGAGCATAGCGCCTCCTGTTTGGATAATTCGATCAATAACCGTCGACGTCGACGACGGCTTGGGCAAAGGCTTGCGGGGCTTCTTGAGGTACGTTGTGACCGATGCTCTTGAAAATGCGGTGAGAATACTTGCCCGAGAACTTGTTACGGTAGGCGGAACCGTCGGCGGCTGCGCCGTCGAAATCGCTGGCAATCGTAATAGCGGGCACGGCGATGATCGGACCTTCGAAGAGTTCGTTTTCCAAGGCGTCGTAACGCGCCTCACCTTTTGCGAGGCTTAGCCGCCAGCGGTAATTGTGTATAACGATGGCGACGTTATCCGGGTTGTTGAAAGAAACCGCAGTGCGGTCGTACGTCGCATCGTCGAACTCCCAGTTTGGCGAAACGATCTTCCAGATGAGCTTATTGAAGTCGTAGCGGTTTTCGGTGTACCCGAGCACGCCGCGTTCGATGGAAAAATAATACTGGTACCACCATCCTAATTCGGCCGCCGGCGGCAACGGGTGCAGGTTCGCCTTGAGGCTGGTAATTAAGTAGCCGCTCACGGAGACGATTGCTTTACATCGCTCGGGCCAGAGAGCCGCCATTATGTCGGCCGTTCGCGCCCCCCAATCGAAACCTGCGACGATAGCCTTGCCGATCTTTAGCGCGTCCATGAGGGCGATGATATCTAGACGCAACGACCGATTGTTGGCCATTTCGGAAAGTAGAATTTGAAAGAAAACGCGTGGTGCCGTAGCCCCGAAGATACGGAACGATGACTCTGTAGCCCGCCGACGCCAACAACGGGGCGACGTCAACGTAGCTGTGGATATCGTAAGGCCAGCCGTGCAGGAGCACGACCGCCTGGCCCTCGGCGGGGCCTGCCTGTGCGTATCCAACGTCGAGCAGGCCTGCGTCGACCTGCTGTAGCGACGCGAACGAGGCGTTCGTTCCCGGTTTCGTTGCGGGCAGCGTGCCCGGTTTCATCGAGTTGGATTGGGCGTTCGCCGAACCCAACATACCCAATTGACTGGCAGCAACGGTCATAGCCGCAGCACTAAAAAAGCCGCGGCGATCGATCTCCTTCGGCACTCGCATGCCTCCTTTTTCGACCCGACTCCTCCACAGGCTAAAGCTCGCGCATCTCCGACGTTTGGACGAAAATGTCGCGATTCTAGCTCCGGAGTGGCGAAATACCCACTCTAGAAATAGTCTAAACACTCGAAGCGGCAGCCAAGCAAGCTGGTCGCCGAATTAGTCTTGCTTGATGGCCTCGACGTCGATGACGATGTCAACCTGTCGGCTCACGACGATTCCATTGTTTGGCATATCGTCGTTCCAGTTGACGCCGAAGTCGTAACGATCGATGCGAGTTCGTGCGGTAAATCCCGCGCGCGTCTTTGGACCCTTGTTCAACGCCGTCCTCCCACCACGGCGTCTCCCACGTACCGAGAAAGCGCACGTCCAACCATTCCGACCGGGTGACGTCTCTTATCGTGAGATCGCCGCTTAGGCGATAGTTGACCGGACCGATTTCCACAATGCCGGTGCTCTTGAATCGAATTTCGGGATATCGCTCGCAGCTCAAAAAATCAGGGCTGCGAAGATGGGCGTCACGCGCCGGTTCGCCCGTCCAGCACGTGGATGCGTCGATCGCCGCCTCCACGGCGAGCCCTCGCGGATCCGCCGGATCGAAATTGAGATTTCCGGTAACGCGTTTGAACGATCCGCGGACCCACGTCACCATCATGTGCCGCGCGCGAAACTCCGCCGCACTGTGTCCCGGTTCGAAGATCCATTTCATACGAGCGCCTCCTTCACGATTTACCATACTACCTTCGAACGCGCCGTTTTATTGCCTTGGTTTTGGTTCAGACCGTGACTGTGACGGCTTCTTCGTTCATCCGAAATTTTTGGGCCGTGGATGCAACCCGTGCCGCTGATGAGACTTCCGGCCTCGGCGTCAAACGCGGCTCTCCCCGTGACGCCGGATATGCCTGCTCCCAAGAGTGCCTTCAACGGAACCGTTGACGTCGTGCTCATCGAAACCAGCGGTGAAAGCGCGACCCCTGTTGGATCGCGAAGAAGTGCTAAAACGTGATCATGGCTCGACAGTAGCCGGCGCCGGGCTGCAGGGCACACATCCAGATCCGGCTGCCGGGCGTTTAATGAATATGCGCCTTATGGGTTCGCAAAAAGGATGGGGTGGATTCGATCTTACGCCGATGCTGCTCGCCAGCGTTCTGGCGTTCGTCGTCGTAGCGATACTTCAATTGTCGCGCAGTTCGCCCGACAGCGAACGCGGCCTACTTTTATTTGAAAGAGCTTGCCCGGTTTATAGCCAGGGACAATCAACTCTTAGATGATTTTGAGCGACCCGTCTTAGATTTCGGTCCGGACTTCGCGGATTTCTTGGCAGCCACGCGGTTGTAAGAAATCGCAGCTAGTATAAGAGTTTTGAGAGCACCCTTCTTAACTTTGTCGTCTTCGAAGAAATCGATGGCGCGCCGCTGGTTCCCTTCCAGGCCTGCGTTGAATAGTTCGTTTGGATCCGGAACGTTCGCGCCCTGATTGAATGTGAGCTTTACCTTCCCCTTGTGTGCGTTCGCACACGCGATTATTCCGTCGTGATACCAGACCGGAGTTCCCATCCACTTCCATTCTTCGATAACGTCAGGGTCCGCTTCTCGAATTGCTCGGCGAATTTCTAAAAATACGTCGTGGCGCCAGTCATCCAATTGCGCAATGTACTCGTCGATCTTTTGCGACGGACTCTTCACCGTTGAATCGGTAGTGCGTCCTTGCTTTTTCACCTTGGCTACATTTTTAACGGTCTGCTTAGGCATCACATCTCCGACTAAATCGGCCTCACGTCATAAAGAGTACTGGCGATTAGCCGGACAAGTATTCGGCACGCTGGGCCTCGGTCCTCGGCCAGCTGGTCCGCGCCCACTCGATCGACGAGACTAGGAGCCCATCTGCGAGCTGGCTGCTTAACCTCACCTCTTTGTAGAACGCCTTGCAATCGCGCTAATGCCGCCGAATGGATGGATTGGCGCCGGGGCCCCGAATGTCGTCGTGAATAAATTCGAGGGAGGAAAGCCCTATGGTTTCGTTTTTTTACCGTCGTCGCTCGGCCAGCGCGGCTATCATTGCCGCACTCTTTGCGGGGTGCGGCCCCCAAACCGGGAGTGCCCTCGGAGGTTCGCCAGCGGCGTACGTCTCGCACGTAAACTCTGCATCCAAATCTGACCGGACCGACAGGGACCTTCTATATGTCAGTCTTCCGTCGCAAAACGTCGTCGACGTCTTCAAGTATCCCGTCGGGGCACTCGTCGGCGAGCTGGACGGATTTGACGATCCGACGGGTCTTTGCTCCGATTCGCACGGGAACGTATGGATTGCCAATGCGGACAACAATCGTGGCAACGGGACGCTCGTGGAGTACGCGCACGGCGGAAGCGACCCGATTGCGACGTTGAAGGATCGGAACAATGCGCCCCAGGCATGTTCCGTCGAACGTATCCAGCGGCAACCTCGCCGTAGCGGACGTGCCCATCGGGGCTAAGCCGAACATCGCCATCTACAAAAATGCGAGCGGCAGTCCGACTTACTATTCGACGACGGGCATCATGCATGATGTTCGCACGATTGCCTACGATCCCGTCGGGAATTTGTATCTCGCCGATTCAAGCGGCAACTTCGGTCTGCTCCAAGCCGGCAGCTCGAACGTGACCAAACTTCGGCTTCAGCCGACGCCGCGTGCGAGCGGTGCCCTACAGTGGGACGGTCTCGAACTTGCCGTGTTGACGACATCGAAGCAACGCTATGCGATCTGGCGTTTCGCGGTAAGGGGGAATTCGGGGCAGCGCGGCGGCATCGTGGACCTCAAGGGAGCGGGATGGCTCAATCAGTTTTCAATCTATGGATCAAGCCTAGCTGTAGCAAGCCGTGAAGGGGTTTGGCTCTTTTAATTATCCCGGGGGTGGCCCATCGACGTATTTGATAAAGCAGGCGCTAGGGGCCGAGGGAGTGGCAATTTCGAACCGCAGATAAAAATCCACCACCGCGCTGAGCTAGTAGGTTGTCTCGTCTTTGGATGCCTTAGATCGGCGCGCGTAGGGAATCCTTAGGTCTCATTCGGCCGTCCACTTGCTTCCGACCGCAGCAGTTTTCGCCATTCAGAGTATGCGTCGGCGTTTCGCGCCGGAGGCATCTTCGCTATTACCGAATTGACGAAGGAGCGGAAGTCATTACCGAACTGATGCTCCGACAATTTCCACGCGGCGCGCATTCCGGGCATCGACATATAGAATTTTACGCCCGCGACATAACTGTCGAAAGCGGAGTCGAAGAGCAGTCCTGCCCGATGCTGAAAAAATGAGTCCTCCCCACTGAGAAATAGCCCGCGACAGATCATCATCCATTGGGTGAACTCCTCGCGCGATAGCTCCACGTCTCCGGCCATGCCCTTTTGGAGAACACGCGCAAGCTCGGGGCTCGCAAGGGCAAAGGAAGCTTGAGAGGTCCGATCCGCTCGCCCCTGTTGCATCGTCGCGCGTTGAACGCGCTCGGCCTGGCGCACCTGCTGCGCCAAATATAGGAGGGATGCAACGACGGCTACCGCCGCGATTGACTGGCTAACGTAAAAGATATGCTCAAGCGACATGACTTATTGCAGGCATGCTGTTGGCCAAGCCGCTATTCCTCTCACCCCGGTAGCGCGAATCGGGGTTGGCTCGAACGCCACGACTGGGAGAAGGGCTCGTGGAGTAGGGCGCGCGCACACCGTCGAAAAAAGAACGGGCCGGGACGCTCACTAGGAGGACCATCCATTATGTATGGCTACCCGTGGCTACTTGGGTCGCTTCTTCTGCTGCCCTATGAATTCGTACCCGAGGATTTCGATAAGTGTGCCGGACAGCTCATTCCAATCGGGAACGGAGACCTGTTCAAACTTCTTGGGACGCAGTTCGGAGGCGATGGAACGACGAACTTTGGCCTGCCGGACCTGCGCGACAGCGAGCCGATGGCGGGACTGAAGTACTACATCGCGACGAAAGGCGCGTCGCCATTATGAAGCGTCAGTCGTTTATGCTCGGCGGCGCCGGTGCGCTGCTCGCCGGTTGTGCGGCTCCTGCTATCACCCCCGGCGCGTTAACCGGCCCCGGAAGTCAGCCGGCAGCGGCGCACCCCACGTTCGATAACGCCTCCGCGCAGCTGCTCGGCTCGCTCCTCCTGATCCCTTACGACTACGTTCCCGTGCACTTCGCGCCTTGCCAAGGACAGCTTCTGCCGGTCCAGTCGAATCCCGCACTTTTTTCGCTCCTGGGCACAAAATTCGGGGGAGACGGCCAAATCGAGTTCGGGCTACCCGACATGCGCAAACACGCCCCGATCAAGGGGCTGTCCTACGCTATCGCGACGAGGGGCATCTATCCCAAGCGTAAGGCTCTTGAGTCAAACTACTACTACGGAATACCGCCGCTGCTCGGGCAGATCTCGTGCGTTGCGTACCTCGCGAAGTACGACCCGCCCTCCGGTTGGGCGAAGTGCGACGGTCAACTGCTCAATATTGATAAGAACGTCGCACTCTACAGCCTGCTCGGCGCCAAGTTCGGCGGGGATGGACAGACGACGTTCGCACTCCCGGACTTACGCGACCACGAGCTCAAGAAAGGCTTAACGTACGTAATCGCGCTGATCGGCAGGTTTCCCTTAGCGCGCTAAGACGCCTCGCAACCTGGGGAGCGGAGGCTTATAGATGGACCGGCGTTATTTCGCTCGCATGGCCACGACAGGTTTCTCTGGAGCGTATCTGTCGCTTGTGACGTGCGCCAATTCAAAGACGGCGAAAAGCCCTAGTGAGAGCTCCTGCGACTTGCCGAAGGCTGGCTAGCGCAGCACACCGTGAAATGCCCGTAGTTGGCGCTAAAGAGCGTGAGCCTTTATATGCGCGGGCACTGACCCCTTAACCCCAATTGCCAACGGGTGAGAGAACGCGCCGGTCCTCAAACGTACGATCCGTGAGCGAGGGGGCGGAGCGGGCTGCAGGGCCCAGCCACAACCCTGACCGCGACGGCGACTCCTCGCCGGCGAGGGTGGTTTTCGGGGAGAGTCCGCAGAAAGCAGAGCCGAATCGTCGGAAGAATCGATGCAGCCTGTGCGACGGCCGTCAATCCGAGCAATTACGACTGTCGTTTCTCGTTAAGGGTCACCGATGCGATAGGCAGGCTGTTCGCGGTGGGCGAGCTCCATTGCGTCAGCCAAGGCTCGCCCCTTTTCCGAGCCTCCTTCTCGAAGACCGGCGATCAACCCAAGGGCCTCCCCGTCACTTCCACGCTGACTAAGCTTGAACTTGGCCGCAATGTGCGACACAGAAACTACAAACGGCACGATGGCTTTCTTGAGGTGCAGATAGTAGTCATCGTTCATGTCTTCAATGCGCCATGGATTCTCGGCCGAACCTTCCATCTGGTCGACAAGCGAACGCAGTATCCCATCAGTGTCTTCCGGCGGCGCAAATGTCACTGTTCCTGTGCAATGTACGGCAACGTAGTTCCAGGTTGGGACGTTAGTCGTGCAATCTTGATAGAAGCGCGGCGAAATGTAGCCATCCGGCCCGCGAAAAATCGCAAGCACGGAGCCTTCTTGGAAATATTTCCAATGCGGGTTAGCTCTTGCGCAATGACCGGCTAGCAGCAGATTAGGCTCCGTCTGCGCAACGGTTAAAGGGAGATACGACACGAAAGGCACGCCCGCGACCACACTAATAACAGTAGCAAGCGGAAATAAGCGAATAACTTCAAGTGAGGCTTCGGAAACCGGCGCCTGATATTGATTTGGAATGTACACAGTAGCCGTACTGCTAGCGCCTGGGGTGCGTGAATGCCTGCTATTGAAGGCATCCGGGAACGGATGGCCTTCTGTTTTATCGACGTGCCCTGGCCCCGTAGCCCCGCGAGGATGAGGGGTGCGGGCGGTGGGGTGCCTAGGCGATCGCGAGCTTCGAGCCTCGCGCTTGGATCGCGACCTTACTCTGTGGATCTATTCGAACACCCCTCGCACGGCCTCATCGAGCGCCTTATCCAGTTCCCCGATTGGTGAACTGCGGCCGTAGTGATATCGCCAAAAGGGCAAGAAGCCTCACGCCCTAGTCGCGCCGCAAGAAGCGCGGTACGCGTTGATGGCGCGCCGGCACGTGATTTCGGCGGCCGCCCCATTGAAACTCGCTAAAGGGGGTCCGTCCTCCAAAGTACCGAACCCATTCGAATCGTGCGGCCACTTCGTCGGCTTGCAATCGGCATATTTTGCATAGTCTTCGGTGCGTGCTCGGGTCACGTTACTCCGATCGTGCCCATCTCGTCGTCGCCCAATCCCGCGCCGGCTCATGCGATCGTCCAACTTGGGGTCAACACAGGCGTCAAGCCCGGGCTTAACGTGTTGATGAGCGTCGGCGGCGCGCCAGCCCGCCGGTTTCTGCTCGACACGGGATCGGCCGGATTCTGGGTCTATCCGCATGCGATCGGACGTTACACGGCCACGCGGTATGCCGTGACCAATTCGTACGGCAGCGGACTGATGTACGAAGGCGTCCTGGCCTATACGACGGTCAACTTCGGGAATGGGCTCGTCACGCGAAAAATGCCGGTTGCGCTCGTCCAGCGCGCGACGTGCGTGCCGGGCGCAACGACCTGTCCGGCGACTCCGAATCAGCAAAACTGTCCCGGCGTAAAGCCGGGGCCGAATGCGGGGATTCGCTGTTTGGAAGTCGGGCGCAAGTTATTCGGGACGTTTGGCGCGGCGCTCGCAACGATTCCCGTCCCTTCGGCAAAGCCAGTCACCGAGCTGTACAACGTTTTGTTTGGAATCGGCCAGCCGTGGGCGGCCTCTTTCGTGGTTACGCCTTCGGCAATCGAAGTCGGTCCGTACTCGACAGACGGATTCAAGATGGTGCGCATGACGCTTGCGTCACCGCCTCCGGCGCGACCAATGCCAAGCGGAGCGCGCGGATGGGTAAAAACCGTGAATCTCTGCTTTAGCGTCGGCGCGCTTCGGAACTACTGCGCGGAAACGACGTTTGACACGGGCGCCTATAACATCGACTTTCTTGGGCCGGTGAAGCTCCCGCTCGTGCAAACGCATTGCGGCGAACGCGTAAAGAATGGGACCCACTTTGAAATGCGCTTGCCGGACGGCACCATGTTGGAATCCTTCCATACAGGTGAAAAGGCGAACTGGAACGTCGTTGAAAATCACCCTAACGACACTAGGCCGAAGGTCAATACCGGGCTAACGTTTTACAACCGCGACGAAATCTTGTTCGACGCTGCAAACGGGCGCGTGGGTTTGCAAAAGCCGGCTGCGCCCGGGCAGATTTCCCGAAAGGGCTGCTTCTAGGCGTCTACTATTCGCGCGCGCGGGAGGAGCCATCGCCTGCGCGTCTTCACCCGCAATCAGCGTATCAGAACTCCCCCGCAGCGCCCCGTTCCGTTATATCCGATCAAGCAGGGTATCAATATCACAGTTTTAAGGCAGCGTTCAACGTCGCACTTAATGGAAAGGACACGTTGTTATTTGCTACCTTCGCGGACGGTGATGGGATCGGCATCAAATACCCAAGCGGTCAATATGACGGGGGCAGCATCCCAATATGGGTCATACGTTCGGGGTCGCCGCCCGGTAATTTACGAGAGCACGTGAAGCGCCATGGCGTTGACGGCGCGCCGATGGTGGCAGTGGTCGCCGTTTTTTGATGACGCGTTAACGGCTGTCAGCCAAGGACGGAATCGAGATGTCTAGCCCTCTCGCGCGTCTCGTCGTAGTGAGCGGCGTTGGAATCGCTGCCGTGCGTAGAGGCCACTTCCAAGATCGCGGCTTGAATGCTAAAATCGAACTATCCGTTGAGCGCGATCGGTCAAATTCCGAGCGACCGATTCGCGTTATGCCGAAGGAGCAGGGCAAATGAAAATTTCAGGTATGAGCCACCAGTTCCTGAGCTCTTGCGTGATGGCCTCGATGCTTGCGGGCTGCGGAGGATCCCAGTCGTCGATCAACCCTCCCAGCGCGCGCGCTCCTGCGATCACCGTCCACCCGGACCGCAGTCGATCTTGGATGTCGCCGGAAGCACAGAGTAACGACCTTCTCTACGTCTCGGACGGTAGCACGACCGACCTATACACCTATCCGCATGGTAATCTGCTTGGATCGATTACTGGCCTTGGCGGGTCAGGCTTATGCGTCAAGAAAACTGGTGACGTTTACACGACAGACTTTGGAACGTCGCAAGTCTTCGAGTTCGCCCACGGCGGCACGATTCCCATAAAAACCCTGAACGACCCTGGCGGTTACCCCATCGGCTGTTCCGTAGACCCATCGACCGGAAATCTCGCGGTGGCGAACTACCAATCTATTGGCAGCGGCCCTGGAAACGTTGTGATATACGCAAAAGCCAAAGGCTCGCCTAAGACGTACACCGATATCGCATTGTTGACGTTTAGATATTGCGGCTACGACAATGCAGGCAATCTCTTTGTTGACGGCCAGAATGGCAGTGGCAACTTCCAATTCGCCGAACTCCCCAAGGGCAAGAATGCGTTTACGAACATCACGCTAAGCAAGAGAGTCGAATTCCCCGGCGGCGTTCAGTGGGACGGCACGTACGTGGCGGTGGGCGACGGAGGCCGGAACTCCGCCGTAATTTATCGAGTACAGGTTTCGGGCTCTAAAGGGAAGGTAAAGGGTTCCACGCCATTGGGCGGGGCGTATTGGGTTCTAGCGTTCTGGATTCAGGGCACGAGAGTCATCGGCGCAAATTACGAAGCTTATCCCTCCGGCTTTGGTAACGTGATGTTTTGGAACTATCCGGCCGGAGGTACGGCTACAAAAACCATCACCGGCCTGGGTTCACCGTCGGCTGTGACTGTGAGTCTGAGCGGATAGTATCCCTAGCCGCCCCGCATCCTAGCGAGCGTTGGTCGATTGATTTTGTCCACGATCGACTGGTCACGGGCGCAAGTTCCGCTGCCTCACCATCGTCGATGATTTCACGCGTGAGTGCATCGCCATCGAAGCAGACTTCTCGTTTCCAAGCGATCGGGTTATCCGCGTCTTCGACCGGATCGCGGCTCAACGCCCTTTACCATCGACCATCAAATCAGACAACGGGGGAGAATTTACCAGTACAAAAATGCTGATGTGGAGTTTTGAGAAGAAAGTCGATCTCCATTTCATGGAACCGAGAAAGCCAAATCAGAACGCGACCATCGAGAGTTTCAACGGAAGAATCCGCGGTCGACCGTCTGCAACGTCCGTTGCACGAGCTCCCCATAGATGCGCAAGCGGGGAAATGAGTCGAAGTCCCAGGCCGCGCCGCAGCTCAAGCAGCGCCAATCTTGCGCGCGCCACTGTGCGGGCTCGTCAAAGAGCAAGCACGATGGACGCGGCTTCTTACAGCAATACTTTGGCCGCGCAGCAATGTCGGCCCGGTCTTGGCTAATAAGCCCAACGATAAGAAAGTCGAACGGTCGCGCGTGCGCGTGATACGGTGCAAACACGTTCCACGTAGAGATCGTCAGCTGCTCCATCGCGGGAAAGCCTTCCCAGGCAAACGGCTCCATCACTTTGCCGAGGGCCGCGCGGATTGCGCGCGTCCAGACCCCGACGATCCAGGCACGTGGATCGCCGTCGCGTGGAACCGCTACCGGCGAGCGAAGTTGCCCGAGCACGAGTGAGGAGTACTTGCGCACGTGCGGCTCGCCGCGCTCGTCGAGGTTAAAGAGCGCGTAGAGCTTTTCCGAAACCGCGTAGCAATAGAGTTGCTCGCGCTGCGTGTAATCCGGCTTTCCGTCGAGGCCGAGTGCGTAGTTTTCGTCTTCGCATTTGAGGATTGTGCCAGATATGGCACTTGGATCATACCGATTGAGTCAACGAAGCGCTGCCGCACCGCCTCGACCTCATCCCAGGAGATCGCACGGATAGCGCGCCTTCCATCGTTAAGGACGTTCGAGCCACCCGCACGCGGAATCAAGCCGCCGTGCTCCGTTGCGACGACGGCCAAGCTATCGGTGTCGCAGTACGCCACAGACCCTCCACGCCGCTCGACCTCGTGCTTCGCCATCGCAAGCAGCAATCGCGCCTCCGCCGTGATCAGTGCAGCGGTTGGAAAGAAGTTGAAGCGTCCGGGCCGCTCCGGCCGGCCGACCCAATCTTTGAACGCCTTATCGGCGTAGACCATCACGGCGCGCAGTTTGCGCTTCTCGTCGTCGGGGTCGATATCGATAGGATTTGTCTCTGCTGCCGTGCCATAAGCGCCCGAGAGCGCCACGACTTTGTAGCCGGTCTTGCGGAAGGAGCAGGACCCCTAGCGCCAGCCCTAGGATAGGGCAGCCTGCAACGATTGCTGCGCTCCTGGCCGACGAAAACCTGGCCATGGGAAGATTTAGTACGCGAATCCCAAAAGCGGCGACGATGCCGACTGCAAGACCAACAACTGACGCCAATCCGAAGAACGTTGGGAACAGTGCGGCGCACTCGCGCATCGGCGGCCCGCACAAACCGCCGTATGCTAGGCCCACTATAAAAAGCGTCGCGCTCAAATAGGCTAGGACGCCAGCACCGAGGGCTGTACGCCAACTGCTCACGCGTTGGTTCAGCCTTGCGGGCCGCTTCACATCAGTCACGAAGCCAGGCTTTTTGAGGGGCGGCTCTTGTTCCACTCATCGGCATCATCGCTCTTGTGCGATTAATCTAGAGATACCCTCTCAATGCCGCGGATGCGGAATGCGCGTTCCGGCGCGGATGCGCGAGCAGCGCGAGATCGTCCCGATGCTCGACGCCTTCTCGCTGAACGAGATCGCCAAGGCTACGGGGTTATCGCTCGCGGCCTGCTCGGCATCCGAGCCGGAATGCGCGTCCCGCATCCGCGGCATTAGGAAGCCTTCCGCGCGCTGGTCGAGGCTGGGAATGAGGCGTAGCGTCGAATGTCCTTAGCCCGACGAGGTTTTTGTAAGCGTCTGTTGCGAATAATCGTGCTCGAGAACTATCCGATAAGAGAAAAGAGACGATGACAAACGAGTCAGAGGCCCAAAGCGGCGAGCCTGGGACAGCCGCATCGTTGGACCGTACCGTGCTGCCCGTACCGCCGCCTCAGTATCCACCAATCACCGAGCTTGATGCGCACCACGCAAAAGCTCCACCGCGGTTCGAGGTAAAGGCGCCGAAAGGCGCGCCCAACGTGGTCGTCATCCTTCTGGACAACATGGGTTTCGGCGACACATCGACCTTCGGAGGGCCGATCCAGATGCCGACGCTGGATCGTCTGGCCAAGACCGGGCTGCGCTACAACAATCTCAAAGTCCCGCCGTTGTGTTCGCCCAGCCGTGTAGCCTTGCTTACTGGTCGCAATAGCCATACCGCAAACTTCGGCGTGATCTCGGAAATCGCCACTGGTTTCCCCGGGTACACCGCGATGCGTCCCGACAGCGTCACGATGTTGCCCCAGATCTTGCGGCTCAACGGCTATAACACCGCCATGTTCGGAAAGTGCCATGAACTCGGGCCGTGGGAATCCAGCGTCGTTGGGCCCTTCGATCGCTGGCCTGTGCACAGCGGGTTTGAGCGATTCTACGGCTTCATGTCCGGCGAGGCTGACCTCTTTCATCCGGTTATGTACGACAACATGACCAGGTTGGATATGCACCCCGACCCCGACTACTACGCGAGTACGGATATCACCGACAAGGCCATCCTCTGGCTGCGTTCACAGCGTTCGCTGGCCCCCGACAAGCCATTCTTCGTCTACTACGCGGCAATCGGCACACATGGCCCATTCCAGGTGCCTGAGGCGTGGCGCGACCGGTACAGGGGCAAGTTCGATCAGGGCTGGGATCAGGTGCGCAAAGAAACGTTGTCCAGGCAGATTGAGCTAGGGGTCGTGCCGCCAGGCACCGCCCTCGCGCCCAAGCCGCCGGGAATCCAGGAGTGGGACGAGTTAACGGCCGACGAGAAAAAAGTCTTTGCCAGATATATGGAGATCTACGCGGCCTTTGCCGAGGTGACCGATTACGAAATCGGCCGGTTTCTCGACGAGATCGAGGCCCTAGGCGAAATGGACAACACGCTGATCTTCTACATCACCGGCGACAACGGTTCGGTTTTCCAAGGTGGCCTCAACGGCGCCTTCAATGAGTTGTCTGTGTTCAACGGGCTGCCCGAGCCCCTGGACGTTGCGTTGCAGAACTTCGACGAGATCGGCGGTCCCAAATCCCATATTTTGTATAACAATGGCTGGGCTTTTGCCGGCGCCACGCCGTTTGGGTGGGGGCACCAGGTGGCCTCATACGGCGGCGTCTGCCAACCCATGGTGGTCCACTGGCCGAAGGGCATCGCGGAGAAGGGCGGTCTGCGTACGCAGTGGATGCACATGATCGATATTGCGCCGACGGTGTTAGAGGCCGTTGGTGTGCCCGAGCCGGGCGTTGTGTATGGCGTCCAACAGAAGCCGTTCGAAGGCGTGAGCGTGCGAGACACGTTAAATGAACCCGAAGCAAAGTCGCGCCACACCACGCAATACTTCGAGATGGCGGGCAACCGGGGCATCTATCAGGACGGCTGGTTCGCAACCACGGTGCACCGCCCGCCGTGGGAGCCCAAGGCGCGGGCTACGCTTGAGAACGACAAGTGGGAGCTTTACAACGTCGAGGAAGATTTTAGTTGCGCGCACGACCTTGCCGCGAAGTATCCCGACAAACTTGCGAAGCTAAAGGGAGTCTTTCTAGAAGAAGCCGTCAAGTACAACGTGCTTCCGCTTGATGACCGCGCTTGGGAGCGCTTCAACGCCGCTCTTGCGGGCCGTCCGGATCTGATGGAAGGTCGCACCGAGATCACAGTCTATGAGGGAATGAAGGGTATTCCCGAAAACGGCTTCATCAACGTGAAGAATCGCTCTTTCGTCGTTAATGCCGACATCGAGGTTCCGCAAGCGGGCGTAAAGGGAGTGGTCATCGCCCAAGGCGGCGAGATGGGTGGCTGGAGCCTCTACGCCAAGGAAGGCGCACCCCGGTTTGCCTGGAACTTTCTCGGCCGCGAGATTTACAAGATCGTCGGTGCCGCTCCTTTGCCGGCAGGGCGGGTTGCACTTCGCTTCGAGTTTGCTTACGACGGCGGTTTGGGCGCTGGCGGTAACGGTGTAATCTTCGTCAACGATAAGGAGGTCGCCGCAGGACGGGTCGAGCACACGCAGCCGTTCGCATTTGGTGCGGAAACGACGGACGTGGGTGAGAACCTCTATACGTGTGTTAGCGACGACTACAAAGCGGGCGATAACAGGTTCACCGGCAAGATTCACAAGGTGACCGTCGCGGTCGGGAAGTCCAACCTCAGCGAGGAAGCTCAGAGGGCTCTCGCAGAGTTGCGCATGAAGAAAGCGCTGTTCGTCTAATCGGGCGCCGATCGCAACAGCTTAGCATGCTTCATTTGCGATGTACATACTGTAGCGAATCGCTCCAAAGGCATAGAATCCTAACCCCGACCTTGCAGAAATATCCCCAGTGGCTTACATCACGTAGCATCTAATACAAAAGCTGCTACGTAAAGCGTGTTGCCACCGCGGAATTGCAGCCACAGTTTATAGACGCCCGGTTCGCCAACCGTTACGTTTAAAAGCATGTTCGGCTCGGCTATTGCGGCGTCAGGCATCGACGGCATCTCAGTTCTACTGCGCATCAATACGGCTGACCGGCTGAGGGGCATCGGGTGGACATGTACGTAGCTGAGGTCCGCAGCGTTGAGAAAGACCGCATGCGCTTCGGCTCCGAGGTAGGGGTGAAGGTCGCTTGCCTGTTGGTTACCGCGACGCACACTTACGACAATAGGCGTCGGTTTTTTCGCTCGGAGCATCAACGTCGACAGGCTGATTGTGTAGGGGCCCGCTTCGGCGGCCATTCGACGCTCGTTGAGGTCCCGCAATCCAGACTGCCTGGTACTGCCGACCGGTAGATCGAAACGAAAGACTTGATGGCGCATGCCTTGTGGCTCCGCATCCGCGTATAGATGGTACAGCGAGCGGCGCGGAAAGGTTTGCGCAAGGATGAATTTACCGGATGGCAAGAGTTTAGGGTGCACGTGCAAGAACGTCTGGAAGTCGTCGCTAACAGCGATCAGGTGAAGACGCTTAGTCATGTCAACGCGGTAGCTAGTAATTGGTGTGTGCGAGTCGCGCCTTGTATACCATATCGTTAGCAAGGTTGCGAGGGGGTTATCTGGCGACGCTGAAGCGGTCAGGTAGCCATCGGAGTCGGGCCAGCCGCCTTGAAGTGCAAAAGTTCCCAAAAGTGGCTCCGTCGCCCCTAGCGCCATAGCGCAGAGCACGCAGGTCAAGGCTATTATTAAGGCTAGTGTTTTTATGGGTCACCTCCACCTATAGAATTATGATCGTTGTGCGAGCTTACGACTGGCCTAGAACGGAGTAGTCAGGCGCAGAAGAAAGTTTTCTTCCGTTAGCAATCTGCGTCCTGTTGAAGCCGTTGGCGACCTTGATCGGGTACTGATGGTTTAGAATGTTAAGCAGCTGAAGGGAAGCCGACGCTGCCCCATTCAACTGGCCAGCCCACACCGTGAGTTGGTGGCGTTGTAATTCTGCCTGATGAACTCGGCCGGCGTCAAGCCGTCGAGCTGCGTATGTGGCCGATACTCGTTGTAGTCAATCCGCCAGGCTTCGATCGCCCTTCGAGCGTGAAAAATCGTCGGAAAAGCGTGCTCGTTGAGCAGCTCATCCGGGGCTTCACTCAATGGCGCAATGCGTTGGGTCGATATGCCGAGGGACGACAATCGCTTCAACTCGTTCTTGGATGAAGTGGCCGCTGTCTTAGAGCAACCCGAACCGCCAAGCGCGACCGCAGAGTGTAAATACTGCCGGTTCCGCGAGGTCGCCTAGCCATGGCGCCCCAAACGTATGCGCGCACGATCTGCCCAAAGAACCGCAGTCCGACATCAACGTCGGCCGCCCCCAAGGGGATTCGCAAGGTCGCTGCCTACGACTCTGGGAGACCTTTCCACCCGAGCCGAAGAACCCGCCGTGGCGCAGACAGAATACTCCAAACTTTTAAGCATCCTCTTGGAGATGCACAGCCTGCTAGTTAGGCATGACGCAGGACAGCAAGAAACCACGGCTCAAGCTATTGAGGCGGTAAAGAGTTTGAATCGCGAGGCGATCGCGAAATCCTTGAACACCCTGTCGTTCTGGGGTACCTCAGGATCGATAATCGATCTGATCCTGACTGAAATGCCTTGGACAGCAGAGTTTCGCCGTGATGAGGTGGACGACAATAGGCTCACGATCCTGGAACTCGATCTCGTTAATGAAATGGAAAGATTAGGAATCGCAAATCCTGGAGTCGTCTCCCGAAGATCCGGCATTCAGTCCACCGCAAGACATTCGGGCCTGCTGCCCAGCGAATAGTCGCTGCAGCCCGGCCGGTTGCAAAACGCATTGTGCCTCAACATCTCATAGGGAATAAGCGCTCTCGCCGCCCCGCAGCCCGGCACCAGGGGGGCGCACTTTTCAGAGGGCTTAGGCCAGAACCACGCGTGGGCGCGAGGCTCGGCTGCCGATCCCGACGCCGCATGGTTCTTGCGCGAGTTGTCCCCAAGCTCGACGCCTTCTCGCTGAGCGAAATCGCCAAGGCCGCAGGCCTGTCGCTCGTGGCCTGCTCGCGCGTCCAGCGCCGGAACTCGTGTGCCGCATCCAAGACATCGGGATGCGATCGTTTCGCTTGCCAGGAAGGGGACCTGACTCGGCGACCACTGCTGAAGGCCCGGCTTGTTTGGCGTTGAAGGCCTCGCGGCCTTTAGGAGGACCCTAGACATGGCATACTTTACCGACGATTCCCTTCTCCCCGAAAACATGGCGCCTCTGATGATTACGGCGGCTCCTTATGGACCGATGTGGCTACCATCGGATGGCCCACCCGGATACATCCCTCTCACGTGGGACGAACAAGTTCAAGCCGCCGTAGATTGCTATAATGCGGGTGCAACGCTATTGCACATTCACGTCCGCGATCCAAAAACTGGACACATCTCAAAAAACTTCAAGGAATACGGCGAACAGATAGGTCGCGTGCGCGAAGCGGTTCCGAAGATGATCCTACAGGTTGGCGGGTCGATCTCGTTTGCGCCTGAACCGGGTGAAGTCGGAGCGTTCGGCACCTACGAACAGCGACATAAACTGACGGCGATCGATCCCAAGCCGGATCAAATCACCGTCGCGTGCGGTACCACGCTCTACGATTTGACCGCATTGCATCCGATGGATGATTCCTTCGAGGGGACACATCTGGCCAATGAGGATGCCATGCATGGGATTTCCAACATGGTTGCCGATTCCACTCCGGATTTCTATATTGAAGAAACCAAGCTCTGCGTCAAGCACGGGATCCAGCCCTATTTTGCGCTCCCACACATTCACGGCCTCGAACTCGTGGAGCGTATGATTCGGCGAGGTGAGTACATGGGCCCGATGAATGGGTTCTTCAGCACCGGCGGTGGCGGCATTCTCGGCGCGAACCCATTCGACCTGATGGAGCTGGTGCGCCGGACGCCGCACGGGTCGTTCTTCACCTACCAAACGACGTTTCGTTTGACGCACCCAATCTCGATGATGATGATCGCCCTCGGCCAGCATACGCGCGCCGGCATCGAAGACAACCTTTGGGACACCAAGAAAGGCGTAAGGATGACAACCGTTCAAATGATCGAGCGGCACGTACGTATGGCCCGCGAGATCGGCCGCGATATCGCAACACCCGAACAGGCCCGGCAAATGCTGAAGATTGGCGTTACCTATAAGACCACCGAAGAGACGCTGGCAAACCTCGGCTTGCCGCCGAATCGGCAAGCCGGTCATCAAGGGTTCCTCGTGCACAGGTCTGACGGCAAACTGAGAGAGCCTGTTGTAGCCGGTTCCGACGGACATTTATTAGCGTAATGCTGCCCGTTTAACGAAGGCATTCGCGTTGTCGGTTTTGCGCTAGCCTGCGTCAGCATGACGACCCTGGAGCCTGAGGCCGCTCGACTAGAAAGATTCATTACGGCGTCTCTGCCGCGGTCATACCGCGATCAAGGATGCGCTCGTGAGGTTGGAGTGACGGGTGGATATTGTAAAAAGTGGACCAGCGTCGAGCCAGGCACACCATCTGTCATACTGTTAGCTCTACGTGGGGCGGCCATAAGTACGTGTTCACGTTCGAAGTGCGCAAGCTTCTGCGTTAGCTGTTCGACCGCGATTGCACGACCAAGAGTCGATCGCACCATCGATTCTCGGATTAGGTTAGCCGCCCCGCGGCCCGGCGCCAGGACGCGGCGATCGCTAAGCCCTAATCGCAAGATGCCTCGAACTAGGGGTTAGCGCCTCGTGCCAGGGATGCCTCGTCTTGGTGGTTGTGGCTCGGATCTCGTTGCTAGCGCGGTCGTCTGGATCGTCGTTTTCTTTGCGTTGGTCATCGCGAGGGAGAGCAGTTCTGGAACAGCCGCGCAGGCCTGATAATCAACGATAGACGATGGAGGCGCCAAGAATCTCGAAGCGTTTTATAGTCTCTTTCACTACTTAGGTGATTGGTGCCGGACGCGATTTGGAGATTTCTTGTGCTTAGCCACTTAACTTGTGGCAACGTAGTTTCCGGCAAAGTGTCCCCAACGTAACGAAGGACCAGGTTGCTTTTTGCGTTGGCCACGGAAGTAGGATGAACGAAAACGAAATACATTTGGTCACCATCCCAGAATCCAGAGCAGTAAGTCTCCCGAACGCTAGCAACGAGGCCGCGGCGGTTCGGAAAATCTAGATCCTTTGATGTGCACGGTCCGCGTGAAACGTCGTCACCCTTACCGATCGGATCGGCGTGGAATACTAGAAACTCGACTCCCGATGCTAGAAACGGCACACCGAAGACGCATACGATTGTGCAAGTTACAATGACCGCCGCAAGAGCACCGAAATGACTGGCCTTTGACATTCCCGATGGTAAGGGGCGCTTCCAAACCAGAACTAATGTCGCTACGAAGAACCCTAGAAAGGCGCACGCCGTAGCCAATGGAAGGTACATGAATACGCCCGGCGGAGCGACCAGATAGTAGTTCCCTGCTTGCCACACAAATACTATCGCAGCAGCCACGAACGCCGCCGCGATCAAGATTCGAAATACGAAAGGCTGAAAAACCATTTCGTTAACTTTGTATCACAAAGTGATTGGAAATGCAAATGACTCTGCAACTTCTCCGAAGCCCCCCGGGGCTTCGTCGCAGCACGGCGCCGATCGCGTCCACGCATTGTGCCTCGCGGATCTGCTCGCGGCGGGCTCGCAGCCGCCTCGCAGCTTAGCGCGCGGCACTTAACGCGTTGCGGCTTGGATCGCGGTGGTTTGGCACCCTAGCCCGGCAGCCCCGGCGCCAGGAGGGCGCAATTTTAGGGGCCTCCAGTCGAAACGGTGATATCATAGATTCTTGAGAACTTTCATCTATGCGGAAACAAAGGCGAACCCTTTCAGTGGTTGCACTCGTCGCAGCAGTGGCTTCGTACCACAATGTTGGATCCGCGTATGAGTTCCTCAACGAGAGGCTCGTCGTCGGTGACGTTGCTACTACCGTAAGGGTGGTATCTTTTGGTCGCAATGATTTTGCGATTCAGGTTCACTTCGTGAGCTCTAAGTATCCGGTCGGATGTCTGTCGGCCTATCGCGACCTGCACTACGAGCTGCGTGATAGCAACAACCGGGTCATTCCTATAAACCAGCAGACGCTGGCGCATCAGCAATGGGAAGGACAAGGCTACCAACACGTGATCGCGCGGGCGACCGCCCATCCCTGCGCGGAAAATGCGCCAATGGATGTCTGGGATGCGCGAGCAGTGTTCTCGATGCTATATCCCAATCTGTCGCCAGGAAAATACACGCTACATATTTCCTTTACTCCGCATGACAGTGCACAGCACGCCGATTTCACGCCGGTGCCGATTACCATAGAGCCGTCCCCAAGCGCTACGTAGCACCGTACTTTTGCTTCGCATCGCGAGGCCGTTACGCTCAGTGGCTTAGATCGGCGCTCCTAGCTCGCATCGCACCTGCGAGCGTCTCGCACCACGGCAGCCTAGATGAGATGAGAAGGCCGGCCTCCGAAAGGGGTGGCTAGTATGTAACCCCCTGCGCGCACTCGAAGTGCATGAAAGGAAACCGGCCCGTGACTAAGCATAGCAAAGTCCAGATTCAAAGCAAGCCCCCGCTCGCGGCCTGCTCGCGGATCCGGGCCGGAACGCGCGTCCCGCATCTCAGGCATTGGGAGGCCTTGGCTACCTTAATCCATGGCTGAAAGGCATCCGACCAGGCGGACGCAGCTCGGTCTTTGAACTCGGCGTCATGGCCCTGGCAGCACCGCTTCCAACCGGCGCCGTGACGTTTGTCTTCACCGATATTGAAGGCAGCACGGCTCGATGGGAGCGCGACCGCGCCGCGATGCAGGAGGCCGTGCGCCGGCATGACGAGCTGCTGCGCTCGATCGTCGCGCAGCATAACGGCCACGTCTTTAAGACGCTGGGCGACGCATTCTACTGCACTTTTGCGCGTCCGCAGGACGCGATCGTGGCAGCGGTCGACGCACAGCGCGCGCTGCAGTCCAAAGATTTTTCGGCCGTCGGCGGTTTGCGCGTACGCATGGCTTTGCATATCGGTAATGCCGACGAGCGCGACGGCGACTACTTCGGCCCCAGCGTCAACCGCGTTGCGCGACTCTTGGCGATCGGGCACGGTGGCCAAGTGCTGCTGTCGCGTGCCGCGCAGGCCTCGATAGCAGCTAACCTTCCCGGCGACGTCACGCTGATCGACCTCGGTCTGCGGCGGCTCAAGGGTCTCTCGCAACCTGAAGAGGTCTGGCAGCTGAGCATCGCTGGGCTGCCGAGCGATTTTCCACCGCTCGACTCACTCGACGCACGTCCAAACAACTTGCCGGTCCAAGTAACGCCACTCATCGGTCGAGAGCAGGAGTTAGAGCACGTCAAAGGTCTCATTAACGCGCACCGCGTGGTGAGCATTCTGGGTTCGGGCGGCGTCGGCAAGACCCGCCTCGCGCTGCAAGCTGGTGCCGATCTCATCGACCGCTTCGATCACGGCGTGTGGTTTGCCGACCTCTCGCCGATTCGCGATCCCGAATTGGTGGCCAGCGTCGTCGCAAGGATCTTGGGTATCAGGGCCCCCGAGGACCAACGCCTCGACGAGGTGATTCCGCAGGCGCTCAAGCGCAAGCAGCTGCTGCTTATCTTGGACAACTGCGAACAGGTCTTAGATACCGCTGCCGCGCTGGCCGATGCCATCCATCACACCGCCCCGCAGGTCCACATTCTCGCCACGTCACGCCAGGCATTGGAGATCGCTGGTGAAGCCGCATACCGGCTGCCATCGCTGGCCGTTCCCGATGCAAGCGTATCAGTCGATGCCAAAGAAGCGCTGCGCTACGGCGCAATTGGCGTGTTCGTCGAGCGGGCAAGGCTTGCCGACACGCACTTTTCGTTGACCGACGACACCGCGCCCATCGTCGCCGAGGTCTGCCGGCGCCTCGATGGCATTCCGCTGGCGATAGAGCTGGCCGCCGCACGCGTGAGAGTGCTTCCGCATTCCCACCCTCGCGCAACGCCTCAACGAACGCTTCACGCTGCTCACCGGCGGAAGTCGCACGGCGCTGCCGCGCCAAAAGACCTTAAGCGCGCTCATCGATTGGAGCTACGATCTGCTTACGCCCCAAGAGCAGCTGCTGTTCGGCCGGTGGGGATCTTCGCGGGAGGCTTCGGCCTAGATGCGGCCACCGCGGTATGCAGCGGCGGCGACCTCGATGACATCGATATCTTAGACCTGGTCGCATCGCTGACCGATAAGTCGTTGGTCGTGGCCGACACGTCAGGCGAGCAAGAACGCTACTCATTTGCTGGAAAGCACGCGCGCTTACGCGCTGGAGAAGCTCGCCGCAGAAGGCGCACACGAACAGCTCGCGCGTCGCCACGCCGAGTATTTTCGCGATCAGTCGCAGGTCGTCGACGAACGCTACTTCACCGGCTTCTCGGAGGCGTGGCTGACGAGCGTGGAACTCGAGCTGGACAACTACCGCGCCGTGTTAGAGTGGGCGCTCAAAGACGGACATGATCTCGTGCTCGGTGGTGCGGTGGCTGGAGCGCTGACAGGGCTTTGGTTTGACGGCGGACTTGCAGTCGAGGGGCGCTACTGGATCGGCCTGCGCAAGCGGACCTTGACGAATCTGCGCACCCGCAGGTCGCGGCCCGTATGTGGCGTGCACTCGGTGTGCTTTCCTCCGGCAAGCGCGAACACGAGTGTGCGCAACGTGCGCTGGCGCTTTACGAATCGTTGGGCGACGAGACGGGACAGGCGTGGGCGCTCCACAGTCTTGCGTGGAGTCTCTTTCAAATGGGCGGCCTCCGAGAAGCCGGTGACGCGAACGCACGTGCGCTTGCAGCGATGCGCTCGTTAAGAAGTAACCAGGGAGTGGCTGGGTGCCTCAACCAACAGGGAATGATTCAGTGGGCTCACGGTGACGTCGCGGCGGCACGTGAGTCGTATGCGCAGGCGCTACCCGCATACAAGGCCTTGCGAAGCGACGGGACAGCTGTGGTGCTGGGAAATCTCGCGGAGCTGGAGTTCGGCGAGGGTCAAGTTGAGCAGGCACTACGCCTGGCAGGCGAGGCATTGGAGATCCGCTTACCGGGGAAAAACTCGTCGCTGTTAGCGTTTTCCTACGTCAACATTGCGGCCTATCGCGTTGCTGCGGGAGATCTGGATGGTGCGCGTGCGGCTGCTCGGGAGGGGCTGCGCTTGGCGCGGCAAGTACAACGCGCCGTCCAGATCGCGATCGCGTTGCAGCATCTCGCGCTGCTCTTGGCGCTGCTTGGAGAGGTCAACGATGCAGCGCATCTCGTCGGCTACGTCAACGTGCAATTCGAAGAGCTCGGGTACGAGCGTGAGGCGACGGAGAAGTGGGGCTACGAGAAACTCATGGCCGCACTGCACGAACAGCTCAGCGATGCGCAGATCGAGAAGCTCGCGGCTGAAGGCGCGGCGTGGACGGAAGATCAGGCGGTCGAAGAAGCGCTGAAGGTCTAAGCCACCGCGCCCGCGAGGCCGCATCGCGCTAGGGGCTTCGCACAACTCACAGCTGCGCAGCCCGGCGCCGATCGCGAAGCATCACAACCTCGCTGCATGCACGCAAAGCCTCGCAGCGTCTCGCAGTTTTGATCGCGGCAGCTTCGATTAGGGGTTTGCCGCCCCGCAGCCCGGCGCCAGGAGAGGGGGCGGCGTTTTAAGCGGCCTAACTCCTATCCCCCTACGCAGCGGCGCCGTGGCATCTTTTGAATTTTTTACCGCTACCG
The DNA here is from genome assembly GCA_963755555.1 of Vulcanimicrobiota bacterium. GTDB lineage: Bacteria > Vulcanimicrobiota > Vulcanimicrobiia > Vulcanimicrobiales > Vulcanimicrobiaceae > Tumulicola. The sequence continues at coordinate 2,348 of CAVWKE010000003.1, read as the reverse complement.
CAGGGGCAGAGTTCGTTACGGCCGACCTTGGGCGCGTCGCGTTGGATCGGCTTCGGTCCGGATTCGTCGTCTTTGTTCGTGTGCAGCTGTTGCGGTTTGCGTTCGGCACCGGGCATCGGGCCGAGCAGCTGTTCCACTTCTTGCGGGCTCAGGCGCCCGTGCGCGTCGTTCGGCTGCGGAACGAGTTCGCCGGTGGGAATTTGTTGGAACTGCGGATTGGCGACGACCCCCTGCTGTCCCATGCCGGGTGGACCCTGCTCGATCACGACGCGGAATACGCCTTTGATCGCTTCGTCCGAAATGTTGTTCTTGAGCGACTCGAAAATCTCGAACGCTTCTTTCTCATACTCGACGCGCGGGTCTTTTTGGCCGTAGCCACGCAAACCGATGCCGGTCTTGAGGTGGTCCATGACGTAAAGATGATCTACCCATTGCCGGTCGATAATCGGCAACAGCAGATAGCGCTGTTCGACCAAGCGCAGGATCTCGGGCGTGACCTCGCGTTCTTTTTCTTCGTACGCTTCGAGCGCCTTGGCGCGCAGCAGCCGTCGAATCTCTTCGCGGTCCTTCTTCTCCAGGTCTGAGACTGCGACGCTCCGCCGGACCGGGAACACGGCATCGAGCTGCACGAGCATCTCTTCGAGATCCCACTCGCCCGGATGCGAATTTTCGGGCGCGTTTTGCTCGACGGCTTCGTCGGCCTTCGCTTCGAGCGTTTGCGTCATGAACGTACGTGAGTCGAACTTGCCTTCTAACGTTGCCCGGCGATCGGCATAGATGATCGAGCGCTGCTTGTTCATCACGTCGTCGTATTCGAGGACGTGCTTGCGGATCTCGTAGTTGTGGTTTTCGACTTTACTTTGCGCTCGCTCGATCGACTTCGTCACTAAACCCGATTCGATCGGCTGTTCGTCGGTAAAACCGACTCGATCCATAATCGCGGTCATCCGCTCGCCGCCGAAAAGACGCATCACTTCATCTTCGAGCGAGATGTAAAAGCGAGTCGACCCGGGATCGCCCTGACGCCCCGATCGACCGCGCAACTGATTGTCGATCCGGCGCGATTCGTGCCGCTCGGTTCCGATGATGTGCAGGCCGCCGTTTCGGGCTACGCCCTCGCCCAGCTTGATGTCGGTGCCGCGGCCGGCCATATTCGTAGCGATCGTGACCTGCGCCGGCTGGCCGGCGTCCTTGACGATCTCGGCTTCCTGCTCGTGATACTTGGCGTTGAGGACGTTGCACTCGACGCCGCGGCGCCGTAGCATCGCCGCCAGCAGCTCGCTCTTTTCGATCGAGCGCGTTCCGACCAGCACCGGGCGGCCCTTTTGGTGCTCGCCGATGATCTCGTCGACCACCGCCTCGAACTTCGCCTTTTCCGACTTGAAGACGATGTCAGAGTTATCTTTTCGAATCATCGGCATATTCGTCGGAACGACGACCACGTCCAAACCGTAAATGTCGCGGAACTCGCGTTCCTCGGTCTTGGCCGTTCCGGTCATTCCGGCGAGGTGGTCGACAGGCGGAACAGATCTGGAACGTGATCGTGGCCGAGCGTTGGTCTTCGCCCCGTCCTTGACGCGGTCTTTGGCTTCGATCGCCGGTGGACGCCGTTGGAGCGCCGGCCGCACATCAGCGGCCCTGAACTCGTTGACGACGATCATCTTCGCCTCGAAGAACGTATGCTACCGCGATCGAGATGAAAGAGATTCCACGCTTTGAGTGCCGCGTTGAGTTGATGCGCGCGAGCTCGATATCGCGCCTTATCGTAGAGGCTCCCAACGCCCAGCATCTTCTCGACCTGGCGACGCCCGGTTCCATGATCGGGACGGCGTCGCTTCCTCGTCGACGGTGTAGTCCTCGCCCTTTTTCAAGCGCGGGATGATCTGCGCAAACTTTTCGTACAGTTCGCCCGACTCTTGAACAGCAGGACCGCCGACGATAAGCGGTGTCCCGAGCCGCGTTCACCAGAATCGAGATCCATCTTCGTCGACCAGTGCGAGAGTACGTTCGCGCGCACGAGGTCCTCGACTTGCCAGGCATGTTATCGCGAAGGTAGTCGAAGCCGACCTCGTCGTTCGTGACGTAGGTCACGTCGCAGTTGTAAGCGGCGCGTCGCTCGGCGGAGTCGAGACCGTGCTGAATGATTCCGACGCTCAAGCCTAGGAACTCGTAAAGAGGCCCGATCCACTCGGCATCGCGCCGGGCCAGGTAGTCGTTGACGGTCACCACCGTCACGCCTCGTCCCTCGAGGGCGTGCGCGTACACCGGGCGACTCGCGACGAGCGTCTTGCCTTCGCCGGTCTTCATCTCGGCGATGCGGCCTTCGTAAAGGACTTGGCCGCCCATGA
>CAVWKE010000002.1:0-20000 GCA_963755555.1 Vulcanimicrobiota bacterium | reverse complement strand
CGCGATCAGAGTTGGCGGGGTTACCATCCACGGCATCGCGTGGATGGCCAAGACCAGTAGTTGATGGATCAGGTGAAGCATTGTTTGGATTACCCCCGAGAAGACTGCTGGTATATCCCTAGCCTACCTGCGAAGGGCGATTCCGTCCCTACTCAATATTGATTAGTCCAAAATACCCATACGGCGGCCGAGCGCAATGGCTTCTCCCCGGCCATTGCACTGCAACTTCGCAATCGATCTGGCGGTGTGGGTGCGTACCGTGCTGATGCTGCATCCCCTACGGATCGCAATCTCCTTGGGGCTCAGCCCGTCTGCCAGAAGGCGGAGGACATCATTTTCCGCCGGTGTGAGGAGATCTGTCCGAACCTCGGGCTTTTGGGCTTCTAGCAAATTCCATACGCTGCCCAGGAGCAACGCTATGTGCGAGTAGCCCAGGGGTTCCAACCTCTCGAGGGTTGAGGCAAACGCGTCCGGATCACGGCGGCTGCGCCGGCGAGTTACAGCTATCAGTTCTTCTCCGAGAATCCGGACAAGTGAGACGACCGCATCTTTCCCATGGGGAGCGACTTCGCGCATAATCCGGTCCGCGTTGGACGCCCTACCGTTTACTGCTTCAGAGAGCGCGCAACATAATCGGCCGATTGCTGCCGAACGCACGGCAAACGGGCCGTCCGTTTCGATCCCATTAAGTAGTTCTAAAACTTGTACCGTCAGGGAGACTGAGGCGTCTCTTTTGCCATCGAGCGCAAGGTATAGTGCGCACTGTGCTCCAGAAATAGCTCGGTCAAAGTCGTGATGTAAGCGGCTCCAAGTTGGGCTGAGGAGGTTGTGCGCTTCGGAAAATCTACCTTCCCACGCTAATCGCAACGCTCTTGCTGGAATGAGGTAATGGAAACGAGACTGATCTTCAGTGCGCGCATTTGCAATTTGCTCTTCTAGAACGGAACTTCGACCTGTCCTACCGTATCGGAGTTCGGCGTCTAACAATTGCAGAGATGCCGTCTCTATGTCAAATGCATTGCGTGCTTTTGTTGCCGCCAATGAAGCCTGTTCCGCGTACCATAGTTGCCAACTAACATCGTCGAACCGATGAAGCATTAGATTGGAAAGGTTGGCATATGCCCGGCTTGCGAGACTATAGAGTTCAAGCTCCATTGCAAGTCCGGCTGCTTGAGAAAGCGCCCTTCTTGCTCGATCCGACTCACCAATGTACATTGCCGCAACGCCGATGCGCTGAAGGACCTTCGCGCGTACGGATTCGGACTCGACGCCTACTAGCAGCCGCTCTACTTGCTCCATGGCCGCCCTGGCAAGCTCGACGCTGCCAGACAATGCTCGCTGAGCAGCTAGCAAAGACCAAGCTTCAGCGCGATTTGCCGCGGATTGTTGTTCATCCAGACTTACAGGGACAAGGAGGCCGGATACATCGCTCCCCTGGTTCGTCAGTAGAAGCGCCAGCCGCATCGAGGCGGCGGCCACTAGGTCGCGATCGTTTTTGGCGCGCGATAGGGCGCGGCGCAAAAGTGCTTCAGCTCTGGCCGGGTTGCCAGCCAGCGACTGCACTACGCCGCGGAGTGCAAGGATCCGCGGATTGCCTTGCCGGGTCTCGTCCGTCAGAGCTTCTGTGGCGCGGGATACGACGTCGGCACGCCCCCGTTCGAGCAGATCGAATCCGTGGTGTTCCAGCATGCGGAGAATTTCCGCCTTCTTCTGAGCGGCACCGTAAGCGTCGAGCGCGGCCTCTACCTTTCCGGCGGTTTCGAGGGCGCGTGCCGCGAGGAAGTGAGGAACGCGTTGTCCGTCTTTTCCCGACAGTTCGGCGCGCTGGCGTAAAAACTCCCGAAAGAGTGTCGCGCAACGGTACGTGCCTCCGGCACCCTCCTCCAGCAATGACGTGCGCCGGCGAACGTTTTCGAGCATCTGGAGTGCGTCGGGAAAGCCGGCTAATACCAACAGTCCTACGTCGATCTCCGGAAGGAGGGCGCCCACCGTCAGCAGATCGCGCTCGCGTTCGCGCAGGTCGGGAAACACTTGCTCCGCCCAAAGGCGTTGAGTCGCGTCGCGAACCGCCGCAAGCAGCTTATGGTTCTCTCCCGGGTGCGAACCGGAGCGAAGCGCCACGTGGACGGCCGCCGGCCAACCTTCCGTTAACTCCAACACACCGGCAAGCTCGTCGTCGTTGGCCTCACAGCCGAGGTGACGCGTGAGTCCTTCGGCTTCCTCAAGCGTAAACCGCAAGTCACCGGCACCGATGATGCGTTCGCAATCACCATAGGTCAGCCACGTGCCGATCGGCAGACCGTCGCTCGAGCGCGATGCCAAAATCCAGGTTACGCGCGACTTTGTACCCTCGATCGCATCTACTAGATGCTTCGCGATTTCCGGGTCGTGCTGCACGATTTCTAACCCGTCGATCGCAGCGATACCTCGATAGCCCTCCGGAACGACATCGCACAAGCTTTGTGCGAACGCAGCGGGCGTCTGGTGCTTGGAGCGAACGTCGATTCGCACGTGCGCTTCGAGCGACTCCAGGTATTCATCCATCGCGGCAGTCTTGCCGTAGCCGGCCGGTGCGACGACGAGCACGATTGGGTAGGTCGCAGCCTTGGCCAAGCACTCTCTGACACGCGGACGCGGCGGCGGCGAAAGCTCCCGCGAAAACCTCAAGGACGAGCCTCCGGTTCACGATAAACGCCGGGGTCGGGCACGTTGCCCTTGCCGATGCGCTCGCTCAAAAAATGCGCCAGCAACGCGCCTTCCCATTGGAGTCGCGGCGCCAGCCACGCATGCTGCGCGGGGCACGTAATTTCGCCCAGTTCCAGCACGAGAGTCAAGCTGCTCCCGTCTACCTGCCGGAACGCGTAGTAGTCGCGCAGGCCGGACGTAAAGTTGTCCGGTTGAAAACGAAACGGAAAGTAGCCGCCGTAAAGTTCCCGCCATGCGATCGCGGCCGGAGCGTCCTGCGGGCGATGGAAGCCGATCGAAGCGCCGCTTTGGCAGGCCGGAGCCGACCCGTCGAAGTGAATGAAAACGGCCGCATCGACCACATAATTCCCCGCAAAATCGGCGGGCAGTCGCGCCACCGTCACGCCGTGACGCCGCAAGATGCGGGTGGCCGCATCGGCGACGACCGGCGTCCACGCGCGCTCGCCGGCCGCGCCTAAGTTACAGTGCCGCTGCGGATAGTGTGCGCAGCTGGCCGGGCGTCCCTCGTGCCCGGCAGAGATGAGGACGTCGAAGGCCAATGCGACTGCCAGAACGATCCCGTGCATCGGTCCATTATAAGCTTACGGGAAACAGACGGGGTCGAGTGCGAATACTAGGGACAAAGGCACACGAGGGAGGCACTTCTTGACGACCCGGAAGTTCACCGCCGCGGGGGACCTTAAGGACCGTGATTCGGCAATTCTCGAGGCCGCGCACCAGATTTTTCAGAGCCGGCCAGTGCTGGTTGCTCTGCTTGATGCCCCGGAAATGCGCGACGTCACCATCGGCGAGTTGATGGACGTGCTGACGCGCTTCGGCAGCGGCGACGTCGAACGGTCGATCGGCGCGCCGCCCAATGGCTTCGCATATGGCAGCGAAATGCGCGCGCGCCTTTCCGATCGCGAGCTCGAGGTCGTTCGCCTGATCGTCGAGGGGCTTTCGAACAAACAGATCAGCGACCGCCTCGCGCTAAGCGACAAGACCGTCAAGAATCATATCTCGCACATTCTGGCAAAGTTGAGCCTGACGGCGCGCACGCAGGTTGCCGTTCGAGCCCTGCGCGACGGAATAGCGTAACGCTCCACCGGATCGAAAAAGGCCCGGCATCGCTGCCGGGCCTGTTTCCGTTTACCGCGCTACCCTTACAGGTCTTCGGGGTTGATACCCTTGAGTCGATCGTACTGGGTTTTCTTCGGGGGCGCCGTCACGGCGACGTGATCCTCATACTCGCCCTCGTACTGCACCGCGAGAGGCTCGCGGTTGCGCTCGTACGCGCTGACCAATCGGCTCATGCCATCGCCGTTGCCGCCCATGACCTCGGCAAGGGCAGCGTCGTCGGCCGTCATGCCGGCAAACGCCATCTCGTACTCCTGACGCGGCCGCCCGTCGGCGTTCAACGTCTTGCCCTTCGGGCTCGATCTCGACGTTGCGATAGCGCGACATGCCCGTTCCCGCAGGAATCAGTTTTCCGATGATCACGTTTTCCTTTAACCCGAGCAGCGGATCGTACTTCCCCTTGATGGCGGCGTCGGTCAGCACGCGCGTGGTCTCCTGGAAGCTCGCGGCCGACAGGAACGATTCGGTCGCCAGCGACGCCTTGGTGACGCCGAGCAGCACCGGATTGGCCGTTGCCGGCTCTTTGCCGTCTTTGCGCACGCGCTCGTTGGCCTCGTGGAACTGCGCTGCCTCGATCAGCTGTCCCGGCAGCATGAGCGTGTCGCCGCCTTCGACGATCTTCACCTTGCGCAGCATCGCCCGGACGATCACCTCGATGTGCTTGTCGTTGATATCGACGCCCTGCGATCGATAGACTTTCTGCACTTCTTGTACCAGATAGTTCTGAAGCGCCGTCTCACCCTTGATCCGCAGAATGTCGTGCGGGTTGAGCGACCCTTCGTTGAGCTGGTCGCCGGGCAGAACTTGACTCCCCTCCTGGACCGTCAAATGCGTGCCGTGCGGAACGTCGTACTCGTGTTCCTCGCCGGTCGAGTCGGTGATGAGAATGATGCGTTTGTTGCGGTCCTCGCCGAACTTCACCGTGCCGGCCACTTCGGTGATCGTGGCCTGACCCTTGGGCTTGCGCGCTTCGAAGATTTCCTCGACTCGCGGCAGACCCGTGATGATGTCCTCGGTGGCCACGCCGCCGGTGTGGAACGTCCGCAGGGTGAGCTGCGTTCCGGGTTCGCCGATCGACTGGGCGGCGATGATTCCGACCGCCGTTCCGATGTCGGCTTTGTTTCCGGTGGCGAGATCGCGCCCGTAACAAAGCGAACACACGCCGTACTTCGACTGACACGTTAGTACGGACCGGATCTTCACCTGTCCGACGCCCGAATCGATGAGCGCCTTGGCTTTTTCTTCGTCGATTTCTTCGCCGCGTCCGACGATTGCGGTCGTCGGGCGTTTGGGCTCGAGCCGAACTTCTTCGGCCGAACGGCGTCCGATGATGCGGTCGGTCAGCGGCTCGATAACCTCTTTGCCGACGCGAATGTCGCTCACCGTAATGCCGTTGCTCGTCCCGCAGTCCTCCTCGCGAACGATCACGTCTTGCGCGACGTTGAAGAGCCGCCGGGTTAGATAGCCCGAGTCCGCGGTGCGCAACGCGGTGTCGGCGAGACCCTTGCGCGCTCCGTGCGTCGAGATGAAGTATTCGAGCACGGTCAGGCCCTCTTTTAACGAAGCCTTGACTGGGATCTCGAGAATCCGGCCCGACGGGTCGGACATGAGTCCGCGCATTCCGCCGAGCTGCTTGACCTGCGCGATCGAACCGCGCGCGCCCGACGTTGCCATCATAAACACCGGATTGAGCGGATTCTGCGCCGCCTGCATGGCGGTCGTAACCTCGTCCGAGGCCTTCGACCAAATCTCGATCGTTTTGTTGTACTGTTCGTCGTCTGAGATGAAACCCTGATCGAAGAGACGATGGAGTTCCGTCGACCTCGTTCTGGGCCTTGTCAACAATCGTGTACTTCTCGGTTGGGACGATGATATCGCTAATCGATACGGTCGTGCCCGACAAGGTGGCGAAGTGGAATCCGAGGTCTTTGATGGCGTCGAGGAAGCGAGCGGTTTCGGCGTTACCGTATTTACGGTAGCAATCCGTTATCGACTTCTTCAGCGCGCCCTTGTCGATGATCTTGTTGACGAAGGCGTGATTCCAATGCTCCGGAAAGGCCATGTTGAAGATCACGCGGCCGATGGTCGTTTTGACCATCTCGCCTTTCCAGCGAACGAACATCCACTCTTGAAGGCCGACGTTGTGGGTTTCGTAGGCCGTCACCGCCTCATACGGATCGAAGAACGTCGGAATAGAGCCGGGAACGTCGCCGCCCGCGGGCGCGTGCTTGTTCGTGGTTCGCTCGAACTGCTCGTAGTCGTCGACTACGGCGGCTTTCGCGGGACCCGAGTACTCGTCGCGGTGGAACGTCAGGTAGTAAAGGCCCAGAACCATGTCCTGGGTCGGAATGGAAACCGGATTGCCGTAGGCCGGCAGCAGAATATTGTTCGACGAGAGCATGAGGATGCGCGCTTCGGCTTGAGCCCCGGCCGAAAGCGGCAAGTGGACCGCCATCTGGTCGCCGTCGAAGTCCGCGTTGTACGGCGTGCACACGAGCGGATGCAAGTGAATCGCCTTGCCCTCGACGAGCACCGGTTCGAAGGCTTGAATTCCGAGCCGGTGGAGCGTGGGGGCTCGATGGCAACACCGGATGCTCTTTGATGACCTCTTCGAGAACGTCCCAGACTTCCGGCCGAACGCGTTCGACCATTCGCTTCGCACTTTTGATGTTGTGTGCGAGCGCTCGGTAAACGAGCTTCTTCATCACAAACGGTTTGAACAGCTCGAGCGCCATTTCTTTGGGCAAACCGCACTGATGCAGCTTGAGCGTCGGGCCGACGACGATGACCGAGCGGCCCGAGTAGTCAACCCGCTTACCCAGCAAGTTCTGGCGGAATCGGCCTTGCTTACCTTTGAGAATGTCGGAAAGCGATTTGAGCGGACGATTGTTCGGGCCGGTAACGGGACGCCCGCGGCGGCCGTTATCGATCAACGCGTCCACCGCTTCTTGGAGCATGCGCTTTTCGTTCTTGATGATGATTTCGGGCGCGTTGAGTTCCAACAGCCGTTTGAGCCGGTTGTTCCGGTTGATGACGCGCCGGTAGAGATCGTTGAGATCCGAAGTGGCGAAGCGACCGCCATCCAGCTGGACCATCGGTCGCAACTCGGGCGCGATCACCGGCACCGCGGCCATGACCATCCACTCCGGCTTGTTGCCGCTGGAAAGGAACGCTTCGACGACTTCGAGCCGTTTGATCGCCTTAAGCCGCTTTTGGCCCGTGGTCTCCTTGAATTCTTTACGTAGGTCTTCCTGATTGCGACGCAGGTTCAGATCCCGCAGCAGCTCGCGAATCGCCTCCGCACCCATGCCGGCCTTGAAGCGGTTGCCGGAATTTCTCGCGCGCTTCGCGGTATTTTTGCTCCGAGAGAACTTCGCGTTTGGTTAAGGTCGTGTCGCCTGGATCGATCACGACGTAGGCGGCGAAATAGATCACCTTCTCGAGCTGTCGCGGCGACATGTCGAGCAAAATGCCGATCCGGCTGGGTACCCCCTTGAGGTACCAAATGTGGCTGACCGGAGTCGCCAGCTCGATGTGCCCCATGCGCTCGCGGCGCACTTTCGCGCGGGTGATCTCGACGCCGCAGCGGTCGCAGATCATCCCCTTGAAGCGAATGCGCTTGTACTTTCCGCAGTGGCATTCCCGTCTTTGGTCGGTCCGAAGATCTTTTCGCAAAACAGACCGTCGCGCTCGGGCTTGAGCGTCCGGTAGTTGATCGTTTCGGGCTTCTTGACTTCGCCGAACGACCACGCCCGATTTGCTCGGGGACGCGAGGCCGATGCGCATTGCGTCGAAGTTGTTGACGTCGATCAGGTTCAAGGGACTCCGTCGGGTGCCGAGCCGCCGCCGGACCGCCGCTGACGCAGGGTGCCCGTCTCACGTTGGCACGTAAGGGGACCCACCGTTGCTGCTAGCCGCGCGCCTCAAGGCACAGACGGATATTTTACTCCTCCGGCGGCATTTGCACAAGACCGGCGCGGCCGAACCCCAGGAAGAGCGCCGCGGCTGAGCCCGAGCTGAGAATCTCCCCCACAAGCGATGGGTAGGATGGGGGCATGAAGATTGGGATTATTGGTTCGAACGACCGCGCGGCGGCCATCGGGCGCCTGCTCATTTCCGGAGGCCACGACGTCACGGTCGGTGATCCGCGTGACGGCGAAGTTGCCAAGCGCACGGCTGCCGCTATCGGCGCCGTTCCGGAGACGCCGTACAATCAAGCGATGACGCGCGAGCTGCTCGTTTTGGCGTCGGCTCGCCGGGACGCCGATCGTGCCATTACCGCCATGGGCGGGGGTACGGAAAGCGTCATCGTCGATGCTCGCGAGGGGGGTCCACCTGCGCCGCATCGGGGTGCCGAGTTGCTCGCCCACAAATTGGACTCGCATGCCGTCGTACGAGCCCTCGTCGTGATACCGCAGCCCGGCGCGAACATTCCCATCTGCGGCGACGACCCATCCGCCAAGGCGCTCGTCGACGAGGCCTTTCGGGCTTGCGACTGCCTGACAACCGACCGCGGCCCGCTCGCGAACGCCGCCGAACTCGAACCGCCCGGGAGCGAAAGCGCCGCCTAATCGGTCGGCGTCAAAAACTCGTCGAGCGTCCACGCGAACGCGCGAAAGTCGGTGCGGTGCAGATTATGACCGCCGGGAAGCTGCGAATCGCGACGCGGGGGGAATGGTATTGCGCGACGTGTGCGAGCGTTCGCGTCATCGCTGATGCTTTCCCCCGGAGCCGCCATCGCTGGCGGCGGCCGGGTCGAGCCGGAGATCGGCGGTTGCAGCCGCCGAGTTCTCGGCGCGCAAACGTTCGATGGGCTCGCTGGTCATCGCGTGCACGGCATGCACTTTGCCCGCGACATCGAGCGGATCCCAGTCGTGATACTCGGCCCGTACGGCTGCGTCGCGCGCCTCACCGGTGAGCTCGAACTGTTCGCGCAGCTCTTGCAGGTACTCGTCGTACCATGCGTCCGGCGCTTGGTGAATCATCGGATCGATGGCGACGACGCGTCGCACCGGCGGCTGCGCGCCCGCCGATGGCGATCGCGCCGCCCCAAGAGTGACCGACAAGCGTGTCAACCGGCTCCTGGTGGAACGCGACGACGTTCTGCAGGTCCCGCAGGCCACGGTCCAGCGCCATCGAGCCCGGGCAAGCGGCGCTGTCGCCGTGCCCGCGCTGATCGTAGGCGACCGTGCGGAAGCGCCCGTCCAAATGACGCGCGAGCCGCTCCCAGGATTTTCGCGAGCTGGTCATCCCGTGAACGGCCACGACCGGCCAGGTCCGCGCTCGCCCCACCGCTCTACGGTGGTGGCGTTGCCGTCGTCGAGCGCAAACCGGCTCGACGTCACCCGCCGTGAACTTGTTGTGCAGCTCGTGGAGGTCGTCGAGCGAGTTGAGCGTGACCGCGTCGTTGACGTTGGCGTCCTTCAGACCCATGGCGTCGCGCATGCTCTTGGCGGTTTCGGGCGCGTGATTGTAGCCGTGAATCGCCGCGTTGTGCTTGCGGATCGTTTCCGGATCTGGTCTTGCCGTGGCCAACGACGTACTCCTCAAACTCGACGTACGTCGGCTTGCGCGTGCGGAAGAACTCCGCAACTTTGTCGCGGTCCAGGCCGAGGTCGTCGATCGTACATTGATCGAACCCCTAGACTGATCCCATCCGTCGGCTAGCAGGCCGGCGTTCCCCAAGGTGAGTTTCGTCCACAGCCGCGGTAGATGGGCCGCGCCGAGTGGGCCGGTGGTTTGGGAGCTGATGGCGAAATTCCCCTGTTCGCGGTGCTAGGCATTGGCGAGTGGTTCCTTTCCATGACGCGATATAAACGTGAGTTCGGAGACGCGGACTTGTAGATTAGCCCAACCCGAGGCGTTTCATCCGTTCGTACTGTTCGTAGGTCGCGCGCGCGAGCGGGAGCGTGAGCCCGGCATCGGCCGCGAGTGCCAGCGCGATGCCGGAATCCTCCGCGGCGTGTTCGGCCGAGAAATACACCTTCGTGGTCGCGGTTCTGCATGTCGGCTCCGTCGGTCTCAGACGCGAATTCGCACCGGTCTGCGAGAAGATTTCGCGCACCAGGTCGAGATCGAGCCCGAGCGCGTCGGCCAATCCAAGCCCTTCGGCGAGCCCGGCCGTGTTGACGTTCATAACCATGTTCACGAGCGCCTGACCTCGGCGGCCTTTCCGGCTTCCCCGACGTATTTCAGCGACGCGCTCACCTTCTCCAGCAGCGGCTTGACGCGGTTAAACCGCTCGCGGCCGGCGACCATCAGATACAGCGAGCCGTTTCGAGCCTGCGGAATCGAGTTGGCCATACACGCCTCCAGCGAGTGGGCGCCGTGGGCCTCACTCGCGGCTGAATATCGACGTGGACTTTCGGAGTCACCGTCGCGCAGTTGACGAAGATCTTCCCCTCGGCGGCCTGCAACAGACTGTCGCCATCCTCGGAAAAGATCGCGTACATCGCCGCGTCGTCGCTGACGACCGTAATGACGACGTCGGAGAGTTCGGTGACGCGAGCCGGCGACGTCGTCGCCTCGCCGCCGATGAGTTCGGCGGTTTCGGCCGCGGCCTCCGAACGGCATCGTAAGCGCCGTAATCGTGTAGCCAACGTCCTTGAGACGTTGCGCGATGTTGGCGCCCATGCGGCCGGTGCCGACGACTCCGATTCGCGGTGTCTCGCTCATGGCAGCTGGTTCTCCAAGGCGCAGCTCGCTGCCGCGAGGGGTGGTCGACGCCTCGCCCACTACCCTAGAACTCCTCTTCGCTCGGATTCTCGACGAACGGCGTTTCGTCGGCGTCCTCCTCGAACCCCGGTTTATCCTCTTCGAACGTCTCTTCGTCTTCCTCCTCGAGTTCGTAGCCCTGCGCGCCCTCCTCGACTTCTTCCTCGCGGTCACTTCCTCGAAGACCTCCTCGGCATCGACCTCCGCGACGCGCGGCAGCGGCGGGGCGACCGGAAGCGGAGCGGTCGCGTCGAGCGGTTTGCTGTCGTCGATCTCCTCCTCTTCCTCTTCCTCGGCCGCAATCGCGGGGACGGCTCGACCTCGCACGGCGACCTCGCTCGCAGCGACCGCGGTTTGCGACACGACCGGTTGTTCGTCGCCCATCAGCAAGCCGTACTCGCGCCGTTCGCTCTCGCCCATATCGTCTTCGGGCGTCTTGATTTCGACCTCTTCGCGGTTCTCGGTCAACACTTTGACGTCGAGCGCAAGCGACTGCAGTTCCTTAATCAGGACCTTGAACGATTCCGGAACGCCCGGCTCCATCACGTTCTCGCCCTTGACGATCGCTTCGTAGGTTTTCACGCGGCCGACGACGTCGTCGGACTTCACGGTGAGCAGCTCCTGCAGCGTGTACGCCGCGCCGTAGGCTTCGAGCGCCCAGACTTCCATTTCGCCGAAACGCTGACCGCCGAACTGCGCCTTGCCGCCCAGCGGCTGCTGCGTGATCATCGAGTACGGACCGGTCGAACGCGCGTGGATCTTGTCGTCGACCAAATGCGCCAGCTTGAGCATGTAGATCAAGCCGACCGTGATCGGCCGCGAGAAACGTTCGCCGGAGCGGCCGTCGCGCAGCCACGTTTTGCCGTCGGCCGGAAGCCCGGCGTCCTGGAGCCATTCGGCGATGTCTTCGGCGTGCGCGCCGTCGAACACCGGAGTCGCCACGCTCATGCCGAGCATGCGCGCCGCCCACCCGAGGTGCGTCTCCATGATCTGTCCGAGATTCATGCGCGACGGAACGCCGAGCGGATTGAGCACGATGTCGACCGGCGCGCCGTCTTCCATGTACGGCATGTCTTCTTCGGGCAGCACTTTGGCGATGACGCCCTTGTTTCCGTGGCGTCCGGCCATCTTGTCGCCTTGCAGAATCTTGCGCTTCTGCGCGACGTACACGCGCACGAGATGGTTGACGCCCGGCGACAGCTCGTCGCCGTTCTCGCGCGAGAACACCTTGACGTCGATGATCTTGCCTTTTTCGCCGTGCGGAACTTTGAGGCTGGTATCGCGCACTTCGCGTGACTTCTCGCCGAAGATAGCGCGCAGCAGCCGTTCCTCGGCCGTCAGCTCCGTTTCGCCCTTGGGCGTCACCTTGCCGACGAGGATGTCTTCCGGGCGAACCTCGGCGCCGATGCGAATGATGCCGCGCTCGTCCAGATCCTTGAGCGCGTCCTCACCGACGTTGGGAATGTCGCGGGTGATTTCTTCGGGTCCGAGCTTGGTGTCGCGCGCCTCGCACTCGTACTCCTCGATATGAATCGAGGTGAAGCGATCTTCCTTGACCATGCGTTCGCTTATCAGGATGGCGTCTTCGTAGTTGTAGCCTTCCCAGGGCATGAACGCGACCAGGACGTTTTGGCCCAGCGCGAGCTCGCCTTGGTCCGACGACGGTCCGTCGGCCAGCACCTGTCCGGCGACGCACCGGTCGCCCAGCGAGCACGATCGGACGCTGATTGATGCACGTGCCCGCATTGCTGCGAACGAACTTCAGCAGGTCGTAGAGTTTCTCGACGCCCTCATCGTCCTTGATCAAGATGCCTTTGGCATCGACCGACATAACCGTTCCGGCTTCGTCGGCCACGATCAGGCTGCCCGAGTCCTTGGCGGCGCGATATTCCATGCCGGTGCCGACGATTGGCGTCTCGGGACGGAGCAGCGGCACGGCCTGACGCTGCATGTTCGCGCCCATCAACGCGCGATTGGCGTCGTCGTGCTCGAGGAACGGAATCAGCGCGGTCGCGACCGAGACGATCTGCTTGGGCGAGACGTCCATCAGCTGCACGCGCGGGGCGGGTTCCTCGATATACTCTTCGGCGTAGCGGCAGACGACCGAGTCGCTCAGGATTTTTCCGCCGACCGAATCGACCGGCGTATTCGCCTGCGCGATGATGTACTCGTCCTCGCGATCGGCCGTCAGGTACACGATCTCGTCGGTGACGATGCCTTCCCGAACGACCCGGTACGGTGTCTCGATGAATCCGAAGCGATTTACGCGGCCGTAGGTGGCCAGCGAACCGATCAAGCCGATGTTCGGACCTTCGGGCGTTTCAATCGGGCAGATGCGGCCGTAGTGCGAGTGGTGAACGTCGCGCACCTCGAAGCCGGCCCGTTCGCGCGAGAGGCCGCCGGGGCCGAGCGCGGAGAGACGGCGCTTGTGGGTCAGCTCCGCCAGCGAGTTCGTCTGGTCCATGAACTGCGACAGCTGCGAAGACCCGAAGAACTCTTTGATCGCCGCGACGACCGGGCGAATGTTGATCAGCGCTTGCGGCGTCACCGTCTCGATGTCTTGCACGGTCATACGCTCGCGCACGACCCGTTCGAGGCGCAGCAATCCGACGCGGAACTGATTTTGCAGCAGTTCGCCGACCGAACGGACGCGACGGTTGCCGAGGTGGTCGATGTCGTCCTTAACGACGACGCCGGTGGCGACCTTAATCAGCCGGCGAATCACCGCGATCATATCGGCGCGGGTCAAACAGCGCGTCTCGATGGCCGGCATTTCCAGCCCGGCATCGGCGTACTCGTCGATGACGACGCTCGGCTTGTCGACGCGCTGGTCCGGGTCCGGGTTCGCAATGCGGTAGTGGAACTTGCCGTTGAGCTTGTAGCGGCCGACGCCCGCCAAGTCGTAGCGCTTCTCGTCGAAGAACAGCGACTCCAGCAGCTTCTCGGCGTTCTCCGCATTCTCGGGCTCGCCGGGACGCAGTTTCTTGTAGATCTCTTTGAGCGCGTCTTCGCGCGTCTTGACGTCCTTGTCTTTATCGATCGAGTTGCGCACCAGCGGGCTGTCGCCGAACAGCTTGAGGATCGCCTCGTCGCCTTCCCAATCGAAGCCCAAGTCCGGGCGCGACAGGGCGCGGATGAAGGTCGAGACGTAAATCTTGCGGTTCTTGTCGATGCGGACGCCGATGGTACCCTCGGTCTCGTCGTTCTTCGTACCGTTATCGGTCTCGAACTCGATCCACGCGCCGCGGTTGGGAATAATCGTAGCGTTGAACGTCGGGCGGGAATTCGTGTCGGAATCCTGGCTATAGTAGACGCCCGGCGAGCGCACGAGCTGGCTGACGATTACTCGCTCGGCACCGTTGATCATGAAGGTGCCCTTGTCGGTCATGAGCGGAAAATCGCCCATGAAAATCTCCTGGTCGGGGATGCCCTTGATTTCGCCCGATTCGGCGGTAATGAGGCGCACGCGTACCCGCAGCGGGGCGCTATAGGTCATGTCGCGCTCGCGGCACTCTTCAATTGAATACTTCGGTTCCCCGAGGCTGTGCTCGCCGAACTCGAGGATCAAATTGCCGGTGAAGTCCTTGATCGGTGAAATCGAGGCGAACGCCTCGGCTAAGCCCTCGGTCTTAAACCAGTCGAAGCTCGCCTTCTGCAACTCGATCAGGTTGGGGATTTCGAGGACGTCCGGAATTTTCGCAAACGGGTGACGGGTGCGCTTGGGGCCCGGATCGGGGGGCTGCTCGACCGTGAACGCCCCGGTCGGCATCGGGAACGTGGCCGGCATGATTCGTGAGGCGCCGTTCGTCACGGCCTCGGCGGCCGCGCGTTTCGACTTGCCCTTGGTGCCTGCGGAACTCTTCGCAGGGGACTTCGGAGCGGTCGTCTTCGCCATTACTCTCTTTCTTGTACGAGTGATTTATAAAAAGGAAGTGCGCTTGGCTGGGGCGGAGCTTGGGGGCACGAGAAAAAGACGAGCTCACGCTCTACGACTGCAGAGGTGACCCGCCTTAGATACTATTGCGGCTTATTCGCCCCGGGGCATAGGGTACGAGTTTAGCACCCCGTCGTCAAGAGCGTCAAGGAACCCTCCTTCCGGGTAGTGGGTCACTTAGATTTTAGTCGCAGCGATGCTTGAGCCAACTTTCGTGATACGCTTTTGGGATGAAGCTTAAACGCTCAAGTAAGAAAGCACCCGCCGATTCTGGCGCTCACGCCGTCCGCGCAGTGCCCGAGGCAACGGCAGCGGAGCGCCCCAATCTCCGGCTGGTCCCGCCGACAACTGCTGCACCGAAGCCCATGAAGAACCGGGCGGCGGTCGCGTTGGGGCGCAGGGGCGGCAAGAAGGGCGGCCCGGCGAGAGCCGAGGCGCTGACGCCCGAGCGCCGGCGCGAGATCGCGATCCAGGCGGCGCGAAAGCGTTGGGGCATGAAAGACGATGATGCGTAACCTCTACGTCCAGGCGTTCAACTTTCTTGGAGGCGAGCGCTTCATCTTCGACAGTCATCCCGGCGATTTCGGCGTGTATTTCATGACGGAGGAAAACCTCGTGAAATACCACGCTGGGCGGACCGATTTTAGCGCTGAAATGATTGACCCGCTTTCGAAAGAGTTGCTAGCGGGGCATCCCGGCCGCTGTTACTTGGTTTCGGGACGTAGGCTAGACGGCGGCTACACCGTTCGGCGCGGCGTGAGCGATCGCCGTGGTGTTCTCGACATGAAACGCTTCAACATGGGCCAAGAAACGGCGC
This sequence comes from Vulcanimicrobiota bacterium, assembly GCA_963755555.1. Taxonomy (GTDB): domain Bacteria; phylum Vulcanimicrobiota; class Vulcanimicrobiia; order Vulcanimicrobiales; family Vulcanimicrobiaceae; genus Tumulicola. The sequence goes on along the minus strand of CAVWKE010000002.1, from coordinate 4,713 downwards.
GATAACGCGATGCACGAGAGACGCCCGAGGCCGGCATCCGGGTGGGCGCACCGCCGGCAAGGCGCTACATTTTAGGTCAACGGAGCGAAAAGACTCTCGATTTCCTCCGGCGTCCCGCCCCCGGGTCCGGCGGCGTCGTCGAAGACTCCGCCGGCCAGTGCGGCCTTGCGCGCTTGCATCTCGAGTACGCGCGCTTCGACGGTACCGACCGTTACCAAGCGATAGACGAAAACGGGGTGCTCTTGGCCGATCCGGTGGGCACGGTCGGTCGCTTGCTGCTCAACGGCCGGATTCCACCAGGGATCGTAGTGGATGACCGTATCTGCCGCCGTGAGGTTGAGCCCGGTACCACCGGCCTTTAGGCTGATCAAAAAGAGCGGAACCTCGCCGGACTGAAAGCGCGCCACCGGCGTAACCCGATCGCGCGTCGCGCCGCGCAGTTCCACGAACGCGATGTTGCGACGCCGCAGCTCGGGTTTGATGAGGTCGAGCATCGAGGTGAACTGCGAAAACAGCAAGATGCGCCGGCCGTCGGCCAGCAAGTCGGGCAGCATGTCAAGCAGCGCCTCGAGCTTGGCCGAACCTTTGACGGCGCGCGCGGCCGGCAATTTCACCAACCGCGGATCGCAGCAAACCTGGCGCAGCTTCAGAAGCGCGTCGAGGACGATGATGCGGCTGCGCTCGACCCCGCGCCGAGCCACCTCCTCGCGGACCCGGTCGTGCATAGCCAGGCGGATCGCTTCGTAGAGGTCGCGCTGGGCTCCGTCGAGTTCGACGCGAGCAACGATCTCCGATTTAGGCGGCAGATCGGCCTCCACTCCTAGTTTCGTTCGCCGCAGCAAGAACGGCCGAACCCTCGCCGCCAGAACCTGGCGGCGCGCGAGATCGCCGCGCTTTTCGATCGGCGTACGAAAGTGTCGCGCAAACACCGCCCGTTCGCCTAAGAGCGCCGGAACGGCAAACGCGAAAATCGACCAGAGTTCGTCGAGGTGGTTTTCGATTGGCGTTCCGGAAAGCGCGACGTGCTGATCGGCGAGGAGGCGGCGCGCGTAATGCGCGACTTTGGATCGTGGATTTTTCACCGCCTGCGCCTCGTCGAGGACCGCCAGCGACCACTTTCGCGGCAGCAGCGCTTCGGCATCGCGACGAAGCAAAGCGTACGTCGTGAGCACGACGTCGAATTCTCCGATCCGCTCGAAGAGTTCGGCGCGCCGAGCACCCGTCAACACGAGGACTCGCAGGTGCGGCGTGAACCGGGCGATTTCCGCTCGCCAGTTGGGCACGACGCTGGTCGGAGCGACGATCAGTACCGGCGCGTTCAGCCGGCCGCGCGCGCGTTCGAGCGCCGCGTGCGCGAGCAGCTGCACGGTTTTTCCAAGCCCCATGTCGTCGGCCAGCAACGCGCCGAAACCGAAGTCTCGCAATGTTTGAAGCCAGGCGACCCCGGCGTGTTGATATCCGCGTAGCGTTCCGCGAAACTCGGGCGGAAGCGCGGTCGGGCCGGCACTCGGCAACGCGGCGAGCCGCTCGACCAGCGCGTGAAGCTGGGGCGCGCTCTGCCAGTCGAAGCCGGTCGCCCGCAGAGTCTCGTCGAGCAGCCCTACGTGCGCCGGCGTCAGCGGAAGGCGTCCCTCCGGCGTAAGCGGATCGGCATCGAAGAGCTCGACCAGCGCGCTGACCAGGCGTTCGATCCGCTCGGCCGGAAGCGCGACGTACGCGCCGCTCGGCAGGCGCGCGAAAAGCGGCCCGCTTTCGGCGAGACGAGCACCGCCCGCCGGGCGATCGCGCAGCGCCCGCACGAGAATCGGCAATAGTGCGACCCGTTCTCCGGCGATCGTAATGCCGAGGTCGAGGTCGAACCAGCGATTTTCGTTCTCGACGAACCGGGCATCCCAGTCGCCATCCGGTTCCACGATCGTTAGCCGAAAATCCGGTGCGGTTTCGATGCGCCAACCCGCTTGACGAAGCCGCTCGCGCTCGACGTGGACGAATCGCGCCCACGCCGGCTCCCCGTCGAGGACCAACCGGCCCGCATCCGCCGGCTCGAAACCAAGGTCGAACAATCGCTTTCTCGCGCGCGCCTCGGCGTCACGCCGGCGCGGCCAAATCTTTTCCGAACCGGCGGCGCCGATTTCAAAGGCATCTTCCGGATCGTCGCCGCCCACGGTGCGGTTCCCGTAGCCAAAGCGCAGCTCCGCATACCGTTGCTCGGCGACGGTCAGCCGGAGAAACGGTACGGGCTCGGCGTCGACGAACTCACTCGTCGACCGTCCCACCGGAGCGTTTGCGACCGGCGGGATGGCCCGCCGCCAGGCGATTTGCGAGCGGTCCGCTTGGCGGGCCGTCAGGGCGGGCGACGAAACGGCGATGGCCGCCAGATCGGCGCCGATTCCGAGGTCCACCGCGCCGGCCTCCATCGTTGCCGGATCGACGTACCAAACGGGTCGAGCCGCCAGCAGGACCGCACGCGTTCGTCCTTCGAGTCCGGGTCGGCGGCGGTCGTCGGAATCGATTCGCCAGACCAGTTGCGCGGTTTGGATGTCGCGGCGTCTGAGCGGCGGATTTGAGGGCGACTCCCAGTATAGGCGCCCCGTTTCGATTGCGAGTTCGAGCAACGTCCCGAGGATTGGCGGCGAGGACGCCGACAGCGCCGGCCGCATGACGCCGCTCACACCGGCGACGCGGGCGATCGTCCGGTCGGCGGCCGTGACGTACGAACCGCCCAATTTGCCAACGTTGAGAATGTCCACCCGGCGTAAATTCGCGATCGTGCCGTCGCGCAGCACGGTCGCCGCGTAGGCTTCGAACTCGAGCCTCGGCACGTAATACACTTCACGGCGCGCTAGAACGTAACGAACGTGCGTGCGCGAAACCGGCGCGCCGCCGGAGGAGGCCACGTCGAGGCGCTCGAGCCAGCTATCGACCGCCCCGTCTGCCGCGTCGGCGTCCGTTCTCAAAACCACAACCCGCCTTACTACGACGCTCGGCAGGCAAAAGCACTCTTTTCACGCGCGGCAGGATTACCCGACGAGGTCGTGCCAGCTCTTCGCGCCGACCGTAACCCCGAAGTACGCCGCGGCCGCCTTAAGATTCGCAAAGGCTTGCGTGCGCTCGTCGTCCGTGACGCCGTCAACTTGTGCGAAGCGCGCAACCGCACTCCGCACGTGCGTGGCATCCGTCAGGGGTTCCTTGCGTTCGCTCGGAAAGGCGAAGGCGCTGGCGGGCAGCCGGCCGCGAGAAATCTCGTGGCCGTGGACCGGTTTCCAAGTAATCTCCATGGGCACGACGGTAACGCCGCCAAGTTGCTACGGCGCGATCGGACCGTGAACACCGGACTCCGCGGGCCGTTCGGCCGCTGGGCGCAGCCTGGCAAACACCAATGCATCGCAGACTTCATCATTGCGATCGACGTAAGCTGCGCGCAAGGTTCCTTCGTGCGAGAAGCCGGCTTTTTCCAAGACCCTCGCCGATGCGGCGTTGGGCGCAAACACGCTGGCCTCGAGCCGGCGAATTAGCAAGCCTCGCAGCACATGGTCCGAGAGCAATCGCGCCGCCTCGGTGGCGATCCCGCGGCCCCAGTACGGGCGTCCCAGCCAGTAGCCGAAGTAGGCCATTCCGGTGCGCTCGCCGGCGCACGGTTCGGCACCGATCCCGCCGGCATAGCTGCCGTCTACTTCGATTGCAAAGTGCCGCTCGCCGGCGTCAGAAACGTTCATCTCAACCCAACCTTGCGCATCCGATTGCGTGTACGGATACGGAAACTGCCGGGTCATCCAGCGTGCGACCAACGGATCGTCGGCCAACCGTTGCAGCGGCACGACGTCCTGCAGACGGTACGGCCTCACCCGGCAGAGACTTCCCTGGAGCGTCGATCGCATCACGCCGCGGCCTGGCAAAATCAGCTCGAGGTCAAAGACGCCACGGCGCCGAGGATCTCGGCTGTGGTGCGAACCTGGCCGATGCGCGGAAAAATGCGCTCGAGGCTGTGACGATGTGAGTCGGCGTTTGCGTCCGTCATTGCGTCGCTCGCAAACGTGATGTTGTAGGCGCGCTCGTTAGCTCCGCGAGCCGTGGAGTCGACTCCGATACTCGTGGAAATTCCCGTCAGGACGATGCCGGCAATACCACGCCGGCGCAATTGCAGGTCGAGGTCCGTGCCGTAGAACGCGCCCCATTGATGCTTGGTGATCCGAATGTCCGTTGGTTGAGCATCCAGCTCCGCAACGATGTCCGCAAAGTCCGCCGCAGCGAACGGCTCGGAAACGGTACGTCCGAGCGGGGCGAGAACGATCGCCGCCGTCGGCCGCAAATGCCACGTTGACGAGGACGACCGGCAGGCCGGCGCGACGGAAGGCGGCGGCCAGGCGCGCCGCATTGTCAACGACGCTTGGCACGGGGTGCATCGTCGCTAGTCGACAACCCCCTTCTGGAGGTCAACGACGACCAACGCGGTGCGGAGATCGAGGCGCGTTTCGGACATGGCGCGGCGTCATTTCGACGCTCGCGGGCGCGCTCCGCTACGGGCAGCGGGCGATCAGATCGAGGTTGGCCAAATACTCGACGCCAGCCGAAAGCTCCACCAGCGACTCGGCATCCTGGAGACAACGTGCCAGTGCCCGGTGCGAGGCAGCCGAGGCGTTGATAAGAAAGATTGCCCCGGTCGCATGCGGTCCGTTCTCTTTCGCGCCGCTGGGATATGCCGACAGCTGGTAG
>CAVWKE010000001.1:0-17396 GCA_963755555.1 Vulcanimicrobiota bacterium | reverse complement strand
GTTTTTGGCGCGCGATAGGGCGCGGCGCAAAAGTGCTTCAGCTCTGGCCGGGTTGCCAGCCAGCGACTGCACTACGCCGCGGAGTGCAAGGATCCGCGGATTGCCTTGCCGGGTCTCGTCCGTCAGAGCTTCTGTGGCGCGGGATACGACGTCGGCACGCCCCCGTTCGAGCAGATCGAATCCGTGGTGTTCCAGCATGCGGAGAATTTCCGCCTTCTTCTGAGCGGCACCGTAAGCGTCGAGCGCGGCCTCTACCTTTCCGGCGGTTTCGAGGGCGCGTGCCGCGAGGAAGTGAGGAACGCGTTGTCCGTCTTTTCCCGACAGTTCGGCGCGCTGGCGTAAAAACTCCCGAAAGAGTGTCGCGCAACGGTACGTGCCTCCGGCACCCTCCTCCAGCAACGACGTGCGCCGGCGAACGTTTTCGAGCATCTGGAGTGCGTCGGGAAAGCCGGCTAATACCAACAGTCCTACGTCGATCTCCGGAAGGAGGGCGCCCACCGTCAGCAGATCGCGCTCGCGTTCGCGCAGGTCGGGAAACACTTGCTCCGCCCAAAGGCGTTGAGTCGCGTCGCGAACCGCCGCAAGCAGCTTATGGTTCTCTCCCGGGTGCGAACCGGAGCGAAGCGCCACGTGGACGGCCGCCGGCCAACCTTCCGTTAACTCCAACACACCGGCAAGCTCGTCGTCGTTGGCCTCACAGCCGAGGTGACGCGTGAGTCCTTCGGCTTCCTCAAGCGTAAACCGCAAGTCACCGGCACCGATGATGCGTTCGCAATCACCATAGGTCAGCCACGTGCCGATCGGCAGACCGTCGCTCGAGCGCGATGCCAAAATCCAGGTTACGCGCGACTTTGTACCCTCGATCGCATCTACTAGATGCTTCGCGATTTCCGGGTCGTGCTGCACGATTTCTAACCCGTCGATCGCAGCGATACCTCGATAGCCCTCCGGAACGACATCGCACAAGCTTTGTGCGAACGCAGCGGGCGTCTGGTGCTTGGAGCGAACGTCGATTCGCACGTGCGCTTCGAGCGACTCCAGGTATTCATCCATCGCGGCAGTCTTGCCGTAGCCGGCCGGTGCGACGACGAGCACGATTGGGTAGGTCGCAGCCTTGGCCAAGCACTCTCTGACACGCGGACGCGGCGGCGGCGAAAGCTCCCGCGAAAACCTCAAGGACGAGCCTCCGGTTCACGATAAACGCCGGGGTCGGGCACGTTGCCCTTGCCGATGCGCTCGCTCAAAAAATGCGCCAGCAACGCGCCTTCCATTGGAGTCGCGGCGCCAGCCACGCATGCTGCGCGGGGCACGTAATATTCGCCCAGTTCCAGCACGAGAGTCAAGCTGCTCCCGTCTACCTGCCGGAACGCGTAGTAGTCGCGCAGGCCGGACGTAAAGTTGTCCGGTTGAAAACGAAACGGAAAGTAGCCGCCGTAAAGTTCCCGCCATGCGATCGCGGCCGGAGCGTCCTGCGGGCGATGGAAGCCGAATCGAAGCGCCGCTTGGCAGGCCGGAGCCGACCCGTCGAAGTGAATGAAAACGGCCGCGTCGACCACGTAATTCCCCGCAAAATCGGCGGGCAGTCGCGCCACCGTCACGCCGTGACGCCGCAAGATGCGGGTGGCCGCATCGGCGACGACCGGCGTCCACGCGCGCTCGCCGGCCGCGCCTAAGTTACAGTGCCGCTGCGGATAGTGTGCGCAGCTGGCCGGGCGTCCCTCGTGCCCGGCAGAGATGAGGACGTCGAAGGCCAATGCGACTGCCAGAACGATCCCGTGCATCGGTCCATTATAAGCTTACGGGAAACAAACGGGGTCGAGTGCGAATACTAGGGACAAAGGCACACGAGGGAGGCACTTCTTGACGACCCGGAAGTTCACCGCCGCGGGGGACCTTAAGGACCGTGATTCGGCAATTCTCGAGGCCGCGCACCAGATTTTTCAGAGCCGGCCAGTGCTGGTTGCTCTGCTTGATGCCCCGGAAATGCGCGACGTCACCATCGGCGAGTTGATGGACGTGCTGACGCGCTTCGGCAGCGGCGACGTCGAACGGTCGATCGGCGCGCCGCCCAATGGCTTCGCATATGGCAGCGAAATGCGCGCGCGCCTTTCCGATCGCGAGCTCGAGGTCGTTCGCCTGATCGTCGAGGGGCTTTCGAACAAACAGATCAGCGACCGCCTCGCGCTAAGCGACAAGACCGTCAAGAATCATATCTCGCACATTCTGGCAAAGTTGAGCCTGACGGCGCGCACGCAGGTTGCCGTTCGAGCCCTGCGCGACGGAATAGCGTAACGCTCCACCGGATCGAAAAAGGCCCGGCATCGCTGCCGGGCCTTTTTCGTTTACCGCGCTACCCTTACAGGTCTTCGGGGTTGATACCCTTGAGTCGATCGTACTGGGTTTTCTTCGGGGGCGCCGTCACGGCGACGTGATCCTCATACTCGCCCTCGTACTGCACCGCGAGAGGCTCGCGGTTGCGCTCGTACGCGCTGACCAATCGGCTCATGCCATCGCCGTTGCCGCCCATGACCTCGGCAAGGGCAGCGTCGTCGGCCGTCATGCCGGCAAACGCCATCTCGTACTCCTGACGCGGCCGCCCGTCGGCGTCAACGTCTTGCCCTTCGGGCTCGATCTCGACGTTGCGATAGCGCGACATGCCCGTTCCCGCAGGAATCAGTTTTCCGATGATCACGTTTTCCTTTAACCCGAGCAGCGGATCGTACTTCCCCTTGATGGCGGCGTCGGTCAGCACGCGCGTGGTCTCCTGGAAGCTCGCGGCCGACAGGAACGATTCGGTCGCCAGCGACGCCTTGGTGACGCCGAGCAGCACCGGATTGGCCGTTGCCGGCTCTTTGCCGTCTTTGCGCACGCGCTCGTTGGCCTCGTGGAACTGCGCCGCCTCGATCAGCTGTCCCGGCAGCATGAGCGTGTCGCCGCCTTCGACGATCTTCACCTTGCGCAGCATCGCCCGGACGATCACCTCGATGTGCTTGTCGTTGATATCGACGCCCTGCGATCGATAGACTTTCTGCACTTCTTGTACCAGATAGTTCTGAAGCGCCGTCTCACCCTTGATCCGCAGAATGTCGTGCGGGTTGAGCGACCCTTCGTTGAGCTGGTCGCCGGGCAGAACTTGACTCCCCTCCTGGACCGTCAAATGCGTGCCGTGCGGAACGTCGTACTCGTGTTCCTCGCCGGTCGAGTCGGTGATGAGAATGATGCGTTTGTTGCGGTCCTCGCCGAACTTCACCGTGCCGGCCACTTCGGTGATCGTGGCCTGACCCTTGGGCTTGCGCGCTTCGAAGATTTCCTCGACTCGCGGCAGACCCGTGATGATGTCCTCGGTGGCCACGCCGCCGGTGTGGAACGTCCGCAGGGTGAGCTGCGTTCCGGGTTCGCCGATCGACTGGGCGGCGATGATTCCGACCGCCGTTCCGATGTCGGCTTTGTTTCCGGTGGCGAGATCGCGCCCGTAACGAAGCGAACACACGCCGTACTTCGACTGACACGTTAGTACGGACCGGATCTTCACCTGTCCGACGCCCGAATCGATGAGCGCCTTGGCTTTTTCTTCGTCGATTTCTTCGCCGCGTCCGACGATTGCGGTCGTCGGGCGTTTGGGCTCGAGCCGAACTTCTTCGGCCGAACGGCGTCCGATGATGCGGTCGGTCAGCGGCTCGATAACCTCTTTGCCGACGCGAATGTCGCTCACCGTAATGCCGTTGCTCGTCCCGCAGTCCTCCTCGCGAACGATCACGTCTTGCGCGACGTCAACGAGCCGCCGGGTTAGATAGCCCGAGTCCGCGGTGCGCAACGCGGTGTCGGCGAGACCCTTGCGCGCTCCGTGCGTCGAGATGAAGTATTCGAGCACGGTCAGGCCCTCTTTTAACGAAGCCTTGACTGGGATCTCGAGAATCCGGCCCGACGGGTCGGACATGAGTCCGCGCATTCCGCCGAGCTGCTTGACCTGCGCGATCGAACCGCGCGCGCCCGACGTTGCCATCATAAACACCGGATTGAGCGGATTCTGCGCCGCCTGCATGGCGGTCGTAACCTCGTCCGAGGCCTTCGACCAAATCTCGATCGTTTTGTTGTACTGTTCGTCGTCTGAGATGAAACCCTGATCGAAGAGACGATGGAGTTCGTCGACCTCGTTCTGGGCCTTGTCAACAATCGTGTACTTCTCGGTTGGGACGATGATATCGCTAATCGATACGGTCGTGCCCGACAAGGTGGCGAAGTGGAATCCGAGGTCTTTGATGGCGTCGAGGAAGCGAGCGGTTTCGGCGTTACCGTATTTACGGTAGCAATCCGTTATCGACTTCTTCAGCGCGCCCTTGTCGATGATCTTGTTGACGAAGGCGTGATTCCAATGCTCCGGAAAGGCCATGTTGAAGATCACGCGGCCGATGGTCGTTTTGACCATCTCGCCTTTCCAGCGAACGAACATCCACTCTTGAAGGCCGACGTTGTGGGTTTCGTAGGCCGTCACCGCCTCATACGGATCGAAGAACGTCGGAATAGAGCCGGGAACGTCGCCGCCCGCGGGCGCGTGCTTGTTCGTGGTTCGCTCGAACTGCTCGTAGTCGTCGACTACGGCGGCTTTCGCGGGACCCGAGTACTCGTCGCGGTGGAACGTCAGGTAGTAAAGGCCCAGAACCATGTCCTGGGTCGGAATCGAAACCGGATTGCCGTAGGCCGGCAGCAGAATATTGTTCGACGAGAGCATGAGGATGCGCGCTTCGGCTTGAGCCCCGGCCGAAAGCGGCAAGTGGACCGCCATCTGGTCGCCGTCGAAGTCCGCGTTGTACGGCGTGCACACGAGCGGATGCAAGTGAATCGCCTTGCCCTCGACGAGCACCGGTTCGAAGGCTTGAATTCCGAGCCGGTGGAGCGTGGGGGCTCGGTTGAGCAACACCGGATGCTCTTTGATGACCTCTTCGAGAACGTCCCAGACTTCCGGCCGAACGCGTTCGACCATTCGCTTCGCACTTTTGATGTTGTGTGCGAGCGCTCGGTGAACGAGCTTCTTCATCACAAACGGTTTGAACAGCTCGAGCGCCATTTCTTTGGGCAAACCGCACTGATGCAGCTTGAGCGTCGGGCCGACGACGATGACCGAGCGGCCCGAGTAGTCAACCCGCTTACCCAGCAAGTTCTGGCGGAATCGGCCTTGCTTACCTTTGAGAATGTCGGAAAGCGATTTGAGCGGACGATTGTTCGGGCCGGTAACGGGACGCCCGCGGCGGCCGTTATCGATCAACGCGTCCACCGCTTCTTGGAGCATGCGCTTTTCGTTCTTGATGATGATTTCGGGCGCGTTGAGTTCCAACAGCCGTTTGAGCCGGTTGTTCCGGTTGATGACGCGCCGGTAGAGATCGTTGAGATCCGAAGTGGCGAAGCGACCGCCATCCAGCTGGACCATCGGTCGCAACTCGGGCGCGATCACCGGCACCGCGGCCATGACCATCCACTCCGGCTTGTTGCCGCTGGAAAGGAACGCTTCGACGACTTCGAGCCGTTTGATCGCCTTAAGCCGCTTTTGGCCCGTGGTCTCCTTGAATTCTTTACGTAGGTCTTCCTGATTGCGACGCAGGTTCAGATCCCGCAGCAGCTCGCGAATCGCCTCCGCACCCATGCCGGCCTTGAAGCGGTTGCCGAATTTCTCGCGCGCTTCGCGGTATTTTTGCTCCGAGAGAACTTCGCGTTTGGTTAAGGTCGTGTCGCCTGGATCGATCACGACGTAGGCGGCGAAATAGATCACCTTCTCGAGCTGTCGCGGCGACATGTCGAGCAAAATGCCGATCCGGCTGGGTACCCCCTTGAGGTACCAAATGTGGCTGACCGGAGTCGCCAGCTCGATGTGCCCCATGCGCTCGCGGCGCACTTTCGCGCGGGTGATCTCGACGCCGCAGCGGTCGCAGATCATCCCCTTGAAGCGAATGCGCTTGTACTTTCCGCAGTGGCATTCCCAGTCTTTGGTCGGTCCGAAGATCTTTTCGCAAAACAGACCGTCGCGCTCGGGCTTGAGCGTCCGGTAGTTGATCGTTTCGGGCTTCTTGACTTCGCCGAACGACCACGCCCGAATTTGCTCCGGGGACGCGAGGCCGATGCGCATTGCGTCGAAGTTGTTGACGTCGATCAGGTTCAAGGGACTCCGTCGGGTGCCGAGCCGCCGCCGGACCGCCGCTGACGCAGGGTGCCCGTCTCACGTTGGCACGTAAGGGGACCCACCGTTGCTGCTAGCCGCGCGCCTCAAGGCACAGACGGATATTTTACTCCTCCGGCGGCATTTGCACAAGACCGGCGCGGCCGAACCCCAGGAAGAGCGCCGCGGCTGAGCCCGAGCTGAGAATCTCCCCCACAAGCGATGGGTAGGATGGGGGCATGAAGATTGGGATTATTGGTTCGAACGACCGCGCGGCGGCCATCGGGCGCCTGCTCATTTCCGGAGGCCACGACGTCACGGTCGGTGATCCGCGTGACGGCGAAGTTGCCAAGCGCACGGCTGCCGCTATCGGCGCCGTTCCGGAGACGCCGTACAATCAAGCGATGACGCGCGAGCTGCTCGTTTTGGCGTCGGCTCGCCGGGACGCCGATCGTGCCATTACCGCCATGGGCGGGGGTACGGAAAGCGTCATCGTCGATGCTCGCGAGGGGGGTCCACCGGCGCCGCATCGGGGTGCCGAGTTGCTCGCCCACAAATTGGACTCGCATGCCGTCGTACGAGCCCTCGTCGTGATACCGCAGCCCGGCGCGAACATTCCCATCTGCGGCGACGACCCATCCGCCAAGGCGCTCGTCGAACGAGGCCTTTCGGGCTTGCGACTGCCTGACGACCGACCGCGGCCCGCTCGCGAACGCCGCCGAACTCGAACCGCCCGGGAGCGAAAGCGCCGCCTAATCGGTCGGCGTCAAAAACTCGTCGAGCGTCCACGCGAACGCGCGAAAGTCGGTGCGGTGCAGATTATGACCGGCGCCCGGGAAGCTGCGAATCGCGACGCGGGGGGAATGGTATTGCGCGACGTGTGCGAGCGTCGCGTCATCGTTGATGCTTTCCCCCGGAGCCGCCATCGCTAGCAGCAGCGGCCGGGTAAAGCCGGCAATCGGCGGTTGCAGGTTCCAGGTTGCCGCCGAGTTCTCGGCGCGCAAACGTTCGATGGGCTCGCTGGTCATCGCGTGCACGGCATGCACTTTGCCCGCGACATCGAGCGGATCCCAGTCGTGATACTCGGCCCGTACGGCTGCGTCGCGCGCCTCACCGGTGAGCTCGAACTGTTCGCGCAGCTCTTGCAGGTACTCGTCGTACCATGCGTCCGGCGCTTGGTGAATCATCGGATCGATGGCGACGACGCGTCGCACCGGCAGCTGCGCCGCCGCCAAATGGCGATCGCGCCGCCCCAAGAGTGACCGACAAGCGTGTCGACCGGCTCCTGGAGGGACGCGACGACGTTCTGCAGGTCCCGCAGGCCACGGTCCAGCGCCATCGAGCCCGGGCAAGCGGCGCTGTCGCCGTGCCCGCGCTGATCGTAGGCGACCGTGCGGAAGCGCCCGTCCAAATGACGCGCGAGCCGCTCCCAGGATTTTCGCGAGCTGGTCATCCCGTGAACGGCCACGACCAGCGGTCCGCGCTCGCCCCACCGCTCTACGGTGGTGGCGTTGCCGTCGTCGAGCGCAAACCGGCTCGACGTCACCCGCCGTGAACTTGTTTGTGCAGCTCGTGGAGATCGTCGAGCGAGTTGAGCGTGACCGCGTCGTTGACGTTGGCGTCCTTCAGACCCATGGCGTCGCGCATGCTCTTGGCGGTTTCGGGCGCGTGATTGTAGCCGTGAATCGCCGCGTTGTGCTTGCGGATCGTTTCCGGATCGGTCTTGCCGTGGCCAACGACGTACTCCTCAAACTCGACGTACGTCGGCTTGCGCGTGCGGAAGAACTCCGCAACTTTGTCGCGGTCCAGGCCGAGGTCGTCGATCGTCATTTGATCGAAACCCTGACCACATTGATCCCATCCGTCGGCTAGCAGGCCGGCATTCCCCAAGGTGAGTTTCGTCCACAGCCGCGGTAGATGGGCCGCGCCGAGCGGGCCGGTGGTTTGGGAGCTGATATACGGAATTTGCTTGTTCGCGGTGCTAGGCATTGGCGAGTGGTTCCTTTCCATGACGCGATATAAACGTGAGTTCGGAGACGCCGGACTTGTCGAGTTCGCCCAACCCGAGGCGTTTCATCCGTTCGTACTGTTCGTAGGTCGCGCGCGCGAGCGGGAGCGTGAGCCCGGCATCGGCCGCGAGTGCCAGCGCGATGCCGGAATCCTTCGCGGCGTGCTCGGCCGAGAAATACACTTCGTGGTCGCGGTTCTGCATGTCGGCTCCGTCGGTCTCTAGGACGCGCAAATTCGCACCGGTCTGCGAGAAGATTTCGCGCACCAGGTCGAGATCGAGCCCGAGCGCGTCGGCCAATCCAAGCCCTTCGGCGAGCCCGGCCGTGTTGACGTTCATAACCATGTTCACGAGCGCCTTGACCTCGGCGGCCTTCCCGGCTTCCCCGACGTATTTGAGCGACGCGCTCATCTTCTCGAGAAGCGGTTTGACGCGGTTGAAGACCTCTTCGCGCCCGGCGACCATCAGGTACAGCGATCCGTTTCTGGCTTGCGGGATCGAGCTGGCCATACAGGCCTCCAGCGAACGGGCGCCATGCGCCTCGGCTCGCGTCTGAACCTCCACGTGGACTTTCGGAGTCAGCGTGGCACAGTTGACGAAGATCTTCCCATCGGCGCCCTGCAACAGGCTGTCGCCATCTTTGGAAAAGATCGCATACATCGCGGCGTCGTCGCTTACGACCGTAACGACGACGTCGGATAGGGCGGTAACCCGAGCTAGCGACGGCGTCGCCTCTCCGCCCACGAGTTCGGCGGTCTGGGCAGCGGCCTCCGGGCGGGCATCGTAGAGCGCCGTAATCGCGTACCCAACGTCTTTGAGACGCTGCGCGATGTTGGCGCCCATGCGTCCGGTTCCGACGATTCCAATTCGCGGTGTCTCGCTCATGGCAGCTGGTTCTCCAAGGCGCAGCTCGCTGCCGGCGAGGGGTGGTAGACGCCCCTCGCCGACGACGCGCTAGAACTCCTCTTCGCTGGGATTCTCGACGAACGGCGGCTCGTCGGCGTCCTCCTCGAACGCGGGTTTATCCTCTTCGTAGGTCTCTTCGTCTTCCTCCTCGAGTTCGTAGCCCTGCGGGCCCTCCTCGACCTCTTCTTCTACGGCCACTTCCTCGAAGGGTTCCTCGGCATCCACCTCCGCGACGCGCGGCAGCGGCGGGGCGACCGGAAGCGGAGCGGTCGCGTCGAGCGGTTTGCTGTCGTCGATCTCCTCCTCTTCCTCTTCCTCGGCCGCAATCACGGGGGCGTCAACTTCCGACACGGCCTCGGTCGCAGCGACGGCGGTTTGCGACACGACCGGCTGTTCGTCACCCATCAGCAAGCCGTACTCGCGCCGTTCGCTCTCGCCCATCTCGTCTTCGGGCGTGCGGATTTCCACCTCTTCGCGGTTCTCGGTCAGCACTTTGACGTCGAGTGCGAGCGACTGCAACTCCTTGATCAGCACCTTGAACGATTCCGGAACGCCCGGTTCCATGACGTTCTCGCCCTTGACGATCGCCTCGTAGGTTTTCACGCGGCCGACGACGTCGTCGGACTTGACCGTGAGCAACTCCTGCAGGGTGTACGCGGCGCCGTAGGCTTCCAGAGCCCACACTTCCATCTCGCCAAAACGCTGACCGCCGAACTGCGCTTTACCGCCCAGCGGCTGCTGCGTAATCATCGAGTACGGACCGGTCGAGCGTGCGTGGATCTTGTCGTCGACGAAATGCGCGAGCTTGAGCATGTAAATCAAGCCGACCGTGATCGGCCGCGAAAACCGCTCCCCGAGCGGCCGTCGCGCAGCCACGTCTTACCATCGCTCGGCAAGCCCGCATCCTGGAGCCACTCGGCGATGTCCTAGGCGTGTGCGCCGTCGAACACCGGCGTCGCGACGCTCATGCCGAGCATGCGAGCCGCCCATCCGAGGTGATCTCCATGATCTGTCCGAGGTTCATACGGGACGGAACCCCTAGCGGATTGAGCACGATATCGACCGGACTGCCGTCTCCATGTACGGCATGTCTTCCTCGGGAAGATACTTTGGCGATGACACCTTGTTCCTGGCGTCCGGCCATTTTGTCGCCTTGCAGAATCTTGCGCTTTTGAGCGACGTAGACCCGCACCAGTGGTTAACGCCCGGCGACAGCTCATCCCCGTTTTCGCGAGGAATACCTTGACGTCGATGATGTTCCTTTTCGCCTGCGGAACGTCAGATCGTATCGCGTACTTCACGTGACTTCTCGCCGAAAATCGCTCGCAGAGCTTTCCTCGGCCGTCAGCTCCGTTTCACCTTTGGGCGTCACCTTGCCGACCAGATGTCTCCGGCGAACCTCGGCTCCGATGCGAATGATACCGCGCTCGTCGAGATCTTCGAGGCGTCCTCGCCGACGTTGGGGGGTGAGGTCGATTTCTTCGGCCAGGCTGGTATCACGCCTCGCGGCTCGTACTCTTCGATGTTGATCGAGGTAAAGCACGTTCTCCTTGACCATCCGCTCGCTGATCGAGATCGCGTCTTCGTAGCTGACCTTGCCGGCATGAAACCGTCGGCGCGTTGGCCGAGCGCGGGCTTCGCCTTCGTCCGACAACAGTCCATCAGCAGCACCCTGTCCGGCCACGACTTCGGTCTCCTCGAGACGATCGGACGCTGATTGATGCACGTGCCGGCGTTGCTGCGCACGAACTCGCAACTCGTACAGTTTCTCGACGCCCTCGTCGTTCTTGACGAGCACGCCCTTGGCATCGACCGACATAACCGTGCCGGCATCGTCGGCCACGATCAGGCTGCCCGGTCTTTAGCGGCGCGATACTCCATGCCGGTGCCGACGATCGGCGTTTCGGGACGCAGCAACGGCACGGCCTGACGCTGCATGTTCGCACCCATCAGGGCGCGATTGGCATCGTCGTGCTCGAGGAACGGGATCAAGGCGGTCGCCACCGAGACGATCTGTTTGGGCGAAACGTCCATGAACTGCACGCGCGCGGCGGGCTCTTCGATGTACTCTTCGGCGTAGCGGCAGACGACCGAATCGCTCAGGATTTTGCCGCTGACCGGATCGACCGGCGTATTGGCTTGCGCGATGATGTATTCGTCTTCGCGATCGGCCGTGAGATACACGATCTCGTCGGTAACGACGCCTTCGCGGACGACGCGATAGGGCGTCTCGATAAAACCGAAGCGATTGACGCGCCCGTAGGTGGCAAGCGAACCGATCAGACCGATGTTCGGGCCTTCCGGCGTTTCGATCGGGCAGATGCGGCCGTAGTGCGAGTGGTGAACGTCGCGCACTTCGAAACCGGCGCGTTCGCGCGACAGGCCGCCCGGCCCGAGCGCCGACAGACGGCGCTTGTGGGTGAGCTCGGCCAGCGAGTTGGTTTGGTCCATGAACTGCGAGAGCTGCGACGAACCGAAGAACTCTTTGATCGCCGCGACCACCGGCCGGATGTTGATCAGCGCCTGCGGCGTGACCGTTTCGATGTCTTGCACGGTCATGCGTTCGCGCACGACCCGTTCGAGGCGCAGCAACCCGACGCGAAACTGATTTTGCAGCAGTTCGCCGACCGAACGCACGCGACGGTTCCCGAGATGATCGATGTCGTCTTTGACCACGACGCCGGTGGCGACTTTAATCAGGCGGCGAATCACCGCGATCATGTCGGCGCGAGTGAGACAGCGCGTCTCGATCGCCGGCATCTTCAACCCAGCGTCGGCGTATTCGTCGATCACGACGCTCGGCTTGGGACCCGCTCATCCCCGTCCGGGTTTTCAATCCGATAATCAAACTTCGCATTGAGCTTGTAGCGGCCAACGCCGCAAGATCGTAGCGTTTATCGTCGAAAAACAACGACTCGAGCAGCTTCTCAGCGTTTTCCGCGTTCTCGGCTCGCCCGACGCAGCTTCTTGTAGATCTCTTTGAGCGCATCTTCACGCGTCTGACGTCCTTGTCTTTATCGATCGAGTTGCGCACCAGCGGGCTGTCGCCGAACAGCTTGAGGATCGCCTCGTCGCCTTCCCAATCGAAGCCCGAGTCCGGGCGCGACAGGGCGCGGATGAAGGTCGAGACGTAAATCTTGCGGTTCTTGTCGATGCGGACGCCGATGGTTCCCTCGGTCTCGTCGTTCTTCGTACCGTTATCGGTTTCGAACTCGATCCACGCGCCACGGTTCGGAATAATCGTGGCGTCAACGTCGGGCGCGAATTCGTATCGGAATCCTGGCTGTAATAGACGCCCGGCGAGCGCACGAGCTGGCTGACGATTACTCGCTCGGCACCATTGATCATGAAGGTGCCCTTATCGGTCATGAGCGGAAAATCGCCCATGAAAATCTCCTGGTCGGGGATGCCCTTGATTTCGCCCGATTCGGCGGTAATGAGGCGCACGCGTACCCGCAGCGGGGCGCTATAGGTCATATCGCGCTCGCGGCACTCTTCGATCGAATACTTCGGTTCCCCGAGGCTATGCTCGCCGAACTCGAGGATCAATTGCCGGTGAAGTCCTTGATCGGTGAAATCGAGGCGAACGCCTCGGCTCAGCCCTCGGTCTTGAACCAGTCGAAGCTCGCCTTCTGCAAATCGATGAGGTTGGGGATTTCGAGGACATCCGGAATTTTCGCAAACGGGTGACGGGTGCGCTTCGGGCCCGGATCGGGGGGCTGCTCGACCGTGAACGCCCCGGTCGGCATCGGGAAGGTGGCCGGCATGGTTCGTAGGCGCCGTTCGTCACGGCCCGGCGGCCGCGCGTTTCGACTTGCCCTTGGTGCCTGCGGAGCTCTTCGCGGGGACTTCGGAGCGGTCGTCTTTGCCATTACTCTCTTTCTTGTACCAGTGCTTTAAAAAAGGAAGTGCGCTTGGCTGGGGCGGAGATTGGGGCACGGAGAAAAGACGAGCTCACGCTCTACGACTGCAGAGATGACCCGCCTTAGATACTATTGCGGCTTATTCGCCCCGGGGCATAGGGTACGAGTTTAGCACCCCGTCGTCAAGAGCGTCAAGGAACCCTCCTTCCGGGTATTGGGTCACTTAGATTTTAGTCGCAGCGATGCCTGAGCCAACTTTCGTGATACGCTTTTGGGATGGGCTCAACGTTAATAAAGAAAGCACCCGCCGATTCTGGCCCTCACGCCGTCCGCGCAGTGCCCGAGGCGACGGTTGCGGAGCGCCCAAATCTCCGGCTGGTCCCGCCGACGACTGCTGCACCTAAGCCCAAGAAGAACCGGGCGGCGGTCGCCTCTGGGCGCAGGGGCGGCAAAACTGGCGGCCCGGCGAGAGCCGAGGCGCTGACACCCGAGCGCCGGCGCGAGATCGCGATCAAGGCGGCGCGAAAGCGTTGGGGCATGAAAGACGATGATGCGTAACGCGCTACGATAACGGATGCCGATGCCATACGCCTGGCATTCATTTTCATAACAGGCTTTGGGCCGGTTCTATGCGCACGCATGCCAGGCTCGCGCTGCATCCACACCGTTTGCTTCACTTCACTGGCGGCCGGTTACGGGCCGTCCATGGCGCTCCAGCGGACCGATTTTAGCGCCGGATTGATTGACCCGCTTTCGAAAGAGTTGCTAGCGGGGTATCCCGGCCGCTGTTACTTGGTTTCGGGACGGAGGCTAGACGGCGGCTACACCGTTCGGCGCGGCGTGCGCGATCGTCGCGGTGTTCTCGACATGAAGCGCTTCAACATGGGCCAAGAAACGGCGCGATAACGCGATGCACGACTGAGACGCCCGAGGCTCGCACCCCGGGTGGGCGCTCGCCGGCAGGCGCTACATTTTAGGTCAAGGGAGCGAAAAGACTCTCGATTTCCTCCGGCGTCCCGCCCCCGGGTCCAGCAGCGTCGTCGAAGACTCCGCCGGCCAGCGCGGCCTTGCGCACTTGCATCTCGAGTACGCGCGCTTCGACGGTACCGACGGTTACCAAGCGATAGACGAAGACGGGGTGCTCTTGTCCGATGCGATGCGCGCGGTCGGTCGCCTGGCGCTCGACGGCCGGATTCCACCACGGATCGTAATGAATGACCGTATCGGCCGCGGTGAGATTGAGCCCGGTGCCGCCGGCCTTGAGGCTGATCAGAAACAGCGGCACTTCGCCCGCCTGAAAGCGCTCCACCGGCGTCACGCGGTCTCGCGTCTCGCCGCGCAGCTCCACGAACGCGATGTTGCGACGCGGCAGCTCCGGCTTGATGAGATCGAGCATCGAGGTGAACTGCGAAAAGAGCAGGATGCGCCGCCCGTCGTCGATCAACTCGGGCAGCATGTCGAGCAGTGCTTCGAGCTTGGCCGAATCTTTGACGTGCGCGCGCGGCCGGCACTTGACCAGTCGCGGATCGCAGCAGACCTGGCGCAGCTTCAGCAGCGCGTCGAGTACGACGATGCGACTGCGCGCGACCCGGCGCCGGCCACCTCCTCGCGCACGCGCTCGTGCATCGCCATGCGGATCGTCTCGTAGAGGTCGCGCTGCGCGCCGTCGAGCTCGATGCGGCACGATCTCGGCTTTCTCCGGCAGATCGGCTCCACTCCCTTTCGTGCGGCGCAACAGGAAGGGCCGAACCCGCGCGGCCAGAACCTACGGCGCGCGCGATCGCCGCGCTTTTCGATCGGCGTGCGGAATGGCGCGTAAACGCCGCGCGATCGCCCAAGAGCACCGGGACGGCGAACGTGAAAATCGACCACAGCTCGTCGAGGTGGTTCTCGATTGGCGTTCCGGTAAGCGCTAGTGCTGGTCGGCGCGCAGCGGCGCGCGTAATGCGCGCCTTTGATCGCGGATTCTTGACCGCCTGCGCTTCGTCGAGCACCGCGATCTACCATTCTCGCGGCAGCAGCGCGTCGGTGTCGCGTTGCAGCAACGCGTACGTCGTCAGCACGACGTCGGTGCCACCGATCCGCGCGAAAAGATCGGCGCGCCGAGCCCGTCAGCACGAGACTTGCAGCCGCGGCGTGAAGCGCGCGATCTCCGCGCGCCAGTTGGGCAGCACGCTGGTCGGGGCAACGATGAGCACCGGCGCGTTCAGCCGCCCGCGCGCTTGTTCGATCGCGACGTGCGCGAGCAGCTGCACGGTTTTGCCAAGCCCCATGTCGTCGGCCAGAACGCCGCCGAAGCCGTGCTCGCGCAACGTCTGCAGCCAGGCTACGCCGTCGTGCTGATATCCGCGCAGCGTTCCGCGAAACTCGGGCGGAAGCGCTGGTCGGCCGGCACGGCAACGCGGCGAGCTGCTCGACCAGTGCGTGAAGCTGGGGCGCGCTGTGCCAGTCGAAGCCGGTTGCCCGCAGGGTCTCGTCGAGCAGCCCTACGTGCGCCGGCGTCAACGGAAGGCGTCCCTCCGGCGTGAGCGGATCGGCATCGAAGAGCTCGACCAGCGCGCTGACCAGGCGTTCGATCCTGCTCGGCCGGAAGCGCGACGTACGCGCCGCTCGGCAGGCGCGCGAAAAGCGGGCCGCTTTCGGCGAGACGAGCGCCCCCCGCCGGGCGATCGCGCAGCGCCCGCACGAGAACCGAAACCGCCACGCTCTCCGGCGATCGTAATGCCGAGGTCGAGGTCGAACCAGCGATTTTCGTTCTCGACGAACCGGGCATCCCAGTCGCCATCCGGTTCCACAATCGTCAGCCGAAAATCCGGTGCGGTTTCGATGCGCCAACCCGCTTGACGAAGCCGCTCGCGTTCGACGTGGACGAATCGCGCCCACGCCGGCTCGCCGTCGAGGACCAACCGGCCGGCATCCGCCGGCTCGAAACCAAGGTCGAACAGTCGCTTTCTCGCGCGCGCCTCGGCGTCACGCCGGCGCGGCCAAATCTTTTCCGAACCGGCGGCGCCGATTTCAAAGGCATCTTCCGGATCGTCGCCGCCCACCGTGCGGTCGCCGTAGCCAAAGCGCAGCTCCGCATATCGTTGCTCAGCGACGGCCAGCCGGAGAAGCGGTACGGGCTCGGCGTTGACGAACTCACTCGTTGACCGTCCCACCGGAGCGTTTGCGACCGGCGGGATGGCCCGCCGCCAGGCGATTTGCGAGCGGTCCGCTTGGCGGGCCGTCAGCGCGGGCGACGAAACGGCGATGGCCGCCAGATCGGCGCCGATTCCGAGGTCCACCGCGCCGGCCTCCATCGTCGCCGGATCGACGTACCACACGGGTCGAGCCGCCAGCAGGACCGCACGCGTTCGTCCTTCGAGTCCGGGTCGGCGGCGGTCGTCGGAATCGATTCGCCAGACCAGTTGCGCGGTTTGGATGTCGCGGCGTCTGAGCGGCGGATTCCGAGGGCGACTCCCAGTATAGGCGCCCCGTTTCGATTGCGAGTTCGAGCAACGTCCCGAGGATCGGCGGCGAGGACGCCGACAGCGCCGGCCGCATGACGCCGCTCACGCTGGCGACGCGGGCGATCGTCCGGTCGGCGGCCGTGACGTACGAACCGCCCAATTGGCGACGTTGAGAATGTCCACCCGGCGTAAATTTGCGATCGTCCCGTCGCGCAGCACGGTCGCCGCGTAGGCTTCGAACTCGAGCCTCGGCACGTAATACACTTCGCGGCGCGCTAGAACGTAACGAACGTGCGTGCGCGAAACCGGCGCGCCGCCGGAGGAGGCCACGTCGAGGCGCTCGAGCCAGCTATCGACCGCCCCGTCTGCCGCGTCGGCGTCCGTTCTCAAAACCACAACCCGCCTTACTACGACGCTCGGCAGGCAAAAGCACTCTTTTCACGCGCGGCAGGATTACCCGACGAGGTCGTGCCAGCTCTTCGCCCCGACCGTAACCCCGAAGTACGCCGCGGCCGCCTTAAGATTCGCAAACGCTTGCGTGCGCTCGTCGTCCGTGACGCCGTCAACTTGTGCGAAGCGCGCAACCGCACTGCGCACGTGCGCGGCATCCGTCAGGGGTTCCTTGCGTTCGCTCGGAAAGGCGAAGGCGCTGGCGGGCAGCCGGCCACGAGAAACGTCGTGGCCGTGGACCGGTTTCCACGTAATCTCCATGGGCACGACGGTAACGCCGCCAAGTTGCTACGGCGCAATCGGACCGTGAACGCCGGACTCCGCGGGCCGTTCGGCTGCTGGGCGCACCCTGGCAAACACCAATGCATCGCAGACTTCATCATTGGGATCGACGTAAGCTGCGCGCAAGGTTCCTTCGTGCGAGAAGCCGGCTTTTTCCAAGACCCTCGCCGATGCGGCGTTGGGCGCAACACGCTGGCCTCGAGCCGGCGAATTAGCAAGCCTCGCAGCACATGGTCCGAGAGCAATCGCGCCGCCTCGGTGGCGATCCCGCGGCCCCAGTACGGGCGCCA